>NZ_CP150339.1:11262500-13559754 GCF_051474665.1 Sorangium sp. So ce394
CGACGCCGACGCCTGCATGGGCGAGGCGCCCTCGGCGGCAGGGGCGGGCGCCGCCGCGGGAGCCGGCTCGCTGTCGGGCTTGCGCTCGGCGGAACAGCCGAGCTGCGCGAGGACCAGGACAGACAGGGAGACGAGGAGCTTTGCACGCATGAACGCGAGTTTGCCCGACCCGGCGGGCCCCTGCCACCCGCCCGAGGGCGAGCGCCGCCGGGGGCGCCGGCGCGCGATGTTCCCGGGGGAGCGGGCCGGCCGCGCGGCTCCTCGGCAGCGGGCCGCGAGGCGCGCGGCTCCGCAGCTCGGGGACCGGCCGCCGCCAAAGCCTGCTACAAGGGCGGGCATGCGAACCGCTCGCGCCCTCGTGCAACGAGGCATGGCGGCGGGCGCGGTGGCGCTCGCCTGCACCGCGACCGCGCGCGCCGAGGAGCCGGAGACCGCCGGGCCCGCCCAGGACGCCGGCGCCGAGGAGCCCGCGAAGCCGCCGCGGCCGCCGCTGCCGCCCGCGCCCCCGCCGCCGCACCTGCCGTGGGGCCGGCACATCGAGATCGGGGCCGATGCGGCCCTCGTCAGCTGGCTCGGGACGCGCGACGACGCGGGCCGCCTGTCGCGCGTTCGCCTGGAGCCCGCGATCGGGCTCGGGATCCACGCGCGCTGGGAGATCGTCGAGCACCTGCGCTTCTCCGCCTTCGTCGTGCTCGCCCGGCACGAGCTCGCCATGCAGCAAGGCGCGCTCGGGCAGCCCGGCGCGATCACCGCAGAGCCGCGCGAGGACGGCGCGCCCGCCGCGCGCGCCCTCGCGCTCGGCGCGCGCCTCGCGCCGACGCTGCCGCTCGGCGAGCGCGCCCGCTCGTGGGTCTCGGTCGGCGTCGGCTACGACCGGTTCGACTTCGGCCGCATGCGGGTCTCCGATCCCGAGGGCGAGTTCACGATCCGCGAGCGCGGCGGCTCGTACGTCGCCATTCCGCTGGGGCTCGGGGTGTCGTTCGACCTCATCCGCAATTGGCTCACGATCGAGCTGGAGAGCTCGGGGGCCTTCCTCCTCGGCCGGGGCGGCGACGCCACGCGCGAGGCCCAGGCCATCGACGGCCTGGGGCGGCGGCGCGCCATCGGCGGGCTGCCGCAGGCGCGAGGCTCGTTCATCCACACCCTCGGCCTCTCCCTGGTGCTGTGATCGCCGCGGTGAGCGAGCGCGCGAGGCGCCTCCTGCTCACCGCCGCGCTCGCCCTCGCGGCGTGCGGCGATCCGGCCCCGGGGCGCCCGCCGGCGCCGCCGCGATCGCTCGCGTCCGCGCCGGCGGCGCGCTCGCCTGCGCCGGCGCCGCGCTCGCAGCACGACGGCGTCGGGACGACGCGCGCCGCGAGCGCCGGTGGCCAAGACGACCCGGCGGCCACGGCGGGCGACGACGCCGCGCTGCCCCGGGAGCAGGCGTTCCCGACCGCGTGCGCGATCGACGCGGACTGCGGCTACGACCCCGCGGGCGAGCGCTGCGGCGCCGATCCGCGGCTGAACCGGCAGCCGCCCGTCACGGACCAGGGGATCGTCTGCTACTGCGACGCCGGCGCGTGCGCGCTGCTCCGCGTGCTGCCCGTGCCGTGCGAGGGGGACCACGACTGCGCCGTGGCCCACGAGCCGCGTCCGCACCCGGTCCGCGCGACGCGGGAGCGGCCCCACGAGAAGGGGCGCCCCTGCCGCGATCTCACGATGTCGACGACGTGCGAGCGGACCAACATCTGCACGCTGCGCCGCCACGCGTGCCCGAGGCGGTGAGCCGCGCGGCGGGCTCAGCTGAGGGCCAGCATGCGATCGATCGGGATGCGCGCGCGCTCGCGCAGCTCGGGCGCCATCTCGAGGCGCGGCGCGAGGTCGCGCAGCGCGAGGTAGACCTTCTCGAGCGTGTTGAGCCGCATGAAGGGGCACTCGTTGCAGGCGCAGTTGCCCTCGGGCGGCCCCTCGATGAACTCCTTCTGCGGCGACGCCTTGCGCATCTGGTGCACGATGCCGCTCTCGGTCGCGACGATGTACTTCGCGGCGTCGTCCGCGATCGTGTACTTGAGCAGCGCGGTCGTCGATCCGATGTAGTCGGCCATCCGCAGGATCGGCTCCTCGCACTCCGGGTGCGCGATGAGCTTCGCGTCCGGGTGGCGCTCGCGCAGCGCGACGATCTTGCGCAGGCTGAACGTCTCGTGCACGAGGCAGCTGCCCTGCCACAGGCGCATCGGGCGGCCCGTCCGCTCGATGAGCCAGCGCCCGAGGTTCTTGTCGGGCGCGAAGAGGATCTCCTGCCCCTCGGGGATCGCGCGGACGATCTTCTCGGCGTTCGACGACGTGCAGATGTAGTCGCTCTCCGCCTTCACCTCGGCGGAGCAGTTGATGTACGAGATCGCGACCGCGCCGGGGTACCGGGCGCGCCAGGCGCGGAAGCGGTCGACGGGGCAGCCGTCGGCGAGCGAGCAGCCGGCCTGCAGGTCGGGCACCACGACGATGCGCTCGGGGTTCAGGATCTTCGCCGTCTCGGCCATGAAGTGCACGCCGGCGAACAGGATGACGTCCGCGGTGGTCTTCTTCGCCTGCTGGGCCAGCTGGAGCGAGTCGCCGAGGAAGTCTGCGAGGTCCTGGATCTCGCCGTCCTGATAGTAGTGGGCCAGGAGGACGGCGTTCCTCTCCCGCTTCAGGCGGCTGATCTCGTCGTGGAGATCCAGGCGCGGGTCGATGGCGGCAGGCTGGGGCGCGGCGCTCGTCATGAGGTCCTAAGGTAGGCACCGCGCGCCCCCCTGACCAGGGCCCCCGGCCCGGACGGCGCTCGCGGGCGCCGGGAGCCCGCCGCGGCCGGCGTTGACAACGGCCGGCGCGGGCTCACGATCCGGACGCCGCGGGTGAGCCTGGGGGAGGCGCTCTCGTCGTGGGCGGCCCGCCATGTCCTTCCTGATCCCCCTCGCCCTGCTCGCCGTCGTCGTTCCGCTCGCCGTGGCCCTCCTCCGCGCGAACGAGCTATTTTACGTGCGCGTCGAGGGGCGCAACGTCCGGCTGCTCCGGGGCCGGCTGCCCCAGCGCCTGCTCGACGACATCACGGACGTCCTCCGCGCGGCGCCGGTCGGACGGGGCGCGGTGCGGGTCGTGGTCGAGGACCGGAAGGCCCGGGTCCACGTGGAGGGGGACATCTCCCCGGAGCAGGCTCAGCAGCTGAGGAACACCGTGTCCCTGTGGCCGGTTCCGAAGATCCGCGCCGCCCCGAGGCGCCGCGTCGGCGCATGACCGCTCCGCGCCGACCAACGCTACCCTAACGAGTCAGTCCGCATGGCCGACGACAAGCCCAGAGACAAACCGCCGACCTCCAAGCTCGGGCGCCTCGCGCGCCTCGCCGGCCTCGCGCCCCGCACCCTCCCGTTCGCCATCGAGGGCGCGAAGCGCGCCTTCGGCGCGCCGCGGACCGACGAGGAAGAGGCCGAGGCGCGGCGGAAGATGACCCAGGAGGTGAAGAAGACCGCCGAGGCGATGCTGAAGACGCTCGGCGAGATGAAGGGCCTGCCGCTCAAGTTCGGGCAGATGGCGAGCTACATCGATGGGCTCGCGCCGCCGGGGTACGAGGAGAAGTTCCAGGCCACGCTGAAGAAGCTGCTCGACAAGGCGCCGCCCCTGTCGCCCGAGGCCGCGGAGCAGATGGTCATCCAGGAGCTCGGCACGCCGCCCCACGAGGTGTTCGCGGCCTGGGAGCGCGAGCCGTTCGCCGCGGCGAGCATCGGGCAGGTGCACCGGGCGACGACGAAGGCGGGCGAGCGGGTCGCCGTCAAGGTGCAGTACCCGGGCATGGACAGGGCCATCGAGAACGACCTGAAGAGCGTCTCGATGCTCGAGGCGATGATGGCGCCCATCGCCAAGAAGCTGAACGCCCGGCAGACCGTCGACGAGCTCCGCAAGGTCTTCCTGTCCGAGCTCGACTACGCGCGCGAGGCCGAGATGGCGGACCTGTTCCGCCGCATGAACGCCGGGGACGAGGACGTCTACATCCCCCGGATCCACCACAGCCTCACCACGCGGCGGATCATCACGCTCGAGTTCGTCGACGGCATGAGCTACGCCGAGTTCTGCGAGCGCGGCAGCCAGGAGGCGAAGAACCGCGCGGGCCTCTCGATCTGGCGCTTCACCTTCCGCTCGATGCTGCGGTACGGCTGGCTCTACGCCGATCCGCACCCCGGCAACTACCGCTTCTACGAGGACGGCCGGGTCGCGATCCTCGATTTCGGCTGCGTCAAGCAGCTCCCGCCCGACCTCGTGGCGGGCATGAAGCGCTACATGCGCGCCGCCATGGACGCGGACTGGAAGGAGTTCGATCGCGCCTGCGTGGAGGTGCTCGGCTACGATCCGAACGACGAGAGCTGGGATCTCTACCGGAGCTACACGATGGAGCTCATGGTCCCGCTGTGCACGCACGGGACCTGGAAGTGCTCCCCGGAGAAGGCGCGCGAGACCGTGGCCTACCTGACCCGCGGCATCCGGGGGCTCACCTTCAAGGAGGGAGAGAAGATGCCCACCATCCCCCACGTGCCGAAGATGCCGCAGGACTTCACGTTCGTGAATCGGCTGCAGTGGGGGCTCGCGTCCGTGCTGGCGGGGCTCCGGACCGAGGCGGCGTTCCGGCCGACCATCGATCCCTGGGTGCGCGACGGCATGCACCCGATCCCCGATTGAGCCCGGGCCGGTGGCAGGCTCGTCGGCGCCGGGAAGGCACGGGAAGCGAGACGATGTCGCCCCCGCCGCGGCTCTCACCTTGACCTCGATCCCGCGCGCTGTGACATTCGATCGGGGCATGGACGACGAGCGGGCGGCCTGCGAGAGGCGCGTAGGGACGACCCTGCGGGGCAAATGGACGATCGATCGCCTCCTCGGGATCGGCGGGATGGCCGCCGTCTACGCCGCGACCCACAAGATCGGGCGCCGCGAGGCGATCAAGATCCTCCACCCCGAGGTGGCGCGCTCGAAGGACCTGCGCGCCCGGTTCGAGCGGGAGGCGCAGGCGGTCAATCGCTTCCGGCACCCCGGCGTGGTCGAGATCCGCGACATCGACATGACCGAGGACGGCGCGCCGTTCCTCGTGATGGAGCTCCTCGACGGCGAGTCGCTCGCCGACAGGCTCCAGCGGCTCGGCCACATCGAGACGGGCGAGATGCTGCGCCTCATGGACGAGCTGCTCGACGTGCTCGGGGCGGCGCACGATCAGGGGATCATCCACCGCGACATCAAGCTCGACAACCTCTTCGTCGAGCGGACCGGGCGCCTCAAGGTGCTCGATTTCGGCATCGCCCGCATGCGCGACGGCGTGAAGACGGCGATGCGGACCCGGACGGGCGCGACGCTCGGGACCGTGTCGTACATGGCCCCGGAGCAGGTGCGCGGCATCTCGGTCGACCACCGGGCGGACCTCTTCGCCGCGGGCGCGACGATGTTCCGGCTGATCGCGAAGCGGCGCATCCACGAGGCGCGCACGGAGTCCGAGCTGCTCGTGAAGATGGCGACCATGGCGGCGCCGCCGCTCGCGAGCGTCGCGCCGGAGGCGCCGCCGGGGCTGTGCGCCCTCGTGGACAGGGCGCTCGCGTTCGATCGCGACCGGCGCTACCCGGACGCCCGCACGATGCAGGCGGACATGCGGGCGCTCCTGCGCGGAGAGCCGCCGCCGTTCGCGTCGGCGCGGCTCGCGGCGGGGGACTCGCCGTCAGCGGGCGCGCCGCAGCCCTCGCCGATGCTCGCGGCGCCCGCCTCGGTGGAGGCGCCGGCCGAGCCGCCGCCGCGGCCGGCGGCCCCCTCGGGCGCGAGGTGGAACGAGAGGGGCTCGGCGCCCGCGATCGGGCCGGATCCCGGCCCCGGCGGAGCGACCTCGTGGGAGGCCGCCACGGTGGCGGCGCCCGGGGCCCAGGGCGCGAGCGCCATGGATGCCGCCCAGGCGCGCGGAGGCCATCCGAGCCTCGCGCAGATCGGCCCCGGCGCTCCGAACGGGCCGCCGTCGGCCCTGCACAACACCGGAGCAGGCCACGCCGGGATGCACGGCGCGCCCGCCTCGCTCCACGGCGGCAGCGCGCCCCACAGCGCGCCCGCCGCGCTCCACAACACCGGCGCGTCCTACGGCGCCCCCGCCGCGCTCCACAGCACCGGCGCCTCCTACGGCGCCCCCGCCGCACTCCACAACACCGGCGCGTCCTACGGCGCCCCCGCCGCGCTCCACAACACCGGCGCGTCCTACGGCGCCCCCGCCGCGCTCCACAGCACCGGCGCCTCCTACGGCGCCCCCGCCGCGCTGCACGCCGCCAGCATGCCCCACAGCGCGCCGGCCTCGCTCCACAACACCGGCGCGTCCTACGGCGCCCCCGCCGCGTCGCACGCCGCCAGCATGCCCCACAGCGCGCCGGCCTCGCTCCACAGCACCGGCGCGTCCTACGGCGCGCCCGCGTCGCAGCACGCCCCGAGCGCCCCCTACGGCGAGCAGCCGGCCGCCGGCTGGGGGCCGCGCCGCGCTCCGCCGAAGCAGCCGCCGAAGCTCGTGATCCTGCTCGCGATCGGCGGCGTAGCGCTCGTGATCGCGAGCGTAGTCGCGGTGTGGATGGCGCTCCGCGACGAGCCCAAGAGCGACGCGGTCCAGCAGCACGACCTGCTTCCCGCGCAGAGCGCGAGCGAGAGGCCCACCCAGCTCTCCCCGTCCGAGATCGCCGACGAGCCGCCGCGCGCCCTGGAGGCGCCGGAGACGATGCGCCCGGACCCGCCCGGCGCCTCATCGAGCGCGCCGCCGCCCGTCAGCACGATCATCATCGACTTGAAGAAGAAGCGCCAGACGAGAAAGCCACATCAGGACTGAAGTCAACATCGCCGAACATGGAGCTCCATCCCCTGATGGTCACGAGGACAACCCTGCGCGCTCGATCGATGCTCGTCGGGTCTGCGCTCGTTCTCATGCTCCCTGGCGCGTGCTCGGACCCGGTGCCCTTCAACCCGAGGCCCGACGCCGGGGGCGGGGGCGGCGGCGGCGGCAGCGGAGGTGGCACCGGAGGCGCGCCGCTCTGCAGCGCCGGCGAGGAGCAGGCTTGCTATCCCGGCCCCGCGGACACCGAGGGCGTCGGCGTGTGCGCGGCCGGCGTGCGGAGGTGCCTGCCGGACGGCCAGGGCTTCGGCGACTGCGAGGGCGCCGTGGTCCCGAAGCTCGAGGACTGCAGCACCACCCTGGACGACGACTGCGACGGCGAGACGAACGAGGCCGACGCGGGGTGCGTGTGCACCCCGGGCCAGATCGAGACCTGCTACAGCGGCTCCGACGACACGAAGGGCGTCGGGCTCTGCGCGCCGGGGCTCCGGATGTGCGACATCACGGGGACGTCGTGGCGGCCGTGCGTCGGCGAGGTCACCCCGGCGACCGAGACGTGCGCGGACGACACCGACGAGGACTGCGACGGCTTCGCCTGCAGCGCGCCGCTCTGGTCGGCCCTCTACGGCGACCCGAACATCCAGAGCGCGACGGGCGTCGGCGTCGACGCGGATGGGAACATCTATATCGGCGGCACCTTCTCGGGGACCCTCAAGTTCGGCGACGAGACGCTGGTGAGCATCGGCACCGCCGACGTGTACGTCGCGAGCTTCGACGCGACCGGAGCTCACCGCTGGAGCGCGAGGTTCGGCGGCAGCGGCGCCGAGACGCTCAACGGGCTCGCGGTGACGCCCGACGGCAAGCTCGTCATCGGCGGGACGTTCTACGGGTCGTTCACGTTCGGCAGCGCGACGCTGAGCAGCGTCAACGCGCTCGACAGCTTCGTGGCCACGCTGGACAGAGACGGCACCCCCGGCTGGGCGCGCCAGATCGGGGACAGCGCGGATCAGACGCTGCGCTCCATCGCGGTGGACGCGGCCGGCAACATCGTGATCGCCGGCTACTTCAGCGGATCGCTGCTCTGCTCGGCGCCGCCCCTCCCGGTCTGCGCCAGCAGCGAGGGCGGCACCGACATCTTCGTGCGGAAGTACGATCCGCTCGGCGCCGTCCTGTGGACCAGGATCTACGGGGACACCTCGAACCAGTTCGCCACCAGCGTGGCCGTCGACGCCACGGGCAGCGTGTTCCTCACCGGCCGGTACAACGGCACGCTGACCGTCGGGAGCCGGCAGGTGCGGAACACCGGGCTCGGGCCGAACCTGTTCGTCCTCAAGCTCGACAGCAGCGGGAACGGCGTCTGGCTCTCGGACTACGGCGACACGGCCTCGCAGGCGGGCACCGGGATCACCGTCACCCCGTCCGGCGCGGTGGTCGTGACGGGGACGTACCTGGGCGAGCTCGACTTCGGCCCTGAGCTGACCCTCCACGCGAACGACGCACAGACGGCGTTCGTGGTGTCGCTCGCCCCCGACGGCACGCCCGCGTGGGCGCGGTCGTTCGCCGGCGACGGCTCGCAGGAGAGCATGGCGATCGCCGCGGACGCAGCCGGCAACGTGGTGGTGACCGGCGCGGCGCAGGGCGTGATCGCCCTCGGCGACGAGCCGCTCCGGAGCGGCGGCGGCTTCGACGCCTTCGTCGCGAAGCTCGACCCGCAGGGCAAGACCCTCTGGGGGAAGGTGCTCGGCGCCGCCGGCAACCAGAAGTCGAACGCGACGGCCATCTCGCCCGTGAACAGCGCCATCGTGCTCTGCGGTACGGCCGAGGGGCGGATCGACTTCGGGCTCGGCGAGCACACGGCGAACGGCACCGACGCGTTCGTCGTGAGCCTGTCGCCGTAGCCGCCGGGCGCCGCGGGAGCGGCTGCGCCAGGTGCTCACGAGCGGCGGCCGCGCGCGCGCCGTGAGCCGCCGCCGCGGCCGCGGGCGCGCGCCGCGGCCCGGGTCACGCGGCGCCGCGGGCGCCCGCGGGGACGAGGTCGACGCGGCCGAGCTCCTCGTTCGTCGACGCGATGGCGGCGCGGATCGGCTCGCCGACGCCGTAGCGGCGGCTCGCGCCGACGAGCGCCTGGGCGGCGGCGTCGATCCGGTACGGGCCCTCCGGCAGCGCCTCCAGCGCGATCGTGCCCGTCGCGCCGGACTCGACCATCTGGACGACGAGGCCGAACGGCTTGATGGACACGATGTTGCCCTCGATCTCCTCGCCGATCCGGGAGGCAAACAGGCGCGCCACGAGCATGCGGTGCCGCTCCGTCTCGGCCTTGCCGGCGCTGCGCGCCCGCGCGTTCAGGTGGTGGGCGAGCGACGCCAGCGCCTCGGCGTCCACGCGCTGATCGCGGCGGCCCTGGAGGTAGCCCTTGATGACGCGGTGCACGGCGAGGTCGGCATAGCGGCGGATCGGGGACGTGAAGTGCAGGTACAGCGGGGCGCCGAGGCCGAAATGCAGGCCCCCGGCGGCCGTGTAGCGGGCCGGGCCGAGCGCCTTGCCGAGCACGGTGCGGATGGCGGGCGCGAGCTCCGAGCCGCGGTACTGCGCCTCGAACGCCGCGAGGCCGAGGGGGCTCAGGCGCGGGCCGAACCCGGCCTCGACGCCGAAGTTGTGCGCGAAGCGCTCGAGCGCCTGGACGCGCTCCTCGGTGGGCTCGTCATGGACGCGAAAGACGCACGGGAGCCCGCGCGCCACGAGCCAGCTGGCCACGGCCTCGTTCGCCGCCACCATCAGCCGCTCGACGAGGCGGTGCGCGCCGGTGTCCGAGCGCGGCGAGACGCCGGTCGGCTCGCGCGTCTCGGCGTCCAGCGTCACGTAGGCCTCGTCGCGGTCGAGCTCGACGCCGCCGCGCGCGGCGCGGACCGTCGACAGGCGCGCGGCCGCGGTGCGGAGCCAGCGCACGACCGGCCACGCCGCCTCGGGGATGCCGGCGGACCGGCCCGTCGTGAGGAACTCCTCGACGGCGTCGTACGAGAGGCGGGCGTGCGAGCGGATCACGCTCTCATGGAGATCGACCGCGGTGACGCCGCCCTCGGGATCGACGCGCAGCTCGGCCGTGACCGCGAGCCGATCGACCCCCGGGAGCAGGCTCGCCGCCTCGCTGGAGATCGACTCGGGGAGCATCGGGATGACGCGGCCGGCGAGGTAGACGCTCGTGCCGCGGGCGCGGGCCTCGAGATCGTGCGGCGAGCCCTCCTGGACGAACGCGTCCACGTCGGCGATCGACACGAACACGCGGAGCGCGCCGTCGGGCCCGGCCGGCAGCACGGCGAGGGCGTCGTCGATGTCGGTGGTGACGGGCGCGTCGATGGTGACCGTGGTGAGCTCGCGCAGGTCGCGGCGGCCCCGCGCGAGCTCGCGCTCGATCGACACCGCCGCCGCCGCCGCGCGCGACGCCTCGACGACCTCGCCCGGGAACACGGCGCGCACGCCGTTGCGGGCGAGGCAGCGCTCGATGCCGAGATCGGCGCCCGGCGCGACGACCCGCGCCGGGACGACGGCCGCGCCCTCGATGACGGCGACCACCGCGGTGCCCTCGGCGAGGTCGTCGGCGGCGCCCGGCTTGAACGGCCAGTCCGTGTTGGAGACGAGGCGATCGACCCGGAGGTGCGGCCGCTTCGCGTGCGACACGACCGTCCCGAAGAGCTCGGCGCGATCGCGATGGACGAGGGCGAGCTGCGACGCGCTGTAGCGGCCAGGCTCCGCCTCGACGACCACCGCGTCCACGACGTCGCCGTCGAGGAACGGGTTCAGATCGGGCGGCGTGATGAAGGCGGTCGCCGGGACCAGGGGCGGCCTGCCCGGCGCCCCTCCTTTCTCCGGAGAGGCCTCGATGTTCAGGAACCCGAAGCCGCGCGGGTTGACCGAGATGCGTCCACGAACCAGTGCGTGCATGGGCGCGGAAGGTACGCCAGGTCGCGGCGTTTTCGAGCGCGGTCTGCCCGGCGAGCCGCCGCATCGGTGCCGAGGCGCGACCGCGCGGCGAGAAACAGGGGTGATGCGCCCCCAGGGCACCACGTGCGCTTACATCGGAACACCGATTCTGACTCGAGGCGCGCCGCGCGGCGCGGTGGAGACGCGATGTGCGCCAGCGCAATGGTGGCCGCGAGACCGCGCTGCTGAGACGTGGGCGTGTCGCTACGGCAAAGTACGCTCACCCACGTTCCGCTCCTCGGGATCGGCTTATACTCGGCGCATCGTGGAAGAATCAGGGGACATCATCGAGCTGGCGCGTCTGATGCCTCGGGACCGCTTCGTCCGCAGGGTGACGAACCTGCTCCTCGTGGTGTCCGAGGCTGGTGCGGACAACCAGCAATTTGCCTTCCGGACGGTCGCCGCCTCGCCCGCGGCGCACCGCAAGCCGCCGCCTCCGCCCGGTCCGACCAGCGAGGTGTTCGAGGTCGTCAAGGCGAAGGGCAATCCGTATCCCGATCAGATCTCGGTGGGCCGCACGCGCAACTGCGATGTGGTGCTGCGCCACCCGTCGGTCTCGAAGCTGCACGCGCACTTCCGGCAGAGCGCGCAGGGGCAGCTCGTGCTCATCGACAACGGCTCACAGAACGGGACCCGCGTGAACGGCAAGCTGCTCTCCGAGAACGAGCCGGCGGAGGTCGCGGTCGGCGATGTGATCCAGTTCGGCCGGCTCACGGCCTCGCTGCTCGACGCGGCGCGCCTCTTCGACGTCGTGCGGGAGCAGGCGCGCCACGAGAGGGACCAGGCGAGCCGATGAGCGCCGCGGCCGCCGGCGCTCAGAACCGGTATCCCACGGCGACGTTCGGAAGGAACATCGTGAACGTGCCGTGGGCCAGCTCCTCGAACACGACCTTCTTGCCCGGCGCGCAGTCGACCGTCGGGTCCGCCTCGTCGCACTCGGCGCCGACGACGTAGGTGCTGCCCGTCTCGAGCGGCGGGCCGTCGACGAGGAAGAAGGCGACGCCGAGGCCGGCGCTGGCGGTGATTCGCCCGAGCTTCAGCCGCAGCCTGAGCTCCGGCATCGCGAACGGGGCGGCGGCGCGGACGCCGTTGCCCGCGTTCTGCACGGCCACGGCGACCGTCCGCCGCGCGTCGGACGCCGCGCCGGTCACCGCGTCGCGCATCTCGGCCAGCACCACGCCGAGCCCGAGCGCGCCGCCGACGTCGAACCAGGACGACAGCCCGTAATGGTAGCTGCCGCCGACCATCACGGTCACGCCGGCAAGGTCGATGTCGTCCTGGAACGTGTACCGGATGGGGAGCCGCTCCGTGCCCCCGCCCGGCGCGAGGTACGTCGTGTCGAGGGAGCGTTCGAGCGCCGTGTGGAGGCTCAGGTACCCGGCCGTGAGCTCGATGGCGGCGCCGATCGGGAATTCGTAGCTGCCCCGCAGGCCGGCGAGGAAGCCGGAGGGGCGCGAGACGTTGGAGCAGCGGAAGCTGCCGCAGCTCCGCTCGGCGTCGCTCTCGAGCGACGAGGCGAAGGCGTAGCCGGAGGCCGCCTCCAGCCGGAAGACACCGAC
The DNA here is from genome assembly GCF_051474665.1 of Sorangium sp. So ce394. NCBI lineage: Bacteria > Pseudomonadati > Myxococcota > Polyangiales > Polyangiaceae > Sorangium > Sorangium sp. So ce394. The sequence continues at coordinate 11,274,879 of NZ_CP150339.1, forward strand.
CCTCCGCCCCCAGCGCGGGTGGGCCTCGTCGATGGCGAGCGGTAGGACGATATCGCCCGTCGTCGTCCGATCGACGGTCGTGCGGAGCGTGCGCGCGAAATAGCCCGGCTCATGCGCCTCGAAGGTGTGGCGCCCGAGCGGCAGCGCCCCCCGCCACTGCCCCTTGCCGACCGGGACGCCGTTGATGGCCAGATCCGCGCTGAGCGGCTGGGCGACGACGCGGACCTCCTCGCCGAGCGGGCCCGCCTCGACCGTGGCGACCGCGAGCTGCCCCGCGACGACGTTCGCCTCGCGCGGCGCGGAGCCGAGGTTGCCCTTGCGCACCGAATAGAAATGCGGGCCGGGCGCGAGCGCGCCCTCCCACGGCAGCTGCCCGATGAGCGTGCCGTCGATGAAGAGATCCGCGCCGACGAGCCGCTCGTCCTCGATCTTCAGCCGCCCCGTGTTGGCGAGCGGCTCGAGCTTCGCGTCCACCGCGGCGGTCTCGGCGACCCGGACGGTCACGATCGCCTCGAACGTGCGCCAGCCGTCCTTGACGACGCGAAGCGTGTGGCCCCCGGGGAGCAGCCGGATCGGGCCGGAGACGGGGATGCGGCCGCGCGGCCTGCCGTCGATGAGCACCAGGCCATCGACGTTCGACGAGACGAGGACGCTGCCGATCCGCGCCCTCAGCGCGGCGATCGTGGACGCGACGGTCTTGCGCTCCGGCTCGCCGAGCTCGGCGCGAAAATCGGTGAGCAGCGCCTCGTAGAGCTCGAGCGCCTCGTCGTAACGACCGAGCTGATCGAGGCAGAACGCGGCGTTGAGGGTGTTGGGCACCGACGCGACGAGCCGGCGCGATCGCAGGTAGAGCTCGAGCGCGCGCTGGCAGTCGCCGATCTTGCGCAGCTCGTTGCCCTCCTGAAAGAGCGCCTTGGCCCGGGCGAGCGCCTCGTCGGCCGACGCGGTGGGCGCGGGCGCCGCGGAGGGCGTCGGCGACGCTGCGGACGGCGAGGGCGCGGGCGCCGCGGCAGGCGGCGCCGGCTCGGGCTGCGCGAGGGCCGGCGGCGCAAGCGCCGCGAGCGCCGCGGCGAGCGCGGACACCGCGACGGAGCGCCGCGCGGCGCGAGGGGCGCGCGGCGTCCGGATCACCACCGATCGACCGGCATCACCGCGGTCGGGGCCGGCGGGGCCGCGGGCGCCCCCGTGGAGGACGTGGGCCCATCGGCCGGCGCGGAGGAGCCACGCGGCGCGCGGCGCGGCCGGTCGCGGCGCGGGGCCGGCGCGGACGCCGCGGCCGAGGCAGAGGCCGTCGCGAGCGGCTGGAGCTCGATGCGATCGGGCAGGAGCCGGCCGTCGCTCAGCATGAACACCGTCTCTTTCGTGGTCGCGCCGCCGCGGCTCACCTCGACCTCGAACGTGTCGCCGGCCTGGCCGGTCAGGTCGAGCCGGCCATCGCTCACCGGGCGCTCCGCGCCGTTGACCCGCACCGTCGCCTCCTTCGGGAGCGTCACGACCGCGGTGAAGGACGCGGGCGTCGGCGCCGGCGCGGGCGTCGGCGCCGGCGCGGCGGGCGGCGCGGGCTCGCGCTGCGCGGCGGGCGGCGCGCGCACCTCGCCGCCGGTCGAGGCGCGCAGGGCGAGGCCGCCGCCGACCGCGGCGAGGGCCACCGCCGTGACCGCCGCCCCGACGAAGCGCCGCCGCGCGGCGCCCGCGGGAGCCTGCGACGCCGTGAACGAGCTGCCGCCGATCGAGCGATCCTCCCCCTCGGCGGAGCGGGCGAGCCTCGACTCGCTGCGCAGCGTGGACATCGGGGTGGCGCCGGCGCGCCGCTCCGCGTCGATGCCGCGCAGCTGATCCAGCGTGACGACCTCGGTCCCCTCCGCGTGCGGCTCGAGCGCGGCGATCAGCTGCTCCATGCTCTGCCATCGCTCCCCGGGATCGCGCTTCAGGCCGCGGTGCACGACGGCGGCGAGCGCCGGATCGAGCCACGGCGCGGCCGCGGCGAGCGGCGGCGCGCGCTCGGTGCAGATCGACAGCAGCAGCTCGGCGAGCGAGGCGTTCGGATCCCAGGGGCAGCTCCCGCAGAGCGCCTGGTAGAGCGAGACGGAGAGGCTCCAGACGTCGGAGCGGCGATCGACGTCCCTCGCCATCTTCGCCTGCTCGGGCGACATGTAGATCGGCGACCCGAGCACGCCGCCGGCGCGCGTGAGCTCGTGCGAGACGCCGTCGCCGGTGCGCTTCGCGATGCCGAAATCGCAGACCTTGACCACGAGCCGGCGGTCGCTCGAGGACGGCGGGCGGATCGAGCCGGACGGGCGGCGCGTCGACGGGGGCGGGCGGATCGAGCCGGAGAGGCGCTGGCCGGAGGGCGGCGGCCTGACCGAGCTCGAGCCGCGGCGGGTCGACGGCGGCGGCGCCGCCGCGAGGGCGCCGCGCTGGGTGGACGGCGGCGGCACGATCGAGCTCGACGCCCGGCTCATCGCGGCCTCGAACGGCGCGTGCAGGAAGAGGTTCGCCGGCTTGATGTCGCGGTGCACGATCCCCTCGGCGTGCGCCGCCGCGAGCCCGCGCGCCGCCTGGATGAAGACGCGCACGACCGGCGCCGGCTCGAGCGGCCCGCGCATCCGGAGGAGCTTGGCGAGATCGACGCCGTGCAAGAGCTCCATGATGATGAACGGGGTGGCGAGCGTGAGATCCGTCCCGAGCTCGAACGTCTTGACCACGTGCGGGCTCTGGATCGCGGTCACCGCGCGCGCCTCGCGGATGAAGCGGCGCACGGCGTGGTCGTCCTGCCCGACGGCGCTCTTGAAGATGACCTTGGCCGCGACCCGCCGCCCCTCCGGCGACTCCGCCTCGTAGACGGCGCCCATGCCGCCGCGCCCGATCAGGCGGCGCACCGCGTACCGGCCGCCGAGCTCGCGGCCGACGAGCGGATCGGTCTCGGCGCCGGCGCGCTCGGCGATCGCCTCGCGCAGCTCGGGATCGAGCGGCCTCAGCATGTCGATCGTGATCCGCTCCTCGCCGCCGGAGGCGGCGCGCAGCGCCTCGGCGAACGCCTCGATCGACGGGTAGCGCCGGTCCACGTCGCTGTGCAGCGCGAGCGAGAGCGCGGTCGCGAGGCGCGCCTCGATCCACGGGGCGCGGTCCTGGATCGACGGCAGCTGCGCGAGGGGCGACGGCGCGTCCGCCGCGGTGTCCGCCGGGCCGAAGTCGGCGGTGTCCGCCGTGACGTCGAGCTCGGCCCACGGCGAGACGCCGCAGAGCATCTCGTAGAGCGTCGCCGCCAGGCCGAACACGTCGCCCCGGACGTCCGCGGCGCGATCCCGCGGCCCCGACTCGTCGCGCTGGGGACCGGTGCTCCTCGCCTTGCCCGGATCGGAGGCGGCCGTGTCGTAGCCCTTCGAGAGCCCGAAGCCGAAGACGCGGACCAGGATCTCGCCGGTCGGGAGGTGCTCCAGGAAGAGGCGCGGTGGGCGGACGTCGCGGTAAACGAGGCCCGCGGCGTGGACCGCCGAGAGCCCCGCGGCGGCCTGGAGCGCGATCCGCACGGCGACCTCGGGCGCGAGCGGGCCCGTCTCGGTGAGGAGGGCGGCGACGTCGGTGCCGTCGAGCAACGGCATCACGAGGTAGGCGAGATCTCGCTCGAGGTCGTGGCCGGCGTCGACGATCGGGACGACGTGGGCGTTGTCGAGCTTCGACGTGACGCTCGCCTCGCGGCTGAGCCGCGACAGCGTGTCCTCGGTGACGACGTCGGGCCGCAGGACCTTCAGCGCGACGCGGCGGCCGGAGGGGCTCCGGGCCTCGAATACGACGCCGAACCCCTGCGCGGAGAGGACGCGGGCGACCCGATATCCCCCGGTGAGCGCGCCCCCCACGAGCGCCGTCGGATCCGCCAGAGTTGCTGTCCGGCCCATCACCTCAAGCATACGACGTCCCATCGCGCCCCACAAAGCGTGAGTATCGGGCGACCTCGGAGGCGCGCTGCGCGAGGGCGCCGCACCGACGCGGAGCGCCGGCCACACACCTACAACGACGCCACGCGGCCGCGCGGTCATGCCGCGCCGCGAGCGGCCACGCCGCGCCGCGAGCGGCCACGCCGCGCCGCGAGCGGCCACGCCGCGCCGCAGCGTCGCCGCCGAATGTAGGCGCGACAACCGCAGATAACGCGGTAACCGGACTCCCGGAGACGCAGTAAGTCTATTGAATCATGGAAGTTTGTCCTTGCCGGTCGCCGACTCGCAACATTAGATTTCCCAGCATCCGATTCACCGCCGCTCGGCCAGGATCTGGGCAGGACTGGTTGATCTCACGGACGCGCACCGACGCGCGCCTCCCCCGCCGGGGGAGCTGGAGGCACCATGACCCTGCGATCTCTCGTGCCGGCGCTCGCCGCCCTGGCGACCTGTCTCGTTGTGACGCTCCTCCTCGCGCGCCCGGCGCTCGCCAAGGGCTCTCACGTCGATGAGCAGCTCGAGGCGACGCTCGCCCGACACGGCTTCACCGGAGAGATCGAGTCCACGCTGGAGTCGCGCCTCGGGCGGAGGCTCGACCGGAAGCTGGCGAAGCTCGGGCGTGAGCTGTTCTTCGACAGCATCCTCGGCCTGAACGACGACAACTCGTGCTCAGGGTGCCACTCGCCCACCGCGGGCTTCGCCGACACACAGTCGATCGCCATCGGGATCGAGAACAACGGCGTCGTCGGGCCGCGCCGCGCGGGGCCGCGCAACCAGCGTCGCGCGCCCACCGTCATCAACACGGCCTTTTACCCCACCCTGATGTGGAACTCGCGGTTCTTCGCCGTGTCCGGCGACCCCTTCGACAACAGCGAGGGCTTCTCGTTCACCTCGCCGGAGGGGATGTCGCTCTCGTCCCTGCCCCACCTGCTCACCGCGCAGGCGTTCATCCCGCCGACCGAGATCCCCGAGATGACCGGGTACGAGGCGCCGGCGTCGCACGACGTCGTGCGCGAGGAGGTCGCCGCGCGCGTGAACGACGTCGAGGCGTACCGCCGCCGGTTCGGCAAGCGGTTCGACGCGGTGAAGCGCGGGAAGCCCATCACCTACGAGATGATCGCCGCCGCCATCGCCGAGTTCGAGATGTCGCTCACGTTCGCCGACGCGCCCATCGACCGGTTCGCCCGCGGCCGGCGGAGCGCGATGACGCTGGAGCAGAAGCGCGGCGCGCTGCTCTTCTTCGGCGAGGCGGGGTGCGTCCGCTGCCACGCGGTGTCGGGGCCGTCGAACGAGATGTTCAGCGACTTCCAGCAGCACGCCATCGGCGTCCCGCAGATCGCGCCGACCGACGACCCGGCGCTCTCGAACGTCGTCTTCGACGGCCCGAACGGCGATGAGGACTTCGGGCTGGAGCAGGTCACGGGCGACCCGGCCGACCGGTACAAGTTCAGGACCCCGCCGCTGCGCAACGTCGCCCTCCAGCCCACGTTCTTCCACAACGGCTCGTTCACGTCGCTGGAGGGCGCCATCCGCCACCACCTCGACGTCTACACGTCGGCCACGGAGTACACGAACGCTCACCTCGATCGGGACCTGCGGGGCGAGATGGGCCCGCTCGCGCCGGTGCTCGCCGCCGTCGACCCCCTGCTGGAGGAGCCGATCGAGCTCTCGGAGCAGGAGATCCGCTGGCTCTCTGCCTTCGTCGGCGAGGCGCTGCTCGACCCGCGCGCGACGCCGAAGCAGCTCAGGAAGCTCATCCCGGACGAGGTCCCGAGCGGGCGCCCGGTCCACCGCTTCCAGTAGCCGCGGCTGGGCGGCGGCGCTCCGCCGGGCGCGGCGCTCTCGCACAGCGCCGCCGCCCCCACGATGCTCGCTCCACCATCGCGATCTCTGCTCTGCCCTCTTGGCTTCGAAGGCTGTATCTGCCAACCTCCCTGGCCACCGAACATGTTCTCTGCATGCGATGCATGAGCCCGTTAACCGCCAGATTTAGCCGCCAGAGGATGACGCGCTGAGCGGACCACGCTACATGGACCACCGCCCGCGCGGGGAGGAGATCTTGAAGGTCAACGAGTTCGATCTTAGCAAAGTCCTGAAATTTCATCCTGCCATGGGCAAAATCCTCCTGGGCAGCGACCGGATGTTGATCTTCCGGCAGGACGCCTTTGCACACCTCCGCAATCTGCTCTACTCGCAGCTCGGCGAGACGATGGCGCGCGCGCTGCTCACGCAGTTCGGCTATCGGTGCGGCGCAGGAGATCACGAGTCGATGTCGACCCGGTATTCCTGGGATACGGAGCTCGACCAGCTCGCGGCCGGGCCCGTGATGCACACATGGGAAGGCATCGTCCATGTCGAGCCGACGAAGATCGATTTTGACAGGAAGGCCGGCCGGTTTCACATGACGGTGCTCTGGCGTCACTCGTACGAGGCGGAGGTGCACGTCAGGGAGTTCGGGCTGTCAACGGGCCCGGTGTGCCACTCGCTCGCCGGCTACGCGAGCGGCTGGTCCTCTGCCTTTTTTGGCGCGCCGCTGATCGCGATCGAGCACGCATGCGCAGGGATGGGGGCGCCTGAGTGTCGTGTCGAGATTCAATCGCCTGACGCCTGGGGCCCCGAGGCGACCCCGTGGAAAGAGTCGCTCGCGGCGACGAGCTACTCCATCGCGCGCGAGCTCGAGGAGAAGCTCATGACGATCGAGCGCCAGAAGGCGGCCATCTCCGCGCTGTCCGCGCCGATCATCAAGGTATGGGATGGCGTGCTCGCGCTGCCGCTCGTCGGTGTGATGGATTCGACGCGGGCGGCCCGGGTCACGGAGGCTCTCCTCGAGGCCGTGGTCCAGAGCGGATCGCGCTACATCCTCCTCGATCTCACCGGGATCGATGCCGTCGATACCGCGACGGCGAACCACTTCGTGAAGATCATCCGAGCGGTCTCGCTGCTCGGAGCGCGGCTCATCATCACCGGCATCGCGCCCGCGGTGGCGCAAACCGTGGTGGGTCTGGGCGTGAACCTCGACCAGGTGCGGACGCTGGCGACATTGAAGGACGGGCTTAAGGCATGCATACAGCAGATGGGCTGACGCGCGGCTGGACGGCCCCGCGCCGCGCCGACGGGCAGCGGCTCTTCGGCCTGCACCGAGGGGGGGCCCGCCGGCCTTGATAGCGTCTGCTGGCGGGCGGAGCTAGCTGCGCTGGAGGCAGCTGTTCAGCGACTCCAGCTGGATGCTGCACTCCTCCTCGTACTTCACCGGATCGCAGTTGTCCTCGGCGTGGTTTCGGCACTCGAGGTAGGACTCCCACGCGTCCTCGCAGCCAGCCTCCTCGGCCTGCTCCGTCTCCGCGCCGCAGGCGTCCAGGCAGCTGTCCTCGGTCATGGGAGCGCCCGGGCACTCCACCGCTCGCTCGCAGAGCTCAGGACAGCCCTCCTCGCCGTGGCCGCTGCTGCAGGCGGCGAGGGCGAGGGCGAGCGCGGCGAGCGCCATGCGTGTCATCACCTTCATCGGGCCATCGTACCACGAGCGCGGCGCCGCGCGCGCCGGCGCGGGCCCCGGAGAGAGGAGCCCCGCCGCCGGAGCTGCGCGGGGCGCCAGGGCGCCCTCGCCGGAGAGGGGGCGGCTCAGGGCAGGAGCCGGGAGATGAAGCTCCACTTCGTCGAGCGGCCGGACTTCATCGCGAGGACCGTGGTCACGCCGATGACCCCCGCCGTGAGGGCGATGTTGAGCGGCCCCATGACGTTGAGCAGCTGCTGCAGCCCCGCCGCCTTCGCGGGCGTGCGCGGCGACGGCGTGTCGCCGTCCCGGATCGGCACGGCGCGGCCGGGCGCCTGCTCGCTCATCTCACGTCCGCTCACCATGTTGACGAGGCTCGTCGCGAGCGTCGCGCCGAGCAGGAAGTCCTTGAGGCGCACCAGACTGCGGGTCTCCTCGTCGATCGATCGCCCCGAGATCATCGTCCGCCCGATGAACCAGGTGGCCGCGGCGGTGCCCAGCGAGATCGCGTTGACGAGGTTGTATCGTTGCCATGCGTCGGCGAGCACCTTGCCGCGCTCGGCCTCGGAATGGATATCCTTGACCGCCTGGTGCAGCGCCAGCCGGCCGAAGAGAGGGCCGCCGAACCCCGCGGCGAGACCGAGCTCATGCAGTACCCATGCAGACGTCGAGAGTGTTGCCATATCGTTCCACCTCGTCGCGACGCGCCAAGCAAGATTGTGCCCAGCGCCGGACCGCGCTCCGTGATCCAGGCCGACGCAGGCGCGCCGGCCCGGCAGCACGCCCGCCCGCGCGAGAGGGAGGACAAGGCGCGCGCACCCGACGAGCGCGCCGGGTCGGCCGTGCTCGTCGCGGCGAGCGGCCGGCCCGGCGCGCGCCGCCCGCGCTGAGACATTCGCTCACGACCGGGCGGCGGCGGACGTGGGAAGCCGCCTTCACGGATCCCTCTCCGGACGAACGCGCACGAAGCCCTCTCCGGACGAACGCGACCACCGCCCCGCGCGACGCCTTTGCGGCCGAGTGCGCCAGCCTGGGCCATTTTTGTGACCGCTGGCCCACTCACGAGGCAATTGGCCTCACGTCGCGGTGCCGGCCGCGACGCGAGACCAGCGGGTTGCGAGCCCCGCCCCGTTGCGCGCGGCGTCGGCCCGCATCGTGCTTCCGCGCCCGGCCAGGCACGCGCGGAAAGGTCGCGGCCGCGGACGCGGGAGAGGAGCACCATGGACAAGCTGAACGGCGGACCGAGGACCTTCGAGCCGACCAAGCCATCACGGGTGCCCGGGAGCGCGGCGGACGGCGGACCGCCGCCGCGCGGCGCGGCCCAGGGCGAGGGGCGCGGGCCGGCGGCGTTCGTGTCGGCGTCGGCGACCGGGGACGCGCGCGGCGCGCAGCCGGCGGCGCTCGGCGACAGGACGGCGCTCGAGATGCACTCGGCCTTCTTCGACAGGAACCACGACGGCATCATCACGCTCCGCGAGACCTATGAAGGGCTCCGCGCGATCGGCATCGGGCGGGTGCTCTCCGCGTGGTTCGCGCTCGTCATCAACGGGGCGCTCGGGCTCCCGACGTCCCGATCGTTCGTCCCCACGCTCTCGATCACGCTCGAGAACATCCACCGAGCGAAGCACGCGAGCGACACGGGCGTCTACGACAAGGACGGCAGGTTCGATCCGCAGAAGTTCGACGAGCTGTTCGCGCGCTGGGACAAGGACCGCGACGGCGCCCTGAACGCGCGCGAGCTCGTGGCGCGCACGCTGGGAGATCGCGACCTGCTCGACGTGTTCGGGTTCCTCGCGTCGGCGGGCGAGTGGGGGGTGCTCTATGCGCTCGCCGGCAAAGGGGGGAAGCTGACGCGCGAGCAGCTGCGCCGGATGTACGACGGGACGCTCTTCTACGAGCTCGAGCGAGAGAAGCAGGCCGCCAGAACGAGCGCGAGCGCGCCGGCGTGATCCGCGGAATCGGCGGCGCCGGAGCTCCGGCCAGGACACTTGACAACGTGGACGAACACGCCAGAACGTGCGCGCCGTGATGCCGTTCGCAGCCGCCGTCAAAAAGCGCCTCTCGGGCGAGCTCCCGAGTTACCTCGCCATCTTCGCGTTTGCCACGGGCGCCGCCTGGCTCTGCGTCCTCGATATCGTCCTCAAGCAGCCAGTCGCGGTCGATTTCAAATCGTTCTATGCGGCCGCCGTCGCGGCCCGCCGGGGCCTCGACGTCTACGACGTCGAGGTCCTCGAGGCGATCGCGACGGAGCTGCGGCTCCCGCACGCTCCGACGTTCCCCTATCTGTATCCGCCGTTCTTCGCGCACACCTTCTCGTGGCTCGCGCGCCTGCGCCCGAGCATCGCCCAGCAGACCTGGTCGAGCATCGCCGTGGTCAGCTACGGCCTCGCCGCGACGTTCACCGTGTTCGCCGTCCGCCGCGCGTCGCCGGACCCGCTCGGCGCGGCCCGCCGGACCGCGGTCCCCACCGTCCTCATCGCGCTCATCGCCTTTCTCGCGTGGGCGCTCAACCTGCGCAACAGCCTGGCCATGGGGCAGGTGAACCCGCTGGTCCTCGCGTTCATCTGCGCCGCGCTCGCGCTCTCGATGGCGCGCAAGGACATCCCCGCGGGGCTCGCCCTCTCCGTCGCCGCGGGGATCAAGGTCACGCCGATCCTGCTCGCGATCCCCTGGGTCATCGAGCGGCGCTTCCGCGCGCTCGCCGGCCTCGCCGCCGGGTTCGCCGCCCTCGTCCTGGTCAGCCTGCCGTTCGGCGCCGGGCCGGCGTGGCTCGAGTTCCTGCGGCGGCTGCCGCGCATGTCGCACGGGGCCAAGATCCCGGGCCTCTTCGACCCGGGGACGGTGCCGAATTTCTCGCTCGCCGGCTTCTACGCGCGGCTCTTCGACGGGGGCGCGGCCGCCGTCAAGCTCGCGTCGGCGATCACCGTCCTGCTCCTCCTCGGCGCCGCGCTCGCGCTGGCAGGCCGCTCCCCCTCGCCGCCGCGCTCGCTGCGGCTGCTCCTGCCGCTGCTCGTCACGATGGTCGTGGCGAGCCCGTTCACCTACGTGCACCACGTGCTCTACCTCTTCCCGGCCGCGCTCTACGCGCTCGACCGCGCGGCGGCGCAGGAGCGCCGGCTCGAGATGGGCGCGCTCGTGGTCCTGCTGTCGCTCGCCACCATCGACTTTCCGTACGTCTATGACCGCTTCAAGGGGCGGCTGCCGGAGCTCGCGCTCTCGGTGAACCTGTATGTGCTGCTCGCGATCTACGCGTTCGGCATGTTCCTGCTCTGGCGGGAGCGGCGCGACGCCCCCACCGCGCGCGAGTCGCCCGTGCCGGCGAGCGACCGCGAGATGGCGAGCGGCCTGGCCACCGCCCGCCGGTAGAGCGGATTTCGCTCGGATCTGACGCAGACGTCGCTCGTCTCTCGTCTCTCGTCGCTCGTCTTCCGTGCGCGTCCTTCGTGCGCGTCCTTCGTGCGCGTCCTTCGTGCGCGTCCTTCGTGCGCGTGCACGATTCCCCGGAATCAGCGCGCACGCGCACGAAGAGGCGCACGAAAGACGGAAGACGAAAGACGGAAGACGGAAGACGGGAGAGGAGAACGAGAGACGGGGACGAGAGACGGAGGACGGTGTCTCAGTCCCAGCCGAGAACCGCTATAGAGCACCAAGCTCACGTCGACAGGTACGTCGCGGCGGCGCTCAGGATGACGTTCCGGCTGGCGCCGCTGAACTCGCGCTCTGCCGACGGAGAGCGCGCGCCGACGAGCGCCGCGGCGGCGGGGCGGAGCACGTCGGTGAGGGCCTGTTGCCGGAGCCGGTGGAGCTCGTCGGCGGGCAGGAAGCCGTGGGAGGGCGGGAGCTCGCCGCCGGCGCTGCCGGGCGCCTCGGCGGCCACCTGGTCGAGCGCGCGCGCGAAGGCCGCGGCGACGCGCGCCCGCAGGCCCGCGCCGCCCTCGGCGATGGCCCAGCGGACGAACGCCCAGGCGAGCTCGGCGTGGCGCGCCTCGTCGCGCGCGATCGAGAGGAGCGCCATGCGCAGCGCCGGCGGCTGCGCGGCCTGGGCGGCGACCTCCGCCTCGATGGCCGAGAGGGTCTCACCGATGCAGCCCTCCACGACGGCGGCGAGGGTGAGGCCCTCGAGCGAGCCGAGGTCGTCGAGCGCGCCGCCCAGCGGCAACGGGCCGACGCCCACCGGCTCGCCCGCGTAGGCCGAGGCGATCGCCAGCGCGAGGCGCGCGTGCCGCACCTCGTCGACCGCGGCGCGGTGCGCCGCCTCGAGCAGCTGGGGAGGCGCGCCGATCGCCATCAGCCCGAGCGCGAAGCGGCCGAAGGAGGCGACCGAGGCGTGCTCGTTCTGGCCCCGCTCGGCCCAGCGCCGGGCGAGCTCGCGGCGCTCGGCGGGCGCGAGCTCGCCCAGGTCGGTGTCGGCGAGCGCGCGCTCGAAGCGCCGCACGTCGGTCTGCGACCAGGCGCTCGGGGCGCGCGCGAGCGGCGCGACGCGGGGCTCGCCCCGGACGAGGAGGGGGCGCCCCTCGCAGCTGATGACCCCGACGAAATAACAGCAGCTCTCGGGCGCCGACGCGTCGCGGTTCGCGTACGGGCCCTCGAGCGCGTCGGTGAGGTCCTCGCGGTAGCACATGCAGGATCCCGAGCCGGGCGCGATTCCCCCGAGGTCCAGCGGAATCTCGGTGGCCGTGGCCGGGGGGCAGACGCCGTCGACCGGCGCGGCGCAGTGCACCTCGTAACAGCACCGGCCGTGATAGCCGTCGTCGTATTCCGGACCGAAGCAGGTCGGATCCGGATACGGCTCGAGCGGCGAAGGGCCGGGCTCGCCGCCGCCCCCGGACGACGACGATGCGCTTTGAGACGAGGTCGACCCCCCGCCGGACTGCGACGATGTGACTTCAGGCGAGGTCGAGCCCCCGCCGGACTGCGACGACGTGCTTTCAGGCGAGGCCGAGCCCCCGCCAGACTCGACGTGCGGGCCGCAGGCGGATGCCAGAGCGAGGCTCGCGCCCCACTGGGACGCGACGAGAATACGGCGCAGCAATGTTCGCATGTCCGGCGATAGGCAAGGCATGTACCGTACAAAATGCAGCGGGTTTTCGGCCGCCGGGACGCCCCGCCGTGCCAGCGTGTGCCATCATGGCCCTCGCCGCCTCCCGGTGAGGTCTCATGCGGTTCGTGCTCGATAGCTCTGTCGCCATCGCCTCGATGAAGCCCGCCGAGCCAGGGCACGCGGACGCGCTCGCGTTTCTCGAGCGCGCCCGCGCGGCCGTGGCCGCGGGCGCGGCGCGCGTGCTCGCGCCGCCCGAGCTGTGGCTGGAGGTGTACGTGGCCGAGCAACGGCTCGCGACGTCGCGCCGGGGCGCGCCCGCGGCCGCGAGCGCGCTGGGAGGCCTCGCCGTCGAGCTGGTCGCGCCCGAGGACGAGGGCGCCATCGCCGAGTTCCTCGCCCTGCTGACGAAGCGCATGCGCGGCCGCAGGCCCTTCGCCAACGCGACCGACCTCGTGTATCTGTGGGCCGCCCACCGCACCGACGCCACCGTCGTGACCCTCGATGAGGGCCTGCTCAAGTACCACGGCGTGGTTTGCGACGTCACACGGCCGCAACACGCGCGGCTCGCCTGACGCGCCAACGCACCGCGCCGAGCGGCAAGCCGCTCTTCGACACCCGCCGTCCCGGCCGCGCGAACGCCGCGCGAACGCCGCGCGAACGCGCGACAGACAAACGGCGCGCGAGCGCGCGACAGACAACAGAGAGCCGCCGCCGCGCCGGGTGGTTGCAGCACAATGTTTCGCTCTGCGCATACCTCCTTGTCGCATCCATCGCGTGCGGCTATCCCTGAGCGTCGCAGCGGTGCGCGCGGAGCTCGCGAGCCCGAGCTGCGCGCGAGACGCATGCGAAGTACATCGCTTTCTTCACCGGCCCTCTCGGTGAGCTTGGCCCTCTTGACCACGCTGGTCGCGTCGGAGGCCCATGCGCGCCGCGGCGGGACGGCGGTGGAGGGGTGCAACGGCTGCCACACCGGCGGCGCCGCGCCCACGATCACCATCGACCATAGCCCCGAGAGCCCGGCGGCCGGCGAGGCGGTGACTCTGCAGGTCACGATCCAGGCCGCCAACATCAACGCCGGTGGCATCTATCTCCGCACCGGGACAGGCCGCCTCGCGCCCATCGACGGACAGGGCACTCACCTCATCGACGACCGCCAGCTCGTCCACTCCGCGCCCAAGCGGGCGAGCGGCGGGGTCGTCCGCTTCGACGCGCAGTGGATCGCGCCGGGGGCCCCGGGCGGGGTCGTGGTCGAGGTGTGGGCCGTCGCGGCCAACGGCGACAACGGCTCTCGCGGAGACGGCGCGTCGGCCGCCAGCGCCGCGTTTGCCTACGGGTGCGAGGGGACGACGTATTACCTCGATCGCGACGGAGACGGATACGGCGACTCCGGCGTGCCCAGGGTCGATTGCGCCCAGCCCGCCGACTACGCTCCGCGCGCCGGGGACTGCGACGATTACAGCGTCGACATCCACCCCGATCAGGACGAGGCCTGCAATGGGCGCGACGACGACTGCGACGGTCAGATCGACGAAGATCTCGCGGTGACCACGCAGTACGAGGACTCCGACGGCGACGGGTACGGGTCGCTCTTCGGCGCGACGGTCGAGGCGAAGTGCCCCCCCGACGGCTACGCGCCGAGCTCGAACGATTGCAACGACAGGTCCCCTGACGTCCACCCGGACGCGGCCGAGACGTGCAATCTGGTAGACGACGACTGCGACGGCCGGGTGGACGAGGGCGTGCGCGAGGTGTGCGGCGTCGGGATGTGCGCCCGCGAGGCGATCGCGTGCACCCCCGGCTCGTGCACGCCCGGCGAGCCGAGCCCCGAGACGTGCAACGCGCTCGACGACGACTGCGACGGCGAGACCGACGAGGATCCCGGCCTCTGCGCGCCCGGCGAGGGCTGCCCGAACGGCACGTGCAGCAGCGGGACCGGCGGCGGCACCCCCGGGAGCACGAGCGCCGGCAGCGGCGGCGCCGGGACCACGGGCGCCTCCGGGGCCACGGGCGGCGGGGCGCCCGACGAGAAGGGCGACAGCGGCGGCGGCTGCGCCGTCGACCCCCGGGGCGGGTCGCCGTGGCGGCTCCTCCCGCTGCTCTCGCCGCTCGCCCTGCTCGCGTTGCGGCGCCGGCGGAGGGCCTTCGCCGACGTCAAAGCGTACCGTAGCTCTCGGGGAAGTCGCGCTGAATGACGCCATCCCGGTCGAACAGGGCGTGGAGCATGGCGCAGCGGTAGGGGTCGCTCGCGGCGTCACACGACTGCACCTCCGACCGCAGCTCGTCGACGCTGACCACCGCCCTGTCGGGCGGGCGGAGCGCCACCGACTCGAAGGCTCGGGCGAAGGGGACGTCGGGCGCGCGCGTCTCGTCGGCGTGGCAAAAAGCGCAGGTCGAGTACTGCTCGTTGAAGATGATATGCTCGAACGGCGCTTCCGGCGTGAGCTCGCTCGCCACCGGGAACTCGATTTCCCCCTTCAACGATCGCGCGTCGCCTCGGCGCTCGCCGAACTCGAGCAGGCCCCGCCCCGGCCCCTCCGGCACGACGGTGAACACGAGAGGATCCAGGAACACGAAGATCCGCGGGCTGCGACGATCGAACGACGGCTGGGCGCTGGTAGGGCTGAGGGAGGCGGTCATCTGCAGCGGACCAGCGAGGTGCGCCAGGAAGCACGGTAGCTCGAGCGGCTTCTCCAGCGTATTCACCAGTCGCACGACCTCGGCGATGCTGCGCGGGTTCTGCGCGAAGGGAGCGGGCGCGCAACCGGCTGCGCTGCTGCCGTCGAACATCGTCGCGCCACCCGCGGCGGCGGGGGAGCTGTCCGAGCTACAGGCGACCAGCCCTGCGCCGAGGCCGATCACGAGCGAGGCACGGGCGCTCGCCCAAAGGGCTTGGAGCGCTCGAGGCCTCAGCGCTTCGGATGCTCGTCGGTGGTGTCGGGGGCGGCGGCTGAACCCCTGATCGCACGAAGTGCGCGGTGCCCAGCTCCGAGGCTGTGGTTTCGCTCGCATTGGGGGACCAGGCCGAAGCAAAGGGAGAACCCTCACATCGATGTGAGCGCTCACAATGGTTATGTCAACACAAATCGACCGGTTCGCGGGGCGCGTCGAGCCCGAGGGAGGCGCGGACGGCGGCGGCGGCGGCCTCTGACGCGGGTCGCCGTGGCGGCGCCTCCGCTCCTTTCGCCGCCGCCGCTCGCGCTCCTCGCGTTGCGGCGCCTGCCGAGGGCTGTCACGGTGCGGTAGATTTCCCCTCCCGAGTCTGAGGTGACACGCATGCTCTATCGCCGATTCGGTCGCACCGAGATCCAGATGCCCGTCCTCTCGTGTGGAGGGATGCGGTACCAGCACTCTTGGAACGACAAGGACCGCACCTCGCCGGAGAGCCAGCGCAACGTCGAGGCGTGCATCGCGCGGGCCCTCGAGCTCGGCATCAACCACATCGAGACCGCCCGAGGCTATGGGACGAGCGAGGAGCAGCTCGGGCACATCCTGCCGAAGCTGCCGCGCGACCGGATCATCGTCCAGACGAAGGTCGTCCCCGAGGCAGAGCCGAAGAGGTTCCTCGAGACGTTCGAGCGCTCGATGAAGCTCCTCCGCCTCGATCACGTCGACCTGTTCGCGCTCCACGGCGTGAACGACGAGACGCGCGTCGCGTGGTCGCTGCGCAAAGGGGGCTGCCTCGACGCCGCGCTCGAGCTGAAGCGGCAGGGGCGCGTGCGCGCGGTGGGCTTCTCGACGCACGCGCCGCTGCGCGTGATCATGGCGATGGTGCAGGACGGCCGCCTCGATTACATGAACCTGCACTGGTACTACGTGAACCAGACCGCCTGGCCGGCCATCCAGGCCGCGGCCGAGCGCGACATGGGGGTCTTCATCATCAGCCCCACCGACAAGGGGGGCAAGCTGCACGAGCCGAGCGACAAGCTCGTGCGGCTCTGCGAGCCCCTCTCGCCGATCGTGTTCAACGATCTCTTCTGCCTCGCCCGCCCCGAGGTCCACACGATCAGCGTCGGCGCGGCGCGCCCGTCCGACTTCGACGAGCACGTGAAGGTCCTGCCGTTCCTGGAACGCGAGGGCGCAGCGGAGGACACGCTCGCGCCGATCCTGCGCCGGCTCGACGAGGAGCTCGCGCGGGTGCTCGGCCGCGCGTGGGTCGACACATGGCACGTCGGGCTGCCCGAGTGGGAGGCCGTCCCGGGGCACGTGAACGTTCGCGAGATCCTGCGGCTGTACAACTACGTCAGGGCGTTCGACATGACCGCCTACGGCAAGGCGCGGTACAACCTGCTCGGGAACGGCGACCACTGGTTCCCCGGCAACCGCGCCGAGCGCGTTCGGGAGCTCGACCTCGCGCAGGCCCTCGCCGGCGCAGCGCAGCGGCAGCGCATCCCCGAGGTGCTGGCGGAGGCGCACGCGCTGCTCGCGGGACAAGAGGTCAAGCGCCTCGGCAAACACTGAGTCTGCGCCAGCGGGCGGCTGAGCGCGGCCGCCGCCGCGCCGGTCACGACGCCGCCTTCGGGCGCTTCGGCCAGAAGACGTGGAACGTCGCGCCGGCATACGGCTCCGACTCGAGCGCCACGCGGCCGCCGCGCGTCTCGACGATCTTCTTCACCACCGACAGGCCGATCCCGGTGCCCTCGACCTTGTCGCGCGCCTCCAGCGTCTGGAAGATGCCCCAGATGCGCTCCTGGAACTGCGGCGGGATCCCGGGGCCGTTGTCCTTCACCGTGAAATCGTAGAACTCTCCCGCGTCGGCGCAGGCGATCTCGACGACGGCGTCCGCGCGGCGCGCGTGCTTCAGGGCGTTGCCGATGAGGTGCATGAACACCTGCTGCACCGGCACGCGCTCGGCGAGGATCGTCGGCATGCCGTCGCCGACGGCGATGCGCGCCTCGGCCGACGGCGCGAGGAGCTCGACGCACTCGGCGACGACCGCGCCCACGTCCACGGGCGAGAGCCTGTCGCGGATGCGCCCCGCGCGCGAGTAGCTGAGGATGCCCTCGATGAGCGCCTCGAGGCGGTGCACGCGGCCGCGGAGCATGCGCATCTGCTGGCGCGCCTCGTCGTTCATCTTGTCGGCGAGCCCCTCCTCGATCCACTCCGACAGGCTCGCGATGCCCCGGAGGGGCGCCTTGAGGTCGTGGGACGCGACGTAGGCGAACTGGTCGAGATCCTGGTTCGTGATCGCGAGCGCGTGGGCGAGCTGCTCGGCGCGCCGCCGCGCCCGCACCTGGTCGGTCACCTCGAAGGCGAGCACGGCGATGCCCTCGACCCTGGCCATGGCGTCGTAGATGGGCTGGTAGATGAAGTTGAAGAAGCGCTCCTCGGGCTCGCCGCCGCGCGCGAGCAACACGGCGAAGTCGTTGCCGAAGAAGGGCTCGCCCGTCTGGTACACGCGGTCGAGCACCGGGACGACCGCCGGCGCGGTCTCGGGCAGCGCGTCGCGGAGGCGCTTGCCGAGGATGTCGCGATCGCCGACGAGCTCCAGGTACCGCGGGTTCGCGAGCTCGTAGACGTGCTCGGGCCCGCGCAGGACGCAGATGCCGGCCGGGGCCTGCATGAACAGCGTCTCGAGGCGCGACCTGTGCCGCTCGGCCTCGGCGAGCGCCGCCTGCTCGCGCGCGAGGAGCTCGGCCCGCTCCTCCGCGCGGAGCCGCTCTTCCTGGTAGGCCCGGGCGCCGGAGATCGTCGTGGCGATGTTGCCGGCCGCGAGCTCGAAGAAGTCGCTGTAGGCGGCGTCGAGCGCGCGGCGCGGGCTGACGCCGACCACGAGGAAGCCCTGGAGCGCGGCGTGCCCGGATCGCGAGAGCGGCAGCACGACCGCCTCGCGGCACGGCTCGGGCCAGGCGCCGCCGGGCAGCGCGCCGAACCGCCCGGCGGGGGTGTCGACGCGCAGGCACGCGCGGCTCCGCGCGACGTCCGCGAGCGGCCAGATCCCGCCCCCGTCGGCGAGCGGGATGCGCTCGGGGCTCGCCGGGCCGCCGGGGGCGAGCCCCTCGGCGGCCGCGAGGCGGGCCGCCGCCCCGCCCGGCTCGATCATGTACGCGAGCGCGAACGGCACGTCGGCGGAGCTCTCGACGAGCGTGCTCAACGAGCGGGCGATGGTCTCCTCCGACGAGACCATCGCCGCCGCGGCGGACTGGGCGCCGAGGGCGCGCAGCGCACGGAGGCGGCGCTCGCTGAGCACGCGCCCCGTCGTCTCGGCGCACGCGCAGAAGATGCCTCCGACCGTGCCGTCCTCGACGAGGACAGGAGCATACGAGAACGTGAAGTACGTCTCTTCCTGGTAGCCGTTGCGCGAGAGGATCAGCTGGAAGTCCTCGGACC
This sequence comes from Sorangium sp. So ce394, assembly GCF_051474665.1. Classification (NCBI taxonomy): domain Bacteria; kingdom Pseudomonadati; phylum Myxococcota; order Polyangiales; family Polyangiaceae; genus Sorangium; species Sorangium sp. So ce394. Next base: position 11,293,672 of record NZ_CP150339.1, read on the forward strand.
ATGTCGCCTGCCCGGTGGCGCGCACCCCGTCGAGCATCGGGCCGATGACGTCCCATATCTCGCTCCAGCACTCGCGCCCCGGGCGACCCAGGAACTGCGGGTGCTTCGTCGCGCCGAGGATGGGGCGGTATGCATCGTTGTAAAAGCGAGCGTACTCGGGCCCCCACCAGATCTCGATGGGGTGCCGCGACGCGAGGCAGATGCTGACCGCGGTGCGCAGGCTCTGCGGCCACCGGTCGATGGCGCCGACCGGGGTGCGCGACCAGTCGAGATCGCGCATGAGCTGCGCCATCTCGCCGTCGCCCGCGAGGAACGGCGCCTCGCGGGGCGGGGCGGCGGGCCCGGGCTTCTGGCTCTCCTGCATGGCTCTCCGTATACCTGGACACGCCGTCGTGTCACAGTTCCTCACCTACCGCGACGAGCGCGGGGGCGTCTGGACAGCCCGCCCGCCCGCGCTCGCGCCGCCGAGCCGCTGCTGGGCGGGCGCCTCCGCGGCAGGCCGCGCCGGGGCGCGCGCGGTGTCCCGGGGGCGGCGGCGCGCTCATCCGGTCCGGGCGAGCCGCTTGTCGGCGGGCGCCTCGGCCTCGCCCGGCGTGGCGGTCTCGACGGGCCTGAGGTCGCTCGTCGCCGGACCGTGGATGACGCGGCCGGTGCACTCGAAGCGCGACCCGTGGCAGGGGCAGTCCCACGTCCGCTCGGCCGGGTTCCAGGCGACGATGCACCCGAGGTGGGTGCACACGGCCGACCGCTCGTGGACATGGCCTTGCGGATCGCGGTAGACGGCGAGCTTCGTGAGCCCCCTCCTCATGATGGCGCCCATCCCGGGGGGCAGCTTCTCCACGTCGTCGAGGTCTCCCCCCGTCAGCCAGTCGGCGTACTGCGCCGCCGTGTTCAGGTTCTCCTTGAGGTACTCCGACGCGGATTGCAGGGTGAGGTTGAGGCGGCCCGGGTCGTAGAGCTCGGCCCACGCGTTCTCGCGGCCGTGGACGAGATCGTTCAACAGGAGGCCTGCGATGGTCCCGTGGGTCATGCCGTTACCGCAGTCGCCGGTCACGAGCAGAATGCGGGACTCCTTCTTGAGGCGGCCGATGAACGCGAGCCCGTCGGCGGTCTCCATGACCTCCCCGGACCAGCGATGGACGACCTGGCCCGCCTGGGGGAAGCGCTCCCTCGCCCACGCCTCGAGCCGGGCGTGGCGCTGATCCGCGTCGTCGGCCTGACCGGTCTTGTGGTCCTCGCCGCCGACGATGAGGAGCTCGTCCGGGCCGTCCGCGCCGTCGAGGTTGCTGAGCCTGACGTAGTGAAACGGATCCTCGGTGTCCCAGTAGAGGCCAGGGGGGATGGAGCCCCGCGGCACGCGCAGGGCGATGACGTACGTCCTGTAGCCGGCCTGCTTCATGTGCACCGAGATCCACGGCAGGAACGGGGAGTTCGTGGCGAGCACGACCTCGTTGGCGACGATGTTCACGCCACGGTCCGTCTTGACGACCACGTGGTCGGGCTCGGCTTGCTCGTCCACGTCGACCACGTGCGCCCTCGTGTAGATCCTGCCCCCGTGGCGCTCGACGGCGCGGGCGAGGCCCGCGAGGTAGCGGAGGATGTGGAACTGGGCTTGATCGGGGAACTTCGCGGCGATGCCGGTGTTGAAGCTCTCGAGGGGCGCCCGGTCGACCCCGTGCACGCGCTCGAGGCCGGCCTGGTGAGCCGCCTTGATCTCGTCCTCGATGGTGCTCGACGGCTGCCCCGGCGCCGCGAACAGGTACCCTGGCACCCGGCGGAAGTCGCAGTCGATGCCCTCGTCCTGCACGATCCGCTCGATCGTGTCGATCGCGGTGGTGTGGCTCTCGGCGGCCAGCCGGAGGCGCTCCGGCGCGTGGAGCTTCGCGAGCTCGGTCCAGCGGCGGTCGAGCGCGTTGACGATGTGGGCTGTCGTGAAGCCGCTCTCGCCCCCGCCGATCACGCCGTCATCCAGGACGATGACGCCGCGGCCCTCCTTGGCCAGCATGTACGCGGTCGTGAGCCCGGCGATCCCCGCGCCCACCACGCACACCGTCGTTCTGTGCTCGGCGGCGAGAGGGGCGATGGGCGGGAGCACTGCGTGGGTCCAGGCCGTGTCTTTGTCGTATGCGCGATCGGTCATGGAGCGCCTCCGGTCGGGGCGAGCCGACCGTGCCGGGCGGCTCCCTCTCCCCCGCGCCTTGCAAGCGGTTTGCCATCGATTTGAGCCGAGAGCGGCGCGTCCTGCGCGCGATGGGGCCCGGCTGCGTGGCAATTTGCGACAGCGCGCGTGGCGAATGGCACGGAGCGCGCGGAGTCGATGGCTCGAGCGCGCGGCCAGCGCGGGCGCTCGCCGGCCTCGTCCGTTTGCGTGCTTGCGGCCCGAGGCGGCGTGCGCCGGGCGGCCGGCCTTCGCTGGCCTGCGACGCAAACATGCTAGAGAAGCCCGGGTCGGCGAGAGGCCACGCCCGAGAGGACCAAGCGGAGCAGCGAGCAGAAGGGCGCGCGCGGATCGCGGGAAGTGCAGAGTGACGCTCCGCTGGCAACAGCGGCGGGGCGCGGGGGCACGGTCCCCCGTCGAGACAGGAGGCCGCCATGAGATTGCAAGGCAAGATCGCGCTCGTCACAGGCAGCAGCCGGGGCATCGGCCGCAGCATCGCCGTTCGCTTCGCCCGCGAGGGCGCCGACGTGGCGCTCACGTACCACAAGAGCAAGGAGGGCGCCGAGGAAGCCCTGGCCGAGGTCGAGGCCGCCGGACGGCGAGGTCATCTGTTCTCCGTCGACGTCGCCTCCGTCCAGAGCGTGCAGGAGCTGATCCGCGATGTCGTCGCGCGCTTCGGCCGGCTGGACGTGCTGGTCAACAACGCGGGCATGGAGAAGCGGGCGCCGTTCTGGGAGGTGACCGAGGAGGACTACGATCAGGTCGTGAACACCAACCTCAAGGCGGTGTTCTTCGGGAGCCAGGCGATGGTCCGCCACCTGCGCGAGGCGGGGCGCCCCGGCAAGATCATCAACATCAGCTCGGTGCACGAGGATCTGCCGTTCCCCAATTTCGCGGCCTACTGCGCCAGCAAGGGCGGCGTCCGCATGCTGACGCGCACGCTCGCGGTCGAGCTGCGCGGCACCGGGATCACCGTGAACGCCATCGCGCCGGGCGCGATCGAGACGGAGATCAACGCCGATCTGCTCAAGGATCGCGACAAGCTGGGCGCGCTGCTCGGGCAGATCCCTCTCGGCCGCCTGGGGAAGCCGGAGGACGTCGCCGGGCTCGCCGTGTTCCTCGCCTCGGCGGACGCCGATTACGTGACCGGCTCGACGTACTTCGTCGATGGCGGGCTCACCTGGAACTATGAGGAGCAGTAGGCGACGCACACGGCCTGAGTCGATCCCTCTCCGGGAGCCCAGCACGCTGCACCAGCCTGAACGCTGGCAGCCTGAACCCTGAGAAAAGTTTCCGACAGAAGCCAATGCTTCGCCGCAGAACCCGGTGACGGCGAGCGGCCGCTGCGGCGCGGGCTCGTCCCCTTCCCGTGCGCGAGCCGCCGCGGCGCCTCGCGTTTTTGCGGCACGCGGACAGCTCGCTGTGGCACCATGCGCCCATGACGGAGCTCAAGACCTATGCTGGTGGCTGTCACTGCGGGAAGGTTCGCTACGAGGTCAAGGTGGACCTGAGCGCTCCCGTGGGCGTGTGCAACTGCTCGCGCTGTTCGAAGCTGGGCGTGATGCTGGCCTTCGCGCCGGCGGACCAGTTCACGCTCAAGCAAGGAGGAGACGTCCTCACCGATTACCAGTTCAACAAGAAGGTCATTCACCACACGTTTTGCTCGGTCTGCGGCATCGAGTCGTTCGCTCGGGGAATCGGGCCTGACGGCAAAGAGATGTGCGCCATCAATGTCCGGTGTCTGGACGACGTCGACATCGAGTCGCTCAAGACGATGAAATTCGACGGCAAGAGCGCGTGATCGCGGCCGCGCCGGCCGGGCTCCGTGGCGGACGCGGCCGGCGCGGCCGGGCTCCGCGGGCCCGGACGGTGGCGCCGCGGCCGGCCCTCGCCGGACCGGGGCGCGCGCCCGAGCACCTCTCGCGCGCCCCGGGCCGATCCGCGGGCGCAGGCCCGGGCAGCGCGGGTAGACTGCGCCCCTGATGTCGATCGAGCGAGCAAGCGCGCTTCTGGCCTCGGCCCGGTCAGCCCTCTTCATCACCGGCGCGGGCGTGTCCGCGGCCTCCGGCATCCCGACCTACCGCGGGATCGGCGGGCTCTACAGCGAGAAGGGGACCGACGAGGGGCTCGCCATCGAGGACGCGCTCTCGGGCTGGATGTTCCAGCGGCGCCCCGAGGTCACGTGGAAGTACATCCACCAGATCGAGCGCGCGTGCCGGGGCGCGCGGTTCAACGCCGCGCACGCGGCGATCGCCCGGATCGAGCGCCGCATCCCGCGCTGCTGGGTGCTCACCCAGAACGTCGACGGGTTCCACCGGCTCGCCGGCTCCACCAACGTCATCGACATCCACGGCGATATCCGCCGCATCCTCTGCACGCGCTGCACGTACGAGGCGCACGTCGACGACTACGCGCACCTCGCCCCCTGCCCCAGCTGCCCGGAGTGCGCCGCGGTGCTCCGGCCCGATGTCGTCCTCTTCGGCGAGATGCTCCCCCTGGAGAAGGTCGAGCTCCTCCGGCGCGAGCTCGCGCAGGGCTTCGATGTGGTCGTCTCGATCGGCACGTCGAGCCTCTTCCCCTACATCACCGGGCCCGTCCTCGAGGCCGCGCGCTCGGGGGTGCCGACCGTCGAGATCAACCCGGAAGAGACCACGATCTCCACCGCCGTCTCGGTGCGGCTGCCGATGCGCGCGGTCGAGGCGCTGGAGGGGATCCTGTCCCGGATCGAGCCCAGCAGCTGACCGCCCCGCGCCCGGCGCGCAGATCCAAAGCGATCCCGGCGGCGCGCCGCGCTCGCTCGGCCTCGCTCCGGCGCCCCGCCGGCGCCCGTGGATTCGAGAGCAAGACCCGGAGTGCGGCCCTCCGGGCGGGGGTTAAGCTCGCCTCGTGACCCGCAAGATGCGCCGGAAGGAGACAGACGACATGCCGGGAAAGGCCCATACCCTCGCCGCCGTGGTGGAGAGCGACCCTCGCTGGACCGCCGTGATCGCCCGCGACGCGAGCGCGGACGGCAGGTTCTTCTATTCGGTCAAGACGACGGGCGTGTACTGCCGTCCGTCGTGCGGCGCGCGCCCCGCGAGGCCCGAGAACGTCGGCTTTCATCCGACCGCGGCCGCCGCGGAGCGGGCGGGCTTCCGGCCGTGCTTGCGCTGCAAGCCGGACCAACCCCCGCTGGCCGAGCGCCAGGCGGCCCAGGTGGCCGCGCTGTGCCGGCTCATCGAGCAGAGCGACGAGGCGCCTAGCCTCGAGGCGCTGGCGCGCCACGCGGGGCTGAGCGTCTTCCACACGCACCGCATCTTCAAGGCCGTGACCGGGGTGACGCCGAAGGCGTACGCGGCGGCGCACCGCGCCCGGCGAGTGAAGGCCGAGCTCGGCAGGAACGGCACCGTGACCGAGGCGATCTACGCGGCCGGGTACGGCTCGGGCGGGCGCTTCTACGAGCAGTCGAACCAGGTGCTGGGCATGACGCCCACGAAGTACCGCGCCGGAGGAGCGCAGATGGAGATCCGGTTCGCGATCGGGGAGTGCTCGCTCGGCGCGATCCTGGTCGCCGCCACCGCGCGCGGCGTGTGCGCGATCTTGCTCGGCGACGATCCGGAGGAGCTCTTGCACGATCTCGAGCGCCGGTTTCCGCGAGCCCACCTGATCGGCGGCGATGCCGGGTTCGAGCAGCTCGTCGCGAAGGTGGTGGGCCTCGTGGAGAGCCCACGCGCCCCGGTCGAGCTGCCGCTCGACGTGCGCGGGACGGCGTTCCAGCAGCGCGTCTGGCAGGCGCTGCGGGACATCCCGGCGGGCACGACCGCGAGCTACGCGGAGATCGCCGGCGCCATCGGCGCTCCGAGCTCGGTCCGGGCCGTGGCGCGGGCGTGCGCGGCCAACGCGCTCGCCGTGGCGATCCCGTGCCATCGGGTGGTGCGGAACGACGGCGGGCTGTCGGGCTACCGCTGGGGCGTCGAGCGCAAGCGCGCGCTGCTCGACCGGGAGGCGGGCGCGTGAACGCGCCTCGCAGGGCCGTCGCCCCCGCGCGCGGCGTGGACGATGGCGACGGCGACGGCGACGAAGACGACGACGACGAGCGGGTGGCGTCGGTGGACTGGGCGCGCGTGTCGCAGGACCTCGACGCGCACGGCTGCGCGGTGATCGAGGGCCTGCTCACCGGGGCCGAGTGCGGCGACCTGGCCGCGCTGTACGCGCGCGACGAGCTCTTTCGCAGCCGGGTGGTGATGGCGCGGCACGGGTTCGGGCGCGGGGAGTACAAGTACTTCGCGCGCCCGCTGCCCGCGCTCGTCGACTCCCTGCGGACCCGCCTCTATCCGCGCCTCGCGCCCGTCGCGAACCGCTGGAGCGCGGCGATGGGCCTCGACGTGCGGTATCCGGAGGAGCTCGCGGGCTTCGTCGAGCGCTGCCATGCCGCGGGCCAGGTCCAGCCGACGCCGCTCCTCTTGCAGTATGGCGAGGGCGACTACAACTGCCTGCATCAAGATCTCTACGGCGAGCACGTCTTTCCGCTCCAGGTCGCGATCCTCCTCTCCGAGCCCGAGCGCGATTTCACGGGCGGCGAGCTCGTGATGACGGAGCAGCGCCCGCGGATGCAATCTCGACCGATGGTGGTGCCGCTGCGCCAGGGCGACGCGGCGGTCTTCGCCGTCCGCCATCGACCCGTGCAGGGCACGCGCGGCGTGTACCGGGTCAACATGCGGCACGGCGTCAGCCGTGTGCGATCCGGGCATCGCCACACGGTGGGTATCATCTTTCACGACGCGGCGTGATGGCGCGCCGGGAGAGCGCGGGCGACGACCTCGCGCCGTCACCTCAACGCCGTGGCCCGCCGGTCACCTCGTTGCTGTAGCCTGCGGCGGCTGATGTCCGGCCGGCTCTCGCTGAGCCGGCGGGACGGGCGGGAGGCATCGAGGAGATATGGGCAAAACCTGGTTGGCGGTGGGGGCTTGCGCGTGCGCCTTGCTCGTCGCGTGCGGCGGCGACGACACGGACGGGAGCGGCGGCGCAGGCGGGAGCGGCGGCGCAGGCGGAAGCGGCGGCGCAGGCGGGAGCGGCGGCGCGGGCGGCGAGGCGAGCCTGCTCGCGCTGTACCACGCGGCCGTCGCCGACGCCGAGATCGCCGAGGAGAGCGAGCGCGTGGACACGTTGACAGCGATCGACGACGAGACCGCCGATCTCGTCCGCGACGCCGAGGATCGCGTGCTGATGCTCACCTGGACGTCCTACGCGGGCTATGACGAGCTCGTGGGCGAGGAGACGGAGCTCGGCGTCGAGGTGTGGAGCACGGCGGCGCCCGAGCTCCAGGCGTTCTGCCGCGCGAGCGGCCTCGAAGGAGCGGCGCTCTCGCTGCGGCTCGAGCAGCTGCTCGGCCTGCCGCCGGACAGCGGCAAGGACCGCGTCGTGGCGCTCTGGGTGCCGGCGGAGTCGATGTTCCGCCCGACGCCGGACCTGGAGATCGACGACACGACCGCCGATCTCGACTTCCCGGACGGCACGCCGCAAGAACACGAGGACTGGTTCAACGCCCTGAAGGCGACGTCCTATGGCGAGGATGGATATCCGTGGACGCGCCTCGGCTACACGTACGACTGGAGCCCAGAGGGCCAGGAGGTCGGCCTGAGCGAGTTCGTGATCAGAAAGGGCACGACCGTCGTCGTGGAGTCGGTCACCCCGCAGGACGAGTACTGCCGTCCAGCGCAGTGACGCTCGCCGCCCCGGGCGCGAGCGCGCCCGGGGCCGCCCGAGGAGGGCCGCTCAGTCGAGCTCGGAGGGCCCGAGCGGCACCTTGCGATAGACGCGATCGACGTCGATGACGACGCCGACCGACTCCAGCTCGAGCTGCATGCCGGGGCCCAGGATGGCGAGCAGCCACCGGCCGTCCGGCTGCCGCTGGAAGTGCTCGACGCGCACCTCCTTCTGGGAGACGAGCACATACTCCACGATGGAGGGGACGCTCCGGTATTGCGCGAACTTGTCGCCGCGATCGTAGGCCTCCGACGAATCGGAGAGCACCTCGACGATCACGCTCGGGTTGATCAGCGTGTCGAGCTCCGCATCCTCGAACGCGGGATCACCGCAGACCACGGAGGCGTCGGGATACACGTAACGCCCCGTGGAGGTGATTTTGACGCGCAGGTCGGAGGTGTGGACCTCGCAGGCGCGATCGAGCAGCGCGTTGCCGAGCTCGCGCTGGAGGTTCCCGGCCAGCAGGCTGTGCGCCCGGGTGCAGCCCGCCATCGCGAAGATCTCGCCGTTCGCGTACTCGTGCTTCTGATCGGAGGCCCGCTCGAACGCGAGGTACTCCGCGGGCGAGAGCCCGGTGCGCCTGGCAGGATGTCCCATCGCGGACAGCGTACGGCATCCGCCCGCCGGAGGCGAGACGCCCGCCCCCCTTCCCTCGGAAGGCCCGGAGCGGCCCACCGCCGCCCTCCTTCCCCGGCGGCTCCCCTTCCCCCAGTTCCCCCAGGCGGTCGAGCTCACGCCGTCGCCCGCCTCCCCCCCTCACCCCTGCTCCGTCGCCGGCGCCCCCGGCGGCGCGGCCGCCTCGGCCTTCTTCGGCTTCTTCCGCCGGCTCTCCAGCCACGCCCTGCGCTTCTCGACCCACTTGGCGAGGTCCTTCGCCAGCCAGCCGCCCTTCTGCCGCCCGACGATCTCCCGCAGCAGCAGCGCGGCCTGGCCGTGGCCGATGCGCATCGCGAACAGATCGTCCATCACGATCTTCGCCCACCGCGTCCGGCGCACCGAGTCCATGTGATCCACGAACTGCTCTATCCGGAGCAGCACCTTCGTCCCCACCCCCGTCTTGCCCGTCACCACGAGCGCCGCCGTCTTCTCCTTGTCGAGCGCCTCGAGCCTGCGGATCGCCCCGTCGATCAGGTTCGCGTGCTCCGCCCACCCGGCGCCGCCCTGCTCCTTGGCCGCGCGCACCGCCGCGAGCGCCTCGCGCAGATCGATGAGGCCGAAATCCGAGTACGACAGGAAGAACGTCAGCACCTCGCGCCGCGCCGAGGGGTTGCTCTGCATCCGCTCGATCGCGGTCCGCACCCGGTCCATCGACAGCCACCGGTAAACGAAGTCGAGCCCGGTGCCCTTGATGTTCTGCGACCCCATCAGCCGCGCGTCGAACCCCGGCGGGACCTCGCGCGTGATGAAGTCGATCACCTTGTCCCCCTTGGCGTCGGCGTTCCACAGGACCGCGATGCGCTCGAGGAACAGCTCGCGGAACGCCGCCCGAAACGCCTGGTTGGCCTCGGCGTCGGCGCCCCGCGACAGCGCCGCCTCGACCTCCGCGCGCGCCTTGTCGCGCCGGGCCAGCCGCCGCGACAGCCGCGCCGCGTGGTGGACGATGTCCGGGCGGATGTCGTCCTCGCCCGCGGGCGGCGCGTGCGCCTCCAGCGCCTTCTTCACCGCCGCCTCGATCGCCTCGGGCTCCCCCTTCTTGCCCAGGACCTCGGGGCCGCCCACGATCGCCGCCGCCGCCGCCTCGTCGATCGTCGGCAGCGCGCGCAGCATCCGGGTGAGATCGTCCTCGAACGCGCCCGCGCGCGCCGGGACGCCGACCTTCTTCATCTGCTCGTCGAAGCGCTCGAGCGCGCGCTCCTTGCCCCCGTCGCCCGTGATCACCATGTCGCGCAGCCGCGCGTCGAGCCCCTCCGTGATGAACTGCATCATCCCGCCGAGGTTCGAGTTGATCAGCACCACGTGATCGACCCCGATGTCCTCGACGATGATCTGCGCGAACACGCGCGACCGCGCGACCCGATCCGCGCGGTTGTTCACCACCATCACCGTCGCCTTGCCGGGCGTCGCGTCCATGTCGTGCTTGTCGAACGCGAGCCGCGTCCAGTTCGACATGAACCCGGCGCGCTCGTTCGCGCTCATCCCGTTCGAGAACGTCAGCTTCCGCCCCCGGTACTGCACCGTCGGGTACGTCTTCAGCACGCCGAGGTCGAGGATGACGTGATCCGCGATCTCGACCAGCGCGAACTCGCGATCGACCCCGAAGTGATCCGCCAGCGCCAGCACCAGCGCCACGTTGCGCGGGTGCTCCTGGTACGGGAGCCGATCGAGGAGATCCACCGGCAAGAGATCCGCGTCGATGGGCGGGATCGCGACGAGGTTCGTCCCCTTGCGCTGCGCCTGGTCCTTGAGCAGCGGGAGCATCTGCTCCTCGGTCGTGAACGACAGCCCGTCCGTGGGCATGAAGCGCGCGATCACCCGCGCGACGTCCTCGCCCCCGGGGCCCTGGATGTCCTCGTGATCCGGGTACGCGTTCGTCAGCGTGGTGATCTCGTCGCGCATCCACTCCGAGCAGAGCGTGTCCACGAAGAGCGGCTGGAGCGCCATGCACTCCCACAGGAACACCTGCGCGCGGAGGTTCCTCCCGGCCGCGAGAATGTTCCGCTGCTCCCAGATGGTCGCCTTGTCGTAGGGGCGGTAGATGAAGATCTCCTGCGCGGGCAGGTCGCGCATCGCGTGGATGAACATCGCCTCGCAGCCGGTCGTCTTCACGACGACGTCGTACCGGAGCGCGTGGAACAGCGCGGCCTTCAGCCGCTCCGAGCCGCTCTTGCCGCGCGTGCCCCAGCCGCCGATGGTGAGCGGGATGCCCCGGCGCGCGCGCTCGATCTGCGTCATGATCCACGCGGCGCGCAGCACCATGTACGCGAGGACGAGGAACACGATCCACGCGAGCTGCGTCGGGACGTTGCCCGCGGGCGACACGAGGTACGAGAGGAAGCTGTCGATCCAGACGGGCACCGACGGGCCGACGAGCCAGTCGCGGCCGAGCTGGAACGCCGAGGGCAGCGCGACGGCGAGGTACTTGCTCGGCAGGTGCGGCTCGAGCGCGAACGGGCGGCCGTCGACCTCGCCCCCGGTGTCGCCGAGCGCGACCGTGAAGCCGAGCTCGCCGGTCATCAGCGTGAACTTCTTCTGCTCGGCCGGCTCCTGCGCCACGAGCGCGCGCATGCGGGCCTGCGCGTAGCGGTCGTAGCGCCACGTCAGCAGGGCGCGCGCGCGCAGCCGGTGCGCGAGCTTGGCCGGCGCGCGCACCGTGACCGTCCCGCGCGCCGTGATGAGGCGGATCTCGCGCTGGGTCAGGCTGGCCGCGGCGAGCAGATCGTCGATGCGGGGGACGAACGGCCCCCAGCCGCCGACGGGCGGGTAGACGTGGCGCTCGCCCGGCACGCGCGTGGGCGTGACCTCCGCCATGCCGACCGGCGGCGCGACGAGCTCGCCCGCGAACAGGCGGCCGCTCGTGTGGATCCACCCCTTGCGCTTGTCCGGCATCGGGGTGCGCATCTCGTGGATGAGCCGCCAGAGGCGGAAGCCGCGCGGCTCGCCGCGCGTGAGCACGTACCGGCCCCGGCCGCGGCGCCGGAGCGTGTAGGTCATGTCGCCGCGCGAGGCGACCAGGAGCGCGCGCTCGATGTCCCGGGGCTCGGCGTCGGCCGGGATCTCGACCGGCGCGCTCTCGCCCTCGAGGAGCTCCGAGGCCGCGGCGACGAGCGCCTGCCGGATGTGCTCGGCGACCGGGCGGCTCTCGACCTCGAGCAGCCGCAGCGCCGCGGCCGCCTCGTCGGACAGATCCGGCGAGATCGCCGGGCGGCTCGCGAACTCGGCGAGCAGGTCGACGAACGTCGCCGGCGGCAGCGGGGCGTAGGGCCCGGCGCAGAGCGTGCGCACCGCCTCGAGGGCCGCGCGGGACGCGAGCGGCGGGCCGGGCTTGGTGAGGGCGAAGCGGACGACGCGCTCGGCGTGCGGGACGGCGTCCGCGTGCTCGGTCGCGAAGCGCGAGAGCTCCCGCATGGCGTAGCCGCGGACGCGCGGCGACCCGTCGCCCTCGGCGACCTCGGCGAGCGCCGTGAGGGCCTCGGCGCTGCCGAGGGCGAGGAGCTGGCGCACGAGCTCCTGGCGGACGTGCTCGCTCGGGTCGTCGCGGGCGAGGAGCGCGATGGCGAGCGGGTCCGCGCTCGTGGCGGCCGCGCGCGCGGGCGGCGCGCTCGCGGCGGTCTCCGCGCTGAGCCGGGGCGCCGAGTCGGGCGCGGGCGCGTCGGGCAGCTCGGCGCCGCCCGGGCCCTCGACGGCGCCCCCGGACGAGGCTCCCTCCGGCGCGGCGCTCGGCCTGCTGCCGTTGCCAGCCTGCGCGCCGTTCCAGCGGCGCGGGTCCTGGGCGGCGCCGGCGGGCCGCGCCGCGCTCGCCGCGCGCGCCTCGCCGAGCGGGATCACGGGGGCGGACGGGCGCGCGGCCGCGCCGAGGAGGCGCAGGGCGTTGCGGCGGAGGATGGGGCCGTCCTTGTCCGCCGGGTCGCGCGCGCGGATGCGCTCGGCGAGCAGCGAGAACGCCTCGTCGGGGAAGAGGAGGACGCCGATCTCGAGCGCGGCGATCTGCACCCAGCGGGACGCGCCCACGCCGCGCGACCACGCCAGCACCGAGCGGGCCGCGTCGAGCCCGAGGTGGCCGAGCCGCTCGCGCGCCGGGATGCGGTGCAGGAGGGCGACGGCCGCGAGCATGGCGGCCCGGCGGACGGGCGCGGGGCGGCTCGGCTCGGCGTGCGCGATGGCGAGCCGGAGGACGCCGCCGTCGCGGACGACGTGCAGCGCGTCGGGCGGGTCGAGGTCCTGCGCGAGGTGCGTGAGCGCGTGGTAGGCGACCTCGATCTCGTCGAGGCGGTCGGCGATGGCCGTGGCGAAGCGCTCCTGGGCCGCCTCGAGGTCGAGGTTGCGGGCGAGCGCCGAGAGGTCGCCGGCCTGCTCGACGCGCGCCGCGGCCCAGCCGAGCGGGGAGGCGGCGCCGGTCTTCTTGCGCTCGCGCGCCCAGACGCGGAGCTGCCGGGCGAGGAGCTCGCGCCGCTCGGCCGGGGTGGCGGCCGACTGGTAGGCGACAACGAGCGCGGACTCGGCGCTGCGCAGCCGGTCGACCTCGGCGGCCGCGCCGTCGGCGCACCGGGCCAGCGCGGCGAGCAGCGCGGGCCGCGGGGGATCCTCGTCGCCCAGGTCGGCCGTGACGCGGGCGACGACCGTGGCGATGGCCCGCGGGCGGCAGCGCACCTCGATCTGGGGGAGGCTGTCCTCGACGATCTCCGCGATCGATCGCGGCGCCGCGGTCCAGGGGTCGGTCGCCTCGCGCAGGCTCACGGCGCCACCGGGCGGGATCGATCGCGCAGCGAGCGGCCTTGCGGCGGGAAGCGAGGGGCACCGTACGACGAGACCATCGGCGGGCGAGCAGGGTACACCGTCGCGCGGAGCTGTCGCGAGCCGCTCTTCACCCGGCCTTGGCCCTGCCGGCCTGGACGCGCCGGGCCGCCTCGGACGCGCGCCGCGCCTTCAGGGCGAGGCCTCCGCGAACGTATCGCAGTCCTCGACGCGGCCGCCCCGCATGCCGCGCTTGAACCAGGCGACCCGCTGCGCGGATGAGCCGTGCGTCCACGTCTCCGGGTTGACCCTGCCGGTCGCGCTCTTCTGCAGCCGATCGTCGCCGATCGCGGACGCGGCCTGGAGCGCCTCGTCGGCGTCGCCCTCCTCGAGCAGGTCGCGCTTCGCCGTCGAGTGGGCCCACACGCCGGCGAAGCAGTCCGCCTGGAGCTCCATGCGCACGGAGAGCGCGTTCCGCTCGCTCGGGCGCGCCGCTTGCTGCTGGCGCATTTTTCGCTCGATGCCGAGCACGTTCTGCACGTGGTGGCCGATCTCGTGGGCGAGCACGTACGCCTGGGCGAAGTCGCCCGGCGCGCCGAACCGCGCCTTGAGCTCGCGGTAGAAGCCGAGGTCGATGTACGCCGTGCGATCGGCTGGGCAGTAGAACGGCCCCATGGCCGCCTCGCCGACGCCGCAGCCCGACCTCACGGAGTCGGTGAACAACGTCAGCTGGGGCGCCGGATAGGTCTGCCCCATCCGGCTGAACACCTGCTTCCACACGGCCTCGGTGTCATCGAGGACGAAGGAGACGAAGTCGACGAGCCGCTCCTCCTCGGGCGAGCTCGCGCGCTCGCGCTGCGCGCCGGGGAGCGAGACGCCCTGGCCGAGCCCCGAGGAGAGGAGATCTTTCCCGAAGACGAGGGAGAGCACGAGCAGGATCATCGTCCCGCCGACGCCGAGCTTCGCTCCGCCGGAGACGCCGCGGAGATCTCGGAGGTTCGCACTGCGTTTCCCAGGTGTCCAGCGCATGGCAAACGCAGATATAGCGTGGAGCGCGCCTCGGGCGCCACCTTAGCTTTTCGTCAGGACGTTTTGCATTGCTCGCCTGCTGTCGGTGCCGGCGTGGGGGGGGCGCGCGAGCGGGTCGCCCCCTGCGCCGGCCCGCGGCGGCCCTGAGCAGCGAGGCGCGGTGTGGACAACGAGCCTGACGCTCACCCCTTCAATCGCCGGAGACACCGAGTCAGCTCACCAGTTCTCCTGACGAGTTGACGATGTCTCTCCTCGACGCGCTCGCGCGCTCGCGAGCGCCCCCGATCCCCTGCCAACGTCCGCATGGCCCTGGCAACCTCAGCGGCGGCGCGCCGCCGCCCGACGGCGCTTGCCGTTCGCGGAGGCCGGTGGAACGATGCACGCCATCATGACGCGCACGACGCACCTCACCTCCACCCTCGCCATCGCGCTCGCCGCGCTGGCCCTCGCCGCCGGCTGCGACGAGCCCTCCGGCGCGTCCGGCAAGGCCGCCGAGAAGCCCTCCGAGACGACGGGCGCCTCCGCCCAGCCCGCCGCGCTCAAGCCCGGCGACGCCGCGCCCGACGTGACCTTCAAGCTGCACGACGGCCGAGAGGTGAAGCTCTCCAGCCTGCAAGGCAAGCAGGTGCTCGTCTATTTCTACCCGAAGGACGACACGCCGGGCTGCACCATCCAGGCCAAGGGCCTGCGCGACGGCTGGGCCGATCTCCAGGGCGCCGGGCTCGAGGTCTACGGTGTCTCGACCCAGGACGCGCAGAGCCACCAGGCCTTCATCCAGAAATACGAGCTCCCGTTCCCGCTCGTCGTCGACGAAGGCGGCGCGATCTCCAGCGCGTTCCACGTGCCGATGCGCAACGACCTCGCCGCGCGCCAGTCCTTCCTCATCGGAAAGGACGGCAAGATCAAGCAGGTCTGGCTCGATGTGGATCCGAAGGAGCACGCAGCGGCGATCCTCGCCGCAGCGAAGAGCTGAGCGCCGCGACCCGCGCTACAGCGGGCTCACGTTCGTCGTGAACGACGCGTTCCGCAGGAGGCGCCGCTCGGCGAGCGGCGTCGCGAAGCCGCTCTCCTTGTTGAACGTCGAGCCGGGCCCGCCGCAGCTCGGATCGGCCCCGGCCCACCGCTCCGGGCAATGCGCCGTGACGTAGTCGCGGTCCGGGTTGCCGACGGCGCCCCGCCACCGCGTGCGCCGGATGCAGGCGGCGCCGTCCACGGTCCACTCCGCCTCGAGGCTCATGCCAGAGCCCTCCGTCTCGCGCTGGATGCCGAGCGCATCCCAGACGTCGATCGCCGTCCCGGCCCGCGTGTGCGGCGCGCCGTCGCCGCAGTAGTCCGCGCGCACCATGCGGACGCACGCCTTGTGGAAGTACGAGAGAGCCCTGCTCTCGCAGCGCTTGCCGTCGCACTCCGCCGTGGTCGCCCAGTCCCTGTAGCCCCACTCGGCGCACTTCGCGATCGCCGCGCCCTGGCAGGCGAACGTGAACTGGCTCCCGTCGTCCGAGAAGACGCCGGTCACCGGATCCCAGGTCCCCCTCACCGCGATCGCCTCGACGCCCTCGCCGCAGACGTTCGCCCAGCCCGCGCCGCCGGCGTTGTACTTCACCGTGTAATACGCGATCCCGTCGCGCTCGACGACGTTCGCGATGCGGACGATCACGGTCGATCGATCGTCCAGGACCGCCTCGATCTCGGCGCCGATGAAGTCGGCCCCGCGGACGGGCTTGCCGTCGCTCTCGCGCGCCCCGACCAGCGTCGCCCCGTCGAGCGAGACCCCGTTGAAGCGGACCCCGTTGAAGCGGACCCCGTTGAAGCGGACCCCGTTGAGCTGGGTGCCGTTCAGGTAGGTGCCGTTGAAGGTGAGATCGTTGAGCGCCTGCAGCTCGAGCGCGCTCTCCGCCGGCGCCTCGTCGCCCTCGCCGCCCTCGACCTCCGCGGCGCAACCGACACCCACGGAGATGAGCCCGACCATCGCCCCTGCCAGGAACCCTCGCTGAAACATGATCGCCTCCGAACGCTGACGCTCAAGCCATGACGCCCTGCGCGCCGACGATCTTCCTCCCGGCTGTCGGCGCCGCTCCCGCGAGGGGCGCGGCGCCTCTCGGCGCTGCCGGGGCGCCGCAGATCCTCGTCACCCTTTACGGAGGTGGAGGAAAGGAAGCACAGATGCGGAGCCCAATCACCGGATCGAGGAAGGTGCCGTCAACGACGGTCCGGTTGTCACTCCGGACCGATGTTTGATCGTAGAGGTAAGCCCCGCCGCGCAAAAGCACTTTGTCGACCTCTATCGACGAAATAGCCCACTCGAGGACGTTCCCCGCCATGTCGTCGACCCCGAAGGGACTACGTGAGGCAGGGTGCGAGCCCACCTCATCTGGACCCATCGTGGAGCTCTCCTTGCCATAGGTCTCATCGAAGTTGGCGTCGCCGGGAGAGAGCGTGTCCCCGTGCGGGAAGATCCGGCTGTCGGCGCCCCTCGCCGCGCGCTCCCACTCGTGATCGGTGCACAGCCGGGCCCCGCGGACACGGCCCGTCTTGTGGAGCCACGCGGCATACTCGGTCGCCTGCGCGAACGAGATGCCCGTGACCGGGAAACGAAGCCAGTCCTGCTGCGCCCGGACCTCCCGCGTGGGATAGACGAGCGGCTCGCCGGCGCGCGCCGTGTAGGCCTGCACCGTGGGTTGGATCGTTAGCTGCCATACGCCGCTGGGCAGACGGCGCAGCCCGAGGGCGCCGGTCATGGCGCCGTTGCCCGCCTGGATGATGGACGGCTGCTCGCGGGACTCTCTCGGGAGCGTCTGGACGTAGTCGAGCCACTCCTGAAACGTCGTCTCGTGCCGCGCGATGAGGTAGGCGCCCGTGCTGATCTCGTGAAGGGGAACGGTCGAGAGGAACGCCCACCGGTACATGTCGTCCAGGGCGGCGCCGAAGAGGAATCGTCCGGGCGGAATGTAGATGAACCCGGGAGGGACGTCCCCCGCGGGCGGCAGCGGGATGGAGAGGCGCCGCGGCTCGCCGCGGCGGACCAGGAACGGATACCGCACGATGGTGCGGTTCCGCGCCTCGCACGTGAGCAGGTAAGAGCCCTGCGCGAGCGCGATGTCCGAGAGCGGCGTCGACCCGCGGACCCGCAGGTCGACAAGCTGCCGGCGCCCCTCCGCGTCGGTCTCGTACCGCTCCAGCGTGACGTCGGCGCCCGGGGGGTCGGTCTCGATGGACACCTCGACGGGCGCGCTCCACCGCTGCCGACGCACGCCGTCGGGATCGTACGTGGTCATGCGCTGGAGCAGCTCGTCGCGCAACGAGGGGTGGCCCCGGCCGTCCGCGGCGAGCGCGCGCTCGTAGAGCACGTCGCCGAGCAGCTCGCGCGCGTCGCGGCGGGTGCCGTCGAGCGTGAGCACCGCCTCCAGCTTCTGGCTCGCCTGCAGGTGGAGCCGCTCGGCCTCCGCGGCGCGCCTGCGCGCGCGCTCCCAGAGCGCCTCCCCCTCGTCGCGGCGCCGGCCGTCGAACGCCGCGAGCGCCTCGGCGCGGAGCGCCTCGGCCGCGGCGCCCTCGCGCGACGCGGCGGCCGAGATGTCCGCGGCCTCCTGGATCTTCCGGTCCGCCCGCGCGGCGAGCTGGCGCGCCGCCCTGAGCTCCAGCGCGCCGTAGAGCAGCGCCGCGACGAGCGGGACCCCCACGGCGAGCGCCCACCGGGCCACGCGCTGCGTCAGGACGGCGCGCCGCGACGCCCGGAGGAACGCCGCCTCGCGCGGCGGCAGATCGCCCGGATCGAGGCCCTTCGCCTCCATCAGCTGGCGCGCGCTGAAGAGCGCGTCGCGGCGCCGGCCGAGCCGCTCCCACTCGGCGGCGGAGGCGTCGAGGCGCAGGCGCATCGCCCGCTGCTCGCGCTGCTCCTCGAGCCAGTGGCGCAGCGT
Source organism: Sorangium sp. So ce394 (assembly GCF_051474665.1). Taxonomy (NCBI): domain Bacteria; kingdom Pseudomonadati; phylum Myxococcota; order Polyangiales; family Polyangiaceae; genus Sorangium; species Sorangium sp. So ce394. The sequence goes on from NZ_CP150339.1 coordinate 11,311,909, forward strand.
CCCCCACCCGTGGATCAAGGCCTCGTGGGCGATCTCGTAGACCGTCCCCTGCTCGCCCTCGCGGGCGAAGAGGAGGCGGCCCTGCACGAGCGCCTCGAGCGCCGCGCGCGCCGCCTCGTCGCCGCCCGGCCCCGCGAGCTCGGCCTCCGCGCGCCGCGCCCGCGTGCCCTGCGGCGTGATGAGCTCGCCGAGCAGCCGCCGCGCCGCCGCGTGGACCGCGGGCGGCATGCGGCCGAGCACGCGATCGGCGTGGCGGGCGAGCGCGCCCTCGACCCCGCCGATCTGCGCGAGGTCCGCGCTGCTGAGGGGCGCGTCGGGCGCGGCGCGGGCGTCCCAGAGCTCGGCGAGCGCGAACTGGAGGAGCGGCAGCCCGCCCTCGGCGCGGGCCGTGGACTCGACGAGGGCGTCGACCACCGCGTCCGACTCGAACGCGACCCCCTTGGCCCGCGCCGGCCCGGTGATCGCTTCCCGGAGCTTGTCCGCGGACATCGGGCGGAGCAGGTAGAGCGCGCGCTCGATCTCGTCGCCGAGGCCGGAGATGCCGGCGACGCGCGCGAGGAAGTCGCCGCGCACCGTGGCGAGCAGGCGCAGGGACGGCGAGCGCGCCGCGAAGGCGCTGAGGACCTCGCCGACGAGCGCGGCCTCGGCGGGGCCGCTGAGGGTCGCGAGCTCCTCCAGCTGGTCGATGAACAGCACGAGCCCGCCGCGCTCGCCGAGGCGCGCGCGGAGGTCGCGGACGAGCGAGCCCGGAGCCGCGCGCACGGCCTCGGCGATGCGCTCGGCGGGCGCGCCGAGGACCGGCTCGAGCGCGGCGGCCAGCGCGGCGAGCGGGCGCCGGCCGGGCACCATCATCGCCGCCTGGAAGGCGCGCCCGCCGCCGAGGGCGCCCTCGAGCACGAGCGAGAGCACGCCGGCCCGGCAGAGCGACGACTTGCCCGAGCCCGAGTCGCCGGCCACGACGAGCATGGGCTCGGAGCGCAGCCGGTCGAGGATCGTCCCCGTCTCGGAGCTGCGCCCGTAAAACACCGCGCGGTGCTCGACGTCGAAGACGAGCAGCCCGCGGTAGGGGTTGCCCTCCGGCGCGATCGAGGCGTGCCGGCTCCGCGCGAGCAGCTGCTCGAGCGCGTCGCGCAGCTCGTCGCCCGAGGCGAAGCGGGCGGCGGGGTCGATCTCGAGGCACCGCTCGATGACCGCCGCGAGCCGCGCGTCGACGCCCGGCGCGAGCGCGGCGAGGGGCCGGGGCCGCTCGCACTGGACGACGCGCGGCAGATCGAGCATCGGCACGTCGTCGTGCGGCGGGACGCCGGCGCAGAGCTCGAAGAGCAGCGCGCCGAGCGAGTACACGTCGGAGCGGCGCGTCGCCAGCTCGCCGCGCCACAGCTCGGGCGGCAGGTAGTGGGGCGTGCCGCCGTCGACGCCCTTCGTCGCGTCGAGCAGCAGCGCCGCCATCTCGGCCGCCTCGCGGATCCCGCCGTCGAGCGGCTCGTCGCCGAGCGCCGCGTCGTCGCCGTGCGCCCCGGGCGGCGTCACGACGCCGCGGATCGCGGGCGCCTGCACCGCCGCCGGGTCGAGGAGCTTGGCGAGGCCGAAGTCGAGGAGCTTCGCCTCGCCGTCGAAGGTGAGCACCGCGTTGGCCGGCTTGATGTCGAGGTGCAGCACCCCCCGGCGGTGGGCGGCCGCGAGGCCCCGCGCGAGCCCGGCGCCGAGCTCGAGCACGCGCTGCCAGGGCATCGGCACGGTCACGCGGTCGAGGCTCTGGCCGCGGACGAACTCCGACACGATGTACAGCTGTCCCCGGAGCTCGCCCACGCGGTAGATGGCGACCACGTTCGGGTGCTGGATGCGCGCGGCGGCGCGCGCCTCGGCGAGCAGCCGCGCGCGCACCTCGGCGTCCGCCGTCTCTGCGCGGATGAGCTTCACCGCGACCATGCGGTCGAGCAGCGTGTCGTGCGCGAGGTAGACGTCCCCCATGCCGCCGCTGCCGAGCTTCTGGACGAGCCGGTACTCCTCGAAGCGGCTCGGCGGGCTGAAGCTCGAGGGGCCCGCGCTCGACGGCATCAAGCTCGACGGCGGCGGCTCTTCGGACGCCCGCGGCTGCGTCTCCGCCCCGCCGGGGCGCAGGGCGGCCTGCGAGAGGGTCGAAGCGGTTTTCTCTTTCACGAGGGCGCGCCTGGCTCAGCGGTGGCCTGACGAATATACCCGGTGCGGCCGGATGGACTCCGTATCGACACCGCCGGGGATGCCCGAAGCGACGGCGCAGGGCGCCACATCCAGCGCTCGGGGTGTGACGCGCTGTCGCCGCAGCGCGTGATCGGACTCGATGGCTCGACGCTCCGCGGCGGAGATCAGAGCTCGGTCATGTAGAAGGTGCTGAGACACATCTCATCGTTCGTGCCTTCACCCCACACGACATCGCCGGGGACCCGCGGCTTACCGTCGATGATCGGCTGGTTCTCGGGCGTGTTGTCCCAGTGACACTCGAGCGACAGCGTGTCGCCCGGGTGGAGCACCTTGGGCTGGGCGAGCGTGTAGCTGCCCTGCCAGTGGAAATCCCAGCGCGGGATGTCGAGCACGCACTCCGAGCTGCCGTCCGCCCGCTCGATCTCGAGGCGCGCGCGCTTGCCGAGCGTGTGCATGTGGAGCCCCGCGATGTGCAGCTCGATCGGCGCGCCGCCGGCGAGCGCCCGGGTGGGCTGCGCCCCCCAGCGGTGGACGACGTCGGCCTCGAAGGCGGGGATGGTCATGGCGTCGCCGGTGAGCCAGGCCGGGTTCGTCCACGGCTGCGTGGAGCCCTCCCGATCGACCGAGCTCTCCAGCATCAGGTCGATCGCGGAGCGATCCGGCAGCTTCCCCGCGGTCAGCGTGTTGTAGTGGACCTGCACGACCAGCTTGGAGCCCGGCTCGATCCGGGTGCCCGTCCCCGCCGGGAAGGTGAGGCTCCCGCCGCCGGGCACCCAGCCGCCGAGCCAGCGCGGCCTGATCCCCGGCCCCCCGAAGCAGGGATAGCCCGGGCCCGGGTCGGCCGCGTCGAGGGCCTCGACGTCGGCGACCATCTCCGGCGCGGCGATGAAGGCGATCACGTGGTGGACGATGCGCTCCTCGCCGGGCCTGACGCCGAAGCCGGTGACGTAGCGCGCGCTCTCCTCCGGCCAGTCGATCACGAAGCAGCGGTAGTCGTCGGGCCCCGCCTGCGGGGTGTACTCGACCGGCATCTCGAGCGTCCGGTCCACGCGCTCGAGCTCGGGGCTCGGCGGCCGATCGAGCGGCGGGCCCTCCTCGGCGGGGTCGCCCACGGCCGCGCCGCCGTCGACCCACGCGGCGATGGTCTGGATCTGCCGCTCGGACAGGGACCGATCGCCCACGTAGTCGGCGCAGGCGCCGTCGGCCGGCCAGGGGGGCATGGTGCGCTCGACGACGGCCCGCTTGATGAGCGGGGCCCAGGGCACCGCGGCGTCGGGCCCCTCGAGCGAGAACGGCGCGACGCCGCCGGCGCTGTGGCACCCCGCGCAGCGCGCGTCGAAGATCGGCTTGACGTCGCGGTAGTACGAGGCCGCCGCCGCGACGCCGCCGCCCGCCGCCGCCCCGGCCCCGTCGTCGCCGCCGCACCCCGCGATGGCGGCGGCCAGCGCCGCGCCCAGCCATGCCGACAAGCCCGTGTAGCCCGCGCACCTCACCATGGAAACACCTGCCCTCGCGTCAGCGACGCTCGTGGATCCCGCCGTTCCCCAGCTCGCGCCGGAGGAAGAACGCGATGACGTCGGCGAGCTCGTCGCGCGCGGCCACGAGGAGCACGGTGGCGCCCCCCGCGACGATGGACGAGCCGCGCGGCGCCTCGACGCGGCCGTCGGGGCGGTAGACGCCGGCGAAGACGCACGACGAGGGGAAGCCGGCGCTGCCGGCGATGACGCTCACCGAGCGGCCCGCGACCGCCGCGTCGGCCGGGATGTCGAGCTCGAACGCCACCGACTCGCCGGCGCCGAGCACCATCGCGTGGCGGACGCCCGGGTGCTCGATGGCGGTGGCCATCGCGCCGATGAAGACGTCGATCTCGGAGAGGATCCGCTGGACGCCCGCGCGGACGTAGACGCCCCGGTAGTCGGAGTCGCGCATGCGCACCATCACGCGCTTGGCGCCCGCCGCCTGGGCGAGGAGCGCGACGGCGAGGTTGTCGGCGTCGCGGCGGAGCATGGCCACGACCACGTCGGCGCGCCCCACCTCGGCCTCCTTGAGGAGCCCGGCGTCGGTCGCGTCGCCGACGAGCGAGACGAGGCCGTGGCGCTCGAAGGCGCTGTTGGCGATCGACTCGTCGCGATCGACGATGGTCACCTCGTGGCCCGTCTTCGCGAGGTGGACCGCGACGCTCAGGCCCGCGCGCCCGGCGCCCGCGATGAGAACGCGCATCTCAGTGGCCTCCTTCGTGCTCGTGCAGCTTCATCATCTCGCGATCGATCTCGCCCACCTGGGCGTTCGCCGTCTCATCGGCGATGAGCCCGCGCCTCGCCGCGTCGAGCAGCGCCGCCTTCTCCGCCGTGAGCAGCGCGAGATCCGTGAGGTGGTCGCGCTCCGCCTCGCCCTGGGGCGACTGGAGCGCCGCCTCGGCCGCGATCACCCGGCGCTGGAACGCGGCCCGGCGCTCCGCGTGCTCCTTGCGGGAGAGGAGGCCCGCGGCGAGCAGGTCGTCGAGCTCCGCCTGGCCGCGCCGCGCGGCGATGAGCGTCGCCTTCGCGCCGTCGAGCGCGGTGTCGGCGCTCGGGGCCGCGACCCGCAGGAGCTTGAGCAGCCGCGCGAACGGCAGCGCCTGCACGACCAGGGTCACGAAGGTCACGCCGAAGACGATCGTGATCAGCCGCTCGCGGAACGGCATGTCCTTCGGGAGGCTGAGGACGGCCGCCATCGAGAGCGCGCCCTTGATGTTGCCGACCAGCATCACGTGCTGCCAGCGCAGCGGCACGACCTCCCGCGTCATCGCCCGGAGCGCGCCGAAGCACCCGTAGACGGCCACCGCCCGGCCCGCGTGCAGGGCGATGAGCGCGAGGCCGATGGAGGCCGCCTCGCGCACGAGCATCTCCGCCTGGATCTGCATGCCGACGAGCAGGAACAGCAGCACGTTGAGGAGGAAGCCGGTCGTCTCCCAGAACCCCTCCAGCGCGAGCACGCGCGAGGGCTCGAGGTGGCGGCGCGCGGCCTTGCCGACGACCACGCCGGCGACCACGACGGCGATGACCGGCGAGGCGTGGAGCCGCTCGGTGAGCAGGGCCGTGGCGAACACGAGCACGAGCGAGGCGAGGATCGCGGTCAGGTGGTCCGGCGTGCGGCGGAGCAGGACCGCGCCGAGGGCGCCGAACGCGCCGCCGAGGACGGCGCCGCCGAGCATCGCCATCGAGAGCGCGCGGAAGGTCTCGACCGGGTCGAACGTGCCGCTCGCGAGGACGCGCGAGGCGATCAGCACGAGCACGAGCGCCGTGCCGTCGTTGAAGAGGCTCTCTCCCTCCATGATCGCGGCCAGCCGGTGCGGGACGCGGACGCTCCGGAAGGCGAGCAGCACGCTCACGGTGTCGGTGATGGCGAGCAGCGCGCCGAGGAGGAGCGCCGCCGCGAACGGGAGATCGAGCACCAGCGTCGCCACGGCGGCGGTGCCGAGCAGCGAGATGAGCACCCCCGGCACGGCGAGCGCGAGGATGGGCCGGCTCGCGGCGCGCAGGATGTCCGCGTCGGCGGCCAGGGCGCCCTCGAAGACGAGCACCGGGAGGAAGGCGATGAGGATGACCTCCGGGTCCATCGGCGTGTTCGGCAGCACGTCGAGGACGACGAGGACGAGCCCGATCAAGACGAGCGCGACGTTGTAAGGGACCCCGACGCGCTTGGCGCCGATGGCGACGACGGAGCCGACGGCCAGGACGAGGAGCAGGCTCTCGAGCCGCTCCCTCATGCGTCACCCCGCGGCGGCGGCACGAGGGCGATGGCCATCGGCCCACGCGGCGGGCACGCCCCGATGTGCGTGAGTTCTCTGCGAGCGATCACCGTAAATCCTGCGCTACATGATCGCCCCGGAATGCGCAAGATTGGAGAGCCGTCGCCCGCGCGGTCCGGCGGGCTGCGCGCGGCGGCGTGCAGGCGAGACGCGAGCGTGCCTGTGGCCGGGGAGCGGGGAAATGTCCGAGAGGTCATGACACGACGTCCGCGGCGCTCTCGCGTCCTTCGCGAGCGGCAGTCCCCGGCGGGCGCCGGAGGCGCGCTGACCGGCGCTCAAAAGGGCCAGACGAGCGGGACGACGATCAGGGTGGTGGCCAGCACGAGGAGCTGCAGTGGCAGGCCGACGCGCGTGAAGTCTTTGAATTGATAGCCGCCCGGCCCCATGACGAGGATGTTCACCGGGGAGGCGATCGGCGTCGCGAACGCGGCCGAGGACGCGAACGCCACCCCGAGGAGCAGCGGCTCCGGCGCGAGGCCCAGCGCCCCGGCCAGCCGGACCGCGAGGGGGGCCATGAGCACGGCGGTCGCGGTGTTCGAGAGCACCATCCCGATGGTCGAGGTGAAGAGCACGAGCGCGCCGAGCACCACCGTGGGGCGCGCCCCCGCGAGGAGCCCCTCGGCGGCGGAGACGACGGCCCCCATCGCGCCCGTGCGCTCGAGCGCGGCGGCGAGGGGGACCATGCCGGCGATGAGCACGACGCTCTCCCAGTTCACGGCGCGGTAGGCGTCCACCGGGCGCACGCACTGCGCGAGCACGAGGAGGAGCGCGGCGAGCAGCACGGCGATCACGTTGGGCAGCCACCCGAACGCCATGCAGACGAGCATGCCCAGGGTGATGCACAGGGCGAAGGCGGCGCGCGCGCGATCGACGAGGACGTCGCCGCGCGCGTCGGGCTCGGCGACGAGCACGAGATCGCGCCGCTCGTCGCGCAGGTTCTTCAGGTGCTTGAGCCGCCCCTTCACGAGCAGCGTGTCGCCGGCGCGGAGCTTGAGATCCCTGAGCTCGGGCGTGGCGTGGAACACCGGGAGCCAGCCGTCGCCCCGCCGGATCGACAGCACGCTGGCGCGGTAGCGGTCGCGGAACCTGGCCTCTCTCAGGGTCTTCCCCGTCAGGCCGGAGCGCCGCGGCAGCACCACCTCGGCGAGGGACTCCTCGGGCGGCAGCGAGAACACGGGGCGCGCCGAGAGCGCCTCGAGCCCGAAGCGGTCGGCGAGCGCCGCGATCGCCGCGTCGCTGCCGAGCATGCGCAGCTCGTCGCCGGCGGCGAAGACCGTCTGCGGCACCACGCGCTGCGCCTCGAGGCCGTGGGGCCCGGGGCGCGCGATGCCGACCACGGTCACGCCGAAGTCCGCCCGCAGGTTCGCCTCCCCGAGCGTGAGGCCGGCGAGGCGCGATCCGGGCGCGACGCGCGCGGCGCGCAGGGCGCTGCCGAGGCCGTACTCCATCGAGAGATCGTCGAGCGAGAGCGACCGCGGCGCGCCCGCCTCGGCCCTGTCTCCTTTGCTGGGCAGCGCGCGGCGGCCGATCGCGACCATGTACGCCACGCCGACCGCGAGCACGACGAGGCCCGGGGCGGTGAAGCTGAAGAAGCGGAACGGCGCTCGCCCCGCCTCGCGGAGCGCCTCGCTCACGAGCAGGTTCGGCGGGGTGCTGATGAGCGTGAGGTTGCTCCCGAGGTGCGCCGCGAACGCGACGGGCATGAAGAGCCGCGCCGGCGCGATCCCGCGGCGGAGCGCGAGCGTCCCGACGACCGGGAGGAGGATCGCCACGGTGCCCGTGGAGCTCATGAAGGCGGACACGAGCGCTGTCGCGCCCATCACCGCGATGGTCACCTGGGCCTCCCCCCCGCCGGCGAAGCGCTCGAGGCGCTGGCCCAGCCAGTCGGCGACCCCCGTGTCGGTGAGCGCGGCCCCGACGACGAAGAGGCCGGCGATCATGAGCACGGCCGGGTTCGAGAACCCGGCGAGCGCCTCGGGGACGGTGGCGACGCCGGAGATCGTGAGGGCGAGCAAGGACGTCATCGCCACCACGTCGAGCCGCATGCGATCGCTCACGAAGAGGGCGATCGCGAGCCCGAGGATGACGAGAGCGACGATGGCCTCCGAGGTCATGCGGCGCGCAGCCTAGCGGCACTCCCAGGAGACCGCATCATGGACGGATCAGCTCGCCGCGCGCCTCTCGGCGGGGCGCGCGGCGAGCTGGGGTCCGGCGTCGCTCGCGCTTTGAAACGGCGGCGGCTGCCGCTATGACAGCCGTCATGCGCGAGCGTCGTCCCAGCCAGACCGCCTCCTCCGTCGCGCTCATCCGGGCGCTCGCGGATCAGGGCCTGACCGATGTGCCGGGCTTCGAGGACCCGGTCGTGCACCGGCTCCTGTCGCCCGGGTGGAGCGCCGCGCTGACGCTGCTCGCGCGGCGGATCCGGCGCATGGACGCCGCGAAGCGCGCGCGCGTCCTGGCCAGGCTCTCCGCGGTCCCGCTGCGCGTGAGGGCCATCGACGTCGAGCTCGAGCGCGCCGTGGAGCGCGGGTGTCGTCAGGTCGTGAGCCTGGGGGCGGGCCTCGACACGCGCGCGTTCCGGATGAAGGCGCTCTCGGCGGCTCACTTCTTCGAGATCGATCACCCGGCGACGCAAGCGTTCAAGCGGGGCAAGGCGGCGGCGCTGACGCCGGTCGTGGAGCGGCTGACGTACGTCGCGGTCGACTTCGAGCGCGACGCGCTCTCCACGCGCCTGCGCTCGTCCGGCCATCGGGCCGACGAGCCCACCGCGTGGGTATGGGAAGGGGTCGTGATGTACCTGTCGGACGAGGCGCTCCGGGCGACGCTGCGGGCGCTCGCCGAAGCGTCGGCGCCGGGCAGCGTCCTCCTCGTGAATTACATGGAGCCCGGCGGCCGGCGCCCCCTCGCCTTCCTGCGACACCTGGTCACGCGCCTCTGGAGCGAGCCGCTCGTCGGCTTGCGCCGGCGCGAGGTCATGCGCGCCGAGGTCGAGCGGGCCGGGCTCCGCGCCTCGAGCGACACCGGCGCGGCGGACTGGGCCCGCCAGCTCGGCGCCCCCTTCGACCCGGAGAACCCCGCCGCCAACCTGCGGCTCCTCGTCGCCGAGCGCCCCGGCGCGGGCTGAGCGTCGGCGCGAGCCCTCGTCAGCTCCACGTCTCCGATCGCCGCGGATTGCGGGTCTCGATCGCCTCGGCGTGCCCCCGCAGCCCGCGCGCGGCGGGCAGGTTGCCGTGCGTCTCGAAGACGTCGGCGAGGGCGAGGCCGAGGATCACGATCTGCTGGGGTTTGTCCAGCGCGCCCACGGCCGGCGCCACGGAACCGAGCAGCTCGAACGCCCGCCGCCACGCCTTCGCGGCGGCGTCCGGCATGTCGGCGTTGAGCGCCGCGTGCCCGGAGCAGCGGTGCATGTCCGCCGCGAACTCGTGGCTGCCGCGGCGGTCGGCGAGCTCTCCGGCGCGGGCGTACGCCTCCGACGCGTCGAGGAAGCGCCGTTGCTTGCTGTGCAGGCTGCCGAGCGAGGCGTAGGCCTCGGGGACGATCGCGGACAGCCCGCGCCGCTCTGCCTCCTTCAGCGCGGCGACGAACACCCGATGTCCCTCGTCGACCACGCCCGCGGCGATCAGCGAGCGCGCGCGCTGCATGGCCACGTGGATCGCCTCCTCGCCCAGCCCGCGGCCCGCGAGCAGCTCCTCGGCTTGCTTCTGGACCTGCGCAGCCTCGTTGTGCCGCCCCGCTTGAAAGCACTTGTCGGCCTCGTGCAGGAGGCGCCGCGCGGGGAGGAGATCCGGCGCGCGAAGGGGGGAGTCGGGCGCGATGCGAATCTCGAGGTCGGCGGGGAGGCGCTGCCCGCGCGCCGAGAGGTCGGTGAGCAGGCGCTCGACATCCATCATGGCCGCGCTGTCGGCCTCCGGCCACACCACGCGGGACGCGCCCTCGCCGAAGCGCGCGAGCAGGTCGCCGACGCTCGAGTGGACCGGATCGACGAGGACCCAGCGCACGAGCGCGAGCTCGGGCCGCTGCGCGAGCCAGAGGACGTCGTGGGCGTACGCGCGGGGGTCGTCGACGTGCTGCGGCGCGAGCACGAGGACGGCGGTCGCGTCCGGCGCGCGGGCGGCGAGGTGGGCCGCGAGCGCGCCCGCGAAGGCGTCGAGCGGCTCGCGCAGGGGGCCTGGCTCCGCGGTCGAGGCGGGCGGCTCGGCCGCCGCCGAGGCGCCGAGCTCGCGCGTCAGCGAGCGCTCGCGGGCGGCCCAGCCACGGCTGGGCCCGTAGACCGGGTCGGCCAGCACCCAGACGGGGCGGGGCGCCGGGCCTGCTTCGCCGAGCGCCCGCAGCAGCGCCAGCGTGTGCCCGTGGACGTGCGCCGGGACGATCACGTGCAGCAGGCGGGCTCGTTCGCCTGAGAAGATGGCGCTGAGCGCGCGGGCGATGTCGTGGATCATGTCGCGTCCCGGGGCGGATTCTTGCGCCGATCGGCACCGAGGCCAAGCGAATGCGCGCGCTCCGGCGCGCGGCCTCGCCGGCGCCTGCGCTTTCGCCCGCGGAGCGCCGCGCCCCGGCGATCGGGCGGCCGTAGCGCGTCGCAGGACGCCACGGTCGAGGCGATATGTCTCAGGGGACCTCGCGCCGGGGCGGGCGCGCGGCGCGGAGCGCGCGGCGGGGAGCGCTGAGCGCGCAGCGGAGAGCGCGGAGGAGGACGCGCGGGCGCTCGCCCCCGCTTGGCCCGCGCGTTGCTGAGCGGAGGAGGCTGAACCAAGCGTGAGCGTCGTTGAAGAACCGCCGAGCGCGCCCGGGGCGAGGTGCCGCTGGTCGCGTTCCGGCTCGGAGGAGAAGGTACCGTGAGAACTCTGTATCTGTCGCTGCTCGTGGGCGGCGTGGTCTTGGGTTGCGGTGGCAGCAAGCCTCAGCCGGAGGGCCCGGCCGAGAAGGCCGGCGAGGCCGTGGACGACGCTGCGCGCGACGTCAAGGACGAGGCGAAGGACGCGGCGGAGTCGACCGGCGACGCCGCCGAGGAGGCGGGCGACAAGGTCGAGGACAAGACGGACTAGAGCGACAACCGGGTTGAAACCCCGAGAAATCGAACCGCAGAGGCACAGAGGACACAGAGGAACAACAAACTAACTCTGTGCCCTCTATGCCTCTGTGGCTCGAATCTCTTCATTCATAAGCGTTCAAGTTGATCGGTGTCTAGCAGGGCCGGCCCGTCGGCGGCGTTGCGCTGTGAAGAAAGCTGGCCGGAGCGCCTGCGCCCGAGGCGCTCGCGGCCGAAGGTTGAACCCAGAAGACCCCGGCCGCGCCGCGGCGCGGCTCGCAGCGTGGAGGCAGGAACATGAAAGCGACATCATTGCTCGAGAAGCAGCACCGCAAGGTGGAGTCGATCTTCAAGCAGCTCGAGAGCGGCAAGGCGGAGCCGGCGCCCCTGCTCGCCGAGCTCGCCAACGAGCTCGCCGCGCACATGGCGATCGAGCAGGAGAGCTTCTATCCCGCCGTGCGGCAGATCAAGGAGGACCTGATCCTCGAGAGCTACGAGGAGCACGCGATCGCCGAGCTCGCCCTGAAGCGGCTGCTCGCGACGGACCCGGAGGACATCTCGTTCAAGGCGCGCGTGACGACGCTGAAGGAGCTCATCCAGCACCACGTCGAGGAGGAGGAGGAAGAGCTCTTCCCCAAGGTCGAGGAGGCCATCGACGAGAAGCGCCTCCTGGAGCTCGGCAAGGAGCTGAAGGCGGAGTTCGAGCAGCGGCTGGCCGAGGGGTACGAGGCGCTCCTGCCGGCGGGCTACAAGAAGACGTCGGCGGACAAGGCGAGCCACGCGAAGCACGCGAACGGCGCCAACCCGGCCTGACGGGGCCTGCGCGCGCAGACGGCGAGCGCGCGACGGACCGGGTTCGAGCCACGGGGGCAGGGAGAGCGCAGGGGCGGCGGAGGCCCTGCGCCCTCCCTGCCCCCGTGGCCGTTTTGTGGGCGTTCATGAGGGCGCGCGGCGCCGCCGGTCCGGGGCACGCGAGCGGCCGTTCGGCGGTCGACCATGGAAGAAGCAATCGGCTGGATCAGCTCCATCATCCTCGTCCTGACGGTCGGCAAGCAGGTCCACAAGCAGTGGAAGAGCAAGACGAGCGAGGGTGTCTCCAAATGGCTCTTCCTCGGCCAGCTGGCCGCCTCGGTCGGGTTCGTCGTCTACAGCTGGCTGGTCGAGAACTGGGTCTTCGTGGCGACGAACCTGCTCATGGTCGCGAACGCCCTCGCCGGCGCGCTGATCGTCTATCTGCAGCGACGGCGGGGCGCGCAGCGGCCGGCGGGCGAAGGGCGCTGAGCCGCCAAGACGCCAAGGACGCCAACGGAGGAGAGAGATAGAGAGAGAGCCTCTCCTCGCGCGCCCCTCTCCTGACCGCCTTGGCGTCGTGTTTTTTTCTCTGCCCGGACACATGCACTTATCCCGCTCGACTGAAACCAAGACCAGCAAACGCACCTCCTGTGCGACACCCACACTTTCCTCCGCACAGAAACGCCGCACGCTCACCAGCTGCGCCAAAACCGCGCTCAATCTACAAAAGTCCAGCACGATCGGTCGAAGTTGAGCATGGGCCCAAAGCACCATAGACTCAGCAGATGCTTAACCCTTCGACTCACTCCTACGCCGTCGCGCTCGCCGCGACGTTCATGGCCTCTGTGCTGTCGGGCTGCATCGGCGAGCTTGGCAGCGCGCCGACCGAGGGCGAAGGCAGCGGGACGACGAGCGGCGCCGGCGGCGAGGACGACAGCGGGCCGCCGGGCGGCGGCTCGACCGCGGGCAGCGGCGGCTCGACCGCCGCGGGCGGCGGCTCGGGCGGCTCGCCCCCCGGCGGCATCGGCGGCTCCACCACCGCGGGCAGCGGCGGCTCCGCCACCGCGGGCGCCGGCGGCAGCGGCGGCGCACCCGCGGGGGGCGCCGGGGGCAGCGACGGCTCCACCACCGCGGGCGCCGGCGGCAGCGGCGGCTCACCCGCGGGGAGCACCAGCGGCGCCGGCGGGTCCGGCAGCGGCGCCGGCGGCGCGGGCGGCAACGGCGACCCGACCGGCGCGGCGCAGCTGTGCGTCGATACGATCAACCAGCACCGCGCCACGCTCGGCCTGCCGCCCCTCGCGCGCTGGACCGAGGCGGAGTCGTGCTCCGATGAAGAGTGCGAGTCCGACGGAAACACCGGCCAGGCGCACGGCGCGTTCGGCGCTTGCGACGAGCGGGCTCAAAATGAGTGCCCCGGCTGGAACGGCCCGCCCGAATCGATGATCGTCCCGTGCTTGCAAGCCATGTGGGACGAGGGGCCCGGCGAGGATTTCAACAAACACGGCCACTACATCAACATGAGCAACACCGCGTATACCAAGGTGGCTTGCGGATTCCACACGTTCCCGGACGGCAGCGTCTGGGCCGTGCAGAACTTCCGGTGACCGGCGCGCGACCGCTCACCCGCTCTCCGCGCCGTCGACCTCCCGCACCACGAGCGCCTCGGCGCCGTCCTCGGCTCCCGGGGCCGCCGCCCCGTCCGTGAGCTTTCCGGTGAGCCGCACGCACGTCGCGCGGTGCACCCAGACGTCGAACGCCTCCATCATCCGCCGCTCGACCTCCGGGCCTTCGAGCAGGCCGAGCGCGCGCGCGACCGCCTCCAGCGTCGACAGGGCGCCCTCGTGCGGGGCGCGCCGCAGCCCGTAGCGGCTCGGCGCGCCCTGCGGCAGCGCGACCGGCTCGGCGCCCTGCGCGTCGGCGTCGCGGTGAACGACCCGGCGCGCCTGGTTCCAGTTGCCGTCCGGAACGAGCAGCACCACCGGCCCGCCGCGCGCGTCGTCGGGCGAGAGGGCGCGCGCCCCGGGCGACGGATACAGCACGAGCCGGCGCCCCTCCGGCAGCGGCGGGCGCGCGCGCGGCGCGATCTCGCCGCGCACGCGCACCTCCGCGCCCTCGAGCAGCCGCGCGACGAGCCGGCCCGTGTTGGTGCTCCTCGTGCGCTCGATCCGGTGGGTGAGCAGCACGACGCGGGTGCGCACCGCGAGCCGGGGCAGCGCGCCGCAGAGGCACATCGATCGCGGCAGACCGCAGCCGCGGCAGCGCGGCGTCCCCCGCGCGCGGATGGGGGGCAGGTCGGGCGGCTGCAGCGGGACGAACGTCATCTCGGCTCGGGACCGGGCGTTTTCGCACGCGCAGGCCTCCCCGGTCAAATGGCCCCTCCCCGCCCGGGCACCTCGAGCGTCCCCCGCGACTCGCTCCTGTTCCCGCTGAGCGCCCGGAGCTTCGTGCGCGCGACCTGCGCCCGGCCGGCCGGCTGCCTACCGGGCGGCCGTGCCCCGGAGTGATTCACATGAAGGCGGGAAGACAGGAAGATCCATGATCTTTTCTTCCCGCCTTCCCGCCTTCATGTTCAAATCCGGCCACCACCCACTTTACTTCAGCTGGCAGACGTCGAGCACGTCCATGTCGGTGTAATCGAGGTTCTCGCCACCCATGGTCCAGATGAAGCCGTAGTTCGAGGTGCCCACGCCCATGTGGATGGACCACGGCGGCGAGATCACCGCCTCGCCGTCGCCGACCACGAGGTGGCGCATGGCGTCGGGCTGGCCCATGAAGTGGAATACCCGGCTGTCGCCGGTCAGGCCGAAATAGAGATAGATCTCCGAGCGGCGGTCGTGCAGGTGCGGCGGCATGGTGTTCCAGACGCTGCCCGGCTTGAGGAAGGTCACGCCGAGGAGCAGCTGCGCCGACTGGCACACGCCCGGGATGATGTATTGATAGATGGTGCGCTCGTTGGACTGCTCGGGCGACCCGCGCTCCAGGGGCTTGGCCTGCTCGATCGAGATCTTGGTCACCGGAAAGGCGGTGTGGGCCGGCAGGCTGGCCAGGTAGAACTTGGCCGGCGCGGCGGCGTCCGCGCTGTCGAAGGTCACGTCGGCGACGCCCATGGGCACGTAGAGCCCGTCGCGGGGCGCGAGGTCGTAGGCCTTGCCGTCGACGGTGACGCGGCCGGCGCCGCCCACGTTGACGATCCCGAGCTCGCGGCGCTCCAGGAAGGGACGGCCCTTGGCGCTCTTGGGCTCGGTCTGGGCCGGCAGCGTCAGGGTCTCCTTCGTGGGCGTGGCCCCGCCGATCACGAAGCGCTCGTTGTGCGAGTAGCTCAGCCGGGTATGGCCGGGAGCGAACAGGCCTTGCACGAGATATCGGTCGCGGAGCGCCTGGTTGTCCGCGCCCTTCATCATGTCCGGGTGCGTGGCTTGATAAGTCTTGTTGAACATGATCCATCCTTGAAGCGCGCCGCGCCCCGGAAGCCGAGGGCGCGAGCGCCGGGAGCGCGCGCGGAGCCGGAGGCTGGATGGCGTGGCAGGAGCCGTCCTGCCGCCGCTCACGACGTCCACGCCGAGCGAGTCGTGAACCGAGATGCACAGGACGTTCCAGCGCTGTGCCAGGCGCCGGATCGACGGGAGGGGCCACGCGACGACCGTCGCGTGGCGAGAATTTTCCACCCATGGCGGCTGAGATCCGGGCGTGCTGTCAACCGCGGCTTGCACCGGTTGACAGGCGCGGTTGACAGCCCGCGGGCTTCGAGGCGCGAGCGATCATGGCGGCGGCACCGCAGAGCCCGGTGCCGGGGGCAACCCCGGGGGTCCGGCGCCGCGCTGCGCCGATGCCCCTCGGCCCGGCGTCCCGCGCCGTGGTACATCTACGAGCACATCTTGAAAGGAGCGCGCAATGGCGAAGCTCATGGTGTACGAGACGTTCTCCAAGTCCAACATCGATGCGCTGCTCGATGCCGGCATCGTCATCAACCTCGCGTTCGACGCGTCGCACAGCAAGCAGGAGAAGACGGTCCACCTCGAGCTGCTCATCGACGCCAGCACGGAGGCGATCGAGCGGCTCAGGAGCCGTCACAACGACACGTACATCATGCTGAAGGGCGCGCTGATGCAGGGCGCGGGCACCTACAAGCTCGAGTGCCACACCTTCGATCAGGACATCGTCGACAGCTCGCCGAAATCGTACGAGATCCGCCAGAACCGCGCGATCGTGCGGCACGGCGACATCGGCACCATCATCCAGGACATCGGCTGGTGGTGAGGCGCGCGAGCGCGCCGGTGTGCCGCGCGCCTCAAGGGGTTCTGGCGCACCGCGCCCCGATGTTGCCCCGGTGCTCGGGGTAGTAGACGTGGCGGGTGGCTGACCGCAGGGTCGGGGCGAGGTCGTCGTTGCTACCGCTCCGGAAAGCCCGGTAGGAGCCTGCTGTCACAGCGGCACAGTCATGGCATGGCATCGGGTACTGGACCGGATCCCAGTCCAACGTCCATTCCCACGCGTTCCCGCCCAGATCGGACTGGCCCCACTTTCCGTCGCCTTTCGGCGACTTCGATCCGACGTCCTGTAGGCTGCAGGTGCCGCCGCAGTAGACCGCGTGGCTGTCATCGATTGTCGTGGAGGTGGCTGGCTTCGACCACGGATAGTACCTGTGCTCGCTGCCCCCGGAGGCCGCGTAGTTCCACTCCGCCTCTGTCGCCAGCCGTCCTCCGTCCCACGCACAGAACGCGAACGCCGTGTACCAGTCCAGGCAGTTGATCGGCTTATTTTCGTTGCTCCCCGCCGTGTCCGTCCAGCTCTGATGGACAATGCAACTCAGGGCCTTCTTCAGGGCAGCCGTGTTCGGGGGCAGCTTGGCGTCCCACGCGGAGCTCCAGCCAGAGCCTGGGATCTTCGGGTGTGCGCCCGTGCCATCCCCAGGCGGGCTGGCCTGCGTGCCCATGCCTGCGTGCACGAAAGCCCGGAACCGGCCCACCGTAATCTCGTATTTGTCGAGGTAGAAGTCGCTCACCGTCGCCGGGTAGTTTCGGTCCAGATAGTCCACGCCGTCGTAGCTTCGAGCGAAGGTTCCGCTGGGGACCAGCAAGCTCTTGCAGCAGTCCTCGTCCCCCGATGGCCCGCAGGTCGCCGGCAGCCCGGCGCAACTTGGCGCCCTTCCACCGCAAGCGTCCGCGTGGCCGCGGCTGGGGTCCTCCGCGATCGTCTCGCCCGCGGTGCAACCTGCCGAGAACAGCAGCCCGAAAAATGCGATACCCACGGTGTGACAAGGACGGGCAAGCGAAAGCATAGGTCATCCACCGGTCAATGCCTGCTCCCATCCGATGAGCAGGGCTCCCCCCGGAGCGCGCGCCTCTACGCGCGGCGCGCGCCCGTCGACATCGCAGCTCGGCTTCGTCGGGCCTGCGCCCCGATCAGCCCCCGAAGAACGCCTTCGCCTGCTCTCCCAGCACGTTCTCGCCCTTCGGGCTGCTGGCGTGGCAGCCGTCGCTGACTTCGCCCGCGTCGTTGTTGAGGATGAACTTCCCGAGGTAGCTCATGTTCTCGTTGACGGTCGGGTCCTTGGCCAGCTCTTGTGCCTTCATGTCAGCCCAAGTGGCGCCGCCCGCTCCCGAGAGGAAGCAATCGTGCCCTGCATTGTAGACCGGCTGGCCCACGATGTAGATATGCGTGCCCGGGTTGACATGCTGACGCGCCGCGTTGACCATGTCATGGAGCTCCTTGTCGGTCGCCCGCTGCGAGAAGACGCAGATCTGGACCATGATGGCCTTGACGACGTCTTTCCCTCCAATCGACGCCATCTTCCGGTCGAAGAGCTGCCAGGAAGAGCTGTTGGGGTTCGTCCAGTTCTGCACCACCATGGCGCCCGTTTGATAATCGTCCGAGTTCCACATGATCCTGCCGCCGACGCGCTTGTAGCCAGTGCCGATGTTGTTGGCCATCGAGCAGCCAGTGTACGCCACCGAGTTGTCTCCCGTTGGAGGCAGGCCGTCGTCCTCACCGCCCGTTCCGGCAGTGCCGCCAGCGCCGCCCGTGCTCGCGGTGCTCCCCGACGGGGATCCGCCCGCGCCTGCGCCGCCGGTGCCGTCTCCGCCGGCGCCGGTGGTGCCGACGGTAGTGCCGCCCGCGCTGGTGCCTCCACCTGTCCCAGCGCTGGTCGAGCCTCCGGTCGTGGGACCGCCGGTGCCGGTCGTCCCTCCGGTCGCGACGTCTCCCGACCCCGAGCCGTCGACCGGGTCACTGTCCGAACCGCAAGCGCCGAGGCAGAGCGCGGCTATCCCAAGAGCGCAGCGGGCCATCCATCGGTAGGAAAGAGCAAGAGAGTTCATCGTCGTCACCTTCTGTTGGGGGGCGTTGGGTCGGGACTCGCGAGGGATCTCGGCTCGCGTCCGACCGTCCTTGTTCTATTGCCGCCGCGACCCGCGCGAATAGACGGCGAGATCGTCGTCGGCCCCCTTGGACAAATTTGTCATCCCCCCTCGTCGACTTCGAGAGCCGTCACGATGCCCGCTCCTCCGCGGGGAGCGTCACCTGAAATATTCGTTCGGCCTGACTCGGCATGACTCCCACGAGCGCTTTCGACCTGTTCGAGGGCCGAGAGCGGCGCGCGGCGTGCCGCCGTGCAGCCCCCGGGAGGGATGGCGCTCGCGATGGCTTGGGGGCATCTGGCGGCCGCGGGGCGGAGCGGGCCGTCGACCCGCAAGGCCGCTTCGCTTCGGTGAGCCCGCGGGCTCGCCGAGGGGGGGTGACTCCATCGCCCCCCTTCGACCGTTCCTGTCATCCCCGCCCCGTCTCGGAGCTGTCTACGACAGGGGTCAGCCGCTCTACGAACCCGGATGGACCTGCGATCTCGCGGGCAGCTGCGGCCCGGAGCTCACCGACCGACCAGGAGTACGCCTGCGAGCGCGACCGCTCCGTCAGGTTAGAGTTCCAGGGTTCGCAGTCAGCATTCTATGGATCGTGACGGTGCGCATCAGTCAGTATCGACAGCATACCGCGCGCCGCCCCCGGCCCTCGACCGGCGCTCGTTCGTTCCTCGCTCACGGCAGCGAATGCCGCTTCAGCGTGGCCCACCCGATCTCGGCGCTCCCCCAGGCCGTGCCGCCGCCCTGCGCGGTGCACAGCGTCACCTCCACGCCGCCCGCGCAGGTCGAGTAGGTCGAGCAACCGCTTTCGTCCGCCGCGCTCGGTGAGCCCGTGCACTGATTCAGCGCGGCCCACCTCTCGAAGGTGCCGACCGCGCCGAGAAAGGTGATGTTCGCGCCGTTCGGCGCCTGCTGCGCCCCTCCCGCGTAGGGGACCAGCACGTCGGCGGTGCCCCGGAACGAGATCTCGGTCACCGGACGCGCCGGCTGGCAGGGCTGCTCCGACTCCGCCAGAAGGTCGAAGGCGCTGGGGGCGACGCCGGCAAAGACGTCCGCCGCGTTGCAGGCCAGGTGGTAGGCCATCCCGCCGCCGTTCGCGACGCCCACGGCGTAGACGCGCTTGACGTCGACGCACGCCTCCGCCTGGACCTCTTGGACCAGGGCGCGCGCGAACCCCACGTCGTCGACGTCGCGTGACGAGGTGCAACACGGACCGATGTTCCACGCGCCCTCGATGCCCTGGGGCCACGCGACGATGAACCCCTCGCGCTCGGCGAGCTCGCGGTACCCCGAGGCCTCGGCCTCCGCCGCCGAGGTCCCGCCGAGCGTGTGGAAGTCGAGGACCAGCGGCAGCGGGCTCGCCCCCGTGTAGCTCGCAGGGAGGCGAACGACGTAGCTGCGGGTCGTGTCTCCGACCGTCAACGTGCGGTCGTTGTCGCCGACCGAAAGGGTGGTGACCGGGCAGGTGGCCGCCGTCTCGCCGTCGCCAGGCGCTCGGCAGAAGCCGCCCTGGCAGCGGAACGGCGCGCCGAGCGGCTCGCAATCGGCGTGATCGGAGCAGGAGAGATCGCAGAACGCGGCGCTCTCGGCCCCGGCGCACGCCGCCCCGACGGGCCGCTCCGCGACGGCCACGCACTGGGCGCCTGAGGCGAGCGCCGCGCACTCGCCTTCGGCCGAACAGGCGCGCGTGCAGACGCCGCAGATGCAGGCGAGGCCGTCCCCACAGCCGGCATCGCAGCTCGTGAGAAAGTTGGTCTCGCTCCCGGTTTGAGGACCCAGGCCCTTGCAGGACGCACCCAGGAGCGCCGCGCTCGCGAGGAGGCACGCCGCCGCGATCACCTTAGATCTCATCGCCGCCCCCGACATCCTGCTGGATCAAGCACTGTCCGATGTAGAGCACGACCTGCGTGTACCTGTCCGGCGTCTCGCGCCCCGCGTTGAATGCCTCGACCTGCTCGCGAAGCTCGACCAGCTGGGCGCGCAGGCGCCCCAGCGTCTCGTAGGCCCGCTGTTCGTACGGATGGCCGGGCCACACGTCGAGGGTATAGGTGCTCCCCCCGACGCGGTCGGCGAGGCCGGGCGCGGTGCGATCCTCGCGCAGCCGGCACAGGATGGTCTTCACCATCGCCTGATAGTGATCGAAGATCGCCGCCTCCCACCCCACGGGCGAGCCCAGCAGCACGTAGAGGCTCGCGGCGCTGTACGTCGCTCCGGCGCCTTCCTCGGTCCGCTCGACTCGCCCCGATTCCACGAGGCGCACCAGGGCGGATTCGAGCTCCGCGCGCTCGATGTGCGTCCGCTGCAGCAGCTCGTCGCGCGTGAGCGGGCCCTCCCGATAGATGATCGCCCAGACGAGCTCGTCCACGCCCTCGCCGGAGCGGAGCGCGCGGAGCGCGCCGAGCTCGTCGTCCGAGACCGCGCGATACACCACCTGAGCCCCCTGCCCCGCCTGGAAGATCAGGCGGCTCTCGCAGAGGTCGAAGAGCACCCCGCGAAGCAGGACGTCGTCCTCGGCGGCGAAGGCCCTCAGGATCTCGGCCCGCGGCGTGATCCCCCGGCGGCGGATGTAGTCGAGCACGGCCTCCCAGAGCGAGCGGCCCCGCTCCACCGAGCTCTCCGTGATCCGCCGGACCCGGCGCTGGTAGCTCCTCAGCCCCATACCGAACATGTCGGCGCTCACCTTGCGGCTGACCCCCTGCCGCTCAAGCTCGGTCGCGAGGTCCTGGAACACCTGGTCCGCGAGCTGGGCCAACGGGGCACGCCAGCCCCCCGAGGTCGCCAGCTGGGCGATGAGAACGGTGGTCTGGCGAACGATGGCGTGAATCAGCTCGACCGTCATAAGGCTCGACGAGAAACCTCGTCGCTCGCCGAGAGTAGCGCGGCACAGGATCGAGGGGGGAGTGACAAACCCGACGCCCCCCGGGAGCCAAAACGGCACGCATTGCGGCAGCTACACCTCGTTCATGATCCCCGAGCTCGCCTGGAGCGTCCTCGAGCGGCACGCGCTTCCGTAGGCTTCTCCGAGGCTGGGCTTCGCGCGCGGAGCGTGCGCCACGCTCGGCGGCGCCGCGGAGCGCCGGCGCCGGCCGCTCCCCCTGCTCTACGGGTCTTCCCACGACGGCTCGACCGCGGGCCGCTCCCGCTCGATGAGCCCGCTGCCCTCCTCCTGCCGGTCGCGGAACGGCGTCGACTGCGGCGGGAAGTCGCGCAGGCCGCGGCCGGCGGTGTAGTCGTAGCGGGCGAAGAGCAGCGCCGACAGGCGCGGCGACGTCTCTGCCGGGCTCGGGATGTCGAACAGGAACGTCCCCTCCGCGCCCAGCGAGACGCGGTGTCCGCGCGAGACCCAGCTCCAGAACGTGAGCCCCGCGGTGAACGCGTCGCGCAGGAACGCCTCGTCGCGGGTCTCGTTCTCGGGCCGGTAGCTCGCGAGCCAGCCGAGCTGGATCCACGGGAACAGCCCGCGGCCGGGGAGGAGGTCGAGGTCGAGCGTCGCGTCGATGCGATCGAGGGTCGATGGCACCGGGCTCAGCCGCAGCGACGTGCCCGCCGTGACGAGCGCGTCGACGAACGGCCGGTGCCTGAGGCGCGCGCCGAGCGAGGCCTGCGTCCGGTGCTCGGCGGCGTACGGGGTGAAGATGTCCTTGTCGGCGCCCGGGAAACCCCGGAGCGACTCGTCGACCGCGAGGTACGTGAAGCCCGCCCACGGCGAGAGGGTGAGCTCGCCCAGCGGGATCGACCAGAACGCGCTCGCGCTCGCCCTGCCGCCCACGGCGTCGCTGGCGCCGGGCTGGAACACGACGCGGCCGCTCAGCGCCGCGCCGGGGATCCAGCCGCGCGAGCCGAGGTCGAAGCGCGCCTCGGCGCCGAAGCTCTCCGGACCGTCGCGCAGGCGCCCGAACCCCGCGGCCGCGACCCAGGCGCGCCGCTCGATGAGCTCGCGGTGCACGTCGACGCCGAGCTCGAGGAAGCGGAGCGGCAGGCGGAGATCTTCCTCCGTGAGCTCGGCGTCGACGAGGCGGGCGTAGCCGCCGACGGAGAGCGGCCCCGCGTCCGGGTCCTCTCCCACCGGGGGCGCGGGCCGGAGCCGCTCTTCGGTGGGCGCGAGGGGCGCCGGCGGCGGCGGCGCGGGCGGCGGCACGCGCGGCCGGGGCGCGCCGTGGGCGACGGCGAGCTCGACGCGGAGCAGCGCCCTGCCGCCGGGCGAGGCGACGCGCAGCACGTGCGGGCCCTCGGCGAGGACGGCGACGCGGGACTCGACCTCGCCGCCGAGCCAGAAGAACGGCTCGCGCGTGACGCCGAGGCGGCGCGCCTCGCGGTCCTCGGCGGGGTCGAGCGCGAGGGTTCCCTCCTCCAGCACGCCGGGCGGGGCGCCGCCGGCCGCGCCGGGCGGGCTGCCGCCGGCAGCGCCGGGGGCGCCGGGGGCGCCGGGCGCGGCCGCGCCGTCGAGCGGCGCCACCGAGAAGCGCAGCTGACCGGCGGGCGTGGCCGCGGCGACCTCGGGGTGGCAGGCCGGATCGTCCGCGGGCGCGGCGCGCGCGCGGGGCGAGGCGACGCACTCGTAGGCGGCGCGGGCGCGGACGCGCACCACGGTCGGGCCGACGAACGCGAGCTCCAGGGGGCGGTCGGGATCGATGTCGTTCCAGGTCGAAAGAACGCGGCCCGAGAACGGCTGCGCCGCTCCGGCCGCGGTCGCGCGGATCCAGCCGAGGACGCTCCGGTCCGCCGGCGGCCGCGCCTCGATGCGGTGGCTGCCCCTGGGCACCTCCACGACGCAGCGATCGGCCATCGGCGCGGACGCCGCGGAGCACGCGACCGGCGCGCCGTCGAGCGCGATCGAGAACGCGCAGGGCGTCTCCTCGCGGTCGAGCGACCGGCAGGCGCCGTCGAGCACGATCGCGCCCGGCGCAGCCCGGTCGAGCCGGAACTCGGCGCGCGCGCCGTCCGTGATGAGGAGCGACGCCTCCGGCGCGTCGACGAGCGCGCGCCGCACCCGCACGCGGAGCGGCAGATCGCGCTCGGCCCTGGCCCGGATCTCGAGCGTGGCCGTGCCGGCCGTGGCGTCGGCGCGCGGCGGCACGTTCCAGCCGGTCACCGGGGAAAGACGCGCGAGGGCGGCCGGCGGGAGCTGGAGCGGCGGCGACGGCGCGGCCGAGGCGGGGCCGGCGGGAGGCGCGGCGGCGGGGCGGGGCGCGGCGCTCCCGGAGGGCGCGGGCGCGGCGCTCCCGGAGGGCGCGGGCGCGGCGTTCCCGAGGGCCGAGGCGTCCTGGCCCGCGGAAGCCTCGCGGGCGGCCGCCTGCACGGCGAGCTCGGCGAGCGCGAGGGCGCGCAAGGTGAGCCGCCGATCGGGCGCCGGGGCGGCGGCAGCCACGTCGGTGGCGAGGTTCGCGGCGCGGGCGAGCGCGGCGGAGGAGCGGTGGGCGAGCCCGATCCGGGTGAAGGCGTCGGCGGCGATCCGCGCCTCGCCGGCGCGCTCGGCGAGGAGGCCGAGCAGGAGCGCGTCCGCGCCCGAGCTGCCGCCCGCGGGGCCGGCGAGCAGCGCGACGCCGCGGCGCGGGTCGCCGGCGATGCGCGCGGCGCGCGCGGTAGCGAGGGGCGCGGGGTCGTCGGGCAGGGGCAGCGGCGGCACGCGCGCGGGCAGGCCGAGCGGGACGGCCGGCGGGCTGCCCGGCGGCAGGGAGAACACGGTCGACGGCGGCGCGCCCGCGGCCGGCGCGCCCGGGAGCTGTCCGGCGTCCTCGGAGTCGACCTCGACGGCGCGATCGAGCGCGGCGAGCGCCGGGAAGCCGAGGGCCTCGAGCGACGCCGCCCGCTCCGCGCGGAGCGCCGCGCGCGCCCGCGAGGCCGCGGGCGCATTGCGGAGGGCGCGCGTGGCGAGCCGGATCTGCTCGAGCGTGCCGTCGACGGGCGCGCCGGACGGCGGGCGCGCCGGCGTGACGACGCGCGGCTCGGCGGGCGCGGCCGGGTGCAGGCGCACGGCGGCGCGGAGCAGCGCGGGCGCGGCGGTCTCGACGCGCAACTCGCCGGCGCCGGCGGGGACCGGGATCTCGATCGCGCCCGTGGCGCCCGCGCGCACCCAGGCCTCGTGGACGGCGGCGCCGACGCTGACGCGCAGCACGCGGGCGTCGCCGGCGGCGGCGGGCGGCGCGGCGGCGGGCGGCGCGGCGGCGGCGGCGGGCGGCGCGGCGGCGGCGGCGGGCGGCGCGGCGGCGGCGGCGGGCGGCGCGGCGGCGGCGGCGGGCGGCGCGGCGGCGGCGGCGGGCGGCGCGGCGGCGGCGGGCGGCGCGACGGCGGCCTGAGGAGCTCGCGCCGCGGCGCCTTGCGCACCGGACGATCCCGCCGCCTCGCCCATCACGGCGGCCGGCGCGAGGACGACGCGCGCCACCGTGGCGCGCTCCGGGTCGGGGAGCGCGAAGGTCACGGCGCCGTCGACCCAGGCCCACTGCATGATCTCGCGCAGCGACGCGCAGGGAGCGCGCCCGCTGCGCGGGATGCGCGCGAGCACCGGCGGCGCGCCCGCCGGCCGCTCGAAAACGCGCACCCCGGGCGCCACCGCGACGACGGAGGTGAGCCCGGCGCCGCCGTGCACCGCGGCCGGCGTGCCGTCGATGAGCACCGATGACTCGGGGACCACCTCGCTCGCGGCGCTCCGGAGGAGCACCCGCGCGTGGGCGTCCGGAGGCGCCTCGACCTCGAGCCGGGCGCGCGGCGTGTCGAGGAGCGTCCAGCGGAGCCCGGATTCCGCGTTCACGTCGCAGAGCGCGTCCGCGACGGCGCTCTGCGATGCGCCGGCGCCTCCGGGCGGGGGCGCGTCGCGCGGCGGCGCGATCGAGCTCCACGCGATCACGCCCTCGGGGATGTCGAGCGCGTCCCACGGGGCCTCGCGCGCCCAGGTGGTGCGCGCGAGCGGCGCCGCGCTCTCGATGTCGCCGTGACCGAGCGCGTAGCGCTCCGCGAGCGGCGCTCCCACCGGCCGGCGGCCATCGAGCGGCGGCGGGAGGGCCGCGCTGAGCGCGGACACGGTCGCGACGTCGTCCGGGTGCGCGCCAGCGGCGCGATCACGCGGCGGCGCGCCGGCGGCGGGTGCCCGCGCGCCGGCAGCCGGTGCCCGCGCGCCGGCAGCCGGCGACCAGGGCGCAGCCCCGGCGCCGGCGTCCGCGCGCGCCGCGGCGAGCCGCACGAGGACGGCGCGCTGCAGGGGAACGGCGGTCGCCGCCGGCACGGCCTGCGCCGCCGCATAGGCCTGCGCTGCGCGCGCGAACGCCGCGCCGGGAGAGGGCGCCCACCGGACGGCCTCGGCGAGGAGGAGCGCCCGCAGCGGCGGCGGCACGGCCGGCCGGGCCGCGAGGTCGACCGCGGCCTTCGCGGCGCCCGGCGCGGCGGCCCGATCGGCGGCGGCGAGGAGCCGCGGCGCCTCGGCGTGGGCCGGCGCGCGATCGCCGGCGGGGCCGCGCTGCGCGGCGCGGTCGAGCAGCGCGGCGCGGTCGCGCTGCGGCGCGAGGAGCTCGGCGACGCCGGCGCGCTGCCGGTAGCCGCTGGCGGCGACGGCGATCTCCCCCTCGACGACCTCGACGGTCGCCGCGCGCGCGTCGACCGGGAGCGGCACCCGGATCCACCGCGGCTCTCGCCAGCGCGCGGCGTCCGCGAGCCGGGCCCCGGTGCGCCACGCGAGCTCGCGCACGACGGCGCCGCCGGCGCGGACCACGACGCGCGTCGCGCCGTAGGCGCGCGGCCGGAGGGCGATGCGCAGCACGTCCGCGCCGGGCGCGTGGAGCCCGAGCCGCCCGCCGGCCCCGAGCGACCGCCAGGGCGTGGCGCGCTCGAGGGCCGGGAGGTCGGGGCCTTCGCGGCCTCCGCGCAGCTCGACCTCCCGCGCGACGAAGTACGGCTCGATGAGCGGCCGGAGGAGCAGCGATTCCTCGAGGTAGCGCGCGGTGAGCCATGCCGCCGCGTCGGGCGCGAGGGGCGCGGGGGCCGGCGCGGCGGGTGCCCCTGCGGCCCTCGGCGCGGCCTTCGCGCCGGAGGCGCCCGGCGCCGACAGCGCGGCGCGCACGGCGTCGACCCACCGGAGCAGCGCGGCGGCCTCGCCGGGCGCGGTGGCCGGCGCGGGCGCGCGGCCGCCGAGCCAGGCGGCGACGTCCTCGTCGAGGCGGTACCAGGCGAGCGGCGCGCTCTCGCGCGCGGCGACCCGCACCGCGACCGGCGCGCTCTCCGCGCCGCGCGGGACGGCCGCGCGCACGGCGGCGAAGCGCGCGCTCGACCAGGCCGGCACCGCGACGTCGCGCGCGCCCTGCCTGAGAGGGGGCAGCGGCATCCACGTGATCGCGTCGGGCGTGTCCCCGACGCCCGAGCCGAGGCCGATGCCCGCGACCTCGCCGCGCACCTCCAGCCGGTCGCCGGGCTCCACGGGCACGAGGAGCAGCTGCCCCGCCGTGAGCGCGATCGGCCCGGTCGGATCGGCGGCGATGGGCGCGGCGGGCGTCCCCTCCGGAGCAGGCGCGACCTGCTGCGGACCGTTGCTCCACGAGACGACCCGCGCGCTGTCCGGCGGCACCCAGGCGAGCGGCGCTGCGGCCGCGGCCTCGCGCGTGCCCGGGGCGCCGGGGGCCACGCCGAGGGCGAGGGCGAGGGCCGCGCCGAGCAGCGCGCGGCGGGCGGCGGACGCGGCCAAGGCGTCGAGATCCACGGCGATTACCCTTGCACCATGCCCACCGTGCGCCCCGTGCGCCGTGAGGTACCGGGCTAACCGATTTCCGGCGTCGAGCGCAAGCGCGCGATCGGCGGGCGCGCCCCGGCCCTCGCGGTGGCGAGGCGGGCCGCGGCGGCCCCAGCGGCAGCGCGCCGGGGCCTACGGCAGGGGCCAGCGCCGCTCGCGCTTCAGGCGCTCCAGCAGCGCTGCGAGCGCCGCCGCGTCGAGCTCGAGGAGCGACGCCTCATCGTCGGGCGACAGCGCGATGCCGAGCACCTCGCACACCTCCCTCACGGCCAGCTGGAGCCCCTCCGTGCGGCCCTCGCGGAGGCTTCTCTCGCGGAGCGACGAGAGGCTCGCGTGGCCCTCGCGCTGGAGCAGGTTGGCGAGGGCGGCCTGCTGCGCCGCGGCCCGATCGTAGAGCGCCTCGACCTCGAGCGGGTTCTGCAGCACGCCTGGCGCGTGCAGCAGCTCTCCCGGGGCCGCTCGCCGCGGCGGCGCGCCGGGCGCGTGCACCTCGACGTGGCGCGGGGCTGCGAGGCGGACGACCCAGACCCAGCGCGTCCCGGCGGCCAGGAGGTCGTGGATCTTCCGCGTGAGGCGCGCCTCGTCCTCGCCGAGGTCGGCGTACGCGATGGCCAGCGCCGGCGCGCCCGGCGCCCACCCCGGGGAGTCGGGGACATTGCCCACGGCGACGTGCGGCGCGCGGAGCAGCTCGGGCGCAGGGCTGTAGCCGGTGGCGATGCCGGCCTCGCGGACGGCGGGGTCCCAGGCGACGACCGCGGCGCCTAGCAGGTGGGCGCTCGAGGCGCGCCCGCCGCTGGGCAGGCAGAAAACGGGGTGTCCATGGGACAGCTCGTACGGGTCGCCGGGCCGGACCTGCGCGGCGCGGAAAGGCCCGCGCGGGTCGGAGCGCGTCGCGGGGAGGTCCGGCGCGGCGGGGTCCGGGGGAGGCGGAGGCGCCGAGGAGGACGCGGCGGCGGGATCTCCATGGGCGTGAGCGAGCGGCCCGGGCTGCGCGGGCACCGTGGGGCAGGACAGGATCTCGGGAGGCTGAATGGGATACTTGGGTCGCATGCCCGTGGATTCCGGGCATGCACGAGGATGCATCACCGTTTCGGCGGCCGGCTGCCGCAGCGGTCTGCTGCGAGGCGCAAGGGCGCTCCCGGCCGGTCCGACCGCCCTCCTGGACCGCGAACGGACTCGGCGGACCGGTCCGAGCGCCCCTCCGACATCGATCCAGGCACCGGGGAGCGGTCCGACCGCCCTTCCGGCATCGATACCACGCGCCCGGGAGCGGTCCGAGCGCCCTTCCGGCATCGATACCACGCGCCCGGGAGCGGTCCGACCGCCCTTCCGGCGTCGATGCCACGGGCCCGGGAGCGGTCCGACCGCCCTTCCGGCATCGATACCACGCGCCCGGGAGCGGTCCGCCCCCCCCGAGCTGGCAGCGGTCGATTCACCGATGCTCCTGATTCTCATCTGCCCCAGGCGCGCCCATCCGGCGATCTCAGCTACAGAGGATGGGGCGGCCGGGCTGCTCGCTGGCCCTGTCCGATGTACCGGCAGGGGTGCTACGGTACGCATGGGTCTCCCATGCGATTGCTCGATCTATCCATCCAGAACATCGGTCCGTTCGATGAGGCGCGCCTAGAGTTCCTGTCAGCGCACGACGATCCGGTGCCGGTAGCGATCATCACCGGCGAGAACGGGACCGGAAAAACGATCCTGCTCGACGCAATCCGGGGACTGTTCGGCCAATACTACGGACGCCTTGAGCGCGCAATCTGGCGGAACGGGACGCCATTCCAAATAGAAGCAACCCTATTCATCAACGGACAACGAGAAAGGCTGCTCTCGAGACAAAAACAGTATTCACAAGGGGCGTTCGACTTTCTCCCACACAACTCGAAGATACATCGTCTTCCCATCGACGTCGAAGGGGGCCAGCCGTGTCCCAACTGGGTGGTGGATTTCTGGCGCTCTTCGCTTCCCGCAGATGCTTACACGATCACCCAACTCGCGCGACCTGCGCCAAAGAGCTTCTTGAACAATGCTCTGAAAGGCATTCAGCGCAACGCCGCGGTGACCGAGCTCGTCTGCGCCTTCGATTACCTCCGGGGCAGCGACGATCCCCGCGATCGCCGGGACGGTGAGGTCCTCTACGAGACCATACGCTGCATCGTCGAGCTCAGCGTGCTCGACGGGGAGCTGAGCCACGTGGACCGGCGCGCGTTCATGCCGATGGTGCGTCAGAGCGGCCAGCTCGTGCCGCTCTCCAATCTCAGCAGCGGCAACGCGTACCTCATCCAGCACATGATCGGATTGCTAGGAAAAATGTACGCGGTTCACGTCCTGCGCGAGACGGACGCCTCCGATCTCTGCAAGACCCCTGGACTGCTGCTCATCGACGAGGCCGAGAACCACCTGCATCCTCGCTGGCAGAAGCGCTTTCTGCGCGACGTGCTCGGCATCTTCCCGAATCTTCAGATCGTCGCCACGACGCACTCGCCGTTCATCGTCGGCTCGGTCCCGGGCGCGCGGGTGTTCGTCTGCCGCTACGAGCGGGAGCGAAAGACCTGCGTGGTCGATGACGCCACGGATCTGTACGCGAACAAGCCGGTGGAAGAGATTTTGCTTTCTCCTGCGTTCGATGGCACGCAGCCGTTCGGCGAGGAGATCTCGCGCTTGCTCGAGGAACGGAAGGCCGCCTTCGAAGCGGGGGACTCCGTCCGGCGGAAGGAGATCGAGAACCAACTCAAGGACAAGAACCCCGAGTACTTCTCGTACATTGATATCGAAGATCGGCTGCAGTCGCTACGCGGAGAGGGGAAATGATCCCGATCAAGCGACTGCCGGCGCCTGATGTGCTCGCTCGAAATGAAGATCGCTGGCGCACCGCGTTCCTGGAGCAGCGCGCAAAAGATCCACAGAAGCGGCCCAGCTCCAAGCAGTATGCACACCCCGACGTCGTTTCTGCCCTGGAGGCGATGAGCCATCACAAGTGCTTCTACTGCGAGCAGAGCACGAAGCAGACGCGGCGCGAGGTAGATCACTACATCGACGTCGCGGAAGATCCGACGCGCGCGTTCACGTGGGCAAACCTCTACCTCGCCTGCTGGGAGTGCAATCACCAAAAGCAGCCCCATCGGGCCATCCCCGTGACCTACTGCCTGGACCCTTGCGCCCCCGGCACTCAGCCTTCCGCCCACCTGATGTTCGAGAAAGAGCTCATTCGAGCTCGAGAAGGCTCGACACAAGGACTTGCGACGATCAAGAAGTACAGGCTCGACCGGAAGGATCTGGACCACAAGCGACTGAAGCAACTCCAGCTGTTCAACGAAGCGCTGGTCCGCATCAAGGATGCCCAGATCGCCGATGGTCGAAAGGACATGAACGAAAACGAGAAGGCGCTGCTACGGAGCTTTTGTCAGCCCGACTTTCCCTTCTCACTCATGTTCCGGGTGTACCTCGAGCGTCACGGTCTCTGCAGCAGCCATTGAGATATCCGCCGCGACGGCTCTCCGTCGCTCGCGCGCATCGCACAGCGCGGTACGCCTCGCCGGGGAGACGTATCGAGGAGCGCGACTGCGCCGGGACGCCGTCAGCCCACTACTCGCCCCGCGCGCAGCGCATACCGTAAAAGGACAGCGTCCTCTCCGGCAGCTCGCCGATGCGGTACGTCGGGCTGAGCGTCTCCTCGCCGTGAGAGAACGCCCCTCCGCGGGAGCCCCTCCCGAAGCCTCCGTCGCTCAGGGCCGCGCAGTTGACGCAGTTCCCGGTCAGCGCGAGATCGGCGTGGTAATCGAGGACCCACTCGAACAGGCTCCCCGAAAGGTCGGCCTGACCCCATGCCCCGTCGCCCGCCGGCGACTTGGAGCCGACGGGCGGGATCGGGCACACCGTCGTCGTCGTCTCGCAGCCGTACACCGCCAGCTCCGCGCTCGGGGCCTCGTCTCCCCACGGGTACGCGCGGTGCTGGTTTCCCCCGACGGCGGCGTAGTTCCACTCCGCCTCCGTGGGCAGCCGGCCCTCGTCCCAGGCGCAGAACGCGAACGCGAGATACCAGCTCACGCAGTTGACGGGCGCCGCCTCGTTGCCGGTGGGCTCGTCGGTCCACGTCCGGAAGTTGGCGTCGCATTGCAGCGAGGCCCGCAGCTCGTCCTTGCCCGCGGGCAAGCTCGCGTCCCACGCCGGATCCCAGCCGCTGCCCTCGATGAGCGGGTGCGCGCCGGCGCCCGCCTTCGGCTTTGTCGCCGGATATCCCTCGACGAACTGCCGGAACCGCCCCACCGTCACCTCGAAGCGATCGAGGTGGAAATCGGCCACCGTCGCCGGATAGCTCGCGTCGTTCAGGCGGTTGAACTGGCCGCCCACCACCTCGCCTTCCGCACAGCAGCTCTCGTCGACCGTCGGACCGCAGGTGGGCGCGACCTGGTCGCAGCGCGACAAGACAAACACGTTGGGCTCCACGTCAGGGATGCACGCGCCCCCGGCGATCAGCGAGATCGCGACCGCGGCGAGCGGCCTATGAAATTGCATTCGCACGCTCTCCCCTGTGCGCATCAGAAGCTCCCGGAGATGCTGGCGCCCGCGCCGGACGGCGCGATCCACGGCAGCGCGACGGCTCCCTGCGCCCGCGCTGGCTCCTTCTCGCCGCCCGCCCCGACGATCCCGTACGCCGCCACCCCCAGCGCGACGAGCCCCGCGCCGCCGAGGCCGGCGAAGAGGGCGACATCGCGGTTCTTGCGCGCATTGTCGGCCGCGAAGTCATAGCCGGGATTGCAGTACGTCCCGCCCGGGACCTCGCGGCAGTTGTCGCGCAATGCGCCGATCGCCGACAGATCGTCGATCAGGAACCCGACCGACGCGCCCACGAGCGCGATGCCGGCCGCCCCCGAGACCCATGCCCACGCCGGGACGCCGCCGCCGCCGGGCGCCTCGTCCGCCTTCGCAGGCGCCGCCGCGGCTCCAGCCCCGGCCCCGGCGGCGGCCGCCGGTCGCAGCGTGAGCTCGACCGTCTCCGTCTGCCCCTCCGCCATCGTGATCGTGCGGGTCTCCGTCTCGTGCCTGGGGGCGCTCGCGCGGATCTCGTGCGGGCCTGGATCGATCGGCAGCGGCTCGCCCAGCGCGGCCGCCGGGAGCGCCGTGCCGTCGCGCTGCACCTCGACGCCCGGGGGCGCGCCCTCGACCACGATGCGGAGCTTCGGTACGCGCGGCTCGAGGGCCGCGATCTCCTTCTGCGCGATCTGCTCGAGGCTCCGCTTCCGCTGCTCCCCCGCCGTCTCGCGGTTCAGGACCAGGGCTCGATTGTAATCGTGCCACGCGGTCGCGAGCTTGCCTTCGCGCTCGTGGCATCGCGCGATGTTGATCATGGTG
The DNA here is from genome assembly GCF_051474665.1 of Sorangium sp. So ce394. Classification (NCBI taxonomy): domain Bacteria; kingdom Pseudomonadati; phylum Myxococcota; order Polyangiales; family Polyangiaceae; genus Sorangium; species Sorangium sp. So ce394. The sequence goes on from NZ_CP150339.1 coordinate 11,344,119, forward strand.
CTCGCCGAGGGGTTGAGCGCGAGGCTCGCCTCGAACTTGGGGCACCCCGCCGCGTAATCGCCCTTGTCGACAAGCGCGCGCGCGGCCTTGAAGAGCGCCTCGGCGGCCACCGGGTCGCGCGCCGGCTCCTGCGCGCGCGCCGCCGCGCCGCAGAGCACGACCGCCACGGCCGACGCGAGCCCGACGACAGCCCTCCTGCCCGGCGCGAACCCCGCGCCACGGCGGGTGTCGGCGATCTGGAACCTCGGCGCCTCGAGGTGGCCTCTCCCGAGCGGGCGCGTTGTCGTTTCCGCCATGTGTGCTCGTTCCGCTGCGGCGACCCCGCGGCCGCGCGGGGAGACCCTACAACAAAACCTGACGGACGACCAACCTGGGAGGGATCCAGCGAGGCGTCGCTCGACGCGAAGAGCTCGTTGCGATCATCTCTTCCGCGCCGAGCGTGAGCGCCGCCGCGACGTGCAATGCATCCATCCCAGCCAGGCCATGCTGCGAGGCCAGAGCGAACGGATGCGCCGAGAGCTCGGCCGAAAGCGGTGCCAAGTCGCGGACCGCAGAGAAGAAGGTCTCGTAGAGTTCGAAGTCTTCCGCACGGCGGAAGTAGAGCGGCTTCGGCAGCACCTCCAGCTTCAACAACGCATTGGCGACGAACTCTCGCCTTGATCGTCGAGACCGAGCGCGCGCGCTCTACATACTTGCCCGTACCTCGCGCCGCGACCCTCAGGACCCCCGCATCAACGAAGGTGCGCATCGCCCCGCAGCTCCAGCGCCGCGACGCCGCCCCGGCGCTCGGCGAGCTCCTGGCGGACGCCGGCCTCGTCGAGCAGCGGCTCTCCCGAGCGATCGATCCGCGCCCGGATGGCGCGCAGCCTGCTGCCCAGCGTCTCCCGCCCTGCGCCCGCACCGGCTCCCTCTAGGCCCGCAGGCCCCCGCTCCACCCGCCCCCCCATCACGGATCGTCCTCCACCCACAGCCGCGGCCCGTTGTCCCGCCCCGGCGCCCGCTGCCCGACCAGCACCGCCCCCACCCAGACCGTCTTCGCCGGCTCACCCGCGTCGCCCGCCTGCGGCCCGAGCAGCGATAGCCGCACCACCCGCTCCCCCGGCGCGAGATCGTCCCCCAGCCGGATCACCCCGCGCCCCACCCCGTCCTTGCCGCGCTCCTCCGTCGCCGCCTCCCACAGCGTCGCCCGCGTCAGATCCCCGCCACGGCCCGCCAGCACGCCGTCCGGGATCGTCACCCGCCGGAAGAACGCCGCCTCCCGCGACCCAGGCTTCGCCCCCTCGATCCGGTAGCGGATGCGGTAGTCCGCGTTCTCCCCGGGCGTCACCACGAACAGCACGAGGTGCAGCGTCTCGCCCGCCGCCTGCTTGAACCGGTACGTCATCGGCCGCGCCCGCGTCAGCTCGAACACGTCGCGCCGGCGCACGATCGCCCCGCCGTTCGCCGGCGGCGCGTCCGTGTACGCCACCCCCGCGTCGCCGAGCCCCTCGATCTCGACCCGCCGCGTGCCCGCAGGCGCCGCCACGCGCAGCGCGCCCGACAGCGCCACGATCGGCTCCCTCAGCGCCACCTCGCCGTCCACGCGCACCGCGACCTCCTTGCCTAACGACACGCGCGCGGCCCGGTAGATGACCGACAGCCGGCCCGCCCGCGCCCCCTCCCCGTCCACGCGCACGTCCTTCGCCACCAAGAGCGGCGTCCACGCGTCGCCCGGCGACGCCTCCCCCGCCGACTGCCACGCCGGCATCAAGAGCCGCCGACGCACCGGCGCATGCTCCGGAAGCAGGATCCGCTCCGGGCGATCCGCGTCCGACTTCGCCCCCTCCCCCGACCGCTCGATCCGCACCTGCTCGCGCAGATCCGAGAAGCGCTCCTTCCGCTCCAGCTCGTCGAGGTTGGCCGCGCGGACGTCGGTCCACGTGCTCACGTCGAACGGCGCGTAGCGCCACGTCTCGTCCTCGGCCAGCGTGACCCGGTACGGCAGCCGGTACAGCGTCTCGTTCACGCCAGGCTCGATCGCGCGCAGCCGCACGTGCGTCCTCGCGTCCCCCGTGATCTCGATGCGCTCGACCCCCTCCGGCGGCCGGAGGATCGCGAGCCGCGGCTCGGACGCGTCGAACCCGTCGGTCCACCACTCGAAGCGCGAGCGCGGGAGCGTCACCTTGAGCTCCGCGCGCTCGGTCGGACCCGGCCCCCACCGCGCCACCACCGTCGCGTCGCCCTGGTTCGCGCCGCCGCTCGCCTCGATCTCGGTCCGGATCAAGAGCCCGAGGAGCTCCTGCCCGGGCGCCATCCGCGCGATGACCGGATCGCTCGGATCCAGCGCCAGGTAGCGCACCAGGCGCACGTCCGGGGGCGTCTGGAGCCGCAACGGCGCGGCCCGCGCCGCGCCGGGGGCGTCCGTCGCCGGGTCCGCCGGCGCGCCAGCAGCCTCCGCCGCCGCGCCAGAAGCCTCCGCCGCCGCGGAAGGAGCCGCCGCGACCGCGGGCGGGGGCATCGCCGGGTGCACGATCTCGCCGATCTGCTGCATCGCCTGCGCCTCCGGCGCGCCGAACCGCACGCCGAAATCCGGGCCGACCCCGTCGATCACCACCGTCCGGATGTCCTCCCGCGACAGCCGCACCGTCGCCCGCCCGAGCGGGCCGAGCTCGACGCTCGCCGGCGCGCTCGCGCCGTCCGCGACGCGCACGGTGCGGCCCGGCGGGCCCTCGATGTCGAGCGACAGCGGGCCGCGGAAGTTCAGCGCCGCCGCGTGGCGCTCGCCGATCACGAACTCGGACGCGCCGCGCCCCTCGGCGCGCGGGAACGGCATCCGGAACCGCCGCAAGAGGAGCCGCGACATCTCGTAGTCGATCCCCTCGCGGCCCCCGGCCTCGAGCCGCCGCGCCCAGCCCCGGAGCAGCTCCTTGCGCGACGGCTCGGGCAGGTCGGCGAAGCCGAGCGCCGATACCCGGCGCCCCATCTGCCGCCGCTCCTCGGCGTCGAGGCTCTGCTCGTAGAGCGCGCGCGACGCCTCGCTGCGCTGGTAGCGCCCCTCCAGCCGCGACAGGATCGTGAGGTCGAGCGGCCTGCCGTCGGTGTCCACGGCGGGCTTCGCCCGGAGCCGCACCTGCCCGCCCTGCGGGAGCACGTCGTGCGTGATGAGCAGCGTCGAGCGCGGATCCGTCACCGCGCCCGCGCCGCTCGCGAGCCGCGCCGCGTACTCGCCCTCGCCGAGCGGGCGGTCCGGATCGCAGCTGACCCGGCTCTCCAGGTCGTACACGTGCCGCGCGACCTCCTTGCCCCGCTCGTTCACGAACGCCGCGACGAACCCGTAGGGATAGCGCCGCGCCGAGTCGCAGACGTCGGCCTTCACGGCCGCCCAGGTCGTCACCTCGACCGCGTCGATCTCGGCCGGGATCTTGATCGCGAGGTCCCGCTCCGGCTCGATGTGGTAGGCGAGGATCTCGTCCTCGGCCGGCAGCGAGGTGCCCAGCGGCGGCGCGCCCGGCAGCATCGAGAGCGCGAACGCCGTCACCCCGAGCAGCGCCATCGCGATGAGCCAGCGCGGGTTCAGCGCCTTGCGCGGCGCGCTCGCGTGCGCGCGGAAGCCCCCGGTCGCCGAGCGCGCCCGGAGCGGCGGACGCGCGGGGCGCGGCGGCGCGGGCGCGGTGTGGCCCGCCGGCGCGCGGTGCTTCGCCGGGGCGGTCACGGGGTCGCCTCCTGCCGCGGGGCCGCGCTGGGCGTCGCCGACCCGGACGCAGGCGTCGCCGACCCGGACGCAGGCACCGACGACCCGGACGCAGGCACCGACGAGCCGGACGCAGGCACCGACGAGCCGGACCCGGGCGCCCCCGGAGCCGCCCCGCCGCCCGGCGAGCCCGCCTCGGTCCGGAGCGCGCTCGTGCCGATGGTGACCGCGCGCCGCAGCCGCACGCCGCCGGGCACGGCGGCGCCCGGGACCGCGACGAGCGCGCCGTCGATCGGCAGGAGCTGCGCCTCCCCCGGCCGGGCCGCGATGACCCACGGCCGCCCCGTGATCACGTCGCGCCCGAGCTCCACATGGCACCGCGCCTCGACCCGCGGCGGCGGCGCCGCACCGGCTCGCGCCGCCGCGCCACCCCCCCGCGCCACCGCCGCCACGCCCCGCGCCGCCGCCGCCGCCACGCCACGCGCCGCCGCCACGCCTTGCGGCGCCAGCGCCGGCGCATTCCCCTGCGCGGATGGCCCGGACCCGCCCCCCGGCCCAGCCGCCAGCGCCGAGAAATGCGCCCGCAGGTAGTACGGGTTCCGCTCGGTCGCGTAACGACGGAAAGCTTCCATGGCAGCAGAGAGATCGCACCCCTCGGTCACGCCCCGGGTCGGGCACGCGTCGTCCCCGCTCGCGCCCGCGCCCGAGCTCCCCGCGCAGGTCGCGAGCGCCTGCGCGCGCGCGGCCACGTCGAGCGGCACCGGCGCGACGCCGAGCCGCGTGAGCCGCGCCTCGAGGCGCGTCTCCCCCTGCCCCGGCGCCGCGAAGCGCCGGAGCTCGAAGAAGCGACGGATCGCGCTGCCCAGGTACACGATCGCGAACCGCCCCTCGGCGAACCGCTTCGCGTAGGCCATCGCCATGTCCGTCGCGCCGCTGAACGGCACCTGCTCGCGCGTGCCGTCGAAGATCCCCACGCGCAGCTCCAGATCGCGCAGCGTCTCCAGCAGCGGCCCCGCGAACGTGGGCACGTGCTCCGGCCGCACGACCTCGTACCCGAAGGAGACCACCGCGTCGCGCTCGTAGCTCCGGTCCGCCTCGATCGCCTGGACCGACAGCGCGTTGCCGCCGTCGCCGACCCAGACCTCGTGCGCCCGCTGGAAGAAGCTGCGCAGCCCCTCGGCGCGCCGCACGTCGGCGGCCCCGCTCGGCTCCGCCGTGGGCACCGCCCCCGCGAGCAGCAGCGACTGCGCCGAGAGCGCGTCGGCGAGCGCGAGCCCCGCGCCGAACGCCCCGATCTGCCAGCGCGGCGCGGGCACCTCGACCAGCATCGCGCCCGTGAGCGCCGTCCTCACCGCCTCCGGCGAGGGCGACACGGGCAGGATGCCGCCGATCGACGGCGCAGGGCCGGCGGGGTCCCCCGCGCGCGGCGCCAGTAGCGGCGGCGCGGGCGCGTTCGCGAGCACGAGCCACGCCGGGTTCCCGCGGCGCTCCGGGCCGCCCTCCTCCGGCCCGGGCTCGGCGATGCCCCACGCCGCGGGCGCGGCGTCGGTCCCGCCGATGCGCACCTCGCGGAAGCCGAGGCGCCCGAGGATCGCCCGCTCCCACGCGGTCGGCGGCGGCGCGCCGGCGGCGCCGCCGGGGCGCGTCGCCGCCGCGATCAGCCGCGGCGCCACGACGCTGTCGAACAGCCGCAGCTCCTCGATCGACGGCGGGCGGAACCGGCCCGGCTGGACCTCCGTCAGGGACACCATCCGCTTCGAGAGCTCCTCCTCGAGCGTCCCGCTCCAGCGCACGACCTCCGGCGCGCCGAGCACGCGCGCGCCGACCGCCTCGGCGACGTGGCGCGGCACCCGCAGGCGCGGCGCGTCGGCGAGGAGCGTCGCCTGCTCGGCCGCCGGGCGGAACGTCATCGCCGTCTCGGCGCCGAGCCCCTCGCCGATCGACACCACCGGCAGCCCCGCCGGCGTGCCCACCACGCTGAGCTCCGGCGCGTCGCCGCCGCCCGGCTCGACGATCAGCACCTGCGGGCTCTCCAGCGCCTCGATCATCGAGGCCGCGAACGCCTCGTCGTGCCGCCGGATCGCGCCGTGGCGCGACAGCAGCACGACCCCCGCGGCGTCGAGCAGCTCCGCGACCCGGAGCGCCACCGCCGGCAGCGCCGAGCCGACCTCGGCGGGCGCCGCCAGCACCACCCACTCCGGCGCCCCCGGGCCCCGGCCGGCGCGCCTCCGGATCGCCGCCCGCGGCGCGCTCGGCGTGTCCTCGGGATCGTCGAACCGGGCGCCGAGGAGGTACCACGGCCGCTCGCCGTCGCCCGCGCGCCCGACGAAGAGCCGCGCGCGCTCCGCCACGCCGAGGATCTCGTCCGCCGGCCGGCCGTCGCGCAGCACGCTGCGCGCGAGCCGGTGCGCGACGCGCCGCGACTCGATGTCGGCGGCGATCGCGGCCGCCCTCGGGCGCGGGCCGGGGCGCGGCGTCGTGTCGGCCAGCACGAGCGACAGCGCGGCGCTCTCGACGCGCGGCGGCGGGCGGACCTCGGCCGCGGGCGGCGGCGGCGCGCTGCCCCAGCCGAGCGCGACGAGCGCGTAGCCGACCCCGTTGCCGACCAGGAACGCCGTGAGCGACACCTGGATCGTCGGCATGATCACGATGCCGACGTGCTCCTTGTTCCACATCTTCACGGCGAGCAGGCTCGGGAGCAGGTAGCCGAACCCGAAGTAGTCGATCATCTGCAGCCCCGGCGCGAACCGCACCATGGCGAAGCCGATCGCCATCTTCACGATGAAGCCGAGCACGTACACGAAGATCATGCGCCTCGGCCCCACGAGCAGCATCCGGGAGAAGGGGCGGACCGAGGTGATCCAGCGCGAGAGGTAGTAGACGACGAGCGCCTCGATCGTCGTCGTGAGCAGCTTCGTCGGCTCGTACCAGGCGACGGCGAGGAGGCCGGGCACGAGGATGCCGTTGTAGTCCCACCCGTAGCGGACGTTGTTGCGGGCGCCGAGCAGCGCGCCGATGACCAGGATGATGTGGGCCTTCGGCAGCTCGAGGAACTCGAGCGACAGGCTCTCGTTGAGGACCTGGAAGCGCGAGACCGAGAGGTTCGTCGTCCGGAGCAGCACGCCGAGCACGAGCGCCGTCAGCGCCGTGACGACCGCGAGCCGCGGCGCCGCGCGCACGAGGCCGCTGTTCCAGAAGGCGTTCGCGATGAGCGGCACGAGCACGAGCCCGATGCTGTAGAGCTCCCGCGAGTGCACGAAGTCGTACCGCGCCGACACCTCGGGCACGACGAAGCCCTCGACGAAGAGCCGCACGATCACCGCGCCGACGATGAACAGGTAGAACCGCTCGCGCCCGAACGCCGTCGACCAGGCGCCCGTCCGGGTGATCCAGCGGCCGATCAGCGCGACGAACAGGTACGTCACGACCGACTCCGCGATGATGAACACCGCGGTGACCGGCGCCGCGAAGAACACCGTCGCGAGGTAGCCGGGCACGACGAGCCCCGCGTACGTCCAGCCGAGCGTCTCGGTGAAGAACGTCCCGAAGACGAGCCCGATCAGGACCGCGGTGTGGAGGCTCCGATCGAGCCCGTTCGGTGGGAAGAGCGGCAGGTTGTCGAGCATGCTGCGGGCGGCGGGGCGGCGGCGGCGGGCGGGTCGGGCCTTCGCGCGGCGCCGCCCGGTCGGGCGGGGAGCGCCGCTACGGGAGCGTGGTGGCGAGGCCGATCGCGCTCGGCGCGCCCCAGCCCGTCGGGTAGTCCCAGCCGGGCCCCGCGGCAAAGAACTCCGTCTCGCCGCTCACGATATCGCGGAACGTCGCCTGCACGTCGGGCGTCGTGTAGAGGATCGAGTTGAGGAACCCGACGCGCGGCAGCCCCTGCGCCTCGCGGTAGCTGTTCACCACGGCGATGAGCCCCGCGAACGCCGGCGCGGAGAACGACGTCCCGCCGTAGCGCTGCCACTCGCCGAGGTAGTAGACCCAGTACGCGGCCGGCGAGACCGCGGCGTGCATGGCGACGTCGGCGACCGCGCGCTTGCCGTCGGAGCCCTCCACGACCCCGACCTGCCACGAGGGGATCGGGAACGAGAGCGTCGGGCCGGAGCCGGAGCGCGGCCAGGCGACCTCGCTCTCGACCTCGCCGTTCCTGGTGAGCCAGAGCGACGTCCCGCCGACGCCGGTCACGTACGGGCTCGCCGACGGCGTGTCGGTCTGCGCCGAGTCGCCGGTCGCCGCGACGACGGTGATCCCGAGCGCCGCGGCCATGCGCGCCGCGTTGTGGTACTGGAGCCGCACGGCCGGCGGCTCGGAGTCCTCGCGGTGGGCGAACGAGTCGGTGATGACCGACACCTCGCCGCGCGCGATCGCCTCGTTGAACGTGTAGACCATCGACGTGTTGCGCGCGTCGGGCCCCTGGTACACCACGAGCTCCGCCTCCGGCGCGAGGCCCCCCGACCACTGGACGTCGAGCGTCGACTCCAGGTAGCGCGTCGCGATCGGCTCCATCGTCACGACGACCTCCGGGTTCGCCCGCTGCACGCCGAGCGCCCGCCAGAACGACTGGAGATCCCTGTACTTGAAGGTGGCGCCGACCGTGACCCCGAGCTTCACGCCCTGGCCCCGGAACCCGAGCTCGTAGAGGTCGTCGAGATCGTACGCGGCCGCGATCTTCGCGAGGGTCATCCCATCCTCGACGTTGTCCGGCGGATCCGGCGCGATGCTGCCGCCCTCGGCCGGCAGCGGCTTGGCGCTCGCCGCGAGATCCGCCGTGATGATGCCGGTCGTGCGAGCGGACACCCACGTCGGCACGGTGAGCTCGCCGAGGGTGCCGTAGACGTCGAACGGGGGATTGCCCGCCTGCGGGTTCTCGCGCTCGAAGACCCGGAGCTCGGTCTTGAAGGCCTCGTTGAACTGCGCCACCGTGCCGGTGAACTGGATCAGCAGCCGGTTCGTGGCCGTGAAGTTCACCGTGAGCCCCTGCTCCTCCAGCCAGAGCTTCACGAGGTGCACGTCGAGCTCCCGCGGCGCGTGCGCCGCGATGAGCGCCTCCGGGGTGAAGTACTGCCGAAACCTCGGGCCCTCGGGGTCGTAGATCTCCTCGATCGCCTTGTCGAGGAGCCCCGCGTTGCGGATCGGGAAGCCCATCAGCGCGCGGACGATCTCGTCGCCGCCGGCCGTGCCCTTGTCCGTGTACACGCCCGGCAGCGGGGCCGGGATGCCGTCCGTGGCCTCGGTCGGCTCGAGCTCTTCCTCGGTGAAGTCGGGCAGCTCGTCCGGCAGCGCGACCCCGCCCTCCCCGCCGGCCCCGCCGCCGCCTTCCGCCGCGCCCCCGCCGCCGCTCCCGGCCTCGGCCCCGCCGCCGCCGGTCGCGCCGCCCGCGCCGCCGGCGCCGCCGCCGCCCGCGCCGCCGCCGCCCGATGAATCGAAGACCTGCACGTCCGACTCGCAGCCACAGCTCGAGGCCGAGAAGGCCACGCTGCTTGCCAGAACGAACAACCCGAGGACAGGAGCGGCCCGGAGAGAGGGTGAAGTGCGGCGCATACCCAGAGCGATTCAAACCCCTTCCGACAGGCCGATCCAGCCCAATCTTCAGCGCGCGCCGACGTCGCATCACACGGGCGCCGCCCGCAACACAACGCGCCTCGGCGGAGGGTGCGGAGCACCACATCGCACCTTGTCTCGAACAGATCCGCCGCTGCGCTGCGGCGCGGCGGCTCGGTCGGAGCGCCGCGCCGCGCATGGGCACGGGCGCGCCGCGCGCGGGGCGCCCCGGCGCGCCCTAGGGGGCGTCCTGCTTCTCGAACCGCAGATGCATTTGGCGCAGCGGACCTCGGTAGACAATTGTATCGATGCGACCACGATGCGACGCTCTGGCAGCCCGGGCGTCCGGCGCCCCCTTTCGCGCTGCGTTCTTCAGCGAGTATGGCGAAGACCTACCGTCCGCGGATCCCCAAGCCCTTTCGCATCCCGCGTCCGATGACCTCGCAGGCGGAGGCGGCGCGCTCCGCGTGGCTCAGGCCCGATGTGCTCTCGATCGCCGCCGGCGCGCTGATCGCCGCCGTGGCGCCGCTCGATCGGTTCGACTACGTGGCGCGCGGCCTCACCGCGTCGGCGCTCGCCGACGCCGCGCCCTCCGCGCAGGTGCTGCTCGTCACGGCCTCGCCCGAGGCGCTGCGCGACGGGCTCTGCGAGCGCTCGCTCCCCGGGCTGCTCGAGCGCGGGCGCGCGCGGGGCGCGCTGCTCATCCCCCCGGCGGACGCGTTCTGCGGCGGCGACGCCGCGGGCCGCGGCGCGGGGGCCGCGCCCGTGGTCCGGATGCCGCCGGCGCTCCTCCGCCTGAGCGCGGGCGAGGTCGTCGGCTTCTTCTCGCTGGGCGCCGAGGAGCGCGCGGCCGAGCTCGGCGCGCTCGGCGTCTCCGCGGCGCCCTGGGTGATCAAGAAGGCGCCGCAGAGCGTCCCCGCGGTCAGCCTCCGCGATCTCGCGGACGGCCAGGTCCCGGTGGCCGCGCTCGAGGGCCGCGTCGCGGTCGTCGCGGTCGGCGCGGGGGGCGTCCCGCCCCAGGCGGTCGCGACGTCGGCGCTGTCGCCGGCGAAGGGCGTCGCCGCGGTGCTCGGCGGCCTGCTCGACGGCGGCCGGCGCGCCTCGGCCCCGGCCTGGGTGCCGGCGCTGTTCGTGCTGGCGGCGGGCGGGCTCGTGGGGCTCGCGCGCCGCCGCCACGGCAGCCTGGTCGCGACGGCCGCGCTGTTCCTCGCCGTGTTCGCGCTCGCCGCGGGCCAGGGCGCGCTCGCCGCGCGGGCCGAGGCGAGCCTCCTGCCGCTGCCGAGCACCCTGTTCGGCCTCGCGGTCGCGTTCGCGGGCGTGATGATCCTGCGCGGGCTCGCCGTCCAGCGCTCGGTCGATCGCGCCGCTGAGCTCATCCAGCGCGCCGCGCTGTTCCGCATGCAGGGGGTCCACACGCTGCCGGACGAGGAGTTCTGGCCGCGCGTGGCGCGGCTCGCGGAGCAGGCGCACCCGGCGGATCTCGTGCTCGTCGCGGAGCTGCCGCCGGGCAGCTGGCACCTCAAGTTCTGGAACGATCGGCAGGGCGGCGAGAGCCTCGTCGCGGAGCGCCGCCACGACGTGCGCCGCCCGCCGTACAGCAGCGAGCAGGGCGTGCCGGCGATCCGCCTGGCGCGCCGCTTCCTGACGAAGCAGGACATGCCGGCGGTCGTGGTCCCGCTCATCGCGTTCGGCGAGATCGAGGGCTACGTGTTCTTCTGCGGCCCGGTCGCGGAGTCGACGTACTCGCGCGAGCCGGAGCGGGCCGAGCACGTCGGCCGCGAGCTCGCGCTCCTCCTGCGCCGCAAGCGCCTCGCGCGCACCGCGATCGCGGAGGGCGGCGCGGGCGAGGGGCGGGCCGGCCACGCGCCGGCGGACGATCTCGTCGAGGGCGCGCGCGTCGCGCTCGACGATCTCCAGCTCTTCGGGTCGATGCTGCGGAGCGCGCCGGTCGGGCTCCTGTACGCCGACGCCTTCGGCGACGTCCGCTTCCTCGCGCCGGAGTTCGCGAGGTGGCTGCGCGCGCGCGACGTCACGGTGCCCGCGGAGAGCGCGAGCGCGGCGCTCCCGCCCGGCTCGCTCACGCTGGGCGACGTCCTCGGCGCCACGTCGGCGGGCAGCGCGGAGGTGTCGCTGTCCAGCGTGATGGCGAGCGACGAGGGCATCGAGCTCAGCGTCAGCGCGCCCGAGCCCGCGGTGATCTCGGTGCGCCCGCTGCGCCGCGAGTCCGACGGATCGTCGTGGATCGCGGGCTACGTCGCCGCGCTGATCCCGGTGAAGCAGCCGGCGCCCGTGTCCGGGAACGTGCGGCCGCTCGCGGCCCGCGACGCGACGGATCCGCTCTGCGCCTTCCAGCTCGCCGACGTCGTGGTCGACGCGGTCGCGAGCGCCGCCCGCGCGACGGGCCGCGCGGTGCGGCTCGAGCCGATCCGCGGCGCGACGCACGCGCTCGGGCACCGGGGCGAGCTCGCGCAGGCGCTCGAGGCGTTCCTCGTCGACGTCGCGAGCCGCGGGCTCCCCGGGCACGGCCCGGTCGTGTCGGTGCGCGAGGCGCCGCAGGGCGTGCAGCTGTCGATCCTGGACGTCGGCTTCGGCCTGGGTCTGCCGGAGTCGGCGCTCCAGCGCGTGCTGACCGCGCCTGGCGCCGCGCCGGCGGGGCTCGAGCCGCTCGGCCGGCTCATCCTGGCCGTGGAGGACAGCCACGGGCAGGCGGAGCTGAAGACGAACGACGGCTGGGGCATCACGCTGACGGTGACGCTCCTCAGGGCGCACCCGCGCGTCGGCGCGGCCGTGCAGGAGAGCGGCAAGCCGGCGGCGCAGCAGAACGTGATCGCGATCGGGCGGGCGAGCCCGAAGTAGGGCGGAGGGGCCTCCCCGGTCGATGGTCGGCGCTGAGCTCCGGCCCTGCTCATCGCGCTGCTTCAATCACCTCTTCGAGCTCGACGGCGAGCAACGCCCCCTCGACGAGCAGCACCTCATCGGCGAGCAACGCATCGACGTGGCCGAGCTGAAAGGCGGGCGCCAGGGGCATGATGGCGGCCGCCTCCACCTGGAGGGGTGGCGCCTCCAGGGGACGCGCCGCGGCGTCCCGCGGGCCAGCGCGTCCGGCGGGAGCTTCCTGCGGGGCGGCATGCCGCTGGCGGAGCCAGAAATTCATAGAGTTTCGATGACTTAACCCCCTCGCAGCCGCTCGAAATGCGCCTCGCCCGCCTCGCTGGACCGGGCCTCTTCCGGCGGCTCCCCGCGCCAACGCACTGGCATATCCGTTGCTCCATAGGGCGGCGTCCGGCGCGCGAGAGACGCCGCCGAACCAACAGCAACGCATTCGCGGCGCGCCGCGCGATGGCCGCGGACCGAGCACCTTCGGTCCGACCGGCCCCGTGCGGTCAGCCGCAGGAGTCAGGAGATCGTCATGAATACCTATCGCATCGTCAACGGGCTCGGTTTCGTCTGCTTCGGCGTCGTCGCTATCGCGCTCGCGGGTTGCGCGGTCGACGCCACCGGCGAGGACGCGCTCGTCGACGACGTGGTGGATGAGGACGTCGCCGAGGCCGAGCAGGCCATGGGCGTCGAGTGCGCCGGCGCCGCCGCCACCGCAAACTTCGTCGGCGGCATCAACTACACCTCGCCCCAGAGCTACAGCGCCGCGAGCTGCTACAAGGGCGTCGTCCTCGACGTCCAGAGCTACTCCTCGCTCTACGCCCAGAACCCGAGCGGCTCCGTCTCCCCGGGCCGCACCACCGTCGATTGGGCCGACAGCCTGCCCACCCTCGCCGACCCCGAGTACGTCGCCAAGTGCGAGAGCACCTACCTCGCCGCGGATCTCTTCGAGAAGGTCGGCTCCGGCTGGGTCTACAAGACCACCAAGGAGTCGCTCGGCATCTGGACGACCTTCTTCGACGGCGGCTTCTGCGCCGGCCCGGGCGTCTCCTTCTCCTCCGAGATGCAGGCTGGGAAGACCTACCGCATCTCCGCCACCGCGCGCACCCACAAGAGCAGCTCCGCCGCAACTCGCAAGCTCCACGTCAAGTCCCGCCTCCCTGTCGGCGCGCCGCGCTGAGCGCCCTGCGCGTCCCCCCATCGAGCTCGTGGGCTGCCCTGTCCCGTCGAGAGGGTGACAGCACGGGGCCGCCCTCGGGCGAAGGCGTGACCCATCGCTCCGAGACGGACGCAGATCTCAGCGGGAGTGGCTGGCGCCGCCGCGCGATCGGGGCTCGTCGCGAGCGAAGGGGGAGACCCCTCCCTCGCGACCCATCGGGCTCATCGACGGACCGAGCGACCGTCCTTGCTCGGGGCTCATTACCATGGTACTGTGCCAGCATGAAACTCGCGCAGTCCAGGGTCACGGCTCAGGGGCAGATCTCGGTTCCCGCCGAGGTGCGCAAGCGCCTCGAACTCGTGCCGGGATCCATCCTGGAATGGGATGCCGAAGGTGATCGAATCACCGTGCGGCGCGTTGGTCGGCACAGCTTCGAGGACCTTCACCGGGCGCTGTTCTCGCGGGAACCCGAACCGCGAAGCCTTGAGGATCTCAAGGAAGGCATCAGGCAGCGCATGAGGGCCCGCCATGCGCGCCGTTGACACGAATGTCCTCGTTCGCTTGCTGGCACGCGACGACGCAAAGCAGCTCGCTGCTGCCGAGGCCTTCGTGCAAGCAGGTGCATGGATCTCCCATCTCGTGCTCATGGAAGCCGTTTGGGTCCTGGACTCCGTGTACGGCGTCGAGCCGGAGCAGATCGGGAACGGCGTAGAGATGCTGTTGGACCACAACTGCATGGTGGTCCAGGACGCCGACGTGGTAAGGGCGGCTGTCGCGCAGTTCCGCGAGCACCCCGGACTGGGCTTCTCCTATTGTCTAATCCTCGAAGTCGCACGCGCGGCGGGCCACGTTCCACTTGGAACCTTCGACCGCGGACTCGGGAAACTGCAGGGTGCTCAAAAGCTATGACCACGTCACCCATCCGCGAGAACGGGGGGGCCACCTATGTCGCCGCAGATCTCTTCGAGAAGGTCGGCTCCGGCTGGGTCTACAAGACCACCACGGAATCCCTCGGCATCTGGACGCCATTCTTCGACGGCGGCTTCTGCGCCGGCCGGGCGTCTCCTTCTCCTCCGCGATGCAGGCCGGAAAGACCTACCGCATCTCCGCCACCGCCCGCACCCACAAGAGCAGCTCCGCCGCTACTCGCGAGCTCCACGTCGAGTCCCGCCTCCCTGTCAGCGAGCCGCGCTGATCCCCCGCGGCTGCGCCGAGCTCCCGGCCGAGCCACGGACGGCGGTCGGTCTCCGTCCGCCGGCTCGGCCGAGGGCTCGCTGACGCGACGCAAGAGGAGCTGCAACGGCGCAAAGGACGGAACAGCGAGGAATCGGTCTCTCTCCCTTGCCCCTTTGCTCCCTTGGCGCCTTGTTTATCTCTCTCCTCGTGTACGTTCTCTGTCGAGCCATGCACGCCGCCGAACCGCGAGCGGCGCCGTCCGGCTACTCGATCGACAGGGTGACGCTATCGTCGGTGAGCGACGTCACGTTCAGGGTCCCTGAGAAGATCTCCTCGAACGCCGTGTCGAGGAGGATGAACGAGGAGCTCGTCTCTTCGATCCGCGCGGCGGCGCTCAGGAAGCTGTAGTTCAGATCGTAGCCGTCGATGGTCCCCGCGAAGTCGCGCGACGAGATCCAGTAGGCATCCCCCTCGACCCGCACGGGCACCAGGGCGCAACTGTAGTTGGTGGGCTCGCCCCCGAAGAACTCGGTTTCATCGACGCCCCAGACCCCATCCACGAACGTCGCGCAGCCGGCGGTGCCGTCCTCGTCGGCAGCGATGGCGAGCTCTGTCGTCTCGAGTCCGCCGTCCGAGCCGCCGCCGCCCTCCGCATTGCCGCCCGACCCCGCGCCGCCGCCGCCCTCCGCATTGCCACCGGAGCCCGCGCCGCCGCCGCCCTCCGCATTGCCGCCCGCCCCGGCGCCCCCGCCGCCCTCCGCATTGCCGCCCGACCCGGCGCCCCCGCCGCCTTCAGCATTGCCGCCCGCCCCGGCGTCGCCGCCGCCCTCCGCATTGCCGCCCGCCCCGGCGTCGCCGCCGCCCTCCGCATTGCCGCCCGCCCCGGCGTCGCCGCCGCCCTCCGCATTGCCGCCCGCCCCGGCGCCCCCGCCGCCCTCCGCATTGCCGCCCGCCCCGGCGCCGCCGCCGCCCTCCGCATTGCCGCCCGCGCCGCCGGTGCCGGGGTTGGGATCATCGTCCCCGCAAGCGATCAACAGGCATCCAAGAAAGACAATCGATGTCCATTTCATTCGCACCTCAGCTCTCTCTCTGTGGTGCGACAAAGCGTACCATGAGCCACATGCACGCCAAAAGAATCGACCCAGACGGGCCCGGCGCGCGCGCGCCACCGCCGCCCTCCCCTGACGTGCGCACGCGGCCAGCGCCGATCCGAGACGCGGCCGTCCTCCCCGTCCAACGATTGGCAATCGCCGTTCACAGAATGGCGCTCGGTCAGCGCCCGCCCCGCGGCGCGCGGCCCGCGAGGGCGAACGCCGCCTGCGCCGTTCCCCCGCGCCGCTCTCCCCCGCCGGTCCCTCAGGAGCCGATCCGGATCCTCTTCTTCAGCGCGGCGAGCTCATCGTCGACCGCCGACCCGCCGGGCCTGTCCGCGTCGGCGCCGCCCGCGCTGCCGCGGCCGTGCTCGAGCTGGGCGAACTTCGCCTCCAGCTCGGCCGCCGACAGCCCGCCACCGGAGATCGCCTCCTCGACCTCGCGCGACGCCGCGACCTGCGCCACCTGCCCCTCGACCTGCTCCTCCATGCGCCGGAACTCCGAGAACGCGCTCTGGCCGCCCCGCGACCCGAGCCCCTCGGCCCCGCCGCCGGCGCGGTGCTGCTGGATCTGCGCCGCGAGCGTGCCCTTCCGCGCCTGGAACTCCTCCTGCTTCGCCTCCATGCGCTCGAGCTCGGTCTTCATCGAGAGGACCGCCGAGCGCTGCTCCGCGCGCATCGCCTCGGCCCGGTCGCGCTCGCCCACGACCCGCTTCTTCTGCACGAGCGCCTCGCGCGCGAGCTTCTCGTCGTTCGCCTTCAGCGCGAGCTCGGCGCGCTTCTCCCACTTGTCCGCCTCGGCGTCGAGCTCGTCGACCTTCTTGCGCAGCACCTTCTCCGCCGCTACCGCGTCGACCAGCTCCTTCCGCGCCGCGCGGACCTGGTCCTTCATCTCCTCGACGATGAGATCCAGCGACTTTTTCGGATCTTCCGCCTTGTCGAGGAGCGCGTTGACGTTGCTCGAGATGACCTTTCCCATCCGGTCGAAGATGCCCATGCCGGTAGCGTGCACCGCCCCGCCGCCCCTGTAAAGCGCCCGCGCGCCGCGCCGCCGGCGCCCCCTCGGCGCGCCGCCGGCGCCCCCTCGGCGCGCGCCTCCCGCCCCTCGCGGCGCGCCCGCCGACCCCTCGCCGCGCGCCCGCCGCGACGCGCCAGGGACCGGCCCTCAGGGCGGCGGCGGATAGCCCGGACCGACGCTCGTCTCCACGAACGAGCGCGTCGTCAGCAGCGGGGTCTTCACCGTCTCGTCCTCGTACAGCGGCCTCACCACGCACGTGTCCTCCCCGCACTCGCCGCCGTCGATGAACGCGACGTCCGCGACCAGCCAGTACCGGGTGCTCCCGTCGCCCGACGAGAACGTGACCGGCGCCTCCGGATCGTGGAACCCCGTCGGCCCGAGATCCGCCCCGAGGGCGCCGTTGCAGAAGATCTTCACCCGCGGGTGGACCGCATAACGCCGGCCGTGGCTCGAATAATAATGGACGCCGATCCGCATCCACTGCCCGAACGGCGGGAAGTCGACGTTGATGTTCTCGGGCGCGCAGAAATCGTTGCTGTTCGGGTCCGTCACGTCGGGATCGCACGTGATGTTGTCGATGTCGAGCCGCGGGTTGTGGCACCCCTGGCCGAGGGCGCGCCACGCCTCCCCGGCCCCGCGCGGCGCGTAATAACAGGTGTTCTTCGCCTCCACCGGGTCGAGGAACCAGCTCACCGGCTCCGGCGGCGACGCGGTGTCGCTGAACCAGCGGATCTCCGGGCTCGAGTCCAGCGCCTCCACCGTGCAGTTGTTGTACCCGCAGTCGCTCGCCGATCCGCCGACCCGCCACGGCTGCGTGTCGTTCGGCTGGTGCAGGTGCAGATCGAGATCCACCCCGTCGCCGCCGAGGTCGTGCTCCCACTCGAGCTCGACCCGCAGGCCGGGCGCGCCGACGTAAAGGGCATACTCGCACGAGCCGGTCGTGCCGTCCGCGAGCCGCTTCGTGTAAACGACCTTGTACTCCCCCGACTGGAGCGGTTTGTAATCATCCGCCGGGTCGACCCCGGACACGGCCGGACACGGCTCGATGCCCGCCGGGCAAACCACGGTCCACGTCTCCGATCCGGGCTCGGCGTCCGCGCTGAACGTGCCTGTCCCCTCCTTCAGGTTCACGTCGGCGAACGGCGGCGCCTGCAGCGCGTGGCAGCCCGCCGGGCTCTCGCTGAAGCAGCTCTCGGTCGCGTGACGGCCGCCGAGGCACGGCCCCCACACGCCGACCTCGTTGCACAGCTCGGTGCCCGAGAAGCACCCCTCCACCGCGCGGTACGACGGATCGCCCATGAAGCACGCGTGCGCCTGCCCCGCGACGCAGGAGCACGTCTCGTCGACCTGACCGTCGCAGTCGTCGTCGAGGCCGAGGTGGCCGACGTCGCAGAGCTCCTCCGGCCCGCACTCCGTGCCGCACGGGTTCACGGCCCCGTCGACGACCCCGGCGTCCTCGCCGGGGGAGACCGCCCCGCCGAAGCCGGGCTCCGAAGGGGCGCCGCCGCCGCCGCTCCCGGCCGCGCCGCCGTCGCCGCCGCCGCCGCCCGCGCCGGCGGCCGCGCCGCCCGCGCCGGGATCGTGGCGCGGGCCCGAGGCATGGCAGCCGACCGCGACGAACGCACCCGAGGTCGCGGCCCCCAGAACAGCGAGGAGCGCAGAGGAGACGCCGAGATGACGCATGAGACCTCCAGTCGCCAGCGCGCGGTGGAGCAGCTTGGGCAGGCAGACGCGCCAAGCCAGACACCGGCGATGAACGGCGAGGCTCCTGTCTTAGCAGACTCGGCGCGACACCAAAGCTCGCTCGCGCGCGCGCAAAGCACGCTCGTGAGAACGGATGTCGCGCCGCCCAGCCAGCGTATGTCCCGGAGCGGAGGTGGTCAGTCCGTCGCGCGCGGACCCCTCGAGGACTCGGCCGCGAGCGCCGCCTGCGCGGCCGCGAGGCGGGCCACGGGGACGCGGAAGGGAGAGCAGGAGACGTAATCGAGCCCGGCCCGCTCGAAGAACGCGATCGAGCTCGGATCGCCGCCGTGCTCGCCGCAGACGCCGAGCTTCAGCCCGGGCCGCGCCGCGCGCCCCCGATCCCGCCCGATCTCCACGAGCTCCCCGACGCCGGCCGCGTCCAGCGACTGGAACGGATCCCTCGCGAAGATGCCGGCCTCGACGTACGCGCCGAGGAACCGGCCCGCGTCGTCGCGCGAGATGCCGAGCGCCGTCTGCGTGAGATCGTTCGTGCCGAAGCTGAAGAACTCCGCCTCCTCCGCGAGCTCGCCGGCCACGAGCGCGGCGCGCGGGAGCTCGATCATCGTCCCGAACCGGACGTCGACCCTCCGCCCCTTCTCGGCGAACACCTTCTCGGCGACCCCCTCGACGAGCGCGCGCGTGATGGCGAGCTCGCGCCGGGTCATGCTGAGCGGGATCATGATCTCGGGCTCGACCTCGATGCCCGCCGCCGCGACCTCGCACGCCGCCTCGACGATGGCGCGCGCCTGCATCTCGTAGATCTCCGGCGACGTGATCGCCAGCCGGCAGCCGCGGTGGCCGAGCATCGGGTTGTACTCGGCGAGCTCCTCGTTCTTGCGCGAGAGGTCCTGCGCCGGGACGCCCATCGCCTTCGAGAGCTGGTGGAGCTGCGCCTCGTCCTGCGGCAAGAACTCGTGCAGCGGCGGATCGAGCAGGCGAATCGTCACGGGCAAGCCGGCCATCTCGCGGAAGACGCCCACGAAATCGCCGCGCTGGAACGGCAAGAGCTTCGCGAGGGCGCGCCGCCGCCCCGCCTCGCCGTCCGCGAGGATCATCTCGCGCATCGCCTGGATCCGCTCCTCGTCGAAGAACATGTGCTCGGTGCGGCAGAGCCCGATGCCCTCCGCGCCGAAGTTGCGCGCCGTCCTCGCGTCGTGGGGCGTGTCGGCGTTCGACCGCACGCGCAGGCGCCGGACCGCGTCGGCCCAGACCATGAGCTCCTCGAACTCGCCGCTCAGCGCCGCCGGCACGGTCGGCACCGCCCCGAGGTAGACCGTGCCGGTGCCGCCGTCGAGCGTGATCAGGTCGCCCGCCTTCACCGTGATCGTGTCGGTCGGGTGCCCGTGATCGTCGTAGAGCGTCACCGCCATCTGGCCCTGGCTCACGCTGATCGCCGAGCAGCCGGCCACGCAGCTCTTGCCCATCCCCCGCGCCACCACGGCCGCGTGGCTCGTCATGCCGCCGCGGGCCGTCAGGATGCCGCGCGCCGCCTTCATGCCGTGGATGTCCTCCGGCGACGTCTCGGACCGCACCAGGATCACCGCCTTGCCCTGGCCGGCGCGCCGCTCCGCCTCGTCCGCGCTGAACACCACCTGCCCCGTCGCCGCCCCCGGGCTCGCCGGCAGGCCGCGCGCGAGCAGCTTCTTCGGCGCGCTCGGGTCGATGCTCGGGTGGAGCAGCTGATCGATCGAGCCCGGCTCCACCCGCAAGATCGCCTCGCGCTGGCTGATCAGGCCCTCTTTGGCCATCTCGACCGCGATGCGCACGGCCGCCCGGCCCGTGCGCTTGCCGGTGCGGCACTGGAGGAGAAAGAGCTTCTTCTGCTGGATCGTGAACTCCAGGTCCTGCATGTCGCGGAAGTGCCGCTCGAGCGTGGCCTGCACCTCGACGAGCTCCGCGTACACGTCGGGCATCTGCGCCTCGAGCGAGCACGCGTCGTCGACGCCGCCCGCACCGGACACGCCGCCCGCACCGGACACGCCGCCCGCACCGGACACGCCGCCCGCACTGGACTTCGACAGCGGGTGCGGCGTGCGCACCCCCGCCACGACGTCCTCTCCCTGCGCGTTGGGGAGCCATTCGCCATAAAAGCGCCGCTCGCCGGTCGACGGATCGCGCGTGAACGCGACGCCCGTCCCGGAATCGTCGCCCAGGTTGCCGAACACCATCGCCTGGACATTGCAGGCCGTCCCCCACGCCTCCGGGATGTCGTGCATCTTCCGGTACACCTGGGCCCGGTGGTTCTTCCAGCTGTCGAATACGGCGCGGATCGCGCCCCAGAGCTGCACGTACGGGTCGTCGGGGAACGGCCGCCCCGTGGCCCCGAGGACGATGTCCTTCTGCCGCTGGATCAGCGCCGCGAGCGACTCCGGATCGAGCAGCGAATCAGGCACCTTGCGCTCGAGCTCGGCGGCGTTCAGGCGCGTCGCGTCGACGCCGAGCCGCACCGCGGCCTGCTTGCGCGCGCGGCCGAGCGCCTCCTCGAAGCGGTCGCGGGGCACGCCGAGCACGATATCGGCATACGTCAGGATGAAACGCCGATAGGCGTCCAGCGCGAATCGCTCGCTGCCCGTGCGCTTCGCGAGCCCCCGGGCGATCTCGTCGTTCAGGCCGAGGTTCAGGATGGTATCCATCATTCCCGGCATCGACGCGCGCGCGCCCGAGCGGACGGACACGAGCAGCGGCGCCTCGGGGCTCCCGAACCGCGCGTCGAGCAGCGACTCCAGCCGGCCGATCGCCGCCCTGATCTCGTCCTCGACGCCGGCGGGGAGCGCTTTGCCCGCGGCATAGTACGCGTTGCAGACCTCGGTGGTGACCGTGAAGCCCGGCGGCACCGGGATGCCGAGGCGCGTCATCTCGGCGAGCCCCGCGCCCTTGCCGCCGAGCAGCTCCTTCTGTTGTGCGTCCCCGTCCGCCTGCCCCCCGCCGAAGAAGTATATCGATCTCCCCATGGCCGGGGCACGCTAGACCTTCCGCGCAGTCGGGTCGAGATCCCTCGAACGCCGCGCGCGGACGGCCGGCGGCGGCGCCGGGTCCGCAACCGACGGAATCGCGCCGCGCACCTCACAAAAATACCGGCTCTCGACGGCGGACGAGCTATGAAGCGGCGCATGAAGCGCGGATACCTCGTCCTTGTTGCGATGCTTGCCGTCCCCCTCGCCGCCTGCGATCAGAAGCCGGCCCCGCAGGCGACCGCCGACGCCCCAGCGGCCGCGTCTGCCAAGCCGGCCGCGCCGCCCACGCACGCGGCCGAGCCCACCGCGGAGCCGACTCCGCCAGAGCCCGCCGGCCTGCCTGCGCCCCCGGACGTCGCCGCGCCGCCCGCGGACGCGCAGAAGACGGCCTCGGGCCTCGCGTTCAAGGTGCTGACGCCGGGCAAGGACAAGGAGCATCCCGGCCCCGACGACAAGGTGAAGGTCCACTACACGGGGTGGACCACCGACGGAAAGATGTTCGACAGTTCCGTCCTCCGCGGCGAGCCGGCGAGCTTCGGTGTGGGCGGCGTGATCAAAGGGTGGACGGAGGCGCTCCAGCTCATGAGCAAGGGCGAGAAGCGCCGCCTCTGGATCCCGGGCAACCTCGCCTACGGCGACCGGCCGATGCAGCCGGGCGCCCCGGCCGGAATGCTCGTGTTCGACGTCGAGCTGCTCGACTTCGCGCCCGCGCCGAAGCCCCCGCCCGTGCCGAAGGACGTGAAGGCGCCGCCCAAGGCCGCGAAGAAGACCCCCTCCGGGCTCGCCTACGAGGTCCTCCAGAAGGGCACGGGCACCGAGCACCCCAAGCCGACGAGCCGCGTCACCGTGCACTACACGGGGTGGACCACGGACGGGAAGATGTTTGACAGCTCCATCGTCCGCGACGAGCCGATCACCTTCCCGCTGGGCGGCGTGATCAAGGGGTGGACCGAGGGCGTACAGCTGATGGTGAAAGGCGAGAAGGCGCGCTTCTGGATCCCGGCCGAGCTCGCGTACGGCGAAAAGCCGACGCGCCCCGGCGCGCCCGCCGGCATGCTCGTGTTCGACATCGAGCTCCTCGACTTTCGCTGAGCCGTCGGCCGGCGCTTTACATCCGGCCAACCGCCTGGCTACATGGAGAGCTGCGAGCGGCCAGGCATGCTGACATCCATTCGACTCAAGAACTTCAAGAGCTTCGCCGATCAAACGGTGGAGCTGTCCCCCTTCACGCTGCTGCTCGGGGCCAACGGCTCCGGCAAGAGCAATTTCCTCGACGCCCTGCGCTTCTTGCAGGGCGTCGGGCTGGATCTCCCCCTGTGCGACATCTTCCGCGGCCGCGTCGACGGCAGGCGCGAGATCTGGCCGGGCCTGCGCGGCGGCACGCAGGGGGCCACCCACAAGGGAGCCAAATCGTTCACCATCGAGAGCCGATGGGCGATAGGGAAGGAGGAGCTCACACACAAGATCACGTGTCAGGTCGAGCCCGACGTGATCGTCGAGCACGAGTCGCTCGAGGCGAAGTCGGCCGGCGGGCCGCTCTTCGATACGCCCGCGTCGGCGCTGAAGGGCCTGGAGGGGTTCGCCGCGGCGGGCGCGCTGATGTCGGCGTCGAAGAAGGGCCGCTCGATGAGGATCGCGTCGATGGATCGCAACCCCGCGCGGCGCAGCCTGCTCGGCCAGATCGAGCACCACCGCGGGCGCGGCGACGACGTGAGCCTCTCGGACGTCATCGCGCTCTGCAACGCGCTCCAGGTCGCGATGCGGGGCACGCTGTCGATCGACATCGACCCTTCGCGGATGCGGGGTTACGTGCCGCACGAGATCGAGAACCTCGGCGCCGGCGGGCAGAACCTCTCCGCCGTGCTCCGCTGGCTCTGTCAGGAAGCCGATCACAAGGCCGACGTGCTCGGCTGGGTGCGCTCGATCTTCGCGCCCGAGATCCTCGATATCGAGTTCGCGGAGACGGGCCTCGGCGACGTGATGATGGTGCTCGTCGAGAAGGGCGGCGCCCGCGTCCCGGCGCCGAGCCTCCCGGACGGCGCGCTGCGCGCGCTCGGCAAGATCGCCGGCGTGCTCACCGCGCCGGAGGGCTCGCTGCTCCTCGTGGAGGACCCCGACGCCGGCATGCACCCCGAGCGCGCGGGCGTGCTCGCGCAGCTCCTGGAGGGCGCGGCGCGGCCGTCCGTCTGTCAGATCGTGGCGACGACCCACTCGCCCGCGCTGCTCCGGGGCGTGTCGAAGCAGGGCCTCAGCCGCGCGATCGCGTTCGATCGCGACCCCGAGACGGGCGCCACGACGGCGCGCCGGCTCGCCGATCTCCCGCGTTTCGAGGAGATGGCAGAGCGCGATCCGGGAGAGCTGCTGTCCTCGAGGGCGCTCGCGGGGTAGCGCGCCTGACAGCGCGGTACAGCGTTGCCATTGAGTTGCAGTGCCGCCATTTCGCGAGGCGCTGAATATCTGCCCTTCTCGCGAAATGCATTGTGAACGACCACAGAGACCTCTAGGCTACGGGCGTTCATGGCGCGGCGACCGCCGCGTCAATCCAGTGCAATGAGGTCTTCCATGCTTCTCCAGAAAACTACACTTCGACTGGCCCTCTGTCTCGCCGTCGGCCTATCGGCGGCCGCCTGCTCGGACGACGACCCCGGCGGCGAGGGCGGCGGCACGACCAGCTCGACCAGCGGCGCCACCACGGGCTCGGGCGGCGGGACCACCTCGACCAGCAGCGCCACCACGGGCGAAGGCGGCGGAAACGAGGGCGGTTCCAACGGCGAGGGCGGCGCCAACGAGGGCGGCTCCACCGGCGAAGGCGGCTCCACCGGCGAGGGCGGCTCCACCGGCGAGGGCGGCTCCACCGGCGAGGGCGGCTCCACCCCGACCGATCCGGCGTGCGGCGCGGACACCGCGACCTTCGCCGACGTGAAGGCGATCCTGACCGCGAGCTGCGCGGGGTGCCACGGCAACAGCGACCACCTGCCCGGCGAGCTCGATCTCCGCGCGAACGCGGCGCACGGCGAGCTCGTCGACGGGGACAGCACGACCTGCGCCGATCGGGTGCTCGTCGTGCCGGGCATGCCGAGCCAGAGCTACATCATCAACAAGCTGCGCAACGTCGACCTGTGCGACGGCGGCAAGCGCATGCCCCCGCCGCCGAACATGGCCCTGTCCGAGGCCAACATCAAGAAGATCAACGACTGGATCTGCGCGGGCGCTCCCAGCGACTGAGCGCCGCCGCCGGTCTCAATACACCTTGCAGCGCGCGCCGCCGGCGGCGCGCGCGTAGGGGACCTTCGCGCTCCGCCCCTTCACGTAGATCGCCCCGCCCTTGGCGGGCCTCGGGATCACGGCGCCGGTCGCGAGCGGCCGCCCGGGCGGCAGCTCCTCGACCTCGATGATGACGTCGTTCCCTTCCTGATCGACCGCCGAGATCGACGGGCGCCGGAGCTCCTCGTCGGCGGGGCCGCCCGGGCAGGGCACCCCGCGCGCGCTCAGGGCGACGGCGAGCGTGTCGCCCCCGGTCTCCGGGGCGCCGGCCGCCCACTGGAACCGCGGGTCGCGCGCCTCCCCCACCTCCACGGCCAGGCAGCTGCACCGCTCGGCGCGCGACGCGGCGCGCGCGAGCGCGAGGTCGTGCCGCACGCCGACCCACGCCGAGGGAGCCCGCTCCTCGGGCGTGGACGGGGCGCCGTCGAAGTCGTCGGGCGTCCCGACCGCCCGGCGCGGCGCCTTCTGCTGCGCGGCGTCCGGCTCGGCGGGCGCGGCGGGGTCGACGGTGCCGCCCTCCCAGAACGCCGCGGCGCCCGCGTGCTGGCTGCCGCCGCAGGCGGCGAGGACGGCTCCGGAGAGGAGCGCAGCGAACCGTGCGATCTGGGCGGCCGAGGGGCGCATTGCGGTGCGATCTTCGCACCGGCGCCGCCGGCGGCCAAGGTTTGTGCGGAGATGGAGGGAGGAGCTACGCGGAACGCGCGGCGAGGTGACGAGGCGCGCAGCGGCGCGCGGAGACGCTGAAGGCGCGGAGACGCGCGCGACGCGCCGGGTGCCCGGCGCGCCGCGCAGCGACCTTCACTTCGGCTTGATCTCGGTCAGGACGAGGAGGTAGTCCGGCGAGTTGTTCGGCGACAGCTTGGCGTACGGGTTCTCCTTGCTGGGCCACCCGACGAAGCGCTTCGTGCTGTACTCGCCCCAGGACGGGTTCTTGAACAGCGGGATGACCGGCACCTGCTGGGCGTAGATCATCTGCAGCTCGTCGATGATGCTCTTCTGCTCCGCCGGATCCGTCGCGGCCGCGAACTTCTTGAACAGCGGCTCGGCCTCCTTGGCGGCGAAGCGGTGCCAGTTGCGCGTCGTGGCCTCGTTGACCGGCTTCACGAACTCCGGCGCCATGAGATCGCGGTAGAAGTTGAACGGCGTGGGCTCGGTGTTCGTCCAGCCCATCGACATGTCGAACGTGCCCTTCTGGAGCGCCTCGAAGAACGCGCTGAAGTCGTAGGTCTTCAGCGACGCGTCGATGCCGACCGCCTTCAGGTTCTGCGTGGTGATCTGGACCGCGCGCACCCAGTCGGACCAGCCGGTCACGACGTTGATGTCGAACTTCAGCGGCTTGCCGTCCTTCGCCCGGATCCCGTCCGCGCCCTTGGCGTAGCCGGCCTCGTCGAGGAGGGCGTTCGCCTTGGCCACGTCGTAGTTGGTCCAGTCGCCCGCCGCCGCGGCCTTCTCGTTGCGCCAGCGCGCGTAGGCGTCGTCGAGCCCGGTCCCGTCCGCGCCGACCGTGTAGCCGTTGACCGCGATCTTGGCGATCTGCGCGCGGTCGATGGCCATGCTGATGGCCTTGCGCAGCTTGATGTCGTCGAACGGCTTCTTCGTGGCGTTCGGGTAGAGCGTCACGGTGCCGCCGACGAGCGGGAACCAGTAGTGGTTGTTCTCCGGGTCCTTGGCGACGTAGGTCTTGTCGATGTCGGGGACGAAGTTGCCGGCCCAGTCGACCTCGCCGTTGATGAGCGCCAGGTTCGCCTGGTCGTTGCCCGGGTACGCCGGGAAGCGCAGCCCCTCGACCGCCGGCTTACCCTTCTGCCAGTAGTTCGGGTTCTTGCCGAGCTCGTAGATCTGGTTCTGGAACGTCTTCACCTCGGTGAAGGGGCCGGTCGCGACCGGGTTCTCGTTCGTGAACGTGACCGGGTCGGCGACGTCCTTCCACTTGTGCTCCGGCACGATCGGCTGGTGGCCGATGTAGTGGAGCCCGGGGACGAACGCCTCCTTGAGCTTGAACTCGACGGTGCTGTCGTCCTTGGCCTCGACCGAGTCGACGAACTTCCACACGCCCGAGAGATCGAGCGCCGGGAACTTCTTGAGGAGGCCGAACGTGAACGCGACGTCCTTCGCCGAGAAGGGTTGTCCGTCGGACCACTTGACCTCGGGGCGGGTCGAGAAGGTGAGCTTCTTGTTCTGGTCGCTCCACTCGTACTTCGTGGCGAGCCACGGCACGAACTCGCCCTTCATCGTGTTGTACACGATCATGGGCTCGTAGATGCCGGCGACGGTGGGGAAGCGCACGCTCCCCTCGCCGAGCAGCGGGTTGAAGTTGCGCACCCAGGACGCCTGCTGCTCCCTGGAGATGGTGACGAACTTCGCGCCGCCCTTCGCCCCGCCCTGGTCCTTGGCCCCGGGGCCCGCGGCGGCGGAGTTCGCCCCCGCCGGGTCCTTGCCGGACTCGGCCCCCTTGTTGTCACAGGCCGCCGTGGCGCCGACGGACAGGAAGAGCGCCGAAAGGGCAAAAATGCGGCGCGACATGGATCGACTCTTCATAAGCTTGCTCCCTCGCGGCGACCTCGGTCGCCCGCGACGATCCTCTCACTCGACCGACAGCACGCAGCGCCGCAGCGCAGCGACAACAGCAGACCGTACGGCGGCGCCACGGATGAGCCGCGACTGCGGCACCCTGACGCCGGCGCACTCTACCGGCCGACGTAGAGAAGTGTCAACCTGACGAATTGAGGGGGTTCCCAGGGCCGCCGTGAGGCCCGCGACCTGATCGGATGCGCACTCCGGCGCCCGCGCCTTCGCCAGAGCGCGCGCCGGCGATCTCGCGAGCTCAGAATTCGGCAGGGTCGCTGTACGTGCCCATGACGTCGCGCAGCACGTCGCAGATCTCCTGCTCGGTCGCGTACGCGCTCGCCGCCGCGATGATGGGGGGCATGAGGTTGTCGCGCCCGCGCGCGCTGTTTCGCACCTCGGCGAGCGCGCTTCGCACCCGGTCCTGATCGCGCTGGGCCTTGACCCGGGCCAGGTTCTGGCACTGCACCCGCTGCACCTCCTCGTCGATCCGGAGGAGGGGGATCGTCTTCTCGCCGGCGGCGGCATAGCGGTTGACCCCCACCATGATCCGCTCGTTCGACTCCAGCTCTCGCTGGAACCGGTAGGCCGACGCGGCGATCTCGCGCTGCGGATACCCCTTCTCGATGGCGGTCACCATCCCGCCCATCTCGTCGATCCGCCGGATGTACTCGAGCGCCTCCTGCTCCAGGCGGTCGGTGAGCCACTCGACGTAGTAGCTCCCCCCGAGCGGATCGATGGTGTTCGCGACGCCGCTCTCGTGGGCGATGATCTGCTGCGTCCTGAGGGCGATGGTCACGCTCTCCTCGGTCGGGAGCGCGTATGTCTCGTCGAGCGAGTTCGTGTGGAGCGACTGGGTGCCGCCGAGCACGGCGGCGAGCGCCTGGAGCGAGACGCGGACCACGTTGTTGTAGGGCTGCTGGGCCGTCAGCGAGACGCCGGCCGTCTGCGCGTGCGTGCGCAGCTTCATGCTCTCGGCCCTCTTCGCCCCGTAGCGCTCCTTGAGGAACCGCGCCCACATCCGGCGCGCGGCGCGTAGCTTCGCGATCTCCTCGAAGAAGTCGTTGTGGACGTCGAAGAAGAACGACAGGCGCGGCGCGAACGCGTCGACGTCGAGGCCGCGCTCGACGCAGCTCTCGACGTAGGCGAGCCCGTCCGCGAGCGTGAACGCGAGCTCCTGCGCGGCGGTCGAGCCCGCCTCCCGGATGTGGTAGCCGCTGATCGACACCGAGTTCCACCGCGGCACCTCGCGCGCGCAGAACTCGATCATGTCGGTCACGACGCGCATCGCCGGGCGCGGCGGGACGAGCCAGGCGTGCTGGGCGATGAACTCCTTCAGGCAGTCGTTCTGCACGGTGCCGCCGATCCGCTTGCGCGGGATCCCGCGCTTGTCGGCGAGCGCGATATAGAACGCGAGCAGCACCACGGCGGGGCCGTTGATGGTCATCGACGTGGTCACCTGATCGAGCGGGATGCCGTCGAAGAGCACCTCCATGTCGCGGAGCGTGTCGACCGCGACACCGCACATCCCGACCTCGCCGAGCGACCGCGGAGAGTCGGAGTCGTAGCCCATGAGCGTCGGGAAATCGAAGGCGGTCGACAGGCCCGTCTGCCCCTCGGCGAGCAGGTACTTGAACCGCGCGTTCGTCTGCTCCGGCGTCCCGAAGCCCGCGAACATCCGCATCGTCCAGAGCTTGCCGCGGTACATCGTCGGCTGGACGCCCCGGGTGAACGGGTACTCCCCGGGCAGCCCGAGCGCCGCCGCGTGGTCGACCGGCGCGTCGGCCGGCGTCGCGAGGTCGGGCACGTCGACGCCGCTCCAGGTGGTGAAGCGCTCGCTGCGCGGCGGGAAGCGCGCCGACGCCTCGGCGACCGGGCCCTCCCGCCACGCGGCCACCGCGCGCCGGAGCGCCGCGAGCCCGTCCTGGTCGAGCCCGAGCCCGTCGCCGCCTCCGCCGTTCGTGGTGCGGGGCGCGCCTCCGTTGCTCTCGCCGTCGTGGGCCGGAGACCGGAGCGCGCGATCCGCTTCGGCCTGCGGCGGGGGGGGCTGTCGTTGCGCCATGGCCCGCATTTTAGCGCGGCGCGCGCGCGGCGCGCGCGCGGCGGCGCGGGAGAGCGCGGAGATCGCCGCCGCGCTCTCCGGCGCCGCCGCGCGGCGCGTCACGGGCAGCGCGCGTGGAACACCGCGGAGGCGACCGGCGTCGCCCCGTCCTCCAGCGAGTCCTCGATCGTCCCCGTGACGCGGATCCCCTCCGCGGCGCAGAGCGCCGCCGCGGCGTCGGCCGGCAGCGTCGTGCCCGCCGCGCCCGTATCGAAGGTGAACTCCACGGTGACGTCGCTGCCCGGAGCGACCTCGACCGGCAGCGGCGTCGTCGTCTCGGCGGGGAGCGGCGCCACGATCGCGGTCTTCTGATCGGCGCTCGAGATCTCGAACCCGCGCACGGCGACGCGGCTCGGACCGCTCGCCCGCGGGCCCAGGTGGAGCTTCAGCGCGAAGCTCGCCTGAAGGCCGGTCCCGAGCGCGCCCGACGAGACGGTCGCCTCGGGCGCGGCGATGGAGGGGTCGACGAACACGGCGGCGTCGGTGTCGATGCAGCCGCCCGCCAGGGCGGCGAGCGCCGCCGCCGCGAGGGCCGCGGCGGCGGAGAGCGGGGCGCGGGCGTTCATGGGGCCACTCTCCCCCGGGCCCGCCCGTCCTGTCCAGATCGGCCGCGCGCGGGCGGCCGCCGCGGGGGGCGCGCGCCGCTCAGGGCGGCGGCGGGACGACGCCCTTGGAGCGGGCCAGCGCGCAGCCGAGCTCCACGTTGGTCGGCCCCTTGTCGGTGCGCACGACCTTGAACTCGACGCGCCGGTTCTTCTCCCAGGCCGCCGCGTTGTGGGCCGGATCGATCGGGCAGTACTCGCCGTAGCCCATCGAGCGCACCGCGTTCTTGTTGACGCCGCGCTGCGCGAGCGCCGCCGCGACCGCGTCCGCGCGGGCCTGCGTCAGCTTGAGGTTGTAGGCGTCGGCCGAGCGCTCGTCGGCGTGCCCCTGCACCTCGATCAGCGTGAACTCCGGGTGGTGCTTGAGCGTCTCGGCGACGGCCTGCACGATGCCGAACGACTCCGGGAGGATCTCCGCGCTGCCGGTCGCGAACTGGATCTTCTCGAGGATGACGATGTTGTTCTCCTCGATCACGACGCTGCCCTTGTCCGGGCACCCGTCCTCGTCCTCGAGCCCGTTGAACGTCTCGGGATCGTTCGGGCACTTGTCGGCCACGTCGGGGATGCCGTCCCGGTCGTTGTCGGGATCGGGGCAGCCGTCCTCGTCCTCGAAGTCGTCCCGGTCCTCCGGGTCGTTCGGGCACTGGTCGGCCTTGTCGGGGATGCCGTCCTTGTCGTTGTCGGGATCGGGGCAGCCGTCCTTGTCCTGGAAGCCGTCGCGGTCCTCCGGCTCGTCCGGGCACTTGTCGCGCGAGTCGAGGATGCCGTCGCCGTCGCGGTCGCCGTCGCTCCCCTCCGGGCAGCCGTCGTCGTCCTCGTCGCCGTCGCGGTCCTCCGGGTTGTTCGGGCAGCGGTCGTCGACGTCGAGGATGCCGTCCTCGTCGTTGTCCGGATCCGGGCAGCCGTACTTGCCGGGGGGCGAGTCCGCCTTGGTGTCCTGGAAGCCGTCGTAGTCCTCCGGCTCGTCGGGGCAGTCGTCCTGATCGTCCTTGATGCCGTCGCCGTCGCGGTCGCCGATCGACGGCTCGAAGACGAACCCGATGGTCGCGCGCTGCTCCGCCGCCTGGAAGCCGGGCGTGTACCCGAGCCCGGCGCCGAGCATGAGGAAGCTGTTGCGCTCGATGAAGAGCTTGATACCGCCGACCGCCTCGGCCGACAGCTTCTGCTTGCTGCTCTCGCCGCCGCCGACCTGCTGCGTCAGGTACGTCTCGGCCACGAGGTCGAGCGGCGTGAGCACGCGGTAGCTCATGCCGAACCCGCCGGTGATCAGGTCCGAGTACTCGAAGTCCCCGTGCTTCAGCTGGTAGGTCGCGCCGTCCGAGCGCAGGCCGAACGCCGGGTTCTTGCCGGTGTGGCCGCGGTAGCCGGCGTTCAGCGCGATCCGGAACGGGTTGGTGATGCCGAACCGCTTCTCCAGCACGATCTGCGGCCAGAAGAAGAACCCCGGGTCCGCGGCGAAGTCCTCCGCCCCGGCGACGCCGACGCCGGCCTGGGCGATCACCGCGAGCCCGATCACGTCCTGATCGGGGCGGAGCAGGCGCACCTTGGCGTGGATCGCCAGGTTGCCGAGCGCCTGGGCGTCGAGCGAGTCGTCGTCGTAATTGCCGCCGGGGCCCGGGCCGATGTCGTTGATCGCCTTGGCCCCGTTGAGCACCACCGGCGCGGAGAGGCCGACGACCAGGAAGTTGGCGATGCCGTAATCGAACTGGAACGTGCCCTGAAACGCGTGATTCAGCATCACCTTCGTTCCCTGGTCGTTCTCGGTGAGCGGCAGGATGTTGTGCCCGTAATCGAGCACGAGCCCCAGGCTGATGTCGTTGGCGCCGAGGATGTCCGCCCCGTTGACCGAGAAGAGGCCTTTGGAGTCGACCGCCGGCCGGAACAGGTGCAGGTCCATGCCGTCGCCGTTCCTGCCCTCGCCCGTGCGCATCTGGGCCGCGGCCTCGCCCGCGGCGGCGGCGGTCATCGCGGCGCCGAGGGCGAGGGAGAGCAGCGCGGCGCCCGGGCGGCGGGGCCGGCCTTGCTGGCTGCGGGGGGGCGGCGCGCGCCGATCGTCGGGCGCGTCGGGCGCGCCCGGGCGCGGTTCGGCGGGGGGCAACGGAGAGCGAGGCGTCATGGCAGGGTCCTCGGGTTCGTGAGGTCGCGGTGGGGCAAGCGCACCTGGAGCTGGCGCTCGGCGCCACGTACCACCGCGCGAATTCCGGTGTCAAACAGACGGCGCGGCGGGCTCCGGCCGCGGGCCGGGCGGGGGCCCCTCGGCGCGGGCGCGGCCCGGCCCCGCGCGCGGGTCGCCTCGCGCCGGAGCGCCGCGATCTGCCGGGGAAAACCGCGCTCCCTCCGCGCGATCCCGGCGCGCCGGGGTGCGCGCCGGGCGACGAGCGCGCCAGCAGCGCTAGAATTGTCCCTGGCTATCGGAGACGGGTATTCCGAGGGAGATTGCGGCGACAGGTGCTCGGTACGGAGTCGATGGGGGGCCACCGTCGGTCGCGGATCTCGCTCCTGGAGGGATGGATGCTGTTCACGAGGTGGACTGGGTCGGCCGCGGCGCTCGCGGCCGTGGCGCTCCTTGCGTGCGGGGAGGGAGGCCCGAACGACAGCAGCGGCGGGGCCGGGTCGGGCGGGGGCGGGTCGGGCTCCGTGTCGAGCGCGACGACGGCGGACACCGGCGGGACCGCGAGCGCAGGCGGCGGCGACGGGGGCGCAAGCGACGCGGGCGGCGGCGGCGCAGGCGGTGCCGGCGGCGCGGGCGCGGGAGGCGCGGGCGGCGCGGGAGGCGGCGGCGGCGACGGCGACGCCGTGTGTGGCGACGGGGCGGTGGCCGGCGCCGAGGGGTGCGACGACGGCAACGCCGCGGCGGGGGACGGCTGCGGCGAGGGCTGCGCCATCGAGGCCGGGTACACCTGCGCCGGCGCTCCGAGCATCTGTTCGACGATGTGCGGCGACGGCCTCCTGCGCGGCGCCGAGACCTGCGACGACGGCGACCTCGCGAGCGAGGACGGCTGCAACGGGGTCTGCGTGATCGAGGCGGGCTACAGGTGCGTCGGCGAGCCGAGCGTCTGCGGCCCGCTCTGCGGCGACGGCCTGCTCATCGGCACCGAGGCGTGCGACGACGGCAACACGGTCGGGGCGGACGGCTGCAGCCCGGATTGCGAGGTCACGCTCGGCTACACGTGCAGCGGCGAGCCCAGCGCGTGCGTCTCCGTGTGCGGCGACGGCATCCAGACCGCGCGGGAGGCGTGCGACGACGGCAACACCGTCGACGGCGACGGCTGCAGCAGCGCCTGCGAGGTCGAGCCCGCGTGGACGGCGGCGCCGTTGCGCCGCCGCTGATCCCGCTCAGGGAGTCCTAGTCTTCAGGCTGTCGATGGCGTGGACGGGCGCCAGGTCGCCGGCCATGAGGTGGGCGATCGCGCTGTAGACCAGCCGCTGGCTCTCCAGCATGCTCTTGCCGGCGAACACCGGCGAGGTCACGACGAGGTTGAAGTGCCCTCCGCCGCCGGTCACCTCGGCGGTGGAGCCTTCGATCTTCTCTTCGATGGCCCGCTTCAAGGCGTCGGGGATCGACCCCTGAAACGTCGTCAGGTGGGTGGGCATGGGCCCTTCTATAGGCCATCGACCCGCCGCGGGGAAGCCGGAGCGCGGCGCCGCGGCGGGCCGCGCCCCGGCCGAGATCAGGCGCTCGCGGTCGCGCGGGCCAGCTCGATCAGCCCGGCCGCGCCCATGCCGCCGCCGATGCACATCGTGACGATGGCGTACCGGCCGCCGCGCCGGCGGAGTTCGTGGAGGGCGGTCGCGGTCAGCTTCGCGCCGGTGCACCCGAGCGGGTGGCCGAGCGCGATCGCGCCGCCGTTCACGTTGAGCTTCTCCTCGGGGATCTCGAGCGACCGCTGCACGTAGACGGCCTGCGACGCGAACGCCTCGTTGACCTCGAAGAGGTCGATGTCGGCCATCTTCAGCCCGGTCCTCGCGAGCAGCTTCCGCACCGCGGGCACCGGGCCGATCCCCATGATGGCGGGGTCGACGCCGACGGTCACGAACGACCGGAAGTACCCGAGCGGCT
Organism: Sorangium sp. So ce394; assembly: GCF_051474665.1. Classification (NCBI taxonomy): domain Bacteria; kingdom Pseudomonadati; phylum Myxococcota; order Polyangiales; family Polyangiaceae; genus Sorangium; species Sorangium sp. So ce394. The sequence continues at coordinate 11,377,940 of NZ_CP150339.1, forward strand.
TCACGCCGAGCGCGTCCGCCTTCGCCTTGCTCATCACGAGCGCGGCGGCGGCGCCGTCCGACAGCGGCGAGCTGTTGCCCGCGGTGACGCTCCCCTTCGCCGCGAACGACGGCTTCAGCCCCGCGAGCGCCTCCGCCGTGGTCTCCTTGCGGATCAGCTCGTCGGCGCGGAAGTCGAAGGTCACGCGCTTGCCGTTCTCGTAGCGCACGCCCTTCACGGTCACGATCTCGTCCTCGAAGCGCCCGGCCTCGCGCGCCGCGGCCGCCTTCTGGTGGCTCTTCAGCGCGAACGCGTCCTGGTCGGCGCGGCTCACCTGGAACCGGCTCGCCACGTTCTCCGCGGTGATGCCCATCGGCGTGTACACCGTCGGACAGCGCTCCATCACCTCCGGCGACGCGCTCAGCTTGTTGCCGGTCATCGGCACCATGGTCATCGACTCGACGCCGCCGGCGACGGCGACGTCGAGCGACCCCATCGCGATGCTGCCCGCCGCGATCGCGATCGCCTGGAGACCGCTCGAGCAGAAGCGGTTGATGGTGATCGCGGACGACTCCTGCGGCAGCCCGCCGAGGAGCGAGACGGGGCGCGCCACGTTGAGCCCCTGCTCGCCCTCCGGCATGGCGCAGCCGAGGACGAGGTCCTCGACGTCCTCCGGCTTCACCTGGGGGACGCGCTTGAGCAGCGCGGCGACGACCTCGCCGGCGAGCTCGTCGGGGCGCTTCTGCGCGAGCGACCCTTTGTGGGCCCGGCCAACGGCCGAGCGGACGGCCTCTGCAATTACGACGTCGACCATGGCGTTCACCTAGTTCCGGAGGGGCTTGTTGTTCATCAGCATGTACTGCATCCGCTCAGCGCTCTTGGGCTCGCCGCACAGGCTGACGAACGCCTCGCGCTCGAGCTCGAGGATCTCCTCCTCGGTCACCTCGCGCGCCGCGCCGCCGGCGCCGCCGCAGAGCACCTCGGCGAGCTTGCGCGCGATCTTCGCGTCGTGCTCGCTGGCGTGGCCGCCGGCGACGAGCGTGTCGATCATCATCTGCAGCGTCGCGATCCCGCTCTCGCCCGGGAGCTTGTAGGCGCGCGGCACGGGCGCGTGGTACCCGGCCTCGGCGAGGCCCACGGCGCGCGCCTTCGCCTCGTAAAGCTGGCGCGCCCGGTCGAACGACACGCCGTCGGTCTTGCGGAAGAACCCGAGCGCCTTCGCCTCGTCCGCGCTGGTCGCGACCTTGGCGAGGGCGATGTTCTTGAAGACCTGCGTCACGAGGTCGTACGAGTTCACCGGCACGCCCTCCGGGATCCCCTCGAACGCGCGCCAGAGCATGTTCAGCGTCCCCGCGCCGCCCGGGATCAGCCCGACGCCGACCTCGACGAGCCCCGCGTACGTCTCGGCCGCGGCCTGCACCGCGTCGCACGCGAAGCAGAGCTCGAGCCCGCCGCCCAGGGTCATCCCGTAGGGCGCGGCCACGACCGGGACGCTCGCGTACTTCAGCCGCTGCGTCGCGTCCTGGTAGCCCTTCACCATCTTGCGGATCGCCTCCCAGTCCTTGTTGCCCGCGGCCATCACCACGAGGAACAGGTTGGCGCCGACGCAGAAGTGCTCGCCCTGGTTGAAGACCACGAGCGCGCGGAAGTCCTGCTCGGCCTTCTCGGCGGCGAGCGAGAGCATCCCGATCGAGTCCGGATCGAGGCTGTTCGCCTTGGTCTTGAAGGTGACGCCGAGCACGCCGTCGCCGAGGTCCCACGCCTCGGCGCCGTCGTTGACGAGCACGGGCTTCACGCCGCGGCGCGCGCCGGCGAGCGTGACGTTGCGCGGATCGACCTCGCGGGCGACGTACTCTCCCTTGAGCAGGTCGAACACCGCGCCGTCCTGCCGGTAGAACGAGGTCGCGCCGCTCTGCTTCATGCGGAGGATCGACTCGGGCAGCTTGATCCCGTCCTTCTGCATGCGCTCGACGGTCTCGGCGAAGCCGAGCGCGTCCCAGGTCTGGAACGGCCCGAGCTCCCAGTTGTACCCCCAGCGCATGGCGTCATCGATGGCCACGATGCTGTCGGCGATCTCGCCCACGCGGCGCGCCGTGTACGCGAGCGAGCGGGAGAGCACCTTCCAGGCGAACTGCCCTGCCTTGCCGGGGTCGTTCGCGAGCTTCTTCACGCGCGCGGCGGGGTCCTCGATCTTCTCGCAGGACTTCGTGGCCTTCTTGATCGCCTCGTCGCCGCCGTGCGGGCGGTACTGGAGCTTCGCCGGGTCGAGCGTCTCGAGCCCCTCCTTGGCCTTGCGGTAGAAGCCGCCCTTGGTCTTGTCGCCGAGGAGCTTCGCCTCGATCATGCTGCGGATGTAGGCGGGCACCTTGAAGACCTCGCGGTCCTCGTCGCGCTCGAGCGCCGCGTAGCAGTTGTCGGCGACGTGGGCGAAGGTGTCGAGGCCGACGATATCGCCGGTCCTGAAGCTCGCGCTCTTCGGGTGCGCCATGGCGACGCCGGTGATGGCGTCGACGTCCTCGGGCGCGAGGCCCTCCTCGATCATGAGGTGGATGGCGGTGAGCATCGCGTGGGTGCCGATGCGGTTGCCGACGAAGTTCGGGGTGTCCTTGCCGAAGACGATGCCCTTGCCGAGCACGTCCTCGCCGAACTTGCGCACGCGGGCGACGACGGCCGGGTCGGTGTCGGGGCCGGCGACGAGCTCGAGGAGCTTCATGTACCGGACCGGGTTGAAGAAGTGCATGACGAGGAATCGCTTGCGGAAGTCCTCGGAGCGCCCCTGCATCATCTCCTCGATGCGCAGCCCGGAGGTGTTCGAGGCCGCGATCGCGTCCTTGCGCATGACCTGCTCGAGGCGCGCGAAGAGGGCGCGCTTCGGCTCCATCTTCTCGATGATCGCCTCGATAACGAGGTCGCATTGGGCGAGCTCGGCGAAGTGATCTTCGGTGTTGCCGGTGCGCACGAGGCGGGCGTGGGAGGGGTGGAAGAACGCGGCGGGCCTGGCCTTGAGGGCCTTCTCGAGCCCGCCTGCGGCGAACCGGCTCCTCGCGGCCGGGTCCTTCCGCTCGGCGTCGGTGAGGTTCGGGGGCACGATATCGAGGAGCAGGACCTCGATGCCGGCGTTGGCGAAGTGGGCGGCGATGCCGCTGCCCATGACGCCCGCGCCGATGACGCCCGCGCGGCGGATTGGTTTCGTCATGCAGATCCTCCGAGATGATGAATATGGGGCGCGAACCATTGGCGCAAAGGGCGCCGGGCGCAAGCGTATCCGGGGTGGACGGCCGCGGGGGTGAGCGAGCGAGGACGCGCGTCGTCGGCGCGGAGTTCGGCGAAGAACGGCCGGTCGAGGTGGGAAGCCGCACGCTTCAGCGCGGGTGTGCGACACCGGACGACGGCAGCCATGGGGGGCGGCGCACAGGAGCGGACACGACAGCGTACTTTGGACTACCGATACGCCACGGCTTCCATCGATTGACCGTCCCTGGTGTGACCGATACCGGTCCGGGGCGTCTGCTGCGTGCGGGCGAGCGAGCTCAGGGGGTTGTGGGCGCGCTGTCGGGCGCGGTCGGGCGCGGCGGCGGGCGCGCCGCGTTCCGTTCTCGGCGTCTCAGTGCCAGGCCTGGGCGGACTGCACCGGCCGTCCGGTGCGGTCGTGCTCGGCGAGGAGGCGCTTCGACATGTCGACGCACACGGTGCAGGAAGCGAAGCGCGAGCGGTGCTGGCACTGGAGCCATGTCGCCGTCCCTTGCGCCCCGAACTCCACCGCATCGAGGTGTTTGCCGCAGGCGACGCAGTGGATGTGCTGGTGCTCGTGCTGCTGCTGCTGCGCCGGGCGCGGCGGCGCGAGCGCCTTCCGCTCGCGCTTGGTCAGTCGCTTCTCTCGCTTCATGATCTCCTCGATGACGGGGGTGGCCGCACGGCATCGTGCTGGCGCGGAGCAAGCTAACACGCGCGGCTGGGCGAGGGGCCCGGCGGGCTGTGTGAGGCGCGGCGGGCTGCGTGGGGCGCGGCGGCGTCGCCTGTGGGCGTGGCGACCTCGCCCGCGGGCTTGGCGACCTCGCCCGCAGGCGCGGCGGTGCGTGGGCGTGAGCGGCTTGACTTCGTCCGGAGGGTGTGCGTACCAGGCGTGCGCCGCGCGCCGCTCCGCGCCGCCGTTGCTTTCGCGGGCGTGCGCGCTCTGTTCGACGAGGCTGCCGGCGCGCGGTTCGATCGGGCCTTGTCGCGCGCGTGAGCCCGAGTTTGAAACGCCTGGACCGCTTCGCCTGAGGCGAGTTCGACGACGACCTGGATGGCGTCGATGTCCTCCGATGCGCCGACTGCGCGAACCTGCGGATCTGCTGCGAATCCGGAGAAGATGGAACGCGCACGACGTGCGTCAGGACGTCAGGCCAAGCACGAAGAGCGCGTCGGACCAGAGCGGCCAGAGCGTGCGGTAGGGATGGGTCGCCAGCAACACACCGCCGCTCGGGAGGCGCCGAACGTGGAACGGGGCGTGTTCTTCGAGGAAGCGGACGTGCCCGCGCGTCGTGATGTCGGCCCGCCACGCAGGCAGGCCCTCGCCTTCGGCTGCCTCCCCGAGGTGGCGGAGCAGCTCCATGATTTCGTGCGCCTGGGGCTCTGCGGCGCGCCACGCATCGTCGGGCACAGCCGCGGCCTCGAGGGCGTCTAGCAGCGTGACCGGCGGCGTCGCGAGCGCCCTGAGAACGGTCTCGCGCGTGAGGGTACGCGTGAGCTCGCTCGTGCCTTTCATGGGCACGCGCGCGCCGCGCGGCGTGGCGTCGACGCGCGCGTGCAGCGCCTCCAGCGACGTGCCTGCGATGCGCGAGACGCTCTGCTTGTCGTGCAGGCTCACCCACGACAGGGCGAGATCGCGCGCGAGCTGCTCGGCGTTCGCGTTGTAGGTCGCGCACATCTCGACCGGTGCGATCCAGTCCTCCTTGTCCGTGCAGGCGCCGGTCGGCACCCGCCCGCTCGTGTCCGGCGCGCAGAGGCGCAGCAGGAGATCCTCGATGTCGCTCTGAATCAGGTGGCAAGCGACGGCAGCCTCGGCCTCCACGCAGCGCGGGCCGCCGCTCACAGGGATCTCGTAGGGGTAAAAGTCCCACTTGCGTTCGCCCGCCTCCAATCTAAGGGGGCCGAAAGGATGGCGACGTTCGCTTTCTTCGGGATAGCACGCGGCGCTGAAGACCATGATGCGTTCGGAATCGTTCAGCGTCACACCGGACAGCACGTGAGCGCTGTTCCGTCCTCCGAAGTGGGCGCGGATCATCGCGAGCGCATCATCCATGGACGACGTCTTGCACCAAATGTCGGGGCTCATGTCCACCGAGATAAGCTCCCCCGGGACAACCAGTGCGGACAGTGCCGCCGCGAACGCATCGACCCGTTCTGGCTCGTTACACCAGGCGAAGAAGTGAGGTCTTGATTCGCTCATAGCCGGATCACCAGGATGAATTGTTTGAAGCCTTTCAGGGTCACGGTTTTCCCTGTCTCGGTGTCGAACAGGTAGCCGTCCTTGACAGCGAACTTCTCCGGATTGAACTTGGCGCCCTGCTCCATGATGAGCTCGACCCGTTCCACGTCGCCGGCCAGACCCCTCTTCGTCACCGCCTCCATGGCATTCGTGAGCTGATTGCGCACGTCGCTAACCGGGATCGTTCCGCCGCCCTTTGCCTCGCTCAGGATGAGCTTGTGTCCGCTGGACACCGAGACGAAGTCGGGCGCCATCCCCTCGATGGTACCAGGACGTGACTCCTTCGGTATGCCGAGCACCTTACGCACGCCGTCGTCGCCGACCCCGACGAGCGATCGGCCGTCGTCCACCAGGAACTTGGCCGCCTTCTTCTCGAAGACGTCCACTTTGCCCTTGGTGATCGCCCCGGTGAGCCCCTTGTAGCCCCTGACGCGGTTCGTTTTTACGATCTGGGCGAACGCCTCCTCGATCTCGGCGATCTCCCCGGCCACCCGGATCGCGGACGGCCTGAGCCCCCCGCTGGTCTTGACCGCGCGCCACATCGGCCCGACCGCCCCGAGCCCGAACCCCACCCCCGAAAAGATTCGCTCCTCGTCGCTGAGCTCCTCCCCCGACGGCAAACACCACGCCTTGCCCGTCACCGCCTCGCAGAGGTCGAGCGCCGGCCCGACCACCGGCACGAACCCCACCCCGATGCGCGTCGTCGCGTGAACGAGCGTCTGCATCACCTCCGCGTAAGCCTCGACGCCTTCCCCGACCGTCGACATCGCCCCCGCGAACGCGCTGATCGTCTGACCCGCGGAGCGCCGCGCACCCGGCCTCGCGCCACGACGACCCTGCCGCCTCGCAGAGCGGCCGCATCTGCACGAGCGCCACGAGCGCCCCGCACCGCTCGGCGAGCAGCGGCAGCCCGAGCTTCTCGCTGACCGGCGGCGCCGCCGACAGCGCCTCCACCCGCGCGCGCGCTCCCCCGCTGAACACCTCCGACGCCCTCTCGATCCGCGACCGCGCGATCGCCTCGCGCGCCCCCTCGTCCGCCTTCAGGATTTCGAGCGCCTGCCGCCGCAGCGCGATGCCGCCGAGCAGCGCCGTCGCCGTCGCGTCGCTCCGGGCCACCCGCCGCTGCGCGTAGCCCAGCATGGCGCTCAGCGAGCGCAGCGCCCCCGAGGTCATGTCCGGCACGACCGCGCCGTGCGTCGCGAGCACCTCCTTGTGCGGCGCGATCGCCTCCTCGAACGACACCGCGAGCGCCTGGAGCTCCGCCGACAGCGTCATGATCTCCGCGGCGAGCTCGTTCGGCGCCCGGCTCGCCTCGCGCGCCGCCGCGAGCACCGCCTGCTCCGCGCCGTCGAGGCCGTCGATGTCCGACCGCGACGCCCGCTCCGAGAGCGCCGCGTACGCCGCCGTCTCCGCCGCCTCGGTGTCGCGATACGCGGCGAACCGCGCCGCGACACCCGCGTACCTGAATCGCAGCGGCGCGGCGTCGCTGCGCGCCTGCTCGAAGATCGCCTGCACGACCGCCATCGCCTGCTTGTCGGCCGCCAGCGCGGCCGCGAGCGGCTCCTTCTCGGCGCTCGCCTTGTCGGTCATCGCCCGCTGGAAGTTGTCGGCCGCGCGGACCGGCTCCTCCTCGAAGATCGTCTCCTGGCGCCGCCTGGACTGCGAGAGCAGCCCGAGGAGCCTGCCGTGCAGGGTCGCCCGGAGCGACTCGGCGTTCTTCTCCTCGTCGCGCACGTGGGCCACCGCCCGATCGATGTTGTCGAACCAGGCCCGGAGCTCCGCCTCGTTCGCGGCGAGCTCGTCGGACATCACGCCGTTCGGCCCGAACGCCCACATCTGGATCGGCAGCTCGCCGTCCTCCTCGGCCTTGCTCCACGCGCTGCCCGGGCCCTCGCTCGCGTCCACGCAGTGCTCGACCACGCTGGTGTTCGATTGCGCGCAAAATCGACCGGGCGCGTGCTCCTCGCGCACCCACAAGCACCCTGACCCCAGCGCGCCGAGCGCCAGGGCGGCCACGGCCGCCACGAGGATCGCCTTTCGCCTCGCGTTCCTTCTCATGCTCATTATCTCCACCCCGCAATTTTTCTCGCCCGCGCAAGCTCGCCCGCCCATTCTCCTGCGGCAAGCGTCGTGGCCGGAGCGATAGGACATTGCTCAGCCGAGGAGCGCGCCGGAGCGCGCGCGAAACTCCGTCCCGTCCGTCTTCAGCGTACAGACCATCGCAGCTGAAGGGCTGGAGGGCCAAGGGCCGAGGGCCCCACCGGAAGAGCAAGAATCCAGCGGCCGGAGCTCAAGAATCCTCTTCTCATCTCCGAAACTCCCATTGTAGCTTCCGCTCTCATTGCCGCCGTCCGGATCTCCCGGTCGGCAGGGGAGGAAATATTTATGGAGTATTCGGATGCGGTCCTCGAGGCCACGCCGGAGCGCGCAACAAAGCTCCTGATGGGGATAGGCGCCGTCGCCGCGATTCGCACGTTGATGGCCGGGGCGGGATGACCGATGACGATATTCTGGAGGGCCGAACGCTCCTCCTCGATGTCCTCGCCGCGCCCCGCAGGGCCGGCGCGTCGGCCGACACCGACGATGCCAGGGCGCAGCGCGCCGCGACGGGGGAGCTCGATCAGTGGGACGAGCCCAATTACGCCCGTTATGGCGCCGCGCTCCGCCGGCGTTTCGCCGACGTGCACGATTACGTGTTCAAGGATCTCGCGCCCTCCACCGGCACCGCCTCCGTCCGGGGAGTGGCCACCTTCCTCGCGCGGCTCGACGTCCTCGAGAATGGCACCGATCCGGACCGCGCCGGGTCGAAGCAGAGCGACAAGAAGGCCGTCGCATTCCTCGCCACCCGCGGCCTCGACAAGGCCGAGCGCAAGCGCCTCAAGGGCCTTGTCGACGTGGCGCTCGGCCCGACATCGCCTCTGCCCGAGCACACCGAGCTCCCGGAGGCCGCGCGCCGGCGCGAGGCGCTCGTCAAGCTGCGCGGCTGGTTCGACGAGTGGTCGACCACGGCCCGCGCCGTGATCAAGAAGCGCAGCTATCTCATCCGCATCGGCCTCGCGAGCCGCAAGGCGCCCCAGCGCAAGCCCACGACCACGCCGGCCAAGCCCGTCGCCCCCCCGCCCACGCCGGCAGCGTCGGACGAAGAGACCGGCGACGCCGACATCGAGTAATCCGTCGCACCAATCCGAGCTTTCGGAGCGCGCCGGAAGCTTCCCGCGCGCGCCCGAGACCTTCGCGCGCGCTCCGGAAGCTTCGCGCGCGGTCCGGAAGCTCTCCCGCGCGCTCCGGAGCACGAAGTTTCGCGCACTTAGCGGCGTCCGCCGCGCCCCCGGCGCCGTCCGGCGCTCGCCGGGCGGCGAATTTCTCGGGAAATTCGACCCTGCGCCCCGCGCGGGAAGCTTCCGGAGCGCGCGCGAAGGTTTCAGGACCGCGCGCGAAGCTTCAGGGCCGCGCGGGAAACCCTCCGGACCGCGCGGGAAGCCTCCATGCCGGCGCCGAGCACCTTCGCGGACGTCCTGCAATCCCTCCGGCGCGCGTCCTCTGCCTCGACGCGCGCACCTGGCCTTCCCATCGCAAGGCGGTAGGCCCTCGGGGCGGGCAGCTCGTCGAGGCCTATCTCCCCGCCGACTCGAACCGCGGCGCCGCCTCGAACGTCTCCGCGAGCGTCCGCCGGTACTCGTCCGCGATCTGCACCAGCCCGTCGATGAGCAGCGCCACCTCGTGATCCGCGAACCCCTCCAGCGCCGCCACGCACGACACCGCCACCTCGTCCCCCGTGATCGACACGCGGAACTCCCCCGTCGTCTGGTCGTTCATCGTGAGCAAGAACCGGTAGAACGGCTCGTGGTTCGCCGCCGGCACGCCCACCACCGGCGCGCGCAGCGTCAAGAGGCGCCCCGCCTCGTCGAGCTCGATGTCCACCTGCGTCGCCGTCTCCGCCGCCGGGAACGGCCGCTGCGCGATGCGCCACGCCCGCGGCCCGACCCGCGCCCGGTTCGCGATGATCCCGAGCGACGACAGGCCCTGCCGGATCATCCGCTCGACGCCCGCGCGCGCCGGAGACGGCGCGAACGCGTGCGGCAACAGCCGACCGCAGCCCAGGCACCGGTCGCTCTCGATGTCGAACGGCTCCTCGCACGCCGGACAGCGGTACACCGGCGCCCGATCCCGGAGCTCGCCGAGCGGCCGATCCACGAGCGCGAGCAGCGGCTGGAACGCGCCCGCAGGGAGCACCGCGCTGTGGCCCGCCAGCTCCCCGGCGACGCCCGGCAGCGCGGCGACCACCCCGATCGCGCGCCCCTCCGGATCGAGCACCGGCGCGCCGAGCGGCGCCGTCACGTCGAGCTCGAACCCAGGCAGCTGCCCGTCGACCTTGCGCGCCACGTGGCTGACCCGCGCGACCGCGAGCCGCAGGCTCTGCCCCGGCAGGCAGCTCAGCACCGCGGCGCGCTCGCCGAGCCGCGGCTCCGCCGGCGCGCGCACCGCGAGCGCCGCGACGCCCGGCGGCTCGGCCGGCGCGACGAGCGCGACGTCCCGCCCCACGTCGGCCGCGACCACGCGCCCCGCCATGCTCCGCCCGTCCTCGAACGTCAGCGCGACCTCCGTCGGGTAGCCGAGCCCGCGCCGGCTCGTCACCACCACGCCGTTGCCGAGCGCCACCCAGCCGGTCGTGACCAGCGCGCCGGCGCGGATCGCCACCACCGAGCGGCGCGCGCGGGCGACGCGCTCGTGGAGCAGGGCCAGATCGCCGTCGCCGTGCGCCGCGAGCTGCGACGTCATTGGGCGACGATCCTCGACAGCGCCGTCATCAGCAGATCGATCGTGCCCGGCTTGGCGCCGTCGCGCTGCGCGTACGCGACGATGTCGCGCAGCCGCTGCTCCGTCTTGGCCGGCAGCTTCGTGCGCACGAGCAGCTCCGACAGCGCGCCGATCGCGAGGAAGTGGCGGAGCACCGGATCGGCCGGCGCGCGCTCGATCTCGCGCAGGTAACGGCCGAGGTGCTCGCGCGCGAGCGCCGCCGTGGTGAGCGGATCGATGTGGAGCGGCTTCTCCTCGGGCACCTGCCCGCGCAGCGTCACGAGCCGCTCCATCGCGAGGAACGCCGGCTCGGCGACCCCCGCGGCGTTGCCGCGGCGCGCGCCGCCCTCGGCCTGGGCGAGCTCGCGGGTCGCCGCCGCCGTGCAGCGGTAGAGGTGCGCCACGGCGTCGGGCATCGCCTCGCCGTGCTCGTAGATCGCGCGGAACACGGTGCACCGGATGAGGAGCACCATGACGCCCGGCCGCTCCTGGAAGCTGAGCGCCGCGCCGAGCACCTGCGCGTCCCGGAGCAGCTGGCAGAACCGATCGGCCGGCGTGTTCGCCCCCTCGGAGCGCGCGGCGCCGTTCTGGCGCGACGGCGGATCGATCTCGACCTCGGGCAGCGCGGGCGGGCGCACCGACACCGGCGTCGACGCCGGCGTCGCCGCCACGGCGGCCATGCCCGAGGAGGTCGAGCGGCGGAAGGGCACGGTGCGCGCGCTGCGGCGATCGCTGGCCTGCGCCGGCGCGTCCGCGGCCGGCGCGGGCTCGCCCGACAGCGGCGTCGCGGTCGCCGCGCCCGCCGCGGCCGGCTTCGCGGCGGAGGGCTCGGGCCCCGGCATCGCCATGCTGCTGATCGCCTTGGACGCGACGCCACCGTCGTGGGCCGGCGGCAGGATGCCGGCCTTGGGCGCGGGCGCGCCGCCGTTCCTGCCCGACGTGACGCCTGACGTGCCGCCCGACGCGGCGCCCATCGACACCGGCAACGGCGTGGACGCGAGCGAGGGGGACAGGATGTCGGGGATCGCGTCCGCGTCGCGGATCGGGCGCGCGACGGACTCGGGCAGGCGCGGCAGCGGGGGCGCCGCCCACGCGGAGAGCTCCTCGGCCGGCAGCCGCACCGCCGAGACCGGCGTCGGCGGCCCGGCGGCCCGCACCGACGGCGCGCCCTGCGCGCGGCCGGGCGCCGGCGGGATGGAGAAGCTCTTGAGCGGCCGGGCGCGGCCGGCCGACGCCCAGGTCAGGCTCGCCCGCTGCTCCTCCGAGAACGGCGGCCGCGCGTCGAACCAGGCGCCGAGCGTCGCCGCGAGCCGCTGCGCCGCCTCGCCGCTGTCGCGCAGCGCCCGGCGCAGCGCCTCCGGCGCGAGGGCGGCGACGCGGCCGACGCGGCGGAGCAGCAAGAGATCGTCCCGCAAGCAAAGCCGGAACGGCTCGGCGCCGCCCGAGAGCTCCAGCGCCGCCCGTAAGAGCGGCACCCGCTGCCGCTCGGCGACGCGCACGACCGGCACGTCGATCGACACCCGCTCGTTCGCCGCGTCGAGCGCGACGAAGAGCATCGCCGCCCCGAGCGGAACGAGCCAGCCCACGCCGTCCTGCAGCGTGGTCGCCTGGACGGCCGTCCCGGCCTCGGCCGAGGCGCAGTGGGCCACGAAGCGCACCGGATCCCGCGTGCGCCACGCGTCGATCGAGCTGCCGTCCCAGTCGCCGTCCGCCGGCGGCGGCTTGCGCGAGAGCGAGAGCGCCGGCGCGCGGTCGACCCCGCACGCTTCGCACCGCGGCCCGCGCAGCGGGAAACCGCACGCCGCGCAGAAGTCGGAGGCCGGGCTCGACGGGACCGCCACGCCGACAGCATACCTCAGCGCAAGGCCGAGGTGGCACCGGGGTTTGCTCTCACAGGAACGGATTCAGGTGGAGCGCAACCTTGGCCTCCCGCAGGTTGTGCTGGACCCTGCGGATGAAGTGGACGAGCAGGTAGGCCCAGACGGAGAACGTGACGACGCTGATGACGAGCTGGACCGTCTTGCTGACGCCGATCACCATCCAGAGCGCCGTCAGGAGGAACGCCACGAACGAGAGCGGGACGAACCACTTCCAGCACAGGTTCATCATCTGGTCGATCCGGACGCGCGGCAGCGTCCAGCGGATCCAGATGACCACGAAGACGAGCGCCCAGCTCTTCAGCAGGAACAGGAAAACGCCGAGGAGCTGGAGGCCGAAGCTCCCCTCCTGCTGGGCCGGCGAGACGCCGGGGATCTGCCATCCGCCGAGGAAGAGCGCGCTCGCGATGCCGCACATCACGAAGACGTTCGCCCACTCGGCGAAGAAGAAGAAGAGGTAGCGCATCCCCGAGTACTCGGTCGAGTAGCCGGCGACGAGCTCGCTCTCCGCCTCGGGCAGGTCGAACGGCGCGCGGTTGCCCTCCGCGAGCGCGGTCGTGAAGTAGAGGAAGAACAGCGCGAACGTGATCGGGTTGCGGAAGACGAACCAGTGCCAGGGCCAGCCGCCCACGTCGAGCAGCGAGGGCCCGGCGCCGCCCTGCGCGGCGATGATGTCCTGGAGCCGCAGCGAGCCGGTCATCATCACGATGCACACGATCGCGACCGCGCCGGGGATCTCGTAGCTGATGATCTGCGCCGCCGAGCGGATGCCGCCGAGGAGCGACCACTTGTTGTTCGACGCCCAGCCGCCGGTCATCAGGCCGATCGTGACGAGCGACGTCACGGCGATGACGAAGAGGATGCCGATGTCGAGGTCGGCCGCGATGAGGTACTGCCCGAACGGCATGACCACGAACGTGGCCGACACGCCGACGAAGACGAGGTAGGGCGCGAGCCGGAAGAGCGCCCGGTCGCTCTCGGCCGGGATGACGTCCTCCTTGAGGATCGACTTGATCCCGTCGGCGATCCACACGAGGAGGCCCTGCGGCCCGGCGCGGTTCGGCCCGATGCGCGACTGCATGCGCGCCGAGACGCGGCGCTCGACCCAGGTGATGATCCCCGCGGTCGGCGCCATGAAGAGCAGGATGATCGCGGCGGCGATGCCGAGGATGATCCCGGCGCCGAGGAGATCGGTCGGGGCGCTCGCGTGGAACCCCTCGGTCGAGAGCTTGACCTCGGACGGCGCCCCGCCCCGCCGGATCCCGACCGGCGACAGCCGCTCGTGGCCGCTCGGGGCCACGTCGCCCTTCGAGAGGACCTTCACGCCCTCGAAGCTCGTGATGACGTCGCCGGCGAGGATCTGCGCGCGGCTCGCGGGGCTCCCGTCGCGCACGGAGGTCACGACGAGCCCGCCGGCGGGCGGCGACTCGGCCGCGACCTCGACGCCGAAGAACGCGAGCGCGCGCGCCCCCTCCTTCTCGCGCGCCTCGATGACGGCGCGGCGCGGGGTCGGCGGGATGAAGTCGATCGTGACGCCCCGCACCGTGCCGGAGACGGGGAGCGCGCCGTGCGCGGTCGCGGGGACCTCGACGGTCACGTCCCCGTGGAAGGTCGTGTGCACCGCGTCGTCGCCGCGGCCGGCGAAGCGCGCCTGCATCCCCTCGGAGAAGACGAGCGACACCTTGTTGCTGCTGATCTGCGCGCCGTCGATCTCGATGCTCTGGCCGGTGAGCGGCGCCTGGCCGGGGCGCCGCAGCGTCCCGCGGAACGTGACGACCGCCTCCCTCGCCTGCGCGGTGGGCAGGTTGGTCCCGAGGATCTCGATGCGGTCGCCGAGGTCGACCTCGCGCGGCACGACGTCGATGACGCTGAGGAGCTCGGGCGCCGTCCTGCTCTCGGCGCAGCCGGCCCCGCCGAGGAGGGCCAGGAGGGCCAGGAGGCACGGCAGGAAGCCGAGAGAGAGAGCTCTCCAGGGTGGAGATCCGCGCATGGCGCCGCTTATAAACCGCGCCGCCCGGGCGGTCGAGATTGCGGAGATCGGCGCGCCGACGCCGCCGCGCCCGCGCCGACGCTCGCCGCGCCCGCGCCCGCGCCCGCCGCTTCCGCGCCGCGCGGCCTCGCCCCGGCGCTTCCCTACCCGGGTTCCCCTGGCCGCGCGCCCCGGACGGGGAGGAAGTACCGGCTGCCGTCGAGCTCGTTCACCCCGACGTAGAGCTCCGCCTCGAACACGTCCTTGAGCCGGCGGTAGGTCATCACCTCCTCGATGGTGCCCTGCGCGACGAGCCGCCCGGCCTTGAGGAGCGCGACGCGGTCGGCGTACTGGGCGGCCGCGTTGAGGTCGTGCAGCACCGCGACGCAGGCGAGGCGCCGCTCGGCGACCTCGCGGCGCACGACCTCGTGGACCTCGATCGAGTGGCGGATGTCGAGGTGGGCCCCCGGCTCGTCGAGGATCAGCACCTGCGCCTCCTGCGCGAGCGCCCGCGCGATGGCGACCCGCTTCTGCTCGCCGCCGGAGAGCTCGGCCACCGGCCGCTCCGAGAGCTCCACGAGATCGCAGGCCTCGAGGGCGCGGGCGACCGCCTCCTCGTCGCGGCGGGAGGCGCGCATCCAGGCGCCCTGGTGGGGCGCGCGGCCCATCATGACGACCTCCCGCGCCGAGAACCCGGGCGCCGAGGCGATCCCCTGCGGCACGACCGCCACGCACCGCGCGATCGCCCGCCGGTCCATGCCGCCGAGCGGCCTGCCCAGCAGGGTCGCCCCGCCCCGCGCCGGCCGCAGGGCCCCCGAGAGGACCCGGACCAGCGTCGATTTGCCGGCGCCGTTCGGCCCGAGGACGGCGCAGAGCTCGCCCGCGCGCACCTCCAGGCTGATCCCCTCCAGCGCCAGCCTCCCTGTGGGATAGCTGGCCGCCACGTCTCGCAGCTCGATCGCCGGCTCCTGCACGTCGCCCAATTTATGAGTGATATCGAGTCATCTTTCCTTGCGCGAGCGATCTGTCGGTGGTCCAATCGACTCGAGGCGTAGAGGAGATGGAAACGGCGAAGGAGACCCTGGGAGGCGGCGAGGTACCGCGTCGCGTTATTAAGCGCTACTCCAATCGGAAGCTCTACGACACGAAGGACAGTCGTTACGTCACCCTGCAGCAGATCGGGGAGATGGTCCGGGCTGGCGAAGAGGTCCAGATCATCGACAACGCGACCAAGGAGGACAAGACCGAGGTCACGCTGGCGCTGATCATCTCGGAAGATCTCAAATCGCAGCCGCGCTCGGTACCGCTCGGCACGCTGCGGGATCTGATCCAGGAGCGCGGCGAGCGGCTGCTGTCGCAGCTGCGCGAGGGCCCGATCGGCCGGCTCATCCCCGGCGCGGTCCCGGGCGAGGGCGGGGCGGCGGTGCCCGGCGCGGCGCCGGCCCCCGCGCAGGAGCCGGCGGCGTCCGCGGCGCCGGGGTCGCAGCCGCCCCCGCCGCTCGACGCCGACAAGTCGAGCCACGCGAAGGGGCGCCTGAGCGGGATCGTCGAGAGCTCGAAGCAGACGCTCGATCAGTGGCAGCAGGCCGTCGACGAGCGCATCCGCGCCATCCTCCCGGGGCTCGGGCTGGTCCGCGATCTTCAGGCCGATGTCAAGCGCCTCTCGCAGCGCATTGACGAGCTGGAGGCGAAGCTCCAGGAACGCGCGGGTGAACGGGCCGAGGACGCCGCTCCTCCTCAAGCTGGCTCCGCCGCGGACGAACCCGCGGGCGAGGGACCGGGGGACGAGAGCCGGCTGGAATAGCCCTGGCCGTTCCCCTGTTGCCCCCGTCGAGCCCATGCCGTTCTTCTTCAGCAAGAAACCTGCGTCCGTAGCGCAGGACCTTTCGTTGGCCAGCTGCGAGGGGGGCCGCGCCGACGCCTTCGAGATCGAGCTGCTCGGTCATCTGGACACGCTGTACGGCGTGAGCTGCCGGATGACCAAGAGCTCGACCGAGGCGGAGGACCTGGTCCAGGACACCATCGTCAAGGCGATGCGCGCCCGGGATCAGTTCGAGCCCGGCACCAACCTCAAGGCCTGGCTGCTGCGGATCCTCACGAACACGTTCATCAACCGGTACCGCCGGGGGGGCCTCGAGCGGGGCATCTTCGACGGGCCGGACGCCGAGCCGCTCACCGACGGGTGGGTCGGGGCGACGACGATGCGCGCGATGCGCGATCCGGAGACCCAGGCGCTCACGCCCCTCATCGAGGCGGAGGTGCAGCGCGCCCTGGACGAGCTGCCCGAAGAGTTCCGCCTGGCGGTGGTGCTGTCGGACATCGAGGAGCTCTCCTACAAGGAGATCGCCGAGGCGATGGGGTGCCCGATCGGCACGGTGATGTCGCGGCTGCACCGCGGCCGCAAGCTCCTCCAGAAGACGCTGCGCGAGCACGCGGTGCTGATGGGCATCGTCAGCGACGACGCGGCGAAGGACGCGCCCGCCGACCTGGACGCGTACCGCAAGCGGAAGCGGGGTGTCGCATGAGCGCCGCGAAGTCGATCGAGAGCTGCGCGCGGTTCGACTACGCGCTGTCGGCCTACGCCGACGGCGAGCTGGATCCGGACCACGCGGTCGACCTCGAGTCCCACCTCGTCCAGTGTCCGCCGTGCTTCGAGCAGGTGAAGATGCTGCGCTCGCTGCGGACGAGCCTGAAGCGGGCGAAGCCGGCGGCGTGCCCGGACGCGCTGCGGGCGCGCATCGCCGCGGCCATGGCGCACGAGCAGGCGCGCGGCGCGGCGCGCGCGGCGGCGCAGTCGGCCGACGCGAGGCCGCGGCTCATGCACAGGGGGTACGCCGTCGCGCTCGCCGCGGCCGCGGGCGTCGCGTTCATGGTGGGCGTGACGCGGGAGCGGGCCGCCGCCCCGGCGGACACGGCCAAGGCGAGCACGAAGGCGGACGTCGAGCTCGCCCGCGCCGAGAGCGTCGAGGTCCTGCTCGACGATCTCGTCACGCAGCACGCGCAGCCGCTCCCGCCGGAGACGACCAACCCGGAGGACCTGCCGCGCTTCGATCCGTTCGTCGGCGTGCCGGTCCGCAGGCCGGAGTTCCCGTCGATGCCCGTGAACTTCATGGGCGCCCGCGTGCACACGATGCGCGATCGGCGCGCCGCGCTGCTCCAGTACATCGTGAGGGGCAACCACCGGGTGACGGTCTACCTCTTCAACTCGCGCGCGGTCCCGGTGCAGAAGGCGCAGCCGATCCTGCAGCCGCGCGTCGTGCGCGAGCGCCCCGTGTACGTGGGCAAGATCAACGGCTACTCCGTCGTCGCCGCCGAGCACAGCGGCGTCGGCTACGCGCTCGCCTCGGATCTCGGCGACGACCTCAGCACGCAGCTCGTCCTCGCCGCGATGCAGTGATCCGCCCGCGCCCGCGCGAGCGGGCGCCCCCCTCCCCTCCATTCCCCTATCCCGCGAGAGACCGCATGCGTTTCGTCTTCGTCATGGATCCGCTGAGCCGCGTGACGCACGACAAGGACACGTCGTTCGCCTTCATCCGCGCGGCGCAGGCGCGCGGCCACGAGAGCTACCACTGCCTTCCGCGCGACCTCTCGATCGAGGGCGGCGAGGCGCTCGCCTCGGCGACCCCGGTGCGCATCGGCGACGCGCCGCCGTACATCTCGCTGGATCTCGCCGCGGGCCCGCGGCGGCTCCGGCTCGCGGACGTCGACGCGATCTTCATCCGCAAGGACCCGCCGTTCGATCGCAGCTACCTGTACGCGACGCTGCTCCTGGAGCGCGCGCGGCGCTGCCCGCTCATCGTGAACGACCCCCGCGGGCTGCGCGACGCCAACGAGAAGCTCTACGCGCTGAACTTCCCCGAGTGGACGCCGAAGACGCTGGTGACGGCCGACCGCGAGCAGATCCACGCGTTCGTGCGCGCCCTCGGCGGCCTGGCGGTGATCAAGCCGCTCGACGGCGCGGGCGGCCTCGGCGTGCTGCAGATCAGCGAGCGCGACAAGAACGCGCGCGCCATCGCGGACATGATGACGAACGAGGGGCACCGCCTCGCGATGGTCCAGGAGTACCTGCCCGCCGTCGTCCAGGGCGACAAGCGCGTCCTCCTGCTCGACGGCGAGCCGCTCGGCGCGATCCTCCGGGTGCCGCGCGACGACGATCACCGCTCGAACATCCACGTCGGCG
This sequence comes from Sorangium sp. So ce394, assembly GCF_051474665.1. NCBI lineage: Bacteria > Pseudomonadati > Myxococcota > Polyangiales > Polyangiaceae > Sorangium > Sorangium sp. So ce394. The sequence continues at coordinate 11,396,212 of NZ_CP150339.1, forward strand.
GGCGCGTCGTGTCGACGGAGCTCTCGCCGCGCGAGCTCGAGCTGGTCCGCGCGGTCGCGCCGCGCCTGCGCGCCGACGGCCTCCACTTCGTCGGCCTCGACGTCATCGGCGAGCGCCTGACCGAGGTCAACGTCACGAGCCCGACCGGCATCCAGGAGCTCGGGCGCTTCACCGGCACCGATCCCGCGGACAGGGTGATCGCCTGGGCCGAGGAGCGGGCGCGCGGCCGAGCGGCGCGCGCGTGATCCGCCGCGCGGGCGGACCCCGACCCGCGCCCGGGATCCACGGTACGCCGGGAAAGTTGGCCCGGAGGCCCCGGTTCTGCGAAGGCTCCCCCATGGGCGAGTCATTCGAGCGATGTGCCGTATGCGAGGACGGCGAGCTGGTCGAGCGGGAGGGCGGTGCGCCCGGGGATCCTCGCGCGAGGACGAGGATGGCGCGCGTGGTCATCCAGGGGCGCTCGCTGAGCCTGTGCCGGACGCACGCGGCGACCGTCGCCGCCGCGATGCCGGAGACGTTCGAGGAGATGCGCGAGCTCTTCGTGGGGCTCCAGCGCGGCGTTCAGCCGCCTCCGCGCGACGTGGCCGTCGAGCGGCGCTCTCCCATCCCGCGCCGGAACCCCGAGGACCGGCGCGTGTTCCCGCCGCGCCCGGAAGGCCGGCGGCTCGGCGGCGGGCGCCGCGCGACCGACCCGGCGGAGTGACGACGCGCGCCGATCCGCCGCGCGCAGCGAACCGCCGCGCGCGGCGTGGTAGGGTCTCGCCATGACATCCCGCAGGCGCGTCGTGATCGGGCTGGGGTCGAACCTCGGCGATCGCCTCGCCACCCTTCGCGCCGCGATCGACGCGCTCGCCGCGGATCCCGAGCTCGAATTGGTCGGCGAGTCGTCGCGCTACGAGTCGCCGCCCGCGGGCGGCCCGCCGCAGAGCGACTACGTGAACGCCGCGGCGCTCCTCGCCACGTCGCTGCCCGCGCGCCAGATCCTCGAGCGCACGCTCGCCGTGGAGCGCTCGCTCGGGCGCACGCGCCCCGATCCGGTGCGGTGGGGGCCGCGCACGATCGATCTGGATCTGCTCTGGATCGAGGGCGAGGTCGTCGCCGAGCCGGATCTCGTGGTGCCGCACCCGCGGCTCTGCGGGCGCGCCTTCGCGCTGAGGCCGCTGCTCGACGTCGCCCCCGACGCGCGCGATCCGCGCACCGCCGTCGCGTACGCCTCGCTCCCCGACGCGAGCGCGCCCATTCGCCGGCTCGATCCGAGCTGAGCGGCGCGCGGCACTCGGCGCGCCGCCGCGCGCCCTCAGCTCGAGGGCGGCGCTCCGGCGCGCGCCCGGAGGCCGACGCGGCCGCCGGCGTACGACGCCGCGGCGCCGATCGCGACCATCACCACGAGCAGCAGCGCCCACCCCAGCGCGCCCGCCGGCGCGCCCTCGGCGAGCGCGAGCGTCCACGCGAGCGCCGCGACCACGGCCCCGCTCGCGGCCGCCTCGCGCCGCCCGGCGCGACCGCCGAACCGCCCCACGAGGTAGCCGCCGGCGAGGCCGGCGAGCGCGAAGGCGATCGCGTTGAGGCCCACCATCGCGAGCCGCACCGACCCCTCCGCCGCGGCGTCTCCCGTCCGCTCGATCATCCGGCGCAGCAGCGTGTTCGCGAGCCCCGCGAGCGGCAGCCACACGATGAAGATCGCCACCGTGCCGAGCGCGATCCAGTGCCACGGCGGGCGCTCCTCGCCGTCGTCGTCGCCGCCGCCCTGCAGCACCGGCAGCCTGCGCTTCTCCGGCGAGCCCGTCGCGCCGCGGGGAGGCCCCGCGCCGGGCGCGCTCGGCGCGCCGGGCCCCGCCGTCGGGCCGCTGCCGACGACCGGGAGGCGCCGCTTCGGCCCGTCGACCATGGCGTCAGCTGGGCTTCGTGGTCGGAGGCGCCGCGGGGGCCGGAGCCTTCCGCCAGAGCCGCCGCGCTTCGTCCTGCAGGCGGACCAGCCGCCGCTGCTCCTGGATCAGGCCGCCGTAGGCGCGGGGCACCCGCGGATCCTTCGCGAGCGCGTACAGCACCTGCAGCGCCGCCTCGGCGTCGTCCGTCGCGCGGTGCGCGTTGTCCAAGGTGATCCCGAGCCGAGCGGCCATGTCGCCGAGGGCGCGGCTCTCCTCGTTCTTGTAGAGCTCACGAGCGAACGTGAGCGGGTCGATCCAGTCGACCTCCCGCCGCATGGCGGGCGGCGGCTCGCGCGGGCGCATGCCCACGCGATCGAGCTCGGCGAGCAGGAACGAGCGGTCGAAGGCGGCGTTGTACGCCGCGGGGATCGCCCCCTTGAAGCAGGCGAGGATCTCCTCCGCGACCTCGGCGAACGACGGCTTGCCCTCGACGTCCGCGTCCTTGATCCCGTGGATCGCGGTGCTCTCCGCCGGGATCGGCCGCCCCGGATGGATGAGCCAGTTGTAGCGCGTCAGGATCTCCCCGGAGCGGCCGATGACGATGCCGAGCTCGATGATGCGATCCCCCGCGGGATCGCGCCCCGTCGTCTCGACGTCGATGAAGGCGATGGGCTGGTCGATCCAGGCGCTGCCCGCGTCGATCTCGGACGCGACGCCGACGGCGCGCACCTTGAGGAGGTGCGCGATCCCAGGGTAGTGCCGGCCCGTCGGGAAACAGCCGCACGGGTCGGCGACCTTCAAGGCGTCCTCGGCTGGGCGGGCTGCACGGGCTTGGCAGGGCCGGCAGAGGCCGCGGGGCGCGCCGCGCTGCCGCTGCCGGCCGGCGCGCTGCCGCCGGCGGCGGGCGTCGCGCTGGCGGCGGGGGTCGTGCTGCCGGAGGGGGGCGCGTCGGGCGCGCCCGCCTCGGTGCCGGCCGGCTTCGGCGGCGCCGGCCGCGGCGTCTTGCCGAGGAGCTCCAGATCGAGCTTCACCCAGTCCTCGAGGTCCTGGCCCGGGTTCGTGAGGAGCTGCAGGTCGACCTCGCGGCCGTTGATGTAGATGAGCGGCGTCCCCTCGAGCCCGACCTCCTCGGCCTGCTTCTTGTCCTTCTCGATGCGCGCCTTCGTCTCGGTCGAGACGAGGTCGGCGCGGAACTTCACCGGGTCGAGCTTGAGCCGCTGCGCGTAGCGCTCGATGTCGGCCTGCTCCAGCTTGTCCTGGTTCTCGAAGAGGAGGTGGTGCATCTCCCAGAACTTGCCCTGGTTCATCGCGGCGATCGCCGCGCGCGCGGCGGGCTCGCCGTGGACGTGCGCCTGGAGCGGATAGAACTTGAAGACCAGCCGCACCTGCCCATCGAAGCGGCTCACGAGGCCCTCGAGCAGCGGCGACATGAGCCGGCAGAACGGGCACTCGAAGTCGGCCCACTCGACGATCGTGACCGGCGCGTCGGGCGGCCCCATCTCGGGCGATCCGTCGGTGGCGAGCGTCTTCACCTTGTTCGCGTCGAAGCGCATGCGGAACGCCTCCTCGCGCTCCTTCTTCGACCGGCCGTCCTTGACCTGCTTGAGCAGGAGCTGCGCGGCGGGGAGGCACGCCTTGCAGGCGCGCTGCTCCTTCACGCACTGCGCGATGTTCACGGGCGTGTCCGGGCAGGGGGAGAGGAGCTCTGAGACCTGGGCGGCCCACTCTCGACGCTCGCGGGGCGTGAGCGACGAGGTGTCCACCCCCGGAAGCGAGACCGACACCTCCTGGGGCGGGGCGGGTTTGGGCTCGCTCGAGCCCGAGTTGCCAGGACAGCCCGTGACGCCGATCGAGAGCAACGCGAGGAGCGGCGGCATCCAGCGCAGGAATGACATCGCGGCGCGAGCTTAGTCGGACCCTTTGCGAGATGCTAGCGCGGGTGTAGCGTCAAGACGTGCGGAGCGTCCTCTACCGCTTCCCGGATCTGCAGCAGTTCGAGCGAATCGTCGGCGATCCGGAGGAGGGCGACCTCGAGCTCGGGCTGCCCGCGGGGGAGATCGTCGCGGATGGCGAGTGGGTGCTCGCCGTCTTCGAGCTGGGCGAAAACCGCCGCGCGACGTCGGCCGCGGCGTGCGCTTCCGTCTCGCCCGAAGGGGCGCGGCTCACGTTCGAGCCGCGCGACTGGCGCCGCCTCGCCCACTTCGCGCGGACGGAGGCGACCCGCCCCGGCTCGATGCCCGACACCGACGCGGCGGCGCTCGTCCGCGCCGAGGCCGAGGTCCGGCCCGCCGCGCCCCCCGGCGGAAAGGGCGCCGGCGCGGTGGGCCGGGTCCCCTCGCCCACCGCGCCGCTCCGGCTGAAGGGCAAGGGCTCGCGGATCCTCGTCGTCGACGACGATCCGCAGATCCGGGAGATGCTGTCGACGATGCTCGAGGCGGTCGAGCTCGCCGTCGTCGCGGTCGCCAGCGCGGAGGAGGCGCTGGAGCGCGTCCACAGCGCGCCCTTCCACCTCGTGGTGCTCGACTGGAACCTCCCGAGGATGAACGGCATCGAGCTCTGCCGGACGCTGCGGCAGGACCCAGGGCTCCGCGATCTGCCGGTCCTCTTCCTGACGGCGAACGCCTCGTCGCAGGACATGGTCTACGCGTTCGCCAGCGGCGCCGACGACTACATGGTGAAGCCGTTCCGCGCCCCCGAGCTGGGGGCGCGGATCTTCAGCCTGCTCCGCCGGACCCGGCGCAGCGCCCCGTGAGCGGCCTCGCCGCGCCGCCGCGCCTCGCCGCGGCGCCGCTCAGAAGGCGACGTCCACGTTGAGTCAGAAGGCGACGTCCACGTTGAGGTTGAGCACGCCGATGTTCTGCGTGTAGATCCCGCCCGAGTCGGGCGCCCGCGAGCTGCCCGCCAGGCCCGCGGCGATGCTCTTCCCCGTGGTGTCCCGGCCGACGTAGAAGAGGTGCGTGTACGACGCGGCGAGGTGCAGCCGCTCCGCGACCTGGAAGCGGCCCCCCACGGAGAACGAGACATCGTGGAAATCGGTGGCCGAGGGGTCCAGGGTGTCGTCGGGGACCGCGTTGGAGTCGTAGCCGACGCCGCCGAAGACCTCGCTCGAGGGCCGCGGCCAGTAGCTAATGCCCGCGCGCACGCCGAACGTGTCGCTCCAGCGGCGGGCGATGTTCTGCACCACGCCGGCCGGGTCGGCGGCGGAGCCGTCGCTCCGGATCTCGCACGCCGCGCCCACCATGGTGAGGCACTGGTTTTCCATGGTGCTCCAGCGCGTCCAGTCGCCGAAGACCCGGAGCTCGAGGCGCTCGGCCGGAGCGAAGCGGGCGCCGAGCCGCACGATGTCGGGCAGGTCCTGGTGCAGCTCGACGTCGGTCGGGGGGCTCGAGACGCCGTTGAAGCGGTTGGTGAGCGTGCCCTCGAGGGTCTCTCCCCCCGTGACGTTCGGCCGCGACTGGTACGACGCGCCGATCCAGAGCTTCTCCGGCACCGCCTCGATGAGCGCGCCGACGCCGAAGCTGCCGTGCAGCCCGCTCACCTCGAGCAGCGAGCGCCCCTCCGTCGCAAGGAGGTTGTCGCCGGAGGCATTGCGGGCGCGGACGGTGTTCACCTGGGCCCGAATCAGGTTCCCGGAGACGCCGAGGCTGAGGCGGAGCGCCGGGATCCGGTAGGCCGCGGCGAGCGTGAAGTACATCGCCTGGAGCTCGGACTCGATGGAGTGCCAGCGCTGCACCCCGTCGACCGGCCCGGCGAGCTCGCCATGGCCCTCGAAGGCGCCGTTCGTGTCCCAGGACGCAGCGCCGCCGAAGGGCACGTAAACGCCGACGCCGAGCGCCAGGTCGCCGAGCTTGGCCGACGCGCCGAGCATCGGCGAGGCGGCCAGGTTGAGCAGGGTCGCCGACCCCGTGTTCGCCCCCGGCGCGGTCACATCATCGGACGGCGCCTGCGGGTGTGTGTAGGAGGCCGCGCGCAACGCCAGATTTCCGTCCAGGAACAGGTGAATCCCCTCGCTCTCGGCGATGCCAGCGGGGTTGTAGTAGATCGCGGTCGGATTGCTGGTGATCGGGTTGCCGTGCTCGCCGCCGAAGCGCGCGGTCGCGAAGCCGCCGGCGAACGCAGGCGCGGTCCAGACAAGGCCGCCGAGGAGGCCGACGGAGAGCGCGAGACGGTGGCGGTGGATGGGCATTGCCGGTGTTCTCGATTCTGAGGGGAGGAATGCGGCGCCTGCGACAGACCCTGCATGGTAGGGTTGCGTCCCCTGAGGGTCGCGGGATGCTCGACCCGATCGAGTGAAATGTCACCTCTCGCACGGTGTCAAATGCTTTTCTCCCGCTCCATCCGGACAACGCTCGCATCCGCCGCGCTCCCTTGCCTCGCGTCCGCCGCGCTCCTCGTCGGGTGCGCCGACCCGGAGGGCAGATTCGGTGACTTCGAAGCTCGCGATACCACCGTCCGTGAACACCAGGCGGGCGGCGGCGGCAGCGACGGGACGGGGGGCGGCGGGGAAGGCTGTCCGCCGGAGCCAGGCGCCGTCGATGGCGAGTTCTTCTTCAACCTCTCGGCGCGCATCAGCCCGCGAACCCCGATCGTCTTCGTGGCCGACCTGACCACCGAGGCGAGCGACGACGGACTGAGCTTCTCGATGACCTTCCAGCCGCTCGAGGCCGCCGATCGCCGGACGCCCACCGGTCCGTCGGTCGACGTGGGCCCCTTCGCGCTGTCCGAGGACGGGACGTTCGCCGCGGAGCTGCCCACGATCGTCGTGCCGGGCAACGCCAACCCGATCTCGGGCGGCGAGCTCGAGGCCACCATCACGCTGTCGGGCACGCTCTGCGCGCCCGCCGACTTCGTGTGCGGCGCCGTGACCGGCACCGTGGCGAGGCCGATCAGCCTGGACCTCAAGGGCTCGACCTTCGCCATGGAGCGCATCACCGATCCGAGCAGCTACCCGGCGGCGGTCATCAACTGCAAGAAGGACCCGGCGCGCCCGCTCTAGGCCATCTGGGTCGCGCTACGCCACGGCCTCGGTCACGGCGGCGCCCTCGAGCTCGATCAACGAGATCTCGGACGGCGCGCCGACGCGCATCGGCGGACCCCAGTAGCCCGTCCCGCGGCTCACGTAGATCTGGCTCTCGCCGTGCGAGGACAGGCCGGCCACGTAAGGCTGGTCGAGCCGCACGAAGAGGCCCCAGGGGAAGATCTGGCCGCCGTGGGTATGGCCGCTGAGCTGGAGGCCCACCCCCCGCTCCGCGGCGTCGAGGATCTGCTTGGGCTGGTGCGCGAGCAGCACGAGCTCGCGCGAAGGGTCGCGCCCCGCGAGCGCGCGGCCGAGATCCGGGCCGTGGCCGCGGCCCATGCCGCGCGCGCTCCAGTCGTCGACGCCGGCCAGATCGAAGCTGTGGTCGCCGTCGCCGATCGAGACGCGCTCGTTGCGGAGCACCCTCACCCCGAGCCGGCCGAGCTCCGCGATCCACGCCTCGACGCCGGAGTAATACTCGTGGTTGCCCGTCACGAAGAAGACGCCGTGCCTGGCGCGCAGCGCGGCGAGCGGCGCGGTGTGCTCGCGGAGCTCCTCCACCGAGCCGTCGACGAGATCGCCCGTGATCGCGATGAGATCCGGCTCGAGGGCGTTCACCCGCGCGACGACGCGCTCGAGCCACGCGCGCCCGATCGTGGGGCCGATGTGAAGGTCGGTGAGCTGGACGATCCGGAAGCCGGACATGGCCGCGGGGAGGCGGCGGAGGCGGACGCGCACCGGGCGGACGGCGACCTCGCCGAGGGCGCTCGCGGCGCCGGCGACGCCGAAGCCCACGGCCAGCGCGCCGGCCGTGCCGGCGATGGCGCGGGAGAGGAACGTGCGGCGGTCGCCGTCGAGCGGCTGGTTCAGGAGCGCGGTGACGCCGTGGGCGCCGAGGCGAACGACCTCCGAGGTGAGCAGGAGAAAGAAGAGCAGGACGGCGAGCCCGACCCACGTGTAGACGACGCCGGCGACGACACCGCCGATGTGCCGGGGCAGCGCGCGGCTCAGAAAGAGGCCGAGCGGCACCAGCGACGCGAGCACCACCAGGGCGACGCTGCCGATGCGCTGCCAGAGCGGGCCGAGCTCGGGCGCGCGGATCAGGCGCTGCCAGAGGTAGTAGTGAACGCCGGCCACGATGGCGCTGAAGATGCCGATGAAAAGAACGAAGGAGAGGAGGGGGCGCTGCACGCGTCCAGCATGACCACGGCTGGACGCGCCCGCCGCTCCGATTCACGCCGGAGCGCGGCGCGCCAACATTTTTTCACGAAGCGACCCCGGCCGGTCCGCGGCGCGACCCCGACCGGCCGCAGCTACATCGTGCTGACGCACACGCCGAACCCGGGGGGGTAGACCGTGCTGCCGCCCTGGCACTTGGCGTTCGCGCCGCAGTCCTGCGATCGTCCGTCGATCCGGCAGAGCTGCTTGCACTGGTTCGTCAGCATCGAGCACACGAAGCCGGGCGCGCACGGGCAAGGGTCGTCGGCGCGCCCGTCGCCGGGCACGACGCAGCTCGTCGTGCCGTCCTCGCGGACGATCGTGCAGGTCAGGCCCGCCGGGCACACGCTGTCGTCGAGGAGCTCGCAGCTCGTCGCGGGGACGCAGACCGGGATGGTGACCGGGGTGTTCCCCTCGGCGAGCGACTCGGCCATCGATCGCTCTTCGCAGTACGTGCCCGGCGCGCAGCTCTCGACGTTGCCGCAGCAGTACTGCCGGCACACCCCGCCCTGCCCGTCGGCCGCCGCGCACCCCAGCCCCGCAGCGCAGTCCATGCCGCGGTGGCACGGGCCGCCCGCCGCGTAGCGGCCCACCGGCCGGCAGCTCGGGATCGCGTCGCCTTCGCCGAGCACGAGCTGGCAATGCAGCGGCTGCGCCGTGGTGCCCCCCGTTCCGGACCCGTCACCGCTGCTGGACGAGCACTCGGTCGGATCGCCCCCCGGCGTGCAGCCGTCGCCGCACAGGTGCGCGAAGCGCGTGTAGGGGTCCGGCGACGCCGTTGGCCCCGGGATATCGACGCTCTCGTCCACGGCGCCGCCGCCGCCATCGAACGGAGGGGTGCCGCCCGATCCGGCCGTCGCGGCCGACCCGCCCCCGTCCCCGTATCCCGAGTTGAACCCGCCATACCCCCCATCATCGCTGGACACCTCGCCGGAGGAAGCGGCGTCCGACATCCCGCACGCGGAGACCGCAAACGCCGAGATCGCGGCGAGACCGACAACCAGAAGGGCGCGGGGGGAGCTCATTCCAGGGGCACGAGAAAAGGACAAGCAGAGCGAGCTTATCATGTCGTCCTCGGGTATCCACAGAATGTGCCGTCCCGGGGTGTGCTCTCCAGGACGCAGGAGCCCCCGTGGACGCGACGTCGGGGCGCATGTTCGAGCGCATGTTCCGCGCGCGCGCCGGGCGCGGGTGCGCCTCGGCCGCCGGCGCTCCTGGCGCAAGCATGACGCCCATGTCGCGCCGAGCGCTGCGATGGCGATCGGCGAGGGCGGCATGGGACGGCGGCTACCGCGCCTCGATGTCGCGGGTGACCACGTTGCCCGCGCTGTCGTAGGCGCGCACCGCGAGCAGGTGAGATCCAGGCGGCACGAGGGCGCTGAGGTCCGCCTCGAACGGCTCCACCGGCTCGTCGAAGATGCCGTCGGTCGGGAAGATGGGCCGCCACTCCTCCAGGCCGGCGATCGAGACCTCGACGCGCGCGACCGGGCCGAGGCCGTCCGCCACCTCGCCGGTGAGCCGGCGCCCCTGCAGCGACAGCGCCCGGAACACCGGCGGCGTGTTGTCGACGAGGACGGTGCCCGACTCGAGGCTATGGCGCTGGGTGCGCTCGGGCGGGTTCGCCAGCTCGTCGCTCGCCTCGACGAGGATGCGGTACTCGCCCTCGGGGAGCGCGGTCGTGTCCCACACGTGCTCGGCGCGCGTCACCTTCTCGCCCGGCTTGAGCATGCTGCGCCAGGTCGACTGGCCCTCCATGCGGTACGAAAGGCGATAACGCAGGTCGTCCTGATCGGGGTTGTCGACCTTCCACGTCAGCTGGAGCGCGCTCACCGGCTTGGGCGCCTCCCCGCCGGACGGCGGGAGGTTCGTGCGAGGGGGCTTGGTCTGGCCCTTGGGCGCCGCCTCGATCGAGGTGACCACGGCGCGCGCGTTGTCGGTCACGAACGAGAGCTTCACCTCGCGGAGCGCGGCGCCCGGATCCCGGCTCCAGCGCGCGCGGATCTGGACGAAGCGCGCCGGCGGGCTCTTCGTGTCCCCCGGCGCGGCGAGCGCCGGGGACCACGGGCTCCAGGTGCTGTCCGGCGTGTCGGTGTTCCCGCTGCGCGTCTCGAGCTCCAGCGCGCCGTCGGAGCGCCACGTGAGGCGCCCGAACGCGGCCCGCAGCCCGGCGTCGAGCACCTTGCTCGTCCACACCGCCTCGGCGCCGCCGACGCCCTTCACCTCGTGGAAGACGGCGGGGTCGGTGGTCGCGACGAACCTGCGCTTCCCGGCCATCACGAAGGCGCCGACCTGGCGCTCGTCGGTGTCGGCGACGAGCCGCGCCACGTGGTTGTCGCTCACGGTGTAGAGCTGGCCCTCGGCGCCGGTCCCGACGTAGGGCATGAGGTCGTCGCCGAGGCCGAGCGAGACGTAGTGCGTGTCGTCGTCGCTCATCATCTTCTCCGCGACGCCGCTCCGATCGAAGCGCACGAGCACGCCCTTGCCGGGCTTCGGCGCCCGCGTCGGCTGCGGGGTCGGCGGCCCGCTCCGGTTGCGCCTCGGGGCGGCGAACGCCTCGGCGTACTTGTTGGCGATGGCGTAGACCGCGCCGCCCTTCGCGCCCGGCGCGATCGCGATCGCCTTCACGTCGTCCGCGTCGAAGTCGTGGAGCACGGTCGCGCGGCCGGGCGCCGTGAGCTTGTAGAGGAGCGCCTTGCCGTTCGAGCCGGCGTAGACGGCGCCGTCGTCCGCGACCGCGACGCTCACGAGGTGCGGCTCGTCGCTGTCGAAGTACACCTGGGCCTTGCCCGCGGCGTCGACGCGGAACAGCCTGCCCTCGGAGCCGGTCGCGGCGTAGAGCGCCTTCGCCTTCGGGTCGTAGGCGAGCCCCCACACGTCCTCGGTCTGCGGGAGCTCGGCGAAGAGCTGGGCCGGGCCGCCGTTGCCGGCGCCGCGCGGCAAGCGGTAGAGCTTGCCCTCGGGGAACGTGCCGGCGATGACGTCGCCGCCTTCCGCGAGCGCGAGCGCGCTGACCGCCATCTGCCCGGTCGTCGCCGCGAGCGTCACCCGGCCGCCCGAGACGCTGTAGATCTTCCCCTCGTTGCCCGTGCCGAGCAGCACGGTGCCGTCGGGCAGCACCACGGAGCTCCAGACGGACGTCGCGTCCGGTAGCGGCGTCGCGCCGAGCGTCAGCCCGGCGCGCACGATGCCGTTCGAGTCCACGCTGACGCCGGTGAGATCTCCGCCCTTGAGGTCCTCGAGCGACTTGAGCTCGAAGCTGCGCGTGCCGACCGCGTGGGCCGGGAGCGCCACGAGCCCCGCGGCGGCGAGGACGGCCGCGAGCAGCCGGCGCGGCGAGGAGAGGGCGTGAGGGCGAGACGAAAGGGGACGGGCAGAAGAGCGCTCTGTGCTCATGGGTCGCAGGGAAAGGAGGGGGTCAGGGCGGAGAGGAGGGAGGCGGGCGGCCGCGCGGTCAGCGAAGGATAGGCCGAACCTTGACGCTCACGGTGTCTTTCCCGACCATAAACCGCTTGAGGGAGATCGGCACCTGCACCTGCGCGCCGAAGGCCTCGGGCGCGTCGGAGTCGGAGCTCGGGCGCAGCGTGTCCATCGCGCCCGGGGGGAGCCTCGAGGCGACCTTGCCGCGGTACGCCGCGCCGTTCTCCCGGAGCTTGAACGTGGCGACGACGCTCTCCGCGTCGTGGTTCTGGAGCGGCAGCATCGCCACGAGCTCGGCGACGTTGTTGGGGGTCGCCATCGGGCGCTCGACCTCGTACCCGGGCGAGAGCTCGATCTCCACCTGGCCGCCGGCGAGCTCGCGCGGGATCGGCACCTCGATGACGCGCGACTCCAGGGGGCCCTGGTGGGGCTGGAGATCCAGGCGGATGCGCGCGGGCGCGCCCGCGTCGATCTCGGGCTCGAGCACCTTGGCGCCGCGCAGGAGGACGACCTCGCGGTCGAACGTGACCTTCACGCGGGTGTCGACGCGCTCGATCGCGACCTCCTCCCACGGGTTGTTGAGGAGCGCCCCCATCGACCGGACGAGCCGGCTGCGGACGAAGTCGTCGGAGGTGAGCGGGGCGCCGTTGCCGGCGCCGAAGTCGACGAGCGAGATCGTGCCGTAGCGCCCGATCTTCAGCTGGCTCACGGCGCGCCAGGTCATGTCCCGCCGCTCGGCCGTGGTCGCCTCGACGGCGTTGCCGAGCGCCATCGACACGAAGGAGGGCGCGAGGAACTGGTCGTGCGCGACCTCCACGTTCCACGTCGGGTGCGGGGCGCCGTTCACGCCGTCGATCTGGACGCGCATCGGGAAGACCGGCGCCTTGGCCGCGCTGTCGACGACGATCGCGGCCTGCCGATCGTTGACCAGCGAGCCGACCGTGCGCACCGCCTCGCCGATCTTGAAGCTGCGGTTCTGGCTCGCGAGGATCCAGTGGACCTGGGCGATCGCGGTGGGGAGGTTCGTGACGCCGCCGTTCATCATCGGGTGGCCGAACGCGACGAGCTTGTCGCCGGACACGCGCGTGACCGTGCCGATGCCCATGGCGGAGATGTCGCCGCGCACGAGCTCGACGCCGATCGCGCCGCCGTCGACGTACTTGGTCGGCGCGCCCGGATCGGGGTTCGCGGACGAGCCGCCGCCGGCCTGCATCGGCTCGAGCCCCATGGGGCCGAGCAGGTCGCTGGCGATGCGCAGCGACGTGCCGCCGAGCCCGCCGAGCATCACCGGCGTCGAGGCGCGCGCGAGGCTCGTCGCCTCGGGCGGGGCGAGCGCCGGCGCGACGCGCGCGGCGAGCTGGCTGGCGTGGCCGGCGAGATCGTAGGCGTCGACGGGCCCCGCGAAGCCGCGGCCCCCGTGCAGGCGGGCCGGCGCGGCGGCCCGGGGCGGCGCGTTGCCGCGCGGCGCGCCGCCGATGGCGCTCACCGGGGCGGGCAGCGGGCCGCCGACCTTCGGGGCGATCGACCGCGGGAGCGGCCGCGCGAGCTCGTCGAGCATCGATTTGATCGGGGTGACGCCGGCGATCGCCTCGGCGCCGAAGAGCCAGCCGTACGCGTAGGCGCCGATCATCTTGCCGTTCAGGTAGATCGGGCTGCCGCTCATCCCGGCCACGGTGCGGGCGATCTCGAGGCGCGGGTGCTGGGTCTTGATGAGGATGAGGTCCTGGTTCGGGCGGAAATTGCGGAGGGTGGAGATGACCTCGACGTCGAACTTCTCGGGCGTGGTGCCGGAGAAGACGGTGAGGCCGTATCCCTTCATTCCCGGCTTCACCTCGGCGACCGGCAGCGTGTCGGGCGGGGTGGAGATCGCGTGCGCCGCGCCGAGGCCGACAGCGACGCTGCACGCGGCGCCGGCGAGCAGGCTCATGGGGATGAGGCGCCCCTCGCGCTCGACGAGGGCGCGCGCCGCGCCGGCGATCGCCGACCCGAAGCGGGTCGCGAGGGGGACGGCGCGCGCGGCGAGGAAGGAATCCGGACGAAAACACGGGATGTCGCGCAGGGGCACGGGCCAAGCTTAGCCCGGATTTGCAAGCGCGACAGAGCCGGGGCGCGCGGCGCGCGGGAGGGGCGCCGGGCCGCCCTCTCCACGTTCCTGCGTCGCTGATTTCCAGGGGCGTGGCGCGCCGGCGACGCTAGGCTTCGCCCCGTGAAGGATATCGCGGCGACCGCGACGCTCATCCTGGCGTTCGCCACCTGGGTCACCACCCACGTCGCGCTGGCAGCGCGGCTCATGCTCCGCAGCGCGCCTCGATGGCGCGGGCTCGTCGCGCTCGTGGTGCCGCCGCTCGCGCCGATGTACGGGTTTCGGCAGGGGTGGCGCCGGATGAGCACCCTGTGGCTGGTGTGGCTCATCGTGTACGTGCTCGCGCTCCTCGTCGCGCGGGCGTGATGAGGGCGGCGTGATCGCGGACGAAATGGCTGGAATGACGGCGAAGCGGCGCCCGGGCGCGCCGCCCGCGCTCGTCGTGGGCACGATGAACTTCGGCGGCCGCACGCCGCCCGAGGAGGCCGAGCGCATCGTGGGCCGCGCGCTCGAGCGCGGGATCGCCGCGTTCGACACGGCCAACCTCTACCAGGACGGCGCGTCCGAGCGGATCCTCGGCCGGGCGCTGCGCGGCCGCCGGGCCGAGGCGCAGATCGCCACCAAGGTCGGCCTCCGCCGGGTCCGGGGCAAGGCCGAGGGGCTCGGGCGCGCGCAGGTGATCCGCGCCGTCGAGGAGAGCCTCGGGCGCCTCGGCACCGACCGCGTCGACGTCTGCTACCTCCACGCGCCGGACCCGGAGACGCCCGTCGAGGAGACGCTCGCGGCGATCGACGCGCTGCTGGAGCAGGGGAAGATCCTGCGCTTCGGGGTCAGCAACCACGCCTCGTGGCAGATCCTGGAGATCATCGCGCGCCGCGACGCCGAGGGGAAGGCGCGCCCCGCGGTCTCGCAGGTGCTCTACAACGCGCTGATCCGCCAGCTCGACCTCGAGTACGCCGCGTTCGCGCGGCGGTATTCGGTGCCCACCGCGGTGTACAACCCGCTCGCGGGCGGGCTCCTGACCGGGCGGCACGCGGGGCCGGACGCGGCGCAGGCGGGCTCGCGCTTCGAGGGCAACCGCCTCTACCAGCGCCGGTACTGGAGCGCGCGGATGTTCGAGCTCGCCGCCGGCTACGCGGCCGTGGCCGCCGACGAGGGGATGAGCCTGCTCGCGCTGTCGTACGCCTGGCTCGCGGGGCGCGAGGTAGTCGACTCCGTCCTGGTCGGCCCGACTCTGGCCGAGCACCTCGACGCGGCCGCCGACGCGATGGCGCGCCCGCTCTCGCCGGAGGCGGCGCGGCGCATGGACGCGCTCTACCGCGATCACCTGGGCACCGACGCGAGCTACGCGCGATGAGCGACGGCACGACGAGCGATCGCGCCGCGAGCGACGGCGTCACGAGCGGCCGCGCGGGCGACTTCCTGCTGCCCGAGGCCAGGGCGCTCGACCTCGCGGGCCCTCTCGCCGACTACGCCGCGCGCGGGTACGCCCGGCTCGGGCGCGTGATGACCGACGCGGGGCTCGCCGCGCTCCGCGCGCGCTCGGACGACCTGATGCTCGGGCGCGTGACGTACCCTGGGCTCTTCTTCCAGCACGACGCCGCGTCCGGACGCTACGAGGACCTGCCCTACGGCAAGGGCTACGAGGGGCCGAGCACGTCGTACCGGAAGCTCGAGAAGCTCGAGAAGGACCCGCTGTTCCTCGCCTGGATCGAGAACCCGCTCTTCGAGCGGATCGCGCGCTCGCTCATCCACGGGGAGATCTCGATCTACCGGGCCGTGCTCTTCAACAAGGCCGCGTCCGGCGGGACGCCGCTGCCCTGGCACCAGGACGGCGGCAGCTACTGGGGGCTCGATCGCGACCCCGAGCTGCAGATCTGGACGGCGCTCGACGACGCCCCCGCGGACGGCGGCTGCGTGGAGGTGCTGGAAGGCAGCCACCTCGGCGGGCTCGCGACGCCGCTCGGCGGCGTCGTCCCGGGCGCGGTCGTGCGCGCCGCCGACGCCGACGCCCGCAAGATCGCGCTGCCGGCGGCCGCGGGCGAGGCCCTGCTGATCCACAACTACCTCTGGCATTGCTCCGGGGCGAACCGGAGCGGCCGGCCGCGGCGGGCCGTCACCGTCTGTTACATGAGCAGGGCGACCCGCTGCCTCAGGAAGAAAAGGGCGCCGCGCGCGTTCACCCCGGTGTTCTGAGCTCCCCGCGGTACGGCGGGCGCGGCGGCCGCGGCGGCCCCTCCCCGACCGGCCGCCCTCCCCCCGGCGCGCGCTTCGCCTGATGTTTCCGCTCCTTTTTCGATCCAGCGCCGGGCCGGCGCCGCCCGCGCATCCGTAAGGACAAACGCCGGCAGCCGCGGCAAGTTGCCGCACCCAGCGGCGACCTGCCGCTCCGTGGGGCTTCAGTTATCCACAGCGGCAATCTGCCGCGGTCACGCGGCACTTTGCCGTCTTGTCGCACCCCGCCAGCAAGCCATAACTGGGCCGCGCGTCGCTCCCGACGCACCACACAACCCTATGGCTCGGTTCCTGTTCCCACGATGGGCCAACAAAGTGGTGCCCCTGGGGCTGCTCTTCGGAGTTCTGCCCCTCGGCGCCGCTGTGATCGGCGGATTCTGGTACTACGGTACCAACAAACACCTCGAGGTCGGGTATCAGCCGGATCAACCGGTTGACTACTCGCACAAGCTGCACGCCGGCGACCTCGGTATCGACTGCCGTTACTGCCACAACACAGTGGAGGTCTCCGGCTTCGCCGCCGTTCCACCGACCGAGACGTGCATGAATTGTCACGCCAAGGTGCGGAGGGACAGCGAAAAGCTCCTGCTCGTTCAGGAGAGCTGGGCGAACGATCAACCCATTCCCTGGGTGCGCGTCCACAACCTGCCCGACTATGCCTATTTCGACCACTCGGCCCATCTGGCCGCAGGGGTCGGCTGCGTGAGCTGTCACGGCCGCATCGACCAGATGCACAAGGTCCGGCAGGTCGCGCCGCTCACGATGGGATGGTGCCTGGACTGCCACCGCAATCCGGGCCCCCACCTCCGCAATCCCGCCGACGTCACCAAGATGGATATGGCGCCCTCGACGGCCGTCATGGCGGGCGCCGGGGTCCCCCCGAACCCGGAACCTTATCAAGATCGCGTGCCAGCGGTCACTACCTCCGGGCGGCAGGTGCAGGCGCCGCTCCACTGCTCGGGGTGCCACCGATGAAACGAACTCCCCTCCCCCTCGCCCAGGACATCTCTGGAAAGACCTACTGGCGCAGCTTGAACGAGCTCGCCGGCTCGCCCGACTTCGTCGATGCGCTCGGGCGCGAGTTCCCTCCGGCCGCGTTCGAGCCGCCGGAGGGCGTCGGGCGGCGCACCTTCCTCAGCCTCATGGGCGCGTCGCTCGCCCTCGGCGGCCTCGTGGGCTGCCGCAGGCCCGTCGAGCAGATCCTGCCGTACTCGCGCGCCCCCGAGGAGGTCATCCCCGGCCAGCCGCTCTTCTTCGCGACCGCGCTGCCGATGATGGGCACGGCCTTCGGCGTCCTCGTCGAGAGCCACGAGGGGCGGCCCACCAAGATCGAGGGCAACCCGAAGCACCCCGAGAGCCTGGGCGCGACCACCATCTACACCCAGGCCGCCGTCCTCGACCTCTACGATCCCGACCGCAGCAAGTCGCCGCGCGAGGGCGCGGCGGAGAAGTCCTGGGACGACGCGGCGGCGTTCCTGCGCGAGCAGGGCGACAAGCTCCGCGGCCGCGGCGGCAAGGGGCTCACGATCCTGACCGAGGCGCACAGATCGCCCACCCTGGCCGCGCGCCTCGCCGATCTCCGCAAGACGCTGCCCGAGGCGCGCGTCGTCCGGTACGAGCCGTTCTCGCGCGACGCCGCCCGCGAGGGCGCGCGGCTCGCGTTCGGCAAGCCGCTCGAGACCACGCTCGACCTGGCGAAGGCGCGCGTCATCGTCGCGCTCGACGCCGACCTGTTCGGCACCGACGGCAGCCCGGTCAAGCAGGCGCGCGCGTTCGCCGCGGGCCGCACGGTCGACAAGGACCCGAAGGTGATGAACCGCCTCTACGCGGTCGAGAGCACCTTCACGATCACCGGCGCGTCGGCGGATCACCGGCTCCGGATCCAGAGCCGCAAGATCCCCGCCTTCGCCTTCGCGCTCGCCGCCGAGCTCGGCAAGCGCGGGGTCGCGCTCGACGCGGAGCTGCTGAAGGCGATCGAGGGCAAGGCCGGCGGGCTCGACGCCAAGGCGACCCGCCACGTCGCCGCCATCGCCGCCGATCTCGCGGCGAACCGCGGGCAAGGCGCGGTCGTGGTCGGGCGCTCGCTGCCGAAGGAGGTCCACGCCCTCGCGCACCTCATCAACCTCGCCCTCGACAACACCGGCAAGGCCGTCCGGCTCGTCGCGCCGTTCGACGAGTCGCGCGAGGGCCCCGAGGCGCTCGTCGAGCTCGCGCGCGCCATCGAGAAGAACGAGGTCGAGACGCTGATCATCCTCGGCGGCAACCCGGCGTTCGACGCGCCCGCGGACGCGCGCTTCGCCGACGCGCTCGCCAAGGTGCCCGTGAGCGTGCACGTCTCGACGCACGTCGACGAGACGAGCGAGCGCTCCCGCTGGCACCTGAACCGCGCCCACCCGCTGGAGTCGTGGAGCGACGTCCGGGCGGAGGACGGGACGGCCAGCGTCGTGCAGCCGCTCATCGCGCCGATCTTCGGCGGCAGGACCGACGCCGAGATCATCGAGCTCCTGCTCGGCGGCTCGCGGACCGCGTACGACCTCGTGCGGGCGACCTGGCTGAACGCCGAGGGCGCGAAGCGCACCGAGCAGGACCTCCGCCGCGCGCTGCACGACGGCCTCTTCGCGGGGACCGCGCTCGCGGACGAGCAGGTGACCGCCACGACGCAGGCCGCGGTCGACGCGCTGCGGGCGTTCGCGCCCGCCGCGGCCGAGGGCCTGGAGGTGACCTTCCGGCCCGACATGCACGCGTGGGACGGGCGGTTCGCGAACAACGGCTGGCTCCAGGAGCTGCCCCACCCGATGACCAAGCTCACCTGGGGCAGCGGCGCGAACCTCTCGCCGTCCACGGCGGCGCGGCTCGGCGTGAAGGACGGCGACGTCGTCACGCTGTCGGGCGGCGGCGCCCAGGTCCGGATCCCCGTCGTCGTCGCGCCGGGGCAGGCGGACGACTCGGTGGCGATCGGCGTCGGCCAGGGCCGGCGCGCGGCGCTCCGGGTCGGGCGCGGCGTCGGCGTCGACACGACGCCGCTCCGCAAGAGCGACGCCTTCGAGCTCGCCGGCGGCTTCTCGCTGGAGAGGACCGGCGAGAAGGTGGAGCTCGCGCGGACGCAGGAGCACTTCGTCATGGAGGGCCGCCCGCTCGCGCGCGAGGGGACGCTCGCCGAGCTCGAGAACGACCCGGAGTTCGCGAAGAAGCAGGTCCACGTGCCGCCGCTCCTCAGCCTGTTCCAGGAGCCGAACCGACGGCAGGGGCACGCCTGGGGCATGAGCATCGACCTCAACGCCTGCATCGGGTGCAACGCGTGCGTGGTCGCCTGCCAGGCCGAGAACAACATCCCGGTCGTGGGCGCCGACGGCGTGCGCCAGACGCGCGAGATGCACTGGCTGCGGGTCGATCGCTACTTCCAGGGGACGAACCCGGACGAGCCGGAGAGCATCCAGCAGCCGCTCCCCTGCCAGCACTGCGAGAACGCGCCGTGCGAGCAGGTGTGCCCGGTCGCCGCCACGACGCACAGCCCCGAGGGGCTGAACGACATGGCGTACAACCGCTGCGTCGGCACGAAGTACTGCGCCAACAACTGCCCGTACAAGGTCCGCCGGTTCAACTTCTTCGAATACGGCCAGCCGGACTCGGAGTCGCGGAAGATGCAGTTCAACCCCAACGTCACCGTCCGATCGCGGGGCGTCATGGAGAAGTGCACCTTCTGCGTGCAGCGGATCAACCACGCCAAGATCGAGGCGAAGCGAGAGGGCCGGGAGCACATCAAGGACGGCGAGATCGTGACCGCGTGCCAGGGCGCCTGCCCGACGCAGGCCATCGTCTTCGGCGACCTCAACGACCAGAACAGCCAGGTGTCCGTGACGTCCGCGAGCCCGCGCGGTTACCGGATGCTTGACGAGATCAACACAAAGCCGCGGGTCACCTACCTCGCCAGGATCCGCAACAAGAACCCGGAGCTCGCCGACGCATGAGCGCCACTGCACCCCTCCAGGTCGATCACCCCCGGATCTCCGACCGCGCTGCCCTCTTGGACGAGGCGCCGCTCGTGCAGGGGAAGGACGACTTCCGTTCCCTCACCGACAAGGTCGCGGGGATCGTGCTCAACAAGCCGCCCTCGGGGTGGCTCATCCTGTTCTGCCTCGCCGTCAGCCTCCTGCTCGTCCTCGGCGGCTCGCTCGTCCACCTCGTCGGGACCGGCATCGGTATCTGGGGGCTGAACACCACGGTCAACTGGGCGTGGGACATCACCGGCTTCGTGTTCTGGGTCGGTATCGGTCACGCCGGCACGCTCATCAGCGCCATCCTCTTCCTCTTCCGCCAGAAGTGGAGGACGAGCATCAACCGCGCGGCGGAGGCGATGACGATCTTCGCCGTCGCGTGCGCCGCCATCTACCCGGTGGCCCACCTGGGCCGGATCTGGTTCGCCCACTGGCTGTTCCCGATCCCGAACCAGATGAGCATCTGGCCGAACTTCAAGAGCCCGCTGCTCTGGGACGTGTTCGCCGTCTCGACCTACGCGACGGTCTCGGCCCTCTTCTGGTTCGTCGGGCTCATCCCCGACCTCGCCACGCTCCGCGACCGGGCCACGACGCGGACGAAGCAGATCGTCTTCGGCATCCTCTGCCTCGGGTGGCGCGGCTCGCACCGGCACTGGCTGCACTACGAGAAGGCCTACCTCATCTTCGCCGGCCTCTCGACGCCGCTCGTGCTCAGCGTGCACACGATCGTGTCGTTCGACTTCGCGGTCTCGATCGTCCCCGGCTGGCACACCACCATCTTCCCGCCGTACTTCGTCGCCGGCGCCATCTTCAGCGGGTTCGCGATGGTCGTCACGCTGATGGTGTTCGCGCGCAAGGCGTTCGGTCTCCAGGGCCTGATCACCATCCGGCACCTCGAGAACATGAACAAGGTCATCGTCGCGACGGGCACCATGGTCGGCTACGCGTACGGCATGGAGCTCTTCATCGCGTGGTACAGCGGCAACGCCTACGAGCGGTTCGCCTTCGCGAACCGCATCCTCGGGCCGTACGCCTGGGCGTATTGGACCATGGTGAGCTGCAACGTCATCTTCCCGCAGCTCTTCTGGTTCAAGAAGGTGCGCACCAGCATCCCCGCGATGTTCATCATCTCGATCCTGGTCAACATCGGGATGTGGTTCGAGCGCTTCGTCATCATCGTGACGAGCCTCCACCGCGACTTCCTCCCGTCCAGCTGGACCTACTTCCGCCCGACCATCTGGGACATGTCGACGTTCTTCGGCTCGTTCGGCCTCTTCTTCACCCTCTTCCTGCTGTTCGTCCGCTACCTCCCGATGGTCGCGATCAGCGAGGTGAAGGGGATCACGCCGGCGGCCGATCCTCACGGCTCGCACAGCAACGACGAGGCTCATCATGCAGCGTGACAGCGACCCTCCGAGCCAGAAGCGCTCCGGGGAGCCTGCCTCGGCCGAGGAGGCAGGAGAGCTCAAGGACTCCGATCGCGAAAGCCAGCCCGGCGACGACGAGGCGCAGGGCTTCGTGCCCAAGGACGAGGCGGAGTACGACAAGCCCCACGCGGAGGGGCCGCACGGGAAGGCCGCGCTCGGGCTCGAGCGCAAGCTGGAGCACCGGGCCGAGGAGGCAGCGGCCGCGGCGTCGGCCCCCTACGCGCTGATGGGCTACTTCTCGACCCCGGCGGACATCTACCACGCGTGCGAGGCGCTCCGGGACGCGGGCTACAGCCGCTTCGACGCGCACACGCCCTTCCCCGTGCACGGGCTGGAGAAGGCGATGGGGCTCAAGCCGACGCCGCTGCCGTGGCTCGTGCTCGGCGGCGGGGCGACGGGGCTCATCAGCGCCATCCTGCTCGCCTGGTACACGCAGCTCCACGACTATCCGCTCATCATCAGCGGCAAGCCGTCGTTCTCGTACCAGGCCTTCATCCCGATCTTCTTCGAGCTCACGGTCCTCTTCGCGGCGCTCACGTGCTTCTTCTCGCTCTTCGCGCTCGGGCGCCTGCCGTCGTTCTTCCACCCCACCATGACGCACCCCTCATTTCCGCGCGCGACCGACGACGCCTTCTTCATCAGCGTCGAGGTGAGCGACCCGAAGTTCGATGCCACGGAGACGCGCAACCTCCTCCAGCGCGTAGGCGCGCAGGGCATCAGGGAGGTGTCCTCGTGAACCGCTGGTGTATTCCCCTCCTCGTCGTCCTCGCGGGCTGTCGAGGACAGGCGAGCAGCGACCCGCCGATCCACGTCTTCGGGGACATGGACTGGCAGCCCAAGTTCCAGCCCGAGGAGGGCACGCGCCTCTTCGCCGACGGCCGGGCGATGCGCCCGCTCGTGCAGGGCACGGTGCACCAGGGGGCGCTCGACGAGAGCGACGCCTACCGCACCGGCAAGGACGGCGAGGCGTTCCTGGCGATGGCGCCCATCACCGTCGACGAGACGGTGATCCGGCGCGGCCAGGACCGCTTCAACATCTACTGCGCGCCCTGCCACGACCAGAGCGGCAGCGGGCAGGGCATGGTGGTGAAGCGCGGGTACCCGCCGCCCATCGACCTCGCGTCCGACCGGGCGCGCGGCCTGCCCGACGGCGAGATCTTCAACGTCATCACGAACGGCGTGCGGAACATGCCGGCATATCGGAAGCAGATCCCGGTCAAGGACCGGTGGGCGATCGTCACGTGGGTGCGCGTCCTGCAGCAAAGCCAGCACGGGCGCATCGACGATGTCCCCGAGGCCCAGCGGAGCAACATCGCGAAGGAGAGCGGAACTCCATGAAGTCCCACGGAAGTGCTCTGGCCGAGGACGCGAAGGTCCTCGATAAGGCGGTCGCGAAGCGGCTCGTCTCGAGGAGCATGGTGCTCGCCGTCGTCGGCGTGGCGCTCTCGGCGCTGGCGGCGATCGTCGACACGAAGCGCTTCGCGTTCTCGTACCTCACCGGCTTCACCTGGCTCGTGACGATCGGGCTCGGCGCGCTGTTCTTCGTGATCATCCAGCACCTGACGCGCGCGCGCTGGTCTGCGGCCGCGCGCCGCCACATGGAGTGGATGAGCGGCGTCCTGCCGGCGTGCGTCGTGCTGTTCCTCCCGATCGCGGTGCTCGCCCACGACGTCTACCACCACTGGATGGGGCCCGAGGCCGCGAACGATCACGTGCTCCACGAGAAGGCGGCGTACCTGAACCCGACCTTCTTCTACATCCGCGCCGCGGTGTTCCTCGCGGCGTGGACGGGCCTCGCGCTCTGGTTCATCAAGACCTCCCGCGCGCAGGACGAGAGCGCCGATTTCCGCCCGACCGCGAAGATGCGGGCCAGCAGCGCCCCGGCCGTCATCGTCTTCGCCCTGACCCTCTCGTTCGCGGCGTTCGACTGGCTGATGAGCATCGACCCGCACTGGTACTCGACGATCTTCGGCGTCTACGTGTTCGCCGGCGCGGCCACGAGCTCCCTCTCGGCGCTCGCGCTGATCACGATCGCGCTCCACAAGGCGGGGCTCCTGCGCAAGGTGAGCAACGTCGAGCGCCAGCACGACATCGGCAAGCTCCTCTTCGGCTTCGTGATCTTCTGGGCCTACATCGCGTTCTCGCAGTTCTTGCTGATCTGGTACGCCAACATCCCGGAGGAGACGATCTTCTATCGTCACCGCTGGGAGGGCTCGTGGAAGGTCGTGAGCCTGGCCCTCTTGTTCGGCCACTTCGTCGTGCCGTTCCTCGTCCTCCTGTCGCGGCACGCCAAGCGGAGCCCGCTGGTCCTCGGGGCGGCGTCGGTGCTCCTCCTCGTGATGCACTACGTCGACCTCTACTGGCTGGTCATGCCGAACATGGATCACCACGGCGCGCACCTGAGCTGGATCGACCTCGCCGGCTTGCTCGGCCCGCTGGGCGTGGGAGCGTGGATGCTCTCCCTTCAAGCGGCCAAGAGCCCGCTGTATCCTCTGAACGACCCCCACCTTGCCGAAGCGGCTCGGATCGACAACCCGTAAGGAGCCGGCCATGAGCGAAGCGACCGACAACACTGCGACCGAGCACGCGGAGACCGAGCACGAGCATGCCGAGGCGGATCGACCGCCGAACTCGCTCATCTTCGTGATCGTGATCGCCACGCTGCTCTCCCTCGTGGTGACCGTCCTCTTCGTGAACGAGGTCTTCAAGGCGACGATGGAGCGGGAGATCTCGAGCAAGGTGCTCGAGCCGCCGAACAGCGCGCTCCGCGGCCTCCGGGCCATGGAGAAGGAGCGCCTCAGCCACTACCAGTGGGCGAGCGAGAAGGACGGCGTCGTCCGCATCCCGGTCGACCAGGCCGTGGCGCTCACGCTGAAGGCCTACCAGGAGAAGCGCATCGGGCAGCCGCTGCCCGGCGCGAGCGCCGCGCCCGCGCAGGCGGCGCAGCCCGGGCAGCCCGAGGACAGCAGCACGAAGCCCGACGAGGCCGCGGCGCCGAACGCCGAGAACGGCGCGCCCCTCCAGGGACAGGACGCAGCGAAGCCCGGCGACAAGGACGCGGCCAAGCCCGCCGACGCGAAGCCCGCCGACGCGAAGCCCGCCGACGCCAAGCCCGCCGACGCGAAGCCCGCTGACGCGAAGCCCGCCGACGCCAAGCCCTCCGACGCGCCCAAGCCCGCCGACGCCAAGCCCGCCCAGCCCGCGCAGCCGGGCGGCGCGGCCCCCAAGCCCGCCCAGCCCGCGCAGCCTGGCGGCGCGGCCCCCAAGCCCGCCAGCCCGGCGCCGTCGTCCGCTCCGGTGCAGTGATGTCTCGCCCGCTGTCCGCCCTGCTCGCCGTGCTCGCGCTCGTGGTGGCCACCGTCACCCCGGCGCGGCGCGCGCGGGCGGCGGACACAACCATTCCGACAGAGCTCGTCGGCATCGACATCGAGGAGCGGCCGGGCGCCCAGCTGCCGCGCGAGCTCAGGCTCCGCGACCAGTCGGGACAAGAGGTCGAGCTCGGCCGGTACGCGGCGGGCGACAAGCCCCTCGTCCTGGTGCTCGGCTATTTCGAGTGCCCGATGCTGTGCTCGCTGGTCCTGAACGGCGTCCTCCAGGCGATGAAGGAGAGCGCCTGGAGCGCCGGCAAGGAGTACCGCACCCTCGTCGTGAGCTTCGATCCCCGCGACACGCCCGAGGCGGCGCGCAAGAAGCGGGCGAACTACATCGAGGCCTACGGCCGGCCGGTCGCCGGCGACGGCTTCGACTTCCTCGTCGGGGACGAGGCCTCGGTGCGGGCGCTCGCCAGCACGGTCGGCTTCAACTACCGATGGGACGAGACGACCAAGCAGTACGCGCACGCGGCGGGCGCGTTCGTCTTCACGCCGGACGGACGCCTGTCGCGCACGCTGTACGGCATCTCCTTTCCACAGAAGAACTTCGGCCTCGCGCTGCGCGAAGCGGGCAGCGGGCAGGTCGGGAGCGCCTGGGATCGGGTGCTGTTGTTCTGTTTCCATTACGATCCCAACGCCCGAGGGTACGTCCTGGCGACGCAGCGGCTGATGAAGGCCGCCGGCGTCCTCACGGTCGTGCTGCTCGGGCTCTGGCTCATGCGCTTCTGGCGGACCGAACGCGCCCGCACGAGGGCGCGCGTAAACGAGGCTTCCTAGGACACAAGGTGGCGGAGCCACAATTATGGAGAATAAGAACCCGATCGAACTTGGCTCCTTCTGGCTGCCCCGCGCGGGGTCGACGCTCGCAGAGCACATCGACGCCGGCTGGGCCGCGGCCTACTGGGTCTCCGTCCTCTTCTTCGTCCTGGTCACCGGGGCGGTCGTGCTGTTCGCCGTGAAGTACCGGCGGCGCAGCGAGCACGACAAGACGAGCCCCATCGACCACAGCGCGACGGTCGAGGTCGTGTGGACGCTGATCCCGCTCGCCATCCTCATTGCGCTCTTCTTCGTGGGCATGCGCGGCTACGTGCACGCCTCCGTGGCGCCGGCCGAGTCGTACGAGATCAACGCCACCGGCGAGATGTACATCTGGACGTTCACCTACCCCGACGGGACGACGACCGTGAACGAGCTCGCCGTGCCGCGGGGGCGCCCGGTGCGGCTCATCCTGAGCTCGAAGGACATCCTCCACAGCTTCTACATCCCGGAGTTCCGCGTGAAGCAGGACGTGGTCCCGGGGTCGTACACGTCGGTCTGGTTCGAGGCGACGGACACGCGCGAGACCGTGCTCCTGTGCACCGAGTACTGCGGCTCCGGCCACTCGGACATGCTGGCCACCGTCAAGGTGATGGAGCCGTCGGACTTCGAGAAGTGGCTCGAGGGCAACAACAACAGCGACCTCCCGCCCGAGGAGCTCGGCAAGACGCTCTTCGCCAAGCGGAGCTGCGCGACCTGCCACTCGCTCGACGGGACGCGCCTCCAGGGTCCGTCGCTCAAGGGGCTCTTCGGCCGCGAGGAGGAGCTCGCGGACGGCTCGAAGGTCACCGCGGACGAGAACTACTTCCGCGAGAGCGTGTTCAACCCGCAGGGCCAGATCGTGCGCGGCTACCCGCCGGTGATGCCGTCGTTCAAGGGGCTCCTCAAGGACAGAGAAGTTGACGCGCTCATCGCTTACCTCAAGACGGTGAAGTGAGCGCCGGGGAGAAGCAGTCATGTCGCAGACAGTAACGACCCTCGACGTCAATACGGCACCGCACGGCGGCCACGAAACGGATTACATCCGGGCCAAGAGCGGGATCATGTCGTGGCTCACCACGGTCGATCACAAGCGGATCGGCCTGATGTACCTCGTCAGCACCTTCATCGCCTTCCTCATGGGCGGGGTCTTCGCGCTGGTCCTCCGGCTCGAGCTCCTGACGCCGAAGGCGACGATCATGAGCGCGAACGCCTATAACCAGATGTTCACGCTCCACGGCGCGGTGATGACGTTCCTCTTCATCATCCCGAGCATCCCCGGCGCGCTCGGCAACTTCCTCCTGCCGATCATGATCGGCGCGAAGGACGTCGCCTTCCCGAAGCTGAACCTCCTCAGCCTGTACCTCTACTGGATCGGCGCCCTCTTCACCCTCTCGTCGCTCGTCACGGGCGGCATCGACACCGGCTGGACGTTCTACGTGCCCTACTCGAGCACGGTGACCACCACGTCGGTCCTGAGCGTCACGTTCGGCGTCTTCATCCTCGGCTTCTCCAGCGTGCTCACGGGGCTGAACTTCGTCGTCACCCTGCACAAGCTCCGGGCGCCCGGGATGGGCTGGTACAAGATGCCGCTCATGCTCTGGGCGCTCTACGCGACGAGCATCGTCCAGATCCTCGCGACGCCGGTGCTCGGCATCACGCTCCTCCTGCTCATCGCCGAGCGCGCGTTCCACATCGGCATCTTCGACCCGGCGCTCGGCGGCGACCCGGTGCTCTACCAGCACTTCTTCTGGTTCTACAGCCATCCGGCCGTCTACATCATGATCCTGCCGGGCATGGGCATCATCAGCGAGCTCATCGCGGTGCACGCGCGGCGCCGGATCTTCGGCTACAAGGCGATCGCCTTCTCCAGCGTCGCCATCGCCCTGGTCGGCTTCCTCGTGTGGGGCCACCACATGTTCACCTCCGGCCAGAGCGAGCTCGCGGCGATCATCTTCTCGTTCCTGACCTTCCTCGTCGCCATCCCCAGCGGGGTCAAGATCTTCAACTGGACCGCGACGCTGTGGCGCGGCTCGATCGGCTTCAACGCGCCGATGCTGTACGCGCTGTCGTTCCTCATCCTCTTCTCGATCGGCGGCCTGACCGGCGTCTTCCTCGGGATGCTCAGCGTCGACCTGCACCTGCACGACACGTACTTCGTCGTCGCGCACTTCCACTACGTAATGGTCGGCGGCACGGTCATCGCCTACTTCGGCGGCCTCCACCACTGGTGGCCCAAGATCACCGGGAAGATGTACTCCGAGCGGCTCGCCGCCATCGCCTGCGTGCTCGTCTTCATCGGCTTCAACGTCACGTTCTTCTCGCAGTTCGTCCTGGGCAGCCGCGGGATGCCGCGGCGCTACTACAACTACCTCGATCAGTTCCAGCCGCTGCACGCCTTCTCGACCGTGGGCTCGTGGATCCTGGGCGCCGGCATCCTCGTGATGCTGGTCTGCTTGATCCGGTCGCTCCGCTCCGGCGCGCCGGCGCCGAAGAACCCCTGGGGCGGGCTCAGCCTCGAGTGGACCACCGCCTCCCCGCCCATCACCGAGAACTTCGTCCGCACCCCGATCGTGACCAAGGGCGCATACGACTTCAACACGGAGAAAGCATGAGCGCGCACGCCGAGGCCGCCGATCGGCCGAACAAGGCAGGGCCGGTCCTGTCCCCCAATTTCCACGTCGCCCATCATTTCGACTCCGCGGACACGCAGTTCGACGCCAGCAGGATGGGCATCTGGCTCTTCCTGGTCACCGAGGTCCTCCTCTTCGGCGGGCTGTTCTGCGCGTTCGCGATCTTCCGGACCTGGTTCTTCGACTCCTTCGTGGAGGCCCACCACCACCTCGACAAGGTGATGGGCGGCATCAACACGGTGGTGCTCATCTGTTCCAGCCTGACGATGGCGCTCGCCGTCCGGTCGGCGCAGAAGAGCGACCAGAAGACCACGACGCGCCTGCTCGTGATCACGCTGCTCTGCGCGGCCGCGTTCCTCGTGATCAAGTACTTCGAGTACCAGCACAAGTTCCACGACGGCCTGCTGCCCGGGAAGTACTTCACCGCCCAGGGCTTCACCACGGCCCACGCGGGGATCTTCTTCGCCATCTACTTCATGATGACGGGCATCCACGGCCTGCACGTCGTCATCGGGATGGGGCTCATCACGTGGATCCTCATCCGCAATACGCGCGGTGAGTTCTCGAGCCGTTACTACTTGCCGGTCGAGGGGGTGGGGCTGTACTGGCACCTCGTCGACCTCATCTGGATCTATCTCTTCCCCCTGCTCTACCTGGTGGGCTGAGGCCTAGAGGACAGCATGTCGACACACGCAGAAGCAGCCGACGCGCACGGACACGGGCACGGCCACGGCCACGGCGCCGACCACGTGCCCCACGTCCTGCCGCTCAAGGTCTACATCGCCACGTGGCTCACGCTGCTCGTGCTCACGGTCGTGACCGTGGGCGCGAGCTACGTCGACCTCGGCGCCGCCAACCTGGCCATCGCGGTCCTCATCGCGACGGTGAAGGCGAGCGTCGTGGCGTTCATCTTCATGCACCTCAAGTGGGACCACAAATTCCACACCCTGATCTTCGCCTCGTCGCTCATCTTCCTGGCGATCTTCATCGGCTTCACCATGTTCGACACGACCAACCGGGGCCGGGCCGAGGAGATCGAGGCCGAGCGGCCGGCGGACTGGAAGGCGCCGTTCGACGGCAAGCGCGCCGCCGACAACTGGGTCGTGAAGAAGCCGCACAAGGTGGCCCCGCCGCCCAAGCAGGTCCACCAGGGCACCGAGTGACCGGCCGCGGGGCCGCGCGCCCCGCGGTCGAGCGCCGGATGTAAGCTGGCGCACAAACGTAAGCTCCGGGAATTACAGGGGTTTCTCCTGCCGACCCCCGGGTGTGGGCGCGGGTGCACCTCGCGCGTGCTCGCGGCTTTGGTGCGCGGTACAAGGGAGCGGTTGAAAGGCAACGTCGAAAGGTTGCTCCCGGCTGAACGCCGGGCGCCTCGACCGCGCCCTGGAAGCCCTCCCTGTCCGCGCGCGGATGCAATCCTCTTTCCAATCCTGGGCGCTTGACGCCGACCCCACCAAGAGCGGCGCGCCGCCGGCCGCGCGGCGGCGGCTCGCGGTGCTGCTGTCCGGCCCGAAGCCCCCGTCCTGGGACACCGCCGACCGCTGGCTGATCCAGCTCAGGTGGGTCGCGATCGCGGGGATGATCGCGACGACGGTCGCGAGCCGGAAGCTCGTGCCCGACCTCCGGCTAGGGCCGCTCGTCCTCGGCATCGCGGCGATCACGGTGGCGAACCTCGCCTGGACCTACCGGGTCCGGCGCGCGCGCCCGCTCGACGGGGGCGAGCCCTCGGCGCGCGAGCCGGCGCAGGAGCTCGCGCGCGCCCAGCTCGTGGGCGACGTGGTCGCGAACGCCTGGATGCTCTGGTTCTCGGGCGGCCTCGAGAACCCGTTCGCGGTCTTCCTCGCCTTCCACATCGCCCTCTCCGGCCTGCTCTGCCCGCGGCGCACGACCGTGCTCGTGGGGCTCCTGACGCTGCTCGCGATCGGCGTGCTCACCGACGCGGAGCCGCTGCCGCTCGAGTCCGCGTCGCTCGACGGCGACCGCATCCGGCAGCTCGGCGACCTCGTCTCGCTCACGTCGCTGACGCTGTTCCTCGGCTTCTTCGTCGTCGTGTACGCGCATAGGCTCGAGGAGCTCCGGCAGCAGAGCCAGCGGAACGAGCGGCTGGCGATGCTCGGGCGCATGGTCGGCGGCATGTCGCACGAGCTCAGCACGCCGCTCGCGACGATCCTCCTCGCGAGCAAGGACCTCGTCGACGTGGCGCGCGAGACGGGCTCCGAGGACGCGGCGCGCATGGCCGAGACGGTGGCCGGCGAGGCCCGGCGCGCGAGCGACATCATCAGCCTAATGCGCGGGCAGATCCGGCTCGACCAGCGGCTCGAGCCGCTGGAGCTCACCCGCTTCGTGCGCGAGCTCGCGAAGGCCGAGCTCGCGCGGCTCGGCTACGGGGGCGAGATCGCGTTCGACACGCCGCGGCCGGTGCAGGCGAACGTGCTCAAGCCGGCGCTGCGCCAGGTGCTCGTCAACCTGCTCGCGAACGCGGCCGAGGCGACCGACGACCGGGCCGAGCAGCGGATCGAGGTGAGCGTCATCGAGCGCGGCGACGTCTGCGAGATCGCGGTCTCGGACAGCGGTCCGGGGCTGAGCCCCGAGATCGCCGGGCGGCTCGGGGAGCCGTTCCAGACGACGAAGATGTCGCAGGGCGGGATGGGGCTCGGGCTCTACATCAGCTCGATGATGGCCTCGCGCATGAACGCGGTGCTGCGCATGGAGAGCGTCGAGACCGGCGGGGCGAAGGCGACCTTGCGCCTCCGGCTCGACGGAACCCCGGGCCCGATGGACGCGGATCTGCCCCCCGCGCTGAAGCGCGCCGGGGCGGCCTGAGGTGAAGATGACGCGACGGATCGAGACGGCGCTGCTCGTGGACGACGACGACGCGTTCCGCACCACCTTGCAGGGCGCGCTGCGCCGCCGCGGCGTCGTGGCGAGGACCGCGGCGACGATCGACGAGGGGCTCGTGGCGCTCGAGTACGAGCCGGTGGACCTCGTGGTCATCGACTACCGCATGCCGCGCGGCGACGGGCTCAGCGCGCTCGCCAAGTACCGCAAGCTGCAGCCCGACGCGGCCATCGTGATGCTGACCGGGTTCGGGGACATCCCGCTCGCGGTGGCGGCGATGCGCGAGGGCGCGGACACGCTGCTCAGCAAGCCCGTCGACGCGGACAAGCTCCTGCGCGAGGCCGCGGGCCTCCGCGAGCGGCAGCGGCCGCCCCCCTCCTCGGCGTCGGCCCCGACGCCGCCGCCCGGGAGCCTGAAGCTCGACGACCTGGAGCGCGAGGCGATCCGCGCCGCGCTCCGGGAGTCGGGCGGCGTGGTGGCGACCGCGGCGAAGCTGCTCGGGATCGACCGGCGGACGCTGCAGCGGAAGCTGAAGAAGCTCGGGGGCTAGCGGTTGCCGAGCGCGTCGAGCGCGGCGAGGACGTCCTTCACGACGTCCTCCGTCTCCTCGACGCCGACCGAGAGGCGGATGAGCGCGGGGGAGATGCCGATCGCCGCGAGCTGCTCGTCGCTGAGCTCGTGGAAGCTCATGATGCAGGGCTGCTCGATGAGCGTCTCCACGCCGCCGAAGCTCGGGGCGATCGCGGCGATGCGGGTGCCGTCGACGACGCGCGCGGCCGCCTCGCGCCCGCCGCGCACGATGAAGCTCACGACGCCGCCGAAGCCGCGCATCTGCGCGGCCGCGACCTCGTGATCCGGGTGCGACGGGAGCCCGGGGTAGAACACCCGCTCGACGGCGGGGTGCGCCTCGAGCGCGCGCGCCACAGCGAGCCCCGTCGCGTTCTGCCGCTCGACGCGGAGCGCGAGCGTCTTCATCCCGCGGCCGATCAGCGCCGCGGCGTGGGGATCGATGACGCCGCCGAGGACGCTGCGCATGTCGCGGACGAGCGAGATCAGCGCGCTCGAGCCGGACACCGCGCCGCCGAGGACGTCGTTGTGGCCGGACAGGTACTTGCTGGCGCTGTGGACGACGAGGTCGATGCCGCGCCCGATCGGGTCGGAGTTGCACGGGGTCGCGAACGTCGCGTCGACGATCGTCTTGACGCGCGCCTTCTTGCAGATCTCGGCGAAGCGGGACAGGTCGATGCAGTGCAGGTACGGGTTCGTCGGCGACTCGCTCAGCGCGAAGCGGGTGCGCGGCTTGAAGGCCGCCTCGAGCTGGTCGAACGCGCCCGGGTCGATCAGCGTGTGCTCGACGCCGAGCCGCGAGAGCACGTTGATCACGAACTGCCGCGTGCGGCGGTACACGTCGCGGAAGAGGATGACGTGGTCGCCCGCCTTGAGCAGGGCGAACGCCGTGGTCGTCACCGCCGCCATGCCGCTCGCGAAGAGCACGGCGTCCTCCGCGCGATCGAGCGCCGCGATGCGCTGCTCGACCTCGCGCACGGTCGGGTTGCCGTAGCGGCCGTACTCCTGGCGCTCCGGGTCCGTGTCGCCCCCGGCGAAGTAGCGCTCGAGATCCGCCGTGTTCGCAAACGTGTACGTCGCCGTCTGCGCGATCGCGGGGGCGAGGGTGTGGGACGGCCGGTCGCGGAGCACACCCGCGTGCACAGCATCGGTCGAGTTCGGCAGTTCGGTCTTCATGGGGGCGCTGAGGTGGGGGGGCGCCGGGGTGGGGGCGCCGAGGGGCCGGGATCTTCGGTGCACCGGCCTTCAGAATTGTCGCACTTGACGCGTCGGAAATATAGGGAATACCATCGGTTATGTTGCATCCAGTCGAGCGCCTTGCGGCGGCCATCGACGAACACGCCGAGAACGTCGCCAAATTCAAACGTGGTGAGCTGACCCCGGACCAGTTCCGCCCGCTGCGGCTGGCCATGGGGGTCTACGCGCAGCTCGCGCACGTGAAGCACATGCAGCGCATCAAGATTCCCGGAGGGCAGCTCACGGCTGCGCAGCTGGAAGCCCTCGCGGAAGTCACGGAGCGGTGGGGTCGCGGGCTAGCGCACGTCACGACCCGCCAGGACATCCAGCTCCACTACCTGGAGATCGAGGAGACGATCGACCTGCAGCGCGTGCTCGCGCGCGCGGGGGTGACGACGGTCGGCGCGTGTGCGGACACGCTCCGCAACATCACCGCGTCGCACCTCGCTGGCGTGGTCGAGGACGAGGTGTTCGACGTGACGCCTTACGCGCTCGCGGTCACCAAGCACTTCCTCTTCCACGAGCACAACCGGCGGCTACCGCGGAAGTTCAAGGTGGCCTTCTCGGGGAGCGCGCGCGACCACGCGCAGGTCATGATCAACGACATCGGTCTGTTCGCGAAGATCGGCGACCGCGGGCGCGGCTTCGCGGTCTACGTGGCCGGCTCGCTCGGCTCGACGCCCGAGATCGCGCACCTCTGGAAGGAGTTCATCCCGGAGTCGGATCTGCTGCCGTTGTGCGAGGCCGTGGTGAGCGTGTTCCACCGGGACGGAGAGCGGAAGAACCGGAAGAAGGCGCGCCTCAAGTTCCTGCTGCGCAAGATCGGCGAGGCCGAGTTCCTTCGCAGGCTCGACGAGGAGTTCGATCGCATCAAGGCGGAGCGCGGCGACGCGCTCGCGGCCGAGCTGGCGGAGAATGTGGGCAGGTACCGGGAGAACGATCCGCCCCCGCTCACACCGCTGCGGGAGACGCTCGGCGACGGTGCGTTCGCGCGCTGGAAGCGGACCAACACGATCGCGCAGAAGCAGCCCGGCTACCGGGTGGCGACGGTCAAGCTGCCGCTCGGCGATATCACGAGCGAGCAGCTGAAGCGCCTGGCCGACCTGTCGCGGCGCTACGGCAACGGCGAGGTGCGGGCGACGAACACCCAGAACTTCGTGCTGCGCTGGGTGCCGGAGGGGCAGCTGCTCAACCTGCACCGTGAGCTCTCGCAGATCGGCCTCGCCGAGGCGGACGCGGGGCACGTCACCGACGTGGTGACCTGCCCGGGCGGCGACTACTGCACGCTCGCGATCACGAAGAGCATGGAGGTCGGGTCGCGCATCCGGGAGCACCTGGTGCCGAACGGCAGCCGCCAGGAGGCCGACGACTTCGTGAGCGCCCTCGGCGAGTTCGACATCAAGATCTCGGGGTGCCCGAACTCGTGCGGGCAGCACCACGTCGCCGACATCGGGATGACGGGGCTGATGGTGAAGGGCAAGGACGGGGTCGAGCGCCCGCACTACTCGCTCCGGGTGGGCGGCGGCTGCGGCCCGAACGCGCGCATCGGCGAGCGCCTCGACGGCCGCATCCCCGAGGAGGAGACGCCCAAGGTGATCGCCGCAATCGCGCGCTTCTACATGGCGGGTCGCGCCGAGGGCGAGAGCTTCCGCGACTTCGTGACGCGCAAGGGCGTGCAGGAGATCACCCGCGCCGGCTTCGCGGCGGCGGAGGGTGCCGCGATCTAGAGCGGTTCTCAGCTAGGACGAGAGACCGTGCTCGGTCTCTCGTCCCCGTCTCCCCTCTTCCCTCCTCCGTCTTTCGTCCCCCGTCTCCCGTCCTTCGTGCTCGTCCTTCGTGCGCGTGCGCGTGCGCGATTCCCCGGAGTCAGCGCGCACGAGCACGCGCACGCAGACGCGCACGGGAGACGGGAGACGTAATCTGGGCCCGTCTCCTGCGCGGGCGAGCCCCACTCAACGACGACGGGGGATCAGGGGCGGATCGCCCGCGAACGGGTTCATCGCCAGCGCCGCCAGCACCCCCGCGGCGCCCGCCTTGACCTTCTCCATCCCCGGAGCGACCGGCGCGAGCTCCTCGCGCTCCTCGATGAGCTCGGGGGGAATGTCGAGCAGGAACCGGCTCGGCGTCCTCGGCACCATCTTGCCGCGCGAGCCGCGGTGCTTCGCCCGCGTGAGGTAGAGCCGATCGCGGGCCCGCGTGACCGCGACGTAGAAGAGCCGCCGCTCCTCCTCGATGCTGTGCCCGCCCGTGTCGCCCCCCTCGGCGCCGCTGGGCGCGGCGTCCGTGGCGCGCTCGTCGAGGCTGCGCTGGTGGGGCATCAGCCCCTCCTCGAGGCCGATCACGAAGACGTACGGGAACTCGAGGCCCTTCGCGCCGTGCATCGTGGTGAGCGTCACGCGGTCGGTGGCCTCCTCCTCCTCGGAGTCCTGCCGGAGCGCGAGCAGCCGCAGGAACTCGGCGAAGCTCGCGCGGTCCCCCTTCCCCTTCTCGTCGCGGCGCGCGAAGACGTTGAGCAGCCCCTCGAGGTTGCCCCAGCGGCGCGCGGCGGCGTTGTTCGTGGAGGAGCCGGTCATGATGTCCTCCTTGAAGCCGGCGTCGGCGAGCAGCGCGCGCGCGACCTCCGCGGAGGGCTCGCCGCGCTCGAGCCGCCCGCGCGCGGCCTCGATGATCCGGAGCAGCTGGCGGCACCCCTCGATCGCGGCGGCGCTCAGCTCATGGACGGCGTGCGGACGCGACACCGCCGTCCAGAGCGAGGTGTCGTGCGCCGTCGCGTAGGCGCCGAGCTTGGCGACCGCGGCGTCGCCGACGCCGCGCGCCGGGTAGTTCAGGATGCGCCGCAGCGACATCTCGTCCTGCGGGTTCAGCGCGACGCGCAGGTAGGCGATGAGGTCCTTGACCTCCTTGCGCTCGAAGAACTGCTGGCCGCCGATCATCCGGATCGGGATCTGCCGCTCCTTGAGGGCCGACTCGATCGCGGCCGCCTGGAGGTTCGACCGGTAGAGCACGGCGATGTCCTTCGGCCGCGCGGCCTCCCGCTCCAGGAGGCGCTGCGCCTCCGTGGCCACGAAGCTCGCCTCGACGTCGGGGTCGACGCAGATGATGGACCGCACCTTGTCGCCGTCCAGGCGGGTGGCGATGAGCGACTTCTTGTGCCGCCGGGCGCCGGACTTCGCGAGCACCGCGTTGGCGACGTCGAGGATCGGCTTGCGCGAGCGGTAGTTGTGCTCGAGCTTGACGACCTTCGCGCCGGAGAAATGCTCCTCGAAATCGAGGATGTTGCGCACGTCGGCGCCGCGCCAGGCGTAGATCGACTGGTCGTCGTCGCCGACGACGACCACGTTGCGGTGCTCGCCGCAGAGCAGGCGCAAAAGCTCGAGCTGGGCGCGGTTCGTGTCCTGGTACTCGTCGACGATCACGAAGCGGTAGCGCATCCGCCAGCGCTCGAGGACGTCGGCCCGCGTCTGCCAGAGGCGGACCACCTCGCAGATGAGGTCGTCGAAGTCGAAGGCCTGGAACGAGCGCAGCGCCGCGTTGTAGCGCGGGTACACGAGCATCGAGATCTCGTCGTAGTCGTCGATGCCCTTGCCCTGCCGCTGCGCCTCGGCCCACGCCTCGGGCTCGAGGAACGCGTTCTTGGCGTTCGAGATGCGCGAGAGGATCGCGCCGACGTCGTAGCTCTTGCCGGCGCGGAGCTCGCGGAGGATCTCGCGGATGACCCCCAGCGCGTCGGACTGATCGAAGATGGCGAACGAGCCGCCGCGCAGGCCGAGGGCGCGGGTCTCGGCGCCGAGCACGTCGAGGCCGAAGCGGTGGAAGGTGCAGACCTTGAGCTCGCGCGCGACCTTGGCGCCGACGAGCTTGCCGACGCGCTCGTGCATCTCGGCGGCGGCCTTGTTGGTGAAGGTCATCGCCAGGATGGAGCGCGCCGAGATGCCGCGATCGAGCAGGCGCGCGATCCGCGTGGTCACCACGCGCGTCTTGCCGGATCCGGCGCCGGCGAGCACCAGCATTGGCCCGAGCTCGTGCTCGACGGCCGCACGTTGAGACGGGTTCAATAAGTCCGACACCGTGCGGTGGCCTAGCCCGGCGTGGGCCGGAGCGGGAGCTTGATTTTATCGGACGGCGGGGCGGGCGCGGGATCACCGCTGGAACGGCTCAAAGTCCGGGCGGCGTGGCGAACTGCCCCGGGAACGGGTTCGCCTCCCGGCGGCGCCGGACGTCGTCGAGCGTCCAGGGCGCCGTGCCGCGCTCGTGGAAGAGGGCCACGCCGATCACGCCCACGTTCCTCGTGTCGCCGTGCTTCTGGTTCGCGTAGGAGCCGCGGACCGAGCCGAACCGGAACGCCGCGACCGTGTCCATGCTCTGGCGGAAACCGTCGATCTCGAGCTCGCCGTGGGGCTCGACCAGGTAACCGCGCTTGTCGAACGCCGCGGGCTGGCCGTCCATGACGTCGAGGCCGTCGACGGAGACGACGCACTCGATCCGGTTCGGCGTGAGGTTGCGCAGCACGACGCTGTAGCGCTGGCCGGCCTCGCCGACGACGTGGCTCGTCTCGCCGGCGACGAAGCCGCTCAGGAAGCCGCCGCCCTCGCCGCGCAGCCCGATCGCGACGGCGCCGCCGGCGAGCGTGAAGGCCTGCGGCGACGTGCGGCGGAAGCCGGACGCGCTCGCCATGGCGCGGGCCCCCTCGGCGTCGTTGTAAAACAGGCTCGCGAGCGCGAACGGCCGCTCGACGTCGGCGCGGACGAACGGCGCGGTCGAGATGCGGGACACGCGCGTCTCGCCCCACTCGGTGCCGAGGCCGGGGCGCTCGATCGGCTCCGGCGCGACCTGGCTGCTCGGGGCCCGGCGCGCTGCCCCCTCGACGCGGCCGGCGCCGTGCGCGGCGGAGGGCGCCTCGAAGTCGGCAGAGGGCGCCGCGGGCGCGGGCGGCGATGCGGAGAGCGGCGGCGGGGCGGGCGCGCCCGGCTCGGAGGCGGCGCCGTCCCAGGCGCCGGAGCTGCCCGAGGCGACGAACCCAGGCGCGGGATCGGCTGCCCTCGATGTCGCGGCGTCCGTCGGCCGGGCCGCGGTGCCGCCGCCGCACGAGGCAGCGCCCGCGAGGAGCGATACCGCCAAACAAGCCAGCCCGATTCGTCGCGTCCGGTTCATGGTCCCTCCACTCCGCATTGCGGTGTCGACCGGAGAACGGGCTCGACGAGGCTACCTTACAGCCGAGCGCGCCTCTGCCGCGGCGGGCGCCGACGGCGTCGGCGCGGGGTGATCGCTCGCCGCGAGCCAGCGCTCCGCGAGCGTGAGCCCGAGCGCGGCGGACGCGACGGCGAGCGCGCACACGCCGAGGGCGGCAGCGCGCGACGCGGCGCGGGCGGCGCGCGGCGCCGTGCATGCGCGCCGCCGCGAGCGCGACGGCGGGCGGCGCGCGAGGGGCGCGGCGACGGCGCGGCCACCGCCCTGCGAGGCGAGCGGCGGGAGGCGCTGCGCGGCGGCGGGCGCGGCGGCGCGGGCCGTGGGGACGTCGCAGGCGGTCGGGGTGAGCGCTGCCGTGCTGGCTGCCTCCGCCGCGCCGTGCGGCGCCCCGTCGCGCAGCCGGCGCACGGCGGCGTCCATGTCGTCGGCCGTCTGGAAGCGGTGCTCGGGCGCCTTCGCGATGGCGCGCAGGATCACCCGATCGAGGGCGGCCGGGATCGCCTGCGGCGCGAAGCGAGACGGCGGGGGCGGCTCCCGCTCGCAGTGGGCGAAGCGGAGCGCGTCGCGGCGGCCGTGCAGCTCGTCGAACGGGCCTCGCCCGGCGACGAGCTCGTAAAGGACGAGGCCCATCGCATAGATGTCGGCGCGCGGATCGATCGGCAGGGAGGCGCACTGCTCGGGCGCCATCGTCCTCGGCGTGCCGATGACCGCGTCCGGGGCGGTCAGCGAGGCGCCCGCGTGGAGGAGCTTGGCGACGCCGAAGTCGAGGACCTTGAGCGTGCCGTCGTCGCACAAGAACAGGTTCTCGAGCTTGAGGTCGCGGTGGACGATGCCGGCCGCGTGCGCGAGCGACAGGGCCGAGAGGGCCTGTTGGACCAGGCCGAGCGCGGTCGGGACCGCGACCACGCCGAGGCGCGCGAGCTCGGTCCTGAGGTCGCGCCCTTCGAGGAGCTCCATGGCGAAGTAGGGGCGGCCGCCTCGGGTGGTGCCGAGATCGAACACCTCGGGCAAGCTCCGGTGGCGCAGGCGGGCGATCGCGCGCGCCTCGGCGCGCATGCGCGCCGAGAGATCGCTGCGGCCGGCGTGGCAGCGGTGCAGCAGCTTCACCGCGAACCGGCGGCCGAGCTCGCGGTGCTCGACCTCGTACACCTCGCCCATGCCGCCCTGTCCGAGCAGGCGCACCACGACGTACGGCGTGCCGTGGATCGGCTCGCCCTCGGCGAGCGCGCGCAGCGGCCGCGCGTCCTCGGACGGCTCGACCTCGGCGAGCGCGCGCAGCAGCCGCGCGCCTTCGGACGGCTCGACCTCGCCCAGCGCGCGCAGCAGCCGCGCGTCGGCGGACAGCTCGACCTCGCCCAGCGCGCGCAGCGGCCGCGCGTCCGCGGACAGCTCGACCTCGCCCAGCGCGCGCGGCGGCCGCGCGCGAGGAGCCTGCGGCGCGCGCAGAGCGCCGGGCGCGTACAGGAGCGTGCGCCCGTCGGCGGTCGCGCCGGTCATCGCGCCCCTCCGTCCGCGAGCTGCGCCCGCGCGCCGCGCGCGCCGCGCGCGCCGCCAGATGGCGCGGCCTGCCCCGCGCCGTCGGGCGCGGCCGTCTCCCGGCCGCCGTCTTCTCCCTGCGCCTCCGCGAGCGCGGCGGCCATCGCGTCCGCCGTCTGCCAGCGGAGCCCCGGGTCCTTCTCGAGGGCGCGCGCGACCGCGTGGTCGAGCGCCGGAGGGACCCAGAGGAGCGAGCGGAGCCGCGGCGCCGGCGTGCTCAGGTGCGCCCGCATCACCGCCATCGAGTCGACCACCGGAAACGGCCCTCGCCCGGTGATCGCCTCGAACAGCAGGAGCCCCACCGCGTACACGTCGGTGCGCGCGTCGACATCCTCGCCCCGGATCTGCTCGGGCGACAGGTAGCGCGGCGTGCCGAGGACGTTCGAGCCCGTCGGCGGCCCGAGCCCTTCGCGGGTCACCTTCGCGATGCCGAAGTCGATCAGCACCGCGTGCTCGGCCTCGGGCGCGGAGGGCCCGCTCTCCAGATCGGCCGCTCCCTGCTCGGCGCCGCTCACCTGCGCGAGGAAGACGTTGGCCGGCTTGATGTCGCGGTGGATGATGCCGGCGCGGTGCGCCGCGGCGAGCCCGCCGAGCACCTGGATGGCGATGCGCACGGCGGCGGGGATCGCGAGCGGCCCGCGCGCGTCGAGCCGCTCGCGCAGCGTCTCGCCGAAGAGGCGCGGCATGACGAGGAAGGGACGGCCGTCGCTCGTCACGCCGACCTCCTCGACCTTCACGACGTTCGGGTGGCTCAGCGTCGAGAGCGCGCGCCCCTCCTGGACGAGGCGCGCGCCGACCTCGCTCGCCCCCTCGTGCATGGCGCGGAGCAGCTTGAGCGCGCGCAGCTGACCGCGGCGCCCCGTCACCTCGAAGACCTCGGAGCACGAGCCTGCCCCGATCCTCTGGAGCAGGCGGTACGAAGTCCCCGGGAGCGGCTGTCCTTCTCGCTTTTGCACCATGTCCGTCGACCTCCCTTGCGGGGGCGCGCGGCGGAGCGCCGGCGCCTTCGTTCGGGAAGGGAATCGTCGCTCTCGCGGCGGGAGTTGCGCGGACAAACAGCTCAGCTCACCAAAAAACGCGCAATCAACGGATGTGCAGTGGGCGCGGGGCGCCGTTCAGGGCTGTACAGGGGCGCGGGGCGCGCTCAGTGATAGAGGAACCACCGGACGCCCGGCTTGATCTCCATATGGTAATGGTCGGCGTGCGGCGCGTTGTAATTGGGCGTCAGCACGTATGTAAAAATTCCGAGATCCGCCGCCTCGCACACGATCGACCGGAGCTCGCGGGCCTCGGGGAGCTCGGGCTGGGGCGCCCCCTCGCCGCAGGTCTTGTCCCCGATGCGGCCGTGGAAATGACGCGCGACGCTGATCCAGGTGCCGTCGCGCTTCTTGAGCGCGCCGACGTCGATGGCCAGGCCGGCCGGGTGACGCGTGCCGGGCGGAGCCCACGCGCCGCGGGGCTTCTGGCCGGCGTCGCTGCGCAGCGCCACGTCGCCGCGGGGCTTCTGGCCGGCGTCGCTGCGCAGCGCCACGTCGCCGCGGGGCTTCTGGCCCGCGTCGCTGCGGGGCTTCTGGCCTGCGTCGCTGCGCAGCGCCACGTCGCCGCGGCGCTTGGTCGCGGACGCCGTGGCCCGGGACGCTGCGGGCTTGCGGCGCGCAGAGCGTCGCGTTCCTGCCTTGCCGGCCGCCGTGGCCGGCGCGCTGCGCGCCGCGGTCGTCCGCCCCTGGGTGTCCGGCGGGCTCGACGCGGCGTTTCGAGGGGGCTCCGCCGCGCCCTTGTCCTTCGCGCCGGCCTCCGCCGCGCCCTTGTCCTTCGCGCCGGCCTCCGCCGCGCCCTTGTCCTTCGCGCCGGCCTCCGCCGCGCCCTTGTCCTTCGCGCCGGCCTCCGCCGCGCCCTTGTCCTTCGCGCCGACCCCCGCCGCGGCCTTGTCCTTCGCGCCGGCCTCCGCCGCGCCCTTGTCCTTCGCGCCGGCCTCCGCCGCGCCCTTGTCCTTCGCGCCGGCCTCCGCCGCGCCCTTCTCCTTCATGCGTCGCGGGCGCTCCTCGGGCGCCTTCGACGTCCCATCGAGCGCGCCCTTCTTGCCCAGCTCGACCGGAGGCGCGGGCATCGTCGATTCCTTGCGAGCGTCGCCGTCCGCGGCCTTCGCCTCGACGGCCCCGTGCGCGTGCTCCCCCTCGTGGTCTCCCCGCTCGCGGCCCGGCATCGGCACGTTGGGTCGATACATCGTGTAATGGACGACCTCGTCGATATCGTGCCGCATGAGCACGGCCGCGAAATCGTCGAGGGCGAGCGCGAGGCGCGCGTCCAGGATCTCGAACATGCTCGTCACGCGCTGCTCGGGCGGGAGCACGGAATGGTAGTACACGCCGTTCAGCCGGCCCGTGAGCCGGATCGGCGCGCGCACCCCGGGCGCGTGATCCACCCTGAGGTACAGGATCTTCCGGCGATCCAGCTCGGCCAGCGCCTCGTCGTCCGTCATGTTGGCGTAGCGGTACGCCGGGGAGGCCTCGGCGACGCTCGCCTCCGGCGTCACGAGGAACGGCGACGCGGCCAGCGCGGGCGCAGGATCGAGCGTCGCGACGGACGCGAGCAGCGCGCCCACCAGCGGCTTCAGCAGACAGCGAAGTCGGGAAAACGCCACAGCGGCCGCACTCTAACGTGACCGGGCAGGAAGGCGAAAAAACGGCGACGGCTGGACCGGTGAGCAGCAGCGTGATCGCGGCGCCGCCGCGCTGACCGTCGCGCAGCGCCGTGCTCGCGGTTACGCTGGGCGCGCAGCGCCCAGAACGGCGCGATCCCCGCGCGCATCCCCTCCGCGACGAACACCCCTTTGCAACCACCGACGCCCTTCGAACCGAGCCGCGACGCGCACCCCCGAGCCGGCGCCGAGACGCCCGGCGCGCCGGCCGACGCGGGCGCGCTCCACGGCGAGCGCCCGCGGCCGCCCGAGCCGACCGCCGCGCGCGCGCTCCTCGCCGCCGCCATCACGACCGCCGCCGTGACGGCGGCGTCCTACGCGGCGCCGAAGAGCTACGCCGGCACGCTCGTGGGCCTCGCGTTCCTCGCCGCGACGTACTGGCTCGTGCTGCGGTACGACGAGGCGACGATCCGCGCCCACGGCCTGTCCCTGGGGGGCGTCCTCGAGCCCGCGCCGCTCTCGGCAGCGCGACTCGCCCACGCCGCGCTCCGCGCCGTCTCCTGGGCCGCCCTGGTCGCCGCGATCGTCTTCCCGCCGTTCTGGCTCGGCTACCGGCTGTACTGGGGCGTGACCTCGCCGTTCGTGCTGCGCCCACCCTCCGCCGACGAGATCGCCGCGCAGCTCCTCGTGGTCGCGCTGCCCGAGGAGGCGTTCTTCCGCGGCTACCTCCAGAGCGCCCTCGACCGCGTCTTCCCGCCGCGCGTCCGCGTCCTCGGCGCGCCGCTCGGCCCGGCGTGGCTCATCTCCTCGGCGATCTTCGCGCTCGGCCACGTGCTCACGATCCTGCACCCCGCGCGGCTCGCCGTCTTCTTCCCCGCGCTCGTCTTCGGGTGGCTGCGGGCCCGCACCGGCGGCATCGGGGCGCCGCTCCTGTTCCACGCGGCCTGCAACCTCTTCTCGCTCACCCTCGCGAACGGCTACGTTCACGCGCCGTGAGCACCTCGTCCGACGACACGGCGCCGGGCTCCCCGCGCGGCGGCGGCCGGGCGGGGCAGGACGGCGCCGCGCCGCGGGACGGCCGCGTCGCGCGCCGGCGCGCGGCGCTGTTCGACATGGATCGCACGCTGCTGCGCAAGGAGACCGCGAGCCTCTACGTGAAGTACCAGCGCCAGATCGGCGAGGCGACCGCGCGCGATCTCCTGCGGACCCTGTACTGGGTCGGGCAATACACGCTCGGCGTGCTCGACGCCGAGAAGGTCGCCGAGCGCGCGCTGCTCGCGCTCCGGGGCGTGCCCGAGACCGTCCTCGCGGCCCGCTGCGACGACTGGTTCCGGCTCCACGTCGAGCCGCACATCGCGGACGGGGGGCGCGAGGCCGTGCGGCGGCATCGAGCGGCCGGAGACCTGTGCGCCATCGTGACCGGCGCGTGGCCCTACACCGCGCGCCCGCTGGCCAGGCGGCTCGGGATCGAGCACCTCGTCGCGAGCGAGCTCGAGATCGACGAGCGCGGGCACTTCACGGGCCGCGCTGCGCCCCCGCTCTGCCTCGGGGAGGGCAAGGTCGCGCGCGCGCGGGCGCTGGCCGAGGCGCAGGGCTTCCGGCTGGAGGACGCGACGTTCTACACGGACAGCATCAGCGATCTGCCGCTCCTCGAGCTCGTGGCGGAGCCGATCGCCGTCAACCCCGATCCCCGGCTGCGCCGGGTCGCCGAGCGGCGGGGCTACCGAATCGAGCGCTGG
Organism: Sorangium sp. So ce394; assembly: GCF_051474665.1. NCBI lineage: Bacteria > Pseudomonadati > Myxococcota > Polyangiales > Polyangiaceae > Sorangium > Sorangium sp. So ce394. Next base: position 11,440,012 of record NZ_CP150339.1, read on the forward strand.
TGAGCGCGCCGGCCGCGGCGCGCGGGCGCCTCACGCGGGCGGCGGTCGAGAGCCCGGCGGCGGCCGCGAGGTGGGCGAGCCGAACGAAGGCGGCGGCCGCGACGAGAGCGGCCCCACCGGCAGGCTCGCGCGGGAGAGGCTCGAGCGGGTGTTGACCGCCCACAGGACGATCGCGGCGACGACCGGACCGATGAAGATGCCTGCCGCGCCGAACAGCTCGAGCCCGCCGAAGATGGCGAGCAGGGCGATGAGCGGGTGCATCCCGCCGTGCGAGCTCTGGACCCACGGCCTGATCACGTTGTCCGAGAGCCCGACGAGGACGGCCGCGGCGCACATGCCGATGCCGGCGCCGATGCGCCCGATGACGAACAGGTAGATCGCCGCCCCTACCGTCACCGGCGTGGTGCCGATCATGGGGACGAGCGAGAGCAGCGTGGCGAGGAGGCCGAGGAGGAACGCGCCCGGCACCTTGCAGACGAAGAGCGCGACGGTCGTCAGCGTCCCCTGGACGGCCGCCGTCGCGAGCAGGCCGAGGACGGCGCCGTGCACCGTGTCCTGGATCGAGGCGAAGAGGACGTCGGTCTCCTCGTTCCTGAACGGCGACTGCGTGAGCAGCCAGCGCAGCAAGAGGCCGCCGTCGCGGAGCAGGTAGTAGAGCGCCACGATGAACAGGAAGGCGTCGACGATCGTCTGCGGCACCGCGGCGACCATGCCGCCCGCGAAGCTCGCCATCGAGCTGCCCACCCGCTGGAACAGGTTGCTCACGTACGTGCGGATGTCGTCTCCGGACAGGCCTGCCCTGTTGATGAGCCCCGTCAGCCGGCCGTCGTTCAGGAGGCCCTGGACGCGCTCGATGGTGCTGGACCAGTCCCGCGCGAAGAAGCGGCTGATCGAGGCGGATGCCTCGATGATGATCACGGCGAGCGGGATGCACACGAGGATCACCACGCCGACGGTGGAGATCGCGGGCGCGAACTGGCGGAAGCGGCCGAGTCGCGGCGAGAGGCGGCGCTGGAGCGGCGAGACGAGGAGCGCGACGAGGCCGCCGAGCAGGACGGGGACGAGCAGCCCCTTCACCATCCAGAAGAACAGCGCGACGAGCCCCGCGCGGAGGGCGAACGACAGCCATCGATCCGACTGGGTATCTTGGTTCATCGCCGGGTGCGCTTGCTCGTTGTGCCGCGTTCAGCGGCCTCCGGGGCCAAGGTAGGGTGGGCCTCCGGCGACCACCAGCGATTTCCGCGTTCCGCGAGCGCAGCGCGGCGATTCCGGGATACAGTCAAGCTCGGCCGACGACCGCGGAGGCGACGGCGCCTTCACCGCCGCGTCAGCTGGAGGAAGCAAGATGAGCACGAGCGGTGGCGGGGTTCCGCCCGGGGGCGGAAGCTGGGGAAACGGCGGCGGGGGCTGGGGGAACGGCGGCGGCTGGGGGTCGAGCCCGCCTGGCGGCCAGGGAGTGGCGCCGGGCGGCGGTGCGCCGGCGGGAGGGGGATACCCGCCTGCGGGTGGGGGAGTTGCGCCGCTGGGTGGGGGATCTCCGCCGCCGGGCGGGGGATACCCGCCGCCGGGTGGGGGATATCCGGCGCCGGGCGCGGGATGGGGTGCGCCGCCCGGAGGAGGACAGGGCGGGCCGCCCGCAGGCGGCTGGGGGCCGCCGCCCGCGTACGGCGGCGGGCCGCCCCCGCCGGGAGCGATGCAGCTCTACTCCGACAAGGATCAGGCGACTGCCTTCCTGCTCGCGGCGTTTCTCGGGATCTTCGGCGCCGACCGCCTTTACCTCGGGCAGACCGGGCTCGGCCTCCTGAAGCTGTTCACGTGCGGCGGCTTCGGCTTCTGGACCCTCATCGATCTGATCCTGATCGGCACCGGATCGATGCGTGATGCCCAGGGCCTCGTGCTCAAGCGCGACGCGCCCGTCGGTTACCCGACCAAGAGCCAGTCCACGGTCTTCTTGCTCTCGTATTTCCTGGGGAGCCTGGGCGCCGATCGCTTCTATCTGGGACAGACCGGGCTCGGCATCGCCAAGCTCTTGACGTGCGGTGGACTCGGCATCTGGTCGCTGATCGACATGCTGATGATCGGAATGGGGCGGTTCCGCGACGCCGAGGGCAACTCGCTGAAGTTCGACCGCTGAGGCGACTGCACCTGAGCGGAGGAGAACAGCCCGTCGCTGAAGCTGGCGGAGTCTATCCGTCCCCCGTCCCCCGTCCCCCGTCCCCCGTCCCCCGTCCCCCGTCCCCCGTCCCCCGTCCCCCGTCCCCCGTCCCCGTGCTCGTCTTTCGTGCGCGTGCGCGTGCGCGCTCCGTTCATCCCTCTCTGCCCAGAGTCATCCGTTTCCACGCAACTGAGCCGGCACCCGCGACGATCTCGCAAGCATGGCTCTCCTCGATCACGAAAACCTGGACGTCTATCACCGTTCCATCGAGTTCTTGACCTTCGCACTTCGTCTCGTCACGTATCTGCCTCGTGGAGAGCGAGAGCTTCGTGAGCAACTCAAACGCGCAGCCATCTCGGTGCCACTAAACATCGCAGAAGGCTCAGGAAAACCCGCGAAGCCTGACCGAGCGCGCTTCTACGCAATTGCCCGTGGCTCCGCGATGGAATGCGGCGCGCTGATGGACGTGTGTCGCGTGGCGGGCTATCTGGCGCCTGCTGAAGCGGAAGATGCGAAGAGCTTGCTGGCTCGAATCGTCGCTATGCTCACGAGAATGTGCCGCGGGTGAGCATATGACGACATGGTCGCGCACGCGCACGCGCACGCGCACGCGGACACGGTCGACAAACTCGGGCTGCACTGGATGAGGCAGCTCGCCGTTCCGTTCCTGGGCCGTCGCTCGCGCTTCGCGGGCTCCAGGCTTGCGGGTGGGACAGCGAAGACATCAGGGGAAGGAGTGGAAGATCGAGCGCCGGAGCGTGGGGCAACGAGCGGCGGGCGAGCGGATGGCGCTCGTGGTCGAGCGGTTGCTCCGTCGCGCCAGCGAGGCGGGCGTCAGCGGAGGGGGACATGAGCACGATAGGGATGTATGCACGGGTCTCGACAGGCCGGCAGGAGCAAGAGCGCACGATCGAGTCGCAGGTCGCGGCCATTGACCACCATGTTGCGGCGATGGGAGCGACGATCGACCCGGAGCACCGCTACCTCGACGATGGCTGGTCGGGCGAGACGCTTCGGCGCCCAGGGCTCGACGCGTTGCGCGACGCCGTAGCGCAGGAGCAGCTCGACGCCGTCGTGATGTATGACGCGGATCGGTTGGCGCGGCGCTTCGTTGATCAGCAAATTGTGCTTGACGAGCTCACGCGCAAGGGCGTTGAGCTCATCTTCATCCACGGCGGGGCTGCGCGCACCGACGAGGAGCGGATGGCGCTGTCGATGCGCGGGGTCTTCGCCGAGTACGAGCGCGCCAAGATCCTCGACCGGACCCGCCGTGGCATGCTGCATCGGGCACGCTCGGGCGCGCCGCCGGGGTGGGCCAATCCTCCGTACGGCTACCGATACCTGCCGGGAGCTCGGCATCAGCCAGGCACGGTGGTGGTCGAGGAGTGCGAAGCGTCGGTGGTACGCCAGATTTTCGCGTGGGTAGGCTACGAGGGCCTGCCCTTGCGGCACGTTGCGCAGCGGCTCGAGGAGCAAGGGACCGCGAGCCGCAAGGGTCGGCCATGGCAGACGAGCACGATCGGGGGGCTGCTGCGCAACCGTGTGTACGTGGGCTGTGCCCATCACCAGAAGTACGAGGCCGCTGAACCGCGGCGCCCGCGCGATCGGCGCCACTACCGCCGCCGGCGCAAGTCGTCCTTCCGGCGCCGGCCGGAAGAGCAGTGGATCGGTGCGAGCGTGCCGGCGCTCGTCGACCCGGAGCTGTTTGCCACGGTGCAGCAGCGCTTGCGCGACAACCGGCAGCGTACGGCGGGGCAGGTTAAGCGCCCCTATCTGCTGCGGGGGCTGCTGATCTGTACTGAATGTGGCCGAACGCTGTGGGGACGCGCCACGGATTCCGGCGGGCGCGGCGAGTACCGGTACTACACTTGCGGCGGGCGGGATCGGTTCAACGGGCGTGACGCCGCCCCGTGCCCGCGCCCCTCGCTGCGCGCCGAGGACGTCGAGCAAGTGCTCTGGCAAGACCTGGAGCGCTGGCTCCAGGAGCCCGAGCAGCTAGCGGCCCAGCTCGACGCGCAGCGCGATAAGGCCCACACGATGCTGGAGGCGTACGAGCGGGAGCGCCGACGTCTCGTGCGCGAAGCGCGAGCCATGGAGGGAGCGATCAGCCGGCTGGTGGACGCTTACCAAGCCGGAGCGATCACGCTCGACGAGCTTCGAGCACGCCGAGACCGACTCGACGAAAGCAAGCAGCAGTGCGAGGCACGGCTCGCGCAAGGGCAGCACGACCAGCGGCGTGCGCTGCAGCAGCGAGAGGTCGTCGACGAGCTCCGGCAGCTGAAGGAGCGGCTGCGCCGAGGGCTGGAGCGCTGCACCTGGGAAGATCGCCGAGCGATCGTGGAACTGCTCGTAGAGAAGGTCGAGGTGACGACCACGATGCTGCGCGTGCACTACATCGTGCCGCTAGACCTCCACGGTAGTGGGGCGGGCGGGCACGGCGACGCGCGCCACCGTACGGACAGGCCGAAGGGTAAGCTTTGTCGACCGTGTCCGCGTGGTCACGCGCACGCGCACGCGCACGAAGGACGAGGACGGGAGACGGGAGACGGCGAGACGGCGAGGCGGGAGACGGCGAGCGGGCCTCTCAGCGCGCGCCGCCCGAATCACCGAAACGGTCAGCCTCGCTCCCTCACGCCATCACTCCAGCGCCAGCATCCGCACCGAGCGCGGAACGAGCCGCACCTCCAGCGCCCCTCGCCTCGCCTCGAAGTGCGCGTCGTCCAGCACGTCGCGCGCGCGCGCCGCGCTCACGGTGACCCGCGCGACCACGTCGGCGTCGCCGGGGTTCAACAGGAAGAGCACCCGCGGCGCGCCGGACGCGTCCTCGTGCAGCGTGGCGAACACGCTGTCCGGATCGCACGCGAACGTCGGTAGGCCGAGCGCGTCGATGGCGCGCGACACCGCGGAGTCCGCCGCGGCGGGGTTGTCCTGGAGGAGCGCAGGCAAGTTCTGCCCGGGGGCAAGGAGCCGCCGCAGATCGTAAGGCTGCGGGAGCGCGCGGAACGCGCCGTCGAAGGCCGGCTCGCGCGGGCCCAGCGTGATCAGCGTCCCCTGCCCCGCCGTCGCCTCGAGCCGCGCGAACAGATCCGGGCTCAGGCCGCCCGAGGTCGCGCAGATGACCCAGCGCGCCCCGGCGAGCGAGATGTCGCGATCCTCGCCCCCCACGTGCGCATAAGGGACGCCGCGCGCGTCGAGCGCCTCCTCGAACGCGCGCACGAACGTGTCGGGCTCCACCCCGAGCGGGTAGCCGAGACCCACGTCGTCCTCGAGGCAACGGTCGCGCGGCCCGAAGTTCATGATCGAGAAGAACGCACCGGTGAGCGGGCCGAAGGCGTGCATCACCCGGGTGAGCCGGCGCTCGGTGCGCGGCGTGACGATGCGCACCGGCGCGCGGCGGCGCAGCGCGTGGAACCTCGTGGCCTCGAGGGCCGCGGCGAGCTTCCGCCAGAAGGCGGCGAACGGGCGCGGGCGGCCGTGCGGATCGATCGGCGCGCCGATCCAGCGATCGCGCTCGACCGCCATGTAGATGTTGTACCCGCGCAGCCCGTACGCGAGCGCGGCCATCATCACGAAGATGCTGTCGCGCTCCTCGAGCGGCGGGAAGAACGGCGGGAAGCCGGCGCCCATCTCGCACGCGAACGGCGGCAGGGAGAGCGCCTCGCAGCGCACGGCGAGCTCGCTCGTCCGGCGAGCGATGATCTGGCGGCTGCTCGGGCTCGCGACGCTGTAGTAGTCGAGGCCGACGAGGTCGACGACGCGCGAGATGCGCGCCGGGTTGAGCGGCGTCGCGTCCTGGCCCATCGGGAAGTTGTGCATCGTCGGCAAGCCGTCGAGGCCGGCCGCGGCGAGCGCCTTCGCGAAGCGGCCCATCGCGACCTCGAGGAGGTGCTCGTGGAACTCGCTCCAGTCGAGGTGGCGCGCGAGATCGGCCGGCGCCTCGGCGTCGAACGCGACCGGCGGCGTGATCGTGGCGAACCGCAGGTCGCCCTCCTCGGCCGGAGCGCGCTCGCGGGCGACGGCGCGCAGGAGCGCGGCGCCGGCGTCCTCGGCCGCGGCGCCCTCGGGCGCGGGCTCCGCCCGCCGCGCGTACGCGCGCTGGAGCGCCTCGATCGTGCGGTACTTCTCGCGCAGGAAGTCGCGGTACAGGGAGATCGCGTCGGGGTGGTAGTCCTGGTCGTACGCGCCGTCGCGGAAGTAGAGCGCGCCCTCGTTGTCGATCTGGAAGAGCACGATCGGCCCGTCCGGATAGAGGTGCGGCTTGAGCACCGGGGCGAGCGCGTGGAAGTAACGAGCGACCTCGTCGTGGAACGCGTTGCTCGCGTAGCTCGGGACCGGGAACCCGTAGGGGAGCATCGGGAGCACGACCGGGTTGTTCCGCGGGGAGCGGGCCTGGCAGCTCGGATCCCAGATGACGCGCTCGGGGATGCCGAAGCAGGTGAGCTCCGCGTTGATGTGCGGGCCCGGGCGGGCGATGACGTAGAAGCCGAGGTCGTGCGCGAGGCGGAGAAAGGCGCCGACGTCGCGGCGCACGTCGAGCTGGCCGAAATCGAACTGGCCCGGACCGGTCTCGTGAACGGCCCAAGGCACGTAGATGTCGATCAGGTGAACGCCGAGCGCGCGCGTGGCCTCGAGGCAGGCGCGCCAGTCCGACGGGTCGAGCCGCCAGTAATGCAGGGTGCCGGCGTACAGCGGGACCAGCTTGCCGCCGATGTCCAGGCCGCCTGGGACGAGGCGCACCCCCCGCGTGAAACGTTCCTCTGGAGAGCTCGCGTCCTGCGTCGTGGCCACGCGCGCGCACACTAGCAAGGATCGCAGGGAGATCGATACCGCCGCGTGCGATCGGGCGAGCGCGCGCCGGTCGAGGAGGGCGGCCGCGCGCTCGCTCGACCGCGCGGGGCTCAGCGCAGCATCGTCAGCGAGCGCGCCACGAAGTCGTAAACGGGCGCCCAGTAGACGCCGAGCAGCACGGTCGGAACCGCGAGCGCGCACGCCGTCGCGCCGAGCAGCGGCCGCACGGCCGCGGGCTCGGCGCGCTCGCCCTGCTCCAGGTACATCGCGCGGAGGACGCGCGCGTAATAGAAGAGCGAGATCACGCTGTTCACCACGCCGACGATCGCCATCACCCAGCGCCACGGGCCGCCGGCGGTGAGCAGCGCCGAGAAGAGATAGAACTTGCCGACGAAGCCCGCCATCGGGGGCAGGCCGGTGAGCGAGACCAGGAACACGGCCATCGCCGCGGCGACGAGCGGCGCGCGGCGCCCGAGCCCCCGGAAGGCGGAGAGCGTCTCGTCCCCGCCGCTCTGCTCGGCCACGGCCATCACCACCATGAACGCGCCGAGGTTCATGAAGCAGTACGTGACGATGTAGAACGCGATCGCGGCGACGCCGGCGTCGCTGAACACGGCGAAGCCGAGCAGCATGTAACCGGCGTGCGCGATGCTCGAGTAGGCGAGCATGCGCTTCACGTTCTCCTGCCCGAGCGCCGACAGGTTGCCGACGGTCATGGTCGCCATCGCGAGGCACCCGGCGAGCACCGGCCACGGCGTCGCGACGCCGGGCGGCGCGCTCCCGGCGCCGAGCGCGTCCGAGAAGAAGCGGACCAGCACCGCGAAGCCGGCGGCCTTGGGCCCGACCGAGAGGAACGCGGTCACCGGGGTCGGCGCGCCCTCGTACACGTCCGGCGTCCACATGTGGAACGGGGCCGCGCTGATCTTGTAGCCGAAGCCCGCGAGCATGCAGGCCGTGCCGACGAAGACGGCCTCCGGCACCTTGCCCTGCTGCGCCGTGAGCGCGGCGATCCGGGCCGCGCACTCGCCGAGGTGCATCGACGCGGTGATGCCGAAGATCCAGCTCATCCCGTAGAGCATGATCCCCGACGCGACCCCGCCGAAGATGACGTACTTGAGCGCCCCCTCGCTCGATCGCGCGTCGCCGATCTTGAAGCCCGCCAGCACGAAGCTGATCACGCTGACGAGCTCGAGCGACAGGTAGATGAGCAGCAGGTGGCGGCTCGCCGCCATGAGGTTCATGCCCAGCGAGAGCACGAGGATCAGCGTGAAGAGCTCGCCCACGTCGCGCCGGAGCTCGGGCGCGGCCCCCGGCCCGCTCGGGGGCACCGCGAAGAGGACGATCGCCGCGGTGACGAAGGCGAAGATCACGCGGAACAGGTTGGAGAAGCGATCGAACGCGAGCATCCCGTAGAAGAGCTCGTGGGGCCCGGCGCCCGTCGCCAGGAAGTAGGCGCCCATCCCGCCCGACGCGCCGAGCGCGGCGAGGCTGATGACGACGAGGCCGGCGATCTTGAGGCGCGCCGGCGACGCGAGGTCCCACACGACGAGCAGCAGGGCGGCGGCGATGAGGACGAGCTCCGGCGCGAAGTACGGGAGGCTCGCGACGTTGTCGAAGGTGCGCGTTTCCACGGCTTATCTGGCGCTGGCGAGAGCTCGTCGGCCCGCCGCGCCGCCCTCCCCCGGGGCGGCCGCGCGGACCGACGCGCCGCTGTCCACGCCGGGCGCGCCGGCGATCTGGGACGGCCCCGGCCTGTCGACGAGGCGGTGCACCTCGAGGGCCCCGCGGTCGATGAGGCTGAGGAGCGGGCGCGGCCAGAAGCCGAGGAGGAGGACCAGCGCCGCGAGCGGCGCGATCGACGCGAGCTCTCGCCCGTTGATCTCCGGGAACTTCCCGCCGAACGGCTCGAGGTACTTGCTCTGCCGCCACGACGCGCGGAACGTGCCGAGGAACATCCGCTGGAGCGCCCAGAGGTGGTAGGCCGCGGTGATGATGACGCCGATGGCGGCGAGGATCGTGAGGGCGCGGTAGCGCGCGAAGGCGCCGATGAACGTCATCGCCTCGCCCCAGAAGCCGGACAGGCCGGGCAGGCCGAGCGACGCCATGAACGCGAAGCCCACGAACGCCGTGTAGAGCGGCATCTCCGAGGCGAGGCCGCCGAACTTGTCGATGTCGCGCGTGTGCACGCGGTCGTAGACCACGCCGACCAGGGTGAAGAGCATCGCGGTGATCAGGCCGTGGTTGAACATCTGCACGAGGCACGCCTGGATGCCCTGGGGCGTCATCGCGCCGAGCGCGAGCAGCGCGAAGCCCATGTGGCTCACGGAGGAGTAGGCCACGAGCTTCTTCAGGTCGCTCTGCGCCATGGCGCAGAAGGCGCCGTAGAGGATGTTGATCACCCCGAACGCCGCCATCGCCGGCGCGGCCCACTGCGTCGCCTCGGGCAGCAGCGTGAAGTTGATGCGGAGGATGCCGTAGGTGCCCATCTTGAGGAGCACCCCCGCGAGGATCACGCTGATCGCCGTGGGCGCCTCCACGTGGGCGTCCGGCAGCCAGGTGTGGAACGGGAACATCGGGATCTTGATGGCGAACCCGAGGAAGAGCCAGATCCAGACCACCTTCACCGCGGCGACGCCGAGGATCTCGAGCCCCTGCGCAGCCCAGGCGACGCGCGAGAGCTCCGGGATGGAGAAGATGCGCTCGGTCGCCTGGCCGTCGACGAGGTAGGTGTGGCCGGCGTTCAGGTAGAACCAGATGAACGCGAGCAGCATGAAGACGCTGCCGGCCAGCGTGTAGAGGAAGAACTTGATCGCCGCGTACTCGCGCCGCGGGCCGCCCCAGATGCCGATGAGGAAGTACATCGGCAGGAGCATCACCTCCCAGAAGACGAAGAAGAGGAACAGGTCGAGGGCGATGAACACGCCGAACATCCCCGTGACGAGGAGGTTGTACATGGCGAAGTAGCCCTTGAGCTGATCGTGGACGCTGTAGCTCGCGAGCGCGCCCACGAACGAGATCAGCGCCGTCAGGAGGACCATCGAGATCGACACGCCGTCGACGCCGACGAAGTACTCGACGTTCAGCGAGCGGATCCACACGCCGTGCTCGATGAACTGGTAGCCGTCGTTGCCGTCGGCCCGCGTGAAGCTCCGGTCGAACTGGGCGTAGAGCCACCCCGCGAGCACGAGGTTCACGCCCATCAGCACGACGGTCAGCAGCCGGAGCTTGCGGTCGTCCTTGTAGCGCAGGAGGTGCGCGACGAAGACCGCGACCACGCCGAGCAGCGGCAGGAACGTCAGGATCGACAGGATGTGGTCGCCGACGAAGCCGAGGCCGCGCCCGCGCTCCGCGTGGATGCCCATCGCCAGGGTCCGCGGTGTCTCCAGCACGCCGGCCGCGCCGGCCGCGACCGCGTCCGACTCGACGACGACGTGCCCGTAGAGCTCGCGCGCGCGCACGCCCTCGGTCCTCCACCGGACCACGACCTTCCGGCTCGCGCCCGGCGGGAGGGTCGCCGCGGTGCCGCCGCCCTCGAGCTCCGCGCTCACGCCCGGCGGGACGCGCGGGTCCTCGGGCGACGTGCGCACGATCACCCGCGTCACCTTCAGGGGGCCGTCGCCGCGGTTCTCGATCGTGAACGAGCCGGCGTAGTCCGGCCCGCTCGCCGCGAGCTCGACCGGCGCGCCGGGCGCCTCGGCGCGCAGCGCGATCTGGCCGCGCGGCTCGAGCGCCGGCGGCGGAGCATCGAGGGCCTGCGCCGCCGCGGGCCACGCCGCGCCGAGCACGACGGAGAGCGCGGCCAGCAGGGAGATCAGGAGCTTCATCGAGGTGGACCTCACCGGGGTCGCGAGGGCGACGCCGCGGCGCGTGTTGACGAAGGAGAGGTTCGACATCCGCCGTTCACCGCAGGAAGTAATGAACGATGCTGATCAAGGCGACGCCGCCCAGGAGGAAGTAGACGTAGCTCTGGATGCGCCCCGTCTGCAGGGTGCGGAGCTTCGCGCCCGCGCTCAGCGTGCCCTCGGCGACGAGGTTCACGACCCCGTCGACGAGGTACCTGTCGATGGCGCCCGTGACCCAAGCCGCGGCCCGGGTCAGGACCGCGACCGCGTTGACGATGCCGTCGACGATCCACCGGTCCATCTCGGCGAAGAAGAGGCGCAGCGAGAGGGCGGCGCGCACCACCGTCGCGTCGTAGATCTCGTCGACGTAGTACCGGTTCGAGAGGAGCCGATACCCCGGGAGCCGCCGCTCCTCCTCCGCCCAGCGCGCCGAGCGCCGCTCGCCGTAGCGGGCGCGGGCGCGCGAGAAGGCGAAGATCGCGCCGCCGACCGAGAGCGCCATGAGCGCGAGCTCGAGCCCGAGCCCGTGGCGCTGGAACGAGACGTCCGCGTGGGCGAACACCGGATGGAGCCACGCCTCGAGCAGGGGCTCGCCGTGGCCGCCGACGAAGTGGCTGGAGAAGCCGAACACCGCGCCCGCGAGCGCCGACAGCACCGCCAGCGCCGCGAGCACCCAGGTGATCGCCGGCGGCGACTCGTGGACCTTCGTCTTGATCTCCTTGCGGGCGTGCGGCCCCTCGAACGTCAGGTAGTAGCTCCGCCACATGTAGAACGAGGTGCAGAGCGCCGCCGCGAGCCCCATCCCGTAGATGAGCAGCCCCGGGATCGGGCCGGTGTTCTCGGTCCCGAACGCCTTCCAGAGGATCTCGTCCTTGGACCAGAAGCCGGCGAAGAACGGGATCGGCGCGGCGGTGATGGCGAGGCACGCGACCTGGTACGTCCGCGCCGTGAGCGGCATGACGCGGCGGAGGCCGCCCATGTTGCGCATGTCCTGCGCCGCGGCCTCGTCGTGCTCCACCGCGTGCATCCCGTGGATCACCGAGCCGGAGCCGAGAAAGAGGCACGCCTTGAAGAAGGCGTGCGTCATCAGGTGGAACACGGCGGCCCAGTACGCCCCCACGCCGACCCCGATGAACATGAAGCCGAGCTGGCTCACCGTGCTGTAGGCGAGCACCTTCTTGATGTCGTACTGGAAGAAGCCGATCGTGGCCGCGAAGAGCGCCGTCGAGGCCCCGATCAGCGCGACGACCCCGCCCGCGACCGGGCTCAGCGAGAACAGGGAGCTGAGGCGGGCGATCATGTAGACGCCGGCCGTGACCATGGTGGCGGCGTGGATCAGCGCGGAGACGGGCGTCGGGCCGGCCATCGCGTCGGGCAGCCAGACGTAGAGCGGGATCTGCGCGCTCTTGCCCGCCGCGCCGACGAACAGGAAGAGGCAGGCCAGCGTGACCAGCGAGACGCCCCACACCGTCTTCGACGCGAGCGCCTCCTTGAGGAACGCCTTGCCGCCCGCGTCCTTGATCACGAGCTGGTCGTGGATCTCGCGGAAGGTGACCGTCGAGCCCACGGTCGCCAGCACGACCTCCTTGCCCGGCTCGACGCGCATCCGCTCGATCGCGGCGATCTCGACGCCGTCGCCCCCGATCACGGCGCCGTCGCCCGGCACGATCACCACGGAGTGCGCCCCGGCGTCGATCTCCTTCCGAATGAAGGGCGACACGCCGAACGGCCGCGGGTTCGACGCGAGCTGCGCGGCGTCGGCGATCCCGAGGTACACGCGCGCGCCGGGGTGGCCGGTAAAGGTGAGGTAGCCCTTGGCGCCGGCGCGCGGCGCCCGGCGCTCGCCGGGCTTGCTCGCGGGCGCGTCGCTCGTCCCGGCGGCGGCGCCGCCGTCGCCGCGCGCCTCCGCGGCCACCGCGATGAAGCGCGCGCGGTAATCGGACAGGTACCTGCCGTCGTCGAGCCACCTGGCGCCGAGGCCCCAGAAGAGGAGCGCGAGGCCGCACACGAAGCCGAAATCGCCGATCCGGTTCACGACGAAGGCCTTCATGCCGGCGGAGGCCTTCCCGTAGTCGCGGTACCAGAACCCGATGAGCAGGTAGCTGCAGAGGCCGACGCCCTCCCAGCCGAAGAACATCACGATGAAGTTGTCCCCGAGGACGAGGAGCAACATCGCGAAGACGAAGAGGTTCAGGTACGTGAAGAACCGCCAGTACGAGGGCTCGGCCTCCATGTACGACGCGGCATAGACGTGGATGAGCGCGCCGACGCCGGTGATGATCAGCGTCATGAGGCCGCTCAGCGGGTCCATCACGAACGCGAAGTTCGCGTCGAGCGACCCGATGCGCACCATCTGCCAGGCGAAGCTGTAGAGCGCGCGCTCCTCCGGCTCGAGCCCGGCGAGCGCCACGAAGTTCGCGAGCCCGAGGGCGAAGGCGCCCAGCATCGCGCCCACGGCGACGAGCGTGACGCCGAAGCTCCCGATGTGGAGCCGCTTCGACAGATCGCGGCCGAACGCGCTCCGCTGCAGCGCGCGGCCGAAGAGCGCGTTCGTCGCCGCGCCGAGCAGCGGCAGGAGCGGGATCCACCAGAGCGGCGTCAGCGACGCGTGGACGTGCGTGACCTGGCCGGAGTAGTCGGGCATCGTTGGGGGCAGCCGGTGAGAACGTGGGCTTTCGCGCGCCCTGCACGGCGAGACGCGGCGCGACAGCGGAACGTTCGGCTCTGGTGACTCCCCCGCGAAGCCGGAGGAGCCGCACGTTCATGGAGGATCAGACGGCGGGTCTATACCTCCATCGGCCCCCCGTTGGGGCGAGATACGCCGCTCCTCCGCGCGCCTCGCACCGCTGCGAGGTCAGCCGTCGGTCGCCCCCCGCTGCTCGTCGCCGCCCGCGGCGCCGCTGCTCTGCGGCGCGGCGCCGCTGCTCTGCGGCGCGGCGCTGCCGAGCAGCGTCGCGCGCCGGATCGCGAGCCACAGCTCCCGCCTGCCCTCTCCGGTGATCGACGAGAAGCCCACCGCGCGGCGGAGCGCGCCGCTCGCCGCACGCGGCGCCGCGGCGGACACCTGATCCAGCGCGCGCCGCACCGACGAGCGGGGAACCTTGTCGATCTTCGTCGCCACGAGGAGCAGCTCCACGGGCCGGCGCGCCACGTCGCGCGACGCCTCGACGAAGCGGACGAGCTCGAGGTCGTCCTCCTCGAGCCCCCTCCGCGCGTCGACCAGGAGCAGCACCGCGGCGAGCGTGATGCGCCCGCGCAGGTAGCCCTCGATCAGCGACGCCCACGCCGCCTGCTCGGCCTTCGAGCGCCGGGTGAAGCCGTACCCCGGCAGATCCACGAGCTGGAACACCACGCCGTCGCGCGCCCGGGCCTCGTAGAGGTTGATCTGCCGCGTCGAGCCCGGGTTCGAGCTCGTCCGGACGAGCCCTTTGCGCTCGACCAGCGTGTTGATGAGGCTCGACTTGCCGACGTTCGAGCGCCCCGCGAACGCCACCTCCGCGCTGACGGGCGGCGGGAGCGACGCGAGCGACGCCGCGCCGGCGACGAAGGAGGCGTCGATGATCTGGAACGGATCGAGCTGCCGCTCGGCGCGCGCCGGCGGGGGAGCTGCTTGAGGCTTGGGCGGGCGGCGGGCGGTCACTTGGAGCGGGGCGGCTGGAATTGCGGCTTGCACTCGTCGCACTGGCAGAGCGAGCGCAGGTACCGGAACGTGTAGATGCCCGAGTCGTGCCGGTCTCCCCAGGTGAACTGGAGCGCGTAGTTGCCGACCTGCTCGATCTCGCGGACGTCCAGATCGCCCCCGGGCACGAAGTTGATCGTGCCGCCGTGCCCCTGGCAGTTCGCGCACGGGCAGTACCCGCGCAGGATCTCGTGCGGGAGGACGCTGCGGTGGCCGTCGGCCCAGTGGATCTCCATCACCCGCGCGCCGTGCGGCGCCTTGACCTGCGTGGGTGTGAGCTTCGGATCCTGCGGCATCGTACCCTTCCGGCGCACGGCAGTACCACGCCGATCCGGCGCTGCAAAGCGCGGCGGGGCTCAGCTCGTCGCAAAATGCGCCGCGCCCGTGTTCGCGACGTCCCCGCTGGCCTCGCCTGTTCCGGGGCTGTTCCGGCGATGCCGCCGGACTCGGCCGCCGGGCCTCGCCGCGCCCTCCCGAGCGCGGCGCCGGCGATCGCCCGGCGATCACTGGGCGCGCGCCGGCCGCGGCTACCCCGCCGCGGCCGCCCGCGCCTCGACCGGCGCGAGCGTCGCCTCGACGCGCTCGAGGACCCGCACCACCGCGGCGCCCTCGTCGAGCGGCGTCAGCGGCGGCGCGCGGTCCTCGACGCAGCGGAGGAAGTGCTCGATCTCCACCGAGAGCGGCTCGCGCCACGGCACCTCGACCTCGCGCTCTTCGACGACGCGCGCGAGCGCGTCGCGCTCGGCGCGATCGGCGCGCTCGCCGAGCAGCGCGCCCGCCGCGGCGCCGCGCGCGTCGAGCAGCGCCAGCCGGTCGGGCGCGCGCACGTCGTCGAAGAGCGCGACGCGCGCGCTGCCGGCGAGCCGCAGCCGCCGCTCCTTGGTCGGGCTCGACGAGCAGAGCTCGATCTGCGCGGTGAGGCCGCTCTCGAGGCGCGCCGACAGCGTGACGTGCTCGCCGCCCGGCGAGAGGTGGGCCCGCGCCTCGACGAGCGGGCTCGGGTCGAGTGCCGACAGCACCGAGAGGTCGTGCGGCCCGAGCGTCCAGAGCGCCGAGCGGGCCCCGCCGCCGGCGCCACCCGTCGAGAGGCGCGCCGCGCTGAAGCTCACGAGATCGCCGAGGCGGCGCTCGCGCGCGAGCGCGACGAGGTGCACCACCGAGGGGTGGTAGCGGAGCAGGTGGCCGACCATGCCGACCCGGCCGAGCGCCGCCGCGCGCGCGGCGCAGCGATCCGCCTGCGCCGCGGAGAGGGCCAGCGGCTTCTCCACGAACACGTCGGCGCCGGCCTCGAGCGCGCGCAGCGCGAGCTCGGCGTGGCTCGCCGCGGGCGTCGCGACGACCACCGCGTCCACGCGCGCGGCCAGCGCCTCGTCGAGCGTGCGCACGAGCCGCGCCCGCGGGGCGAGCGCGCGCGCCCGCGCGAGGCGGCCGCGGTCGACGTCCGCCACCGCGACGACGCGCGCCCGCGCGTTCTCCGACAGCGCGCGGAGGAGCTTCTCCCCCCACCGCCCGCAGCCGAGCAGCGCGACGCGGACGCTCACGGCGCCCCCGGCGCGGCGGCGGACTCGGCCGGCGGACGCCCGAGCTCGCCGAGGATCGCCTCGCCGTCGCGGTTGCCCGGGTGGATCGACGGCCCGTTGATGTCGACGAGGAAGTCGTACGCCGCGCGCGGCTCTCCCTCGATCGTCGCGCGCACGCGGACGTGCTGGAAGCAGGCCGACTCGGTGGCGGTGCTCCAGACGGGCGGCTTGCCCGGGTGCCGCGCGCCGATCGCCTCCGGCACGCTCCGGCCGTCCTGCGCCCGGTACTGCTGCACGATGCCGAGCGCCGCCCTGCGATCCGAGGCGTTGAACCGCGACTGAACCCAGAGGACCGCGCCGGCGGCGACGGCGCTGGTGCCCACGAGCAGCAGCGTCCGCGTCGCCTTGCCGTAGTCCATCCGCGATGGCGTATAGCCCCGGCGCCCGGGGAGGGCCAGCCGTAGCGCCCGGGCGGCGCGCCGCCTCGAGCCGCCTAGCCCACGAACGACCCGAGCCCGCGGAACCTGCGGTACCGGTCGTCCACGAGCTCCTCCGGGCTGAGCCCGTCCATCGACGTGAGCGTCGCCCAGAGCGCCTTGTCGAGCCGCGCCGCGGCGTCGTCGTGGTCCTGGTGCGCGCCGCCGGTCGGCTCCTCGACGACGGTGTCGACGACGCCGAGCTGCAGGAGATCCGGCGCGGTGATCTTGAGCCGCGCCGCGGCCTCGTCGGCGCGGGCCCCGTCCTTCCAGAGGATGGCCGCGCAGCCCTCGGGCGAGATGACCGAGTAGCAGCTGAACTCGAGCACCAGCACGCGGTTCGCGACGCCGAGCGCCAGCGCGCCGCCCGAGCCCCCCTCGCCGATGACGGTCGCCACGATCGGCACCCCGACCCGCGCCATCGCGGCGAGCGCGGCGCCGATCGCCTCGCTCTGGCCGCGCTCCTCGGCGCCGATGCCCGGGTACGCCCCCATCGTGTCGATGAACGTCAGGATCGGGAGCCCGAACCGGTCCGCCATCTCGTAGAGCCGGATGGCCTTCCGGTAGCCCTCCGGGTGCGGCATCCCGAAGTTGCGCTTCACGTTCTCCTTCGCGCCGCGCCCCTTCTGGTGGCCCACCACCACGACGCTCCGCCCGTGGTACGTCGCGAGCCCGCCGACGATCGAGCAGTCGTCGGCGAAGCGCCGATCGCCCTTCAGCTCGACCCAGTCCGTGAAGAGCCGCTTCACGTAGTCGAGCGTGTACGGCCGGTTCGCGTGCCGCGAGAGCAGCACCTTCTGCATCGGCGTGAGGCCCGCGAAGATCTCGCGCGCCAGCCGGCCCGTGTTGTCCTCGAGCTGCGCGAGCTCCGGCTCGAAGCGCGGATCGGCCGCGGCGAGCGACCGCAGCTCCCGCACCTTCTCGATCAGCTCTGCGACAGGTTTCTCAAAAGGTAGAATCGAAGCAGCCACGGCGCGGACCCTAACGCTGCAGCGGGCGGACGGCTACGGCGCTGTGCTGCCGCAGCGCAGCGCGTCGAGCGCGTCGAGCGCGTCGCGCCCCCGCGACGACGCGCTCGACCTCCGCCCGGGGCGGAGGCGCCGCGTCATCGCGCTCACTCCTGCGCGGAGTTGGTCGGCTCGACGTTGGCGAAGGCGTTCGCCGGGACCTGCGCCATCGGCCGGCTCCGGATCACGTTGTAGATCGGGATCGGCTTGTCCTTGCCCTTGACCTTGGCGGGCTGGAGCTCCTCGGTCTCGAACCGGCCGCCGAGCTGCGCGTACGTGGTCTCGCTGATCACGATCTGGCCGGCCAGCGCGATCGAGCAGAGCCGCGCCGACGTGTTCGCCACGTCGCCGATCACCGTGTAGCTGAGCGCCTTCGAGCTGCCGATGTACCCGGCGACGAGCGGCCCGGTGTGGATCCCGATGCCGACCGCGAGCGGCTGCTCGTCGCGCTGGAGCCGCTCGCGGTTGAACTCGCCGAGCACCTCGCCCATCTTCAGCGCGCACTCCACGCTGCGGACCGCATCGTCCCGGTGGGCGACCGGCGCGCCCCAGAGCGCCATGATCCCGTCGCCCATGAACTTGTCGAGCGTGCCCTCGAACTGGAAGATCGTGTCGACCATCCGCTCGAAGTACTCGTTCAGCATGACGACGAGCTCCTCGGGCTTCTTGCTCTCGGCCATGCGCGTGAAGCCGCGGATGTCGCTGTTGAAGACGGTGCACTCCTCGACGTGCTGGCCGCCCTGCTTCACGGCGAGCTGGCCGCTCAGCACGCGCTCGGCGATGTTCGGCGAGAGCAGCCGGCGCAGCTGCTCGCGCGTGACGATCTCGTTCTCGATCTTCTTCCCGAGGATGTTGATCTCGATGAACATCGCCGCCTGGTAGGCGATGGCGGTCACGAGCTCGAGGTCCTTGGGCTGGAACTGCGCGAGCGTCTCCGAGTCGAGCCAGAGCACGCCGAGCACCTCGTTGTTGTGCTGCAGCGGGGCCACGAGGGGGGCGACGATGGCCGAGCTTATCCGGTTCAGGATCATGCTCTTGCCCTTCGACGCCGCGAAGTCCATCGCCGCGTCGTGGGTCAGCACCGCGGCGCGCTCGTGCACCACGTGGTTCAGGATCGTCGAGGACACGCTGATCGGCGCCGTCGTCCCGTCGCGCCGCTGCATGGCCTGCGGCGTGAGCTCGCCGCTCTCGTTGCGCAGGAAGATCACCCCGCGGTCGGCGCGGATGAACTTGAAGACGCTCGTGAGGATCTTCTCGAGCAGCTTCGTCGTGTCGCGCTCGGCGGCGATCTCGCGGGACAGCTCGTGCGACAGGCGCAGCCGCTCGTAGTCGGCGCGCAGCTGGTTCATGTCGTTCGCGATCCGGTCGAACGCCAGGAACCCCTTGTCGACCGCGGCGATCTGCGTGCCGATCTGCCGGGCCTGATCGTTCACGTCGATGCGGGTGCCCTGCGCGACGTACGAGCCGCCGTGCGCCCCCGAGCGCCCCGGCAGCGGCGCGGTCCCGCCCGGCCCGGCGACCAGCGGCGGCGGCACGTACGGCGGCTGCCGCGCCACCGGCGGCGCCGCCGGCGTGCCCGACAGCGCCCCCGCCTGCTGCGGCGGCTGCTGGCGCGGGTACTGCGGCTGCTGCGGCGCCGGGTAGGCGCCCTCGCGCGGCGGGTGTCCGTACCCGGGCGCCGGCGCCGCGCCCTGGTGGTTCACCGCGGGAGGCCAGCCCGGCACGAGCGGCGGGGCGACCGGCGCGCCCGGATCGTCGAAGCGGCCTCGCGTGGACCCCAGGGCGATCTCGTCCCCGTGCTTGAGCGGCGCTTCGCCCCGGACACGCTCGCTGTTGATGAACGTGCCGTTCAGGCTCCCGAGATCGCGCAGGACGAAATGATCGCCCCGCTGCTCGATGATGCAGTGCTCCTTCGAGACGATCTTGTCGAGCAGCTGGATGGAATTGTTCGGGTGGCGCCCCAGCGAGTTCACGGGCCGCAGCTCGATCGCCTGCTGGCCCTCGGCGGTCTGCAGGATGAGGCGGGCCATCGGTTCTGGGAGATTACCCAGCCGAGCACGGACCGACAATCTTTCCGGCCGGAGTCCTGGACAGGCCGGGGAAAGCGACCGCGCTGATCCGCGGGGACGCGCCCGCGCCCGGCGCGATCGCCCCGGGCGGCCCCCGCGGCGACCACTGATCATCTGTACAGAACACAGAATCGGGATCCGTGTGGAAGTGTCGCCTGGAACGGCTATGCGCCCACGGGCCGCCGCGTTAGTCGGCCGCATGGATTCCGCGTACCTCCTCGCGATCGATCAGGGCACCACCGGCACGACATCCCTCCTCATGGACACGGCGGGCGCGACGCTGGGCCGCGCGACGCGCGAGTTTCGCCAGCATTTCCCGGAGCCCGGGCTCGTCGAGCACGACCCGGAGGAGATCTGGCAGAGCGTTCGGGACGCCGTGGGCGAGACGCTCAAGGCGGCCGGCGTGGCGGGCAGCGCGATCAAGGCCATCGGCATCACGAACCAGCGCGAGACGACGCTCGTCTGGGAGCGCGCGACCGGAAGGCCGATCCACCGCGCGATCGTGTGGCAGGACCGGCGCACGGCGCCGCGCTGCGCCGAGCTGCGCGCCGCGGGCCACGAGCAGGCGGTCGAGGATACGACCGGCCTCGTGCTCGACCCGTACTTCAGCGGCACGAAGCTCGAGTGGATCCTCGACAACGTGCCCGGCGCGCGCGCGCGCGCCGAGCGCGGCGAGCTCTGCTTCGGCACGATCGACAGCTTCCTCGTCTGGCGCCTCTCGGGCGACGTGGCCGGCGGCGCTCCGGTGCACGCGACCGACGTCACCAACGCGTCGCGCACCCTGCTCATGAGCCTCGCGTCGCTCAGCTGGGACGACGCGATGCTCGCGATGCTGCGGATCCCGCGCCCGCTGCTGCCCGAGATCGTCGGGTCGGCGGGCCGCATCGCCGCGACTCGCGGCTTCCCTCACCTGCCGGACGGCATCCCGATCGCCGGCATCGCCGGCGATCAGCAGGCGGCCCTCTTCGGCCAGGCCTGCTTCGCGACGGGCGACGCCAAGTGCACCTATGGCACCGGCGCCTTCGTGCTCGCCAACATCGGCGATCGCCCGCTCCGGAGCCGCTTCGGCCTGCTCACCTCCGTGGGCTGGAAGATCGGCTCCGAGGTGGTCTTTGCGCTCGAGGGAAGCGCCTTTATCGCCGGGGCCGCGGTGCAGTGGCTCCGCGACGGCCTGGGCGTCATCAAGAGCGCGGCGGACGTCGAGGCGCTCGCCCGCGGCGTGCCCTCCAGCGAGGGCGTCACGTTCGTCCCGGCGCTCTCCGGCCTCGGCGCGCCCTACTGGGATCCGGACGCCCGCGGGATCATCGTCGGGGTGACGCGCGGCACGACCGCGGCGCACCTCGCCCGCGCGACGCTCGAGGGAATCGCGCTCTCCGTGACGGATCTCGTGCGGGCGATGGCCGACGACCTGGGCCACCCGGTGCGCCGGATGCGCGTGGACGGCGGCGCCGCCGCGAACGACCTGCTCATGCAGTTCCAGGCGGACGTGGCGAACGTCGCTATCGAGCGCCCCACCGACCTGGAGACGACGGCGCGCGGGGCCGCAATGCTCGCCGGCGTCGGCGCCGGCCTCTTCCGGACGAAGGAGGACTCGGCCCGCATGTCCCGTGTCGGGCAGAGCTTCCAGGTCGCGATGACCGAGGAGGATCGCGCGTCCCACCTCCGCCGCTGGGCCGACGCGGTGGCGCGCGCGCGCTCGCAGCGCGGCTGATCGCGCCCCGATTCCCCTGAATTTCCACGCTGTTTTCCGCTTGAACCAGGTCTTCCGAAGCTCGCTCCCGAGCCGTCATCGCGCCGCCGGCTCGGCGGCCGAACGGGCTTCCGGATCAAGGAATCAACCCTAGGTTGCGAGAGTTAGGCCCAGAAGCCCCCAACCAGCGTAGAGTGCTATGACGACGGCGCATTTCCGTTCAAACTTGGTGCACTTGAACCGAGGCGCGCGGCCAGCCCACCGCCGCCTCGCTGCTTTCGATGGAGACGAGGAGGACATGCCGACTACCGAGAATGCTTCAGCCGGCGGGACGGCCGTTCGCGACATCCCGATCGACTGGGAGGCGCTGGAGGACGCCTTCGAGAACAACGCCCCAGAGGTGCACTCGTACCTGCACCTCGGCACGGGCGACGTGCTGCGCGTGGTCGACGGCGTGGCCGATCCTCAGATGCACGCGCGCATCGCGGCCGATGCCAACTACCTCCGGATCGATCCCGTGAGCTCCCGCGAGCAGTACCGGTGGATGGAGCGCTACATCCCGATGGTGGAAGACATGGAGCTCCAGGCGAAGCTCAGCCAGGCGATCGACGGCAAGGGCGCGTTCCGGCGTTTCAAGGATGTGCTGATGTCCTACGGCCCGGAGCGGGAGCGCTGGTTCGCCTTCCGGAGCGAGCGGCTGCGGATCTTCATGGAGGCGTGGCTGAGCGCCCACGCGCTGAACCCGGTCCCCCGCCCGCTCTGGGTGCCGGAGGTGCCGGCCCGCCCGGAGGCCGCCGCGCCCGTGGCGCCCGCCGTCGAGCCGCCGCCGCGCGAGCGCGAGCGCGAGCGCGAGGAGGTGCGGGAGCCCCGCCGCGGCAAGAGCGTGGAGAGCCTGCGCAAGAACCTCCGCGACATCGCGGAGGCGCTCGGCCCGCGGGATCTCGACACGCTGACGGCGTTCGCGGAGTTCCTGAAGGCGCGCCGCGCGGCGCGGTCGTTCGCGCACCACTACCACGAGGCCCAGGGTCCGGCGGACGAGGAGTCCGGGCCCGCCTCGCAGGAGATCGCGAGCGAGTCGCGCAGCGACACGGCGTGAGGGCGCGCCGCCGGCGCCGCGATCGCGGCGCCGGGGCGCTGGCCTGGAGATGGGAACGGAGGGGAGCGGCGGCTTCGATCGCCGAGCGGTCTAGAAGTACCAGTCGGTGCGCGCGCCGATGTAGTGGCCGACGGTCGAGCGGGCCCGGAAGTTCGCCGGATCCGACTCGTCGCGGAGGCCGAAGGCGCGGATGTAGGGCGACATGTTCTGCAGGACCGCCGCCTCGTTGTAGATGGCAGCCGTGTAGATGAGCTTGAAGTGCGGCCGCGCGCCGGTGCTCAGCTCGCCCGTCGGCACGAGGGTCGGGACGACGGACAGCTTGATCGCGGTCCCGAGGTCGCCGTCGCCGTCCTTCCGCCCCTGGAACGACGCCTCGACGACGGGGTGGAAGATCTTGTGGGCGAAGATCGCGGCGTTCGCCTGGACCGAGAAGTCCATCTGCTTGTCGGCCAGCCCGGCTGCCGCGGCGCCGTCGGCGTCGGCCGCGCCCTTCGTGTAGTGGAAGGTGGCGAGGCCTTCCAGGGCGGCGACGTCGCCGATCCGGAAGCCGAGGTGCTCGACGGCCTCGATGCCGAAGGAGCCCGAGTAGGTGCCCTCGTCGTTCGGAGCGCCCCAGGTCTGGTACGTCTTCGCGCCGCCGGCGGCGCCGTTGGCGATGCCGGTGCCGAAGCGCACGGCCGTGTCGCTCCAGTTGCCCTGGCCGAGCCCGAGGTGGAGCTTCGCGCCGATGACGCCGCCGAAGTCGCCCTTGCCGTTGTCGGGCGCGTCCTGGTCCGGCCCCCGCGTCGCGGCCGGGAGGACGTGGAACTCGCCGTGGACCTTGACGTGGTGCTTGGCCTCGCCGCCGAACTCGAACTTGTAGTTACCGGCGAAGATGGTGCGGAAGCGCTCGACCCCGTTGTCGAAGTTGTAGACGGGGAACGAGGCCTGGTCGGTCGACGACCGACGGTAGCCGAGGATGGCGAGCTTCAGGTTCTCGTACGTGATGCCGCCGCCCTGGCCGCTGAGGTCGTCGAGGTAGAAGTAGTCGCCGATGGGCGCGTACTGCTCGCGGAAGAAGCGCGCGCCGCCCCAGACGCTGAGCCCCGGGACCGCGAAGTTGCCGGCCTCGATGTAGGCCTGGTTGAACTGGAGCGTGATCGCCTGGCCGTCGTTCGAGGCAGGCTGCATGAACTGCCCGCCCCACTGCCGCCAGATGGCGAACGTCATCTCGGACTTCACGAAGAAGTCCTGCGGCGTCGCGCCCTTCACCACGTGGGCGACGAACGACGGCTCGGAGTAGTCATCCTCCTCGTAGCGGCCGCCGATGCCGAACCCGAGCAGGTTCATCGACTGCCCCTGGGCCTTCTGCCCGTAGAGCGACCACGCCATGCCGAGGCGTGAGTACCAGTGCCACTCGAAGTTCTCGCTTCCCACGGCGTGGGCCGACTTCGGCGCCGCCGTGAGGCAAATGGCGGAGACGGAAACCAGCCCGAGGGCTCGGACTGCGGCGCGCCGACCCGCGATTCGCATGCTGGGAACCGACGACCTGTCTCTCTTAAGTGATGTCATCGAACGACGCTCCTATCCATTTCTTGGAGTGTGCTTGGGGTGATGGGGAGGTGATTCGGCCAGATGGCCAGAGCGGCAGAGGAAGCGGCCTGTCAAGAGAATCTAAGGATGGCTCTGTGCGACAGAGCCGCCCGCCGCCACACACGTGGGGCTCGCGGGGGGCACAGTTAACAGGAACGTTCTGTTCATGTCAAAGGTCTCCGAAGCACCCTCAGCAGTTTGTTGCCTTCTGCGACGCGTCAAGATTAAGTGACCGAAATCACTTGTCTTAACGAACCTTAACCGTTTCCCCTGGCCACGAGCCGAGGCGCAGGATGACGCATTGCGCCAAAACAGCTCGATCCGGATGAAGTGCAGCCAAAAGAATCCACGCGACGCCTGGCGCGTTACCGGGAGTGCTCGGCGCGCGCGCGCGACGCGACTGCGAGGCTGCGCTCGCGAGCCGCGGGGGGCGCGGTTTCCGTGCTGCGGCGGCGTCGCCAGAGCGCGCGACGCGGCGCGGATTGTTTCGGGACCTCGAACTCGGGTTTTCGTCTCAAGGCGAGCGGGGCATCGCCTGCGGGGCGCGTCTCGCTCTCCTGCGTTGTGCCCCGGCGCGCCCTCCCGTCCGAGGAGCGTCATTGACGATCGCGCGCGCCGCGCCCGTCGCGCCCGCGAGAACCCCTGCGCGCGCGCGCAGGGCGACGCGGCCGCGGGAGAGGCCCGCTCCGGGTACGCGGTATAACGCAATGCGTTGTCGCGGCGTCACGCTCGACGCAGATCGCGAGCGGGGCAGTCTCGACTGCCGTGCACCGCGAGGTGGACACGTTCATGTCCAGGAAGGGCGTTACGCGGTCGCCGCGAGACACGTCATGTTCTCGCCGCGGGCGGGCGCGGCGCTCGGACGACAGGCACGATCCCGCCGCGCGAGACGCATGGACGCGGATCGCTGGCCGGCGAGGGCCAGCGGCGGCTCAGCGCTCGTCGGCGACGGCGGCGATCACCCCGTCGAAGAACTCCGCCACGCCGGTGCTGTCGAGCAGCCGGTTCCAACCGATCTCGTCGAAGGGCTCCGGCAGGCCGTGATTCGTCAAGAGGATCCCGAAGAGCTCGCGCGCCGGGTCGATCCACACGAACGTGCCGGTCCCGCCCGCCTTGCCGAAGGAGCCTGGGGACAGCCGCGTTCCGCCGTTCGAGAAGCGCGGCGTCCAGATCTCCCAACCGAGGCCCTTCGGCGCGAGCAGGAGGTTGTTGAGGGGCGAGGTGTCCGTCGCCGCGGCGGTGACCCGAGGCGTCTGGTTCCGCGTCATGACGCGGACCGACTCCGGGGTGAGCACCCGCGCGCCGCCGTAGCAGCCGGAGCCCATGATCATCTGGCAGAAGATGGCGATGTCCATCGCCGTGGTGAACACGCCGTCGCAGCCCGTGATCCCGCCGAGCGCGAAGTCCTGCTCGTCCTGCACCTCGCCGCGCACGAGGCGACCGCGGCGCGCCGAGGTCCCGGTCGCCGCGATGCGCGGCGCGAGCTCCGCCGGCGGGTTGAACATCGTGTCGTGCATGCCGAGCGGGCCCCAGATGTGCGCGTGCGCGAAGGTGCTCAGATCCGTGCCGGAGGCGACCTCGACCAGCCGGCCGAGCAGGCGGTAGGTGAGATCGCTGTAGAGCACCGGCGATCCCGGCGCGACCTCGAGCGGCGTCTCGGCCATGGCCTGCCACGCGGCCTCGTCGTCCGGCGCGTCGAGGAGCTGGTGGTCCATGGGCAGCCCGGCCGAGTACCGGAGCATATCGAGGACGGTGACGCCCGACTTCCCGTTCGCGGCGAAGCGCGGGAGGTACGACGCCACGCGGTCGGAGAGCTGGAGCTTGCCCTGCTCGACGAGCACCAGGATCGCCGTGGCGGTCGCCAGCACCTTCGTGATGGAGAGGACATCGAACATCGTGTCGAGCGTGACCGGCTCGCTGCAGCCGGCGACCTTGTTGCCGAACGCCCGGTGACCCACGATGACGCCGCGCCGCGCGACGAGCGCGGTCGCGCCCGGGAAGAGGCCGTCGTTCACGCGGCGCTGCACGCGCGCGAAGACATCGTCGATCCGCTCCGAGCTCATGCCCACCATCTCCGGAAAGCCGGTGGCGAGCACGGCCGACGTCGTCGCGCCGGCGGACGCGCTGCCGAGCACCGCGGGAGCGACCGCGGTGAGCGTCGCGATGCCGCCGAGTCCGCGCAACAGATGCCTGCGATGAAACGAACGTTCTCCGGGTTCCATGTGAACAGCTCCTTGCGAGGTCTCCTCACGATGCTCGCCGCCGAGCGGCGGGCGCGCGCTCTCCCACCGCCTCTCCCGCACACGAGGTCACGGCCGCGGCACCCCGGATCACAGAGCGCCGCGCGCGAGCGCGACGCGACGGCGCCGCGCCCCGACATCGAGGCCTGTGCGCCGGTTCGCGGCGCGATCCCGGAGACGCCCGGCGAGGAGGCCTGCTCAGCCCGCTCGTCGGGTGGCTCCCCCGAGCGCACCCACGCCCGGGATCGACCCCGCCGCAAAGGTCGCTCGCGACATCGCCGTCGGCCCGGCGCGGCGCCGCGCCGGCGCGATCGCGCTCTCCGGCGGCTCACGAGCGGCGCACGGCCAGGGTCTCGTGCTCTATCTCATCGCTCCTGGAACGCGTCCTCCAACGCCGATCGCCGGCATGTAGCCCCAGCGAACACCCCTACGGATACGGCGCACTGGACCCCCCTCCCGCGCGATCAGCACGGAAGCGCCCGCGCTCCAAGTTGCCTGGAGTGAACACCAGGCGACGCTGCAGTATCGCTTCGATGTCCTTCAATATCAAGAGATAGAATCCACCTGCGTTATCTCTTCGACCTCTTCGACCTCTTCCGCGCCTCGAGCAGCGTAGTTCCGCGTCGTTCCGCGTCGCACCGCAGGCGCCGATGGGCGCTCTGGCGGGCGCCATGGGTCGCAGAAAGCGGGCGGACACACGTCGGTATAGGCACGTTGCGCCGGCGCAACGCGGAGACCACGCGAAGGGGGTTTTCCTGAGGCGGAGGCGCCGGAGGGCCGGCGCCTGGCGATGCGTGAGGCGCGCGGCGCTCTTCGTTCGCGCGCCTCGCGACGCGCGTTTCCTCCGCCGCCCGGCGCGCGCTCAGCGCGCGGGCACGACGCTCAAGGAGACCCGGGCGCGCGCGCTCTGGTAGTAGGTGTCGAGCGCGTGGGCGAGCCGCTGCGCGACGTACCAGCGCTTCAGCGCCGGGGCGACGTCCTCGTAGCGCTGATCCTTGAACGGCGTGGCGCCGGAGCGCAGGACGAGCTTGAGCTCGAACTCGCTGGGCTCAAGCATCGGCGCGACCATGCGGTCCAGGTACAGGCTCGCGCGCGCCTGTCGGCGCAGCAGCGCGTCCAGCTCGTCGGAGCTCACCCCCTCGGCGGCCGCCGCGGCGAGGAGGCGCGCGCGGCCGCGGGCGCGCTGCTCCAGCGAGAACCGGGCCGCCTCGGCCCGCTGCGCGACCTCCGCCGACGTCGGCGCCGGCGAGATCGGCAGGCTGGCGAGCAGCGTCTCGGCGATGTGCCGATCGAGCGCGGCGCGGACGTGCCGGTCCCGGTAGAGCCCGGGCTCCGCGTCGGGGTCGGCGAGCGCCTCGATGCGCGCCTGGAAGGCGAGCTCCCGCTCGAAGACGAACTGCGGGCGGCGCACGCCGCCCGTCTCCGGCGCGTGCCAGCGCACGACGACGCGGTCGAGCAGCATGGGCGCCGGCGCCGGGACGCCGGCGTCCTGGCCGCGGGCGCTCCGGACCGGCGACGCGAGCGCGAGCAGCGCGGTCAGCGTCGTGAGGAGCCCGAGTCGGCGCACGGCGGCAGGCTAGCGCAAACCGCGGCGTGTGTCCCAGGCGCGCGCCGCGGCCGGCGGCCAGGCGCGCGCCGCGGCTCGCGGAACGATCGACGCGCGGCTATAGGAGGAAGGTATGTACAGGCAGTTCGCGCTCGAGGGCGAGGTCCACGCCTCGCTCGACTGTGTGCCGCTCTCGGTGCGGCGGAAGCTCGACCTCGCGGAGCTCAAGATCTCGCTCGCGGGGTGGCAGGCGCTGTCGCGCGCGGAGCGGCTCGCCCTGTGTCACCTGCCGGTCGATACGGACGAGGACCTCGCCGTCTACGCCGAGGTGCTCCGCGGCTTCGCGGCGCGCGCCGGGGTCGACCTCACCCCGCTCGCGGGCGCGCCGGTGCGCCGCTCCGCCTGGGATCCGGAGAGCGTCGTCGCGCGGCTGCGCGAGCGGCTCGGCCCGGACGGCGCGCTCGACGGCGCCGCGCTCGGCCGGCTGGCGGCCCTGACCGAAGAGGAGCGCTACGCGATCGTCAAGCTTGCCGATCCGAAGCGCGGGCCCGAGAAGCTGCGGGCGCTGCTCGGCGAGCTCGGGCTCTCCCGGGGCGACGGCAGCGAGGCGACGCCCGGCTGAGCGGCCGAGCGGCGCCGCCGTCGCCGCTCGAGCCCATGCCCGCCGCGCTGTCCCTCCGACGTGTCACCGCCGCCGTCGCGGCGCTCGCCGCCCTGTCGCTGCTCCTCCCCGCCCGCGGCGAGCCGCCTCGAGGGGGCGGCCCGCGCGCCGCGATCCGCGTGGGCCTCGTGTTCGACGTCGGCGGGCGCGGGGACAGGAGCTTCAACGACGCGGCCGACCTCGGGCTCGCCCGCGCCGCGCGCGAGCTCGGCGTCACCACCGAGGTGCTCGAGCCGAGCGGCGCCGAGGACCGCGAGGCGGCGATGCGGCTGTTCGCGGCGCGCGGCTTCGATCTGGTGATCGGCGTGGGCTTCATCTTCTCGACCGACGTGGAGGTCGTCGCGCGCGCCTTCCCGGCGACCCGCTTCGCGTGCCTCGATTTCGCGGCCGTGCCCGGCCGCGCCCTGCCCGAGAACCTCGCCGGCCTCACCTTCCGCGAGGAGGAAGGGGCCTTCCTGGTCGGCGCCATCGCCGGGCTCACGACGGCGACGGGGCGCGTCGGCTTCATCGGCGGCATGGACATGCCGCTCGTCCACAGGTTCGAGGCGGGCTACCGCGCGGGCGTGCGAGAGGTCTGCGCCGCGTGCGGCGTCAGCGTCGCTTACGCGGGGACGACGCCCGACGCGTTCCGCGATCCGGTCAAGGGCAAGGCGCTCGCGGTGAGCCAGGTCGCGGCGGGCGCCGACGTCCTCTTCCACGTCTCCGGGGCGACGGGCCACGGCGTGTTCGAGGCGGCGCGCGACATGGGGGTCAAGGCGATCGGCGTCGATCGAGACCAGCACGACGAGATGCCGGGGACGGTGCTCACCAGCATGATCAAGCGCGCCGACGTGGCGGTCTTCGAGGCGATCCGCGCGCTCGTCGAGGGCCGCTTCGAGGGTGGGATCGCGTCGTTCGGCCTGGCCGAGGGCGGCGTCGGCTACGTGAGCGAAGGCCCGCACGCGGCGGGGATCCCGGCCGCGGCGAGGGCGCGGGCCGCCGCGCTCGCGGCGCAGATCGCGCGGGGCGAGCTCGAGGTGCCGCCCGCGCCGACGCCCGCCGCGGCGGGGCGAAGGCGCGGCGCGCTCACCACTTCACCATGACCTTCGCGGGGTTGACCTCAGCGGTGACGCGCGGGACGTCGACGAGCACGTCGAGGAAATCGCTGCCCGGCTGGCTCAGATCGAGGTTCGCCGCCTTGGGCTCGACGCGGGCCACGATGGAGTCGGGGTTGACGGCGCCCACGTCCTCCGGCGTCCCCGTGATCCTCACCTGCACCACGGCGGGCGAGACCGTGGCGCGCGGGATCCCGACGACCTCGACCCTGCGGTCGAAGGTGCGCGTGGCGAGCTCGCGCCCGATCTCGAGCGTCGCCATCACGCTGTCGACGTCGTACGTCACGAGCTTCGGCGGCCGCTCGAGGGCGAGCTGCCGCTGGTACGTGCCCTCCGTGAGCCCGCTGATGTCGAACGGCGCGGTGCGCGCGAGCTGCATCACGTCGACCACCGAGCGCGGGCCGCGGGCGCTCACCGACGGCGGCTCGACCGAGATCATCCCCTTCACGAGGAATCCCTGCGCGGTGTCCCCCGTGCGCGGCACGTGCACCGGGATGGACCGCGTGACCACGTCGTCCCAGCGGAGCTCGATCGTCGACGGGTAGATCTGATCGACGACCAGCCCCGCCGGCATGTGGAACATCGAGGAGTCGAGATCGATGCGCGTCTTCGCGCCGTCCCGGAGGTCGAGCCGCAGCGTCCCGAGGCTCTCCGAGCGGAGGTCGTCGAGCTGGGTCCGGGGGCCCCGCACCGTCACCGCCACCGCGTCCGTGACCTGGGTCATGAGCTGCCGGTGGCTCGACTCGGGCGGGAGGATCAGGACGACGCTGAGCATCAGCGTGCGCTGGGCGTTCTCCGCGCCGTGGATAAAGGCGTAGAGGCACAGCGCGAACGTGATCGAGAGCAGCTTGAGGCCAAGGTTGTCGAGCAGCGCCGAGCGGAGCGCCTCGCGGATGCCGGCCAGCGTCATGGCTCATCTCGCGGAGGGACCCCCTCCGCGCTCCCCTTGGACGCGGCGGTCGTCGCGACCTGCCCCGTCGGAACGAAGGTGCGCTGCGACGGGACCGGAGAGTCCGTCGCGGCGGCGGTGGCGTCGACCAGCGCCGGCCGGCCGCGCTCGGACGGGCGCTCCACGTCCTGCGTGGTGGAGGTGGCGCCCGGGCTCCGCGCTTCGGCGCCCGTCCCCACCGCGGCGCGGAGGTCGGCGCTCGACCCCGCCGCGGCGCGCGCCTCGGCGCCCGAGCGCATCGGCGTGGAGGTCGACATCCGCGCCATCGGCCGCGCCTCGGCCTCGGCGGGCGGCTTGATCATCGACGACGTCTTCGTGACCGGCGCCGCGGGCTTGGCCTCGATCGGCGCGGGCTTCGCCGCGACGGCGGCGGGCTTGCCGGGCTCGTGGCCCGGCGCGGCGGCGACCGGCGTGGGGCTCACCGCGGGGCTGCGCGCCGGCGGCGCCGGGAGGCTCGTGCGGCCGCTCTGGGCGACCTTCTTCGCGAAGCGCCGCCGGCGCGACGAGCGGCCGAAGAGCCCGAGCAGCGCGTGCCGCAGCGACTGGCCGTCCAGGTTCGAGACGATGTTGCCGCTGAAGCAGAAGCTGATCGTGCCGCGCTCCTCGCTGACCACGACCACGACCGCGTCGGTCTCCTCGGTGATGCCGAGCGCGGCGCGGTGCCGGGAGCCGAGGCTCGCGTCGAGGATCTTGGTCTCCGGCATCGGGAAGAAGACGCCGGCGCGCGCGATCTTGAGATCGCGGATCAGCACCGCGCCGTCGTGCAGCTTGTTCACCGACTCGGGGACGAAGAGCGAGACGAGCAGCTCCCGGGTCACCACGGAGTCGATGTGGATGCCGTCGCTCTTGACGAACTCCAGCACGTTCGCGTCCTGCTCGAAGGCGATGATCGCGCCCATGCGGTGGCGGGCGAGCTCGGTCGCGGCCGCCACGACCTCGTCGATGACGCGCGACTGCTGCTCGCGGCCGCTCGTGAACCAGTTGCTGCCGCCCACGCGGATGAGGGCGCGGCGGATGTCGTTCTGGAAGACGACGACCACGATGAGGATGATCGACGAGAGGAGCCACGAGAGGAGGTTGAGGAGCGTCGTCAGGCCGAAGATCTTCGCCCCGAGGTAGATGAGGAAGACGATGCCGAGCCCGAGGCCCATCTGCATCGCGCGGGTGCCGCGCAGCACGAGCAGCGCGCGATAGACGACGTACGCGACGATGAAGATGTCGACGAGGTCCCGGACGATCTGCGTCACCGGCCGCGCCGAGAAGAGGCGGAGGAACCCCTCAACCATCGCCGCGCGCCCCCTGGGTGAGGGGAGCCCCGGCGCCGCGCCGCTCGCGCGGGCCCGCGCGGTCGTTCGCGCGGTCGTTCACGCGGTCGTTCACGCGATCGATCGCGCGCATCACGTCGAGCGCCTGTCGGACGGCGCGGACGTCGTGGACGCGCACCGCCGCGGCGCCGCGCGCGGCGCACGCGAGCGCGGCCGCGACGGTGCCGCCGAGGCGCTCCGAGGGCGGCGCGAGCGCGGCGCCCGCGCCATCGCCCCGCTCGGCGGCCTCGGCCGCCGCGGCGCGCGCGAGGAACGACTTGCGGCTCGGCCCGACGAGCACCGGGAAGCCGAGGGCGCACAGCTCGTCGAGCCTCGCGCACAGCTCGAGCGACTGCCGCGCGTTCTTGGCGAAGCCGAGGCCCGGGTCGAGGACGAGCTCGCCCCTCGGCAGGCCCGCCTCGAGCGCCCGCTCCGCGGCGCTCGACCACTCGCGCGCCACGTCGGCGACGACGTCGCCGTAGGCGTCGTCGGGATAGGCGGAGAAGCCGGCCATCGACGACATCGAGCCGCGGCTGTGCATGAGCACGAGCGACGCCCCGCGGCGCGCGCAGAGCGCGCCGAGCTCAGCCGCGCTGTCGAGCGAGATCGTGTTGACCACCGCCGCGCCGTCGTCGAGCGCGCGCGCCGCGACGACGGGAGAGGTCGTGTCGATGGAGACGACGGCCCCCCTCCTCACCGCGCCGCGGACGCTCCCGCCGATGCGCGCGATCTGCTCGTCGTCCGGCGCGGGCTGCGCACCCGGCCGCGTGGATTCCGCGCCGATGTCGATCATGTCCGCCCCCTCGGAGAGCATCGCATCGATCTGCGCGAGAGCCGTATCTTCATCCGCGAAGCGACCGCCGTCGGAGAAGGAGTCCGGCGTGCGGTTCAGCACCCCCATGATCACCACGCTCCTGCGGCGTTCGAGCAGCATGCGCAGCGGGGACATTTCCTGTGGGTAGCAACTTTTGCGCCGAACGGCAATTGTCTGCTCGAACCGATGTTTTCCAGGAGCAGTTGGAACATCGTGAGGGTGGTCCGGCGCCGCGCTCCGGCGTCGCCGTCGTGGCCAGCGGGCGCGCGCCGGCGTTGGACGGCGCGCCGGCGCGAGCATTCGGCGGCTACGCGCCGTCCAACGCCGGCGCTCCGCGCGCCGCTGACTCGGCCACGCTTCTTTGCTAGGGTCGCGGCTACACCTTGACATCGGCGGCCGCCAGCGGCCGTCCGGTGGCGGCGGGATCACGCGCGAGCGTGCCCCGTCAACCGTTTCTCAGGCTGCATCCAGCGGACGAGACCGAGCGGTTCCATGCTGCGCACGCGTATCCGAGCAGGTCCCCTCGCCGGCTTCGTCTTGAGCGTCCTGTTCGCGGCGTTCTTCGCCGTGCTCGGCGTGGGCGAGCTCTTGATCCCGTCGCTCGCGCCCGAGATGGGCAAGCCTGCGCCCGTGACGCTGCGCGTCCCGTACGGTCCGCGGATCGTGCGCGACACGCACGACGGGAGCTTCTCGCTCTCCTACGAGCACGCGCGCGTGATCGTGCCGCGCGGCACGGTGCTGTCGGAGCAGAACGAGGATCACAACGCCGCGATGGCGTACGAGACGGTGCGGCGCATGCGCCGGCCCGGGCTCGGCGCGCGCGTCGCGAGCATGTACGTCATCTATCTCATCGTCTGCCTGATGCTGACGGTCTACCTGCGCCGCTTCGGGCAGAACCGGGTGCGGCTGCTCCGGACGCAGGTGGGCATGTTCGTCCTGATGACGGCCTCGCTCGTCGTCGCGAAGCTCCTCTTGCTCTTCACGGCGCTGCCCGAGTTCTGGATGCCCGTCGCCGCGCTCCCGCTCTGGGTGGCGATCGCCTTCGATCGGCGGACCGCGTTCCTCGTCGAGGTGGGCGTCGCGTTCATCGCCGCGTCGCTGCTCCGGTTCGACGTGGTCCTCCTGTCGGTGCTGCTCGTGCGCGGCATCGCCGCGACGATGTTCTTCTTCAAGCGCAAGGGCTCGCGGCAGCTGCTCGTCGCGGGCAGCCTCGCGGGCCTCGCCGGCGCGATCGGGTTCGTCGCGCTGACCGTGCTGTTCGAGGGCAGCTTCGACCTGGTCTCGGATCTGAAGCTCTGGCTCGGGTCGAACGTGCTGGCCTGCATCGGCGGGGGGCTGCTCGTCGGCGTGCTCGGGCGGAGCCTCAGGGAGCCGGCCGAGCGGGCGATGGGGCACGTGCCCCGCGACAAGCTGCTCGACCTCACCGATCTGGAGCAGCCGCTGCTCAAGAAGATGGCGGCCGAGGCGCCGGGCAGCTGGGAGCACGCGCGCGCGATGGCGAACCTCGCCGAGGCGTCGGCCGCGGCGATCGGCGCCGACGCCCTGCTGACGCGCGTGGGCGCCTACTACCACGACCTCGGCAAGACGGTGCAGCCCAAGTACTTCATCGAGAACCTCGCGCACGGCGAGCGCTCGCCGCACGAGGATCTCGATCCGGAGGTGAGCGCCGACGCCATCATGGCGCACGTCGTGATGGGCACGAAGATCCTGCGGGAGGGCAACATCCCCGAGCCCGTGGTGGAGTTCGCGTACACCCACCACGGCACGCAGGTCGTCGAGTACTTCTGGCACAAGTGCGTCGAGCAGGGGAATCCGAAGGAGCTCACGCAGGAGCACTTCCGTTACCCCGGCATGAAGCCGCAGACGAAGGAGACGGCGATCCTGATGCTCGTCGACTCCATCGAGGCGGCGTCGCGGACCATCTGGCCGCCCGAGCACAAGAAGTTCGAGGAGATGATCCAGCGCGTGATGTTCTCGAAGCTCGCGTCCGGCCAGCTCGATCAATCCGGGCTGACGATCGAGGACCTGCGCATCATGACGACCCGGATGGCGTCGACGCTGGTCAACATGTACCACGGGCGCATCAAGTACCCGTGGCAGCGGGAGGCCGATCGCGCCGGGCACACGCCCGCGCCCCCGACGGCCACGCCGCACCCCGTGCGCCCCGCCACGCCCACGCCGGTGCCGCCGTCCGGCGCGGTGGGGCGTGACGGGAGCGCCGCCCCGCCGCCCGCCTCGACCGCGCGGGGCGCGGCCGCGGCGGCGCCGGCGGTCAGGGACGACGCCGGGGGCGCCGCGAAGGACGAGAGCCCGGCGGAGTCCGTGCGGACGCCGAAGAAGACGCACTGAGCAGGCCGCGCGTTCGCGCGGAGGCGCGGCGGCCTGCCCCTGGAAAGGACGGTCCGATGCCCCCGACGATCGAGCAGAGCTTCATGAAGGCCCTCTTCCACGGCATCATCGCCGAGGACATCATCTTCCCGTACCCCGAGATGCCCGCCGAGGACCGGGAGACGACGTCGATGATCCTCGACAGCGTGCGCAGGTTCTTCGGGTCGAGCGTCGACAGCGCGAAGATCGATCGAGAGCACGCGATCGATCCCGGCCTCTTGGCCGAGATGAAGAAGCTCGGGCTGATGGGCCTGCAGATCCCGGCCGACCACGGCGGCGTCAACCTGAGCAACATGGCGTACACGCGCGTCATGCAGGAGGTCGGCGGGCTCGACGCGTCCATCGCCGTCACGCTCGGCGCGCACCAGTCGATCGGCTTCAAGGCGATCCAGCTCTTCGGGACGGAGGAGCAGAAGCAGCGCTACCTCCCGAAGCTCGCGACCGGCGAGTGGATAGCCGCCTTCGCGCTGACGGAGCCGGGCGCCGGCTCGGACGCAGCGGCGATCCGGACGCGCGCCGAGGTGTCGGCCGACGGCTCGTACTACACGCTGAACGGGTCGAAGATCTGGATCACGAACGGCGGCTTCGCCGACGTCTTCACGGTGTTCGCCCGGACCTCCGCCCTCGAGGAGGGGAAGAAGCCGAAGCTCACGGCCTTCATCGTCGAGCGGGGCATGGGCGTGAAGAACGGGCCGAACGAGCACAAGCTCGGGATCCGGGGCTCGTCGACGACGGAGCTCTTCTTCGACGACGTGAAGGTGCCGAGCGAGAACGTGCTCGGCGAGGTCGGCAAGGGCTTCAAGGTGGCCGTCGAGGTGCTCAACAACGGGCGGCTCGGGCTCTCGGCGGGGTGCGTGGGCGCCTGCAACACGCTGATCCGCCTGGCGCTCGACCGGGTCCAGGAGCGGCGCGCGTTCGGCCGGAGCATCGGCGATTTCGGGCTCATCAAGGACAAGATCGCGACGATGCTGGCGCACACGTACGCGCTCGAGTCCATCACCTACCTGACGGCGAGCCTCGTCGACGCCAAGGTCCCGGACTTCTCGATCGAGAGCGCGATCTGCAAGGTCATGGGGAGCGAGACCCTGTGGTTCGTGGTCAACGAGACGCTCCAGATCGCGGCCGGCATCGGCTACATGCAGGACTACCCCTACGAGCGGCACCTGCGCGACGCGCGGATCAACATGATCTTCGAGGGGACGAACGAGATCCTGCGCTGTTTCATGGCGCTCTCCGGGATGAGCGGCCCGGGCAAGGCGCTCGCGGACGTGGCGAAGGCGATGCGAGAGCCCATCAAGGGCTTCGGGCTGCTCAGCGACTTCGCGATCCGCAAGGCGAAGTCGGTGCTCGGGCGCGAGCGGATGTCGAAGGCGCACCCGCTGCTCAGCCGGGAGGCGGTCATCTTCGAGGACTACACGGCAGAGCTCGCCACGCACAGCGAGGACATGCTCCGGAAGCACGGGCGCGAGATCGCCGAGATGCAGTATGCGCAGCGCCGGATCGCGGAGATGGCCATCGACCTCTACTGTATGGCCGCGTGCATCTCACGCACGACCCGGGCCATCGAGCGGCGCGGCGAGGAAGGTGCGCGTCGTGAGATCGATCTCACAACCGTGTTCGTCGGCATGGCGCAGAAGCGGCTCAGGGAGCATGTTTCGGACTTCCAGAAGAACGACGACGAGCTGCGCAAGGCCATCGCGGTGCGAGCCTATGCGGATCGCGCCTACCCGTTCGATATTCTCTGATCGCATCCCGGCGCACCTCGGCTGACATCGAGTACCATGGAGTCACCTCGAGGGAGATGAGCGCCCCACATCTCCTGCGCCCACGCGGATCAGGCGTGTCGCGCGCTGCGCCTCGATGGCTCGATGACCCGATGACCGCCCGAGCGCGCCGAGCGAGTCAGAATGACACGCTCCATTTCCGGAAGTTTTCACCGCACGGCATGGACGGATTGCGATACAATCAACGGGAGTAGTACTGGCGTAGACCCTTCGACAGGAATCAGGTGATCACTTGTCCCAGGCTAGGGCATTGGGTAGCAGGTGCGGAGCCATGAAGGAGACTGCTGAAGGTCGGGCCGTCATGGAGAAGTATCGCCTCGAGCGCCGGCTCGGGGGCGGGGGCATGGGGGACCTGTGGCTGGGCTTCGACATCAAGCTCCGGCGCCGGGTGGTCATCAAGTTCATCCGGAGCTTCGCGGCCACCGAGCCCGAGCTGATCGCCCGCTTCGAGCGCGAGGCGCGCGCCTCCGCGCGCGTCCGGAGCCCCTACGTCATCGAGACTTACGATTACGGCGTCGATCGCGGCTGCGCGTTCATCGTCATGGAGTACCTCGAGGGGGAGGACTTGAACCGCCGCCTCGAACGGGATCAGAAGCTCCCGCTCGCGCAGGCGACGGTCCTGTTCACGCAGCTCGGCAAGGCCCTCGACGCGATCCACGCCGCGGGGGTGATCCACCGGGACCTGAAGCCGGGGAACATCTTCATCACGTGCTCGGGCGGCGATGAGCTGATCAAGGTGCTCGACTTCGGCGTCGCGAAGTCGTCTTGCTCGCGCGACCGGATCACCAAGACGGGCATGGTCCTCGGGACCCCTCGGTACATGAGCCCCGAGCAGACCATGGCGCCCAGGCAGGTCGATTACCGCAGCGATCTCTGGTCCATGGCGGTGATCCTCTACCGCGCGATCACCGGCCAGTGCCCTTTCGCCGGCGCCAACATCAACGAGCTCGTCCGGCACATCTGCCAGACCTCGTTCCCCAAGGCGTCCGAGCTCGCGCCGGAGCTCCCGACCGGGGTCGACGCGTTCTTCTCCCGGGCCTTCGCGTTCGAGCCCGACGCGCGGTTCCAGTCGGGCAGGGAGATGATGGAAGCGTTCTCCGCGCTCTTCCCCGCGCACGCGCAGGCCTCCCGGGAGCCGCTGCCCGCGAGCTCGTCGCCGTACGAGCGGAGCGCCATCGTGAAGCGAGGCGCGCTGGGCGGGCCCGCGGCCCCGCCGCGCTACGCCATGGATCAGACGACCATGGCCGCCATGCTGGCGACCCCAGCGAACGATCTCGGCGGCGCGCCGGCGACGGGCGACGCCGGAGGCCCCGCCTCGGACGACCGGCAGAGCGAGGTCGTGCTGGACAGCCGTGTCCTGCCGCCGCTGCGGCTCCCCTGGCTGGTAGCGATCGCGCTGCTCCTCGCGGCCGCTTCCGTCGTGTGCCACAGCATGGCCCAGGGCGCGCCGTGGTCGACGGAGCCCGCGGAGAGCCCGACGTCGATGGACCCGTGAACGGGCGCGGCGCCGCGCGCAGACCGGCGGCCGCGCAGCAGCCCGCCGGCAGGGCCTACCGCGCTTCGGTCTTCGGCGCGTCGGAGAGGCCGGAGATCCACCGCAGCTTCGGGGCGCCCTCGTCGATCCAGCGATCGCGCACCCGCCGCGCGAGCTCGGGGTGCTCGGTCGCCTTCACGGCCAGCACGGACACGAGGCACGTCCCCGGCCACGACTCGTAGGCGGCGACGGCTCCGGCGTAGTCGTCGCTGGCGAACACCGACGCGATGCTGCCGTCGAGGACCTTGAACACGAGCGGCCGCACCTCGCCGTCGATCTCCTGCGTCGTCCGGATGATCTGCGCCTCCCCGAGCCGCACGCCGTAGCCGTCGGCGAGCGGCGCGTGCTTCGCCCAGAACTCGTCGAGGCAGCTGTCGGGGTCGCTCGGCCCCGAGGTGCTCGTGTAGAGGACCGACAGCGCGGCGTAGTGCTCGTCGCCGTACCGGAACGTCGCGCGCGTCGGGTGGCTCCAGATCCGCACGCGGCGCCAGCTCTTCCCGTCGACCAGCGGCACGTCGAGCGTGTTGAAGCGGTCTCGCCGGCTCCCCCAGGGCTCGGCCAGCAACCGCTCGAGCGCGGCCCGCTCGGGGTCGGCGGCGTCGCCGCCCGGGTTCTCGCGGGTGACCGACGCCGGCGTCGGGGGCAACCCGGGCGGCCTCGACGGGGGGGTGCTGCTGCAGGCGGCGGCCGCGAGGCACGCGAGGAGAGGGGCCGCCGACGCGGCCCTCCGACCGGTGGAAGAGCGCGCAGTCGGCCTGGAGCAGGGCATGGGCAACACGAGCCTCGGCAAGCGGTTCTCAGCGACGGCAGCCCCGCGAGCGAATCCCGCGGCGCCGCTACAATCGGACCTCGCGCATCGAAATTTTATTCTTGTCGAAGATGCCCAGCCCGAGCTCGCCCGCGATGCGGATGTACGAGGGCTCCCGGCTCGCCTCTTTGAGCGTGGGCAGCCCGTTCTCCTTGCGCCAGCCCTCGACAACGCCCCAGCCGATCACATCCATGGCGACCGGATCGGTCGTTGCGTACACCGACTCGTGCAGGACGCGCCGCTTCGGGTTCTTGTCGAGCGGCCCCTGATCGTAGATGAGCTTGAAGCCGTCCGTGATGTGCAGCCGGACGCGGCTCTTCACCACGTCCTGAGCGTAGAGCTCGGCGATCTGCGGGCTCGCGGTGTGCTCGTGGAAGGAGTGCGGGTTGATCGTCGCGCCGTGGGTGATGTTCTTGAGACAGCCGGTGTAGCCGCAGATCGAGTGGTCCTTGATCAGCGAGACGTTGATCACCGCGGTCGCCTCGGTGAAGGGGCGGACGAACTTGGTGGGGATGCCGCAGACCGAGATGCTCGGCATCACCGCGTCCTTGTTCTCGTGCACCGCGGCGCGGATCCCGGCCGGGAACTCGGCGGCCGGCTTGGCCGTCCGGTCGGCGCAGCGGGTGCCGGCGAGGAAGGACGGGTACTGCTCGAAGATCATGACGTTCTCCGCGGGGACGCCGGCCGCGATGACCCCGCGCACGATCTCGAGCACGAGCTCCTTGTTGGTGGCCATGGTCGCGCCCTTCTGGCCGGCGATCCCGTTGGCCTTGATCGCCACGCGGTCGTCCTTGTGGACGAAGCGGCCGAACGCGGCGCCGAGATCGCTCTTCCCGGTGAGCTCCGCCATGGCCCGCTCGAGCATCGCCTTCGCCGCGGCCGCCTCGGGCCAGAGGCCGTTCGGCTGCAGCGAGTTCGACTTCGTGACCTTCACGATCTTCCCTGGGATGGAGAGCGGCGTGAAGCCGGGGGGCGGCTTGGCCGCGAGGCTCGGCGGCGCGTCCGCGAGCGCGGCGTGCGGGCCGAGGAGCACGGCGCCCGCGGTGCCGGCGGCGAGGCCGCCGAGGAAGGCTCGGCGCGAGCGCCCCGCGGGGCCGGGATCAACGAAGCGACGGGGATCGTAGGGCATAAGACCTCGTGGTGAGCGCCTTGCGGCGGGGTGGATGCCGCCGGGTCGCCGGGCGCCCGGAGCGCTGATGGTAGCCGAGCTTCGCGCTCGAGACACGACGCCCGGCCCCGGCCCCGGGCGCGCCGGCCTCCCGGACGGCGGCGCCCGGGCCTCCACCCGCGGGGCGCGGGCTGCCCGGGCGGCCTCCGTCGGGAGCGAGCTCGACCGGCGAGCGCGCCTCCGCCATGGCGGCGCCAGGCCGGCGAGCGCCGGTCGCGCGCCATTCGCCCGGTTTTTTTCAGGGGATCGCGCGCCGGCATGCCGCTCGCTTGGCGGCGCCGCCGAGGAGACGAACGCCGCTCGCGTGCGCGGAGGGCGACGTCCTTTGCACGAGAAGGAGGCGCAGAGCGATGCAAGCGACATCGAAAGGGACGGGCTCGCCCGGCGGGCGGGCCGATGCAGGGCAGGACGCCCATCCAGGGCAGGACGACGAGGTGCGTCGCCCGTGGCGGGAGCGGGCGCTGGCAGCGTTGAGGGACTCGGCCTGGACCGCGCTGGGCGGCAAGGTCGTGGCGTACGTCGCGGGGTTCTTCGCGCTGGCGCTCGTGGGCTCCGGCCACGCGCAGAGCCTGCTCCCGGACCGGAAGGCAGACCCGTCCGCCGGCCTGGCGATGGCCGCCGGCGACCCGGCGCCGTTCGGCGCCGCCGGAGGAAGCCCGCCACCCCAGGCCACGGCCGAGCCTGTCGCCGATGCGGGGGTCGCAGCGGCGCCGGCTCCGCCCGGCGATGCGGCGGCGGCGCCGCCCGGCGATGGCGGGGCGGGCGCCCCGGCGGGAGGCGGCGTGACAGCAGACGGAAAGGTCGTGCTGAACCTCGCGACCGAGGCGGACCTCATGCGCCTTCCGGGCATCGGTCCGGCGAAGGCGGCGGCGATCCTGGCGCTCCGCGCCAAGATGAAGCGCTTCCGGAAGGTCGACGATCTGCTCCGGGTGAAGGGGCTCGGCCGGCGGTCGCTGAAGCGGCTGCGGCCGCTCGTGCTCATCGATCCTCCCTCGATCGATCCTCCCTGAATCGAAGTTCCCATCGCCAGACTGCGCTCGAATGTCTCGTCTCGGGCGCGCCGCGCCTCGGTCGCGTCGTGCAGAGCGGGAGGCGCCATGACCGGTGAGCGCGGCGGGCTCTCGCGCGGGAGGCCCCTTGCCCTCCGAGGGCGCTCGGGCACACTGCGCCGCGATGCACGTCCACTTCGTCGCCGTCGCGGGCACCGGCATGGGTGCGCTGGCGGGGCTCTTCAAGGCCGCGGGACACGAGGTCTCGGGCTCCGACGTCTCCTTTTACCCGCCCATGGGACCGGCCCTCGAGCGGTGGGGCATTCGGCTGATGACCGGGTTCGACCCCGCGCACCTCGATCCGCGGCCGGACCTCGTCGTGATCGGCAACGTCTGCCGCCCGACGAACCCCGAGGCGCGCGCGGCGATCGACGGCGGCATGCGGGTGACCACGATGGCGCACGCGCTCGCGGACCACATGCTCGCCGGCCGCTCCCCGCTCGTCGTCGCCGGTACGCACGGCAAGACGACGACCAGCTCGATGTGCGCGTGGCTCCTCCACGAGGCCGGCAGGGACCCCGGCTTCCTCATCGGCGGGCTTCCGAAGAACTTCGAGGCGAGCTTCCGGCTGCCCCAGAGCGCCGCCGCGGCGAGCGACCGGCGCGGCCTGCCGCTCCTCAACGAGGCAGGCGCCGATCGCCGCCGGACGCCGTTCGTCGTCGAGGGCGACGAGTACGACACCGCCTTCTTCGAGAAGACGCCGAAGTTCTGGCACTACCGGCCCGAGGTCGGCATCGTCACGTCGATCGAGCACGACCACATCGACATCTACCCCGACGCCGCGTCGTACGAGGCGGCGTTCCGCGGGTTCGTCGAGCGGATCCCGGAGACGGGGCTCGTCGTGGCGGCCGCGCACGATCCGCGGGTCGTCGAGGTGGTGTCGCGGTCGGCGCGCGCCGAGGTCGCGTGGTTCGCGCTCGAGGGCGACGACACGCACGGAAAGCCGCCGCACTGGCTCGCCGCGCCCGCAGAGGCCGGCGCCGACGGCCAGTCGTTCGATCTGTACGCTGGCGGCGTGATGGCGGGGCGCCTCGCCCTGAAGATGCCGGGGCACCACAACGTGCGCAACGCCGTCGCGGCGATCGCGGCCGCGGCGCAGGGCTTCGGCGTGCCGCTCTCGACCGTGACCGCGGCGCTCGCCAGCTTCGAGGGCGTGCGGCGCCGGCAGGATCTCCTGTTCGAGGCGCGCGGCGTCCGCGTCTACGACGACTTCGCGCACCACCCGACCGCCGTGGACGAGACGCTGCGCGCGCTCCGGTCCAGGCACCCGAGCGGCGCGCTGTGGGCGGTGTTCGAGCCGCGCAGCGCGACGGCGTGCCGCGCCCTGCACCAGGAGCCCTACGCGCGCGCCTTCGACGCGGCCGACCGCGTGGTGCTCGCGCCGCTCGGGCGGCCGGACATCGCCGCGGCCGAGCGGCTCGATCTCGACCGGCTGGTGCGCGACCTCGCGCAGGCGGGCAAGCGCGCCGAGGCGGCGGCCTCGGTGGACGCGATCGTCGCCGCGATCGCGCGCGACGCGCAGGAGGGCGACACGGTCGCGCTCCTGTCCAACGGGGCGTTCGGCGGCATCTACGACAAGCTCCGCGGCGCGCTGTCGACGAGGTCGCGATGAGCGGGCGCGGATCAGCGGAGCTGCTCGAGCTCTCCGGGATCGCGCTGCGCGTCGCCGAGGAGGCCGCGGCGCTCGTGCAGGCCGGGTTCCGCGCGGGCCCGCGCGGCCTGCGCGTGGAGGAGAAGGGGCCGCACGATCTCGTGACCCAGTTCGACCGGGCGAGCGAGGACCTGCTCGTCGCGCGGCTCGGCGCGCTCACGCCGGGCATCGCCGTGGTCGGCGAGGAGCAGGGCGCCGCGCGCGCCGCGGAGCCGCGCGGCGGGCTCGTCTGGTACGTCGATCCGCTCGACGGCACGACGAACTTCGTCCACGGCCACCCGTTCTGGTGCGTCTCCGTCGGCCTGATGGACGACGACACGCCCGTCGCCGGCGCCGTGGTCGCGCCCATGCTCGGGCTCCGCTGGACGGGCTTCAGGCCGCGCGAGCCAGCGCCGCTCGGCGCCTCGCCGGAGGCGCCGGGGGTCGCCGGCGAGGCGCGCCGCAACGGCGAGCGCTGCGCGGTCAGCGCCACGGCGTCGCTGGCGCACGCGATGGTGGCGACCGGCTTTCCGACGGTGCGCGACCGGGCTCCGGACAACAACTTCGACGCCTTCATGGCCGTCAAGCGCAAAGCGCAGGCCGTGCGGCGCTGCGGCAGCGCGGCGATCGATCTCTGCATGGTCGCCGACGGGACGTACGACGCCTACTGGGAGCGCCGGCTCCATTCCTGGGACGTGGCCGCCGGGAGCGCGATCGTGCGCGGCGCGGGCGGCGTGATCACCGCGCTCGACGGCGGTCCACCGGACTACCACGTCGGAAACATCGTGGCGTCGAACGGCCTGGTCCACGACCCCATCATCGCGCTCTTCACCTAGCCCGGCTCGCCAGCCCGCTCGGTCGCCAGGTCGCTCGACAGCCGGCTCAGGACCATCCGTAGGGCGTCGGGCGCTCGCGCACGAGCGTCGCGGCGTGAGCGCGAGACGCACGCGGCCACGCGACCGACGCAACCGACGCAACCGACGCGACCGGCGCAACCGACGCGACCGACGCAACCGACGCGACCACCAACGGCCACAACCGACCAACGGCCGCAACCGACGGAAGCACGCGACGCAAAACGTGAGAACCGTGCGGAGCAGCGGTTGACGGGGCCGCCCACGGAACTATCCTATGGTCGTTC
Source organism: Sorangium sp. So ce394 (assembly GCF_051474665.1). NCBI lineage: Bacteria > Pseudomonadati > Myxococcota > Polyangiales > Polyangiaceae > Sorangium > Sorangium sp. So ce394. The sequence continues at coordinate 11,484,016 of NZ_CP150339.1, forward strand.
CCTCTGCCGACTTCGTGAGGCGCTGGACGATTGAATCCCGAGTAAGCGAGAACCAGGGAGCCAACAACGATACCGTGGTGAGCTAGGCCCGGAACCATTCACCGGGAAGCCTGAAGCGGTACTTAGGCTCCCACCTAGCAGCTATGCTAGGGGTTCAAGTCCTTCTGCCCACGTCCTCGGCGGTACGGAACATCTCTCCTCTGCGGGCCGTTCATGCGGCCCGCAGTTCTTTTGTGCGCGCGACATCCGCTGTGCCCGCGACAGGTGCCCAGCGGTCGCCGCACCGCGGCGTCGCAGGTGACGCACGCCGCCCGCCCAGGCGCCGTGCGGCGCGCAACGGGATGCGGGGGCCCCGTGCTGCGCGCCGCGCGCGCCGGCGTCGGTCCAGGCCGGGCGCGCGCGCCGCACAGGACGCGCGTCGGTCCAGGCCGGCGCACGCCGCGCGGGCCGGCGTCGGTCTAGGCCGGCGCGCAGCGCGGGGCGCGCGTCGGTCCGGGCCAGCGCGCAGGCGGCGCCGGTGTGCGGCGGACGCCGGTGTGCGGCGGAGCAGCGCGACGCGGGGCGCGGGGCGCGCGGTGCCATCACGCGGACCGCGGCCCGGCTTTTGTTTCCGTTCTCATCCCCCTTCCGGTAGCTTCGGCCCTGCGATGGACACGAGATCCCCTCGATCTGCAGGAGCGCAGCACGACGAGCGGCGCCCGCTCGCCGGCGCAGCGCGGTTTGGGTCGTCGAGCCACCTCGGGCGCCGCGCCCCCGGCCGCGCGCGCCTCGCACGGCGCCTGGCCCTGACGCTCGCGATCCTCATGGCGCCCGGGGCGGCCCTGGCCGCGGTGACGCTCAAGGGCAGGACCACGGGCATGCCCAAGCTCCTGAACCCGGTCTGGAACGAGGCCAAGGACCCGAAGGCGAACCGGTACACGTTCCGCGAGCCCTCCCCGACCGTCCGCGCCGACGTCCGCGCGCTCGTCGGCTACATGCCGAAGGAGCTGTGCGTCGTCGCGCTCGGCGAGAAGGGCGAGCCGCAAAAGACGCCGCGGACCGTCGTCATCTCGGGCGGCCGCACCTCGCCCGTGACCGTCGTCGTCGCCCCGGGCCAGCAGATCCAGTTCGAGAACCACGATCCGTTCCCGCACAAGATCTACGACGTCGGCAACAAGGCGCTGCCGCCGGTCGAGATCGCCGCCGCAAAGACCCGCGCCTGGACGCCGCCAGGGCCGGGCAAGTACGAGATCCGCGACCAGCTCGCCCCGAGCATCCGGTCGTGGATCGTCGTCGAGCCGAAGGCCGTGGCGAGCGCCTACCCGGATCGTCAGGGGAACTTCGCCCTGGAGGTCGAGGCCGGCACGTACATGCTCCAGGGCTACTTCAACGGCGAGCCGGTCGGAAAGACCGTCGAGGCCGTCGTCAAGCCGGGGCCGGACCAGCAGCTCCTCAAGGAGCCCGTCGTCGTCGGCGAGGCCGGTGGGCCGAGCGCGGAGGCAGGAAAGTAGGCCATGCTGCTGTCGCGCTTCTGGTACGGGGTGCTCGCGCTCGCGCTCGGCGCCGCGATCTTCGTCCTCTTCGTCGCCGCCCAGCTCTACAACCGCTCGAGCCACCGCGCGATGAGCGAGGCGCTCAGCGCCGACTCCAGCGCCGTCGAGTGGTTCCTCAACGACGACGCCCGAAAACGATCGAGCGCGCTCATCCGCGTCGCGCTGAACCCGGCCCTGCGGACGGCGCTCGCCAAGTCGTCGGCCGACCCCAAGCCGGGCGCCGAGCAGCGCGAGAAGGCCCGCACCGCGCTGCGCAGCGCGGTCGCCGAGGTGCCCCCGGAGCTGAAGTTCGACCACGTGTGGGCCGTCGACGCGGCCGGCCGGGTCGTCGCGTCGGTGGACTTCGAGCACCGCGAGGACTGGGAGCTCGGCGGCTACCCGCTCGTCGCCGACGCCCTCCACGGCTGGATCCGCGACGACGCGTGGGTCTGGAAGGGCCGCATCCTCCGCGTCGTCGCGCGCCCCGTCGAGCAGGACGTCAACGGCGAGCCGGTCGGGGCCGTGATCGGCGCCAAGATCATCGACGACACCTTCGCCCGCGCGGTCACGAAGCGCACCGGCGCCGCCGTGGGCTTCTACGCCGAGGGGGCGCGCGTCGCCTCCGGCGCGCCCGAGGGGTTCGACAAGGCGAACCTCGACCAGATCACGCAGGATCTGAAGCTGCTCGACGACAACAAGGACTACATCGAGAAGGGGCGCTCCGAGGTGCGCGTCATCGGCAAGCACCTCGGCGTCGTCTACGCGCGGCTGCCCGGCGAGGCGTGGGAGCTGGGCGCCGGCTACGCGGTCGGCCGCCTCGCGGCGTCGGTCGACTCGCCGCTCAACTTCCTCGACAAGGCGAACAACGACGACAAGAGCCAGGTGCCCACGCTGCTGCTCCTGGCCGGCACCCTCGTCCTGGCCGCGATCGGGCTGGCCTTCTCGTTCCTGGAGCACACGCGGCCGCTCCACGTCTTCCGCAACGAGGCGGCGCGCTTCGCGAAGGGCGAGGTCGACGTGCTGGCGCCGAGCCGGTTCCGCGGCGCGTACCGGAAGATCGCGGCCGACATCAACGACGGCGTCGAGAAGGTGGCCGCGAAGGGCGGCGCGCCCAGGAAGGCCGCCGACCTCGAGCAGGTGCTCGGCCCGATCCCGGCGCAGCCGGCGATGAGCGCGTTCTCGGTGCCGCTCGGCCCCGGCGAGCCGCGCCCCGATTCGCGCCCGTCGTACCCGAAGCCGATGGTGAGCCCGCGCGGCCCGACGCGGCGGCCCGGCTCGCACCCGCTCAGCAACCCCCCGCCCGCCCGCGACTCCGAGGAGCCGGTCGAGGCGGTCGAGGAGATCTCGGACGCGAACATCGCGCTCTCCCCGCGCGGCCCGACGGGCGCCCCCGGGCTCCCGCCGCCGCGGCGCCCGCCGCCGCCGCCGCCCAAGGCGCCGGGCGCGCCCGCCCCGGCGCCCCCCGTCGCCGAGGCGACGAGCGCCCCGGAGGCCCCGGCCGCGCGGCAGGACGGCGCGGGGGACCCGGACGAGCTCGCCGAGTGGAACGCCGTCTACGAGGAGTTCCTGTCGGTCAAGCAGCAGTGCGGGGAGCCCACGAACGCCCTCACCTTCGAGAAGTTCAAGGGGACGCTGCAGCGCAACAAGGACGCGCTCGTGGCGCGCCACAACTGCTCGCGGGTGCGCTTCACGGTCTACGTGAAGGACGGCAAGGCGGCGCTCAAGGCGTCGCCGGTGAAGTGACCCGCCGGGGATCGCCCGCGCGGAGACGGAGACCATGAGACGAGGAGCTGCCGGCGCCGCGGGCGCCGCGTTCGCTGCGATGGTGGCCGCCGGCGCGGCGCGCGCGTCGTCGGGGCTCGACTCGCCTGACATCGGGGTGCTCCAGCTCGGCCGCGGCGGGGCGTGGGTCGCGCGGGCCGACGATCCGCTCGCGGCCTACTTCAACCCGGCGGGGCTCGCCGCGCAGCGGAGCAGCGTGCACGGCGGCGTCCACTTCATCCACCAGGCGCAGTGCTTCACGCGCCTCGGCCCCGACGGGCGCCCCGTCCCGCCGAGCACGACGACGGCGATCCCGGCGCCCGGCAGCGAGGGGGGCCCGGACCCGGAGGTGTGCGCCGAGGGCGGCATCTTCCCGAACCCCCAGCTCGCCGCGACCTTCCGCGTGAGCGACGCGCTCGCCGTCGGCGTCGCGGCGCTCGGCCCGCACGGCGTCGGCGCGCGGTCCTGGCCCGAGTCGCTCCCGTACACGCACCCGAGCTTCGGCGAGATGACGCAGCCGTCGCCCCAGCGGTACCTGCTCGTGTCGCTCGACGCCCTGATGCTGATGCCGACGCTCTCGGTCGGCTTCACGCCGACGGAGGGGGTCTCGATCGGCGCCGGCTTCATCTGGGGCGCGGCGGTCATCGACTTCGTCAACTTCGCCGAGGCGACCTCGGCCGCGGGCGGCGACGACTTCAACGCGCACGGCGATCTGCGCACGCGCGCGGAGGCGGAGGATCTCTTCGTCCCGGGCTTCGTCCTCGGCGCGCGCTGGGCGGCGACGGCGCACCTCGATCTGGGCGCGTGGTTCAAGTGGCAGGACGCGGTGCGCGCGAAGACCGACCTGACCGTCGAGTCGCGCTACTGGACGCCGGCGGGGGTGAAGAACGAGGACCCGTGCAGGGGCGAGGCGCCCGGGTGCAACGTCACCGAGGCGCGGGGCGCGGGCGAGCTCAGGATGCCGATCCCGATGGAGGCGAAGCTCGGCCTCCGGTACCACCGGCCGCGCGCCTTCGCCCTGCGGCCCGCGCAGCCCACCGCCGCCGCGCCGCGCACCCGCGACCCGATGATCGACGATCTCTTCGACGTGGAGCTCGACTTCACCTGGGCCAACAACAGCGCGGTCGACGCGATCGAGGTGCGGTTTCGCGAGGGCATCCCGGTGCGCGGCACGGTCGTGGGCACGGTGCCGCCCAACGCCGACGTCCCGCACCGCTGGCGCGACGTCTTGGGAGTCCGGCTCGGCGGCGATTTCGTCGTGCTCCAAAATCTCCTCGCGCTGAGGGCCGGCGGCTTCTTCGAGCAGAAGGGGCAGGACGACGCCGATCTGAACCTCGATTTCCACCTCGGCTATCGGGTCGGCGTCGGGGCCGGCGTGACCGCGCGCATCGGCCCGGTCGACATTTCGGCGGCGTTTCAGCACACGTCCTTCGGCCCGCTGGACAACGGCGGGAAGGGGCGCATCAAGGCCGTCTCCGGCGCCGTGCCGAGCGGCTACCGCAGCATCCAGAGCGTGAACGGCGGCCGCTTCGAGAGCAGCCTGGACGAGTTCGGTCTGAGCGGAACGATGCGCTTCTGAGCGGGCGGCCGATCGCGCGTGGAAGCGGCGGGGGGCGCGGCGCAATGCGGCGCGGCCGCGGCCCAATGCGGCGCGACGGGGGCGCGGCGGCGCGCCGGGCGGTCGACGCGGAAGGCGGTCGCGCCTATAAGATGGCTCCACCATGAGTGAATCGAACGTCCGTAACCTGGTCATCATCGGCTCCGGTCCTGCCGGGCTCACCGCCGCCATCTACGCGGCGCGCGCCAACCTGAAGCCGCTCCTCATCGAGGGCTTCAGCGCCGGCGGCCTGATCCCGGGGGGCCAGCTCATGTTCACGACCGACGTGGAGAACTACCCCGGCTTCCCCGAGAAGATCACCGGCCAGGAGCTGATGCAGCGCTTTCGCGACCAGGCCGCGCATCAGGGCACGGAGATCGTGACCGCGGACGTGACCAAGGTCGAGCTCACGGGCCACCCGTTCAAGGTGTGGGTGGAGGACACGCTCTACCTGGCGAAGGCGGTGGTGATCGCGACGGGCGCGCGCGCCAACTACCTCGGCCTCGAGAGCGAGGAGAAGCTCAAGAACAAGGGCGTCAGCGCCTGCGCCGTCTGCGACGGCGCGCTCTTCCGCGGCCAGGACGTCGTGGTCGTCGGCGGCGGCGACACGGCGATGGAGGAGGCCTCGTACCTGTCCGGGCTCTGCAGCAGCGTCACGCTGGTGCACCGCCGCGACGAGTTCCGGGCGTCGAAGGCGATGGTCCAGCGCGTGGTCGAGAACCCGAAGATCAAGATCCTCTACAGCCACGTCGTGGAGGAGGTGCTCGACGTGAAGGCCGACATGGTGACCGGCGTCCGCGTCAAGAACCTCAGGACCGGCGACAGCCACCTCGTGCCGGCGGCGGCGATGTTCGTCGCGATCGGCCACACGCCGATGACGGATCTCTTCGTGGGGCAGCTCGAGACGCACCCGAACGGCTACCTGAAGACGGTGCCGGGCTCGACGCGCACGAACATCCCCGGCGTCTTCGCCGCGGGCGACGTGCAGGACTGGAACTACCGCCAGGCCGTGACGGCCGCCGGCACGGGCTGCATGGCCGCGCTCGACGCGGAGCGCTGGCTCGCGCAGCAGGGCGGCCACTGAAGGGACGGCGATGGTGGACGCGCTGCGCGAAGAGCTCGCCGATCTGACCGCCTCGGTCCGGGCGTTCCTGGAATGGCACGCGATGACCGGCGCGGACGGGCTGCCGGGCGACCCTTCGGCGCTCCACGAGGCGCTGGGCGCGTCGTCCTCGGAAGGCGGTCCGCCGGCCGCTCGGCGGCCGGACCGGGGCTTCGCCGGGCTGGACGCGCCCGCGCCGGCGGCGCCGCGTGGTGGCGGCGGCGCGGCCTTCGCGCCGCCAGCGGGCGCGGCCTTCGCGCCGGCAGCGCAGCGCAGCGCCGGCGGCGCCGCCCCGGCGCATCCGGAGCAGCGCGCCGCCTTCGCCTCCCCGCCGCACCCCGAGCAGCGCGCCGCCGAGGCGCAGCCGGCGCGGGCGCCGGTGCAGCCGCCGCGGGCTCCCGAGCCGTCCCCCCGCCCTGCCGTGAGCGCCGCGGCGGCGCCCCGCGCCGAACCGGCTGCGCGCGCGATCGCGGCAGCGCAGCCGGACGCGCCCGAGGAGCGCTTGGCGCGGCTCTCGCTCATCGCGGAAGAGGTCCGCACCTGCCAGAAGTGCCCGCTCCACGAGGGCCGCACCCACACGGTGTTCTCGCGCGGCGACCCGCTCTCCGAGATCGTGTTCGTCGGCGAGGGGCCAGGGGCAGAAGAGGATCAGCAGGGGGAGCCGTTCGTCGGCCCGGCGGGGCAGCTGCTCGACAAGATGATCGCGGCGATGGGGTACCACCGCGACGGCGTCTACATCTGCAACATCGTGAAGTGCCGGCCGCCGAAGAACCGGAAGCCGGAGCCCGCCGAGATGGCGGCCTGCAGCCCCTACCTCGCGTCCCAGCTCGCGCTGATCAAGCCGAAGGTGATCGTCGCGCTCGGCGCCACCGCGGTGCAGGGGCTGATCGGCACGACCGAGGGGATCACGAAGCTCCGCGGGACGTGGAAGCTCTATAAGGGCTCGATCCCGATCATGCCCACGTTCCATCCGGCCTACCTGCTGCGCCAGCCGGGCGCGAAGCGAGAGGTCTGGAGCGACCTGAAAGAGGTGATGCGCCACCTCGGCAAGAGCGCGCCCGACCGGGGCTGACGTGACTGCGTGCGCCTCCGGGCGCGAGACCTCGGCGGCGCAGGCGCCCGCAAGCGCCGGCGCCGCGGCGCAGGCGCCCTCCGCCGGGCTCGACGGCGCTGCGGCGCGGCCCTCCGGTGGCTCGACCGCGGCCGAGCCGTCGCCGCGGCTCTCGGCGGTGCGCTGCGCGCTGGCGCTCGTCGGCGCCCTGCCCTGGTGCATCCTCCTGGCGCGGAGCACCCTGCCGCTCGGAGGGCTCGGCGCCGCGCTCGATCGCCTCTTCGCGCCGCTGTGCCACCGCATGCCGGAGCGGTCGCTCGCGCTCGAGGGCGTCGTGATGCCGCTCTGCAGCCGCTGCGCCGGCATCTTCGCCGGCGTCGCGGCGGGCGCCGCGATCGCGCGGCCTCGGCTGACGATGTCGGCGTGGCGGCCGATCCTCATCGCCCTCAGCGCGTTGATGGCGCTCGACGTGGCGACCCAGGACCTCGGGCTGCGCCCCCCCTGGCATGCCACCCGCCTCGCCACGGGCCTGGCCTTCGGCTACGCCGTGACCGCGGGGTTCCTCGCGCAGCTCGCTCGCCGTCCGGGCTGAGCGCAAGCTCGCCCCCGAACGGCGCCCGGGCTGCGCACGGCGCGCTGGTCGCCCGGGCCGTGCGCAGCGCGCTCGTCGCCCAGGGTGCGCGCTACTTGCGACCGCCCATGGCCCTGCACTCGTGCACGGGGCCCTTCGTCGCATGGCGAACACACTCGCTGTACGCCGCGACGCCGTCCTTCCACTTGCCCGTGTCCTGGAGCGCCGAGCCCAGGTAGAGATAGGGCAGCGCGTCGGTCGGATCGGCCGCGATCGCCGCGCGCGACGCCTCGATCGCGTCCTTGTACCTGCCGCGGTTGAGGAAGCTCAGCGCTTCCTTCTTCAGCTTGCTTGCGTCCTCGGCGTTGGCCGCGGGCGCCGCGGCCTTCTCCGCCTCAGCAGCAGCGGCCTTCTCCGCCTCTGCCGCCGCGAGCCTCTCCGCCTCTGCCGCCGCGGCCTTCTCCGCCTCGGCCTGCTCTGCGGCAGCCTTCTCCGCCTCGGCCTTCTCCGCGGCAGCCTTCTCCGCCTCCTTCAGCGGATCCGGAGCGGCCTCCGCCCCCTTCGCGGCGGCGGGTGCCGGCCCCGCCGGCGCTGGCGCGGTCTCCCGTGCAGGGGAAGGATTCCCCGCCACGGCCACGAGCTTCGCCTGCGCGTGCGCCGGCTTCGACACGGGCGCCACCATCGCGATCGGCGCAGGCGCGGACGGCTTGCTCGCGACCACCGACTTGGCGACCACCGCGACGGAGATCACCCCGGCGAGCCCCGCGACCGCCGCGACGATCCGGCGAAGGCGCGCCCGGCGGGCGAGCGTCTCGGGCGACAGCTGATGCACCACCACGAGGCGCTCGTCGGCGTGGTCGTCGGGATCGCTGGCCGCTTCGGTGAGCGGCGGGAACGACTCCTCCTCGCGCCGGAAGAACGCCGCCGTCGGCGAGGAAGGGTCGATCAGATCGAGCGCGTCCGAGTCCGGCGCCGGCTCCTCGGACGAGGACGCGGCGGCTGCCGGTTGCTCCGAGGCGCCGGCTCGCTGCTGCGGCATCGGCGGCTCGGAATCCTGCACCTTGCGAGGCGCCGCGTCGCCCACGCGGCTCGACGGGGCCGGCGCTTCGGAGACCCGCGAAGCAGCGGGCGCCTCCACGGCCGCGCGAGCGGGCGCCTCCACGGACGCGCGAGCGGGCGCCTCCACGGACGCGCGAGCGGCGGGCGCCTCCGCGACCAGCGGAGCAGCGGCCTCCCGCGCTGCCGGCAACGCGGCAGGCGCCTCGACGGCCGGGGGCACAGCGGCCGCGCCGGCGTCGGCTGCCCCCTCAGGAGCATCGGAGAGGTCCGCGGCCGCCCCGGCGACGTCCTGGTCGCTCGCCGGCGGCCGCGTCGAGTCCTGCGTCGCGAGCGCCGGCCCCTCAGGCGCCGCCGACATGCGGGGCTGAGAAGCCCGAGGACGGAGGCTGCGGCCCCTGTTCGCGCGGGCCGATGCAAGAAGTCGCTTCGACATGTCCGAACCATCCTCCCGTGATCGTCACGCCCCCGATGGCGCAGGGGATCTGCGACTCGCCCTATTCATGATCCAGGCCGGCCCCAACGGCGAGCGCCCGCCCGCGGTTTCCGTGCGCTCGCAGCGCCATCCCGTGTGCCGGATCGTGCCGCGTGGCCCCATCCGGCCACCCCCGCGCTCGACATGAGCACACGGCGTCTCGTCCGACGAGAAATCGACAGCTTGCTCGCAACGGCACGCGCCGGGCGCGCGGGACGCCCCTCTCGGCGGACGCGCCCCTGAGGGGGCGGCGATCCAGGGCGACGGCGCCCCCGGCGCAGCGCACGTCAGCCTCCACCGAGCTGCACCGGCCGCCCCGCGACCGGGGCAGCGCGGAGCAGGACGAGCGTCGCGAGCTTCTTCTTCGCGTCGGAGCCGAGGATCGTGCCCGCCAGGTTGTGCGCCATCTCCCACGGCACCTCGTCGTCCGCCGAGAAGAACGCCACCGACGCGCTGCACGCGGCGATGTCCTTCGTGAGCTGCTCGCCGGTGTGCGACAGATCCGGGCCGGCGAGCCCCTTGCGCTGGCGCTTGCCCATGCCGCCGCCGAACGGCCAGATCGCGGTCGCGAGGTCCTTCAGCACCATCGCGCTGACGGCGCACGCGGGGGGCTTCGACACGCGCCCCTCCGGGACCACCGTGATCTCCTTCGGGAGGTCGTCGCGGCCGTCGGTCTTGATGAGCACCGTCGGCGCGCCGGCCGCGCCGAGCTCCGTCACGACGGCGGCCACCGCGCTCGGCTTCGCCTTCTTCTCGGCGAGCAGCGTGACCGGCTTGCCCTCGATCGGCAGCGCGCGGATCACCTTCGAGAGCTTCTCCGCGCCGTCCTTCTGCGAGAGGTCCACGCGCTGGCCGCCGATGTAGGGGCCCATCGAGTCGACGAGCAGCTCGGGCATGCCCTTCGGCTTCGGCGGCTCGGCGGGCGCCTCGGCGACCGGAGCCGCGGTGGCGGCGGGGCCGGGCTCGGGCGGCTTCGGCGCGCTCTCGCACGCCGCCGCGGCCAGGGTCAGACCGGCGACGGCCGCGAGGCGGGGCAAGACGCCGGAACAGAGGCAGGAAGCTCGCATGGCGCGGCAGTGTAACCAACCGGCCTGGCTCCGCGCACCTTCGCTGTGCGAGAGTTCGCGCGATGGCTTCCCCGCTCGTGGAACGGCTCGCTCAGCTCGGATCGTCCGCCCGAACCGCCGTCGAGGACGACCGGGGGCAGACCTCCTTCGCGGCGCTCACCGAGCGAGCCCTCCGCGTCCGCGGCGCGCTGCTCGCCGACGGCGGGCGGCGCGGCGCCGACGCGCTCGCGGGCCCGAGCTCCCTCGAGGGGGAGCGGATCCTGCTCCTCGTGCCGCCCGGCGCGGCGTGGGTCTCGGCCTTCCTCGGCGTCCTCCTCGCCGGCGGGATCGCGCTGCCGCTGTCGGCCCTGTACCCGCCGGCAGAGCTCGCATGGCTCGCGAGCGACGCCGGCGTGCGGCGGATCCTCGTCGGCGACGAGCTCGCCGGGGTGGCCGCCCCGATCGCGCAGGGCCGCTCGGTGCTCCGCGTGGAGGACCTCGAGCGCGCCGCCCCGGGGCCGGAGGGGGCGCTCTCCGACATCGCCGCGGACGATCCGGCGCTCTTGCTCTACACGAGCGGCACGACCGGCAAGCCGAAGGGGGCGCTCCTCACGCACCGCAACCTGGCCGTGCAGGCGGAGCTCCTGCGCGCGGCCTGGGGCTTCTCCGAGCACGACGCGCTGCTGCACGCGCTGCCGCTGCACCACCTCCACGGCGTCGTCATCGCGCTCACGACGTCGCTGCTCGCGGGCAGCGCGACGAGGATGCTGCCGCGCTTCGACGCCGAGCGCGTCGCCGCCGAGATCGCGCGCGGCTCCGTCACGGCGTTCATGGCGGTGCCCACCATGTACCAGCGGCTGTTCGAGCAGATCGACCGCGGCGGCGCGCCCGGCTTCGCCGCGGGGGCGCGGGCCCTACGGCTCGCGACGAGCGGCTCGGCGGCGCTGCCGGTGACGCTGGCCGAGCGCTGGCGCGACCTCACCGGCGCGATCCCGCTCGAGCGCTTCGGGATGACCGAGATCGGCGTCGGGCTGAGCAACCCGCTCGATCCGGGCGGCCGGCGGGCGGGCTGGGTCGGCTCCCCGCTGCCGACCGTCGAGGCCCGCATCACCGACGACGCGGGCAACGCGTCGGAGTGGGCGCCGGGCGAGGCGCCGGCGCGGCCCGGCGGCGCCGCGGTCGCGCGGGGCGAGCTCTGGATCCGCGGGCCGAGCGTCTTCAAGGGCTACCTCGGGCGCGAGGACGCCACCGCCGCCGCCTTCCAGGACGGCTGGTTCCGCACGGGCGACGTCGCGGAGCGCTCCAGCGACGGGTGCTTCCGGCTCCTCGGGCGGACCTCGGTCGATATCCTCAAGAGCGGCGGGTACAAGCTGTCGGCCCTCGAGATCGAGGAGGCGCTGCGGGAGCACGGCGCGATCGCCGAGGTCGCGGTGATCGGCGTCCCGGACGAGGCGTGGGGCGAGCGCGTCGTCGCGGTCGTCGTCGCCGCGCCGGGGCGAGAGGCGGAGTGCGCGACCGGACCGCTCCGCGCCTGGGCGAAGGAGCGGCTCGCGCCCTACAAGGTCCCGCGCGAGTCGCTCGTCGTACCGAGCCTGCCGCGCAACGCGATGGGCAAGGTCGTCAAGCCGGAGCTCGTGAAGGCGATCGCTGCGGGCGGCTCCGGAGGGAGGGACCCGCGCGCGGGGTGACGGCGAGAGCCGCCCGAGCCGCGCGGCGGACGTGCTTGACCGAGCCGCTCCGCTCCGGCCTACTCGGCCCGATGCAGACTGCCCCCTTCGGCCCGGCCGCGTACGGCGGCCTCGCGGTTCAGCCGTTCGCGCACCCCACCTACACCATCAAGCGGCCCTTCTGGTCGCTGCTCGGCCGCAAGTTCCACGTCTATGCGCCCGACGGCACCCTCGTGTGCTTCGTCAAGCACCCGCTGCTCAAGCTGCGCCAGGAGTTCACCCTCTTCGCCGATGAGTCGGAGTCGCAGCCGCTGCTCACCATCCGGTCGCGGCAGGTCGTCGCCCTGAACCGGTGCCTGGACGTCCTCGACGCGCGCACCGGCGAGCGGGTCGGGACCATCCGCTCGCGCGGCCTCAAATCGATCGTCCGCGATACGTGGGACATCCTCGATCCCGCGGATCAGCCGGTCGGGCTGATGCAGGAGGACGGCGCCGCGCTGCTCCGCCGCATGTTCCCGCTCCTCGTCGGCAAGTGGCACATCGAGCTGCACCAGCAGGAGGTCGCGAAGGTGACCCAGGTGTTCCGGTTCTTCGTCAAGGAGTTCACGCTCGACCTGTCGATGAACCAGGGGAGGATCGACGCCCGGTTCGCCATCGCCTGCGCCCTGCTCGCGCTCATGGCCGAGACCGCGCGCGAGTCCGGCTGACCCCGCGCCCCGCCGCGGAGGGGGGGCGCCCGCCGCCTCCGCGCATCGATCGCCGCCCGGTCGCCGCCCGGTCGCCGCCCGGTCGCCGCCCGGTCGCCGCCCGGTCGCCGCCCGATTGCCGTCCCATCGCCGCCCGATCGCCGAAACTTGGCCCGTTTCGGTGAGTTCTGCGAGGTTGCCGCGCGATGCGCCTCGATCCTGTCTCCCGCCTCGACGTTGCCTCCGAGGAGGGCCGACCGCCGTCCCCCCCTGTGCCCCCGTCCGGACTGGCCCGCTTCGCCGCAAGCGGGCAGGGCGAAGGCGCCGAGCGCGAGCTCAGGGCGCGGCGCTTCCTCTGGGCGAGCGCCCCGGCGGCGCAGGACGGGCAGCTCCGCGCCGCGCTCGACGAGGCCGTAGAGCTCGCGCTGGCCATGCGCGGCGCGCTGCCGCCGCGGGTCCAGGAAGGCGCCCCGCTCGAGGCGGTGATCGCCGACCAGGTCTTCCGCGCGAGGGCGCTCGGCGCCGCGGGGCTCGCCGTCGGCCTGCCGCGGCTCGCGGGCGGCGCGCGGGGCGCGCTCCACCCGGAGGACAGCGCGACGCTCCTCGCGTGGCTCGGCGCGGCGCGCGAGGCGCCCGTCGCCCTCGTGTTCGATGAGGTCGACAGGTCCGCGCAGGTGCTCGCGCCGGTGCCCCTCGCGGACCTCGTCGAGAGGAACGCGCCCGAGGGGCACGGCGCCGCCTCCCACATTCGCGCGCAGGCGCGCGGCCTCGCCGCGCGCGAGCCGGAGCGCGGCCTCGCCGCACGCGAGCCGGAGCGCGGCCTCGCCGCGCGTGAGCCGGAGCGGCCCATCCGGCCGACGCAGCCGAGCGCCGCCGCGCCCGCCCCGGACGAGGCGCTCCCGGCCGAGCCGACGGCCTCCGAGCCGCCCGCAGCGCCCGCGTCGCCCGCCGCCGCCGAGGGGCGGACCGAGGCGAGGCCGCGCGGCGTGCTGCCCCCCCGCTCGTCGAGGATCCGCCGCCCGGACGCACCGGCGGCCGTCCTCGCCCCCGGGAGAGGCCTGGGGGCCGCGCCGGCGCAGGGAGCGGGCTCGCCGCCCGCCGCGAACGAGACGCTGGCGATGGCCCTGGCCAGCGTCGACCCGGCCGTGGCGCCCGCCGATCCGGGCGCGCCGCCCGCCAACCCTGGCGCTGCGATCGAGGGCGCGGGGACCACGCTCAGGCCGCCGCGAGCCGCGCACGAGGCCGCGCCGATCGCGCCCGCCGCGCCCATCGCGCCCGCTGCGCCGGTCGCCGAGGCCGCCCACGCGGACAACGACGCGCTGCCGCCGACGCGCAGGGAGCGGAAGGCGCCGCGCAACCGCATCCTCAGCGCGGCCGAGTGGCGAGCGCTCGCCGTCGAGCTCGACAACGCCCGCGGCCCGAAGCCGGTCCGGGTCATCGAGCAGCTGTTCGCGACCCACTACACGCCGCTCCTCGGCGCGACGCTCGCGGGCGAGACGGACGCGGCCGTGCGCGGCGTCGTCGACAGCTGGAGGACCAGCTTCGAGCACAGCTACCGCGAGGCGTTCTCGGCGCTGCGCGTGACCGGCAAGCGGCCGCCCATGGTGTTCGACGCCCCGGACATCGCCGCCCGCATCGCCCGCCTCAACGGGGCGCGCGGGGTGAAGCTCCTGCTCGTGGACGCGATGCGCTTCGACCTCGGCGAGCGCGTCGCCGCCCACCTGAAGGAGATCATGATGGATCGGGCGATCCTGGTGGAGCGCTCGCTGCTCTGGGCGGCGCTGCCGCCCACCACGACGGCGCAGATCTCGCTGCTCGCCCGCGGGCCGGACGGGCTCCGCGAGACGATGCCCCCGAGCGAGGCGGAGCCCGCCATCGCCCGCGGCCGCGCGGTGGCGACCCTGCGGCGCGAGCGGGTCGGGTCGCGCGAGCTGATGAAGCTCGATCTCGTGGAGGCGCGCCTGCGCGCCGCGGGGCCGCCGTTCGCCGAGCGGATCGAGGCCATCGCGGAGGAGGTCGCCGACGTTGTCGCGCGGTTCATGGCCAGCCTGCCGCCGCGGACCCTGCTGCTCGTCTTCGGCGATCACGGGTTCCGCATGACGCCCATGGGCGACGGCACCGCGACCGGCCCGGCGTCGCAGGGAGGAGGCTCCCCCGAAGAGGTGCTCGTCCCGGCGCAGGCGTGGCTCGTCGGCGGCGTGCACTGAGCGGCGCAGGGCATCAAGGCGGCGCGCTGGGCGAGCCTGACGGCGTGTCGCGGTCGCTTTTCTTGCTCTCCGGCGGGCCGGACTCGGCGAGCGCTTCGAGCTGTCGCTCGACATCGTCGCCTCCGATGCTCCCGAGGGCTAGGCCGGCGAAGTCGCGCACGGTCGCGTCGGCGTCGGCGAGCAGCGACATCAGCCGCTCCACGGCTGCGCTCGAGCGCAGCTCGCCGAGCGCCAGCGCGGCCATCGAACGGCGCGCGGGGCTCTCGTCCTCGAGCCACTTGAGAAGCGCCTCGGCGACGCGCCCGCCGAGCTCGGTCACCGCGAGCTCCCGCAGGAACTCCCGAGGTGCATCGAACGACGGCGGCTCGACGACCCACGCCGCCATCGCGGCCGCCACATGCTCCTGCAGCGCCGCCGGCAACGCCTCGCCCGCCTCCGCGGCGAGCAGCGTCGCGATGGGCACCTGCTTGCGCAGGACGCTCGTCACCCACCGCCGCGGCTCCGGCTCTTCCCACGACAGGACCCGCTCGACGAACCCGCGCGCCGCCGCGGGTCGCTTCTGCTCGAGCGCCATGTAGCCCACGCCGAGCCGGATCACCTCGCTCCAGCGGGCATCGAAGAGACGCGCCAGCGCCACCTCCTCGAACCGCTCCATCGCGTGGAGCCCGGCGGCCGCGAAGAACTCCTGGAAGGTGAGGTGCATGAACCCCCACGCTTGCGCTCCGCGCTCCATCAAGAGGCCCAGCTCACGCCCCGACTTCTCCAGGAAACGGCGCGCCGCGAGGAGACCTTCTTCTCCGGAGACCCCCGCTTGCGCGCCGAGCGCCTCGCTCAGCGCCTCCACCACGAAGGGCTCCGGCGCGACCCCGGCCGGATAGCGCTCGTGCATCGCCAGCGCGAGCTTCCCGAGGATGGGCAGGGCCTCCTCTTCGTACGCCATGGAGGCGTCCGACGCGCCGCTGGCCGAGAGGCGGCGCGCCGCAGCCCACGTCTCGCAGAGCGTGCGTGAAATCATGGCGTACGCCTGGACCCGGTGGCGCGGCAGGCGACCTTCCGCGCGGTGAATCGACGCGAGCGCCGAGAGGAGGAACGGGTTGCCCGCGAGCGCGCCGAGCCTCGGGCTGGCGTCGATGGCGGCGAGGAGCTTCCCCGCCATCGCGTCGGCCTCGTCCGTGGAGGAGGCCGCGTCCTCCGGCCCCTTCCATCGCACATAGGCCCGGTGCCAGGCGCTCACGTAGCGCTCGACCTGCTCTCGATCGAACGGCCGGAGCGTCGCCTCCACGCGCCCGGGCAGATCGAACCCTGCATACCCGACGATCCGCGAGGTGACGACGAACCGGTTCCGCGGATGAGCCGCCGCGAACGAGGCGAGCCACCGCTGGAGCTCGTCGCGCTCGGTCGAGCGGACCTCGTCGAGCCCGTCGAGCAGCACGAGGCAGCGGCCTGCCAGAAGCTCGCGGGTCAGCGCCTCGCGCACCATCGCCTCGTCGCCAGCGCCGCGCTCGTGAAAGTAACGACCGAGCGCTTCGACGACAGACACCTCCCGCCGCTCGGCGCACCGACGCAGCTCCGCGAGCTGGCCGACGCTGACAGGCAGCGGGAGGAGGCGTTCGGCAGCGCCGCTCTCCGACGCCAGCACGAAGCGACCCGCCGCCGCCGTGATCGCGAGCCACCGGAGCAGCGTCGTTTTCCCCGAGCCGGGATCGCCGAGGAGGACGAGATGCCGGTGCCTCGCGAACAGCTCCTCGAAGCCCTCGCCCATGGGATGGCGAGCGAGGCGCACCCGCTCGCCGGACGGCTCGGAGCTCCCGCCCTCGATCCCTCGCGCGCTCCGCTCCGTGGCGCTCGTGCGCGGCGAGCTGACGTCGAGCCGCGGAGACACGAAGACATCGCGGAGGTCCAGGCTCGGCGGCTCGCTCCTCCGGAGATGGAAGCCGACGTAACGGATGCGCCGCAGCTCCGGGCTCTGCGCGTAGCCACGGAGCGCCGCCCATGCCTGGTCGCGCTGCGTCGCCGGCGGCGCGCCGCGAGCTGCGCTCTGGGGGAAGATGTAGGAGGGCGCCCCCTCGAGCACGAGGCCGCACGGCGTGAGCTCCCGCGCGTCCGGCGGCGGGAGGGCGAGCGCCAGGTCCTCGCTCAGCGCGGCTGCGCCAGGCGGGATCGCCGCCATCCAGCCGCGCAGCACCCTCTCGGCGTCATCGACGAGCTCGCGGGCCCACGGCGACCGGACGAGATGCGCCACGAGGCGCGCCGAGAGCTGGAGATCGATGTGCACGCGCTCCCAGAGCTCTTTCAAGGCGCGAAAAGCGAGCGTGGCCAGCGCCTCGCCGGACGCAGCGCCGAGCACGAGCATGGCGGCGTCCTCGCTCCACGCGAGCGGCTGGATCGCCCCGAGCCCGCGCGCGAGGTACTCGACGCCGGCGGTGTACCGCACGCGACGCTGCAGGTACCCGCTGTCCGGCAGCTCCTTCCAGGGGAAGGACGGCCCGACGAGATCGATCCGGACAAGCGCAAGCTCGACCACGGCGCCGCTCCGGAGCGCCTCCCACCACGGCGAGCCTGCGTCGCGCCGATCGTTCATGCACGCGCCTCGGGGGAGGGCGCCACGCGCAGCACCACCCGGAAGTGTCCTCCCTGCAGATCGAACTCCGGCGGCGGCAACCCTCGCGCGCGCATCTGCGCGACCATCTCCGGGATCCCCATCCCGAGGCTCTCCCCGCGACGAGCGCGCGCGAGCACCGAGGCGAGCACCGGGTTCCTGCGCTGGCTGATGCCCCCGACCTGGATGCTGTCGAGCGTCAGGTGATTCAGGAGCACGCCAGGATTGATGATCTCGACCCGATCCTGGAAGGCGAGGATCCGGATCTGGGACGCGGCGCGGTAATCCCGGTGGGCGACGGCGTTGAGGAGCGCCTCGCGCAGCGCCGTCTGCGGCACGCCGCGCTCGATCCGCTCCCAGCGCTGGATGAGCGCCGGCGCGGGTGTGTAGCGCTCCAGGAACGCTGCGGCGCTCTCGATCTGCTTGAGGAGGTGTCCGGTGATCTCTTGTCGATCGACGAGCTCCGTCGACATCCCGGTGCCGGCGAAGCAGACCGCAGAGATCCTGGCATCGACGAACCATCGCTCGGGCTCGCGGCCGAAGAGCAGGAGGCCGGCCACGGTCGGCGTCTCGCCAGGATCCACGCACTTCAGCGCACGCAGGTAACGGTTCCGCTGGGCAGGTGCGCTCGGGTCGTAGACCGAACGCAAGAGGTCGTCGACGACGGCCAGATCGAGATCCGCCATCGTCGCCCCATGGACGACGCTCTCGTCATGGTAGGCGTTCTGCGACTGGAGCATGCGAACGAGCTCATGGCGCGTCGCCTCACGCGTCATGCTCCCGTCGCGGATCCAGTAAACATGCTTCGCGCGGTAAGGCCTGTCCGGGCTGGACGCCGGCACGTCGACGACGAGCAGCAGCTTGCCTGAGACGTCGACCTTCGTGATCGGGCACCAGATGGCCGGATGGACGACGGTCTGGCACGCCTGAACCACCGACAGCATCAGCGTGTCGGCCTCCTTCATCGTGCCGACCCCCGTCGGCGTGCCGTCGTCCTCGACCCCGAGGAAGATCTGACCGCCCAGCGCGTTGGCGAAGGCCGCGATCGTCTCGGCGAGGTCCTTCGGCGCCTTGCCGGGGGCCTCGATCCGCTTGAACTCGGTCACCGAGTCCTCGCCGAGCCGCAGCCTCTTCTCGATCGGGTCGGAGGTCACGGCGCGATGCTAGCGCGCAGCCTTCAGCGGAGGTACATCGGCGCTCGCGCCGTCCGAGACGGGCGAAGCCAGCTCAAGGCGCCGTGCGGTAGGGGCCCCCCGCCCCCTCCCGCGGCCTCGGCCGGAGGAGCCCCGCGAGCCGGGTGGCGACGAGCGCGCCGGCGCCGATCAGCGCGACGGCCGCGCAGAGCGCGCCGCCGACGTAGGGGATCCCGCTGACGAGCAGCAGGCCGAGGCAGCCGATGGCGAGGTGCGCGTAGGGGTTCCTGGTGCGGTGACCGAAGAGCCCCGCCCCCGCGGTCTCGAGCACGGCGCAGCCGCCCGCGACCACGGCGACGACGGCGAGCAGCAGGCCGATCACCGCGAACGGGATGCCGATCAGCGTGACGCACAGGGCGGCGGCGACCGCGACGGCGCCGAGGACGCCCACCGCGCCGAGCGCGAACGATCGCATCGGCCGGGCGGCGATCTCGACCTTGAGCGCCTCCATGCGCCGCGGCCAGAGCGCCAGCATCACCGCGCCGAACGCGAACAGGAAGGCCGTGCGCGTCACCGCGTTGCCGGCCTTGCGCGCGAGCGTGGACGCGCCCTTCGCGCTCGATCCGTCGCCGCCCATCGGGTTCGCGTCGTTGTTCACGTCGCCGCGGATGCGCGCGCGCTCGCCCCGCCGGAGCGGGCCGCCCACGACGTCGACGTCGCCGTCGATGCTGGCGCCGTCGGCCACGGTGAGCGGGCCGCCCACCGTCGATACATCGCCGCGCACGCGCGCGCCCTCGTGGATGTGCGTGGAGCCGCCCATCACGTCGATGTCGCCGGTGACGGTGCCCCACACGTCGAGCGAGCCGCCGATCACCGACACGTCGTTGACCACCTCGCCCTTCTCGATCCGGAGGCTCCCGCCGGTCACGAACCGATCCCGGCCGCGCGACGAGGGCCGCGCCTCCTCGGCGTCCTCGTCCTCGGCGTCGTCGGGCGACGCCGCGGGCGAGGGCGCCGCCGGGGACCCGGCCGCGGGCTTCTCCGGGGCCGGCGCCGCCGGGGCCGGGTACGGCGCCGCCGGGGCCGGGGCGATCGCGATCAGGTCGCCGTCGCGGGTCGCGACGTAGCTCCCGTCGGCGAGCAGGAGCTCCAGCACCCGGTCCGCCGGCTGGTCCTGGACGTGGAGATCGACGGCGTCGCCGGGCGGCACGTTGAGCACGAGGCTCCACCCGGCCGCCTGGGCGACGCGCTTGAGCGCCTCGTTGCGCGGCTCGTTGCTCACCTCGACGCTCACCTTCGGCTCGACGTCTGGCCATGCCCCCTTGCGGAGGATCTCCGCCGTGGCCGCGCCGCTGGCCGAGGCCCCCAGCGCCGCGCCCAGCGCGGCGGCGGCGAGGCGCGAGGAGACGAGACGAGTCGAGACGGTGCGCATCAGATCCCTCCGTTCAGCGAGAGCTGCTTTCCCCTGGTCCACGCGACATAGGCCCCCACGAGCACGAGCAAGGCCGCCGAGAGCCACGGCAGCGCCGTGAGCCAGCCGGACAGGGCCCCGCTCCCGGCGACGGCGCAGCCGACCCTCACCACCACCGAGCAGGCGTGCCAGAGCCCCGCCCAGCTCTCCCGCAGGCCGCCCGCCCCGGCCACGAGCGACGGCGCCGCGCCGAGCGCCGAGATCGCCAGGGCGAACGCGAGCGCCGGGACCGGCAGCGGCGCGCGCGGCGCGGCGGTCTCCCTCGCGCCGCCGTGCGCCGCCTGCGCGCGCAGGAGCTCCCCCGCGCGGAGCGACAGGAGCGCCGCCTGGCCGAGCTCCGAGGAGCAGCTCTGGCAGCGCGCGGCATGCTCGAGCGCGCCCTCGGGCAGGAGGGCCCCCTCGCCGTCGCCCAGCGCGCAGAGCGCTATCTCGGTGAGGTGACCGTTGGACTGCCACACGAGGTCGGGCGCGAGCCTGTCGTCGTCTTGCATCGTCACTCTCCGAGCGCCTCGGCCAGGCAGCGCCTGCCTCGCGCGATCCACGTCGCCACCGTCCCGAGCGGGATGTCGAGCCGGCGCGATATCTGCTGGTAGTTGAGGCCTTCGACGTGGAAGGCCAGGAGCGCGCGGCGCTGGGGTTCGGCCAGCTTCTGCAGGGCCAGCTCGATCCGGCGGGCGCGCTCGGTCTGGGCGGCGCGCTCCTCGGGCCCGGGCGCCGGGTCCTCGACCGAGTCGATGAGCTCGCGCTGCTCCTCGGCGCTCGCCTCCGGGAGCGCCTCGGCGCGCCGCGTGCGGCGGCGGCGGCGCAGCACGTCGAGCGCCACGTGGCGCGCGATCCCGAGCACCCACGGGCGCAGCGGCTCGCCGTCGCGCAGGCGGCTGCGCCCCTCGAGGGCCCGGGCGAGCGCCTCGTGGGTGCAATCCTCGACGTCGGGGTGATCGGACCGCTCCCCGAGCACGCAGGCGATCGCCGCGCGCACCACCGGCCGCAGGGCGGCGGTCTCGTCGAGAGACGCCCCCACCGTCACAAGCGACGCCGCGGGGAGCCCGTCGGACGCTTGGGGATACGGCGGCGTGGCCACTGGAATCATGCTGGACCCAGACAGTTCGCGCGAGCCCTCCCCCAAATTTCACGGGCCGGTCGAGAACGCGCCAGCGGCATCGAGATGGCCGAGGGCCGCCGCGGCCCGACCGAGCCCCTTCTCGGTTCCTGGACGGCCGCCCTCGGTTCCTGGACGGCCGCCCTCGGTTCCTGGACGGCCGCCCTCGGTTCCTGGACGGCCGCCCTCGGTTCCTGGACGGCCGCCCCCGGTTCCTGGACGGCCGCCCTCGGTTCCTGGACGGCCGCCCCCGGTTCCTGGACGGCCGCCCTCGGTTCCTGGACGGCCACCCTCGGTTCCTGGACGGCTGTCCTAGCCTCCGGGCGCAAGGAACTCGAGGAGCTCGGGAACGACCAGCGCCGGGTCCTCCAGGTGGGGCGCGTGGCCGAGCGGCACGAGGCGCAGCGTGGCGCGGGGGATCGCGGCGGCCGCGGCGATGCCGAGCGGCGCCGGGAACACGTCGTCGCGCTCGCCCCAGAGCACCAGCGTCTCCGCCTCGATCTCGCCGAGCCGCGAGAGGCGATGGGGCACGGGGCCGACCGCGGGGAAGAGCGCGTTGAACGCGGCGACAGGGGCGACCCGGCCGTCGGGCACGGCGTAGAGCTCGCCGTGCAACGCCGCGAGGCGCTCGCCGCGCGGCGTGGGCTGCGGGGGGCGGACGCGGCGGAAGAGCGCCTTGCCGAGCACCCGCATCAGGCGCTCCGGCGGGGCGCGGAAGTAGGCGCGGCTCCAGGCGGTCATGACCGACCCGACCCCCATCGCGCCGATGAGCACGAGCTTCCGCGGGCGCGCGCGCCTGCGGAGCGCGATCTCCGCCGCGACCAGCCCGCCGAGCGAGTGGCCGACGAGCGCGGCGTCGCCGAGATCCAGCTCGAGCAGGAGCTCCTCGACCGGATCGGCGAAGAAGCGGAGGCCCTCCTCGAAGCCCCCGCCCTCGAACGGCGGCGACGAGGCGTGGCCGAAGCCCGGCAGATCCACGGCGATGACGCGGTGGCGGCGCGCGAGCTCGGGGAGCAGCGGGAACCACGTCGTCGCGGCGTTGCCGCGGCCGTGCAGGAGGACCACCGGCGCGCCGCGGCCGCCCTCCAGGTAGCGGAGCGTCGAGCTCAGCGCGGCGCGGCGGTGCACCGCGAACGGCGGCTCGCCGGCGGCGAGCTCCGCGAGGATCGCGCGCTCGGCCGGGCCCAGGCGGGAGACGACGGCGTGGACATTCGTCACGGGCGCTCCCCGTAGCGCGAACGATACGGCGCGGAAATGCCGCAGCCCCGAGGGGCGCCGCCGCGCGCCCGCCCGTGCGTCGGCACCGGCCGTCGCCGGGCCGGCGTCAGCGCCGGGGCTGCGCCCGGGCCGGCGTCAGCACCAGGGCTGCGCCCGGGCCGGCGTCAGCCCCGACCCCGGCACCTGCGTCAGTCCCGGCCGTGCCCGGGCCCGAGGATGAGCTGCATCTTGGCCATGGGCTCGAACCCCTCGACGTGCGGCGGGTGGTGGCACTGCGTGACGCAGCTCTCGGGCGAGGGCGCGAGCACGATGAGCCCCTTCTTCTCGGGATCCTTCGCGTGCAGCGAGCCCGGGCCGTGACACTCCTCGCACTGCACGTTCTGGAGGGAGGCGTTGTGCGTCACCGTGGAGCCGCCCGGCTTGCCGTAGCCGGTCACGTGACAGCTCACGCAGTCGAGGTTGTACTCCTTGAAATCCTGCTGCAGCGTCGCGTAGGCCCGCGCGTGCGCGGTGCCGTCGAAGACCTTGCGCTCCTCGTCGTGGCAGTTCGTGCAGGCGTCGATGCCGATGTAGCTGGCCTCGCCCTTCGCCGGCGGCTCGGGGACGCGATCCGCGAACGCCTCCTTGTTGTGGGCGTTGACCCGCTTGTAATAGGCGAGGAGCTGCCCGGCGACGTCCTTGTCGGCGCCGAGCTTCTCGCGCACCTCCACCGCGCTGTAGCGGAAGAAGCTGCCGGTCACCTTCGTCTCCGCCGACTCGAGCTTCGCCTTCTCCGCCCGGAGCTTCTCCAGATCGGCCTTCCGATCGGCGATGTCCTTCGCGGAGACCGTCTTGCTGCCCTCCCAGCCGTTGAGGCGGATCTCGAGCTCCCGGATCCGCGCCGACAGGCTGATGAGCTCGTCGGCCTTGGCGACGCCGCCCGCGTCGGCGAACACGAGCGGGCCGTCGCCCTTGCCGCGGACGAAGAGATCCACGACCGCCACCGACTGGAGGTGGTTCGGCGTCTCGACGACCAGCGTCGTCCCGATGAGCACCGGCGGCTTCGGGCCGTCGTTGACGTCCCCGCGCTCGCTGGGCTTGCCCAGCACGAGCACGTGCAGCTCCGGCGCGTTGTCGGCGAGCCGCAGCGCCTCGCCCCGCGGCAAGGCGGCGAGCCCCACGAACACCGTCGCGCCCTGCTTCTTCGCCTCCTCGACGCCCGCCTTCACCGCCTCGACCGTCGAGCCGGCCTTGACGCCGTCGGGATAGGCGCCGGCGAGGCCCTTCGGGTCGCTCACGCCGATGAGGCCCACCTTCACGCCGGAGACGTCGCGCACCACGACGCCCCGGACGCCCTGCGCGCCCTCGAGGTTCTTGGCGAGCACGGCCGCCCCGGACTGCTCCTGGTACTTCGCGAGCGCCTCGGCGCCGAGCGCCCAGTCGTTCTCGCCCGGCGCCCACGCCGCGAGCCCGATCTCCTTCGCCGCCAGCGCCATCGCCTCGGCCTTCCAGGCGTCCTGGGTGCGGCGCTCCGGCTTCACCTCCGGCTCCATGAACAGCAGCGGCCCGGCGCCGACCACGAGGCGAGCCGGCGCCTCGCCGCGCTGGCCCTCGATCAGGGCGGCGAGGTGGTCGATGCCCCCGAGCTGGTCCTTCGTGCAGCCGCACGGCTCCAGCGCGCCGGCCACGGTGCTGAGCACGTAGAGCCGCACCGTCGGCCGGGTCGCGCCCGCGTCGGCGTCCGCCTCCGCGCTCGCGGCGCCCTGCTCGGGGACCTTGCACCCCTGGCAGGCCGCCGCGCCGGCCGCCGCGGCGATCGCGAGGAAAGGGATCAAGAGCGCGTACCCCCGACGCACTCCGCGAAGAAGCGAGCGCTTCATGCCCGCGCTATAGCACACGGGCTCGGGCGCATGAGCGGAGGCCGCGCCGAGGCGCCGGTGTCGAGGCGCCGGCGCGGGCGCCGGGGACGCTCAGAAGCTCGACGGAGCGAAGGGCAGGACCGTCTTCAGGTCGGCGTCGTTGAACCGGAGCTGCAGGCCGATGAAGTAATCCCGGCGATCGGTGTTCAGGATGTCGTCCATGCCGCCGAGCAGCCACAGCTTGCGGATGAACTCGTACGCGAGCGCGACGCGCCAGCGCGGCGACAGCTCCTCGCCGAAGCCGAAGAGGTCCTGCCGGAGCTCGAACCGGTCGTCGAGCAGGTGGAGATCGAGGCCGAGGCCCCCCGTCGACTCCTTGATGCCGAACCGGCCCGTGAACGGGCCGAGCCGCTTCGCGAACTGGAACGAGAAGCGGAAGGCGTTCGTCGTGATCGTGCGGACCTCGCGGTAGTGCGCCGGGTCGTTGATGTTGGTCGTGTCGACGTCGATCTGCTGGAAGTCCGTCTTGCCGCGCGGATCGTTCACCAGCTCGACGACGTAGTACTTGTCCTCGGTCGGCTGGAGCCGGAGCTCGACGTAGCTCTTGATGGTGTTGGCCAGGAAGTTGTAGTCGGTCCGGAGCCCGACCACCGTCTGGAAGCGGCTGATCCCGCCGACGAGCTCGCCGACGTCCTCGACGACCGTCTCGACCTCGTTGATCAGCGTCTCGTCCTTGGTGAGGCGGCCGAGCGTCCCCTCCCCGCGGTCGACGCGCGCGGCGATGCTGTCCACGTGCTTCAGCGCCGACTCGAGGTTCTCGGTCGCGCGCCCCACCCGCTCGGCGGCGCGCCGGAGCTCGCCGGGCTGCCCGCCCTGCTGGCCGGGCACCTCGGCCGCGGCCGTCATCGTGCGGATGTCGCGGGTCACCTGCTCGACGTTGCGGAGGATCTCCCGCAGGCGCGGGCCCGACTCGCCCGTGATCTGGTTGATGTTGTTGATCGTCTGCGTGACGCCCGCGCGGTTCTCGCGGACGGTCGCGTTCATCTGCTCGGTGACGTCCGCGAGGTTGTCGAGGATCTGCGCGAGCCGCTCCTGCCCGGTCTCGGAGCCGACGGTGTTCTTCAGCGTCTCGGTGACGGTCTTGACGTCCTTCAGGATCTCGGCGACCTGCCCCTGCATCGACTGGATCGTCGGCTCATCGATGTAATAGAGGACCCGCCCCTCGTCGGGGATGCGCGGCTTGCCCTCGGTGCCGGGCGAGAGCACGACGAACGACTCGCCGATGAGGCTCGTGGCGCGCTTGCCGATGGCCGCGTCCTCGTAGAGCGGGACGTCGGGGCTCATCTTGATGTCGATGCGCGCCTGGCCGTTGTAGAGCGAGATCTTGTCGACGACGCCGACCTGGATGCCCGAGATCATCACCCGCGATTGCGGGGACACGCCGATGGCGTCCGGCAGCGTGGCCCAGACGCGGTAGCCGTTCCCGCCGCCCACGTCGCGCGAGACGAAGCGGTAGCCGCCGTAGGCCGCGCCTGCGAGCACGATCGTCATGACGCCGACCTTCGCGGCCTTGGAGACCTCAGCCATCCTGCGCGAGGGCCACGGTAGCACGAGCCGACCGCGGGACCGCGCGGCTTTCTCCCCGACGCGACGGGTGGCGCGTGGCGCGTGGCGCGTGGCGCGCCGCGTCCGGTGCGAAGCGGCGCGCGCGGGGGTCGGGCGCGCGCCGCACGCGGGCGGCCGGAGACGGGCGCCAGGCCCGGAAACCTGCTAGCCGAGGCGTATGCGGTCGTGGTGGGCCAGAGGGGTGTTCGTCGCGGCGCTCACCTTCGCCGGGGCGGCAGCCGCGGAGCCGCCGGCGCTCACGTGGGAGGCGGCGACGCGATCGCCGCAGCCGCCCGCGGCCCTCGCGCCGGACGTCGCCGCGCTCGCGGCGCGCTGCGGGAGCGCGGACGCGGCGCTCGCCGCCGTCGCCCGGCGCAACGTCGAGCGGCAGCTCCAGGGAGGGGAGATCATGCCGCCCGACGAGCTCGCCTTCACGCTGCGCGCCGCGGGCGCGCCGCACGCCTGGCCGAGGGGCTGGTCGATCTCCGGCCGAGGGCTGGCGCCGGACGAGGTCGGGGCGCGGCTCGACGGGTGGATCGCGGGCTGGACCACGCTCGGGGTGCGGCGATGTGGGGTGGCCCAGGCGAAGAAGCCGGATGGGACGGTGATCGTGGCCGCGGTCGGGGTGGACGCGCTCGCGGATCTGTCGCCGCTGCCGACGACGGCGCGCGTGGGGCAGTGGGTGACCCTCGAAGGGACGATGCGGGTGCCGGCGAGCGCGGTGAAGGTGGTGCTGCTGGGGCCGCGGGGCGCGCCCAAGACGGTGCTGAGCTCGCTGTCGGGCGCGCGGCTCCGCTCGAGCTTCGCGGTCGACCAGCCGGGGAGCTGGCTGGTGCAGGTGCTGGCCACGGTGTCGACCGGGCCAAGGCCCGTGCTGGAGGCGATGATCTTCGCGGGGAGCGCCCCGCCGGGCCGGTACGTCCGCGCGACCGCGCCCGGCGAGGAGGCCGCGAAGGGGGCGCAGGGCGACGAGGACGCGATGCTGCGGATGATGAACGCCGCGCGGGCCTCGGAGCGCCTGCCGGCGCTCGCGCGCGACGCGGCGCTCACCGCGCTGGCGCGGGCGCACTCCGAGGAGATGATCAAGGCGAAGATGGTGGGCCACGACGTGGGCTCGGGCGACCCGGCGGTGCGCCTCAAGGCGGCGGGCTACCGGGCGACGATCGCGGGGGAGAACGTGGCCAGCTCGAGCACGACCGAGGGCGCGCACCGCGCGATCTGGGCGAGCCCGTCGCACCGGGGCAACCTGCTCGACCGGCGCTACGGAAGGACCGGCGTGGCCGTCGTGCGCGACCCGAGCGGCCGGGTCTGGGTGACGCAGCTGTTCGCGGGGTGACCGCGGACGTCAGGCGTCAGGCGCCGCCGGTACTCTCGCCGGAGCCGCTCGAGCTCCGCCAGCGCGTCCGCGAGCCGGCGCTCGGCCTCTTCACCGCCGCGCCGGCGCCTGCGGCTCGCCCGGGCGGCCACCGTGCCGCGCGTGTATCCTTGCACCGATGGCTGCACGCCCGCTTTACGTAGGCATCGACCTCGGCACCACGAACTCGACCGCGGCCGCCTTCGACGGCGAGAAGGTCACCCTCGTCAGGAACTCCCAGGGCGCGACGCTCACCCCGAGCGTGGTGCGGATCGACGCGCGCGGGACGACCACGGTCGGCGCGCGCGCGCGCCGGTTCCTCGAGAGCGACCCGCAGAACACCCGCGCGGAGTTCAAGCGGCTGATGGGGACGGCCCAGCCGATCGAGTTCGCCGCGGCGAAGGTGACGAAAAAGCCCGAGGAGCTCGCCGCCGAGGTGCTCCGCTCGCTCCGCGCCGACGTCGCCGAGCACCTCGGGGCCCTGCCCGCCTCGGCGGTGATCTCGGTGCCCGCGCTCTTCGAGCTGCCCCAGAGCGCGGCGACGTCGGAGGCGGCGCGGCTCGCGGGGTTCGAGCGGGTCGAGCTCATCCAGGAGCCGGTGGCCTCGGCGCTCGCGGCCGGCTGGACGGCCGAGGAGCCCACCGGCAGCTGGCTCGTCTACGACCTCGGCGGCGGGACCTTCGACGCCTCGCTGCTCGAGACGCGCGACGGGCTGCTCCGCGTCGTCGGGCACGACGGCGACAACTTCCTCGGCGGGCGCGACTTCGACTGGGCCATCGTCGACTGGGCGCTCGCCGAGATCGCGCGCACCCAGGGCGTCACCGTGAGCCGGGCCGACCCGCGGCACGCGGCCGCGCTCCGCAAGCTCAAGCTCGCGGTCGAGGAGGTCAAGATCGAGCTCACCCGCGCCGACGAGGCGGCGCTCGCGATCCCCGGGGCGTTCGAGGTGGACGGCGCGCACGTCGACGTCGATCTGGTCCTCGCGCGGCCCACGCTCGACGCGCTCTGCGCGCCGATCATCGACCGCTCGATCGAGGTCTGCCGGCGGCTCCTCGCGGCGCACGGCCTCGACCGGTCGCAGCTCGCGCGCGTCGTGCTCGTGGGCGGACCGACCGTGATGCCGGCGCTGCGGGCGCGCGTCCGGGACGCGCTGGGCGCGCCGTTCGGCGAGGGGCTCGACCCGATGACCCTCGTCGCGCAGGGGGCCGCCATCTACGCGGCGACCGCCGGGCTCGACGCGCGGACGTCCGGGCGCGGGCAGGCCGAGGGGGCCAAGGAGGAGGGCCGCCGGCTCTGGCTCCAGTACCCGGCGATGTCGAGCGACCTCACGCCCCACGTGGTGGGCCGCGTCGTGGAGGGGCCGGGGCCCGCGCCCGAGCGGGTCCGGCTCGCGCGCGAGGGCGACGGCTGGACGAGCGCCGAGGCGCCGCTCGACGCCGAGGGGGCGTTCGTGGTCACCGTCGACCTGCTCCCGCGCCGGCCGAACGTGTTCCGCGTCGAGGCGACCGCGGCCGGCGGCGCGCGGGTGCCGGTGCACCCGCGGTCGATCACCATCGTCCAGGGGCTCACGATCAGCGATCCGCCGCTGTCGCGCACCGTCGGGGTCGCGCTCGCGGACAACTCGGTGCGGGTCTACTTCGAGCGGGGCGCGCCGCTGCCGGCCCGGCGGACGTTCGTGCACCACAGCGTGGAGAGCGTCCCGAAGGGCTCCAGCGCGTGCGTGCTGAAGATCCCCATCGTGCAGGGCGAGCTCGACGTCGCCCACCTCTGCCGCGTGGTCGGGACCCTCGAGATCGACGGGAGCGGGCTCACCCAGGCCCTGCCCGCGGGCGCGGCGATCGAGCTCACGCTCGAGCTCGATCGGGGCGGGCACCTGTCGGCACGCGCGCTGATCCCGTCGCAGGGGCTCGTGTTCGAGCGGGTCGCGCACCTGCTCGTCCCCGAGGCGGCGCCCGAGGTGCTCGACGCCTCGCTCGCGGCCATGCGCGAGCGGCTCGCCTCGGTGCGCGAGAGCGCCCTGCGCCGGAACGCGCCGCACGCGCTCGGCAAGGTCACCTACGTCGAGTGCGCGCTCGTCGAGGTGGAGCGCGACGCGGCCGCGGCGCGCGGCGGCGACGCCGACGCCGGGCAGAAGGCGCGGCGCGCGCTGCTCGAGCTCGACGTGCTGCTCGAGCAGGCCGAGGCCGACAAGCGCTGGCCGGAGCTCGAGGCCGAGGCCCAGGCCGCCGTGGCGAACGCGTCGGTGTGGATCTCGCAGCTCGGGTCGAGCACCGAGAAGGCGCTCCTCGAAGAGGCCGCGCAGGGCGTCTCGCGGGCGCGCGCCGAGAAGAACCAGGTCGAGCTCCAGCGGCAGCTCCGCCTCGTCCGCAACCTGAGCAGCGCGGCGTTCCAGCGGCACCCGAAGGCGTGGGTGTGGATGTTCGAGGACGCCGCCTCCGAGGCGCACCAGGCGTCGGATCTGGTCCGCGCGCAGAAGCTCGTGCGCGACGGGCGCGGCGCGGCGGAGCGCGGCGACACCGCCGCGCTGCGGGCGATCACCGAGGAGATCTGGCGCCTCCTGCCGGTCGACGCGCAGAAGCGCAGGCTCGGCCACGAGTCGGGGGTGCGCTGATGGACGGCGCGCTCGGCCGCATCCGCGACAACCCGTTCTACGTGCTCGGCCTGCGGCCGACCGCGAGCCGCGCGGAGATCGAGCGCGAGGGGCAGAAGCTGCTCGGGATGCTCGAGCTCAAGCTCGCGAGCGCGGCGACCTACCCGACGCCGGTCGGCCCCGGAGCGCGGACCGCCGACAAGGTGCGCCAGGCCATGGCCGCCCTCCGCGACCCGGAGCGGCGCCTCGCCCACGAGGTCTGGGCGCGGCTCGACCCGAGGCCGCCGCCCAGGGACGACCTCGACGACGACCTCGGCGAGCTGCCGCCGCCGGAGCCGCCCGGCGAGGATCCGCGCGCGCCGTGGCCGGACGCGCTGTCGGCGCTCGGCTGGAGGGCGCGGTGAGCTGGGGCGCCGCCCTGTGCATCGCGATCGCGCTGCGGGCGATCGGCGTGGCGGTCGCGCGGAAGGCCCGGCCCGAGGCGTCGTGGCGCGAGCTCGTGCTCGGCTCGGGCAGCTGGCGCATCCCGATGACCATCGTCCTCGTGCCGGTCGCGTGCGTCCTCGCGCTCGGCCTCGCCGTGGGCCAGCTCTGGTGCGCGCTGCTGCTCGCGCCGCTCGCGCTCCTCCTCGCGCCGTGGCTCGTCGCGCGCGGCGTGCTCATTCCGCTCGGGCTGCCGCGCGCCGCGTACTTCGTCGCGTGGCTGTCGGACTGGACATGGCGCGCCGACCGGCGCGGCGGCGCGGCGCTCGCGGCCGCGTGGGCGCTCTGCCGCGCGCGGAGGCCGGGCGCCGCGGTGGAGGCCTGGGTCGGCGAGCGGATCGAGCGCGCGGGGGCGGGGCCCGCGCCGTCGTCGACGAGCGCCGTTCCGCTCCGCGGCGCGGGGATCGCCGCCGGCGCGATGCTCGCGGCGCACCGCGGGGACGTGGAGGGCGCGCGGGCGCTCTTCGACAGCGTCGCCGGCCTGGACGAGCGCGCCTGCCCCCGCGAGGCCCGCCGCGTCGCCGCCGGGTGGCTCGCCGCCGAGGCGGCCTCGCGCGGCGACTGGCCGGCCGTGCTCGAGCGCGCGCGGGAGGGGGGCGGCCGGGCGCTTGCGCTGCTCGGCGCCGTCGCCGCGCGGCTGCTCGGGGAGGCGCCCGCGCCGGGCGCGCTCGAGCTCTGGCTCCGCTGGCTCGCCGCGCCCCATCGGCGCGCCACGCTCCCGCTCGTGCGCCGCGCCCTGGCCGCCGGCGAGGGCGCGCCGCCCCCGCAGCCGGAGGAGCCCGAGCCGTGCGCCGCCAAGATCGCCGAGGGCGACCTGTGGAGCCGCGCGGTGCTGCTCCACGCGACGATGCTGCTCCGGCCGCGCGGCAAGGTCTCGGGCGACGATCTCCGGCGGCTGGGCGGCGCGTGGGACGCGGCGCTCGACGACGAGCGCGCCCAGGCCGAGCTCCGCGAGCGCGCGCAGCTGCTCGGCGCCTCGGGCGCGCAGGCGGCGCTCGGCCCGCTCTCGCGCGCGGTCGAGGAGGACCTCGCGGCGGCGCTGCGGGCGGCGCGCGTGCCGCGCGAGGCGTGGGACGATCTCGGCGGGACGATCGGCCGCACGCGCCGGCGCCTCCGGGACGAGCTCCTGGCCGAGGTGGAGCTCGCGTGCGACGCCCTCCGCCGCCGCGTCGACGAGAAGCGCGAGCTGCCGGCGCTGTCGGAGTGGCGCGAGTGGATCTCGCTGCGCGCGCAGTACGAGGCCGCGGCGGCGCTCGCCGGCGCGGAGTTCCGCCGCCTCGCGTTCCCCAAGGTGCACGCCGACGTCTGCCACGCGGCCGTCTGGCTGTTCAACGCGCGCAAGGAGCGGGCGATCGCGAACGCGATGTTCCGGTGGCTCCTCGCCGAGGCCGAGGCGCTCGAGGACGCTCGCCTCGCCGGGCTCCAGCGCGGCAACGTCGGGTGCGGGGTATGACGCGGGAGAGCGCGCCCGCGCCGCGCGCCGGGGCGGAGGCGGTTCGTCCGGATCCCTCCGAGCCGGCCGCATGATCGAGCTCGACCGGGTCACGAAGCGCTACGCCGGCGCGATCGCGGTCGACGGGGTCTCGCTGCGCGTCGAGGAGGGCGAGCTCCTCGTCCTCCTCGGCGGCTCGGGCTCGGGCAAGACGACCACGCTCAAGATGGTGAACCGCCTCATCGAGCCCACGTCGGGCGCGATCCGGATCGGCGGCAAGGACATCACCGGCGAGCCGCCGCACGCGCTGCGCCGGCGCATCGGCTACGTCTTCCAGCGGCTCGGGCTGTTCCCGCACCTGACCGTGGCGGAGAACATCGGCGTCACCCCGTCGCTGCTCGGCTGGGACGCGGCGCGCATCCGGGCGCGCGTCGACGCGCTCCTCGAGCTCTGCGAGCTCGATCCGGCGGCCGTGCGCGACCGCCGCCCCGACGAGCTCTCGGGCGGCCAGCAGCAGCGGGTCGGGGTCGCGCGCGCGCTCGCCGCCGAGCCCCGGGTGATGCTCCTCGACG
Source organism: Sorangium sp. So ce394 (assembly GCF_051474665.1). Lineage (NCBI taxonomy): Bacteria > Pseudomonadati > Myxococcota > Polyangiales > Polyangiaceae > Sorangium > Sorangium sp. So ce394. Next base: position 11,516,140 of record NZ_CP150339.1, read on the forward strand.
AGCCGTTCGGGGCGCTCGATCCGCTGACGCGCGACCGGCTCCAGCAGTCGTTCCTGGCGATCCGGCGCCGGCTCGGCCTGACCGCGATCTTCGTGACCCACGACCTCGTCGAGGCCCTCCTGCTCGGCGACCGCATCGCCGTGATGCAGGGCGGGCGGCTCGCGCAGGTGGGGACGCCGCGGGAGCTCATGACCGCGCCCGCGGACGAGTACGTGGCGCAGCTCGTCGGGACGCCGAAGCGGCAGGCGGCGGTCATCGACGCGCTGCTCCGGGAGGGGGAGCGCCGGCCGTGAACGAGCAGCTCGCCCTGCTCCCCGGGCGCCTCCTCGCGCACCTCGAGCTCACGCTCGTCGCGCTCCTCGTGGGGACGGGCGTCAGCGTGCCGCTCGGCGTGCTGGTCTCGCGCGCGCGCCGGCTCGAGCAGCCGGTGCTCGCCGTCGCGAGCGTCATCCAGACCGTGCCGAGCCTCGCGCTGCTCGCGTTCATGGTGCCCGCGCTCGCCGCGATCGGCGCCGCGAGCATCGGCTACGTGCCGGCGCTGATCGGGCTCGTGCTCTACAGCGTGCTCCCGGTCCTCCGGAACACGGTGGTGGGCCTCTCCAGCGTCGATCCGGCCCTGATCGAGGCGGCCGAGGGCGTCGGCATGACGCCGGGCCAGCGGCTCCGGCGCGTGGAGCTGCCGCTCGCCATGCCGGTGATCGTCGCCGGCATCAGGACGGCCGCGGTGTGGACGGTGGGGACCGCGACGCTCTCGACGCCCATCGGCGCGGAGAGCCTCGGCAACTACATCTTCAGCGGGCTGCAGACGCGCAACACGGCGGCCGTGCTCGTCGGGTGCGCGGCGGCGGCGGCGCTGGCGCTGGTGCTGGACGGCACGGTGCGGGCGCTCGAGATCGGCCTCCGCCGGCGCCGCCGGGGCCTCGTGGCCGCGGCGATCGGCGCGTTCGCGCTGCTCTACGCCATCGCCGCGGCCGGCTTCGCCCGGGGGGCGCTCGGGGGCGGCGCGCGGCGGATCGCGATCGGATCGAAGACCTTCACCGAGCAGTACATCCTGAGCCGCGTCCTCGCGGGGAAGATCGCGCAGGAGACGGGGCTGCCCACCGAGGCGGTGGAGTCGCTCGGGTCGACGGTGGCGTTCGACGCGCTGAGGACGGGCCAGATCGACGCGTACGTGGAATACTCCGGGACGCTCTGGACGGCGGTCATGAAGCGGGGCGACGCCCCGGCCGACCGGGGCGAGGTGCTCCGCGGCGTCACGCGGTACCTGCTCGAGGAGCACGGGATCGTGGTCGCCGCCGCGCTCGGCTTCGAGAACACCTACGCGCTCGCGCTGCGACGCGAGCGCGCGGAGCGGCTCGGCGTGCGGACCATCAGCGATCTCGTGCCCGCGGCGCGATCGATGTCGATCGGGGGAGACTACGAGTTCTTCGAGCGCGCCGAGTGGAAGACGGTCGAGCAGCGCTACGGGATCGCGTTCGCGAGGCAGCGCAGCATGGACCCGTCGCTCATGTACGAGGCCGTGAGGGAGGGCGAGGTGGACGTCATCAGCGCCTTCTCGACGGACGGGCGGATCGTGTCGTTCGACCTGCGCGTGCTCGAGGACGACCGGCGGGCGATCCCGCCCTACGACGCCGTCGTCCTCGCGAGCGCGCGGCTCGCGCGGGAGCACCCGGAGGTGATCGAGGCGCTGCGGGGGCTGGAGGGCAAGATCGGCGCGGAGCGGATGCGGGAGCTCAACGTCGCCGTCGACGAGCGGGGAAAGTCCCCCGCGGAGGTCGCCGAGGCGCTGCTGCGGGAGCTCTGACGGGCCGCGCCCGGCTACGCGCCGCTCGGGTCGCCGGCGGGCCGGTCGCCGCGCGGCGACCCGGCGCCCGGGCGCCGGAGCGTGACGAGGCGCTCTTCGTGGAGCGGCTCGGGCTGGATCGTGCAGTGGTCGAGCGCGTGCCGCTCGCGCAGCCGCCGGCCCACGGCCGCGGCCACGTCCGTCCCGTGGTACCCCCTGGCGAGCACCACGTGCACCGTGAGCACGTTGAAGCCGTCGGAGATCGACCAGACGTGCAGGTCGTGGAAGTCGAGCACGCCGGGCACGCTCCGGATCGTGTCCTCGACGTGGGCGAGGTCGATCTCGATGGGGCTGCCCTCCATCAGCACGCGCGACGTGTCGCGCACGAGCCGCCAGCCGCCCCAGAGCACGAGCGTGCCGATGGCCGCGCTGATCACCGGGTCGGCCCGGGTCCAGCCGAAGGCGAGGATGAGCACGCCGGCCACGATGGCGCCGACCGAGCCGAGCGCGTCCGACAGCACGTGCGCCAGCGCGGCCCGCGTGTTGATGTTGTGCCCGCGCTCGCCGGTCGAGAGCAGCAGCGCCGAGGCCACGTTCACGAGCAGCCCCAGCGAGGCGGTGATCGCCAGCGCCTCGGCGTGCACCGCCTGCGGCGCGCGCCACCTGTGGACCGCCTCGATGAAGATCCAGATCGCCGTCAGCGCCAGCGCGATGCCGTTGGCGAACGCCGCGAGCACCTCGGCGCGCCGGTAGCCGTACGTCCGCGCGCGCGTCCGCGCCTGCGCCGCGATGCGCTGCGCGATGATGGCGAGCCCGAGCGCCGCGGCGTCGGCGAGCATGTGCCCCGCGTCGGCCAGCAGGGCGAGGCTCTTCGACCACCACCCGACCGCCGCCTCGACGACCAGGAACGACGCCGTGAGCGCGAACGCCGCGAGGAGCCGCCGGAGCGGCGCGCGCCGGTGGTCGTGATGGTGGTCGTGGTGCCGCGGGTCGCCGTGATCGTGATCGTGGTCGTGATCATGGTCGTGGCCGGGCGCGCCGTGAGGGTCGTGCGCGCGCGGCTCGCCGGGCGGAGCGTCGCCCCGGTGCGGGTGCTCATGGGCGCCGCTCCCGTGATCGTCGGGCACCCCCATCGCGGCGCCGGCGCGGCTCACACCCGCTCGATGATGGTCGCCACGCCCATCCCTCCGCCGATGCACAGCGTGATCAGCGCGGTCGCCTTATCGGCGCGCTCGAGCTCGTCGAGCGCCGTGCCGATCAGGCACGCCCCGGTCGCGCCGAGCGGGTGCCCGAGCGCGATCGCGCCGCCGTTCACGTTGACGCGGTCGAGGTCGACGCCGAGCTTGCGCGCCGTCTGCAGCGGCACCGCGGCGAACGCCTCGTTGATCTCCCAGAGATCGACGTCGCGCGCCTGCATGCCCGCCTTCTTGAGCGCCCGCTCCGACGCCGGCGCCGGCGCCGTCAGCATGATCACCGGCTCCGCCCCGGCCGTCGCCGTGGCGCGGAGCCGCGCCCGCGGCCTGAGCCCGTGCGCCTTCACGTAGTCGCCCGACGCGAGCAGCACCACCGCCGCGCCGTCCACGATGCCGCTCGAGTTGCCCGCCGTGTGGACGTGCTCGATCGACGCCACCTGCGGGTACCGCACGCGCGCCAGCTCGTCCACGGTCTCGCCGGCGGGGCCCATCGGGGTCGAGCCGAGGCCGGCGAACGCCGGCTCGAGCTTCGCGAGCGCCTCCATCGTGGCCCCGGCGCGCGGGTGCTCGTCGCGGTCGAGCAGCGGCTTTCCGTCGAGATCGACGACCGTGAACAGGCTCTTCGCGAACCGCCCCTCGCGCGCGGCCCGCTCGGCCTTGTGCTGGCTGTCCAGCGCGAAGCGGTCGACGTCCTCGCGCGAGAAGCCCTCGATCGTCGCGATGAGGTCCGCCGAGATGCCCTGCGGCACCATCGCCAGCTTCTTGCGGAGGGCGAGGTTGTTGCCGTCGAGGGGCGCGCCGTCCGAGCCCATCGGCACGCGCGACATGCTCTCGACGCCCCCGCCGACGGCGACCTCCTGCTGGCCGGACATGACGCCCATGGCCGCGAAGTTCACCGCCTGCGCGCCCGAGCCGCAGAAGCGGTTGACGGTCACGCCGGTCACGCCGTCCGGCCAGCCGGCCGCGAGGATGGCGGTGCGCGCGACGCACGCCCCCTGCTCGCCCGCCTGGGTCACGCACCCGACGACGACGTCCTCCACGTCGTCCTTGCGGATCCCGGTCCTCTCGGCGAGGCGGTTGAGCGTCTGCGCGAGGAGCTCCTGGGGGTGCACGCCCGAGAGCGCCCCCTTGCCTGCCTTGCCGCGCCCGCGCGGCGTGCGAACGGCATCCACGATGAAAACGTCTCGCATGACAGGCCTCCCGCGCTCGGTGTCCGGCCCTGCCTTAGCATACCGCCCGTTCCCGGGGCAGCCCGCTCGCGCCGGGTCTCGGTGGCCCTGAACCGGCGCGGATCGGCTATGCTCGCCGCCGATGACGGACCGGTCGCAGCGCATGGTGTGGGTCGATCTCGAGATGACGGGGCTCGACGAGAGCTCGTGCGCGATCGTGGAGATCGCGACCATCGTCACGGAGCCCGATCTCACCGTCGTCGCCGAGGGGCCGTGCCTCGTCATCCACCAGCCCGAGGACGTCCTCGCGGGGATGAGCGACTTCGTCCGCGATCTCCACGAGCGCTCGGGGCTCCTCGCGCGCATCCGCGCCTCCACGCTCTCCGTCGGCGACGCGGAGTCCGAGACGCGCGCGTTCCTCGAGGCGCACTGCGACAAGGGCACGGCCGTGCTGTGCGGCAACTCGGTCTGGAAGGACCGCGCCTTCCTGCAGCGCTACATGCCGGACCTCCTCTCTTTCCTGCACTACCGCATCGTGGACGTCTCCACCCTCAAGGAGCTCGTGCGCCGCTGGTATCCGACGCGCGCCGCGCCGAAGAAGCGCGAGATCCACCGCGCGCTCGACGACATCCGCGAGTCGATCGAGGAGCTCCGGTGGTACCGGGCGAACGTGTTCCAGCCGCTCCCGGGCACCGGGACGCGCTGAGCGGCACGCCGACCCGAGGCGCGCTCGAGGGCGAGCCCCGAGCTCGCGGCAGCCCCGCTCGCCTCCCCGCCCGGCGCTCCCCCCACGCGCTCAACCCCGGAGCGCGCTCCGTCCACCCCCCCTCCACCCCAGGGCGAGCCGCGCGCTCGACCGGACGTCGAGGTCTGCTCCCTCGGGCGAAGACGCCGCGCTGCTGGCAATGAGAAGAAAAATGTCGGCGTCGCGAGAAAAATGGATCGATCGAGGGAATGCATTTAGTAGGCTAGCCATGCGTCCAGGCCTCCGGCACGAGGTCTGCGGCGCGGACGCCCCGGCGGCCCCAATCCGCCGGGGTGTCGTTTGCCAGCGGGGCAGCGGATCGCCTCAGAAGAGCTGGTCGCCGTACCACCGCTGATCGGGGCTGCGGCGGGAGTCCACGGCCGGGGTCGCGGCCATGGAGGCGGGCCCGGCGCGGCGCGTCGCCCGGGACCTCAGGGTCGGCCTCTCGACGGCCGGGCTCACCGCCTCGGGCACGCCCGGGTCGCAGCTCACCGGCGGGGCCAGCGTCGCGCTGTGCTCCACATCGCTCACGTGAGCCGGAGGATCGGCCGGTCGCGGGGATGGCGCACCGCGGCGGGCGAAGTACCAGCTCAGCGGTACCGCGATGGCAGCGCTCGTCAGGGCGACGACCAGGAACACCCCGGCGGCCCGGAGGGCGCTGCGGCGCCGGCGCGGGGCGGCGACCTGGACCGAGGGGTGCCGCATCGCCTCGGGGGGGAGGGTGCCGGTGGGCAGCGTGTTGCGCGACGCCGGGGCGGGCGCGCTCCGCTCGGTGTCGGGCGGCGGCTCGGGCGGCCGCGGAGCCCCGCCGGCGAGGGGCGCCGAGTCCGTGAGGAGCAGCGGCCGCACGGCGGTCATGAGCTCCTGGACGGTCTGGAAGCGCGCGTCCGGATCCTTGGCGAGCGCCCGCGAGAGCGCCTCGCGCACCTGGGGCGGCACGCCCTGGAGCGGCGGCGGCACCTCGTCCAGCGCGCACGCCTCCAGGTCGTCGCGCCCCTCGAACGGGCGCCGGCCCCCGAGGACGCAGTACAGCAGCATCCCGAGCCCGTAGACGTCCGTGCGCGGATCGATCGCGCGCGCGTCGAAGAGCTCCGGCGCCCGGTACCGCGCCGCGTCCGCCACGGGATCCGCGGGCGCCCCGAACAGCCGGTGCAGCCCGAACGCCCGCAGGACGGCGGCCCCCTGGCCGGTGATCACCACCGTATGCGGGCCGACATCCCCGTGCGCGAGGCCCAGCGCGTGCGCCGCGCCGAGCGTCCGCGCGACGTCGACCGCGAGCTCGTAGGCGACGGAGCGGAGCCGGGGCAGCAGATCCTCCACCGAGGGATCGTCGCTCGGCCGGGCGGCGATCCACCCGGTCGTGCCCTCCATGCCGCCGGCGATGACAGGCACGGTGCCGTGCATCGCCGGAGACAGCGAGAGGAGCCGATCGAGCTCGCCGCGGAACGCCTCCGGGTCGAGGGCGACATCCTCCTGGACATACAGCGTGACCTCGCGGCCGTCCGCGTCGAGCGCGCGGTAGGCCTCGGCCGGAGCCGGAGAGTCGAGGCTGGCGACGATGGTGTACCCGGCGAGCTCCTGGCCCAAGATCACCATGGGCCCTCCGCCGCGAGCCCCCCGAGGAGCGCGGCGGTTTCCACCCCTCCGCGCGGGAAGACAGCAGAGCGAAGCGCGATCTGCGATGTTCGATCAGCCCACGAAATTCTGTTCACTGCGTCGGACCTCCGGCACGAGGTTCGAGTCCATGACACCCCCGGACACGGCTCGGGGAACATCGGTTGGCGCGAGGGTAACAGAGGTCTCGTGCGCGCGGAAGCCGTCGCCCGGGCGGACCGGGGATCACGGAGCGAGCGAGACGGCGCGCTCACTTTCCGGAACGACGGCTCGACGGCGGGGTGCGCCCTGAAACGGCGCGCTCCGGCGGGCGCGACTTGGGCGGAGCCGCCGCGCGAGAGCGCTCCGGATCCTCGCTGGCCAGGGCGAGCATTGCTTGCTTCCTGGGCGAATCGTCAGGCTCCATGAGCAGAAAGAGGATCGCGTTCTGGAGCGTCTCCTGCGCCTGGTCAAAGAGCTCTGCCACGACGGACGCGACCGGGCTGCGCCCGTCGCCGGGCAGGAGCAGGCGCGGATCGCACTGGAGCCCCTGCGCGATGAGGCCGAGCGCGCCGAGCCCGAGATCCCGCTCGCCGCGCTCCACCTGCCGCAGGTAGGTGGCCGAGAGCTGCGCCCGCTCGGCGAACTCCTGCATGCTGAGCCCGCGGAGCAACCGGAGGATGCGGATCGCCTGACCGACCTCCCTGGGGAGCGTGTCGCGCATGAGCGCGAGCCTAGCAGGCAGAGCTCGCCTGAGCCGCCGAGAAGGAGCCGGGCGCGCTACAGGTATCCTTCGGCCTGCAGCGCGAACATGCGGGCATAACGCTGGCCGCGGGCGACGAGCGCGTCGTGGGTGCCCTCCTCGACGATGCGCCCGCCGTCGAGGACGACGATGCGATCGGCCATGCGCACGGTCGGGAAGCGGTGCGAGATGACGATCGTCGTCCGCCCCTTGGACAGCGACCGGAACCGCTGGAAGACCGCGTGCTCGGCCTCGGCGTCGAGCGCGGCGGTCGGCTCGTCGAGCACGAGGATGTCGGCCTGCTCGCGCATGAACGCCCGCGCGAGCGCGATCTTCTGCCACTGCCCGCCGCTCAGCTCGACGCCGTCCTTGAACCAGCGCCCGAGCTGCGCGTCGAGGCCCCCCGGCACCGCGGTCACGACCTCGTCGGCGCCGCCCTCGGAGACCGCGCGCGCGATGCGCGGCTCGTCGCCGAGGTGATCGAGGCTGCCGAGCCCGATGTTCTCGCGCAGCGTGAGCTGGTATTGGTTGAAGTCCTGGAACACGACACCGATCCTCCGGCGGAGGTCGTCGAGATCCCAGGCGCGGAGATCCTTGCCGTCGAGCAGGATGCGCCCCTCGGTGGGCTCGTAAAGCCGCGTGAGCAGCTTGATGAACGTCGTCTTGCCGGCGCCGTTGTGCCCGACGAGCGCCAGGCTCTGCCCGCTCGGGATGTGGAGATCGATGCCCCGGAGCGCCCAGCGCGACTGGCCAGGATACCGGTAGCCCACGCCCTCGAACCGCACGCCCCTGTCGAGCGCGCGGTCGGCGGGCGCCGCGGGCGCGCCGCCGTTCGTCAACGCGGGCGCCTCGCCGGCCGGCAGCGCGGGCGGCGCGCTGGTCGGGATGCTCAAATACTGAAAGAGATTCGACATGTAGAGGTTGTGCTCGTACATGCCGCCGATGCCGCCGAGGACGGCCTGGAACGCCTGCTGGCCCTGCCGGAAGGCGGCGACGTAAAGGACCATCTCGCCGAGCGAGAGGCGCCCCGCCGCGGCGGAGGCCGCCATGGCGGCATAGCAGCCGTAGAACGCGGCGGTCCCGAGGAGCGACAGGGCATAGGACCACCCGGCGCGGCGGACGGCGAGGGCGCTGTCCTCCCGGTAAAACGACGCGGCGAGCGCCTTGTAGCGATCGAGGAACATCGGCCCGAGCCCGAAGAGCTTCACCTCCTTGGCGTGGCCGTCGTTGGCGAGCACGTACTCGAGGTAGTTGAGCCGGCGGGCCTCGGGAGAGCGCCAGTTGCGGAGGCGGAACGCCGCGCCGGAGAAGCGCGCCTCGGCGACCGTGGCGGGGACGGCCGCGAGCACGAGCGCGAGCACCGCGAAGCCGCTGAACCCGACGAGCAAGGCGGCGTACCCGGCGAGCGTGATCAGGTTCTGCACGAGGGAGAAGCTCTCGGTCACGACCGACGCGGGGCGCGACGACGCCTCGCGCCGCGCGCGGGTGAGCTGATCGTAGAACTCGGGGTCTTCGAAGTGGCGGAGCTCCAGCGAGAGCGCCTTCCCGAGGATCATCGCGTGGATGTCGATGGAGAGCCGGGCGCCGAGCAGCTGTCGCGCCAGCGAGAGCCCGCGCTGCGCGAGCGCGAGCGCGGCGACGAGGCCGAGCTCGACCGAGACCCACACGAGCGCCGCGCGCTCCTCGCGGGCGACCACCGCGTCCATGATCGCCTTTCCCACGTAGGCGACCCCGAGCGGCAGCACCGCCGCCGCCAGCGTGAGCGCGGCGAGCGCGAGGGTGGCCGCCTTCGACGAGCGCCAGACGAGCTGGAGCGTGCGCGGGGTGTAGGCAAAGCTGTCCCGCAGGCGGGAGAGGCCGAGCATGAGGGCGGATTCTAACCACGCCGCCGCGCGCTGCCCGCGCAGGCGCCCGCGAGGGCGCGCGCGGGCGTGGGAGGGACGCGCGGCGCAGCGAGCTCCGCCGGCCTCGCCGGGGCGGGGACGCGCCCGGCGCGCGCTCGGCGGCGGCGCTCGCGCCTCAGGTCACCCGCGCCGCGGGGCACGCGCGCCGCGGGGCACGCGCGCGGGCGGCCGCGGTGGCGGGCGCGCCCCGGGCGCGGTATCCCGGGGGCTCCGAACAAGGAGGCTGTGCATGTCGAGCATGTCCACTACGACGATAGGCTACGGAGCGCTGCTCACGGCGCTCGGCGTCGGCGGCTTCGCGGCCACGAGGGCGCCGACGGCGCTCATCCCTGCCGGCTTCGGGGTGGTCTCGATCGGGCTCGGCGTGCTCGCGCGTCAGGAGAAGTACCGCATGCACGCCATGCACGCGTCGGCGCTCGTCGGCGTCCTCGGCGTCCTCGGCTCCGCCCGCGGCCTGCCCCAGCTGCCGGCCCTGCTCTCGGGCGGCGACGTGGAGCGCCCGGCGGCCGTCATCGCGCAGTCCCTGATGGCCGTGCTCTCCGCGGGCTACGTCACCCTCAGCGTGCGCTCCTTCGTCGCAGCGCGGCGCGCCCCCGCCCGCCCCTGAGCGCGGCGCGCCGCGCCGCTGACGAAGAAGCGCGCCGTCCGGCCGCCGAGCCAGGCGCCGTCGCAGAGCCCCTCTCACCCTCACTCCCCCAGCCGGGGCGCTTCGAGCGGTCCTGTCGGCCGCGCGCCCTCGGAGCCATCGAGCGATGGGCTCCTGTCGAATCCGTAGAGAACGGCCGGTGCGGCGGCCCCCCGCGCGCCGATGAGCTCCCTCCCCTCGCCTTACTCTGCACGTCCCATCTCCGTATGTCCCATCTCCGCGCGTCGGATCGGGGCCCTCGCGCCGCCGGAGAATCCCCTCATGTCGATTCTTTGACAATCTGGACCAGCAGTCCGGAATGCTAGAAATCCGCGCGTAAACGGCCAGATCGGTGCCCTTGCCGGCCGTGCTTGATGTACTGTCGTCGTTACCGGACCATCAACTACCAGAAGAGCGAGCACCATGCTTCGACGCGTCACTGCATTGGGGCTGACGGCGACTTTTTTCCTTTCGTGCGGGGAGGATGGTGCCGTCATGATGTGGGATTGCAACGAATGCCCCGAGGGGTGGACCTGCACCGAGAACACTTGTATCCCGCCGCATTGCAGCAATGGGATCAAGGATGGTCATGAAGGTGAGACCGACACCGACTGCGGCGGCTCGTGCGAGCCTTGTCGCTTAGGGGCCTCCTGCGAGACGGGAATCGACTGCAAGGAGGGCGTCTGTCGTTTGGGAGCGTGCCAGGCCCCGACGTGCGTGGACGGCGTGGCGAACGGCTTCGAGACCGGCGTCGACTGCGGCACGCGCTCGTGCCCGCTCTGCGCCGCGGGCGAGGGGTGCGTCGCCGGCGAGAACTGCGGGTCCGGCGTGTGCAGGGAGCGTGTCTGCCAGGAGCCGTCGTGCGACGACGGGGTCATGAACGGAAGCGAGCTCGACGTGGACTGCGGCGGGGAGTGCCGGAGCTGCCGGTAGCGCGAGGAGCGGGGCGAGGCGGCCGGAGCGCGCGCTCGCGGCGCAGCCAGGTGCGCGCGCGGCCGGGGAGCGCCTCCGGCTTCAGCGGGGATCGACGGCGGGCGTGGTCTCCACGCTCACGGTGCCGCCGGTCGCGATCCAGCGGAATCCGTCGATGAGCGCGGTGGAGTCGAAGCGATCGTCGCCGGTGTCGAAGAGGATGAACCGGAGCGAGATCTCCTCGCCGCCGCGCACCGGCGCCCGGGTCTTCAGCCACCGGGTGCCGCCGTCGCGGCGCGGGCTGAAGCCCGTCCCGACGAGCTCGCTCGATCCGAGCGGACATCCGTCGCAGACATCGAAGAACGCGATATTGACGCTGACCGGCCTGCCCTCGCCGTCGAACGAGAGATTGCCGTTGTACGACCCGGGAGGCGCCGGCGTGGCCAGCGCGACGAATTGATCGTTGAAGTCCTCGCAGACCCACTCCGGATATTCGTACGTATAGAACTTGAAGAGGAACTCGTAGCCGGTCGCGTTCTGCGGGGCGCGGAGGACGACCTCGAGGCCGATGTCGTCGTTGATGAAGTCGGAGGGAGGGCAGTCGGGGTTGTCCTGGGGGAACCCGGGGGGCGCGGCGCCGGGGCCGTAGCTCGAGCAGCTCTCGGACCGGCAGGCGTTCGGGTGGTCCGGCAGGCGGGCGCGCCCCGTCGAGAGCGCGAGCAGGCGCGCGCCGCCCTGCACGCGCACGTTGGGCCCGAACCCGTCGAAGAGGCCGACGGCGGGCGACCGCGCCGCGGGCGAGCCGTCCCCGCGGACGTACCTCGCGGAGAGCACGCCCCAGCGGCGGTCGTCGCGGGAGGCGAACGCGCAGAGGTCGATCGCCCGGGCGCCGTTCGCCGGGTCGAAGTCCTCGAGCGAGAGGCCGTCGTCGCAGGGGGGTGCGACGTTGTCGATGGCGCCGTCGCAGTCCTCGTCGGCGGGCGCGGGGATGTGGCCGCTCGCGTCGGGCTCGGTGACCTCGACCTCGATGGCGCCGGGGTTCACGTTGGCGTCGGCGTCGTTGCAGTCGCCGGCGGCGGGCGTGAAGCCGTCTCCGTCGCTGTCCGCGTTGGGGTCGGTGACGGGGCCGGCGCCGCCGCTGCCCGAGCCGGGCGCGCCGGGCGCATCGAGCCCGCCGGAGCCGTCCTCGCCGCCGGTGTCCGGGGGCTGCGCGGGCCCGTCGTCCGCGCCGCCCGGCGCGGGGGAGCCACCGACGGCCGAGCACCCGAGCGCGACGAGGAGCGCCGTCATGGCGGCGACGCCGGGGACGGGGGGAGCGAGCTGGCGATCAGTCATACTGCACTTTGCCATGGGGACAGGATCGAGCCCGGGCCTGCACGCAATCCGGGTCGGATCGGGCGCTCACAACGACCGGACGGCCTCGGGCGGTCTCAACCTCGGACGGCCTCAACCTCGGTCGGGTCGGCCGTTGGGTCGGCCTCAACCTCGGTCGGCTCGGCCCAACCTCGGCCGGGCGACCTCAACCACGGTCGGGGTCGGCCTCAACCTCGGTCGGCTCGGCCCAACCTCGGCCGGGCGACCTCAACCACGGTCGGGGTCGGCCTCAACCTCGGGGTCGGCCTCAACCTCGGTCGGCTCGGCTTCAGCCCAACCCCGGTCGGATCGGCGTCAACCCCGGTCGGGTCAACCTCAACCCCGGTCGGCTCAACCTCAACCCCGGTCGAGTCGGCCCAACCCCGGTCAGGTCGGCCCACGGTCAGGTCGGCCTCAACCCCGGTCGGGTCAACCTCAACCCCGGTCAGGTCGGCCCAACCCCGGTCGGGTCGGCCTCAACCTCGGTCGGCTCGGCTTCAGCCCAACCCGGTCGGGTCAACCTCAACCCCGGTCGGGTCGGCCTCCGCCGGGTCGGGCCAACCCCGGTCAGGTCGGCCTCAGCCCAACCTCGGCCGGGTCAGCCGCTCCCCCCCAACCCCGGTCGGCTTCCCCCCCGGCGGGTAACCCGCCCGCCCCCGGGCGCGCTACATCCGCTCCGGGGCCTCGATCCCGAGCAGGCCGAGGCCCTTCGCCAGCACCTCCGCCGTGAGATCGCACAGCGCGAGCCGCGAGCGGCGCACCTCCTCGCTCTCGGCCCGCAGCACCGGACAGCGCTCGTAGAAGGTCGTGAACGACCCGGCGAGCTCGAACAGGTAACCGCACAGCCGATGCGGCTCGAGCGTGGCCGCCACGTCCTCGAGCACGGCGCCGAACCGGAGCAGCTCCAGCGCGAGCGCCCGCTCCGCCGGCTCGCCCACCGTGATCCCCACCCCGCGCGGCGACTCCACCCCCGCCTTCCGGAAGATCGACCGGATGCGCGCGTGCGCATACATCAGGTAGGGCGCCGTGTTCCCCTCGAACGCCAGCATGCGATCCCAGTCGAACACGTAATCCTTGATCCGATCGCTCGAGAGATCCGCATACTTCACCGCCCCCACGCCGACCGCCCGCGCCACCGCGCCCGCGGCCTCGGCGTCGAGCTCCGGGTTCTTCTCCAGCACCACCTTGGTCGCGCGCTCCACGGCCTCGTCGAGCAGATCCGACAGCTTCACCGTGTCGCCGCTCCTCGTCTTGAACATCTTCTTGTCGGCCCCGAGCACCGACCCGAACGCCACGTGCTCGGCCCGCGCCGGCGGCCTGAGCCAGCCCGCCTCCCGCGCCGTCGCGAAGACCATCGCGAAATGCTGGCTCTGCGGCGCGCCGACCACGTAGATGAGCCGCTGCGCGCCGACCGTCGTGAGCCGGTGGCGGATCGCCGCCAGATCCGTCGTGGCGTAGCCGTAGCCCCCATCCTGCTTGCGCACGATGAGCGGCAGCGGCTCGCCGCCCTTGCCCGTGAAGCCCGCCGGAAAGACGCAGAGCGCCCCCTCGCTCTCGCGCGCCAGCCCCTTCTCGCCGAGCTCCGCGAGCACGTCGAGCAGCATCGGGTTGTAGAAGCTCTCGCCCGCGAAATCGGCCTCGGTCAGGGTCACGCCGAGCCGGCGGTAGACCGACTCGAAGTAGCGCGTCGACTCGCGCACCAGCTGCCGCCACAGCCCGAGCGTCTGCTCGTCCCCGCCCTGGAGCCGCACGACCCGCCGGCGAGAGCGCTCGGCGAACGCCGGATCCCCGTCGAATTTGGCGCGCGCCTGCCTGTAGAACGCGTCGAGATCGCCGACCGAGAGCTCCTGCGAGGCGGCCGCCTCGCCGAGATCGAGCATGTGCTCGATCAGCATGCCGAACGGCGTGCCCCAGTCGCCCAGGTGGTTCTGGCGGATCACCCGGTGGCCGAGCGCCTCGAGCACGCGCGCGAGCGCGTCGCCGATGATCGTGCTGCGCAGGTGGCCGACGTGCATCTCCTTCGCGGCGTTCGGGCCCGAGTAATCGACGATCACCGTCTCGGGCTGCGCCGCGGGCGCGATCCCGAGCCGCCCGCCGCTCGCCGTGTCGGCGAGCTCGCGCGTCAGGTAGGCGTCCTCGAGCGTCAGGTTCACGAACCCGGGGCCGGCGATCTCCACCTTCCGGCAAATCCCGCCGAGCTGCAGCGCCCCCACGATCGCCGCCGCGACCTCGCGCGGCGGCCTGCCCAGGCGCTTGCCGAGCGCCATCGCGGCGTTCGCCTGGTAATCGGCGTGGCTGGAGCGGCGCAGGGAGGGATCGGCTCCGGCGTGCTCGGCGCCGAACGCGGCGGTGATCGCCTCCTGGAAAGCGCGGGAAAGGGCGTGGACGGGATCGGCCATGGCGCATCCTTGGCCCGGCCCCGCGGCCAATTCAATAGGAAGCCGGCGCTCCATGGCCAAACAGCGCGCCGAACCGCGCGCCGAACCGCGCGCCGCCGCCCGCGGCGCGCGCCCCGGCGCGGCCGTCTCGGCCGGGCGCTCGCGCCGCCGCGCGCGGCAGCGCGCCGATTGCGCGGCGACCCGCGGATCCACCGAGGAAAACGGGCCTCCGTGCGCGCGCGCCGGCGCGGCGCGCGGCGGCGATCCCCCTTTGACAAAAATCGGGCTAGGCCGGACAGTTCACGCCTCCCGTGAGCGCCTCCCTGCCCCCTGCCCCCGGCGATCCGAAGCCCGCCGCGAGCGACGCGCCCGCGGAGAGCGCGGCCGCCCAGATGGTCGGGACGGTCATCTCGGACCGGTACCGGATCGTGGAGCTCGTCGCGACCGGCGGGATGGGCGCGGTCTACAAGGCCGAGCACCTGCTCCTGCGCAAGTGGCTGGCCGTGAAGATCCTCCTGCCCGCGGCGCAGGGCTCGCCGGAGCTCACCGCGCGCTTCGAGCGCGAGGCGATCGCGGGCGCGCACATCCAGCACCCGAACATCGCGTCGGCGACCGACTTCGGCACGCTCCCCGACGGCTCCCGGTTCCTCGTGCTGGAGCACGTCCGCGGGACGACGCTCGATCGCATCATCAAGAAGGGCCCGGTGCCCGCCCCGCGCGCCGCCGAGCTCGCGCGGCAGATCGCGGCGGCGCTCGCCGCGGCGCACGAGCGCGGGGTCATCCACCGCGATCTGAAGCCGCGCAACGTCATGGTCGAGCACGGCACCGACGCCGTGAAGCTCATCGACTTCGGGTTCGCGAAGGTCCCGCTGGAGCGCCTCGCCACGACGACCGCGCACGGCGGCGAGGAGCGGCCCGAGCCCATGCGCATCACGCTGAGCGGCATGGTCTTCGGCACGCTCGCGTACATGGCGCCGGAGGCGGCGCAGGGCATGGAGCACGTCGACGAGCGCTCCGACCTGTACGCCCTCGGGCTCATCCTCTACGAGATGCTCGCGGGCAAGCACCCGTTCGACTCGATCGTGCCCGTCGAGCTCTTCCGCGATCAATGCGAGACCGCGCCGCCGCCGCTCCGGCTGCGCGCTCCGGGCGTGGAGGTGCCGCGCGAGCTGGAGGCGCTCGTGATGCGCCTCCTGCGCAAGGACCCGGCGGCGCGCCCCGCCAGCGCGCGCGCGCTGCTCGCCGCGCTCGACGCCGCCGTGCCGCGGTCCGAGGCCCTCGGCCTCCTCCCGTGGAAAGAGCCGCTCTCGAGCGGGTCGTGGTCCCTCGGCGACCCGCTGCGCGCGCTTCAGGCCGCCACGCCGCCCGAACCGCCGGCGCGGCACGACCGAGCCGCGGCGCTCGAAGGCGCAGCGCGCGGCGGGGCCGCGGCCGCTGGCGGGGCCGCAGCCGCCGGCGGGGCCGCAGCCCTCGACGGCGCGGCCGGCGGCGCCGCGATGGCGGCGTCCGGCGCGCCGCTCGCGGAGCGCGGGGACGAGGCGCGCGGGAACGCGGCCCACGAGGCGCACGCGGCGCGCGGAACGGCGGAGCGCCGGCCACGGCCGCGGAGGCGCGCCCGGGGCTGGCTCATCGCGGTGGCCGCGCTGGTCGCCGCCGGCGCCGCGGGCGGCGCGGTGCTCCTCCGCCGCTTGCCCGCGGGCGCGCCGGCGGTCGCGGGCGCCCCGGCGCCGGCGGTCGCCGACCCGGAGCTCCAGGAGGCGACCGCCGCCATGCACGCGCCGGCCGCCGCGGCGCCGGCCACCCGGGTGCCTGAGCCCCTCGGCGCGCCCCCGCCGGCCCCGTCCGCGGCGCCGACCGCGAGCGCCTCGGCCCCCGCGCCGGCCGGCTCCGGGGCGGCGTCGGCCGACGTCGCGGCGCTCGCCGGGCCGGCGCCGCTCGAGGGCGCGGAGCTCCCGGCCGAGCGGGAGCGGCTCGTGGGGGCGGTCCGGGCGAAGCGATGGGAGGACGCGGAGAGCGCGCTCTTCGTGCTGCTCGACAAGGATCGCGCCGCCTTCGAGCAGCGCGACGTGATGACGGCCGCGGCCGCCGTCGCGGTGAAGAGCTCGTACCGGCCCGACGGCCGCGCGGACCCGATCTTCGAGGCGCTGGAGAGCCGCCTCGGCCAGGAGGGCCTCGACATCGCCTACGAGATCGTGAGCGGCTACGGCGGCACACAGGGCGGAAAGCGCGCGGCCGCGCTGCTCCGCCGCCCCGAGGTGCTGGAGCGCGCGAGCGCCCCGCTGCGCATCGCCGTGGAGCTGCGCGAGGCCCCCTGCCGGCGCAAGCAGGCGCTCTTCGAGCGGGCGGCGCTCGAGGGGGACGCGCGCGCGCTCGTGTTCCTGGAGATGCTCCGCTCGTCGCAGTGCCAGCCGCGCATCGGGCAATGCTGCTTCCACCACCACGCGGGGCTCGAGCGCGCGGTGCGCTCGCTGCGCGACCGGCTGCGCTACTGATCCGCTGCGCCGCTGCGCCCGCGCTGCGCCGCTCCGCCGGCGCCCGTCCCGCCGCTCCCCGAGGGCCCGGGCTCCCGGCGGACACGGGCCACCCCCGACGGCCGGGAGATGGGCTACGCTCGCGCCCGCGGTCCCGAGCGCTGAGCAGGCCCGAGCACGGCGGCGAACGGCGCGCGGACGACGAGAACAGGGAAGAGGAATGAGCGACAAGACAAATGAGGAGATCTACAGGGCCTACCTGCTGGCGTACGCGTGCAGCGGCGACACCTCGAAGGTCGCGGTGCTCCAGGACGCGCGCCCGCTGACCGCGACGGTCGCCGCCGCGCTCGCCCTCGCGGAGCGCGATCGCCAGGCGGGCGAGCCGCCGGACACGTGGGACTCGCTGACCGAGCGCCTGCAGGCCATGTTCGACGAGTTCGATCCGCACGGGTACGACCTGGCGACCGGAGACGACGAGGCGCTCGACGACGAAGACGAAGAGGACGGCGACGAGCCGATCGCCTCCTGAGCCCGCGCCGCCGCGGCCGCGGGCTCCCCTCGCGACGCGCGGCCGGCGGTGGCCAGGCAAGGACGGGAAGGCGGTGAGCAGGAAGAAAGGATGAACGTCCTTCCTGCTTTACCGCTCTCCTGGGAGGCTCTCTCCGGAGGAACGTCACCAGGACCGGCGCCTCCCGGGGAGGCGCCGGGGTGCGGCCCGCTCAGCCCCCGAGGGTCGCGCCGTTCGAGGCGATGACCTCTCGATACCAGTGCGCCGAGTCCTTGAGCACGCGCTTGCCCGTCGGGTAGTCGACGAAGACGAGGCCGAAGCGGTGCTTGTAGCCGTGGGCCCACTCGAAGTTGTCCAGGATCGACCAGTGAAAGTAGCCGTTCACGACGGCGCCCTCGGCGATGGCCCGGCGGAGCTCGATCAGGTGGCGCGCCATGAAGTCGATGCGCTGGGGGTCGTGCACCTTCCCGTCGAGCGAGATCCAGTCCCGGGTGGACAGCCCATTTTCGGTGATCACGATGGGGCGCTTGTAGCGCTCGTAAAAGAACCTCGGCCCCCAGTAGAGGCACTCGGGGGTGACGGACCACTCGAAGGCCGTGATCGGGTGTCCCACCGGGTGCGGGACGACCTCGGCGCCGCCGTTCGCCCCGGCGCGCACCGGGACTCCCCAGTAGACGTTCACGCCGCAGAACTCGACCGGCTGCGCGATGATCTCCATGTCGCCGCCCCGGATCTCGGGCAGCTCGCTCGCGAACAGGCGGAGCCCGTCCTCGGGGTACCTGCCGAAGAACACGGGATCCATCCACCACGTGTTGGTCCACGTGGTGCGGGCGCTGACCGACCACGTCGCCGCGCGCGCGGCCTCCAGATCCTCGAGTGACGCGCTGGCGGGGTATTTCACCTGCGCGACCGGCGCATAATAGACGTTGCACTTCCCCGGGCTCGCCGCGCGGATGGCCTGCACCGACTTGCCGTGCGCGAGCAGGACGTGGTGGCACACGCGCAGGACCTCGGCGAAGCGCAGCCGGTCCCCGGGCGCGTGGCGCCCCTCGTAGTGACCGGCGCCGGCGAACACCTGCGGTTCGTTGAGCGTCATCCAGTCCTTCACCCGATCGCCGAGCTTCTTGACCACGACGCCCGTGTACTCGGCGAACCAGTCGGCGCTGTCGCGGTTCAGCCAGCCGCCCTTGTGGTAGAGCGCGAGCGGGAAGTCCCAGTGGAACAGCGTGACGTGGGGCGCGACCCCCGCCTCGAGCAGCGCGTCCACCAGCCGATCGTAGAACGCGAGGCCGCGCTCGTTGACGGCGCCCGTGCCCTCCGGCAAGACGCGCGGCCACGAGATGCTGAGTCGGTAAGCGCGGAGGCCGATATCGCGCATGAGGGCCACGTCCTCCCGGTACCGGTGGTAGTGGTCGCACGCGACATCGCCGGTCTGGCCGTTCCAGATCGCGTCCGGCTTCTTGCAGAACATGTCCCACACGGACGGCCCCTTGCCGTCCTCGTCCGCGGCGCCCTCGATCTGGTACGACGCCGCCGCGGCGCCCCACAGGAACCCTTCCGGAAAGCCCTTTTCGCTCGGTGCCTCTTCGCTTGGTGATCGCGTCATGGTGGCCGCACCATACCAAACGCGGCCGAGCGCCGCACCGCGACGTCAACCAGCCTCGCGCGCCTCGTAGCCCTCCTCGCGCACGGCCGCCACGAGCGCTTCGGCCGTCGCGCTCCCCTCGACGATCGCCTCTCCGCGCTCGAGGCTCACCTCGCACACCCGCGTGACGCCGGGGACCTTCGCGAGCGCCTTCGAGACCGCCCGAACGCAGTGGCCGCAGGACATTCCTTCGATAGCGAGTCTGCGCACCTCCCCCCTATGCCCCCACCAGGCACCAGCGTCAACGAAGCCGCGCAGCGTCAAGCAACCGCGCAGCGTCAAGCGGCCGCGCAGCGTCGAGCGGCCTTGCGGCGTCGAGCGACCTTGCAGCCCCGAGCGGCCCCGCTGCGTCGAGCGACCGCGCCGCGTCACCGCGGGCACTCCGGGCACGCCGGCCCGCCGCAGTCGACGCCGAGCTCGCCGCCGTTCCGCACGCCGTCGATGCACGTCGGCTCCTCGCACACGCTCGCCCAGCAGACGCCGGTCTCGCAGTCCGCGCCCGTCGCGCAGCCCCCGCCCGGCGGACAGGGCGCCCACGGACCGCCGCAGTCGACGCCGGTCTCGGAGCCGTTCCGCACGCCGTCCGAGCTCGACGGCCTCTGGCACGTCTTCGGGTCCCCGAGGCACACCCCGGAGATGCAGTCCTGCGGGACGGAGCAGCGCGACCCGTCCTCGCACGGCCGCCTGCAGATGCCGCCGCAGTCCACGTCGGCCTCGTCCGGGTCGCGCCGCAGGTTGATGCAGTGGCTCGGCGCGCAGAAGCCCCCGCCGTGCTGCGCGCCCACGGTCGGGACGCAGATGCGCCGGCTCCCGCACTGGTCGTCCTCGACGATGCAGTCGAACGGCTGCGCCTCGTAGCAGATCTGGTCGACCGAGTAGAGATCCATGAGGCTGATCCCGTTGTCGAAAGGCACGTTGACAGGCCTGTTCTCCGCCGAGCAGACATCGGAGGTGCACAGGTTGCCGTCGTTGTAGAAGTCGGCCGGATCCGGCTTGGAGACGACCTTTCCCTCGTGCGTGCACTCCAGCTGAGCGCAGTCGCCGCGCACCTGGGAGGGCAGCGGGCCCGGGTAGATCTCCAGCTGGCACACCCGGTCCACGCACCGCCCGGCGCCGCAGCGCGGGTCCGGCGGCCCGGCGCACTTCGCGTCGTTGTCGCACGCCGTCCCGGCCGTCCCCGGCGCGCAGCTGAACCAGCCCTCCTGGCACTCGCTGCACGGCCTGCAGGCGAGAAAGCAATCGGGCGCCGTGTCCTCGGGCGCGCAGCACAGCGTGTGCCCCTCCTGGACGCACGTGCACTCGTTGTCCGTGCACTCCGTGCCGGGCGCGTACTGGGTGTCCGACTCACAATCGGCCGTCGATTCGCAGCGCCCTCCCATCTGGCTCATTCGCTCGCAGGAAGAAACCGCCACGAAGATGAGAAATATGGAGCTGACAACGGAATGCTTAAGGAACCTGATCATGCGTCCAGTCCTCCGGCACGAGGCCATGGCGCCGACACCCCGGCGGCCCCAATCCGCCGTGATGTCGCTTCCAACTCGCGACGATCCTACTCGGACCCGGCACAGGTCTGCCAGTCCTGACGACAGTTTTCGACACGTTCGATCAACCCGGCATCGAGACGCCGGCGCCGGCGCCGGCGCCGACGCCAACGTGATTACGGGCGTGCGTCTCGTCCCATTTCGGATTCGGCTGCTCGCGGCGGCGCTCCGCGGCTCCGCGCTTGCGCCGCCCGCGCCGGAGTGGTTCGCTGCTGCGCGTGACCGCGCGCGAGCACACGGCGCTTGTCGGCCACGGCGGTGTGCACATCGTCGAGGGCGCCGGGGCGACGCGCCGCCACGCGCTCCACCTCGTCAAGCTGATGGTGCCCGTCGACGGTCCGCTCGAGGTCGACGTCGGGGGCGGGCGGCCGTTCGGGGTGCGCGCGCCCGTGCTCACCGGCGCCGGGGTCGCCCATTCCGTCGGCGCGCCGGGCGCGACGGTCACGGTGTTCCTGCCGCCCGACGGGCTCGGCGCCGGCGCGCAGGCGGCCGCCCGAGGGCGGGCGCTGATCCTCGAGGGGGCGCAGGCCGATCGGGTGCGCGCGGCGGCGCGCGACGTGCTCCGCGGACGGCTCGACCACGCGGCGGCGCGCGAGCTCATGCGCGCGTGCGCCCGGGCGTTCGCGCCGGGCGGCCCGCCGTGCGACCGCCGCGTGCTGCGCGCCATGCATCGCCTCGCGGAGCAGGCGCCGGCCCGCCCCACGCTGGGCCCGCTCGCCGCGGCCGAGGGGCTCTCGCGCTCGCGGCTCTCGCACCTGTTTCACGACGCCTTCGGCCACCCGCTGCGCGACTACGTGACCTTCCTGCGCGTCATGTCCGCCGTCCGGGCGCTCGTCGACGGCGCCGCGCCGGCCCGGGCGGCGCTCGCCGGCGGCTTCCACGACCAGGCGCACCTGGCGCGCGCCGTCGCGGCCACGCTGGGCCGCACGCCGGGCTCCGTGGCGCGCAGCCACTTCGTACAAGCGCCGGCCTCGGCCGGGCCCATCGTGGTCCTCTGAACCCTCAAGGAGGACCCATGCCCCCTCGCGCTGTCGGCGCGGCCCGCGTCGCCCTCGGTCTCATCGTCCTGCTCGGCGGCATCAACGGATTCGTGCGCGTCGTGCCGGTCCCCGAGCCGCTCCACCCGTTCGTCCAGCTGCTGCTCGACAGCGGCTACGTCTATGCCGTGAAGGCCGTGGAGATCACCGCCGCGGTCCTGCTCCTGCTCGACCGCCGCCGCCCCCTCGCGCTCGCGCTGCTCTGGCCGGTCGTGGTGAACATCGCGCTGTTCCACCTGCTGCTCGACCCCCGCGCCGGCATCAACGCCGTCATCCTGCTCGGCCTGCTCGGCGCGCTCACGTGGCACGATCGACACGCCTTCGCGCCGCTCTTCGCCGAGCGCCGCCCCGGATCGGCGCCCCCCGCGGGCAGCCCGGCCCGCGTGGAGCGCGCCTCGCCCGCGTAGCGACGCCACGTGTGGGGGAGACGAATGAAGAGGATTGGAACCACAGAGAGCACAGAGGAAGAGAGATAGAGAGAGCTGGGGAGCAGAAAATATTATCTCTCCTTTTCTCTCCCTCTGTGTCCTCCGCGCCTCTCTGGCTCCAGCTCTCTTCCCCCCGTGGAGCCCCGGCGCTACGGCGCGCTGTCCTGGAGCACGCCGTCGGGCACGAGGCGGAGCGAGCGCACCGCGCCCTCGCGCGCGAGCAGGACGGCGCCGAGCAGGCCGGCCTCGCTGCCGAGCGGAGAGGCGACCACCGGCACCGCGCCCGCGCGGACGGCGTGGCGCGGCAGCTCCTCGCGCACGCCTTCGAGCAGGATGTCGGGCGCGGCGAGCAGCTCGCCGCCCAGCACGACGAGCTGCGGGTTGAGCAGGTTCAGCAAGACCCCGATGCCGCGCGCGAGCCGCACGCCCGCCTCGTGGAAGATCGCGCGGGCGCTCTCGTCGCCGGCGAGCGCCGCGCCCGCGACGGCGCCGACCGCGTGCGGCCGGGGGAGCGCGGCCAGCTCGGGAGAGCGCGCCGACGCGACCTCGGCGGCGCGCCGGAGCGCCATGACCGAGGCGAACGTCTCCAGACAGCCCCGGCGACCGCAGCCGCAAGGCGGGCCGTCGTCAGCGACGCGGCAGTGGCCGATCTCACCGCTGTACCCCTGCATCCCGAAGAACAGGCGCCCGTCGACGACGAGGCCCGCGCCCACGCCGAGCCCGACGTAGATCCACACGTACGACACCTGTCCTCGCGCGGCGCCGAGCTCCCCCTCCGCCACCGCCGCCGCCTGAGGCAGGTTGTACACGGGCACCTGCATGCGCAGCGCGCGGCTGAGCTCCGCGCGCAGCGGGAACCGCTCCCAGCCCAGGTTGGGCGCGAGCACGCACACCCCGCTCGGCCGCTCGATGAGCCCAGGCACGATGGCGCAGGCGCCGCGCAGCCGCTTCCGCGGCACCCCGCTCAGCTGCAGCACCTTCGGCAGCAGCTCGGCCACGTCGCGGACCGTCCGCTGCGGATCGCGGAGGACGGTCGGCTGGTCGAGGCGCGCCCGCAGCCGCCCGCGCGCGTCGGCCACGGCGACGGTCGTCTGCTCGACGCCGATCTCGATGCCCAGGTACGCCGCGCTGTCATCGTTGAACTCGAGGAGCCGCGCCGGCCGCCCGCCGCGCGACTCGGTCCCGACATCGCGGACGCTGCCGTTCTCGAGCAGCTCCTCGATGATGGCCGAGACCGTCGGCTTGGTCAGGCCGCTCAACCGCGCGAGGTTCGTGCGGGAAATCGGCCCGTGTTCCTGCACGAGATCGAGGACGAGGGAGCGGTTCAGCTCCCGAGGGGTGCGGTTGCTAGCCGTCTTGTCGTTCGCACGGGCCATTCGAGCAGACCGAGACTTAGCCGTTCTCGCGCAGTGAAAGCAAGGGGCGTCACCACCGCGCCGCCACGAAGCGCGCGCGGCGCGCCGCCGCCGGGCAACCCGCGCGCTGACCGCACCTGGCCTCCCCTCGCGCCCCGCGTCCCTCTCCTCCCCTGCCCTCCCCCTCTCCTCCCGCTCACTTCCCTTGGTTTCCTCCCTCGCTCGCCGCGCGCCACTGCGCTCCACACCCCGGGGCGCCGGCGGATCGCCGGAGCCGTTATGTCATCATCACACTTGCTGAGATCGGGCATGCGTCGCGGGTGCCCCCTCCAGGTCTTCCGCGTAGCAAACTGCCCCGCAGCGCGGGATGCGATCGTACGATGAGCGCCCCCTGTGTGGCGTAACGCCTCATCCCCGCGTGTGAGGTGGGAACAGGGGGTGCGCGCGGTCTTCTCGCCGTCCGCCCCGCCCGGCCCTCCCCGGACCCGACGACCGCCGCGCTCCGCCGTGCCGTGACGCCGCAGAAATCGGCGGCGAGCGGACTCATCTCTTCTCGCGGGGAACGCTGATTGCAAACGGCCCACGCGGGAGGCGAGCAGACGTTGAGTCGATGAGAGCTGACGACGTGGATGAGTGAGGGAGAGCGATCGTCAAGGCGCTGGCGTGCGGACATACAGACGCACTACCGCCCCAGGTCGGGCGAGGACTCGACGGCATGGAGGATAGGGCGACATCGCGGCGAGGCGCGTCGCGCATGGGGGCCGTCGCGCGAGGCGGCTCGGCGCGCTTTTTCAGGGGCGATTGACGGGTCCTCGATGGGGTCCTGGCGACCGCCTGCCTGAGAGGGCAGCCGAGGCGGCTCGCCCGGCGGCTGCGCTGGCGCTGCCGCTCGCGCGCGATTCGCATTTCCGAGGAGACGCCCGGAGCGCTGGGCGTGTCTCTTCACGAGGAGTGTGCACGATCATGAAGATGGTAGATGTTCTGGGAGCTGTTCTCGCTGTAACGCTCGCTGGCTGCATGGCATCATCCGACGGTGCCGAGGGCGCGGATCTAGAGGAGACCGGGACAGCGGAGGGCGCGCTCAGGCTGAGCGACGTGGCGGTCGTCCCCGTGTATTTCGATCACGAGAACCGTTTCACGGTCGACCGGGAGCGGTCGGTCTACGCGCACTTCACGAGCCATCCGGGCAGGACGCTCACGCTCGAGCTGCAGCCGATCGCCGGGGGCCGGAGCGCCGCGGTCGACTTCAGGCTCCACGAGGTCACGAGCGAAGGGAGGCTGAGGCACATCCGGCGGCTCAGGGACGGCCGGGGGCAGGCCCTCGCGACGTGGGAGAGCCGGGGCACCGGGTCGTACGTCGTGCAGGTCCTCGCGCCGCGGGCGCCCGTCGAGGTGGAGCTCCGGCTCTCCTGCGGCGCCGACGTCTGCTCGCCCGTCGCGCAGCCGGGCGAGATGTGCGCCGGCATCGCGGGCATCCGCTGCGCGGAGGGACTGTATTGCGACTTCGCCCCCGAGGCGAACTGCGGCGCTTACGACCGCAGCGGCACGTGCGAGTTCGTGCCCGAGGTGTGCAGGCAGGATTACGACCCGGTCTGCGGCTGCGACGGCCTGACGTACGGCAACGACTGTGTCGCGGCGACGGCCGGCGTCTCGGTGAGGAGCCTCGGGGAGTGCGGCCCCACGGTGGTGGGTCTCGGCGAGAGCTGCGGCGGCTTCACCCTCGGCGGGCTGCGCGTCTGCGGGGACGGCCTCTACTGCAAGTACGCGCCCGACGCGATCTGCGGGCGCGCCGACGCGGCCGGCACCTGCGCGGAGAAGCCGGAGGTCTGCACGAAGGAGCTCGCGCCCGTGTGCGGCTGCGACGGCCAGACGTACTCCAATGCGTGCGTCGCCGCCGCGAGCGGCATTTCCGTCGACGCGCGGGGCGCGTGCGACAGCCCGCCCGTCGAGTGATCGCCCCCGGCGCCTCGCCCCTGCCCGCCCCGGCGGCGCCGCGGGCCCCCTGACGCCGCCCCGCGACGGCGCGGCCAAGCGGCACGCGCCCGCGCCGCCCGGGGCCGCGCTCCAGGCAATCTGAATTTTTCCAGCCCCATTTCTATCTGCCTGTCCGATCGGCGCGTCGTCGCCTCGTTCGGCGGGGGCATGTGTTCCTTGGCGCTCGCGCGCGCGGCATGCGCGGCGTAGATTGGGTACAGCGCTCGACGTCCATTTCCTGGCTCTCTGGGGGCGCGAAGCGCAGGAGAACGACATGCTCGTATCGCCGCTTCCCGTCGATGTCCGCCATGAGTCCGAGCGAGGCAGCATCGAGATCTCGTATCCGGGGCGCCATCTCATCTACTACCGTCTCGCGGGGCACATCGACGCATCGCTCGTCCCCGGCCTCGTCAAGCCCACGTTGCACGCCATGGCGCTCCACGGGCACATCGACGAGTTCATCGATTGCACGCGGATGACCGGCTACGATTCGATCGTCCGTGTCCGCATGGTCGAGTACCTCCGCGCCGCGCGCGAGAGCGGCTCGGTGCTCCAGCACGTGCTCGTCGGCACCAAGATCGTGACCCTGGGCGTCTGGCTCGCGAAGCTCGCCGCCGGCGGCATCGACATCTACCACGATCGCGCCGCGTTCGAGGCCGCGCTGGGCCGCGCGCTCTACCCGAGCTGACGCCGCGCGAGCCGCCGCAAACCTCTCCCCCGCCCCAACCGTAGCCGCGGGAGAGGGGGGCCGGGCCAGCCCGGTGCGACCTAGGGCTGTCCCCCCGCGCTCCCCTCGCCGTGCCGGTGCGCCCGCGCGCGCCGTTCCCGGTTCCTCGCCACCCGCGCCGCCCGGCTCGCCACGAGCTCCGGCGACGGCTTGCGCCCACGGAGCGGCAGCTGCTCGGCGTGGTGCTCGTCGAACGACCCCGGCTCGCTGCCCAGCTCGAAGATCGCGACCTCGCGCTGGCCGCGCTCGCCGAGCCGCAGCGGCATCACCGCCGCGCCGATCCCCGCCCCCACGTAGACCGCCCCCTGGCCGGGCTCGCCCCGCTTGCGCGTCCCGTAGAGCCCGTGGATGTACCGGTGCCCCGCGATCTTGCCGATCGAGAGCTCGTTCAGGCGCGCGACCGTCACCTGGCCCGCGTGCGTGTGGCCGGAGAGCACGAGCGGGATGCCGTGGCGCCAGAGGCCGTCCGCCTCCTCGGCGATGTGCGAGAGCCCCAGGGTCGGCAGATCGCGCCGCATCCCCTTCACCGCCTTCTCGCGCGACGCGTGGCCGGTATAGGCGTCGTCGAGCCCCACCACCTGGAGCCGCTCGTGGCCCAGCGTGATCACCGTGCTCGCGTTGCAGAGCACCGCGGCGCCGCCCCGCTCGAGCGCGCGCTTCACCGCGTCCGCGCCCGACCAGTGATCGTGATTCCCCAGCACGGCGATGACCGGCGCCTCGAAGCCGCGCACCACCTCTTCCAGCTGATCGAGGTAGAGCTGGCTGTGACACACGAAGTCGCCCGTGAGCACGACGAGATCGGGCCGCTGCAGGTTCGTCAGCGCCACGGCCGCGCGCTGCACCCGCACCGACGTCACCCGGCCGACGTGCTGGTCGGTCAGGTGAGCAATGCGAAGCGACGACACCTGCTCGAGGTAAGCCGCCGGCCCGGCGAAGCGCCGGAGGCGAATCCCCATGGTCGTGTCCGCTCCCTCGGAGCCCGGCCCCCCACCCGAGGCGCCAGCGCCTCGCCGGAAGAGCCCCCGCCACCGCTCCCTCGCAGGTACTGCACCGCTCACGGCCGCCGAGTGTACGGGTGAGGTCGAGTGGCCGCCACCTTTTCTTTCGTCGAAGACGCCTTGATGCCGGGGAGCGCAGCAATCTGACGAGCGCGCGCTACAGCGCCCGGCAGCGCTGATCTTGGAAAACTCCGCGCCCGTGCGACTCGGCATCCCTCATCGGGCCTGAGCCCGGCGAATCAGGTCGCGATCGATGGAAGCCAGGGTGGGACAGCCGGCGAGCGCCATGGCCATCGACAGCTCATCGCGCAAGCCCCCGAGCACGCGCGCGACCCCCTCGCCGCCGAGCGCGGCGAGTCCCCACAGGACTGGCCGCCCGACCAGCACCGCGCGGGCGCCGAGCGCGATCGCCTTGAGCACGTCCGTACCCCACCGGACACCGCCGTCCATCAGCACCAGGCACCGCCCGGCGACCGCGTCGGCGACGGCCGGGAGCACCTCGATCGTCGCGGGGGCGCCGTCGAGCTGCCGCGCGCCGTGGTTGGAGACGACGACGCCGGCCGCGCCGGCCCCGAGGGCGCGGACCGCGTCGTCGGGCCGGACAATGCCCTTGAGCAGGATGGGGAGCTTCGTGATCGAGCCGAGCCACTCGACATCGCGCCACGTGAGCGAGGCGTCGTGTCGCGAGGCGACGTAGGCCGCGAGCAGGGAGCCCCGCTCCGAGGCGGGGGCCGCCGCGGCGACGTCGAGGAGGTTCGCCATCACGAGCCCCTCGGGGAGCGCGAAGCCGTTGCGCACGTCCGCGATCCGCCGGCCGAGGAGCGGCGTGTCGACGGTGAGCATCAGCGCCCGGTAGCCCGCGGACTCGGCCCGCTCAACGAGCGCGCGCGTGAGGCCTCGGTCCTTGTGGACGTAGAGCTGGAACCACTTCGGCCCCGGCGAGGCCTCGGCGACGGTCTCGAGGCTCGTCGTCGAGAGGGTGGAGAGCGTGAAGATGGTGCCGAGCTCGGAGGCCGCCCGCGAAGAGGCGATCTCGCCGTCGGGGTGCGCGAGGCGCTGATAGGCGGTCGGCGCGACGAGGATGGGGAACGGGACGGTGGTGCCGAGCAGGGTCACGCTCATGTCCCGCTCGGCCACGTCGACGAGAACGCGATAGTGAATCTGGAGACGCCGGAACGCGTTGCGGTTCTCCCGGAGCGTCCTGCCCTCGTCGGCGCCGGATCGGTAGTAGTCATAGGCCATCTTGGACAGGCGGGCGCGCGCTGCGCGCTCGAAGTCGTCGACGGTGAGCAGCGACGGGGCGGGGCGAGGCTCTTGCACGGCGTTCTCCTGAAAAGCGCGGCGACGCATCCTGGCCGCGGGCGGCGGCCACCTTACCAGGAGCGACGCTCAAGCACGAACAGGCGAACGCGCTGCGCGACGCGATCCACGCCGCGCTGCACGCGGGGCGCGTCCACCACGGGGCCTCCGGGCGGCCGCCCTCGAGCGGCGGCCCGGCGGCGCGATCGGTCAGTTGCAGGCGGGGAACTGAGCGCTCGCGGGCTGTTCCCCGCCCTTGAGCTCGAGCATCGCTTCCACGGTGGAGCCGTTGATGTCGGTGGCGCGGACATGGTACGGCGCATTCCCCATGTCCCCGTCGCCGACGACGAAATAGTTGTACGACTGCCGCGTGGCCGTCTGCCACGTGCCGTTGATCTCCACCTCGACCTTCTCGATCGGGTGCGCGTGCCCCTCGACGAGGATCTCGTTCCAGTACTTGTTGGTCGCGTCCTTGAGGCGGAAGGTGACGGGGGTCGTCGTCGGGCACGGGATGTACCGCCAGGAGATCTTCCCCGCCGCGCCGCCGTTGGTGGTCCCGAGGTACCCCTCGCGCTCTTCGCCGATCTTGAGAAAGGCGTTCTTGCTGAGATCGATGTGGCCCCTCACGCACTTCGGGTTCGTGGCGATCGGACACTGGTCCACGACCATGGCCTGCACCTTGCGGCCGTCGTCGCGGGAGACCTCCACGCACGCGCCGCACATCCCCGCGCTGTTGTAATCCTCGGTGTTCATGGCGGCGAAGTACTGGCCTCCGCCGAACGGCACGTGCGCGACGACGTCCGGGTTCCGCCCCGTGATCTGGTAGCTGCAGTTCACCTCGGTCGAGCCCATGTCGAGCGTGTAGAAGGTGATGGATCCGTTCGCGTGCTCCGCGGGATAGTCGCAGCTCACCGACGCGCCGCCCGCGCCCGTGGTGGCGGTGGTGGTGGCGGCGGTCGTGTTGCTGGGATCGCCGCTGCTCGTCGAGGTGGCGCCGGTCGTCGTGGAGCTGCCCGGGCCAGCGCCGGCGCCCGTCGTCGCGCCGCTCGCGCCCCCCGAGCCGGCCGCGCCCGCGCCGCCCTCCCCGCCGGTGGCGCTCGCGGTCGAGGTGCTCTCCGTACCGCCAGCGTCGCCATTCCCGTCGTCGCCGCAGCCCGCAACGCCGAGCGCGATCAGCGACAAGAGCGGCCATAAAATGCCCGTGGGCACGTAATCCAGCTTCATCTAGGCTCCTTAAGGTTTATGATAGGGGTGGATCCGCGAATCAACGCGACTGGATTACGCCAGGAGGGCCAATCGCGCAACAGCGCGTCGGCGCTGCAAATACGGCTACGGGTTTCACGGCCCCACGGCGCGCTGCTCGATGAAGGTGCCGGCGCCCGTCGTGTATGCGATCCACAGCGATCCGTCGCGATCCGCCTCGACGGCGACGTGCTTGAACGATTTGCCCTCCACCGCGAGGCAGCGCGGCTGAAACCGCCCTTCGGCGTCGAGCTGGCCGAGCTCGAGCGCGTGCGGCGATCCGGGCTCGCGCGCGGTCGGCCGGACCCGGGCCACGCGGATCGGCGAGACGCCCTGTGTGGCCGCGATCGGCGCGGGGCTCAGCCCGTTGGGGTAGAGCGACCAGACGGCCGGCATGTCGTCGCGCGGCGCCTGGTCGATGCGGATCGCCGCCATGCCGAACGCCGACATGTCCTTGGACGCCGGGAGGAGCGCGAAGGCCGGCCCGTCGGCGCCGATCGCGAGCGCGCCGCCCATGCGCGACTCGCCTGCGTCGCCGACGAAGAGCACCGCGTCGGGCCCGAGCTCGAGCTTGCCCTCCGGCGTGACCCCGACCGTGCGGGCGTGCACCGGCGTCAACGCCGAGCGCGCGTCGATGTACATCGCGAGCGCGCCGCCCTTCCACGGCGACAGCGCGACGAAGGTGGCGCCGCTGCCCTCCTCGGAGAGCGGCACGGCGGGCTTGTCGTCGAGCACCGCGAAGGCCTGGGTCACGGCGCCCTCGCTCGTCTTCCGGTCCGAGAGGAAGGCGAGGAGCGTGTGCCCTCCGGGCAGCGGGATGGCGGAGATCCCGGTGCCGCGGCGCCCGGCGCCGATGGGCGGCCCCTCGCCTCCCCACAGCGGGGTCCTCCGGATGGTGCCGCCGTGATCCATGCAGAACACGAACCGCGAGGCCACTGCGCACGCCGGCCAGGAGGCGCGCGCCGGCTCTCCGCCGGCGGCGCCGGCGTCAGCGGCGCCGGCGTCGGGCGCGGCCTCCCGGGGCGGCGAGCCCGGGGCGGCGAGCCCGCTGGACGCCGGCACGGCGAGCGGGCCGAGCGCCGGCGCGACGTGCTGCGCCACGCCGTCGCGGTTGAAGATCACGCGGAAATCCGCGCGAGCCGCGTCGTCCGGGGTCCAGAGCAGGGCCGGCCCGCGGAGCGAGAGCGAGAGGGGGCCGCGCCGGAGCTTGCAGCCCGCGCCGGGCGCTGCGGCTGCCGCGTCCGGTGCTGCGGCGTCGGGGGCTGCTCCGTCGGGGGCTGCTCCGTCGGGGGCTGCTCCGTCGGAGGCTGCGGCGTCCGGCGTCCCTGCGTCCAGCGGCGCGGCGATCCCTGCGGACGCCGCGCTCGCGGTAGGCGCGACGGAGGGCGATGTGGCGGCAGCGCCCGCATCCGGCGCCGGCGCGGCGCCCGGCGCACCCGAGCCACCACGACAGGCGGCGAGCGCTGCCAACACGATTGCGCACGAACGCGGGGACGGGCAGCTCATCGCCGCAGCCAGACTCCGAGCAGGGCCAGGACGTTCCCTGTGCGCATGCAGAAGCTATCTCCGAAGAGACCCTTGCCTGGCCAACTTCGCTCAGCTCAGGTCGTCGAGCACCTCGGCGAGCGACGCGGCGACGATGGCACGCTCCAGCCACCGTTCCAGGATCTCCGGATTCTTCTCGGCCAGGATGCGCTCCCGCGCCACGTCCGGCACGGCGATGCCGCGAACCCGGAGCGCCGTCAGCACGGCGCGCGCCGCTTCCTCGGCACGGCCCTCGTTGCGGCCTTCCTTCCGCTCCTCGGCGCGAAGCTTCCTCTCATAATCCTCGAACCACGCCCGGATCTCTGCGCTCACCTCGTCCTCCTTGTCGGTCGCCGGCTCCTGTCCTCCGAGCCGGAAGTGTACCAGCAGCGGCTTGACGATGCTCTTCTCCCAGGCATCGTCCGGCAGCGCCGCGAGATCGGCCAGCGCCTCGCGCAGGAGGCGGCCCGAGCCGAGCAGCCGCAGGAGCAGCGTCGCCCGCGTCCGGGGCAGCTCCGCGAGCACCACCACGCGCATCGAAAGGCCCGGCACGGCGCGGTAGACGCCTGGCTGCACCGGCTCGCAGCGGTAGGCGTCGAGCACCGTCTCAGGGCGCCCCGGGCCGATGACGACCAGCGCAGGGAAGTCCACCGCCGGCTGCGGCGGCGCATCGACGTCCTCGTCATTCAAGAGCGAATCGACGCCGAGATAGTCATGGATGATGAAATCGAATGGGCAGACGCGGACGAGCCGGGCTCGGTTTTCACCCGAGGACTCGAGAACATCTGGATGGATTGAGAAACACAACAGCAACAAGCCTGTTTCCCAGCCAGGCGGGGTCATCAGCGCTGCGTCTCGCTGACCGGACGCTCGGGGCCGGGCCGCCCCTCCGCCAGCGTGTCCCCGAGGCGCTCCTGCGTCAGCCCCCGGCTGCTCGACAGCTTGGTCTCCGCGTGCGGCTCGTCCGATCGGGCGACCGACCCCGCGTGCGCCGTCGCGGGGTGCGCCTCGCTCAGGGGGTGACGGCTTCCGGGCCTTCCCGTGGCGAGCGTCGAGCCATGACCGACCTCCGGCGGCGCCGGTGCGTGCACCGGCCGCGGCGGGGGCGCTCCGGCCGCGCGCGGCGTGAAGAGGTCCGCCCAGTCCGGCAGGTGCCGCTGGAGCCTCAGGCGCTCGGCCTCGGGCAGCGCCTCCCCGATCACCTGGCACACGGCCTGGGCGTGCTCCATGCCGAAGCGGCGCGGCGCGCCCTCGCGACGGGCAACCCGGTCGTAGAGCTCATCGCGATCGAAATCGCCCTGGTACGCCGCGCCGCGCACCGCGGCGGCGACCGGCCCCGGCAGCCCGCCCGCGACCGCGACCGCCTCCTGCTCCAGCAGCCGCTCGCCCAGCGTCCGCGCGGTCACCGCGATCGCGCGCTCGGCCTCGTCGCGGCCCTCGAAGCCGGCGCGGCGCTGCACCTCCTCGACGAAGCGCTCGTAGTCCATGATGCACCTCCCTCGTGGCGTGATCTTGTGATGTCCGTGCCACGGCGGGACTGGTCCCCCGACGCGAGCCCGGGAGGGGCAGCGGCGAGCTGAGCCCGAGCCGAACATCCACATCAGCTCGCCGGCGCTCCGGATCGGGAGCGGGATCTGGAGCGGCTCTCGGCTGGGACGGAGACACCGTCCTCCGTCTCTCGTGATGCGCCCGGCCGACCTACTGCTCGAGCACCGTGATCGACCGGTCCCAGTACGACGCGACCACCGCCCGCGCGCCGTCCTTCGAGACCGCCACCGCGCACGCGCCCTTGCCGGTGGGCAGCGACGCGACGACCCTCGGCGGATCCCCCGCGATGACCGCGACCCCGCTGCCGGACGGCGGCCACTGCGTCCCGCCGAGCGCCACGAAGAGCGTCTTCCGATCCGGCGACGTCACCCCCGTCCGCGGGACCCCGCTGAGCTGCAGCGTGCTCTTCACCGCCATCGTCGAGAGGTCGATGACGCTCGCCGTCCGCGCGTCGGCGTTGAGCGTGATGCCGTACCGATCCTCGTGGAGCAGGAAGCCCGCCGTCGGACCGACGCCGACGGGCGCCTTCCGCGTCTCGGTCACCCCGGCGACGCTCAGCAGGATCGCCGTGTTGGACAGCCGATCCGGGAAGAACACGGCGCCCCCGTCCAGCGTGATGTCGCCCTCGCGCGGCTCGCGCCCGACCGCGATGCTCCGCCGCGTGGCGCCGAACGGCGACTCGCTCGGGTCGAACAGGTCGATCCAGGCGCCCGCCGGGCGGCCGGCGTGCGTCAGCGCGCCGAGCGCCGCGATGTAGGGGCGCCCCTCGGCCTGCACCAAAAACAGCTGCCCCGTCGCGTGCGGGAGCGTGATGTTCGCGAGCCGCACCCCCGTCGGCAGCTCGAACTTCGTCACCCGCTTCGTGTCCGTCGTCGCCGCGACCACCGTCCGGCCATCCGGGAGCGCCACGATGTCGCCCGGCGTCCGGCCGACGTCGAGCAGCACCGGATCGCGGTCCCACGCCGTCGTGTCCATCACCGGGATCCGCGCGGCATCCTCGTGCCGCAGCACCGCGACGTAGCGATCGAACAGGAGCCGGATGTGATCGCCCTGCGCCGGCACCGACGCCTTGTGGATGATCTCGCCGCTCTCCAGCGTGTACTCGCGCAGCGAGGCGTCGTCGCCGCTGACGTAGACCGACGTGCCGCTCGGGTTGAAGACGACGTCGAGCGGGTGCACGTCCCCGATCCGGAAATCGCGGGCGCGCCAGCGGCCCTTCGGCTCGGGGGGCGGCGGCGGGGGCACCGGATCCGGGCCGAACGCCGCGGGGTTCGGCGCGTCGTCGGGCGCGCTCACCGAGGCGTCGCCCTCCGGCTCGAGCGAGGTCAGCGGCGGCGCCTCGCCCACGGGCGACTTCAGGCTCGTGATCGTGGCGATGATCACGGCCGCGACGCCGCTCGCCACCGACACCGCGGCCCGCGCGAGGCGCGGCTCGCGGCCGGAGAGCGAGGCGGCGGACCCGCGGTGACGCTCGCCGAGCCACGCCTTGCAGGCGCGGCACTTGCGCGCCCCCTCGACGATCCGGGCGCCGCAGCTCGGGCACGGGACGCGACGCTCGCTCATTGCAGCACCCACGCGACCTTGGCGCGGTCGCCGAGCGCGAGCGCCGAGCCGCCGTCCGGGGCGAGCCGGATCCGCGTCGGCTCGCCGCCGAGCGGGTGGACCTTCGCCGCGTACGTCTTCAGATCGACCAGCGCCACCGAGCCCGCCTCGTCGCCGCTCAGCGCCACCACCGCCTGCGCCCCGTCCGGCGCGACCGCCATGTCGAGGGCGCGGCCGGGGAACGTGACGGCGCGGAGGAGCTCGCGCTTCGAGAGGTCGAAGACCTGGATCGCGCGCCCCTCGTTGCACCGCACGATGGCGCGCCGGTCGCTCCGGACGAGCTCGATCTGCTCCGGCTCGCGGCACGTCGTGATGCGCGCCTCCTGCCGCACCGCGCCCGACGGGAGCCAGGTGAGCGGCACCAGCGTGTTCTCGGCCCGGAGGGCGACGAACCCCACCGAGCCGTCCGGGCTCATCAGCGCGCTGGCCGGGTTGCCCACCATCGACGTGCGCACGCGATCCTGCTCCGAGCCGAGCCGGCTCGGGTCGAACGGATAGGCGACGCCCCCCGACGGCTCGCGCTGGCCGGGCAGCGGGAGCTGGCCCGTCGTCGTGATCGCCCGCGTGCCGCTGTCGTCGACCGCCACCGGGCGCACCGGGTCGTCGCCGAACTGGATGCGCTCGATCTCGGCGTGGTACTCGGTCGCGAGGATCGCCACGGCGTGCGCCTCGGGCAGCGAGGCGAGCGCGCGCCGGCCCGAGGCGCCGACCTGGATGTCGCCCACGGACTCGCCGAGCTCGATCGTCTTGAGCAGCCGCGTCGTGGCGGCGTCGATCACGTAGATGCGCGACGGCGAGGTCGCGTAGACGACCTCGCCCACGCGGTGGAGGCGCCGCACGTTGGGCGCCTCGGTGACGAGGCTCAGCGCCTCGCCGGTCCGGGAGCTGCGCACCTCCAGGCCGGAGGACAGCGCGACCGCGAAGCGATCCCGGTCGAGCGGGAGCGCGTCGAACGCGTCCTTGGGCAGCGAGAAGGGCCCGGCGACCGAGGGCGCGTCGACGAGGTGGCCGACGTTGTTGGGGCGCTGCCAGACGCAGCGGCCGAGCTGGCACGACTCGCCGCTCCAGCACGGCGCCCCGCACACGGGGGCCGGCGGAGGGACCGCCGACGCGGCCCGGGACGGCGCGAACCGGTGGGGCGCCAGGTAGCGCAGGGCGCCGCCGGTGCTGATGAGCCCGAGGATGGCGCCGATCGTGACGAGCGGGCGCCAGTGGAGGGAGAGCCAGCTCGCGTCCGGGGGGGCGTCGGGGACCGAGGGCGCGCGCACCGACCGCTTCGACCCGTCGGTCGGCTCCCCGCACTCGGGGCAGAGGACGACCCCGGCGGCGATGCGCTCAAGGCAGACGGGGCAGCTCGCCTCATCGGCGGCGGGCGCGGCGGGCGACCGGCGCGACGGCGGCTCCGGCTCCGACCACTGCGCGGGCAGCGGGGTCGCCTCGGCGGCGTGGCGGGCCTCCCGCGCGTCCGCGGCGCTGGAGGCGGGCTCGATATCGCTCCGCGTCTCGTGGTCCACTGCGCACCTGCGTCTTTTCCGTGACGAGCGGTCCCCGAGTACTCCGAGCGTACCCGGATGTCGAGCCCCTCGTCGCAGCGCGGCGCGCGCAGCGACGCCGCGTGCCGCGTAGAAAATGACGCACGGAGAAACCGCGCTGCTGTCGGGAAGACGCGCGGCCGGACGAGCGTTACCGCTGGATCAGGCGAGCGTGGCTGTGGCCGCCAGCTCAGGAGTCGGCGGGCGGCCGCTGGATCGCCGCAACATCGGTGTAGTCGGTGTAGTCGGATTGCCCGACGGGCTCGCGCCCGTCCTTGGGCGCGGAGGGCGAAATGCCGGCGGGTCGGTCCGCATACGCCTCATCGCCCGGCTCCGCGTCGTCGTCGGGGGGCTCGGCCGGCGGATCGAGCCCGGGGCCGTGCCCGATGTCCTCCGGCGGCGCGCCGTGCGCGGCGTGACCTTCTGCCCCGGTCTGCGCGGCCGTCCGCTCCGCGGCGTTACGTCGTTCATCGATCATCATCGCTTCCTCCTTCCGCATTCCGCGTCTCGTTCTCCGCAAGCAATCCTGGATCCAGGCTCGCGACGCTCCCTGCGGGCGAAGCGCGCCCGCGACGCCGGACACAGCCGCGCATGCGGTCGAGGCCGGCCCGCGAGCTCGGCGGCGCGCGCCGCACGCCCGCGCCGGACGGCCCGCCCCGGCAGCCTGCTCCGAGCGAGCGCTCGCCCCGTGGCGGCTCTCCGGGAGGCGCCGACCGGGTCGACACCGGTCCTCGCGATGGCGATGGAATTATCGTATGGGATCAAACAATCCCGCCCCTCGGATCGCGGGGCCTCTGGCCACGATCGTGCGGCGAGCAGCGATGATAGAAAATACCAGCTTCAGCGAATCCTCAGGCGCATCTACGTTGTGCGATTCTATCGGATGACGCACAACGTCAGCGTACATGCGAGGCGGCCTCATGCTATTTTACCGTCAGGGCTTCGGGACGGCATCTTAACGCGAGGTTGGCGATGAAAAATACTGTGGGTGGCTTGGCGGCGATTGCGCTTGTGGGCTTGCTGAGCGCGTGCAGCGCGGCGCCGAATGAGGGCGAGACCAGCGGCGGCCAGACGTCCGCGAACGGCCCCGGCGGCCCCGGCGGGCCTGGGCCCACGGGGACCGGGGGATACGATGAGAGCTTCGGCTCGGTCAATCCGAGCGGCGGCGTCGGCGGCGGCGGCGAGATGCCCGGCGGGAACCAGCAAACCGGCGAGTCGTGCGACGGCAGGTTCACCGGCCGGGTGCGCGATTTCAAGGAGGAGCACCCCGACATGGAGCCGCAGGACTCCGGCAAGTGTGTCGGCTGCGACGACCATCAGATCGTCACCGACACCCTCGGACCGGACCTGAAGCCCGTCTACGCCGGCGGGGCCGAGGGCACGACGAGCACGACCGGCAAGGAGGCCTTCGACCAGTGGTTCCGCGACCTGGAGGGCGTGAACATGCCGATGAACATCACGCTGCAGTTCGAGGACCCCGACAACGACGGCGTGTGGACGTACAACGATCAGGAGTTCTTCCCGATCGACAACGCGCTGTTCGGCAACGAGGGG
Organism: Sorangium sp. So ce394; assembly: GCF_051474665.1. NCBI lineage: Bacteria > Pseudomonadati > Myxococcota > Polyangiales > Polyangiaceae > Sorangium > Sorangium sp. So ce394. The sequence goes on from NZ_CP150339.1 coordinate 11,553,522, forward strand.
CGGCAGCACAACTACCACTTCACCTTCGAGATGCACATGGGCTTCGAGTACAAGGGCGGCGAGCGGTTCACGTTCGCCGGCGACGACGACGTCTTCACGTACATCAACGGGAAGAAGGTGGTCGACCTCGGCGGCGTCCACGTCGAGCAGACCGAGATCGTCGACCTCGACGCTCTCGGCCTCGAGGTCGGGCAGACGTATCAGCTCGACTTCTTCTTCGCCGAGCGCCACGTCACCGACTCGCACTTCCGGATCGAGACCTCGATCGAGTTCATCAACTGCGGCGTCGAGGTCAAGTGACGCCGGGGAGCGCGCTTGATCGGCCGACGCGGCCGTTCGGCGGCTCGCCAGATCCCGCTTAGTCCTCGCAGACGAACTGGGGGGGGAAGCTCGTTTGCACGACGCAGTCCGAGCCGCACTCCATGTGACAGTCCATGCAATCGTCGTGCGCGGCCTCGTCGGACGTGGTGACCTGGCCGACCAGGGCGTCGCACGCCGCCCTCGCCTCGTCCTCGTCGTAGCCGCCGCCGCAGCCGAGCGCGGCGCCCCCGAGCGCGCCCGCGAAGAGGACCGCGACGACCCACGACACTGCTCTGCTCTAGCTCATGATGCTCCCTCTCACTCCGCGCAGGTAAATGTCTGGGGGCAGGCCCCCGACGGCTCGCAGTCGTCGCCGCACTCCTCGTAGCAGCTCACGCACGCCTGGTAGCTCTCGTCGGTGGCGCAGGACGGCACCGCGTCGCGCAGCTGATCACAGCGCTCTTGCGACGCCTGCGTCGAGAGCCCCCCGCAGCCGGACGCGAGCGTGATCAGCGAGAGCAGCACCGTGCCAATACCCAGCCTTCGAGCCATCGTCGCCTCCCTTCGAGTCCCCCGAGCGTAACCGAAATGTCGCGGCGGGGCGCGGCTTTCCGCGCGGCGCGCTCAGCCCGCCGGCCGCGCCGCTGGGGCGAGCCCGTACGTCCCTGCGCCGCTCACCTGAATCCACGCGCGCGTCACCTGGATGGGGCGCCCCGCCCGCGCGACGGCGGCGGCCGCCTCCGCGAGATCGCGCGCGCACGCGGCGTGCAGGTCGTCGGTCGTCTCGTGATCCTCCGCCGAGCGGCGGATCCAGACCGCGGTCGACGGCATCGCCGCGCCCTCGTGCCTGTCCTGCCAGCGCCTGCCGACGAGGTGCGCCCGGAGGAGCTTCCTCGCGTCCGCGGGCGTATCCGGGTGAAGCTCGTAGACCATCGTCGCGATGAATGACCTCATGCGCCCGAGCCTGCCGGAGCGGCGCCGGCTCGTCCAGACGGCGGCCGCTGCGGGGCGCACGCGCGGACGCGCGGACGTCAGCCGAGCGCCGCGCGGCGCAGCGGCGCCCGTCCCGCTCGCCCGATCGCCGGGTTGCATTCGAACGTAAGCGAGCTTATGCCTTTACGGCCAGCGGCTCTATCGAGCTGGGGGTGCCGAATGACGCTTGATGAACGCCTTGCCCCGCTCGCTTCCTCCAGCCTCGTCACGCTGGTCCTGGATCCGGAGCACCTGCGCTTTCGCTGGGCCAACGCCGCGGCGGTGCGGCTCTGGAACACCGCGAGCGTGGAGGAGCTCCTGGCGCGCGATCTCTCGGACATGTCGCCGGCGGCGCAGACGCGTCTCGCGGGGTATACCGCCCGGTTTCGAGAGGGCCAGACGGCACAAGAGACGTGGACCGTGTATCCGGGCGGGAAGCCTGTGCCGCTCCGGGCGTTTTTTTCTGGCATTGACCTGGATGACGGGCGCCAGGGCATCTTGATCCAGGCGCTGTCCGACGACGGGGCGCCGGAGGCGGAGCGCGCCCGGAGCGTCGAGGCGCTGCGCCATTCCTCGGTGATGGTGACGTTGCTCGACGCGCAGGGGGGCGTGCTGCTGCACAACCCGGCGGCGCTGCGCGCCTTCGGCGAGAGCGCGCCGTTCGCGGAGCGCTTCGTCGACGAGTCGCTCGCGCCGGCGCTCGTGGAGGCGGTCGCGCAGGGACAGGTGATCTCGCGCGAGACGCGGGTGCGGACGCTGCAGGGCGATCGGTGGCACGTGGTGGAGGCGCGCCCGGTGCCGGATCCGGCGACCGGCGAGGCCGCGATGCTGGTGCAGCACACGGACGAGACCGAGCTGCGCGAAGCCGAGGAGACGGCGGAGGCGCGGGCGAAGCTGGTGGCGGAGCTGGCGGGGGCGCTCGATCTGGTCGAGCAGCAGAAGGAGGAGATCCTGGCGCTGTCGGCGCCCATTCTGGAGGTCGCCACGGGGACGCTGGCGCTTCCGGTGATCGGCGCGCTCGACGGGGGGCGGAGCGAGGAGATGGGGGCGCGGCTCCTCCGGGCGATCGTGGAGCGGAGGAGCCGCAGCGTGATCCTGGACCTGACGGGGGCGGCGACGGCGGACGCGGCGGTCGCGGAGCATATCGCGCAGCTGGTGCGGTCGATCCGGCTGCTGGGGGCGAGGCCGATCGTCACCGGGGTGCAGCCGGCGCTCGCGCAGGCGTTCGCGGAGGCGGGGGCGGACCTGTCGGGGGTGGTGCTGCTGCGGAGCCTGCGGGATGGGATACGGGCGTCGGCGCGGGGGTGGGGCTAGCAAGGCGCCGAGCGTCGGCCCGGCCATGGTTCACCGCCCCACGTTGTAGCTCGCCCCGAGCGCGTCTTCGAACGCACGCTGCAGGACGATGGGATCGAAGTATTCGTAATACTCCGCGATCTGCCCGCTCTGGATCACGAAGAGCGCGGCGTAGGTGTTGTTGTAAGAGCCGCCGGACTTGAGCCGGATCTCGCCGCGGTAGGTCACGAAGAACCGAGACGGATCGACCATATCGTGGACGACGCGGTCGGGGAACCGCATGCTGGCGAAGTTGTCGGGCATGCCCCGGTATTGATTGAAGATCGCGGCCCGCCCCTCGAGCCTCTTCGGGAAGCCCTCCGGAGAGAAGGGCATGATCTGCGTGCCCTGCTCGGCGAAGAGCTCGGAGAATCCGCGGATGTCGAACGCCTCCAGCCGGGCGAAGAAGGCATGGACGACGGCGCGGTTCTTCTCCCGCACCTCCGATGAGCTCGAGCTGGACATGACTTCCTCCGTGGGCCTGCGCTGCGGCGAGGCGCAGCTGGGGGTCGAGATGATGAAGAGAGACAACACCGCAAACGTGAGCGCGCGTCGCATGGCTTCCTCCATGGCGCCAGCCGGCGTGGCGGCCGGCGGCGACACCGGCACGCCGCACCGCCGGACGGGCGTGATGCAAAAAGGGTTGATCGGCGCAGGTCGCGCTTCCCCGGCGCGCCGGCCGCCGGCTCAACGCGCAGCCAGGGTCGCGCGCAGGTGCGCGGCGGCCTCCTGGCTCGCGCGCTCCACCGTCGCCGGGTCGTCGTAGAAATGGAACTGCGTTCCAGCCGTCCACACCACGCGCGGCGCCGCCGGCATCGCGGCCGCGAAGCGCTTCGCCCCGTCCGGAATGGCGCCCTCCTCGGAATGGACGATGAGCGTCGGCGCGCGCAGGCGTGGCGCGCTCGCGAGCGCGTCGAACTCCAGCCACCCGGGCCACGACATCACCGCGAATCGATTCCCCCACTGCGGGATCCCGCCGCGGCGCACGTCCAGGTAATAGTCGAATTGGCCGACCATCGCCGCGCTCGAGTCGGTCATGCTCACGGCCGGCACATAGCTGACCTCGCCCGTCGCCGCGAAGCGCGCGCGCGCCTCCCTCCCCTTGCGCACCCGCTCGGCGACGCCCTCCGGCCCGCCGTACATCGAGGCGGCGAGCGCCGCGTCGTGGAGCCACGGGGCGACCATCACCACGCTCTTCACGCGCGGGTCGTCCGCCGCCTCCGCCGCGACGTATCCGCTGCTGGCGCAGACGCCCACGAGCCCGAGGCGATTACCGTCCACGGCGGGGTGCGCCGACAGGAACGCCACCGCGGCGCGGATGTCCTCGATCTTCCGCGCCGGCGACTCCTCATGACGAGGCGCCCCCTCGCTCTCGCCGAAGCCGCGAAAGTCGAACGTGAGCGCCGCGAATCCGGCGGCCGCGAGGCGCTGCGCGTACAGCGAAGGCATCTGCTCCTTCACCGTCGTCCACGACCCGAGCACCGCCACCGCGGGCACGCGCTCTCCCTCCCCGGCGCTCGCCGGCAGGTGCAGGACGCCCACGAGCGCCGCGCCCTCGCTCGGAAAGCGCACGTGCTCGACGCGGTATTCGGGCGCCCGCGGGGCAGGGAGGCCCGCCCGCTCGCGCGCGCGCTCGAGGAGCGCGGCGTTCCCCGTCGACTCGCCGGGGATCATGCGCATGCGCGTCACCTTCCACCCCGAGGCCGTGCGCGCGAGCTCGTGCTCGTAGCGGCCGGCGAGGCTCCAGAGCTCGCCGCCCGCCGCGCCGGCGAGGTGGTGAGCCGCCTGGAAGCGCGAGCGCACGCGCGCGAGATCGGGGTCGACGAAGCTCACCTGCTCGTCGCGGATCGCGTGCTGGGTGCTGTCGAACGCCGACAGGAGCGGCTGCCACCGCGAGACGATCTCCTCGGGCGTGAGCAGCTCGGGAATGCCGTAGTCGAGCACGACGCGCCCGGCGAACGCCGAACGCACCGTGTCCCACTGGCGCAGATCGGCGCCTCGGGCGACGTTGTGGATGGTCTCCAGGATGGCGGATCGGTCTCTCGTCGCGTTCTGCATGGGGTTCTCCTTCGCGCCGGGCTGGACGGCGCTGGTCGGGCTGCCACAGGCGGTGAGCGCCAGGGCGAGAGCGGCGATGGCGGCGCGGGCTCCGGTGGTCGTCATAGGGGCCCCTGATCGCGCCGTGAGGGTGCGCCCGCGCGGCGCCCCGCGCTTGAACGAAGCCCGCGCGCGCCGTTGAAGAAACCTGCGCGGAGGGGACCTGCGCCGTTCGCCTCGCGCCGCCAGGGCAGGTAAAGTCGGGCGGGTGAGAGGTCGCAGCGCCGTCCCGTTCGTCGCCTCGAGCTCGTCCGAGCCCGTCGACGCGCTCGCGTCGGCGCGCATCCACGTCTCCAGCGCGCACCTGGGCTGGCCGGAGGTGCACGTCGAGGTGGGGGAAAACCCGTCGTGGGACGTGCACGATCTCACCGTGCGCGCGCATTACCTCGCGCTGAACACCGACCCTCACGCGCTGACCTTCGAGGCGGTCGTCGACGGGCGACCCCGCGAGATCACCCTCGCGCCAGGGCAGCTCTGGTTCTGCCCAGCGGGGGAGTCGTTCACGCACCGCGTGGCGGCGCCCGCGAGCTTCGCCATCGTCACGCTCGAGCCCGAGAAGGTGCTCCGCGTGCTCGGGGAGCCCGAGGAGCGCGAGCTCAGGCGGGCCTACTCGGTCGATTCCCCCCAGCTGGAGCACCTCGTCCGCGCCCTCTCGGCCGAGGCCGAGCGCGGGGGCCCGAGCGGGGCCGTGTTCGTCGACGCCCTCGCCACGGCGCTGGCCGTGCAGATGGCCGCGACGTTCGCCGTGAAGGCGGCGCCCGCCCTCGCGGCGCGCGGCGGGAAGCTGTCGCGGGGCGCCCTCCAGCGCGTGCTCGAGCTTGTCGACGCGGAGCTCGGCGAGGGGCTCACGGTCGAGCGCATGGCCGACGCCGCGGGGCTGAGCGCGGCGCACTTCGCCCGCGCGTTCCGCCGATCCCTCGGCGTCGCCCCGCACCAGTACGTCATGCGGCGGCGCCTCGAGCGCGCCCGGCAGGCGCTCGAGGCGCGGGACGCCGATATCCTCAACGTCGCGCGCCGGCTGGGCTTCGCGGACCAGGCCCACCTGACCCGGCTCTTCAAGCGTGAGTTCGGCGTGACTCCCGGACAGTACATGCGCGATCGCGCCCGGTGACGCGACAGGCGCCCAGGCCCGACGGGCCGAGCAGCCTTGTGGCTCGCGCCGCCGTGGCGACGACTCGCATCGTCGTCATCGCCCTCGTCGCCACCGCAGCTCAGCTCGCTCCCTCGCACGGAATCCCGCGCTCCACGGCGCGGGCGAGGGCCTCGGCGGCGAGCCGCTGAGCTAGCATGGCGCCGATGTCGCTCGATCACCGGCGCATCCTGCCCATCGCGGACCGGCTCCACGCGGAGCCCGGCTATGCAGGCCGGGATGTGACCATCGCCTTCCTCGACTCCGGCTTTTACGCCCACCCGGACCTCGTCACGCCGCGCAGCCGCATCCTCGCCTACCACGACCTCTTCGCCCCCGAAGCGGACCTCTCCGCGCTCGAGCGCCCCGACGTCTCGTCGTGGCACGGCATGATGACCTCGGTGGTCGCCGCCGGGAACGGCGCGCTCTCGGGCGGGCGCTTCCGCGGGCTCGCCTGGGAGGCGAACGTCGTGCTGGTCAAGGTCGGCTCCGCGCACCGCATCGTCCACGACGACATCCAGAGGGGCATCGAGTGGGTGATCGCCCACCGCGAGCAGCACCGGATTCGCGTGCTCAACATCTCGTGCGGCGGCGATTACGAGGAGTCGTACCTGACCGGCGGCCTGTCGCGCGCGGCCGACGACGCGACCCGCCACGGCATCGTCGTCGTGGCGGCCGCGGGCAACGCCGGGCACGACGCCGCGCACAACGTCCTCCCGCCGGCCAGCGCGCCGAGCGTCATCGCGGTCGGGGGGCTCGACGACGGCGGCGCCGGGGAGCAGACGTGGCACTACCACTCGTCGTACGGGCTCACCCTCGACGGGCTGCAGAAGCCCGAGATCATCGCCCCGGCGATCTGGCTGGCGGCGCCCATCCTGCCCGGGACGCCGACCGCGGCGCAGGCGCAGCTCCTGTCGCTGCTCGACGGCGCGCGGGACGAGGACCTGCCGGGGCTGCTCGTCGAGCACGCCTGCGTCGATCCGGACCTCGACGCCGTCGCCGGGCGCGAGCCGTACCTCGTGCGCCAGCTCGCGGCCGCCAAGCTGCGCGACCAGAAGGTGATCTCCGGCCACTACAAGCACGTGGACGGGACGAGCTTCGCCGCGCCGATCGTCAGCAGCGTCGTGGCGCAGATGCTGGAGGCGAACCCGCGCCTGTCCCCGCAGCAGTGCCGGCGCATCCTGATGAAGACCGCGCGCGGGCTGCCCGGCATCCCGCTCGAGCGGCAAGGCTGGGGCGTCGTGCAGCCCCGCGCGGCCGTGGCCGCGGCGCGCGCCGCCTGAGCGGGGCCGCGCTCCGGGACGCGCCCGGCCGCGGCGCCGAGGCCTGCCCCGCCCGGCCGCCCTCACCGCGGCACGGGGAGCGCCTTCTCGGCCCACTGCGGGATGTGGTTCCCCGTCGGGTCCGTCATGTCGTCGTTCTGCTGGGGCATCCACACCGGCGCGAAGCTCGGGTCGCCCTGGATCGCCCCGCCCGGCGCGAGCGTCACGGCCGCGAACCAGAGCTGCGGCTTCGTCGTGCCGTCGGTCGACCCGGGCAGGCGCAGGCCGTAAGGGCGCCGCGACGAGAACGCGACCCAGTAGATGTTCTTGCCGCGGTAGATGTCGTGGCCCGGCCCGAAGCGAGGCCACGAGTTCGCCCAGGTGTCGCCGCCGTTCGCCCGCGCGAGGTCGACCGGCGCGCCCCCCGCGACCGGGATCAGCTGGAGGCGCGCGGAGTTGTCGTCGTAGGCGTCGCACGGGTCGTTGCCGGCGGCGCCGTTGCCCGGAGGCCCGTCGCAGCTCGACGTGTTGAACACCACCCAGGCGCCGTCATCGGAGATGGCGGGATAGTAATGGGTCCGGCCCTGCTCGCGCGGCACGAGCACGCGCGGCGCGTCGAACTCGCCCTCCCCGTCCGAGGCGGCGATCAGGATCTGCGCGCCCCGCACCGTGTCGCCGTAGAGCTCGGGGCCCGCGCCGTTCTCCCCCGGCTGCCACGCGACGAAGGCGAGGTGCTCGCCGTCCGGCGACCAGAACGGCTGCGTCAGCCGCTCGCCCACCTCGCCGAACAGGTCGCCGAACGCCTCGAGCGTCTCGTTGGCGCGGCGGAGCGTGAGCGCGCCGCGGAAGGCGTTGACCATGAGCTCGCCGTCCGGCGAGAAGGTGGTCATCGTCGCGAACCCGTCCGGGTCGGTGTTGCGCAGCGCGATGATCTCCGCGGTCGCGACGTCCACCAGCGCGAACGAGGACGGGCCGCTGCCGCCGAACGTGAGCGCCATCTTGTCGCCGGCCTGCGCGAGGGCGTGGCACCCCATGCACGGCATCTCCTGCCCGTTCGCCAGCGGCGGCGACTGCTCGTTCTCCCAGAACAGCTCGGGCGGGCTCGCCGCGTCGTCGAGATCGTAGCGGTAGATGGCGGCCGACTGGAGCGAGGTGCCGTCGGTGCGCCAGTAGTACAGGCCGCCCGAGAGCGCCGCGCTCGCCCACCGGACGTCGATCGCCGCGCTCACCCCGAGCTCGCTCCCGTCCTCGGCGGCGAGGCGGACGCGCGTCTCCATCGCCTCGCCCTCGCTCGTGCGCACGAGCATCGGCACCATCTCCGCCGGGAGCGCCATCGCGCACCCGCCCGCGTCCGGGATCGCCTCGCAGGCGCCGACGATGCGTAAGTTGATGAAATCGCCGAAGATTTCTATCCGGCCGACGCTCTGCCCGGCGCTGCCCTTGCGGACCTGGAGCTCGACCGTGCCGATGTTGGAGGGGAAGAGCGCGCCGTCGAGGGGATAGGCGATCGCGGGGGCGTTCGCCGCCTCCGGGGCGCCGCCGAACGCGGCGCTCGCCCCGGGGGGAGCGCCCGGCAGCGCGACCTCGCCGGCGAGCTTCACGGTGACGTCGGCGCTCGCCCTGAGGGAGCCGTCCGCGGCGGTCACCCGGACGCGTCCGGGGGAGCTGGTCGTGAGCTGGCCTTCGTTCACGTGGGCGAAGAGGTCGTCGGCGGTCCAGGTCACCAGCGCGGTGACGTCGCGCTCGGCGCCGTCCTGGAAGCGGCCGACGGCCCTCAGCTGCGCCGAAGCGGTCTCGCGGAACGCGAGCTCGACCGAGGTTGCGCCCGGCTCGATGCGCAGCGCGACGAGCCCCTCCACCGCGCCGCTGCTCGAGGAGCCGCCGCCGCCCTGCGCGCCGCTCCCCGACGCGCCGCCGCCCTGCGCGCCGCCCCCGGACACCCCGTCGCCCGAGGAGCACGCCGCCCCGGACGCCGCGATCGCCGTCGCGAGGGCGAGGAGGAGCGTCGCTCGATGCCCCGTGCGCGAGCCTGTCCTCGCGGAAAACGCGCGTGATTCCATGGTGTGATCTCCAGGTTGAGCGTCGAACGGGCAGGCTACCATGCCCGGCTGCAGGCCCCCGCGCGCCGTCACCGAGCGCCCGCCCGGGGGGGGCGCATGACCAGGCAGACGCGGCCAGCTTGGGGGAATACCTTGCGTACCCCGCCGCCGGCCGGTAGCTTCGAGGCGCCTCAAGGCTCGTTCGTCCTCGACCTCTGATCCGGCCGCCTGCTGCAACGTGGTTGCCTCTTCCGAACGTGGGGTGACGGCCGGTCGTCGGGGAGCGTTTTCGCGTGCGGCCCGCGGCACGATCCGGGCCGTCCGCGAGGGAAGCGGGGATCGTGCAACGGGATTGGCGGCAGACATGAGCAAGCGGCTTTATGTGGGGAACCTGGCGTTCCATTCGACGGAAGACAACCTGCGCAACGCGTTCGAGTCGGCAGGGGTCGAGGTTCTGTCGATTCAGTTGATGACGGACCGGATGACCGGGCAGTCCCGCGGGTTCGGCTTCGTCGAGGTGAGCGATGCGCAGGCGCAGGCGGCCATCAACGCGCTGCACGGCAAGGACCTCGACGGCCGCACCCTGACGGTCAACGAGGCGCGCGAGCGCACCGGCGGCCCCGGCGGCGGGGGCGGGGGCGGGGGCGGCTTCCGCGGCGGCGGCGGCGGCGGCGGCGGGGGCCGTGGTGGCGGCGGCGGCCGTGGCGGTGGCCGCGGCGGCGGCGGGCGCGACCGCTGGTAGCCGCAGCGAGGTCGAGCCCCCCTGGCGCTTCGCCAGGGTGATCGGATCGGCGGGGGGACACGAAGGCGGGAAGGCAGGAAGAAAGATCAACGATCTTCCCGCCTTCCCGCTGTCGTCGTGGCGCTCTCCTGGACGGAGGCGCCCCGCCCCGGCGGCGCGGCGGCCTCGCGCCAGGCCGCGCCGCCCTGCGCTCTAGCTGGCGCGCTGCGCCGCGGGGCGGCGGAACGGCTTGCGGCCGGCGAAGATCTGGCCATCGCCGAGCGCGTACGAGATCCGGAGCAGCTGGTTGTACTTCGCGACGCGATCCGAGCGGGACGCGGAGCCGGTCTTGATCTGGCCCGCGTTCGTCGCGACCGCGAGATCGGCGATGAACGTGTCCTCGGTCTCGCCCGAGCGGTGCGAGATGATCGACCGGTAGCCGCCCTCGGCCGCCTGGCGGATGCACTCGAGCGTCTCGGTGACCGTGCCGATCTGGTTCAGCTTGATGAGGATGGCGTTGGCGAGGCCGTCCTCGATGCCCTTCGAGAGGCGCGCGGGGTTCGTCACGAACAGGTCGTCGCCGACGAGCTGCACCTTCTTGCCGAGCCGCTCCGTGAGCAGCCGCCAGCCCTTCTCGTCGTTCTCCGCGACGCCGTCCTCGATCGACACGATCGGGAACGCCTTGCTGAGCTCCTCGTAGATGGAGACGATCTCCTCGCGGGTCTTCTGCTGCTTGTCGAAGGTGTACCGCTCGGTCTTCGCGTCGTAGAACTCGCTGAGCGCCGAGTCGAGCGCGACGCCGACGTCCTCGCCCGGGCGGTGGCCGGCGGCCTCGATGGCGCGCACGACGTACTCGAGCGCCGACCGGTTCGACGCGAGGCGCGGGGCGAAGCCGCCCTCGTCGCCGACGGCCGTGACCATGCCGTCCTTCTTGAGCAGCCCCTTCAGGGTGTGGAAGATCTCGGCGCCCGTGCGCAGCGCCTCGGCGAACGACTCGGCGCCGTAGGGGACGATCATGAACTCCTGGATCTCGAGGCCGTTGTCGGCGTGCACGCCGCCGTTCAGGATGTTCATGAGCGGCGTCGGCAGGACGCGCGCCGCGGCGCCGCCGAGGTAGCGCCAGAGCGGGAGGTCGACCGTGTCCGCGGCGGCGCGGGCGGCGGCCATCGAGACGGCGAGGATCGCGTTGGCCCCGAGCTTCGACTTGTTCGCGGAGCCGTCCGCCTTGATGAGCACCTGGTCGAGCTCGGCCTGATCGAGCGCATCCATCCCGAGGATGGCCGGACCGAGGACGGTCTCGATGTTCTTCACCGCGGTGAGCACGCCCTTGCCGAGGTAGCGCTTCTTGTCGCCGTCCCTGAGTTCGACGGCCTCGTGCTCGCCGGTCGACGCGCCGCTCGGCACGGCCGCGCGGCCGGTGCCGCTCAGCGTGGTGACCTCGGCTTCGACGGTGGGGTTGCCGCGCGAATCGATGACTTCGCGGGCGATGACGCTCTGGATCTCCGACATGACCTCTCCTCAAGGGACCGCTTCCGCGCGACCCCGGCAGCTCTCGAAGGGGGCTCGAGAAGCGGCGGGAGCATAGGCACGGCCCTCCCCGGATGTCGACGCTCCGGTGCACCCGCGGCGCTCCAGCGCGCCGCGCCGGAGCCCGCCGACGGCCGGCGGGGCGCGCCTCGCGGCCGACGCGGAGCCGACACGCGGCTGGACGGAGCGGGCGCTCGCCGCGCCGTCGGCCCGAGCGCGCGGACGCGCCACGCGCGCCCGGGTCGACGGGCCACGCGCGCCTGGCGTAAGCTCGCGGCCGCGTGGAAACCTCCATCGGCGTCTTCGGTGAGGAGATGCTCCTCTGGCTCTGCATGCTCCGCCAATCCCCGCGGCGGCCGCCGGCCGATCACGTGCTGCGGCAAGCGAACCTGCTGCTCGAGGAGCTCAAGGGGTCCAAGCTCGCGCAGGACATGCCGATCGCCTCGGTCGACGACGGCATGTTCGCGATCGCCGCCTTCGCGGACGAGCTCGCGATGTCGCTGCCGGACCTCCGGCCGGTCTGGGCCCAGCGCCCGCTCCAGGCGGCGCGGTGGATGACGAACAACGCGGGCGTCGAGCTCTTCGAGCGGCTGGAGCGCGTCCGGAGCGGCCCGCTGCCGGTGATGGCGACCTACGCCTGCGTGCTCGGCCTCGGCTTCCGCGGCCGCTACGGGCTGCCGGGGCAGAGCGCCGACGACCTCCTGCGGATCCGCCGCGATCTCTCGCTGAAGCTCGGCGTGGATCCGGACCGCGACTGGAGCGGCGGGGTGCTCCGGCCGGCGCGCGTGGACGGCGTGGACGCGCAGCACCTCCCCAACCTGCCGCTGTGGCAATCCGCGCTGGTCGGGCGCGCCCTGGCGGCGCTCGTCGCGATCGGCGGCGCGGTCGCGCTCGGGTGGACGATCGCCCAAAGGGTCGGATGATCGGATGAGCGGCTCCTTCGTGTACGAGCTGGCGAGCGTCCACGCGCTGGTCCAGCAGGCGAACCCGGACAGCGACCAGGGGATCTACGCGGTCCCCTGCTACCTCGTGCTCGGCGAGCCGGGCTCGGGCCGCTCCACGGTGATCCGCGCGATGAACCTCACCTGGCCCCCGGGCGGCGCCCCGCTCCAGATCGGCGTGCCCGGGGCGCGGTGCTCGTACTGGCTGGCGAAGGAGGCGCTCTTCATCGAGCCCGAGGCGTCGGTGCTCGGCCCGCGGCGGGAGCCGGCCGAGCTCGCGCAGCTCTGCGACGAGCTGCGCCGCTCGCGGAAGCGCGAGCCGATCGACGGCATCCTCCTCGTCCTGAGCATCGCGGACTTCGCCGAGCTCGACGAGCAGGGGGTCGAGGCGTACGCGAACCGGATGCGCGCGTACCTCATCGAGGTCGGCCGCGCGCTGCGCGCCGACGTGCCGGCCTACGTGGTGCTGTCGCGCTACGACACGCTGTGGGGCTTCGCCGAGGTGTTCCAGTGGACGCACGAGCGCGGTCGCGAGGAGCCCTGGGGCTTCACGCTCCCGCTCGAGGCGGGCCCGGGCGCCGCGGCCCCGCGGATCCTCCAGGAGCTCGAGGGGCTGAACGCGCGGCTGGAGTCGTACTGCCTGGCGCGGGTGAGCTCGGAGGACCCGCCCGACGCGCGGATGCGGGCGTTCCAGCACCTGGCCGAGGTGCGGGCGCTGATGGCGCGGCTGCGGCAGCTGTTCGGGGCGCTCGCCATGGAGAACGCGTTCGAGCGGGCGCCGTGGCTGCGCGCGGTGGCGATCGGCAGCGCGCTGCCCGGCATGGGGGACCGGCTCCGCGCCGGGGTGACGCGGTTCATCAACATGGGGCTGGCGCAGCCGCCGCACGTGGCGGTCGCGCAGCGGCCCGGGGGGCTGCCGATCCACGCGACCATGAGGGTGGTCGTGCTGCCGGAGCGGGACATCGTGCCGCTCCGGCCGCGGTGGCGGGACGACCGGTTCACGCTGATCGGCTTCGTCGGCGGGCTGCTCCTGCTGCTCGCGGCGGGGATCACCGAGCTCATCTTGCGGTATGTGATGTGAGGGCGGCGGCGGGGGCGCGCAGCGGGCGGATGGCTCGACCGGGCCGCCCGCGCAGGCGGAGCGCCCTCTACCCGTCGAGGGCCTGCTCCAGCTGTTCGTAGCCGGATTGAGCCACGTGCGGCCTGCGCGAGGCGAGCTGACAGAGCCGCTTCTTGGCCGTCAGCATGTCCAGCACCCAGGCGTCGTCGAGCCGTGTGAGCTGATCTTCGGTCGGGGTCGAGAGCTCGATCCACTGCGCGTCGGTCAACGCTTCGACCTGCTCCTCTAGCTTTCTCATCTCGCCCTGCTCGTAGGCTTCTGCGTCGCGTCTGAGCGTGAGCGCGTCTGGCTCGGCCGCGGCGCTGGCGCGTTCGAGCATCCCGTACACCTCGTCTCTGAGCTGCAAATAGCGCCGGAGCAGGCGAAACACGGTCGGGTCTCTCCCCCAGTCCCTGGGCGGCTTCTCCAAGCCGGCGAGCGCGCCCTCGATGGCCGCATCGAGCTGCTCCTCGGCAGCGCCGGCGGTGGACGCCCGCGCCGTGAGACGTTCGACCGGCTCGCCCGTGTCGTCGCGGACGATCGTCGCGGTCGCGCGCCACCGCGTCCCTGCTCGCTTCGCCGGGCTCCGCTCGACGCGGAAGTAGAGGGGCTCAGTGGGGTCCATGCTCTTCCTAGTACCGAGGTGTCGGATGGGTGTGGGGGCGGCTGAGCTCGGCGTCGGCCTCTGCATCGTAGGCGCAGTCAAGGGCACGAGCAATCTGCACGAGCCGCCGCAGCGCCTCCTGGCGCAGCCTGTAGGTGGACCGATGCCTCGCATCCCCTCCGGAGTTTTGCTGCATGTCCCAGCGACGGAACCTGAGATCGCGAATCAGCACGTCAATCGCGTACGCCAGCGCGTCGCAGTCGGTGCTGCGCTCGTTCGCCGCGTCCTGGACCTCCTCATGGGTGGGGTGCGACTCGCCAGGGCTCGGCTCCCATCGCGGCAGCGGTCGTTCGGACGAGGCGACCGGGGCCGAGGGCACGGCCGGCTGCTGGCCTGGCCGGCCCACGGAGGTGATCGCGTCCACGGCTGTTGTTCCACCCATCACGGCGAGGGGGCCACGGACGCTGGGCGGCCTGACGGCGCCACCGGGCCGCGCGGCGGGCGCGGGGACCGGCTGGGGGACCACCTCGGGCGTGGGCACCGGCTCGGTGACGGGGACCGGCTCCGCGACGCGCGCTGCGCCTCCTTCCGTGGGGTAGACGTGGCCGCCGGTCGCGCCGCTCGATGCCCTCGCCGGGGCCTGCGCTCGCCCCGAGGCGCTCGGGCCCGAAACGCGCGGTCGAAAGGAGGAGAGCGGCCCCTCCCGGATCACGCGGCCGTTCGGGCCGATGACGACGACCCTCGGGTCGCGGGTCCCCCACCCGGTCACCCGGTAGAGGGTGCCTCCCGCCGTCCCTTCGACGGCCTCCACGGCCCCCAGGCCCCCGCCAGCAGGCGGCAACGACCGGATGAGCCGCACCGAGCCCAGCGCGCCGCTCGCCAGGCCCACCGTGCCGAGGACCATGTTCAACGCGCCGAGCGCCATGAGAGAGTCGGCCGCCTCCTGCTGCGCTGGATCGAGCACGTCGTGGGCGCCCCGGCCCAGCGCGTAGAGGCGCCCCTGCTCGAAGCTCTGGTACCCGCGATAGACCTGGTGGGCGCTCATGCCGGTTCCGAGCGCGAGCGCGCCTGCGATGCCGAGCGCCGACGTGGGAGGGAAGATCGCGAGGAGCAGCAGGCCGATCGAGGCGGCGCCGACGACGATCGACTCGACGGTCTCCCACGTCTCTGCGCGGTCGATCGCCTGGAGCACGGCCTGGCGGACGTCCGCATCGGCCAGGGGCAGGAGGTCGCGCACGATCGGCCGGAGCGTGAGGTAGTCGAAGTCGGGGGCGTCGATCCGGCTGCTGAACTCGCGGTAGTCCGCCTGGCGCCGGGCGATGCGGCGGCCGATGTCGGCCAGCAGCTCGCCGGGCGGCGCGGTGCTCCCCAGCGTCTCCGCGGGGAGGACCCGGTAGCCTTCCGGTCCGAGCTCGCGCAGGTACGGTCGAAGCGTGTTGATGCGCTCCTGCGCTTCTGCCACCGCAGGCAAGCCCCTGGGCTGCTCGGAAGTTGCGACCTGTTCGCCCGCCGCGAACGCGGGCCTGGGTCCCGGGTCCGCGCCGGCGGCGAGCTGCTCGAGGGGCGCCCGGAGCTGTTCGCCTCGCTCCGCGCGCGCGCGATCCATGGCCTCGGCCTGGACGGTGGCGTGGCAACCGGTGCAGGCCCGGTAGCGGCCGTCGATCTGCTGCTCCAGCACCCAGCGGCGGTTCGCGCCTCGCGTGCGGAGCCATTGCTCCGCCAGAGCGAGCTCCCCCCGCCGGCCGGCGGCGTCGAGGAGCGCACGAACCTCCTCGGCGTGGACCTGCGCCTGCACCTGCGCCGGCGTGAGCTGCTGCTCGAGGAACTGTCGCCATTGCTCGAGCGCGCGTCCGTTCTCCGCCAATCGCAGCTTCCCTGCGCTCTTGACCAGCCGCTGGAAGGCGGCCAGCCGGGACGCGAGCGGCGCGGGCCCGCTCGGCGTCGAGGTCGAGACCTCGGTCGACGGGAGGCGCTCGACGACGGAGACGGCGACCCTGGTCTGACGCCGGAACAACGTCACCGGGTTGACCTGATCGGGATCGATGTGAAACCCGAAGCGGAATCGCTCGCCGCGCTCGGCCGACGGCCCGAAGTCGAAATGAACGGCGGCGCCGCGGATCGATACGCCGACCGTGTAGTCCCCGACCGGGATCTCGCAGGAGGTCAATCGGTACGGATGACTGACGCCGCCCGTGTCGAACACGATGCGACGGTCCTCGCAGGAGATCCGGACCCCCGTGACGGGCCCGCCCGAAGGCGCGTGCTGACGTTGCAGCAAGGGCGACGCCGTGACGCTTGCCCGCGCATGCGGCGCAGGCCTTGGAGGCTCCCCGGCCGGCCGCGCCTCCTGCCCGGCCCGCTCCCCCGCTCCGGCCTCGAGCCGTCCCCCGCGGATGCTGGCTGCGCCCTGCTGGCAGACGTGCGCCAGCTCATGCGCCAGCAGCCGCCGCCCGCGACCGGACGCCGGGTCGTACTGACCGCTGCGAAACGCGATGTCCCGGCCGACGGTATAGGCCAAAGCGTTCACGGCGCGGGCGGAGGCGTCCGCCCGCGCATCGGCGTGGATGCGCACGTCGCCGAAGTCGTGGCCCATGCGCGCTTCCATGAAGGCGCGCGTGCTCGCGTCGAGCAGCGCGCCCCCGCTCCTCAGCACCTCTCCCACGATCGGCGGCGCGGCGAATCCTCCCCCCGCTCCGCCCGCGTCCCGCTGGGCACCGGCGTTGCCGACGCGCCCCAGCACGCGCGCCTGCGCTCCCGACATCACCTCCGACGCGACGCGATCCGCCTCGCGCTCATAGGCGTCGTCCGCTGGCCCCACCCCGAGCCCGCTGCCATCCGCGGCGCGTTGCATCGCGCCCGCGTGCTCGTCCTCGTCCTCGCACGCCGCGCACTTGCGCTGCACGCCCGCGGCGGCCGGCGGCGCGGCGATGGAGGGAGTGAGCCCGCCGCGGTCCGCCGCGCCGGCCACCTCGCCGGCCTCGCGCTCGTCTCCAAGGCCCGGCGGCCCGAGGCTCGGCGCGCGCTGGACCCAGGGCGTGACGCGGATGCGGGAGAAATCCCAGAGGGCGGACGGAGCGAGAGACGATGGCGCCGCGGATGCCGCGACGGCCTCGGGCGCCGCGCGATCGACCCGTGACCAGGGGGCGCTCCTCGGAGCAGGCCAGCGCGGCTCCACGTCGCGCCATCGCTCCTCGGTCGTCCCGGACGGAGTAGTCGCTGCGGCGTGGTTCGACGAGTCCCGCCGAGACCAAAGCTGGCTCGCCGGCATCGCCTGCGCAGAGCGCTGCAATGCGGGATTTCGCGCTGGAGGGTTTGCTGCCGATGGAATCGGTTTTCGGTCGACCGTGAACATGGCACAACCCTCCCGAGGGGACCATTCCTGCTTATCCGCTTCCGGTGGGCGTTGTCTACGGTGCCTCGAGCGACGCGACGGCATCACGGCTCGCGTGCAAGAGCCCGATCGAGCTCGAATTGAAGACCTACGTGCCCGCGCGCGCGATAGGGTGAGGCGCCCGCGGACGCGGGACGGGAGAGGGCCACGTCTGGACGCCGTCGCACGCGAGCGTGCAGCGGCCATGCCGGCCTGAGCGCGGACGCCGCCGGCGACCTTACCCCTGGCTCCGATCGTCAGGTTGACAGGGCGTGCGGAGGGCTCATACGCATGCAATGGGGGGATACGTCCCAGGCGCCGAATCGGCCTGCTGTTCAGGGCGCTCGCTGCGTTGCGCCTGGACGCGCGCCGCGCAGACGGCGGACCGCGGCCGCCGGCGTCCAGCGGGAGGGCGGCCTTCGCCGGGATCTCGCCGTGACAGCGACGAGCGCGGCCCGCGCCGCCCGTGCGCCATGACGGGCCGGAGCGGCCGCGGCGCGACGCTCCCGGCGCGGCGCTGCCCAGGCGGGACCGGGGCGGCGGGCGCGAGGACGGCGCGATGACGCACCTCCCGATCCAGCCAGGCGCGACCCGCATCCGAGGGCACCACGTCACCGCGAAGATCGGCGAGGGCGCGGGCTCGGCCATGTACCGGGCCCGCCGCGACGCCGACGGGCTCGAGGTGGCGATGAAGATGCTCTACGCCGATTACACGCGGATCGGCGATATCCTCCGCTTCAAGCACGCCTATCGCGTCATCCAGCGCATCGACTCGGCGAGGGTCCTCAAGGTGCACGCCGTCGAGGAGCACGGAGACGGCCTGGTGCTCTTCACCGAGGTTTTCCCGGGCGCCCCGCTGTCCTCGACGCGGAGGTCGGAGGCGGCAGGCGAGCTCGACGTCTTCGCGGTGCTCGACGCCGTGATCCCCGTGGCCGAGGCGCTGGCCGACATCCACCGTCACGGCCTCATCCACGGCGACGTGAGGCCCCCGAACATCCTGCTCGGAGAGGGCGGCCAGGTGAAGCTCACCGGCTTCGGCGTCGACGCCCTCGTGACGCGCGAGAAAGAGGAGATCTATTCCCGCCACGTCCTCACGGAGGTGCTCCCTTACGCGTCGCCCGAGCAGACCGGCCGCATGAACCGCAGCGTGGACTACCGCACCGACATGTACTCGCTGGGGGTCGTGCTCTACGAGATGCTCACCGGGCGGCGGCCGTTCGAGGGGGCGGACCCGCTCGAGCTGATGCACGCCCACATCGCGGTGGCGCCCGTCCCGCCGTCGGAGGTGAGCCCGGCGGTGCCCGGCGCGCTCTCGGCGATCGCGATGAAGCTCCTCAGCAAGAACGCCGAGGATCGCTACCAGTGCGCCGAGGGGCTGAAGGCCGATCTGGAAGAGCTCCGGTCGCGGCGGCGGAGTAGCGGCCTCTCGGGGACGTTCAGCCCCGGCCAGCACGACAGGAGAGACCTCTTCCGGCTCCACCAGAAGCTCTACGGCCGCGAGGGGGACATCCGGGCGCTCATCGATTCATTCGACGACGTGCTCCGGGGCAAGCGCACGATCGTCCTCGTCTCGGGCTATTCGGGCATCGGCAAGTCGTCGCTCGTCCAGGAGATCCTGAAGCCGCTGGCGCGCGAGAAGGGCTATTACATCAGCGGGAAGTACGATCAGTACAACCGCGACAGGCCCTACAGCGCCCTCGTCCACGCGTTCGACGGGCTCATCAAGCAGCTCCTCTCCGAGAGCGAGGAGCGGATCGCGGCGTGGCGCGGCGCCATCCTGGAGGCGCTGGGGAGCAACGGGCAGGTCCTCTGCGACGTGCTCCCGTCCTTGAAGCACATCCTCGGCGAGCAGCCGCCCGTCCCCGCGCTCGGCCCGGTGGAGGCCCAGAACCGCTTCATCCTCTACTTCCAGAAATTCGTCTGCGTGTTCGCCCGGCACGCCCACCCGCTGGCCGTGTTCCTCGACGATTTGCAGTGGGTGGACTCGGCCAGCCTCGGCGTGATCGAGAGCATCCTCGCGAAGGACGGCGTGGAGTCGCTCTTCTTCTGCGGCGCTTACCGCGACAACGAGGTGAGCCCGGCCCACCCCGTGCTCGTCGCGCTGGAGGAGCTCGAGAAGGGCGGCCTCGGGGTGCGGCGCATCGTCCTCGCGCCCCTCGGGCTGAGCCACCTGAACGAGCTCGTGCGCGACAGCCTCCAGACCGCCGACGGGGGCCCGCTCGCGGCCGCGGTCCTGAAGAAGACCGCAGGCAATCCGTTCTTCGTGAAGCAGTTCATGCGGCACCTCTACGACGCGAAGGTGCTGGTCTTCGATCCGGCGAGGGGCTGGGGCTGGGATCTGCGGCAGATCGAGCGGCTCGGGTGCACCGACAACGTCCTCTGCCTCATGGCGGAGACGATCCGGCGCCTGCCGCCGGCGACGCAGCGGGTGCTCCGGCTGGCCTCGGCGATCGGCAACACGTTCGAGCTGGACGTCCTGAGCACCGTGAGCGAGCGCGCCCCCGAGGAGACGTACGCGAGCCTCGATCACGCCCTCGGCGAGGGCCTGATCGTGAGCGCGGACGGGCAGGCTCGCTTCGCGCACGACAAGATCCAGGAGGCCGCGTACTCGCTGATCCCGGAGCGCGACAGGCCGGCGTTCCACTACCGGATCGGGAGGCTCTTGCTCGGCAAGCTGCGCTCGGACAGGGGGCACGACCTGTTCGACGTCGTCGATCACCTGAACAGCGCGGGCGATCTGATGAAGGACCCGGAGGAGCGCATGGAGTCGGCCCGGCTCAACCTCCAGGCCGCCGCGCGCGCCGAGGAGTCGGCGGCCTTCGCCGCGGCGCTGAAGTACCTGGAGCACGGCATGGCCATGCTGCCTGCAGACGCGTGGACCTCCGATTACGAGATGGCGTTCCTCTATCACACGAAGAAGGGCCTCTTGGAGTCGCTGTGCGGGCGGCACGACGACGCGCTCGCGACGCTCACGGGCACCTTCGACAGGGCGAAGGGGCGCCGACACCAGACGGAGGTGCGGCGCCTGAAGATGAAGGTCGAGATCCTGAAGAACGATCTGCCCGCCGCCATGGACGAGGGGCTCGCCGCGCTGCGCGCCTACGACATCCACCTGCCGCCCTACCCGGACGACGGCGCGCTCGCCGCCGAGCTCGCGCGGACCCTCGCGATCATCGGCGACCGCCCCATCGCGTCTCTGGTCGACCTGCCCGCGCTGGACGACCCCGAGATCGCCGCCCTCCAGGACCTCCTTCAGGAGATGTTCTCGCCGACCTACCAGCTCGGCACGAACAACTTCGGCATCACGGTGATGAAGGCGCTCCAGGGCTCGCTCCTGCACGGCATCTCGAAGAGCTCGATCTACGCCTACGTGAATTTCGGGACGTTCCTCTGCGCCGGGCTCGACATCGAGAAGGGCTACGCCTTCGGGCGGGCGGCGGTCCGCCTGAACGAGCGCTGCCCGGACGCGAAGTCCGAATCCATGCTGTGCAACATGTGGGGGGCGTGGGTGCAGCACTGGATGGACACCTACGAGAGCTCGAAGGCGTCGCTGCGCAAGGGCATCCACGCCGGCGTCGAGACAGGACAGTACATCTGGGCCTTCTACAACGCGTGCAACGCGAGCGTGAACGCCCTGCTCCGCGGGGCGCACCTCCACGACGTCCTCGAGGAGGCGAGGCTGCACGCGCCGCTCTGCAAGCTCGACGAGTTCAACACGATCACGTGGATGGTCGGGGCCGTCGCGCAGCTCAGCGAGCACCTGGGCGCGCCGGCCGGGGGCGACTGGAGGCGGGGGGCGTGGGTCGACATCGGCGCGGTCGCCGAGGAGGCCCGCCGCATCGACAACCGGGCGTCGCTCTATTTCTTGAATGTCTTCGAGGTCATCGCCGGCGTCTTCGAGGGCGCGTACGAGGAGGTGGCGGCGCTCTGGGGCAGGGCCGACCCCGGCAGCCTCGGGATGCTCGCCGCGTGGCACGCGAGCCCTTGCTATTACTTCTATGGTGGACTGGCCTTCTCGCGGGCCGCCGGGACCGCCGCCCCTGCGCTCAGGGAAGCCTACCTCGCGAGGCTCCGGGAGTGCGCGCGCAAGGTGGAGTCCTGGGCGGCCCTCGGGCCGGAGAGCCACCGTCACCGCGCCTCGATCCTGAAGGCCGAGCTCGCCCGGAGCGAGCGGCGCGAGGGCGCGGGCGCCCTGTACGATCAGGGGATCATGGCCGCCCGGGAGGGCCAGTTCCTGCATGACGCGGCGCTCGCCAACGAGCTCTGCGCCCGCCATTACCTCGATCTGGGCAGGACCTTCGTCGCGTGTGCCTACATGACCGAGGCGCACCGCCTCTATGGTCGCTGGGGCGCCGCGCGCGCGATGCGGCGCCTCGAGAGGGATTTTCCGCACGCGCTCCGGCCGGAGGCGATGCGCATGCAGGCCGCGGCCGGGCCTGCCCCGCCGTTCGATGCGCCGCACGCGAGGCTCGACCTCATCACCGTGCTCAAGGCGTCGCAGGCGGTCTCGGGCGAGCTGATCCTCGACCGGCTCATCGAGACCTTGCTGACGATCGTGGTCGAGCACGCGGGCGCCGAGCGAGGCCTCCTGATCCGACCCCGCGGCGCCGAGCACGACGTCGAGGCCGAGGTCGTCACCCGGCGCGGCCGGGTCGAGGTCACCCTCCGGCAGGCGCCCGTCACCCCGGCCGATCTCCCCATCTCCCTCCTCCACTACGCGATCCGCTCGCGGGAGAGCGTGATCCTGGACGACGCCGCCGTGCCCAACCAGTTCTCGGAGGACGCCTACGTGCGCGAGCGGCGACCCCGCTCGGTGCTCTGCCTCTCCCTGGTGAAGCAGGGCACGCTCGTGGGCGTGCTCTATCTGGAGAACAACCTGACCCCGCGCGCCTTCACCGCCGATCGCATCGCGATGCTGGAGCTCCTGGCCTCCCAGTCCGCCATCTCGCTGGAGAACGCGCGCCTCTATACCGAGCTCCAGCGCGAGAACAGCGAGCGCAAGCGGGTGGAGCTGGCGCTGCGCGAGCGGGAGGCGCGGATCCGGCGCCTCGTGGACGCCAACATCATCGGGATCGCCTTCTGGGACCTCGACGGCAGGATCCTCGACGCGAACGACGCCTTTCTGGCCATGATGGGCTACAGCCGGGAGGAGCTCGCCTCGGAGAAGATGTACTGGACGGAGAGCACGCCGCTGGAGTCGCATGACGTGACCCAGCGGGCGCTCGACGAGATCGCCCTGACCGGCCAGTTCCGGCCTTTCGAGAAGGAGTTCTGCCGGAAGGACGGCAGCCGCGTCCCCGTGCTGCTCGGCGGCGTGCGGTTCGAAGGGTCGGACGACCAGGGGGTGGCGTTCGTCCTCGACGTGAGCGAGCGCAAGCAGGCGGAGGAGCGCCAGAGGCTCCTTCTGAATGAGCTGAACCATCGGGTGAAGAACACGCTGGCGATCGTGCAGGCGATCGCCGCGCAGACGCTCCGCATGGCGGACTCGCCCAGGGCGTTCACGGAGGCGTTCCTCGCGCGGCTCCTGGCGCTGTCTCAGACCCACAACCTGCTGAACCAGACCTCCTGGCAGGGCGCGAGCCTCCGCGACATCGTGTGCGCCGAGCTGGCGCCGCACGCCGACTGCGACGCCGATCGGGTTCACGTGACCGGCGAGCACGTGCGCCTCCGCCCGGAGGCGGCGGTGACGCTCGGCATGGCGATCCACGAGCTGGCGACCAACGCGGCCAAGTACGGGGCGCTGTCGCAGCCGTCCGGCCGCGTCGAGATCGCATGGGACGTGAGCGCGGACGGGCGCGAGCCGCTGCTCTGGCTCGAATGGCGGGAGATGGGCGGGCCGCCGGTACGGCCGCCGCGCCGCCGGGGCTTCGGCTCGCGCCTGATCGAGCGCGACCTCGGGCGCCAGCTCGCCAGGGAAGTGCGCCTCGACTTCGTGCCCGAGGGCGTACGCTGCGTGATGCATCTGCCGCTGGAGCGCGTGGCCGCATGATGCTCCCGGATCCCGAGGGCCCACGCGAGCTGGAGGGGCTGCGCGTCCTCGTGGTCGAGGACGAGCCGATGATCGCCTCGTCCCTGGAAGATGTCTTGACCGACCTCGGCTGCGTGGTGATCGGCCCGGCGTTGACCATGAAGGACGCGATCCGCCTGGCCCGCGAGGCGCCGATCGATGGGGCGAGCCTGGACATCAACATCGCTGGCGAGAAGGTCTATGCCGTGGCCGACATCCTGATGGAACGGGGCATCCCGTTCGTCTTCGTGACGGGGTACGGGAAGGCAGGGCTGCGCGAGTCCGATCTCAGCCGTCCGGTGCTGCAGAAGCCGTACAGCCTCCACCGTTTCGTGGAGATCGCCAGGCGGTGGCGATAGCCGGGCACCCCTGCGCGGCGACGCCTGGCGCGAGCGCGCGTCGCGCGTGCGCAGCGTCGAGCTCGTCCGCGCCCGTCGTGCCCGGTCCGGCGCCGGCGCGCGGGGTGCGCTCTCCGCAGGCGGGCTCATGGTGGCTGTTTGCGACGGCGCGCGCTCGGCCATGTGACGTCGCACGACGGGAGCCGTCGCATCGATGCGCCCTTTCGCGGGGGCGATGCGGCCTTATATTTGCGATGACT
Source organism: Sorangium sp. So ce394 (assembly GCF_051474665.1). Lineage (NCBI taxonomy): Bacteria > Pseudomonadati > Myxococcota > Polyangiales > Polyangiaceae > Sorangium > Sorangium sp. So ce394. The sequence continues at coordinate 11,577,520 of NZ_CP150339.1, forward strand.
CCTCGTTGAAAGGAGGTTCCCATGGCGGAGCAGCAGCGTCAGCAAGTGGGTCAAGACGTTCCTGTGGCCAGGTCGCAGCAGGGCAAGCCCAGCAGCCAGGCGACGGGACAGACTTCCTCTCTGGGGGCCGGCGGTCCGTCCGCCGGGCTGCAGCGCCAGCAAGGCGGCGGTCAGCTCGGGCGGTACGGCGGGGCGGGCGGGGTCTTCAGCCCGTTCACGATGATGCGCCGGATGATGGAGGACATGGATCGCATCTTCGAGGACTTCGGCTTTGGCGGGACGCTGTCGCCGTTCAGGCAGCCTCGTTCGCTTGCCGAGCAGGGCGGCGGTCGTGGCCCCTCGTCGTTCGGCGGCGGCCTCTGGTCGCCGCACATCGAGGTGGGCGAGCGCGACGGTCAGCTGGTCGTGAAGGCCGATCTCCCGGGCGTGACGAAGGACGACATCCGGGTGGAGCTCCACGATGACGCGCTGATCATCGAGGGCGAGCGCCGGCAGGAGCAGCAGGAGCAGCGCGAGGGCGTGAGCTACAGCGAGCGCAGCTATGGCTCGTTCATGCGCTCGATCCCGCTGCCCCAGGGCGTGCAGGCCGACGACGTGGACGCGAGGTTCGAGAACGGCGTCCTCGAGGTCTGCCTGAAGCTGCCGCAGCAACAGCAGCGCGGCCGCGCGGTGCAGATCAAGAGCGGCGGCGGGTCCGCGGCGCAGGTGGCCGGCGGGCAGGGGGCGACGGCGGGCGGCGGCACGACGGCGTCCGAGAAGGCGAATCGTCCGAGCTGAGTTGGGCTGGAAGGCGAATCGGCCGAGCTGAGCCGGCTTAACTCGAGAGGGGCGGCGGAGCGCCGCCCCTCTTCGTTTTGATGGTTCGCGGAGGATGCGATGATCACCGACGGCGTTGTTCGAAACTGGTGGGCGCCGCCGGCTCCGGTGTCTCGAAGGCGCGGGGGCTCAGGAGCCGTCCGCGGCGAGGAGCTCCCGGGCGTCGCTGACGACGGCGGCGCGGCGGATCCAGCGGTCGAGCTCGGCGAGGTCGGTGCTCGCGAGGACGCGCTCCCGCACCTCGGCCGGGACCTCCAGCCCGCGGGCCTCGAGGAAGGTGAGGACGTCGTGCGCCTTGGCCTTGATCTCTCCCTTCGCCACGTAGCTGCGCGCGAATTCACTCTGAAATTCGTAATTGCTCTTCATCATCGCCTCCAACGTCCGCCTCGCCGCGATGTTCAGCGAGGATAGCACCAGGTCTCCGTACAGGGCGCGGCGCTCCTCATCGAGCCCGGCAGCCGCCGCCAGGAACGCCACGCCGATCGCCTCCCCCGCCTCCCCCTGCCCGTGCGCCATGGCCGAGAGCACGACCACCTCGGGCGCTGCCTTCGCCTGCTCGGCGTCCGTGACGACCGGGACGCCCTGCGGCCCGAGCACCAGCGGCGTCAGCATCAGGCCGGGGTGGCCCGTGTCGATCGGCCGCGAGCACCAGCGGGCCATCGCCGGGTTGGTCGTCACGACCAGCAGCCGGGTCGGACAGCGATGCCGGGCCCTCGTCTGGGCGAGGTACACGAGCCAGACGTACGGCTTGTCCGGGTCTGTACCGAGCTGCACCTCGACCACGACGGCCATCGCGGGCCGCTGCTGCTCGCCCACGAGCACGACGACCAGATCGGCCCGGCGGTCCGAGGGCACGATCTCGGCGAGATTGGAGGACTCGATGCGCGCCTCCGTGAAGGTCGGAATCGGCTGGCCGAGCGCGTCCTGGAGCATCTCGGCGGCGAGCGTCGGCCGGTTCTTGAACAGCTCCACCAGGGCTTCATGGGTGACTGAGGGCATTGGAGCATCTCTCGGGTGGTTACAGGCATGTTCGACTTTTAGGAGGCGCGTCTCGCTCATGCAGCGCTACCGTGCCAGCCGAAGCAGCCGCCTCCTGCCCTCTAAATTCCGGGTAGGTCCCCGGATTCGTCACGCCGTGTGATTTACGTGTGCTCCGACGTCAGACCACGGGGCCGGGGCTCCACGAGGGCGATCAAGATCACCGAACGTGGGTGCGTCGCACACGTGGGCGAAGCTCTACCGAACAGTCCACCAGGGCGATCGCATGATTACGCCCGCGCTGGCCGGCGGACCTCACCGCGCGCCCGGCGCTCCGGCGCCCCCGGCCGCCGCGCCCCCGCCCCCGCCGAGGATCGCGAGCTCCGTCGCGATCCACCGGTCGAGCTCCCCCTGCAGGCTGAACAGCGCCAGATCGAACTCCCGGCCGTTGACGACGATGAACGGCGTCCCCGAGAGCCCCGCGCGGTCGGCCTCGGCCTTGTCGCGCGCGATCACCCGGGCGGCCGCCTCGCCGGCCATGTCGGCGCGGAACCGGGCCATGTCGAGGCCGACCCGCTGCGCGTAGCCGAGCAGGTCCTTGTCCTCGAGCCGCTGCTGGTTCTCGAACAGGAGCCGCTCCATCTGCCAGTAGTGGCCCTGCGCGTGCGCCGCGATGGCGGCGCGCGCCGCGGCCTCGGCGTGCGGGTGCGACCGCAGCGGGTACACCTTGTGGATCAACCGCACGTTCGGCGCGTGGCGCTCGAAGATCTCGTCGAGGAGCGGGACCGCGCGGCCGCAGGAGGGGCACTCGAAGTCCGACCACACGACGATCTGCACCGGCGCGCGCTCCGGCCCGCGCGACGGCGAGTCGGCGAGGTCGATCTTCTTCACGTTCGGTCCGAACCGCACGCCGTACGCGGCCTGCGCCTCCGCGGCGCTCGCGCCCCCGCGGATCTTGTCGGCGACGAGCTGCGCGGCGGGCACGCAGGCCGCGCAGGGGCGCGACTCGCGGACGCACTGCGCGAGCGACACCGCCTGCTCGGCGCACGGCGCGTAGAGCTGCGAGACGAGCTGCCACCACGTGTGGCGCTCGCGGCGGACGAGCTCGGCCGTGTTCACGCCGGGCAGCTCCTCCGGCTCGCCGCCGGGCGCGTCGAGCGGCGCGGCGCCGGGAGGACCGGGGAGCGGGACCGCGGGCGCGTCCGCGAACTGGGGATCCTGCCGCTCCGCGCCGCCGCACGCGGCGAGCGCGGCGAGCGCGATGAGCGCGATCCGTCGTGCACCTGATTTCGGAATGAACACGCGCGGATGCTACACCCCCGCGGCGGCCGAGCCAGGCCGAAGCGCTGCCCGCGTCGCGCGCGCCGCGCGCCCTCGCGGCGGCGCGGCACCTCGCCGCCGGCGCGCCCACGGCGCCGCTGCCCCTTCAGAAGGCGCCGCCGAGGCCGAGCGTGGCGCGGTCCGGCGCCAGGGCGACGTGCGGCGCGAGCCGGAGCCGAGGCGAGCGGAGACGGATGTACTCGTAGCTGTCGGCGGTCGAGCGCTCCTCGCGCTCGAGGACCGCGATGTCGATGATGTTGGCCGTGAGGAGGCCGGCGCTGCTGCCGAGCATCATGCCAGCCACCTCGTCCCACCCGCGGGCGTCCACGGCTTTGCCGGCGAGCAGGCCGACCATGCCGCCGCCGAGCGTGCAGCCGGCGTTGAGGCCGAGGCTGGCGAAGCCCTTGCCGAGGTTGCCGTTGGCCCAGTGGGTGACCGGACCGCCGAGCGCGAAGGTGCTGACGGACCACCAGGCGAGCACCTCGTTTTCCGTGCCGACGGCGATGGGCACGAGGATGGCGGTCCCGCCGAGCACGAGGAGGTGCTGCCAGCCGTACCAGACGCGCTTCGGCCCGGGCTGCTCGCCCGCGGGAGCGCCCTCGAGCAGCCAGGGGCTCGTCGTCCAGGCCGGGAGCGCCTGGGGAGCTCCCGGCGGCGCAACCCCGGTCGGTGGCGCCCCCGACGGCGGCGCAACGCCGTCGCCCGGAGCTGGCTGCGGAGGAGACACGTCCGTCGCCGGCGCCAGGGGCATGTCCGCCGCGCCGCCCGGCGCCGGCGCCGTCGGCGACGCTGACGGCGCGCCGGCTGGGCCGCCCTGCGACGCGGCAGGCGCTGGCTGCGACGCTGCAGGCGCTGGCGAGACCCGGGGCGCGGGACCAGACGCCGGCTGCATGGCGGCGACCGGTCCCGCCGCGAACACCACGGCCGCTGCACAACCGAGCCGCAGCCCCCCGCGAAGCATGCCTGTCATCCGGCGTTCCTCTTCCCTCTTCGACGCTCGCAGCCGTTGTACTTCCTTTCGCTCGGCCGCTGCACGCAAATCGGGCCCCGCGCCCGCGCCCGCGGCGAGGACGGCCCCTGCGGCGGCGCGCGCCGTCGACCCCGGCGCCACGCCGACCGCGCGCAGCGCTCGCACGCGGCGCCGAACTGGCGCGCAGCCGCCGCTCCTCGAACGCGATGCACCAGCGATCGGACGGTAGGCCTGCGACAACTTGCCACATATTCCGCGCGCGCCAGCCGTGCCTACATGCCCTGCGCCGGGCAGCCGGCAAGCGCGCGCAGCGCGCTCCTTCGGAGGCAGGACGACCACCATGACCCAATCGCCGGGATCCACCTTGCTTGCGCTGGCGCTCGCCAGCTTCGCCGCCTTCGCGCCCGCTTGCGGCGACGACGACAGCGTCAACCCCATCTCCGGAACCGGCGGCGCCGGCGGCGAGGAGCCCGCCGGGACCGGCGGCTCCGGCGGCGATTCCCCCGCCGGGACCGGCGGCTCCGACACGGGCGGCGGCGAGCCCGTGGATGACGAGGACAGCGACCACGACAGGGACGGCTTCACCCCGCGCGAGGGCGACTGCGACGACTTCAACAACACCGTCCACCCCGACGCCGAGGAGCGGAATCTCGATAACGTCGATTCGAACTGCGATGAGTCCGACGCGCCGGTCACTACGCTCGTGTGGAGCGCCGGCCCGGAGGACGATCTCGTGGACGCGATCGACGTCATGGACGAGGACGGCGATGGCCAGATCTCCCTCGAGGAGTTCGCCGCGGCGTGCGCCGAGTCCGCCATGCTGTCGGGCACCGCGCGCCCCGGCCTGGTGCAGGTCCACGCGTCCTGCGCCGGCACGAACAGCTGCCGCGGCATGGTCTATCAGAGTTGGAACGAGCTCTACGAGCACGCCTGCCGCGCCATGAACAGCTGCAAGGGCTGGAGCTGCGTGGAGACCGCCGAGGACCAGGATCGCGACGGCCCCGCGGCGTTCGGGGACGGGGGGTGCACCCACTGCCACTCCGGCCCGGCGGGCACGTTCGGCGTGAAGGTGCCGCCCGGCGAGGACGTGGAGGCCTTCGTCGCCGGCTTCTGGGAGCGCCGCTCGGACACGTACCTGCAGTCCATCATCGCGTTCGGGATCGACGGCGTCGCCGCCGAGGGCATCGCCTACTCGAACATGCCCGGCGCCTATCACCTGCTCTCGCGGGCCGAGATCGACACGCTGATCGCCTACCTGCGCACGCTGACGCCGGAGGGCCACCCCTTCGAGCAGCTGCCGGCTGCAGAGCCGATCGACCCGAGCCCGTAGCCGGCCGATGAGCGCGCCGCGAGCCGCCGACGACGACCGAGCGCCCGACGCGCGCGCTCTGCCGCGCGACGCGCTCGGCCTCGGGCTGCGCCCGCCGCACTACGAGGCGATCGAGCGGCTCCGGCCCCGGCTGGGCTTCTTCGAGATCATCGCGGAGAACTACCTCGGCGCGTCGCCGTTGCCCCGGGAGCGGCTCCGGCGCATCGCCGAGCGCTACCCGATCGTCGCCCACGGCGTCTCCCTGAACCTGCTGGGCGAAGCCCCCCTCGACCGGGATCACCTGTCCCGGCTCCGGGATCTGATCCAGGAGTTTCGCATTCCCTATTTCACGGATCACCTCTGCTGGACGGCGTTCGAGGGCACGACGCACCACGATCTGCTGCCGGCGCCGTACGATCCGGAGCTGATCCCCTACGCCGCCGCTCGGGCGTCCGAGGTCCAGGAGGCCCTCGGCGTCCCCTTCGGGATCGAGAACCTGTCGTCGTACGTCGCCTGGGAGCGCGACACGATGCCGGAGTGGGACTTTTATCGCCGCGTGGTAGAGGAGTCCGGCTGCTGGGCCATGCTGGATGTCAACAACATCTTCGTCTCCAGCGACAACCACGGCTTCGATCCGCGCGAGTACCTCGACGGCGTGCCGTGGAGCCGGGTCTTGCAGGTCCACCTGGCCGGACACCAGGTGTTGCCCTCGGGCCTGCGGCACGACACGCACGATCGTCCGGTATGCGACGAGGTCTGGTCGCTCTACGAGGAAGCGTGGCGGCGGGGCGGCCCTTTTCCCACGCTCCTCGAGTGGGACGCGGAGATCCCGCCCCTGTCCGTGGCGCTCGCGGAGCTCGACAAGGCGCGGCGGGTGCGATCGGCATGAGCCCGAGGGGCGGAGATCCTCCGCGCTGGCTGCGAGAGCTCCAGCGCGACTTCACCGCGGTCCTCCGCGCGCCGCTCGACCCGGGCGCCGGGCGCTTCCGCGAGCGGCAGGAGCGGTATCCCGCGCGCCTCGTGGCGCAGCTGAAGGGCGGCCCGGGGGGCCCCGCGCCGGCGGAGCGGCTCGCGGTCTATCACCGCCAGTACTGGATGCGGCTGTTCACCGCGCTCCAGACGAGCTTTCCCCGCGTGGCGCGGGCGGTGAGCCACTGGCACTTCAACCACCTCGCCGCGCTGCACCTCGCCGAGCGCCCGCCCCGCCACGCCGACCTCGACGAGGCGACCCGCGGCTTCGCGGAGCGGCTCCACCGCGCGCTCGAGCGCCTCGACGGTGCGGGCCCGCGCCGACCGCCGGAGCGCCCGCCGCACGGCGACGCGTGGTGCCGGCGGGTCGAGCTCTCCAGGGCTCCGCTCGCCATGGTCCGCCAGGCGCTCCGCATGGACGAGGCCGAGCGGCGCGCCTACGAATCGCCCTTCGAGGGGCTGTGGCGGCCGACGCCGGAGGAGCTCTCCCGGCTGGCCGGATCGCGGCTGCGCTTCGCGGTGTCCTGCTCGCTGGCCGAGGAGGACTGGGATCTCGCCCGCTTCTCGCGGCTCGCGGGGGCCGATCGGGACGAGGGCGCGCCGGAGCCGATCCGTCGCCACCCGTCGACCCGGACCTGGGTCTTCGCCCGGAGCGCCGCCGGCACGACCACGACCTCCGTGGATCCGCTGTTCGCCCGGCTGCTCGAGCGCTGCCGGGAGCTGCCGTTCGGGCAGGCCCTCGCCGCCGTCGAGCAGGGCTGCACGGCCGCGGAGGCAGCGCAGCTGCGCGCGAACCTGCAAGGCTGGATCGCGCTCGCCCTCGCGAGCGGCTGGTGGACCGGCCTCGCCGGCGGCGAGCCCGGCGCGCGGCCGGAGGGCTCGAGCGAGGCGCCGGGCCGGGCGTGAGCCTCCCCGGCGAGTCCCGCCCGCCGGCCCGGGGTGGGCCTCGGAGGACGCCGGCTACGGCGCCTCGACCACCGTGCGCGACTCCTTCGCCTGGATCACGTCGGGGAGCAGGAACGGCACCAGGTGCGTCTGGTTCTTTCGCCAGAGCTCCGCCTGATCGCGGAAATGTGGGCTCTCGGCGTCCCAGACATTGCCTCCGGGAATGGCGTTCCACGCCTTCGGCCCCGCCGGGTCGAGCTCCACGACGAGCCGTTGCGACGGGCCGTGGACGTACTGGAAATTCGGTGACTCGTCGAGCGCCCACGAGAGGCGATAATCCGAGGAGTCCACCGCGAACTCGTCGCCGCCGCGCGGAAAGCCGCCGCTCCAGAGGGGATCGCTCGGCGGAGGGATGCTGAGGCTGCTGAGGAGGGGGACGAGCGCGTCGAAGGTGACCGTGTGAAAGGCGCCCCAGCGGGGCGCCGCAGCCCCGGAGCCGCCCTGTCGATCGAGCCAGGCGAGGGCGTCGAGCAGGGCGCGCAGCACGCGATCGTCCCTGGACTCGGCCGCTGGCGTGCCCATGTCGTCCCACAGCGCGCTGTCCTGCACGGCCGGATCGAAGGTGGCGAGCTGCTCCCGATCGGCGGAGAACAGGTGGAGGAGCGCCTTCGCCGACATCTCCCGGGAGAACGACGAGAAGCCCATCTGGCCGAGCTCGTCGCCCAGCACCCGGCGCACCACCCGGACGAGCCAGAGGTTGAAGACCAAGGTCGCCTCCGAGGCGCGGGCGTCGATCGCGCCGGGGCCGTCGCCCTCGTCCGCGAGCGGCATGGCGGTATCGAGATCGATGCCGGCGGCCGCCTTGTAGTCCGCCTCCTTGCCCCAGCCGTCGAGGAGCGCCCGCAGGGCGACGAGGCGCTGCGGTTCGTATGCGGCGTCCGCGACGATCGCGGTCACATCGGGGTGAGTACCGGGCGTCTTGCGCTCCTCTTCGGCGCGGTCGATGGCGCGGAGGAGGTGAGGCACGAGCCTCACGCCCAGCGCCGACTTGATGTCGCCCTGGATCGCCGCGCAATCCTCCGGCGACAGAGGACCCTCGTGGGCATCGATCCGCTCCTGGATGCGGCCCTCGCGAAACCCGATGTCGAAGCTGCAGCCCAGGTACATGGGGGTGCCGTCGGGGAGCGCGCCGTTCGATGGATCGTTGTCCAGGGAGTCCCCGATGGGGTCGTTGTTCGCCGTGGCGATGTATCCCGCCGGCGGGTTCTTCGCCCGGGGGATGAGGTGCTCGGGGAGCGTCCCGGTCCACTCCGCGGTCCCGTCGCCGGGGAGCACCATGCAGGGGAGGACGCCCGTATAGGTGGCCGCGTCCCAGGCGAACGCCTCACGAGACCGCGTCGGGATCGCCGCGTGCGTCGTCCAGAGGATGTCGCCCGCGGCGTCGCCCATCACCCAGTTCTGCGCGCCGACGCTGAATTTCGAGAGCGACTCCTGCGCCTCATCGACCGAGCGAGCGCGCAGCAGGCCGAAGATGGCCTCCAGCTCCTTCGTCGGCGAAAGCCCCGTCCAGCGGACGCTGAGCGCCCCCACGGCCGGGTCCGGATCCACCACCGCGTGGTCGACGATGGTCGGCAGGAGCGGGCCGTGATGGGGCACGATCGGGACGCGGTAGGTATAAGGTGCCCTGCCAGCGATCGCGATGACCTCCTCGACCGTCTGGAGGGGCACTGGATTGCCCTTGAAGAGCACGGCCTTGCCGTCGGGCGTGAGCGTCTCGGCATAGACATCGGTGACATCGTACATCGCGACCGTCGCTCCCCACCCGACGTGCTCGTTGTGGCCCAGGATGATCCCCGGAATCCCGGGGAAGGTGACGCCCCCGACGTGAACATCGCGGCTCGCGTCCTTGCCCTCGGGCGCGGTGACATGGATCGAGACGGCATACCAGACGGCCGGCGCGCTCAGCGACAGGTGGGGATCGCTGGCCACGAGCGCGTGCCCCGTCGCGCTCCGGCTCGCGTGGATGGCCCAGTTGTTCGAGCCGAAGCCCTCCGGGGCGACCTTGCTCCTGGCGCGCTGGACCGCGCTCAGGTAGCCGGTCAGCGACGACATGAGCTTCGCGCGGTCCGGCGCGGCGCGCCCCGGTCGTCGCGCGCTAGGCGCTCTCTTCGCCGCCTTGTCCTCCGCCTTCCGGGCCCTCTCCCGCGCCGGGGAGGCGGGATAGCCGCTGCTGGTCACCGCGGGCTCGGAGGGGGCGAACCTCAGGAAGTCCCGCTCGAAGCCGGCGCGCTTCTGCGCGAGCGGATCGGCGCTGCTCGACGCGAACGTCGTCCGGGCGGCGTCGAAGAACTGCTGCGTGGTGATGTCCAGCTCGGCGTCGAACGACAGGAGGTAGCTGTGGAAGCGGCTGATCACGAGCGAGTCGACGCCGCTCCAGTCGGTGAACGCCTTGGCGGGTATCCCCGTCGCGCCGCCGGGGAGGAGGATGTCCCCGGAGCGGATCTTCCTGAACACCTGGGTCACCCCGTCCGCGTACGCGTCGAGCATCTGGCGGAGCTCCCCCTCGGGGAGCGCGTCGTACTGGGCCCTGGCGATCCGACCGAGCCCGACATGGCGGAGAGCGATGTCCTGATCGATGGTGGTGGGATCGAGGTCGCCGAAGAGCTCTGCGAGCCTCCCCTCGGCGGTGCGCCGCAAGATCTCGAGCTGAAGCGCGCGGTCGCGCGCCGTCAGATACCCTTCGACGCGCATCGCGTCCACGAGGCTTTCGGCATAGATATGGGGCCTACCGTCCCTGTCCTGGACGACATCGACGGCGGAGAGCAGGCCGTCGATGGTGAGCCGCCCGTCGACGGGCAGATCCGGCCGATCGCCGAGCGGACCGAACGTCGCGGAGGAGGGCGGGCTGCCGTCGGGCGCGCCCGCGTCGGGGCCCGCGTCGGGATCGCTCGGCGCGCCCGCGTCGGGCGCGCTGCTGCCGGGACCAGGGGCGTCCGAGCACCCGAGCATGCCCGTGAGCCCGGTGACCAAGGCGAGGACGCAATGTGCCGAAGAGAATGACAGTCGCATGAACGCTCCTCCATAGGACATAGGATGGAAGCGAGCCACCGCGGCGGTGTCGTCGCGCGACGCGGTGGCTGGAACGGCGCGTCGTCGAGCGAGGTAGGGTTCGGAGCTCCTTTCGCGGCAGCATGGGCCAGGGCACGACCGGCAGGAGGGAGCGTGGCTTGGCGCGGTGTCTGGGCCAGCATGACATGCAGACGCCGCCGCGGCCCCTGTGCCGGACCGCCACCGCGCCAAGCCGTCTGCGCGCTGTTCGCGTGCGTCGGAAAGCGGCGGACCCCGCCCCCGCTTCCCGCGGAAGAGCAGCGCGCGACGAGCTGACCCGGCCGGTTCCATCGCGCCCATCCTGCACCAGCTGACCGACGTTGGGGCTACGGCGCTTCGCGCAGCGCTTCCTCGTGAGCGGCCGAGGTGTGGCGCCCCGTTCACGCGTCGCGTCTCGCGCCGCGATTTGGGCGGAAAATCCGCATGGATCGGGGAGGTACGAGCTTTGCTCCCACCGCCGTCATGAGGAACTACTTTCGTTCGCTGGTTCTCGTGGGGGCTCCTTTCATCTTCGTCGCGGGCTGCGGCGGATCGGACGGCGACGCGATCGCCGAGCCCACCGCGGCGCCGGCAACCCCGTCGACTCCGGCGGAGGTAGACACCACCTATGAACAGATCGGGCGCGGCTGCGGCGACAACGGCTTTCTCGTTCGCTCTCTCGCGCACGTCCCCGCGCTCACCACCAACAACCTCTGGATCGCCCCAGACGACGACGCCGCCGGCCTGGCCGCGTCCAAGAACGACAATGGCTGGGGAGCGAGCGTGGGCGTCTACGAGCTCGGGTTCGAGTCGAGCGGGGACAACATGGAGAGCCGCTCCGCCGAGCAGGCCGCGCGATGCGACGCGGTCAGCGAGATCTTCGACCCCACCGGGGACGGCGCGCGGCACCGCTTCCTCAACGTCCTCGTCTACGCCGGCGATCACCCGCACGCCGAGGCGATGCCCGCCGAGGGTCTCCCCGCCGCCGTCGAGGCGCCGGTCCGCCTGAAGGGCTATCTGGACGTGGCCACGGGCACGCGCGAGGAGGTCAACGACGGCGTCGTGTACCGGGACGCGCAGCACCAGTACCTGCCCATCTACGTTCGCTGCGAGGAGCCCATGAAGATCGCCCACGAGGAGCGCATGTTTTCTCGCGAGGAGGTCGAGGCGCTGAAGATCGACACCCGCATCTGTCGCCCCGTCGCCGAGGACGGCTACGGCTGCCTCTTCGAGCGCCCGCAGCCGATCGAGGGTGCGTGCACGTTCGTGGCGGCCGACGCGAAGTACGTGGCGACGAGCGGCGAGGAGCACAACATGTCGCTCGGTGGCCGGATCGAGCGCGGCGAACAACTCAGCTACAAGATCACGGTCGACCGCTTCGCCTTCCACTGAACGAGGGTCCCCGGTCAGGGAGCGTGACGTCGGAGCGCGTGCACGTGCACCGGGATGCGCTCGCGGGCGCACCGAGCAGCCGCTCGAACCGGCTTGATTTGCCCACGCGCTCGGAGGCGGCCCCTATTCCCCTTGCAGGCGAGACGCCCCGAGCGCGGCGCTACGCGCGGGCGAGGGTCCCGCCCGCGGCGAGGACGTCGGTCAGAACTGCTTGAAGAATTTCCACGACTCGATGGGAATCCAGTTCGGATTGCCGTCGATGTTCGTGTGCCCGCCGCCGAAGGTGCACACCCGCGTCGGATGCTCCGGATCGCAATCCTTGAAATCGAAGCAGCTGTACGCGCCGTTCGAAGTCGGGATATTGTCCGGAATCGTGCAGCCGTTGTCTTCGGCCTTTTCGAGGGCGATGAACTTGGCCCCTCTCTTTTGACCTTCGTTGTTCACCCAGGGGCAAGTCCCGTCGCTCATGCCCGTCGTGTGCATCCAAGCAATGGGCTTATGTGTCTTTTCAGGCAACCAGATGTTGTAGTTGGCCGGGGCGATGCCCACGGCCGCACGGATCTCCGCTTGATGGTTCGTCGACAGCGAATAGGTGATCATCCCTCCGAAGCTGAAGCCGGTCGCGAACACGCGGGTCGTGTCGTAGCAGACGTTTTCATTCATGAACGCCATGATGTCGTCGAACAGCGCGTGATCCTTCTGTTGCCACGTTGCACCGTCCGAGGAGGGGGCCACGAAGATGGCTTGCTCTCCGTCGGCCTCCAACTGCGGTTTGAGAAAGTAGAAGTCTTGATTCTTGACGTCTTGGTAGCGGCTGCCGATCCAATGTGAGGTGTAGAACAGCCGGTAGGGCTTGTTCATGTCGTAGTTGCGGGGCATATCGACGTAGTACACGCGATTCTGGCCCGAGCTCGAGATCGTATACTCCTTGCTCGTCAACGTGGTTGCCTTGCCGCACCCCGCGCTCGGCACAGGCGCGTTCCCCATGGGAATGGCTCCTTCGGGCCAGCCACCCATGCCAGCACCGCCGCTGCCCGTCGGCTCAGCCCCGCCACTCCCGCCGCTGTTGTCACCGCCGGTCCCAGCCGCGGTGGTGCCGCCAGAGGTCGCAACGCCGCTGCCGCTCGCGCTGCCGCTCGCGCTGCCGCTGGAGGTCGCAACGCCGCTGCCGCTCACGCTACTCACGGAACCGGTCGCCGTCGCTCCCCCCCCTCCCTCGTTGTTCGAGTCGGACTCGGCTGGGGCGCACGAAATCGCGACCCAACTGGCAAGGGTGACACCAAAGGCGAGTCGGCTGAACGTTTGATCTTGCATCACAGGTCTCCTACGTACCGGAATCAGGTGAGAATGAAACAAAACGATCCGAGCGTATCAACGGCGACTCGCCACACGCACCTCAGGTGACAGAGCGTTCCTTACGGGATCCGCCTCCCTGGCAAAGTGCCTCCCACCCGGCGCAGACGAGCTCCCGGACGGGGCCGATGTGATGACACCGGTGCGCCCGAGGGGCGTCTCAGCGCGGCCCGCCGCGACATAGGTTCCCTCGTTCCCGAGCTTGCCGTCCGGTCGCTTCGCCGGCATCGCCGGATTCTTGAAAAAAATCATCTCCGGTGGACAGCGCGCAGGATTTCACGACAGCCGTCGAACAAGCGAGGGCTGTCGCGTCCTCTATTGGATCGCTCTTGGCAAAACGCCGATCACCATCGATCAGCAATCGCTTCCGCGACGACCGAGCGAACAGGATCGGTGTAAAAATCGACCGAATGGATCAGATTGACGAAGAGCTCGGCACTCAGGAGGACCCGACCAAACTGAAACAAAAAGGATGGCCCTCGACTGGAATGTGAACGTTAACATTGCCGGTGTCAATTCCAATCGACCGGCCCGCGGGTATCTTCGAGCCCGAGGGAGGACATGGCGGGCAGGGCTCCTTCGGAGCGCCGCGTTAAGAGGGGTGGGCGCCGGACCGCGGCCATCGCCGGACGGCACGACCACAATCGTACTGCCAGCGTGTCATGGTGCCGCGGCCGATGCGGAAACCGTGCCGCCATGGTCACTGAGCCCCGGAACATCGTCCGCTTCCTCTCCGCGCTCGGCGAGCCGACCGATGCATCGGCGTTGACAGCCGCTACGTGAACGTTCACGATGAGACCTCATCCTTACGCTTTCCCCTGAGTGGGCCGTCATGAGCACCGGGACCTCCGTCATCGGGATCGGGATCGGGATCGATCTCTTCACCGGCTCCCATTGTTCGGTCGTCGCGGACACATGCGGCGGCGCGTTCACGGGCGCCGCGCACAGGCCTCCACGACAGGTCCACTGTGCATTTCTCGCATGGCCGCTCAGCTTCGAGCAGATCGAGTCGCTTCACGCCGAGGTTCGCGCGCCTGGCGCGCCGGGCGATCGCGCCCGTCGAGGCCTCGGCCCCCTGTCGGCGTCAAGCCACCCTCGTCACTCTGCATCTGATAATATCGCACCTTCTTGATGACCAGGCCCGGCTGCATTGCTCAATCGGCTTGACGCAACTGCCAGCCCCGAACAATAGATAGGCCAAGAAAGGCGATCGCCATGAACAACATCACCCGTCTCGGCATGTGCTCCGCCCTTGGGCTCCTACTGACCAACTGCGTCATGGATGGCGCAGAAGTGGACATGAACGAGACCGATCTGACCACCGATCAAAGCGCTCTCACGATAAGCGCGAATAAAACCGGAACGGACGGCCAGTGGTACACGTTCTGGAAAGATGGCGGGTCGGTCAGCATGAATTTGAACGGCGGCGGCAACTACGCTGTGAATTGGGCAAACGGCAACTATAATTTCGTTGGCGGCAAGGGCTGGAGCACTGGGTCGTCGAGCAGGAACATTGGCTACAATGCCGGCGTCTGGTCGACGGGCAGCAGCAATGCATATCTGACGCTCTATGGGTGGACGACAAACCCACTCGTAGAATACTACGTCGTTGACAGCTGGGGCAGCTGGAGACCGCCGGGCGGAACGCCGGCGGGCTCAGTCACCACGGACGGGGGCACCTACGACCTGTACAGGATGCAGCGGGTCAACGCGCCCTCCATCATAGGCAATGCGACGTTCTATCAGTACTGGAGCGTCCGAAGGTCGAAGAGGCCCACCGGGACCAACAGCACCATCACGTTCTCCAATCACGTAAATGCTTGGGCGTCAAAGGGGTGGAACCTTGGCACTCACAATTACCAGGTGATGGCGACAGAGGTGTTCAACCCATCGAGCAGCGGCAGCTCCAACCTGACGGTGTGGTAGAAGCAACGTACGGGGCCATCGACGGCGCCATCCCAGGCCGCGCCGCGCGCGCCACGCCCGGTTTGCAGAGGGCGGTGTACCGCAGACCGCAGGCAACGCGTCCGCGCAGGGAGACGAGCCCTACCGTCAGGCCACCTGCGCTCCGGCCAGCGCCTCCTCCATGACCGGGAGCCAGCGGCCATGTTTACGGAATAACTCAAGATTCCGGGTGATCGACCGCGTGCTCCTCCTCGCGTAACGCTCCGCGAGCACCGGGAATATCCCTGCGCGCCCCGTCTGGGCGATGAGCGGCAGGACCTCGTCCGGCTCCTCCAGCACGTGCATCCCCCATCCGTGGTTGTCATCGGCGAGGATGTCCTCGACCAACGCGCGCTCGTCCCTGTCCGACCCATCGAGCATGGCCAGCAGGGCGGCTCGGTATACCGGCATGTACGCGATCTGAAAGAACCCGCCCAGCGCGCGGAAGCCCGGCAAGAACGTCGCCGCGAGGAAGAGCAGGAACACATTCGGCAGCAAGGCGCCGCGGCGCAGCTCCTCGATCACGGCGCCTCGTTCGAATGGAACCGGCGCCACGTCCGGAGCTTCCTGCTCCACGAGGTGTCCGCCGCGCAGCGCCATGGCGCGGATCCGATGGTCGCGCACGCGCCAGAAAAAGTCGGTGCCAGACGGGAGCATGCTGCCGATGGTCGCTCGAGCCGCCCGCTCGATGACGCGCATGCCGGCCGCGCGCCGACGGGGCTCGAAGAGCAGGCGGCCAAGCAGGCCGTCCTCCACCTCGAGGTGCCGCGCGACGAGGCGCGTACAGAACCCCTCGGCGAAGACGACGAGCCGCGCCCGCCCCTCCGGCTCCCATTCCTGCCAGAGGAGGCGGTTGGCCGCGTCGACCGCCTCCGGCACGCTGTCATGCGCGGCGCCGCCCAGGAGATCACGCAAGTGGGCGAGCTCCGCGGCGACCGCAGGAGACAGCGCGCCCTTCTCCTCGAGCGCGAAGCGGACGGGCCCCGGGGCGGCGATGGCGCTGCTCCTGGTCATGAGCCTTCGCGACAGGCCAAAGACGTTGATGCACGTGCCCGCGACGCTCAGCCAGCCGGCGCCACGGCCGGGCCTCACCTCGAGCTTGTTGGTGAAGCAGGTGAACCAGAAATAATGCCTGCATCCCCGCGACAGCAGGCCGATCCGCGAGAAGATGACCGTGTAGAACGCGTCATGGTCCAGCATGAGCTGACCATGAGGGCCGGTCTGGATCACGCCGGAGCGCTCGAGCTCGGCGAGCGCGGCCGGGACGTCCTCTGGCGGCAGCTGCGCGCGCAGCTCGGGTCGAAGCGCGTCGGCGAAGAGGGCGCGCGCCTCCAGGCCGAGCCGGCTGCGGGGAGGCCGCGCAGGGCGGTGGACGTGGCGGGCGTAGTCGACGAGCGGCGCGTCGTAGAGCGCGGACAGCGGCTGGCCGACCTCGGGCACGGCGCGGCGCAGCGCCAGCAACGCCGCGTCCTCGGGCAGGCGGGGGCTATCGTGAAACTCCATGGGATGACCTTCTGAATGCGGTGATTGACAGCCCGGCCCAGACCACGCCCAGAAAGACGGCGTAGCCGCGGTAGATGGCCGCTGGCGACGCGAGGTGGCCAAAGGCGCCCAGGTTCAAGTAAAGGACGCCGGAGAGGACCGCCACCCCGACCTGGACGAGGTTCTTGATGCGGCCGATCCTCTCGACGCCGCTGCGCTGCTGCAGGTCGCAGTCCGCGGACACCCGGCCTGTCACGATGCAGAGCCCGATGGCGGCGTAGAGCACCGCAGCGCCCGCGAGGCCGCGGCTCAGGCTGAACGCGCCGGTCGAGAGGCACAGCAGGAGCAGGCTGTGGCGCATCGAGAACCTCTGGAGCGCCTGGCTGCTCGCGGCGCTGAAGAGCGCCGCGCCGACCATCGCTCCGACCGCCCCGGCCGCGTCGATGACGCCGTACGCGGAGCCGTCGCGCTCCAGCGTATGCGCGACGAAGCCCGGCAGGAGCGTGTTCGTCACGCTGAGCAGGCCGATGAGCGTGGCCTGGAGGACGATGTTGACCTGGATCCCGCGGCTCTGCTGCAGGGCCGCGACGCCCTCCATGAGAGCGTCCCGGAAGGACGCCGCGGCGCGGGCGCTCGTCGCCGCCGGGCGTGCCCGCCGGTCGCTGAGCCGGGAGAGCGCGAGCGGCGAGATGAAGAAGCAGACGGCGCTCACGAGCTGCGACGCGCCATAGCCGATGCTCGCCACGACGACGCCGCCGACGCCCGCCCCGAGCATGTTGCCGAGCTGGACCATCGAGGCGGTGCGCGAATTGAACCGCAAGAGCTCGTGCTCCGGGGCGATCTCCATGACAAGCGCGTACACCGACCCCATGAACAGGCGATCGCCGAGCGCGGACAGGATGCCAAAGGTGTAGATCATGGCGGTCGCGCTGGGCGCCAGGTCGACGCTCCACGCGAGGAAGAGGAGCAGGAGCAGCGCGCCCCTCCCCGCGTCGGCGGCCATGCTGATCCTCTTGCGGTCCCACCGATCGATGACGATCCCAAGGAACGGCCCGACGGCGATATCCGCGGCGCTCTGCCAGACAAGCAGCCAGCCGACGGCGTTGACGGCGCCGGTCGCCCTCACGAGCTCCCACGACGCGGCGACGAGGAACGCGCCGCGCGCTACATAGGACGCGAAGACGGCGACGAGGAGCGGGAACTGGCTCATGCGCTGCTCGACGATCGCCATCGGCGCTCAACCGTGGAGCTGAGCCGTCGGGCGGGAGCTGGGCTGCTCGACCGTGAAGGTGGGAGCGAAGACCGCGTCGTCGATCTTCTCCCAGCCGTCGAAGTTCTCCAGCGCGTCCGTCACGAAGATGCGCTGCACCCACCGGGACGCGCGCCCCTGCTCGTCGAACGACGCCTTGAAGGCTGTCCTGGCGTGGAGCGTGACGCGGTTGTCGATGCCCAGGAGCTCGCCGGGCGACACGATCTCGTCGATGGCCACCTCCTCCAGCGCCGCCTCGAAGCGCTTCGCCGCGCGCTCCGCTCGAGGGGACAGGATGTCGGCGATCATGTCTCCGTAAAACGCCGCGTTCACCACGAGGCCAGCGGGCGTCCGCTCGACGAGCGGGATCGGGCGCGTGGTGACGTTCACGTAGGCGCCGCGAGACCTCCTCCACCTGTAAGGCAGCTTCATTTGATAGGCCGGGCTCGCCAGCGCCGCGCGTTCTTCCGGGCTCAGCATGGATAGCGCCAACCGCGCGTCGCTGACGCGCGTGTACGGCGGGGAGGCGTCCTGACGCACCCCGGTGAGGAAGAGCGCCTTGGGTGAGCAGTCGCGCCCGGTCATGAAGCGGAGGGCGGCGTTCTCGATGTGGAGCCTGAGCTCGGAGGTCGTGCCTAGCCCGCTCAGATCGCCCGACGTCTCCCTGGACGGCACGAGGTTGTTCACGAGGCCGCGCCCTTCGCAGTACATCGAGTACGGTTCGCCGAAGAACGAGGCGATCATCGTCAGGAGGTTCTCGGAAAGATAGCTCGGCTTCTCGATCCTCTTCGCGAGCCCCGCCTGAGGCGGCGGCACAGGGACGTTCGCGCTCGTCGGCAGATTCCCGATCTTGAACGCGCCGCAGAACACCGGCGGCGAGCGACCGAGATCCGCGAGCGCTGAGAGATCCGAGAACATGCCCGCGACGCGATCCCGCGCCTTCCGGAGCTGCGCGAGGTACTCCACGTAGCCGTTCTCTGGATACGTTATACCGGCGAGCGTCTCTTCGAGCAGCTCCCGTTCGCCGTTCGATAGCGTCTTCGTGTAGATTTGCGTAGATGCCACGATGTTCCTTCCGTCGACGCACGACGGCCGCGATACCGTCGCAGAGGAGTCGGCGCTCCGCGAGCGGCCGGCCAGCACTGGCGGTGAATGGGTTCATCGACGAGGTCGGCCCATCGCGGCCCCGCCTCGTCGGCAGTCGACTCGGCGGGCTTGGCAACCCGCATACCAGAGCGCAGCGATGCTCCATCGGGGCTCATCAAGGCGTCCGCAGCCCACCCGGTGGCCTGATCGCGCCGGGAATCCGCAGGCGGTCGGCGCGGAGGCGGCGCGGAGGCGGCGCGGAGGCGGCGCGGAGCGTGGGCCGATCACGCAGGAGCGGCAGTCACGTGTTGCGCGACCGCGCAAGGGATCGTTGCTCCCGGCGCGAGGAGTACTGGGATGGCGTGGAGGACGAGCAGAACGAGGGAGAGCGAGGAGGGCGCTCGCCCCGCGGCTCCGCAGAGGACCGCTGCGACGTCGGCGTCCACGACCCGAGCGACCCGCCGGCGTCGTTGAACGTCACCGGCAACCTCGGCACCCACGACCCCGCCATCATCGCGCAATATACTGGCCACAGCCGGAGCGCGTCCGTGCATGCACGGCAACAAAAAAATCTCAGATCATGTCAATGCTTCAATCATGGCCGCAACGTAAAGAACGTGTTTCCAGCCAACGTGCGAAATCTCGCGAATTTGGGCCCTGGACTTCCAGTCCCTGCGGCTCTCCACCCGAACAAGCCTGTTGAGCTTGGGTCCCGGATGGCGACCCGCAACCGAGCCACATCAATAGCATTCTGTATAAAAGCTTGAAAATTAGACTGCATTATATCATTGTCATTATTCGCGATATTAACCATTCGCTGCAGCCGCCGACGAACCCCCTGATCGTAGTTCGGATAATCGGAAAACCCATCGAACTGATTGGCGGCGCGAATGATGTCGATCAAGTTTCTCGCCCCGCGTGCCCCGAATCGAGAAGGATCGATCGCCAATCGATTCTCCAGAACCCGTTGCATCCACCCCATACTATCCAATGTGTCTGCTGCCAGGTAGTCTGTGTGGGAAGGATCGCGGGCCTCCGACATCAACAGCCTGGCGACAGCTCCAGCTTCAGTAGCAGGATCCGGCAACTCTATCGCAACGTCAACCACGACCCTTAGTGTCGCCTGGATTCCGGACCGTGTCGCCGCAGTCACCGTTACAGCGCCACTACCTGATGTTGTGGCAAGCGCGCTGAGGGAAAACGAAAAATTGCCAACGGCGCGTACGCGAGGTCTGCCATCGACGCTAACCACATCAGGATCACTGCTCGTTATTATGGGAACACCATCCGAGCGTGGAACATCGGCGATCACGATGCTAGCCGGAGAGTTCCCTTCGGTGCTCGATATGTGAATAGCCACATCCGTAACATCTGTTCCATGTCGCCGAAAACGCATATATCACCTGTCGCGAACGGATACGCGAGCCTATCGTAGGACAGCGGCAGGGGGAAGGCAGGAGCTCCGACGTGTCACGGACCGCCCCATCGGATCGCGCCCGGACCGGCCAAGCGGATCGCGGGCAAGCCCCGCCCGAACCCCGCGAGGAGCGGGGCGCGGTGCTCGCTCACGTCAAGGGTCCGCTCCGCGGAAATCCTAACGGATTCGGGCCCTTGACGTGAGCTGCGCGCCGCGCGGTGGACGGGCAGGTACGGGGTCCGAGCGGGGTTCTCGACCGCTCCAGTCGTGATCCGTTCTGCCGATCGGGCCGTGGTCCATGAGGCCGGTCTCTGACAGTAGCGCCCAGCGCAGGGAGAGGACGCGGCGCTCCTACGGCGCTCGCCGAGGCGCTCCGCTTCAATCCTTCAGGGCGCTCTAAGCCCCAGGCATCTTGAGGCCGCGCTCGTCCATCACGGCTTTGTTGCGCGCCTCGCTCTTCGCGTACGCCGGGCGGGCTCTGACCCGCTCGGCATATCCGGTGAAGCTCGGGCGCGGCTCGAGCATCTTGAAGTCGAGCATGTACGCGATGGTGCCGCCGAAGATGACGTCGGCCATCGAGAACTCCTTGCCCAGGACGAAGTCACGGCCAGAGATGGCCGATTCCATCGTCGCGAGCATATCGTCGTAGTTGCCCCAACCGGCGGAGCCGGCGCGGAACTCCCAGTTGCTGGCCTTGGCCATCGAGCCGGGCTCGATGACCGAGGGGGCGAAGAGCGACCAGCGAAAATAAGTGCCGCGCGCCGCGTCGTCGAGCTTCGGCGCGAGGCGGCCCGGGGCATAACGATCCGCGAGATAGAGGCCGATCGCCGCGGATTCGGTGACGACGGTGTCGCCGTCGACGAGCAAGGGCAGCTTGCCCATCGGATTGAGCTTCGTGACGTCCGCCTTCTTCTGGTCGCCGGCCATGATGTCGACGAACTTGAGCTCGTACTCGACGCCGACTTCCTCGAGCATCCACACAGTGTTGGCGGCGCGCGAAAACGGGTGATGGTAAAGAACGATGGCCATGGTGGTGTCTCTTTCTCGGTTCGTTTCCGCCGGTCGGTCGGCGGCGCGGCGGAGGCTACCAGAGGCCGGCCCCGTTGGGCGCGGCGCCAGGTGCGGCAGATTTGGAAAGCGGTGGCGATCGTCACTATTTTCGCCGACCGCTGGTCATCGACCGGCTTTTCTGGCGGGATTTCTGCCCCGCGGAGCCGGCCGCGCAGCGACGCCGCGACGCCTACCCGAGCAGCGACGCCGCGACGCGCGGCGCCTCCCGCGCCGAGCACCCCATCCAGCTCGAGAGCCGCGCGGCCGGCTCGCCGCTCGCGAGCGCGCGGTGCACCCGCTCCGCCACGTCCGCGCGGAGCGCCCGCGTCCCGAACACCGGGTAGCCGATCGCCGCGTAGGCCTTGGGATCCACGCCCCGGGCGACCGGCACCGACACGGCGCCGGGCGCCGGGCACGCGGGCACGCGGCCCCGGCCGAACCAGGCCGCGCACAGCGAGAGGCGCCGCTCCAGCGCGCCGCGCCGGAGCAGCTGCTGCACGTAGAGCACGCGCTCGCCCACCTCGATGCCGTGCGCCTTCAGCAACGCGCGGTCCTCCGGCGCGAGCTCCGCGATCTGCTCCTCCGCGTCGCGCGCCGCCGCCGTCCCGAGCCCCTGCTCCAGCTGGTAGACGATCCCGCGCGCCGCGCCGGGCAGCGCGCGCACCTCGGGCGAGCGCAGCGGCGCGAGGAGCTCCTCGACGAGATCGCGCGCGAACGCCACGAGCCGCCGGAGGACGCGCGACCGCGCGCCGGCGCCGAGGTCGTCGAGCTCCGCGATCCGCACGTCGGGCAGGAGCAGCGTCGGGCCGCGCGCGAGCTGCCCGAGCGGCTGCTCGCCGTGGGCGATCCGCCCGGCCGCGTCCACGGAGAAGCGCTCGTGCGGCGCCCCCACGATCGCCTCGACCCAGCGCGCCCGGTCGTCCTCGGGCGCCGGCGCCGCGGGCCCGGGCGCGAGCAGGGCCCGGAGCGCCGCGATCCGCGCGAACGGGTGCCCCGGGTCCACCGGCTCCGGCTCGGCCTCGGCCCGGCGCTGGCCCCCACGGGCGACCGCGCGCGCGCCCGACGACGCCCGCGCGCCGCCGCCCCGCTCGACGAAGCGCTGCACGAGCCGCTCGTGGAGCGCGTCGCTGAGCCGGTCCTCGATCGCCCGCGTCCGGTCCTGCCACGCCGCCGCATCGCGGACCCAGCGGCCGTGGTTCGAGATGTAGGTCCACGTCCTGATCGACGCGATCCGCGTGATCAGCGTGTCGATGTCGCCGCCCACGTCGTCGATCTCGGCCACCCGAGCGGCCATCCAGTCGGTGTCGAGCGCCGCGCTCGGGCCCGAGAGCTGGCCGTAGATCTCGGCGAGGAGCGCGACGTGCGACTCGAACAGGAGCTTGCGGAAGTCCGGGATGCGGCAGACCTCCCAGAGCAGCGCCACCGCTTCGCGACCCCGCGCGCGGGCGCGCACCTCCGGGTCCTCGGCGAGCCGCATCAGGGCGGCGGTGTCCTCGGCGTCGTCGACGAGCTTCAGGCTGCGGGAGCGCGGGCGCTCCCGGAGCGACGCGAGGAGCGCGTCGATCGAGCTCCAGTCGAGCTCGCTGCTGCGCCAGAGCAGCCGCCGCACGGGGGGGAAGCGGTGCGCCTCGATCGCGGCCGCGACGCCGTCGGGGAGCGACAGCGGCGCGACCGTGCCGAAGGTGCCGTCGGCGAGGTGCCTGCCCGCGCGGCCGGCGATCTGCGCGAGCTCGGCGGGGTCGAGGTCGCGCACGGCGCGGCCGTCGAACTTGCGCAGCGCCGCGAACGCCACGTGGCGCACGTCGAGGTTGAGGCCCATGCCGATCGCGTCGGTGGCGACGAGGTAGTCGACCTCGCCGGACTGGAAGAGGGCGACCTGCGCGTTGCGCGTGCGGGGCGAGAGCGCGCCGAGCACGACCGCGGCGCCGCCGCGCTGCGCGCGCAGGCGCTCGGCGATCTCGTAGACCTGGGGGGTCGAGAACGCGACCACGGCGCTGCGCGGGGGCAGCCGCGAGAGCTTGCCGGCGCCGGCGCTGGCGAGCCGCGAGAGCCGAGGGTGCTGGACGAGCTTGGCGGTGGGCACGAGCTCGGCCATGAGGGGCCGCATCGTGTCGGCGCCGAGGAACCAGGTCTCGCGCCGGCCGCGCGAGAGGAGCAGCCGCTCGGTGAACACGTGGCCGCGCTGGTCGTGGGCGGCGAGCTGGATCTCGTCGATGGCGAGGAAGTCGACCTCCAGGTCGACGGGCATCGCCTCGACGGTGCACACCCAGTAGTCCGGGCGCCTCGGGACGCGCTTTTCCTCGCCGGTCACGAGCGCGACGCGGGCCTCGCCGACCCGGGTGGTCACCCGATCGTAGACCTCGCGCGCGAGCAGCCGCAGCGGCAGGCCGATCATGCCCGAGTCGTGCGCGAGCATGCGCTCGATGGCGCGGTGGGTCTTGCCGGTGTTGGTCGGGCCCAGCACGGCGGTGATCGGGGAAGCGTCGACCATGCCGCGCGCAGCTTAGTACCGGATGCCGGAAAGACGCCCCCGCGCGGGGAGCGAGGGGGCGCGCGGGTGCTTCCGACGGGACGGGCTCGTCCGCGAGGTGCGGCGGCGGGAAGCCTGCGGCGGCGGGAGGCACGCGGTGGCGAGGAGCCTACGGCGGAGAGAGCTACCGCGGCACGGCAGAGAGCTACCGCGGCACGGCAGAGAGCTACCGCGGCACGGCAGAGAGCTACCGCGACACGGCAGAGAGCTACCGCGACACGGCAGAGAGCTACCCCGGCACGGAGGAGAAGATGCGACAGCGACCGCTCGCGCTCGGTCTTCGTCCCGTCGCCGCGCCCATGGCATGATGGCTCGAGATGCCGGCAGCTGTAAGTACCGCGACAGTGGGCCCCGCCTCTGCTAGAGCCCGAAGGCCCGAACCCAAGGACACGGGGACGCAGAAGGCTCGAACGCATGCTGTCGCTTGAAGCGGGGAGCGTCGTCGGTGGGAAGTATCGCCTGGAGCGGCCGCTGGCGGGCGGCGCCATGGGCCTGCTCTGGGTGGCCCGGCACCTCCAGCTGGAGGTCGAGGTCGCGATCAAGTTCATGATGCCGCAGCACGCCGACTCCCCGGTCGCGCGGGCGCGGTTCGAGCGCGAGGCGAAGGCGTCCGCCCAGCTCCGGACGCCCAACGTGGTCCACGTCTACGACTATGGGCTCGAGGGCGACACGCCCTACCTCGCGATGGAGCTCCTCGAGGGCGAGGACCTCGCCGCGTACCTCGTGCGCCGCGGGCGCGTCGCGCCGGCCGAGCTGCTCGGCATCGTGAGCCAGGTCTGCAAGGCCCTCCGCCGCGCGCACGAGGTGGGCCTCATCCACCGCGATCTCAAGCCGGCGAACATCTTCCTCGCGCGCCAGGGCGACGAGATCGTCAAGATCCTCGACTTCGGGGTCGCCAAGACGACCGGCACCGGGCTGGCCGCCGACGCGACGAAGACCGGAACGCTCATCGGCTCGCCGCACTACATGAGCCCGGAGCAGGTGCGCCGGAGCAAGACGGTCGACCACCGCAGCGATCTCTGGTCGCTCGGGGTGATCATCTTTCAATGCCTCACGGGCCAGCTGCCCTTCCCCGGCGAGGAGCTCGGCGACGTGCTCGTGGAGATCTGCACGGGCGACATCCCGGTCGCCTCGCAGCTCGCGCCGGATCTCTGGCCCGAGCTGGATCGGTTCCTGGAGCGCGCGCTCAAGCGCGAGCCCGGCGAGCGCTTCCAGAGCGCGAGCGAGCTCGCCCGCGCGTTCGCCTCGGCCGTGCAGCGCGCGGCGGTCCCGGATTCGCGCGATTCGCTGGACTCCGCCGAGGCGCTGGCTCAGGGCGGCGCGCCGGCTCGCGGCGGCCTGCTGGCCGAGGGTGGCCTGCCGGCCCAGGGCGGTTCGCCGGTTTACGGCAGCGCGGTGGCTCACGGCGGCGCGCTGGCTCACGGCGGCGCGCTGGCTCACGGCGGCGCGCTGGCTCACGGCGGCGCGCTGGCTCACGGCGGCGCGGTGGCTCACGGCGGCGCGGTGGCTCATGGCGGCGCGCTGGCTCACGGCGGCGCGCTGGCTCATGGCGGCGCGCTGGCTCACGGCGGGCCGCCGGCTTACGGCGGCGCGGCGGCTCACGGCGGCGCGGTGGCCCACGGCGGCGCGCTGGCTCACGGCGGCGCGGCGGCTCACGGCGGCGCGCCGGGCTCGGGCGGCACTCCCGGCTCGGGCGGCGCCCCGGGCTCGGGCGGCACGGTGGCCCTCGATGACGCCATGGTCCCCGGCGGCACCCTGGTGGCAGGCGGAACGGTGGTCGCGGACCGAATGCGGGTTCCCGGCGGCATCCCAGGCCCGGGCGGCACGCTGACGGCGAGCGGCACGCTGGAGGCCGTGGGAGGCGCCCTGCCCCCGCAGCCAGACCGCCGCCCCCCATCATCGCGGGCGTTGCTCGCCGTGGCTGCCAGCGTGCTGACGGTCGGCGTAGGGGTCGCCGCCGTCGTCCTGCTCCGCTCGCCTGCTCCAAACGAGCCCGCCACGCCGGCGGCCGCGCCCCCGCTCGGCGCCACAGAAGCCGCCGCGCCTCCGGCCCGCGTGCCGGAAGAGCCCTCCCCTCCGCCTCCCACCGCGAGCGCGCTTCCCGCCGCTGCGGCGTCATCGTCCCCGGCCGCCGCGGACCCCTCCCCGGCCGCCGCCGACCCCTCCCCGGCTGCCGTCGACTCCGCCCCCGCCTCCTCGGCCGGCCCCCCCTCCGGCGCCGGGAAGGCCCCCCTCAAGCCGGCGCGCCCGCCCGCCAAGCGACACTCTCCGGCCGCGCCCTCCAGCAAGGGTGCTCCCGAGAAGGATCCGACCTTCGGCTTCTGAACGACACGAAGCGGAGAGCGTCACGGCGCCTCGCTCGCTCCCCGCGGCTTGAGCTCCACGCGCACAGCCCCCTTACCCCTGCTCCCGCTCGCTCGTGCCCATGACGAGGCTATCGCCAGGCACGAGCGCGCGCATCGGGGTTGAACGAGAGGCTCCGTTCCTGCCGATTGTCTCTCATAGCAGACATATATCCGTTATAGTAGACAAACGACCGATCCTCGGGGATGCTCCTGCCCTTGTCAGCGCCGGCCGCTCGAGCGCCGCGCTTCGCCAGCACCTGGAGGCCTGATCATGTCTGCATCTCTCACGATCGCGCTCGGCGTAGAGCTACCTGCGGAGATCGTCGAACGGGCGCGGAAGGTGGCGCCGGGCGTCGAGCTATGGACCGCTGCCGAGCTCGAGCGCGATCCCAGCGGCTATCGGGAGGCCGAGGTGGCGCTGATCACGGGCTGGCTCGAGCAGGCGCACCTGCGGGAGGCCCGGAAGCTGCGCTGGGTGCAGACCGTCGGGGCCGGCGTGGAGCGCCTGCTCTCTCCGGAGGTCGTGGCGCGCTCCGAGCTCGTGATCACCAACGCGAGCGGGGTGCATGCGCAGCCGATCGCCGAGCACGTCTGGGGCTTCTTGCTCATGTTCACGCGCAACCTGCACCTGGCCGCGGCTCGGCAGCACGAGGGCGTCTGGCAGAGCCAGACGTACCGGGAGACGCTCAGGAGCCTGCGGGGCAAGACCCTCGGGGTGCTGGGCCTCGGCGCCATCGGTCAGCGCATCGCGAGCATCGGGCCCGCCTTCGGCGTGCGGGTCATCGGCCTGAAGCGAACGAAGGAGCCCGTCGAGCACGTCGCCGAGGTGTACGGCCCGGACGACCTGGAGGCGTTCCTCGCCCAGTCCGAGCTGCTGGTGAACATCCTCCCCCTGACGGCGAAGACGCGCGGCTGGATCGGGCGGCGCGAGCTCGCGACGCTGCCGCGCGGCGCGTTCCTCGTCAACGTCGGTCGCGGCGCGACGGTGCAGACCGACGCGCTCGTCGAGGCGCTGCGCTCCGGTCACCTGGCGGGGGCGGGGCTCGACGTGACGGAGCCGGAGCCGCTGCCCGCCGAGCACCCGCTCTGGAAGCTCCCCAACGTGATCATCACGCCGCACTACTCCGGCGCCCATCCGGGCCATTACCAGCACCTCGGGGAGCTCTTCCTCTCGAACCTGCAGCGCTATGTGCGGGGCGAGCCGCTCGTCAACGTGGTCGACAAGCAGGGGGGTTACTGATCGCCCGAGCCTGCGCTTCGCCCCCGCGATCGCCGCACGGGCTTCCCGCGAGCAGCGCAGCGGCGCGGCGCGCTCCGCCGCTCGCGGTGATGGGGCCGAGGTGGTCGAGGCGCGCCGGATTGGTTCGCTCCGCACGACCCGTCGCAGGTGCGGCGCGAGCTTCTCGTTATCCTCTTGGCTCAGAGGGCGTAGCCGCCGCCATCACCGCAACCCCCGCCGGCGGCGACGCGGCGACGCGGCGACGCGGCGACACGGCGGACAACGCGCGCCGCGGCTCCCGCTTGGGACTTCCATGTTTCTCGATTCCTGTGTCATCATGCTCAATGCTGGCGGCGCTGGATGCCGAATCGCCGCTGGCGAGATTCGGCTGATCGCGAACAACGTGTGGCATGACCGAGAAAGGTGTTCCAATGAATCGAGGCTCGTCTTCGGGGCGTCTGTCCAGGAGCCGCATCGGGCGCTCCCTGTCTGTCCTCCTCTGTGCGCCCCTGGTGGTGCTCGCGCTCGCCGGTTGCGGCGGCGAGGAGCCCTCCTCTTCCTCCGACTCCGAGGCTGAAGAATCCACGCCGAACGAAAACACCGACATGAGCTGGGAGGAGTTCCAGGCGAACGCCCACCGCGACAAGGAGACTGGGCTCACCGTCATCGACGGCTTCGAGCGGCGGCTCAACGACGCGGAGCTGCGTGCCGTCTATGAGCGCTATGTTCAGACCGGAGCGCTCGTCGTGGACGGGCGGCGCTGACGACATCTCGCAGGGGTACGACCGATAGCCCGATCTGACATATTGCGTCAGCAGCGCGTTCGGCGGCCGGGCGGCTCGGCGAGTCCTCTCGCGCATCCAGAGAATGAGATCCAGCCTCGGCGACGCGGGTACCATCCCCTCCGCGCCGTTCAAATCTTCGCCGACGTCATCCAGTGGGGGTTCTTGGTCGTTCCATCGAATCGCTCCGTCGTCTTGAACTGCTCGTGCTCCCCCTTCGCCCCGAGCGGGGCCGTGCGCGCGAGGATCTCCGAGACGCGCTGGCTGCTGAGCGGCTGGAACGTGTACGCCGCCTTGATCGCCTGTTTGAGGATGCCCATCGAGTCGCAGCCGGTGATCACCACCGACGTCGGCAGGCTCATGGGATAGTGCAGGCAGTCCATCGGCGACACCGCCCCGGTCTTCGCGATCTCCCCGCTGGCGAACGGCTTCATCCCCAGCACCCCGATGCCCTGCTGCGTCAGCGCCGGGAGGACGTTCTTCTCGAAGCTCCGGTAATGCGGATCCATGACGTTGAGCGGCATCTGCACGGTGTCGAGCGGGACGCCCTGCCGCTCCGCCATCTTCAGCATGGCGAGGTGGATGTCCGGGTCCTTGTGGCCCGTGAAGCCGATGAACCGGATCTTGCCGGCCTTCTTCGCGGCCACGAGCGCCTCCATCGCGCCGCCCGGCCCGAAGATCTTCTCGGGATCGCTCATCCGGATGATCTCGTGCATCTGCACGAGATCGATGACGTCGGTGCGCAGCCGACGCAGCGACTGCTCGAGCTGCGCCTCGGCGGAAGCGCGGTCCCGGCCGTCGAGCTTGGTCATCAAGAAGACCTTCTGTCGATAGCCGTCCTGGAGCGCCTTGCCCATCCGCTCCTCGCTCTTGCCGTCGTGGTAATCCCAGCAGTTGTCGAGGAAGGTGACCCCGTGATCGATCGCGAAGCGGACGATCCGGAGGCTCTCCTGCTCGTCGTCCGGGATCGCCATGTGGTACCCGCCGAGCCCGAGGAGGCTGACGTTCACGCCGGTCCGCCCGAGCGGCCTCGTCGGCATCACCCCGCCGGCCGGCAGCTCGACGTCCTTCTCCCCGGGCGCGCCAGGCGCCGGCCCCTGCGGCGGCTCCTGAGAGCCCCCGCCCGCAGATGCGGCGTTTTGCCCCACCTGCGCGCTTCCTCCACAGGCGCTGAGCGCGAGGCCCGCGCCCACGGTCTGTACGAATGCCCGTCGAGAAGGTCGCTTCGTCATAAAAGGCAGCGCTCCTTTTGAAGACGAAGCCCGTGTGCAGGGCGTGTGCCACGCGGCGCGGCGCGCGTGAACGTGAGCGCGCCGCGCCCTGGCCGCGCCGATCAGGCCTTGAGCTCGTCGAACTCGCCCGGCTCGCCGAACGCGCCGAAGTTCTCGATCGGCCCGCCGCCCTCCTCGGTGCAGCCGACCGCGTTCGCGAGCGTCGTGAGCAGCTTGTTGTGAGGCGCGTCCTCGTCCTGAAGCGTGTTCTGCTGCCGCGTCACCTTGATGTACTGCCCCGTCTTGAAGTAGCCGCCGCAGCTCCCCGCGATGATGTACGGCAAATCGCGGAAATCGTGGATCTTGCCGTTGGAGAGCTCGTTCATGAACACGACGGCGCTGCTGTCGAGCACGGACGTCCCGCCCTCGTCGTAGCCCGCGAGCCGGTCGAGCAGATAGACATACTCGCCGATGAACCAGCGATCGATGTCGAAGAGCATCTCCTCATAGCCGTCCACGACGCTCCCGGTGTCGTCGTCCCTCGTGTTGCCGTGAGAGAGCTTGTGGTGGTTGTACTCGTGGTTCATCCCATCCCACTTGAAGATGGGCCCGTACGCGCCCGCGCCCCACTGCAGCGTCGCCGAGCGCGTCGCGCGGGTCGCGATCGCCAGCGCGAGGATGTCCATCTGCATCCGGCCGATCTTCTTGAACTCGGCGTCGAACGACACCGTCGCCGGGTCGACCGCCTCGATCTCCGCGGCCCGCGCCGGCGGGAGCTCGCGCGGGATGAGCCCGGCGTTGCCCATGCCCACCTCGAGGTCGCGCACCGTCTGGAAGTGCATCTCGAGCTTGTCGCGGTCCGCCTTGCTGAGCTTCTTCTTGAGCAGGCCCTCGTACTCGGCCCCGACCAGGTCGAGCACGCTCTGGCGCCGCTTGGTCAGCCGCTCGAGCGCCTCCTCCTCGACGTTCGTCACGCCGATCAGGTCCTGGTACGCGAGCCACGGGTTGTTCTCGCCGGAGACGGGCTGCTCGCTGCCGGTGTACGAGATGTGCCCGCGCACGTTGGGGACCCGCGCCCCGACCATCAGCGTGAGCGCGGGCGTGCCCGGCGGGTTGAGCTTGTTCGCGATGAACTGATCGAGCGAGATCCCCGCGGCGTACTGGCTGCCCTGGACGAGCGGCTGCGCCGTGAGCTTGCAGCCGATCCCCTTCGCGTGATCGTCGCCCGCGCTCGGATCCCACCCGAAGCCGCGCGGCGCCATGTGAATGCCCCGCGGGATCAGGAGCTTGTCCCGGTACGAGGCGAGCGGCGCTATCGCGCGATCCGCGCCGAACGAGGCGTCCGTCAGGGCGCCGTACCGCGTGCTCGGGAAGAACCGGCCCATGTTCACGCCGTTGCACATGAAGAACGCGATGAACCGGCGCGGCGCGGCCTCCGGACCGGCCTTGGCGTCGCGAGCGCGCAGCGACTCGAGGAACGGCAGGCCGAGCATCACCCCGCACGCGCCCCGCAAGAACGTTCTGCGATTCATTGGTCCACCTCTTCCACAGCGCGATACCTGAACGTCTTCGTCTGGGTGAGCGCGACGAGCAGCTCCTTGATGTTGTAGCCGGACGCGCCGAGCTTCGCGTCGAGGTCGTCGATCGTGCACGCGTCCTCGCGCGAGAGCTGGCGGGCGTTGCCGTAACGGTACCAGTTCGTCAGATAGCAACGCTCTGCGACGGGGCTCTCCGCGAGCTGCTTCACGAGGTCGACGGCGCCGTCGAAGCGGATCTCGGCCTCCCCGACCGTCATCGTGCCGGTCGCGTCGATCGGCTCGCCGCCCTCGTCCTCGCGGTACCGCCCGACCGCGTCGTAGTGCTCGAACGCGAAGCCCGGCGGGTTGATCACGCCGTGGCACGAGCTGCACGCCTTCGCCGACGTGTGCGCCTCCACCTGATCCCGCGTCGTCCGGATCTCGCCCTGCTTGGGCGGCAGCTCCGTGTTGATGTTCGCCGGCGGGTCCGGCAGGTCCGCGCAGAGGATCTGGCGCTGGATGAACACGCCGCGGTGGATCGGCGAGGTCTCGCGCGCGAACGCGTGCGAGGCGAGGAAGCCGGCCTGCGTGAGGAGCCCCGCGCGCGCCGCCGGGTCGAGCGGCGTCTCGACGAGCTCGCTCGTGAACGACCCCTCCACGCCGTAGATCGGGGCGAGCTTGTCGTTCACGAACCCGACGGGCGCGGTCATCAGCGTCCGGTAGTCGCCCTCCATCTCCAGGATGACGTGCCGGATGAACGCCTGCGTCTCGGCCAGCATCGCCGAGGACACGCTGGCGTCGAAGCCCTCGTAGAGCGCCGGATCCTTCGAGAGATCCGCGTAACGGCTCATGTGCAGCCACTGGCGGTGGAAGTCGTCGAGCGCGCTCACCGCCTTGGGGTCGTCGACCATGCGCCGCGCCTCGGCCTCGATCCCCTCGGGCGAGCCCAGCGCGCCGCGCTCCGCCGCCGCGAGGAGCGCGTCGTCGGGCAGGCTGTTCCAGAGCAGGTACGAGAGCCGGGTCGCGACCTCGTAGCCGTCGAGCGGGATGATCTGCTCACCGTCGAGCTCCTCGCTGAGCTCGACGCGGTAGAGGAAATGCGGCGACTGGAGCATCGCCTCGATGACGTGGCGGACGCCCTGCTCGAACGGCGTGCCCGACTCGAACAGGCCATCGCCGCGCGCGTAGGCCGCGGCGTACGCCGCCTCCTGCTCGGCCGAGAGCGGCCTCCGGTAGACGCGCTTGCCGAGCTCCCGGATGAGCTGCCGGGCGCACGCGGCGCCGTCGCCCTCCGGGGCGCACGGCAGGATGTCGCCGAGCACGGCCTGGTCGACCACGACGTCCGCCGCGATGGCCTCGGCGGCGCGCCGGTAATCGCGGGCGAGCCGGTCGGACACGACGAGCCCCTTCGCGTTGTTGTCGAACCCCTCGAACGCCGGATCCGCGAGGAACGACGCCGAGGCCTTCATGTCCTTGCCGAAGAGATCCCGGATCGAGTTGTCGTATTGCGCGTGCGTCAACCGCGTCAGGCGCGGGGTCGGTCCGGGCGCGGTGACGCCCGGCGCGCACTGGACGCCGGCGCCGGATCCGCCATCGCCGGCGCCGGTCCCGCCACCTCCCGCGCCGATCCCGCCGTCTCCATTCGGTCCCGAGCACGCGGCCGCGCTGGAGAGCGCGAGGGCCACGAGCAGCATCCTCGGGGTGCGTCGATTCACGGGCAGCTCCCTTCGTGAAGAGGTCGAAGATGTAAGAATCTACAAGAGCTTCAAGCCCCAGGCTATCGGGCGCAGCCGTCCAGCGTCAACGCGCGGCGACCGCGCGAACGGCATTTCCCGCGCAGTTTCTGGACTTCGTTCAGCGCGAATGCCCGGCGCGCTGATGACGCGCTGCGCGCGGGAGGCGCCGTGGTGGGTACCGGGGAGAGCCGTATCTACAATGCATGAAGCTGCGCCTGATGGCGCAGGGCGGGGACGCCGGCGTTCACGGCGAGGACAGCTTCGGCTGACACCTGCCCTCCAGGCACACCGCGGTCATGCCCTCCGGGTACACGGGCGCGCAGGGGGGGCACGCGCCGAAGCCCTCGGGGCAGACGATGGACTCGATGTCCGCGCTCTGGTTGAGGGCGACGATGCCTTTCCCGCTGCACTCCTCGCAGCACCCGACGCCGTCGCGCAGCGCGCAGTCCGCCTCTTGCGTGCACTCCGTCAGCGGGGATTCGCGTACGTCGACGACGACGCAGCGCCCGGCCTCGCACGCGGCGGCGAAGTACTGGCCGGTGCTCTCGGCCTCGCTGACGTCCTGGCACGGCGCGCACGCCACGCCCCCGCCGCACCCGAGGGTGTTCCAGAAATCCGTCGCCAGGTCGCGGTGGACGGCGACGAACTCATGGACGTCGTTCGGGTTGCAGGCGGCGCAGCAGCGCGGCGAGGCGAGGACGCAATCGCCCGGCGCGGCGCAGGCGGCCATGTCCGGGACGTTGCCCTGACAGGCCTCCTGGCACGCCTCGAGCGACTCGAAGCGGTTCTCGTTGCCCTCGCAACCGCCATAGGTGAACGGAACGCACACGCCGGAGCTGGGGTCGTGCCAGTAGCGCGGCATCGCCGCGTCGCAGGGCCCGGGGTCCTGCGGCAGCGAACAGCGGTTCGGCAATTCGCCGCCGGCGCCGCTGCTCGTGGCCGGGCCGCCGCCGCCGCTGCCGCTGCCGCTGCCGGCGACCGGGCCGCCGCCGCCCGCGCCGCCCACGCCGCCCGCGCCGCCGTCGCCGCCCGCGTCCGCGCCGCTGCAGCCCGCGGCGAGCAGGAGAGAGGTAAGCAAGCCAAGGCCGAGGGAGAAGCGCCGCCGCAATCCAGAGACATTGCAACCGGCGCGCCCTCGACCGCCCGAGAAGGCGATCGATCGTAGGGTATTCATACGCATGCGATGGCATGCCAGGCCGCGGCGTGCCAGGCGGCGCGGCACGCCGCGACGACATCATCGACGACATCATCGAGGCGCGGCGCGCCCCTCGCCGGCGCGCTCGTCGCTCACGGCGCCGCGGGGAGCCGCGGCTGGCACCGGCCCGCCGAGCACACCGCCGTCATCCCGTCCGGATAGACGGGCGCGCACGGAGGGCACGCGCCCGCGTCGGCGGGGCAAACCAGGCTCCGGAGGTCCGCGCTCTGGTTCAGCGCGACGATGCCAGTCCCGTCGCACCCCTCGCAGCAGCCGACGCCGTCGCGCAGCGCGCACTCCGCGTCTTCCGTGCACTCCGTCAGCGGCGACTCGCGCACGTCGCGCACGACGCAGCGCCCGCTCTCGCACGTGGCGGCGGCGTACTGCAACCTGCGCTCGGGCTCGCTGACGTCCGGGCAAGCTTCGCACACGACGCTCGAGACGGGGTTCACCCTGTCGTACTCGTCCTTCATCGCGCGGTTGACCGCCACGAGCGAGCCGGCCCCGGTGGTGTCGCAGGGAGGGCAATTGCCCGCGGCCGCGAGGACGCAGTCGCCCGGCGCCTCGCACGCGTCCATGTCCGGGCTCCCGCCGTGACAGGCCTCCTGGCACGCCTCGAAGGAGCCGAAGCGGTTCGCGTTGCCATCGCAGCCGCCATACGAGAACAGCTTGCACACGCCCGTGTCCGGGTCGTGCCAGTACATCGGGATCGCCGCCTCACACGGACCGACCTCCTGGGGCAGCGAGCACAGGGCGGGCAATCCCCCGTCGCCCGGGTCGCCTTGGTTCACCGTGACGAAGCAACCTGCCGCGAGCAGCAGGGAGGGGAGCAAGCCAAGAGCGACCGCGATGGAGGAGGTTCGGAGCATGCCGGCGGAGCTGCAACCGATGTGCCGTGGGCTGCCGGCCGCTCGGACCGCGGCTGACGCGCCCCGGGGCGAAGGGGGGCGCCTGGCCACGGTGTGCCAGGCGCGGCGCGCCGGTCACGGGCGGCCGCCTCGCTCGTCAGACGCTGATCTCGAGCGACGGGAGCTGCTCCCGGAAGAACGCGTTGTACTTCGGGTCGTTGTACCGCTCGTATTCGATCACGAAGGGCGTGAGCTGACTGACTCCCCCCTTGTAACGGATGGTGAGGGCCATCGGGGTGACCTCGCGGTAATTGCTGGTCAGCGGCAGGTCGTCGTTCGTCCTCCCGCCCGCGGAGAACAGCGTGAGGAGCACGCCGTCAGGGTCGTCGTAGACCACGCGGAAGCCCTCCGGGATGCGCTCGTGGCCGCGGATCAGCGTGGTGCAGCCGAGCTTCTGCATGAAGCTCTTGAACTGCCGCTTGCCGAAGGGGAAGCGGGCGTTGGACTTCTGGAGCTCCGCGGGGATGGCGTCGACCTCGCTCGGGTCGCTCCAGAGCATCTGGAACCGGATCTCGGGGTCGTTGAGCGAGGACACCGACTGCCACCGGGCGGCGAGGGTGTCGTCGCGGGGGATGCCCGCGTGGACGAAGAGGATGCGGTCGAAGACCAGCATGTTGGGGAGCGCCTCGAAGAGGCGCATGTACGCCGCGAACACCTCGTTCGGGGCGATGGCCGCGAGCGAGCTCATCGCCTCGGAGGGCCGCACCGGCGCGAGCACGCGGCCGTTCAGCTCGACGTAGTACTCGTGGTTGCCGCGCAGGACGAAGACGTTGTCGGGCGCGGCGAGGAAGAGCTGCATCACCGTGCGCAGGATGCCGTTGTAGCTGAACCTGCCGCGATCGATGTAGTCGCCCAGGAACACCAGCATGATCCGCGGGTTGTGCGCCGGGTCCTCGCGGTACGCCTGCAGCTTGGCGAAGAAATCCGCCTGCATCAGCGCCGCCTTGAGGCACGAGTAGCAGCCGTGCAGATCCCCGACGACGAGGAGCTCGACCTCGTGCGCGGGATCGGGCGAGGCGACGTAGACGTGACCGTCGAGGAACGGCGCCTGCCCGGCGAAGCTCGCGAGGTCCGCCGCGCCGTCGAGCCGGCCCGCGCCGCGCGCGCGCTGCTCGGCGAGCTTCTCCTCGAACCGGCGCATCAGGTCGAGATCGACCTTGGCCTGCTCCGCGAACGTGGCCGGATCGGTCGCGTAGTCCCACTCGAACGCCTTGAAGAACGGGTGATCGAGCTCGCGCGCCTGCTTGCGCGTGGCCGGATCGATCACCACCGCGCCCTGCTCGATGGGCTCGATCTCCAGGTCGTCGATCTCGACCGCGAGCGCGAGCAGCGCGGAGAGCTCGTCGCGGAACTTCTGCTCGCTCGGGTGGATGACGCCGTCGGCGAGCATGAGCCCGTCGACGGTGGCGAGCAGCGCCTCGCGGTTGTCGTCGTCGAAGCCGTCGAGGAGCTCGAAGCAGCGGAGCTTGATCTTCGCGAGGACGAAGTCCTTGGGGTCCTCGCCGTCGGAGACGCTCTCGGTGAAGAGGCCCTGGATCTGGTGGTCGATCTCGGAGAACACCTCGTGGAAGTGCTTGGTCCACCGCGCGATGACGTCCTGGTTCGCCTGGGCCTCGTCGCCGAGGGCGTCGCGCGCGCGCTGCTGGACGAGCTCCTGGATGTGGCCGCGGATGAACGATTTCTCGGTCGGATCGAGCTCGCCGTCGATGTACCCGAACCCCGTGAGGTAATAGATGATGGCGTGCATCTGCTGCTCAGCGAGGCGCGGATCAGGGCTGAACGTCATCATCAGGCAGCTCTCCTCTGGCGGTGGGGCCCCAGGGTAGCGCAAGACGGGCGCGCCGCGCCTGCAGCCGCGCGCTACGGCGACGCGGGCGGGCGCGTCACGGCCGCGCCGACGGGCGCGCGGGCGGCGCGAGGCGCTCGACGAAACCGCGGATCCGCGCGCGATCGGCCTCGGACAGCGCGTGCCCCGGGGGCGGCATGGTCCGCTCCTCGACGACCCGGCGCGCGATGGCCTCCCGGAGCGACGCCCACGCCGCGCGCGTCGAGAGGTCGACGCCGCCCTCGCCGCGCGGGCGGTGGCAGCGCGCGCACGCCCGGTCGAACACCGGCGCGATGTCGTCCCAGGCGGGCCCGGCGCCGGCGTCGTCCGCGGCGAAGCGCCGGAGGGCGCCCGCCGCGAGCAGCCAGACGTCGCCGCTCGGCGATCCGATGAGCCGGCCGGCCTCCGGGAGGCGCGCGCCGCGGGTCGCGCGCGCGCCCGACGCGTCGAGCACGCCGAGCTCGCCGCCGTCGGCGAACCACACGCGCTCGCCGGAGACGGCGAGCCCGTGGAGCGCCGCGCTCGCCCGCAGCCGGAGGCGCAGCACGCCGGCGCCATCCTCGGCGTAGAGCGCCGCCGGCGTCGCCGCGAGCAGCGCGCCCGCGCCCGTCACGGCGAGGAGCGGCGCGGGGCCGTCGGCCTCGAGCGGGTACGATCGCAGCGCCCTCGGGGTCACGTCGAGGGCGAGGACCTCGTCGCCGCCGAGCGCGAACGCCACGCGCCCTCCGCCCGCCGCGAACGCCGCGAGCGGCCCGGTCGCGTAGCGCGTGACGCGCTCGCCGTCCGCCACCGCGATCTCGCCGTCCAGCGCGAAGGCGGCGCCTCCGCCGAGGCCGAGGCCGAGGCCGGCCGCGGCGCGGACCGCGGCGCGCTCGAGGCCGTAGTGGTCGGCGACAGGCTCGAACGACCCCCGGCTCGGCAGCCTGAGCAGCCGGCCCTCGGCGTCGGCGCCGACGATCCACGTGCCGTAGCCGTCGGGCGCGGGCACCACCGCGGCGCTCACCCAGCGATGGGGGGCGCGCTCCACCCGGGCGAGCGCGCCGTTCACGAAGACCGCCGCGGCGCCGTCGTGGAACAGGACGACGCGGTCGCCATCGTCGGCGACCGCGCGGACCGGACCGAGCTCCCCCGGCGCGGGCCAGGCGACCGGGCGCACGGCGAGCGGCGGGCGCGGGGGCGCGGCCCGCGAGGCGCAGCCGGCGAGCGCGAGCACGGCAAGGCAGGCGAGCGCGAGCGCGGTGAGGCGCGCGAGCGCGGCGAGGCAGGCGCGCGCGGCGAGGCGGGCGGGCGCGGCGAGGCGGGCGGGCGCGAGCGCGGCGAGGGGCGCCGCTCGGCGCAGGGGCGTCACGACCGCCGGAGCAGCTCCGGCACCACCTCGCCGTCGCGCAGGTGCTCGAGCGGGGGGATGCCGAAGGCGAACAGGAAGGTGGCGAGCAGATCCGGCGGGGCGATCGGCCGAGGCCCGCCCTGGAACGTCTTGGCCGGGGCCGGCAGGAGCTGCTCCGGGTCGGTCTTGCCGAACGAGATGCCCCCGCGGAAGCGGGGGGAGATCACCATCGCCGAGTTGTTGGGGTAGTGGTCGCGGCCCATCGCCGTGTTGAGCTGCGGCGTGCGGCAGAAGTCGCTCGTCACGAGGATGTGCGTGTGATCCGAGAGCTTCTTGCCGGCCCGGGTCGGGTGCGGGGTCTTGTCGAGCGAGCCGAGGAGGGCGGCGATCAGGTCGAAGAGCTCCTGCTGCGTGGCCGCGTGCTGGCGGTAGTTGCTCGTGTGCGTGTCGAACCCGTCGCTCGCGAAGCTCACGCAGCGGACCACGTTCCGCCGCATGGCCTCGATCGCGAACGCCGCGTTGACGGCCGCCTGCCTGGCGAAGCGGGCCTTGTGGTCGAGCTCCGGGTGCGCCTGGATGAGCTTGCCCCTGGAGAACACGTCCTGGAGCCCGGCGTTCAGCATCCTGCCCAGCGCTTCCGACTGGATCGCGAACCCGTTCAGGGCCTCGGTGTAGCGCGATCGCGCGGCGAGGGACCTGGCCTCCTCGGAGAGGAGCGCGGTCACCGCGGCGCGGTCCTCGTCGGTGTCGTAGTGCCGCGCGCGGGCGAGGGAGCGGCTGATCGTGCCGATGTCGCCGACCGTGAGCGGGACGGCGCGCCGATCGAGGCGGTCGCCCACGAACGCCGAGGGGAACTGCACGGAGACGGCGGGGAAGGTCTGGCTGGCGCCGAGCTCGCTGGCGCAGATGGCGTCGAGGCTGGAGGCCATGACGCGGCCGCCGCTCAGGTGTCGCCCGGTGGTCGCGAAGGCGGTGCCGTCGGGGTGGCTCACGGTGTTCATCGCCAGGCCGTTGACGATGCACAGCCGGTCGTGGAGGTCCGCGAGGGCGCCGATGCCCGGGCCGAACGCGAGGCTCGAGCCCTTCGGCGTGACGGGTGCGAAGCTCTTCGCGCCGCCGGCCGCGGGCGCGTCGACCCAGAGGCGGAGCGGCGCCGTGTCGGTGTTGTCGGTCGTCGCCGGGGTCACGAGCCCCCTGCTCTCGTTCCGCGGGTCGGCCCAGAGCGTCACGTCCCAGCCGCCGGACGCGTGGATGAAGAGGAAGAACTCGCCCTCCGCCGCCTTGCCTTGCGCGGCGAGCGCGCGCGCCGGCAGGCCGAGGAGGCCGGAGAGCGCCGCGCCCGCGGCGGCCTGGAGCAGCGCGCGGCGCGGGAGACCATGGGCCATCGCGAGCGCAGTTTGCGCTCGGGGATGGCGGCGTGCAAGCGAGCGCGGGGCCGCTCGGGGCCGCCGGGGAGCGTCGGGACGCCAGCGCGCGATCGCCGCGCGCGCTGCGCGGCGGTCTCCGGTCCGAGCTGGTCGCTTGCTCCCCTGCGCGCGCTTCTCCATGCTCCGGATGCCGGCGCGTCGAGCGTTCCCATGATCCAGCACATCCCCATCGGCGTCTCCGATTTCCGCGCTCTGCGCGAGCGCGGGCTCGTCTATGTCGACAAGACGCACCTCATCCAGGAGCTGCTCGATCGCCCGGGGCTCCTCGGGCTCCTGCTCCCGCGGCCGCGCCGGTTCGGCAAGACCCTGAACCTGTCGATGCTCCGGTACTTCTTCGAGCGCCGCGACGAGGACCTGTCGCACCTCTTCGAGGGCCTTTCGATCTGGCGCGCGGGCGAGGCGTACCGGGCGCACTTCCAGCGCTATCCGGTCGTGTTCATGACCTTCCGGGACGTCACGGCGCCGATCTTCGAGGCGTGCTGGAAGGCCATCCAGAAGAAGATCGAGGCGCTGTTCGACGAGCACCGGGCGCTGCTCGACGCGGGCGCGCTCAGCGAGCGGGAGGCGCGCGACTACCGTGCGATCCTCGACGGCACGGCGGACGAGGTGCTCTACCGGGAGCGCTCTGCGACCTGTCCGCGTACCTGCACCGCGCCTACGGCGAGAAGGTCGTCATCCTCATCGATGAGTACGACGAGCCCATCCACGCTGGGTTCGTCGGGGGCTACGCCCGCGAGGTCCTCGACTTCTTCCGTGCCTTCCTGACCGGCGGGATCAAGGACAATCCCCACCTCGCCAGGGCGGTCCTCACGGGCATCCTGCGCGTGGCGAGGGAGAGCATCTTCTCTGGCCTCAACAACATCGGGGTCTACTCGCTCCTCCGCACGGAGTTCTCCACCTGCTTCGGCTTCACCGAGCCCGAGGTGCTCGCGCTCCTCACGGACGGGGATGCGCTCGATCGGCTCGAGAGCGTGCGCCGGGCCTACAACGGGTATGTGTTCGGCGAGACCGTGGTTTACAATCCGTGGTCCGTGCTGAGCTTCCTCGCCAGCGACGACAGGCGCACGCGCAGCTACTGGGTGTCCACCAGCGCGAACGAGCTCATCCGGGATCTCTTGGTGTTTCACGCGCTGGACGTCGAGGACGACATCGCTGTCTTGCTCGAGGGGGGCGCGATCGAGCAGCGGCTCGATGAGAACGTGGCCCTGGACCAGCTGCCGGGCAGCCCGCGAGCGCTCTTTGCCCTGCTCGTATTCTCGGGGTACCTTCGCGCAGAGGCGACCGAAGCCGGAACGACCCATGTGCCGTCCTATCGATTGTCGATCCCGAACGAGGAGGTGCGCGAGGTGTATACCAGCACCTTCCGCGACTGGATGGCGGAGCGGCTGTCCGGGCAAGGCGCGAGCTCGCGCCGGCTGGTACGGGCGCTGCTGGGCGGCGATGCGGCCACGTTCGAGGAGCAGCTCCGGGCGTTCGTGACGAACGTGCTCTCGTACCACGAGGCGCGCCGCCTCGGTCCGGAAGAGGTC
Organism: Sorangium sp. So ce394; assembly: GCF_051474665.1. Classification (NCBI taxonomy): domain Bacteria; kingdom Pseudomonadati; phylum Myxococcota; order Polyangiales; family Polyangiaceae; genus Sorangium; species Sorangium sp. So ce394. The sequence goes on from NZ_CP150339.1 coordinate 11,618,378, forward strand.
TATCACGGGTTCGTCGCGGGCCTGCTCGCCACGCTCGAACCAGACTACGAGGTGCGGTCGAACCGCGAGTCTGGCGAGGGGAGGCCCGATGTGCTGGTGCGGCCCCGGCAGCCGGGCAAGCCCGGGGTCGTGCTGGAGATGAAGGTGGCGCGGGGCGGCCAGACGCTGGAGCAGGCGCTCGACGAGGGAATAGCGCAGATCGCCCGCAGGGATTACACGGCCGAGCTCCGGGCCGCTGGCGCATCTCCGGTGCACGCGCTCGCGGTGGCGTTCAACGGCAAGCAGGTGGCCGTGCGCGAGGCGGCGGGGATCAGCCGATGATCCTGACAGCGATCCTGCTTCGGCTCACGGCTCTTCCCAGCTGTCGCGCTCCGCGCTCCGCGCTCAGCGCGGCATCGAGCTCGTCCCCCAAAAATAGGCGACTGGCGTTCTCCTCGCGCCATCTGTCGATAGCGCGACAGGCAACCGCGGTTGCGGACAGACGGCCCTGGAAGATCTCTCGATAGATAGGGTTGGCGATCTCCAGCACACCGCCCTCCGCTTGGTGTACGAGCCCTAGGTCCATCGCGTACCGCTGGTCACCGTCCGGAACCGCGCCCAGCGACGAGCCGGTGGTGATGGACTCAATTACCGCGCGCACCTGGTCGTCCCGCAGGCGCTTTGCGAGGCTGTCGAGGTGTGTGTCCTGCCGGAGGACGATGGCATCGCGGGCGGCGCGCACGTGCGCGGGCACGAGCGTCACGCTGCGGTCGGGCACGTGCTCGTCCACCATCTCGCGGGCCAGCGCGTTCACCAGCCAGGGCTGCCCGCAGGTGAGCTGGAACGCGAGGTCGACCGCGTCGGGCGCGAAGACCTGCCCGGTGGCGGCCGTGTGCTGCGCGTAAAGCCCCGCCACCTCGTCGCGGGTGAAGTCGCGCAGGAGCACGGATTCCTCCTTCACGTTGAACGGCGAGGCGCCGCCGAGCTGGCCCTCGTCGCCCGCGGTGACCTTGTAGTCCCGGACGTCGCGCATCCCGATGAGCGCAATCGCCCAGGGGAAGCCCAGCGGCCTGCGGCGGTGACGCTGGGTTGCGCTCCTCGGAGCTGCTGGGCACCTTCCCGGGGCTGCTGGGTGCGCTCCTCGGAGCTGCTGGGCACCGTCCCGGAGTTGCTGGGTACGCTCCTCGGGACTGCTGAACGCGCTCGTCGGCGCTGCTGGACACCTTCCCGGAGCTGCTGGATACGCTGCCTGCCGGTACTGGACGGCTGGCGAGCCCGAAGGTGCGCTGGGACATCATTGACGGCTGCTTCATCAGGGTGACCACGCGCAACGGCTTCGTGAAGAACAAGGTGGTCACGCCAGCAGCCCTCCAGAGCGGTTTTTGCGCGGGTTCCATGCAGACGTTCTTCGTCTTCCGTGCTCGTCCTCCGTCTTCCATCCTCCCTCTTCCGTCTCTCGTGCACGTGCGCGTGCGCGCTGACTCCGGGGAATCGCGCACGCGCACGCGCACGCGCACGAAGGACGAGCACGGAAGACGGGGGACGAAGACGGAAGACGGGGGATGAAGGCGAGAGCCGGTGTACCAATCCCAGCCGAAACCGCTCTAATACAGGTGAAACTCCGGGTGCCTCACCAGCCCGTAGCACACCGCCGCCCACCCCGCCTCGCCCGGCGAGAACCGCGACTTCGGCGCGCCCTTCGCGCGGTGCCGCGCGACCGTGCCCCGGTAGAGCGCGAAGAACTTCGCCTCCCGGTCCGGCGGCGCGAGGCGCGCCGGGTAGCTCAGGAACGTCCGGTGCAGCACGTCGAACCGCGGCGCGAACGCCGCCGCGTCGAGGTCCTCCGCCGGGAGATCGAAGGCGAAGATCAGCCGGCGCTCGATCGGCACCGGCGCGCTCGCCTTGAGGTCGTGCTCCAGGGCGCGGTCGCACAGCGCGATCCCGAGCCGCTCGAACGCCGCCATCATGAGCGCGTTGGTCTGCGTGCCGCGCGGGAGATCCAGGCCGTGATCGGGGAGCCCGAGCGCCGTGAGGTAGTCCTCCCAGGCGTCGAAGAGCGCCGCCTTGTCGTCCCCCCGCGCGCGCCGCTCGACCTCGGCCGGCGAGAGGCCGCCGAAGAGCCGGAGATACGTCCTCAGGTACGCCTCGGCCGGGATGAGCCGCAGATCCTGCTTCGGCGTCCGGCTCTGCGCGACCCGCCCCGTCTCCCGGAGCTGCGCCGCGGGCCGCGGCGCCACCGCCTCCGGCGGGGCGCACGCGCCCGCCACCGCGGCCATCCCGGCAAGGGCGAAGGCCCTCACCCCGCCGCGCATCACCGCGCGCCCCCGCCGCCGCGCTCCAGCGCTGGCCGCACGTTGCTCGCGCGCGCGTAGGCCGGCGACCGCACGATCGCCTCGACCAAGGGCCGCATCCGGTAGCCGCGCGACACGAACCGCTCCCGCAGCGCGCGGAGCAGGGCCTCGTCCTCGTCGCGCAGCGGCCGCCCGAGGAACGACTCGGTGACGCGCGCGACCGCGCACGACGCGAACTCCGGCATGCGCGTGAGCTCGGCCGCGGCGCCGGCCGGGCCGCGGTCGGCGTGATCCGGCGAGGCATACGCGCCCCGGAGCACGCCGCGCTCCTTGCTCGAGAAATCAGGATCGTAGAAGCGCCGGCACGATCCGCCCGTCTTGCCCTCCGCGTCCAGCTTGCACACCGGGTTCTCGATCGGAAATCGCGAGGCGGGCAGATAGGTCCACGTCGTCTCCTCGACCCGCGTGAAATACGCGGCGAGCGGCTCCAGCGTCGCATGACAGCTGGAGCAGCCCGGCCGGACCATGAGATCGGGCTCGTCCGACGGCGGGAGCTCCGCGTGCTCGGCCGCGAAGCTCTTGCACAAGAACGCGCTGTAGAGCGCCGCCGCGCGCGCGCGGCGCGAGGAGTACTTCGTCAGGAACACCGGCGTCGTGACGATCCCCGCCGCGCGCGGCCCGCGATCGGGGATGTACGTCCACTCCGAGACGTCGTGCGGCGCGACGACCGGCGGCACCGCGCCCGGCAAGAACAGCGGCGCCTCGTCCTCGCGCATCCCGAAGGACTTGTGCAGCGAGCAGCACGCCGCGGGCGCGCTCGATCGATAAAACTGCGCGAGCGGACCGTTGATGAACGTGTAACGCCCGGTGAGGATCTCCCGGAAATCGCGGTCGGCCCGGAAGACGTGCTGCATCAGGTGAATCGCCTCCTGCGACCACCAGAACTTGTTCCAGCCGGAGATCGTGCGCGGCGCCGAGCCGATCGGGCTCTCGATGCCGAGCGGGACGTGGGCGGGCAGCGCGAACGCGCGAGGATCCCTGCCGGAGTTGTCGCCCGGCAAGCAATGCTCGAGGCCGATGCCGCAGCCGCAATCGACGCTCATCGCGAAGGCGAGCGCGCTCCGGCACGAGATCGGCTCACCCCGGTGCTCCATGGCATAGCGATCCTCGGGCATCGGCGGGCGAACGCGCCCCGCGGGCAGCGGAGCCCCCTTGGGCAACGGGGGAATGCCGCTCGCATGGATGCGGCCGACCTCGGCGGTCTGCGCCTCTTCCTTGCAGACCCGGACCTCGACCGCCGGCGTCTTGCCGTCGGGCTCGACCAGGAGCTGCGGCAGCGGGACATAGGCGCTGTCCGGGTCCTTCCACCCGGCGCCGTAGCGCTGCGTCGGCGAGATCGAGAGGTAATCGCGGTAAAGCCAGAACGGGCGCACCACCGTGGTCCGCTCGTCGAGGAGCTTCTGGGAGATCGCTTTGGGCGTCCCCGTCAGCGCATGAAAGCTCCCGCGGAGCCCGCTCTCGGCCTCGGAGAAGCAGAACTCGCCGTCGATCACCGGGTTCAGGCGGCGCTGGTTGTAGCGGAAGTAGACGTAGAGCGGCTTGCCGTCCGGGCCGAGCACCTCGGCCCTCCGGAGCGTCGTCTCCGGCGGCGCGAACAGCCCCACCGGGCCGAGCTCCAGCCGCAGGACATCCATGTAAATGCGCGTCAGCCGCTCGACGTACCCCGGGCCGTCGAGGTGGCGCTCGATCCAGGCGTCGCGGTCGAAGCCCGGCGACTCCATCTCCGCGAGCTCCTCGCGCGTCGGGAGCCGACCCTTCAGATCGAGGGAGAGCGCGCGGAAATACCGGTACTGCTCCAGCGTCGGGGCGGCCGCGGACGGCGGCGCGAACAGGGCCGCGGCCGCCGCCGCGAGGACCGCAGCCGCGGCCACTGCGCCGAGCCCCCTCATGCCCCCGCCTCGCCCGCCTCGCCGACGTCCCGCGCCGGCGCCGCCTCGCCATCGCGCGCCGGCGCCGCCTCGCCGGGGAGCGCCCCGGCCATCAGCATCCCGAGCTCCGTCCGCGAGACCGCGCCCGCGTCCCGCGTCGCCACGATCCCGCCCCGGTACATCACCGCGATCCGGTCCGACAGCGCGAGGATCTCGTCGAGCTCCGCCGACACGAGCAGCACCGCCGCCCCCGCGTCGCGCGCCGCCACGATCTCGCGGTGGATGTGCTCGATCGAGCCCACGTCCACGCCGCGCGTCGGCTGGCTCGCCACGAGCAGCTCCACGGGGCGGCTCATCTCGCGGGCGAGGATCACCTTCTGCTGGTTGCCGCCCGAGAGCGCCGAGACCGGCGTCCCCGGGCCGGGCGCGCGTATGTCAAAGGTCTTTATCAATCGCCGCGCGTTCTCCTCGCGGGCGTCGTCGCGGAGCACGCCGCGCGCGGCGAACGGGGGCTTGTGGTACGTGCAGAGCACGAGGTTGTCCGCGATCGCGTACGAGAGCACGAGCCCGTGGCGCTGGCGGTCCTCGGGCACGTGCGAGACGCCGCGCTCGATGAGGTCGCGCGGCGACGCGCCGGTGACGTCGCGGCCCCGGAGGAGCACGCGCCCGGCGCGCGGCGGCGTGAGGCCGGTGACCGCCTCGACGAGCTCGGTCTGGCCGTTGCCCTGCACGCCGGCGATCCCGAGGATCTCGCCGGCGCGCACCGAGAAGCTCACCTCGCGGACCACGTCGGCGCCCGCCCCGCGCCGGCCCGCGACGCCGAGGCGCTCGACCTCGAGCACGACCGCCCCGGGGCTCGCCGGGGCCTTGCTCACCTGGAGCGCCACCTCGCGGCCGACCATCGTCGCCGCCAGGCCGCGCTCGTCGGTCTCGGCCGGGATCGCGGCGCCCACCACCTTGCCGGCGCGCATCACCGTCACCCGGTCCGCGACCGCGAGCACCTCCCGGAGCTTGTGCGTGATGAACAGGACCGAGACCCCCCGCGCCGTCAGCCCCCGCAGCACGCGGAACAGCTCGTCCGCCTCCTGCGGCGTGAGCACGGCCGTGGGCTCGTCGAGGATCAGGATCTCCGCCTTGCGGTAGAGCGCCTTGAGGATCTCCACGCGCTGCTGCACGCCGACCGGGAGGTCCTCGACGCGGGCGTCGGGGTCGACGTCGAGCCCGTGGCGCGCCGAGAGCGCGCGGACCTCGGCGCTCGCGCGCCGGCGGTCGAGCAGGCCGCCGCGCACGAGCTCGGCGCCGAGCACGACGTTCTCGGCGACCGTGAACACCGGGATGAGCATGAAGTGCTGGTGCACCATGCCGATCCCGAGCGCGATCGCGTCGCTCGGCGACCGCAGCGAGACGGGGCGCCCGCCGCGGCGGAGCTCGCCCTCGTCGGGGCGCAACAGCCCGTAAAGGATGTTCATCAGGGTCGATTTGCCGGCCCCGTTCTCCCCGAGCAGGGCGTGGATCTCGCCCTCGCGGAGGTCGAGATCGACCCCGTCGTTCGCCACGACGCCGGAGAACCGCTTGGTGATCCCCCGGGCCTCCAGGACGGCCGTCACCGCCGGCCCTCCGGATCGTAGGGCTGGCCGTCGGCGGCCGGGGGCGTGGTCTTGCCGATGACGCCGGTGAGGATGAGCAGCGTCAGGAGGTACGGCACGAGCCCGACGACCGACGATTGCTGCAGGAACGACCACGACGGCGGGATCTGGTCGCGGAAGAGCTGGAGGTTGATCTGGAACGCCTGCGCCGCGCCGAAGACGAGCGCCGCGGCCCACGCGCCGAAGGGCGTCCAGTCGCCGAAGATCATCGCCGCGAGGGCGATGAAGCCGCGCCCGTTCGTCATCATCGGCTCGAAGGACGGCACCGACTCCAGGGTGAAGTACGCCCCGCCGAGCCCCGCGATCGCGCCGCCGATCACGACGTTGACGTAGCGCACGCGGGCCACGTCGATCCCGACCGTGGCGGCGGCGCGCGGGTGCTCGCCCACGGCGCGCGCGCGCAGGCCCCACCGCGTGCGGAACAGCACGAGGTGCGTCACCCCGACCAGCGCGACGGCGGCGACGGCGATCGGCTGCTGCTCGAACACGGGGCCCACGATCGGGGCGTCCGCGAGGAGCGGGACGTGCAGGCGCGGCAGGACGCCGGGCGCGTGCGGCACCTGGCCGCCGAACGAGCTCCCGGGCCCGAAGAAGAGCTGCCGGTTGAAGAAGCCGGTGAGCCCCACGGCCAGCAAGTTGATCACCGTCCCCGCGAGGATCTGGTCCACGGAGAAGGTCACCGCCAGCACGGCGAGCAGGAGGCCGAGGAGCGCGCCGGTCGCGACCGCGATCGCGACGCCGAGCAGCAGGCTCGGCAGCGGCGGGACGCCGAGGACCGCGCTCGCGTAGATCGACCCGAACCAGCCCGAGAACGCGGCCGCGAGCATCATCCCCTCGATGCCGAGGTTCACGACCCCGCTCCGCTCGCAGAAGACGCCGGAGAGCGCCCCCAGGGTGAGCGGGGTGGCCACGGCGAGGGTCGTGGCCGCCATGCTGGCCACGATCGTCAGCGGCGGCACCTGCGAGGCGCCGACGAGCGCCACGACGCCGACCAGCACGCTCACGACCACCGCGATGAAGGCGTAGCGTCGATGGCCCATCGCCGCCCCCTAGCCGCCCCACCCGCGCGTGAGCACGAGCCGCTCGCGCTCGCCGCGGACCCGGTAGATGCGGCGGACCAGGGTGTCCGCCGCGACGAACAGCAGGATCAGCGCCTGGATGACGGAGATCACGTCGATGGGGATCTGCGTGAGGTACTGCATCCGGGTCGCGCCGCTGCGCATCGCGCTGAACAGCAGGGCGGCGAGCACCGTGCCGCCGGGGTGCGCCTTGCCGAGGAGGGCGATGGCGATCGCGTCGAAGCCGTAGCCCTGCGAGAACCCGAGCTCGTGCCGGTGGTGGAGCGCGCTCACCTCGATGGCGCCGGCCACGCCGGCGAGGGCGCCCGAGAGCGCCATGGTCACGATCACGGTGCGGCCCACGCGCACGCCGGCGTAGCGCGCGGCGTCGGGGCTCTGCCCCGCGGTGCGGATCTCGAAGCCGAACGCCGTCCGCCGCAGCACCCAGCCCACGAGCGCCGCCGCGAGCAGGGCGAGCGGGAAGCCCCAGTGCAGCCGGTAGCCCTCCACGAGCTCGGGGAGGCGCGCGCTCTCGTCGATGAGGGGCGTGCGGGACAGCACGTTGGACGCCGCGGGATCCTTCATGGGGCCGTTCAAGAGGAAGCTCACCGCGTTGAGGGCGACGTAGTTGAGCATGATCGTGCTGATCACCTCGTGTCCGCCGGCGCGCGCCTTGATCCACCCGGGCACCGCGGCCCACAGCCCGCCGGCGAGCGCGCCGAGGAGCAGCGTCAGGGGCACGTGCAGCGCCGCGGGCAGGCCGCCGCCCACGAGCCGCGGCAGCCAGTGGCCGGCCCACGCCGCGGACAGCGCGCCGAGCGCGAGCTGCCCCTCGGCCCCGATGTTGAACAGCCCCCCCTTGAAGGCCAGCGAGACCGACAGGCCGGCCAGGATGTACGGCGTCGCCCACACGAGCGTCTCGCTGACCGCCCGCGGCGACCCGAACGCGCCCTCGAGCAGGCCCGCGTACGCCTCGAGCGGGTTGCCCCCGGCCAGGGCGATGAGGACGCCGCCCAGGACCATCGCGGTGAACACCGAGAGGGCCGGCAGGAGCAGCGGCTCGAAGAGCCGGATCAGCTTCTGTCGCATCCGCGGGAGCCTGGGGCGATCACGGCTTTACTTGGCGTCCTTGGCGGGCGGCACCGTCGTCTTGAGCGTCCCGTCGAGGAGCCCTTTGCGGAGCTCCTCCATCTTCGCCTTCACCTCGGCCGGGACCTTGCCGTCGAGATCGTGATACGGCGCATACCCCGATTTGCCCTGGAAGTTCCCGGACGGCAGGTTGCCTTCCTTGGCCATCTTGATGAGGTCGAAGGCGCCCTCGGTGATGAGCTTGACGGCGCTGGAGAGCAGCACCTTCTGGGCCTCGGGCACCGTGTAGTACTGGTCGGTGTCGACGCCGATCGCGTAGACGCCCTTCGTGGCCGCGCCGAGCAGCGCGCCGTTGCCCGTCTTGCCGCCGCCGCCGAAGACGATGTCGACGCCCTTGTCGATCATCGAGACGGCGGTCGTCTTCCCCCACTCGGGATCGGTGAACGTCTTATCGAAGCCAACGTCGTTGTGGTAAACGACGCTGAGCTCGATATCCGGCTTGACGTGGCGCGCCCCGGCGCGGAAGCCCTCGCCGAAGCGGTAGACGGGCGGGACGGCGTCGGTGGCGAGCACGGCGCCGATCTTGCCGGTCTTGGTCATCATCGCGGCCAGCGCGCCGACGAGGAAGCCGCCGTGATCCTCGGGGAAGACCAGCCCCACCACGTTCGGCTTGGTCGCGGCCTGAAACTGGTCGATGCCGATGAACTTGACGCCCTTGAACCGATCGGCCGCGGCGTGCGTCGCCTCGGTGAGCCCGAAGCCCGACGTGACGACCACGTCGTACTGCTCCTCGGCGAAGGTCGCGATGTTCTTGGGGTAATCCTTGGGATCCGTCGTCTCGATGTACTGCGTCGTGGCGCCGAGCTCCTTCTGCGCCCGCTGGATCGCCTCCCAGGCCGACTGGTTGAACGACTTGTCGTCGATCTTGCCCATGTCCGTCACGAGGCCCACGCAGAACACCTCGGGGCTCGCGCAGTCCGCCTTCTTGTTGCGGGTGCACGCCGGGAGCGCGCTGGCGAGGGCCAGCAGGACCGCGATCGCGAGGCGCCGCTTCTTCAACATGCCGGATCTCCTTGGAAGGCCCGCATTGGACACCGGGCAGCGCACCAAGGCAACCCAGCGTTCGCATCCGCCCACCTTTGCTTACATCGGGCAGCCGGGCTGAGCGTTCGCGCGGCGAAGGTGTCGCGATCGCGGAGCAACTTTTTTTTCTGAGGCGTTGTCACAGTCGATCGGCAGCGCCCGATGAGCGACGGGGCGCGCCGGCGCAGCCTGCCCGAGGAGGTCCTTCCCATGAATGGTCCCGCCGTTCGACTCACGCTTGTTTGTGCTCTCGTCGCGTCCGCCCTGGTTCCTTCGGGGGACGCGGCCGCCTGCGGTGGTGTGGAGATCCTGCCCGCGATCGATCACCGCGTGATGGGGGTCGCTCAGGCCGAGCAGGCCCTGCGCGACGGCCGGATCACCGCGGCCGCCGGGAGCGTGATCCGCATGTTCCCCGAGATCCGGCGGATCTCCCACGACAAGGATCCGCTGCTCAACCGGGCTTTCCGCGTCCTCGCGGTGGCCACCGCGCGCGCGGGCGGCGCGCTCGACGTCCGGCCGGAGGTGCCGCGCGAGCTGCTCGAGACGTGGGGCGGGGCGTCGGCCGAGGAGCGCAAGGCGAACGTCGACTGGTCGATCCGCGCGCTGCGCCGGCTGAACGAGCACCGAAAGGGCGATCCCGCGCTGCAGACCGACCTCGGCGAGGCGCTCGCCCGGTCGCCGGAGCACCGCGGCGAGGCGCTGCAGCTGCTCGGCGGCCTGGCGGAGAAGGACCTCCTGGCGAGCCCCGAGGCGTACGCGGCGCTGGCGCGGCTGCGCGCGCTGTCGGGGGACGCCGCGGGGCACGACGCCGCGGCGAGCCGCTGCGAGGCGATGGCGAAGGACGCGGCCCTGTGCCGGACGAGCCGCGCGATCGACCCGCGCCCGCAGAGCTGACGCCGATGCGCGCCCGTCCGCTGCTCGCCGCGCTGGCCGCGCTCGCCTCGAGCGCCGCCGCGTGCACCTCCGAGGACGCGCGGGGGCCCGAGCCCGCCGCGCCCCTCTCCGCGGGCGGCGGCGCCGCGGAGGCCGCCGCCTCCGCCCCGGCCGCCGCCGCCGCGCAGCCCGCCGTCGTCGCGGCGGCGGCCGGCGATCCGGCGCGCGGGCAGCGGCTCGTCGCCGAGCTCCAGTGCAACCGCTGCCACGACGGGACCGGGCTGGCGCCCGCGCCGCGCGACGCGCACTGCGTCCAGTGCCACCAGGACATCGCGGCGGGGCGGTTCCAGGCGCCTGCCGCGGCGATGAAGCGGTGGAACGAGAACCTGGTGCAGCTGCGCGACGTCCCGTCGCTCGCCGCCGCCGGCGACCGGCTCCGGCGCGACTGGATCCGCGGGTTTTTGCTCGCGCCGCACGACCTGCGCCCGCGCCTGCACGCGACCATGCCGCGGCTCGCGATCGGGCCCGAGCAGGCGAGCGACATCGCGGCCTACCTCACGCGCGATCGCCGCGAGCGGCCGCGCGAGGCGCTCGGCGGCGCGAGCGCGGCCCGGGGGCGCGAGCTCTACGAGGCCAAGGGGTGCGGCACCTGCCACGCCTTCACCGGGGCGGCCGGGCTGACGGCGGTCGCGCCGGTGAGGGCGATGGAGAAGGAGACGCGCGCCGCGGTCGCCCTGGCGCCGGATCTGCGGCACGCGCGCGACCGGATGGAGCCCGCGGATCTCGCCGCGTGGGTGCTCGATCCCGGGGCGATCAAGCCAGGCACGCCGATGCCCCAGGTGCCGATGTCGCCCGCCGAGGCGCGGGACATCGCGGCCTTCGTCGCGACCACGGCGCTCTCGCCGCCGGCGCCGGCGAGCGCGCCCGAGCGGCTGCCGCTGCTCTCGCGCCGGGTGACCTACGCCGAGGTGGACCGCAGGGTGTTTCGCGTCACGTGCAGGCACTGCCACTCCGAGCCCGATTACGCGCTCGGCGACGGCGGGCCCGGGAACACGGGCGGCTTCGGGTTCAAGCCGCGCGGGCTGAACCTCGCGACGTACGAGGGGATCGCGGCGGGCTACGTCGACGATCAGGGCGAGCGGCGGAGCGTCTTCGCCCGCGGGCCGGACGGCGTGCCGCGCCTCGTCGCCGCGCTCGCGGCGCGGCAAGCGGAGGAGGCCGGCCGCGCGGATCCGGCGGTGCGCGGGATGCCGCTCGGACTGCCCGCGCTCGGCCCGGAGGAGATCCAGCTCGTCGAGAGCTGGATCGCGCAGGGGCGGCCGCAATAGCGCGACGGGGCCCGGCGCGGCGGGCGGCCGGGCGCTCGCGAGGACCGCGTCGACGTCGTCGTGGTGCCCACCTTGCTTCCCAGGCGACACCGAGGAGCTGGCCGATGTCTCGGTGGTCTCAACGTGCTCAGCACGCGGGCTCGCCGCCGAGCGGCGGGGGTGACGCGTATCCGATGGGAATGTCCATCGGCAGGCGCCTCTCTCTGCTCGTGCTGAGCGAGCTGCTCCTCGCAGCCCTGGGCATCGTCGTATCCATCGTCGCGTTCAGGCGGCTCTCTGCCGAGACCGCCTACCTGCGTCACTACATCTTCGAGCCGTTCGTCGTCATCAACAGCGGCATCGAGTCGTCGAACGCGCTCTTCGCCCTGCTCGCTCGGCCCTCGGCGAACGTCCCGGAGCAGGCCCGGCGGCCGATCATGGAGCTCCGGTTCTTCATCGATCGGTACCAGCGCGACTGGCTGACGGCGACGTCGACCCTGCCGGAGGCCATCCACCTCCGCGTCGCGCTCGAGCGGGCCGGGAAGCTCAAGCTGCTGGAGGAGGAGCGCGACGCGGCGAACATCGTCGCCTCCGTCGTGGCGAGCCTCGAGCGCACGACCGGGCTCGTCGGCCCGGCGCCGGCCGCACCCTCTGTGCACCGCACCGACGTGGAGGACCTCAGCGCCGCGCTCGTCCGGCTGAACAAGATCAACCTGCGCTACATGGAAGTCGCTTACGTCGCCTACGAGCACAACCGGCAGATCATCTTCCTCGTCTTCCTGGCCGTCGGCCTCGGGGGGGTCACGGCGGCATCGCTCTTCGGCCTCGCCGTGCGCCGCGCGATCGTTCCGCGCATCCGCGGGATGGTGTCCGCCGTCCAGCGCTTTCGCGAGCTCGGCGTCTACGAGCCGCTCGGGAGCCTGGGCGACGACGAGCTCGCCGTGCTCGCGCACACGCTGAACACGAGCTTCAAGACCATCGCCGAGCGCGACAAGGAGCGCGACCGGTTCCTCGCCGTCGCCGCGCACGAGCTGAAGACGCCGCTCACCATCATGAAGGGGTTCTCGCAGGTCGCGCTGGCCCAGCGGAACGACGCGGCCGTCCGCGAGCGCGCCCTCGCGATCATCGATCGCCAGGCGACGCGCCTCGCCCGCCTCGTCCAGGATCTCCTGTGGTCGGCGCGCATGTCCGGGGGCGAGCTCCCCTTCAAGCCCCGAGCGATCGACGTCGAGGACCTCGCGCGCCGCGTGATCGGAGAGTTCGAGCTCGTGGCCAAGGATCACGTCATCCGCCTGGTGCCCCGCGGGGACGCGCACCTCCTGGGCGATCCCGAGCTCCTCGAGGAGGCCCTCTGGAGCCTGCTCGTCCAGGCCGTGGCGGTCGCGATGGAGCGCGATCCGGTGCTGGTCACGATCGACGCCGCCTCGGCCTCGCGCGTGCTCATCACGATCGAGGTCCGGGGCGGGAAGGATCTCCCGGAGGACCTCGAGAAGCTGCTGGAGCCCTTCGCCATCGTCACGTTCGAGGGGCGGCGCGACGAGCCGCGCAGCACGGGCATCGGCCTCCACCTCGTCCAGGGGATCGCCCGGCTGCACGGCGCGAGCTTCCGGATCGAGCGGAGGCCCGGGGATCTCATGGTCTTTTCACTGGAACTCCGACGTTAGCGAGCCGAGGGAACATGCTGCGAAACCGCGTGCTGGTCATCGACGACGACCCCGATTTCCGGGAGCTCGTCGCCCTCAGCCTCGGCGAGTGGGGGCTCCACTGCCTCCAGGTCGCCGACTGTGCTCAGGCGCTCCCGCTGCTCGAGCGCGAGCGCGACCGGCTGCGGGCGGTGCTGTGCGACTACTTCATGCCCGGGCTCCCTCCTTGCCAGTGCGCCAAGGCGATCCGCGAGCGGATCGACCCCGTGGTGCGCGTGGTGCTCGTGAGCGCGGCGGTGGACGTCGCGGAGCTCTCCGCGAAGCTCGGGCTCGCGCGGTTCCTCGCCAAGCCCTTCGATCTCGACGAGCTCCACGACGCGGTGCTCGGCCCGCGCGCGCCCTCGGCGTGAGCGGCGGCGCCGGGCCGCGCAGGAGCGCGCCCGGCGGCGGCGCGCTCCGTGGTAGGCTCCCGGCCCGCGCCCGCGCAGGGGCGGATCTCACGGGGCGCGACGTGTGGAGGCCGGCGTCATGACAGGGCAGCTTCTGGAAGAGGGCTTTACCAGGATCGAAATCGACCCGCGGCTCACGTGGCGCAACCCGCCCTCGCGCTGGGTGGTGGAGCCGGAGCGGGGCGCGCTCGTGGTCGAGCCCGGCGCGAAGACGGACTACTGGCAGCGGACGCACTACGGCTTCCGCACCGACAACGGGCCTTTCCTCTTCACCCGCGCCGGCGGCGACTTCGTGATGACGTGCCATGTGCGGTTCCGGCCGGCGCACCAGTACGATCAGGCGGGGCTCATGGTGCGGATCGCGGAGTCGTGCTGGCTGAAGACGTCGGTGGAGTTCGAGCCGGACGGCCCGAGCCGCCTCGGCGCCGTGGTGACGAACGCGGGCTACAGCGACTGGTCGACCCAGCCGTTCCCCTCGGATCGCCGCGAGGTCTGGCTGCGCGTGCGGCGGGAAGGGTCGGATTACCTCGTCGAGAGCTCGGACGACGGCGGGGCCTGGACGCAGATCCGCATGGCCCACCTGCACGAGGACGACGGCGCGCGCGAGGTCGAGTGCGGCCTCTACGCCTGCAGCCCGGTGGGCGAGGGCTTCGCCGCCGAGTTCGACCTGCTCCGGATCGCGCCGGGGCGCGTCGCGTGAGCCCCCGCGGCGCGGGCGGCGCCGGCGTCATCGCCCGGCGCTGAACCGCCGCGCGTCCCGTTCGCCGATGCGCTCCATGTCCCGGAGCCAGGCCGCGCGTTGCTCGGGGTTCCGGGTGTTCTGGTTGAACAAGGTGGTCTCGCGGACGGGCCCGAAGCCCACGAAGCGCAACGTCGCGTTGACGAACGAGGCATGGACCGAGCGCCGGTGCCAGAAGCGGTACCACCAGCTCGGGCTGTCCATCGTGGTCACGACGCGCGCGCTGCGACCGGCGAGCAGCCCCTCGGGCAGCGGGCTGCGCTTTCGATAGGCGAACGACCAGCCAGGCAAGAAGGTGCGATCGACGAAGCCCTTGACGAGCGCGGGCGGGCCCGCCCACCACGTGGGAAAGAACCAGGCCACGTGGCTCGAGCGCTCGATGGCGGTCCGGGCCTCGAGGAGATCGGGCTCGAGGTCTTGTCGACCGCTGAAGCCGGCGCGCAAGTGCGGATCGAAGGCGAGCGAGCGTAGGGCCAGGTGCTCGACGCTGGCGCCGCCCCTCTGGAGGCCGCTGGCGTAGGCCTGGGCGAGCGCGTCGCTCAAGCTGTCGGGCGCTGGGTGACCGTGGATGATGAGGTGCATGCGTCGATCTTGGACATGCAGCAGCCGCTGGGTAGACGGACCTGGGCAGGCGTGCCATGCGTGGATGCATGGCACGCTCTCGCGCTTCCGCGCCGGCTGGCAGTCCGCCCGCCGACGTGGATTGGGACGATCTGCGCCTCTTCCTCGAGGTGGCGCGCGCGGGCAGCTTCTCGGCCGCCGCCCGCAAGCGCGGGATCGAGCAATCGACGGTGAGCCGGCGCATGGCGACCTTCGAGCGAACGCTCCGGGCGGCCGTGTTCGATCGGCTCCCGGGAGGCTCCATGCTCACCCCGCTCGGCGAGCAGCTCCGCCGCCACGTCGAGTCGATGGAGGCCGGCGCCGACCGGCTCGTGCGCGAGGCCAATGGCCACGAGAGGGAGGTCGAGGGCCTGGTTCGCCTGGCGCTCACCGAGTCGATCGCGGTGCACGGCGTCATTCCGCGCGTGCTCCCGGTGCTCGCCGAGCGGCACCCGCGCGTGTCGCTCCACCTGCTGACCAGCTACGAGGCGGCGGATCTGGGCCATCGCGAGGCCGAGATCGCGGTGCGCTTCTTCCGACCGAGGAGCGGCGATCTTGTGGCCGCGCGCATCGTCACGTTGCCCACGGTGCCTGTCGCCCACCGCAAGCACGCGAAGAAGAGCCGCGACGAGCTCGACTGGATCGGCGTCGACCTGGGCCGCATCCCCGCGGTCGAGGAGGACTACCAGAAGCGGCACGTGCGGAAGGCCCCCAAGGTCGTCGTGAGCAGCTACATCGCTCAGCTCGAGGCCGTGCGCGCGGGCCTCGGCGCCGCCGTCTTGCCGCGCAGCGTGCTCGACCTGGACGACGGCCTGGTGGAGCTCGATCTCGGTCTCCCCGCAGGTCCCGTGCTCGAGCTCTGGCTCGTCACGCCGCGCAGCCTGCGCCACGTGCCGCGCATCGCCGCCGTGTGGGACGCGCTCGAAGAGCAGCTCCAGTTCCTGAACAGCGCGCGACGCGCGCGGGCACGTCCGCGGTGAGCCGGCGTGAGCCCCCGTGGCGCGGCGGCGCCGGCGTCGTCGCCCGGCGCCGGCGGCTCAGCCGGCCGGGCAGCGCGGCGAGTCGTCCGCGGGCGCGGGGACGGCCGCGTCCGGCGCGGGGAACGGGCGGCGGAAGGTGAACGCGTGGGGCGTCGGGCCGTGCCGGCGCAGGTGGTCGAGCCGCTCCTCGGCCTCGGCGACGGTCGGGATGTGCCCGGCCGGGATCCACCACAGCACCGCGATCGCCTCCTTCATCGGGACGAACCATTCCCGGCGACGGCGCAGCACGGCGGCGTGCTCGGGATTGCGGAAGACGAAGTCGGACAGCGCCTCCGCCGATTCCCACACCGACATGTTCACGAGGATCCGGTCGTCGCCGAACGCCCGCACCGCGGTGGCGTCGCCGCCGTAGCCCTGCAGCCGCCACACGAACCCTGGCGCGGCGTCGGCCAGCGCGTTGACCGGGGCGAGCGCCGACACGAAGTCGGCCAGCCGCGCCGAGTCGAGCGGCTCGAGCGGCAAGGCGATGTTGACCTGAGCGAGGTGGTAGGAAGGCATCCGGAGAGGATAGCGCGCGCAGCCTACGGCTGGCGGAGCCGCCGCGAGGACAGGAGCGCGAGGCCCCCGGTGCGCTCCGCGATGCGCTGGAGCGACGCGCGCAGCGCGGCGGCCTGCTCCTCGCCGAGCAGCCCCCGGAGCCGCCGGTTCACCGCGGCCCGCGCGGCGCGCCCCGCCTCGACCGCGGCCCACCCGCGGTCGGTGAGCTCGACGAGCCGGTTGCGCTGATCGTCCTCGGCGACGCGCCGGCGCACGTAGCCGAGCTCCTCCAGCTCCGCCACCGCCTTGGACGCCCCCTGCGCGGTGATGCCGAGCCTCTCCGCGAGCTCCCTCACCTTCACCGGGCCCGGGATGAGGTGCTGGAACACGTACCCGTGGCTCGGCCGGAGATCGCCGTGGCCGGCCCTCTCCACGCGGCGCATCACCTCGTCGCTTGTCGCGGCCGCGACGGCGGCGAAGAGCAGCACGAGGTCCTCGTCCGGCGGCGCGGGCTTCACGGCGGGAGCCTGTACCCCGCAACCAAGGTTGCGCAAATGGAGTTGACGGTCTCGGGCGGCGGCCCTATTCATCAACCACGGTTGC
Organism: Sorangium sp. So ce394; assembly: GCF_051474665.1. Lineage (NCBI taxonomy): Bacteria > Pseudomonadati > Myxococcota > Polyangiales > Polyangiaceae > Sorangium > Sorangium sp. So ce394. The sequence goes on from NZ_CP150339.1 coordinate 11,635,183, forward strand.
GCAATTCAAGTTGCGCATCTCCGGGGTCGGTGTTCGGGATCGAGCGCCGGGCGGGATCGTCCGCGCGCGTCCGGTCCGTGCGGCTCCGAGGAAAGGAAGAGGGGACGAGCGATGCACCTGGCGATCGAAGGCTCCTGCGACCCCGCGTTCGCGCCCGTGCGCGCGGCGTTCGCCTCGAATTTCGAGCGGTTCCCCGAGCTCGGGGCCGCCGTGAGCGTCGCCGTGCGCGGCCGCGTGGTGGTCGACCTCTGGGCGGGCTTCAGGGACGCGGCGAGGACCGCGCCGTGGGGCGGCGACACGATCGTGAACGTCTTCTCGGCGACGAAGGGCGCGGTCGCGCTGTGCGCCCACGCGCTCGCGGAGCGGCGCGCGCTCGACGTGGACGCGCCGGTCGCCGCCGCCTGGCCGGAGTTCGCCGCGGCCGGCAAGGAGCGCGTCCTCGTGGGCCAGCTGCTCGACCACAGCGCCGGCCTGCCCGCGTTCCGCGCCGAGCCGAAGGAGGGCGCGCTCTACGACTGGGAGGCCATGACCGCGGCCCTCGCCGCGGAGGCGCCGTTCTGGGAGCCGGGCGCCCGGCACGGCTATCACGCCGTCACCTTCGGCTTCCTCGTGGGCGAGGTGATCCGGCGCGCCAGCGGCAAGCGGGTGGGCGCGTTCCTCCGGGAGGCGGTCGCGGGGCCGCTCGACCTCGACTTGCACATCGGCACCGGCGCCGAGCACGACGGGCGGATCGCCGAGGTGCCGCCGACGATCGCGGGCCCTTCGGGCCTGGGCGGCGCGTTCGCCGCGAGCTTCCGCGACCCGGCGTCGCTCACCTCGATGGCCTTCACCCGGCCGCGCGATCTCGTGTCGCCGGGCCTGGTCAACACCGCGCGCGCCAGGCGCGCGGAGATCCCGGCGCTGAACGGCCACGCGAACGCGCGCGCCCTCGCGCGGATGTACGGCGCGCTCGCGAACGGCGGGGCCCTCGCGGGCGCGGCGCGCGTGCTCTCGCCGGAGGGCGTCGAGGCCGCGCTCGCGGAGCGGTCGCGCGGCCCCGACGCCGTGCTCCTCGCGGAGAGCCGGTTCTCGCTCGGCTTCATGCTCCCGAGCGCGCTGCGCCCCTTCGGCCGCGGCCCGCGGACGTTCGGCCACCCTGGCGCGGGCGGCGCGCTCGGCTTCGCCGATCCCGACGCGGGGCTCGGCTTCGGCTACACCCCGAACCAGACGATCGCGAGCGGCGAGGGCGGCGACCCGCGGTGGCCGGCGCTGATCGACGCGGTGTACGCCTGCCTCTGAGCCCCGCCGCGCTCCGGAACGATGAGGCAGCCCCGGGGTCGAGGGCACGTCCCTGGGCGCTGCCTCGGCGATGAATGGCCCGGGAACCGGGGGCATCCATGAGACCATGCACATGAGAGCCAACACGCTTGTCGCGGTATCGTTCGTGGCGCTCCTCGGCTGCTCCGACGCGGGGGGCGATAACCTCGGTGGAGGCGGAGCTGCTCCTGGAGCAACGACGGGCGCGGAGGGCAGCGGTGGTAACCAGGGCGGCTCCGGGGGCGAGGGCGGAGGAGCCGGGGGCGGCCTCGGCGGCTCGGGCGGCGACGGCGGCTCGGGCGGCGACGGCGGCGACGGCGGCCTCGGCGGCGAAGGCGGCAACGGCGGCCTCGGCGGCGAAGGCGGCGAAGGTGGCGGCGTCGCCTCCTTCGGGCCGTGCGGCACGTCATCTCTTTCGCTCGGCGCTCCGGAGGCCTTTCTCGATCTCGGTCACGAGCGCCGCCTGGCCCGGCTCTTCGTCTCCGGAGGCCGCGTCCTGAGCTGGGATTACGAACGCTGGATCCTCTGGGATACGGACAGCGGCGCCGCGATCGCCGGCGGCCGCGCGCCGGGCGGCATCGACCCCGGCGACCCGCTGGCCGGAGAACCGGAGTCCGAGCTGCCGGGCGGCGTGGCCCTCCGCGGAGACGTCGTGCTGGTCCAGACGAACCCACAGCACGCCTTCGAGCTGCGCAGCGCGGTCGACGGCTCCCTCCTGGCCTCCGTGACCGCGGAGTACGACGACGCGGGGCTCGCGACCGACGGAAGCTACGCCTGGACGCGCAACCTGTCCGCCAGGACGATCACCCTCTGGAGCACCGCGGGGGTCGAGCGCTGGTCCGCGGCGGTGAGCCACTATGGCGACGTCCACGCGGAGCCGGACGCGCTGCGCATCGGCCCGGGGATCGCCCCCCTGCAAAACAGCATCGCGGTGCTCCCCGCCGACGGCTCGCCTCCCACGGTCACCCCCGCATTCTCGGGCACATTCCACGCCTGGTTCCAGGACGGCGAGCGCTTCCTCACCACCGCCGGCACCACGGTGCGCGTGTACTCGAAGGCGGCCATCCAGGAGAGCATCGTCAACATGCCGTCGATCAAGCACCTCGCGGGGACGCGCGACTATTTCTGGTCGCTCGCGGACGGCAGACCGGACGACCCGCTCGTGATCTATCGCGTCGGAGGCGGAGCCGTCCCCGTCGCCGAGTACCCTGAAAGGGCCGACTACCGCTACACGTTCGTGCCGACCGAGCGCGCGCTCGCCTTGCTTCGCCAGGGAGAGCCGAGGCTCGACATCATCGATCTCGACGGCGCCGAGGTGAGCCTGAGCGAACACCCGCTGCCGCTGGCCAACAACCGCAGCGTCACCATCGACCAGGACCTCCGCTGGGCGGTCTCGAATGGGCTCGGCGCGATCGCGCATAAGGGCGCCCTCACCGATCCGGAGGGCTCGGGGCTGCTCGGTTGCGGCGCGCTCAGCGCGGTCGCGGGCTCTCCCTCAGGGCACGTGGCCCTCGCGACGGCTTCGGGGAAGACGTTGATCTATGATACGGCCGCGCTCGACGCCCGCCCCTCGGCGATCGCCCCGTTCCACAGCTCGAAGGTGCTGCTCTCGTCGGACGGCAGCCTGCTCGCGGCGCGCGCTGACATCGATTCGTATACGGAGGACCGATCGCTCCGGCTCTTCTCGCTGCCGGACGGCGCGGAGCTCGCCTCGCTCTCGCGCGACGAGGTGGTTCAAGACTTCTCGATGTCCTTCGACGGCAGCACGGTCGGTCGCACCTACCTCATCGACGGCCGCATGACGGAGCGCGTCGTGAGCGACTGGTCGGGCGGCGCGCCGCTCTTCCAGGACACCGGGATCCTTCGGCCGGCGCCGCTCGTCTCCCCCGACGGTCACCACTTCGTCGTCACCGACGCCGTCCCCACGGAGGGCTGCGGGTTCACGCAGCTCTACGAGGACGGCGCGCTCGTCAACGCGGTGCCCGGCTGCGCGATCGGCTGGATCGACGACACCCGCGTGCTCGTCCAGACCTACGTTTTCAACAGCGACCGCATCCGCTGGGAGTACCAAGCCTCGACGATCTACGACGAGCTCGGCAATCCCGTCACCGCGCCGCCGCTGCCGAGGATCCCCATCCGCACCGACCTCAACTTTTCGTCCTCGTACAACGACTACGGGATCCAGCCGGTCTCGGCGACGTTGTTCTACTCGCGCGGCGACGGCGTCCTCTACGACATCGACACAGGGGCGGCGCTCGCGACCTTCCCGGCCTGGCGGAGCGCCCCCGCCGGCGCCTTCATGGTCTATCCGTGCGGCCACGGCGTGTGCGCGGAGACCTACTGAGCAGGCCGCGACGGCGGCGCGTGGATTCGATGGCAAGATCCGGAGCGCGTACCGCCCCGGCGGTCGCTAGCTTCCCTCGTGACGCGGTCACGCGCGGCGCGATCCAGAGGGAGCGCCTGTGAGCGGACCGCCTCGCCAAAGGAGCAATTCCATGACCATGCGACTCGAGGGCAAGGTTTGCATCGTGACGGGCGCGAGCTCGGGGATCGGGCGGGCGACCGCAGTGGCGTTCGCGCGGGAGGGCGCGAAGGTCGTCGTCGCCGGCCGCCGCCCCGCCGAGCTCGAGGCGACGGTGCAGGCCGCTGCCAGGGCAGGCGGGCAGGCGGTCGCGCGCGCCGCGGACGTCACCAAGGAGGATGACGTCCGGGCGCTCGTCGGCTTCGCCATGGAAAGGTTCGGTCGCCTCGATATCGGGTTCAACGCCGCGGGAGGGACCTTCAACGGCGCGCCGACCCACCAGCTCGACGTCGGCGACTTCCGCGCCTGGCTCGATAGCTACCTGGTGAGCGCGTTCCTGTCGACCAAGCACGAGGTCGCCGCGATGCTGCAGTCGGGCGGAGGCAGCGTGATCAACGTGGGCACCTTCGTCGGCCGCACGAAGGCGCTCCCCGGCACGGCGGGGTACGCCGCGGCGAAGACCGGCCTCATCGGCCTCACGCGCACGGTCGCCGCCGAGTACGCGACGCAGGGCATCCGCGCCAACGTGCTCATCTCGGGCGGCGCCGACACACCCATGTTCCGGCTCTGGAACGACACCGACGAGAAGCGCGCCTTCGCGGCCCAGCTCCATGCCATGAAGCGCGTCGCGTCCCCCGACGAGATCGCCAGCGCGGCCGTGTTCCTGGCGAGCGCGGACGCGTCGTTCGTCACCGGGACCGCGCTGGACGTCGAAGGGGGCGTGTCGCTCGGGTAGCTCTCCTGCTCCCCTTCTGCTCACGAGGGCGCCTGGCCCCCTCCGCGCAGCGTTCGTGATACAACGCCAGCGAGAGGACCGAAGGCCATGAGCGCGCTCTACGATCGCATCGGCACGTGCTATTCCGCCACGCGAAGGACGGATCCCCGTATCGAGGCGCTGATCAAGGACGCCCTTGGCGACGCCCGCTCGGTGGTCAACGTCGGCGCGGGCACTGGCGCGTACGAGCCGACCGATCGAGAGGTGCTCGCCGTCGAGCCCTCGGCGACCATGATCGCGCAGCGGCGGCGCGGCTCGGCGCCAGCCCTCCAGGCCAGGGCCGAGAGCCTGCCCCTGCCCGACCAGAGCTTCGACGCCGCCCTGGCCGTCAACACGCTACATCACTGGACCGACCTGCGGGCAGGCCTGCGCGAGCTCCGCAGGGTCGCGCGCAAGCGAATCGTCATCTTCATGCGCGACCCGAGGAGCGGTCGACCTTTCTGGCTGACCGAGGAGTATCTCCCCGCGCTCGACCCGTCACGCAAGTACTCCGCCATCGCCGACGCGATCCGAGAGCAGCTCCCGTCCGTCAAGGCGCTGCCCTTCGCCTTGCCTCGCGATTGCGCCGACGGTTTGTTCGTCGCGTACTGGGGGCGGCCCGAGATGTACCTGGACGGCGAGGTCCGGCGGAACATCTCGAATTTCGCGCTCGCGGAGGAGACTACCGTGGAGGAAGGGCTCGCGCGCTTGAGGGCGGACCTCGCGTCCGGGGAATGGGACCGCAAGCATGGAGAGCTGCGACGGGTGGAGTCGCTCGACCTGGGTCATCGCGTGCTGGTCGCCGAGCTGGCGTGACGCACCACCCGGGCGGAGAGCGCGCCGCTCACCTCGACTCCGACGGGCGCCCGCCGCCCGTCAGCCGTCGTGCCATCCACGAGAGCAGCAGCACGCCCGCGGCGTCGGCCGCGAAGTCGGCGACGGACGAGGTCCGGCGCGGCGACAATCCCTGCGCGAGCTCCTCCAGGCCGGCGCCGGCGAGCACGAGCGCCGGGCCGAGGCGCGGGAACGAAACCCCGCGATGGATCGGGCGCTGGCCGAGCGCCCCGTCGACGCAGACCGCGAGCAGGCCGAAGCCCAGCGCGTGTCCGACGAGGTCGGCGTGCGGGAACGAGGGGTGCGAGGTGGGGAGCAGGCCCAGGTAGGCGCCCGCGGAGGCAGCGGCGACCAGCGCGAGCTGGGCGCAGAGCAGGAGACGAAACTGGCTGATCCGTGCGGCGGTCATGTGCACGGCGTAACGGTGGAGCGCGCGCGGGCAATCCGAGGCGAGCAGGCTCCACGAGAATTCCTCGAGCGCCACGGCTCCGCCACATCGGCTCCACGCCCGCTCGTCGCCGAGGAGGCTCACCCGCCGGCTGGCGCTCCGCGAGCGCGTGTCGCTCACTTGTTGCGGAGGGTCTTCAGCGCGCCGGCCCACGCGAGCAGCTGGTCGAGCAGGGTTCCGACGGACGCCTCGTGGCGGGAGCGGGGCTTGAACACGCTGAAATTTTCGAAGTCGTCGTACAGGGACAGCGTGACCTGCGCGCGCACGTCCGCGACCTGGAGCTCGGCCATCACCAGCCGGAGGTGCTCGACGGCGCGGACGCCCCCCGCGCTGCCGTAGCTCACGAAGCCGGCCGCCTTGTTGTTCCACTCCTTGTACAGGTAATCGATCGCGTTCTTGAGCGCGCCCGAGGTGCCGTGGTTGTACTCCGGCGTGACGAACACGAAGGCGTCGAACGCGTCGATCTTCGCCGCCCACGCCTTGGTGTGCGGCTTTGTGTACTGTCCCATCGACGGCGGCGCTGGCTCGTCGAGCAGCGGTAGATCGAAATCCTTGATATCGACGAGCTCGTAATCGGCGCCGCCCTTCTTCGTCGCCACGCCGTGCACCCACTTCGCGACGGCCTCGCCGTTCCGGCCCGGCCGCGTGCTCCCGAGGATGATCGCCACCTTCAGCATGTCTCCGCTCCTGTCAATGGCCCCTCTCCGGTCGCCCCGGCGGGCGGCGTGATGCTCATTCCCACGACACCCCGGCGGAGAGAAGGGACCTTCGACGTTACTGCCAGATCGACGCTGCCACCAGCCAGGTCTCACGCGTTCGCGCGAATGCACGGCCGGTAGCTCCCACGCGTCGCGCAGGCCGGCCGGAGCGTGGCCGCCGCAGCAGCGGCGCTGGCGAGCTCGAGCGCGTCACGGCGTGCTCGGCGATGAAACGGCAGCCTCGGCGCTACGGGCGAGCGCCATATGCTCGATGATCAGGCCGAGCGCTGAGCGCAGCGCGAGCACAGCGAGCGGCCAGGTTGGCAAGCGCGGAAAATGCAGGAAGCCCCGGCAAGTGCCGGCCGCCTGCTGCGAGCGCGCACGCGGCGTCGCAATCTGCCACACGCGTGCGCCTGGCGCAGGGCCGCGCGCCGCAGCGGACACGCGCGATCCTCGGCGCAGAGCGCCTCCGAGCGCCCGCGGACGCGACGGAGGGCGACTGGCACGGACGGTGCTTGAGCGGGTTGTACATGATAGCGAGCCCGCGGCGCATAACCGCGAAGCGGGCTACGCGTGAGGCCGCCATCCGACATTCTGGCGAGCTGCGAGAGAGGAAACAACGATGCAAAAGTGTCTCTGGGTTTCTTTGGCGACGACGATAGTCCTGGTCGGAGCCGCAGGCTGTGACGACGCCGCGGACACGGTGAACGACGTGCTGCCCGGCGAGGAGTCGCGCGAGGCGCGCATCACCCAGATCGCCGAGGCGGCGTGCGACCGGTACGCCGACACCGAGGCGGGCTGCCCTGGTTACGGTACCGGGGACGACCAGACCTATGAAACGGAAGAGGACTGCCAGCGCGACTTCGAGGACCGCGCGGCCGAGCTCTGGCCCGCAAGCGAGTGCGGCTCGGGACAGATCAACGATAGCCGCTACGACGTCTGCGAGGAGCGCGCCAAGGCGGTCGCGTGCTCCCAGGGCGTCTTCGACGCGATCGCCGCGCTGGACGAGTGCAGCGCCGAGAGCGTGTGCACGGATCCCGCGGACAAGTGACCCCTCTCGGCGGGCTGCTGGACGGGCAGCCCGCCGAGTAGGTCCCCGAACGGGTTGAAGCCCCGAGAAGATGAACCACAGCGGCACAGAGGAACAACAAAATATCTCTGTGCCCTCTGTGCCTTTGTGGCTCAGTCTCGAGCGTTTCGCGCTGATCGGCGACCTAGGGTCGCGCGTTCGCTCGTCGTGCCCGGGCCACGGCTGCGCCGATCGCCGCGCCGATCGCCGCACCGAGCAGCAAGCCTAGCCGGCCTGTCGCCTCGTAGCCCCGAAGCCGCTGGAACTCGAACCCGCTCGCGAAGTTGCCCCCGAAGAGCGCCCCCAGGAGCAGCCCCAGGGGCGCCCCCGCCGCGGCCCCGGCCGTGGCGCCGACCACCAGCCGAACGACATCCCTCATGGCGGCGAGCCTAGCCGCATTTCCGCGGCGGCCAAAGCCGGAACTGGCTGCCGGCAGCGCCCCGCCGACGCGCTACCTCGCCCGCAGCGCCATGTCCGGGGGGCACCCGCTCCGAGTCGCTTTCGACGACCTCCGCTCACACCTCGAGGCGCAAAAAAACTCCTTGGCCGCGACGCAGGGAGAGGTCGGCGAGGTCCGGCGGCGCCACGCGCGGCGCGGTCACGGGAGCCCGGAGCCGCGGCGAGCCTCCTCAGGGATTCAACGTGGCGACGAAGGTCTCGAAACGCGCCGTGGAGGGGCCCGGGCCGGTGTCCATCGACGGGTAGATGTAACCGGCGAATGCAAACGTGCCATTCGGAGCGATGGTCATGTCCGCCCCGCCGCCTCGATACCCCGTGGGGACGTCGACGTAGGCGGACCAGAGCGTGGTCCCGCTGTCGTCGAGCTTGGTAACCGCCAAGCCCCCGGTGAGGAACATTCCACCAGCAGGATCCAGGATGATACCCCCGGGGTAGGGAATCGTGCTGGAGGTGATGACCTCCCCTGCGGCGTCCAGCTTGACCAGCACGGCGAACGACTCGTCGCCAGCTCCTGGCGCGCCACCGCCGAAGTCGACGGTGCCGTCCGTGTAGCCCGTCACCAGGACCTCGCCCGCGGCGTTGACGGCCACCGAGGTGGCCGACGCCCTGGGGTCCACGTGCGCCTCGGAGCGGAACTGCCGTTGCCAGAGCAGAGCACCTGTCGTCGACAGCTTGATGACGTTGAAATCCGCACCGGGGGAGTAGATATAATCCTGGTCCGGGCTCGCCACGAGCACGTTGCCGTCGCTGTCGACCGCGATACCTCCAAACCCGCTCGAGGATCCTGGACTCTCGGATCCTGGCAGAGACTCATCCCAGAGGACGCCCTCACCTCCGGCGCTCACCTTTGCCACATAGTAGGACACAGAATCCAAGCCACCAGTCACGTGGAGGACGAACACATTGCCGACGCCATCGACGGCCATCTCCATCACGCCCCCGAAGTCGATCGCAGGACGCGGGAAGCCATTGCTCCAGATGTGGTTGCCCTCGGGGTCGAATTTGACCAAAAAGAGCGCGTTGGCAGAATAATCGGCGGGCGGGATGGGACCCCCACCAAAATCTGGGCTTTCATAAAAAAACGGCCCCTCCCCATCATAGGTTCCGGCAAAGTAGATGTTTCCGCTTCCGTCGACGGCCAGGCTGGGGGCCCACTCGTCGTGCTCGGACCCGAAGCGCCTGCTCCAGATGGGCGAGCCGGAGGGGTCGATTTTGAGGAGGAAGACGTCGAGTTCTCCTGCGCTGGTGAGAGGGCCGGCGCCGAAGTCCACCGTCCCGTTGAAGACGCCGGAGACGTAGTAGTTGCCCCACGCGTCGCTCACGATGGACGTGGCGCCCTGCTCGCCGGGGCCGCCGTATGCCCGCGCCCACGGCGGGAGGCGGGGGCACTGGGGATCGCCGTCGCAGTCCTCGTCCACCGGGCTGGCGCAGATCTCTGCGGCCGGCGCCACCGCACCTGTACACGGGCCATAGCCGAGCCCATCGGGGCGACACGTCTGCGTCCCGGTGGTGCACGGCCCGATGCCCACGGTCCCGGCGGGGCCCGTGTAGCAGGTGAGCACCGTGCCCGGCACGCATGTGCCTGGCGTGCCGCCGCCCTCGCCGCCGCTGCCGCCGCTCCCTCCGCCGCCCTCGCCCCCGCTCCCCCCGCCGCCCTCGCCGCCGTCGTCCACGGGATTGAACGTGGCGACGAAGATGTCGCTGCCCGCCGCGTACGCGATCGGACCCGTCCCGAAGTCCACCGGCGCGAGCACGCGCCCGGTGGCTGCAATCGTGCCATTCGGAGCAACGGCGATGTCCTCGAAGATCGCATCGACGTCGATCGACCACGTCTCCGTCCCGCTCGCGTCAAGCCCGGCCAGGTCCCCCCCGGCGATGACCATGCCGCCGGCTGGGTCCAGGGCGATCTTGCCGCCGGAGCGGACCGGGCGGCTGAAGAGATGCTGGCCTTCAGGATCCAGCTTCACGAGCATGGGCCCACGAGGGAGCACGCCGCCGCCGAAATCGAGGGTTCCGTCCGTGAAGCCCGTCACGAAGATCTCGTCCGCCGCGTTGACCGCCACCGAGGAGACCGATTTCTCGGCGGACTCGTCGGGCGAGTTTTGCACGAGCGATCGCTGCCACAACTCAAAACCATCAGGATCAACCTTGAAGACGCTGAGGTGATACGGAGGAGGAAGACTGGTCGAGTCTATCGCACACACCACAACCGCGTTTCCTGCGCTATCGATCGCGAGATCTGCTCCCGCGATATCGATGCTGCGCGGCGCAGCCCAAGTTGTCCACGTGGGGGTTCCGGCGATCAACCTCGAGAGAAACACGTCACCGGCCGCAAAAAGCACGTACCCATTTCCGTCGCCATCGACGGCAGCTCGCTTGATCTTCCGGCCGCTCGCCGGATCCTGAATTCCTCTGCTCCGGATGTGATTGCCCTCGGGGTCGAGCTTGGCCGCGAAGAGCGCGGCCCGTTCGGTGGGCAGGAGCGGACCCCCGCCAAAATCGGGGCCCGGCACGGAAGCGTGGGCTGGACCATCATTATAGGTTCCGACAAGGAAGATGTTTCCGCCCTCGTCGAGGGCCACGGTGGCGCTCTCATCGTCGTACTCGGCACCGAAGCGCCTGCTCCAGATCACCGAGCCGGAGGGGTCGAGCTTGAGGACGAAGACGTCGGATCCCCCTGCGCTGGTGAGAGGGCCGGCGCCGAAGTCCACCGTCCCCTCGAAGGCGCCGGAGACGTAGTAGTTGCCCGACGCGTCGCTCACGATGGACACGCCGCTGTCGTCGCCGGGGCCGCCGTATCCTCGCGCCCACGGCGGCTGGCGGGGGCACCGAGGCTCGCCGTCGCAATTCTCGTCCACCGGCGTGGCGCAGATCTCTGCGGCCGGCGCCACCGCACCGTCACACGGGCCGTAGCCGAGCCCATCGGAGCGACACGTCTGCGTCCCGGTGGTGCACGGCCCGATGCCGACGGTCCCGGTGGCGCCCGTGTAGCAGGTGAGCACCGTGCCCGGCACGCACGTGCCTGGCGTGCCGCCGCTGCCCCCGGCGCCGCTGCTGGCCGCGCCGCGGCCGCCCTCGCCGCCGCCGCTGCCGCTGCCCCCGGCGCCGCTGCCCTCGCCGCCGCTGCCCCCGGCGCCGCCGCTGCCCCCGCCGCCGCCGCTGCCCCCGGCGCCGCTGCCGCCCTCGCCGCGGCCGCCCTCGCCGCGGCCGCCCTCGCCGCCGCTGCTGCTGGCCAGCCCGCCGCCCCCGTCGCCGCCGCTGCCGCCGCCGTGAGCGCTGGTCGTGGCACCGCTGTCCGCTCCGCCGCCGCCATCACCATCCGTGCCCCCGCGCACGACGAGATCGCACGCCGTGGAGACGAGGACAGCTGCAATGGCCAAGGCGGCCGTTCCACCCCGGCTTGCCCGAGTGCGCGCTCGAGCCATCGACTCGTCGTCTCTGGTCATGGCGGCTTCGTTGCCCGGCGTGGCCGGGATATTCACGTTCCGCGACGGGCCCCGAGCAGAGCCGAGGCGATGGGGCAATGGCTGGACAGATTGCGTCGGCGCTCGAAGCCCACCCGACCGAGGCCGCCTCAGCCGCCAGGGTCGCTCGGCTCGTGATCGGACTCCGGCGAGCGACACCGCATGATCATGTGGATCTCGTTGCCCTTCTCGTTGTGCCACACCTCGTCCATGAAGGTGCGGATCAGCATCAGTCCGCGGCCGCTCGGCTTGTCCAGGTTGGCGAGGTCGGTCGGGTCGGGCAGGTCGCGCGGGTCGAAGCCGGGGCCCTCGTCGCGCACCACGTAGGTCGCCTCGGTCCGCGTCTCCCGCGCCACCACGACCACCCGGCGGTCCCGGTAGGGGCTCTCGGTCCGGCGCCGCTCGACGAGCGCCGAGAACGCGCTCGGATCCTCGTCGAGCAGCGACGAGCTCACCTCGAGGTTGCCGTGCACGATCGCGTTCACCAGCGCCTCGCGCAGCGCCACCGCGACCTGGATCCGGCCCGTCTCGTCGCACAGCCGCATCCGGCCCAGGCTCTGCTCGATGTGACCCACCAGCGCGGGCACCTTCGCCACGTCGTTGTCGAGCTCGAAATGGGACTCGGTCGCCGTCAGGCACGCGAGCAGCTGCTGCTCCCGCCGATCGAGCCGCGCCACCGCGAGGACGTTCTCGACCGTGCTCACGAGCTCCGCCGCGAGGCTCCGCTTCGCGACGTAGCTCGCGGCGCCGCGCCGGAGCGCCTGCACCGCGATCTCCTCGCTGCCGTGCGCCGTCATCAGGATCACCGGCAGGTACGGGTGCTCGCGGCGGATCGCCTCGACCAGCTCCAGGCCGTCCATCTCCGGCATCTGGAGATCGGTCAGCACGATCTCGGGCATCGCCTTCGCGATCGTCTGGAGCGCCTCGACGCCGTTCTCGGCGTACATCGGCTCCATGCCGGCGCGCTTCTTGAGCAGGCTCCCGGAGAGGCGCCGATCCAACGGGGAGTCGTCCACCACGAGCACCCTCACCATCGCGTCACCTCGTTATCAGAGCGCCGCTCGCCCTGCACCGGCGGCGCGGCGTCCACAAGCGGCGCGGCGTCCGCCGGCGAGCCCTCGCGCACGAACGCGGCGAGCTCGGGGATCAGGCGATCGATCTGCGCCCGCAGCGCGAACTGCGCCTCGGGCAGGCTGCCGAGCTCGTTCGACCGCGCCATCTTCTCCAGCGCGAAGGCCGCCTCGAACGCGCCCCGGGCGCCGAAGCTGTCGACCCCGCCCTTCAGGCTGTGCGCGGCCCGCTGCAGCTTGCGGGCGTCGCCGGCGGTCACCGCCTCGTCGATGTCGGCCATCCACCGCGGGCACTCCTCCAGGAAGACCTCGGCGAGCTCGCGCAGGAGGTCGGCGTCGCCGCCCGTCCGCTCAAGCGCCCTGGTGCGGTCGAACATCGGCCGGCTCGCGATCGACGAGGGCGTGCCCTGCGGCCGCTCGTCCGACGATCGGGTGCTCGGCGGCCCGTTGTCGAGCGGCGACGAGGGCACCGACGGGTACGAGTTCGGCGCGCCGAGCGACAGGCGCGCCGGGTCCTCGATCTCCAGCGAGGAGGGCCCGGCGGCGAGCCGGTCGATCATGTCGTAGAGCTCCTCGACCTGGACCGGCTTCGACACGTAGCCGTCGAAGCCCGCCCGGAGGCAGCGCTCGCGGTCGCCCTTCATCGCGTACGCGGTCACGACGATGAGCGGCATGTGCCCGCCCTCGCGCCGCTCGCGCGCGCGGACCGCCCGCGCGGCCTGGAGGCCGTCCATCTCGGGCATCTCCACGTCGAGCAGGGCCACGTCGTACTGGCCGGTCGCGATCTTCTCGACGGCGAGCCGGCCGTTCTCGACGATGTGCACGTGGTGGCCCTGCCGCTCCAGCCAGCGGCGCATCAGCTTCTGGTTGATCGCGTTGTCCTCGGCCACGAGGACCCGCAGGCCGCGGGCGCGCGGCCCGGGCACGGCGCGGCGCACGTCGGCCGACCGGAGCGCGCTCCGCGTCGGGATGCCGAAGGCGTGGAACACGGCCTCCTGGAGGTGCGATGTCTTCACGGGCTTCGTGACCATCGCGAAGACGCCGAGATCGCGGCAGCGCGCGGCGTCCGCCTGCGCCGAGGTGGAGCTGAGCATCATGATGGTGCGCCCCTTCAGGATCTCGCGCCGCCGGCAGTGCTCGACCACGGCGAAGCCGTCGACCTTCGGCATGCGGGCGTCGACGATGGCGAGGCCGAACGAGGAGGTCGGCCCGACCGCGTTGCCCCCCGGCTTGCCCCAGGGCAGCGCCCACGTGCCCGAGTCCTCCGAGAGCGCCGCGATCGCCGCCGCCCCCGAGTCGACCGGGACCGCCTTCATCCCCCAGCCCTCGATGGTCTCGGCGAGGATGCGCCGCGCGGTCGCGTTGTCGTCGGCGATGAGCACCCGCGTGCCGAGCAGGTCCCGCGGCATCTCCAGGCGGCGCGACCGGGCGGCGCCCTCGAGCGCCCGGAGCTGGAGGGTGAAGTGGAACGTGCTGCCCTTGCCGAGCTCGCTCTCGATCCAGATCTTGCCGCCCATCATCTCGACGAGGCGGGCGCAGATGGTGAGGCCGAGCCCCGTGCCGCCGTACTTGCGGGTGGTCGAGCCGTCCGCCTGCGCGAACGCGTCGAAGACGAGCTGCTGCTTGTCGGGGGCGATCCCGATGCCGGTGTCGATCACGCGCACGTGGAGCACCACGAGGTCGCCGAGCGCCTCGCCCGCGTAGAGGCTGGGCGCGCTCTGGCGGTCCGCGCTGGCCTCCTCCTCGGGCGTGAGGGGCGCGCGCGCGTCGACCCCGGCGCGAACGACGATCTCGCCGGCGTCGGTGAACTTCACCGCGTTGCTGACGAGGTTCACGAGGACCTGGCGCAGGCGCAGCGGGTCGCCGACGAGCGCCTCCGGCACGTCGGGGCCCACGTCGTAGGCGAGCTCGAGCCGCTTCTCGTGCGCGCGGAGCGCCAGCGTCTTCACGGCGTCGCCGATGATCTCGCTCGGGTCGAAGACGACGGGCTCCATCTCGAGCTTGCCGGCCTCGATCTTCGAGAAGTCGAGGACGTCGTTGATGATGGCGAGGAGCGCGTCGGCCGAGATCTTGACCATCTCGAGGTACTCGCGCTGCTCCTGGGTGAGCTCGGTCTGGAGCGCGAGCGATGTCATGCCGATGATGCCGTTCATCGGGGTGCGGATCTCGTGGCTCACGCTGGCGAGGAACTCGCTCTTGGCGCGGCTCGCCGCCTCGGCGGCCTCCTTGGCCTGCTGGAGCTCGGCCTCGACCGCCTGGCGCTGCATGAGCAGGGCGCGCAGGCTCGCCGAGTGCTCGCGCTCGTTCTCGAGCGAGGCCGCGCCCATGGCGTCCGCGCGCCGCTTCGCGATGCTCGCCATCACCGCCATGGCGGGCGTGGTGACGGCGAAGACGACGACGCGGAGCAGGTTGTCTTCCTTGTACGAGAACGGCACGCCGTCCTCGGAGAAGTAGAGCGCGAAGTAGACGCACGAGATGAGCGCGGTGACGATGCCGCTCCACAGGCCGCCGCTGAACGCCGCGAAGACGATGATCATCGAGAGGATCGCCGGCGGGTTCGGGATGGTCCAGTCGAAGGCGGCCTCGAGCGTGGCGACCGCGCCGATGACGAGCAGCGCGAGCAGGGGCCCGAGCAGCGGCAGGAGCCAGAGCTTCTCCCACGAGGTCCGGCTGTGGCGCCGCTGCGGCACGGCCCCGGCCGGCAGGAAGGTGCCGCGGCCGTCGGGGTCGCCGACGAGCGAGAGGCGGGGGTCGCCGGCCAGGGAGGGGCGCGGCTCGCCGCCGAGCGACGGCCGGGCCTCGCCGACCAGGGACAGCCGCGCCTCGCCGCCGAGCGACGGGCGGGCCTCGCCGCCGAGCGACGGGCGGGCCTCGCCGCTCAGCGAGGGACGGCCGTCGCCGCCGAGCGAAGGCCGGCCGTCGCCGCCCAGCGGCGGACGGGGCTCCGGGTGGGCGGTCCCCGGCGCGGCGGCAGGCGGGGGATCCTCGGCCTTCGGCATGGCTTTATGGAGATAGCGGGGTCGCGATCGGGCGTCCATGGCCGCGAGGTGGGGTCAGGCGGACGGTTGCCGCCGGGGCGGCCGGGGGGGCGGGCCGGGGGTGCCGTACGCCCCCGCGCGCCGCGCCGCGCGTCGCGCCACCGAGCAGCGCGGCCGCGCCGGCAGCCCGCGCTGCACCTCTTGGGCCGGGTCGCGCGCAGGTCCGCTCACCCCTTCACGCCGCCCGTCGTCAACCCCGCCACGAGGTGCCGCTGCACCAGGTAGAACGCCGCCATGACCGGCAGCGACACGAGCAGCGCCCCCGCCGCGAACCGCTCCCACTGCGCGTCGTGCTCGCCGATGTACCGCTGCAGCACCACCGGCAGCGTGAACATCTCCTCCTTGGAGAGCAGCGTCGCCGCGAGGATGAACTCGTTGTAGGCCGTCATGATCGCGAACAGCGCCGTCACCGCGATCGCCGGCCGCGCCGCCGGGAGCACCACCCGGACGAAGGCCTCGAAGCGCGTCGCCCCGTCGACCATCGCCGCCTCCTCCAGGTCGACCGGGATCGCCTCGAACGCCGCGCGGAGCTGGAAGATCGAGAACGGCACCGCGGTCGACGCGTAGCAGAGCACGAGCCCCGTCCGCGAGTTGAGCAGGCCCAGCGCGTCGAGCAGGAGATACAGCGGGATCGCGCTCGCCACCGTCGGGAACATCTGCGTCGCGAGCAGCGCCCGCAGGCCGCGGCGCTTGCCGACGAACTCGAAGCGCGCGAGCGCGTACGCCGCCGGGATCGCGATCGTGACCCCGACGGCCGCGGTCGCGAGCGCCACGGCGACCGAGTTGGCGAGCTGACGGGGGAACAGCCAGATCGTCTCGCCCCCGACCTTCTGCGACGTGGTGACCACCGCCTCGAGGTGCTCGAGCGTCGGCTGGTTCGGGATCGGCAGCACCTCCGGCACCGGCGGGCGCGCCCCCGAGAAGGCGATCGAGACGACCCAGAGCACCGGGTACAGCGCGAACGCGACCGCCGCGAGCAGCGCGACGTGCACCGCGATCGACTCGGCCGGAGAAGGCCGCCGCGTCATACGCCCTCCGTCGCCGCCACCGGCGCGGGCGCCGACCCGTCCGCCGCCCCGCCGCCCTGCGGGATGAACGACCCGGGCGTCCGCCGCCGCCACCGCCAATCCCGCGTCGCCAGCGTGAGCAGCAGGAAGATCAGCACCGAGTACGCCGCGGCGTAGCCGTACTGCGCCTCGCGGGTGAACGCCCACCGGTACGCCTCGGAGACGAGGATGTCCGTGGTGCCGTCCGGATCGCCGCCGGACACGAGGAACACCACGTTGAACATGTTGAACGTCCAGATCGCGCCCAGCGTCACCGCCGGCGCGAGCACCGGTCGAATCAGCGGCAGCGTGATCATCCGGAGGCGCTGCCAGCGCGAGGCGCCGTCGACCTCGGCCGCCTCGAGCACCTCGCCGGGCACGGCGGTGAGCGCGCCGAGGGTGACCACCATCATGAACGGGAAGCCGAGCCAGACGTTGGTCGTCACGTTGGCCGTGAACGCGGTGGTGAAGCTCGAGAACCAGGCGATCGGCTCGATGCTCGTCCCGAAGGCGGCGTTCACCGCCTCGATGAGGCCGGTCACGGCCCCGTACTGCCGGTGGAACATGCCCTTCCAGGACAGCGCGGTCACGTAGCTCGGCACCGCCCAGGGCACGATGAGGAGCACCCGGTAGAGCGCGCGGAGGCGCAGCGTCGGGCGGTGCAGGAGCAGCGCCAGCGAGACGCCGAGGACGAGGTGGGAGACGACGTTCACCGCCGTCCAGAGCACGGTCACCGCGAGCACCAGGTAGAACGAGCCGCTCGAGAAGAGCGGCTCGCCGCGCGCCGTGAGGATGCTGATGAAGTTGGCGAGGCCGACGTACCGGAGGCTCTCGCCGCTGCCGGCGAAGAGCGACGTCGCCGCGCCGATGACGAGCGGCACGATCACGAGCACGCCGATCGCGACGACGGCGTGCGCGACGTACTTATAGGCCGGGAGCGAGCGTCGAAGGGATCGCCGGAGCGCGGGGCCCTGGACCGCGCCCTTCGCGGCGGAGACCCACCGGAGGACGAGGACGAGCGCGAGCGCGCCGAGCCCGACGAGGAGCGGCGCCGGCGAGGCGGGCGGGGGCAGCGGCCGGCGCACGTCGTCGAAGCGGTGCTTCGCCTCGGCGAGGGCGACGTCCGGCGGCGCGTCGCCCCGCAGCACCTTGCGGATCGCGCGCGCGGCCGGCTCCCAGGTCGAGCGCATCGCCGGCGACGTCGGCATCGGGATGGCCACCTTGGCCTGCTCGGTGAAGGCCGCGATGAAGGCGTCGTCGGCCGGGACGGCCACGTCGGTCCGCACCGGCGGCGTGCGCGCGATCTCGATCCGCGCGGCCGCGGCCGCGGCCCCGGCGATGTGGCGCGCGAGCGCCCGCGCCTCGGCCCGCTGCGCGCCCTGGGGCGAGAGCATGACCGCCTCGACGGTCATGAACGGCCGCATCGGCTGGCCGGTCTCGCGCACCTTCGGGAGCGGCACGACGCGCGCGCGCCGCTTCGCCTCGTCCTTGAGGCCGCCCACGAACCACGGCCCGCTGATCACGAACGCCGCGCGGCCCGCGTTGAACAGGTCGGTCACCAGCGCGCCGTTCGCGTCCTCCGGCACGATCCGCCGCGCGATCAGCGAGCGGACGAGCTCGAGCGAGCGCTCGGGCCCCGGGCCGAAGAAGCCGAACTGGTCGCGCTCGTCGAGCATCGCGCCGCCGAACGCGGCGAGGATCGGCATGTGCGCGTAGGCGTTCGACGCCTCGTACGCGAGCGGATACGCGCCCTGCGGCAGCGCGCCGGCGAGCGCCGCGATGTCCTCGAGGTAGGCCGGGGCCTCCTGGACGAGCGCGGTGTTCATGTAGAGCGCCATGCACTTCTGGCTGATCGGCAGCCCGAAGATCTCGCCGCCCAGCCGGACGGCCGCGAGCGCCGGCCCCTGGAACACCGCCTCGCCGCCCGGCTCGAGCGCGTCGCCCACGGGCGCGACGATCTTGCGCGCGCGGTAGTCGCCGAGCCGCTCGTGGGCGTCGATGAACAGGTCGGGCCCCTCGCCCATCGGGACCGCCGCCTGGAGCTTCGGGGCGTAGGCGTCGAACGGGACGGCGAGGAGCTCGACCTCCGCCCCCTGGAAGGCCGCCACGATGGCGCCGAGCGCCCTGGCCTCGTCGTCGCGGTAGGCGTGCCAGAGCCGGAGCGGCGCCGCGACCGCGAGCCCGGGCAGGAGCAGGACCAGGGCGAGCGCGGCGAGCGCGGGCGCGGGGCGGCGGCTCGGCATGGCGCGCCTCACGCCTCCCGCAGGGTCAGCCCCGAGTCCGCGTCGAACAGGTGCACGTTGCGGAGCGCGAGCGTCACGGTGTCCCCCTTCGCCACGGGCGCCGAGGGGTCGAGGCGCGCCACGAACGGCGCCCCCGCGACCGTGCCGTGGGCGTACGACTCGGCCCCGAGCGCCTCGACGATCGCCACGTGGAACGGGGCGCCGCCCTCGCCCGCGGCGAGCTCCACCTCGTGCGGGCGCACGCCGACCATCACCCGCCGGCCGGACGCGAGCGCGCCCGGGAACTCGGCCGCGTCGACCTCGACCGAGAGCTCGCCCTGGGCCGCGACCCACCGGCCGCCGCGGTTCTCCATGCGCGCCTCGACGAAGTTCATGGCCGGGCTGCCGAGGAAGCTCGCCACGAACTGGGTGCGCGGCCGGGCGAACACCTCGAGCGGCGGCCCCGACTGCTCGACGACGCCCTTGTTGAGCACGAAGATCTCGTCGGCGAGCGTCATGGCCTCGACCTGGTCGTGGGTGACGTAGACGCTCGTCGCGCCGAGCCGGTCGTGGAGCTTGCGGATGTCGACCCGCACCTGCGCGCGCAGGGCGGCGTCGAGGTTCGAGAGCGGCTCGTCGAACAGGAAGAGCTGCGCCCGCCGCACGATGGCCCTGCCCATGGCGACGCGCTGCCGCTGGCCGCCGGACAGCGCCCGGGGGTGCCGGTCGAGGAGCGGGCCGAGCCCGAGCATCTCCGACGCCTCCTTCACGCGCGCCTCGATCTCGGCCGGCGGCGTCTTCCGGAGCTTCAGGCCGAACGCGAGGTTCTCGCGCACCGTGAGGTGCGGGTAGAGGGCGTACGACTGGAACACCATGGCGATGTCGCGATCGCGCGGCTCCAGCCGCGTGACGTCGCGCCCGCCGAGCGCGATCGAGCCCTCGTCGGCCTCCTCGAGGCCGGCGAGCAGCCGGAGCAGGGTCGATTTGCCGCAGCCGCTCGGGCCGACGAGGACGGCGAACGAGCCGTCGGGCACGTCGACGGACACGCCGCGCAGCACGTGCGTCTGGCCGAATCGCTTGTTGAGTCCGCGCACTTTGACAGAGGCCATAATCAAGGTTCTCGGAGGGAAGTCGAAGGGGAGGAGGGCTCGTGGGGATCAAAGACCCTGGATGACCTGGTCTTCCGGGATGAGCAGCGCCCCGCTCACGGGGGGCAGCTCGACGGCGACGGCGCCGTTCGCGCCCACCCTATACGTCGTTTTCCCGGGGGAGAGCACGTCGACGAGCACGGTCCCCGGCCGGAGCTCCGTCGTCATGACCGACCCGCCGAAGCGCGTGGCGCTCCGCTTCGTGGGGTGCGTGTTGAGCACGACGAGCGCGTAATCGCCGCCCGGCTCGCCCCGCTCGAAGGCGAAGATGCCCGCGTCCTCGTCCCCGTCGCCGGTCCGCTCCGTCGACCAGCGCACCCGCTGCTCGCCGACCGTGAGCGCCCGGTAGCCCCGGCGCAGCGCCGTGAGCCGCTTGACCCACTGGAAGAGCGGATGCTGGGTGTCGTAGCCGCTCGCCCAGAGGTCCTCGCGGTTCGCCGGGTCGTGGCCGCCGCTGAAGCCCTGCTCGGTGCCGTAGTAGAGGCAGGGGATGCCGTCCTCCGCGAAGAGGAACAGGAGCGCGTTCCTGAGCGCCGCCTCGGGATCGGCCTTGAACGGCGAGACGCCCGGGCCGTCGTAGAGGAAGCGCGGGACATCGTGGTTGTCGATGAAGTTGACCAGCGTCTTCACCGGCGGCAGGCCCGTGCCGTTCGCGTTCGGCTCCGTGCCGTAGTTGGCCTCGCGCGCCGCCCAGAGCTCCTCGATGCGCCGCGTGCCCCGCGCGTCGCGGAAGACGTCGCGGAAAGCCTGGTAGTACTGGGAGAAATAGAAGACGCCGTCGAGCGTATCCCCCGTGATCGGCGCGGCGCCCGGACAGCCGCCCTCCGCCTCGCTCGAGTTCTCGCGCTCCAGATCGCCGCCGAGCGCCGCGTCGTGCGGGTGGGCCGGGACGTCGTGCCTCGTGAAGCTGCCGACGAGATCGTCCCTGCCGTCGAGGACCTCGCCGAACATGAAGAAGTTGGTCTTGCCCTTCTCCTTCAGCCGCAGCCGGACGTTCTGCGTGAAATAGCGCCAGAACTCGTGCTCGACGTGCTTCACCGTGTCGATGCGGAGCCCGTCGACGTCGGTGAGCTCGACCCAGCGCACGAACACGTCGACCATCGCCCGCTTCACGTCGCAGCGGGCGGTGTCGATGTCCTTGAGCCCGCCCGGGAAATCGCCGTGCACGAGCTGGTCGATATCGTCGAAATCGAAGGCGCGGCCCTTGCGATTGTAAACCTCGGGGCGCTGGAAGAGCTCGGGCCGCGGCGGGAGGTGGTTGGTCGCGGGCTCGTGACGGAAGACGATCGGCGCCGGGCCCGACGCGCCGAGCGACGTCCGCGCCTGGACGCCGCGGGGGTCGAAATCGGGGTCGTATTCGCTCTGAGGGTGCGCGCCCTTGCCGCCGCCGTAAACGGCGTCGTCGGGCCGCCCGTTCTGGTTGATATCGTAAAAGAACAGCTGGCCGACGTGGTTCGTCACGATGTCGAGGATCACCTTCATCCCGCGGCCGTGGGCCGACGCGACGAGCCGGCGCAGCGACGCGAGATCGCCGAAATGGGGGTTCAGCGCGGTGAAGTCCTGCGTCCAGTAGCCGTGGTATCCGTCGAAGCCGGCGTCGGTCTCGACGTTCTTGACGATCGGCGAGATCCAGAGCGCGGTGACGCCGAGCTCCTCGAGGTAGGGCAGCCGGCCCTCGAGCCCCTTCCAATCGCCGCCGTGCCAGCTGCCGAGCGCCGAGGAGACCCGGTAGTTGTTGCTCGCGTCGCCGTCGGCGAAGCGGTCTATCAGCACCTGATAGACGATCTCCTCCCGCCAGTCGCTCGCGTGCGCCGCGAGCGCGGCCCGCTGCGCGAGCCCGTCGTCGAGCTGCATGCACCCCGCCGCGGAGAGCGCGAGGAGGGCCGCCCCGGCCGCCCGGCAGCGCGCCGCCCCGCGCGACGAGGCGGCCGCGGCCCCGCCGCGCAGCTCGGGCCGGGCGGCCGCCGGCAGGAGGGCCGCCCCTGCAGTCGACGGCGGACTCTGCATCTCTCCGGAAGGTGCTTCAGGAGTATCGGGCAAAGCCGTAGTATCCGCAGGAATCTGCTGAGCCGCAGAGCGCCAAGCGAAGCCGAGCGGCGACAGGGCCGCCAGCGCGGCCACGACGCCATGCCCCATCGCCTTCAACGCCCCTCGCACGGCGCGAACGCTACACCAGCCAGAGTGGCCCGGTCCACGATTTCTGGACGTGGCAAGTGGGTTTTGGGGCGCAGCGCAACGGGCGCAACCGTGATCGCCGCACGGCGAAGGAAGGGAGGAGCGGAGGCGCGCGGCCGCGGCCGAGCCGCGCGACGCGGCGCCGACAGAAGCCGGCGGCCGCGCGCGAGGGTGCGCTCCTGCCCTGCTCCAGCGCCGCTCCAACCCCGCTCCTGCCCCGCTCCGCCCCTCCCCCCGCCCCTCCCCGCGTGACGCTCTCGTGAAGTTCACGCCCCGTCGCGAGACCTGTTGTTCCACCGCGGACGCTAGCGACGCGGGATGTCGTTCCGTTGACGGTCCCGGCGCTGCATGGCACCGTCTGATTCGTGACCTTCTCGGCGCCTCCCGACCTCGATCAGGCGAAGGCCAGCGCCGGTGATCACAGGCGCCGGTTCCAGGCGGGCGGGACCGTGGGCGACGGCGCCATCTATATCGAGCGCTCCGCGGACACGGAGCTCTTCGAGGCGCTGCTCGGCGGTGAGCTCTGCTATGTGCTGTCGACCCGGCAGATCGGCAAGTCCAGCCTGCGACTCCGGGTCTCGATGCGGCTCCGCGCCGAGCAGATCGAGTGCGCGAGCGTCGATCTCGGGGCGCTCGGCACCGACACCGCCACGCCCGTGGGCTGGTACCTCGGGATCGCGTCCGAGATCGCCGAGCAGCTCGGCCTGGAGCCGCCGGACGAGTTCTGGGACGCGCACTGGCACCTCGGGCCGGTGCACTGCTGGCTGCGCTGGCTCGAGGACGTCGTGCTCGTGGAGATCTCCTCCGGGATCGTCCTGTTCATCGACGAGGTCGACGCCACCCTGTCTCTGCCGTTCTCGCGGGACGACTTCTTCGCGGCCATCCGCGCCTTCGTGAACCGGCGCGCCGAGCGCCCGGCCAACGCCCGGCTGACCTTCTGCCTGCTCGGGGTGGCGGCGCCGTCGGAGCTCGTCTCCGATCCGACGCGGACGCCGTTCAACATCGGCCGCGCGATCCGGCTCGACGACTTCACCCGCGCCGAGGTGCGGGGGTTCCGCGAGGGCCTGGAGGGGCTCGTGGCCGACCCCGACGCGGCGCTCGACGCGATCTTCGCGTGGACCTCGGGGCACCCCTACATGACCCAGCGGCTCTGCGCGGATCTCGTCGGAGAGCGGCGCGGCCTCAGCGTCGACGAGGCCGTGGAGCGGCGCTTCCTGGGCCAGGGGCGGGCCGAGGACCCGAACCTGCGCTACGCCGAGCGGTGCCTGGAGCCGCACGGGCCCCACCGCGCCCACGCGCCGAAGCTGCTCCGGCTGTACGCGCGCCTGCTCGACGGCCACCCGGTGTCGGTCGACAGCGGCGATCCGATCCAGCTCTTGCTGCGGCTCTCGGGGCTCTGCGCCGAGCGGGCGACGGCCGCGGGCGCGCCGTGCCTCGACGTGCGAAACCGCATCTTCCGCCGCGCCTTCGACCGGGCGTGGGCCGGGTCGCGCGAGGTGGAGCGCGCCGTCACGGAGCCGCTCCTGCGGTGGCTCTCGAACGGGCGGAAGGACGACTTCCTCGTGGTCGGCGCGGCGCTCGCGGAGC
Source organism: Sorangium sp. So ce394 (assembly GCF_051474665.1). Taxonomy (NCBI): domain Bacteria; kingdom Pseudomonadati; phylum Myxococcota; order Polyangiales; family Polyangiaceae; genus Sorangium; species Sorangium sp. So ce394. The sequence goes on from NZ_CP150339.1 coordinate 11,659,012, forward strand.
TCACGTCGTGGTGCGACGGGCGGGGCGACCTCTCGGCCGAGGAGCGGGCGTTTCTGACCGCCTGCGCGCGGGCCGAGGGCCAGAAGCGGTCGATGCGGCGGCTCCTCACCGTGCTCGCCGTCGCCGTCACGCTGCTCGGCGGCATGGTCCTCGTGCTCCTCTGGCAGATGGGCAAGGAGGAGCAGGCGCTCGTCCGGGCGCAGCAGGAGGCGCGCGAGAAGGACGCCCGGCGGCTCGCGGCCCAGTCGGCGAAGGAGCTGTCCGACGGCCTGCTGCCGCGCGCGCGCCTCCTCGCCGTGGAGGCGGGCCTCGCCGCCAGGGCGAGCGGCCGCCCCGCGGCCGCCACCGTGGTGCAGGCGCTCGGCGACGCCGTCCGGGGCCCCGCCGTCGGCCAGGAGGTGCTCACCGGCCACGGCGGCGCCGTCCACGACGCGGCCTTCAGCCCCGACGGCCGCTTCGTGGCCACCGCCTCGGCCGACGGGGCCGCGCGGCTGTTCCGCCTCGGCGGGCGCGACGCGCCGGTCCTGCTGCGCGCCCACGATCCCGGCGGGGTGGTCGCCGTCGCCTTCAACCACGACGGCAGCCGCCTGGCGACCGCATCGACCGACGGCACGGTGCGCCTGTGGCGCCCCGACGGCCGCGAGGACGGGGCGCTCCCCACGCGGGACGCCGCGCCGTCCAGCGTGGCGTTCAGCCCGGACGGCAGCCGCGTCGTCGCGGGGACCACGAACGGCGCGATCTACGTGTGGCGCCCCGGCATGGGGGACGAGCCGCCGCTCGTCGTCCCGCTGGGCGAGCGGCTCATCCGGCGCGCGGTGTTCAACCACGACGGCACCTGGATCCTGGCCACGGCCATCAGCGGGACGGTCTACGTCGTCCGCGCCGACGGGCACGGCGCCCCCGAGGCGCTGAAGGGGCTCGGGCAGGGCGTCGAGGGCGCGAGCTACAGCCCCGTGGACGCCCGCGTCGCCCTCGCCGCGGGCGACGGGACGGCGCGCATCCTCGAGCCCGGCCGCCGCGAGCCCGTCGTCCTCCGCGGGCACCAGGGCTCCGTGCGCAGCGCCGCCTTCAGCGCCGACGGCACGTCGGTCGTCACCGCCTCCGCGGACGGGACGGCCCGCATCTTCCGCTGCGACGGCAAGGGCACGTCGACGGTCCTCGTGGGCCACGAGGGGGCGGTGAACAGCGCCGCCTTCAGCCGCGACGGCAGGAGCGTCGTCACCGCCTCGGAGGACGGCACCGCGCGGGTTTGGCGCCTCGAGGCGCCGGGCGAGCCGCTGCTCCTCCACGGCCACACAGGGCCGCTGACCAGCATCGCGGTAAGCCACGACGGCAGCAAGATCGCTACCGCCGGGACGGACAAGACGGTTCGCATCTTCCGCGCCGACGGCTCTGGCGAGCCCGTCGTGCTGCGCGGGCACGAGGAGCACCTGCTCAGCGTCGACTTCAGCCCCGACGGCAGCCGCCTGGTCACCGGCTCGGCCGATCGGACGGCGCGGGTGTGGCGCACCGACGGCAAAGGCGAGCCGGTCGTGCTCGGCGCCCACGACGATCGGGTGGTGGGCGTCGCGTTCAGCCCGGACGGCACGAGGATCGTGACGACCTCGTGGAACGGCATCCTGCGCGTGTTCGAGGCCGGGGTCCCGGGCGAGCCGGTGGTGCTGCGCGACGAGCGCGCGGGGCTGCTCAAGGCGGCGTTCAGCCCGGACGGCAAGAGCATCGTGGCGACGTCGGGGCCCAACGTGAAGGTGTGGCCCGCGGACGGCCGCGGGGCCCCGCGCGTCCTCGCCTCGGGGTACGAGGACCGCGCGATCGCGGCGCTGGCGGTGAGCCCGGACGGCAGCCACATCGCGATCGCGGCCCTCGACGACGCCGTGCGGCTGCTCCGCGCCGACGGCCAGGGCCAGCCGCTCGTCCTGAGCGGCCTTGGCACCTCCGTCCGGACCGTGTCGTTCAGCAGCGACAGCGCGCGCGTGGTGGCCGTGTCGAGCGACGGCATCGCGCGGGTGCTCCCCGTCGACGGGCAGGGCGAGCCGATCACGCTCCGGGCCGAGGGGGTCACGCTGACGGACGCGGTGTTCAGCCCCGACGCGACCCGCGTGGTGACCGCCGCCAACGACGGCGCGGCGCGCGTCTTCACGATCGCGGCCGAGCCGCTGATGACGCGCGCGTGCGCCTACGCCGGGCGCAATTTCACGCGCGAGGAGTGGGCGCTGCTCATGCCCGACATCGCCTACCGCGTCACCTGCCCCGAGTGGCCGGGCGCGCCCGAGCCGGACGCCGGCGCAGCGCCGCGCCGCGACCGATAGCCAGTGCGCTGAAGCGGCGATCGCCCGCGCCGGACGCCGGCGCAGCGCCGCGCCGCGACCGAGAGAGACGGTGCGCTGAAGCGCGCGACCGTCAGTGGCTGTCCGGCGCTGTCCGGCGCTGTCCGGCGCTGTCCGGCGTCGGCCGATATCGTCCGTCGTGGGTCGCGCGCGTGCGTCACACGCAGCCTCGCTGCCACCTTACGAACGCCTCTCCCACCTTTGTTCGGTGGGGGCGGACGAGCTTGTCCTGGTTCGCGCTTCACCGGGAACCATGTATGCTCGCCCTGGTTTACTCGCCCTCTGCCGCGCACGGCGCGGCCTCTGTCCGCCGCCCGGTCTATGGCCCCGCTCGACCCGCACGCCGAGGAGCCGAACCTCGTAGATACCGCCGCTGCGCGGATCGGGACGGCCCTGAACGCCAAGTGGCGGCTCGACGACCTGCTCGGGGTCGGCGGCATGGGCGCGGTGTTCGCGGCGACCCACCGCCGGGGCTCGCGCGCCGCGGTGAAGGTCCTTCACATCGAGTTCGCCCGCAACGCAGAGCTGCGCGACCGCTTCCTGCGCGAGGGCAAGATCGCGAACCGGGTCGACCACCCCGCGCGCGTGGCCGTGATCGAGGACGACCTCAGCGATCGCGGGGAGCCGTTCCTCGTCATGGAGCTGCTCGCGGGCACCACCCTCCAGCGGCTCGCGAGCAACCACGGCGGCACCCTGGCCCTCGCGCAGGTGCTGCCCGTGTTCGACGTCGTGCTCGACCTGCTCGACAAGTGCCACTCGATCGGCATCGTCCACCGCGACATCAAGCCGGCGAACATCTTCGTCACGAGCGCCGGCCACGTGAAGGTCCTCGACTTCGGCATCGCCCGCATGCGCGACCCCGAGCGGCAGGCGACGCGCGCGGGGCTCACGTTCGGCACGCCGGCGTTCATGTCGCCCGAGCAGGCGATGGGGGTGTCCGGCATCGACGGCCGGTCGGATCTCTGGTCGGTCGGCGCGTGCCTGTTCACCCTGCTGTCGGGCAAGCGGCTCAACCGCGGCCGGAGCGAGTCCGAGTCGTATTTCCTCGCGGCGACGCAGACCGCGCCGTCGATCGCGACCGAGGTCCCCGACCTGCCGGTCGAGATCGTGGCGTTCGTCGACAAGGCGCTCGCGTTCGAGCGCGGGAGCCGCTTCCAGAGCGCCGGCGCGATGCGCGCCGAGCTCCGCCGGCTGACCGCCGCGAACGCCGCCGGCCAGCTGACCCCCTCGCGCGAGAAGAAGGCGCCGCGCGTGCTCGTCCGCGGCAACGACACCATCGACGAGGACTCGGATCCGCAGCCTTCGTCCCTCGTCGAGCAGACCTGCCAGCGGCTCGTCGGCGTCTGGAAGCAGCTCGCGCTGGTGCTCAGCAACATCCGCCAGTACGGGTGGAACCACCCGCATGTGAACAAGGGGCTCCACTTCGCGTTCGACGAGATCACGCGCACGCTGTCGCAGAACCCGCTCGGCGTCCGCTGGGAGGTCACGCCGAACGCGTTCACCTCGGGCGGCCAGCCGATCTGGCAGCCCGACAGGCCGCCGTTCGATCGCATCCCTTACCAGCTCTTCGCCGACGGCGTCCGGAAGATCCAGATCAAGGCCGGCATCACCGAGGCCGAGCTCCGCGACTTCGCCGCCATCCTGCTCCGCGACCAGAGCTTCGGCATCGGCGAGGACGACGACGCGGTGACGGCGCTCTGGGACCGCCGCTTCGAGCACATCGCCTACATGGCGATCGATCAGTTCGCCGAGGGCGACGTCGACCCCGAGGATTTCGAGGACCAGTGCCGCGAGATCGCGATCGGGGCGCGCGCGCTCGCGCAGATCGAGAGCCTCTGGGACGAGAGCTCGCTCGCGGGCAGGGCGCTCCAGCGGAACGTCGAGGCCGCGCTCGCCGAGACGGGCGCGGCGGCCTCGGCGCTCGCCGTCGACCCGCTCACCCGGAGCACGCTCGGCGCCCAGATCGCGCTGCCGTCGGAGCAGTGGACCGAGCGGTACATGGAGGCGTTCGTCGACGGCTACGTCGACGCGGTGAGGCACGGCGACGCCGATCGCATGACCGGGGCGCTCACCGCGTGGACCGCCGACCAGATCGTCCTGCACAGCTACGAGCTCGCCTTCGAGGTGCAGACGATGCTCCGGCGCGCGTTCTCCACGCGGCTCGAGGGCGTCCAGCGCGGCGCGGCCGGCGCGGCGAGCAGCCGGCAGCTCGCCGCCATGCCGCAGCTCTCGCCGCGCGCGATCGACCGGGCGCTCGCGCAGTCGATGTTCCCGGTCGAGGCGCTGAAGGCGATCCTCGACGACCTCGCGACGACCCACCCGGAGGAGCCGGCGGCGATCGGCCCCGCGACGCTGGCGCCGGCGGCCCTCCGCGCCGGCGCCAGCCACGGCGGCGCGGGCGCCGGCGCGGTCTACGGCGCGGCCGCGGGCGTCGGCGCGGTCTACGGCGCGGCCGCGGGCGCCGGCGCGGTCCACGGCGGCGCCAGCGTCCCGGCGCAGCCGGGCGCGGGGCGAGGCGCGGCGCAGCCGGGCGCGGGGCGGGGCGCGGCGCAGCCCGGCGCGGGCCGGAGCCTCGTGCCCCTCGACCCGGCGATCGTCGAGGGGCTGGCCCACGCGCTCGACGCGCTCGACGACGGCGCGCTCTTCAGCGCGGCGTGCCAGTGCCACGGCGCCGCGCAGTCCGAGCGCCTGCGCGAGGTCCTGTTCGCGTACATGCGGCGGTGGGCGCCGGGCCGAGAGGCCGAGCTCGGCGACCTGCTCTCGCGCGCGCCGGCCCCCCTCGCCCTCACGACCATCCAGCTGCTCGCGCAGCTCAAGACCCCCGAGGCGCTCGCCGCGCTGGAGGCCGGCTTCGCGAGCCCGCACGTCGAGGTGCGCATCAGCGCGCTCGCCGAGCTCCCCGACGCCGCGGGCAGCGACGGCGCGAACGGCCCGGGCTCCGCCGCCGAGCGCGTCCGGGAGGAGCTCCAGAAGCTGCTCGACGATCCCGCGCCGCCGGTGCGCCGCGAGGCGCTGCGCCTCATCGGCAAGCTCGGCGTCCTCGCCGCGGGCCCGACGCTCGTGCGGCGGATCGTCGCGCCGTCGTTCCACGACCTGCCGGGCTCGGAGCGGCGGCAGTGGCTCGAGACCGTCGCGCAGCTGAACCCCGCGCGGGCCGAGAAGCTCGCGATCGAGCTGCTCGAGAAGCGCCAGCTCATCCCGTCCGAGGCGATCGAGCAGACCCGCGAGCTGGCCGCGCACTTCCTCTGCCAGGCGCGGAGCTACGAGGCGCTCCGCGCGGTCAAGGAGGCCACCAAGCCGCGCTGGTGGAACACCCCGCCGGTGCGCGACGCCGCCGCCCGCGCCGCGGTCGCGATCGCCGCGCGCCTCGTCGCGCCGACCCGCCCGAGCGAGCGCCCGCCGGCGCAGGCGTCGCTGCCGTCGCCGCCCGCCCCCGAGGCGAGCGCGCCGCCCTCCCGCGCCGCGCGCTCCTACTCGCCGGTCTCGGTCCGGCGCGTGAGCCCGGGCGGGCCGCTCAGCCTGCCCGACCAGCTCGAGCCGTGGAGCACCCCGCGCCCGAGCTCCGTCGGCCCGTACAGCAGCGGCGACGCCGGCCGGCCCGCGTACCGGCCGCCGATGGTCTCGCCGGTGCCCTCCTCGACCAGCGCCGCCTCGGCGCCCCCCAACTCGGTGCCGTTCAGCAGGCGCGGCCCGCCGCCGTCCTCCGCCGCCGCGGCGTCCACCCCGACCGCCGCGCCGCCCCCGATGCCGCCGTCGATGCCGCGCCCGGTCGCGCCGCCGCGGTCGCCCGCCCCGCCGTCGGGCCCCAGCGCTTCGCCGTACAGCGTGCGGCAGGGCCCCGCGTCGTTCCCGCTCGGCCCGTCGGCCCGGCCGGCGCCGGCGCCGGCGATCGAGCCCGCGCCGACGAGCGGGGTGCCGTCGACGAAGCCGGCGCCGTCGCCGTCGCCCCGCGGGAGGAAGCCGTGAGCGAGGAGAAGGCCAACCTCCACGAGAGCACCGGCGACATGGCGATCTCGGGCGTGAAGGCCGACGGGCGGCGCCGCGCGGCGCTCGGCCTGGTGCAGATGATCTACCGGCTCGCGAAGGCGTGCCTCCTGCACAGCGACTCGAACCAGGCGGTGCTGTCGCTCGTCCCGTCGGCGATCGACAGCATCGTCCAGTTCTGCGAGCTGTCGGGGAGCGAGGCCGCGACGCTGGTGTTCGCGGGCAACACGCTCTTCATCAACGGCCAGATGCTCCGCGCCTCGCGCGAGACGTACGAGGTCGCCCTGGAGCTCGGCAGCTTCTTCGAGGCCTGCGACGTCTCGGAGCTCGTGCTCGACAAGACGGTCCGCCGCGCCGAGCTCGCCGCCTTCGCCCGCCTCCTCGCCGACGCGCAGCGCGACCGCAGCATCGCCGCGCGGCTGCTCCAGTCGAGCCTGCGCGGCGTCCGGGTCCGCAAGCTCACGAACCCGTTCCCCGCCGGGGCCATCGAGGGCGACGGCACCCGCATCGGCCGCATCAGCCGCACCTACGCCGCGGCGATCCTCGTGATGCGCGGGTTCTACGCGGCCCTGCGCTCGTCGGAGCCGACGCTGCCGCAGCGGGTGAAGCGGGTCGCGCAGAAGCTCGTCGCCGCGGCCGAGGAGGACGCGCGCCTCTTGCTCTCGGTCGCCGCGGGCAAGGTCGCCGATCCGGACGAGGCGGGCCTCTGCGTGTCGACGGCGATCGTCGCGCTGGGGATCGCGCGCCAGCTCACGACGGACCGGCGGATGCTCGGGAGCCTCGTCACGGCGGCGCTCCTCTACGACGTGGGCAGGCTGCGGCTCACGGGGGCGCTCGCGGGCTCGGCCGGCGGCGAGGAGCTGGCCGGGCGCTCGCTGCTCGAGCGCAGCCTGAGCGACGACGAGAAGGAGCGGCAGCCCGCGAGCGCGGCGGTCATGCTGACGGCGCTCGGCAAGCTGCACGCGCCGTCGATCACGCGCACGGTGATCGCCTACGAGGCGCTCGCGCTGCGGCCGGGCGGCCGGCAGGGCCCGCTCTACGGCGGCCGGCGCAGCCCCACGGTGCTCGCGCGGATCCTCGCGGCCGCCCGCCAGTTCACCGAGCTCCGGGCCGCGCCGTTCCCGTCGCTCGAGGGCGCGTCGGGCGGCGGCGCGTCGCTCGACGCCGTGCTCCAGCGCATGGTCTCGGGCGCCGAGAGCGCGACCGATCGGGCGATCGGCAAGCTGCTCATCGGCGCGCTCGGCATCATCCCGACGGGGACGTTCGTGCAGCTGAGCACCGGCGAGCTCGGGGTCGTGCTCGCGACGCCGTCGTCGCCCGCGCACTTCGCGCAGCCGCCGGTGCGCATCCTGTTCGACGAGCAGGGCCACCTCGTCAGCGCGCCGTTCGACGTCGATCTGTCGCTGCGGGCGCCGGGCGCGGAGCCGTGCTTCATCGTCCGGCCGGTCGAGGTGGAGCCGCACCACGAGCGGGCGATCCGCGCCGCATTCGGCTTCCGCTCGGGGCGGGGCGCGGCGGGCGTGGAGTCGCGCGGGGCCGGGGCCGCGCCGCTCCTCTTCGGCGACGAGGTCCCGGCGACCGAGCCGGGCGACACGCTCGCGCCGCGCGCGGTGCGGCCGGCGGAGGAGGGCGCGCGCTCGTCGCAGGGGCGCAAGGACGCCGCGTGGCTCGGCCGGCCGCTCGCTGGCTCGGCGCAGGCCGCGTCGTCCCCGACCAGCGTGCGGCCCCGGCAGCCTGCGCCGGCGGATCGCCCGCCGTCGGCCGAGCGGGGTCGCGACGAGAACCTCATCTCGACGCAGCCGCCTCCCTCGACGGCGGCGGCGCGCGCGGCCATGGCGGTCCCGCCGCCGCCGCGGCTGCCGCGGGACTCGCGGCCGTTCGGGCAGGTCGCGTCGACGAGGTACTCCGTGCCGGCGCCCGAGCCGACGCGCCCGTCGCGGCGGATGGAGCGCCGGGAGGACGCGCCCCCGCGGGATCCGGGCGTGGGCCAGCTGCCGACGATCGGCCCGCCGGCGGGGTTTCCGATCTCGCGGAGGTCGGCCGAGCTGCGGCTGGGCCCGCCGTCGCGCCGGTCGGATTCCCGAGTGGATCCGGAGGATTGGGACTGGGACGACGAGCTGCCGACCATCGATCCGCCGCCCCCGCCGCCGCCGCCGACGTCGCGGAGCCCCTCCTTCCCGCCGGAGCCCATGCCCAGCGTCGCGCCCGAGCGGGCGCCCAGCGTCGCGCCGGGCCGCGCGCCCAGCAACGCGCCGGGCCGCGCGCCTAGCAACGCGCCGGGCCGCGCGCCCAGCAACGCGCCGGGCCGCGCGCCCAGCAACGCGCCGGGCCGCGCGCCCAGCAATGCGCCGAGCCAGGCGCCCAGCGTCGCGCCGGGCCGCGCGTCCAGCCACACGCTGGAGCGGACGTCGAGCCACACGCTCGACCGCGCGCCCGGGTACGCCTCGGACCGCGCGTCCAGCCACACGCTCGACCGCGCGCCCGGGTACGCGCCCGACCGTCCGTCCAGCCATGCGCTGGATCGCGCTGCTCCCAGCTACGCGCCGGAGCCTGTCCCGACCGAGCGGAACGCGCCGCGGAGGTTCTCCAGCAGCGCCAGCTCCGTCCCGAGCCTGGAGGAGGCGGACCTGACCTGGACCGACGAGCTGCCGACGCTCGATCCCCCGCCGCCGCCGAGCACGGAGGAGCTCGAGCGCGACCGGCTGCTCGCGGCCTACCTGGCCGAGCGCACGCCGTTCCCGCAGGCGGGGCTGATCGAGGGGAGCGCGGCGTCCGGCGGACCGCCGGAGCCGGCCGATCCGGAGGCGAGCGGCCCGTGGCGCGGCGGCGCGCCGTCCCAGCCTGCGGCGCCCGACTCGCGCGCGGCGCCGCCGATCAGCTCGAGCTCCTTCGGCGCCACGAGGCGCCCGCCGCGCGCGCCCATCCCGCGGGAGGAGCCGGAGGACGACGAGGGCCCTCCGCCGGCGCCGGAGCGGCGGGATCGATGACGGCTGCTCGCGCTGCGACGCGGCGAGCGCTCGCGGCGCTGCTGCTCGTCGCGCCGGCGTGCGGCGACGACGGGGAGCCTCCTCCGCCGGTCGTCGAGGAGATGTGCAAGCTCGGAACCCTGGGCGAGGAGGGCGCGCCCATCCAGATCGACGTCATCGCGCTCGACTCGAGCGGCGTATCGCGCCCGGTGAGCGACGGCGACGCGGTCGACATCGTCATGCCGCCGCAGGGCGGGCGGGTGCTCTTCCTGGGCGTCCGCGCGACGAACCTGGGCGCGTGCGGCGTCCAGCTCTCCGGCGCGCTGCGCGACCCCGGGTCGGGGCGGGTGATGTCCGAGTCGAGGACGGTCAACCTGAAGCCGACCGGCGACGGCTGGGGCGCGAGCGTCGACGTCGACATCTCGACGTTCGCGAACGTGGGCGTCTGTCCGAACAACTGGTCGAGCCGCGACATCTTCGATCAGGATTACGAGATCGTGGTGCAGGTGAAGGACCGGGAGGGCCGGACGGCGAGCCACACGACTCAGGTCCGGCCGGCGTGCAACGAGCCCGAGCTCGAGGTCGAGTGTCGCTGCATCTGCAAGCACGGGTACATCCTCGGCGAGGCGTGCGAGTAGGCGGTCCCTCCGCCAATCCAGCGGCAGAGCGAGCGGTCCACACCATAAAAAAACTCGTGGCACATGCGATTCTCAGACGCGCAGGTACCGTCGTGCGTAAGGGCCGAAGGGCCCATGAACACGGCGATATGCGCTAGTTCCGGTGAACACGCTCTGGTACTGCGCCGCGCGTGGGCCAGCCGGATCAGTTCGCCAAGCGCACCTTTGCCGACGAGACGGAGCGGCTCACCGGAGGTGCCGTCACGTGGCAGGATCCGCCCGAGATCGGCCTGGTGAAGGTGCAGGGCGATGGGCTCTTGCTCGTACGCCACCCCGATCGCATCGCAGGGCTGTCCGCGCCGTGGCCGGAAGCCCGGATGCACGAGGAGATCCTGGTCGAGCTGAAGATGCCGGGTGACCATCTGGATTTCCCGGCGGTGGAGCGCGCATTGCTCCGGCGGCAGGCGAGGCAGGTGCAGCGGGCGGAAGAGAGCGCACGTGGGTGGTTGGGCCAGGAGCCGCTCTGGCTCGTCGCGCCGCACGTGCCCGATTGGCTGCGGACGCAACGCGCGCTCGTCGCGATCGGGCCGGGCTGCTACCGTGTGGAGCCGTCGTTCTTCCCCTTCCTGTGGATCGCAGCGAACGACCTGCCGCTGCGCAACGAGCTCGTACCCTTCCTGGTGGCCCGCTCGGGACGGGCGCTCGACGAGTTCGCCCGGTGGGTCGCTTCGCGAATGCCGCTCGCGTGGGTGCTCGGCATGGTAAGATCCACCGCGATGTCCGCGACCGTACGCGAAGAGCTGTTGTGGTGGGTTGGCAAGGGCGAGGACCCCGAGGTCAAGGCGCGGGAGCGCGAGATCCTCCAGGCGCTGCTCGGCGCGAACCCGGACGTGCAGCAGAAGCTGGTCGAGAAGGGCCGCATCGCCGAGGCCCGGACCGCGCTGCGAAGGGTGCTCGCGCAGCGGAAGCTCGCGCTGCGCCCGGAGGAGGACGCACGCATCGAAGGCTGCGCCGAGCTCGATGTGCTGGAACGGTGGCACGAGCGCGCCGTCACCGCCACGACGGCGGCCGAAGCGTTGGAATGATGCGGAGTGCCATGCCCGCGAGCCCGACCGATGGATCGGGCCGCGCAGCAGCTCGGCAGACAGAGCCTACACGTCGAGATCCTTCCACCGCTTCGATCGCTGGGAGAAGAGCAGCATCCCCACGAGCGACGCGACCCCGACCGCCGCGAACGAGTACCAGATCTCGTAGGGTTGATAGGTGTCCCAGAGCAGGCGCGTGGCCTGGGTCGCGTCGATCTGCAGCACCTCCTGGAGCTTCCGGAAGGCCTCCTGGCGCGACACCCCGAGGAGCTCCGGGAGCGACGCCACGTCGCCGTTCCAGGCCTTCCCCTTGGCGACATCGGTCTTCTCGGCGAGGTAGCGCAGGGCCAGCGTGGCCTTCTCGCCGCGCGTGCCATACAGGATCCCCGCCATCTGCGCGCCGATCGCCGGGCCGATCGCCGCCGGGATGTTGACATAGCCGAGGTAGAGCGCCTTCTTCCCCTTCGGCGCGATGAGCGCGAAATACTCGCTCTTCTTCGGGCCGGTCAGCATCTCGCCGATGGAGAAGAGCAGGATGCCCAGGAAGAGGACATAGAGCGACGTCGTGGTCCCGGAGACGATGATGCCAAAGGTCGCGACGAGGATGCCCAGCGTCATCGCCGAGAGCACCTTCATCCTCGCCACCAGGTACGAGAACGGCACGAGGAAGAGGACGATGCACACCGCGTTCAGGTTGAGCACGTTCTCCTGCTTCAGCTGGACCCCGCGCGCATCCTTGACGTCGAGCCAGGAGGACGGGAGCCAGGAATTGTTCTGCACGAACGAGGTGCTGCTGATCCAGTCCGTGTAGAAGTTCGGCATCAGGTCCCAGAGCTGATACATCATCAGCCAGAACCCCGAGAGCAGCAGGATCACGGTGATGAGCCGCGCGTCCCAGATGTTCTTGATCGTGTCCTTGAAGACCTTCCACGCGTCGGCGGTCTTGTCGGCGCCGGAGTCGACCTCCCGGTAGGTGAAGAGCATCAGGAAATTCAGGGAGATGATGCCGGCGCAGCCGTAGAACACCCACGGCCAGCCCTTGCCGTGGAGGTAGCCGGCGAGCGGCGGGCCGACCGCCGCGCCCACGTTCACGAGCCAGTAGAAGAGCCCCCAGCCGACCGACGAGTTCGACTTATCCATCGACTGGGCCAGCGTGCCCTGGATCCCGGGCTTGAAGAGGGCCGTGCCCGTCGCGAGGACGACCACGCCGAGCAGGAAGCCGGTGAAGCTCCGCTGCGTCGCCATCAGCAGATAACCGATGATCTTCAGCCAGACCGTGACGAAGATCGTGCGCTTGTAGCCGTACCGGTCCGCGTAACCGCCGGTGATCATCGGGAGCAGCGACTGGATGAGGGCCCAAACCATGTAAATGGTGCCCTTGTCCTGCTGGCTGAAGTGGAGCCCCCCAGGCTCGTCGGCCTGGGCGATGTAGATGGGCATGACGACGCGCACGCCGTAGTAAGCGAGCCGCTCCCACATTTCCATGATGCAGCCCATCCAGAAGGAGCGCGGCAGGCTCCTCAGGGTCTGGGCAAAGGAGAGCTTCGGCGGGACCTCGGTGGCCGGCTCGCTCACGACTGCATTCGTCATTTCATGCTCCTCACGCCCCGCGCGTCGTCGCCAGCGCGCCGGCCCTCGTACCACACCGAAAGCGGCGCACGTATCGGGATCACGCGCGCGATCCGCGGACGTCCATGACAGGCGGCAGCCGAGCTGCCCAGGAGAGGGGCGCGAGGGCGGAAGGCGGGGAGATCCTCGGCCTTTCCTCTTCGTCTTCCCCGTCATGTCCGGAATCCGGCCCGCAGCCCGCCACCGCAACGCCGATTGAGCGGCGCCCGCGCGCGAGCGCGCAGCCGTCGATCTTCCCGCAGCCTTCCCGCAGCGAAACAAAGGCCGATGTCCGCCGCGCCACAGCGAACAACCCATGTTCGAAGCGCGGTTCGGTAACTCAAGTCACGAAGCCACGGCGATGGTCACCGAACGACCTGAACAGCAGGGACGCGCGCCGGGCGCGTCCGCGCCCCCCCGAGGGCCGTACGCCGCACCGGCCGCGGCGAGCGGCGCACCGGCCCTGCGCAGCGCGCGCCGCGACCTCGACGGGGCCCGAGTCGGGCAGCCGCCGCCACCCGGCCTGCGGGTTGCCTCCCGGCGCGCCCGCGCGGCGGGAGCGCGGCGCCCCGGCGGGCTGCCGGCGAGTCTTTGCCTGCCGCCGCGTCCTGGTGGTAGGGCAAACCGGTGATGCACGTGCGGCGAGGCGGCGATCGATCCGGCGAGACCACGCTGGAGCAGGCGATCGCGCGCTTCCTCACCTACCTCACGGCCGAGCGACGGGCGTCGCGCCACACCGTGGCCGCGTACCGGCGCGACCTCGAGCAGCTCGCGCGCTTCGCCCGCGAGAAGGCGGCCGCGAACGCCGACCACCGACCCGCGCCGACGCGCAGCAAGGCCTCCGCGGCCGGCAAGGCCCCGGCCGCCGGCAAGGTCCCCGCCGCCGGCAAGGTCCCCGCCGCCGGCAAGGTCCCCGCCGCCGGCAAGGTCCCGGCCGCCGGCCAGGCCGCAGGCGAGGCCCCGACCGCGGGCGAGGACGCGGCCGCGGTGGAGGACACGGCCGTGACCGGCCTCGACGTGCTCCTCCTGCGCAGCTGGCTGGGCTCGCTCGCGCGCACCCACGCTCCCGCCTCGATCGCGCGCAAGGTGGGCGCCGCCCGCGCCCTGCTCCGCTACCTCGAGCGGCGCGGCGAGGTCGACAAGAACGCGGCCGCCCAGCTCGCCCTCCCCAAGGTCCGGCGCCCCCTGCCGACCTTCCTCGACGTCGACGCCGCCGCCGAGGTCATGGAGATCCCCGGCGCCGACACCGCCGAGGGGCTCCGCGACCGCGCCATCCTGGAGACCCTCTACGGCGCCGGCCTGCGCGTCTCCGAGCTCTGCGGGCTCGACCTCGCCCACGTCGACCGGCAGCCCGCCGACAGGGCCTCGGTGCGCGTGATCGGCAAGGGCGACAAGGAGCGGATGGTCCCGCTGGGCTCCCACGCCGTCGCCGCCATCGAGCGCTACCTCGAGCGGCGCGACGAGCTCACCGACCCGACGACCGGCGCCCGCGACCCGCGCGCGCTCTTCCTGTCCCGCCGGGGCGCGCGCATCGGCGTGCGCCGCGTCCAGGCCCTCGTCCAGCGCTACGGCGCGCTCGGCGCCGGCCGGTCCGACCTGCACCCGCACGCGCTCCGGCACACCTGCGCGACCCACCTGCTCGACGGCGGCGCCGACCTCCGCGCCATCCAGAAGCTGCTCGGGCACGCGTCGCTCGCCACCACGCAGCGGTACACGCACGTGTCGATCGACCACCTGCTCAAGGTCTACGACGCCGCCCACCCCATGGCGCGGAACGCCCACCCGATGGCGCGGAAGCGGAGCCCCGCGTGAAGCGCACCCCCAGCTCGCCGGGGCCCGCCGTCCCGACGCTGGCCCGCGCGTGGGCAGGGCGGCTCGCCAAGAGCGCCCTCGGCGCCAGCGTCCTCGGCGTCGTGGCCGCGTCGCTCGACGCCGGCTGGGCCGCGGCCTTCGCCGGCGACGACCCCGCCTTCCAGCGCGCGACCTACCTCGCCGACATCGGCGTGTTCGCGCCGGTCGCGCTCGCCGTCGGCCTGCTCGGCGGCCTCGGCGCGATCGTGGTCGACCCGTCGCGCCCGCCGTCGCCGGCCACGCTCGTCGCCTCGCTCCGCGTGCGGGCGATCGGCCGGCCCGCCGACATCGCGGCGTTCGTGCCGCTCGCGGTGCTCGCGGCCTTCCTCTGGATGACCCTGTGCGCGCACCTCGCCCGCGCGCTGCTCGGGCTCGAGGCCGCGCCCCTGCTCGTCGGCACCGCCGTCGCCGCGGGCTCGCTCGGCGTCGGCCTCATCGCGGGGCTCGCCGTCCTCGCCCTGACGCCGCCGCTCCGGCGCGCGCTCGCCAACGCGAGCGACGGGCGCCCCGCCTGCGTCGACCCGGCGGTCACGGGCGGCGTCGCGCTCGGGATCGCCGCGGCCCTGTTCGCGGTCGGCGTCGCCACGGGCGGCGTCTCCGGCGAGGGCGGCTTCCTCGGCATCTACGGCATCTTCAAGCGCCCCGAGCTCGACCTGCGCGCGCCGGCGCTCCTGCTCGTCGTCGCGCTCGCCGCCTTCCTCGCGCCGGTCGCCGTCCGGACGGTGCGCGCCCCGGTCGCGCTCCTCGTCGCGCTCCTGCCGCTCGCGCTCACCGCGCGCGCGGCCACGGCGCTCAACGCGGCGCCGGCGGTGGGCCAGGCGCTCGAGCGCGGCGCGCCCGTCGGCGGCAAGAGCCTCGCGGTCCTGCGCCGCCTGGCCGACCGCGACGGCGACCGCTCGGCCGGGCTCTTCGGCGGCGGCGACTGCGACGACCGCGACGCGCGCGTCCACCCGCTGGCCGAGGAGATCCTCGACAACGGCGTCGACGACGACTGCTCCGGCGGCGACCTGACCGCCGCGGCGCTGGCCGCGCTCGCCCCGGCCCCGAAGGCGGCCGCGCCCGCCGAATCGCCCGCGGCGCGCCTGCCCCAGGACCTGAACGTCGTCCTCATCACGATCGACACGCTCCGCTGGGATCTCGGCTACGCGGGCAACCCGCGGCCCGTGTCGCCGAACCTCGACGCGCTCGCGGCCCGCTCGACGGCGTTCGAGCGCGCGTACGCGCTCGCGTCCTACACGGGCAAGAGCATCGGCCCGATGCTCATCGGCAAGTACGGGAGCGAGACCCACAGAAACTGGGGCCATTTCAACAAGTTCGGCGAGGAGGACACGTTCGTCGCGCAGCGCCTGAAGGCGGCGGGGGTGCGCACGATGAGCGTGCACGGGCACCGTTATTTCGGCAGCTTCGGCGGGCTCGATCGCGGGTTCGACGTGGTGGACATGTCCGCGGCGCCGCCCGAGGGCGCGCCGTGGGACGTCGACAACAAGGCGACGAGCCCCGCGCTGACCGACGCCGCGCTGCGGCTGCTCGGGTCGCCCGAGAACACGGGCGGGCGCTTCTTCCTGTGGGTCCACTACCTCGATCCGCACGCCGACTACCTCCGGCACGACGACGTGCCGGGCTTCGGCGCGTCGTCGCAGCGGGACCTGTACGACGGCGAGGTGGCCTTCACGGACAAGCACATCGGCCGGCTGCTCGACGCGGTCGCGGCGGCGCCGTACGGCGGGCGCACGGCGATCGTGGTGACGAGCGATCACGGCGAGGCGTTCGGCGAGCACAAGATGTTCCGCCACGGCTTCGAGCTCTGGGAGGAGCTCGTGCGCGTGCCGCTGCTCGTCCATGTGCCGGGCGCGACGCCGTCGCGCGTCTCGGCGCGGCGGAGCCTGATCGACCTCGCGCCGACGCTGCTCGATCTGATGCGGGTCCCCGGGCCGGGGGAGGGCGCGCCCGCGACCGACTTCCTGTCCGGCGTGTCGCTCCTGCCCGACGTGTTCCTCGCGCCCGGCGAGCAGGCCGCGGCGCGCGACGTGCTGATCGACATGCCGGCCGGGCCATACAACGACGCGCGGCGGTCGTTCATCCGCGGCGATCTGAAGCTGACGATCTCGGGCGGCGCCCGGTTCGAGCTGTACGATCTGGCGGGCGACCCGGAGGAGCGGAAGAACCTCTGGGGGACGCCGGCGGCGAAGGAGATCGAGCCGTACTACGCGGCGGCGCGGGCGCGCCTCCGCGAGATCCAGGTCACCGGCGCGCGGAAGTGACCGGCGCGCGGACGTGACCGGCGCGCGGACGTGACCGGCGCGCGGACGTGACCGGCGCGCGGCGCGGCCTGCAAGGTCGATCTGAGCGACCGCTGGGACTTCTGGGACGTCGTCCACCTGCCGCTCGGCGAGGTGCGCGCGCGGTTCGGGATACCGCCGCTCGCCGCGATGGGGGCGCGGCAGGAGGCCGCCTGAGCACATGAATCCGCCGCTCGCCTGACCGCCACGGAGCCAGGTGTCTGGCTCACCGGAGCCGGGCGAGGCGGGCGATCACCTCGGTGCGAGCCGCTCAGCGATGTCGGTGCAGGTGGCGTCGTCCACGGCCTGGCAGTTGCTCAGCCCTGACCACGGCACCCAGACACACCCCTCCTCGGAGTCTTCCTCGCACGCTTCTTCCATGGACTCAGGGATGTCGACATCGCAGATCTGATGCAGAGACGGCGCCTCCCACGTGTCGGGCTGGCAGGGCGGCTCGTCGGGGGCTCCGCAGTGCCTCTCGCGGGTCTGCACGAGCGCGGTGCCGTCGCCCAGCACCACGATGAGCGACTCTGTCTCGTCGATGAACGGTCCGGGGGTATCGAGCGCCGCGAGGACGCCCGTGCCGCCCGAAAGCAGGAGCCTGGCCGCGCACTCCAGCGCCTCTCGTGGTTCCGGGCCGAGGTGCCGCGAGATCTTCTCACAGCTCAGCTCGAGGTCGCATGCGAACAGGTCGGGCGCTGTCTCGGGCGCGCTCACGTCGCCGCCGCCTTCGCCGGAGGGATCGTTCCCGGTATCCGGCTCGGGATCGCCCGAGCCGTCGACCGTGCCCGAGCAGGCGGCAACGAACGGAACCTGTGCGGCGACCAGCAGGAGCGCGACCCAGGCGAGTCGATGTGCTTTCATGATCATCATCTTTCCAAGGAGTGGGGGAGCCGTCCGTGAGTGCGGCTCCGTCCTCGAGCGCGGTCAGTGCAAACTGCGTGCTCATCTGCCCCATGGGGTTGCGATCACGCCATCGCGCTCGATCTAGCGCTGCCCACGATGCGCTAGCGCTGCCCACGATGCGCCAGTGTGTAGCAGAGCACGGAGCTCAGCGAGACCCGAGCCCCCTCCGATTGACTCAGTTCGGCACACATTGGCAGAGGTGATAGCGGCCTCGTCGCGGCCTCCGGGACGTGCTCTGACCACCGCGCGACAGCCTGTGGTTCGCCGCGATCCTGCTCGGCGGAGCCCTGTCCTTTAGCTGCGGCGTTCGGGCTCGGTTACAGTCGACCATGTAAGGAATCCAACACAGATGATCGATGCGATGTCGGAGACCCAGATCGTTCTCTTCTTGAGGTGACGATCTTCTATCTCGCCTTTCTCCCCCAGTTCGTCCCTGGTGATGCCGAGCACCCGACCTTGCTCATCAGCGGGCTCGGGGTGGCGTTCTCGCTGCTCACCTTCCTGGTGAAGGGGCTGGTCGGCTACTTCGCCGGCACCCTGTCCGCGTGGCTGCGCGCGCGTCCGAGGGCCCTCACCGGCGTCTACCGGACGAGCGGCGCGATGATGGTCGGCATGGGCGTCAAGCTCGCCTTCGAGCGGCGTGCCTGAGCGCCTCGCGCTCCCGGGAGCAGATCGAGCACGAAGCTTCCGAGCGCATCCTCGACCTCCGCCCGTGTCGTTCTCTCCCCACCCCGTTCTGCGGTAGCCTCTCCCCCGCCCATGAGCGACCTCCGCCAGCCCGCCGAGACCAAGTACGCGAACGAGCTCGCCGCCCTCGCCGCCGAGGACACCGCGCCGAGGCCGCCCGGGTGGCGCCTCTCGCCGAGGGCCGTGGAGACCTACATCCTCGGGAGCGACAAGCCCGTCGGCGGCGTCGCGATCACCCCCAAGTACATCGGCGACCGCGCCCTCGTGCAGGTCGCCCTCGCGACGCTCGCCTCCGACCGCGCCCTCATGCTGGTCGGCGAGCCGGGCACCGCGAAGAGCTGGCTCTCCGAGCACCTGTCGGCGGCCATCAGCGGGACGAGCGCGCTCGTCGTCCAGGGGACCGCAGGCACCAGCGAGGAGCACGTCAAATACGGCTGGAACTACGCCCTGCTCCTCGCCGAAGGGCCGTCGCAGAAGGCGCTCGTGCCCTCGCCCATCCTCCGCGCCATGCGCGACGGGCGGTTCGCGCGCTTCGAGGAGATCACCCGCACCTCGTCCGAGATCCAGGACGCGCTGATCTCCCTCCTGTCCGAGAAGCAGATCGCCGTCCCGGAGCTCGACCAGGTGGTCCCCGCCCAGCGCGGCTTCAACCTCATCGCCACCGCGAACACCCGCGACCGCGGCGTCAACGAGATGAGCGCCGCCCTCAAGCGCCGCTTCAACTTCATCACCGTCCCGGTCGTCGACGACCTCGAGCAGGAGATCCGCATCGTGCAGAAGCGCGAGGCCGAGCTCCGCGGCGACTACCAGGTCGGCGTCGAGCCGCCGGCCGAGCTCGCGAAGCTGCTCGTGACGCTGTTCCAGGAGCTCCGCGCCGGCGTCACCAAGGACGGCAAGACCAAGGTGAAGGCGCCAGGGTCCGTCCTGTCGACCGCCGAGGCGATCAGCGTGCTCTTCAACAGCGGCATCCTCGCGCAGCACTTCGGCACCGGAAAGGTGACCGCCGACGACCTGTCCCGCTCGCTGCTCGGCGCCGTGAGCAAGGAGGGCGGCGACGACCTCAAGGCGGTGCGCGAGTACTGCGAGACCGTGGCCAAGGGGCGCACCGGGCTCTGGAAGGAGTTCTACGCCGCCGCCAAGAAGCGCCTCGCGCCCTGAAGGAGCCCCGATGGACCTGGCCCGGCTCGCCGCCGTCCACCTCTTCCCGGTGCGGCACCACTCGCCGCGCTCCAGCGCGACGCTGCGCGCCTACCTCGACGAGGTGCGCCCGAAGGCGATCTTCGTCGAGGGCCCGAGCGACGCGACGCCGCTCCTCGAGGCGCTCGTCGACCCGAAGACGGTCCCGCCCGTCGCGATCCTGGGCTACCGCACCGACGGGACGCCCGCGTCGTCGCTGTGGCCGTTCGCCGCCTACTCGCCCGAGTACGTCGCGGTGAAATGGGCCTTCGAGCACGGGGTGCGCGTCGAGCTCATCGACGTCCCCGTCGGCATGACGCTCGCGCCGTTCGAGGGCGCCATGGTCGGCCACGACGACGTCGAGGACCCCGGCGGTCACGAGCGGGAGAGCGACGCGGAAGGCGGTGGGCGCGCGGAGGACGGCGCAAGCGGCGAGGACGGCGAGGACGGCGGCGAGGCGCCGGCGTCCGCGGAAGGGGAGCAGGAGAGCATCTACGAGGCGTGCGCGCGGGCCCGGGGCTTCCGCTCGTTCGAGGAGTTCTGGGAGGCCTCGTTCGAGGCGCCCCGCTACGACCCGAGGTCATTCCGCGAGGCGCTCCTCGCGTACGCGGACCTCGCGCGCAGCGACGGGGACCGGCTGGTCCACCGGGCGCGCGACGCGTACATGGCGCGGTGCCTGCTCGAGCGCATGGGGCCGGACCTCGCCCCGCACGAGGTCGCGGCCGTGCTCGGCGCGGCGCACGCGGCGGCGTTCGCGGCGCGCGACGTCGATCCCGCGCTGGAGGCGCGGCTGCCGGCGCCGGTGCCGTGCGGCGTGACGCTCATCCCGTTCAGCTTCCCGCGGCTCTCCGAGCAGCTCGGCTACGGCGCGGGCAACCGGGCGCCGCAGTACTACCAGCGCGCGCACGACGCGGGCGGCGACTTCCGGCGCGCGACGCTCGAGGTGCTGATCGACTTCACCGAGCACCTCCGCCTCCGCGGCTTCATGGCCTCGCTCGCCGACACCATCGAGGCGTTCCGCCTCGCGGTCACGCTCGCCGAGCTCCGCGGCAAGGCAGAGCCGGGCCTCGACGAGGTGCGCGAGGCGACCATCGCGACGATGTGCCGCGGCGACGCGACGCACGTGGACGGATTTCTGTGGCCGGCGGTCATCGGGCGCAACGTGGGTCGCGTCGGCGGCGGCATCGGGAAGAACTCGCTCCAGGAGGAGTTCTGGCGCGAGGTGCGCGAGCGCAGGCTCCCCGCCACGGACGCGCCCGAGTCGTTCCGGCTGTCGCTCACCAACCAGGTTGAGGTCGGCACGAGCGTGCTCCTGCACCGGCTCCGCATCGCCAAGATTCCCTACGCGGCTTACGCCGGGGCGCGGCGCGCCGGCGGCGGGGCGAGGCGGCGCGGCGGCCAGGCAACCCAGGAGACGCCGCCCGACGAGCTGCTCGGGCAGCTCAGCGAGACGTGGGAGGCGCAGTGGACGCCGGCCACCGACGTTGCGCTGGTCGAGAAGATCGTGCTCGGCGACACGCTGGAGCGGGTGGCGACGCGGCTGCTCGAGGAGGACCTCGCGGCGTGCCACACGACCGGCGAGGCCGCCGACGTGCTGCTGAACGGGGTGCTGGCGTCGAGCGCCCGCGCGGTGGCCGCGGCGCTGAGGGCGTGCGACCAGTTCGCCGCGGGCGACAGCGATCTGCCGTCGCTCGCCCGGGCGTGCCGCGCCTTCGCGGGGCTCGCGTCGTTCGGGTCGTCCCGGTCGCTGTCGTCGCTCGGCGATGGGGTGATCGCGCCGATGCTCGAGAAGACGTTCGCGCGCGCGGTGCTGCGCGTGCAGGGGGGCTGCACGGGCAGCGACGAGGCGGTCGCCACGGCCAAGGAGGCGCTGCGCACGCTGCACGACGTGGCGCTGTCGCAGCCGATCGTCGACCGCGCGGCGTGGCTCGCCGCGGCGCGGGGGCTCGTGGACAGCGACGCGGTGAACCCGACGGCGTCCGGCTTCGCCTGCGGGCTGCTCTACCTGGCGCAGGCGATCGACGATGCGGAGGTGGCGAGGGTGGTCGGCCTGCGGCTCGGGGGCGCGGCTCCGCCCGAGCCGGCGGCGTCGTTCCTGGCCGGCTTCCTCGAGGTGAACGCGCTCGTCCTCGTCAAGAGCCGGACCGTGGTTGAGGCGCTCGACGCCTTCCTCGGGGGGATCGCGCCGGAGCGCTTCAAAGACACGTTGCCGATCCTGCGGCGCGCGTTCGCGACGCTCGGCGCGACCGAGCGGCGGTATCTGCTCGAGAACGTGCTCGCGGCGCGCAAGCTCGGAGACAAGGCGCGCGCTGCGCAGGCCGTGCTCCTGGAGAAGGACCGCGAGAAGCTGAAGGAGATGAGCGAGGACCTCTCCCAGGCGATGGACGAACTGGACGACCTGCTCTGACGGAGGGCCGCTGGCCGGGCCGACCGGACCCGGGCCGGGCCGACCGGACCCGGGTTGCGACCTGTTGGGCACACCCGGATTGCGGGGCGACCTGACCCTGGTTGCGTGGGGCGCGGGAGCGCGGGGCGGGGCGACCTGACCCTGGTTGCGTGGGGGGGGCGCGGCGGAGCGGCGGGCGACCTGCGGTGGCGACCTGCGACGGCGGCGGCCGCGACCGGGCCCGGATTGCGACCACCTGCGGACCCGGGTTGGTCGGTCGACCCGACCCGGGTTGCGGGTTGCTACCCGACCCGGGTTGCTGCTTGCTACGGGTTGCCCATGCGGATTGCTCCAGTCCGCGGGCTGCCGGGCAACGACCCGGATTGACCTGGTGAGCGAGACGCGACGGCCGGCAAAGATCCGTCTCCTGCCATCGATCAGAGGCTTCGACAGCCTGGCATGGGCGCCGCTTCGTGCCCGCTTGGCCCGGCACGGCATATGCGCGCAAGGCGCGTGATGCAGCGCCGAGCATCCGCCGGCCGCTCCCGCCTCGCCGACACGGGCATATACGCCCCACAACGCGTCAAGACAACGCCGTCCCTGCCCGAGTCGCTGTCGCGCTCCCGATCGCCGTTCTACGCTGCAAGCGCCGCGTCGTTCACCCTGGCACCGTGGAACGTGCGCATCCACCATGTCCCCACCGGGAACACGGCGTTATGCACGCCAGCACACCACTGTTTAAGCGCCGTGCGATAGGATATGCGAAACGCACGTACAGCGGCCGTAGCGGTTCGCCAAGCGTCGCCCTGGTTGCGGCCCACGGCGAACGTTGGATTGCGTGCACCGAGCTCCTCGCGGCTCGTGGCTCGCTCGTACGGGGAGATCTCGCTGGCTCGCTCGGCGCCCGAAAAGCGGCGGCCTTGTTGCTCCGCCTCTGCATGGGCCTGAGCTTCCTGGCGCTCAAGCTCTGCCGCGACCTGCAGGCGAAAGTCCTCCGCGTTCTCCTGCTCGATGGTAGGCGGCAGCGCGAGCGAGAGCGTCGCTTGCTCGACCCACTGCGGATTCTTTGGATTGAGATATGCGGACGGGCGCAGCGCGTGCAGCACTCCACGACCGAGGTCATCCACATCCACCTTGACGCCTGGCCATTCGCTCGCGTGCCGAACCAGGCCAGCAGCCACAGGGTTCGCGAGCACGTACGCGATCTTCTCTACCACCGCCGCCTGCGTCACGAGTTGTACCACGCTCGTGGCCTCATGGTCCCATACTGGCCCTTCCCACTGCCGCAGCACCTTGGTGCCCAATGCGACCAGTCGATGGTAAAATTGCAAGAAGCGCGGCAGCACGCCCTGCACATCGGTCACGACCAAGTGCAGATGTGTTGACATCGCGCAAATGGCATGAACCTCGATGCCGTAGCGGCGAGCCGATATAGCGAGGGCGTAGACTAACAGCTGGTTGATGGCCGCATCGGGGCGCAACAGGAAGTGCCGACGCATGACCCGGCGGGTGAGTAGGTAGGTCGCACCTGGAGCGATTTGGCGAGGCTGGCTCATGGCCGCGCGCAGATACAAACGCCGCGCCATGAGTCGGCATGAATCATTTCAAGGACTTGCACGGTCGCATGGGTGGCGGCAGCGGTTTTCCGCCAGTTTCCGCCACTCTGAGTCGGCGCGCCGCGACATAGCCCAACTTACACCCGTAACCCGCGTTGATGGCCTGGATCGGGTCCAACATTGGATCGGGTCCAATCTGGGTTAGTTCCAATCTTGGGTTAGTTCCAACCTGGGTTCGGGACCCAATCTGAGGGGTGCGCCAACCTGGGTCGGGTAGTAGTCAGGTCGCCAACCTGGGTCGGGTAGTCGCCCAACCTGGGTCGGGTCCGGGGGGCGGCGCCAACCTGGGTCGGGTCCGGCGGCGGCGCCGGCGCCAACCTGGGTGGGGTCCGGCGGGTCCGGCGGGTCCGGCGGCAGGTCCGGCGGTGGCGGCGGGTCCCGGGGGATCGAGCACTCGAGCACTCGTGCCAACCTGGGTGCGTAGTCCCACTCGTGCCAACCTGGGTGCGTAGTCCCAGTCCAGCTCACTCCTCCTGGCCGGCCTGCGACCATCCACCGAGCCTTACCCCCGGCGTCCGCTCCAGAAACGCCCGCACGTCGGGCGGCGTCGACGCCCACGCCGCGAGGCGCGCCGGCGTCCTCTCGACCGGCACCACCGCCGAGCGCGAGTACGAGCTCCACGCCCCGTCGCTGCACGCGTAGCACGCGGATCGCGCGAGCTGCGCCGTCAGCCGGAGCGCCCCCCGCTCATCGTAGGCTGGCGCGATCTGCACGAGCTCCGGTGCATCCCGCTCCTGCCCCGCAGCCTCTGCGCCGTCCTCGCCGTCGTCGAGCAGCGCCTCGGCCGCGCTCTGCAGCGCGGTCACGCCGCGCACCTCGGCCAGCAGATCGACGGCCGCGCGCCGCTCGGCGTCCCACGCCACGAACCCCGCGCCCTCGAAGCCGTGCGCCCCGCAGAGGTCCGTATACGTCCGCTCCTCGATGAACAGGTACGGCCCCACGCTCCCGATCAGCGCGGCCGTGTGGTGGATCTCGTTGCTCTCGTCCCCATCGGGCGGCGAAATCACCTCCTGGCGCTCGCCCTTCCCGCGGAGCACGAGCGCCGCGCGGGTCGCCGTGCCCTCGCCCGGTTCGCGCATCTCCCCCAGCCCCATCTCGCAGGCCGACGTCGCCACCTGCTCCTCGCGCGTTTCCCAGCGCCACTCCCCTCGCCGGGTCGCCACGACGATCCCGGGCTCCTCGCGGATCACCGCGCCGCCCTCCGCGAGATGCCACGTCCGCGGCGCTCCGTCGCCCACGCTGCCCCAGACCAGGACGACGCCGCCGGGCGCCGCGTTCCCGGCCGCCTGGGCTTCGGCCGTGCGCTGCGCAGGCGCGACCGGGATCTCGACGGGAACGGGAGATGCGGGCTGCGACCGGGCGGCACAGCCGGAAGTCAGCGTCACCAGGGCGATCAGCGCAGCGGCTCGGATGCACGGCATGCCGGCCCGGAGGAGCACGGCGCGTGCCGCAGAGCACGACCCGGAAAACCCGCGCCGCGCCTGAGGCACGTGTCATCGCAGGCCCACGCCGCGTGGCAGGCCGGCCCCATCGCGCCTCGGCGTGCACCAGCGCACGCGCAGCCCGCGCCGATCCTCACCCGGACGCGCCCGGGCCCTCGACCGGCTCGCAGGCGACGGCCCTCGCAATGGCGGCCCGAAGCCAGCGGTGCCCTTCATCGCGCTCGGAGCGCTCCGCCCAGACGAGCGTCAGCGCATAGCCCGCGATCTCGACCGGACACGGCCGCACCACCAGGTCGAGCTTCGACGCCACGGCTTCGGCGACCCGCGCGGACACGGTGAGCAGCAGGTCGGAGCCGGAGACGATGAACGGAGCGACGAGAAAATGCGACACCGTCAGGGTCACCCGCCGGCGCAGCCCCCGCGCTGCCAGCTCCCGATCGACGACGCCGTGATCTTCTCCATGCGGCGAGACCATCAGGTGCTCGCAGGCAGCGTAGCGCGCCGCCGTGAGCGGCTTCCGGGACGCCGGGTGGCCTCGCCGCATCACGCAGACGAGCCGCTCGGCGGCCAGCAACATGGACCGACACCCGTCGGGCACCGGCCCGCCCCGACCCAGCTTGCCGTCGAGCTCGCCGGAGCGCAGGAGCTCCGCGAAATCCGCCGGGATGTTGCGGCACCGCACGTCGACGCGCGGCGCCTCCGCGGCGAGGAGCCGGGCCAAGGCCGGGAGCACGAGCAGCTCGAGGTTGTCGGTCGCGACGAGCCGGAACGTGCGCCTGGAGCGCCCCGGGTCAAACCGCTCGGCCGGGCTGAAGACCTGCTCGAGGCGCTCGACGGCCTCCGCTGCTCTCGGCAAAAGGTCGCGCGCTCGCTCGCTCAACGTCATCTGCCTGCCGACCTGGACGAGCAGCGGGTCCCCGAAATGGGCGCGCAGCCGTGAGAGCGCGTGGCTCATCGAGGGCTGCGTCACGCCGACGCGGCGCGCGGCGCGCGTGACGCTCTTCTCCTGGAGCAGAGCGTGCAAGGCGACGACGAGGTGGGTGTCCACCGACTGCAGGCGCATGATCGATGGATAGCACGCCAACCCATAGACACCATCGATGGATGGGCGCGCGGACTGTCGATTCGACGGCAGGGCCGCGGCCACGTATCCCTGCTCTCCGGAGCGCGCGCGCCGCCGCACGGAGCGCCTCCGGCCACCCGACCCAGGGAGCTGCCATGATCATCGAGTATATTCGTTATGCCATCCCCGCGGACCAAGAGCAGGCGTTCCTGGCCGCTTATCGCGACGCAGCCGCCGAGCTGCGCGGCTCCGAGCATTGTATCGACTACGAGGTCTCCCGCTGCGTCGAGGATCCGGCGAGCTTCGTCGTCCGCATAAGCTGGGGCTCGCTGGAGGGCCACCTCCAGGGGTTCCGCAAGACGGCGTCGTTCCCGTCCTTCTTCGCCAAGGTGAAGCCGTTCTATGAGCGCATCCAGGAGATGAGACACTACGCCTCGACCGACATCGCCGGCGCGGGGGGCGGCGCCAGCGGCTGACCGATCGCGCGTGTGACGCGCGTGCGATGGGAGCCCTCCTGGCTTCGCGCGGGCCATCGTGCGATGCTCCTTCGGTGGCACGCAAGCTGGCATCGGTCCGGACGCTCGCGCTCGGGCGCCCTCTCTCGCTGCTTCTGCTCCTCGTCCACTGCGCGAGCACGCCGAGCCCGACCGCCTCGACCGCAGCCCCGGCCGCTGCGCCGGGTCGAGAGCCTGATTCGCCCCCTCGGCGCGAGCCCGGCGCCGCGCCGACCGGTCGAGGGCCTGATTCGACCGCCGAGCGAGCGCCACGCCCCGAGCCGACACACGGGCCCGAGGCGACGCACGGCTCCGAGCCAACACCGGCATCCACGTCCGACCACGGGCCGGCCCCTGGCGCCGAGCCCGCGGTGGGAAGCGCGCCGGCGTCCGAGCCAGACCGGAGCCCTGCTCCCAGTCACGCGCCCAGGGCGCATCCCAAACCGCCCAGCAAGCCCGCACGATGCGCTGCTCCGGCGCATCCCGCTCAGAGCTTCGGCGACTGCGGCGCGAGCGACGTCTTCGCCGACGGCTGCTGCTATCCGAGCTTCGAAGCGGCCTGCGCGGGTCTCGGCTGCCCTCCGCG
This sequence comes from Sorangium sp. So ce394, assembly GCF_051474665.1. NCBI lineage: Bacteria > Pseudomonadati > Myxococcota > Polyangiales > Polyangiaceae > Sorangium > Sorangium sp. So ce394. The sequence goes on from NZ_CP150339.1 coordinate 11,686,085, forward strand.
GGCCTGCGTGCGCTTGAAGTCGAGCCCGTTGCAGGCCCGATGCAATCGTTGAAGAACGAGGCGGTGCGGCGCGTCGGCGCCGGAGAGCACGCGAGCGGAGGCGACGTGCAAGGCTGCGCCGAGAGGGAAGCGGTACGCCCGTCTCCATAGGTTGACCAGGCGAGAACGGCGCCAGGCCGCCACGCCGGACGGCGCCAGGCCGCCACGCCGGACGCGGGAAGGACACGAACGATGATCTCCACACCCCCGGAAGGCCCGAACACCGTCAGCGCTCACCGGCGACCATCGCCGCGACGACCGCGGAGGCGCGCGTCGCCCTGGGCTCGCAGGTCCGTCGCCGCCCTCCTCGCGCTCGTCGTGGCCGGCGCCGCGCTCGCGGCCTGCTCCAGGGGCGAAGGCGCGCCGAAGCGCCGCGAGGCAGCGCCGGAGCGCGACAGGGCCTGCACGGATCCAGAGAGGCCCAGGGCGTACTTCTATCCTGCGGAGAACCGGACGGACTACGCGCCCGACGACCCCTGGAAAGACGGCTGCGCCATGCTGGTGCCCGATCACCTGTTCTGCTGCCCGGAAAAGGCGGCCGAGAAGCCGAGGTGAGATCGCGCGCCAGCGCCGTCCACCGCAGCTCCGCCTCCCCGGGTGATCGGCTCTGGGCACAAGCACGGCGTCAGCCCAGCGAGCGCCGGATCTCGCCGGGGAGTCGTGCCGCGCATGACGCCCGACGCGCTCGGCGGCCTGCTCCTGATCCGGAGCCGACGCCCTGCGCTGTTGTCGCAAAATGCGGCATGTCGTACTTTGCGGCGGCCTCGTGCGGGTAGCTCCCCGCGCACCACCTGCGCTACGCCTCCGGCATGAAGCTCGCGCGCAAGCTGACGCTCGCTCTCGTGTTCGGAGTCTTCCTCGTGCTTGCGCTGAGCGCCTACGTCCAGATCCGCAGAGAGGCCAGGATCTTCGAGAACGATGTGCAGCGGGACCACCACACGATGGGCCGCGTGCTGGCCGCCGCCGTGACCGAGGTGTGGCGCTCCGAAGGGCAGGCCCGCGCGCTGCGCCTGGTCGACGATGCAAACGAGCGCGAGCGACAGGTGGACATCCGGTGGGTCTGGCTCGACGAGCACGCGAGCGAAGCGTATCGGCCAGGGCTGGCGCCAGAGCTGCTCGTCCCCGTCTCGATGGGGCAAACCGTCGTGCACAGGATCCCCCGCAAAGACGCGGACGTGCTCATCACCTGCATGCCCGTGCCGGTGCCCGGCGACCGCGTCGGCGCGTTGCTGCTCTCCGAATCGCTGGCGGGCGCGCGCCGGACCATCCGGAGCATGATCCTGAACACCACCGTCACGACAGCCGCTCTGGCGCTGGTATGCGGGTTGCTAACCACGTCCCTCGGAGTCGGGCTGGTGGGACGTCCCATGCGAACGCTGATCGACCAGGCGCGGCGGATCGGCGCGGGTGACCTCTCCCGACGCTTGTCGCTGCACCAGAAGGATGAGATCGGCGAGCTCGGACGGGAGATGAACGCGATGTGCGATCGCCTCGCTGCGGCGAACCAGAAGCTCGAGTCCGAAGCGGCAGCGCGGCTCGCCGCGCTCCAGCAGCTCCGCCACGCCGAGCGGCTCGCCACCGTCGGCAAGCTCGCCTCCGGGATCGCGCACGAGCTGGGCGCGCCCCTCCAGGTCGTCGCGGGGCGCGCACGCATGCTGGTGGACGGGGACGTCTCCGGCGACGAGGTGCCGGCCAACGGACAGATCATCCTCGAGCAGGCGCAACGAATGACCCAGATCATCCGCCAGCTGCTCGATTTCGCCCGGCGCCGCAGCGCGGAGAAGCAGGAAACCCCGCTGGGGAGCGTGCTCCGCAGCACCTTCACGATGCTGAGGCCACTGGCGGAGAAGCAGGGCGTCACGATCGTTCAGGAAGGGGACACGTCGGCGCTGCTCGTCCACGCGGATGCTGACCAGCTCCAGCAGGCGCTCACGAACGTGGTGGTGAACGCCATCCAGGCCATGCCGTCCGGCGGCACGCTGACGGTTGGAGTCCGGGCAGAGCGCGCCAGTCCCCCCGACGACCAGGGTGGTGGGGTCGAGGGGGATTACGTCGCGCTGTCCGTTCGTGACCAGGGAGGAGGCATGCCGGCCGACATCCTCGAGCACATCTTCGAGCCGTTCTTCACGACCAAACCCGTCGGCGAAGGGACGGGGCTCGGCCTGTCGGTCACCTACGGGATCATCAAGGAGCACGGCGGCTGGATCCATGCCGACAGCCGAGTGGATTCGGGGAGCTGCTTCACGATGTTCCTGCCACAGTGGAAGCCATGACGGGGCGCGTCCTGATCGTCGACGACGAGCGCGGCGTCTGCGAGCTCCTCGACGCCGGGCTCAAGAAGCGTGGATTCCGGACGGCGTGGCGGACGTCGGCCGCGGAGGCGTTCGAGCTCCTCGGGGTCGAGGACTTCGACGTCGTGGTCACCGACATGACCATGCGCGGCATGAACGGCCTCGAGCTCTGCGAGCGGATCGTCCAGAACCGGCCCGATCTGCCGGTCATCGTCATCACCGCGTTCGGCAGCCTCGACACCGCCACGTCGGCGATCCGCGCCGGCGCGTACGACTTCGTGACCAAGCCCTTCGAGCTCGACGCGCTCCGGCTGACCGTCGAGCGCGCCCTGCGCCACCGCGCCCTCCGCGAGGAGGTCCGCCGCCTGCGGCGCGCCGTGGCCGACGCCCGCGGGTACGAGCAGATCCTCAGCAGCAGCCCGGTCATGAGGAGCGTGTTCGATCTGCTCGATCGGGTCGCCGACTCGGACACATCGATCCTCATCACGGGAGAGAGCGGCACCGGCAAAGAGCTCGTCGCCCGCGCCGTCCACCAGCGCAGCCGGCGGAGCGAGGGCGCGTTCGTGGCGGTGAACTGCGCGGCGGTCCCGGACGCCCTCCTCGAGAGCGAGCTCTTCGGCCACGCGCGAGGCGCGTTCACCGACGCCAAGGGCGCGAGGAGCGGCCTGTTCGCGCGAGCTCACGGCGGGACCTTGTTCCTCGACGAGATCGGCGAGCTGCCGATCGGGCTCCAGCCGAAGCTCCTGCGCGCCCTCCAGGAGCGCGTCGTCCGGCCCGTCGGCGCCGACGAGGAGATCCCGGTGGACGTCCGGCTCATCGCCGCGACGAACCGCGACCTCGAGACGGCGATCGAAGAGCGCCGCTTCCGCGAGGATCTCTATTACCGGATCAACGTGGTCCACGTCGACCTGCCGCCGCTCCGCTCCCGCGGCGCCGACGTGCTGCTGCTCGCGCAGCACTTCCTCGAGCACTTCGCGGCCGTCAAGGCGAGGCCGATCGAGGGCCTCTCGGCGCCCGCGGCGGAGAAGCTCATGGCCTACGCGTGGCCCGGCAACGTGCGCGAGCTCCAGAACTGCATCGAGAGAGCGGTCGCGCTCGCGCGGTACGATCACATCACCGTCGACGATCTGCCCGAGAAGATCCGGACCTACGCGCGCTCCCATGTCCTCGTCTCGAGCGACGATCCGACCGAGCTCGTCCCCATGGAGGAGGTCGAGCGACGCTACATCTTGCGCGTCTTGGAGGTGGTCGGCGGGAACAAGAGCCAGGCAGCGCAGATCCTGGGCTTCGACCGGGCGACCTTGTATCGAAAGCTCGAGCGGTACGGCATGCGCGGCGGGCGTTCGAGCGACCCGAAGCCGTGACCGTCCGGCCGCCCTGCCGCCGAGCGCGCCTGCGCCGCGCCCCGCCCGACGCGAGCGGCGGTCGCTGAAGGCGCCGCGAGGCGCGCGACTCCGCGCTTCATCGACGTGTTGCACAACGCGACACCCACCGCGGCCAGCGCAGGACGGCTGGCCCTCGAGCGCGCTGCGCAGCGGGGGCGCGCGCCTCCTGCGTGGGTGGCATGAGAGCTGCTTATGGACCACGCGCGAACATGAGCACGACCACGACGGAGTCCGCTGCTGCGGGTCGGAGAGTCCCTGTCGATTGGAGCGCGCTCGCGAGCGCCTTCGATAACACCGCCCAACACATCCGCTATTTTCTCCACCTCGAGACAGGCGCCTTGATCCGGCTGGTCGACGGGCTCGCCGATCCGGACACGCGCGTCCGCGTCGAGGCGGATCCGGCCTGCGTGCGCGTCGAGGCCATCGCTGCGCGGGATCAGTATCGATGGCTGCAGGCGTTCATCCCGACGGTCGACGAGATCGAGCTCCAGGCGCTGCTCCTGCAGTGCCTCCAGGGGCCGGGTTCATTTCGGCGGTTCAAGGCCGTGCTCTCCGGCAGGCCGGACCAGCTCCGCCGATGGCGCGCCTTCCGGATGGAGCGGATCCACGCCGCCATCCTCCAATGGTTCGAGGCCCGCGGCCTGATACCCGCGTCGTTCGAGCGCGCCTGGCCCGGCGCCGGCGGCGAGCCCATGCGATCTCGCGACGTCGACTCGGCTCGCCAGCAGCTCCACGCGGTGACGAGCGACCTCGCGCCCGGCGACCTCCACGCGGTCACGGCGCTCGCGGAGTTCCTGCGCGCGACGCGCTCTGGCCTTCACACGCCCGTGGTCTCGTCGAGGAGAGGCGCAGGGCGACCCGGTGGCCTGGGCCCGCCACGGCGGGCGATGCAGACGCGAGGATGAAGGGTATCCATGACCAACAAGGTGTGATGAGCGCTCACGCGCCGGACGAGCGCCGGCGCCCGACGACGCTCCCCCCTGCCCGCCGCGCCGCCGGGCACACCGCCGGATCAGAGGGCGAGCCGAGCTGAAAGGCCGGCCACGTCGCCCGGCAGCACGGGCAAGAGCTCGATCCGAACACCGCCTCGATCGTCGGTGCGGTGGGACTGGGGCCCGTTCATGAGGAGCAGCACCGTCCCCGTGATCATCGCCGCCCCACCCGCGACGAACGCGCCGATCGCCAGCCGGTTCTCGACGACGCTGGCGTCGTACGCGTCGCGGGCCGACGGCGTGCACCACGGGTCGCACCCGCCCCCGAGGCGCCGGTCGGCGTCCCGGTGGTGCACGTCGGCCTGCCACCACAGGCCGGCGCCCGCGACGCCCAGGGCCGCGCCGGCCCCGAGCGTCGCCCAGGGGACCCACGGAGCCCACCGCCGCTCGGCGATGACGGCGTCGACGCTCAGCGTGACGCGGCCCGAGGCCTCCTTGCCGGCGAGCACGAGGACGGGCTTCACGACGGTGAAATACCCCTCCTTCCTCGCCGTGATCACGTGCTCTCCGGGCGTGATCATCCGGCGCGCGGCGCCCGGGCCGACGAACCACGGCTTGCCGTCGAGCAGCACGCGGGCCCCCCGCTCATCACAGCGGATCTCGATGGCGGCGAGCTCGTGCTGCACCAGCGCCCGCAAGGTCGAGCGCGCCTCCCGCTCCTGCTCGGGGGTGAGCGAGCCAGGCCCCCATTGCAGCGACAGGCGCAGGCTCTCGTGGGCGAGGAGCGGCAGCCCGATGCTCCGGAGCACCCGCGCCAGGTAGAGCCGGAGCTCGGGGTGCTCCCATGAAGCGAGCGCCTCCTGGTACTTCTCCCGCGCCTCCGCCAGCATCATCCGCCGGTGCAGGTCCCGCGCCTCGTGGAAGAGCGCGTGCGCCCTCTGCTTCCGCTCCTCGGAGACGCCCCGGTGCCACGGCGGCAGCGCGGGCGGCGCCTGGGCGCGCGCGGGCGCGGCGACCGCGGCCAGCAGCGCGAGCGACACGAGCGCCGCCGCGCGGCGGCGGCGCGCTCTCTGGAAGGAGGGAGCCTGCGCGGCCTTCACGGCGGCGCCATCCGGGTATGACGGTAGATGACGCCGCCCTCGCCGACGATGAACGAGGTGCCGCCGTCGCCCCACACGTCGAGGAGGTGACGGTCCGTCGTGGAATTGAGCTTCAACCAGGAGATGCCGTCATAGTGCAGGAGCGTGCCCCGCTCGCCGACGGCGAAGACGTCCTTCGGCCCGCTCCCCCACACCGCGAGCAGGCGCGCGGACGTGGGCGACTCCATCGGCCCCCAGCGCCGGCCGTCATAGCGCAGGATCGTCCCGCTCTCGCCGACGGCGAAGACGTCCTCCGGCCCGCTCCCCCACACCGCGCGCGGGAGCGCGAACTCGGGCGAGGCCATCGGCTCCCAGCGCTCGCCGTCGTACCGCAAGATCGTTCCGCTCTCGCCGACGACGAAGACGTCGTTCGGCCCGCTCCCCCACACGGGCCCCAGGTTCACCTGCACGGGCCTCGCCATGGGCTGCCAGCGCTCGCCGTCATAGTGCACGATCGTGCCCGCCACGCCGACGGCAAACACGTCGTCTGGCCCGCTCCCCCACACGCCGAACAAGAGGTCGAGCGTGGACGACTCCATGACTTCCCAGCGCTCGCCGTCGTAGTGCAAGATCGTCCCGCTCTCGCCGACGGCGAAGACGTCCTTCGGCCCGCTCCCCCACACGCTCGATAGACCGGACGACAGGGGCGTATCCATGAACGCCCAGCGCTCGCCGTCGTAATGCACGATCATGCCGTTGTCGTCGATGGCGAAGACGTCCCTCGGCCCGCTCCCCCACACGCTGACCAGCGCCTCCGGCGTGGGCGATTCCATGGGCTGCCAGCTCTGGCCGTCGTGATGCACGATGGCGCTGTCGATGCTGACCGCGAACACATCGCTCGGGCCGCTCCCCCACACGCCGTACAGCAGCTTCGAGGGGACCACCATCGGCTCCCAGCGCTCGCCGTCATAACGCAGGATCGTGCCTGCCAGCCCGACGGCAAAGACGTCCCGCGGCCCGCTCCCCCACACGCCGTACAGGGCCACGGACGCCGGCGACGCCATGGGCTCCCAGCGCTCGCCGTCGTAATGCACGATCTCGCCGTCCTCACCGACGGCGAAGACATCGTTGGAGTCGCTCCCCCACACGCCGAGCAGCGCTGCCGGTGTGCGCGAATCCATGCGCTGCCAGCCGTCGCCGTCGTAGCGCACGATCTCGCCGCGATCGCCGACGGCGAACACGTCGCGCGGCCCGCTCCCCCACACGCCGTACAGGGCCGCGGACGCCGGCGACGCCATGGGCTCCCAGCGCTCGCCGTCATAGCGCAGGATCGTGCCTGCCAGGCCGACGGCGAAGACGTCCTCTGGCCCGCTCCCCCACACGCGGAGCAAGACCGCCGTCGTGGACGAGTCCATGGACGCCCAGCGCTCGCCGTCGTAATGCAGGATCGTGCCGCGATTGCCGACGGCGAACACGTCGCGCGGCCCGCTCCCCCACACGCCGCCGAGCCACATCGGAGAGGTCGAGTGCATGGGCTCCCAGCGCTGACCGTCGTAATGCACGATCGCGCCGGCGTCGCCGACGGCAAAGACGTCGTTCGGCCCGTGTCCCCACACGGCGAGCAGCGGCGCCGTCGTGCCGGGCTCCTGGAGACGCCAGTTCCAGTCCCCGCACGACGCCGTCGAGAGCCCATCGCACGCGCTCGTGCAGCCGGGCCGGCCGAAATCATAGCGCAGCGCCGCGCAGGGCGTGGTGATGAGCGCCCCCGGATCGCACGCCTCCTCCTCGGCCACCCGCCCGTCGCCGCAGTGGACCTGGCAGTCGTCCCGGCAGTACCCGCCGGACGCCGCGTTCTGCGCCCCGCGGCACTGCGCCTCGACGGGCAGGACGTCGCCCGCGCCGCAATCGCACGTCTCCCCGCGCACCCTGTCGACCACCCCGTTGCCGCACCGCTCGTCGGAGCGGCAGTCGGCGCTGCAGCCGTCGCCGTCCCGCGCGTTGCCGTCGTCGCAGACCTCCTCCAGCGCGGGATCGACGACCCCGTCGCCGCACTGCTCGTCGGACCGGCAGTCGGCGCTGCAGCCGTCACCGTCCGCCGTGTTCCCGTCGTCGCAGATCTCGACGCCCTCGACGACCCCGTTGCCGCAGAGGTCGCGCTTGCCGGGGGCGAGGCACAGGTGCGTCGCCTCCCGGGTCAACACGCACTCGTGATCGACGGCGCAAAAGCCGTCGCCGCACGGGACCCCGCCCTCGAGGCACGCAGCCGCGACCGCGACCGGCGCCGCCGCGAGCGCCATCAGGGCCGCACGGCGGAGCGCCCCGCCGCGACGGCGTCCCGCGGCGCCCCCGCCCGACCGCATGCCCCGCTTCCCCGTCCGCGCCCGCATCGTCCCCTCGCCCTCCTCCGCCGCGCGCCCGCCCCACCCGGCCGCTCGCTCCGTCCCCCGCCCGCGGCGCGCGGGACGCCGCCGAACGCGCGCGATCCGGCGCGCCCGATCTCCTTGTGCCCGTCCGCCGCGCCCCCTATTCTGCCTCTGTGCAGCGCGCGCGCACAGCGCGCTCGACGGCTCGTTGCATGCGCCCCGGGACGGCTTAACGGGCTTCCGCCAGACAGGTCCTCTGGACAGTTCGCGACCCCCTCGACACCCCGCCGCGATGAGCGCCCGCAAGCCCGGAAAAGCCCCTCCGCCCCCCTCCCCCGCCGCCGCGCCGGACGACCTCTCCGACGCCGACCGCGACGCGCTCTTGCGCTGGCGGCTCGCGCTCGGCCCGGAGGCCGAGCGGGTCGACCCGCGCCTCTCCCTCGGCGGCCTCGGCGGCGCGGCGCCCGCCCTCCACGTCGACCCGCGGCGGCTCGGCGACCTCGACAAGGCCCTCTCGTTCATCTACGACGAGCGCGCCGGTAATCTCGGCGGCTCGCGGCCTTACGTGCCCGAGTGGCTGTCCGCCGTGCGCGAGTTCTTCAGCCACGACATCGTGGCGCTCGTCCAGAAGGACGCCATCGAGAGAAAGGGGCTGACTCAGCTCCTCTTCGAGCCCGAGACGCTCCCCTTCCTCGAGAAGAACGTCGAGCTCGTCGCCACCCTCATGAGCGCGCGAGGCCTCATCCCCGACGCCGCGCGGGAGACCGCCCGGCAGATCGTGCGCGAGGTCGTCGAGGAGGTGCGGCGCGCGCTGGAGTCCGAGGTCCGCACCGCCGTCCTCGGCGCGCTGCGGCGGAACACGACGAGCCCCCTGCGCGTCCTCAGGAACCTCGACTGGAAACGCACCATCCGCAAGAACCTCAAAGGATGGGACGCGGACCGGCGCCGCATCGTCCCCGACAAACTCTATTTCTGGGCGAACCAGACGCGACGGCACGAGTGGGACGTCGCCATCCTCGTCGACCAGTCGGGCTCCATGGGCGAGAGCGTCGTCTACAGCTCCATCATGGCCGCGATCTTCGCGTCGCTCGACGTCCTCCGCACGCGGCTCCTCTTCTTCGACACCGAGGTCGTCGACGTGACACCCATGCTCGTCGATCCGGTCGACGTGCTGTTCACGGCGCAGCTCGGCGGCGGCACCGACATCAACCGCGCCGTGGCCTACGCTCAGGCGAACTTCATCGAGCGCCCCGAGAAGACGCTGCTCATCCTGATCACCGACCTCTTCGAGGGCGGCAACGCGGAGGAGCTCATCGCCCGGATGCGCCAGCTCGCCGACAGCAAGGTGAAGTCGATCTGCCTGCTCGCGCTGTCCGACAGCGGCAAGCCCTCCTACGACCACGAGATGGCGCAGAAGCTCGCCGCCCTCGGGACCCCTTGCTTCGGCTGCACGCCAAAGCTGCTCGTCAAGGTGGTGGAGCGGCTGATGAGAGGACAGGACCTCGGCCCGCTGCTGGAGGCCGAGGCGCGGTAAAACCACGGAGGCACAGAGGACACAGAGGCTCTTCTCTTTCCTCTGCGTCGTCTGTGCCTCCGTGGCCCCCGCCTGGCGGGGCCTGAGCCCGATCGGCGCGCCTCGGGACGTCGCCTTCGTCAGCGAAGGCGCGCCCTCGACCTCCGCGCCGCGTCGCCGCTTCAGCGTGCGCGACGGATCGCCTTCGCGGCGCGCTCGTCCGTCCGCCGCGCGGCGGCGCGCTTGCGCGACGTGGCGCCCCGGGCAGCGCTCGCGGAGACCCGCCGGCGGGTGCCGGCCGCGCGACCCACCACCTCCAGCGAGGGGGGCTGGGCCATCAGCGCACCAGTGCTGATCGAGGGGCCGACTAGGCTGATAGAAAGCTTCACTTGAACTTCCGATTGGGTGGCGGACCGATCACGTCGCTCAGCGGAGGGCTCATCAACCTATAAACTGTTTCGATCGTTTACGCAGCGTCGCAGTGCGGAGATCACGAGCCCTGGAGCGCCCGTCCGGACGTGAACATGTCCACCCGGGAGATCCACTCGCCTCTCCGCCTCTCACGGGCGGATGCACGCACCACGGAGGCACGAAGGCACGGGTCTGGGTTCGCTCCGTGCCTCCGTGTCTCCGTGGTGATCGGCGAGGGACTGCCCCCGGTGGTTGCACCGGGCGCTCTGTTACGATCACGTTGCACGTTGCAGGCCAACGATGGCTGGATGCCGGCATCGCCCGTTTTCTCGGGATGGGCGTGGGCCGCCTTTCATGGTTGAAACCACCGGTTGCAACCGTGGCGCAACGCAGCGGCGCCCGCACCTCCAGGAGCGCCTCGCACGCTCGGAGGGTGGATCTCGGCTCAGCCGGCAGGACCGGTCAACGGAGATCCAGGGCGCTCACCCAGCGGCCCCGGGGATCCAGCCGCTCGGGGCGGGAGCGGCAACGCCACCTGGAACCTCGCCCCCATGCCCGGCGCGCTCTCGACCTGGATGCTCCCGCCGTGGGCCCGGAGGATCTGGTCCACGATGTACAGGCCGACGCCGAGGCCCCCATAGGAGCTCGTCGGCGCCGCCCGCTCGAAGCGCCCGAAGATCCGGGCGATGTACTCCTGCGCGATCCCGATGCCCTGATCCATCACCTGGAGCACCGCGGACCTGCCGTCGACCGAGATCCGCATCTGGATCGGCTTGCCGCGCCCGTACTTGATGGCGTTCGTGAGCAGGTTGGTGATCACCTGATCGATGCGCAGCCGGTCCCACCGGCCGATCGCCGACGCCGGGACGTCCAGGTCGAGCGAGCAGCCGGCCCGCTCCAGCTCCGATTCGAGGCGGCCCGCCACCTCGCGCGCCACGTCGCACAGGTCCACGTCCTCGAGGCTGAGCTCGAGCTGGCCGCTGTTGATGCGCGTCACGTCGAGCAGCGTGTCGATGAGCCGCGTGAGCCGCTCGATCTGCGCCTCCGCCTGGGCGAGCTTCGCGAGCGCCTGCTCGGCCGGCAGCCCGCCGTCCGCGCGGCCGATCGCGCGGGTGAGGCCCTGGATCTGCAAGACCAGCGCGCTGAGCGGCGTCCTGAGCTCGTGCGAGGCGACCGCCACGAAATCCTCGCGGATCTGCACGGCCTCGCGCGTGAGCCGCAGCAGGCGGGCGTTCTCGAGGCAGAGCGCCGCCCGCTGCGCGACGTCGAGGGCGACCGCGAAATCCGGGGGCTCGAAGCGCTCGCCCGGCTCCACCCAGACCATGCTGAGCGCGCCGAGCACGTTGCCGCGCGTGACGAGCGGCACGCACAGGTAGCTGCTCGCCCCGAGCTCCTGGATCTGGCCCGGATCGTCGATGTCGAGCGCCCTCGCCACGTCGCGCGGGGCGCACTCGACGCGCAGGTCGGGGCGGCCGCTCGTCAGCACCGCGCCCACGCCGCCCTCGGCGAGCGGGAGCTCCCGCGGGCCGAACCGCTCCGCGAACCGCGCCGCGTCGCGCGCCCGATGCGCGGCGGCGACCCTGCACGCGCCGCCCTCCTTGCGCAGGTCGAGCACGCACCAGGTGCAGATGCGCTCCGCCGCGATGCGCACCAGGGCGGCCGCGACGCTGGCCTCGTCGAGCGACGCCGAGAACGCGCTCGACGCCTCCGCGAGGAGCTCCGAGCGGCGCACCGCGGCCTCGGCCTCGGCGCGGGCCGCCCGCTCGCGCGTCAGGAGGTGGATGCGCTCCTGCTCGTGGCGCTTGCTGTCGTCGATGTCGGTGAAGCTGCCGAGCCAGCCGACCACGCGCTTCCACACGTCCCGCTCCGGGACCGCCTGGCAGAGGTGCCAGCGGTACGCCCCGTGGCGCGACCTGAGGCGACACTCGCCCTGGAGCGGCTCGCCGGCCTCGATGCAGCGGCGCCATTTGCTGACGAACTGGTTCAGGTCGTTCGGGTGCACCGCGGCCTGCCAGCCCCAGCCGCGGAGCGCCTCGAACGCGAGCCCCGTGTACTCCAGCCAGCGCGAGCTCACGTAATCGACGCTGCCGTCGAGCTTCGCCGTGAAGACGCACTGCGGGATGGCGTCGGCCAGGTTCTGGTACCTCGCCTGGGCGGCGCGCCGCAGGTCCTCGACCTCGACGTCGCGCCGCCGCTCCTCGGCCTTGCGCAGGAGCTCGGCCTGCTCCTTGATCTGCTCGCCGCGCCGGTGGAGCTCGACGAAGACCGCGACCTTCGCCTGCACGACCTCCGGCTCGAGCGGCTTCAGGAGGTAGTCGACGCCGCCGACCGCGTACGCCCTGTAGATGGCCGAGAGGTCGTCCGTCGCCGCGGTGAGGAAGATGATCGGCGTGTGGCGCGACCGCTCCCGCTGCTTGACCAGCGAGGCCACCTCGAAGCCGTCGATGTCCGGCAGCCGCACGTCGAGCAGGATGACCGCGAAATCCTCGGACAGGATCCTGAGGAGCGCGTCCTTCCCGCTCGCGGCGGTCACGAGGCGGTAGCTCTCGTCGACCAAAATCGCCTTGAGCGCGGCCAGGTTCTCGGGCTGGTCGTCGACGAGGAGGATGCTGGTCGTCGCTGGAGCGGTGGACACCGTGCGGCTCCGTGGGTCAGTCGGGCCGCAGCCAGTGCAGCATGACCGACATCAGCCGCCCCTCGTCGACGGGCTTGGCCACGAAGTCGTTCAGGCCGGCGTCCAGGCACTTCTGCCTGTCCTCCGGCATCGCCTTGGCCGTCACCGCGATGATGGGCAGCTCGTTGAAGCGGGGATCGCTCCGGATCTCGCGCGTCGCCTCGTAACCGTCGAGCTCGGGCATCATGATGTCCATGAGCACGATATCGATGCTCGCGTCGGACTCGCGCAGGAGCTCGATGCCGTGCCGCGCGTTCTCGGCGAGGAGCACCTGCGCCCCGCGCCGCTCGAGCAGGCTCGTGATGGCGAACACGTTGCGCGCGTCGTCGTCGATGACGAGCACGTTCCGCCCCGTGAGCGCGACCCCGGCGGAGCCGTTCGTGAGCAGCGGCGCGATCGGCTCGGGCAGCTCGGCGCGCACCGGCCGCGCGGCCTTCTGCTCGGGCCGCTCCGCCGGCAGGTAGAGGGTGAACTTGCTGCCGAGCCCGGGCGTGCTGTTCAGCGAGATCTCGCCGCCGAGCAGGCTGGCCAGCTCCCGGCTGATGGTCAGGCCCAGGCCCGTGCCGCCGTAGGTGCGGCTGGTGGAGGCGTCGGCCTGCTGGAACGCGTCGAAGATGAGCGTCTGCTTGTCCGGCGGGATGCCGATGCCCGTGTCGGTGACCGCGAACGCGAGGACGGTCTTCGCCTTGATGAGCGTGTCCCGCTTGAACGAGAGCCCCCGGCTGGCCACCTCGATCTCGAGCGAGATCCGCCCGGACGACGTGAACTTGAAGGCGTTCGACAAGAGGTTCTTCAGGATCTGCTGCAGCCGCTGCAGGTCCGTCATGATCGTCGAGGGCACGCCGGTGGCGACCCGGACCCAGAACTCGAGCTCCTTCTGCTCGGCGATCTGCCGGAAGCTCCGCTCGACGTACTCCGCGAGCTCGGACAGCGACACCCGCTGGGTCTTCACGTCGATCTTGCCGGCCTCGATCTTGGAGAGGTCGAGGATCTCGTTGATGAGCTGGAGGAGGTCCTGCCCCGCGGCGGCGATCGTCTTCGCGTACTCGACCTGCTTCGGCGTGAGCGTGTGCTCCTCGTTGTCCGCGAGGATCCTGGCGAGGATGAGCAGGCTGTTGAGCGGCGTGCGCAGCTCGTGCGACATGTTCGCGAGGAACTCGGACTTGTACTTCGAGGTGCGCGACAGCTCCCTGGCTTTCTCCTCCAGGGAGGCGCTGGCGCGGGCGATCTCGCGGTTCTTGATCTCGAGCTCCGACGCCTTCTCCTCCAGCTCCTGCGAGCGGGAGCCGAGCTCGGTGTTGGACCTCTGGAGCTCCTGGAGCAGCTCCTCCGTCCTCATGCTGGCGCCGATCATGTTGAACACGACGCCGATCGACTGCGTGAGCTGCTCGAGGAACGTGAGGTGGATGGGCGTGAAGTTCTGGAAGCTCGCCAGCTCGATCACCGCCTTGAGGCCGCCCTCGAAGAGCACCGGCAGGACGCAGATGTTGCGCGGCGGCGCCTCGCCGAGGCCCGAGCTCACCCGGATGTAGTCGTCCGGCAGATCCGTGACGACGATGCTCTTCTTCTCGAGGCCGCACTGCCCGACGAGCCCCTCGCCGAGCGCGAACCGGTTGGAGATGCCCTTGCGCTTCTGGAACGCGTAGCTCGACGTGAGCTTCAGCGTCGGGTGCTTGTCCTCGGACTCCAGCACGTAGAAGGCGCCGTGCTGCGCCGAGACGAGCGGGGTGACCTCGGACATGATGAGGCGGGAGAGCGCCTCGATGGTCCGCTGCCCGGCCATCATCCCGGAGAAGCGCGCCAGGTTGGTCTTCAGCCAGTCCTGCTCCTGGTTGGCGCGCGTCGTGTCCCGCAGGTTCGAGATCATCTGGTTGATGTTGTCCTTCAGCTGAAGGACCTCGCCCTGCGCCTCGACCGAGATGGCCCGGGTCAGGTCGCCCTTGGTCACGGCGGTCGCGACCTCGGCGATGGCGCGCACCTGCGTGGTGAGGTTGCCGGCGAGCTGGTTCACGTTGTCGGTCAGGTCCCTCCACGTGCCGGCCGCGCCGGGCACCTTGGCCTGGCCGCCGAGCTTGCCCTCGATACCGACCTCGCGCGCCACCGTCGTCACCTGCTCGGCGAACACCCGGAGCGTGTAGGTCATGTCGTTGATGGTGTCGGCCAGCGACGCGATCTCGCCCTTGGCCTCCAGGGCCAGCTTCTGGCGGAGGTCGCCGTTCGCGACCGCGGTCACGACCTTGGCGATGCCGCGCACCTGCGAGGTGAGGTTCGAGGCCATGACGTTGACGTTCTCCGTCAGGTCCTTCCAGGTGCCCGACACCCCGGGCACCTGCGCCTGGCCGCCGAGCTTGCCCTCGGTGCCTACCTCGCGCGCCACGCGGGTCACCTCCGCGGCGAACGCGCGCAGCTGATCGACCATCTTGTTGATGGTGTCCTTCAGCTCGAGGATCTCCCCCTTCGCCTCGACCGTGATCTTCTGGGACAGGTCGCCGCTCGCGACCGCCTTCGTGACGAGGGCGATGTTGCGCACCTGGTTGGTCAGGTTGCCCGCGAGCTGGTTCACGTTGTCGGTCAGGTCCTTCCACGTGCCGGCGACCCCGGGCACCTGCGCCTGACCGCCGAGCTTGCCGTCCGTGCCTACCTCGCGCGCGACGCGCGTCACCTCCGCGGCGAACGCGCGCAGCTGGTCGACCATCTTGTTGATGGTGTCCTTCAGCTCGAGGATCTCCCCCTTCGCCTCGACCGCGATCTTCTGGGACAGGTCGCCGCTCGCGACCGCCTTCGTGACGAGGGCGATGTTGCGCACCTGGTTGGTCAGGTTGCCCGCGAGCACGTTGACGTTGTCCGTCAGGTCCTTCCACGTCCCGCTGACGCCCCGCACCTCGGCCTGCGCCCCGAGCTTGCCCTCGGTGCCTACCTCGCGCGCGACGCGCGTCACCTCCGACGCGAACGCGCGCAGCTGCTCCACCATCTTGTTGATGGTGTCCTTCAGCTCGAGGATCTCGCCCCGCGCCTCGGCGGTGATCTTCTGCGAGAGATCGCCCTTGGCGACCGCCGTCGTCACCAGGGCGATGTTGCGCACCTGGTTGGTCAGGTTGCCGGCGAGCTGGTTCACGTTGTCGGTCAGGTCCTTCCACGTGCCGGCGACCCCGGGCACCTGCGCCTGACCGCCGAGCTTGCCGTCCGTGCCTACCTCGCGCGCGACGCGCGTCACCTCCGCGGCGAAGGTCCGGAGCTGCTCCACCATCTTGTTGATGGTGTTCTTCAGCTCGAGGATCTCCCCCTTCGCCTCGACCGTGATCTGCTTCGACAGGTCGCCGTTCGCGACCGCCGTCGTCACGACCGCGATGTTGCGCACCTGGTTGGTCAGGTTGCCCGCGAGCACGTTGACGTTGTCCGTCAGGTCCTTCCACGTCCCGCTGACGCCCCGCACCTCGGCCTGCGCCCCGAGCTTGCCCTCGGTGCCTACCTCGCGCGCGACGCGCGTCACCTCCGACGCGAACGCGCGCAGCTGCTCCACCATCTTGTTGATGGTGTTCTTCAGCTCGAGGATCTCCCCCTTCGCCTCGACCGTGATCTGCTTCGACAGGTCGCCGTTCGCGACCGCCGTCGTCACGACCGCGATGTTGCGCACCTGGTTGGTCAGGTTGCCCGCGAGCACGTTGACGTTGTCCGTCAGGTCCTTCCACGTCCCGCTGACGCCCCGCACCTCGGCCTGCGCCCCGAGCTTGCCCTCGGTGCCTACCTCGCGCGCGACGCGCGTCACCTCCGACGCGAACGCGCGCAGCTGCTCCACCATCTTGTTGATGGTGTTCTTCAGCTCGAGGATCTCCCCCTTCGCCTCGACCGTGATCTGCTTCGACAGGTCGCCGTTCGCGACCGCCGTCGTCACGACCGCGATGTTGCGCACCTGGTTGGTCAGGTTGCCCGCGAGCACGTTGACGTTGTCCGTCAGGTCCTTCCACGTCCCGCTCACGCCCTGGACCTCGGCCTGCGCCCCGAGCTTGCCCTCGGTGCCTACCTCGCGCGCCACGCGGGTGATCTCCGAGCCGACCGTCTGCAGCTGCTGGACGACGTCGTTCACCTCGTCGGCGATCTGACCGATCGTCCCCGGCACCTCGCCGATGCCGACGCGCGCGGAGAAGTTGCCCGCCTTCACCGCCTTGAGCACCTCCAGGATCGCCTGGAGCTGCATCTCACGCACATCCAGGTGGTTCCCGTCGGCGCCGCGCCTGCGGGACGGCGGCTTCTTCTTGCTGGCGCCGTTCCCGTTCTTGTCCTTGGTCGCCGCGATGTTGTTCGGTTGCATGGATACCTTCCTGACGACGAGTGCGCGCCTGGAAATCTCGGTCCCGCTGGAGGCTGATCAGGCCCGCGCGACGCCGGGGGTGGGCGGCGCTGCGAGGCCCCTGGTGCGCCGCCGTCTCACGACTTGCCGCGGCGCAGAACTTCTTCGACTTGTCGCTGGAGACGAGCGTGCTCGATCTCGCGGGCGCGCCGCTCGAGCGCGCGCCGCATGCGAGAGCTTAGCTCATCGGAACGGAAAGGTTTCGAGAGGTAATCGGAGGCGCCGACGCGGAGGGCGCGCATCCCCGTTTCGACGGAGCCGAACGCGGTGATGGCGATGACCGCCAGGGACGGGTCGTGCTGCTTGGCCCGAGCGATCAGCTCGATGCCGTCCATGCCCGGCATGCGGATGTCCGTGATCAGCAGCTCGAATTTGCCCGACGGCAGCAGGCGGAGGCCCGACAGGGCATCGGCAACGTGCGTCGCCTGGTAACCGTGGTCCGTTGCGATGTCAACGACGAACCGGCCAAGGTCGTCGTCGTCCTCGACAATCAATACGTTCGGTGAGCTCGAACTCATCCCTTCTGTCCTTCCTCCGTGCCCCCTGTCCTCGCCTCTCTCCTCGCCTCTCTCCTCGCCTCTGGGTCCGCGGCCAGGCTCGCCCCCTCGCCACCTGTAGAGCTCGCCTCCTCCCCCTGCCTCGCCTGCATGTCCACGGATGAGCTCGCAGCCGAGCTCGCGTCCCGGCTCGACGGCGAGTCGGGCGCCTCCGTGGGCAGGGTGACCCGGAAGCGCGCCCCGCCGGTCGGCGAGGACGAGACCTCGACCGAGCCGCCCGCCTCCTGGACGATCCCGTGGACGATCGCGAGGCCGAGGCCGCTCCCGCCGCGGGTCGACTTCGTCGTGAAGAACGGCTCGAAGATCTGGCCCAGGTCCTCGGCGCGCACCCCGGGCCCCGCGTCCTCGACCTCGAAGCACACCGCGCGAGAGCCCGCCGGGCCGTCGTGCTCGGGGAGGACGCGCACCACGAGCTCGCCCCCGCCGTCCTGGGCCTCGATGGCGTTCAGGCACAGATTGAACACCACCTGAAACAGGCGATCGGAGTCGAGGGCGACGCGCGCCCACGACCCGCTGTCGCGCGGGCACTCGACGCTCGTCTCGATGTCGCGCTTCTTGCACTCCGGGCCGAGGAAGGCGACCACATCGTCGACGACGCGCCGCAGATCGCTGTCCCCCTGCTGCTGCCGCGACGGCCGAGCGAGGGAGACGAGGCGGGAGACGACCCGCGTGATCCGCTCGGACTGCCGCGCGATCGTCTCCAGCTCCGCGCGCAGGTGCTCCGGACAGCCGGGCAGGTCGGCCGCCCGGCGCGCGCGGCCCTGGATCACGTTCAGCGGCGAGCCGATCTCGTGGCCGAGCGAGGTCGCCACCTGCCCCGCGGCGGCGAGCGCCTGCGCCTGCTGCAGCCTGCGCTCCACGTTCACCCGCGCCATCTCCTCCCGCTCGGCGCGCCCCCGGGCCTCCCTGAGCGACCAGGTCATCGTGTTGAACGCGTGGGCCAGGCGCGACAGCTCCTCCGCGCCCTTCTCGGGCACGGCCGCGTCGAGATCGCCGCTCGCCACGCGCTCGGCCCCGGAGAGGATCGCCCTGGCCGGGAGCGCGACGGTGAAGCGACCCACGACCCCGGCCACGACCGCGCTGACCAGCAGCAGCACGACGCCTGTCGCCGCGAGGCCCCGATTCAACGAGCTCTCCAGCACTTCGATATAATGACGGTCGCGCACCAGGACGGCCACCAGCGGTGGATTGGCGCTGCTCGGATGGATGGCGACCGTGCGGACCAGCACCGGCTGCCCCACCAGGCTGGTGCGCTCCTCGATGTCCCCTCCCTCCAGGAACGCCCGGCGGGCGAGCGCCTCGAGGCGCTCCTGCTCCCCCTTGACCCCCTCCGTGATGAAGACCGCCTCGCCCTCCCGGGTGAACGCGGCGACGCCCTGGATGCGCTCGGCGCTCGCGAAGTGCTCCGCCCGCCGCCGGACGAGCGCGATGTCCCTGCGCTGCAGCGCGCTCTCGACGAACGCCTGAAGCAGCGTGGCGTAATTCCGGAGCTCCGCCGTGGCCTCCTGCCGCAGGACCTGTTTGCGGTGCGCCGAGGAGAACAGGCCATACAGCGCGATCGCCATCGCGATCGGGACAACGAGCGAGAGCCAGAACTGGTGCGCGAGCCTCATCCCCGCGGGTCGGCGCTGGAGCTTCGGTGCCATACGACGATCCACCGCGGCGCCCGGAGGACGCCACCGCGTTGACGCTCCGCATCATCGGCGGCTTCCGATCGTACGAAGCCCTGGAATCACATCATCATTTCCCCGGATCGGCAAGGCCTTCCACGAGCTCGACAGAGGCATTCATCTCGCTACCTCGCCATACGAGGGCTCGGCATCAGGATATCCCTGAGTGACGCTCAGGATCTCGCGGACTCCTCGTGACGTCCGTCATGGGCCCTTGCGCGGCTGCGCGGCGCGGGGCCGAGCGCGCTTCGCCGCTAGGCCGGGCTTCGCCCCGCGCGCACCGCCCTTCGCCGCGCCGGCGTGCGCCGCGCTCTCCGCGAGCATCTCCCCCCACCGCGAGATCGCCTGCGCCACCTCGCCGAACCCCCGCCCGGCGGCGGTCAGCTCGTACTCGACGCGGACGGGGGGGCCGGGCAGCACCCGCCGCTCCACGAGGCCGAGCGCCTCGAGCTCCTTCAGCCGGCTGGAGAGCATCCGATCGCTGATCGCGTCGAGCCGCTCGCCGATCTCGCCGAAGCGCAGCGCCCCCTCCTCGAGCGTCGCGAAGATCAGGCCGTTCCACGGCTTGGCGAGCACGCTCATCGCCGTCTGGAACCTTTGGCAGAGGTGCTGACAAGAGCGCTTCATTCCTCGTCCTCGTGCGCAGCATGACCTCGTCACTACCCAAAAGGAAGTGCGTCGACACGAGGTCGCTGCGACGCAGGACGCACCTCCGGCGGAGGTTATTTCCCCTTCGGAAGTTACGTTTCCTTTCGAAACAGCATCGATTTTGACCACCGCCTCTGACCTGCTGTTCAGCCCCTTCGCGCTCGGTCCCCTGTCGCTGCCGAACCGCCTCATGGCGAGGCGCAGGCCGCCAGCGCCGCGCTCGGACCCGAGGGCGTGATGGCCTGAGCCCGGGATCCGCGGCCCCGGCCGGGCGCCTGGGCCAGGAGCTCCCGCGCCGCGGCCCATGGTAGGCTCAGAGGCCGATGCCGGCCGCCGCTCCCCCCCTCCCGAACGATGGACTTCCCCCGGCGCCGGGCCCGGCGCGCTCGCCCGCGGAGGCCCCGTGAGCGCGGCGCCGGGCGAGGTGCAGCGCATCGGGGCCGCCGAGCTCCGGGCGTTCATCCAGGACGCGGGGGAGCTCAAGAAGGGCACGCTGCTCTACGACGGCGGGCAGCTCCTGAACCTCGCGCGCTACGAGAACAAGCTGTTCTGCGAGGCCCGGGGCTCGGGGGCCTCGCCCTACAAGGTGACGCTCGTCTACAGCGACGCGCCGGCGCCCGGGTTCAAGGGGCGCTGCACCTGCCCGGCGCGCACCTTCAACACCGCGTTCTGCAAGCACGCGGCGGCGCTGCTCGTCGCCTGGGCGCGCGCGCCCGAGTCGTTCGCCGTGAGCGACGCGGCGCCGCCCGGCGCGCCGGGCGGGGAGACCGCGCGCAAGAGCGTGAAGAAGGGCGCCGCGAACGCGCAGGCGCTGATGAAATCGGGCGTCGAGCAGGTCAGCACGCTCGTGCGCGAGCTCGGCGTGGCCGGCGTCGCGACGATCGGGGCCGACCGCATCGAGCAGATGGAGAAGCTCGCCGAGGGGCTCCGGGAAAACCGCCTCCGGCGGCTCTCGGCCAGGACGCTCGACCTCGCCGCGCTGCTGCGGGGGCAGGCCGCGGGCGCGCGGGTGGTCGACGGAGCCGCGCGGGGCCCGCAGGCCGCGGCCGGTCCTCCGGCGGGCGCTCGCCGCGGCGCGCTCCCGGCGGTCGCCTACGCGAACCTGATCGCCGACCTCCTGCTCACCGCCCGCAAGCTCGAGAAGCACCTCGCGGGCGAGCCGCTCGACGACCGCCACGTCGAGGAGCTCGTCGGCAAGACGTGGAAGGCGTCCGACCGCAAGCCCGCGGACGGGCTCACGCTCGTCGAGTACGCCTTCTCGACGCGGACCACGAGCGACGATTTCGTCATCCGGGAGAGCCGCTTCCTCGACCTCGAGTCCGGCCGGCACTTCAGCGAAAAGCAGATCCTCCCCGCCTTCATGGCGAAGCGGACCGAGCCGAAGCGGAGCTTCGCCGGCGAGGTGCTCGCCGGGGCGCGGGCGACGACCTACCCCGGCTACCCGCCGCTCCGGCTCGATTTCACCGACCTCGGCGACAAGCGCCCGCTCGACGCCGGCGCCCTCGACGCCGTGCTCGCGCGGGCGCTGCCCGACGTCGGCGCGGCGCTCGTGGCCCTCCAGGAGCACCGCAAGGACGTCTTCGCGCCCGACCTCGTGCCCGTGGCCGTGCGCATCGACACGCTCTTCGCGCGCGGCGCGCGGCTCTCGGCGGTCGACGACAAGGGGGAGGCGCTCCACCTGCCCGACGACCCGGCGCTCGAGGAGCGGCTCGCCGGCTCGCTCCGCGACGCCCGGCTGCGCGCGCTGCTCGGCGACGTCGGGATCGACGCCGCGCTGCCCACCCTCTGGCCGCTCGCCGCGATCGTCGAGGGCCCGCTCGGCCTCTCGCTGCTCCCGGTCGTCGAGCAGGGCGCGGCCGCGCGGAGCGGGCCGCTCGAGGGCTCCGCGTGGAACGCCGCCGCCCGCGAGGCGGGCGCCTCGCCCGCGGCGATCGCGCTCGGCGAGGTCCGCGAGGAGCTCGCCGACGCGCTCGCCACCGGCCTGACCGGGCTGAGCGCCCGCGTGACCGACCCGCTCGCCGAGCGGCTCCGCGATCTCCGCCTCGAGAAGCAGGCCGCGCTGCTCCAGGGCCTGCCGCAGCGGCCCGATCCGGCGGACCGGCTCGACGACTTCATCAAGCTCTACCAGGTGCTCGAGATGGCGCTCGTGCGCCTCGCCGGCGCGACGCACGTCGATCGCGAGGACGGGGCGATCGAGCGCGTGCCGACCTACGAGAGCGTCGCCGTGGCGCGGCCGGACGAGACGCTCCCCCCGGACGAGGTGGCGCGGCGCCGGGCCGCGGGCGCGATGAACCGCTACGTCGCCGCGGTCCACCACGCGCGCTACTACGCGTCGCTGCCGCCGGGCGAGCTCGTCGGGAGCATCTTCCCGATCTGGGCGGACGGCACCGCCACGCCGACGATCGCGCGGACGTTCGCGCCGCTCGGGGCCGAGGCGACCGCGGCCGCGGAGAAGGCGCTCACGGTGAAGGCCGGCCGCGTGGCCAAGCTGACCGCGGTGCGGGTGCTGCAGGCGGTCGTGCAGCACGGCGGCCCGGCCCGCGCCGAGGCCGCGGCGATGCTCGGCCGGGTCGCGGAGCACGCCAAGGACGCCGGCCTGCGGGCGCTCGCCCGCGACGCGCTCGACGTGGCCGATTCGACCGGGCCGGGCGGGGCCGCGGTGCGCGCGCGCCGCGCCGCGCGGATGGAGCGCGTGCAGGAGCTCGCCAAGGCGCTCGGCGCGGCGCCGACCAAGGAGGAGCGGCTCGAGGCGCTCAAGGCGCTCGCCGAGCTGGGCGACCTCGCCGCGCTCCCGGCGCTCCGCCGCGCCTTCTACGCGGACGCCGCCCGCGGCGTGCGCGAGGAGGCGGCCTACGCGCTCGCCCAGCTCGGCGACGTCGAGATGGTCGAGACCTTCGCGCGGATGCTGGCGAGCCGCGGCGAGGACGACCGGGAGGCGAAGATCGCCGCGTACGCGCTCGGCTACCTGGGCGACGTCCGCGGGCTGAGCGAGCTCCTGTCGGCCTACGCCGAGGGGTACAAGCCCGGCATCGTGGCGGACGCGATCCGCGCGTTCGGCCCCGTGGCGCTCGCGCCGCTCGTGGAGCTCATCGAGGCGCGGCCGGAGATCGCGAAGCGGGCGGCGGCGCTCGACGCGCTGAAGAAGATGGACGACACCGCGGTGGCGGGCTGCCTGCTCGAGCGGATCGAGGCGCGGCGCGGCGACGCCGATTTCGCCGAGAAGGCGCAGCTCTACCTGAAGCTCGCCGACGTGCACCCGCACAGCCGGCGCGAGGTCGCGACCGCGATCGCGGCGGCGCTCGCGGGCGCCGAGGGCAAGGAGGCGCAGGCGGCGATCAAGGCGGCGCAGAAGGCGCTCGGCGTGGTCAAGCGCAGCAAATAGCCAGCGCCGCTCCATCGCGACGCGCGAGCGCGCGTGGCGCCGCGCGTCTCACCGCCTCACCGCCCCTCGCGAAGGGGGGCAGAAAGACGGCGAGTTTCGCTACGGTAGCTCCACGAGTCTCCAGTACTTGTTGAGCGCTGCCATGAGCTCAACGAAGCTGAGGAACGTGACGGGCTTGAGGAGATAACCGGCCACGTTGAGGTTGAAGGCACCCACCTTGTCGCGATCGTCGTTCGACGTGGTCAGCACGACAACCGACGTGGCCACGAGATCCGGATCGGCCCGCAGCTCGCGGAGGAACTCGATGCCGTTCATCTTCGGCATGTTCAGGTCGAGCAGGATCAGCCGGCGCTCCACGGGGATGGAGCCGCTGCGCAGCATCTCCAGCGCCTCGACGCCGTTGCCGGCGACCCAGAGGGGGTTCGAGATGTTGTTGCGCTTGAACGCCCGTCGGACGTTCATCACATCGACCTCGTCGTCCTCGACGAGGAGGATGTTGAGCAGTTTTTCTTCGACGCTCATGGTCTCCTGGATCTCCTTGGCGAGGAGGACGTGAACGTCAACCTCCGCGCGATCGCCGCCGCGGCAATTCCCAGTGCAGCACGGCGACCGCCGCGGAGGTCTCGCGGCCGCCGGTGAGCCCGGACGCACTCCGACCTGGCCCTACCCGCGCAGGCGCTGTCGAGGCGTCTCATCGTTCGAGCTTGGACCACCGGTCCGTCGGGTTCAACTCCAATGACGCGTTCCGAACACCTGCTGAGCCTGCCGCTTTCGCGCTCTGCCGCGCGAGCGCCGCGTTTCAGGAGTCGCTCGGATCGCGCTTCTGCCAGGTGAAGCGGAAGATCGCGCCCTGGCCTGGGGAGGACTCGATCCAGATGCGTCCGCCGCGGCTCTCGACGATCTTCTTCACCACGGACAGCCCGATTCCCGTGCCCTCCACCTTGTCGCGCGCCTCGAGCGTCTGGAAGAGGCCCCAGACGCGCTCGTGAAACTCCGGGGCGATGCCTGGCCCGTTGTCCTCGACGAAGAACTCGTGGAGCAGGCCGGCGTCGCGGTGCCCGATCCGCACGCGCGCGTCGGCGCGCCGCGCGTGCTTGAGCGCGTTGCTGACGAGGTTCATGAACACCTGCTGCAGCGGGATCCGCTCGGTCCGCAGCACCGGCAGCCCCGGCGCGACCTCGACGCTCGCCTCGGACGGCGGCGCGATCAGCTCGACGACGTCCGCGAGGATCTGGCCCACGTCGACCGGCTCCGCCGCGTGCCGCACCCGGCCGGCGCGGCTGTAGTCGAGGATCCCGTCGATGAGCGCCTCCATCCGGCGGACGCGGCCGCGCAGCAGGCTCATGTGCTCGCGCGACTCGCCCTCGAGCGTCCCCGAGAGGTCCTCCTCGATCCACTGCGCCAGGTTCGCGATGCCGCGGAGGGGCGCCTTCAGGTCGTGGCTGGCCACGTACGCGAACTGGTCGAGCTCCTTGTTGCTCCGCTCCAGCGCGGCGATGAGGCGCTCGCGCTCCGCCTCGGCGCGCTTCTGCTCGGTGATGTCGCGGATCTCGATGACCGTGCCCACGGGGACGTCGCCGTCGAGGATCGGGCTCGCGGTGAAGGCCACGTGGTAGAAGGAGCCGTCCTTGCGGACGAAGACGTCCTCTCCCTGCTCCTGGCTCTTGCGCGGCAGCGCCCGGTCGATCGGGCACTCCTCCATGGGATAGCGGCTGCCGTCCGGCCGCGTGTGGTGCACGATCTCGTGCAGGGGGCGATCGAGCGCCCGGATCTCGTCGAACGTGAAGCCGGTGATCTTCTCGGCCGCCGGGTTCATGAAGGTGCAGCGCTGGTGCGCATCCATCATGAACAGGCCGAGCGTCGCGTTCTCGGCGATGGTGCGCACGAGCCGGTGCTGGACCCGGAACGCCTCCTCGGCGCGCCGGATGTCGCTCACGTCGACGTTGCAGCCGACCCACTCGTAAATCGAGCCGTCGTCCGCGATCAGCGGGACGCCGCGCGCGACGGTGTCGGCCCACGAGCCGTCGCGCCGGCGCAGCCGGTACTCCACCTCGTACCGGGTCTTCGACGCGACGGCCCCTCGCCACGCGGCGTTCGCCCGCGCGCGGTCGTCGGGGTGGACGGCGTCGAGCCAGCCGTAGTCGACCCACTCGTCGTAGCGCTGCCCGGTGAAGCCGCGCCAGGACGGGGAGTCCTCCACGACGTGGCCGCGCGGATCGGTCCGCCAGACGACGACCGCGGTCGCCTCGACCATGGAGCGGAAGCGCTTCTCGGCCGCGAGCGCCTCCTCGCGCAGCCGCGCGTTCTCGATGGCCACGCTGGCGAGCTGCGCGAGCTGCACCAGGATCGACTCGTCGTCGCCGGTGAACTCCCCCTCCTCCTTGTCCGAGAGCTGGACGAGCCCGAGGTTCCTGCCGTCGCGGCCGATGAGCGGCGCCGCGAGCCAGCCGCGCATCGGCGGGTGGCGCGCCGCCTCGCCGCTGAAGCCCCGCCACGCCGGGTGCGCCTCGAGCTCGGCCTGCGTCATGCGGCGCGGCTTGTTGGTCTTGCAGACCAGCGTGTAGATCCCGCTCCCGTCGCTCCTCGCGTCGTAGCCGCGGTACGCGGCGTACTTGTCCGAGAGGCTGACGGCGTTGATGGCGTGCGCCCAGTTCTGGTCGTCGGTCATGCTGATGACCGACTGGTGCGCCCCGATGAGCGCGCGCGCCCGCTCGGTGATCTCTGCGAGCATCCGGTCGAGCGACGTCGCCGAGTTGACGGCGAGCGACGCCTCGGCGAGCCCCTTGAGCTGCTCGCTGCGGCGCTGCTCCTCGCGCAGGGCGCGGATCCGCTCCGTCGCGTCGACGCCCACCGCGACGCCGGCCACGATCTGCCCCGAGCCGTCGCGGATGGGCGCGGCGCTGTACTCGATGATGGCGCGGGTGCCGTCGGCGCGCAGCATCTCCACCGGCTCGGCCCGGACGAGCTCGCCGCGCAGGACCGCGCGCGCGAGCGGCCACTCGTGCGGCGCGTAGGGGCGGCCGTCCGCGTGGAAGCCGCGGTAGGCCGCGCTGTACGCCTCGACGTCCTCCGACGCGACGAAGGGGCGGCCCAGCTGCGCGGCGCCCTGGGCGTTGCCCATCACGAGGTGCCCCGAGGGGGCCTCCGCGATGTATACCGCGTGGGGCATCTGCTGGATGACCTGCTCCAGCTTGTGGCGCTCGTGCTCGAGCTGCTCGGCGAGCTGCTCGATGCGGCGCCGCGCGAGCACCTGGTCGGTGACCTCGACCGCGAAGAGCACCACGCTGTGCGCCCCGCCGGCGCCGGCCGGGATGGGCTGCAGCGTCACGTTGAAATAGCCCTCGGCGAGCGCCCCGTCGCCGGCGCCGCGGTCGAGCAGGATGAGGAGCTCGCACGCGGCGGCGGGCTGGCCCGAGCCGTAGGCCCGCTCGAGCAGCTCGGCCACCTGGGAGCCGGCGAGCTCCGGGGCGCACTGGAAGAGGCGCCTGCCCACGGTGGTGCGGTCGCGGAAGAGCCGCTGCGCGAGCCGGTTCGTGAAATCGATCACCCAGTCGGGGCCGCGGAACACCGCGATGGCGGTGGGCGCCTCCATGAACATCGCGTGGACGGAGCGCCCGGCGTCCGACGTGACCTGCGCCTCCTTCTGGTTGAGCCCACGCGCGGTCGTCCCCTCGTCCCGAACATGCTGGGTCATCGCTCGTCCTGGTGGTCAATCGCCGCCGCGGCGAACGGCCCCGTGACGCTGGAGCCACGGCGCGCTCGGCGGCGGGAGCAGTGCGCTTCTCGCGCGGCGTCGCGGCGACTCAGAGCCTGCCCGCTCACCCCATGAATGTCAACGTCCCCCCCGGAAGTCGCGGCGTCGGCCCGGCGGGCGCGGCGCGCTCACGACAGCGCGGTGATAGCGCTCACCGCGTCTGGCGGCGAGCGACCGGCGCGCGCGCGGCAGAGCGCTTGTCCGCGGCCGCGCCGGCGGAGCGGCCTGTGCGACCGCGCCCGCGGCGCGACGCGCGTCATGCCGCCTGGAGGGTGGACGCGGGCTGTGCGCTGGGACTCGGCAGAACCGCGGATGGCCTGTTTGGACCGGAGAGGCTCACTGCCGATTCGAGATAGCGGGCAGACAGGAAGATCCTTGTTTTCCCCCCCCGCGCGCCTGCCAAGGGCCGTCCGGCCACGCCGGAGCGGCGGCGCGCAGGGGTTCGTTCAGGGTCGGCGCAGGGGTTCGTTCGAGCTCGAGCGGGGGAGTCGCGCGGCGGGTCCGGGCGCGCGCGTCAGCTCGCCCTGGGCCGCTGCCGCCACAGGGTCATCAGCACCCGCCCGACCTGGACCATCCGGCCGACGCGCCCAGTCGGGCGGGTGTCCGCCGCGCGGAACGGCTCGGCGCGGTAGCTCGGGCCCGGCGGCGCGGCCTCGTGCGCGGCGGCCGCCCCGCCGCCGGCGGGGGCGGCGGAGACCGGCGCCGGCCCGAGGCGCTTGTCGAGGTGCACCTCGACCGCCTCGCCGACCAGGTTGCTCACGTCGCGGTCGTGCTCGATGCAGTGGAGCAGCAGCCGGTCCGCGAGCGGGTCGGGCAGGTAGACCGTGACCGCGCGCCGCGCGCGGCCGTCGTTGCCGACGAGCACCGGCGGGACGGCCGGCGGCTCCGAGGTGGTGGCGAGCGGTTGCGGCTCGGCGGCCGCGCCGGCCTGCGGCGGCGGCGGGGCGACGGACGACGGCGGCTCGACGCTCGGCGCCGCTTCGGGCGCCCGCGCTTCCGGCGCGCGCTCCTGCTTCGCCTCGGCCGTCTTGTCGTCGTGCGCTCGCCTGTCGGCGGCGGGCCTCGACTTCACCGCGTCGGGGGCCGGCGCGCCGCCCTCGCCGCCCGCGACGAACGCGTCGACCTTTTCAGGCGACGGCGGCTTTCTTAGCGAGACCGCGACTTGCTTTTTCGCCATGATGAAGCTTCTCCAGTTCTTCGAGAAGGTGGGTGATCTCTTTGGCCGCGGCGTCCCGCGGCGCGTAGCCCGTCACCCCTTGCCCGCAGGCGAGGGACTCCTGGTAGGCGATGCGATAGCCGAGCTCCGTGGCGAGCACCGGCAGGCCCGACGTCTCGAGCACCGCGCGCGCCGTTTTGCCGAGGGCCGTGCGGCCCTGCTTGCGCGTGATGAGGATGCAGCCCTTGAGCGCGCTCCGCAGCGCCGCGGCCTCGCGGAACACCTCGATCGCGGCGGTGAGGGCCCAGGCGTCCGCGGCCGTGGGGCCGCAAGGGTAGATGGCGACGTCGGCGACCATCAGCGCCGACCGCGCGATCTCGCCGTGACGCGGGGGGCAATCGATGACCGTGAGGTCGTACGCGGCGGCGACGTCCGGCAGCTGCCCCGGCTTGTGCATCGAGGCGCCCATGGCCATGACGGTCGGGGTCTCGTGCCCCGCCTCGGCGGCCACGTCGCCCCACGTACGGACGGTCCCCTGGGGATCGGCGTCGACGAGGAGCACGCGCCGGCCCTTCGCCAGCGCGGCCACGGCGAGGCTCACGGCCGTGGTGCTCTTGCCGATCCCACCCTTCTGTCCGGTGAGCGCGATGATCATGAGCCCCCCCTAGCAGAATTCTCGCGGCGCCGCCCAATTTCCGGAGGTCCCCGGCCGGCGGGGATGTCGCGAGAAGCGTGGAGCGTAGAGCGTGGACGGAGCGCGCGTCCCTCGCCTGAGCCGAGCGGCCGGCGCGCGCGGAGGCGATCTTCATCGCGGTGTGCCAGCCGCGCGAGCCGTCCTCATCTGCCGTTTCGAGGCTAAGATAAAGCGGAGAGCCGTATGGCGCGCAACCTCCACGGCGTCGGCGGCTGGCTCCATCGCAGCGACTCATGCCGGAAGACCTAGAAGCTCAGTACCTGGTGGGGTTCGTCGCCGATCCGACAGCCCTGTTCGACATGGCGGAGCGGTGCCTCGCGTGGGACGACCGGATGCATTCACGCCGAACCGCCTCGTGCGGGGTGGCGTACAACTACTCGGGCATCTCCTACCCGGACTGCGAGATGCCGCCCTTCGTGCAGGAGCTCGCGGCCCGCATCGCCGGCGTGGCGGGGCACGGGATCAACAACTGCCTCGCCAACTTCTACGCCGACGGGGCGGCGAAGATGGGCTTTCACTCGGATTCCAGCGCCGGCGTCGTCGCCGGAACGACGACCTCGATCGTGTCGCTGGGCGCGCCTCGCGTGCTCACCTTCCGCCGGCGCTCTCGCCGGGAGGAGCGGCACGACATGGCCCTGGCGCCCGGCTCGCTCCTGATCATGCGCGCCAGCGTCCAGGAGGGGTGGCAACATGCGATCCTCGCCGTCGAGGCCGCGGGCCCGCGGATCAGCCTCACCTTCCGGTTGCTCGCTCGATGAGTCGGCGTCGATCGCAGCAGGCGGCCGATGGGACCAGCTGTTCATCCGATCGGCCGCCCCGATCCGAAGCGAGCACAACGACGACACGCACTGTCGCGCCCCAGCTCACTCAATGGCTACGTCATGTTCAGGAGGAGCCTCTGGACCATGAGGGCGAGCCCGGGTATACAGTCTGACGAGCGGCTGGTACTGACGCCGCACCGCCAGCACACCCACAGGTCGCACTACCCTCGAGAGGTGATGTTCGTGGCTCGTCAAATGTCACCGGAGAGGCAACGCGAGTGGCAGGAGCTGAGGGCATTCTTCGACTTTTGGGAGCGCCGCCTGTTCCCCAGCTTCATGCCGCCGGACGATCCACGCCATCCTGCCAACGTGTTGGAGCAAATCGCCGAGGAGCTCGGCCCTTCGAAGGCCCTGCAAGGGTTGAAGCAGGCCATTCATGACATCGTGGAGCAATACGGACATTTGAGCGGCGAGGAAATCCGTCGAGCGGACACCGCCCTCGCAGCGAATGGATTACTTACATTCTCGGAAGTCAGAAGGCGGTACTGGTCGAGGTATCGAGCAGTTTTGAAACGGGGAGCCATCAGGAACGAGACAGAGTTCTACTTGCTGAAGGGCATCGCGGACGACTTGACGAGCGGCCCATCAGATGATGAGCGAGCGCAGATCAGCACGCTACTCTCAGAGTATGAAGCGCATCGGCCATAACAGCTGCTCACACGCGACGCTCTCAAAGCGATGTGCGACTGAGCCACGTCGTTCGCCACGGAGGGCGTAGCGGATGGGGATGCTTGAGCTCCAGGTCGGTGCTCGCGTGGTGTTCGCGCACTACCTGCCCGGGGACGCCGGCCCGAAGCTGGAGTGCCGGGTGGTGCCCTGGCAGCACTGCTTCAGCAGCTGGGTCGCTCCAGTGCTGCTCTCGCAGCACAGCCTCGTAGCCGGGGAGGAGAGGTGCCTTGCTCCCGGCCGGTGCGCCGGGGGCTCCGCCTCCGGGCGCGCCGCTTGCAGTGTGCGGCCCGGCCGCACGGCGGTACGCGCCCGCGCCTACGCCATCCATGAGCGACCATCCACGAAGATCCGAACGAGACATCGTGATGGCATGGAGGCGCGGCTAGGAGACTTCAGTGAGCAGCGACTTTCTCTGGTACCTGCCGACGCACGGCGACGGCCGCGATTTGATCGGCAGCGCACACCACCTCGAGGCCGAAGCGCAGCGACAGCGAGCGCCGGACATCGCTTACTTGACGCAGGTCGCGCTGGCGGCGGAGCGCGCCGGCTTCCTCGCGGCGCTCATCCCCACGGGCTCGCGCTGCGAGGATGCGTGGCTCGTGGCCGCGGCGGTCGCGCAGCACGCACGCCGCCTGAAGCTGCTGGTCGCGTTCCGGCCCGGCCAGATGTACCCGGCCGTGGCCGCGCAGAGCGTCGCCACCATGCAGCGCATCACGGGCGATCGTCTCCTGCTCAACGTCGTGACCGGCGGGAGCGCGAAGGAGCAGCGGGCGTACGGCGACTTCCTCGATCACGACGCGCGCTACGATCGGACCGCCGAGTTCTTGGACGTGGTCGACAAGGCGTTCGGCGGACCCGGCGTGAACCACGAAGGCGCGCACTTCCGCGTCGAGAACGGCGGGCTCTTGGAGCCGCTCGCCGTGCGTCCCACCATCTACTTCGGCGGCGCTTCCGAGGCCGCAGAGCGCGTGGCTGCCAAGCACGCGGACGTCTATCTGCTGTGGGGCGAGACGCCGAGCATGGTGCGCGATCGCATCGCCTCGATGCGCCGCCGCGCGGAGGGCCTCGGCCGCACGCTTCGCTTCGGGCTGCGCGTCCACGTCGTCACGCGCGACACCGAAGAGGACGCCTGGCGCGAGGCAAAGCGGCTGCTCGACGGCATCCCGCCCGGCGCCATCGAAGAGGCGCAGCGCGGGCTCGGTTCGATGGAGTCGGTGGGCCAAGCGCGCATGCTCTCGCTGCACGCGGGCAAGAAGCTCGGCGTACGCGAGCTCGAAGTGTCGCCGAACCTCTGGGCGGGCGTGTCGCTCGTGCGCGGCGGCGCCGGTACGGCGCTCGTCGGGAGCCATCGGCAAGTGGCCGAGCGCATCGCCGAGTACGAGGCGCTCGGCATCGATACCTTCATCCTCTCCGGGTATCCGAACCTCGAAGAGGCGGTGCGCGTGGGCGAGGATCTGTTGCCGCTCGTCTCGTCCCCGCGCCGCGCTCGCGCGCCGCTCGGCATCGTCTCCGCGTCGTGAGCGCGCCGCCGTCACGAACGCTCTCCGGCGACGGATCGTCGTCGACATGGCGTTCCACATCGGCTTCTCGATCTTCCATCTCGTGTCATCCGTCGCCCTGGCCAGAATGGAAGCGCTCCGACTCATCGCCTTCGACCTCGATGGCACGCTGCTCCGGACGGACGGCTCGATTTCGGCGCGTACGCGCAGCGCCCTCGCCATGGCCGAGGCGGCCGGCCTGACGCTCATGCCGGTGACCGCGCGACCGCCCCGGCGCGCGCGCCAGGTCGCGGCACGGACGGGCCTGCGCGGCACGGCCATCTGCAGCAACGGCGGGCTCGTCTACGACCTGGCCACGGACTCCGTGCTGCGGCAGAATCTCCTCTCGGCAGCCGCCGCATCCGCGCTCATCGAGAGCCTACGGGGGGCGATACCCGGCGTCGCCTTCGCGATCGAGGCCGGGGTCCAGTACGGGTGCGAGCACGGGTATGTCATTCCCAGCGAGCATCCGAACGATCGCGACGATCCGCGCATGCGGCGAGGCGACGCGCTCGCGCTCTGCAGGGAGGGGGTCACCAAGCTGATCGTCCAGCACGCCGGCTGGCCGCTCGAAGCGCTGCTGCGAATCACGCGCGCCCACGCGGGGGCGCTCGCGAGCGTCACCCACTCGGGCTCGGCCTTCGTCGAGGTCGCCGCGGCCGGCGTCACCAAGGCGCTCGCGCTGGAGAAGTACTGCGCCGAGCACGGCATCGCGGCAGGGCAGGTCATCGCATTCGGCGACATGCCCAACGACCTGCCGATGCTCGGCTGGGCAGGACATGGCGTCGCCGTGGCTAACGCCCATCCCGAGGTGCTCGCCGCCGCCGACGAGATCACGAGCTCCAACGATGACGACGGCGTCGCCGCGGTGCTCGAGCGACTCGCGCGCGCCGGGTTCACGGCGAGCTGAAATCGAGCGCGCGACCGCGCGCACCGCGAGGATCTTCGCAATCAAGCGACACCGTGGTAGCACGCCGCCAAGGAGCACCGGCTTGAGCGACGTCTCCAAGGTCATCGCGGGAGGACTCGAGCGCCGCCCCTGGCTCGGCGTCGCGCTCGGGCTGATCGCCGGCGTCCCGCCCTCTGCGCTGGCGTTCCGGATGTGGCAAGGACTGGCGTCGTTCGATGGGCATCTTCCTCGACGAAGTGGAGCGCGTCGATGTGCTCGAGCCGCCTCCGGAACATCACGACTGACGGAGGAGAGCCCGTAAACCTCTCGCTCATCGAATCCCGATGCCGGCCTGGATGGGAGCGTACCTGCTCTTCCCTTGATCGCTTCATTTGCTATCATCGGGGCCACATGACTGCCCGCTCCAAAAAAATCCTCGGCTGGACGCCCACCGTCCTGCTGGCCGTTTTCATGATCCTCGCCTCCGGTTTGGCGAAATTCTTCATCCAGGATGGCACCCCCACCGCCGACTTCACGAAAGCGCTCGGCGTCTGGGACCATCGCTACCTGATCGGCGCGCTCGAGATCATCGCCGCCGTTCTCCTTCTTGTTCCCCGCACCGCCACGCTCGGCTTCGTGATGATGGTCGGCGTGCTCGGCGGCGCGACGGCCACCGGCCTCACGCATGACGTCGAAGGCAACTGGCCGTGGTTCCCGTTCATCCTCATCTTCGTGATGACGGTCGGCGCGTACTTCCGCACGCCGGAGCTCCTTGCCCGCGCGCGGAATCCGAGCTCCGTCCCGAACCCGGGCAAGGCCGGGAAGATCGTCGCGTGGATCTTGACCGGCCTCCTGTCCCTCGCCACGTTCGCGAGCGGCATCCTCCAGCTCATGCCCCCCTCGAATGCGGAAGGCGCGGCGTTCATCGAACGGCTGGGCATCGCGGGCATCACCGTGCCGCTCGGCGTCACGAAGATCTGCCTCGCGATCCTCTTCCTCATCCCGCGCTCTTCCGCGATCGGCCTCGTGCTCATGGTCGGCTACTACTCGGGCGCTCTGGCCACGAACATGACCCACGGCTTTACGCTTCCGGAGTACCTGCCGCTGATCATCTTGCTCGTTTTGCTCGCGATCACCGGCTGGATCCGCAACCCCGAGCTTCGGAAGCGCCTGCTCGGACGCCCCGTGTCCGACTGAACGCCTCGGGCTGGTCGAATGACGTGCCGATCGAAGAACCACCGGCAATTCTGGGGCGGAAGGACACGCCCCGGTTCGTGCCTCACGCGCCCAGCTCGAAGAGCTGCATCGCCACCAGCGCGACGCAATCGGGCTCGAGCGAATCCGACACGATCTGTCGAAGCTCGTGGAAATACCGCACGTGCAAGGCCCGCAGCCGCTCGAGGTCGCGGCGCGCGACGCTGACGAGGTTGTAGGAATACAGCCCCGGATCGCCGCGACGCTGCCGGTTCGCGGCGACGTCGAGCCAGTGCGATTTCAGTCGTTGTCGCGGTTCGGCGGCGCCGCGGGTCATGTCGACCGTCTCGGCCGTGGTGGCGTACCGCCCTTCGCGCAACCGGATCAGGCCCGCCCGCGACAGGGCTTCGCGGCACGCACGCACCTCGTCGTCCGGGAGCCCGAGGCGAGCGGCGACCCAGGCGTCGTCATGGCGGGGGAGGGCCGCGTAGCTCGCGAGCTCGAGGACGCGCAGGACGGCGTGAGACCAGGGTAGCTCCGTCGCGATGCGGCGGCGCTCCTCGAGCACGCGGAAGTCGCGCGCCACCGAGGGCAACTGCCCCGGATGCACGAAGAGGGCGAGGAAGTCGAGGAGCCGCTCGGTGGTCGCGTCGACGAGGGCCAGCGCATCGGGGAGCCGGGGCTGGGACGCGCCCGCGATGAAGCGCGACACCTGGGACGCGCTGCGCCCGATACGGGCGCCGATCTCCGCGTTGCTCAGCCCTCCCTTGATGACCTGAAAGAAGGTGGCCGTGAGGGCCGGGTCGGAGACGGCGACGTCGGCGCCGAAGGCCGACTCCTGGCGCACGAAGCCCGAGAGCTCGCGATGGACGTCAACGCCGTTGTAAGCCGCGACGCGCAGCAGGGTGGGGAGCGTGGGAAAGCGCCGCCCGGACTCCCAGCCGAAGGCGACGTTCGTGCCGTACCCGAGCCGGACGCTCAGCTGCCGCTGCGAGCGCCGGCCGCGGAGCGCCCGGCAGAAATCCTTTGCGATCTCATCGTATTGCGGCCATTTGTATCGCATATATGCATCGATGGTAGCATATCGGAGCGATAGAATAATGCGTGGCTGCGCTACGCGGCGCTTGCGCTTGCTCGTGCGCTGCGGCAAATGGGGGCGGAGGCTTGGATGAACGTACGACTCGCTTGCTGGCTCTTGGCGGGGCTGCTCATGGGGTGCTCGCACGCCGGGGGACAGACGGGGGAGGTCGGCTCCGATCCCTGTAACTCCCTGCCGGTGACGGCTGGTCGGGCCGTGGAGCATGGCCTCACCGACCCGACGCCCCTCGGTGTGAGCGGCCAGGAGGCCCTCGACGCGACAGGCCGGGCCGGGAGCTTCGACGTGGCATGGGCCAACGGGATGAGGAGCGCCGTGAGCTGGTCGCTCGTCGCCGACACCGAGAGCTCACCGGCCGTGGGGTACATCGACCGCAGCGGCGAGTGTGCCGACGGGTATCTGCAGATCCTCGTGATCGAGCGTTTATCGAGCGCCGACGGCATCCTCCACCACGAGCAGCGCGGGGCGCTCTATCGGGGCGACGACGGAGCCGCGCACCTTCGCCTGTCGTTCGTCTTCGACGAGAACCCGTTCCCGGACGTATACGCCGGCGGTGGCTCGGGAGACGGCTGCACGGGGTGCGGCGGCGCCTTCGACCTCTCCGTCGAATCGCGCTGGGAGGCGGGCGAGTCGACCCCTCGAGGCCGTGTGTACCTGCTCGAGAACGGGGCGCTGCTCGGCGAAGTCGGCGCCTTTTAAGCCCGATCCGCGACGCGCGCGTCCGTCTTTCACCCACGGGAGCGGCCCGCGGAGCGCGCGGTCGACGCGAGCGGCTTCTTCCCGCGTCGGTGCGACGCGGCGATTCACGGATGTAGTGACGGAGAGGATCGACGCAGCTTGGGCTCGCGACGCACGCTTCCCGTGCGCGCGAGCCTGAGCCGGCGCTTTCCTCGTTTCAAAGAAGAAGGTTGATTCATGAGTTTGGTTTCCAGGAAGATCAAGGTCCGAAGTCTCGCCGGGGTGCTCGCTGGTTGTGTCGGTCTGGTCGCCGCTCAAGCGTCGGCCGGCGTGGTCGTGGGTAAGCCCACGCCGCACGGCAACACCGATTATCCCGAGGCCGGGACGACCCTGGCGCGGGCAGGGACCTACACGCTGGTGGGCGCGCTCCAGGAGCACGTGAAGATCAGCGGGGAGCCAGAGCCCACGTTCCCCAGCACGATGCAGGGGGCCGTCTACTTGATGAACGGGACGAGCGCCACGCCCGAGCGCGTTTACCAGTTCCCGGGGGTCGCCCAGTTCAGCCTCCAGGCCGGGAGCCAGCTCGCCATCTCGAGCCGCTTCCTCGCGTTCGCGACGCGAGGCCCGAGCCCTTCCACCTCGCCGCACGCGAACTCCGTGTTCATCGCCCGGAAGACCAACGGCTCATGGGCGGAGTGCCCCCTGGTCGGCGGTCAGCGAAACTGCAACGGCGCGGTGCGCGAGAACGGCCAGAACATCAGCCACGCGCTCACCCGCATCCCGCTCAGCTACCCCGC
This sequence comes from Sorangium sp. So ce394, assembly GCF_051474665.1. Lineage (NCBI taxonomy): Bacteria > Pseudomonadati > Myxococcota > Polyangiales > Polyangiaceae > Sorangium > Sorangium sp. So ce394. The sequence continues at coordinate 11,722,663 of NZ_CP150339.1, forward strand.
GCTCAGCAGCTTCAAGGACATCGCGCTCGCCCTGTCCGACGATTACCTCGTGATCGGCTACAAGCGACACAGCGTGCTCGAGATCTACCGCTACAACTCCTCGAACGACACGTGGGTCCTCGAGCACTTCCTCAACGAGCCGGACGAGCGCTTCACCGGCGCCGCGGTCGCGATCGACGGCGACCTCGTCGCGGTCGGATCGCCGTGGTCCGACGGCGGCGAGGCCGGGGCCGAGCTCGGCTCGGTCCGCATCTTCCGCAGGAATGCCAGCGACGTCACCTGGAACGCCGTGGCCCTCGCGAGCGGCTATTTCTCGAGCGGCGCCTTCGGGCGGAGCCTCGCCATGGCCTCCGGGAACTTGGCTGTCACGTCCGGCGCGACGTACCTCGTCAACGACGTCATGCCGCAGCAGCACCTCTCGTTTTACCGGGTGGCGGCCGACGGCACGATCACGGCGAGCCAATCGCTGGCGACGGATTACCCTCACGTGCACCTGGCGCTTCACGGCGACACGCTGGCCAGCACGGTCAGCGGTGGAGACGAGGGCCTCTCGCTCTACAAGCGCGACGCCACGTCGGGCCAGTGGGCCTACGAGACCGGCCTGATCCGCGACTTCTACAAGAGCGTCAACAGCTCCAACTCCGGGTACGGCGGCATCGATCCCATCGGCCTCGTCGGCGATGACCTGTCGCTCGGCTGGCGCGCCTTTTCGGGCCTCCTGGGCGGCGTGGTCCACGAGAAGGTCAGCCTGATCGACGCTTGCCGCGATCCTCTCAACCTCGTGACCAACTGCTCTTTCGACAATGTGACAAACACCTCGCTCGCGGGGAGCCAGAGCAGCAGCGGCTGGCAGCTCCTCAACTGGAACGGCGCCTCGGCATGGGCGGACTTCACCGGCCGCCAGATGCGCATCAACGTGCAGCAGCCCGGCTCCGACATGTGGCACATCCAGGCTCGCACCACGGTCAACCTGTCGCAGGCGGGGCGCTACCTGCTGACGTTCCGCGCCAAGGCGGACGACGTGCGCACGTTCGTGGTGAACCTGGGACGCAACGGCAACAGCGATAACAACTGGGCGAGCTACGGTCGCGTGACCGCGGCGGCGGGCCCCGCGTGGGTCGTCTACGCGTTCGAGCTCCCGAACGTCCCGCAGGATTCCGCGGCGCTCCTCGACATCAACGTCGGCAACGCAGGGACCGCGGCCGTCACCGTGGACAGCGTGAAGCTCGTTCGTCTGGCGCAATAAACACGTCGCGCGAGCCGCAGACGAGGGGCCAGCGAACGCTGGCCCCTCGCATCGTGCACGAGGAGCGCGCGGGCGCGCGGGCGCCAAAAGGCGCTCCTCGCGATGGGCTGAAGCGGAGCTACGCGGCCTTGGCCGGCTTCGGGTTCAGCGCGAGGAAGCGGCGCTGGTAGGCGTAGGAGCGAAAGCGGATCTGCAGCGGCGGATCGTTGCCGCTCTGGATCTCGACCTTCGCGCCGTCGTCGTGCTCGGCGCAGTGCGGGATGCGCATCGTGTACGTCGTGCCGCCGCCGGTGCGCACCGCGATGCCCCCGAGCGCGAGCCCGGCCGCGGCGACGGCCACGTTGGTCCCGGTCTGGCCGTCGTGCGTCTTCGCCTCGACGCCGCGAGTCGCCGGCCTCGCGCACAGGCAGCAGCCTTCCGGCCAGCTGATCGTCTGGCCCGTCACCGGCGCCGAAAAGACCGGCGTCGGGTGGACGTAGTCGTCGGCGAGCACGGTGAGGACGCGCTTGTCGACGAGGTATGCGGCCTGGCACTTGTCGCAGAACGCCGGCTCGTCGGTGTGGTTGAGCTCGATCTCCGCGAGCGCCGCCTGGCAGCGCGGGCACGTCGCGGTGCCGGCCAGGTCCTTGGCGGCGAGGAGCGACCCGAGCGCGAACACCGCGAGCCCGATGCCGCCGACGAGGCAGAGCGCCCACAGGAAACCGGAGCGGCCGATCATCGCGCGGAAACAGAGGAACGAGAGGCCGGCGAGCACCACCGTAATGACGGCGTACTTGATGGTGGAGCCCGTGTTGCGGGTCACGGTGGACGTCATGAGCGCGACCTTAGCGCCGATCGACCCTCGAGCGCGCGCCGAACGCCGTCGCGGAGAGGGGGTAGCAAGGTAGGAGGGTAGCGCGTCCAGACGCCTTCCGGCGCTCCGATACCATCCTGCCCCACATGCCCGTTGACGTCATACCCGGAGCGCGGCGCCGCCTCGATGCGCCGGAAACATAAATTATTTCAATAAGTTGGCGTGAACGTGCCCCGGAGCGGCGGACGAACCGTTCGCGGGCGCCGAAGACGTCCCGCGGTCGTGCGGTCTCGCGGCAGCGCTCAGGGCGCCGAGCCCTGACACCCCGAGCTGAACCCGATGAGCAAGCAACAAGCGACAAACACCCGTCCGCTGCTGTGTCGCGCAAACGTCATAGGCTACCTCCGCAAGACAAGTACGACCCACGAACCTGAACGTCTCCAAGGCGCGCCCGCCCCACGCCCTCCGCGGCGCGGCGTACGATGCCAATGAAACGAATCTGCGTTCATTCGAGCAGGAAATTAGCGCCGCGTCACCAGGGGCTCGGCGGCGCGTTCTTGCTCGGCGCATCGCGTCGCGGAGCCGGTCACGACGGCCGACGGTCCTCCCCTGCCGGAGACGATCGCGCGATTTTTCACCGCGGCGCGGCGATCCCCTCACACGTCGTGCACGTCACGCGTGAGGTCGAGCAGAGAGCGGACGAGCGGGTCGGCCTCGTCCGCCGGCCGTCCTACGAGTCGCCCGACGATGGCGATAGGGCCGCAAGGGGTCTCGCCCATGGCGATGGCTGGGTGGTTACTCTGAACCGGGCATGGTGCCTCGCCCTTGACATCCTCAAAGCACTTTGTTCTCATTTTTCAGGTTTACGGAGATGACGATGCCAATGCTTAGAATCGATTCGATGCGGTCCATGTCTCGCCCTTCGGCCGTGGTGTCGAGCTGCTCACGGGCCTTGTTCGCGCTACATGCTGGATTTGCGATCGCAATTTCCGCATGCGGCGCAGAACATCCGTGTCCTTCGGAGGAGCAATTACGATACGCAGTCCGGGCGGACCTCAGCTGCCCTTCGGTTCAAGAAGTGGAGGAGGCCGCCACGCCGCACTACGAATACGACATTTCGGTCACGTTCAACGAGAGGAACGCTGGCTTCGGGGAGATCGCCGACCAACCGTGGACGGTTTGCTGGTACCGAGTCGAGGGCTCTCCTCTCGAGTACCACTGCGCTGACGACGCGAGCATCGTGGAGGACGGCAGTCTGCAGTCCAGAACGCTGCGCCTCGCCTTGGTTCAAGAGACCGGGCGCGACGACCTCTGGGCGGAATCCAAGCGCTTTTCGGACGAAAGAACTGGTTATCCGATCGCATGCGACGCCGAGGGGTTGCTTTACGGCCATACCATCGTCCACGAGGTGACGACGCTGGATGCCGCCCTGGCCACGATGCCCGCCGATTGTCCCGCCATGTTGACCGAAGAACAGCTGAGCGACGCGCTCGTGGATGATCCTTCCGCGGAGGATGGGAAGCGCGAATGGAACGAGGCCGGCGAGAGGCTTTCTGGGCTGGTGGGACGCGATTTCTACCCGGCGCGCGTGCACTGCGTTTACGATGTGATCGAGGCGCGCGTCTGCAGGACTTCTGAGCTTGGTTCGGGATTCGGACCCAAGTGACGAGGTGGAGCGCTCCGGGCCTCCAAGCCGATGTCAGGAGGCTGCGCTCGCGGCTCCGCACCGCATCGCCGAGGAGCAGGCGCGCCGTCCCCGCACCGGCCGGTCGAGGCGCGCGGTCCCCCCATCTCGCTCCCCCATCGCCCCGCGGGGACCGACGCCCAGCATCGGCGCGACGAGCGCCGGGTGTCTCCCGGTCATCAGCGATCGAGCCAGGCGCGGACAGGAGCGATGACACGCTCCCTGAAAGCATCTCGGTCCAGCGCGTTTTCGAGAGCGACGTTGAGGTACCGGTAGGTACACGGCTTCCCGCCGGTGTCGAGCTCGTGATCTCCGCCGTCGTAGATGGAGTCGTCCTGCGCGCTCAAGGACGACCAGAGCTGGGTCCACGACAGGTTCGCGATGCTGCGCGCTCGGAGCGGCATTCCGATTTTTAACAGCCGGTACGGCAGCCCATTGTGGCGTTGCGTCTGTACAGGATACGCGCGTTAGGACCTTGCGCTTGGCGTCGAACGGGACGAAGACCCCCTCCATCTCCGGCTGCGCGCAGCAAACACCACAGGTCTGGTTCGTATAGAGCACTCCGCTCGGGTGCTGGAGGATGACCCCCAGCCCTGCGTCGTAAAGTCGGATGCGCGCCGTCATGATCCCCGTCTCCACGAGCAGCCCGGACCACCGCCGGAAGCGCCTGCATCGCAGGGCGGAAGTGTCGGCAGGCTACCACGGGGAGCCGCGATCCGCAGACGCCCCCAGGGGAACCGCCGCGGCGCAGCGACCCGACCCAGGCTGCGGCGCCGCCCGCAAGTCGCGGCTCCTCCCCCGCCCTCGCCTCTCCTCCCCCGGCAGAACCCGCGCCGGACAGCCCGCTTCCTCGCAGGCACCCCCACCGCGCCGGGGTCCTCTCGCCAAGCCTAGCCCGCCCAACACCTCCGCGAGCGTAAGGGAGCTCTCCGCACGACGGTGAACAGCACACCGGATCCCACCGGCCCGGCGACGCCGCGATCGAATCTCACCTCACACGCTCGGCTCACCCCTCTCGTCCCTCGCCGGCCGCTCGTCGGTCGCCCTCGACACCGACCGCCGGCCCACGTTAGCTTGAGGACCAACGATGACGAGCACACCGATCGCTCCCCCATCCCCAGGGCTCCCCGCGAGCACCATGAGGGCAATCCGCAGCGCGCCTTTCGCGGTGATCGAGTGCGCGGGGGACCTCGGCGATCTCGAGATCGCCGCGTGGAACGGCGAGGCGGAGCGCATCTTTGGAATTACCGCTGACGAAGCGGTGGGCCGCCGCCTCACGGACACGATCGTGACCGGACCGGACGCAGAGGCCTTCCGGCGCTCGCTCGCGCAGCCGGGCGCCCCGATCCGCTGCGCCCACACCCGCAAGGACGGGCGCGCCGTCGTGTGCGAGTGGCGACTCGCGCCCGTGCTCGACGACGGCGGCGCGCCGATTCGGCTGCTCTGCTTCGGGCTGGATGTCACGGAGCAGGAGAAGGCCCTCGAGCGGCTGAGGGAGAGCGACGTCATCCTCCGGGCCATCCTCGACAACGTGGACACGGCCGTGACCCGGATGGATCGAGACGGATTCTGCACCTTCCACGAGGGCAAGAACCTCAAGGCCCTCGGCCTGACGCCAGGCCAGTTCGTCGGAATGAACGTGTTCGACGAGCCTCCCGCGCCGATGGACATGGAGCCGATGCGAAGAGCGGTCCGGGGCGAGCTCGTCCGCACCCGCGTCGAGGCGTTCGGGATGGCCTGGGAGACGTGCGTCATCCCGCTCCGCGACGCCCGCGGGGAGCCCGACGGCGCCGTCAGCTTCACGGTCGACGCCACGGAGGCGAAGCTCAGGGAAGACGAGCTGAAATCGAGGCTCGAGCTGATCGAGCGCCAGCAGCAGGTGATCCGCGACCTGTCGACGCCCATCATCGAGGTCTGGGACAGCGTGCTGACCCTCCCGATGGTCGGCGTCGTCGACAGCAAGAGGGCCGCCGACGTGATGGACGACCTGCTGGCCGCCATCGTGGACAAGCAGGCCCGCTTCGCGATCCTCGACCTCACCGGCGTCGAGCTCGTCGACACGAAGACGGCGAGCTACCTCATCGAGCTCGTCCGCGCCATCCGGCTCCTCGGCGCCGAAGGGGTCATCACGGGCATCCGGTCCAACGTGGCGCAGACCATGGTCTCCCTCGGGCTCGACCTGTCGGGCATCGCGACCGTGGGAAACCTCCGCGCGGGCCTCAAGCTCTGCATGCAACGCCTGGCGGCGAGCGCCGCCGCGGCGCGCGGCGCGGCGTCGCCCGGCGCGCCGGCGCGCGGCACGGCGTCGCCCGGCGCGGCGCCGCCCGGCGCGACTTCGCCCCGCGCGCCCGCACGAGGCGCCCCGCCGAGGCTCCCGGGAGGCGGCTCGGGCTGAGCCGGCGGCGATGGAGCCGGCCTCGCGCGTCGGCCGGATCGCCGCGCTGCCCGAAGTTCGCGTTTGCTTCGGCAATCCCAGCCCCGTAAGGAACGGCGGACAGGCGCCCCGCGCGGCGCCGGGAGACGCCGACCGTGACCACCCCGCCCCAGAGCCCCACGAACGTCGGCCAGCGCCCCGGGAGCCCGCGCCGCGCACGGCGCGCCTCCCTCGCGCGCCGCGCCGCCCTCGGGCTCGCCCTCGCGCTCGCCGGCGCCGCGCCCGCCGCGTGCGCGCCGCGGGGGGCCGCCGCCCCGTCGGCCGTCGAGGCGCCCCTGCCCGCCGCGTTCGGCGCCGCGCTCGAGGCCGAGATCGCGAGCTCCGCCGCGGCGGCGCCGTACCTCGCCGCCATCGAGGCCGCCGTCGACGCGCCGGGCGACGAGGGCGCGCTCGCCACCGCCATCGCGTCGCTCGACGCGCTCGTCTTCGGCGCCGGCACCGCGGGCGGCTCCGCCCCCGACGCCTCGGCGATCGCCTTCCGCTCGCGCGAGGCGCTCCCCGAGGTCGCACGCCGCCTTCAGCGCGCCTGGGCGTTCGCGGACGTCTCCGGCCGCGGCGCGACGGAGATGCCCTTTCTGCGCGGCGCGCTCGCGAGCGCCCTCCACCGCATCGCCCTCCACGTCGGCGACGAGGCCGCGGCCGCGACGTGGAGCGCGCGCCGCGGCTGCGCGAACGAGGCCGCCCTCGTCGGCCCGCTCGACGCGGCGCCGCTCCAGAGCCTCACCCGCCCCTCGCCGGTGAGCTCCGCGAAGGGCGCGCCGCTCGCGCGCTCGTACCCCGGCATCGCGCCGTTCGCGAGGGCCGTCTCGCCCATCGTGGTCCGCGCCGACGCCTGCGCCATCGACGTCGACGCGGTGAGCGCCCTCCAGGGCACGCGCGCCGTGGTCGTCGACCTCCACAACCCCGTCGCCCAGCGGGTGAGCCTCGCGCTCGCCTCGTCGTCCGCCGCCGCTCTCGAGGTGGGCGGCGTGGCCGCCCTCCACCGCGACTACGCGGCGGGCGGCGCGCAGGTCACGCGCTTCGCGACCGTGGAGGCCCAGCCGGGGACGCTGCGCGTCGTCGTGCGCGTGGCGCAGAAGGGCGACGGCGGCGCCATCGAGCTCAGCGCCTTCGGCGAGAACGGCCTCCCGCTCCGCGCCCGCGCGCCGCGCCCCGGCGCCGCCGCGTCCGCGACCGCGGCGCGGCCCGCCGCGATCAGCGTGGTCCCGGCGCCTGCCGCCCCCGGCGCGCGGCTCGGCCCCGCCGCCGTCGAGGTCGCGGCCGCCGCGCTGCTCGCGCTCGGCGACGCGCGCGCGGCCGAGCGCCTCCTCGATCCGGAGGGCGACGGCCGCCTCGACCAGGGCGGCGCGCCCGCGCCGGCGTCCGCGTCGTCGCCCCGCGCCGCGCCGGCCGCCCCGCGCTCGCCGCGCCTCGACCTGCTCTACGCGCGGGCCGTCCGCCGCGTGGGCGATCTGCCCGAGACCAAGGTCGTCGAGCGCACCCGCGCCGCCGTCGATCGCGCGCTCGCCGCCTGGCCCGCGTCGTGGGAGGCGCGCCTCTACCGCGCGGAGCTCGCCGAGCGCCGCGGCGGCCAGGGCGAGGGCACGATGGACGCGCTCCGCGAGCTCGGGGTCAGGGTCGCGCCGCCCGGGCCATCCGGACCGAGCGCGCCCGCGGTCCCCGACGCCGACCGGATGGTCCTCGCCGAGCTCGCGATGGTCGCCCGCCGCGCCGGCGTCACCGACGTCGCCGAGGCCGCGTACGCGAGGCTCGCCGCGGCCGCGCCGGGCTCGGCGCTGCTCGCCGCGGTCGACGACCGCGTCCACGGCCGCGCCGGGGTCGACGCGGTGAAGGCCGCCTGCGGCGGCGGGCTCGACCGCTCGGGCAACGCGTGCCTCGCCGCGCTCCTCGGCGCGAGCGGCGACCGCGCCGCGGTCCTCGCCGAGATCCAGCGGCTGCGCCGGCTCCGCCGCGCGCCGGACGCCCTGCGCGACGTCGAGCTCCGCGAGCGCGTCGCCCGCGGCGACCTGCGCGGCGCGCTCGCCGTGTACGACGCCATGCCGCCGGGCGAGCGCGTGATGCTGGAGGCGCTCGGCCTCGCCGCCGGCCGCGGCGACGTCCGCGCCGCGCGGGGCCGCCTCGCCCGCGACCGCGCGACCGCGCGCGACGCCCCCGCCGCGCTCGGCCCCATCTCCCGCGCGCTCGGCCTCACGCCGGACCCGGCGCCCCCGCTCGAGGCCGAGGGGCGCAAGCTCGTGCTGGAGGACCAGGCCAAGGCGTTCCTGCCCGGCGCCGCGGTCGCGGTGCTCCGCCACGTCGAGCGGTTCACGATCGCGCCCGACGGGCTCGTCCACTACGTGACCTACGACCTCCGCCGCGTCTCCGGCACCACGGACGTCGCCCAGGGCGCGGTCGCCTTCGGCCCGCTCATCGAGGGCCGCGGCATGCCGCGCCTTTTGCGCCGCCGCATCCACAAGCGCGACGGCCGCATCCTCGCGCCCGACGCCGCGTCGAACGCCGCGCAGGAGCACAGCGACCTCTCGCAGCTCGAGCAGGGCGACTACATCGAGCAGGTCACCGAGGGCTACGCGCTGCCGGGCGACAGCGGCCAGCTCGTCATCGACACCTGGGACCTTCTCCCCGAGCGGACGAGCGTCCGCGAGGCGACGATCGAGGTCCGCCGCCCGTCGTCGCTCCCGCTCGCGGTCTGGTCGCACCCGCTGCTCGGCGCCGCGGAGGAGCGCGCCGAGGGCGCCTCCACGGTCAGCGTCTGGCGCATCAAGGACCAGCCGCCGCGGCGCATGGAGGACGGCGTGCCCCAGGTGGAGATGGGCGTGGGGGTCAGCCTGGGGACGCAGACCTGGGGCCACGTGGCCGCGGCGATCGACGAGAACCTCCGCGCGCTCTCGGACCGCGACCCGTACATGACCCGCTGGGCGCGGGAGGCGGCGGGCCCGGAGCGGGCGCCGTCGCCCGCGCTGCTCGAGCGCGTCGTCGCGGCCGCGGGCAAGGCGCTGAAGGTCGCCGGCGGCGCCGAGCTCTCGGATTTCGCGGCGCTCATGGCCGGCGGCCCGCAGCGCACGACGGCGCGCGCGATGATCGAGCTCGGCCAGGGCAGCCGGTCGTGGGTCGTCTACCGCGCGCTGCGCGAGCTCGGCGTGCGCGCCGACCTCGCGATCGCCGAGACCGAGCCGTTCAGCTCGTCGGCCGACTTCCCGCCGCACGCGGGGCGCTTCCGCCACCCGCTCGTCATCGCGCGCCTGCCGGGCGGCGACGTGTGGATCGACGCCGACGTCGAGGGCCCGCCGCTCCCGCCCGGGCGCATCAGCCCCGAGCTGCGCGGCCGCGCCGCCATGCTGCCGGGCGGCGAGCTCGTCACGGTGGCCGGCACGAGCGGCGAGACCGGCGACGAGGTCGACCTCCGGCTCGCGGTCGACACGCAGGGCAACGCCTCGGGATCGTTTACGATCTTGCTGCACGGCCGGTCGGCGCAGGCGCTCTCGGAGGCGTTCGAGACGGTGGTCGGCACGGCGCGGCGCGAGATGCTCCGGGGCGTCGTGCTCGGCTGGCTCCCGTGGGCCGACGTCGAGGACGTCACGGTCTCGTCGACGGAGGGCTCGTGGGAGGTCGCGCTCCGCGCGGCCGTGACGATCCACGGCTTCGCGCGGCCGGAGGGCAAGGACGCCGCGGCGTGGACGCTGCCGGGGCTGGAGCCGGTGCACCTCGTGTTCCCGCGCGCGTTCGCGGGCACGCTCGGCGCAACGTACGCCTCGCGCGGGGCGCGCAAGAGCGCGCTCTCGATCGAGACCGCGCTCCAGTACCACGTGCGCCGCCGGATCGAGCTGCCGGAGGGGTACGCGGTCCAGCGCGCGCCCGAGGGCGTGCGGGTCGAGCACGCGGGCCTCGAGGCGTCGCGCAAGGGCAGCTACGGCGCGGCGATCGAGGAGGACTTCGCGCTGAGCCTGCCGACGGGCACGGTGTCGGCCGACGAGTACAAGGCGTTCGTCGGGCGGGTGCAGGCGGTCGACAGCGGCTTCATGGCGGGCATCCGGGTGGCGCGGCCGGCGCCGGCCGGGAGCGGCGCGCCGAAGGCGGCGGGGCGGGGCCCGGCGCAGCCGCAGGGCGCGGAGAAGCGGCCGCAGGGCGCGGAGAAGAAGCCCTGAGCCTCGACGTCCGCGAGGCGGTCCCGCTGGCCCCGCTCACGACGCTCGGCGTGGGCGGCCCGGCGCGCTTCTTCGCCGAGGCGGCCGACGAGGCCGCGGTGGTCGAGGCGTTCCGCTTCGCCGAGGCCCGCGGGGTGCCGCTGTTCGTGCTGGGCGGCGGCTCGAACCTGCTCGTCGCCGACCGCGGGGTCGACGCGCTGGTCTTGCGCGTCCGCGTCCGCGGGGTCGAGCTCGCGGGCGGGGGCGACGCCGCCGGCGACGACGGGCGGGGCCGGCGCGTGCTCGTGCGCGCGGGCGCGGGCGAGGGCTGGGACGACCTCGTGGCGCGGGCGGTCGCCGAGGGCTGGGCCGGGGTCGAGTGCCTGTCGGGCATCCCGGGCGACGTCGGCGCGACGCCGATCCAGAACGTGGGCGCGTACGGCCAGGAGGTCGCGGAGACGATCGCCGAGGTCCGGGCGGTCGACCGCGCGACCGGGGCGGTCGTCGCCATCGCCGGCGACGACTGCGGCTTCGGGTACCGCGACAGCCGGTTCAAGCGCGCGTGGCGCGGGCGGTACGTCATCACGGCGGTCACGTTCGCGCTGCGCCCCGGCGGCGCCGCGACGGTCCGCTACCCCGAGCTCCAGCGGGCGCTCGCCGCGGCTCCGGGCGGGGCGCCGCCGCCGCTCGCCGAGGTGCGCCGCGTCGTGATCGCGCTCCGCCGCGGCAAGTCGATGGTGCTCGATCCGGCGGACGAGAACGGCCGGAGCGCGGGGTCGTTCTTCATGAACCCGACGCTCGAGGCCGGCGCGGCGGCGGGCGTCCTCGCGCGCATCGAGGCGGCCGGCGTGCTCGCGGCCGGCGAGGCGGTCCCGCGGTATCCGGCGGGCGAGGGCCGGGTGAAGCTGTCGGCCGCGTGGCTCATCGAGCGCGCCGGGTTCGCGAAGGGGACGCGCCACGGCGCCGCGGGCATCTCGACGCGCCACACGCTCGCGCTGGTGAACCGCGGCGGCGCCACCGCGGCGGAGCTCTTGGAGCTCGCGCGGCGCGTGCGGCGCGGGGTGCTCGATCGGTTCGGCGTGGCGCTCACGCCGGAGCCCGATCTGGTCGGGTTCGCGCCCGGCGACGTCGACGATCTGGTCGGCGACCCCCACGCGGCCGGCCAGGGCCGCTGAGGCGCCCGCGCGGCCTTCCGCCGCGCCACCAGCCGATCCGAGCGGAAATAGCCGCTTCAGCTGCGAGCGCCGTCCTGGACGACAGCAACTAGGAGGCATTCCGACACACGATCGCCACAGAGCCCCTCTACGCTCCACGGCGCGTTCTTGTCCTTGCCGCCGCTCCTCACCCTCCAAGGCTCCCCATGCCCGACATGTTCGTCGTTCAATCGAGCGCCCTGCCCTCTTCCACAAGGCTCGTGGCCTTTCATGGCACCGAGGGGATCTCGAAGCTCTATCGCTTCGAGCTCTACCTGGTGATGACCAACGATGTCGGCCATGGCTTCGATATGGCCGCGGCCGTGGGTCAGCCGCTGACCATCTCCCTGCAGCGGAGCGAGAGCGAGAACAGCGGCGACTCATCCTACGTTCGAAGCGGCGTCCTGGGCAGCATCGAGCTCTTGAACGACACCGCCGGTCGGTGCGTCTTCCGGGCCACCCTGGTCCCGCGCCTCGCCTTGCTGGCCATGGCGTTTCACAGCCGCATCTTCACCGAGAAGGCCATCCCGGAGATCATCCAGGCCGTCCTGCACAAGGGCGGCGTCACGGACTGCGATCTCCTGCTCCAGGGCGCCTACGCCCCCGAAGAGCATGTCTGCCAGTACCGCGAGAGCGACTACGCCTTCATCACCCGGTGGATGGAGCGCGAGGGCATCTATTTTTACTTCGAGCACAGCGAGGGCGGCGAGACGCTGGTGCTGGCGGACGACCGGTCGGCCCATCAGCCGTATGGCGGCAAGCCCGTTCGTTATTACCCGCAGCCCGGCGGCGCCAACACCGCGAAAGACTCCTTCTACGCCTTCACCTGCCGGCATGAAGCCGTGCCCAGCGCGGTCCGCCTCAAGGACCACAACTACGCCAATCCGGCCGTACCGGTCACCGGACAGGCGCTGGTCTCCCCGACCGGCTTCGGCGAGGTCAGCCTGTTCGGCGCGCGCTTCTTCTCGGCGGGCGACGGGGCGCGGCTGGCGCGGGTCAAGGCCGAGAGCCTCGCCGCGACCAGCGTCGTCTACCAGGCGATGGGCAACGCGGCGACGCTGCTTCCTGGGTTCACCTTCGAGATCGACGAGCACCCGCGGGCCGCGTTCAACACGAAGTACCTGGCCATCGAGGCCGAGCACTGGTGCATCCAGAACCGGGACATGCCCGAGCTCCGCGAGCTCGTGCCGTGGAGCGAGAACTACCGCATCGAGGCCAGGGCCATCGCCGCGACGGTGCAGTTCCGCGCTGCGCAGGTCACCGCGTGGCCGCGCATCTACGGCACCGAGCCCGCGGTCGTCGACGGCGCGGCGGTCAGCGAGTACGCGCAGATCGACACCCATGGCCGCTACCGGATCAAGTTCCACTTCGACGAGAGCGACCTGACCGGGGGGAAGGCGTCGACCTGGGTCCGGATGCTCCAGCCCCACGGCGGCGGCATCGAGGGCTTCCACTTCCCGCTGCGCGCCGGCACCGAGGTCATGTGCGCCTTCGAGGGGGGCGACCCCGACCGGCCGGCCATCGTCGGGGTCGCGCCCAACGCGCTGACGCCGAGCCCGGTCACCTCGGGGAACAACACGCGGAACGTGATCCAGACGGGCGGGCGGAACCGGCTCGAGATCGAGGACCAGGCCGGGCAAGAGCGGATCACCCTGTCGACGCCCCACGCGAACACCTACATCCGGATGGGGGCGCCCAACGCCGGCTCGACCTATGAGGTGAAGACGAACGGCCACGCCTTCACGTGGATCGGCGGCTCCTCCGAGAACATCGTGGGCGGCAACCGGACGGCGATCACCGTGGGGATCTCCGAGAGCATCGTGGGAGGATTCGCGCTGAGCATGGTCGGCGGGTACTCCGGGAGCTTCGTCGCCGGATACTCGCAGAACGTGATTCTGGGCTACCGCGACACGCGCATCCTCGGCAACGAGTCCACGAACGTCTACGGCAATCGAAAGACCCGCATCAAGGGGACCCGGAAGACGACGATCGGCGGCGACAGCACGACCTTGCTCATGTCGAGCCGCGAGCTCACCGTCAGGGGCGACAGCGACTTGACCATCTTCGGGAAGCGCAAGACCCATATCCGAGGCCGCGACAAGGGCGTCTTCGACAACGGCCGAGAGACGACGGTCTTCGTTCAGAACGAAACGACGATCAACGGCAAGAGCAAGACCCGCGTCACCGGCACGCGGGACACCGAGATCGTCGGCCGCGCCACCAGCGACTTTCGCGGAGGGCGAAAGACCACCGTCCTCGGGGCGAACGAGACGACGATCAGGGGCAGCAGCACCACCGAGATCTTCGGCCCCAGAAAGACGACAGTCACTGGGAAGAGCGAGAGCACCATCAACGGCATCGCCGAAGGCACCGTGACCGGTCTCTACAAGACCAAGATCGGGTCGCGCGTCGAGGTCATCAACGGAACGAAATACGAGAATATCAAGGGGCTGGCCTACAAGAAAGCCCCCAACGAGATCAAGGAGCTGAGCATCTCGAAAATCAGGGCAAAGGGCTACAATGCCACATACGAGATCATGATGATCAAGACCCACCTCGGCCTCTCGAACGCGGACTTGCACATCCTGAAGTGATCCGCTTGCCACGTACCAAACCGGCTGGCGCGCATCGCTGAGCCGTGCGACCCATCGAGCCCGCTATCCTGGAGTCCGTCGGATGAAGATCGTCAAACCCATGCGCCTCGGGGTGGTGCCGCGGGTCTTCATGAGCCAGCGCACCCCGCACCTCCTGATCACCGCCTTCGTCGGCTTCTCCTACGACAGGCCGGCCCGGCTGCTCTATGAGCCGACGGTCTGGACGATGGCCACGGAGGAGCTCGGCAAGGACGGCCTCCTCGACGAATTCAATCCCAAGACCCGGGGCGAGCTCCTGGTCACCGGACGCTGCTATCCGCCGGGGCGCGTCGCTCGCCCCGCGAGCTCGGTCCGCGTCCAGCTCGGCTCCATCGACAAGAGCCTCTACGTCGTCGGCGACCGGACGTGGGGGATGCTCGGCATGTCGGCCCCGGCGCCGTTCACCGAGATGCCCGTCACCTGGCGGAACGCGTTCGGCGGGAACGGCTTTGCCAAGAACCCGCTGGGCAAGGGCTACGGCGACAGGAGCGCGGCGCTCCCCAACATCGAGTCGCCCAGGCACCTGATCCACGCGCGCGGCGACCGCCCGGCGCCCGCCGGCCTCGACGGGTACGACGTGACCTGGCCTCAGAGGTTCTCGAAAATCGGCACCCACGACGCGGCGTGGCGCAACGAGTGCTTCCCCGGCTTTGCGCGGGATCTGGACCCGACGATGTTCAACATGGCCCCGGACGACCAGCAGATCGACGGGTTCTTCCGGGGCGACGAGACCTTCGTGGTCGAGAACATGCACCCGGACAAGCCTCGAATCGAAGGCGCGCTCCCCGGGGTCGCGAGCCGGTGCTTCGTCTGCCTCAAGACGCGCGACGGGGTGGAGATCCGCGAGCCCGCCATGAAGCTCGACACGGTGCGTCTGTTCCCGCACCGCGAGCGAGGCGTCGTCCTCTTTCGCGGCGGCGTCGAGATCGCCGAGGACGACGCGAAGGACGTGGTGGCCGTGCTCGTCGCCTGCGAGGCCATGGGCGCTCCCAGGCCCGCCGCGGTTTACCATGAATACCTGACCCCCCGGCTCGGCCCCCGGAACCCCGAGCTCCCGGACGACGAGGATGACGTGCTCATGCCCGAGCCCGAGGACCCGGAGGCGCCGCCGCTGCCCGACGACAAGCTCTCCGGGCTCGCGTCGAGGCTCCGGCGGCAAGGGTTTCTGGGAGGTACGCCGGATCGAGCCGTCAGGCGCGCTGCCGCTGCCGCGGCCGGCGCCGGCGTCGTCGCCACCGGTGCGCGCGAGGCCGGAGCAGAGAGCGACCCCGACATCGAAGAGATCGAGGCCGAGCTCCGCGCGATGGGGATCGACCCCGAGCCGCTCGATGCCGCGGCCGACGACGACGCGGGGGAGCCGGCTTGGGCCTCCCCCGAGGGCGAGGACGACGAGGAGAGCCTCGCGTGGTCCGAGTCCGAAGCGAACGCGGGGGTAGACCACGAGGCGGACCCGGCGTCGATCGAGCCTGCGGCCGCGACGAGAATCCCCGACACGGAGGACGACGCCGAGGACGCCGATGCGCTTCGCCAGCACGAGGCGCTCGCGGAATGGGCCCAGAAGCGGCTGCGGGACCAGGGGTTCGAACCTGAGGCAGATTTCTCCCGGCAAGGCCCCTCCGAGGACCCCGAGCCCCTCGACGACTCCGAGGAAGCCCTGGTCCGCTTGGTCGAAGGCAAGGCCCGCGCTGCGGTGCACATGCACGGGGTCGACGTCGGCGCGTTGCTCGCGAAAGCGCGTCAGCACGCCTCCGAGCGCCCGAGCGAGGTCACGGTGTCGCAGGTCCGCGAGCGCGCGCGGCAGACGCTGGAGAGCGAGGGCGTCACACCGGAGAAGACCGAAGAGCTGCTGTCGGGATTGGACTGGCGAGCGCTCGAGGAAGGAGCTCGGGCCGACGACGACGCCGACCTCGACGGCTACGACGATGCCTTCGACGAGGCCCCCGAGGCCGCCCACGCCCTGCCGGAGGAGCCAGGCGGGGATCCCCTGTCAGAGGACGAGGGCTGGGGCGCTGAGCCACCAGGAGACGAGGACGTCAAGCTCGCGGAGGAGCTGGACAAGAGGGCTTCGTTCTCCGAGACGTGGGGCGAAGACGGGCCGCGGCTCGCGCACCTCCTGCCGGCCTCCGCGGCCCTCGACAGCGAAGAGGCTCTGCGGCTTCGGCGCGAGGTGGAGGCCGGGCACAAGGAGGGACGGAGCTTCGCGGGGTGCGACCTCTCGGGCGCCGATCTCTCCCACCTCGACCTCGAGGGGATCGACCTCTCGGGCGCCGTCCTCGAGTCGGCCTTCCTCACCGGGAGCGTCCTGCGAAGGGCGAACCTCACGGGAGCCGTCCTTGCGCACGCGAACCTCGTGGGCGCGGATCTCGCGGGGGCCAAGCTCGACGGGGCCAACCTCGGCGCGGCGTGCCTGCGGGACGTGAAGGCCGGCGGAGGCGTCGATTTCGGCGGGTCCGTGCTCGCCAAGGCCGACCTCTGGGGAGCGGACCTGTCCGGCGCCAACCTCTCGGGCGCTGACCTCTCCGAGGCGAACCTCTGCGATGCGAACCTGGAGAACGTCGTCGCGGAGAAGGCGACGTTCCAGAACGTGGACCTCACGGAGGCGCGCCTCGCGGGCGCCCGGCTCTCGGGGTGCACGTTCAACGAGGTGAACGTCACCGAGGTCGACTTCACCGGCGTCGACCTGAGCTCCGCCACCTTCATCGCCGCCGAGGGCGACGGCGCGGTCTTCCGGAACGCCATGGCGAAGGACCTCGCGATCGTGAAGGGCTCGTCCTTCGCGGGCGCCGACTTCGGCGGAGCGACGCTCGCCGGCGCGAACCTGATGGGGACGCGCCTCCACGGCAGCAACTTCGCCGACGCCGACCTGCGCGGCGCGCTGCTCAACGAGGCCGACCTGACCGAGGCGAAGCTGGATCGCGCGAACCTCGTGGAGGCCATGTTGATGCGAGCCGACCTCACCAGGGCGTCGCTCCACGCCGCGGACCTGAGGGAGAGCGTCATGAACAACGCGTGCGTCCGCGGCGCCAGCTTCGAGAAGGCCAACCTGTTCGGCGTATGCGCCGACCGGATGGTTGGAGACGACGACACGAGCTTCGCCGGCGCCAACCTCAAGCGACTCCGGATGATACCGGCCGAGAGGCAGCATGGATAGGGAAGCGCTGCGCGCGCTGATCGAGCAAGGCGAGGTCGTCTCGGAGCTGGACCTGTCGGGCCGCGATCTCTCGGGGATCGACCTCTCGGGCGGGATCTTCGAGGACGTCCGCTTCGCGAGCGCCAACCTCGAGGGCGCCAAGGCGCGCGAGGCGATCTTTCACCGCTGCGACTTTTCGGGAGCCAACCTGAAGGGGCTCGATTTCCACCTCGGCAGCGCCGTGGACTGCGCGCTCGCGGGGGCCGCGCTCGCGGGCGCCTCGCTGGTCGGAGCGAGCTTCTCGGGCGTGGACCTCGAATCGGCCGATCTGACCGGAGCCGATCTCTCGTTGACCGAGATCGCGCGCTCCAGCCTCAAGGGCGCCCGGCTCGTCCGCGCCAACCTGACCGACGCCGCCCTGTTTCAGGCCGAGACGGGGGGCGCGGACTTCTCCCAGGCGAACCTGACCAAGGCGGTCCTGTTCCGTCAGGACCTGTCCCAGGCCATCCTCACGGGCATCACCCTCGTAGAAGCGATCCTCGTCGAGGTGCGGATGGGGCCCAAGGACCTCCGGGCGATGGACCTCAGGGGGACGCAGTTCACGAACGCCGACCTGCACGGCTGCGATTTGTCCGGGGCCAACCTCGCGCAATGCAGCTTCAAGGGCGCCAATCTGACCGGGGCTCGCCTGGATGGAGCCAGCGCCCCCACGGCCGTCTTCGTCGAGGCGGCCGTGATGAACGCGAGCTTCGCCAAGGCCGACCTGACCCAGACGCTCTTCGTCGATGCGCGCGTGGACGCCGCGAACTTCTCGGGCGCGCGGCTCGAGATGAGCGTCTGGCACCGGGCGAGCTGCCCGGGCGCCCGCTTCTCTGGGGCCGACATGAGCCATGCAGACCTCTCCCACGCCGACGTGTCGTTCGCCGACTTCTCCGACGCGACGCTGTCGCGGGCGCGGCTGCATGGCGTGACGGACAAGGGCACGGTCTGGCCGCTGAATAAGGCGATGGCGCACGGCGACGACCAGGAGCTCAAAGAAGCAGAAGACTGGCAGGCCAACGTTCTCGGCAGGCCCGCCGGCGGTCAACGCACCCCTCACTCATGAGGAAACCATGCAGAGCGTAGCAAGGACGAGACGGTACGAGCGAGGAGCCTACGGCGAACACGGCGCGGTGCTCCGCATGGATGGCTCCGCGTACATCGTCGAGACCGACGACGGCGAGGTCCGCGCGAAGCGCGCGACGAGCTGTCTCCTGGAGCCCGCCGCCGGAGACCTGGTGCTCCTGGCCGTCGTGAACGGCGCGCGCTACGTGCTCGCTGTCCTCGAGCGGGAGGAAGGCGCGCCCTCGCGCCTCGTCTCCGACGGGGATCTCCAGATCCGCCTGCAGCGCGGCGCGCTGGGCCTCTCGGCGCCGGACGGCGTGCACGTGCAATCCGGCAAGGACCTCTCGATGGTCGCGTCGACCTTCCGTGTCCAGGCCAAGGAGGGGCACGTCGCGCTGGGGCTGCTGTCGTTCGTCAGCAAGATGGTCCGCGGCGAGGTCGACCGGGCCAAGCTGGTCGGCCGGAGCCTCGACGCGCACCTCGAGCGGGTGATGCAGCGGGTGAAGCGCTCCTACCGCATCGTGGAGGAGGCCGACCACGTGCGCGCCGATCGCATCGACTATGCGGCCAAGGGCAACCTCGCCATCCACAGCGAGAACGCCAAGATCACGGCGTCGCACCTCGTGAAGATCGATGGCGACCAGATCCAGGTAGGGTGACCAGATATGTGCTTTGCTAGCACCTCGGGCGGTGGGCTCGACTTCGGCGTCCCGGATGTCTGCTTGCCGGGCCCCGTCCCGTACCCGAACATGGCATCTCGAACCATGGCGACGTCCGTCGCGTACAAGGTGATTCTCGGGCGCGGCCCCGCCCATACGCTGGCGACCGTCATTCCCATCTCCATGGGCGACAACCCTGGGATCCTTGGCGGCGTGATCTCCCGTCGCAACATGGGGCCCTCGCGGCGCCTCGTCCCCTATCCGAAGCTGCTCTTGCAGAACAAGCCGGCGGTGCGGCTCGGCGCCACGGGCATCCAGAACCAGATCAACGTGAACGGGACGACCATCGCGCCGAGCCAGGTGAAGGTCCTGCTGCTCTGACGCCCGCTCGGTCGTCCGCGAGACCGCCCGAACCCCTGCGCTGTTCTGCCCGGTGAGGGACACGAGCATGGCCATCAACGAGCACGCCCGCATCCGCCTGGCGATCATTCAACAGAAGTACGGCAAGCGCCTGGCCCAGGGCGCGAGCGGCGCTGACGCGGCCGATCGGCGCGGGCGTTTCAAGAGCGATTTCCGGCGGATCCTGGCCGACATCTTCGCGCCCACGTTCGAGGCCATCGGCGATGAGCTCGCCGCGTCGGGCCACGCCTACCGGATCGAGCATGACGTGGGCGAACAGACCCCGAGCCTCGAGCTCCACGTCCTGCTCCGGGGCGTGCCGGCGGACGCCAACAACCTGATCCGCCTCTTCTACAACGCCGAGGCCGAGGGCGATGGAGAGGTGATCGCCGAGGTCAACGTGCACCAGACGTTGACCGAGCTCACGCGGTTTCGGGTGCTGTCCCGGATCACCCAGGAGGTGGCGGAGCAGATGTGCGTGGACGCCATCGAGCACATCTTCGCCGTGAACGCCCGCTGAGCGCTCGGCGGAGGGACCCCGAAGGCCGGGCCCTGCTCGACAGCTCGTCGCCCGGCGCGCGGCCGTGGTAGAAGCGCCCCGTGATCTCGGGGGAGAGCGCGGTCGTTTGCCGGCGCTGCGGCGCGGACAACTCCCCGTTCAACCCGCGCTGCGCGCGCTGCGGGGCGCCGCTGTCGGAGGAGCCGGACGCGCGCGCCGAGAGCACCCTGGATCTCGCGTCGAGCGGCGGGGGCGCGGCCCCGGGCTCACCGCCCGATCCGTTCGCGAGCACGGTCCTGCCGCTGGGCCGGACGGCCCCCGCCGAGGCGGCGCTCTCCGGCGCCGAGGCGGCGCTCCCCGGCGCCGAGGCGGCGCTCCCCGGCGCCGAGGCGGCGCCCGATCTGCGCCCGGGCGCGAGGCTCGGCCGGTTCGAGGTGATCGACCGCCTCGGCCAAGGCGCGATGGGCGTGGTGGTGCGGGCGCGCGATCCGGTGCTCGGCCGCGACGTCGCGATCAAGGTGCTGGGGCCCGAGGCGCTCGGGCGCTCGGGGACCGCGCAGGCGCGCGCCCGGCTCGTGCGCGAGGCGCAGGCCATGGCGAGGATCAAGCACCCGAACGTGGTCACGGTGCACGAGGTCCTCATCGAGGGCGCGCAGGTGCTCGTGGTGATGGAGCTCGTGGAGGGCCGGACGCTGCGCGCGTTCTGCGCGGAGGCGCGGCGCCCGACCGCCGAGCTCGTGGCCGCCTTCCTCCAGGCGGGCGAGGGGCTCGCGGAGGCGCACCGCGCGGGGCTCGTCCACCGCGATTTCAAGCCCGACAACGTGCTCGTCGGCGAAGACGGCCGCGTGCGCGTCACCGATTTCGGGCTCGTGGGGCTCGCCGGGCGCGAGGACGCCGCCGCGAGCGCCGAGGCGAGCCCCGCCGCCGCGCCGAGCCCCGCGGACGCCCTCACGCGCGCGGGCTCGCTCCTGGGGACGCCGGCGTACATGGCGCCGGAGCAGCACCTCGGGCAGCCCGCGGACGCGCGGGCCGATCAGTTCGCGTTCTGCGTGTCGCTGTGGGAGGCGCTCGCGGGCGAGCGGCCCTTCGGCGGCGAGACCTACGGCGAGCTCCGCGCGAACGTCGCGGCCGGGCGCCCGCGCGAGCCGCCGCGCGGGGCGATCCCGGCGTGGATCCGGCGGTGCCTCGGGCGCGGGCTCTCGGTCGACCGCGACGCGCGCTACCCCGACATGGCCGCGCTGCTCGCCGCGCTCAGGCGCGATCCGGCGGCGGCGCGGCGGCGGGGGCTCGCCGCGGCGACCGGGATCGCGCTCGCCGGCCTCGCGGCGGTCGGGCTCTGGCAGCAGCGCCCAAACGGGATCTGCGAGGGCGGGGAGGCGAGGCTCGCGGGGGTCTGGGACGAGGCGACGAAGGCCAAGGTGCGCGCGGCGTTCGCCGGCACCGGGCGGCCGCACGCGGAGGACACCTACCGCCGCGTGGAGGGCGCGCTCGACGCGCGCGCGCGCGCCTGGGTCGCGATGTACGCGGACTCCTGCGAGGCGACGCGCGTGCGGGGCGAGCAGTCGGAGCGGCTCCTCGATCTGCGGACCGCGTGCCTCGAGCGGCGCCGCCAGGAGATGACGGCGCTCACGGCGCTCTTCGCGCGCGGGCCGGACGCCGAGGTGCTCGATCGATCGGTGCAGGCGTCGCTCGCGCTCCCGGGCCTCGCGGGCTGCGCGGACGCCGGCGCGCTCACCGCGGCGATCCCGCCGCCCGAGGAGGCCGCGGCGCGCGCGCGCGTCGGCGCGCTGCGAGGCCGCCTCGCCGAGGTCCGGGCCCTCGCCGAGGCGGGCAAGATCGGCGAGGCGCTCGCGCTCGCGCGGCCGATCGCCGACGAGGCGCGGACCGTGGGCCACGCCCCGATCGAGGCCGAGGCGCTCCTCGCGCTCGGGCGAGCGCAGCGCGACGCGCACGACACGAAGGCCGCGGAGGCGACGCTCGGCGAGGCCGCCCGCGCCGCCTCCCGGGCCCGGGACGACGCCGTCGCGGCCGAGGCCTGGACCCAGCTGCTCTACGTGATCGGCTACCAGGAGGCCCGGCACGAGGGCGCGCTCGCGCTGCGGCTCGCCGCCGAGGGGGCGGCCGAGCGCGACAGCGATCCCGCGGCGCGCGCGCGGCTCTCCAGCACGCTGGCCCTCGTCCTCAACGAGCAGGGCAAGCACGGCGAGGCCGCGGAGCTCGCCGAGCGCGCCCTCGCCGGCTTGAAGGAGGCCCTCGGCCCAGACCACCCCGACGTCGCGATCGCCGAGAGCCGCCTGGGCAACGTCCTCGTCCGCGTCGAGCGGTTCGACGACGCCGAGCGGGCCTTCCAGCGCGCGCGATCCATCCAGGAGCGGATCCTGGGCCCCGATCACCCGACCATCGCGCTCACCTTCAACAGCCTGGGCCGCGTCTACACCGCCCAGAGCCGCAACCGGGAGGCGCTGCCGTTCATCGAGCGCGCCGTCGCCATCCAGGAGAGGGCGCTCGGCCCCGATCACCCGTTCCTCGCGGCCTCCCTCAACAACCTCGGCAACGCGCTCGTCATGCTCGGGGAGACCGACCGGGCCCGGAGCGCGCACGAGCGGGCGCTCGCCATCCGCGAGCGGGCGCTCGGCCCTGATCACCCCGACGTGGCGAGCTCCCACAACAACGTGGGGGCCGTCCTCGAGATGCAGCGGAAGGTCGCCGAGGCGGCGCCCCACTACGCGCGGGCGCTCGCCATCCGCGAGCGGGCGCTCGGCCCCGATCACTCGAGCCTGGCCTCCACGCTCGCCAACCTGGCGAGCGTGCTCGTCGCGCAGAAGAAGCACGCCGAGGCGCTGCCGCACCTCGATCGCGCCCTGGCCATCCAGGAGAAGACCGCGGGCCCGGGCTCGATCGGGGTCGCGTCCACGCTCACCGGGATCGCCTCCGCCTACAACGAGATGGGCAAGCCGGCCGAGGCGCTCCCGCGCGCCGAGCGGGCGCTCGCCATCTACGCGGCGAAGGAGAGCGGCGTGCCGCTCCTCGAGCTCGCGGACACGCGCCTCCACGCGGCGCGGGCGCTCTGGGGCGCCGGGCGCGATCGAAAGCGGGCGATCGCCCTCGCGATCCAGGCGCGCGACGCCTACGCGGCCGAGGAGGGGGAGTACGCGAAGCACGCGCTCGCCGAGGCGAAGGCGTGGCTCGCGGCGCGCGGCGGCGCGCGGTGAGGAGCGCGCCGGAGGGGCGGCGCGCGCCGGCTACCCGCCGCCGTCGGCCCGGTGCCTCGCGAGGAGCTTCTGCAGGTAGGTGCGGTTGAGCCCCGACGCGCGCGCCGCCTGCGACACGTTCCCGCCGTGCCGATCCATCAGCGCCGCGAGGAACGATCGCTCCGCCTCGGCGGCGCCCGCCGCGCGCGCCGCCTCGAGCTCGTCGGCCGAGAGCTCCGAGAAGCGCGGCGCCGGCGCGGCCCCGGCGGCGGCGGGCCCGGCGGCCGCGGACGCCGTCAGATCGGGCGGGAGCAGATCCACGTCGAGCACCGGCCCCGTCGCCAGGATGCACGCGCGCTCCACCGCGTGCGCGAGCTCGCGCACGTTGCCCGGGTACGCGTGCTCGCGGAGCGCCCGCTCGGCCCGCGACGTCCACCGGGGCTGCTCGCCGGGGCGCTTCCAGGAGGCGCGGAGGAAGTGATCGACGAGCAGCGGGATGTCGCCGGCCCGCGCGCGCAGGGGCGGGATCTCGAGCTCGATCACCTTGAGCCGGAAGTACAGGTCGCGCCGGAACTTCCCGGCCTCGACGAGCGCCGGCAGATCCTGGTGGGTCGCCGCGAGCACGCGGACGTCGACCCGCTCGGTCCGGTCGGATCCGACGCGCTGGATCTCCCCGAACTGGAGGAAGCGGAGGAGCTTCGCCTGCACGTCGGGCGCGATCTCCGCGACCTCGTCGAGGAAGAGCGTCCCCCCCTGGGCCGACGCGATCCTCCCCGCGCGATCGCGATCGGCGCCGGTGAACGCGCCCCTGACGTGGCCGAAGAGCTCCGACTCGAGGACGGTCCCTGGCAGGGCCGAGGTGTGCAGCGTGACGCAGGGCTTGGCGCGGCGGCGGCTGTTCACGTGGAGCGCGCGGGCGACGAGCTCCTTGCCGGTGCCGGTCTCCCCGCGGATCAGCACGGTCGCGTCCGCGTCGGCGACCTGCGCGATCGTCTTGAGGAGCGCGATCATCCTCGGGTCCTGCGCGACGATGCCCTGGAAGTCGTGGCGGGCGAAGAGATCGCGCTCGAGGCTCTGGGTGCGGCGGCGGAGCGCCTCGCGCTCGATCGCCCGCTTGAGGAAGAGCCCCGCGAGGTCGGCGAACTCGGCGACGAAGCGGAGCGCCTCGTCCCCGGCGCCGCGGGTCCCGTGCTCCACGTAGACGGTGCCGTAGACCTCGCCGCCGTGGGCGAGGGGCACCACGAGCACGGAGGACGCGCCCGACGCCTCGAGGCTCTCGATGAGCGCGAAGCGCGGCGCGTCGGCCTCCCGGGACAGGCGGACGATCTGCCGCGTCTCGATGGCCTGGCGCACGAGGCCGCGGCTGAACCTGCGCTCCTCGTCGGTGATCGTCGCCCGATCGAAGCGGACCGCGAATCTCTGCTCGTAGGACCCCCCCTCGCGGACGACGATGAAGCCGCGGTCGGCGCCCGTCGCCTCGATCACGAGGCCGAGCAGGAGCTCGGGGGTCCGGACGTCGTCGTCCTCCGAGAGGAGGATCCGCACGATCTTGAGGAGCGCGGGGTAGAGATCCATGGCGGCAGCGCCAGGGTAGAGCGTGCGGACCACCGCCGCGAGCGCGCCACGACGAGCGCCCGCGCGGCGAGCCCGGTTCCCGTGCATGAGCCGTGTGTGAGCGTCCCGAGCTCTTCGACCCCGGAGGGAGCGGCAGACCCAGGTCCACTTTGTTCGGGTCTCCGCCATGGCCTTCCACGAAGGACGATCGTGTCGGCCGACGTTCGACCCAGCTGAAGGAAGAGCTCGCGCTGGTCAAGCGGCGCATCTTCGTCGCGCATGCCGAGGAACCCAGGCCCACCGGCCACGGTGAGGATGCCGCCCATCACGGACGCCCACGTCTCGCATGGGTCGCAGCCGCAGTGGCCGTACGAAGAAGCCTGCGAGCCCTCTCTCACCAAGGTGCTCCAATACATCGAGCGTCGCATCTCGCTCCCCGCACATCGCCTCGAGATATGGGAGCCACAGTTCCTCTCGAGGACGTCGTACACGATGTCCAGCGTGTACCGCTGCTGCTCGTGCCCCCGCACCTGGTAGGTCCCCGGCGCATCGGCTCGTCCGGGTGCTGCGGATTGACCTGACCACTGCTCCTATCCTCACGGCCCCGAGCGCGAAGCGGAGTCACTGGCCTGCAGGCCGTCTATGATGGACAGCTCGATCGACATGCCACGGCGCTCAGCTCCGAGCGATATACAAACCCGGACATCAGCCACCTGAGGAGGATCGAGAATCGATCTTTCATACTCAGCAGCGGCACAACTCCACATCCACCTAATCGCTCCCCGATCATCTAGACGCCAAACGCGCCGTTCCGTCGCGATGACCAGGGCGTGATGTTCGTGAGCTTCGACAAACCATGGCGCGTCGATCGTTTCCCCTTCCTCATACTCCATCGTCACAGAATCGGCTGCTATGAATACACGAGCTCCAAGGCCCGTAGCTTCCGCGAGATTCAGCGCGTCGGCAGACGTACTCGCAGCGCCGCGTCCACCGAG
Source organism: Sorangium sp. So ce394 (assembly GCF_051474665.1). Classification (NCBI taxonomy): domain Bacteria; kingdom Pseudomonadati; phylum Myxococcota; order Polyangiales; family Polyangiaceae; genus Sorangium; species Sorangium sp. So ce394. The sequence goes on from NZ_CP150339.1 coordinate 11,748,298, forward strand.
CCCGCGAAGGACCCTTGCGATTCTCGTCGCAGCCACAGATGCACCGACCGGACTATCCGCGGCCACGGTTATCCCGGCTCGAGAGAGGTCGACAGCGAGTCCGTCTGGTCGGCCCACAGCTCCCCGCTCGGCAGGTACTCGATGTGCTGGCGCAGCTGCTGGTCCTGGTCGGTGACGTACTGCGTGCTGCCGAGGTGGTCGGGGTGGTAGCACACCACCGGCGGCTCCTGGAACCAGTCCGCGTCGATCTTGCTCGCTACCCGCGTCTCGCCCGCGAAGATGTGCTTCGTCGCCGTCACCCCGTTGCGCACCACGAGGTGCTGGTCGACGTACGCCGTCTCCTCCTCGCCGGCCACCCGGTGCAGGTGAACGCGCCGCTCCCCGGCGCCGTCATACAGCGCCCTCGACAACTCCTGCCCGTTCTCCCGCACCGACACCGCCGTGGAGGTGTCCCGCGAGCGCCAGCACCCCGGCGTCCGCGCGCACCGCCTCCGCGCATCTAGAACTTCTGCGGACAGACGTGGTGCCGCTGCATCTTCACCGGCGCAAGCAGCGCTCGGGGCGTACCCCCTGCAGCATGGATTTCAGTTCATGAACGGGCGTAGGTCCCAGACTTCCATAAGATGCAGCTCCGTATCACCCACGACCGTCATTGTGTAGTCCCCGGCGTCTATCTCCGCGACCTGACCCGCTTTCACCGTGACCTCCTCGTCACGCCGCACTGTGCATGCGCCGGCCAGCACGAACCACTTGGCAGCGCGGGTGCGACCCGGAAATGTCGTACCGGGGGCGTACTTGTGCTCCGCAATGCGGAACGACGCCGCCCCATACGTCTGCCTTATGAATGCTGGGGTCATCGGACCGTTCGTGTACGGCCAGTTCTCTACTCTCATGGGTGTCCTCACTCGCTAGAAGCCGATCCCGTACTTGGCGAAGGCTTGAATGCCGATCTGGAGGCTCTCGAGACTGGGCAGAAAATGGCCGCTGTGAGGCACGATCTCTATGCCCACAACCCTCCCGCCGGCTGCAGCGATCTCCGCCTGGCCGGCTGCCAACACCCCTCTGCCGCCAGAAAGCACGGCGTGCGAAATTTCGACGCCGCTCACTGTATGCGGAGAGATGAGCAACTCGCCGCCTCCGGTCACGACCCATTTGATCGTCCCCGAATTCATGGCTGCTTCGGCCGCCGGCGTCCCCATGCGAATCGGCCCCGCACCGACTCGCGCTGCGTCAGCCATCTCACTCGCGAGGCGACCGGGGAGTTGATTCTGGAAGAGCGTTGCCCAGCTGTTGTTGTGCACGAGCACGCCCTGCTCGCCCACGAAGTACGTGTGAAACTGCTCGACCTCGAAGTTGTAGACGGTGACGCGCGCGCCAGTCTCGTCAACGCCCAGTACGTGCGACCACGTTCCCGAGCGCTGCAGCACATGATCGCCGCTAGTGAGCTGCCGTGCCCCGACCCAACCGCGCTGCGTCCAGAACGGGTGCTCGACGGTCGCGCGAATGCTCTCTGCCTGGCCGCGGTCGCCTTTGAGTACGACTTCGACGACGGGCTGATCAGGCGTGACAAAGGTTCGCACTACCCGTCGTAGTGCTAGCTCGCCAGTGACCTCGTCCTCGGCCCACACGACGTCGCCAGGTCGTACTTCCTCGATGGGTTTCACTCCCTGCTCGGTGTGCACTAGGGTGCCGGCCGCGAAGCAGAGCCCGCCTGCTCCCCTTGCGGCCAAGGCTTCTGCTTTCACGGCGGCCCTCCGCGCAGCTAGCGCAACGAGCGCCTTGCCTCCAGCCTTCACCAGCGACACGGCTGTGCCGCCGATGCCCACCGCATCGATCGGGTCGATCATCGATGTTTCTAGCGGCACGTCTTCTCGAGCGACCTGCGCTTGGCGGAATGCGAGCCGCTCCGCGGGGCCTCCGTTCACGCAGACTCCAGAGGTGCACATCGTCTCATCCGGATCGATGCTCTGTTCCGGGCTGTCCAGCGGCCCCACGTACGACTGACACCCGCCATCGACGCATTCCTCGGCCAGCCCGGTCGGATCGACGAACCTCAGCGGGTTGTTCCGCGTGTACGTGTACAGCCCCAGGTGGACCGGGTCATACACCCCGCCGTTCGGCGCCCCCCGCATGTACTGGCCTAGGATCGGATCCGGGCTGAGCCACACCCCGAGCCGCGGCTCATAGCTCCGCGCCCCGTAGTAGTAGAGCCCCGTCGACAGGTCGAGCTCCTTGCCGTTGAACAGGTACGGCTGCCGGTTCTGGAACCGCGAGTCCGTCTGGTCGGTCCACAGCTCCCCGCTCGGCAGGTACTCGACGTGCTGGCTCAGCTGCTGGTCCTGGTCGGTGACGTACTGCGTGCTGCCGAGGTGGTCGGGGTGGTAGTACAAGACCGGCGGCTCCTGGAACCAGTCGGCGTCGATCTTGCTCGCGATCCGCGTCTCACCCGCGAAGATGTGCTTCGTCGCCGTCACCCCGTTGCGCACCACGAGGTGCTGGTCGACGTACGCCGTCTCCTCCTCGCCGGCCACCCGGTGCAGGTGAACGCGCCGCTCGCCGGAGCCGTCGTACAGCGCCCGCGACAGCTCCTGCCCGTTCTCCCGCACCGACACCAGCCGGTTGTCCTCGTCCCAGCTCAAGACCCGCTGCGGGCTGCCGCGGTACTTCCACTCCTTGTGGTTGCCGTTCGCGTCGTGGAACAGCTCCCGCAGCCGCGGCTGCGACTCCGCCGGCACGAACTCGTCCACCTGGTTCGCCGCGTGCGGCCTCGGCCCCGTGTAGCGGTACTCGTTCCGGTACGTCCTCTCCCGGATCGGCTGTTCGAACCGCCATTGCCCGGGACCATCCGGCACGTACCGCGCGACCTCCTGCCCCTTCCTCTTCACGTTCCCGAGGACGTCGTACGCGATGTCCAGCGTGTACCGCTGCTGCTCGTGCCCCCGCTCCTGGTAGGTCCCCGACGCCGCGGTCAGCTGGTTCAGGTCGTCGTACGCGAACCGCTGCTGCGTCGTCGCGACCATCACGGCCCCGCCCAGCGACTCGTCGAACGGCGCCGCGTTGTCGAGCGCGAGCACGTTGCCCACCAGGTCATAGTCGTAGCGCAGCCGCTGGAACGCCCTCGGCGGCCGCCCCATCTGCTGCATCTGCGGGGTCCGGTGATCCGCGTCCACCTCCGATAGCCGCCGCGTCGATTCGTTGTAACGGTACTTCGTCTCGACCCCGTTGCCCGCCACGACCCGCACCCGCTGGCCGAACGCGTCGTACCCGATGTGCCTCAGGTACTCCGTCGTCATCGGCTCGTCCGGGTGCTGCGGATTGACCTTCTGGTTCTCCCCGATGGCCGACACCAGGAGGCCCCCGCGGTCGTACCCGTAGCGCACGATCTCCTCGCCGGAGCCGGGGAAGTGGATCTCCTGCATCCGCCCCAGAGAATCGAACACGTAGCTCAGCGTCGCCTGGTACGGCCCCCGGTGCGGCTCGCGCAGCCGCGGGAACTCCGCCACGAGCTCGGCCACGTTCCCGAAGCGATCGTAGCGATAGCTCCGCGTCCCCGCCGCGCTCGTCTCCTGCGTCAGCCGCCCCGCGCGGTTGCTCTTCGCATCGCCCGCCTCGTCGGCGGCGCCGTACGTGTACACCACGTCCTGCGTCACCGGATAGTCGATCTTCGACAGCCGGTTGTAGCTGTACTCGTACCGGATCAGCTGACCGCGCAGCCCGAGCTCCGCCGTCTGCTTCGCCCGCAGGTTGCCGGCCAGGTCATACCGCCACTCCGTGCGCCCGGCGTCGGGGCTCACGAGCTCCACCATGCGCCCGACCGAATCGTACGTCGCCGTGGTCGCGTTGTTGCGCGCGTCCGTCACCCGCAAAAGCTCGCCCAGCGGGTTGTGCTCGTACCGCGTCACGATCTGCTGCGGAGCTCCGTCGACCGTGTTCCACTCCTCCACGGCCGCGATCCGCCCGCCCACGTCCCGGTAGCTGCTCCGCGACTTGCCGTTCGCGTCGATCACCGTCTCCTGGAAGAGCAGCCGCCCGTCGAACTGCATAACGTCGTACTCGATCAGCGTCCGCGCATGGCCGCCCGTCGCCTCGGCCTTCGGGTCAGGCGCCTCGACCCGCCGCTTCCGCGACAGCACGTCGTGCTGGAAGTGCGTGCTCCGCAGCATCTCCACGGCCACGAACGTCGTGTCCGGCTCCACGCTGAACACTGGCTGCCCCTGCTCCACCACGCGGCCGAGCGCGTCGAACGCCACCGCGCCGCTCACCGTCATCCCGACCTCGGTGCCCGTGCCCGTGTCGCGCTCCAGGTCCTTCTTGGTCTGGATCACCCGCCCGTGCCCATCGGCGAACGTCACCGTCACGATCGGATCGCCTGGGTGCTCCGCGTCCTTGTGGCTCGTCTTCGCCCAGGCCGGCGGCGCCGTCGACTGATCGGGCTGGAGCGCGTACTCGAATCCGACCGCCGGATCACCCTCTCCGTCGAGGTCTTCCTCGCTCCAGATCTTGCTCGGCGTGCATCCGACCGGAAGCGCCTCTGGCTCGGTGAGGTCGTTCGGCCCCCAGACCCCGATCAGCCGGCCGAAGGCGTCGTACCGATGGGCGATCGTGTGCCCGTTGACGTCCGTCTCCTGCGCCACCGTGCCGAACAGGGGGTTGGGCACGCTGATCGAGCGGTAGCCGAAGCTGTCGGTCACGCACGTGCGGTAGCTCTGCGTCGGCGCATCGTAGCCGTAGGTCAGCTTGTAGCCGGTCGGATCGGTGAAGGTCACGAGGTTGCCGACCTCATCGTGCTCGAAGCGCCAGGTCGCCTGGTCGGCCGCGTACGGTGAGCCGTCCGGCCGCTTGCCTCCGGAGATGACGTTCGTGAGCGTCGCGAGCGCGCCCGTCCCCGGCGCGTACGTCGCCGTGCGCTCGCGCAGCACGCGCCCCTCCGCGTCCGTCGTCTGCACCAGCCTCGGCTTCACGAAGTAGGGCACGTCGTCCTGCTCGTACTTGATGTGGTGGTGCACGTCGTCGGCCGAGGTCCCGTCCTCGCCGTAGGAGACCACGTCGGTGAGGTCGCCGTCCTCGTCATAGAACCGCGTCTCCCGCGTGTGTTTGTGAACCGCCGCCGGGTCGTCCGTGGTCCCCTCGTAGAACGCGCTCCTCCGCTCCGTCTCCCTCGGAAAGAACCACCCGTTCGCCGCGATCTGCGCCAGATCGGGCGCCAGGTGCTCGATCTCCTCCACCGTGTAGAGCATCCCGTCGCCGTCGCGCAGCGTCGAGCGCGCTGCGAGCCCGCGCCGGTAGACATCCTCGTTCCGGTAATCGACCTCCTCGACCGACATCGCGGAGACCCCATCCTCATCCTCGCCCAGCGTCGTCGTCGTGACACGCCGGTACCCGAGGTCCAGCCGCTCATCGCGGTGGTACACCCCGTCCCCGTACGTGCCGATCTGCGTCCGGTACGTGTGCACCCCATGCGCGCCGCTCACGCCCTCCACGCCGTCGCGCACGACCACGTCGCTCAGCACCCACTGGCTCGACGGCATGTCGACCACCGCCGTCCTATCGTCGATCGCCGTGCTCGCGTCATCCGCGGGCAGCCCGCTCTCGTCCACCGGCCCGTTCGGCAGGACCTCCCTCGGCACCACCAGGTTGCCCTCGCGCCGGTAGTCGATCTCCACGCTCCCGCCCAGCGGCCGGTGCACGCGCCACAGCAGGTTCGCCTTGCCGATGGCATTTTTCCGCGCCCGCACAGCGCTGTCGCCGTCCCGCTTCAGCACGTGGTCGGCCAGCCCGTCGCCGTCGATGTCCTCGAACCCGAGCTGCGACCCTCCGCTGCCCTCGGAGTAGTACACCGACCCGCCGATGCAGACGAAGTAACAGACCTGGAGCGACACGCTGCCGTCGAGGCTCTCCGAGCGCCGGAAGCCCACCGCATCGCCGCCGCCCATGAACGTGTACTCCTGCGGGTCGATGTTCACGCCCCAGGCGCCGGCCGGCCATGGCTCCTCCGCGGCGAACCGGTCGCCGAGGTTCAGCTGCACCCGGAACGACGTCTCCCCCGGATCCTTCATCACCTTGTCCGGCAGCCCGTCGCCGTTCATGTCGACGAAGTCCACGATCGTGCGCGCCGTCGTGCGCGTGTAGCCGATCCCCGCGCCCACGCTGGCGCTCACCCCGCCGCTGGAGCCGCCCGCGCTCGCCCCGAACCCGACGCTCTGCGCGCCCGTGTCCTCCAGCCGCACCGCCTCCACGCCCGCCGCGTCCGTGAAGAAGCCCAGCACCTCGCCGAGCGCGCCGTTCAGCTCGCCCGCGTCGAAGCTGCCTTTGCTGAACCCGTCCCGCTGCCACGGCACCGGCGCGGTGAACCGGTAGCCGAGGTTCAGGGCCACCGTCATCTCCTCGCTCTCGGGGTTCTGCGTCACCTGGTCGACCAGCCCGTCGCCGTTGATATCGAGCAGCTCCACGTGCGCGGCCGACAATCCGTAGCTCGTCCCGGCGCTGAAGCTCGTGCGCAGGTATCCTTGCGAGCGCCCCCGGCTGTCGGTCTTGTTGAGCGTCTGCTCCTCCTCGTCTCCCGCGCTGAACGTGAGCGACGCGAGGTCGCCGCTCAGCCGCACCGTCCGGTGCTCCACCCGCCGCAGCGCCTCCGGCAGCGAGAACGACGCGCTCGCGCCGAACCCCCGGCCGGTATTGAGCACCGCGCCCTCGCGCGTCACGCGGTCCGGGTAGCGGTCGCCGTTCAGATCGATCAGCTCCAGGTCCGTCGTCGTGCTGCCGAAGCTGTAGCCGCCGCCCACGGGGCCTGCGCCCGCCGTGAGCTCCGCGTTCCACGTCTCCGCGTAGCGCACGCTGCCCCGGTGGCGCTGCCCCGACAGCCGCCCCACCACCGACGGCAAGACCCGATCGCCGCCCACGAACGCCTCCGACGCCGCCGCGCCCCAAATCCGCGTGCCGTCGTCCAGCGAGAGCGGCACCGCGAGCGTGAAGCCGCGCTCGGGGTCGCGCGTCGGAAACAGGATGTCCGCCTCGGAGAACGCGCGGTCTCCGTTCATGAAGCCGACGGACCAGCCGTGGAACCCACCCGCCGTCGGGTCCTGCGGAGCGCCGTCGACGAGCGCCTCGGACGCCGGATCCGGCACGAGGACGGTGAACCACACCGGCGCCCCATCGATGCTCGCGCCGATGATCGCTCCGTTGCTGTCGGCCGGGTTCGTCTGGAAGAGCGTGACGTAGATCGGCTCGCCGGCCTGGACCTGGAGATCGACCGACATGGTCACCGCGCTTCCGGCGCTGCTCGCAGGCACGTACAGCTGCTTGTGGAGCAGCCGGTGCACGCCTTGCACCAGCAGCGTCAGCGACGTATTCCCCGGCACGACCACCGTCCCTTCGAGCCGCACCGTGCCCGTCTCGGTCGCGATCCACGGCGAGCGGCGCGCCCCCGGCCTCCACCGCTGCACGGGCATCGCGACATACGGCTGCTGCTGGATCAGCGCCACCGGAAGCGGCGCATCCTCGGCCGTGTCGCTGTCCAGCTTGCAGCCGGCGCGGCCGTTCGGCTGGATCGCGCACTGCACCGGCCCGCAGCGCCGCTCGCCCGTCTGCCGATCGGCGCGGCAGTACGTCCGGTAGTCGACCGTCGGCGCCCACGAGACGCGCGCTGGGTCGTCCGGCACGTCCGACTTCACCCGGAACCAGAGCCGATCGCCCTCCTTCACCCGCACCAGGCCGTTCTCGTCGCCGTGAATGCGTCCCGCGAGCGCCAGCACCCCTGCGTCCGCGCTCACCACCTCCTCATCCATCACGGTGTGGAACGTGCCCTCGCTCTCCCGCGCGATCGAGACCCGCAGCTGATCGCTCGTCGACTCCTTCACCAGATCGCCGGTGATGCTCACGAGGCCGTCCGACGACGCGACCCACGGCACCTCGGGCCGCCCCCCGAGGCGATGGTCCTGCGCGTACTCGAATCGATGGATGGGCCGGCCGTCCGGCCCGACCTGCCCGAGCAGCTCCTCGCTGACCTCGTAGGTGATCGTCGGGCTCCACGACAAAAGATCGGACGCCGTGTTCACCACCCGCTCCGGGTCGATCTCGGGCGCCGCGCTCACCCGGAAGTACAGCCGATCGCCCGCGAGCACGTGAACCGAGAGCGGCGCACCCCCACAATCGCCCGCGCCGATCGCGCACGGCCCGAGCTCGTCCGGACCGAACCCATGGCTGAACAGCGGCGGCAGCTCCCCGTTACGCACGAGCTCCACGCGCAGCCCATCGCCCCCCGCCTCCTGCTTTTGCAGCACGCCTCCGATGCGCACGTCCCCCTCGAACGGCGCGATCCACCGCAGCATCGGGTCGGCCGGAAAGAAGTCGGCGCGCGACGCCAGCGCGAAGTCCGGGCGGCCCGACGGCGCGCTGCCGGCGACGGCCCCCCAGTCCTTCGCGCCCAGGAACCCGCCGCGCCGATCGTTGAGCGCGACCTGGAGCTGGCCGAGGCCCCCGACCGACACGAGATCGGGGAACCCGTCGCCGTTGAGATCCGAGACGACCCGCTCGTCTTCCGCCCGGCTGCGCGTGTACGCCGCCGACGCGCTGAGCGCATCGCCCACGTTGATGCCCGCGTGAACGCTCCACCCCGAGGTGTCCGTCAGCCCGAGATCCCCCGGGGAGAGCCCGCCGAGGTGGAACGGATCGAAGTGATTGTGGTCGGGAAGGCGCAGCAGGTTGCGCAGCGCGTCCCCGCCGTCGCCGGCGAAGTCGGGCAATCCGTCGCCGTTCAGGTCGAGCAGGCTGGCGCGCGTCGTCTGGTCGCCGCTGTACCCGCCGCCGCCCACGCTGACGATCCCGAGCAGCCCCACCGACACGCTGCCGCCGAAGGTCGAGTCCTCCGTGCGCGACAGGCCTTTTTTAGGCCACGCCTGTCCCCACGTCTCGGCCTCGGCCGCGAACGCCCCGGGCTGCCCGGACGCGGTGCGCGGCGCGGTGAAGTACTCGAACGTGTGCCGATAGAGCTCCTCGCTCGTGAGCGCCCCCTCGCCGTCGCGGCTCCCCTTGCCGGAGACGGCGATCGCCTGGAGCAAGCTCTTGCCAAAATCCCCTTCGGCGTACTCGAGCGCGTAGCTGCGGATGATCGTCTCGCCGAACCGCACGTCCACGCGCCGGAGCCGCTCGCTGGTCTGCTCCAGGAAGCCCGGCCTGCCGTTCAGCGTCACGTCCTTCCGGCCGCCCTCCGAGAGGAAGTCGACGGCATACGCCGACTCGACGCCCTGCGACGTGTTGGCCGTGTACTCGATGCGCTCGGGATGCACCTCGATGTGCGGCGCCGGGCCCGAGGGCTCGACCCGGTGCGCATAATGGAAGAACATCTGGTTGCCGAACGGGTCGCGGACCTCCTCCAGGTACCAGCGGAACACGTTGCCCGGCCGGTCCGGGTCCGGGTCGGCGAGCCGCGCGTCTTCGCTGCGGCCGTACACATACGTCATCCCGTCCTTGTCCGTGACCTCCCAGTGATAGCTGTCCGGTCCGGTCCCGTGGCGCAGGATCCGCGCAAAGCGCCCCTCCACCCGCTGCCGGTAGACCTGCGGCTCGACTGACACGTCGCCAGTCCGCACGAGCTCGCTCCCGTCGAGCGCGTATCGCTCCTCGCCCGTCGCGTACGTCGGCACGCCGAAGCGCGTGTCGATCTCCACCCGCGACAGCCGCAGATCCCAGCCCACGCCGAGCCACCCGTTGCGGTGCTCGCTGTCGTAACCGATGGCGAGCGACGGCTGGATTCCGTTGCGCCCCGGCGGGACCACGATCGGATGGCTCAGCTGCGCTGAGCCGCTCGAGCTCGCCTCCGGCGGCGCGACCAGCGTCACACCGGCGAGCGGGCTGCCGAGCGCGAGTCCCTTGATGCTGCTCGGATCGAACGAGCGTGCCCCCGGCGCGTCGGGCATCGCCAGCGTCGCGTTGATGAAATCGGTGAAATGGTCGGTCAGGCTCGCCAGCTTCCCCTTCGCGGCCTCGCCGGATCGCTCGACGCGCTGCCACGTGCCGAGCGCCTCGTCGAAATAGAAGCCCGTCACGTGCTGCGCCGTCATCCCCGGCGGAATGGCGTGCTCGTCAACCGGCAGCGTCAGCCGCACCGGCTTCTTGAACCTGAGCCCGTGCGGCCCGAAGCGATACGCCCTCCCCCCAGGCGTGACGTTGACCATCGCACGCCCCATCGGCCGCACCTCGCCCGATGGCAGCGGCCGGATCGTGATCCGCACCGGCTCGTCCACTGCTCCCTGCGGGATCTCCAGGACAGCCCCCTCGAACGCCACCACCCGGGCCTGGTCGGGGAGCACCATTTCTCCATGGGGCGCCCCCACGTCCTCGATCAGCGGCGCATCGAGACGAGGCCCCGAGAGAAGCCCTCCTACGCCGTCGCTCGGCAGCCGCAATGGAATCGCCGAGAGCGCCACCCCGCCGCCCGGAGGCGACAGCGAAAGAAGCCGCGGCTCCGGAGGCCCGGCCAGCGCGAGGCCCTCGTGCCCCCGCCCGAGCAAGAGCACCACAGCACAAAATACCACGAGACGATACGACCAGCCCGTGTGTCGCATTCGAGATCCCCCGACGCAAGGTCCGTTGGTTGGCGCACAGGGATCCACGGCAGAACGCACTGTGTCAATCCGCTTTTCGCGAAAGCAATGAATGGGCGCCGCCGTCGTCTCCGAGCCCCAGCCGCCTCTTCATGAAAGCTACACACGAGCATCATCGCAGCAGCATTCGGACGCCTGGCCGCGCTGAACGCGGTTGACAGCTCCTCCTCATGAGCGACCATCGCCCGTTACGCTCAACCAGGAGGGAGTCCATGCCCCTGAAGCGCACCGTCAAGAATACGTCCAAGTCCACCTCACCCAAGGCCAGTTCATCCGGCAAGACGCCCGTCTCCAGGACGAAGCGCCCTGCCGCACAACCCCATGATCCGACCAGCGACGAGGCGCTCCTCGCCCTGGCCCCGACCTACGCGGCCGGCCCCGACATGCCGGTGAGCGTCGCGGAGCGCGAGCTCACCTCGCTCGCGCGCCTCGCGCACGCGCACGCGGCGCGGCTCGCCAGGATCGGGATCACCCCCGACAAGGTGGCTCTCCTCGCCCGCTTCGCCCGGCGCCTCGGTGCGCTCGAGAAGGCCTGGCAGAAGGCGCGCGGCGCCGTGCAGCTCACGTCGGCGCAGCGCAGGCTCCGCGACGAGGCCGAGGCGCTCGACGCGAAGCTCGTGGCCGGCGGCCGCTGGGGCTGCCGCAACGACCCCGCCGCCCAGGCCGAGCTCTCGCGCATCGCCGACGGCTCCGGCCTCGCCGACACGATCCAGGACCTGCGCGATCTCGTCGACTTCTGGTCCGACCACGAGAGCGCGCTCGGCGTCACCGATATCACGCGCAAGGACCTCCAGCGGGCCAGGACGCTCGCCGACACGCTCGAGGACGCCGCCGCCAACGAGGCCTCCGACGCGAGCGCCGCCCACGCGCTGGAGCTCCGCAACCGCGCGTTCTGGGCCGCCGACGAGCTCGCCAAGGAGCTCCGCGAGGGCGGCCGCTATGCCTTCCGCGATCAGCCCAAGATCGCGGCCAAGTTCGTATCGCGCCACCGGGCAACCCTGAACCAGCGCTCGCGCCTCAAGGCGAAGAAAGCCAAGGCGGACGCGCTCTCGGAGCAGACAGCCGTCATCTGAGCATTCCTTCTGCGGCCGTACCGCGCGTCTGGCATCGTATCGCGCCCTCCCTGATCCCCTCGCGCCCGCGCCCGATCCTCTCACGCCTGCGCCCACCCCTATCGCTCCCGCACCCGCCCCTATCGCTCCCGCACCCGCCCCTATCGCTCCCGCACCCGCCCCTATCGCTCCCGCACCCGCCCCTATCGCTCCCGCACCCGCCCCTATCGCTCCTCCCACCCTTCCCGCTCCCTCGTCAGGCGCTCGCTCTTCCCCTTCGCTTTCGCCGGTCTCCTCTCTCCCAGCGGGGTCTATGCGTCGAGCCCGCACGGATGCCGCTTCGCCCCCGACGCGCGCCTCCGTCGCGCGCGTTTCGCGCGCGTTCCCCGCGCCGAGGCGAGCCTTGCGCGGCGGCGTCCCCTGCGCTTTGATGGCCGCCGGTCCCCTCCGAGGTGAAGTGTACATGACGACCCTGGGCGAGCTCCGCGTGCGCATCGACAGCATCGACGATCGGATCCTCGAGCTCCTCGCCGAGCGGGCCGAGGTGGCCCTCGAGGTCGCGCACGCGAAGCGCGCCGCCAACGCCACGCAGTTCCACGACCCGGAGCGCGAGCGGCGCGTGCTCGACCGCCTCCAGACCAAGGGCGCCGGCCGCTTCCCGCGCGACGCCATCCGGGTCGTCTTCCGGGAGGTGATGAGCGCCTGTCTGGCGCTCGAGGAGCCCATGAAGGTGGCCTTTCCCGGGACCGAGGGCGCCTTCGCCGAGGTCGCCGCGCGCCACCTCTTCGGGCTGGCGGCGCGCTACCGGGAGACGGGCACCATCGAGGGCGTCTTCGACGCCGTGCGCGCGGGCGAGGCGGCCTGCGGCGTCGTCCCCATCGAGAGCTCGTCGGACGGCTCGGTGACCCTGACCGCGGACGCCCTCATCGAGAGCGACCTCCAGATCCGGCAGGAGCTCGTGCTCGACGTGGCGTATTGCCTGTTCAGCAAGGCGGAGGGGCTGAGCGGCATCACCCGCGTCCACGGGCACTCGCACGCGCTCTCGCAGTGCCGGCTCTGGCTCGCCAAGCACCTCCCCGGCGCGCAGATCGTCCAGACCGCCTCCGTCGCCGCGGCGGCGCACGAGGTCCTCGGCGATCCCGCCGCGGCGGTGGTCGGCAACCGCGGCGCGGGCGAGCTCTACGGGCTGCCGCTCCTCCGCGAGCGCATCCACGACCGCCCCGAGAACGCGACCCGCTTCATCGTCATCGCCCGGGCCGACGCGCCGCCCACGGCCGCCGACAAGACATCGATCGTCTTCTCCGTGCAGGAGGAGCCCGGCGCGCTCCGCCGGGTGCTCGCCATCTTCGACGACGCCGCCATCAACCTGACGAGGATCGAGTCGCGCCCGAGCCGGCAAAAGCACTGGGACTACGTCTTCCTCGTCGACCTGGAGGGCCACCGGAGCGATCCGCGCGTCGCCGAGGCGATCGAGCGGCTGCGCGCCCGCTGCGAGATGGTGAAGGTGCTCGGGAGCTACCCGCGGTCGGCCGGATCGCGCTGAGGCCGCCAGCGGGGCCGTTCCGGCGCCGCCGCCCCGCGGTGATCGCACGAACTCCGCGGTTCGAGGCGGCCCGCCGGGGATGGTGCCCCGGAGGGAAGGATGGTATTTTCCGCAGCCCGTGCCGGCTGCGTCGCTCGCGCTCGCCCTCCGCGCTGCCCGAACGGCCGCGAGCGCGGTGGCCTGCACGCTCCTCGCCCTCCCGGCCGCCGCCGAGGCGCCCAGCGCCGCCCGCGAGGCGCCCAGCGCCGCCCGCGAGGCGCCCAGCGCCGCCCGCGAGGCGCCCAGCGCCGCCCGCGCGCCGGTGCTCGTCCTCGCGGCCTTCCCCGGCGCCGGCCGCATCGACGAGCGGGCCATCGACCTCGTCGCAGCCCATGTCCGCCCCCTCGGCGTCCGCCTCCAGGTCGTCCGTGCCGCCGCGCCGAGGCGCACGCTGCACACCCTCCTCCCCGACGCCCGCGCCCTCGCCGACGCGTGGGACGCGCGGGGCGTGCTCTGGATCGACGCCGGCTCGAGCGACGAGCTGGCCTTGTACGCGGTCGAGCGCGGCGGCGATCAGGTCTACGGCCGCCGCATCCCGGTCCCGCCCGGACAGATCACCGCGGCCCTCGAGTCGCTCGCCAACATCGCCGGCGCCGTCGCCGAGGAGCTCCGCGAGGGGCGCATCGCCGGCCTGGCCGAGGTGGATGTCGCCGCGACCGCGGCCCCGCCGGCCGCTCTCCCCGAGCCCGCCGCGGCCCCCGCGCCCGCGGCGCCCCCCGCGGCAGCTGCAGGCGCGGCGCCGGCCCCGCCGCCGCCCGCGGTCGAGCGGGGCGCCCGCCCCGAGGCGCCGCCGCTGCCCACGCTGGCCGTGCAGGTCGGCTACACCGGCGCGAACTTCAGCGGCGAGGTGCCCTGGCAGAGCGCCGCCGCGCTCCGCGCCTCGTGGGCGCCGGTCGATCGGGCCGTCCTCGGCCTGGGGTACGATCTGGTCCCTGCGGCCACGCTCGGCGACGACCGGTCGCGGTTCGAGCTCGTGCGTCACCCCGTGAGCGCGACCGGCCAGCTCCGGCTCCGGCTCCCGCTCGGCTTCGACCTGCAGCTCGGCGCGCGCGCCAGCGTCGACGTCGTCGAGCGCATCCCCCAGCCTCCCCCGCAGCCCACCCCGTCGTCGCCGCCCGCGTGGCCGCTGCCGGCCTGGCCGCCGCAGCGGGGCGAGCCGCTGCCGCCCTTCCCTCCCCCCTGGCGGTGGCCGCGGATGATGCCGCGGCAGCTGCCCCCGCCCGAGGCCCGGACCGATGTGATCGTCAGCGCAGCGCCGGTCGCGGAGCTCGGGTACCCGCTCACCGAGTGGCTTCGCCTCAAGGCGATGCTGGGCGTGGACGTCCTCCTGTCGCAGCCGGACGCCTCGGTGCACCCGGCCCTCGCGCTCCAGCCCGACCCGGTGCGGTTCGTCGCCGGCCTCGGGCTGGAGCTTGGCCTCTCCTTGCCGGCTTCCCCGGCCGCGGAGGGCGCGGTCCGGCGATGACCGCCCGCGCCGCGTGACCCGGCCCGGAAAGAAAATTGACCCGGGTTGGGCCGTGCGCCGCACCAGGTCGGGGCGATGGACGCTGCGCACACACGAGCTCTTCGCACGAGCCTCGGACCGTTTCCCGAGCCGCGCCCGGCCAGCGCCATGACCCGCCCCCCTTCCCCACCGCCGCCCACCGCGCCCCTGCCGCTCGATCTCGAGCGGATGCGCCGCGCCGGCGCGGGCGATCCAGAGGCGCAGGCCTGGCTCATGACGCACGTCATCCCCCGCGTCCGCCGGATCGCGCGGGCGTTCCTCCGCAGCTCGGCCGACGCCGACGACGCCGCGCAGCTCGCCCTGCTCGCGATCCTCGAGAGCGCCTCGACCTACCGCGGCGAGGCCGCCGTCGAGGCCTGGGCCAGGCGCATCGCCGCCCGCACGATCCTCCGCTACGCCAAGCAGCAGCGCCGCGACGGCGCGCCGGTCGCGCCGGAGAGCGCGATCGACGAGGAGGTCGCCCAGGCGCCGCATCAACCCCCGTTCGAGGCGCTCCCGCGCGAGGCGCGGGCGTACCTCGACGCGCTGCCAGAGGCGCAGCGCAACGTGATCCTCCTGCACCATGCGCTCGATTACTCGATCGAGGAGATCGCCGGAATGACCGAGGTCAGCCCCGACACCGTGAAGAGCAGGCTGCGCCTCGGGATCGGCGCGCTCCGCAAGCAGGTGCGCCAGGACATCGCCATCGGCCGCAAGAGGGCATCATGACAGGGACCCAGAAGCCCGAGATCGATCTGGACCGCCTGCCCGCCATCTTCGCCGCCGAGGCGCGTGGCGAGCCGATCCGCCCGGAGGACGCGGCGCTCCTCCGCCGCGCCGAGCAGGAGGACCCCGAGCTCCGCGGCGAGGCGCAGCTCTGGGCCGCGATCGGGAAGCTCGGCGACGAGCGCGGCGCCGGCCTCGAGCTGAGCGACGCCGCCCTGCTGGAGCGGGTGCTCGCGCGCGCCCACGTCGAGCCCGCGCCGAGGAGCGCGGCGCGGCCGCGCGCGGCGCCGCGGCCGGCGCTGCGGCGAGGGGTCGCGGGGACGCTCGCGGGCGTGGCCGCCGCGGCGACCCTCCTGGGCGCGCTCGCGGCGGAGCTGATCGACGGGCCCTCGCAGGCGCCCCCGCCCGCGCCGGGCACGGGCGAGGCGCTCGCTCCGAGCGGCGCGCCGTCCGCCCCCGCGCCCGCGCCCGGCGAGGACGCGCCCTCGCCGGGCGCGGGCGCGGCGCCGAGCGAGCCGCCGGGAGCGCCCTCGCCGGGCGCGGGCGCGGCGCCGATGGAGCCGCCGGGAGCGCCGTCGCCGGGCGCAGGCGCGGCCGCTCCCCCGAGCGCGCCGTCGCCCCACGCGGGCTCGGCGGCGGGCGAGCCCGCGGCCACCGGCGCGGGCGACGCCCGGGATCGCGCCCCGCAGCCGCCCAGGCCGCGCGCGGAGGAGCTCCCGATCGGCCCCGAGGCGCTGCTCCTGCGCGCGCAGGCCCGGCTCGGGGAGGGGAAGACCGCCGAGGCGAGCGCCGCGTACCGCGCCCTGCTCGCGCAGCACCCGTCCAGCCCCGAGGCGCGGGCGGCGCTCGTGTCGCTCGGCCAGATCGCGCTCCGCCAGGGCAAGCCGGCCGAGGCGCTCGGCCACTTCGAGCGCTACCTCGCCGGCCCCGGCGGCCCCCTCGCGGCCGAGGCCCGGGTCGGGCGGGTGCAGTGCCTGCGCCGGCTCGGGCGGGCGGCCGACGAGCGCGCGGCCATCGCCGACTTCCTCTCCCGCCACGGCCAGAGCGTCCACGCCCCGCGGCTGCGCGCGCGCCTGTCCGAGCTCGGCGGCACGTGAGCGCCGGCGCCCGCGCGGCCTCCGCAAAAAAGATTGACCCCCGAACCTGCGACATCTCCACCAGGTCATCGAGATGTCGCGAAAAATTCGCAGAATTGTAAAATTCCCTCACGGGGTCGGAGGGCGCGCCGGCGTCCTCGTCGGGCTCCTGAGCCTTCTTTCTCTTCACTGCTCGACGTCGGGCACGGGCGACACGACGGGCGCCGGCGGAGGCGGCGGCTCCGGCGGCTCCGGCAGCTCCACCGGGCCCGGCGGGCCGCCCGGCGACCCCACGCGCCTCGTCGGCGCCTTCCAGGTGCGCTCGCTCCCCGACACGCCGGCAGGCGACGCGCCGTCCGGCAGCACGTCGGTCGTCGGGAAGATCTACGACGGGCCCACGCCGTCGCAGATCATCTGGGAGATGGCGGCCGAGGAGGGCAGCTGCCGGCTCCTCACGCCGCGCGTCCCGTTCTGTAACGAGCCCTGCGGGGGCAGCGCCGTCTGCGTCGAGGACGACACGTGCGAGCCCTACCCGGCGGCGCACAGCGCCGGCGCCGTGACGGTGACGGGCCTGAACCTCGAGTCGGGCGAGGCGTCCCTCGTCATGACCCCCGTGGCGAACAACTACCAGCCTCCCGCCGGCGCGAAGCTCAGCTATCCGCCCGCCGACGAGGGCCAGGCGGTCCGCTTCGAGGCCAGCGGCGATTACTTCGGCGCCTTCGCGGTGGAGGCCAAGGGCGTGAGCCCGCTCGAGCTCCTGAACGACACGATCCGCCTCGATCCCGATCAAGACGTGCAGCTCGCGTGGACGCCGCCGGGACAGGCCGGGGGCTCGGAGATCTACGTGAAGCTCGACATCAGCCATCACGGCGGCACCAAGGGGATGATCGAGTGCTCCGCCGAGGACACCGGCTCGCTCGACGTGCCGGCGTCGCTCGTCACGCAGCTCCTCGACCTCGGCGTGGCTGGCTTCCCGACCGTCATCGTCACGCGCAGGTCCGTGGGCTCCACGACGATCACCGCCGGCCGGGTCGATCTCGTCATCTCGTCGCAGATCGAGAAGTCGGTCGAGATCGCGGGGCTCACCTCGTGCAACGACAGCTCGCAGTGCCCCGAGGGCCAGACCTGCCAGCCCGATCTCACCTGCAAATGAGCCTCGCCGCTGCCGGCGCGGCGCACAGCCCAGCTTAACCAAGACAAAGGAACAGACGCCATGACCATCTCTTATCGCCCCTTGCTGCTGCCCCTCGCCGTCGCGCTGCTCTCCACCGCCGTAGGCTGCTCCGGCTCGGACGCGGAGGCGCCGAGCGACGGGACGACCAGCACGTCGTCGAGCTCCGGCGGCGGCACCACCGGCGGCGGCACCACCGGCGGCGGCACCACCGGCGGCGGCACCACCGGCGGCGCGACCACCGGCGGCGCGACCACCGGCGGCGCGACCACCGGCGGCGCCACGACCGGCACCGGCGGCGGGACGACCGAGAAATTCAGCTTCTTCGTGACCAGCCTCGTCGCCATGCAGGAGCTGTCGGGCTCGGAGGACGGCTTCGGGGGCGATCTCCGCTTCGGAGAGACGGGCCCGGGCGCCGGCCTCCGCGGCGCGGACAAGATCTGCGCGACGATCGCCGAGAAGAGCCTCCCGGGCGCGGGAAGCAAGCAGTGGCGCGCGTTCCTGAGCGCCGTCGCGGGAGAGGACGGCAAGCAGGTCGACGCGATCGACCGGATCGGCGAGGGGCCCTGGTACGACCGGCTCGGCCGGCTGGTCGCCAACAACAAGGAGGAGCTGCTCAACGATCGCCCCATCGCGGCCGACGAGGCGATCATCGATGATCTGCCGAACGAGGACGGCGTCCCCAACCACCAGCCCGATCCGAGCCAGCCCGAGGTCGACAACCACGACATCCTTACGGGGACCAACGACCAGGGCAAGCTCTACAGCGCGACGGCCACGTGCAAGGACTGGACGGCCAAGGCGGGCGACAAGGAGGCGGAGGGGCGGCCGCGCGTCGGGCACTCGTGGCCGAGGAACTTCGGCGGAGGCTTCCCCGGCGGCTCCAGCGGCGCGGGCTTCCCCGGCGGCTCCAGCGGCGCGGGCGGCCCCGGCGGCCCCGGCGGGAACATCAACATGGCCAACTGGATGTCGTCCCTCGACGAGTCGGGGTGTGCGCCTGGCATCAACCTCCTGGAGACCGGGGGGCCGCTGCCCAACGAGGCGACCGTCGGCTCGGGCGGCGGCTACGGCGGGATCTACTGCTTCGCGCTGACGCCCTGACGCAGGCGTGCCGGCGCGCGCCGCCCCTCGATCAGCTTACTTGTCTCAGGAGGAGTTCATGTACCAAGGCAATCGCATCACGTCGATCGTCACGCTCGCCCTGCTCTCCGCGGTGCTGCCGGGCGCGTGTGGCGGCGGCGACGCGCCGGACGACGTCGGCGCGGCCCCGGAGGTCTGCGAGCGGAAGGGCGACGAAGCATCGACGGAGTTCCTCAAGCGCGTCGGGTGCGCCGAGGACTTCGAGGCGCTCGCGTCGGCGCCCGTCGACGCGAGCTTGCCCGGCGCGCGCTCGGTCAAGGTGGTCCTGGATCAGGCCGATCAGAACGCGCTCTATTTCCAGAACAGCGTCCTCTACCAGATCCATTACGACTTCGTATCTTCGCACCTCTCCGGCGAGGGGCTGCCCTATGTCCCTCCCCTCGCCGAGTTCAACGCGACCGAGTACTTCACGCCGGATCGCCGCTTCGTCCTCGGCGCGGTGACGCATTACGAGGGTCCCGGCACGTGGGCGCTCGAGCTGTCTCCCTACGACACCGCGTCCGCGGACATGATCACCGCCCTGTTCCGGGCGGTGCAGGGGGCCTCCTTCTTCGGCGCGAAGCTCGCCTTCCACCCCACGTCGGAGGCCGTCGCGGTCGAGGCGGCGAAGCTGCCCGCCGACATCCCCGTGGTCAGCACCGGCGATCTCTACGCGGGGATCGACTACCAGCCGCTCTCGCTCGGCAAGGCCATGGGGCGCCTCCACTTCGCGAAGGCGGCGGATCTCGAGGACGAGTACCTGTCCCATCAGGACATCGTGGTGCTCGACGAGGCGCCCAACGACATCTCGGTCGTCCAGGGGATCATCACCGAGGAGTTCCAGACGCCGCTGTCGCACGTCAACGTGCTCTCCCAGAACCGGCGCACGCCCAACATGGGGCTGCGCAACGCGATGAGCCACCCGGAGCTGCTCGCGCTCAAGGACAAGCTGGTCGAGCTCACCGCGGGGCCGTCGTCCTGGAGCGTCCGCGAGGTCACCGAGGCCGAGGCCGAGGCGTTCTGGGAGGCGCACAAGCCCGAGCCCGTCACGCTCCCCGAGCTCGACCTGACGGTCACCGATCTGCGCGACATCACGGAGGTGACCCCCGATCCGCCGGAGGGCGAGCCGCTCCGGGACGCGATCAAGCAGGCCGTCCTCGCCTTCGGCGGCAAGGCGGCCCACTACTCCATCCTGGCGAGGATCCCCGACCTCCCGATCCAGAAGGCGTTCGCGATCCCGGTCTACTACTACGACCAGTTCATGAAGCAGAACGGCTTCTACGAGCAGATCGAGGCGATGCTCGACGACCCGAAGTTCAACACCGACCCGGCGGCCCGCGACGAGCAGCTCAAGGCGCTCCGCGACGCCATGAAGGCGGCGCCGGTCGACGCCGACTTCCAGGCGCTCCTCAAGGCGAAGATCGAGGCGGAGTACCCCGGGCACAAGATGCGGTTCCGCACCAGCACGAACAGCGAGGATCTCGACGGGTTCCCGTGCGCCGGCTGCTACGACTCGAACACCGGCGATCCGACCGACTGGGAGGACGTCCTCGACGCCATCCGCAAGACGTACGCGAGCGCCTGGAAGCTCCGCACCTTCGATGAGCGCACCTATTACGGCATCGATCACCGGTCGATCGGGATGGCCCTGCTCGTGCACCACAACTTCCCCGACGAGGAGGCGAACGGCGTGGCCATCACCAACAACCCGTTCGACACGGCCGGCGTCCAGCCCGCGTTCTACGTCAACGTGCAGGCGGGCGGCGACGTGGAGGTCGTGGCCCCGCCGGCGGGCGTGACGAACGACGAGTTCCTCTACTTCTTCAGCCAGCCGAACCAGCCGGTCACCTACCTGACGCACTCGACCCTCGTGCCCGAGGGCGAGACGGTCCTCTCGGCGGCGCAGGTCCACGCGCTCGGCGCGGCGCTCGACGCCATCCACACCCGGTTCTCCCCCGCGTACGGCCCCGCGGCGGGCAACACCGGCTGGTACGCGATGGACGTGGAGTTCAAGTTCGACGACGACGCGAACCCGAACGAGCCGCCGACGCTCTACATCAAGCAAGCGCGCCCCTACCCTGGCCGGGGGGCTGCCGCCGGGGCGCCGTGAGGCGACCGCCCGCGCGCCCGGGCGGGCCACGCCCCGCGGTCGCCGCAGGCGAGGACGGACCGTCATGATCGACTGGCTCGGATGGCTCACCCAGGGGAGCGCCGTGGACCTCCGCAGGGCCCTGGTGGCGCTCCTGCTCGCGTTCGGGCTGGGGCAGGTGGTCGCGCTCGTCTACATGGCCACCTTCCGCGGCCTCTCCTACTCCCGCTCCGCCGTGCACAGCATGGCCATGGGCAGCGTCATCACCTGCATGCTGATGCTCGCCGTGGGCAGCAGCCTCGCCGCCGGCATCGGCGTCGCCGTGGGCCTGAGCGCGGTCCGCTTCCGCACGACGCTCCGCGATCCGCGCGACGTCATGTTCGTCTTCGCGGCGCTCGGCGTCGGCATCGCCTGCGGGCTCCAGGCGTTCGGCGCGGCGCTCGCCGGGACGGCGATCTTCGGGGGCGGGACCTTGCTCCTCCACGCCACCGGCTACGGCGCGCGGCGGCAGCCGGACGGCCTGCTCCGCTTCACCGCGCCCTCGGTGCCCGACGCGGAGGAGGCGCTCGCGAAGATCCTCCGCGCGCACTGCCAGACGTTCTCCCTCGTGACCCTCCGGGAGGCCGCGCAGGGGACCCTCATGGAGCACGCCTACCAGATCAGCGTCCGCGCGCCCGAGCTCCGCGCGTCGCTCGTCTCGAGGCTGCAGGCCATCCCGGGCGTGCAGGACGTCTCGCTCATGCTCCAGGAACCGACGCTGGATCTCTAGCGGCCGAGGCCCCTCGTCGAGAGGCCCGCCTCGCTCGCCCCACGGGCGCCCTCGACCCGTTGACGCGACCGCCGTGGTCATCACCGCGCAAGGATCACCGATGCACAGCTACCAGCGACTCCGCTCGGCGCTCAAGGACGCCGGACCCGCGATCACCCTCGTGCTCACGTTCGGAGCCGCGCTGTGGCTCCACCTCGACGGCGGCGGCCCGCGCGGGCAGGTCTTCGGCTTCGCGGAGGCGCTGCCCGAGGCGATCTCGCCGATCGAGACCGCCCGCATCGCCTCCATCGAGGTGGTCGTCGGCCAGGAGGTCGCGGCCGGGCAGGTCATCGCGACGCTGGACGCCTCGGCGATCGACGCCGAGATCAGCGTCGCGAAGGCGGAGAAGGCGCAGGTCGAGGCCGATCTCCGGATGGAGCTCGCCCTCGTCGAGCAGGAGCTCGACGCGGATCGCGCGTCGGTCGAGCGCCACCTCGCGGAGCAGCGCGAGGAGCAGCGCCGGGCGGTGGCCGAGGCGAAGGTGCTGGACGGCGAGATCGCGAGGATGAGGGCGCTCGTCGAGGGCCACCTGACGGTCGTCGACCAGCTGGCGAAGCTCGATCTGCAGCGCGCGACGGTGACGGCGATCGCCAGCGAGAAGCCGCGGACCCTGAGCCTGCTCGCGGCGCAGCTCGAGGCGGCCGATCGGCGCCGGAGCGAGCTCCGGGATCGGACGTCGGGGCTCGCGGCGAAGCTCGACGCGGACGCGCGCGTCGCGTCCGAGAACATCGCGATGCTCGAGCAGCGGCGCGCCGGGTACGCGCTGCGCGCGGCGAGCGCGGGGCGCGTCGCCTCGATCGACCGGCAGCCCGGCGACGTGGTCCCGGCCGGCGAGCCCGTGGTCCAGCTCGTGAGCGCGCGGTCGGGCGCGCGCGCGATCGCCTGCGTCCCCGAGCGGCTCGCGCTCGGCGTCCACGAGGGCGACGGCGCCGAGCTCTGGATCCGGGGCCAGCTCGGCGGTCCGCTGCCGGGCACGGTCGCCGTGGTGGGCCCGGTCGTCTCGGAGCTCCCCCTGCGCTGCTGGCCGGCGCCGGAGGTGCCCGCGTGGGGCCGCGTGGTCACCATCGCGCTCGACGCGCCGGCCGCGCTCGTCCCCGGCCAGGCCTTCGACATCACCTTTGGCGGCGCGCGCGCGGCCGCGCCGCCGAGGCCCGCCCCGGCGCCGCCCAAGCCCGCCCCCGCCGCGCCCGCCCCCGCCGCGCCGCAGGCCGCCGCCGCCGCGTCGCAGCTCCCCATGAAGGTGCCGCCGGCGCTGGCCGGCCGCTCGCGCCTCGAGCCGTCCGGCGTCCTCGCGCGCCCCGGCGAGTCGCGGTACCTCATCGCCAGCGACGACACCGGCCACGAGCGCGACGAGGGCGCGCCGTGGCTCTTCGCGATGTCCGCGGGCGGCGCCGTCGCGCCGGAGCCGGTGCCCGTGAGCGGCGTCGACGAGCTGAGCGACGTCGAGGGGATCGCCGCCGGCGACGCGGGCGAGGTCTACCTCCTCTCGTCGCAGAGCTACAGCAAGAAGGGGAAGCGCAAGCCCGCGCGGACCGCGCTCCTCCGCCTCCGCCCGGAGGGCGGCGGCTTCCGCGTCGACGGCGAGATCCACCTGGCGGAGCTGCTCGACGCGGCCCCCGCGCGCGCCGCGGCGCTCGGCCTCCCGGACGGGACGCGGGCGCTCGACATCGAGGGCCTCGCCTTCTGGCAAGGCTCGCTGTACCTCGGGCTGAAGGCGCCGCTCGATCCGCAGGGCAACGCGATGATCTGGCGCGTCGCCGCCCCGCTCGCGCTCTTCGGCGGCGAGGGCGCCTCCCCGGTCCAGGCCGCGCGGGCGAAGGGCGGCCGGGCCGCGGACGAGGCGAGGCGCTTCGAGGCGGCCCGCGTCTCGCCGTGGGCGCGCGTGCGCGTCGACGTGGAGGTCGACGGGCGGCCCACGCCGGGCGGCATCTCGGAGCTCGCCTTCATGCCGGACGGCTCGCTGGCGATCGCGTCCACGCCCTCGACCGCCGACGGCGACGCCGGCGCGCTGTGGCGGGTCGATCGCCCCGAGGCCGGCGTCCTCTCGCCGCGCCTCGTCCAGCGGTTCCCGGGGCTCAAGCCCGAGGGGCTCACCCCCTCGCTCGCGCCGGGCGCGCTGATGATCGTGTTCGACGCCGGCAGCGCCGCGCCCTCGCTCCAGGAGCTCCCGTGGCGCCCGTGAGCGCGGGCCCCGCCGCCCGGCGCTCTGATCGCGCCGCGCCGCGCCGCGCCGCGCCGCGGCACGGGCGGCCGGCGCCGCCCACGCGGGCGGACGCGGAGGAGAGGCGGTATCCAGAGAGATGCCCCACAGCAAACCGGGAACGATGAGAACCAGCCACGCGTCCGCCGCCCTCGCTCTCCTGCTCGTCGCGGCGAGCCAGAGCGGCTGTCCGGTCCACGAGGAGACCGGCGAAGCGGTCTTCGATCGGACGAAGCTGCACACGATCGCGATCACCGTCGACGAGGCCCACCTGGAGCAGCTCGCCACGGATCTCGAGGACCGCGTGCCGTGCACGCTGACCTACGACGGCGAGGTCATCGAGGGCGCCGGGATCCGGCAGAAGGGCAACGACATCAAGGATCTCGAGAAGAAGCCGAGCTTCAGCGTCAAGATCGACCAGTTCGACGAGCAGGCGGAGCTCGACGGGGTCAAGAAGCTCTTGTTGAACAGCGCCAAGCAGGACTCGAGCTTCCTGCGCGAGCAGATCGGGGGGGACATGCACGAGCGCGCCGGGGTGCCCGCCGCGCGCACCGCGCACGCGGTGCTGAGCCTGAACGGCGTCGACAAGGGCATCTACGTCGTCACCGAGGCCATCGACAAGCGGTTCCTGCGGCGCCATTTCGGCGAGAAGAACGACGAAGGGGCGCTCTACGAGGGGCCGTGCTGCGGCGATTTCGTCGACGACCTCGGCGCCGCCGAGCTCGACGGCGGGGAAGACCCGGGCGCGGCCGCGCTCCGCGCGCTCGCCGACGCCATCCGGGACACGCCGGACGAGGCGCTGGCGGCGAAGGTGAGCGAGCACCTCGACCTCGATCGCTTCATCACGAGCTTCGCCCTCGAGGCGCTCCTCGGCCACTGGGACGGCTACGCGTACCGCGCGAACAACTATTACCTGTACGAGAACCCGGTCGACGGGCGCTTCGTGTTCCTCCCCCACGGGATGGACCGCATCCTGGACGACCCGCGCTTCGACACCGAGACCGCGCCCGTCGCCGTGCTCCCGCGCCGCATCCGCGAGATCCCGGCGCTCGACGCGCGGTTCCGCGCCGAGCTCGACCGCCTCGCGAGCGCGGCGTGGGACGAGGGCGCCGCGCTCGCGGCCATCGATCGGGCGGCGCAGGTGATCAACACGGCCAGCGCCGGCGAGGAGACCCGGGAGGATCTTGTCGAGTTCAACGCGAACGCGGGCCCGCTCCGGGACGCCCTGACGCTGCGCCGCGCCCTGATCGATCCCGCGATCGTGTGCGGCGACGGCGACGTCGGGGGGCTCGAGACGTGCGATGACGGCAACACGGCGGCCGGCGACGGGTGCAGCGCGGCGTGCCGCGTCGAGCCCTGACCGCCGGCGACCCTCCCTTCTGCTGCACGGCGTCGGGCGCCGTGACCGAGCTCAACCGTTGAGTTGCGCAAGCCGCTGCCGGAGACCGCGAACGGTTGCGGGATGGCGCAAAGACCCGCGAACCTCCTGACCTGACAGAGCGCCTCCGGCGCCGCTGAAGCGCAAATTCTCGACGCCTCCGGTCGGCCCTACCGCGGCATGCGCGATGCTGCAGGCGGAGCCCGGCGCGCAAGGGGCCATGGGGCCGCCCTGGAGATCTGCTGTCAGCGGAGCTCGCCGCGCCCGCGATGATGTTGCCGAACGTCACCAGGGAGAAGGTGCACCATGCGAAGCTTATTCCACTCTCGCGCGAGTAAAACGCTGCTCATCGCGCTCGTCGCCGCGACGCCGGCGTGCGACGGGGGCGCGGAGGACGCCGCGGCGAAGGAGGCCGCGGAGACAGGGGCCATCCGTGCGGCGCTCACGGTCGGAGGCCTGCGTCACGATGTCGTCGCGGTCCACTACAAGGTCGTTGCCGCGGACGGCAGCTGCGGTGATGCGGCCATCGCGGAGACCACGAGCGCGCTGGAAGAGGAGGCGCTCCCCGAGCTCGCGCTGCCTCCCGGGTCCAGGGTCCACGCGGGGGCCGACGGCCTCTTCGTGTTGCCGCCCGGCGTCTACCGCGTCTGCGCGACCCCGCTCGGCAACGCCGGCCCTTCGGTGGAGTGCGCCCCCGCCGAGGCGACGGCCGCGGTCTACCCCGAGGGGACGTCCGAGATCACCCTCGTCTCCCAGTGCGCCGGGGCGCCGAACGGCGGGCTCGACGTCGTCGCCGCCCTGAACGACCCGCCGACGATCGACGACATCGACATCGCCCCGAGCAAGTTCATCACGCAGTGCGAGACCGCCGCGATCGCGGTGACGGCGTCGGATCCCGACGGCGACGCGTTCTGGGTCGACTGGGAGCTCACGGGCGGCGCGGGCGAGCTCGCGGGCGACGGCGGCGCCGCGACGTTCACCCCGGCGGGCCCGGGCGTCGCCACGGTCCAGGTGACGGTCACCGATGTGCTTGGCGGGAGCAGCCGGCTCTCGTTCCCCGTGCACGTGTCGGCCGCGGACTGCGGCGGGGCGACCTGCAGCGACGGCATCCAGAACCAGGGCGAGACCGGCGTCGACTGCGGGGGCCCGTGCGCGCCATGCGGCGGCGTCTCGGTCTACAGCTTCGTCGACACGCCGGCGGACGACGTGGGCATCAAATCGCTCTACGACTTCTTCTCGAGCCTCGGCAGCGTGAGCTCGAGCCAGTACATCCTGTTCGAGATCGTCACGAACGAGGGCGCGACCGCCTGGTGCTCCGAGAACGCCGCCTTCTACGTCGACACCTATGTCGCGCAGACGTACGAGGGCGGCGGCGGCTTCCAGTCGGGCCCCTGGAACAAGTACTGGCGCGTGGCCGGCGGCCCCTGGTCAGGACCGGACACGGGGCAATACTGGAACTTCTACGCCGCGAGCTGCGACGAGAGCCCGTACTCCTGGTGCGCCGAGTGGGACCTGGGAGGCTACCGCTGGGCCGTGATGCCCCATCACACCGTGACCAACGGCGAGAGCTACTTCGACTGGAGCTATTCGAACGGCGAGAACTGGGTGGTCACCATCGCGGTCGGCGATGACCGCCTGTCGACCTGCGGCTTCTAGCCAGTCGCCGGCGGGGCTGTTCCACGGCGGCGGACCGTCGCGATCCGCCGCATCCCCAGGAGAGGCTCAGAACGTGCAGGTCGGCGTGGGGCCAGCGGTGAAGGGCTCCCAGCGGATGTCCTCGATCGCCACGTCCATCGGCGACTCCGAGTAGAGGAGGAAGGGCGTGTTGACGTTGGTGATGTCGAGCCCGCGGTCCGTCAGGCACTTCAGCGGGACGGAGACCTCGTGCCACGCCCCGTCCGCGATGGAGGTCAGCGTGTCGGCGATATTGATGTCGCCCAAGCAGGGATACACGCAGTGGGCCGACAGCGTGACCAGCGCGCCCTCGGGCGGCGCATCGACGCGCGCCCGGAAGACGATCGAGGTCTCCGAGTTGTAGTAGGGCGACAGATCGACCCCGGGCGAGCCCGCCGAGACCTGCGCGTAGATCTGGCCTGTCGCGCTCCAGGTCACCTGCTTGGCGCTCCCCTGGATCTCGCCGTCGACCGTGCTGACGCTGACCTCGCCGCCGGGCAGGGTGGCCCCCATGCCCACGTCGACGCCGCCCCAGTTCGAGGGGCCGCCGATGCGCAGCACGTAATCGCCCTTCTCGTCGCCATCCACGAAGATCTCGAGCGGCTCGTTGGTGGTGCCGGCCGTCCCCGGGTCCGGGGCCGCGCAGCCGTGGCCCGTGGAGACCTCGGGCAGATCGTCGCCGAGCGCGTCGGCGTCGGTGGTCGCGAGGCCATAGCCATACGGGAAGAGCGGCGTCTCGCCGTCTCCCTTGTTGATGGGCGTCTGGCAGTCGGCCGAGGGCCACGAGAACGACAGCTTGCCCTGGAACTCGTGATCGCCGAAGAGCACGTCGGCGACGCCGCCGCCCTCGCTGCCCGGCAGCCAGGCCGCGACGAACGCGTCCGACCGGTTGATCTCCTTGTTGGTGTGGAGCGGGCGGCCCGACACGAACACCGTGACGATGGGCACGCTCGGCGCCTGGGCGCGGATGGTGTCGATGACGGCGAGGTCCTCGGGGTAGAGCTTGGCGTGCTCGAGCGTCTCGAACTTGCCGATGTCGCCCTGGCCCTCGGCGTAGGGCGTCTCGCCGATGACCACGATCGCGGCGTCGAAGGTGTCGGCCGCGGCGGTGCCGTCGGGGCTCAGGGTCGCGGTGCCGCTCATCCCGGCGCCCGTGATCGCCTCGTTGATGCCGGCGTAGATGGACTGCGCGTTCGGGAAATCGGCGTTGGTGTTGCCGGTGCCCTGCCAGGTCAGCGTCCAGCCGCCGGACTGGTTCTGGATGTTGTCCGCGGTCTTGCCGGCCACGAGGACGTTCATCGCCTTGCTGAGCGGCAGGACGCTGCCCTTGTTCTTGAGCAGGACGAGCGACTTGCGCACGGCCTCGCGCGCCACGGCCCGGTGCTCCGGCGCGGCGAGGAGCGTGGCGTCGCCGGCGACCGGCCGGGCCGAGGGGGCGCCCTTGCTCGCCCTGGGGCCGAGGAGGCCGGCCCGCATCTTCACGCGCAAAATCCGGGTCACCGCGTCGTCGACGCGGGCCATCGGGATCTCGCCGCTCTGCACCTGGGCGATGGTGTTCTCGATGAACGCCCTCCAGTCGTTGGGCACCATGATCATGTCCACCCCGGCGTTGATCGCCGCGGCGCACTGCGCGTTGCTACAGCCCGGGAGCTGGCCGTGCCCGTTCCAGTCGCCGACGACGAAGCCGGTGAAGCCGAGCTGGCCCTTGAGGATGTCGGTGAGCAGGTACCGATTGCCGTGCATCTTGTCGCCGTTCCAGCTGCTGAACGACGCCATCACGGTCTGCGCGCCCGCCTCCAGCGCGGAGAAGTAGCCCTGGGCGTGGATGTCGCGCAGAGCCTCCTCGGAGCAGACGGTGTTGCCCTGGTCCTTGCCCTGCTCGGTCCCGCCGTCGCCCATGAAGTGCTTGGCGGTCGCGATCACGTGCCTGTCGCTGAACAGATCCGCGCCATCCGCCGGCCGGCCCTGCAGGCCCCGGATCATCCGGCCCGCGTAGCTCTTCACGATCTCCGGATCCTCGGAGTAGCCCTCGTAGGAGCGGCCCCACCGGTCGTCCCGCACCACGGCGAGCGTCGGGGCGAAGGCCCAATCGAGCCCGGTGACGGCGACCTCGGCGGCGGTGATGGCGCCGATCTCCTCGATGAGATCGGGATCGTTCATCGCGCCGAGCCCGATGTTCTGCGGGAACAGCGTCGCGCCGATCACGTTGTTGTGGCCGTGCACCGCGTCCACGCCCCAGATGACGGGGATGCCGAGGTGCTCGCCGGGCGCGCCGCTCGTGTCGGTGGAGGCCTCGTAATAGGCGTCCGCGAGGGCGACCCAGTCGGCCACGGTCGCGTGCTTGGAGCGGCCCGGCCAGGAGCCGCCGCCGTTCAGCACCGAACCGATGTGGTACTCGCGGACCTGCTCCGGCGTGATCGCCAGGATCTCGGGCTGGACCATCTGGCCGACCTTCTGCGCCGCGCTCATCTGCGCGAGCAGCTCGGCGATGGCGTCCTCGATCTCGGGGTCGAGCGGGATCTCGCTCGTCACCGTCGGCCATTCGACCGACGCGGCCTCGCCGCCCGCGCCGCCGCCACCGCCGGTGCCGGTGGTCGTGCCCGCGCCGGAGCCGCCCGCCCCGCCGCCGCCGGTCCCGGTCGTGGCGCCGCCGCCGGAGCCGCCCGCACCGCCGCCGCCGCCGGTCCCGGTCGTGGCGCCGCCGCCGGAGCCGCCCGCACCGCCGCCGCCGCCGGTCCCGGTCGTGGCGCCGCCGCCGGAGCCGCCCGCACCGCCGCCGCCGGTCCCGGTCGTGGCGCCGCCGCCGGAGCCGCCCTCCCCGCCGCCGCCGCCGGTCCCGGTCGTGGCGCCGCCGCCGGAGCCGCCTTCCCCGCCGCCGCCGCCGGTCCCGGTCGTGGCGCCGCCGCCGGAGCCGCCTTCCCCGCCGCCGCCGCCGGTCCCGGTCGTGGCGCCGCCGCCGGAGCCGCCGGCCCCGCCGCCGCCGGTCCCGGTCGTGGCGCCGCCGCCGGTCCCGCCCGACCCTGTCGGGTCAGCCGGGGGATCTGTGGAGTCGTCCCCGCAGGCGGGAACAGGGATGGTCAGGGCTGCGAGCAGCAGCCATTGGGTAACTCGGTTCCAATGCTTCATGCGATCGCCGGAGCATCGACCCAGCGCCGTGGGGCGTCAAGCGGCGGGGACCGCTCACGACGGAGCTCGACGGGTCCAAGGTGCACGCTGCGGTACGGATGGAGGGCTGGGACGATGAAGGGCGTCAGCGGCTCGTGAGGTGCAGCGCCCACCCCTGCTTTGCCCTGGAGCGGCGCAGCGCGCCGAGGAGCGGCGAGGTCGCCTACCGGAGGAAGTACCCGACAAGGCTCCTGCGGACCTGGGGCGACTCGACGTGATCGTCGACAACGCCGGCGACGCCCTGCTCGGCGCTGCGCGCCGGCTCGATCGACCGCCGCGGCCGCGCTCCCGGCTCAGCCCGGCCGCGCGCGGCCCGGGTGAGGCTCCGCCGCCCCCGTGCTATGGGGCCGCCATGCCGAACGCCGCCGGCGACATCGACGTGGAGGCGCTCAACGACCGCCTCGCCCGGGAGCACCCGATCGACGACTACTACGACCGCGCCCCGCTGCCGATCCGGCTCATCGAGCGCGAGCGGCTCGCCATCATCCGCGACATGCTCGGCGACTGCGCGGGCCTCGACCTCGCCGAGGTCGGCTCCGGCGGCGGCCACGTGCTGCGCATGTTCCCGCGGGCGCGCATCACGGCGATCGACGTCTCCGACGTCTTCCTCGACACCGCCCGCAAGAACCTCGCGGGCTACGACGCCCGCTTCCTCAAGGGCGAGGTCGACAAGCTCGACCTCCCCGCCGCGAGCTTCGACCGCATCATCTGCACCGAGGTCCTGGAGCACACGGTCGACCCCGCCGCCGTCCTCGCGGCCATCGCGCGCCTCCTGCGCCCCGCCGGCGTCGCCGCGATCACGGTCCCGAACGACCCGCTCATCGCGCGGCTGAAGGGCGTCGTCCGCCGCACGCCCGTCGGCTACCTCCTGCGCGACCGCATCCAGTGGGGCGGCGACGTCTATCACCTGCACCAGTGGACGCCGGACGAGTTCGGCCGCCTCCTCGAGCGCCACTTCCGCGTGACCGAGCGCCGCGCGGCGCCCCACGGCGCCCTGCCGATCCGCGCCTGCTTCCGCTGCGTCCCCCGGTGACCTCCGCCGTGCACCCGGACCGCCCCGAGCGCCCGTCGCCCCGCCGCGGCCCCCCTCCCAGGCAAGATAGGCGAACCACCATGTCCGAACCCCAGTCCGAGCCTGCTCCGGAGATCCCGATCGAGCTCTCCGTCATCGTGCCGTGTCTGAACGAAGAGCTGAACATCCCCGAGCTCACCGAGCGCGTCCTCGGCGTCTTTTGCGAGGGCGCCCTCGCGGGGGAGCTCATCCTCGTCGACGACGGCTCGACCGACGGCACCGCCACGACGATCCGCGCGCTCATGGCCGCGCACCCCGGGCTCGTCGTGGGGTGCTTCCACCCGCAGAACCGGGGCATCAGCGCGGCCTGGCGCACCGGCGCGGCCGCCGCGCGCGGCAAGCTCGTCGCCATCATCGACGCCGATCTCCAGTACCAGCCCGAGGACCTGCTGCGCCTCCGGCGCGAGCTCTACGAGCACAGCGTCGATGTCGTCCAGGGCTGGAGGAGCGCCGTCGGCCGGCGCAAGGACCGCCGTTACCACCTGAGCCGCGGGTTCAACGCCCTGCTGAACACCACCTTCGGGATGTCGCTCCAGGACAACAAGAGCGGCTTCGTGATGTGCGCGCGCGAGGTGTTCCAGGACCTCTTGACGTACAAGGGCAGCTATTTCTACTGGCAGTCGTTCATCCTCGTCGCCGCCCACGCCAAGGGTTACTCGTACAAGGAGGTCGAGACGCTCTTCGAGCAGCGCCGGCAGGGCGTCTCCTTCCTCGACAAGGGGGCGGCCGGCGCCGTGGTGAAGTCGTTCTACGACCTCGGCAAGGCGATGTGGGAGTACCGCGTGGGCCGGCCCCCGGCGGACGTGGCCACGCAGTACCTCCGCCGCCACCCGGTGATCGACCGCTCGCCGGAGCGCGACCCGCTCACCACGGCGAAGTGGCGCGCGTACCTCGCCGCGTTCAACCACACCCACTGGATGATCACGCGCGACGTCGAGCACTACTACGAGACGCTGCGCAAGACGCAGTGGCTCACGCCGGCGCAGACCCGCGAGCTCCAGGACGAGAAGCTGCGGCGGCTGCTCCGCCACTGCTACCGCAACGTGCCCTATTACCGCGCCCGCATGCAGGAGCTCAAGCTGCGGCCCGAGGACATCCGCGGCCAGGAGGACCTCCACAAGCTGCCGTTCCTCACCAAGGCGGATATCCGGCGCCACCTCTACTTCGACATCATGTCGGAGAACCACGACAAATCGCAGGTCCTCAAGATCACGACGAGCGGCTCCACGGGCGAGCCGTTCGTCTGCTACGCCGACCGGGCGCAGCTCGAGTTCCGCTGGGCGGCGACGCTCCGGGCGCAGGAGTGGACGGGCTACCGCTTCGGCGACCCGACGTTGCGGCTGTGGCACCAGACCATCGGGATGACCCGGTGGCAGGCGGCGCGCGAGCGCGCGGACGCCATCCTGTCGAACCGGACGTTCATCCCCATCTTCGAGCTGTCCGACGACAACCTGGGCAAGATGATCGCGCGCATCGCCGAGGTGCAGCCGGTGCTCATGGACGGCTACGCCGAGGCGCTCGATTTCCTGGCGCACTACGCGAAGGGCACCGGCAAGGTCGCGGCCCGCCCGCGCGCGATCATGTCGAGCGCGCAGACGCTGCCGCTGCCGAGCCGCCGGCTCATCGAGGAGGCGTTCGGCTGCAAGGTCTTCGACAAGTACGGCAGCCGCGAGTTCTCGGGCATCGCCTACGAGTGCGACGCGCACGAGGGCCACCACGTCGTGGCCGAGGGGTACATCGTCGAGATCCTCCGCGACGGGCGCCCGGCCGAGCCCGGGGAGATCGGAGAGGTGGTGATCACCGACCTCAACAACTTCTGCATGCCCTTCGTCCGCTACCGCATCGGCGATCTCGCCGAGGCGATGGATCCGGCCGTGCCGTGCCCTTGCGGCCGCGGGGCGCCGCGCGTGGGCCGCATCGAGGGGCGGGTCCAGTCGATCATCCGGGGGACGGACGGGCGTTACCTGCCCGGCACGTTCTTCGCGCATTACCTCAAGGAGTTCGATTACGCGATCAAGCGCTTTCAGGTGGTGCAGGAGGAGCGCGACGCCATCACGTTCCGCGTGGTCAAGGGCGGGCGGTTCTCGCAGCAGGTGCTGGACGAGGTGCTCGCCACGTTCCGCCGCTTCCTCGGCGAGCGGATGCGCATCCAGGTCGAGTTCGCGGACGACATCGCGCTCGTCCGCACGGGCAAGCACCTCGCGAGCGTCTCGCGCCTGAACGTCGATTTCCAGCGCGCCGCGCCGGCGGAGATCCTGTCGCCCGGCCCGAACGGCGCCGGCGGTTGAGAGGGGAGATCCGGATGGCAAAGGCGACGGGCCGCGTGGTGACGGTATCGAGGCCGGGCCTCGGCTACGCCGATCGCGCGCCCTACGGGCCGCCGGGCCCGGTCTACGAGGCCGTCGAGGCGCTCTTCCGGGGGCTCGGCCTCGACGCGGCGCGCGCCGGCACGCCCGCGTGGAACCCGCTCGGCGACCTGATCGCGCCGGGCGACCGGGTCATCATCAAGCCGAACCTCGTCTCGTCGAAGAACCTGCACCAGAAGATCACGGGCGAGCGGCTCGCCGCCTCGAGCACGCACGGCTCGCTCCTCCGGCCGGTGCTCGACTATGCGCTCCGCGCCGCCGGCCCGCGCGGGCGGGTGCGCGTCGTCGACTCGCCGGTCGAGGGCTGCGAGGTCGAGAAGGTCGCCGGCCCTCTCGGCATCTTCGACGTCATCGATCACCTGAAGTCCCAGGGCCACGACGTCGATTTCATCGACCTGCGTTATTTCCGGGTCGCGCCCGTGTTCGCGCTCGACGACGTGCGCCGCTTCGGCCGCTCGTGGAACCTCGGGCTGCTCCTCCGCCGCCCGCTGCCCGGCGATCCCCGGGGCTACCGCGTGGTCGATCTCGGCCGGGACAGCTTCTTCGCCGGCGCGGGCGCCCCGCGCCCCGGCGCGCTCCGCTTCCACCGCAGCCATTACGCGACGCCGGTGCCGCACCACACCGGGGAGCGGCACGAATACAGCATTCCGCAGACGCTCCTCGACGCGGATGTCGTCATCAACCTGCCCAAGCTGAAGACGCACAAGAAGACCGGCGTCACGCTCTCGCTGAAGAGCGTGATCGGGTTGACCAACGAGAAGTACTGGCTCCCGCACTTCAGCGAGGGGGATCCGTCGGTGGGCGGCGACGAGTTCGATCGTCCCCAGGGCCTCGGCGAGGCGGTGGAGAACAAGCTGAGCCGGTTCCCGCTCCCGGGCGATCACTCGCTCGTCGCGCGCGCGCCGCGGCTCGCGGCGCCGCCGAAGGTCATCGACGGGAGCTGGGAGGGGAACAACACGCTCTGGCGGACCATCCTGGATCTCAACCGGATCCTGTTCTTCGCGGACCGCGCCGGCGCCCTGCGCGGCGAGCCGCAGCGGCGGTATCTGACGATCGTGGACGGCATCGTCGGGGGCGAGGGCGAGGGGCCGCTCGGCGCGACGCCGGTGCGCGCGGGGCTCTTGATCGGCGGGTTCGACCCGAGCGTCGTCGACGCGATCGCGTCGCAGGTGATGGGCTTCGATCCGGCGCGGATACCGCTCGTGCGCGCGTCGCTGGGCGGGGTGTTGCTCCCTGGAGGCCGCCTCGACGAGGTCGAGCACATCGTCGATGGGCCCGCGCCGGCCCACCGGTTCAAGCCGCCCCGCAGCTGGCCGTCGCTGCTCGCGCGCGTGGCCGGCGCGGCGGCGTGATCCAGAGTCCCGCGCGTTCGGCCAAACACCGCACTCCCCGGCTCGACATCCCCAGCACGAAATCGACGCTTGGTCGAAGGCCGTTCCCACCGGAGCGGGCGTCGCCACGCATGGCACGCCGGTTGCCGTTCGCGAGCCCCGGCTCTCCCCGATCGGGTGGCACATTTTGACCGGGAGAGCAGGAGGCATGACATGAATGGCATGACGCGAAGGACGATGACCTGGCTCGGGCGCGGGACCAGAGTGACCCTGCCCCTGCTGGCGCTGCTCTGCGCCAGCTCGTGTGGACCCGTCGGCCCCGATCCCAGCGCGATCGCCGAGGTGCCAAGCGAGATCGACCCTGGCACGGAGATCACGGTCTCCACGCCGGCCAGCGTCGACCCGCTGCTCCAGGAGCTCGACGAGGCGCGGCTGGCGACCGCGGACGAGCTGCGAGCGCGCCACGCTGTCGAGTTCGCGCCGAACCTCGGCTACGACCCGCTCGCCGCGGCGAACCTCGACCCGATCCTGAACGCCTTCTTCTCGGCTGACAGCGCTCCGAAAGAGCGCCTGTCGCAGATGGGCTTCGCCATCGCCGCGGGCCACCAATTCCCGTCGTTCGCCCTCGGCTATTCCCAGATTTACATGGAGGATCTGCCGGTGTTCATCAGCAGCGACATGGTGCTGGAAGCCATCTACCGCTCGCACGACAAGATCCTCCAGCAGCTGGAGAAGAAGGCGCTGCGGCCTCGGCTCAAGCTCTTGCTGACCGCGATTCGCAGCTCGCTGATCCACGCGGCCGACAGGCTGGAGCCGGAGGCGGCGTCCGATCTGAACTTCTACCTGGGCGTGGCCGTGTCGCTCCTGAACGGCGGCAAGGTCGACCCCCGCGAGCCTTCAGGGGTCCAGAGCTTCGTCGACGCCGCCATGCAGGCCGCGGGGATTCAGGAGCGCGTGCTGTTCGGCGTGAAGCGGAACATCGACTTCTCCCAGTTCAAGCCGCGCGGGCACTACGACGGCGATCCGGACCTCGAGAGCTACTTCCGCAGCATGATGTGGCTCGGCCGCATCGACTTTCGTCTGATCGAGACGCAGGAGGACGGCAAGCAGGTCTTGCGGCGCAGGCAGGTCGAGAGCGTCATCGCGCTGCGCCGGCTCCTCGACGAGAGCACGTTCGCGCAATACCAGTCGATCGACGCGACCATCAGCGCGTTCGTCGGCGAGCACGACTACATGACGCTGCCGGAGGTGGACGAGCTGCTCACCGCGCTCGACGCTCCCGGCGGGATCGCCGCCGTCGACGACGCGACCCTCGCCGGCGCGCTCGTCGAAGGTCAGTTCGGCGAGCAGCGGATCGCCAGCCACGTGATGAAGCGAAGCGCCGGCGGCGCGAGCACCTTCCCCTTGAACCTGAGCTTCGCGCTGTTCGGTCAGCGCTACACGGTCGACAGCCACGTCTTCTCGAACCTGGTCTACGACCGCCTGCCCACGCGCGTCGTGCCCGACCCGCTCGACGTGGCCTTCGCCGCGCTGGGCAACGACCAGGCGCTCGGCCTGCTCGGCGACGAGCTCGACGTCGAGGCCGGCTATCCCGGTGAGCTCTCCGCGCTGCGCCTCTTGGTCGACGAGCACCCCGAGCAGTACTGGGAAGGCAGCCTGTACACGGGCTGGCTCGGAGCGCTCCGCGCGCTGTCGCCCGCAGCAGGCGCCCCGCCTTCGGACCTGCCCTCGGTGGCCCGCAGCGAAGCCTGGGGCCGCCGGCTGCTCAACACCCAGCTCAGCTCGTGGGCGCAGCTCCGCCACAACAACGTGCTTTACGTGAAGCAGTCGTACACGTCGAACGCGTCGTGCGAGTATCCCGACGCCTACGTCGACCCCTACCCCGAGTTCTTCGAGGCCGTGATCCGCTTCGCCGAGCGCGCGCAGGAGCTCACCGCCACGCTCGAGCTCGAGCCGAGCTTCGGCGGCCAGGTCGAGGACTACTTCGCGCGCGTCGCGCGCATCAGCCTCACGCTCGCCGAGATGGCGCGCGCCCAGCGCAGCGGCCAGCCGCACAGCGCGGAGCACCTCGCGTTCATCAACCGGGCCGTCACGGCCAACGTGAACTGCGACGGGACCGTCCTCGGCCACTCCGGCTGGTACAGCGAGCTCCACTTCGACCCGCTGCAGGCCGTGAAGATGGATCCCGCCATCACCGACGTGCACACCGACATCGGCGGCGACTTGCCGGTCCCTCGCCAGCCCAGCGTGCTTCACGTGGGCACCGGCATGCCGCTCCTGATGGTGGTAACCGTCGACTCCTGCCAGGGTCCCCGCGCGTACGCGGGCGTCGTCTCCGCCTACCACGAAGTCCTCCAAGACGGCCTGGTGCGCCTCACCGACGAGGAATGGAAGCTGAAGGTCCAAAACAGCAACGCTCTGCCGGTCGTGCCCTGGCTCGCTCCGCTGCTGAGCGAGTGAGCGCGGGGACCCCGCTCGACGACGTCACCGCTGGCTCGAGCGCTCTGGCCTCCGGAAAGCCCAGCTCGCATCTTTCCAGCAGCACCGTCCCGCGCCGCGACGCGCTCGGAGCTGCGGTGTAGCCTCCCGCCGCAGCTCCGCGGGGCTCAGACCAGCCTGCCAGGGCGACGGACGCCTCCTTCCTCGTGGGGCGGCTCACGTGAGCATCGCTGCCGGCCGCCGCCGCGCGACCGTCGTGATCGAGGGTGGCCGCGCGCCCGTTTCTGATTGACGCCGGCCATGTTAACGCTCACAATCAGGACTCCGGGGATCCTTCAGCTTTGCCCTGGATGGGCCGTCCTGTGCACCGGGCCCTTCTTCCTCATCCGCATCAACCTCGACGGTCGGGCTCTGAGGAGCTCGCTGGCCCTGTCGGGCATCCCTCTGGAGACTAGCATGACCACTCACCTCGATCTGCCCCGCCAACCCCTTACTCTGCGCCGCTCCACCCTTGGTCTCTCTGCCCTCGGCTGCGTGCTCGCGGCGCTCGCCGGTTGCGGCAGCGATCCGGACGATGGGCAAGAGCCCGCCGATGGGACGAGCGGCTCAACGAGCACGACGACGAGCGCCGGCGTCACGTCGGGATCGGGTGGAGGGGGCACCGGCGGGTCACCTGCCACGGGGACCGGGGGAGGCGTCACGAGCACGAGCAGCAGCACGTCGGCCGCGGGGACCGGCGGCTCCGTCGGGGAAGGGGGTGGCGGCGGCGAGGGAGGCAGCCCGCCGGTGACCTGCGACCTGCCCACCACGTTCAAGTGGAAGTCGAGCCAGCCGGTGATCAGCCCCAAGGCGCCTGGTGGCCGCACCTGGGCCTCGGTCAAGGACCCGACCATCGTGTTCTTCGACAACAAGTACCACGTCTTTGCCACCGTGTTCGAGACCGCTCCGAGCAACAACTGGCAGTCGATCTACACGAGCTTCACGGACTTCCCTCAGGCGAACGCCGCTGAGCAGCACTTCATGGGGAGCTGGCCCACCGGCAGCACGGTCGCGCCCCAGGTCTTCTATTTCAGGCCGCACAACAAGTGGTACCTCATCTACCAGTGGAACGGCAGGTACTCGACCAACGACGACATCAACAACATGAACGGCTGGAGCCGCCCCCAGCCGCTGCTCAAGGGCGAGCCGGGCGCCATGGGGAACGTCCTCGGCGCGCTGGACTTCTGGACCATCTGCGACGACGCCAACTGCTATCTCTTCTTCTCGCGGGACGACGGCAAGCTCTACCGCTCCAAGGTCAGCATCGACAACTTCCCGAAGTTCGACGGCTATGAGGTCGTCATGACGGCCCCCAGCTCGGGGCTCTTGTTCGAGGCCAGCAACGTCTACAAGGTCGACGGGACGAACAAGTACCTGCTCCTGGTGGAGGCGTTCGACAACAGCCCTCGCTTCTTCAGGTCGTGGACCTCCGAGAGCCTCGACGGGCCCTGGGCCGCCCTGGCCGACACCAAGGCGAAGCCCTTCGCGGGCCCCGCGAACGTGACGTACGA
The DNA here is from genome assembly GCF_051474665.1 of Sorangium sp. So ce394. Classification (NCBI taxonomy): domain Bacteria; kingdom Pseudomonadati; phylum Myxococcota; order Polyangiales; family Polyangiaceae; genus Sorangium; species Sorangium sp. So ce394. The sequence goes on from NZ_CP150339.1 coordinate 11,787,180, forward strand.
TGGCGCGGACTGGAGCGACGACATCAGCCACGGCGAGCTGATCCGCTCCGGGCACGACGAGCGCATGACCATCAACGCGTGCGACCTGCGGTTCCTCTACCAGGGGAGGGATCCGAACGTCGGGGGGGAGTACGGGCGCTTGCCCTACAAGCTCGGGCTGCTCACGCTCGAGAAGTAGCTCCGGTCCGCCCGAGGCGGCTCCCCGCTGGAGCCTCCCCATCGAGCCCGTGGCGACGCAAGGTCGCCGCGGGCTCGCGTGCTTCTAGGAGCGGCGGTCACCCGCTGCGGATACGGGCCCATCTCGACGTTTTCGGTGCTCAGCGCACTGGAGTGCGCTTCCGCGCCGAAAACGCCGAGCTGGGCCCGTCTCCTGTGCGGGTGACCACCGCTCTGCGACGCATGTATCGGAGACGGGCGAAAACCGCTCTCCGCCAGGAAGCCAAGACCTTCTTCTCTTCGTGGCGTCCTTGGAGGTTCACGTCTCGGTCGATCGACGTGATCGGCGCTCCGGCGTCGCTCGAGGGCGAGCGGCGGACGCCGTGACGGAGGTGATAGAGGGCGACGAGCGAGCGGGCTCGGGGCTTCCTTACGGCATGCCCGTGAAGAAGTCGTACATCGCCTGGATGGCGAAGCACGGCACGCCGTGGCTCGTGTTGCTGTACGCGGGGTCGTCGTGCGAGCACCAGATCGTCGGCGCCGAACAGCCGCTGTAGGAGATGCAGCCGGGGTTCACCGCCTTGCCGCTGCTCTGGCAGCCCATGACCTCGGAATAGGGCGTCGAGCTCATCTGGCACATGTTGGCGGTGCGGAACCTGGCGACCGTGCTCGCCCCGTCCCCCCCGCGGACGGTGTCGTTCTGGCCCTGGATGTACATCACGGGCATGGACACCTGCAGCGCGCCGTAATCGGAGGCCGCGACGGGCGCGACCGCCTTGAAATTCAGGTGCTCGGCGTCGGACTTGTGCGCCAAGATCTGCACGATCATCTGGGCACCGGAGCTGTGGCCGGTGGCGAACACACGGTCCATGTCGATGCAGTAGTTGTCCATGAGGTCGTCGTAGATGCGAAGGACCTTGGCGATGTCGTTGTTGTAGTTCCAGCACCCCCCCGCGTCCGACGACCTCCCCACGGCGCGCACGTACTCGGTCTCGAAGGCGGACCCCCGCGTGAGGTTGATGAACTGGTCGATCGGGTTGCCGCAGGCGTGGAAGCCCATCAAGAGCGGGAGAGGGGTGCTGCCGTCGTAGCTGTCCGGGAACGTGTAGATGTGATCGTTGTCGACCTTCACGGTACCGTTCGCGGGCCTCCCCGACTTGCCGCAGCCTGGGCTCGGGTTGCCCGCGGTCGGTTCAGCGCCCCCGGCGCCCATGCCGCCGCCCCCCGCCGACGACTCGCCCCCGGTCGACCCGCTGCTGGCGGGGCCGCCGCCAGCGCTCGTGACCCCTGTCGAGGTGGTCTCCGCGCTGGTCGTGGAAGCGCCGGCGCCGCCGGTGCCGCCCGCGGCCTGCCCGGCGCCGCCCCCTCCCGTTCCGGGAGAGCCCGTCTCGGACGAGCATGCGAGGAGCATCAAGGCGACGGGGAGAGAGGAACGAGCACCCAGTTTCAGCATGGTCTGGACCCCATCGTGATCGCGCGAATCGCCTCTCGGCACTCTCCCCGTGGCGATCCCGCGATGAGCTCAGGCGATTGATAGCACCCACCGGCATCACGCTCGACGGTGCGACCAGCGTCCGCGGTCGCCCGAGCGCGTGCCGATGAAATCTTCCAGGAAGAAAGGCAGAGAGTGCGATACGGACCGACTCCCGTGGGAAGGGTCGGTGCGCATGGCCGCCTGTCCATGACAAAGCGGAAGAATACCCAGACGCCAATGTGAGCGTTCACATTGTCGGCGTCAATCAAAAAAAGGACCGCGCGCGGCTGTCCTCGATTTACCGCTCGTGCGGGAGTTGCTGGACGGGGGGTTTCGCTGGCGGCCGGCTCGACGAGGTCGAACACGTCACGACGGGCTCGCGCCCATCGACCGGTAGACGCCTCTCCGGAGCACGCCGTCGCCGCTGCCGGGGGCATGCTCAAAATTGAACATGAAGGGAAGGCGGTTCAGTTGGGAACGAACGCGCAGCAGCCGAGGATGCAGACGTAGCCGTCGGCGCAGCCGTCGCTGCATGGATCCGAGCACACCGGGCCTTCCGGCCCGGACCCGCCTTCGCCGCCGCTCGGGTCGCCGCCGCTGCCGCCTTCGCCGCTCTCGCCACCGTCGCTGCCGCCCTCGCCGCCGTGCGAGCAGCCGCCGCCCTCGCCACCGTCGCTGCTTCCCGTGCCGGTGCTGCCCGAGCCGTCGCCGGGGTCGCCGCCGCAGCCGCAGTCGTCGCCGCCGCCCGTGCTGCCGGAGCCGCTGCCAGGGCCGTCGTCGCAGTGACCCGGGCCGATGCCCCCCTCGTTGAAGTCCGCGAGCGAGCCCGAGAGCGAGACGGCCTCGTCGGCCGCGCCCCCGCGCTTCACGCCGTACGGGAGCCGGCCGTCGGCGTCCTTGTTGGCGGCCATCCACGCCTCGGCGTCCGCGAGCGCGCCGTCGAGGGCCGCGTCGCTCGCGCCGCTCCCCACGTTGAGCAGCGCGGCGATGAGCTGGTGGCCCAGGATGAGGCTGGCGTCGCCCTTCGGCGGCGTCCGGAAGAGCTCGAGCAGCTCCTCCTGCGAGTACGTCGCGCCGCCGATGGTGAGCGACGACACCGGCCAGCTCTCCTCGTGGTTCTTCCAGTAGCCCTGGGTGAGCGTACAGCCGTCGCCCTCGGACGTCGGCGGGCTCACGACCACGTTGCCGTTCCCCTCGCCGAGCCGATCCGCGTCGCTGTTCGCGCACGCGGCGAGGGCGGAACCGACCAGCGACAGGCACCCCACAAGCACCATCCTGCCAAGCATCGTGACTCCTCCTGAAGTTGCTCGTCTGCAGCGCTCGCCCCCGTGAGGAGCGAGCCACCGACATCGCGCGTGCAGAGCGGCCGACGTCGCACCGATCGGCGACAGGTCATGGCGAGCCGCGCTCTCGGTCCTTCAGTGCCGGCCCGCGCCCGGCGCGGCTCATGTTTTTTCGGTCGCCTGCAGATCCGATGTCGGTTTTACCGGAGCAAACTTTTCCTCCATCACTGCATGAGCGATCGAGGTCACTTCAGCCCGTGGCGATCCATCTTGTTGAGCAGCCCCTGGCGCGACAGCCCGAGCCGCGCCGCCGCCTGGCTCTTGTTCCCCTGGGTCGCCCGCAGCGCGGCGGCGATCTCCCGCCGCTCCAGCGCCGCGATCTTCTCTTCCAGCGTCGCCCCCTCGGCCGGCTCGTCGCCTGGAGACGCCGCGGGCGCGCCCCCTCGCCGCGCCGGCGAGAGGTCCTCCTCGAGGATCTCTCCCCTGCCCCCGGCCATCACGAGCGCGCGCTGCATCTCGTGCCGGAGCTCGCGCAGGTTGCCGGGCCAGTCGCAGGCCTCGAGCCGCCGCATCGCGCCGGGCGAGATCGCGGTCGCGGGCGAGCGCGGCACGAGCGCGCGCGACAGGTTCAGGAAGTGCTGCGCGAGCAGCGGCAGGTCGCCCACGCGGTCCGCCAGGCGCGGCAAGCCGATCTCGATCCCGCGCACGCGCCAGTAGAGGTCGTCGCGGAACGTCTTGCTCGCGACCATCGACTCCAGCGACCGGTGGGTGGCCGACACGATGCGCACGTCCACCGTCAGCGGGCGCGCCGCGCCGACGGGCAGGATCTCGCCCGTCTCGAGCACCCGCAAGAGCTTCACCTGCAGCGCAGGATCCATGTCGCCGATCTCGTCGAGGAAGAGCGTCCCCCCGTCGACCTCGACGAACAGGCCGGGAGCGTCCTTGATCGCGCTCGTGAAGGCGCCTTTCTTGTGGCCGAACAGCGTCGACTCCAGGAGGGTCGGCGCGAGCGCGCCGCAGTTGACCGCGATGAACGGCTTGTCCTTCCGCCGGCTCCTCGCGTGCAGGTAGCGCGCGAACACCTCCTTGCCCGTCCCGGACTCGCCCGTGATGAGCACCGGCACGTCGGTCGGCGCCGCGCGCTCGCAGAGCGTCTTCGCCTCGAGGAAGGCCGGCGACTGCCCGAGCAGCGCCGAGGCGTCGCCCTCGCGGGCCGTGAGCGAGCGCTCGAGCTCCGTCACGCGGTCCTCCAGCGCGAGGCGCGCCGCCGCGCGCGCGACCACGGCGAGCAGCACGTCCGGATCGACGGGCTTGGCCAGGAAGTCGTACGCGCCGCGCTCGACGAGGCGCAAGGCGAGCGGCGTCTCGCCCGCGCCGGAGACCACGATCACCTTGGCCGCGGGCCGCTCGGCGAGGATCTTGTCGGCGAGCGCGGCGCCCTCCTCGGGGCGGCCCGACGGCGGCAGCATCAGGTCGAGCACGACGAGGCGCGCGCTCGTGCGGCGGAGCTCCGCGAGCGCCTTCGGGGCGGCCCCGGCCTCCGCGACCGCGTACCCCTCCTGCGCGAGCAGCTCGCGGTAGGCGTCGCGGAACCCCGGATCGTCGTCGATGAGCAGGACAGTCTCGGTCACGGGTGACCGTACCGCGTCGCCCAGGCGTGGATCCAGGCCTGTCGGGGGGCGCGGCGCGCGGCGCTCTCCCCCGCTCCACCGAGCAGCGCTGTCCGCGACGGCGCGCGGCGGAGCGGTGGAGCGCGCCGCGAAGGTGCGCGAGGCTGGACCACTCCGGCCGATCCCGGGAGACTGCGGCATGACCGAGAACACCGAGACGCGGTTCGAGGACGGCTCCTACCCGGCTGACCTCGGGGTGAACATCGAGGCCGCCGACGACGCGCAATCGCGCCTCGTCCTGCCCTTCGACGAGCGGAATACCATGTTCGGGCTGGTCCACGGCGGCGCGCTCGCGTCGCTCGTGCCGATCGCCGCGCACGCCATCGCGCGCGAGCCCGCCCGCGCGGTCGCGCCGCCGCTCCGCACCGTCTCGATGCACGTGGGCTACGTGCGCGCGGCGCGCAAGGCGGTGACGGTCGAGACGCGCGCCGTGCGCCGCGTGCGCGAGCTGGGCTTCTTCGAGGCGCTCATCAGGGACGCAGACGGAAACGCGGTGGCCCACGCGTCGTCGACCGTGAGCGAGGCCGGGAGCGCGCCGGCGGACGCCCCTCCTCTCGCCGATCCCCCGGACGGCGGGCCCGCCTTCGTCGCGCCCGCCGACGGGGCGGCGAGCGGCGTCGCCGGGGCGATCCGCGCGGCGATGGCCGGCAGCCCCTTCCTGTCGCGAAGGCAGCTGCGCCTCCTGGGCATGCGCCGCGGGGCGATCGAGATGGCGATGGCCCCCGCAGCGGCGAACCTCGACGGCGGCGGCGCCATGCACGAAGGGGCCGTCCTGACGCTCATCGACGCCGCAGGCGCCACCTGCCCATGGACGGCCGCCCCGCCGTCGCCGGGGGCTTCGGGCGCCACCATCGCCCTGAGCGCGCAGTTCCTCGGGGCGTTGCCCGGAGACGAGCTCGTCGCGCGCGCCGTCGTGCGCGCGCGCGACGCGCGGATCTGCTGGACCGACGTCACCGTCGCCGGCAGCGCCTCCGGGCTCGTGCACGCCTTCGGGACGGTCGTGTACCGCTTCAGCGAGAAGAACGGGTCATGAGCGGCCGTCGCGCCGCGCGCTACCCGGCAGGGCGCGCGCAGCGGACGGGCATCGATTTCACGCCGCTCACCCAGTTCGAGCGGAGCCGCACGACCGGCCCGGCGAGCTCGAGATCGGGGAGCCTTCGCAGGAGCTCCTCGAAGGCGACCCGCGCCTCCAGGCGCGCGAGCGCGAGGCCCAGGCACACGTGGGGGCCGACGCCGAAGGAGAGGTGCTCGTTGGGCGTCCGGCCGACATCGAACGTGTGGGGATCCCGGAAGACCTCCTCGTCGCGGTTGGCCGAGACGTACCACAGGACCACCTTGTCCCCGGCCGCGATCCGCTGCCCGCGAAGCTCGGTGTCCCGCACCGCCGAGCGCCGGAAATAATAGACCGGCGGCGAGAAGCGCAGCATCTCCTCGATGGCGGTCGGGAGGAGCGACGGGTCGTCGAGCAGGCGCCGGCGCTGGTCGGGGTGCTCGATCAGGGCGAGCATCCCGTTCGTGATGAGGTTCTTCGTGGTGTCGTGGCCGGCCGTCAGCAGCAGGTTGAAGAAGCCGCCGAACTCCGTGTAAGAGAGCCTCTCGCCGTCCACCTCGGCGGCCATGAGCAGGCTCAGCATGTCGTCCTTGGGCGACCTCCGCCGCTCCTCCGCCAGCCCGTGGGCGTAGGCGTTCATGTTGCGGAGCACGGTGTTCAGCTCCTCGGGCGTGATGCGATAATCGGGGTCGCTGGCCCCGAAGAACCGCATCGTCCAGTCGAGCATCTGCTCCTGGTCCTCGCGGGGGACGCCGAGCATCTCGAGGATCACGGTCAGGGGCAGCCTGCCCGCGATGTCGCTGGCGAAGTCGCACCCGCCGCGCGCGCAGGCCTCGTCGATGAGCCGCGTCACGAGCTCTCGCACGTGCGCCTCGAGGCGCTGGATGACACGGGGCGTGAACCCTTTGTTGACCAGCGCCCGGAAGCGGCCGTGCCTGGGCGGGTCCATCATGATCATGACATCGGGGTTGTCGCGCATGTCCCCCGGCGCGAAATCCTCGATGAAGAGGCCGCGCCCCGAGCAGAACGCGGCCGGGTCGCGCGAGATGCGGGCGACGTCGTCGTGCCGCGTGATCGCCCAGAACCCCCGGCCCCCCGGCTCGGGGTGCCAGTAGACGGGCGCCTCCCGGCGGAGGATCTCGAAGCGGTCGTGCGGCGCGCCCGCGAGGTAAAGGTCCGGATCGAGGATGTCGACGGTCTCAGGGGTCATCTGGGCAGAGCCTCCTCGCAGAGGCTTTGCAGGATATCAGAGGGCCTGCGGCCGTGTCCGTGCGCTGCCTGCGCGGGCTGTCGTGGCGCAGGATGTGTGTTCCGCGGCCACCACCTTGCCTTCGCGCTGGTGGATCACTCCGCGAGCGCTACGCGCGCGCCATTCCGCAGGCGCGACGCCGTGGGAGGACGGATCAGAATTGACATCCCGGTTGTTAGCGCTCACAATCGTCGCATTCTTCGGCTTGTTGCTGTATGCCGGTCGGTCTGTCGGCCATCACCCTCTCGCGAAGGTGAGTACGATGAAACTCGATATTTTCACTCGCTTACGACCCGCCATACCATAGATGCCCTCGGCGGCTGATGGGCGCTGGCGACCCTGGGGAGCCAGGGCAGCGCGCGGCGGCCGAGACGGTTGATACGGCCGAGCGAGCGCGGGCCCCGCGGCAGGGCCGCTGTGCAGCGCTCGCCTGTCCGCGCTGCTTCGGTCGGATCGAGCCGCTTCACGCCAGGAGGAGCCTTGTGCGGCGCCTGCTGGCGCGCGGCTCCTCATCCATATCACTCCAGCTCTTCGAACGCGCTCGCCTGCCGAGCGCGGCCGCGGCCGGCGCAGCCCGCTGATCGCGATCGATTTTCCATCATATTCGCGCGCCTGGCGCTCCTGGCGATCGCGCCCGTCGAGGCCTCGATCCATGTCGGGGCCAAACCACCATCGTGACTTCGCATCTGTGCATATCGCACCTTGATGAGGCTCATGCCCGCTCGCGATGCACAATCGACTTGACGAACATGCCAGTCCGGAGCAAGAAACACCCTCGACGCGCTGCCTGACGCGCATCGAATGAACTTATCCGCTCCGCGCGCATCTCGTTCGAGGTTCACCCGCAGCGGCAATGGCCAGCGCAGCGGCAATGCCCAGCGCGGCGGCCCCTCGGGGGCCTTCAGCGCGCGCGGAGAGCGATCCCGACCCACGCGAGGGCAGCGTCGAGCGGTGGGAAGATTCTAGTTTCACTTACTTAACAGGAAGAGGAGAACACGATGAGATTTGGAACGATGCAGGCCTTGCTTGCGGCGGCGACGGGTATCCTCGCCGTGTCGTGCGTCATCGACCCCGAGGAGGCGTACGACGCCGAGACCGAGGAGGGGGGGTCGCTCGACGGCGCCATCACGATCGATACGGGCGCGGTCTACACGATCGCCGGCGTGCAGAGCGGAAAGTGCGTCGAGGTGGCAGGAGGCAGCACCGCTGACGGAGCGGCCTTGCAGATCGCCACCTGCAACGGCTCGACGCGGCAACAGTTCCGCGTGGAGTCGGCAGACGGCGGCTACTACCGCATCCGCAACGTGGCCAGCAACCGTTGCCTGGACGTCGCGGGCGCCTCCACCAGCGACGGCGCCCGCGTCCAGCAATACTCCTGCTGGAACGGAAATAACCAGCAGTGGTCGTTCACGGACGTCAACGGCGGCGTGCGTATAACGGCGCGCCACAGCGGCAAGTCCCTGGACGTTGCCGGCAGGACGGACGGCGCAGGCCTCCAGCAGTGGGGCTGGGCGAACGGCGACAACCAGAAGTTCTCGCTCCGGACCGGCGGCGGGGGTACCTCGAGCAGCAGCTCCAGCAGCTCCAGCAGCTCCAGCAGCTCCAGCAGCTCCAGCAGCTCGGGCGCGGGTGGCTCCGGCGGCTCCGGCGGCTCCGGCGGCGCGGGCGGCGGTGGCGGCGGTGGCGGCGGCGCCACCGGGGCGAAGTTCGTGGGCAACATCACGACCAACGGTGCCGTGCGCGACGGCTTCTCGAGGTACTGGAACCAGATCACGCCCGAGAACGAGGGCAAGTGGGACTCCGTCGAGCGGACGCGCGGGAACAAGAACTGGGCAGCGCTCGACCGGATCTACAACTACGCGAAGGCGAACAACGTCATCTTCAAGCAGCACGTGTTCGTGTGGGGGGCCCAGCAGCCGAGCTGGATGGCGAGCCTCTCCGGGTCGGAGCAGCAGGCGGCCCTGAAGGACTGGATGCGGTCGTTCTGCGCGCGCTACCCGGACACGAAGTACATCGACGTCGTCAACGAGCCGCCGCCCCACACGACGCCTTCCTACATCAACGGCATCGGCGGCGCAGGCGCCAGCGGCTGGGACTGGATCGTCAACTCCTTCAAGTGGGCGCGCGAGTACTGCCCGAACGCGGTCCTGATCCTCAATGATTACAACAACATCGAGTACGAGAACGATCACCAGAACTTCATGCGGATCGCGCGGGCGGTGATCAACGCCGGCGCCCCCGTCGACGCCCTCGGCGCGCAGGCCCACGACGCTTACAAGATCAACACGAACACCGTGAAGGGGTACATCGACAAGCTCGCCTCGCTGGGCAAGCCCGTGTACATCACCGAGTACGACATCGGCATCGCGGACGACAACCGGCAGAAGCAGGTGATGGAGGAGCAGTTCAAGATGTTCTGGAACCACCCCGCCGTCCCCGGCATCACCCTCTGGGGTTACATCGTCGGCGCCACCTGGAGGGACAACACCGGCCTCCAGCATTCGAACGGCACCATGCGGCCGGCCATGAGCTGGCTCATGAACTTCCTCGGCCGCTGACGGCCCGGAGGGAACGGCCGCTGCCCCCGCAGCGCGTCGATACATCGAGCTGACGACGCGGCAGAGGGCGCAGAGCGCATCGACGACCGATGCCTCTGCGCCCTCTTTGCCCGTCATCGCAGCGTCGAGCCGCGAGCTGATCGCGTAGCACTTGTTCAGCAGGACGAGGAGAACGATATGGGGTTCGTATTCAGACACGCCTTGCTCGCCGCCGCGACCGGCGCCATCGCCGTGTCGTGTGTCGTCGGCCCGGAGGAGATCGAGAGCGATAGCGAGGAGGCCGGCTCGCTCGAGGGCGCCGCCGCCATCGCCAACCCGACCTGGTACGTGGACGCGCCGGTCCTGTACAAAGCCAAGGCGGAGCCCTACGACCACTACGCCGTCAAAGATCCGACGATCGTGTATTCAGGCGGCAAGTATCACATGTTCTACACCGGCGCCAACGCCAGCGGCGGATGGCAGATGCTGTATTCGTCCGCGACGACGATGGAGGGCTTCCGGACCGCCCCGCACATCTACTTGAGCAAGATCGGCGAGAGCTATTTCTGCGCGCCGCAGGTGTTCTACTTCGAGCCGCACAACCTGTGGTACCTGGTCTACCAGGATGGGAAACACGGCGCGGCCTATGCCACGACCTCGAACATCGCCGACCCGAGTTCGTGGTCCGGCCCGAAATCCCTGGGCGCCTCCGGCAACATGGGCTGGGATTACTACGTGATCTGCGACGATGCCAGCTGCTACCTGTACAACACCCCCGACGACGGCTCGCGCAGGCTCTACGTGCGCAAGACGGCGCGGGGGAGCTTCCCGGGCGGCTGGGGATCACCTTCGGTGGCCATCACCGATACGTTCGAAGGCGCGCACGTCTACAAGTCGCTCGCCGACGGCCAGTACTACCTCATCGTCGAAGACCTCAAGGACAACCGGTATTACGAGCTGTGGACGTCGACGAGCGCCGGCGGGCCGTGGCGGCAGATCGCCGAGAAATGGGCCTGGCGGGGCAATCTCGTGTACAACGCAGATCGGTGGACCACGAGCGTCTCCCACGGCGAGCTCATCCGCGCTGGCGTCAACCAGAAGCTCGAGATCAACGACATCAACCGCGTCGACTTCCTCATCCAGGGGAACCTCAACCTGTCGGGTCCCCCTTACCAGCAGCTCCCCTGGGATCTCGGCGTCATCCGCAACTACGCGGCCGGCTCGACCACGACGCCGGTCGGCACCATCCGCCAGCTCCAGTCCTACAACTTCCAGAGCCGGTACCTGCGCCACCAGGGCTTCCGCGCCCGGATCGATGAGGCGGTGTCGCCGATCCAGGACGCGCAGTTCCGCGTGGTGCCCGGGCTCGCCAACTCGAGCGCCGTCTCGTTCGAGTCGGTGAACTTCCCCGGCCGCTTCCTACGGCATCGCGGCGGCGAGGTCTGGCTGGACACGAACGACGGGTCGTCCGGCTTCCGGGGCGACGCCACCTGGCATCGCCGCCCCGGCCTGGCGAACAGCGGCTGGTCGTCCTTCGAGTCCTACAGCGCGCCCGGGCAGTACATGAGGCACTCCGGCTTTCTGATGATCGTCGGCACGGTGTCCGGCAGCGCCCAGCAGGCCGACGCCACGTTCCGCGAGCAATGAGGCGCCGGCGGCCCGCAGGCCGCGGAGGGAGCATGGTCCCTTCGTGCCCTCGAGGCGGGAGCCACGACCGCCCAGCTCAAGATGACCGAGGCGTGACCCCCGAGGTCCTGGGCTGACGCCGCGCGCCCGGCCACGACGCGCAGCGGGCCATCTCACACTCCAACACACCCCCACACGCAGGGACCGTCGCAGGACGCCACGATCACGTGGTTCGCGCGACTTTACATACAGATATTCCTTATTTAGAACAGGCGCCCACGCCCGGCGCTCCAGCCAGGGCGTTCGTGCCGCGGGCTCCAGCGGGCATGGAGCCGCGCCACGCGAGAAAGGTGCCTCCTCATTCATGCAAAGAACATCGATCCTGTGCGCACTGGCCAGCCTCGCGATCGGGGCTTGCACCCTCGACACCGGGACCTCGGGATCCGGGGATGACGGTCCGCTCGGCGAGGCGGCGCAGTCGCTCGTCACCGATTGCGATTACTTGAATCCGACGCTCTGGCCGCCGCTCCCGCTGCCCGTCGACTTCGACCGCGAGCTGCTCATCCGCGATGTCGCCGTCGTCGACGACGTCTGCCGCACCACCTGGTCTGGCTCCTGTCCCTCCGGCGGCACCCCGGCCGCGTGGACCTTCGGCATGCTCATGCGCCAGATGGCCGGCGCGACGCCCGTCCACGAGTTCGTGGCCGAGTGGCTGCACGCGTGGGAGGTGCCGAACGTCGTCAACGGCTTCCCCGTGCCGGCGCGGCCGGGCATCCGGCCCACGCTCATCGACCCGTGGCTCATCGCCAGCGGCTGCGCCCCGGGGGCGCCCATCGTCGGCCCGGGCGCCTGTCCGCTCGACATCACGCAGGCGCCCTTCCGCCTCCTCGCGATCCTCAACCGCGCCGATCTGCAGGACCCCTCCCCGCTCTACGGCGGCCCTCCGAGCGCCGGCGAGGTGCGCTTCGTCTTCGGCATCGTCGATCTGCCGAGCGGCGGCCCGCTCCCGGCCACGGTCATCCTCGAGTACAACCTCCCGTCGCAGCGCGGCGGGGCTCCGGCCACGACCTTCGACTGGGCAAACGCGTTTCACAAGCTGAGCGACCCGTCCCTCGGGCCGATCGGCTCGCCCGCGTACCTCGCGTATCTCGAGTCGCTGCTCACCGACATCACCTCGCCGGGGGCAGAGCCCGGCGCGATCAACTTCGGCAGCTCCATCGCCCAGGTGCGCACCAACGAGATCATCTTCGGGCCGGACTGGAAGCTCCGCGAGAGCACGCTCCAGCAGGTCGGCCTCGGGCCGAACGCCGCGCTGCTCCGGCCGGACACGACCAAGCAGACGCCGGACGACAGCCTGAACGCGTCGGCCGCGCTCGACGGCTACCTCGACGCCAACGCGCTCTGGACCGGCTCGCCCAACCTGATCGACTTCACCCAGACGCCGGTCCCGGCCCCGCTGCTCGGCGGCGAATCGACCTCGCCCCCGCCCCCGCCCGCGCCGGGGCCGTTCTGGGATCACACCGCGACGACGCCGCTCCAGGCCATCGAGCGCCACCATTTCGCGCTCGCCACGTGCAACGGTTGCCACAGCCCGACCGAGCTGGCGACGCCGTTCACGCACATCGACCCGCGCCCGCCGGGCGCGCAGTCCGGCCTCTCGCCGTTCCTCTCCTCACCGCCCATCCCCGCCGGCGGGGCCGTCGGCCTGCCCGCCCCGGGCACCGAGCTCACCGTGCCGGATCCCGCGGGCACGGGCGCCATGTTCTCGTACCACGAGCCGTGGCGCCGGGTTTGCGAGACGACGCGGATCCTCAACGGTGTGACCACGCCGTTCACGCGGGCCAACGGCGCGCACTGACCTGATCGCTGACCAGCGCCGGTCGCCGATCGGTACGGGTCACCGGCCAGGCCTCACCCCGCCGCCTCCGCCGCCCTCGCGGGCCACCGCGCCTCGAAGCGCGCGCCGCCGCCCGGGGCGCGCTCGTAGCGCAGCGCGCCCCCGTGCCGCTCCAGCCAGCGCGCCGCCACGGCCAGGCCGAGCCCCGTGCCCGGGTGCTTCGCGTCGCGCCCCCGCCCCGTCACGAACGGCTGGAACAGCATCCCCTCGATCTCGGCCGGCACCCCCGGGCCGTTGTCCTCCACGCGCACGATCACCGAGCCGCCCTCGCGCGCGACCACCGCCCGGATCCGCCCCTCGGCGACCCCGTCGAGCGCGATGGCCGCGTTCTGCAGCAGCGCCGTCGCGACGTCGAGGAAGGCGCCGCGATCGGCCTCCACGAAGATCGGTTTGCCCGCCTCGGGCGCGATCTCGATGGGCGGCGCGCCCTCGCCGACGATCTGCCGGACGTGGCTCGCCGCGAGCCGCAGCGTGGAGAGCGCGTCGACCTCGCTCACCTCGAGCGGCCGCGGGCGGCTGTAGCGGAGCAGGTCGTCGAGGAACCGCCTCGCTCGGTCGACCTGGCCGCGCAGCGAGGCCACGGTCTCGGGCCGCGCGCCCTGCCGCTCGAGCAGCTTCGTCTGCGCGGCGATGACCCCGAGCGGATTGCGGATCTCGTGCGCCACCGCGCTGGCGAGGCGCCCGAGCTCGGCGAGCCGCTCGGCCTGGTCGGCGCGCACCTCGACGCGCTCGATCTCCTCGGCGAGGTCGCGGACGCCGATCGGCCGCTCGAACAGCCGGCGCCCGAGGTGCTCCACGACGAGCAGGCGCAGCGGATCGGACGGGAGCGCGACGAGGAAGATCACGAAGACGAGCCAGGGGAGCGACGCGCCGCCGCCGGGCGCGAGCGCGGGCAGGACCTTGAAGAAGACCATGAGCCCGAGCGACGAGACGAGCGCCGTGAGGCCGGCGTAGGCGAGCCCCTGCGCGAAGACGCGGCGGGAGCGCCCCAGCTCGCCGATGAGCGCGGCGTAGGCCACGAGCAGGATGGCGAGGAGCAGGACCGGCGCGCCGAGGAGCACGTCGCCGAGCCCATGGACGCGTAGCACCACGAGGAAGCCGCCGCCGAGCGTCGCGAGCACGCTGCCGAAGAAGAGCGCGGCGATGCGCCGCTGCAGGAGGCCCCGGGCCGCGAGCGCGGCGCGCCCGATCTGGACCTCGAGCGCGATCGCGGCGGCGCCCATGACGGCGGCGAGCGGGAGGAACAGCGGGCCCGGCGAGCGGGCGGCGGGGCCGTAGAGCACGCGCGGGGAGACGGCCCCGAGCAGCGCCACCGCGGCGCTGACGGCGTAGGCCACGGCCACGGGGCGGCGCGAGGCGCCGGCGACGTCGGCGTAGGCGTGGGCGAGGCCCGCGGCGACGATGATCCCGCTCGGGAGGACGCGCTCGGCGAGGGCGACCGTGCCGTCGGTCTCGAGCAGGATGAGCCCCGTGACCCAGAAGGCGAGGAAGAAGCAGAGGGCGACGAGGCCGCGGCCCACGTTGCGCCCGAGGCGCAGCGCGGTGACGCCGACGGTCACGGCCACGGCCCAGAGCGGGTAATAGGCGAGGGCGACCAGCGGTCTCATGGGGCCTCGGCGATCCGGAGGCCGGCACGATAACGCTGGAGGCAGCGGGGAAGCGAGGTGCTCGCCTCAGTGCACCCGCATCCCCGGCTTCGCCCCCGAGTCGGGCGCCAGGAGGTGCACCGTCTCGTCCCCGGCCGCGAGCACCATCCCCTCGCTGAGGCCGAACTTCATCTTCCGCGGCGCCAGGTTGGCGCACACGATGACGAGCCTCCCGACCAGGTCTTCCGGCTTGTAGTACGCCTTGATCCCGGCGAACACCGTCCGCCGCGCGTCCCCGCCGAGCGAGACGGTCAGCTTGAGCAGCTTCTTCGCCTCGGGCACGTGCTCCGCCGCGACGATGCGCGCGACGCGCAGGTCGACCTTGGTGAAGTCGTCGATCGTGCACTCCGGCGCGAGCGGCTCCTTGGCGAGCGCCGCGCCGTCGTCCTCGACGGCCGCGCCGCCGCCCGCCGCCTGGCTCGCGGCCGCTACCGGCGCTCCCGCCGCCTGCGCCTCCGCCGCCGGCGCCTCCGCCGGACGGCCCTCCGCGATCATCTTCTCCACCGCACCCGGATCGACCCGCTTCATGAGGTGCTCATACGCGGCGACCGGCGTCCCCACAAGCGGCGTCTTCGCGAGCTCCCACCGGTCCATGGGGCACCCGAGCAGCCGCGCCACGTCGTCGGCGAGCTTCGGCAGCACCGGCGCCAGGTAGATCACGATCTGCCGGAACAGGTTGAGCGCCACGGTGCACACGGCCTGCACCTCGGCCTTCTTCTCCGGCTGCTTCGCGAGCGCCCACGGCTGCATCCGATCGACATACTCGTTCGCCCGATCCGCCAGCGACACGATGATCCTCGTCGCACGCGCGTAATCGAACGCCGCATACGCCGCCCCGATCGCGTCCGCCTCCGTCGCGGCCGCCGCGAACAGCCCCCCGTCGTCCGGATAGGCCGCCGACAGGCCCGTCTGGGCCACGAAGCGCGACGACCGGCTCGCCAGGTTCACCACCTTGTTCACGAGCTCGGCGTTCACCTTGTTGACGAGCTCTTCCAGGTTCAAATCGATGTCGTCGACCTTCGAGCTCAGCTTGCTCGCGTAGTAATAGCGGAGGTACGCCGGGTCGAGGTGCTTCAGGTACGTCGAGGCCAGCACGAACGTGCCTTTGCTCTTCGACATCTTCTCCCCGTTCACCGTGAGGAACCCGTGCACCTGCACGCGGGAAGGCAGCGAGAAGCGCGCGGCCCGCAGCATCGCCGGCCAGAAGAGCGTGTGGAAATAGACGATGTCCTTCCCGATGACGTGGACGATCTCCGTCTCCTCGGATCGCCACCAGTCGTCGAACGCCTCGCCCTCCCGGTCGCACCACTCCTTGCTTGCGGCCATGTACCCGATCGGCGCGTCGAACCAGACGTACCAGTAGTTCCCGGGCGCGTCGGGGATCTCGAACCCGAAGTACGGCGCCGGGCGCGACACGTCCCAGTCGCGGAGCGGCTCCGACAGGAAGTGGCCCGCCAGGTAGTTCGCGATCTCCTTCGGCATCCGCCCCTCGCCCTGCGTCCAGGTCGAGAGGAACGGCCGCTCCGGCTCGATGGCCACCATGAGGTGCTGCGCGCTCCGCACCTCGGGCCGCGCGCCCGTGAGCGCGCTCCTCGGCTCGACCAGATCCGTGGCGGCGTAGGTCGAGCCGCACCGGTCGCAGCTGTCGCCGTACTGGTCCTCCGCCCCGCACTTCGGGCAAGTGCCCTTGACGAACCGATCCGCCAGGAACATGCCCTCCTTCGGGTCGAAGAGCTGCGTGACGTCCTTCGTCGTCACCATGCCGCGCTCGCGCAAGGACGCCCAGATCTGCTCGCACAGCGCCCGGTTCGCGGGCGAGTTCGTGCTGCCGTAATGGTCGAACCGGATCTGGAACGCCGCGAAATCGCGCTGGTGCGCCGCGCTCATGTCGGCGATGACGTCGGCCTCGCTCCGCCCCTCCTGCCGCGCGCGGATCATGATGGCCGTGCCGTGGGTGTCGTCGGCGCACAGGTAAATGCACCGACGCCCGGCCATGCGCCAGTAGCGCGCGAAGATGTCCGTCTGCGTGTACTCGACGAGGTGGCCGATATGGATGTGCCCGTTGGCGTAGGGGAGCGCGCTGGTGAGCAGGAGCCTCTTCATGCTGCGCCGGACTTTGCACGAGATCCCGGCCGGAGGCGAGCGCCGATGCGCCCCGGCGCGCGGGCTGCTGCGCGGCCAGCAGCCCGCCGCTCCGCCCTTGGACGGACCAGGCCGCCGCTCTAGATACCCGATGTACCGAGCGACGCGGAGGGGACCATGGGATCGAGCCGAAAGCAGCGACAACAACGTGGCAAGCACGGAGAAACGCGGGCCCTCGAGGCCCAGCCGCTGCTGCGCCAGCGGAGCCGAGAGATCCAGCCTTTCGGGACGATCGTGGAGTATCCGCTCGCGCTCGACGAAAAGGCCCGCGCGGCGAGCGTCAAGGCGCTCAATCAGATCCTGGCCGACACCCTCGTCCTCCGCGATCTCTACAAGAAGCACCACTGGCAGGTGTCCGGGCCGACCTTCTATCAGCTGCACCTGCTCTTCGATAAGCATTTCAAGGAGCAGACCGCGCTCATCGACCTGCTCGGCGAGCGCGTGCAGACCCTCGGCGGCGTCGCCGTCGCCATGGCGCACGACGTCGCGGAGATGACGAAGATCGAGCGGCCGCCCCGCGGTCGTGAGCAGGTCCCGGCCCAGCTGTCGCGCCTCCTCGACGCGCACGAGGCGATCCTCGCGGAGACGCGCGCGGCGGTGAAGCTCACGACCGACAGCCGCGACGACGGCACCGCCGACCTGCTCATGAGCGACGTCCTGCGCACGAACGAGATGCACGTGTGGTTCCTCTCCGAGCACCTCGTCGACACGCCCCTCGTCCGCGCCACCGGAACCGCGGCCCGCCTCCCCTCCCCCGTCCGGGCCCGCCCCCGAAAATCGACCGGCCGCGCGTAACCTTTCCGGACCCCCGATCGTGGTACCGCCAGGAAAGGGGAACTGTGATGGAACGCACAAAAGATGCGGTGGTGGTCGGCGGCGGGCTCGCGGGCCTCGCCGCCGCGGCGTACCTGGGGCGGGCGGGCCGGTCGGTCGCCGTGATCGAGAAGGCGCACGCGCCGGGCGGCCGCGCCGTCACGCAGGAGAGCCACGGCTTCTCGCTGAACCTCGGCGCCCACGCGCTCTACCGCGGCGGGCCGGCGCAGGAGGTGCTCCGCGAGCTCGGGGTCCGGTACACCGGCGCGCCGCCGCCCGGATCGGGCGCGCTCGCGCTCGACCGCGGCGCCCTCCACACCCTGCCGTCCGGCGCCCTGTCGCTCCTCACGACGGGGCTCTTCGGCCTCGCCGCGAAGCTCGAGGTGGGCCGCGTCCTCGGCGGCCTCGCCGCGATGCGCCCCGCCTCGCTCGACGCGGTCCCGGTCTCGACCTGGCTCCGCGACGCCTTCCGGACGCCCGAGGTGCGCCGCTTCGTCGGCATGCTCGTCCGGCTGACGACCTACTGCGCCGACGCCGATCGCCAGAGCGCCGGCGCCGCGCTCGCCCAGGTGCAGCTCGCCCTGAGCCAGGGCGTGCTCTACCTCGACGGCGGCTGGCAGACGCTCGTCGACGGCCTGCGCGCCGCCGCGGCGGCGGCCGGCGTGGAGATCCTCACGGGCGCGCGGGCGACGCGCGTCGCCGCCGAGGGCGGCGCCGTCTCCTTCGTGGAGCTCGCGAACGGCGACCGCCTCCGCACGGGCGCCGCGCTGGTCGCCGCGAGCCCGCGCGCCGCCGCCGCGCTCGCGCCCGACGTCCCGGCGCTCGCCGCGTACGCCGAGCGCGCCGTCCCGGTCCGCGCCGCGTGCCTCGACGTCGCGCTGTCCCGGCTGCCCCGCCCGCGCTGCCGCGTCGTGCTCGGCGTCGACCGCCCCCTCTACCTGTCGCTCCACTCCGAGGTCGCGCGCCTCGCCCCCCAGGGCGGCGCCCTGTTCCACGCCGTCCAGTACGGCCCCGAGCTCGCCGGCCGCGACCCCGAGCGCGAGCTCGAGGACCTCCTCGAGCGCGCGCAGCCGGGCTACCGCGACGCGCTCGTCGAGCGGCGCTTCCTGCCCTCGCTCGTCGTCTCCAACGCCGTGGTCGCCGCGGAGGGGGGCGGCTACGCGGGGCGCCCGGGCGTCCGCGTCCCCGGGGTCGACGGGCTCTACGTCGCGGGCGACTGGGTCGGGCCGACGGGCATGCTCGCCGACGCGAGCCTCGGCAGCGCGCGGGACGCCGCCGCGGCCCTCCTCGCGCGCGCGCGACGGACGCTCGACCGCGCGGCGTGACGGGGTTACCCGGGCGATCCATGAGCAGCTCCACGGCCTCCTCCGCTGCCCGCGCGGCGCTCGCCCCGCCGCCGAGCTTCGTCGCCGCGAGCTACCGCGAGCACGAGCGCTTCCTCTGGGCGCTCTGCTACCGGCTCACCGGCAGCGCCGCCGACGCGGACGACATCGTGCAGGAGACGTTCGTCCGCGCGCTGGAGCGCCCGCCCGCGCGGACGGACGAGCCCGTCCGGCCGTGGCTCGCGCGCGTCGCGCTCAACCTGGGTCGGGACGCCCTGCGGCGCCGCAAGCGCCGCGCCTACGACGGCCCGTGGCTCCCCTCGCCCATCGAGACGGAGCCCGAGCCGCCGTCGTTCGAGATCCCGGGCAAGGACGGCACCGAGGGCCGCTACGACCTGCTCGAGAGCGCGTCCTTCGCGTTCCTCATCGCGCTCGAGGCGCTCACCCCGCAGCAGCGCGCCGTGCTCCTGCTCCGCGACGTCTTCGACTACTCGGTGCTGGAGACCGCCGACGCGCTCGGCCTGTCGGAGGCGAGCGTGAAGACGACGCACCACCGCGCCCGCCGCGCCCTCGAGCCGTACGAGCGCGAGCGCTGCCGCCCCTCGCCCGAGCTGGTCGAGCGGTCGGGCGCGGCGCTCGCGCGCTTCCTGGAGACCCTGGCCACACAGGACGTCGCCGCGATCGAGGCCCTCCTCAGCGAGGGGGTCCGCGTCGTCAGCGACGCGAACGGCGAGTACAGGGCCGCGCGCCGGATCGTCGTCGGCCCGAGCCGGGTCGCGCGGCTCTTCATCGGCCTGCTGCGGCACGAGGGCGGCGGAGACCTCCGCTACGAGAGCCGCCTGCTCAACGGCCTCGTCGGCCTCGTCGTCGAGCGCGGGGCCCCCGTCGACAAGGTGGCGCCTCGGTACGTCATCCGCTGCGACGTCGACGCGCGCGGCCGCATCGCGGCCATCCACCTCGTGCTCGCCTCGCAGAAGCTGACGGCCGTCAGGGCCATCGCGCCGTGAGCGCCGCGGCGGGACGAAGGGCGCGCGGCGAGGAGACAGCCTCTGCCGGCCGAGCACTGGAGTGAGTCATGTTGCGAGGCGTGCTTCGGCCGGCGAAGTGAATTCTGTCGCACCAACATAGCGCCGGCGGACGCTCATGTCCACGGCGGAACAGGCCGCTCGCTCAGGCGGTCTTGCCCCCGCCCTGCGCCCGTTCCTTGTGCGCCTCTTGGATGAAGTGGCGAACCTCTTTATCGATGGCGGCGATCGCCACTCCCTTGAACGGGCGCAGGAGGAACGGCACGTCGAGATCGACGTCCACGGCGCCGGGGCGCAGCTCCATGCTGCCTTTCAGCTTGACCCCCTTCACCGAGAAGCCGAGCTCGGCGCGCTTCTCGTCGCGCCACACGAGGAACGGCTCGTACTCCGCGTACCGCTCTCGGTACTGCGCGATCGCTCGTTCGGTGGCCACCTTCGCCTCGCTGTCGTTCAGGTCGTGCTCAATCGTGTGCTTCATGATGGGACCTCGCAGTTCGTTGGGGGGCACATCGCGAGAACCGGCCCGGTTACCGTCCGCCGGGGGCGTCCGCTCGCGGGCGCGGCGCCCGGCCGATTTCCATCGGTGAGATATCACGGATGCGCGGGTCTCGCGGGCCTCCGGCGCGCGACTGACTCACTTCTGTGCTCTGTGGCATTTCGCCACGAGGCGGAATTGCAGGTTTTTGTGAGCTCTCGCGCGTGCGCGCTGGGCTCGGGCGCATGCGGCGCGACGGACCGGGGGCGGGCACCGGCGATGCAAAGCGCCCTCTCATGCGTGCGCGAGGCGCTCGATCCGGCGGTCTCCTGGGAGGGCTCCTCACCGCGCTCTGTCTGGCGCTCGGCGCCGGCGGGTGCGCCCTCCCCACGCGGATCACCTCGGTGGACGCGGAGGTGGCCCGGGTCCAGACGCCGGCGGCGATCGACGAGGGGCTCCGCAAGCTGGAGGAGGCGGAGACCCAGCGGCGCGTCGCGCGGATGATGGCGAGCCCGGAGATCAGGGCGGCGCAGCGGCAGCTCGTCGCCGGGCTGCTCGACGGCACGCTCGCCTCGCTGGGCGAGGAGGACCGGGCCGCGCGCATCGACGCGCTCACCGCGCAGTACGCGCGCGGGGTCGTGCGGAGCGCGATGCGCGGGGCGCTCGACGGGGCGCTCGGCGAGGACGGCCGGCGCGAGCTCCAGCGCGCGGCCGGATCGCTGGTGGAGGCGAGCGTCCAGCAGCTCAAGGAGAGCCTCGACGAGGCCGATCTCGGCCCGTCCGTGGCGGCGGCGATGCGCGAGCAGCTCGGCCCGGCGCTCCAGGCGGTCATCGCCGAGAACCTCGGCCCCGGGGTGACGTCGCTGCTCGGCAGCGAGGAATTCCAGCGCGCGCTGGGCAACACGGCGCGCGTCGTCGCCCGCGAGATGGTCGCCGGCGCGAACGACGCGCTCATCGAGGCGCAGCAGCGGGGCGAGCGGCGGGACGACTCGATGCTCTCGCGCATCGGCCACCTCGCCGATCAGGGCGCGCAGCTCGTCAGCACGATCACGTGGCTGCTCGGCGCTGCCGCGGTCGCGCTCGCGGTCTGGGTGACGATGCTGCTCGTGCAGCGCAAGCGCTACCGCGCCGAGATCGAGCGGCGCGCGCGGGCGCGACTGCTCCTCGAGGCGATCGAGGCGACCGAGGGCAAGCCCTGGTCGGACGAGCTGCTCGCGGCGCTCGAGGACCGCTTCCGGACCGAGGAGGAGGCCGCCGAGCTCGCGCTCCGCCGCGCCCGGCGCAGGGTGCGCGGGGCGCGCGCCCGCGCGAACGGCGCGAGCGGCGCTGACGGCGACCTGCCGAGGCCGCCGCCCCGCTGAGCCGTCGCTCCCCAGTGGTCACCGCGCCCGGCCTCGCGTAAAGAGAGCCGCCGCCGTGGACCTCCTGTATTTCGCGCTGCTCTGCTCCGTGCTCATCTTCGTGCACGAGCTCGGCCACTTCGTGTGCGCGAAGATCTTCGGCGTGAAGGTCCTCACCTTCTCGATCGGCTTCGGCCCCCGGGTGCTGCGCTTGCGGGGCCGGGAGACGGAGTACTGCATCGCGCTCCTGCCCCTCGGCGGCTTCGTGAAGATGCTCGAGGAGAACCGGCAGGAGGCGGTGCTCCCCGAGGATCGCAAGCGCACCTTCGAGTCCCAGGCGCTCTGGAAGCGCGTGATCATCGTCATGTCCGGCCCGGCGATGAACGTGCTCTTCCCGGTGCTCCTGTATTTCGCCGTCTTCATCGGGGAGAGCCGCTTCGTCCCGCCGACGGTCGGCGTGGTCCTGCCGGGGCACCCGGCCGAGGGCCGGCTGTTCCCCGGCGATCGGATCCTCGAGGTGGACGGCGAGCGCGTCAGCACCTTCGCCGAGCTCCACCGCATCGTCGCCAAGAGCCCGAACCAGGAGCTCCGGCTCAAGGTGTTCCGCAACAAGGATCACGTCGAGGTCACGGTCGTCCCGGAGGAGAAGGTCGTCCAGAAGCCGCTCGAGATCGTCGATCGGGTGGGCGAGATCGGCATCAAGCCGAGCCGCCCTGCCGCCGTGGTCGGCGTCTCGCGGCCCGACTCGCCGGCGTTCCGCGCCGGGCTCCGCACCTTCGACGTCGTGACCGAGGTGCGCGGCACGCCGGTGAAGACGTTCGCCGACCTGGAGCTCGCGCTCGAGGAGAGCCGCGGCGCCACGGTGCCGGTCACGTACCTGCGCCCGATGCCGGTGCCGCACGCGCTCGGCGGGCTGGCCGAGCTCGCCGTCTACGAGTCCGGCGTCGCCGCGCTGACCCCGGAGAGCGGCCACGGCGATCTGCTCGCGCGGACCGGCATCGAGCCGGCCGATCTCTACGTCGCCGAGGTGCCCGTGGGCTCGGCCGAGTGGGACGCCGAGCTCCGGCCGGGCGATCGCATCACCGAGGTCGACGGGGTCGAGGTCACCGCCTGGTCGACGTTCGTCGAGCGGCTGTTCGCGGCGCCCGACCGGCCGCACGTGATCACCTGGCAGCGCTCGGGCCAGCGCAAGAGCGGCACGATCGAGCTCCGGCGCGAGGACTGGGTCGACGAGTACGGCCAGCACCGCCCGCGCTTTTACCTGCGCGCGTCGAACTGGTCGCCGATGGTGGCCGAGCCCTACGTCGAGAGCCCGTCCGCGTTCCAGTTCGCCCTGGAGAGCGCCATCGACGAGACGTACGACGTCATCCGGTTCATCGTGGTCGGGATCGTCCGCATCATGGAGGGCAAGGTCAGCATCTCCACGCTGGGCGGCCCCATCACGGTGTACGACGTGATCGGCGAGGAGGGCGCGAAGGGGGTCAGCTATTTCGTCTGGGCGATGGCGGTGATCTCGATCAACCTTGGGCTCATCAACCTCCTGCCCATCCCCGTGCTCGACGGCGGTCATCTCCTGTTCTTCACGTTCGAGGCCGTGCTGCGGCGCCCGCTGCCGCTGCGCGTCCGCGAGATCGCGAGCCTGGTCGGGCTCATGGTGCTCATCGGCCTGATGGGCATCGCGTTCAAGAACGACGTCGAGCGCCGCTGGGACGTGATCCAGGGGCAGTTCAAGGAGCTCGTTGGCTGACCGGGCGCAACGCGACGGGCGCGGCGGGCGCGACGGCGGCGGCGCCGCGGCGCGCTCCGGGGAGAGCGCCGCGCGCGCGGTGGCCGCGCGCGTGCTCGCGCGGGTGTGGGGCTCGGACGCGTTCGCGTCGGCGGCCCTCGACGGCGAGCTGCGCCGCGCCCCGGCGCTCGACCCGCGGGACGTGGGCCTCGCGACCGAGCTCGTCTACGGCGTCCTGCGCGCGCAGGCGGCGCTCGAGGCGCGGATCGCCGAGCTCGCCGCGAAGGGCCGCTGGACGGCGGACCCGCTGGTGCGCGCGCACGTGCTGATGGGCGCGTACTCGCTGTGCTTCCTCGATCGCGTCCCCTCGTTCGCGGCCGTCTCCGAGGCGGTGGACGGCGCCCAGGCGGCCGGCGGGCCGCGCGTGGGCGCGTTCGCGAACGCCGTGCTGCGCAAGGTCGCGGCGGCCGTGGAGGCCGGCGGTCGCCCGCCGCTCGCCGACGCGGTGGTCGCCTCGGCGCCGGGGTGGCTGCGGGGGGCGCTGCGCCGCTCGCTCGGCCGCGCCGCGGCCGAGGCGTTCCTGTCGGCCGGCCCGGTGCCGCCGCCGACCGGCCTTTGCCTTTCGCCCGGCGAGGACCGCGACGCGTGGCTCGCGGCGCTGCGGGGCGCCGCGCCCGCCGCGACGTTCGAGGCGGGGCGCGTCTCGCCGGCCGCGATCGTCGCGCGCGGGGCGGGCGATCTGCGGCGGCTCCCCGGCTTCGGCGCGGCGTGGATCGGCCAGGAGGAGGGGGCGCAGGCGCTCGCGTTCGCGCTCGGCGCGCGGCCTGGCGAGCGCGTGCTCGACGCGTGCGCCGGCCGGGGCAACAAGTCGTGGCTCCTGTCGCGCGCGGTGCTCCCGGGGGGCGCGGTGGACGCGGCGGACCTGTATCCCGCGAAGCTCTCGCAGCTGCGCGCGGCGCTGAGCGCGCCCCCGGCGAGCTCGGAGGGCGCAGGCGCCGAGGGCGGGGGCGGCGAGGCCGCAGGCGCGGAGGGCGGGGGCGCAGGCGCGGAGGGCGGGGGCGCAGGCGCGCGCGGCGGGCTGGAGCGGGCCGCGGCGTTCGTCCGCGAGACGTACGCCGTGGACTGGACGGTGGGCGCGGGCGACGTCCCCGAGGGCTACGACCGGGTGCTCGTGGACGCGCCCTGCTCCGGGGTGGGCACGCTGCGGCGGCGCCCGGAGATCGCGCTCCGGCGCGCGGCGGACGACCTCCCGCGCCTCGCCGATCTGCAGGTCGCGATCGCGCGCCGCGCGGCGACGCGCGCCCGCGACGGCGGGCGGCTCGTGTTCGCGGTGTGCAGCGTGCTGCGCGAGGAGTGCGAGGCCGTGGCGGCGCGGCTCGCGGGGCCGGCGGACGACGACCTCGGCGTCCGGCTCGAGCCGGCGCCGTTCGACGCGGAGCTCGCGCGGGAGCTCGCGGGGGGCGGGGACGCGTTCCGGCTCTTGCCGCACGTGCACGGCACGGACGGGTACTTCGCGGCGATGTTCGTCGTGCGGCGGCGGTGACGGCGCGCTCGCGCCCATCGCCCTCGTGACGGCGCGCTCGCGCCCATCGCCTTACGGCCCGTCGACGCGGCGGGGAGCGCCTTCGGTCGGGCCTTTCGATCAGGCGCGGAGGACCGTGACCCGGCGCCCCGACGGGGTGAGCGCCTCCTCGAAGCGGGTGCCCGACTCGGGGTCGGCCCCGGGCCGGCGGTGTTGGCGATCCGGAGCGGCCTGTCCGGCGCGACCAGGCCGAGAGCCGCAGGGACCATGTAGTGCAGGTCGGGTCGACAGGGACCGGCCGTATTGAAGCGGCGGCTCATGGGGCGAGCCTGGCGGCCGCCGGGCCGGGGGGTAAGAGGCTCGCCGGGAATTCGGGGGGCCGCTCGTGCGCGCGGCCAGCGGGCGAGACCGTCCCCGGCCCCCGGGGCGCGGGGTGGTGGATCAAGGTCCACCCAGATGAACCGATGAAGTACAGCGACCGAGAAAACCTCCTGAAAACGTATCCAGTCACCATGTAACCTATCGAAATAATTCTCCACTCACGCCGGCAACCGGCCCCGGCGGTGCCGTGGTCTGCCGCGCGCTCCTTGGCGAGGCAGGTTGGGGCGAGTGCAACGAACCCTGAATGCAAGGGTTCTGCAACGACACCTGCGGCCGCTGCTGATACCGCGTCGTCAAGACTCATCCCTGAATGATGAGATGGGGAACCACGGAGGCGCAGAGGGCACAGAGGAGAGAAGAAAAGAGAGAAGATTCATCTCTTCTCTCTCCCTCTGTGCCCTCTGCGCCTCTGTGGTTCAAATCTTTCCCATCACGGAACCAGCGACGATCTCGGAGCCAACGGCGCCAGCGACCAAGCCCGCCGGAAGCGCGGTCACGGACGGCCGGGCTGCCGAGCCGCCTCGCAGCCGATTCCGCTCGGCGGGGCCGGCCGGGCACGTGCCCGCCTCGGGAGACGCCGGCAGGATGACGTAGCTGGCGACGCCGCGCGACGGTGGCCAGACCGTCGGGCCCTCGCAGGAGCACCCCTCGATCCCGTGATCTTCGCGAGGTGTCGCGCGGCCGCCAGCCGCTGTACCGTGCCGCGCGCGTGTGAGAGGATCGCTCTCGCCATGAAGAGGATCAAGCTCAAGCTCCACAGCGACGAGTACCACCTCAGCGCCGTCGGCTACCTGTTCGAGGACCCCGCCCCAGCCGGGGATCCGGCCGGGGTGAGGCCATTCTCGATCCGCAACACGGTCTTCCCCGAGTTCGACCTGGAGCCCGGCAGCTACGTATTCCGCTTCAGGGTCCGGAACGGCAGCGGCAAGTTCCAGATCTTCGCCTTCGACCCCAAGACGAACCAGAGCACCCGCGCCGAGTACGACACCTCGAACGGCGCCGAGAACCTCACCTTCAAGTTCACGGTGGCGCCATGAGAACATCCCTGCTGCTCCTGCACACCGCTGCGCTGCTGTCGCTCTCGCTCTCGCTGGCGGCGCCCGCGCGCGCCCAGGGCGCGGCGCCGCCGTCGGAGCCCGCGCCGCCCGCCGCGCCCGCCCCCCCGGCGCCCGCCCCGCCCGCCGCCCCGAGCGCGCCTGCCGCACCGCCGCCGGACGCCGGCGCAGCCGCGGCGCCCGCGCTGCCGGGCGCCCCCATCGCGCCGGTCGCGCCCGCCTCGCCCGCCGCCGGCGCACCCATCGCGCCGATCGCGCCCGCCTCGCCCGCCGCCGGCGCACCCATCGCGCCGGCCGGCACGGGGCGCGAGCTCGTCTACCTCGTGCCGGCCGAGGTCACGGGCACCTCGGGGGGCGCGGCGCTCGCGCGCGTCGGCTTCGGGGTGCTGGCCGGCTTCGGCGAGGTGACCGATCCGACGGCGTGGGACGTGAGCACCGTGCTCGAGGCCGAGGTGGCGACCGCGAACGGCCTCGCCACGCTGATCGGCCTCTCGAGCGCCGACGAGACGGCCCAGGCGCCCATCGGGAGCCTGCGCCTGTCGGCCTCGTTCGCGCGCCTCGACTTCGAGGGCGAGGGCAGCTCGGCGTATCCGCCGCTGATCCTCTACGTCGGCGGCGCGGTCGGGCGCACCCGGTTCAACTATCTCGGCCCCGGCCCCGGGCGGCGCGACACGAGCCTGCCGCCGACCTACGCGCCGCGCGAGCTCATCGCCGTGCCCTGGAGCGCCGGCGCCGCGGCCGTCTATATCGGCCAAGGCGGCAAGAAGCTCGCGCCGACCATCGAGGGGCAGGTCGCGTTCGACTCGCGCTGGACGGCGTCGAGCGACACGATCGAGTGGTGCGAGCCCGCGGGCGACGTCGTCGCCGGCGTCGATCCGATCACCAAGTCGACCACCTTCGCCCCGGCCGCGCGCTGCAAGCGCGAGGTGCTCGGCGCGCCGAGGAAGAGCCAGGAGCTCACCCTCACGGCGCACGCCGGGATCGTCGACAAGGTCGCGAACGCCACGTTCCGCGCGGCGTTCGGCGCGCGCGTCGCGGTCGCGCTCAACGACGAGGCGCCGGACGACGTCCGCATCAGCCTGCGCGCTCCGGTCTACGTGACGCTGGCGCGCGCGCCGGAAGGGACGAAGTACCGCGGGCTCATCCGGCTGATGCCGGCGCTCAGCATCGACCGGCATTCGACCGGCGAGACGGACGTCGGCGGCATGCTCGAGATCAGCTTCCTCGGCCAGCGCGCGATGTTCTCCGACAACTACACGGATCTCTGACCGCAGCCGCCGGGCCGAGCAGCACGCGCGCCCTCACGCGCAGCGCGTGCCGCGCGCGCCCTCACGCGCAGCGCGTGCCGCGCGCGCCCTCACGCGCAGCGCGTGCCACGCGCGCTCCCGCACGGCGCGGCGGTCCCGGGGGCCCGGCCCGACCCGGCACTTTCTTGGCCCACCTCGCCAGCATCCGCTACCGACGCACGAGAGCAGCGGAGGTGGACCCGGAAGCATCGGGTGGATCGCCGCAGCTCGCTAGGGAGACAGCGATGGGCCCGAGCGCGGCGTACAAGGTGGAGGGGCTTTGCGACGGGGTGCCGGCGCCGAGCGGCGTGGAGGGGCGTAGGCAGGGGCATCTGAGCCTCTGCAGCGCCCCCACGATGCCGTTCAGCTCGCACGCGAGCAGCGCGGAGGAACGCGCGGACGAACCGGCGGAATCGAGGCCCTGGTGCGTCGACCACGGCGACTGGCTGGAGGCGATGAGCACGGTCGCGCTGTGGCGCGCGCTGGAGCTGGGGGAGCTTCCGCACAGCACGCGCGTGTGGCGCGAGGGCCTCGAGTGCTGGACGCCCGCCGGCGACGTGAAGGCGCTCGGCTGGACCGTCTCCCAGCCGCCCCCGCGCGACGAGGCGCCCGCCCTCTCCGCCGCGGGCGAGGGGCCCGAGTCCACCGGCCCGCTCAGCTTCGCGCTGACCCCCGACCACCTCCGGCCCGTCGCGCCGCGCCCGCACCGGGGCGGCCCCCGCGACGAGCGCGCGGACTCGTTCCTCCTCGCCCCGTTGCCGCCGGCCGAGGCGGCGGCGCGGCACGAGACGACCTCGCCGCCGATCTCCCTCGAGATCCCGTCGTGCTTCCCGGCGGTCCCGTCGTCGCCGCCCGACACGCTGCCGAGCGCCGGGACCGCGCGGGCCGG
This sequence comes from Sorangium sp. So ce394, assembly GCF_051474665.1. Lineage (NCBI taxonomy): Bacteria > Pseudomonadati > Myxococcota > Polyangiales > Polyangiaceae > Sorangium > Sorangium sp. So ce394. The sequence goes on from NZ_CP150339.1 coordinate 11,815,745, forward strand.
CGCCGCGAAGCCGGGACGCGGGCCGGCGCGCGGCGCGCGCGACGCGGACCAGGCGCCGCGCGGGCGCCCGTCGGGCACCTGGTCGCGGCTCGCGCGGCTCGCGCGGCGCGCCCGCGCCTCGCGCAGCGCGGTCTCGCTCGCGGCGGGCAGCGCGGCGATCGTGCTCGCGCTGGGCCTGTCGGTGCTGAGCGCGCTCGCCCCTGCGGCAGCGCCCTCGACGGCCGCGGCCGCCCCGGCGGCGCGCCTCGGGGTCGCCCATGGCGTCGCGGCGGCCGCCGCCCAGGTCGTCGCGCCCGCGCCGGCGCCCTTGGCGAGCGCCGGCGCCGCGGCCCTCCCCGCCGCGGCCCCCACGCCGGCCCCGGCGCTCGCGCCGGCCCCGGCGCTCGCCAAGGGCGCCGGCGCGGCTCCGGCCGAGGGCGCCGGCGCGGCTCCGGCCGAGGGCGCCGGCGCGGCTCCGGCCGAGGGCGCCGATGCGCCCGAGCTGCCGCCGCAGCGGGCGGGGAAGGCTCCGGCGGCGGGCGCGAAGCCGGCGCCCCTGGGTCGGCGTGAGCGCGGGCAGGTCCGCCTGCGGCGAGGTCGGTACGAGCCGGACGGCGCGCGCGGCATCGGCCATCCGGGCCGCGGAGCCGGCCCGTCGGTCGGGACGGGTGCCATCTTGCGCGACTCGCGCTAAGGTGCGCGCCGCGCGGCGGCCGGCACCGGTCCCGCGGCACTCCGGCGTCGTTCAAGGGCAGGACGGGGGACTTTGAATCCCCTAATCGTGGTTCGAATCCACGCGCCGGAACCAATCGAGCGCCCGCGCCCTCTGAGGGGGATCGTGGCGGGCGATCTCCATCGGGCTGACGGGAGCGCCTCGGGCGCGGCCGCACGGCGTCGCGGGCGCGTCCGGCGCCGCTGCCTGCTCGCTATTGTCTGGCGCGGTCGAGCCGGGGTTGTTTACCGTGGTCTCACCGAAGGCTCTGCGCCTGCCGCGGGGCGGGGGCGAGATCCTGGATCCTGGAGGACCGGACGGCGTGGCGAGCGATGAAGGGGACCGCGGACGCGGATCCCCGACCCATGCAGATGCGGACCGCGGGCGCGGCGCTGCGAGCCGCGCCGACGCCGATCGCGGGCGCGGTTCCCCGACCCATGCAGATGCGGATCGCATGCGCGGCGCCACGATCCGCGCCGACGCCGATCGCGCGCGCGGCGCCGCGATCCATGCGGGCGTGGAGCCCGCGGCGCAGATCGAGGTGAGCGAGGCCCAGTTCATCGCGCGGCTCGTCGCGCGCGACGAGAGCGCGTTCAACGAGCTCGTGATCATGTACGAGCGCCGCGTGTTCGCGCTGGTCTACCGGATGCTTGGCCGGCGCGACGAGGCCGAGGACCTGTCCCAGGAGGTCTTCGTGCAGGTCTTCAAGGCGATCGATCAGTTCCGCGGCGAATCGAAGCTCTCGACCTGGATTTACCGCATCGCGGTGAACCTCTGTAAGAACCGGACGAAGTACCTCTCGCGGCGGCACGCCGGCGCCCAGGACGACGTCGATGCCATGGTCGACCGGGTGCCGCTGTCCGCCGCCAAGGGCGTGAGCGTCGGCGACGTGAGCCGCCCCGACGAGCTCGTCGAGGGGATGCAGCTCGAGGCGGTCGTGAAGCACGCCATCGGCCAGCTCGATCCCGAGTTTCGGGAGGCGCTCATCCTTCGCGACGTCGAGGACATGTCCTACGAAGAGATCGCCTCGGTGACGGGTTTACCGGACGGGACCGTGAAGAGCCGGATCCATCGCGCGCGCGGGCAGCTCCGCGCGCTCGTCGAGAAGGTGATGGGCGAGAAGGTGAGAGGCGGGAAATGAGCGGAGCGGACGACCCCAGGGGCGCGGGGCAGGCCGAGGAGCCGGCCGCTCCGGGCGTGGAGAGCGGCAGCCGTCCCACGACGCCCCCCGCGGACCGGTCGCGCGGCGGCGCTGCACCGCCGCGCGACGCGGTCGCGTCGCCGCGCGACCTGCCCGACGACGGCGATCTGCCCGACGACGGCGATCTGCCCGACGACGGCGATCTGCCGCTCGTCGACGAGGTCGATCTGCGCGAGCTGGTCCGCGGCGCCATGCGCGCGCCCCCGGCGGCGCCGCCGAGCCTGCTCAGCGGTGTGCAGCGTCGGATCCGCGTGCGCTCCCGCGGCAAGTTCTACGGGGACGGCTGGAGCACCGCGCGCTCGCCGCGCTCGACCTACCTGATGACGAGCCTGTTCATGCTCGCCCTCATCGCCTTCGTGTTCCTGATCCTCGTCCCCTGGAGCGGCGGCGTCCTCCCCTGAGCCGCGCTCCCGCGGAGCGACGGTCGCCGAGCGGCGGTCACCCGCACAGGAGACGGGCCCAGATCGGCGTTTTCGGCGCGCAGGCGTGCTCCAGCACGCCGAGCACCGAAAACGTCGAGGTGGGCCCGTATCCGAAGCGGGTGACCGCCGCTCACTGGGTCCAGCGGACGAGGACGCACGTGACGTTGTCGGGGCCGCCGTTCTCGTTCGCGCGCTCGATCAGCTTCGAGGTCGCGACCTGGATGTCCTGGTGGTCCGACAGGATCTGCGCCATCTCGGAGTCGCTCACCGGGCCGGAGAGGCCGTCGGAGCAGAGGACGTAGAGGTCGTTCAGCTGCGGCACCTCGAACCGGGTGTCGACCTTGACCGTGTCCTTCATCCCGAGCGCGCGCACGATCACGTTCTTGTGCGGGAAGTTCGCGATCTCCTCCGGCGTGAGGCGCTTCATCTTGATGTAGTCGTTGAGGAGCGAGTGGTCCTCGGTGAGCATCTCGAGCCTGCCCTCGCGGAAGCGGTAGACCCGGCTGTCGCCGACGTGGGCGACGTAGACGCCGTCGTTCGCCGTGAAGATGCCGACGAACGTCGTCCCCATTCCCCGCTTCTTCGCCTCGCGCTGCGCCGTCTCGTAGATACGCAGGTTGGCAAGCTTGATGCCCGTGATCAGGCGGTTCTCTTCATACCCCTTGGACCGGTCCATCTTGTAGGGCCAGGTCCGCTCCGGGTCGTCCTGCGTCTGGGCGAAGAAGTCCTGCATCGCGTCGACAGCCATCTTCGACGCGACCTCGCCCGACGCATGCCCCCCCATCCCATCGGCGACCATGAAGAGGCCGTACTCCACCATGATGCCGAAGTTGTCCTCGTTGTGGTTGCGCTTGCGCCCGACGTTCGTCTCGCCGGCCACTTCGATTCGAAACGTTTGGGACACGGATCACCCGATCGAAGGCCCCGCGCGAGGCGCGGGGCCGAATGAGAACCGCGAGCGCCCCGATCGAGCCGCTCAGGCCCGATCCTGGAGGTTTGATTGACGCAGTGTCAACCGGATCGCGCCCGAGCGCCGAGCTTATAGAATCCCGGCGCGGACCCCCATCATTTTTCGCTTACTTGCGGTACTCTTCGGTGGCTTTGCCGCTCGAGCTCGGCGGCGGGAGCTCGGCCTCGGGCCGCTTCGCCGCGGCCGCCTTCGGATCCGGGGCGGCGCGGAGCACGACCGTGACCTGCCGGTACTTCCCGCCGCTCAGCAGGGTCAGGGGGACCTTCTCGCCCACCGCGTGCGTGCGGATCGCGTCGGCGAGCGCCTCGGGGCTCGTGACGGGCACGCCGTCGACGGCGAGGATCATGTCGCTCGCCGCGCGATCGCCGCCCTTCAGGCGGGCCTCGTCCGCGGGGCTCCCGGGGTGGACCTCCGTGACCCGGACCCCCTTGGCGACCGGCGCGGCCTCGCTGACGCCCTGGATCCCGAGCCACCCCGCGGGCTGCACCGCCGTCGGGGGCACGGCGCGGAGGAACCCGCGGATCGCGCTGATCGGCGCCCCGAACGCGACCGGCGTGCACGGCTTGCCCTCGTTCGGGGCGCAGCCGCGGCCGAGGATCGCGACGACGCGGCCGTCCTCGTCGATGAGGGGCGCGCCCAGGTCGAGCGGCGAGACGCGCGACCCGAGCTCGATCGCGTCGTCGAGCTGCCGGTCGTCGCCGCCGAGGAGCGTCCGGTGCGATCGCAGCACGATCGGGACGGCCGCGACCTTGCCGCGCGCCGCCGAGAACGCGCGGATCTGCGCGTCCTGCCGGACCGGATCGCGCGACGAGGCGGTGAGCCCCTCGGTCCACCTGCCGGTCTGCGGCACGAGCAGCGCGAGATCCCACACGCGGTCGTGGTGGCCGAGCTTCACCCGCACGGTGGTCCCGTCGGCGAGGCGCGCCGTGAGGTCGTTGCCCGCGCCGAGCGGCGAGAGCGCCGTCAGGATGCGCCCGTCGCCGGCGAGCACCGCGCCGAGGCCGAGGACCTGCCCGCCCCGCTCGACGATCGCCACGCCGCGCGCGGCGCGCTCCTCGACCGGGGGCTCCGCCTTGTCCCGGTCCTTGTCCTTCTCGGCCGGGCCCCGCTTCGGGTCGGCGGGGGCCGCCTTCCTCTCCTTCACGTCCACGTCGGCCCGGGCCGGGAGCACCCCCCGCTTGCGCGCCTTCTGGGCCGGCGGCGGGGCCTCTCCCTCGACGTCCCCCTGAGCTTGCTCCTCGTCCGGCGCGCCCTGCGCGAGCGCCGCGGGCGCGGCGAGGGCGCCGGCGAGCGACGCGGCGAGGGCGAGGGCCAGCGACCGTCGCCATCGCTTCACAGGCGAGGTGTCAACGGGAGCGCTCGGCCCGGCCCCCCCGGGCGACGTGGCCTTCGCGGAAACAGACGGGCGTGTCTCATTCATAAGCGCGGCTCCTGAGGCGACTGCCGATTCTGCTGCGGCTGGGATCGTATTGCAAAAGGCAAAGGCCGGACCGCCCTGTACGGTGGGATCGGGCACCGGAGCCCGCCGGGGCGGGGGGCGAAAAAAAACCGGTCACGAACGCGGGGGACGGGGGCACATGGCCGGCGATGAGGCAGCGATGGCAGCTGGGTTAGCGCTCGTGGGCTCGGAGGGCGACGCGCGGGCGGACGAAGCTCGCGCGATCGAGGGGCTGATCGGGGCAGGCGACTTCCGGGAAGCGCTGTCGCGGTGTGCGAGGGCCTACGCCATGCCGCTCGGGCGGCTGTGCATGGCGTTCACCGGATCGCAGGCCGAGAGCGAGGAGCTGGTGCAGGAGACGCTGCTCGCGGCGTTCGACGCGTTCCCGCAGTACCGCGCCGAGGGGAGCGTGCGGGCCTGGCTCTTCGGGATCGCGCGGCGCATCTGCGGGCGGCACACGGAGCTCCGGGCGCGGCGGGAGGCGCGGCTGCGGCTCGTGCACGACACCCGGCCGCGGCCGGACACGAGCGATCTCGCGCTGGAGCGCGAGCGGGCCGAGCGCGCCCGCGCCGCGCTCGCGCGGCTCAAGCCGAGCGAGCGCGAGGCGGTGGTGCTGCGCTTCGAGGCGGGGCTCTCCTTCAAGGAGGTGGCCATCGCGTGCGGGATCGACGAGGCGGCGGCGCGCAAGCGCGTCAGCCGCGCGCTGGCGCGGCTCAGGGCCGATCTGGGCGAGGAGTAGGGCGATGAGCGCGACGGAAACGGGTTCGGCGGGGCTGTGCGGCGAGGTCGAGGAGCAGCTCGCGGAGGTGCTCGACGGGACGGCGCGGCCGGCGCTGTACGAGCACATCGCCGGCTGCGACGCGTGCCGCGACCTCCGCCACGACGCGGCGCGGGCCGCGGAGGTCGCGGCGGCGGCGGGCGCGGACTTCCGGCCGGCGGGCGACTTCGCCGAGGCGCTGCTCCGGCGGCTCGAGGCGGCCCGCCCCTCGGAGGGCGCGACGAGCGGCGCGGTGCTCAAGGCGGTGCCCGAGGCGCGCACGAGCGAGGAGCGCGCGAGCGAGGAGCGCGCGAGCGAGGAGCGCGCGAGCGAGGAGCGCGCGAGCGAGGAGCGCGCGAGCGAGGAGCGCGCGAGCGAGGAGCGCGCGAGCGAGGAGCGCGCGGGCGAGGAGCTGGCAGGTGCGCGCACCGGCGACATGACCGACGCGCGCACCGGCGACACGACCGGCGCGCGCACCGGCGACATGGCCGGCGGCGCCGCGACCGACGCGCGCACCGGCAGCGCGGCCGCCGGCGCGCACGCCGGCGAGGCGCGCTCCTCCAGCCCGGAGCGGGCCGCGCCGGCGCCGCGCCTCGCGCGAGGCGCCGGCTTCGGGCGGCGCTCGGTGATGGCCGCCGCCGCCCTGGCCGCCGCGGCGGCGGTGACGGCCGGGATCGCCCTGCGGCGCGGCGATACGGTGCAGCCGGCCGCCTCCGTGACGGCCGGCGCGCCCTGGTCCGGCAAGGTCGCCTCGGTCTCGCGCGCGTCGGCCGACCGATCGGGGGGCCTCGAGGCGTGCGACGCCGCGGGCGCCTGCGCGCCGCTCGAAGCGGGCGCGGCGCTCCCCGAGGGCGCGACCCTGCGCACCGACACGCGGACGCGCGCCCACCTCGCGCTCGCGGACGGCTCCGCGCTCGCCATCGACCGCGGCTCTCGCGTGTGGATCGCCGGCGACGCCCGCGCGGCGCGCGTCGATGCGGGCGCCGTCGTCCTCGACGTCGCCCCGATCCCCGGCGCGCCGCCCGCGCGCATCAAGGTGCCGCACGGCGAGATCGAGGTGCTCGGCACGAAGCTCGCCGTCACCGCGAGCCCGGGGCGCGCCTCGGTCGAGGTCGCGCGCGGCGCCGTGCGCGTCACCGGCGAGCGGGGCGAGCCCGTCGAGGTGCGCGCCGGCGAGGAGGCGACGCTCGCGCAGGGCGCCGCGCCGGACGTCGCGAGCGCGACCTCGCTCGCCGACACGCTCGCGTGGAGCGACCGCTCCGCCGAGGAGGCCGACGCCCCGGCCCTCCGCGGCCTCGGCGAGCTCAGGGCGCGCAAGCCGGGCGCGACCCAGGAGAAAGAGCGGGCCGTGCGGCTCGCGAAGCACGCGGTCAAGGTGCGGATCGTCGACGTCGTCGCCCGGACGGAGATCGACGAAACCTTCGCCAACGACACCGACGAGGAGCTCGAGGGCATCTTCCGCTTCCCGCTCCCGCCGGGCGCCCAGATCGAGCGGCTCGCGCTCGAGGTGGACGGCAAGCTGATCGAGGGCGCGTTCGTCGACCGCGACCGCGGGGCCGCGATCTGGCGCGGCGTCCTCCAGAACGCCGCCCCCAAGGCGCCCAAGCCGCGCGAGGAGATCATCTGGGTCCCCGGCCCGTGGCGCGACCCCGCGCTGCTCGAGTGGCAGCGCGGCGGCCGGTTCGAGCTCCGCATCTTCCCCATCCCGAAGCGCGGCTCGCGCCGCGTCGTGCTCACCTACACGCAGCTCGTCGAGCAGTCGGGCGGCGTCCGCCGCTTCACCTACCCGCTCGCGCACGACCAGAGCGGCACGACGAGCATCGGCGACTTCTCGCTCGACCTCCAGGTGCTCGGCCACGACCGGGCGTTCGGCGTCGAGGCGCGCGGCTACGAGCTCGCCGCCGCGCCCGCGGAGGGCGCGGCCGATCGGCGCACGCTGCGCGCCCAGGGGTTCACGCCGGCCGGCGACCTCACGGTCGAGTACGCGCTCCCCGATCGCGATCGGCCGGTCACCGCGTGGGCCTACCGGACGCCCCCCGCCGCGTCCCCGCAGCCGCCCGCGGGGCCGGCCGTGCCCCGCGCCGCGAGCGCGCCGAGGAGCGGCGGCGCGGGCGCGGGCGCGTTGAAGCGCGACGGCGCCGAGCACGAGGCGTCGCTCGCCGCGGCGCGGGCCATCGCGAGCGACGCGTCGCCCTACGTCGCGATCGCGATAAGGCCCCGGCTCCCCCGCTGGGAGGAGTCGACCTCGCGGCGCCACGCGATCGTCGTCGACGCGAGCCGGTCCATGGTCGGCGAGCGCTTCGCCCGCGCGACGCGGCTCGCCTCGTCGATCGTCCGCGAGATGGACCGGCGCGACGAGGTCGTCGTGCTCGCGTGCGACACCCTCTGCCGCTCCCTCGGCGAGGGCGCCCAGGGCGGCGCCGCGCGGCCCATGGCGCCCGGCGCCGCGTCGGCCGGCGAGGTCGAGCGCTTCCTCGGCGGCATCGAGCCCGACGGCGGCAGCGACCTCGCCGCGGCGATGATCGCGGCGCGCGCCGCCGCCGGCCCGCTCGACGGCAAGGAGCTCCGGATCATCTACCTCGGCGACGGCACGCCCTCGGTCGGCCCGACCCGCCCCTCCCACATCGAGGCCGCGGTGCGCGGCGCCGTCCCCGCGGACGGCGCCTCCGTGATCGCGGTCGCGCTCGGGAGCGACGCGGACACGACGTCGCTCCGGGCGCTCGCGCGGGGCGGCGGCGGGGTGATGGTCCCCTACGTGCCCGGCCAGAAGGTCGCGAGCGCGGCGCAGTCGGTCCTCGGCGCGGCCTACGGCCTCGCGCTGCGCGATCCCGAGCTCGAGCTGCCGCCCGGCCTCACGCAGGTCACGCCGGCGCGGCTCGACCCGATCCGCGCCGGCGGCGAGGCGATCGTCGTGGCGCGGATGAGCTCCGGCGCCGACGTCACCGGCGCGATCCGCCTCCGGGGCCGCGTCTCGGGCGAGCGCTTCGAGCAGACCTACCCCGTGAGCATCGTCGCCGGCTCGGGCGCGGGCAACGCCTTCGTCCCGCGCCTCTACGCCGCGGCGAAGATCGCGGAGCTCGAGGAGACCGGCGGCGAGGCGCAGAAGCCCGCGATCATCGAGCTGTCGCGGCGCTTCTCCGTGGCGAGCCGGTTCACGTCGCTGCTCGTGCTGGAGAGCGAGGCGATGTTCAAGGCGTTCGGCCTGGAGCGGGACGGCATCGCCTCCGCCTTCACGGGCGAGGAGCAGGCCCAGGGCGTGACCGCGAGCGCCGAGGGGGAGCAGCCCGACGACGCGGCGGACGAGGGCGCCGCGAAGGAGGAAGCGAAGGGGATGGGGCCCGCGAACGGCCTCGGCGTGTCGGGCAGCGGCCTGGGCGGCGGCGGCCGCGGTTGGGCGGCCGCGGAGGCAGCGCCGCGCCGCAAATCGGCGTCGGCTCCCCTCCCCCCGCCGGCGCCGGCCGCCAGGCCCGCGCCCGAGATGCCCGCCGACTTGTTCGACCCCCCCTCGGCCCCGCGCGACGCCGATAGGCCGGCGCCGGCGCCGACGACCGCCGCGCCCGCGGCGCCGCGGCCGGAGCCCAAGAGCGACGACCGCGCCCAGAGGCGCTGGCCCGACGGCGCCGCCGACGAGCCGTGGCCCCGGCCGCGGCGGATGATCCCGATGCGCCGGGTGTTCGACCGCAAGGTGAGCTTCGACGCGACGAACACGCTCGCGCCCGAGAGCGCGGCGAGGACCGCGGAGGCCGAGGCGGCGCTCGCCGCGGCCCCGGACAGCCGCGACCGGACCGTGGGCCTCTACGCCCTCTACGCCACGACGGCCGCCTCGGCGAGGCCCAGGAGCTGACCGCGCGCTGGAGCGGCCGCGACGCGCTCGACCCCGACGCGCTCGTCGCCCGCGCCGACCTCGCGGCCCGGCAGGGCGATCGCGACCGCGCGGTGCGCATCCTCGGCGGCCTCGCCGACGTGCGCCCCGGCGACCGGGCGGCCCAGGCGCGCCTCGCCGAGCTCTGGGACGCGGCGGGCCGGCCCGCGTACGCGTGCCAGCACCGGGTGACGCTCGCCGAGCTCGCGCCCGCCGACGCGAAGCTCGCCGCCGCCGCGATCCGGTGCGCCGGCGAGGGCGGCATGAGCGAGCTCGCGGGCCAGCTCCGCCTCGATCTGACGTCTGCCGTCCGGGCGACGGTCGACCGGCTGCTCGCGCAGCCGGACGCGCCGCCCTCCGCGGACCTGCCGGGCGACGTGCAGCTCAGCGCCGCGTGGACCGGCGGCGCCGATCTCGACCTCGCCCTCATCGACGCGCGGGGGCGGCGCCTCTCCTGGATGGGCGCGACGCTCGGGCCGGTGGGCGTGCGCTCGCGCGACGCGACGAGCGCGCGCGCGGAGTCGCTCGCGCTGCGGAACCTCCCCAAGGGGAGCTACGTCGTCGAGATCGCGCGCGCCTCGGCCGGGGACGGCGCCTCGGCGCCCGCGCTCGCCGGCGCGCCGGGCGCCGTGCGCGGCGAGCTGACCCTGCGCCTCGCGGGGGAGACCCGCAAGGTGCCGTTCACGCTCGAGGGCGCGCGCCTCGAGCTCGGCACGGTGCGCGTCTTCTTCACCTCCCGCCTGGTGCCGGTCGACGACGTCCCGCCGCCCCCGCCGTTCATCCGGGACTGACCCCCGCCCACGCGCTGCCCCCTCGCCCTGAACGACCCGCCCGGCGCACCGCCGGAACGGCCTTTTCCGCGCACTCTCGAGGGCGCTCGCCCGGGGTTCGAGGAGCCCCCCCGGCCACCCTCGTGTCGGGAGGAGATCCCCGATACAGTTTCGACATGAACCCGCTCGTCCCGGACTTCATCCTCGAACAGGATGCCGAAGGGCAATACGCGGGGGCGGTCGACGCGGCCGTCCTGCATGTCTCGCTCCCGGCCGTCGTGGAGCTCGCCGAGCAGATGATCGCGCGTCAGGCGATCGATCCGGACGCGCTGCGGTCGCTCTTCGAGCCGCTCTTCGAGGCCGTGCACCAGTCGGGCGGGTTCGTCGCGGCGTTCTCGCCCGGCGGCGGGTTCACCGCGCTCTTCCCCGATCGGCCGGGGCGGAACGTCACCCGCCTCGCGCGCAGCGCGGCCCTGGCGATGCGGCGCAGCCTCCTCGAGCTCGCCGCGCGGCGGGCGCTCGGCGCCGGCGGCGCGCCGATGCCGTTCAGGATCGGGCTCGCGTGGGGCTCGGTCCACTGGACGATCGTGCGGATCGCCCGGGATCGCGCCTACTCTCTGCTCTACGGCCCCGCGATCGAGGCCTGCCAGGCGACCGATCGCGGGGCGGACGACAGCGAGCTGCACCTCGATCGCAGCTTCCGCGAGCGGCTCCCCGCCGCCAGCGCCCGCGAGAGCGTGGCGGAGCTCGACGAGGCGGATCTCCTGACCGGTCCGCCCTCGCTGACGGTCACGGTGGCCCCGACGGACGCGGACGCCGAGGCGTTCCTGCCGCCGGGCGCGGGCGATCTCGCGCCGGAGGGCGAGATCCGCGAGGTGACGACGGTCGCGCTCTCGCTCGATCGGGTGGCGAGCCCGACGGAGCTCATCCAGCAGCTGCACGAGATCTCGGCGATGTTCGGCGCCACGTTCGCCGGCATGAACGTGACCGAGCGCGGCTTCGGCGCGCTGTTCTACTTCGGCGTGCCGGTCGCGCACGAGAGCGACCACGATCGCGCCCTCGACTTCGCGCTCGAGCTGAAGAGCAACGGCCTCGGCGTGCCCCGGCTCGCGGTGGGCATCACCCGCGCGCGCTGCCTGTCCGGCTTCTTCGGCGCCGGGGGCCGCCGCGAGTTCGCCTGCCTCGGCCGCGCCGTCCACCTCGCCGCGCAGATCGCGCGCAAGGCCGCGCCGTCGTCGATCTGGGCGGACGAGCGCGCGTTCCTCGCGGGCGAGGCGAGCCACCAGTGGTCCACCGAGAACATCTTCCGGTTCGACGGGTTCGACCTGCCGATCCTCGTCTACTCGCTCGAGCGGCGCCGCATCGCCGTGCAGGAGGAGTTCTACGACCTCGGCCCGATCGGCCGCGAGGCCGAGCTCGAGCGGCTCACGCGCGCGCTCGAGCCCCTCTTCGCCGGGCGCTCCGCCGGGGTCGTGTACATCCTCGGCGAGGCGGGCATCGGCAAGAGCTACCTCGTGCACAGCTACCGCCACCAGCGCGCGCAGCTCATGGACATGCGCCCGCTCCTGTGGATCGAGGCCCGCTGCGACCAGACGCTGAAGACCCCGCTCTACGCGTTCGAGTTCGCGCTCAAGGAGTACCTCGGGATCTCGTCGGAGCTCGGCCAGCGCGCCAAGCAGGCGGGGCTCGATCTCGCGCTCCAGCTGCTCCTGGAGCGGCTGCCCGAGGCCTGGACCGAGGTGCGGCAGGGGATCGACCGGTCGCGCGAGGCGCTCGCGCGGCTGCTCCGGCTGCGGGGCGAGGAGCCGGCGACGCCGGAGGCCGAGGCCGGGCGGCGCGAGGAGGCGCTCGCTGCGCTCTCCGCGCTGCTCGTCGCCGAGAGCTCGCTGCAGCCGGTGGTGGTGCACCTCGACGACGCGCAGTGGGCCGACCCGACCTCGCTCGAGGCCGTGCGCGCGATCACGGCCGCCTGCCGGGATCTGCCGCTCGCGGTGCTCTGCTCGGCGCGGCCCGCGGCCGCCGGCGAGGGGGCGGACGTGCGCATCCCGCTCGAGGCCGGCATCCCGTCGCAGGTCATCGAGCTCGCGCCGCTGCCCCAGGAGCGGCTGCTCGCGCTGGCGGAGCCGTTCTTCGGCGGCCCGATCCCGACGATGCTCGAGTCGCTGCTCGGCCAGACCGCCGGCGGCAACCCGTTCTTCGCGCAGGAGATCCTCGCGTACTGGCTGGAGGACGGCCGGTACGGGTCGACCCACGAGGCCGCGCGCTCGAGCCGGTTCATGCCGCCGCGGACCGTGAACAGCCTGCTCGTCGCGCGGCTCGAGCGGCTGGAGCCGCGGACGCGGCAGACGGTGATCTCCGCGGCGGTGCTCGGGCGCGAGTTCGACACCCGCGTGCTCGCCCGGATGATCCCGGACGCGTCGGTCCTCGTGGATCACCTGCGCTTCGGCGAGGCGCAGCGGATCTGGTCGCGGATGGGGGAGCACCGCTTCGAGTTCTGCACGGTGCTGATCCGCGACGCGGCGTACGGGATGCAGCCGAAGGCTACGGCGGAGCGGCAGCACCGCCTCGCGGCCGAGGCGATCGAGGCGGTGTACGGCGACGATCTCGAGGATCAGCGCGCGGCGCTCGACAGCCACCGACGGCTCGCGGGCTGAGCGCGGCCGGCCGCCCTTTCGGCCGGATCGTGGAACCCCCTCGACGCCGCTTGCGAAGTGCGGCAACTGTCCGCGCATGAGCACGGCCCATCAAGAGGCTCACGCGGCCGCGGCGCACGACGTGAGCGACCACCACGGCTTCGACGGGGAGCCCGCTCGCGCGCTGCCGGCCGACGAGCCGCCCACCCCGAACTGGGTCCCTGCGCTGGGGCTCGCGGTCTTCGCGGTGGCGGGCGTCCTGTTCCTCGCGATGAGCGGCGACGGCGACGCCGCGGGTGAGGCCGCGCCGGCCGGCGCGCGCCCGGTCCCGGCCGACGCCCGTCCGGCGGCCGCGCGCCCGGCGCCCGGGGCCGACGCGCGTCCGGCGGCCGCGCGCCCGGCGCCCGGGGCCGACGCGCGCCCGGCGCCCGGGGCCGACGCGCGCCCGGCTCGGGCGCGCCCGGCCGCGCCGGCGGCGCCCGAGCCTGGGCCGGCCGGGGGGGCCATGCGCGCGGCGCCCGGGCACGAGGGGCACGACCACGCCGCGGGCGCTGCCGCGCCGGGCTCGCCGAACCTGCGCAAGCTGACGCCCCAGGAGGTGGAGGCGGTGCGCAAGCGCATCGAGGGGCGGCAGAAGGGCGCCTCGAACGCGCCGCCGCCAGCGCCGCCGAAGTGAGCGCGACGGTGGTGGACAACGCCGCCGCGCGGATGCGCACGGTGCTCGTGCTCGGCGCGGGCACGATGGGCCAGGGGATCGCGCAGGTCACCGCGGTCGCCGGCTACGTGACCCGCCTCCACGACGTCGACGCCGCGCGCGTCGGCGCGGCGATCGAGGACATCAAGCGCGCGACCGATCGCCTCGTGCAGAAGGGCAAGATGCTCAACGAGGCGCGCAGCGAGATGATCGGGATGCTCGTCGCGTCGCCGGATCTCGCGCGCGCGGCGGCGGACGCCGATCTCGTGATCGAGGCGGTGCCCGAGCAGATGGACCTCAAGGTGGAGGTGCTCGGTCGGGCGAAGGCGGCGGCGCCGGCGGGGGCGCTGCTCGCGTCGAACACGTCGAGCCTGAGCATCACGGAGCTCGGCCGCCGGCTCGGGGCGGGGGCGCGCACGATCGGCCTGCACTTCTTCAACCCGCCGCCGGTGATGGAGCTGCTCGAGGTGGTGCGGGGGCTCGAGACCGACGAGTCGACGGTGACGGCGGCGCTCTCGGTGGCGAGGCGCCTGGCCAAGGCGCCGATCGTGGTGAACGACACGCCTGGGTTCGCGACGAGCCGGCTGGGCGTGGCGCTCGGCGCCGAGGCGATGCGGATGCTGGAGTCCGGGGTGGCGTCGGCGGTGGACATCGATCGGGCGATGGAGCTCGGGTACCGGCACCCGATGGGGCCGCTGAAGCTGACGGACCTCGTGGGGCTGGACGTGCGGCTCGCGATCCTGGAGCACCTCCACCGCGAGGTGGGGGAGCAGTTCCGGCCGCCGGTGATCCTGCGGCAGATGGTGCGGGCGGGGAGGCTCGGGAAGAAGACGGGGGAGGGGTTCTACCGGTGGACGGAGGCGGGGGCCCAGCCCATCGAGGGTGGAGGCTGGCGGCGGGGGTAGAGAGCGCAGCGGGTGTGCTCCAGGTCGAGCCCGTCCCCCCTGCACAGGTTGAGGCTGTCCTTCATCTGGTCGGCGAGCGGATAGCGGATGCCCACCCCCGGCCCGTGCTCGGCGCTTCGCGCCTGCGCGCGGTCCGCCCCTCCCTAATCGCGCGCTCCGCGCGCTCAGGGAGGGGTGCGCCGACTGGTACCTGCTGCCCGGATGTGAAATCCGGAGAAGCGAGGGGGTGCACGACCTGCGTCAGGACATCAGGCCGAGCACGAAGAGGGCGTCGGACCAGAGCGGCCAGAGCGTGCGGAAGGGATGCGTCGCCAGCACCACGCCGCCGTTAGGTAAGCGGCGCACGCGGAAGGGAGCATGCTCTTCGAGGAATCGAGTGTGCCCGCGCGTCGTGACGTCTGCCCGAAATGCAGGCGGGCCCTCGCCCTCGGGAGCCTCCCCGATCTGCCGGAGCAGGTCCATGATCTCGTGCGCCTTTGGCTCGGCCGCGCGCCACACATCATCAGGCACCGCCGCGGCCTCGAGCGCTTCGAGCAGCGTGGCCGGCGGCGTCGCGAGCGCCTTGAGGACGGCCTCGCGCGAGAGGGAACGCGTGAGCTCGCTCATGCCTTTCATGGGCACGCGCGTGCCGCGCGGCGCGGCGTCGACCCGCGCGCGGAGCGCCTCCAGCGACATACCCGCGGTGCGCGAGACGCTCTCCTTGTCGTGGAGGCTCACCCACGACAGGGCGAGGTCGCGCGCGAGCTCCGCGGCGCTCGCGTTATAAGTCGCGCACATCTCGACCGGGGCGCGCCATTCCTGGTTGATCGTGCAGGCGCCGGTCGGCACGCGCCCGCTCGCGTCGGGTGCGCAGAGGCGAAGCAGCAGCTCCTCGATATCACCCTGAACCATGTGGCAGGCGACCGCGGCCTCGGCCTCCACGAAGCGCGGGCCGTAGCTGCCCACGAGGATCTCGTACGGAAAAAAGTCCCACGTGCGTTCGCCCGCAGTCAAGCGGAGCGGGCCCCAGGGGTGGAGACGTTCGCTTTCGTCAGTGTAGCACTTGAGCTCGAACATCATGGTGCGCTCCGAATCGCGCAGCCTCACGCCAGACCCGAGATGAGCGTTGTTCGTTTCTCCGAAGTGGTCGCGAATCATCGCGAGCACTTCGTCCACGGAGCGCGTCTCGCACCCTTCCTGATGGCTCATCATCAGGCTGAGGAGCGCCCCCGGGTCGACGAGGGCCGACAGGGCCGCTGCGAACGCGTCGAGCCGTCCTGACTCGTCACACCACGCATAAAACCAAGGCTCTGATTGACTCATAGCCGGATCACCATGATGAATTCGTCGGAGCCTATCAGGGTCACTGTTTTGCCCGCTTTCCAGTCGAACAGGTAGCCGTCTCGAACCGTGATGTTCGGGTCATCAAACTTGGCGCCCTGCTCCATGATGAGCTCGACCCGGGCCACGTCTCCATCCAGCCCCTTCTGCTTCAGCGCCTTCATCGCGTTCGATAGCTGGTTGCGCACCTTCCTGACCTCGATCGTTCCGCCGCCCTTCGCCTCGCTGATGATGAGCTTGTGCCCGCTGGATATCGACAAGAAGTCGGGCGCCGCCCCCTCGGTACCACCAGGGCTTGACGTCTTCGGAATCCTGAGCACGTCGCGCACGCCGTCGTCGCCGACCCCGATGAGCGATCTCCCGTCGTCCACCAGGAACTTCGCCGCCTTCTTCTCGAAGATGTCCACCGGCTTCGTCGTGATCGCCCCGGTGAGCGTCTTGTACCCCCTGACGCGGTTCGTCTTCACGATCTGCGCGAACGCCTCCTCGATCTCGGCGATCTCCCCGGCCACCCGGATCGCGGCCGGCCGCAGCCCGCTGCTGGTCTTGACCGCGCGCCACATCGGCCCGACCGCCCCGAGCCCGAACCCCACCCCCGAGAAGATCCGCTCCTCGTCGCTGAGCTCCTGCCCCGACGGCAGGCAGAACGCCTTCCCCGTCACCGCCTCGCAGAGGTCGAGCGCCGGTCCCACCACCGGCACGAACCCCACCCCGATGCGCGTCGTCGCGTGCACCAGCGTCTGCATCACCTCCGCGTACGCCTCGACGCCCTCGCCGACCGTCGACATCGCCCCCGCGAACGCGCTGATCGTCTGGTAGAGCTGCGTCTGTTCCAGGTCGAGCCCGTCCCCCCTCCACAGGTTCAGGCTGTCCTTCATCTGGTCCGCGAGCGCATCGAACCGCGGCTTGAGCACCGTATCCACTTGCGCTCGCAGGTCCGCCGGCACCGGCGAGTCCTCGAACCAGTCCGACGCATCCATGAACTGCCGCACGAACCCGGTGATCCGGTTCTGCGCGTTCAGGAACGCGTTCGTCTCCGCCAGCGATAGCCCCATCCGGTCGCGCAGCGCGATCTCCAGCGCCGCGCTGTTGGCCCGCCACGCTCTCACGTTCGCCACGAAATCCGCCCGGAGCACCACCACCCCGCCGCTCACGTCGGCCTCCAGCGCCGCGAGCACCGCGTCCGCGTATGCCGCGTACGGGTCCCTCCCCTCGTCGAACGCCCCGTCCACCTCCGCGATGTCCGGCACCTCGACCCACGGCACCTCGCTCTCCCCGAGCGCGTACGCCTGCGGATCGTCCGGGTTCCACCCCTCGGCGCGCGCGTCCTGCGTCGCCAGGTCCGCCACCTCGTCCGCCTGCGCGCCGAACTCGTCGATCAGCCGCGCGAGCTCCGCCGCGAGATCGCTGACGCTCTTCTTCAGATCGTCGACGAGCTGCTCCATCGCCGCCCGCGTCTCCGCGCCGACCACGTCCTTGTACCGGTCCAGGATCGCGTCGAGGTCGGTCCGCGAGATCTCGTCCAGCGGCCGGCCGACCAGGTCCTTCAGCTCGGTGTCGAGCTGCTGGAGCAAATCCATCTTCTCCGCCAGGCGCTCCACCCGCGGCGCGTTCCCCACGAGCGCCTTGCGCTCCTTGGCGAGCTCGGCCAGCAGGATCTCGATGTCGCGCGCCAGCGCCGGGTTGATCTCCGCGAGGCTCAGGTCGAGGGTCGTGTCGCCGGAGAACGCCACCCCGCGGCGCCGGATGTCGAAGAGCGGCTTGTTCAACCCGAGCGGCACCGACACGAGGCGCACCACCTCGCGCGCGTCGACGCAGGTGTTGTCGCCCCCCTCCCTGCTGACGTGAAAGTGGAAGTCGTTCATGCCCATCCCGAGCAGCACCGAATCGAACGTCGCCTCCATCCGGTTGCTCTCCGAGCCGTCGTCATGGAACGCGAACTCGCCCGGGACTTCGTAGGTGGGAAGCGGCGTCTGGTTCACGCGGAAGTACGCCGCGCCTGGGTCGGCGAGCTCGGGCGTCAGGCACCCCGGGTTGAACTGGGTGGAGACCCAGTCGAGGGTGTACGGCGTGCCGGCCCACGCGAACGAGGGCGCCACCAACGCCACCGCGGCGATCAGCGCGACGAGCTTCTGCAGCGCCGCGGCACGCCAGCCAGGCCGCGCAACGTCCTTGGAGCCTCTCATCTCCCCTCCGCGCCGCGCACCGCCGCGTCGTACGCGATCGCGGCGCCCTTCACGTCGCCCGCGTCGAGCCTCGCCTCGACGGCGTCGAGCGCCGCCGCGGTCATCCCCTTCTCCCGCAGCGCCGCGAGGCCCGCCGCGATCTTCCGCGGCAGGTCCGTCCTGAGCTCGGCCACCGCGGCGTCGAACCGCCCTCGAAGCTCGGCGCACCCGGCCTCGCGCCACGACGACCCCGCCGCGTCGCAGAGCGGCCGAAGCTGCACCACCGCCAGCAGCGCCCCGCACCGCTCGGCCAAGAGCGGCAGCCCGAGCTTCTCGCTCACCGGCGGCGCCGCCGACAGCGCCGCGACCTGCGCGCGCGCACGCTGCTCGAAGGCATCCGATGCCTTGCGGGCCCGCGACCGCGCGATCGCCTCGCGCGCCCCCTCGTCCATCTGCAGCACGCGGAGCGCCTGCCGGCGCAGCGCGATACCGCCGAGCAGCGCCGCCGCGGTCGCGTCGCTCCGGGTGACGCGCCGCTGCACGTAACCCAGCATCGCGTTCAGCGAGCGCAGAGCCCCCGACGTTGTGTCCGGCAGCACCGCGCCGTGCGTGGCGAGGAGCTCCCCGTGTGGCGCCATCGCCTCGTCGAAGGAGGCCGCGAAGACCTGGAGCGCCGCCGACGACCTCAGGATCTCCGCGGTGAGCTCGCCGGGCGCGCGGCTCGCCTCGCGCGCCGCCGCGAGCACCGCCTGCTCCACGCCGTCGAGGCCGTCGATGTCCGACCGCGACGCCTGCTCCGACAGCGCCGCGTACGCCGCCGTCTCCGCCGCCTCGGTCGCGCGGTACGCGGCGAACCGCGCCGCGACGCCCGCGTACGTCGATCGCAGCGGGGCGGCGTCGCTCCGGGCCTGGTCGAAGATCGTCTGCACGGCCGACATCGCCTGCTTGTCCGCCGCGAGCGCGGCGGCGCGCTGCTCCTCCTCGGCGCTCGCCCTGTCGATCATCGCCGCCTTGAAGTTGCCGGCCGCGTCGACCGGTGTCCGCGAGAGCAGCGCTCTCTGGCGCTGTGTTGCCTCGTCGAGCAGCGACGCGAGCTTGCCCGCGAGCGTCGCCCGCAGCGACTCGGCGTTCCTCGCGTCGTCCCGAACGTGCTCGATCGCCTCATCGAGGTGGCGGAACCAAACGTCGAGCGAGTAGCTGCTCGCGACGATCTCATCCAGCGTCTTGTTGTTTGGCCGCGTGGCCCACATCTCGATCGGCAGCGCGCCGTCCTTCTCGGCCTGGCTCCACGCGACCGCCGGGCCAAGGTTCTCGCCCACGCAATGCTCCTCGCCGCCCTCCGCCACCGCGCAGAAGCTCCCGAACGTGTGATCCTCCCGCTCCCACAAGCACCCGACCCCCACCGCGCCGAGCGCCACCAGGGCAGCTACGGCCGCCACGAGGATTGCCTTCGGTCGCCTCGTGTTCCTTCTCATTTTCATTCCCTCCCCCTGCAACTTTTCTCAATGGCGCACGCTCGCCCGCAGGCCCACCGGATGCAAGCGTCCATACGGGGGCAGTAGGACATTGCTCAGCCGAGCAAGAACGCTCCGGGACGTCATCGCTCCGTCCTTGGTAGAGAGGCACCGGTGCGCTGGACCGGAGGGAGCACGGGAATGCGCACGCGCACGCGCACGAAGAGGAGCACGGGAGACGGGAGACGGGAGACGGGAGACGAGAGACGGGAGACGGGAGACGGGAGACGAGAGACGGATCCTATGCCAGCCCCCGAACACGGGCCTCGTCGACGCAGCAAGAACCCGACGGCAGCGCGAGCGACAAAGCTCTTTTCAACTGCCCCGATTCCCATTGTATCTTCCCGTTTCATTGCCGCCGTCCGGCTTTGCCGGCCGGCAGGGAGGAATCGACATGGATTATTCGAATGAGGTCCTCGAGGCCACGCCCGAGCGCGTCACCAAGTTCCTGTTGGGGATTGGCGCCGTCGCCGCGATTCGCACGTTGATGGCCGAGGCGGGGATGACCGATGACGACATCGTGGAGGGCCGCACGCTCCTCCTCGACGTCCTCGCCGCGCCCCGCAGGGCCGGCGCGGCGCCCGATACCGCGGATGCCAGGGCGCAGCGCGCCGCGACGGCGGAGCTCGACCAGTGGGACGAGCCCAATTATGCCCGTTATGGCGCCGCGCTCCGTCGGCGTTTCCCAGACGTGCACGATTACGTGTTCAAGGACCTCGCGCCCTCCACCGGCGCTGCCGCCGTCCGGGGAGTGGCCACCTTGCTCGCGCGGCTCGACGCCCTCGAGAGCGGCGCCGACCCGGGTCGCGCCGGGACCAAGCAGAGCGACAAGAAGGCGGTCGCGTTCCTCGGCCCCCGCGGCCTCGACAAGGCAGAACGCAAGCGCCTCCAGGGGCTCGTCGACGTCGCGCTCGGCCCGACATCGCCTCTGCCCGAGCAAACCGAGCTCCCGGAGACCGCGCGCAGGCGCGAGGCGCTCGTCAAACTGCGCGGCTGGTTCGACGAGTGGTCAACCACGGCGCGCGCGGTCGTCAAGAAGCGGGGGTACCTCATCCGCCTCGGCCTCGCGAACCGCAAGGCCCCCCAGCGCAAAGCCCCCGCCGAGCCCGCCGAGCCCGCCGACCCGCTCGACGACGCCGACGCGATCGATCTGGAGTAATCTGGCACACCAACAAGCGCTTCCGGCGCGCGTCCGAGACCTTCCGACGCGCTCCGGAAGCTTCCGTCGCCGAAATGAAGCCCTTCGGCGCGCTCCGGAGCACGACATTTCGCGTACTTAGGAGCGCCGGCCCTGCTCCCGACGCCTTCCGGCGTCCGCCGGAGGTCGAATTTCCGGCGAATTCCGCGTCCCGCCCCGCGCCGGAAGCTTCCGGCATGCGTCGGAAGCCTTCGTCCCCGCGACGGAAGCCCTCGTCCCCGCGACGGAAGCCCTCGTCCCCGCGGCGGACGCCTTCGTCCCCGCGACGGACGCCAGTTGATTGAGATTTCTTGGCGTCCTTGGCGCCTTGGCGGTTCCCCAAGCACCGCACGACCCCTGCGGAGGCGCCTCCCTCGGACGCCCCCGCGCAGCGGCGGACGCGCGAACCGGTTACCGGTTCAGCTTGTCCTTCTTGGCGTTCTCTTCGGCCTCTTTCTGGCGCTCGGCCTCGCGCTGGACGATGCGCTCCTTGACCGTGGCGTAGTCCTTCTCGTCCTTCACCCGCCGATCGATCTGCTTCTGCCGCTCGGTCGCCGTCGCCGGGTAACCGCCCGCCTTGGGGTTGCTGGTCAGGTACGCGGCGTAGGCGCCCCACGCCTCCCGCGCCGTCTGCCAGTTCTTCTGGCGCTCGCGGAGATCCGCGAGGCAGAAGAGCACCTTCGCCTGAAGCTCCTCCGAGCCCTTCTTGCCGAGCGCCGTCGTCCACGCCGTCTCGGCCTCCGCCGCATTGCCCGACTCGAGCATCGCCTCGCCGAGCCGGTAGAAGCCGAGCATCTTCGAGGGATCCTGCTTGATCGCCTCCTGGAACGCCGCGATCGCGCCGGGGATGTCGCGCGCCACGAACGACGCGTTGCCCTTCAGGATCTGCTCCGTGTAGGGGCTGATGCCGGTGTGCCCGCTGGGATCCTTGCGCGGCGGAGCGGCAGCGGCCGGCGCGGCCTCCGGCGCCGCAGGCGGCGTCTGCTGGGCGGCCGCGGGCGAAGCAGAGACGACGACAGCGAGAGCAAGCGACGCGATGACGGCAAGCGAGCGGTCCTGCATGCCCGCCAAGGTACCGCAGCCACGGCCCGAAGGGGAAACCTTGCTGCACCGACGAGCGACGGTCCCCGCCGCCCGGAGCAAGGCGCGCGACGGCGCCCGACCCAGCACGCCGCCGGACCTCGGACCGGCATGCGCGACCCCGATGGCCCGGCAGGCTACCGCCGCGGAGCCCTGAACGGGTCCGGCGGCTGCCCAGCATCCGGGCGCCCCGCGTCCACCGGCGGCCACCCGCCATCCGGCACCCCCGCGTCCGTCGGCGGCCACCCGCCGTCCGGGCGACCCGCGTCCACCGGCGGCCACCCGCCATCCGGCGGCCCCGCATCCGTCGGCGGCCACCCGCCATCCGGTCGGCCCGCGTCCGCCGGCGGCCACCCGCCATCCGGTCGGCCCGCGTCCGCCGGCGGCCTCCCGCCGTCCGCCGGCAGGCCGCCGTCGACCGCCGCCGCGCCCTGCGCGCTCAGCGACACGAGCCGGCCGTCCGGATCCGGCGGCCAGAGGAAGCGCTCCTCCGCGCCCGTCTTCCGGTCGACGAGCTTGGCCCAGCTCGCGCGCGGGTTGTCCGCCATCTGCACGCGAAGCCGCGCCGTCACCCCCTCGTCGAACGCCGGCCGGCGATAGAGGATGTTCGTCGACCGCTCGGGCGCGTCGCCCGTGAGCGGCACGTCGAACCGGACCCGATCGAGCAGCTCCTGGCCGACGTACAGCTCGAGCGCGAACCGGCCCATCACCCTCGCCGTCGCCGCCGGCCGGTCGAGCGTCACCGGGCGGACACGCGCGACCGACCCCCTCCCCTTCGCGTACTGCACCTCGAAGACCCACTGCTTCGCGCTGGGCCGCACGGCAGGGTCGGGCGCATACCCGGCGCGGGGCGGCGGAGCCCCGGGCTCCGCCAGGGCGATCACGCCGGCGGCAGCCAACGCGAGGCCGGCGAGGGCCGCCAGGGCGGCACGGGCGAGAGGGCGAGGCGAGGTCATCGGGCACCACCGGAAGGAGCCGCCAGCGGCAAAGCCGCCTCGGGCGTCCCAGTCAGCACCTCTTCCCACGCGGAGCCGTCGCCGTCGAGCGCCCCCCAGAGATCCCGCAGCTCGTCCGGGACCGGCGCGAGCGCCGCGCGCTCCTCGCCGGCCTCGTCCGGCACCGCGACGCGCAAGGCGTGCAGCGCGACGCGCGCGAGCGGGAGCACACGGCCCCGCGCCGTGGTCACGGACCGCGCGCCGCCATGGTCGCGGTCGCCGAGGAGCGGCGCCCCCGCATGCGCCGCGTGCACCCGGAGCTGGTGCATGCGGCCCGTCACCGGATCGAGGCGGAGCAGCGTGGCCGGCGCCGCGCCGCCGCCGGCCGAGGCGACCGCGCGGTACCGCGTCGCCGCCTCCTTCGCGCCGGCCCCGCCCACCGCCGGCAGGCTGCGCCCGCGCGACCGCGCCGCGCCGATGGGCGCGTCCCACGTGCCCGCCCCCTCGACCCGGCCGCCGGCGATGCCGACGTACACCCGCGCGACGCGCCCCGCCTCGCGCATCGCCGCGAGGTGCCGCTGGCCCCGCGGGCCCGTCGCGCACAGCACCACGCCGCTCACGCCGACGTCGAGCCGCGAGGCCGCGTGCGGCGGCGCGCGCAGGCCGAGCAGCTCCGCGACCTCGGTGACCAGCGAGCGCGTGCCCCGGCGCTCCGGCTCCGTCGGCAACGCCGCCGGCTTCGACGCGACGAGGATCTCCCCCCAGCGCGCCAGCACCTCCACCGGCGGCGCCCCCGGCGCGTCGCGCCGCGCCGGCCACACGGCGAGCTCGTCGCCGGGGGCCACCGCGTCGTCCGGCCGCGCCCGCCGCGCGTTCAGGAAGGCGCGCCCCTCCGCCGCCGCGCCCGCGAGGCCCGGCGACGCGCCGCCCAGGCGCTCGAGGACGTCCGCCACCGTGGGGCCGTCGGACGGGCCGACCCGGAAGCGCGCGGTCGTCATACGGGCGTCATTCGGGCGGCGCGGCGAGCGGCGCCGCGCCGTCGCCCTGCGCGCCGCCGGCAGCGCCGTTCGGCGACGGCGGCGCGGCGCGCTCGTCGCGCTCGTTCAGCCGCTCGATCACGCCGCGATCGCCGTCGACCCGCAGCCGGTCGCCCGTCTTGATCGCCAGCGTCGCGCCGGGCACGTTCACCACCGCGGGGATGCCGTACTCGCGCGCGACGATCGAGGCGTGCGACATGGGGCCGCCGAGCTCGGTCACGACCGCGGCCGCCACGAGGAACAGCGGCGAGAGGCCGATGTCGGTCGTGCGCGCGACGAGCACCTCGCCGGGCGCCACCGCGTCGAGCGAGGGCGCGCCCGGCTCGAGCACGCGCGCCCGCCCCTCGACCACGCCAGGGCTCGCCGGCAGCCCGAGCAGGCGGACCCCCGACGCGGGCGGCAGCACGACCGGCGGCGGCCGGCCGATGAACGTGGCCGGAGGATCGGGGCGCGCGGCGTCGCGCAGGTGCTCGGCGCGGCGCAGCCGCACGACGTGGCCCACGTCGGCGCGGCCGCTGGAGAGCGCCGTCACGAGCTCCTCGTAGGTGCAGAAGAACACGCTCCCGGGGAGCAGCGAGGGCTCGATGCGGAGCAGGCGCCGGTCGATGTCGAGCGCGACCTTCCGCAGCATGCCGAGGACGCGGGTCACCCACGTGCGCATGCGCTCCCGCAGGCGCACGTAGCGCTGCGCGCGGCCGACCAGCGTGCGGAGGAGCGCGAGCTCCACCCGCGAGACGCGCGTCTCGAGCATCGCCATCTCCCGGTCGGCGAGCGCCCGCGCGCGCGCCAGGGCGCGCTCCGGATCGCCGGGCGCCCCGCGCAGCGACGCGGTGAGCATCGCGATGACCGGCGCCGGGTCCTCCCGCCAGCGCGGGGTCGCGAGCTCCGCCTCGCGCACGGCGCGGTCGCCGTACGCGTCGAGGAACCGCCCGAGCGCGTCGCGCGCCGGCCCCTCGGGCAGATCGCGCGGCCCCCTCACCTCGCCGGCGAGGAGCCGCTCGCGCGACGCGCGATCGAGCATGACGAGCTCGGCCACCCGGGCGAGCTCGATGCCCGGCCCCGCGCTGTCGAGCTCGCGCACGCCGCCCGCGAGCACCTGCGCCAGGTGCTCGACGTTGGTCTCCGCGCGCCCGGCCGGGCCGTCGAGGGGCGCCTCGCCCGAGGCCGAGCGCGCCGAGGCGCGGCGGCCCGCGACCCGCTCGAGCGCCTTGCACAGCGCGAGGTGGCTCGCGAGCGACGCCGACGCGCAGTGCAGCATCAGCGTGCCGGTCCGCTCGAGCAGCAGGAAGACGCTCCGCAGCGTGGTGCCGATGGCGTCGTCCGGCAGGAGCGTCATGTCGAGCTCGGAGAGCGCGCGCTGGGCCCAGAGCGCCTCGCCCTCGTAGGCCGCGACCTCGCGCTCGAGCCGCGCCTGCCGGAGGAGGAGCCGCGGCCCGGTGAGCGGCAGCCGCGTGTAGAAGCGGCGCCGCGAGACGCCCGCGCTCTGCTCGGCGAGCCGAGCGATGAGCTGGTCGCTCGCCCCGCCGCTCATGCCGAGCAGCGCCCGCGGCGAGAGCCCCGGGACCTGCGCCGCGATCTGCATGAAGGCGGTCAGGTTGAGGTAGAAGCGCCCGTGCACGTTGGCGACGAGGCGCGCGCCGCGCGGCACGCGGCAGCCGAGCGCGGCGAACGCCTCGCGGAAGCCGCGGTCGGAGAACGCGCGCGCCACCGACCAGGTGAGCGGCGTCGCCGCGCCGGGGAGCGCCTCGCCCACGTTCGCGCGCGACCAGATCGTGTCGGCGCCGCCCCCCTCGGGGAAGCCGCCGCCGCTCACCGGACGCACCTGGAGCAGCCACACGCGCGGCTCCGCCGGCGCGCCCTCCGCCGGCGCGCCCTCCGCCGGCGCGCCCTCCGCCGGCGCGCCCTCCGCCGGCGCGCCCTCCGCCGGCGCGCCCTCCGCCGGCGCGCCCTCCGCCGGCGCGCCCTCCGCCGCGGCGTCGTCCGCGAGGCGGCCGGGGTCCTCCCCCTCGACCGCGGCGTCGTCCGCGAGGCGGCCGGGGTCCTCCCCCTCGACCGCGAACTCCACGTCGAACGGGCCCTTGCCGCCCTGCTCGAGCCGCTCGGCGAGCTCGGCGAGCTGCCGCAGCGCGGCCTCGCCGAGCGCCGGCCGATCGGCGCGCGCCGCGGGCACCGCGACCTCCTCGAGCCCCGCCGCGCCCACGACGAGCGCGCGCCGCTTCTGCGCCACCGCCGACGCGACGACCTTGCCGCCGCCCCGCGCGATCCGGAGGGTGTCGGCCGCCACGGCGCCGTCGACGACCGGCGCGCCCAGCCCGAGCGTGGCGTTCACGAGCCGCTCGCCGGCGCGCCAGTGCTCGCCCTCGAGCCCGGCCGGGGGCGCGGTGAAGAGCACGCCCGCGGCCTCGGCGCGCACCATCACCTGCAGCACGACCCCCATCGCGACGTCGCGGACGCCGGCGTGCGCGAGGTACGCGAGCGCGCGCGGCAGGAAGGCGCTCGCCCAGACCTGCCGAATCGCGGCGTCGAGCTCGGCGTCGCCGCGCACGCCGAGCACGGACGTCGCGAGCCCCGCCATCGACGTCTCGTCGCTGTCCTCGCAGGTGGCGCTGGACCGCACCGCGAGCCCCCACGGCGCCTCCGGCGCGATCGTCTGCCAGAGCGCCTGCAGCGCGGCCGAGAGCGTCTCCGGCAGCGGCTCGCTCAGGATGCGGTCGCGCGCCCGCGCCGCCCGGTCGACGCCGACCTTCGTGCCCGAGAGCCGGATCAGCGTGGCGAGGTCGTGCCCGCGCGGCAGCTGCCGGTCGACGAGCTCCGTGAAGCACCGCGCGTCGAGCACCCAGCCGCGCGGCACCGGGAAGCCGTCGCGCAGCAGGCGGCCGAGCGAGGCCGCCTTGCCGCCGACGCGCTTCGCGCTCGTGCTGCGGCGCTGGCCGGCGCTCTCGAGCGGCTTCAGCCACTCGCGCACGGAGGGCGGGTCGGTCGCGCTCTCGGCGCGGGCGATGCGTGTCGGGTCGGCCACGTCGTTGCCGAGGAAGTAACACGGTTCGGCGGCCTGGTCAGGGGCTTGTGACGCCCGGGCCGCCGCGATCACGGCGCGCGCAACCCGCGCTGGACGCGCTCGTGCCAGAGCACCATTTCCACGCCTCCGGGACCGCGGTTCCAGGCATAGTCGTGCGGTCCGGGCACAATGAGCAGCTCGTGGGCGACGCCGTCCTGCCGGAGCCGATCGCTGATCGCCTGGATGGCGGGCAGGAAGGGGTCGGCCTCGCTCGACACGAGCCGCAGCGCGAGCGCGCGGCGCTCGGTGGTCCGTCGCGCCCGGCGCGCGAGGGCGGAGAACATCTCGGCCTCGCTCGCCCGCACCGCCGGCTGGAGGGCGCCGACCGCGCCGAAGACCTCGGGGTGCGACAGGCCGACGAGCAGCGCGAGGCGGCCGCCGAGGCTCACGCCGTCGATCCCGGTCGCCTCGCGCGCCGTGAGGCAGCCGCTCTCGGCGCGCGCCCGCGGCAGGAGCCGCTCGACGACGAACCGCCCGAAGGCCGCGGCCCCCTCGACGGAGCGGTCGCGGAGGTCGGGCGCGAACGGCGTGGCGATGCACAGCCCGCGGTAGGGGTGCTCGCCGAGCGAGGCGTTGAGCTGCGCGAGCCGCTCGCGCGTGACCATCTGCCCGAGGTCGTCCGGCGCGAGCGGCGGCGCGAGGAGCCGCTGGAGGGTCGCGTCGAGGCGGTAGTCGTCGCGCCACCCGCGCGCGCCGGCCTCGGGGCCGCGCACCGCCTCGCCGCGGCCGTGCAGCGCGACGAGCAGCGGCAGCGGCGCCGCGGCCTCGGGCGCGAGGAGCAGCGCGCGCTGCGGGCCTTCGCCCCCTTCGGCCGGCTCGAAGGCGAGCTCCTTCCAGCGGGAGGGGGCCGCCTCCGCCGCCGCGGGCCCCGGCGGGGGCGGCGAGCTCTTGCGCCGGCACGACGACGCGGCGAGCGCGGCGAGGCCGAGCAGGGCGCGCCGGCGCGAGAGCGAGGGGGGCGTCGTCGTGGACATGCGCGGCGAGGGTAGCAGCGGGGGCAGGCGGTCACCGCCGGCGGCCGCCGCACCGTGCTCGTTGTGGCTCCGGCGCATGCGCTGGTCAGTCGCCGGCGCCCCCATGTACGCTCGTCTGCGCGGGTGGGCTCCCCGAGAGGGGCGCGCACCGGCGAGGCGCGCCGATCCCGACGGGCTCCGTCGGTCACGAGCGCAAGACCGTCGAGGAAAGGGACCGCTCATGAGCCGTGAGACGAAGGGGGACGTCGGGGCGCGCTCCGGCGACGAGCCGCGCAGCGTGGAGGGCGTGATCGCCGAGGACGTGAAGACGCTCCACAGCATGGGCTATGCGCAGGAGCTCCTGCGCCGGATGGGGGGCTTCTCCAACTTCGCGATCTCGTTCTCGATCATCTGCATCATCGCGGGCGGCATCACCTCGTTCCAGATGGGGCTTTGCAGCGTCGGCGGGGCCGGCATCGGCATCGGCTGGCCGGTCTGCAGCGCGCTCTCGCTCTGCACCGCGCTCACGATGGGACAGGTCGCGTCCGCGTTCCCGACCGCCGGGGGGCTGTACCACTGGGCCTCGATCCTCGGCGGCCGGGGCTTCGGCTGGGCCACGGCGTGGTTCAACCTGATCGGCCTCGTCACCGTCCTCGCGGCGATCAACGTCGGCGCCTACCTGTTCATCATGAGCTCGCTCGGCCCGCTGTTCGGCGTCGACATCGCGACGATGTCCCCGGATCAGGCCCTCTTGACGCAGATCGTCGGGGTCACGCTCATCACGGGGACACAGGCGCTCTTCAACCACCTGGGGATCCGCGTCACAACCCTGCTCACCGATTTCAGCGGATACCTCATCCTCGTCGTCTCGGTGATCCTCACGCTCGCGATGCTCTTCTACGCGCCCCAGGTCGACCTCGGGCGGCTCGTCACGTTCACGAACTACAGCGGGGCGAAGGGGGGCGACGTGTGGCCGGAGACGGACAGCATGACGATGCTGTTCCTCCTGAGCTTCCTCCTGCCCGCGTACACGATCACCGGATACGACGCGTCGGCGCACACCTCGGAGGAGACGATCGGCGCGGCGCAGACCGTCCCGCGGGGCATCGTCCGGGCGGTGCTCGTCTCCGGCGTCTTCGGCTGGCTCATGCTGAGCGCGATCGTGCTCGCGATCCCCGACATGGACCAGGCCGCGTCGAAGGGCGGCGGGGTCTTCTTCTGGATCATGGAGAGCGTCATCCCGGAGAAGCTGCGGATCGCGCTCTACGCCGGCATCTCGATCGCCCAGTACCTCTGCGGGCTGGCCACGGTGACGTCCGCCTCGCGCATGACCTTCGCGTTCGCCCGCGACGGGGGGCTGCCGCTCTCGGAGCAGCTCCGCAAGGTGAGCCCGAAGTTCCGCACGCCGGCGACCGCGATCTGGGTCGTCAGCGCGCTGACGATCGCCTTCACCGTGTACACGCCGGTCTATTCGACGATCACGGCCGTGTGCGTGATCTTCCTCTACATCTCCTATGTCATGCCCACGATGGCGGGCGTGCGCGCCTACGGCCGCACGTGGGTGACGATGGGGCCATGGGACCTCGGCCGGCTGTACCGGCCGCTCGCGGTCATCAGCGTGCTCGCGTGCCTGATGCTCATCGTGGTGAGCGTCCAGCCCCCGAACGACAAGGCCCTTGTCATCATGCTCATCGTGTTCGCGCTGACGGCGATCATCTGGTTCGCGCTGGAGCGCCGCCGCTTCCAGGGCCCGCCGCAAGGGGTGATGATCCAGCAGCGAGCGCAGGAGATCGCGGAGGCGGAGCGCGCCGTCGGCCAGGTCGCCTCGGGCGGCGGACGGTAGCGGCCCGGAGGCGCGCAGGCGGGGGCGCGGCGGTCAGCCGCGCGCCACCCACGAGCCGTGAAAGCCGTACGGGATCCGGTGCGGGCAGCGCAGCACCGCGACCGGCTCGCGCTCGACGTCGAGCGCGTCGAGGACGAGGAGGTCGCTCTGGTCCGTCCCGGCGCGGTACACCACGGCGAGCAGCCACCCCTCCCCCTCCGGCGCTCCCTCGCCGCGGGGCACGAACACCGGCTCTGACGTGAAGCTCGATCGACCGAGCTCGTGATAGCGCGTGCGCCGCTCGACGTGGTCGACCAGGGCGATGGCGTTGTGGTGCCCCCGGCCGTCGCTGTCGCCGCGCCTGCACACCATCCAGCCGTAGCGGTACGGCCGCGCCGTGAACCGCGGATCGACGATCGGAAACTCGGCCGGCGCCTCGTCCAGCAGGGTCTCGCTGACGGCGCCCTTGTCGGGATCGATCCGGAGGCGGGTGAGCCGCCCTTCCGGGTTCTCCGTGAGCGGCGGGTTCGGGTTCTCCCCGCCGAGATCGAAGAGCGGGAGGCGCGGGTACCGCACCACGTCGAGCACGACGGAGCCGCCGTCGTCGAAGGCGTTCATCGTGTGGAAGACGAAGCAGGCGGGGAGATCGACCGTGCGCGCGGGCGCGCCCGGCTCGTCCCGCGGGACCACGATGAGGCGCGCGCCCTCCGAGGGCTCCCACCGGACCGGGTTCGAGGTTTTGAAGTTCTCGTACCGCATGGTCGCGGGCAGGTGATAGAGGATCGCCCGCGTCGCCGTGACGCCGAAGTCGTGCATCATCGCCGGGAACGGCACGTCGATGTCGCGCGAGAAGCGGAGCGAGCCGTCCGCGGAGAAGGCGTAATACGTCAGGTGCGGCGGCCGCGGCGAGGCGCCGAAGGTGTAGATGTCGCCCGTCTCCGGATCGACCTTCGGGTGCGCGACCATGCGGCGCGCCTCCAGCACGCCGCCGAACGTGAAGCGCCCGCGCGTGGCGAGCGTCTCGGGGTCGATCTCGTGCGCGGCCGAGTTCTCGACGAGCGTCAGCAGCCTGCCGGCGAGCCTGAGCACGTTCGTGTTGCTCCGGTCCTGCGCCCGCATGATCCGCCGCACCTGATCCTCGCGCGGCGGCAGCCCGAGCAGCCCGCGCACGCGGAGCTCGATGAGCTCGGAGGGCGTGAAGCCGAGCGCCTTCCAGCCGTCGGCCGAGGTGCGCCGGCCAAAGCCGCGGAGGCCGCCGAAGAGCGCCCGGCCCGCCTGCTCCTCCCAGCGGAGCTTGTCCGTGCGGACCCAGCGGCGGCGGTGCGCCACACGCCCGCCTTCAAAACGGAACGCGTCCACCATGCCGTCGCCCTCGAACCAGTGATAGAGGGCGGGATCGAGCGGCTCGAACCGCGGCGCGGGCCCGATCCGGTAGAGCGCGCCGGCGAGCGCCGCCGGCACCTCTCCCGACACGAGCTCGAGCGAGGCGCACTCCGTCTCGCTCCGGAAAGGGGCGTAATTCCCTTCGAGAAAGGGGTTTTGAAGGGTCTTTTCGGGCGCGCGCCGCGCGCGCCCGAGCGTGCTCAGGATTCGGGATAGGGCGATCACGCACGCACGATAGAGCATACCACTCGCCGGGGCGACACCGAAGGTCAGCCGCCGGAAGGGGCGAGTCAGCCGCCGGAAGGGCTGAAGAGGATAGGATAGGTCACGGTCACGATGCCGGCGTCCGGCGGCGGGAACGACAGCCCGTAGAACGAGCGCACCACGCAGGCGACCACGCCGGCGTCCGGCAGGTCGGAGCCGCCGTTCTGGACGCTGGAGACCGCGCCGTCACGGCCGATCGTGAAGCCGACCGCCACGCGCCCGGCGAGGTTCGGGCTGTTGCGCAGCCCGTTCTCGTAGCAGAGCCGGAATCGGCCGAAGTTCTGCCGCACGATGCGCTGGATCACCTCGGGCGGGAGCCGGCCAGACACCGTGGTCGACCCGACCCCCATCCGCGGCGCGCGCACCTTGTGGCCGGGTCCGTTGATGAAGCGCGACGCGCCGCCGCCCGGGCCGAAGCCCTGCCCGTCGCCGAGCCCGTTGCCGTGGCCGATGGTGCCGAGGGGACCCATCCCGATGCCGGTGAAGCGCCCGCCGCCGCCCTCGCCGACGCCGGTCAGCCCGAGGCCCCCGGCGCCGCCCGACTCATCGATCGTCTCGCCCCACAGGTTGCCGATCACGCTCTTCGCCCCGTTGCCGAGCGTGTCGACGCCGCCCCAGGGGGCCGAGGGCGCGTTCGGATCGCCGAGGCCGGCCTGGAGCATGCCGATCATGCCGAAGCGGGCCGCGTCGTCGAGCGCCTGCGCCCGCGAGATCCGCACGTCGGCGTTGTCCTTCGGCCCCTCGATGTCGAAGCGCCCGTTGGTCTTCCGGCTCGTCGCGCTCCCGGCCTTGCCCGACTCGCCGATCGCGGCCGCGCCCGAGCCGCCCTCGGTGTCGTTCGGGCGGGTCGCCTCCGCGCCCTCGGTCGCCTCGGGCAGCTCCCGCTCCGCGGTCGCCGCGAGCGCCTGCGCCATGAGGTACGCCTGCTCCGCGCTCACGCCGCCGTCGTCGGCCATCGCCAGCGGGGGCATGAACGCGGCCATGGCCCCGAGCAGGCCGACATGGACCAGCGTCGAGAGCGCGGCGAACGGCAGGCTCCGGCGGTCGAGGCTCACCTTGCCCGCGACGCGGCGGCCCGCGTTGCCCACGGCGACCTCGAAGCCGAAGTCGCCGAGGTCGAGCCGCGCACGCGCGCCGAGCGGCAGCGCGACCCGCCGCGCCCCGCCGAGCGCGGCGTCCGCCGCGGCGCGGCCCGTCGCGATCGCCTGCGCGACCGTCATCGTGCAGCTCCCGATCTCGATCATCCCCGACGCGCCCGGCGGGATCACGGCGCTCACCTCGCCGTCGTCGCCGACGAGCACGAGCGGCGCCCTCGCCGCGCCCAGCCGCTCCGCCGGGAGGAAGAAGTCGCACGCGCCCTCCGCGCCGTCCTGCTCGCCCACGTGGAAGGAGCGCGGCGGGGTCAGGTGCGCCACGTGGATCAGGTTGCTCCCCCAGCGGATCAGCACCTCGACGGACAGCGCCTCGGTCTCGCACTCCGCGGCGGGCAGCTCGGGCGCGCTCTTGACCAGCGCGTACGTGTACGAGCCCTCCGGCGCGTCCGCGGTCACCTCGGGATCGCGGGCCGGAGACGCGCCGAAGGGCGGGTTGCCGAGAAACGGATTCGGGGATGCCATGCTCGGAGCCAACTTGAACGTATCCATCTGAAGCCAGGCCTTTCCCTGCTCCCGCGTGCGGCGTGGACCGCGCAGCGAGCGGTCTGAATGGAGCGAGCCCGCGAGGGCCCGCGCTCTGGCGTTCCCCGGCGCACGCGCGGCGAGCTTCACCGCTCTCTGCGTGCGCCGCGGAGCACCGCGTCCACGCCCGGGATCGACAGCGCCCCCGGCCCCAGGTTCCGGACCCGCCACGCGATTTTCAGCGGCGAGATCGCGCCCGGGGCGTTGAATGAACTCCAGATTGCCGGCCCGACCCCGCGCCGCTCGGCGCGGCGGCTCGCCCCGGCCCTCGCGGAGCGCGCCACCTCGGAGGGGCAGGCGCCGACGTCCGCGCCGCGGTGTATGTGCGAAGGCCACCTCGATGCGATGCGCGCGGTTGGCCAACAGACATCGAGTCGTCGCGAAACACAGCCGTAAACTTCCGGTGCTCTCTGATGAACCGCGCCGCGCAGCGGGAAGACACGATCGAGCGCCGCCGACAGCGCACCAGACACGGCCGCTCCGCGCCGTCGAACGAGCGGAGCCGCGCGGGGATCGCGAGGTGCGCAATCCAACGAGACGACAAGACGCGCGAGACAACGGGCGTTGGGGTAGCCGCGCCCCCGCCGTCGTGCGTATGATGAACGGCATGGGTGCGACCAGGAGCAGCGGTCAAGACCCGCTCATCGGCGCGACGATCGCCGGTCGATATCGGATCGTATCGCTCATCGCGCGCGGGGGTATGGGCAAGGTGTACAGGGCAGAGCAATCGGCCCTGGGACGGATCTGCGCCCTCAAGCTCCTCGTGCCCGACGAACGCCACGAGCAAGATCCGGAGTTCTTCCGGCGCTTTTCACGCGAGGCCGCGACCGCGGCGCGGCTCACCCACCCGAACTCCGTCACCGTCTTCGATTACGGCAGGGACGATCCGCGCGGCATTTATTTCATCGCGATGGAGTACATCGCTGGCCGTACGCTGCACCGTGTGCTCCACGACGAGGGCGCGCTCCCCGAGGCGCGCGCGAGCCGGATCGCGCGGCAGATCTGCCGCGCGCTCATCGAGGCGCACGGCCTCGGCCTCGTGCACCGGGATCTCAAGCCGAGCAATGTGCTCCTCGTCGACCAGGGGGACGAGAAGGACTTCGTCAAGGTGCTCGACTTCGGCCTGGTCAAGGACGTCTCGGGGCAGGACCTGGACGATCTGACCCAGAAGGGCCTGTTCATCGGCTCTCCCAAGTACACCGCGCCGGAGCAGGCGATGGGCCACGAGCTCTCGCCGCGCGCGGACATCTACGCGCTCGGCGTCCTGCTCTACGAGATGCTCTCGGGCAAGGTGCCGTTCGACAAGAAGGTGCCCACGGCGACCCTCATGGCCCACGTCAGCGAGCCGCCGCCGCCGCTCGCCGGGAGCGCTCAGGGCGCGCTCGTGTCGCCGGCGATGGAAGCCATCGTGATGCGGTGTCTCGAGAAGGACCCGGACAGGCGCTTCCAGTCGATGAAGGAGTGTCTCATCGCGCTGAAGAGCGCGGCCGGCGAGCCGATCGATCTCGCGCGGGCCTCGGCGCCCGAGCGGCTGTCCGTGGCGCAGCTCGGCGGCGCGCTGCCCTCGGCGCCGTCGAACTCGGGGCCGCGCCTCTCGGCCCTCTCGCCGTCGCCGAGCGAGCTGGACGCGCCGCCCCGCGCCGGGGCGAGCGAGCCCGCCGCGCCGATCCGCCAGCCGCAGGGCGACTCGCTCTCTCCGGCCCAGGCGCCGCCGACGGTCGGCGGCTCCGTCGGCCCTGCTCGTCCTGCGCCGGTGTCCGTCTACATCGTGGCGCTCGTCGCGGCGATCGTCGGCGGGGGGCTCGTGCTGGCGCTCACCGGGCACGTGCGCGGGCGCGCTCCGGACGCCGCGAGCGCCCCGGCCGCCGCGCAGCCCGCCCCGGTGCCGCTCGCCATGCCCGTCGAGGCCTCGGTGGGCCGAGAGCCCAGCGCCGCGGCCGAGTTCAGGATCGTGAGGATCGAGAGCGCCCCGCCCGGGGCCCGCGTGTCCGACCGCGGGACGGAGGTCTGCCTTTCGACCCCGTGCCGGCTCGTGCTGCAGGGCGCCGGGACCACGGCCGAGTACCGGCTCAATCTGACCAAGCCCGGCTACAAGCCGGCCGTGCTGGTCGTCCGCCCCGAGGACGAGACCGCCTCGGCGGAGCTCGAGGCGCTCGCCGCGGCGGCGCCGGCGCCGAGCCCGCACGCCGCGGCGAGCGCGCTCCCGGAGCCGGCGCCCCCGGCGGAGCCGCCGAGCGCCGGGCCGCCGAGCGATGGGCCGTCGCCGAGCGCCGGGCCCGTCGCTGCCGGGCCGAGCGCCGCCCAGCCGGCCGCGATCGCCGCGCCGGAGCCTCCGGCGGCCGGGGCCGCGGCGGCGCCGGCCGCGCCGGCGCCAGCCGCCCCCGAGATCCTGCCGTTCCAGGAGGGGATGACGCGCCCCGTGCCGATCGCCGCGCCCGCGGTCGTCTACACGCGGCAGGCGCGGCAGGCGCGGGTCGAGGGGACGGTCCTCGCGAAGTGCGTGGTGACGACGGCCGGCAGCCTCACCGGCTGCCGGATCGTCAAGGGCGTGCCCCACATGAACGAGGCGGTCCTCGAGGCGCTCGCGGCGAGCCGCTACAAGCCGGTCACCTACCAGGGCCGGCCGGTCAACGTCGACTACGTGTTCTCGATCAAGCTCGTGCTCCCCTGAGGCGCTGGCGCAGCCGGCCGCCGTGAGCAAGACCGTGCCCGAGAGGGAGACGACGACGTGAACGGTCATGGCCGGAAGGGGTCGGCTGGCGCCGGGCTGGTGCTCTGTCTCGCGGCGCTCCTCGGCTGCTCGCGGGAGGAGACCTCCGCGCCGGCCGCAGGGAGCGGCGTCGCGCGGCCGGCGGCGCTGCGGGCCGAGGTCGAGCTCGCGCCGGACGGCGGCGAGGTGCCGGCGCTGGTGCAAGCGGCGCGGGAGCGCGCCCGGCGGGAGGGGCGCGAGCTCGTCGTCTACGTGGGCGCGCCGTGGTGCGAGCCGTGCACGAGGTTCCACGACGCCGTGAAGGCGGGCCAGCTCGACGCGGCCTTCCCGGCGCTGCGCCTGCTCGAGTTCGACCTCGACCGCGACCGGGATCGGCTCGCCGAGGCCGGTTACGCGTCGAAGATGATCCCGCTGTTCGTCGTGCCCGGCGAGGACGGCCGGGGGACGCGCCTCCGCATCGAGGGGTCGGTGAAGGGCGAGCGCGCGGTGGACGAGATCGTGCCCCGGCTCGCGGCGATCCTGGCCAGGGCGCGGGCGCCCTCGCGGTGATCCTCGGCGGCGCGCGCAGGAAGCGCCGCCCCCCGCGATGCCCGCGGCGGCGCGCGCGCCGCGTCGTCGCAGTGGACGTTCGGCGGCCGTGGCGCCATGAATGCCCTCTCATGAGGACCGCCGACCTCCTGCTCGCCGCCGCAACCGTGTCGCTCGCCGCGGGCTGCCGCGGCGGCGCCGGCAGCGAGCCTGCTCAGCCCGTCCCGCAGGTGACGCCGATCGACACGCGCCCCGAAGGGCCGGCCGTGGACGACGAGCCGCCCACGCCGCGGCCTCCGAAGGCGGCGGATCCCACGAGCACCGACACGTTCGAGGGCACCGCGGGCGCCACCGACAAGCCGCGCGCCGGCGCGAAGGTCGCGGTCCTGCGCGACGTGCGCGCGGCCCGGCACGAGCACTACGACCGCGTCGTGTTCGAGTTCGAGGGGGACGCGGTGCCGGGCTACCACGTCGACTACATCGACAAGCCGGTGCGGCAGTGCGGCTCGGGCGAGGCGACCGAGATCGCCGGCGACGGGTGGCTCGCCGTGCGCATGACCCCCGCCGCGGCGCACACGGACGAGGGGAAGGCCACGATCCCGTTCCGCGAGCGGAAGCTCGCGCTCGGCGTGGCGCTGGAGCTCGAGCGGACGTGCGACTTCGAGGCCGAGGTGACGTGGGTGCTCGGGGTCTCGTCGCCGAACAAGTACCGCGTCCTCGAGCTGACCAAGCCGGCGCGGCTCGTCGTCGACGTGAAGCACTGAGCGGGGCCGAGGCCGCGCCCGCAGGCCGACCGCGCTCCCGGAGGGCCGGCGGCGGAGCCCCTCCCGCGGCTCTCAGCCGCCCAGCGCCGGCCCGGCTTCGTCGTGGCGCACCGGCGGCGACGCCTCCGCGGCCCGCGGCGGGGGCAGCCGGCGCGGCGGCACGACGACGTGCTTCGGCGGGGCGGCGGGGCCGCTCGACGGCCGCGGGATGTTGTAGACGCGCTTCGCCTGGATCGCCGTCGAGCGCAGGCCGTTCGCCCGCTTGATCGCCTCCACCGTGGTGCCGTACTGCCGGGCCAGCGAGCCCAGCGTCTGCCCCTTCTTCGCGGTGTGCCGCACGTAGTGCGCCGTCGGCTTGATCGCCCCGCGCTTCACGAGCAGCGGGTACGCGCGCACGGCCGACTCCTGCGCCACCGGGCTGTAGAACCGGATGTGGATGTGGTTCGCGTGCCCCCGGGCATGGCGGATGAGCGGGCGCGCTTTCCTCGACCCGTACTGGAAGACCTCGTCGAGCCAGTCCTTGTCCTCGCCGATCTTCAGCGCGTGCTCCTTGAGCAGCCGCTGCACGCTGCTGTCGATGAGGATGAGCTCCACGTCGGTCTCGGTGATGAGCGCCCGGACGAAGGCCCAGGTGCGCTCTCGATCGAGGTTCGCCGCCGTGGCCCGCTGGTACCAGCGGTGCCGCGCGTCAAGGAAATAGCTGATGTCGACGTCGCGCCCGGCCTGGTGGCTCTTGTGCGGAGAGAGCCGGCCGCCGTCCCGGGCGCTGATGTGCCCGATGTAGAGCTTCGGGCTGCCCGGGAACTGCCGGTGCACCTCCGCGATCGCCCGGTCGAGCGCGTCGACCGTCTCGCGCGTCCCCCAGGCGTGGCCCGGATCGACGAGCTCCCACCGGTCGCTCTCGGGCATCCGGATGCCGTTGAACAGCGCGCCCGCGTTGGTGGCGCCCACCGACATCGGCCCCAGCGCCGCCGGGTCCTTCGCGAGCAGCTCCTCGATCTGGGCCTCGGTCATCGCCGCGAGCGGCGAGTGCGCGCGCGTGCCGGCGCCCGGATCCACCCGCAGATCCAGGCCGTCGTCGGCCTCGGCGCCGTCCTCGTCCACCTCGTCTTCGTGCTCGTGCGCGTCCGCGTGCGCGGCGTCCTCCGCCGCTGCCCCGGGCGCCGGCGCGCCGGCGCCCGGCTCCACGGCGACCGAGGCGGTCGCGCGCAGCAGGCGGTCCTTGGACCGCGCCGCCTCCGGCGCGCTCCCGGCACAGCCCGCGAGAACGAGGGCGCAGAGGACGGAAAGCAAGGTGCTGCGGCCCATCGCGGGGCCACTATACCGGCACGAAGATGTCACGCCAACCGCGGGCCCGCGGCGCAAATCCCTTCGCGCGACGGGTGTTCAGCGCCGGGGCGCCCTGCGCGGCCCTGCTCGCGCCCGCGCGCGGCCGCGCTCCGGCTGGCAGCGCGGGCAGAAGGCGCTGGAGCGGCCGCCGATCGCGCGCGTCTCCAGCGCCGCGCCGCAGCGGGGGCACGGCTGGCCGGCGCGCGCGTAGACGAGGAACGGGTTCGGCGTCGCGCCGGACTCGGACAGGTAAGCGATCTCCCCGCCGCCGATCGCCCGGAGCGTGTGCGCGATCGAGCCCAGGGCGCCGGCGGCGATCGCGGCCACCTCCTCGCGCGAGAGGGATCGGCCTGGCCGCGCCGGGTGCACGCCGGCCCGGAAGAGCGCCTCGGTCGCCTGGATGTTGCCGAGGCCGGCGATCACCGCCTGGTCCATGAGGATCGCCTTCACGGCGCGCGCGCTCGCCCGCGCGCGCCGCGCCAGGGCGTCCACGTCGATCCCGTCGCGCAGCGGATCCGGGCCGAGCGCGGCGATCTCGGGGATCTCGCCCGGCGAGACGCCGCGCAGGACCGCGAGGCGGCCGAGGAGCCGCGGATCGCTGTAGTGGAGCACGCTCCCCGAGGCGAGCAGCAGCCGGGCGCGGCTGTGCGCCGGCGCGGGCTCGCCCGGCGAGCGGCGCACCCATTTGCCGGTCATCCCGAGGTGGCTGAGCAGCACCACGCCGGCGTCGAGCTCGAGCGTAAGGTACTTGCCGAAGCGCGTGAGGCGCTCGAGCGCGCGGCCCGGGAGATCGCGCTCGAAAGCGTCGCGGCTCGATCCGCGGAACAGGCGGGTGCGGTCGCCCTCGGCGGACGCGATCCGGTCGCCCGCCAGGAAGCGGCGCAGCGAGGCGGCGGCGTGCTCGACCTCGGGGAGCTCCGGCACCCGCGAGGAGTATCACGCGCCGCGGCGCACGAGGGCGTTGCCGCCGGCGGGCCGGCGGCTACATGCTGCCCTCGTGCAAGGGTCCCAGCGGAGCGGCCGCCCCGATCGGGCAGCCCGGGGGGCAGCCGCGCCGCCGCCGGACGGCGCGCCGCGCCCGCACGAGCGCGCCGAGCGCCCCGGCGGGGCCGGCGAGCGCCCCGGCGGGGCCGGCGAGCGCCCGCCGGGCGGCGGGGGCCAGCAGCGGCTCTTCTCGGCCAGGGAGGCGGCGGGCAACGGGCCCGCGACGGTCGAGGGCGAGGTCGCCCGCGTCACCTACGAGAACGAGTCGAGCGGCTTCCGGGTGCTGCGGGTGGAGGTCGCCCCCGGCGCCGCCCCGGAGGTCTGGGTCGGGGTGTTCCCGCAGGTCGTCCCCGGCACGCGCGTGCGCGCGACGGGGCGCTACGAGCGCGATCCGAAGCACGGCGAGCAGCTCAAGGTCGAGACCCTGCTGCCGATCGCCCCCGCCACGCTCGACGGGCTCGAGCGCTACCTCGGGTCGGGCATGGTGCAGGGCATCGGGCCCGCGTACGCCAAGCGGATCGTGGAGGCGTTCGGCGCCGAGACGCTGGAGATCCTCGACCGGTCGCCGGAGCGGCTCGCCGAGGTCCCCGGGCTCGGCCAGCGCAGGGCGCAGGCGGTCGCGAAGGCGTGGGCGGCGCAGCGGGCGATCGGGGCCATCATGATCTTCCTCCAGGCGCACGGCGCCTCCCCGGCGCTGGCGAGCCGCATCTACAAGCGGTTCGGCCCCCACGCGATCGACATCGTCTCCCGCTCCCCGTACCGGCTCGCGCTCGACGTGTGGGGCATCGGCTTCAAGACCGCCGACCGGATCGCGCGCTCGATCGGCGTCCGGGCCGACTCGCCCGAGCGGGCGCAGGCGGGCGTGCTGCAGACGCTCGTCGACCTGTCGACCCGCGGGCACACGCTGGCGGAGCGGCCGGAGCTCGCGGAGCTCGCCGCGGCGATGCTCGAGCGCGACGCCGCCGAGGTCGACGGCGCGATCGACGCGCTCGCGGCGAGCGGCCACGTGCGCGTCGAGGCGCTGTCGACCGGCGAGGTGGCCGTCTACCCGAAGGACCTCTACGAGGCCGAGGTGCGGCTCGCGCGCCGGATGCGCTCGCTGCTCGGGGACGACGACGACGGCGCGGCCGGCGACGCGCGCCTCGCGGAGGGCGTCGACGCGGCGATCGCCGCGTTCGAGGAGAAGACGAAGGTCTCGCTGGCGCCCGCGCAGCGCAGCGCCGTGGAGCAGGCGGCGCGGAACAAGGTGCTGGTCATCACGGGCGGCCCCGGCGTCGGCAAGACGACCATCGTCCGGGCCATCCTGGCGCTCTTCGACCGCGCCCGGCTGCCGGTGCGGCTCGCCGCGCCCACGGGCCGCGCCGCCAAGCGGATGAGCGAGGCGACCGGGCGCGAGGCGGTCACGCTCCACCGCCTCCTGGAGTTCGACCCGAAGCAGCGCAAGTTCGGCCGCCAGCGGGGCCGCCCGATCGAGGCGGCGGCGATCGTGGTCGACGAGGCGTCGATGCTCGATCTGGCGCTCGCCGACGCGCTCCTCCAGGCC
Source organism: Sorangium sp. So ce394 (assembly GCF_051474665.1). Lineage (NCBI taxonomy): Bacteria > Pseudomonadati > Myxococcota > Polyangiales > Polyangiaceae > Sorangium > Sorangium sp. So ce394. The sequence continues at coordinate 11,856,330 of NZ_CP150339.1, forward strand.
ACGTCCGACGCGGCGCGGCTCGTGCTGGTGGGCGACGTCGACCAGCTGCCGTCGGTCGGGCCGGGCGCGGTGCTGCGGGACGTGATCGCCTCCGGCGAGGTGCCCACGGTGCGGCTCACGCAGATCTTCCGGCAGGCCGAGGGCAGCCTCATCGTCCGGAACGCGCACCGGATCCACGACGGCGAGCCGCCGGAGGGCGCGCGCGGGCCCGGCGGCGAGTTCTACGTCATCGAGCGGACCGAGGCCGAGGCGGCGGCGGAGCTGATCCTCCACCTCGTGACCGAGCGCATCGCCAAGGGGTTCGGGCTGGACCCGCGGCGGGACGTGCAGGTGCTGACGCCGATGCACAAGGGCGAGGCCGGCGCGATCGCCCTGAACGCGCGGCTGCAGGCGGCGCTGAACCCCGAGGGCCCGACCGTCACGCGCGGCGCGCGGACGCTGCGGCTCGGCGACAAGGTGATGCAGCTCCGCAACGACTACGACCGCGAGGTCTACAACGGCGACGTGGGGTTCGTCACGGAGGTGAACGCCGAGGAGCGGAAGCTCCAGGTGCGCTTCGACGATCGCGAGGTCAGCTACGAAGAAGCGGAGCTCGAGGAGCTGACGCTCGCCTACGCGACGAGCATCCACAAGAGCCAGGGGAGCGAATATCCGGCGGTGATCGTGCCGATCCTCACCCAGCATTTCGTGATGCTCTCGCGGAACCTCATCTACACGGCGGTGACGCGCGGCAAGCGGCTCGTGGTGCTCGTCGCGGATCCGCGGGCCGTGTCGCTGGCGCTGGCGGAGACCCGGAAGGAGGAGCGCCGGACCCACCTGGCGGAGCGGTTGCGCAGCGCGGCGCCGGCGCGCTCCGGGCCGGCGCGCGAGCTCAAGCCGGCCCTCGCCGCCGGCCCGCGACTCGACTAGGACGGCGCGCGGAGCAGGGAGAGGGCGAGCGAGATGAGCGTCCGTGACGGCGAGAGCGACAGCGAGCACGACAGCGATCCCACGAGCGACAGCGAGCCGCGCGGCGCAGCGACGGCAGCGGCGACGCAAGCCGCAGCGCGGCAGGTCCGGAGCGCGGCGAGCGCGGCGAAATTCACTGGAATCACGGGTGGAAACTCGGGTGGAAGCTCGGGCGTAAACCCGGGCGGACAGACCGCGGCGCGGGGCCGTGCTCTCCGAGCTCCCCCGTTGCCCGGGTGGGCCCTCCCTGCTAGCGTTCGCGCCCCTTCTACACGAACTACGGCCCCCATCAATTTGGCGCGCAGGGTACCGGGGCGAGGCTGGGTGATGCCTGCGCCTCGGCGCGCGTGGGGAAGAGATCTCGGAGCATCGACGATGACGACGAACGGACAGCAGCAGGCGGCTGGGCTCAATATCGCGGGAGGGGCAGCGATCGTCGCGCCCGTGAGCGCGTTCCCGAACGGCGTGCCGGGGAACGCGCTCATCGTCATCCCGGTCAACAAGCCGACCGATGAGCTGAAGGGTCTGATCGAGAAGGGCCCCGCGGCGGTGACCCTCGATCAGATGTGGCAGCTCCTCGGCTTCAACGGGCCGGCGGTCCAGGTGCAGGACGACCAGGGGCGCCCGATCGCGATCGGCCTGGAGGACCTGCTCGCCGGCCTCGAGAAGCACTGGACCGAGCAGCCCGACGATCTGAACCGCGGGCGCATCTACGCGCAGGAGCTCCTCAAGCACAACCGGCTGCAGCGCGCCGAGCAGGTGCTCTCGAAGGTGGTCGCGAAGGGCGGCACGGGCGACGACTGGCTCGCGCTCGGCATCGCGCAGCTCTCGCAGGACAAGCACGACAAGGCCGAGGGGACGCTGAAGGGCGCGCAGAACCTGCTCAAGGACAACCCCTACCCGTCGCTGCACCTCGCGAAGCTCTACCAGGCGCGCAAGGAAGACGCGAAGGAGCGCGAGTTCATCGAGAAGGCGATCGCGATCGACGTCGAGTGCATCGACGCGTGGGCCTACCTCTTCCAGTACCTGAAGCAGCGCGGCGACGAGGCGAGCGCGGTCGCCGAGATCGAGAAGTTCTCGGCCGACAAGAAGACGCCGGCGCCGTACATCGCGATCCAGGGCTTCTACGCGGCCAACGAGGAGACGCGGGACAAGGCGGTCGAGTACGCCAAGAAGGCGGTCGCGCTGAACCCGGACAACCCGCTGGCGCTGCTCTGTCTCTCGGCGCTGTACGGGCAGAAGAACGACCTCGAGGCGGTGGTCCGCCTGCTCCAGCCGCACGAGGCGAAGATGAGCCGCGACGTGCGCCTGGCCAACAACTACTTCGAGGCGCTGTTCCAGTCGCGCCAGCTCGAGAAGGTGACCAAGCTGCTGAACGCGCTCGCGGGCTCTCCGAACAAGGAGGTCAAGCAGTTCGCCATCGAGCGCTCGCGCGCCGTCGCGCAGTACCTGCAGCAGCAGCAGCAGCAGCTCGCCGCCGCGTCCCAGCCGGCGCAGCGCAAGGCCTGACACAGCGCTTCGCGCGGGGGAGCGCCGAGCGGCGCTCCCCCCGCTGCTCTTCGGCGCCCTCTGCCGCTCGGCTCAGCGACCGAAGGCGCGGCGGATCGCTTCGGCGATGCCCCCGCCGCGCAGGCCGTCGGCCTCCAGGCGGTCGGTCGCGGCCTGCTTCACGTCCTCGGGCGCCTGCGCCATCGCGAACGATCGCCCCGCGACCTCGAACATCGGCAGATCGTTGAGCCAGTCGCCGACGACGACCACGTCCGACGTCGCGCAGCCGTAGTGCTCCGCGAGCCACGCGATCGCCGTCCCCTTCGTCGACCCGGACGCGCGGACCATCATGGCCCAGAGGCTCGTGTGACCGTCGCGCAGGAACGGGAACGAGATGACGAAGGCCGCCTCGCCGAGCTCGGACCGGACCTCCTCGACGGCGGCCATGACCTGCAGCTCGGTCCCGATCGCCACCAGCGCGAGCAGCCCGTGCTCGTGCTCCCAGTACGGGTGCGACGAGACGCGCTCGACCTCGGCGATCGCGTGCGACCAACCGCGGACGTAGTGGACGTGCGGCGTGCCGGTCGCGTCGTGGACGATGCTGTCCTGCGCGAAGAGGAACGACGCCGTCGCGTGCCGCTCGGTGATCGAGCGCAGCAGGGCCGCGTGGGCGCCGGAGATCGTGCGCGAGTACAGGTGCGCGTCGCCCTCGGTGTGCACGATGTGGCTGCCGTCGACGCACGCGATGGGGCCGAGCACGCCGACCCGCCGCGCGACCTCGCGCGTCCCGGAGTACAGGCGCCCGGTCGCGATCGAGACCGGGATGCCGGCGCTCTGGAGCCGCTGGATGGCGAGGAGGTCTTCGTCGTGGATGGAGCCGTCGCGCCGGACGAGGGTCCCGTCGACGTCGAGGGCGAGGAGCTTGTAGGTCGTCACCGCGTTGGGGTGAAACGTGAGCGCGCGGAGCGCAACAGGCGGGACGCGAGGGGACGGCTCATGAGGCCGTCCCGGTGCGGAGAGCTCAGGACGCCGGGTAGACCGACACCTGCTTCTTGGTGTTGGACTTCCACTCGTACGTCACGACGCCATCGACGAGGGCGAAGAGCGTGAAGTCGCGGCCGGTGCCGACGTTGTGGCCGGCGTGGATCGAGGAACCGACCTGCCGGACCAGGATGTTGCCAGCGCGCACCGGCGCGCCGGCGTACACCTTCACCCCACGGCGCTGCGCGTTCGAGTCGCGGCCGTTCCTGGAGGAGCCGCCGCCTTTTTTGTGAGCCATGTCTACTTCTCCTGCTAGGCGGTGATGCCGGTGATCTTGAGCTCGGTGTACGGCTGACGGTGGCCGTTCTTGCGGCGGTAGTTCTTCCGGCGCTTGAACTTGAAGACCACGATCTTCTTGCCGCGGTCCTGCCCGGTGATCTCGGCTGCGACGGAGGCGCCGCTCACGAGGGGCTTGCCAATCTTGGGGGAGTCGCCGCCGACGAGGAGCACCTCGCTGAAGGTGACCTTGTCACCGGCATTGCCGGCAAGCTTCTCGACCCGGAGCTTCTGACCTTCGGCGACCCGATACTGCTTGCCGCCCGTCTTGATGACCGCGTACATGGTGCGTCTTCCTCAACCTGGGGACCGCGATCCCTCACCTTACGCCACGCATTGGCCCTCGAGCCGAGGGCCCGGTGAGCGAGGGAGCGGCAGTATACGGACCTTGTTTCGCTTGGCAAGAGGTTCGCAGCGCCGTCCGCCCAGGTTCTTCGCCCCGGAGAGCCGACCGTACGCCGCGACGCTGTAGAGCCCGAAAATCGCCCGCCGCCGCGGCTCAGGCCGAGCGCCGGCCGCGATCGGGCCGCGGTCGCGCAGCACCCCGCCGTGCCCTGCGGCGCCGGCCCTGCGGCGCCGGCCCCGGCCGCGTCCGTCGCGCGCCCGCCTCGGGCCTGGCGCGCTCCCCTCACGCCTTGGTGAAGACGAACTTCTCGTCGCTCACGTCGACCCGCATCGTCTGGCCGGGCTGGTATCCGCCGGCCAGGATGGTCTCGGCGAGCGGGTTCTGGAGCTCGCGCAGGATCGCCCGCTTCAACGGGCGCGCGCCGAGGCTGGGCTCGTAGCCGAGCTCGACGAGCCGCGCCTTCGCGGCGTCCGTGAGCGAGAGGCGGATGTCCTTGTCGGTGAGCAGCTGCTCGAGGCGGCGGAGCTGGATGTCCACGATGCCCCGGAGGTCGTCCTTGCTGAGCGCCTTGAACACGACGATGTCGTCGATCCGGTTCAGGAACTCCGGGCGGAAGAACCCGCGCAGCTCCTCGAGCAGGACGTCGCGGATCGCCTCGCGGCCGTCCTCCGTGGTCCACAGCTTGGCGTCGGTCTCGAGCACGCGCTTCGACCCGATGTTCGAGGTCATGATCACGACCGTGTTCGAGAAGTCGGCGAGCCGCCCGCGGCCGTCCGTGAGCCGGCCGTCGTCGAGGATCTGGAGCAGCAGGTTGAACACGTCCGCGTGCGCCTTCTCGACCTCGTCGAACAGGAGCACGCTGTACGGCCGGCGCCGGGCCGCCTCGGTGAGGAAGCCGCCCTGCTCGCTGTCCGCGTAGCCCGGGGGCGCCCCGATCAGGCGCTGGGCCATGTGGCGCTCCATGAACTCGCTCATGTCCATGCGCGTCAGCGCCTGCTCGTCGTCGAACAGGAACTCGGCGAGCGCCTTCGCGAGCTCCGTCTTGCCGACGCCGCTCGGCCCGAGGAACAGGAACGAGCCGATCGGCTTGCCCGGATCGCGCAGGCCCACGCGCCCGCGGCGCACCGCCTTCGCGATGGCGCGCACCGCCTCGTCCTGGCCCACCACCCGCTGCGCGAGCCGCTCCTCCATCTTGAGGAGCTTCTCGGCCTCGCCCTCGAGCATCTTGGCCACCGGGATGCCGGTCCAGTCGTTGAGCGTCGCCGCCACGTCCGACTCGCCGACGACGTTCGAGGTCGGCGCGACCCCCTCCCGCTGCGCGGCCTCCTCGGCGGCCTGGAGCCGCCGCTTGATCTCCGGGATGGTCACGTGCTCGAGCTCGCCGATCTTGGCGAACGCCTTGTCGCGCTGGGCCGCCTTCAGCGCGTCGGTCGCGGCGACGAGCTCCCGGCGGATGGCCTGGCACGCGGCGATGACGCCGCGGCGCGACGCGTTGCGGCTGCGCATCGCCGACGCCTTCGGCTCGATCTCCGCGAGCTCCGCCTCCAGGCGCGCGCGGGTCTGGACGCTGAGCTTGTCGTCGTCGTCGGCGAGCGCGGCGATCTGGGCGCGGAGCGCGTCGACGCGCCGGCTCAGGGCGTCGAGCTCGGCCGGCACGCCGTCGACCTCCACCCGCTTGCGGGCCGACGTCTCGTCGAGCAGGTCCACGGCCGTGTCGGGGAGCGCGCGGTCCGAGATGTACCGCTTGGCCAGCGCGACCGCCGAGGCGATGGCGCTCTCCCCCACGCGGACGCGGTGGTGGGCCTCGTACTTCGTCGCGATCCCGCGCAGGATCTCCGTCGCCTGATCGATGCTCGGCGCCTCCAGCGTGATCGTCGAGAAGCGGCGGATGATCCCGGGGTCGCGCTCGTTGATCTTGCGCACGCCCTCCGGCGTCGTCGTGGCGATGATCCGGATCTCCCCGCGCGACAGGAGCGGCTTCAGGAGCTCGCCGACGCCGGCGCCCTGCACCCCTTGCCCGAAGAGCGCGTCGAGGTCCTCGACGACGAGGATGCTCTCGGCGTCCTGCGCGCCGCGCAGGCGGTCGACCAGGACCTTGAGGCGCTGCTCGATCTCGCCGCGGAGCTTCGCCCCGGCGACGAGCGCGCCGGTGTCGAGCTCGTAGAGATGGGCGCCCGCGAGGTTCGTGGGCACGTCGCCGTGGGCGATCCGGTCGGCCAGGCCCCGGATGAGCGCGGTCTTGCCCACGCCGGGCTCGCCGACGATGAGCGGGTGGTTCTTGAACCGCCGCTCGAGGATCTGCAGCAGGCGCCGCGCCTCGACGTCGCGACCGATGACCGGATCGAACCGCCCTTCGCGGGCGTCGGCGACGAGGTCCCGGGTGTACGGCGCCGGCTGCCCGGGCTCCGACGCGCTGGACGCCGCGGGCGAGGGCTCGCGCGAGGCCGCCTCGAGCGCGCCGAGGTGCGGCCGGAACGCGCCGGGGCCGACGCCGAACGAGGAGAGGATCTCCCCCGCAGGCCCGCGGATCTCCTGCGCGAGCGCGTGGAGCAGGTGCTCGATGCCGACGTTCGCCGATTTGTCGCGGGTCGCTTCCCGCTCGGCGCGCCCGAGGAGGTCGAGCAGGCGCGGGCTCACGTACGCCACGCCGTTGCCCGCCTTGGACAGCTTCTTCAGCGCGTTCTCGGCGAGCTGGAGCACCTCGTTCGGGTCGGCCCCGGCCCGCCGAAACACCTCGGATACCCCCCGATCACGCTCCAGCAGCCTCATCAGCAAGTGCAGCGGCGTGACCTCGGCGTGCTGGCGCTCGTCCGCGATCTGCTGGGCGCCGGCGACGACCTGCTTCGCGTCGCTGGTGTAGCGATCGAGGTGAATCGTCCCCTCTTTCTCGGCCATGCGCGCAGCCTACCGCAAGGTGGAGCCCTGTGCGCTTGCATCTTCGACCGTCCCGAGAAAGGAAAGAGGACGAGATGCCCATGCAAGCAGCCGACGTCACCATCTACGTCACCGAGTACTGCGGGTACTGCACCATGGCGAAGCGCCTGCTGAGCCAGAAGCAGGTGCAGTTCACGCAGATCAACGTGGAGGGCCGGGACGACCTCCGCGCCTGGCTGGTCAAGGCCTCCGGGCAGCGCACGGTCCCCCAGATCTTCATCAACGGCGTCAGCATCGGCGGGTTCAGCGAGCTGTCCGCCCTGGAGAAGCAGGGCCAGCTCGATCCGCGCCTCGCCGAGGCGCCGAGCCCGGACGCCGCCGCCCTGCCGCGCTGAGAGGAGCGGCCGATGTGCGACGGCGCCCCTCGCCCGGCGCACCCCTGGCCGCCCCCGCCGGCGAAGGTGCACCCTGGCGGGGGTAGGTGATAAGCTGCCGCGCAGGGAAGGGGCGCAGCTTTCTTTGATACGGTTCGTCCATCGGGCCTCATAGCGCTTCGCCCGCCCCGCCCTCGCGAGTCGCAACCGCCATGCCTAGCAGCACCGACACCACCGCCGCAGCGACTCAGCCGGTCGAGGGCGCGCTCGTCGGAAAGCGGGTCCAGAAGTACGAAATCGTACGGACGATCGGTCGTGGCGGGATGGGCACGGTCTACGAGGCGGTCAACACCGCCATCGGCAAGCGCGTCGCGATGAAGTTCGTCGACGCCGAGCTCGCGCGGAACAAGGACGCCGTCGCCCGGTTCCACCGCGAGGCGCAGGCGGCGAGCGCCGTCGAGAGCGCGCACATCGTCGAGATCTTCGACGCCGGCTTCGCCGACGACGTCCCGTTCCTGGTCATGGAGCTGCTCCGCGGCGAGGACCTGGGCCACCGCATCCGGCGCTGCGGCCGGCTGGAGCTCGGCGAGGCGCTCCACGTGACCGCGCAGATCCTCCGCGGCCTCCACCGCGCGCACGAGGCGGGCATCGTCCACCGCGATCTCAAGCCGGACAACATCTTCCTGGTCGACCGCGACGACGACCCGAACTTCGCGAAGATCCTCGACTTCGGCATCTCGAAGGTGCGCCGCACCGACGGCGCCCCGGCGCACACGCTGACCCGGCAGGGCACGGTGCTCGGCACGCCGTTCTACATGTCGCCCGAGCAGGCGCAGGCGCTGCCCGACGTCGACGGCAGGACCGATCTCTGGGCGGTCGGCGCCATCCTCTACGAGTGCCTCACCGGGCACCCGCCGCACAGCGGCAGCTCGTACGAGCAGGTGATCGTCAACATCTGCATGAAGGACGCCCAGGACGTGCGGATGAGCAACCCGGCCGTCCCCGAGCCGATCGCGCGCGTCATCGCCAAGGCGCTCACGCGCGACAGGGACGCGAGGTTCTCGTCCGCGCGGGATTTCCTGGACGCGCTGGTCGCCGGGGCCGGCGGGCTCCTCGGCGCGCGGCGCAGCTCGAGCGACGAGCTCGGGGCCCACACGACGAGCGCGCCTGGCGTGTCCGGGCACACGCCGGTGAAGCTCACGCCGGGCGACCCGAACATCGCGATGGATCCGACGCTCGAGGTGCCCGGCACCGGCTCGAAGGTGGGCTGGGCGAGCAACGGGCGCGCGGGCGCGCGCGGGCCGCGGCGGCTCGCGCTCGCCGGGGCAGCGCTCGTCGCGCTGGTCGGCGGGCTCGCGGGCGCCGCCTTCCACGCGCGCCGCTCGCCGGCGGAGAGCGCCGAGGCCGCCGCGCCTGCGCCGCCCGCCCAGGTCTCCGTCGAGCTCCGGACGAACGCCGAAGGCGCGCGCTTCACCGTCGACGGCGTGGCGCTGGCCGATCGCACGCTGCGCGGCCGCACGGGCGAGACGAAGCGGGTGAGGATCGAGGCCTCCGGATATACGACCGTGGACAAGGAAGTGACGCTCCAGGCTGGCAGGGCCCCCATCGAGGTCCTGCTCCACCCGCTGCCGGCGGCGGTCGCGCCGGTGCCCGCCGCCGAGCCGGCGCCCACCGCGGAGCCGGCGCCCACCGCGGAGCCGGCGCCCAAGGCCGCGCCGCCCCCGGCGCCCAAGGCCGCGCCGAGCGCGAAGAAGACGGCGACGCTCCCCTTCGCGGCGCGCCCCAGGGCGACGGGCGCCGGCGCAAAGGCCGCCGCGTCGGGTCCGGTCGGGCCGGACGTCGCGGCGTCGAAGCCGGCGGGGGTCGCGGCTGGTCTGCAGCTGAAGGTCGACTGAGGCGGGCTTGGGCAGATCGCACGGACGACTCCAGGTCGCGCTCTGCGCGGCGCTCCTCGGCCTGGCAGCGCAGCTCTCGCCGGCGCTCGCGCAGGTCGAGCCGTACCGGCAGCACATGGAGAACGGCATCAAGCTGTTCCAGGACCGGAACTACCCGGCGGCGATCGTCGAGTTCGAGGCGGCCTACGAGGCGAAGCCGAAGGCCAGCCCGCTCTTCAACATCGCGCTCGCCGAGAAGGCCCTCTTCAACTACCCGCGGGCCATCGCGGCGCTCGAGCGCGCGCTCGCGCAGCACCGCGACACGATGGACGAGGGCGACGAGCGGACGGCGCGCAGCGCCATCGAGGAGATGCGCGCGCTGCTCGCCCACCTCACGATCGAGCTCAGCCCGCCGGACGCCGCGCTGCTCATCGACGGGGAGGAGCAGCCGCCCGCGTCGTCGGGGACGCGGGTCGTGGAGCTCGGGCCGGGGGTGCACCGCATCGGCGCGCGCGCCGATGGCCACGCGAGCGTCGAGCAGAGCGTCACCGTGGTGAGCGGCGAGCGCGACAAGCGGGTGAAGCTGACGCTGGCCCCGGAGAAGCCCCCCGCGATCGCGGCGCCGCAGCCGTACACGCCCCCGCCGCCGCCGCCGCCGCCGCGGCCGGTGCCGCTCTCGCTCGCGCCGCAGGGGTACTACGTGATCGGCGCGGCGTCGCTGCTCTGGCCGCTCGGCCACCCGCGCGGGTTCCAGCTGCCGGAGGCGAACAGCGGCGGCGCCGGCTCGATCCGGGTGGGTTACCGCGTGAACACCCCCGCGGCGTTCGACGTGATGTTCCAGTACGCGAACATCGCCACCGGGTCGGATCACCCCAGCTACCCGAACGCGAGCTACACGCTCGGGTCGACGCGCGTCGGGCTGAACGTCCGCCTGATGACCCCGGGGCAGACCTGGCGTTTCGTGGGCTCGATCGGCGGCGGCCTCACCTACGACGACGTGAGCTTCGACAGCATCAAGGGGCCCGGCGGCGACATCTGCGACGGCCGGTGCAAGCACGCGCGGGGGGTGAACGCGTTCGTGTTCTCCGAGGTCGGCGTCGAGCTGGACCTCAGCGGCGTGCTCCTCGGGTTCTCGCTGGACAGCTATTTCCAGTCGTCGCGCGGCATCAGCTACAAGGACGGCGACGACGACATTCCCCTCTACTCCTCCGTGCTGCTGCAGCTGGGAGGCAGCCTGCACGCCGGCTACGCGTTCTGGTGAGCGGGCCGAGCCCGGGCGCCCGCCCGTTCCGTCCTTGTTCTGCCGCTCGGCGGATGTATCCTCGCACGCCCTCGCGGTGAGTCGTAGATGGTTCGCCGTCCTCTCCAGCGGGGGAACAGCGATCGGGGGTCGGCCTCCGCCGTCCCCTCCAACGCAGGGGTGACCATGTCGCAGGATGCCATCACGTCGTTGCTGAAGGAGACGCGCCGGTTCGAGCCGCCGGCCGAGTTCTCGCGTCGTGCGCGCGTCGGCGCGCGGGAGGCCTACGAGGCGCTCTACCGCGAGAGCATCGAGCAGCCGGACGCGTTCTGGCGCCGGGAGGCGGGCGATCTCGTGTTCCGCACGCCGTGGACCACCACCAGCGACTGGTCCCTGCCGCACGCCAAGTGGTTCGTCGGCGCGACCCTCAACGTCACCGAGAGCTGCCTCGACCGGCACCTCACGACCGCCACCAAGAACAAGGCCGCGATCATCTGGGAGGGCGAGCACGGCGCCACGCGCACGCTGACCTACGCCCAGCTCCACCGCGAGACGCTGCTGCTCGCGAACGCGCTCAAGAAGCTCGGCATCGAGAAGGGGGATCGGGTCGCGATCTACATGGGCATGGTCCCCGAGGTCGCCGTCGCGATGCTCGCCTGCGCGCGCCTCGGCGCGGTGCACACGGTGGTCTTCGGCGGCTTCGCCGCGGACGCGCTGCGCGACCGTATCCACGACAGCCAGGCCAAGCTCGTCATCACGCAGGACGGCGCGTACCGGCGCGGGCAGGTCGTGCCGCTGAAGGCGACCGTCGACAAGGCGCTCGCGCAGCCGGAGGCGAAGAGCGCGACGCGCGTCATCGTGTACCAGCACCTCGGCAGCGAGCGCTGTGAGGTGCAGATGACCGAGGGCCGCGACGTCTTCTGGCACGACCTGCTCGCCCAGGCCGCGCCCTCCTGCGAGCCCACCATCGTCGACGCCGAGCACCCGCTGTTCATCCTCTACACGAGCGGCTCGACCGGGAAGCCCAAGGGGGTGCTCCACACGACCGCCGGCTACCTGGTCGGCGCGCACGTCACGACGAAGTACGTCTTCGATCTGCGCGACGACGACGTCTACTGGTGCACCGCCGACGTCGGCTGGGTGACGGGCCACAGCTACATCGTGTACGGCCCGCTCTCGAACGGCGCGACGTGCCTCATGTACGAGGGCGCGCCGAACTTCCCCGACTGGGGCCGCTTCTGGCGGCTCATCGACAAGCACGGCGTCACCATCCTCTACACCGCCCCCACGGCCATCCGCGCCTTCATGCGGCAGGGCGACGAGTGGCCCGCGAAGAGCGATCTGTCGAGCCTCCGGCTCCTCGGCTCGGTCGGCGAGCCGATCAACCCCGAGGCGTGGATCTGGTACCACCGGACCATCGGCGGCGGCCGCTGCCCCATCGTGGACACCTGGTGGCAGACGGAGACGGGGGCGATCATGATGACCACGCTGCCCGGCGCCTCGCCGTCGAAGCCGGGGTCGACCGGGCTGCCGATGTTCGGCGTCGTGCCCGAGGTCGTCACGAAGGACGGCAAGCCGGTCCCCGCGGGCGAGGGCGGGCTGCTCGTCCTGAAGACGCCGTGGCCGTCGATGCTGCGCACCGTGTGGGGCGACGACGAGCGCTTCCGCAAGCAGTACTTCAGCGACGTCGAGGGCTGCTACTTCACCGGCGACGGCGCTCGCCGCGACGAGGACGGCTATTACTGGGTCGTCGGCCGCATCGACGACGTGCTGAACGTGGCCGGTCACCGCATCGGGACGGCCGAGATCGAGAGCGCGCTCGTCTCTCACCCCGCCGTCGCCGAGGCGGCCGCGGTCGGCCGACCGGACGAGCTCAAGGGGCAGGCGCTCGTGGTGTTCGTCTCGCTCCGGCCGGGGTTCTCGGCCGGGCCGGAGCTCCAGGCGAAGCTCGGCGAGCACGTCGCCAAGGAGATCGGCAAGTTCGCGCGCCCCGACGCCATCCGCTTCGCGGACGCGCTGCCGAAGACCCGCAGCGGCAAGATCATGCGCCGGCTGCTGAAGGACGTCGCCGCCGGCCGCGAGATGACCGGCGACACGTCGACGCTCGAGGACCTGAGCGTCGTGGCGAAGCTCCGGCAGCAGGAAGACGAGTGAGCGCCGCGGCGGCGCGGGGGCGCGACCGTGCCCCCGCGACCGGCGCGAGACGCCGCGCGTGAGGGGGGAGCGCTGGCGCATCACCGGAGGGGCGGAGGGCCCACGGAAGAGCTCGATTCTGCGGCTCTTTCGCCGTCCTCTGCCGGGGCGAGGCCGCGGCGGCCCGCGGCCGGCGGCCCATCGCCCATGGTCGACTTACCCCGTTCGCGCCGGAGAATTTGATCGCCCGCGTCGGCGCGGGGGATAATCTGTGGCGAGGCGCTTTTGGAGCTCGAAGCTGGAACCGTCGTTGCGAACCGGTACCGCATCATCCGCCAGCTCGGCCGTGGCGGGATGGGGGAGGTGTTCGCCGCGGAGAACATCCGCACCGGCCGCCAGGTGGCGGTCAAGCTCCTTCGCGCCGACTCGAAGGCCAAGTCGTCCGCCGTCGAGCGGTTCCGGCGCGAGGCGCGCGCCGCGGGCTCCATCAACAGCGACCACGTCACCGAGATCCTCGACGTCGAGGAGGACCCCGAGCTCGGCATCGTGCTCGTCTTCGAGCTGCTCGAAGGCGAGTCGCTGATCGATCGGCTGAAGCGGACGGGGCCGATCGCGTTCGAGGAGCTGCACCCGATCATCGAGCAGGTCTGGATGGGCCTCGCCGACGCGCACCGCGCCGGGATCATCCACCGCGATCTGAAGCCGTCGAACGTGTACCTCGAGGCGCGCCCCGACGGGTCCACGCGGGTCAAGATCCTCGACTTCGGCATCTCCAAGCTGCCGAAGGAGATGGGAGGAGAGACCCTCACCGAGATGGGGCAGAGCCTCGGCACGTTCTCGTTCATGCCGCCCGAGCAGATCGGCAAGGCGAAGACGGTCGACCACCGCGCGGACATCTACGCCTGCGCCACGATGATCTACCAGTCGATGAGCGGTCAGCTGCCTTACCAGGCGCGCAACCTGCTCATCATGGTCGAGATGAAGCAGAAGACCGACGCGCGGAGGCTCGCGGACGCGATGGACGGGCCGGTCGATCCGCGGCTCGAGGCGTTCCTCGCGAAGGGGCTGGCGCGGGAGCCTGCGGACCGCTTCCAGAGCGCGCTCGAGGGGCTCACCGCGTGGCGCGAGCTGCGGCCCGCGCAGGGCTCGAGCCAGCCGGCGGTCAACCCACGCAGCTCCAGGGCGCCCGGCAGCGGCGCGTCGGGCCACGCGCCCGGCACGCCCCTCCCGCCCCCGCACCCGACCTACAAGCCCCCGTCCTCGGGCGCGCTCAAGCTCCCGGTGCCGCCGGCCGATCCCATCCTGATCCGCACGGCCACCGATCCAGGGGCGCATCCGCCGGTGGAGGCCCCGGCGCGCCAGCCCAGCGACCCTGCGCTCGCGGCCCACCACTTCCTCGGCGATCCGGCGCACGCGCTGGGCGAGGGGCAGCGTCCCTCTCACGCGGCGGGCGGGCTGCCGGCGGTCCAGCCCATGCACCAGCCCATGCCCTGGACCGGCCCGAACGGCACCATGGTGCTGAACAACGCGGCCATGGAGCTCGCGCCCCCGGCCGTGTCGCCCCCCGTGTCGCCGCGGACGCTCCCGGACTTCTCCGAGGACAGCTCGCCCGGGCCGACCAGCCAGGGTCCGACGCTCGTCTACAGGCCCACGCGGCCGACCCTGGGCTCGGTCAGCTCGGGGCTGCCTGTCCCCGGCGAGCCGGGGCCGCTCGAGCAGCCGCCGCGCGCGCCCCCGGCGCGGACGCTCCGGACCCTCTTCTACGTGCTGGCGGCGCTCGTGTTCGCCGTCGTGGGCTTCCTCGCCATGGGGATCATCCTCGAGCACCTGCCCAAGTAGCCGCGGCGCCGGGCCTGCGCGCCGCCGTCGCCGCGCGCGCCCCCGCGGCAGGCGCGGCTCAGAGCGCCGCGTGCGCCTCCGCGGCGCGGCCCTGGGCCGGCGCGCCGCCGGCGGGCAGGACGATCCGGAACCGCGTGCCCCCCGCCTCGCGCGGCTCGCAAGAGATCGCGCCGCCGTGCGCCTCGACGATGTCCCGCGTCACCGCGAGCCCGAGCCCCGTCCCGCGCTGCTTGGTCGTGAAGAAGGGGTCGAAGATCGACGCCCGCAGCTCCTCCGGCACGCCGGGGCCCGTGTCGTCGACCGCGATGGTCGCGGCCCCGCCCGAGAACCTGACGCTCACCACGATCTCGCCGCCCTTGGGCATCGCCTCGCGCGCGTTGCGGAGCAGGTTCAGGAGCGCCTGCCGGAGCTGCGACTCGTCGAGGAGGATCTCGGGCCCCTCCTCCACCTCGACGCGGACCGCGACGCCGGCGCGGTCGAGCTCGGGCCGCACGAACGCCACGAGCTCCTGCACCAGGTCGTCCACCCGCTCCGGCACGAGCTGCGGGCGAGGGCGGCGGGCGACGCTGAGGTACTGCTCCGCGATGCGCGACAGGCGATCCACCTCGGCCCGGATCGCGGCGACGAGCTGCGCCGACTCCTTCATCACGGGCCTGAGCTCCGCGTCGGGCATGTCCGCGGCGGAGGCGCGCGCCACCTCCTCCTCGAGCAGCTCGAGGTTCAGCCCGATGGACGACAGCGGGTTCCTGATCTCGTGCGTGACGTGCGCCGCCATCTTCCCGATCGCCGCGAGCCGCTCGGCGTTCACGAGCTCGGCGCGCGCGCGGCGGATGGCGGCGACCATGCCCTCGAACGTCGTCGCGAGCTCGCCGATCTCGTCGTTCGTCGCGAGCACCTGCTTCGGGGTGAGGTCGCCGCGCGCGACCGCGTTCGCCCGCTCGGTGACCGCGGTGAGCGGGGCGAGCACGCGCCGCGCGTACAGCGACATCACCGCGCCGACGAGCAGCGTCAGCACGCCCAGCCCGAGCAGCAGGTGCATCGAGCGCTCCTCCCGCCGCCGCGCCTCGACGGTGAGGCTCTCCATCTGCTCCTCGACGCGGCTCTTGATGGCCCTGAGCCGCTGCGCGCCCTCGACCTCGCGCTTGACCAGCTCGTCGCGCGTGCGCTCCGCGAGCTCGCGGTTGCCGACGGAGAGCGCCTGGAACAGCTGCGAGAACCGCTCCGGGCTGGCGCCCACGAGCCGCTCGATCGCCGTCACCTCGGCCGCGATCTCGTCGCTGAACCGGCGCACGCCCGACGAGCCGGCCGCCTGCCCGACGCCGGCGCCCGCGCCGCCCTGCACCTCGTCGGCGCCGGCGAGCGCCCTGGCGGCGTCCTTGACGATCGAGAAGGCGAGCGGCCGGGTCCGGCGGGCGGTCTCGAGCCACTCGCGCACGTCGCCGGGGTTCTTCGCGGCGGTGATGTGGTTGAGCTGGGCGTTGAAGACGTTCTGCTCGGCCAGGACCTCGCCGATGCGGAGCAGCAGCGGGACGTACCCGGCGCGCAGCAGCTGGGCGTCGCGCGACGCCGCCCGCAGGGCCTGGACGCTCCAGCCCACCGTCAGCGCGAAGGCGGCGAGCACCACGAGGTAGCTCGCGAGGAGCCTCCCCGCGACCGTGCGCCGCTTGTGGCGCGCCGGCCCCTCCTGGCCCGCGGCGCCGCCGCGCGCCTCGTCCACGGCAGGCCCCGGCGCGGTCATCGCGGCGCGACGGCCCGCGCGACCAGGCTCGCGAGGTCCTCCGCCGGCTCGCCCCGGGTCCTGAACCGCCGGAGGCTCTGCGCGCAGTGGGTCACGAGCAGCCCGCCGCCGAGCGCGCGGTGCTCCGCGATCCTGCCGTCGGCGATGGCGGCGGACGAGGCGGGGCGCGTGGCGGGCACGAGGCCGCCGCCGCCGCTGCAGTCGGCGTGCTCGCGGCGGTGGATGAACTCCTCGGGCGGCCGCCCCGTGATGCGGGCGAGGATCTCCCGGGGCGCGTCGTAGCGGTCGAGGCCGCGCCCGAGCTGGCAGGGGTCGTGGTAGCGCACCCGCCGCTCCGACGTCGACCGCTGCAGCCGGTCGAGCGACGCCCGCGCGAGATCGACGAACAGCTCCGGGCTCTCCACGCTCACGCCCGCGCGCGCGTACTCGACGCGGACGGCGCGCGCGCACCCGGGGTCGACCGCGACGAAGCGCTCTCCCGCCGCGACCTCGGCGGCGAGGCGACGCGCGGCGGCCTCGAAGCCCGGCCGATCGCCGGCGTAGAGGAGCGGCAGCCCGCAGCACGCGCGCACCGGGCGGACCGGCGCGCCCGTCAGCGCCTCGGTCGCCTCGAGCGCGTCGCGGGCCACGTCCGGCGCGTGGCGCTCGTAGCCGCAGCCGACCAGCACCTGCACCGCGGCCGGGTCCGGCTGGGCTTGCCCGTCGCGCTCGCCGGCGCGGCCGTCCTCGCGGGCCCGGAAGCGCGCCGCGACGCGCCGCGCCCCCTCCGGCTCGAGGCCGCGCGCGAAGAGCTCGGCGCGCGCGTCGGTCAGCACCGTGGCCACCTCGTTCTTGTGATCGCAGCGCTCGCGGCACGCGTAGCAGGCCGAGCACGCCCAGGCGGGATCCGCGTGGGGCGCGTCGAGCGGTACGTCGCCGCGCGCGGCGAAGTACGCCATCGACATCTTGCCCCACGGCGTGACCGTCTCGTTCGCCTCGACGTTCGACACGGGGCAGGCGGCGCGGGAGAGCTTGGGGCAGTAGACGCACTTCTCGAGCGACGTCCGGTGCGGCTCGAGGAGCTTCAGGCGGAGCTGGGACACCGGTTGAGTCTCTCCATCGGGTGCGCCTCGCGCAAGCGGCGGGGGCGCGTCACGCGTCCGAGCCGTTGCTCGACGAGCGCCTGCCGCGCTCGTTCACCGGCGTCGATGAGCCTGTCGGCCTGCGGCGAGGGACGCCCTCGTGCACGACCGGCGAGGGCTCCACCCCCGCCTTGGGCGCCGGGCCGCCGTCGGCCGGCGGCAGCTTGGGCTGCCCCTCCACCGGGGCCGGAGGCCTCGACGCGCTCTCCTGGGGCAGGCGGATCGTGAACTTCGCGCCCTTGTCGGACGACTCGACCGCGATCGTCCCGGCGTGCTCGTCCACGATCTTCTTCACGATCGCGAGCCCGAGCCCGGTGCCGCCGCGCTTGCCCGACGTGACGAACGACTGGAAGAGCCGGCCCTGGACCTCCTTCGGGATCCCCTTGCCGGTGTCGGCGACGCTGATCGCGAGTTCCCCCCCGTCGCGGTAGGCGCGGATGGTCACCGTGCCCCCGCGCGGCCGCATCGCCTCGACCGCGTTGCGGACGAGGTTGTGCAGGAGCCGCGTCATCTTCGCCTCGTCGAACCGCGCCGTCCCGCGGTCCTCGAGCTGCAGGGAGAGCGCCACGCCGGTCCCGGCGAGCTCGTGCTCCAGCTGCTTCTCGATGTCGCCGAAGAACTTGGTCAGGTAGACCTTGCGCACGAGGATGCTCCGCTCGCCGCGCGCGAACTCCAGCACCTCGCGCTGCATCGCGCTGATCACGTCGAACTGCTTCAGGATCAGCCGCGCGTGCTCCTCCCTCGTCGCCGCGTCGGGGGCGCTGGCCATGAGCTGGACGTAGCCGCTGATCACCGTGAGCGGCGTGCGCACGTCGTGCATCACCCCCGAGAGCAGGCGCCCGATCGTCGTGAGCCGCTCGCTCTGCTCCCGCTCGAGGCGCGAGCGGAACAGCCGCAGCGCGGTCGACGCGTTCGCCGACACGAGCCGCAGGAGCGCCCGATCGTCCTTCGAGAAGCCGTGGGGCTTCCTGGAGTTGTAGAGCGCCATGGCGCCGATCGGCACCGCGTCCTCGCCCTCGAGGGGCACGGCGATCGCGGACTCCAGCTCCCCGCCGAGCATCTGGGCGAGCCGGTGCGAGACCGTCATGTCCATGTCGTCGAGCTCGTCGCCCCCGCCCTCGCTCGAGTAGAACACGGCCTCGTTGTGCACCATGGCGCGCCCGACCAGCCCGTCGCCGCGGCGCATCGCGATGCGCTTCACCGCCGGCCTCGGGGGGGCCGCGACCACGACGCCCTCCGGCTCGTCGCCGGGCGCGCGGGGCGGCGGGACGCCGTCATCGAGCGCGTCGAGATCGAAGAAGTAGAGCACCAGCCCGCCCTCGATCTCGTCGACGAGCATGCCGCCCGCGCGCGCCTCGCACGCCCTGCCGGCGGACGTGATGACCGCGCGCGCCAGGTCCTCCATGTTGGTCGCGCGGCCCATCGCGCTCTCGAGCTCGAAGAGCAGCTTGAGGTCGCTCACGCGGTGCTCGAGCTGCTCCTTCGTCTCGACGAGCTGCGTGTTCTTCTGGATCACCGAGAGGAACAGCCGCGAGTTGTCGATCGAGACGGCCGCCTGCGTCGCCAGCGCGCTCAAGAGCTCCTCGTCGTGGACCGAGAACTCCGCTCCCCCATGCTTGTTCAGCACCTGGATGACGCCGATGGTCCGGCCGACGTGGTTCTTCATCGGCGCGGCGAGGATCGAGCGGGTGCGGTACCCGGTCACCTCGTCCCAGTCGCGCTGGAACCGGCGATCGCGGTAGGCGTCCTTCACGCGGACGGTGCGCCCGATCTTGGCGACGTGGCCGGCGATCCCGGCGCCGACGGGCAGCTCGATCGCGCGCGCCTCCTCGCCGATGACGATGCGCGAGTACAGCCGCTGGCGCTGCTCGTCGAGCAGGTACAGGGTCGCCCTGTCCGCGTCGAGCAGCTCGGTGATCTTGTTCAGGATGAGCGCGAGGAGCTGGTCGAGATCCAGGGTGCTGCCGAGCGCGAGCCCGACGTCCCGGAGCGCCTGCACGGTCTTGTCAGCTTGGGCAAGGCGCGCCTCGAGCTCCTGTACCCGAGCCTGAAGCGCTTTCGTGCGTTGTTCCGCCTTCGCGGTCACCAGCAGACGCTAACACGACTTCGGCCGGAGGAGCGCGCGCGCGGTCCCCTGCGCGACCCGTTCGCGCGGAAGAGAGCGCTCCCGACGTCCGCCGGGAGCGCCCCTACGACGCGCCGCTACTGGTTCATGCTCTCGAGGAATTCCTGATTGGTTTCGGTGCGGCTCACCTTGTCCAGGAGGAATTCCATCGAGTCGATGACGTTGAGGGGATGCAGGAGCTGGCGGAGCAGCCACACGCGCTGGAGGATCCACTCCGGGAGGAGCAGCTCTTCCTTGCGGGTCGCGCTCTTGTTGATGTCGAGGCAGGGGAAGATCCGCTTCTCCATCAGCTTGCGATCGAGGTGGATCTCGCTGTTGCCGGTCCCCTTGAACTCCTCGAAGATGACCTCGTCCATGCGCGAGCCCGTGTCGACGAGCGCGGTGGCGACGATGGTCAGCGACCCGCCTTCCTCGACGTTGCGCGCGGCGCCGAAGAACCGCTTCGGCTTGTGCAGCGCGTTCGAGTCGACGCCGCCGGAGAGGATCTTGCCGCTCGGGGGGACGACCGTGTTGTAGGCGCGCGCCAGGCGGGTGATCGAGTCGAGCAGGATCACGACGTCGTGCTTGTGCTCGACGAGGCGCTTCGCCTTCTCGATCACCATCTCGGCCACCTGCACGTGCCGCGTCGGCGGCTCGTCGAAGGTCGAGCTGATCACCTCGCCCTTCACGGTGCGCTGCATGTCGGTCACCTCTTCCGGGCGCTCGTCGATGAGCAGCACGATCAGCGTGGTGTCCGGGTGGTTCGAGGAGATCGCGTTGGCGATCTGCTGGAGCAGGACCGTCTTGCCGGCGCGGGGCGGCGAGACGATGAGGCAGCGCTGCCCTTTGCCGATCGGGCAGAGCATGTCGATGATGCGGGTCGAGAAGCTCTTCGTCCCGTTCTCGATGTTGAACTTCTGCTGCGGGTAGAGCGGCGTCAGGTTGTCGAAGAGGATCTTGTCGCGGGCGACCTCGGGGGGCTCGCCGTTGATCTTGTCGACCTTGAGCAGCGCGAAGTACGCCTCGCGCTCCTTGGGCGGCCGGATCGAGCCGCTCACGCTGTCGCCGGTGCGGAGGTTGAAGCGCCGGATCTGGGACGGCGAGACGTAGATGTCGTCCGGGCCCGGCAGGTAGTTGTAGTCCGGCGCCCGGAGGAAGCCGAAGCCGTCGGGCAGGCATTCGAGCACGCCCTCGCCGTAGACCGGCTGGTCCTGCGCCGCGTGGGCCTGCAGGAGCGCGAAGATGACCTCCTGCTTGCGCAGCCCGGCAGCGCCCTCGATGTTGAGCCCCTTCGCCATCTGGACGAGCTCGGCCATCGGTTTCTGCTTCAGTTCCCTGAGGTGCATGAGTCGGAAAGCTCCAGGATGCGACAGCGCGCGCCCTGTCAAGGGCGTGGAGGCCGTCGGTCGATGGTTTCTGTTG
Source organism: Sorangium sp. So ce394 (assembly GCF_051474665.1). NCBI lineage: Bacteria > Pseudomonadati > Myxococcota > Polyangiales > Polyangiaceae > Sorangium > Sorangium sp. So ce394. The sequence continues at coordinate 11,877,148 of NZ_CP150339.1, forward strand.
GGGGGGTCTAGCGGGTCGGGCCCGAGGCGGGGCCGAGCATGTCGTCGATGTCGGCGGGTCGCCAGGGGGAAGAGGGCTCGCCACGCAACCGGCGCCCTCACGTTCATGTCGCTCGATCGGCGGGCTGCGCTTGCCGATCGGGCGGCGACTCTATCAAGCGCGTCTGCTCTGTCAATGCGCGCCGGGAGGCACGGCCGCGGGGTCGACCGCGCCGCGCTCGCGCGGAACGGCGGGGGCGAACTGCCGGCGGCGCCCCGGCGCTCCCCGAAGTTGCCTCCCTCGGAACGCGCGGCTAAGTCAAGCTGGTTCCATGGGGCTCAAACAGGTTCAGCTGTTCGTCCGCGGTCGCGTCCAGGGCGTCTTCTTTCGTGCCTCCACGCAGCGCGAGGCCAAGCGGCTCGGCCTCACCGGCTGGGTGAAAAACCGCTCCGACGGCAGCGTCGAGGTGCTCGCCGAGGGGGAGGAGGACGAGCTCAAGGAGCTCATCGCCTGGGCGAACCGCGGCCCGAGCGCGGCACGCGTCGAGCGCGTCGACGTCCGGTGGCGCGGCTTCTCGGGCGACTTCTTCGACTTTCGCATCACGGATTGAGGCGCTTGGCACGCGGCGCGTCGGATCCGAGGAGCGCGGGCGCGCGGCGGTCGCCGCGGGGCGGCCCGCGGTGCGCGTGGCTCGTCCTGCTCAGCCTGGTCGCGGCCGCGCCGCTCGCGCCGCCCCTGGCGCACGCCGCCGTGGATCGCGACGCCGGCGCCGCCGCGCCGGCCTCGTCGGCGCTCCCGGAGCTCCCGCGCCTCGCCCCGATCGCCCGCCCCGAGCCCGACATCACCGCGGTCCGCGAGCTCGATCGCGTGCTCGACCAGATCACGTCGCAGGACGCCCGCGCGCGGGAGAACGCCCGCGCGGCGCTCGACGAGCCGATCTCCGGCATCGTCGACGCGGTGCGGCTCCGCGTGCAGGACATCCGCGGCTCGATCGATCGCGACGCGGCGCCCCGCGTGCTCGCCGAGGCGCGCCGGGAGGGGCGCAAGGCGCTGAAGGGCGACAAGGGCGGCGACGACGCGCCCGACGGCAAGAAGAAGGGCGCGGAGGCGAAGGACGACAAGGGCGCGAAGAAGGGCGCCGACGCCAAGGACGCCAAGAAGGGCGACGCAAAGAAGGGGGCGGGCGACGCCAAGAAGGACGCCAAGGACGACAAGGGCGCGAAGAAGGGCGCCGACGCCAAGGACGCCAAGAAGGACGACAAGGGCGCGAAGAAGGGCGCCGGCGACGAGAAGGACGACGCCGAGGGCGACTGGCTGGACTTCATGCTCGCCACGCCGCGGCCGCGCGACAGCGCGTGGCGCGACGTCGTGAAGCTGCTCGCGATGGTGCGGATGCTCGCCGCCGACGGCACGACGCCGGCGGTCCGCGAGCTCATCGCGCTGCACGCCTACTTCGGCGAGCTGCTCCGCATCGATCTTCAGCGACAGGTCGCCAAGCTGCGCGACAAGGCGGTCCCCGCGCTGATCGAGGCGCGCCAGCACGACGCCAAGATCGTCCAGCGGTGGGCCAACAAGCAGCTCGATCTGCTCGGCCGGGCGATCCCCGGCGAGGCGATCGCGTCGAACGACACGCAGATCCTCGCCGACGTGCTCCGCGCCTACGGCCGCGTCCGGGACGTGGACGCCATGCGCGTGATCCTGAGCTTCTGCAACAGCGATCGCGCGCGGCTGCGCGACGCCGCCCGCGAGGCGATCGCCGCGATCGGCGAGCCCGGCGTCTGGCAGCTCCGCGACGCGTACCTGAACCTCACCGGCGACAAGCCGCCGCGCGAGTGGTCGTGGGACCGGATCGCGCGCGAGCTCTTCGCGACGTACGATCGCGCGCGGCTCGCCGAGGTGTACAAGCTGATGGACGAGGGCGTCGCCGCGGCGAGCGCGAGCAAGCTCGCCGATGCGACCGACGCGTTCGACCGGGTGCTCGCCCGCGCGCCGCTCTTCGAGCGCCGCAAGGAGATGGTGGGGCCCTACGTCGAGCGCGCGAGGTCGATGCCGGCCGATCGGCGCGAGGACGCGCTCGCGATGCTGCGCAAGGCGCTGCGCCTCGACCCGACCGGCGAGCACGCGCCGAAGATCGAGGCGGAGATCGCGTACCTCGAGGGCGCGCTCCTCATCGATCGCGGCACGCCGGACAAGTTCGTGCTCGAGCGGGCGATCGAGCTCGATCCGGGCCACGCCGGGGCGAGGGCGGCGCTCGCGTCCCTCGGGGACAAGGTCGCCGAGCGGAAGAGCCAGAAGAACCGCTACATCGCCGCCGGCGCGGTGGGCTTCGCGGCCCTGCTCGCGATGTTCTTCATCGCCCGCCGCAGGAGCGATCCGGCGCCGTCCGCGAAGCAGCCCAGCGCCGCTCCGCCGCAGCCGCCGGCGTCTCTCGGTGCAGAGCCGCCTCGAGCGCAGCCCAGCGCCGCGCCGCAGCCGCCGGCGCCTCCCGCGCCCGCGCCGTCCTCGAGGCAGGACAGCGCTCCTCCTCGGCAGGCCGTGGCGTCGTCCGATCCGGCGCCCTCTCCGGGACAGGACAGCGCTCCTTCTCGGCAGGCCATGGCGTCGTCCGACCCGGCGCTGTCCCCGAGGCAGGACAGCGAGGCCACGGCGTCGTCCGACCCGGCGCTGTCCGCCTCCGCGTCGGAGGCAAGCCCTGCCCCTCACGTCCAGCCGATCGAGCCGGCGGAGCCGCGAGACGACGGCGCACCTGAAGCCGGAACGCTCGGCCGCTGAGCCACGGTCCGCGCCCGAACCCGCATCCACAGCAGAATTTTACAACGTATGGGGGGGGGTGCGTCACGCCCCACCCGAATCATCCGCGGTGAGCTCGCGACACCACGGCCGCCGCGCGCGCCGGGCGCACAACGCAGAAACGCCGGGCGAGCTCCTGGCTCTCCCGGCGTTCTCTCTGCAGCTGCGCCGGCGCCGCTGGGCGCCGGCTTGCCTCCGGCTCAGCCGGCGGTCGTCGCCGGGGTGGCCGGCTCCGCCGCGGCGACCGGCTCGGCCGCCTGCGCGGGCGCGTCCGCCACCGGCGGCGCGTCGATGAACTCGATGAGGCTCATCGGCGCGCTGTCACCGCGGCGCGGCCCGAGCTTGATGATCCGCGTGTAGCCACCCGGCCGCCCCTCGAACCGCTTCGAGAGATCGATCATCACCTTCGCGATGATGTCGACCTTCTTGCCATCGGTCGCGACCCCCCAGCGAGGGATGTAGCTGCCCACGAGCCGCTCGGCGTGCAGCCGGCGCGCCCTGTCGCCAGGGCTGAGCTCCGCGTGCGCGGTGTACGCGACCTTGCCGAGCCGAGTCGCCTTGGTGATGAGCCGCTCGGCCACGCGCCGCAGCTCCTTCGCCTTGGCGTCGGTGGTCTCGATCCGCTCGTGGGTGATCAGGTTCGCCGTCAGGTTGCGAAGCATCGCCCTGCGGCTGGAGGTGTCCCGACCAAACTGCCTGCCCGCTTTCTTGTGACGCATGACGTTCCCTCAGTACCGACTCACGCCTGCGCCTGCTGCGCCTTCCAGCGCTCGAGGAGCTGCGGCCAGTTGTCGATCTTCATCCCGAGCGAGAGCCCCATGTTCGCGAGGATCTCTTTGATTTCCTTCAGCGACTTGCGACCGAAGTTCTTGGTCTTGAGCATGTCCTGCTCGGTCCGCTGCACCAGCTCGCCGATGAGCGTGATGTTCGCGTTCTGCAAGCAGTTCGCGGAGCGGACGCTGAGCTCGAGCTCCTCGACGGAGCGGAACAGGTTCTCGTTGAGCGGCTCGTCGTCGCTCATCACGGCCTGGTAGCTCGTCTCCTCGCTCTCCTCGAAGTTGACCCAGATGGAGAGCTGCTCCTTCAGGATCTTCGCGGCGAAGGCGACCGCGTCCGCCGGCGAGACCGAGCCGTTGGTCCAGACCTCGAGCGTGAGCTTGTCGTAGTCGGTCACCTGCCCGACGCGGGCGTTCTGCACGGTGTAGTTCACCTTGCGGATCGGCGAGAACAGCGCGTCGATCGGGATCGTCCCGATGGGCATCGTCGGCGTCTTGTTCCGCTCGGCGGGCACGTAGCCGCGGCCCACGTTCACCGTGAGCTCCATCGAGAGCGGCCCCTTCTTGTCGAGCACGGCGATGAGGTGGTCGGGGTTGAGCACCGACAGCCCGTCCACGAGCTGGATGTCGCGCGCGTACACGGGCCCGGGGCCCTCGCGGTCGATCCGCACCGAGTACGTCTTCGGGGTCGCCGCCTTGAAGACGACCTCCTTGACGTTGAGGATGATGTCGCTGACGTCCTCGACCACGTCCGGCACGGTGGTGAACTCGTGCAGCGCGCCCTCGATGCGGATGGCCGTCGCCGCCGCCCCCTGAAGGGAGGAGAGCAGCACCCGGCGCAGCGAGTTGCCGATCGTGATCCCGAAGCCGCGCTCCAGGGGCTCACACGTGAACTTGGCGTAGAACTGGGTCCCGCTCTCCGCGTCGATCGAGATGCCCTTGGGCCGGATCAGATCGCGCCAGTTCCGGGCGATCATCGTGAGGTTCGGGTTGTTCATCGTCATGGCGATCTCCTTCCTTCATGAGGTTTGCGCGGAGGTCTCACGCCGCGGCCGCACTCGACCGGTCGGCGCCGCCTCCTGCCCGCATCCTTGGCTCCATGCGCCTGCGCGCCCGCGCGCAGGACGACGACGCGGAGGGGAGCCGGCAACGAACGAGCGCACCCCGCAAGGTGCGCTCGTGGCGCTGCCCTCCTCCGCGCCGCCCTCGCGCTCAGCGCGAGTAGTACTCGACGACGAGCTGCTCGCGGATCTCGGGCTCGTTCAGATCCTCGCGGATCGGGGCGCCCTTGATCGCGCCGGTGAACGCCGCGCGATCCACGTCGATCCAGCTCGCGACCGGGCGCTTGTCCGCGCCCCCGACCGACGCGAGGACGCTCTTGAACTTGCGCGCCCCCTCGGTGAGCTCGATCCGATCGCCGGCCCGCACCACGTAGCTCGGGATGTCCAGCCGCTTGCCGTTCACGTGCACGTGCCCGTGCCGCACGAGCTGGCGTGCCTCGGCGCGCGACGAGCCGAAGCCCATCCGGTGCACCACGTTGTCCAGGCGCCGCTCCAGGAGCGCGAGCATCTCCTCGCCCGTCCGGCCCTTGCGCCGGTTGGCCTCCTGGAAGTACCCGCTGAACTGCCGCTCGAGCACGCCGTAGATGCGCCGCACCTTTTGCTTCTCGCGCAGGCGCACCGCGTACTCGCTCAGCTTGATGCGCCCCTGGCCGTGCTGGCCGGGCGGATACGGGCGCCGCGTGTACGCGCACTTCTCGGAGTAGCACCGCTCTCCCTTGAGGTAGAGCTTCATCCCCTCGCGGCGGCAGAGCTTGCAGACCGGACCAATGTAGCGAGCCATCGTGAATTACCTCAAACCCTGCGCCGCTTCGGCGGCCGGCAACCGTTGTGGGGGATCGGCGTGACGTCGCGGATCAGCGTCACCTTGAAGCCAGCGGTCTGGAGCGCGCGGAGCGCGCTCTCGCGCCCGGCCCCCGGGCCCTTCACGAACACGGCGACCGAACGCATCCCGTGCTCCTGCGCCCGCCGCGCGGCCTCTTCCGCCGCGAGCTGCGCGGCGAACGGCGTCGACTTTCGCGATCCCTTGAAGCCGCGAGCGCCAGCGGACGACCACGCGATCGCGTTGCCGTTGATGTCCGTGATCGTCACGACCGTGTTGTTGAAGGTCGACTGAATGTGCGCGATGCCCGCGGCGACATTCTTCTTGACCTTCTTCTTCTGCTTGGCCTTGGTGGTGGTGGCAGCCGTCTTCGCTTGCGCCATGGCGTCCTAATCCCCGCTCGTCACTTCGTAGCGGCCGGACGCCGCTGCAACATGCCCTTGCGCGGACCCTTCCGGGTGCGCGCGTTCGTGTGCGTCCTCTGCCCGTTCGCCGGGAGGCCACGCCGGTGGCGGAGCCCGCGGTAGCAGCCGAGGTCCATGAGCCGCTTGATGTTGAGCTGCACCTCGCGCCGCAGGTCGCCCTCGACCTTGTACTCGGCATCGAGCAGGTCGCGGATCGCCTTCACCTCGGCGTCGCTGAGCTCCTCGACGCGCCTGTTCGGCGCGATGTTGGTCTTCTCGCAGATCTGCAACGCGAGAGTCCGCCCGATGCCGTAGAGGTACGGCAGGGCGAAGGCGACATGCTTCCGACGCGGGAGATCGACACCAGCGATACGAGCCATGGTTACTCCAAACCAAAACGAGGGCGGGCTTCCGCCGAAAGAGCTAGTTCCCCTGGCGCTGCTTGTGGCGGGGGTTCTCGCAGATGATCCGAACGACACCACGCCGCCGCACCACCTTGCACTTGTCGCAAATCTTCTTGACGCTCGGGCGCACCTTCACGGGGAGCCTCCAGATTCCTCAAAAAACTACGTTACTTGTGCCGGTACGTGATCCGGCCTCGGCTCGGGTCGTACGGCGAGACCTCGACGGTCACGCGGTCGCCCGGCAGGATCTTGATGTAGTACTGCCGCATCCGGCCGCTGATGGTCGCGAGGACGCCCAGGCCGTTGTCCGCCTTCACGCGAAACATGGCGTTCGGCAGGGCCTCTTGAACCACGCCGTCGAACTCGAGCTTGTCGCCCTTCGGTTCCTTCGGCGGTCTGGCTTGTTTGCTACGCCTCATTCTCCACCCGAGCCCGATCGGCCGACGGCCGACAGCACCCTGTGCGTGACTTCTTCTGGCTTCCCGACCCCGTCGACGCGATGCAGCAGCTGCTTCTGCTCGTAAAACGGGAGAAGGGCAGCCGTCATCGCATCGTAGGCATCGAGCCGCTTGGCAACAGCCTCGGGCCGATCATCGGCCCGATGCTCTAGCTCCGCACCGGGGGGCGGCGGATTATAAACGAGATGATATATCTGTCCACTGCGTTTGTCAGTCCGGCGATGGATTAGCCGTTCCTCGAGCAGGGGGCGCGGAACGTCCAGCTGGAGCACCGCATCAATCCGCTTGCCGCCCTGGCTGGCGAGGAGCTCGTCGAGCGCGGTCGCCTGGGGCACCGTCCTGGGAAATCCGTCCAGGAGGAAACCGTTGCCACAATCGGGCTCGACCGTTCGTCGGGCGATGAGACCGATGACGGCCTCATCCGGCAGGAGCCCGCCCGAGTCCATGATGTCCAGGTAACGCTTCTCCAGCGTGCCCGCACGCTTGGCCTCGCGCAGCATGTCGCCGGTCGAGATCTGCGGGATACCGAAGCGCGAGCACAGCAGCTTCGCTTGCGTACCCTTCCCAGCTCCAGGAGGCCCCACCAGAACCAAGATCATTTGCCCTCCATCACGCTTCCGGCAGCCTGCGGCCGCGGATGCGGGTGGCACCGGGGCCCGTCAGCCCCTCGTAGCTCCGCGTGATCAGGTGCGCCTCCAGCTGGTTCACCGTGTCGAGCGCGACGCCCACGACGATCATGAGCGACGTCCCACCGAAGCCGAAGGGGACACGCAGCAGGTTGCCGACGATCGAGGGGACCACGCACACCGCGGCGACGTAGAGCGCGCCGCCCACGGTGATCCGCTGGATCACCCGGTGGATGTAGTCCGCCGTCTGCTTGCCTGGCCGGATCCCGGGGATGTTTGCCTGCTGCTTCTTCAGGTTCTCGGCGACGTCGACCGGCTGGAACGTGACGTTCGTGTAGAAGAAGCAGAAGAAGATGATGAGCAGCGCGTAGCCGGTGTTGAAGACCCAGTCCCCCCGGTTGATGATCGCCTGGAGCGCGTCGGCCCCGGGCACGTTCATGTTCGCGAGCGTCTGCGGGAACATCAGCAGCGACGACGCGAAGATGGGGGGGATGGTGCCGGCGGTGTTCACCTTGAGCGGCAGGTGCGCCGTCTGCCCGCCGTACACGCGGCGGCCGACCTGGCGCCGCGAGTACACGATCGGGATCTGGCGCCTGCCGTTCTCGAAGAACGCGATGACCCCGATGACGAACACGATGAACGCGGCGATCGCGGCCATCGTCAGCGGCTGGAGATCGCCGGCGTTCTGGGCGAAGTAGTTGCCGATCTGCCCGGGGATGCTCGTGATGATGCTCGCGAAGATCAGGAGCGAGACGCCGTTCGAGACCCCGCGCTCGGTGATCTGCTCGCCGATCCACATCAGGAACGCGGTCCCGGTCGTCAGCGTGATGACCGTCATCAGCTGGAAGCCGATGCCGGGGTGGTTCACGATGCCGGCCCCCGTCTCGCTGCTCGACAGGCCCTCCAGCATCTTCGCGATCGAGAATGCCTGGAACAGCGAGAGCGCGACCGTGCCGTACCGCGTGTACTGATCGAGCCGGCGGCGCCCCTGCTCGCCCTCTTTTCGCAGCTCGTCGATGGGCTTGTACACCATGCCCATGAGCTGCATGATGATCGATGCCGAGATGTACGGCATGATCCCGAGGGCGAAGATCGACAGGTTCTCCAGCGCTCCGCCGGAGAACATGTTGAAGAAGCCGATGAGCCCCCCGGACTGCTTCGCGACGTACTGCCGCATCGCGTTCCGGTCGACGCCCGGGGTCGTCACGAACACGCCGACCCGGTAGACCGCGAGCATCACCAGGGTGAAGATCACGCGTCGCCGGAGCTCGGGGATCTTGTGGAAGTTGGTGATTCCCGCGAGGCTGGCCATAGGCGATCCTGGACTCCGGCTTGGTGGGGGCGCGTGCGCGCTGGCTACGAGGACGAGGAGTCCGTCGAGTTGTCCTGGGAGGCGGGCGACGCGAGCACGACCGCCTTGCCCCCCGCCTTCTCGATCTTCTCGATCGCTCCCTTGGAGAAGCGATGCGCGGTCACCGTGAGCTTCTTCGTGAGCTCGCCGCTGCCGAGGATCTTCAGGACGTCGAACCGGCCCTGCACGAGGCGGCTCGCCTGGAGCGCGGCCACGTCGACCTGGGCGCCGTCGTCGAACGCCTCGAGGGCGCCGACGTTGACGTTGGCGACGATGTCCGCGAGCGGATTCCGGAAGCCACGCTTCGGGAGGCGGCGCTGGATCGGCGTCTGCCCGCCCTGGAAGTGCTTCTTGTTGATGTTGCCGCCCGCCCGCGCCTTCTGCCCTTTTTGTCCGCGGCCAGAGGTCTTGCCGAAGCCCGACCCCACGCCGCGGCCGACGCGGAGCCTCTTGGTTACGGCGCCTTCAGGGGCTTGAAGCTTAGAGAGGATGTCCATGTTTCACACTTCCGTACGCGGCAACTCCGCGGGGATGACGATCTCGCTTCTCAGGACCTCGGGGAGGCTGCCTCGTCGGCGACCTCCTCCACCTCGACCAGGTGAAGGATCTTCTTCACCATGCCACGGAACGAGGGCGTGTTCGCGACGACCACCTCGGACCCCGGCCCGCGCAGGCCGAGCCCCTTGATGACCTTGCGGGTGTGCTCGACCTGGCCGATGTTGCTGACCTTCTGACGTACGCGGAGCTTCACTGCGAGCCTCCTTCACCGCCGCCGCCCTGCGCGCCGCCCGGCCCGGGGGGCGCCACGCTCGCGCGCCGGCGGCCCGCGGTGGTCGTGCCGCCGCGGCGCTGGTAGTCGAGCGAGTCGAGCTGCATCGACCGCTTCCCGGCGACGCTCTCCGGGCTCTTGAGCCCGCGGAGCGCCGCGACGGTCGCGTGCACGACGTTGTGCGGGTTGCTCGTGCCGAGCGACTTCGACAGCACGTCGTGGATCCCCGCCGACTCGACGACGGCGCGCACCGCGCCGCCGGCGATGACGCCCGTCCCAGGGCTGGCCGGCTTCAGCAGGACCTTGCCCGCCCCGACGTGACCGAACGAGTCGTGCGGGATGGTCACACCGTCGAGCGGGATGCGGAACAGGTTCTTGCGAGCCTGGTCGTTCCCCTTGCGGATGGCCTCCGGCACCTCGTTGGCCTTGCCCAGGCCGACGCCCACGTGCCCCGCTTCGTCGCCCACCACGACCAGCGCCGAGAAGCTGAAACGCCGGCCGCCCTTGACGACCTTGGCGACGCGGTTGATGTGGATGACTCGCTCTTTCAGCTTCTCTTCGTCGACATGATCGAACGCCATAACCGTCCTCTATCACGTTCTCCGCCGCGGCAGTTGACCGCGCCCGCCGCCCTCACCATCAGGGCAGCGGCTGTGGGAGTCAGAAATCGAGACCTGCCTCGCGGGCCGCCTGGGCGAGGGCGCTGACGCGCCCGTGGTACAGATAGCCGTTGCGGTCGAAGACCACCTTGTCGATCTGCTTCTCCTTGCAGATCTTCGCGATCAGCGCCCCGACCTTCTTCGCCGCCTCGACCTTGTTGTCCTCGTCGAGCGCGCCCTTCAGATCCTTCGACAGCGTCGAAGCGTGGGCGAGGGTCTTGCCGCTCACGTCGTCGATGACCTGCGCGTAGATGTGCTTCGAGCTGCGGAAGACGCTGAGGCGCGGGCGCTCCGGCGTCCCCTCGACCTTCTTGCGGATGCGGAGCTTCCGGCGCTCCCGACCGACGATTTTCATGCCCATGACCGTCTCGTCCCTCGGTGCAGCGGCGTCGCCGCCGCTGCTCGCCTTTACTTCTTGCCGCCCTTGCCGGCCTTGCCAGCCTTCTCTCGCACGCGCTCGCCGCGGTACCGCACGCCCTTGCCGCCGTACGGCTCCGGCGGCCTGAAGCCGCGGATCGTCGCGGCCGTCTGCCCGATGAGCTCCTTGTCCGCGCCCGTCAGGACGAGGACCGTGCCCTTCGAGTCCGCCGGGATCGTCGCGGTCAGGCCCGTCGGCACCGCGAACGTCACGGGGTGGGAGAAGCCGAGGGCGAAGTTCAGCGTCGTGCCCTTGAGCTCGACGCGGTAGCCGGTCCCCTTGAGCTCGAGCGTCCGCTCGTACCCCTCGGCGACGCCCTTCACCATCGCGGCCACGAGCGCCCGCGTGAGCCCCTGGAGGCGCGACCCGTCGCGCCCCGGCGCCACCGAGCTCACGTGCAGCCTGGCCCCCTCGAGCTTGATGTCCACCTTGTCGGTGATCGCGCGGGAGAGCTGCCCCTTCGGGCCCTTGACGTCGATCTTCCGGCCGTTGACGGTCGCGGTGACCCCCTTCGGCAGATCGATCGGACGCTTGCCGACGCGCGACGTCTTGGTCGCGAGCCGGCTGTCACCGTTCGCGTTGCCCTTCGCAGGCTGGGCTGTGTTCGCCTGAGCTTCCATCACCACACCTCGCAGAGCAGCTCGCCGCCCACCTTCAGGCGGCGCGCATCCCTGTCGCTCATGAGCCCGCGGGACGTGCTCAGGATCGAGATCCCGAGCCCGCTGAACACGCGCGGGATCCTGTCGTGGCGCACGTACACGCGGCGCCCGGGGCGGGAGACGCGGCGCACGCCGTCGATCGCGCTCTGGCGGTCGCGCCCGTACTTGAGCACGATCGTCAGCTTCTTGGGACCTTCGCCCTCGGTCTCGCGCACGTCGGCGATGAAGCCCTCGGATTTGAGGATCTCCGCGACCGCAGCTTTGATGCGGCTCGCGGGGACCTCGGTCCGGTCGTGCCGCGCGAGCGCCGCGTTGCGAATGCGGGTCAGCATGTCGGCGATGGGATCGGTCATCATAGAATCACCAGCTGGCCTTGATCACACCAGGGAGCTCACCACGGAGCGCGAACAACCGAAGGCAGACACGGCAGAGCTCGAAGTCGCGGTAGTAAGCGCGCGAGCGCCCGCACACCTTGCAACGGTTCTTGTGCCGCGTAGAAAACTTCGGCGGACGGTTCAGCTTCGCAAACTCTTTTGCACGGGCCATCGAAAATCCCTCAATGCCGGAACGGGATGCCAAGCTCGGTGAGGAGCGCGCGTCCTTCTTCGTCCGTCTTCGCCGTGGTCACGAACGAGATGTTGAGCCCCTTCACGACGTCGATCTTGTCGTAGTCGATCTCGGGGAAGATGATCTGCTCGCGCAGGCCCATCGTGAAGTTGCCCTTGCCGTCGAACCCCTTCGGGCTGACGCCCTTGAAGTCGCGGACGCGCGGCAGCGAGAACGAGATCAGGCGATCCACGAACTCCCACATCCGCTCGGCGCGCAGGGTCACCATCACCCCGATGGGCAGGTTCTCGCGCAGCTTGAACGTCGCGATCGACTTCCGGGCCCGGGTCACCACCGGCTTCTGGCCGGAGATCGCCCGCATGTCCTCGACCGCCGAGTCGATGATCTTCGGGTTCTGCACCGCGGCGCCGAGCCCCATGTTGAGCACCACCTTCTGCAGGCGGGGCACCATCATCGGGTTCTTGTAGCCGAACCGCTTCGAGAGCGCGGCGGTCACGGACTTCTGGTAGTGCGTGCGCAGCCGCGGGGTGTAGTTCGGGTCGCGCGGGCGCGCCTCGGTCGGCTCGGCGGCCTCGGCCTCCGCGCCCTTCCCCTTCGCGCCCTTGGCTTCCTTGCTCTTGGCGGGCGCCTGCGGCTTGGCCTGCTGCGGCTTGGGCTTGTCCTTGTCCTTGCCCTTGCCGCCGTCCTTGGCCGCCTTGTCCTTGTCCTTCTTGTCCGCCATGGCTAGCCCACACCGATCGCGCTGCCGCTCTTGCCGACGCGCGTCTTCTTGCCGTCCTCACCGACGCGGATCTTCACGCGCGTCGGCTTGCCCGTCGCCGGATCGACCGGCATGACCTTGGAGGCGTGAATCGGCGCCTCCTTGGTGATCTTCCCGCCCTCTTGGTTGCGCGGCGTAGGCCGCTGGTGGCGGGTCACCGTGTTCAGGCCCTCCACCACCACGCGCTCCTCGTCGGCGAGGATCTTGGTGATGCGGCCCTGCTTCCCCTGCTCCTTGCCGCTGATGACCTGCACGAGGTCACCGACCCTGAGGCGCTTCATCAGAGGACCTCCGGCGCGAGCGAGATGATCTTCATGAACTTCTTCGCGCGCAGCTCGCGAGCGACCGGCCCGAAGATGCGGGTGCCGATCGGCTCCTTCTCCTTGTTGATGAGGACCGCGCTGTTCCCATCGAACTTGATGTAGCTGCCGTCCGAGCGGAGGTACTCCCGGGCGGTGCGGACGACGACGGCGCGCGCCGTCTCCCCCTTCTTCACCTTGGTCCCCGGCAGCGCCTCCTTGATCGACACGACGATGATGTCGCCGAGCGCGGCGTACTTGCGGCGCGAGCCGCCGAGCACCTTGATGCACTTCACGATTCGGGCGCCGGAGTTGTCCGCGACCTCGAGATGCGTCGACACCTGGATCATGGCGCTACTCCTCCACCGGCCGGGCAACGAGCTTGGTCACGAGCCACCGCTTGTCGCGGGAGATCGGCCTGTGCTCCGTGATCTCGACGCGGTCGCCCACCTTGTACTGGTTCGTCTCGTCGTGCGCCTTGTAGCGCTCCCGCTGACGGACGTACTTCTTGTACACAGGGTCGAGCGCGTTCCGGATGACCTCGACGGTGACCGTCTTGTCCATCTTGTCGCTGGTCACCTTGCCGACCAGCTTGCGCCGGAAGCCGTGCGCCTTCGCCTCGGTCTCGGCCTGCGCAGGCGCGGCGGCTGCCAGCTCGGGCGCCGCAGCGACCGGCTGCTGGTTCTCTGCCTTCTTCTTCGTCGCCATGGCTACGCCTTCTCCTCGGCACGCGCGCGCTGCGTGAGGATCGTCTTCACCCGCGCGAGATCCCGCTTCGCCTTGCGGATCGTCGCCGTGTCGTTCAGCCGATTCGTGAAATTCTTGAACCGCGCCTCGAACAGGCCCGCCGCCAGCGACTTCTCGAGCTCGCGCAGGTGCTCGGTGGTGCGTTCACGCAAATCCTTCGCCTTCATCGCTTCCCTCACGTCAGCCCGCGGACGAGGAACTTGCACTGCATCGGGAGCTTGTGCGACGCGAGGCGGAAGGCCTCCTTCGCGATCTCCTCGCTCACGCCGCTGATCTCGTACATCACGCGGCCCGGCTTCACGACGGCGCACCACTCCTCGGGCGCGCCCTTGCCCCCACCCATGCGGACCTCGAGCGGCTTCTTCGTCACCGGGCGGTCCGGGAAGATGCGGATCCACAGCTTGCCCGCGCGCTTCACGTGCCGCTGGATCGCCATACGAGCCGCCTCGATCTGCCGCGAGGTGACGCGGGCAGGCTCGACGCACTGGAGCGCAAAGTCGCCGAAGGAGACGTCGCTGCCCGTCATGGCGAGGCCGCGGTTGTTCCCCTTCTGCATCTTGCGGAACTTGGTTCGCTTCGGAGACAGCATTCTGCAATCCCTCTACTGGATCCGGCGCGCCTTACGCTGCAGGACCTCGCCCTTGAACATCCAGACCTTCACGCCGATGATGCCGACCTTCGTCTTCGCCTCGGCGAGGCCGAACTCGATGTCGGCGCGCAGCGTGTGCAGCGGCACCCGGCCCTCGCGGTAGGTCTCGACGCGGCTCATCTCGCTGCCGCCGAGCCTGCCGGCGCAGCGGACGCGGATGCCCTTCGCGCCGAACTTCATCGCGGTGGAGACCGCCTTCTTCATCGCCCGGCGGAACGCGATCCGGCGCTCGAGCTGCGTCGCGATGTTCTCGGCGACGAGCTGCGCGTTGGTCTCGGCCTTCCGGACCTCCTGCACGTCGATGAACACCTCGTTGTCGGTGAACGAGGACACGCCGGGGAAGAGGGTCTCGCCCTTGGAAGCCGTGCCGACGTTGCCGCTCTTCAGCGTCTCGATCCCCTTGCCGCCCTTGCCGATCACCATGCCGGGGCGGGCGGTGAAGACGATCACCTTCGCGCGGTTCGCGGCGCGCTCGATCTCCACGCCGGCGATGTTCGCGTTGTAGAGGTACTGCTTGATCGCGCGCTTGATGCGGATGTCCTGGTGGAGCCACTTCTGATACGCGGCGCCGTCCTCGTACCACTTGCTGCTCCACGTCTTGATGACACCGACGCGGAAGCCATACGGATGGGTCTTCTGTCCCATATCGGCAGGTCCTCTACTTACTTTCTCTCGTCGACTTCGATGACGATGTGCGACACGCCCTTGGTGATCCGGGTCGCACGACCCATCGCACGCGGCCGCCAGCGGCGGTTGAACTTGTTCGGCCCCTTGTCGACGGTGGCCTTGCTGATGAAGAGCGCGTCGATGTCCGCGCCCGCCTGCTGGGCGTTCGCGACCGCGCTCTCGATGATCTTCCGCAGGACGGGGGCGCCGCTCTTCTGCGTGAACGAGAGCAGCTGGATCGCCTCGTCCGCGTCGCGACCTCGGACGAGATCGGCGATCATGCGTGCCTTGCGCGGGGCGATCCGCGAAAACATCGCACTGGCTTTGCTTACCATTCGAGACACCTCGCGACACCGGCGGGCGGAGTGACTCCGTACCGGGTTTCGGTTCGCTGCGAACCGGTTGCACCGTCGTACGCTTCCGGTCTCAGCCCGGCGTCCATCGACGCGGACCCCCTTCGCGTCACCGGGGGGGTTCCCGCGGCGGCCGAAGGGGCTGAGCTGAGATCGAAGCGCCGTTACGGCTCTTCTACTGGGAGACCGGGAGGACACCCGATCGCCCGGGAAAACGGAGCGCGGTGATTACCAGCGGGAGACGCCGTACGCAAGCGCGATCCTTCCGCGTCCTTTCAGTTTGTTTCCCGCGCCCGAGCGACCTGAGCAGTTTTTCAGCCTTTCCTGAACGGGCGTCGGGAGGGCCTCGCCCCCGCGTCCGGTCGCCGCCCTCGCCGGCGGGCCGGCCTCCGGGAGGCGCTCGGCCGTTCACGATCTCGAAAATTGTTCTTGACGTACACGAAACACTTCTGAAACAGGCTGTCCGGGCGGACTGAGCGGGGCAGCGCCCGGTGCGTCCGCGGCGCATCGACGTCCTGCGGCTCGACCGGGGCGAAGAACAGGATTGCGAGGGGAATAGGAGAGCCCCAGGCTGAGTCGAACGTACCTGGCAGCGGAACTCTTCCCCGACATTGTAGGAGGCAACGTGACCATGCTTGCTCGTCATCGCCATTCTTTCTTCGCGCTTACCTTGATCTTGCCCGCCGTCGTCGGCGGCTGCGTCGTGACCTCGGCGGACACGGACAACGACCCGGAGCAGACGACCGGCCCCGGCGTCACCCACAGCTCCTCGGCCGGCGGAGGCGAGGGCGGCGAGGGCGGCGACTGGGGCGAAGGCGGCCAGGGGGGCGACGGAGGAGAAGGCGGTCAGGGCGGCGACGGAGGAGAAGGCGGCGAGGGCGGCGAGGGCGGCGCAGCGGCGTGCATCGAGGCCGGGAACAGCAGCGTCACGGCGGACGCATGTGAGCGGCTGAACATCGCGCCGGCGCAGGGGGCGACGAGCCAGTGCGGCGACGACCGCAACGAGGAGCCCATCGGCTACAGGCTCTGCAAGCGCGCCTTCCTCCTGTTCGCCCGGAGCCACGCGGCGGATCTGGTTGACTGCCTGGCGGACATCGGCGTGCAGTACGCGTGCGATCTCGAGCCCGCCCAGGATTGCCTCACCGAGATGTACGAGAACGCCTGCCCGAACCAGGCGCTCACGACCTGCGACGGGATCGCCGACCAATGCGATGAGTCGTTCAACGAGGGGCAGTGCGCCGCCGATCTGAACCCCTTCAGCGCCGCCGGCGTGGACGAGCTCGTCGAGTGCATCAACGAGGCGGATGAGAACCTCACCTGCGGCGCGGCCTACCGCGACTGCTACGAGACCGTCATGAGCTTCTGAACAGGTCCCCGCGCGAAGGCGGGACCGAGGGCGCGCGCAGCGCCCTCTCTGCTCTCGCGGTTCTTTTCCCCCACCGTTCAACGCACATCCGATGACCTCTGGGCCCGTTCCCAGCCTGCGCCCACCCTAGCGCTGCGGCGCCCGCACCCTCCCCCGTACGCGCCTTCGGGGGTCCCCCGAGGGCGCTATTCGGTTGCAAAAAAGATGGCGGGAAGGGATCCTCGGCTCCGCCGTGGCCAAGGACCTCTCCCGCCCGCGTCTGGCGACTTCCCTTCCGCGTTCGTCGCGGGCGCGTGCATACCGCGGCGGTGTCCTGCTCGGACTTGTGGTCGCGTCGGCCGGCTGCGCGCCGGGGTCGACGACCGCCGAGCAGATCACGCCGCGCGTGGTGGCGCGAGCGTCGTTCGAGGGCGCCGCCGCCATCGTCGTGGACCGGCCCCTCAAGGCGAAGGAGAGCGCGCTCTCGACCGTCAAGGACAGCGCCGCGATCGCGTCCGTGATGGAGCCCGAGACCAGCGCCGCCGCGGCGTCCTCGTCGACGAGCAGCGCGCGCTGTCCGGCCGAGATGGCCCTCGTCGAAGATCGCGTGTGCGTCGACCGCTGGGAGGGTTCCCTGGTCGAGCTGACGCCCGGCGGCGAGCGCCCGTGGTCGCCCTTCGATCCGATCGACGGCAACGAGCGCCGCGTCCGCGCCGTGTCCTGGCCGGGCGTCATCCCTCAGGGCTACATCAGCGGGCTGCAGGCCAAGCGGGCGTGCGCGGCGTCCGGCAAGCGCCTGTGCAGATCGGACGAGTGGGTGAGCGCGTGCCGAGGGCCCGATGAGACGCTCTTCCCCTACGGCGCGAGCCGCCAGCACGGCGTGTGCAACGACGACGAGCGACCGGTGCACCCGGTCGCCGAGATCGCGGCGCTGCTCGGCATCAAGTCCGAGGAGCACTGGACGAGCGCGATGAACAACCCGCTCATCAACCAGCTGTCCAACGCGCTGCTCCCGACGGGCGAGCGCGCGGGGTGCACCAACGGCTACGGCGTGTTCGACATGGTCGGCAACCTCCACGAGTGGGTCGACGATCCGAGCGGCACCTTCCGCGGCGGCTATTTCATGGACACGACGCGCAACGGCGAGGGGTGCAAGTACGCGACGACCGCGCACTCCTTCGGCTACCACGACTACTCGACGGGCTTCCGGTGCTGCATGGATCCGGAGCAGGCTGACTAGTGCTGGCCGCACGGCGTGCGGCCGGCGGCAGAGCGGCCGCGAGGCGGGCGCGGGGCTCGAGGCGATGCGGCGAGCCATCCAGGCGAGCACCCCGTGCGCGCCCCGCGGCGGCGCGGCGGCCCGAGCCCCGGCTCGACCGCTCCGGCGCGGCGCGGCCGAGCATGCCAGTCGGCGAGGGCCCGGCGATGCGGCGCAGCGATCCAAGGCGACACCAGCGAAGAGAATGCCGATGTTCGACTCCGGAGTGAGCGCGGCGGCGCGGCGCCGCGCCGTCGCCACCGCCCTCGCCGCCCTGACCGCCCTCCTGGCGCTCGGGTGCCGGAAGAAGGAAAAGCCAGAGCCCATCACCGTCCCGCCGCCGGGCGCGGCGTCGCAGGATGAGCTCACCACGGCCATTGGCCAGGCGCGAGGCATCGCCTCGGCGCTCGCCCCGTCGTCGACCCGATGGCGACGGGTGTTCGTGCTCGACGACAAGCGCGCGGTGGTGACAGGCGAGGTCGAGAACGAGGCGGTCGCGCTCGTGACCGAGACCGCCGGCAGGACGTGGCGCTCTCTGCGGCGCCTCCGCGAGGGGTGGTCCACCTGGTCGGTCGGCGCCGACGGCGCCACCGTGCTCACCGCCGGCCCGCGCGGCCCGGCGCCCGCGAAGGACGCGCGCGGAGCTCGAGGCGCGCCGCCCGTCGTGGACCCGCCGAGCTTCTTCTTCGCTCCGTTCGAGGCGAGCGAGCTCTCGGCGCCCTCGTCGGTCGCGCTGCCCGAGCTGGGCCGCGGAGCGCGGCCGCTCGCGAACTCCATAGCTGCGGTGCTGTCGGCCGAGAGCGCCGCGCTGCTCGTCGAGCCGAGACCCCGGCGCGCGACCCTCGTCTATGGGGGGCCGCCCGGCGCCGCGCCGGTGCCGCCGGTCCAGCTCCCCGCGCAAGAACAGGCGCTGCCGGTGCCGTACGGCCGCCCGCCGGCGCTCCTGTCGGTGCGCGGGCGCAACCTCCTCGCGCGGCCCGTCCCGGAGCCGGGAAAGCCGCTCGACGCACCGCGGATCGTCGAGGGACTCGCGATGAGCCCGGCGGCGACGGCCGCGCTGTCTGCCCCGCCCGCGTGCGACTTCGCCGGATGGTCGATCCAGGTTGTGCCGCAGCCGCCCGACAAGGCGGCCGTGCTCGCCGTCTCCGCGACGCAGACAGCCGTGCTGAAGCTCCCCGCGAAAGCCGCCCCCGAAGCCGCGGTCGGCTGCGCGGCCGACCGGATCATGGTGGAGGTTATCGCTCCCACCACCGGAGAGCGCACGCTCGCGACCTGCACCCTCGAAGGCGCCTGCGTGCTCGCCGAGAAACCGCCCTTTCGCCCCTGGTTGGAGCCGCACGAGCGGTCTATCGCCCTGGCGCCCACACGCCAAGGGGTCGCCGCGGTGCTGACGTCCCGCACCGCGACGCGATGGGGGCTCTATATCGCGCAATCGCCGGAAGCAGGTAAGATCTACGACGTCCCCAGGGTAATCGGCGAAGACTCGGGCGAGCGCGGCCGTATCGAGCTCGGAGCGCTGCTCTCCTTCGGAAATCGACTTTTGATGCTCCTCCAGGCCGACGTCACCGGGACATCGCGCCGCGGCTGGTACGTCATGGCCTCTGAGGATAGCGGGCTCACCTGGAGCCCGCCCTGAGCTCCGTCTCGAACGGGACAGCCATTCTGAACGCGGCGCGTCAGCAAAGCCTCCATCCCATCTGACCCTGGCGTGCGCGGTGGTCGCTCGACCTACTTCGCTGGGGCGGCAGCCTGAGCGACGCGCTTGCGCCCCTTGGCGGCCGGCTTCTTCGCAGCAGGCGCAGGTCCCGCCGCGGTCTTGCGCGCGTTCGCGCTCGCCTGCTCGGCCGTCTTCGCGTCGCCTGCATAGCGGGCGAAGCGGCGGTCACCCCCCTGGAAAATCCGCTTCTCCAGCTTGAGCTCCTTCAGCGCTGCGGCGGCGCGCGTCTGCGGGATACCCGCCTGCTTCGCCACCTCGCTCGCGCTGACGCCAGAGCTCGCCTTGACGACACGCTCGACCGCGTCGAGCGTCTCCTGACGCTCCGCCGAGGCGGCCGGCGACTTGCGCGGGCGGCCGGGCCGGCGCTTCGGCGCGGCGCCACGCTTGGCCGCGACGGAAGAAGGTTTGGACTGGACCGCTCCAGCGCGGGCGCGCGTACGGCTGCGGCGCGGCGCCGGCGCAGGAACCAACGGCGCTTCCCCTGTCACGGCGCCCAGCTGATTCTTGACGAGCGCGAGGATCGCCTCGTCCGGCATTTTCCGCACGAGGTTTACAATCTGCTGTGAAAAGGCATCGGTCGCCATGTGCTCTCCCTCGTCGCCGAATCCAGCTCGGCGGTTGGATACGACTATGCCGTTGCCACTTGCCTGGTCAAGCGAATTGAGGATAGCCGCCCGTCTTTTCTTTCAATAGGCGCTGCGGGCGGGCTCAATCGGAGAGCTCATTGGACGGCCACGAACGGCTGGGCTGCTTTGCTCGACACGAGCCGAAGCGATGAAGCGCCCCTTCGCGCGTCGATTGATAGCCGAGACCCCTCCCCCGCGCAGGACGGCCCGAGCCGCGACAACCCTCTCAGGCCCCCCACGCTGCACCGCGGCATTGCGTGTCTCGGGTGCTCGAGGCAGGTCAGGTAAGCACTGTATGAGGACCGAGCAACCCCGCTCCCTCGAGCAGGCCCGTCGCGGGCGGCAATGCGGGCTCGCGCACAACTGCGGGGCGCATCGGCCTCGGCCTGGGCCTCCCCCCAATCATTGAAGCGCCCCGCGCCGGGTGCGAGCGCCTGGCGACCACACACAGGCGGCCAGCGCATGGCTACATTGCACGCCCTGGGCGCACGACTGACCTATGCAGGCGCATGATGATACGATGCCGCCCCGCGGGAGGGGCGCGGCGGGGGAGCTTCGCTATCAGCGCCGGAGGGGCACGAATCAGGGCCGAGCCCGCGGCGCCTCACCCCCGGGTCCGCGGCGCCACGGCGTCTCGCCGAGCGCGCCGCCTCCCTGTCCGCCCGCGGCGCGACGCCGGCGTCTATGCCCGCGCGCCTGCTTGAGCCCACTGCCCCGGCGCGAGTCGCCGGCAGGCTCGCCGCGAGCCGCTGCGCTGAGCGAGCGCGCTGCGCGACATGCGCTCATCTCCGCGGGATTGCGCGGGCTCGCGCGCTCTGCCGCGCCTCGATCAAAAGCCAACCCGCCGAGCTCTTCGGAGTGATGACCCCACGCCGGCGGCGCCGCCGCCATCCGGGCACGCGCTCTCTTGGCGCGGCGCCGATCTCGACATCACGCGCGGCACCTCTCTGCCGCGGGCAACGCGGGGCGGCCGGCTGGAGCCCGTCGTGCCCGCCGGATCGGCGCGCGGACGCACGGCGTATCCAGCAGGACCTCTCATTATAGAGAAGAGCGCCGAGGAGAGCTCATCGCCGCGCTCGGTCTGTCCGATCGAGCGCTCCCGAGTGAGCTCAGCCTTCGGCCCGGCGCCCTCGAGTGCGGCGCGCGGCTCGCGCTCCGGGTGCATGGACTCTACGACATTGGCGCCTACTCCAATGAGAGAAGCAGGAGCAACGGCGGCGGCGGCCCGGCCCGCTCCGCCTCTACTTCTTCGAACGCCTTCCTGTCCATATCCACGCGGACCCGGAATCCGCGCGGGCCGAGGTCGACGCTGGCCCGGTGGTCGGTCGGGATTGACCAGCCGCCCACAATCCGTTGACATGCGCGTCCGTCGGGGAGAACGATGCGCGCATGTCGCTGGCCCGCGTGCTCGAGCCCGAGGTCATGGATACCGACGAGGACGCGCGGGCCTACGACAGCATGGATCACGCCGCCGTGAACACGGCGTTCTGCGACGCGCTCCTCTGCCACGATCCAGATCTCGCATACGCCCTCGACGTCGGCACGGGGACGTGCCTGTTGCCCATCGAGCTTTGCCGGCGCGTACCGACGGCGCGCATCAAGGCGATCGATCTCTCCGCGTCGATGCTCGACCTCGGGCGCCGCCGCGTCGAGCAGGCGGGGCTCACCGGCGCGATCGCGCTCGCCCTCGCGGACGCCAAGGCGCTGCCCGAACCGGACGAGACGTTCTCAGCGGTCCTCTCGAACAGCATCGTCCACCACATCCCGGAGCCGATGCAGGTCATGCGTGAGATGTTTCGCGTCCTCCGGCCCGGCGGGCTCCTGTTCATCCGAGATCTGCTCCGTCCGGAGGACGAGGCGTCGGTGGCGGCCCTCGTCGCCGCGGTTGCAGCGAACGATACGCCGTACCAGCGAGCCCTCTTCGATGCGTCGCTGCGCGCCGCGCTCGCGCTCGCGGAGGTGCGGGAAATCCTGCGCTCGCTCGGGATCCCCCCCGAATGCGCGCAGGTGACGAGCGACCGGCACTGGACCGTGGCGTTCCGCAGGGCCTCCTGATCCGGAGGCGCCGCGCCTCGCGACGCCGGCCCATCAAATCGACGCGACGACCAGCCCCGCACGTAATAAAAGCGTCCGCGTGAACGCAACCGGAACACGAGCCCGCCGGGCGCGCGGCGGTGCCCCCGCGCTCCTCCTGTCCCTCGCCATCGCTCTCCTCGCCGCCTGCGAGGAGAGCCCGCCGCGCCCCGGCGAACCGGAGCGGCCCGCGCCCTCGCCGCCCCCGTCGACCGCGGCGAGCGCGCCGCCCGCGGCCAGCTCGGCAGCCGCCGAGCTGCCGGACGCAGGCCCGCCGGGAGAGGTGGGCGCTCCCACGGGCGCGCCCGCGTGGCAGGGGACGTGGGAAGGGCGCTACGACGCCAAGAAAGGCAGCGTCGTGCTGCCCCCCAAGGTGAAGGACGCCGTGCGCCAGAAGGACGACGGCAAGCAGGCCACCGGCCCAGGAACGGTGACGCTGACCATCGATCCGAGCGGTGAGCTGAAGGGCACGGCGAAAGGCGCGCTCGGCGACGCGACCCTCGTCGGAAAGGTCGAGGACGGCATGGTGCGCGCCTCGGTCTTCCCCGAAGATCCGCGCGCGCCGACCGCGATGACCGGCATCCTCGTCGGCGAGCTGAAGGAGAACGTCATCGCGGGCAGGATCCGGGTGACCGGACCCGACGCCATGCTCGTGCGCGAGTCGCCCGTGGAGCTGAAGAAGAAATGATCGGCGCCGCTGGACGAGACGGCGACGTCTCGTCCAGCAGCGTCGCGCGTCAGCTCGCCGCGCCGGCGCCGCCCGGCTCGCCCGCCGCTCGGCCCGGCGGCGCAGCGCCGGCCTCGCCGCCGCGGCCGCCGCCGCGACCCGCCTCGCCCCGCCGCTCCTCGCGCTGGCGGGCGACCTCGGCGTCCCGCTGCTCGTACGCGACGATGATCCGCTGCACGAGCGGGTGGCGCACGACGTCGACCTCGGTGAACGAGCAGATCGCGATCCCCTCGATCCCCGCGAGCAGCTCGCGCGCCTCGGCGAGGCCGCTGCGCGCGCCGTGCGGGAGATCGACCTGCGTGACGTCGCCCGTCACCACGGCGCGAGAGGCGTAGCCGAGGCGCGTGAGGAACATGCGCATCTGATCGCTCGTCGCGTTCTGCGCCTCGTCGAGGATGACGAAGCAATCGTTGAGCGTGCGGCCGCGCATGAAGGCCAGCGGGGCGACCTCGATCTGGCCGCGCGTCACGAGGCCTTGCGCCTTGTCCGCGTCCATCATGTCGTGGAGCGCGTCGTAGAGCGGGCGCAGGTAGGGATTCACCTTCTCGGCGAGATCGCCGGGCAGGAAGCCGAGCCGCTCCCCCGCCTCGACCGCCGGCCGGGTCAGGATGATCCGCTTCACGCGGCGCTCGAGCAGCGCGTGGACCGCCATGGCCATCGCGAGGTACGTCTTGCCCGTCCCCGCCGGCCCGATGCCGAACGTCATGTCGTGCGATCGGATCGCCTGGATATAGCGCTTCTGCGCCAGCCCCTTCGCCGAGATCGGCCGGCGGCGCGCCGAGATGAGCACGACGTCCTCGAACAGCTCGCGCAGGGTCATCCCAGGGTCGTCCCGGAGCGCCTGGACCCCGCGGACGTAGTCCTGCGGGTCGAGCGCCACGCCGCTCCTCAACATCTGCGCGGCCTCCGCCAGGCACCGCTCGGCGAGCGCGACCTTGTCGGCGTCCCCGGCGAGCCGGATCGTGTTGCCTCGGACGCCCGACTCGATGCCGAGAGTGCGCGCGATGAGCTTGAGATTCTCGTTCCCTGGCCCGGCGAGGGCCACCAAGGTGCTGTTGTCGAGCACCTCGACATCCGCCGTGATCCGCACGCTGGTCGTCATCGAGTGATCCTTCCCCGCCTTTGCTCCGGCGCTCCGCCGCCGGCACGCGCCGTCCTCCCTTGAACGGACTCTTGACTGCCCCCACCTGTCACGCGACTGTCCTGCCCGCTCGTCCCGTGCCCTACACAGAAGCGTAACGTCCTGGTCATAATTCGGCAGTGAAATGCGTGGAGCTTCGGGCACGCGGGCGAGCCGCACACAGGGAGAACTGCATGAGGTTAGCTACATCGGCGCTACTGGGCATGACTGTTACGCTGTCGGGCCTTTCGGCGCTAGCACAGCCTGGGCCCCAGGGCCCGGCGCAACCGGCGCCGGCGCCACCTCCGGCCGCAGCACCCGCGCCGCCTGCCGGTGCGGTGCCGCCTGCCGGTGCGGTGCCGCCTGCCGGTGCGGTGCCGCCCGCCGGTGCGGTGCCCCCCGCCGGCGCGGTGCCGCCTGCAGGTGCGGCAGCACCGGCACCGCCGCCTGCCGTCGCGGCGCCGGCGCCGCCGCCGGTGCCGGTGCCGCCGCCGGCAGAGCAGCTTCCGCCGCCGCCTCCTCCTGGCGCGCCGGCGACCGCCGCACCGCCGCCGCCGCCGCCGGAGGTGTTCGCGCCGACCGCCGAGGCCGCGGTCGTGAAGGAGCAGCAGCCGCTCGCCGGCTGGCACGGCGGCTTCTTCTTGCGGGACGCCAGCGACACCTTCCGGCTGTACCCGAAGGGGAGGATGAACCTCGACTTCTACAGCACCTTCGGCGGCGGCGTGTCGGACGTGAACGCGACGAGCGGCGGGGGCGCGCTCAAGCCGCGCTTCTTCGTCCGCCGCGCGCGGCTGGAGCTGGCCGGCGAGTTCCTGAAGAAGTGGTCCTTTGACGTCGACGTCGACTTCGGCGGCCAAGGGCTCGCGAACATGAACGGCAGGACCGAGAACGCCGCCGCGGCTCCCGGCCAGACGCCGACCGCCGAGACCGCGCGCTTCGCCCCCGTCGAGAGCACGACCTCGAACGCGGTGCTCGCCGACGTCTGGATCAACTACTCGGTCATGCCCGCGCTGAACTTCATGTTCGGGCAGTACTCGACGTTCTTCTCGATGGATAACCAGACGAGCGACAACACCTCGACGTTCCTCGAGCGCAACATCGCGACCCGGAGCTTCACCTACCCCGAGGGCAAGGACATCGGCCTGACCATCTGGGGCGACGTCGCCGACAGGAGGCTCGTCTACGGCGTCAGCGTGCTCAGCGGCGACGGGCAGAACCGGCCCGGCGTCGACGCCCCGCCCGATTTCGTCGCCCGCGTCTTCGCGCGCCCGTTCGGCGGCGACAAGAAGGCGTTGCTCGCGAAGGCGCAGATCGGCATCAGCGCGCGCCACGGCGAGCGAGACCAGGAGTTCGTGGGCTACGACTACTCGCCCATCAGGACGGGGCAGGGCTACGCGCTCTGGGGCGCCGGCTACACGGACTCGCTGAGGCGCCCGATCCACGTCATCCCGTCGGGCGCGCAGAACGCGATCGGCGGCGAGCTCCGGCTGCCGATCGAGATGGTCGAGCTCCGGGCCGAGGCCTACTACGTCGCGAACAACACGCGCGAGGCCGTGGAGGGCTATCAGCTCACGAACACCGAGCGGCTCGGGCAGGTGAGGGGGCTCGGGTGGTACGTGCAGCTCTCGGCGTGGCCGGTGGGCGACACCTTCGTCAGCGGCGATCCGGGGTTCACCCCGCGCCCCACCAAGATCGACCTCTCGAAGGAGCTCGAGAAGCCGAAGTCGGGCCTCGAGGTCGCCGCGCTCCTCGCCGGGATCAACGCGACGTACGACGGCGCGTCCCGCGAGGGCGCGTACGACGAGCGGACGCCGGGCGCCGAGAACGGGCCGGGCACCGACCTCAACGTCCTGCAGATCGGCCTCGCCGCGAACTACTGGCATACGAAGAACGTGCGGCTCGGCGTGAATTACAGCGCCTACCTGACGCCGGGCAGCGGCTCGAGCGACAACCTCCTCCGGGTGCCGGGCAACACCCTGACCGAGCCCGATCCGGACGCGCACGCGCTGCACGAGCTCAGCGCCCGGCTCGGCCTGTCCTTCTAGGCGCGCGTCGCGCCTCCCCCGCCGCGGCCGGCGCGCCGGCCGCGCTCCGCGATCGTTCGTTTGCCCTCCAACGAAGCGCGCCGGCAGGCCTCCCTGCGCGGCGCGCCGCGGTGCGGCCCGCGCAGGCCGGCCAAATGGCGCGCCTCAATTTTGGCCCAGGACACCCCGGCGGGGTACCCGTCGGGCCATGCGCGAGATGCGTCAGTGGATCGCCGTCGGTGCAGCCGTGGGGCTCGTGGCGGTGACCCTCCCCATGCTGCGCGAGCACGACGTCCAGCTCGGAGGGCTGCTCGCCAAGAAGACGACCGCCGGCGGGCCGAAGATCACGCGGACCGTGACGCCGCCGCCGCTCACGGACCTCGACCTCACGCGCATCGACGACCGGAGGAGCCCGCCGACGGCGCCGGCGCACGGCAGCCGCGTCGCGGAGCTGACCATCGACCCGATGTACCAGCGCGCGGCGATCGGCTTCCTGCGGGCCGGCCAGGTCCCGGAGGGCGCGGTCGTGATGACCGATATCCGCACCGGGAAGGTGCTCGTCTGGGCGAGCTACGTGCACGAAGGCGCGCTGCACGACGTCGCCGCGGAGGCCACCGCGCCGTCGGCGAGCGTCTTCAAGGTCGTGACGGGCACCGCCCTCGTCGAGGCCGGCCTGAGCCCGAACACGAAGCAGTGTTACTCGGGCGGCGAGCACTCGATCCGGCCGGCCGACATGATCGACAACAAGCGGCGCGACAAGTACTGCGCGACGCTCACGCAGGCGATGGGCCGCAGCATCAACACGGTGTTCGCGCGGCTCGCCGCCAAGAACCTCGATCACGAGAAGCTCGGCGCCGTGGCCGCGAAGCTCGGCTGGGGACAGGACACGCCGTTCGACGTCAACGTCGCGACGAGCACGATCGCGCTGCCGGAAGACGAGCTCGGCTTCGCGCGCACCGCGGCGGGCTTCTGGAACACGACGCTGTCGCCGTTCCAGGGGGCGAACCTGGCGACCACCCTCGCCAACGGCGGCGAGATGATCCGGCTCCACGTCGTGTCGAGCGTCAAGGACGAGATCGGCGAGATCTACCAGGGCGTGAGCGAGCGGCAGGTGCTCAAGCGCGTGATGGACGAGACCACGGCGAGCGCGGTGACCACGATGATGGAGGCGACGGTGGATAACGGGACGAGCTATCGCTCGTTCCACGACCGCAACGGCCGCGCCTACCTCCCGGATATCCGCGTCGCCGGCAAGACGGGGACGCTCACGAAGCCGACGCCCGAGGGGCCCTTCTACACCTGGTTCGTCGGCTTCGCCCCGAGCCGCAAGCCGGAGGTCGCGATCTCGGTGATGGTCGCCAACGGCGCGAAATGGCGCGTGAAAGCGACCAACGTCGCGTGCGACATGCTCCGCACCTACTTCGCGGACAAGGGCGCGCCCGGCGTGACCGACCCGAACAACCGGACCGGATCGACCGCCCGGCGATGACGCACGCCCGGGCCGGCCGCCGAGCCGCGGCGCGAAAGGCCCGGGTCCGTCGCGCCGCGCGGCGTCGCGCGGCGCGGCGCAGCAGCGTACGAGCACGGCGAAGCTCCGGACCGAGCCGACTCGGCCGGCAGCGCCGCCCGCCCCCGAGCCGGGCGTCAGGTAGACCACGCGTCGGGCTGCGTGACCCGTCGCATCGCCGAGTGCACTCGGCAGGATTCCGCCCTGGCCGCGATCCAACAATCCGGCGATGATGGCCCACGCGAGCGATGTGCCCGCTCGATGGCTGCCGGGTTTGCAGGACCATTGTACGCCCGCGGCAGCGATCCATTTATAGAACTTTTCCGCCCGGGGCCGGCTCCGCGACCACCTGCTCGCCGTCCGCGGCGCGAAGGTCCGGGCCGCTCCGATGCAGCCGGACACCCTGGTCCAGGGTGGGACCTAGTTGCGAGAGGTGCTGCTTGTGCAGCTTGTGCTCGGCCGAGATCTGCGTGCTAGCATCTCTGTTGTGCAGGTTGTGCTCCGCAAGCTCGGCCGGGGATCGCGCGCAGTCGTTGGCCGGCTCGTCCGTGCACCACGGAAAGGCTCGGTCATCGTCATCGAGTTCTCCGACGGAATGCATGAATATGTGACGACGCCAGTCAAGCGCGTGTTGCGCCTCGCCGGGCGCGAGGTCTTCTACATAGAGACCGTGAACTCCCGGTACCGCCTCGAGGTCCGCGGCCGCGAGGTGGCGCTGGACGGCGCGGTCGGCGGCTGAGCGCTGCCGGGTGCGCCCGGGCAGCGCGAATCCCGCGCGCGACCTGCCGACGTGCTGACGTGCCAGCGTAACAGCGCGCAACTCCCCGACTAATCGCGCAGATCCCGCAGGCGGAGGCCCGCGAGCGATCGGCCTGGCCGGGCGTCGTACTGCACGCGCGTCTAGCGCGAGAACTGCGTTTCGGAGCGCATTGCCCCTTGCGCTTCCATGCGCTCTTGGGCAGAGTCCCGCTCCCTTTGAGGGGCCCCGCGGTAGGCCATCCACCGGTGCAGGATGGGGCTCGCCTGGCGAGCTGTCGTCACGATGCCGCGCCCGTGCCCCCGACCGTGAGGAGATTGAAGCATGGGCAAGCGCGATCGTCGCCAGTCGATGAAGATGAGGCGCCGCAAGGCGCAGGCTGCCAAGAAGGAGCGCGCCAAGCGCAGCAAGCTGTCGCGGGCCACGACGGAGGTCGCCGGCAAGGCGAAGAAGCCCCGCGCCCCCAAGAGCGCCGCCGCTCCCGCGACTCCTGCCCCGGCTTCCTGACGGTGCGCGGCCGGTCCGCCGGCCACGCGCTGGATCCATCCCGCAGAACCGTCCCGACATTCCTCGAGGTCGCGCCCGCCGGCGCCGTGAGGCCCCGGCGCGATCCCGGCGATCGCCACGATCGCGCGCGCCGGCGCCGTGAGGGCCCCGGCGCGTGGTCCGCCGCGTAGCCTCGTGCCGCCCGGATCAGCGGCGCCGTTCACTCGTCGCGAATGACGCGCGTGTGAAGGCTCAGGCCGGGTCCCCGGCCCGGGTCGATCGCGCTCGCCGCCTCGCCGGCCGGCTTCTCCTTGGGCGGCGGCTCGCCGAGCAGCCCAGTGTCGCCGTCTCTTCGCTCCTCGCCGACCAGCTCCCAGTGGCCTCGCTCGTCGCGCCAGCGCTGCGCGATCCGGGTGGTGCGGACCGTGGCCTCGTCGTGCCGCAGCCAGAGGACGTCGAGGTAGACCTCGGCCTCGTCGCGCTGGGTCATCTCGAAGCCGCCGAACTCCACGTCGACGACGCGGAGGCGGGCGCCCCAATCGGCGTGGCGGCGCATGAAGTCCTCCCGCGCCCTCGAGCCGACGCGCTCGAGCGCGACATCCATGCGGCCGAACCGGGCCGCCGTGTTCATCTCGAGCGCCGCTTCGGTGAGGCGCTGGGAGTTGCTCGGGGCGATGCCGCAGCCGGCGAGGGCGAGGCTCAGGGCGAGGAGGGCGCGCATGGCCGACCACCGTGGGCGAAGGGGCCGGCGCGGGCAAAGTTTCCGGCGGCGCGGGGCGCTCAGAACGAGTTCGTCGCGACGAAGTAAAACTGGCCGCCCGGGATCGCGAGCGGGCTCAGGCCGAGCGCGTACCCGAAGCGCAGCTGCGAAGAGAGGACGTACCCGAGCGTCAGGCTCAGCCACACCTCGCCGCCGATCGAGGTGTGCAGCTGGGGCGAGTAGAGCAGGCTCCCCTGCGTGAAGAGCGCGAGGTCGTCCATCTCGAAGCGGTTGAATGCGCCGCCGTGGTCGAGGAAGAGGCTCGCGTCGATGCGGCGCAGGTAGAGCGGCAGCGTCGAGAGGCCGCGATCGGGCTCCAGGACGGGCACGCGGTACTCGAACGTCTGCGAGAAATACGAGCGGCCGGCCATCACGCCCGGCGCGTAGCCGCGGAGCGTGAACGAGCTATTCGTGACGCCGGTGAGCAGGGTGTCGACGAGCGTGAGGTTCTCGAGATCGTACCCGCCGACGGCGTAGGCGGCGCCCCGAGGGAAGTTGCCGCCGGAGACCGCCCCGGCGACGCGGAAGGCGAGGGTGTGGTCGCCAGGCCAGGGCATCGCGACGTAGGCGCTGAGCGAGGTCGAGAACGCGTAGGTCGTATAGCTGCTGCCCGTCTCCGGGCCGGCGTAATCGAGGCCCGCGTTGAGCGAGATCCCGCGCGGCGCGCCGGACGCCTCGATCGAGCCCTCGGCGTTCGAGAACCCATAGCCGAGGTGCGCGAGGTTCAGCGTGCCCTGCGGCGGGAGGATGGTCCGCGGCGCGTACGGGTCGAGCTCGCTGCCGACGGGGAGCTGCCCCTTGAAGGCGACGCTGCTGAACGACGCGGCCAGGCTCTGCCGCGAGAACTCGCCGCGGATCGGGTAGCTGACGCCCGAGACGACGCCGATCGATCGCTCGTCGTAGGTGACGTTGCGGCCGCTGATGCGGTAGCCGCTGCGCGGCGTCATGGCGTAGTACGCGCGGACGCCGAGGTCGATGGGCAGCCGCCCGTAGGTGTACCCGACGAGGACGGTCGGGGCGGGCGCGTCCGGCTGCACGGTGAGCTCGCCGAAGACCGAGTGACGACCGACGATGTCCGAGCCGGTCACGCTCACCGTCAGCGCGTTCGACCCGTAGCTCCCGGGCGCGTAGTCGAGCGTGATCGCGCGCGGCGCGAGCGTCGGAAGCGGGTTGTACGGGGAGCGCTCGAGCCGCACCGCCGCGGGCGCGGTCGGCGGATCGGGGCGGTCGGTCGGGGGCGGCGGCGCCGGGAGGAAGCGCGCCGGATCGAGCCGCATGACGAAGAGGTCGTGGCCGCGGGACGTATATCCGACATAGACAAGCGTCTTGCCGTCGGGGCTGATCGCCGGATGGAAGGCCCCGAGTCTCACGTTGGTGACCTGCCGCAGCGCGCCGGTCGAGAGCGCGTACGCGTAGACGTTGTGGATGCCGGTGCGGTCCGAGGTGAAATAGAGCGTCTCGCCGTCGGGCGACCAGACCGGGCTCATGTCGGTCGCGCGATCGCGCGTCACCTCACGGAAGCTGCCGGTGGCGACGTCGACCACGCGGATGTCGCGGTAGCCGCCGGCGGTCCATGCGCTGTAGGCGAGGCGCTTGCCGTCGGGAGAGAACGAGGGGGAGTAGGCCTGCTCGAAGCGGGCGCTCGGCACGAGATCGCGCCGCTCCGAGAGGGCGCCGTCCCGCGAGAGCCGCGCGATCTCGAGGTAGCGGGTGCCCTTGCTGTTGAGCGAGAAGGCGACGAGATCGCCGGTCGGGCTCACGTCCGGGGCCGAGGACCGGAGGCCTCGCGTCAGCCGGCGGCGCGAGGGCTCGTCGCCGTCGGGCGCCTCCTCACCGCGCGGGAGGAAGACCAGGTCGTCCCGGTAGTACTGATTGCGCCACGGCATGAGCGCCGCGAAGATCATGTCGCCGGCCGGCGTGAACGCCGGTCGCGAGGCCGTGTTGGTGCGCGCGACAAGCGTTTCCTTGCGCTCGGTCCCGGGCGCGGGCGCGGCGAGCGAGAGGCGGTAGATGCCGGGGCGCTCGCGGCCGTCGTCGCGGAAGTAGACGATCTCGTCCGCGGACGTCCGACGCGCGACGGGCGGAACGAACCGCGGGTAATGGACGGTGCGGCCGTGGTGCGTGAGCCGCGCGCCTTCGCGGAGGCCGCGCGCCTCGACGGCCGCCATCTGCTCCCGGTAGAGCCGGCGGAGGTGGTCCTTCCAGCCCTCGTACAGCTCGACGTAGGTCTTGCCGGTGGCGCGGCGGATGGCGCGGTTGATCCCCCACGGGACGAGCGACGCGCCGTAGTCGGCGGAGACGGCGCGCATCGTGTTCGGCCCGTAGACGTCGAGGATCCATCCCAGGAACCTCGAGCCGTAGAGGTACCAGAGGGTGCCCTGCGGCCAGCGGAACGGGGAGCTCGAGATCTGATCGAGCCCCGCGATGTTGTCCTCGAGCACGTCGGCGCGCAGGTACATGTCGAACATGGTCGAGCGCATCCGGCCGCCGCTCGTGTGGTTGCTCTCGCTCACGACGGCGAGCCCCTCGATGATCCACCGCGGCTGCACCTGGTTCGGCGAGAACGACTTGCCAACGATCGCGTTCAGGATCGCGGGGATGCCCGACGTGTTGTCGATGTGCGCGATGTGCGTGAACTCGTGCGTGAGCAGGTCGAGGTACCAGTCGTCGTAGTCGCCCAGCGTCGACATGTCCTCGGGCCCCGACGCGAGGAGGTGGATCGCGTTGTACGGGAGCGTGCCGGCCGAGCCGTTCGCGATCTCCGAGTCGTCGGTGATCACGATCTCGGTGCGGTCCCGCGGGGCGTAGCCGAGCGCGCCCTCGACGCGCCCGTAGATCGTCTCGGCGAGCACGGCGATGCGCGCAGCGACGGGCTCGAGGCCCTGCGGGTGGTGCACCCGGAAGTGGTCGGTCTCGTAGGTCCAGAACGCGAGATCGGGATCGCCGGTCGCCCGGGCGGGCCGCGGCGCGAGGAGCAGCAGCGCCGCGAGGGCAACGGCGGAGAGGACGGAGGCTGCGCGGCGGAGCGGCCGGCTCGCCCGCGAGCCGAAGCGCGAGAAGAAACGGTTCACCAGGATCGAGGCGGCGTGGCGGCGTCAGAGGTCGTCGTAGAAGAGCGGCTCCCTGTTGCGCGTGAACCGGGAAACGAGCTGGCGGCCCTCCGCCGAGATCTGCGTGATCCGGGCGCCGAAGCCCGGCTCGGCCGAGTCCTTCGAGCCGCCGGCCTCGCGCGTCCACCGGACCGCCGCCAGCGCGGTGAATTCGTAGTCGCCCGGCAGGCGGACACGCAAGGTCACGACGGAGCCGATCGGCGGGATCTTGTAGGTCGCGACGAAGATGCCCCCGTGCTCGATCACGTCGTTGCCAGCGAGCCCCTTGTAAAAGTTCGACGGGGTGAGAGCGCCTAGCTCGACGTCGACGACGGCGGCTGGCGCGCGGTTGTCGACCGGCGGCGGCGCGGCCTGGGGCGGCGGCGCTCGGCGCGCGTCCGCAGCCGGGTGAGGCGCGGCGGGGTACGCGGGCGGGGCCGGCGCATGCCGCGGCGGCTGCGGCGAGGGCAGCGTCTGCTGGAGGTGCGCAGGGGCGGCCACCGCGACCGGCGGCGGCGCAGCGACCGGGGCGGGCGCACGGGCCGCCGCGACGGGTGCGGGCGCGGCTACCGGGACCGGGACCGGTGCAGGCGCAACTGCGACGGGCGCAGGCGCCGCCGCGACGGGCGCAGGCGCAACTGCGACGGGCGCAGGCGCCGCCGCGACGGGCGCAGGCGCCACCGCGACCGGCGGCGGCGCGGCCGCCGCTGCGGGCGCCGGCGGCGGCGCGCCTGCGGCGGCCTGCGCCCTGCTCAGCGCGTGCACCTTGCTCAGCGAGGACGCGACGTGCTCCATCAAGACGTCGATCACGGGATCGGCCACCGTGATCCTCTGCAGGCGGTTCAGGACGTCGCGCACGTGGCCGAGCGCGACCTCGCTGCCGTCGAGGGTCTGTCCCCCGGAGCGCTCGATGCGGTGCATGATGCCCATCGCCTGCGCGATCGGCTCGGCGAGCGCCTCGACGTCCGGCGACACTCCCCCGTTCGACTGGAGCGCATTGAGCGCCGATGCGAGCAGTTCGCGGGCGCTTTTCGCAAGCTGCGCGGGTTCCGACATGAATCCTCCGAAGGGCGCATCCTACGCGGTCGCGCGCGCGCAGGTTCAGGTTTCGATGGCCCGCGCGCCGGCCAGGCGACCCCGCCGGCGCGGCGACCGGCGCCGCGGCCGGTAGCCGAGCGCGCCCGGGCCGGCCGTCACCCGCTCGGCGCGCCCGACGCCACGAGCGCCGCGAGCTCGCCCGCCGACGCCGGCTCGCCATCGATCTCCCCCTCCAGCAGCGCGACGGCCGTGTCGCCGGTCCTCACGAGGACCACCCCGCCCTGCGCCACCGCCTCGCCCGGCGCGAGCGCTCCCGGGAAGGTCGGCGCCGGCGCGGCCCGCAGGACGATGACGCAGGCGCCCTCGATCTCGGTCCACGCCCCCGGCGCCGGCGCGAGGGCGCGGATGTGCCGGAGCACGCGCTCCGTCGGCCAGGACCAGCAGATCGCGCACGCCTCGTCGTCCGGCGCGGGCGCCTGCGTCGCGAGCGCCGGATCCTGGGCGACGCCCTCTACCTCATCGCCGCGCGCGAACCGGGCGACCGTGCGTCGCAGGACGCGCAGGCTCGGCCGGTCCAGCGCGCGGGCGAGCTGCCACGCGGTCCACGCCGGATCGATCGGGAGCCGCTCCTGGTCGAGGATGTCGCCGGTGTCGTACTCCGCCTCGATCCGGTGCGCCGTGACGCCGCTCTCGGCGTCGCCCGAGGCGATCGCCCAGTAGGTGGGATCGGGCCCGCGGTGGCGCGGGAGCAGCGAGGGGTGCACGCCGATCCCGCCGAGCCGCGCCGCCCGCACGAGCGACATCGGCAGGCGCGTGGTCCAGAACCAGCTCACCAGGAGATCGGGCGCGAGCGCCTCGACGCGCGACCTGAGCTCGGGCCGCTCGACGTCGGGGCGCAGGAGGAGGCGCTCGCCGAAGAGGCGGCGGGCGCGGCGGAGCCCCACCGCGTCGGCGCGGCTGATCGCGGCGAGCGCGATCTCGTGGCCGTCGCCGTGGAGCAGCAGCGCGGCCAGCGGGAGGCCGAAAAAGGCGACCCGGAGGGGGCGCTCGCCCGGGCGTCGGCCGAAAAGTTTTCCGTGTCCGAGCAGGCTGATAGGTGAAGGGTCCGATGGCGGCGCCCCCTCCGCAAGGCTCATTTCGTCCGGCGCTCCGGCCCGGCCACCGCTACGACGCATCCGCCGCGCGCCGGCCGATCCTCGTGTTCGAGGACGTATATAAGTCGTACCGCGCGGATCAGCCGGTGCTCCGGGGGATGTCGCTCTCGATCGAGCGGGGCGAGTTCGTGTTCATCACCGGCCCGAGCGGCTCGGGCAAGAGCACGCTCCTCCGGCTCGTGCACCGCACCGAGCGCGTCGACGACGGCCGGATCCTGTTCCTCGGCCGGGACATCGCGCGCCTGACCGACGCGTCGATCCCCGCGCTCCGGCGCAACGTCGGCTTCGTGTTCCAGGATTTCAAGCTGGTCCCGAGCTGGACGGTGTTCGACAACGTGGCGATCACGCTCGAGGTCCTCGGCCTGCCGTCGCGCCTGCTCCGGACCCGGGTCGGCGAGGCGCTCGAGCGCGTCGGCCTGTCGGGGCGCGGCGGCGACCGGGCGCAGGTGCTGAGCGGCGGCGAGCAGCAGCGCGTCTCGATCGCGCGCGCGATCGTCGGGGAGCCGGCGCTGATCCTGGCGGACGAGCCGACGGGCAACCTCGACCCGCAGCTCGCGATCGATCTGCTCGGGCTGTTCGAGGACATCCACGAGACCGGCACGACGGTCCTGTTCGCGACGCACGATCGGACGCTGCTCGACGTGCGCCCGCGGCGGGTGGTCGTGCTCGACGACGGCAAGGCGACGGACGTGCCGCACGGCCTCGGGTCCG
Organism: Sorangium sp. So ce394; assembly: GCF_051474665.1. Taxonomy (NCBI): domain Bacteria; kingdom Pseudomonadati; phylum Myxococcota; order Polyangiales; family Polyangiaceae; genus Sorangium; species Sorangium sp. So ce394. Next base: position 11,912,755 of record NZ_CP150339.1, read on the forward strand.
GCGGCGAGCTCGCCGGCGACGGCGACGCCGTCGAGGACGAGATGGACAGCGGCGTGCGCGGCGCGGCGTAGCGCCGAGGGCTCCGGCTCAGGCTCCGGGGATAGAAGAGGGAACGGGATGCAGACGAGCGAGCGTGACGATCGGCGGAGATGGCTTCGCACCTGGCGGGCCGGGAGGAGCGACTGGCGCCTGCAGGCGCTGTCGATCTTCTCGCTCGCGGTCGCGTTCGTCTGCCTCGCGTCGGCCCTCCTCGTGGTCACGAACCTCATGGCCGTGCGCGATCGCTGGTCGCGCGCGGGCCGCGCCACGGTCTACCTGCGCGACAGCGCGACCGACGCGGAGATCGCGGATCTCACCCGCGCGCTCGAGGGCACGGACGGGGTCAAGAAGGTCCGCCTGGTGACGAGCGCCGAGGCGCGCCGCGAGGTGGTGCACGACGACGGCGACAAGGCCCTCGCCGCGCTGCCGCCGAGCGCGTTCCCCGCGTCCCTCGAGGTCGGCTTCACCGAGGAGATCTCCGACGAGGCGCTCGCGTCGATGACCGTGAAGCTGCGCGCCCTGCCGGCCGTGGACACGGTGGAGACCTACCAGCGCTGGACGGAGCGGCTCTCGTCGCTCCTCGGCGGCGGCGTGGCCGCGAGCACCTGCCTCGCGGCGATCGTCCTCTGCGCCGTCGTCAGCGTCATCGGCTCGACGATGCGCCTCCTCTTGCACCGCCGGAAGATCGAGGTCGAGGTGCTGAAGCTGGTCGGCGCGACCGACGGCTTCGTGCGCCGGCCGTTCATCGTCGAGGGCGCGACGCAGGGCGCCGCCGGCGCGGCCGGCGCGCTCCTCATGCTCGGCGCGCTGTTCCTGATGGTGCGGGGCCGCTTCGATCACGAGCTCGCCAACCTGCTCGGCGTCTCGCCGTCGTTCCTGCCCTGGGAGGTCGCGCTCGGCATGGTCGGCCTCGGCGCCGCCCTCGGCGCCGCCACCGCGCTGCTCACGCTGCGCAAGATGGTGGCCGTGTGAGGCGCCGCGCCCGGCTCGCGCCGATCGCGCTGGCGCTCTTGACCGGCGCGGCGACCAGCGGCGCCGCGGTCCCGGCGGCCGACGCCCCGTCGTCGGCCTCCCTGGCGGCGCCGGCGGCGCGCCCGAGCTCCGCGCTGGCGGAGAACGATCTCGATCGGCTGCTCGCGAAGCTCGACGCCGAGGAGAAGGCGCTGCGCGCGGAGCTCGACGCGATCGGCCCCGCGCTCGAGCTCACCCGCCGCCGCATGGTCGCGCGCGGCCGCGCGTACTACCGCCACGTCCGCGCCGGCTTCCTCCCGGTGGGCGGCGGGTTCGACGCGCTGGTCGACCACGCCGCCCGCGTGGAGCGCACCCGGCTCGCGCTCGAGCGCGATCTCGCCCGCGAGGCCGAGCTGACCCGGCGCAGCGCCGAGCTCGCGGATCGACTCACGCACCTCGGCGCGGAGCGCGCGCCGCTCGAGGTGCACCGCGAGGCGATGAACCGCGCGCGGGTCGCGCTGGCCCAGGAGGAGGAGCGCCGCGCCGCGTTCTCGCGCGCGTTCGAGACGAGCGTGCGCCCCGACTACCTCGCGATCTACGGCGCCGACACCGGCCCCGCCGAGCTCGATCGGCGCGCCGGCTTCCGCTCGCTCCTCGGCCGGCTCCCCTTCCCCATCGCCGGCCGCGCCGAGGTGCGCAAGGTGTCGCGCCGCGGCGCCGGCGGGCCCGGCGTCGAGCTCACCGCGCTCTCCGGCGCGCCGGTCCGCAGCGTGGCCGCGGGGCGGGTCGCCTTCGCCGACACCTACGCGGATTACGGGCTCACGGTGATCGTCGATCACGGCGAGCGGCACTACTCGGTGTACGCGAACCTCGGCGCCGCCGACGTGCGCGCCGGCGATCAGGTCGCAGGCGGGGCGCGGGTGGGCACGGTCGGGAGCGGGCCGGACGGCGCGAAGCTCTACTTCGAGCTCCGGCGCGGCGCCGACGTGATCGACCCGGGCCCCTGGTTCGGGATGTAGCGACGCAGGACCGCAGCGACGCAAACCGCAGGGCGCCTCGCGCGCCGCCGCGACGCGAGCCCGTGCGTCGCCCGAGTTGTGCTAAGGCGGCCCTCGTGAATCGCCCTGACGGCCGCGCCCTCGACGTCCACCGCCCGGTGGAGATGATCCTCGGGTTCCACCGCAACGCGGAGGGGTCCGTCCTCTACCGCGCCGGGAGGACGGTCGTGCTCTGCACGGCGTCGGTCGAGCCCACCGTGCCCGCGTGGATGATCGGCAAGGGGGCGGGCTGGCTCACGGCCGAGTACCAGATGCACCCGCGATCGAGCCCGACCCGGAGGGAGCCGCGCGACGGGCGGGGCAAGGCGCCGAGCGGGCGCACGCAGGAGATCCAGCGGCTCATCGGGCGCGCGCTCCGCGCGGCGATCGACATGAAGCAGCTCGGCGAGCAGACGATCGCGATCGACTGCGACATCCTCGAGGCGGACGGGGGCACGCGGACCGCGTCGATCACCGCCGGGTTCGTGGCGCTCGCGCTGGCGCTCGACCGGATGCGGGCGGCCGGGTCGCTGAAGGGGCCGGCGCTCCGCGATCAGGTGGCGGCGATCAGCGTGGGCCACCTCCCGGGCGGGCTCGCCCTCGACCTCGTGTACACGGAGGACAGCGCGGCGCGCGTCGACATGAACGTCGTGGCGACCGCGGTCGGCGCGATCGTCGAGGTCCAGGCGACCGCCGAGGACGAGGCCATCCCCCGGACGGAGCTCGACCGCATGATCGACCTCGCGCTCGCGGGCGTGGCGTCGCTCGCGAGCGCGCAGCACCGCGCGCTGAGCGACGCCGGCGTCGACCTCGCGGCGCTGTTCCAGACCGATCACTGGAGGGTCGCGTGAGCCGAGAGCCGCTCTGCCTGCTCGCCGCGACCTCGAACCGGGGCAAGCTCGCGGAGCTGCGGTCGCTGCTCGCCGATCTCCCGATCGAGGTGCGCTCGCTGGCCGAGGTGTTGCCGGACGCGCCGCCGGTGGTCGAGGACGGCGCGACGTTCCTGGAGAACGCGCTCCTCAAGGTGCGCGCCGGGGCGCTCCGGTCGGGCCTGGTGACGCTCGCCGAGGACTCGGGGCTCGAGGTGGACGCGCTCGGCGGCCGGCCGGGCGTGCGGTCCGCCCGCTTCGCCGGCGAGCACGCGACCGACACGGAGAACAACGCGGCGCTGCTCGCGGCGCTCGCGGACGTGCCCGACGACCAGCGTCGAGCGCGCTTCCGCTGCGTGATGGTCCTGCTCGATCCGCGGTCTGCGGAGCAGCCCATCGTCACCGAAGGGCGCTGCGAGGGGTGGATCGCCAGGCAGCCCAAGGGCTCGGGCGGCTTCGGCTACGACCCGCTGTTCGTCGTGGAAGCGTACGGACGGACCATGGCCGAGCTCGGCGAGGCCGAGAAGAACCGCGTGAGCCACCGCGGCGAGGCGGCGCAGGCGATGCGCTCCGCGCTGGAGGCGCTGATCGCGCGGCGGTAGCAGGCGCGACGCGCGACGCCGTCGGAGCGCTCCGACGGCGGTTGACCCCGTCCGGGACCGCTTGTAATCGCGACCCGAGGCACCCAGGTACTGCCTGGTGATCGGATCCCCTGATGAAGCAGGACTGGAAGGCCGTCGGAAGCTACGGGACCGTCGGTCTCGAGGTGGTGCTCTGCATCCTGGTCGGCCTGTTCATCGGCCGCTGGCTCGACGCGAAGCTCGGGACCGAGCCGTACCTCGCGGTGCTCTGGTTCTTCTTCGGCCTCGGCGCCGCCGGCAAGGCGGTCCACCGGGCGTGGAGGGAGATGCAGGCGGCGGCCGCGCGCGAGGAGCGCGAGCAGGGGAACCCCGCGCCGATGTTCGACGACCGCAAGGCGCTCGCGGACGAGCGCGCGGCGAGCGGTCACGGGAACGGCCGGGCGGACTCGATCGACGTGGTCCCCTACCCCGACGAGCGGCAGCCCGCGAAGGAGCACGATGAGCGCTGAGCGAAGCCCCGGGACGCGCGACGGCGGCCCGCCGCACGAGGAGCCCGACGCGGACGGACAGCCCGGCGTCGGCGACGCGACCATGCGGGCCGTGCTCCGCTGGGTGGCCGGCACCGCGGCGGTCCTGGCCGTGGCCGCGCTGCTCGCGTACGGCGTGCGCGCGGCGCTCGGCGTCGGCATCGGGGGCGCCATCGCCACCGCGAACCTGTACGTCTTCGCGCGCATCGTCGACGCGTTCCTCTCGCGCAGGGGCCGCACCGTGTCGTGGACGCTGATCGCGATCATCAAGCTGCTCGGCCTGATGGGCGGCGTCTGGCTCGTCCTGAAGACCGAGTTCGTCTCGGGGGTCGCGCTGATGGTCGGCTACGCCTCGCTCGTGGTCGGCATCACCCTGGGGACGCTGTTCGGGCCGAAGCCCCCGGCCGACGGAGCCCCCCCTGGCGCTCGCGGCTGAGCTCCCGCGTCGGCCGGCGCCGCCGCCAGCGACCCGCGCGACGCGGCGGCGCGTCGGCGCGCTCCAGGGTGCCCACCGTAAAGGAGTTGTGGTAGAGGCGAGGCCCCTCGACCGAGGGCGAACTCCCCCAAGGCGCGCCGGCGCGCGCGGCCGTCCCGGCACAGCCGCGCGGCCGTCGGCGCCGCGCATCGACGACGAAAGCCATGCCTGAGCATACAGGGTTCCTCACGTACCTCCTGGCGCAGCTCCCCGGACTCCGGGAGAACGCTCGCAACATCGGCAAGACGTTCATCGGTCACCACACGGTCGACTACCGCGGGACCGAGCCGATCTTCATGAGCCTCCTCATCATGGTGCTGTTCGTGCTGCTCGCGAGCGAGGTGCGCGGGCAGTACCGGCGCCTGAACGAGTCCGTGGTCCCGGAGGACAAGCTCACGCTGCGCACGTTCTTCGAGGCGTTCTTCGGCTACTTCTACGGCATGGCTCGGGACGTGATGGGGCCCGAGAACGCGAAGCGGTACTTCCCGCTCATCGGGGGCTCGGCGGCGTTCATCTTCTTCTCGAACGCGTCGGCGCTCATCCCGGGCGTGAACCCGCCGACCTCGAACCTGAACGTCACGATCGGGTGCGCCGTCGTGGTGTTCGTCCTTTTCAACTACTACGGGCTGAAGGAGAACGGCTGGGGCTACATCGCCCACCTCGCCGGGCCGAAGTGGTACCTGGCGCCGCTCATCTTCCCCATCGAGGTCATCTCCACCTGCGTCCGCCCGGTCACGCTCTCGATCCGGCTCATGCTCAACATCGGGGTCGACCACCTCGTGGCGAGCATCTTCCTCGGGCTGGTCGCGCTGTTCGTCCCGGTGCCGCTGATGTTCCTGGCGATCATCGTCATCGTCGTGCAGACGCTGGTGTTCTGCCTGCTGAGCTGCATCTACATCGGGCTCGCGACGGAGAAGGCGGACCACCATCACTGATCGCTTCGCCTGACCGCTCGATCAGGCATCACCCGGCGCCGAGGAGAACGGCGCTGGAGGTGAAGAGAAGGCTAGCCAGCCCTCGAAAATCGGATTAGAGGGGCCCCGCTGTCGATGGGTTGCCCCAGAGCGGTGGGTGGACTGCACGAGCGCGTCCCCTACCGAGCAGTCGAAGAGGTCCCGGGAGCGATCCCCGGTTCTCGAGGGGGTGCCGCCCGCGCGGCCCCCGACCCACGCAGATGTACGCATGCAGCCCCGCGGGCTGTGTGGCTTGAAAGGAGCAGATTCGGATGTCGCTGAAGAGCAAGCTGTCGCTGTCCGCCGTTGTCGGCACTGCGCTGGTACTGGTTCCCGCTATGGCGCTGGCGCAGGATGGCGCGGCGTCGAACAAGTACGACGCGAACTCGTGGCTCGCCGTCGCTGCCGGATTCGCGATCGGCATCGCTGCCCTCGGCGGCACCATGGGCCAGGGTCGCGCCGCTGCGGCCGCCCTCGAGGGTATCTCCCGGAACCCGGGCGCCGCGGCCCGGATCCAGACCCCGATGATCCTCGGCCTGGCGCTCATCGAGTCGCTCGTGCTCCTCTCCTGGGTCATCGCCTTCTTCCTCCAGGGCAAGATCGCCCTCTGAGCCAGCGCCGGCCGCGCCCCACCGGGCCCGGCTCCGCTGCTCCTTTCTCCCCTCCCGCTGCGCCGGCCGAGCGCCCCCTCGATGGGACCTCGCCTGTGCGCGCCCTCCATCTCCTGCGCATAGACCCATCGATGCCGCGGCGTTCGCGGATCGGCTCGCGCACGCCGCGGCCTGCGTGATCCGTCGCGCACGCCGCGGCCTGCGTGATCCGTCGCGCGCGCCGCGGCCTGCGCGATCCGTCGCGCGCGCCGCAGGTCGCGCCCCGGCGCTAGCGCACGCGCACCACGGTGCCCGCCTCGTGCGCCGTGGGGAGGACCGCCGTCCAGCCGGCGGGCAGCCGCGGCGAGGTCCACCAGAACAGCCGCTGCGCGTCGAGCGGGGCCAGGTTCACGCAGCCGTGGCTCCGCACCTGGCCGAACGAGCGATGCCAGAACGCGCCGTGCAGCCCGACCCCCTTGGAGAAGTACTGCACGTAGGGGACGTCCTCCATCCGGTAATAGCGGTCGGCGCCTTCGTCCTCGAGGTTGTCCATGTCCGAGGTGAGCAGCTTGGCCCAGATGCGGAACGTGCCGGCGGGCGTCGCGCGCGACGACCCGGGCGCGCCCTTGCCGGTCGAGACCAGCGTCGCGAACACCGGGCGACGCCCCTCGTAGGCCACGAGCGTCTGCGTCGAACGCTCGACGTCGATCCACCGCTCGCCCGCCTCGGCGTCGACCTCGGGCGGCGGCGGCGCCACCGACGGGCGCCGGAGATCGCGGAGCGAGATCCACGTCGCCGCGTCGCCGTCCGCGATGCGCGCGAGCTTGCCCGAGGCGCCCTGCGCCTCCTCGAGCGTGGAGACGACCTCGAACCGCGCCTTGCTCTCCTCGGTCCGCGCGAAGCCCGCCGCCGTGCGCGTGAAGAGCGGAGCCCGCTCGGACACGACCCACGCGATCCCGATCTCCGCGGCGCCCGGAGGGACATCCACGCCGTGGAAGGCGAACGCGCGCACCGGGCCGAGATCGCGCATCGGCACCCAGAGGCCGCTGTTCGTGCGGCCGTAGCGCGACCCGCCGAGCGCCCGCTCCTCGACGATCGCCACCGCGAAGCCGGGCTCGAGCTGCGCGTCCGGCGCGTCGATGTCGGCCGCCTCGACCCGGCGGTAGCCGAACGACCCGTCGGGGCCGACGAAGTAGTAGCGGTACGGGAGCCCGTCCGGCATCTCGCGCCACGTGCGCACGAGCGGGCTGATCGGACCCGCGGCGGAGAGCTCGACGGCGTCGTCGCAGACCCAGGCCGCGGCCCCCACCTCGAGCCAGCGACCGAGGCAGCCGCCGTCGCGCCGGGCCGCGAAGATGGGCAGCTGCACGTTGCGATCGACGGAGCCGCGCCGGCGCGGGTTCTCGCCCGGCGCCTCGAACAGCGGCTGATCGCGCTTGAGCACGCGCGCGCTCTTGACCCACGCCGGCAGCGGAGCGTCGCCCTCCGCGACCCACGGCGGCAGCTGCGACGCGAGGACCGCGCCGCCCCAGATCATCGCGCCGAGGCCGACCGCCGCGGCGACGGCCCTCAGCGCGACGCGGCGCACGCGCCGCAGCAGCGCCCCGCGGGGCAGCTCCACGAGGCCCGCGGCGGCGCCTCCACGCTTCGTCATCGTGCGAGCTCCGGCGGAAGACGCGGGACCGCCGCGATCAGCGGTAGGAGAAGCGCACTTCGTGATCGCAGATCCGGAAGAGATCGCCTTCGACGATGGCCTTCCGGGCGATGCGCTGGCCGTTGTACTCGACGCCGTTCGTCGAGCCCATGTCGACCATGTAGTACTGGCCGTTCAGGAACTCGACCATGGCGTGCTGGCGCGACACGTTCGGGTCCTTGATCGTCAGATCGCTCGACTGCTTGCCGCGCCCGATGATGAACCGGTCCTTGTTCACCACGAACCGCTGCCCCGCGTAGAACGCGGCGAGCGCCGGGCCCGCGGGGACCTGGTTCGGCATCGCCATGTTCATCGGCGGCGGGCCCGGCACGCTCGCCGCCGCCTGCGGCGGCACGCCGTACGGCGGCGGCGCCATCGGCGGCGCGATGGGCGTGGCGTACCCGGCGCCGCTGCTCAGCGGCGGCGGCGGCCCCGAGCGGCTCGCGGCGGCGCCAGGCATGCTCTGGCGCCCGCCGGGGTTCGTGGCCTGCGACGGGAGCGGCGGCGGCGCGCCGAGGCGGGTCACGCTGGTCGGCGGCGGCGGCGGGCCGCCGACGCGGCCCGGGATCGGCGGCGGAACGGGCAGGCTGGGCCGCTTCCCGCCGGCGCTGCTGCTGCCCGGCGGCGGCGGCGGCGGCGGCGGCGCGCCCGGCCGGACCTGCCCCGGCGGCGGCGGCGGCGTCAACGCCGGCACCGGCGTCGGCACGGGCCCCACGGGGGACACGCCGTACGGCGGCGAGGGCGCGCCATAGGCAGGCGCGCCGGCCGGCGCACCGTAGGCCCCCGCGGGCGGCTGCTGCTGCAGGGCGACCATCGGCGGCCCACCCGGCGGTCCGAAGGGCGGCGGCGAGCCGGGCGTCATCAGCCCGGGCGGCGGGGGCGTCGCGGCCGGAGGCACCGCGCTGGGCTGATGAGCGTGCGGGACCGGCTGGTGCCCGGAGCCGGGCGCCGCGTCGACCCTCGCGGGCGGCGGGAAGGGCGTGCGCGGGCTGTAGCTTCGCTGCCGCGCGTACTGCTTCATCGACTCGTTGATGAGGTAGTCGATGGAGCACTCGAGCTCGCGCGCCATCTGCTCGAACGTCTCCCAAAGGACATCGCGACACTGGAACGTCCGTGCGCTTTTCTTGTTCGGATCCGCGCTCATCTCTACCCAACGATAACGGAGGATGAATTGCGCTGGGAAGCGTCCTCCCGGCCTCTTCCCTGCAAGCACCTGATGCCTCTGGGCCGCGCCGAAGGCGCGCTGCGATCGCGACCATGGCCGCGCGAGATCCGAGGAGCGCGCGCGCGGCTCGCCGCGAAGCGCGCGCCCCCGCCGCGCCCCGCGCCGTGGCAGGAGCGCGGCGCGAGGGGCGCGCCGCGCGCCCTCGTGGCGGCGGGATCGCCCGACGATCCCGCGTGCTGCGCCGGCGCTCGCGTCACTTCTTCTCGCCCTTCTCGAGCTCCGGCTTCCTCTCCTGCATGGCCGGCTCGATGCAGTACTGGACGAACTCGCCGACGGTCTTCACGTCCCTGAGCTCGCGCTCGTTCGACCCCTCTTTCTGCACCTCGCACGCCCACTTGCAGTCCGGATCGGCGCCGCAGACCGGCGCGCGGGTGGTGTCGCCCTCGAGCGGCTTCACCGCCGCGAGATCGGCGGCCGTGCCGAAGGTGAAGTAATAGGCGATCGCGCTCGTGCGCACCGGCGCCGGGCCCTCGGTGAAGTGCTTCTTCAGCGCCTCGAGGGGCGAGCCCTCCTTCAGGTCGCCGAACGACGCGCCGTACGTGAGCGCCTCGGGCATGGCGAACCCCTTGCTGTCGGGGAGCCTGCTCATGAACTCGTCGATGTGCTTCACCGTCGACATCTTCAGGATGGTCGCGGCGGCGGCGCGGCGGATCTTCCACTTGTCGGTCTTGAACAGGCCGTAGAGCTTCTCGACGACGAGCTCGCGCGGCATCTCGCCGACGCGGCGGAATGCCTGATCGAGCACCGCGTCGGGCGCGTCCGCGGTGGCGATCTCGAGGATGCGCTGGATGTCGCTCGGGTTGTTGCGGTCGAGCCGGCCCTCGAGCGCGGCGAGGGCGGCCTGGCGGCGCTTCTCGGGCTGGTTCTTGTCCGCCGCGAACCCGAGGAGGAAGTCGACCGACGGCCTGCCGCCGAGCTTCTTCATCGAGCCGAAGACCCGGAAGAGCTCCTCCTCCTGGTACTGCGCGAGCTGCGCCTCGAACTGCTTCTCGGTGGGCGTGATCTTCGACGCGGCGTTCGCCGCCTGGAGCTCGGGCTTCTTCGCGTCGACCCACTCGCTGGAGGTGACGAACCTCGCGATGGCGACGAGGTTCGCCGAGGCGGCTTCCTTCGCCTGTGGGTCGCCGTACTCGGCCACGAGCGACGCCATCTGGTCGAGCCGCTTCGCCTCGCGCGTCATGAGCTTCGGCAGGCCGGCCACCGCGGGCGGGCCGATGAAGCGCAGGAGCTGCTCCATCCCGTAGGCCTGCGAGCGGTCCTCGAGCCGGTGCTCGAAGTCCGCCATCGCCCAGTCGATGAGGGCGGCCTTGAGCCCCTCCTTCAGCGCCTCGTCCGCGATGATCACGGTCCGATCGGACGTGAGCATCGCGTACGCGGCGTCCTTGTACGGGAACGAGGTGTCCACCGGGCGGGGCTGCCCGGGCGGCGCGACGGGCGGCGGCTTCCTCAGCTCGGCGATGATGGACGGCACGAGCGCGGCCACGATCGACTGCCTCGCCTCCGGGGCCATGGTCGCGAGGGTCTCGACCATGATGCCGATGCCCACGCGCCGGCCCTGCCGCGGCTTCATGCGGATGAGCGACGTGGCCGCCTCGATGCGGAGCGAGTTGTCGTACTTGTCGTGAAACAACACCGCCCTGAGCTTGTCGGGCCCGTGCGCCGTGGTCTCCCACCGGTGGATGTCGTTCTCATTGACGCGGCACCCGCTCGTCGCGAGCCCCACGCCAGCGGTCGCGAGGCACAGCACAAGAAGGCCCGCAGCGCCGACGCGCCGCCCTGCTCGTTCGACAGTTTCCATGCACGTCCCAGGAGGGTCGGGATGGTACCGCCCGCAGCGCTCTGTTTGAAAGAATTTCAAGGGCGGGAAGAAGGGAGCGAGGACAAAGTTTGCGCGAAATCCGGCTGGAACTCCAGCGCGGCGGCGCCCTCGGAGGCGCCCCCTCTCCGTGCCTCCCTCCCCTCCGTCCCCCCTCCCCTCCCCTCTGTCCCCCCTCTCCTCCATCTTCCCTCCCCCTCCCAGCCTCCCGCCTCGCCCGCCGAGGCCTGGAGGCCGCTCGAGTCCCCGTGCTCCTGGCGAGCTCAGGCGTGCGTGACGGTGCACGGAAGCGCGTGAAAGCGCCAGTTTCCTCCTGTTGCTTCCTGTTGCTTCCCGTCCGCTTCCGCTGCCCGGCTGTTTTTCCGTTTCCGTACGGCGCTTTCCCTCCTTACTCAGACCTCCCAGACTTCTTGCCCCCGGGGTGGAGTGCGCATATGTGAGCAAGGTAGGTTTAGGTAGGCATGAACGTCCCCTTGTTCGCTCCTCGCCGTGCTCAGCCCGCCGCCGGCCTTGGCGAGCCCTTGCGGTCCGGGGTGCGCAGCGCCGCACGGACCAGCCCGACGGGGGTCTCGGGCCCTGCCGCGCCGCCGGGACACAGCTACGCCCGGGATGCGGCGGCGCTGGTCCTCCTGGTGTCCGCCCTGTACAGCGCCCTCGCACTCGCGTCGTTTCGCGCGGATCCGCTGCGCCCGGAGGTCTCGGGCGACGACTGGGTGGGGCCGGTGGGCGCGGCGCTCGCGGGAGCGTCGGTCCAGGCGGTCGGGGTCATCGCGTGGTTCGTCCCGCTGGAGCTCGCGCTGCTCGCGATGCCGCTGCTCGGGGCGAAGCGCTCGATCGCGAGCCTGTTCCGGCTGAGCGGCGACATCGTCGTGGTCATCGTGCTCGCGGCGCTCGCGCACGTGGCGTTCCCGCGGGCGGTCGCGTTCGGCGCGATGCCGCTCGGCGGGGCCGTGGGCGAGCTGTTCGGGGAGGTGCTGCGCGCGCTCTTCTCGAACATCGGGTCGTACATCATCGGGCTCACCATCGTCGCGCTCATCCTGATGGGCCGGGCGACGTTCTCGTTCATCGAGCTGGCGCACCGGGCCGAGCAGCTCGCCGTGGCCATCGCCGCGCGCGTCGCCGGCTGGGCGCGCGCGCTCTTCGGGGCGTGGGCCGCGGCGCGCGATCTGGAGCGGCGGGAGGGCGCCTCGACGCAGGAGGCGCCGCCGATCATCGCGCGCAACTCGAGCCCCGACGCGATCATCGCCGCGCTGGCCGACGACGCGGACGAGCCGCTCTCCGACCCCGCCGCGAGGACCACGCCCGTCGAGCCGGCCCACGCCGAGGCGCCGGCGCTCGATCTCTGGAAGAGCGCGCCGCTGAGCGCCGCCGCCGAGGAGCCCGCGGCCCCGCCGAAGCCGCGGCGCGGGAGGAAGGCGCAGGCCAAGGAGCCGCGCGAGGCGGCGCCGCAGGGGAGCGAGGCGCGCGAGCCGGCGGTCCGCGGCGGCGACGCGCACGACGTGGTCATCCACGGCGCCGAGCCGCGCGAGCTGGTGATCCACGGCGGCGAGGCGCACGAGGTGGTGACCCGCGGCGGCGAGGCGCACGAGGTGGTGACCCGCGGCGGCGAGGCGCACGAGGTGGTCGTCCACGGCGCCGAGCCGGAGGAGGAGGAGGAGGAGGCGCCCGAGAGCGATGCGCCGCGCGAGGCGGCGCTGCACGGCGCCGGGCCGCGCGGGGGCGCGCAGCGGTTCGTCGAGCTGACCGAGGAAGCGGAGCGCGAAGGAGCGCAGCGCGCCGCCGAGCCGCGCGAACGGGCGCAGCGCGCCGCCGAGCCGCGCGAACGGGCGCAGCGCGCCGCCGAGCCGCGCGAACGGGCGCAGCGCGCCGTCGAGCCGCGGCGGCCTGCGCGACGGCGCGCCGCGGCGCTCGCAGGGCCGCGCGACGCCGACGCCCTGGAGGACAGCGACGAGTCGCCGTTCGCGGGCGAGGCGCACCTCGTCGAGAGGATCGTCGAGCGGGAGGTGGAGCTCGACGAGGACGACGCGGTCGAGCCCGCGGCCTTCGAGTCGGACGACGACGACAGCGCGTTCGCGGAGCCGGAGGCGGTCGACGTGCCCACGCCGTCGCCCATCCTGCCGGTGCGCGGGCTGCCGGCGCGGGAGCCGGACGCCCACCGCGACGTGCCCGCCCGCGAGCCGGGCGACGCGGCCGCTCGCGAGGCCCGCGAGCCTCGCGACCTGCCCGCTCGCGAGCCGCGCGACGTGCCCGCCCGCGAGCCGCGCGAGCCGGATGCCCGGGCGGCCCACCGCGAGCCTCCTCCCGCCGGCGGCCCGGAGCGGCCTCAGGGCGCCGCGCCGCGCGCGCCGACGATCGTCGACACGAGCCGCGCGCTCGTCAGCGAGAAGCCCGCGGTGGTCAAGGTCGTCCCGGCCACCGGCGAGGGCTTCCGCCTGCCGTCGACCGACATGCTCGACGTGCCCGCGGGCGGGCGCCTCCAGCTCGACGCGGATCAGCTGAAGGCCACGGCGCAGCTCCTCGAGAAGACGCTCGCCGACTACGGCGTCAGCGGCAAGGTCGAGGAGATCCACCCCGGGCCCACGGTCACGACGTTCGAGGTCTCGCCCGCCGCCGGCACCAAGGTCTCGAAGGTGGCGGGCCTCGCGGACGACCTCGCGCTCGGCCTGTCGCGCAAGGTCCGCATCGTCGCCCCCATCCCCGGGAAGAACCGGATCGGCTTCGAGATCCCGAACGAGCACCGCCTGCCCGTCAACCTGCGCGAGCTCGTCGAGGATCGCCGCTTCGTCGAGATGAAGGCGCCGCTGCCGTGCGTGCTCGGCCGCGACATCATCGGGACGCCGTACTTCGCCGACCTCGCGTCGATGCCGCACGTCATCGTCGCGGGCGCGACCGGCGCCGGCAAGAGCGTCGGGCTCAACGTGATGCTCGTGAGCCTGCTCTTCCGCAAGACGCCGGACGAGCTCCGGCTCCTGATGATCGATCCCAAGGTCGTCGAGCTCGCGCCCTTCGACCGCATCCCGCACCTGCTCCTGCCGGTCGTGACGGACATGAAGCAGGCGGCGAACGCGCTCAAGTGGGCGGTCGACGAGATGGAGCGGCGCTACCAGCTCTTCGCGAACGCGGGGACGAAGAACATCACGACGTACAACGCGTGGGTCGAGCGCGTGCACCGCGGCGAGGCGCGCCCGCCGAAGCCCCCGGCCAAGGTGACCGCGATCGGCGCGGACGGGCTCGAGGTGGAGGTCGACGCGGCGAAGGACGGCTCCGACGCGGCGCTGCCGGAGAAGATCCCGTTCATCGTGATCGTGGTCGACGAGTTCGCCGACCTGATGATGCAGCAGGGCAAGGACGTGGAGGCGAGCGTGGCCCGGCTGGCGCAGAAGGCGCGCGCCGCCGGCATGCACGTCATCCTCGCGACGCAGCGGCCGAGCGTCGACGTGATCACCGGCATGATCAAGGCGAACTTCCCCACGCGCATCGCCTTCCGCGTCGCGCAGAAGGTGGACAGCCGCACGATCCTCGACGAGCAGGGCGCAGAGCACCTGCTCGGCCGCGGCGACATGCTGATCAAGATGAACGGCTCGAACGAGACGCGGCGCGTCCAGTGCCCGTTCTGCTCCGAGGAGGAGGTCCAGAAGATCACCGACTTCCTCCGGCTCCAGGGCGAGCCGGTCTACGACGAGGCGATCCTCCGGCCCCGGGACGAGGAGGGCGAGGAGCCCGACACCTCCGACGCCGAGGCCGATCCCATGTACGACGCCGCCGTGAGGATCGTGGCCGACACCCGGCGCTGCTCGACCTCGTGGCTGCAGCGCAAGCTCGGCGTCGGCTACAACCGCGCCGCCAAGCTGGTCGAGGCGATGGAGAAGCGCGGGCTCGTCGGGCCCGCGAACGGCGCCAAGGATCGCGAGGTGCTCATCGCGCCGATCTGACCCGCGCGCAAATTTATCTTGACGCCGCTTCGCAGCGCGTGTTGGCACGCCGCCGAGCCGTCGAGCCGTCGACTAGGACGCGCGGTCCCGATCGAATGTGGAGGAGAGCACAGCGCCGACCTTTCCGCCGCCGAGGCCGCGCGCTAGCATCGCGGTTCTTTTGACTTTCCCGTTCGAATGCTTCATGGAGCACGCAGGATGGCGCCTGAGGAAACGCGCACGCGTCTGATCGCTCAGATCGCGAGCCTCCTGAAAGAAGGGACGATGCCCGCAGACGCCCGCGCAGCGGGGCTGACGCTCATCGGTTGGCTTGCGAGACGCATGCCCGGAGAGGCGGCTTCGCGGGACGGCGTCGACGAGATGTGCCGTCGCGCGGCGGTCCTGGGGTGCCCGCCGCGGCGCGTGGGCGGGCGGCGATCCACCTGAGCGCGCGGCGCTGAGCGGGGCGGCGGGTGACGCGCGCCGCTGCCGTGCGCGGCGAAGCGCCTCCCGAGCCGGCGGCCGGCGAGCTGGCCGACCGCCCCCGGCGGGAGCGCGCGGCGGTCGCCTCCTTCCATGGGGGCGTCGCGCCGGCCCCCCGCGGCGACGAGGCGGCCGAAAGCGACATCAGTATCGTAATTTGTACGTGCCGTATCCAGCGCGGCTAAGCTCTTGGTGGCGCGGCTTTCCGCGCCGCGGGGCTCGCGCGACGCTCGATCCGGGACGTCGGCTCGCTCGGTATCATGGGTAAACGGCCGCAGTGGGGCCTGTGATAGGTGGTGTTGCTCATGGCGAACCGCGTGGTCGCCCTCCCCGAACCGCACCCGAATGACGATGAAGATGTCGTGTGGGGGATCTCCACGGCCAGCGCGCTGTGGGCGCGCGGCGAGCGGCGCGACGCCATCGTGTGGCTGCGGCGCGCGGCCGATGCGGCGGGGGCGGCCGGGCAGCCGTTCCGCGCCTCGGAGCTCGGGCTGTGCGCGACGGCGCTCGAGGAGGTGATGGCCTCGGAGGTCGGGCAGCCGAGCGATCCCGATCTCCTGGAGACGATCGCCAGCGAGGACGACGCGCCGTCCCCGCCCGCCGACGACGAGGACGAAGCGCCGCCGTCCGACGAGCAGACCTGGCGCCGCCGCATCTCGCTCGCTGCAGAGCTGCGCGCCTCGATGCCCTCGATCGAGATCGACCTGTTCGAGCCGCTCTCGCAGCCGGAGCTGGCCGCCGAGGCGGAGCGCCTGGAGGTGCCGTCGCGGCCGTCGCCGCGGCTCCTCCCGGGCACAGCGGAGGGGCCGGCCGCGGCGGACCGGCCGATCGCGCCGTTTTCTCCTGCGCCTGCCGGGGCTTCGCAGGGCAGCGCGCCGCAACCGCCGCCTCCCCCGCCGCCGATGGCGCAGCGGGCGGCGCAGCAGGCTCCCGGCGGCGCGCTCCCGCCGCCCGCGCCGCCCGCGCAGCCGCCGCCCTCCTTCGGGCCGGAGACGCCGCGCTCGCAGCCGCCCGCTGCGCCGTATCCGCAGCCGCCCGCTGCGCCGTATCCGCAGCCGCCCGCTGCGCCGTATCCGCAGCCGCCGGCCGCCGCATACCCGCATCAACGGCTCGACCCACCGTCCGCACAACCGCCTGCGCGGGTGGCCCCCTCGGCCCCCCCGCCGGCGGCGCCCAACGCCCAGGCCGGCGCGCTTTATCGGAGCCAACCACCACCGGCGCCTCTGCTGGCTGCCCCGCCGGCAGCGAGCGCGATCCCACCGCCGCCTCCACCGCCAGGGCTTCCGTCGTTCAGGCCGCAGAGCGCCCCGGACCCGCACTCGCTCGCGGCGCAGACCAGGACGCAGAGCGCTCAGCCGCCCGCCCCGCTCCCGCCGCCGGTCGTGCCGCGGGCAGCTTCGCCCAGGCCGTCATCGGCCCCGCCCCGCATTCCCCCTGCGCCGGGACTTCCGGAGCCGCCGCCCACCCTGGCGTCGTTGCCGGATCGTGGCCGGGCCGACGCCACGATGGGGCCCCCGCCGCCCCCGCGCCCCGCCGCGGCGCACCCCACGAGCGAGCCGCCGCCAGCGGTGCCGCTGCCTTCGTCGACGTCCTCCCCGCTTCCGGCAGCAAGCCTCGGTGCTCCACCGCCGCCGCGCCTCATCGCGGATGCGCATTCACCGCCCGCACCAGGAATCGCCGCGCCCGCGTCGACGCCGCCGCAGCCGCCGTCCTTCGGGCCGCCGCCGGCGCCGCTGCAGCCGCCGTCCTTCGGGCCGCCGTCGGCGCCGCCGCAGCCGCCGTCCTTCGGGCCGCCGTCGGCGCCGCTGCAGCCGCCGTCCTTCGGGCCGCCGTCGGCGCCGCCGCAGCCGCCGTCCTTCGGGCCGCCGTCGGCGCCGCCGCAGCCGCCGTCCTTCGGGCCGCCGCCGGCACCGCCGCAGCCGCCGTCCTTCGGGCCGGCGGCGGCGCCGCCGCTCGCGCCCCCGCGCCCGCAGCCGCCGTCGTTCGCGCCCCCGCGCCCGCAGCCTCCACCTGCCGCGCAAGCCCCAGCGCCGCCGTCACCTGCGACGCCCCCACCCACGCAGGGACTGGCCACGCCGACGTCGGCGCCGTCGATCGCGCCGCTGCCGCCGCCCGCCGCGCCGCCGCGCCCGCCGACGATGCCTCCGCCGGCGCCGCCGCCGCTTTCGGCGACCCCTTCCGCTGCGCCGCTGCCGCCGCCCGCCGCGCCGCCGCGCCCACCGACGCTGCCTCCGCCGGCGCCGCCGCCACTTTCGACGGCCCCTTCCGCTGCGCCGCTGCCGCCGCCCGCCGCGCCGACGCACCCGCCGACGCTGCCTCCGCCGCTTTCCGCGATCCCTTCCGCTGCGCCGCTGCCGCCGCCGCCCGTCGCGCCGCCGCACCCGCCGACGCTGCCTCCGCCGGCGCCGCCGCCAGCACCCACGCTCACCTCCGCCGCGCCTCCGTCGCACGCTGCGCCGCTGCCGCCGCCCGTCGCGCCGCTGCCGCCGCTCGCTGCACCTCCGCTGCCTGCTGCGCCGTCGCCGTCGGCCGCACCGCCGCCTATGGCGCCGCCGCCTGCTTCGCCGTCGCCGTCGGCGCCGCCGTTGGCCGCACCGCCGCCTATGGCGCCGCCTGCTGCGCCTCCGCCTCCGCTGCCCGCGGCGTCGTCGCCTTCCGCGCCGCCACTGGCCGCGCCGCCGCTGTCGGCGCCGCCACTACCGCCGCCGCCCGCAGCGCCGTCGCCGCTGTCGGCGCCGCCACTACCGCCGCCGCCCGCAGCGCCGTCGCCGCTCGCTGCGCCGCCACCACCGCCGCCGCCCGCAGCGCCGGCTCCTTCCGCGCCGCCGCCGGCCGCGCCACCGCCGTCCGCAGCGCCGTCGCCGCTCGCTGCGCCGCCACCACCGCCGCCGCCCGCAGCGCCGGCTCCTTCTGCGCCGCCGCCAGCCGCACCGCCGCTCGCGCCCCTCGCCTCCGCCGCGCCGCCGCCGCCCTCGACGCCGCCCTACGCCCCGAGCCCCGCAGCGCTCACCGAGGTGCACGCGCCGGACGATGACATCGGCGAGATCCTCGTCGAGGCTCCGATCCCGACGCCCGCCCCAGCCCGCACAGAGACGGCCGCTCCCACCGTCGCAACGGCCGGCTCGAGAAGGAAACCTCGCGAGCCGATCCTCGACCCCTGGTCCGACGACGCGGAGATCGCCGCGCCGCCTCGGCCTCTTCAGGAGACGATAACGCCGAGCGGCGACATGTACCTCGTGGCTCGCCGGCCCCCCTCGACGCCGCAGGCGGGCGATGAGGAGGAGGTCGTCACCTCGGCAGCACCGCTCGACCTCGCGCTCAAGCGGAAGCCGATCTCCGCGCGGCCGCCCGCGCCGCCGGCGCCCGCGCCGCCGGCGCCCGCGCCGCAGGCACCCGCGCCGCAGGCACCCGCACCGCAGGCACCCGCGCCGCAGGCACCCGCGCCGCAGGTACCCGCGGCGCCGCGCGCCCGCGCAGCCACGCCCTCCGGAAGCGAGCCGCCCGGGCACCTCGGGGCCTCCGCCGACGACGTCATCTCGAAGGGCGCCGGCGCGGCCGCCATCCCTGCAACGACGATCGAGCCTGCCGCGAGCACGGAAGAGCCCTCCCCGATCTCGACGCCCGATGGGACCGTCGTCATCGAGCTCTCCGACAGCGATCTCGACGCTCCGACGTCGTCGCGGCTCGACAGCCCCTTCCCCGCGCCGCAGGCGGCGGCGCAAGGCGACGACCTGCAGGCGAAGGCCGGTCCGCCGCTCGACGAGCCCGCCTCCGGCGGCGCCGCGGACCCGGCGCAGCGCCCGCTCGAGCTCGATGCAGCGACCGCCGAGCCCACGGCGGAAGAAGAGCTGCTCGACGACGCGGACATCGCGCTCGTGGAGGAGCCCGCGACCCAGGCGACCGCCGTCGAGCCGCTGCCGGCGGGCGACGCGTCCCTGTCGACCGATGCGTCGCAGCCCTTCGTGACCGACGCGGCGCAGCCCGGAGCGCTCGCGGTCGAGGGGCCCGCACCGGACGCGGGCGAGACCATCGACCTCGCCGCCATCGTGCTCGACCCGCCGCCCGGCTCGCCGCTGGGAGAGGGAACGGTCGCGACCGCCGACCTCGACCCGGAGCAGGCGCCGGATCTGCCGCAGCCGGAAGCGGCCAGCGCCTCGCCGCCCGCCGCCGGCGCCGCGCCCCTCACCGGCCGCGACCTCGAGCACGTCGAGGCGTTCGCCGACCTGCCCGAGGAGATGCACGACGAGCTCGCGCTCGCGGCGCACGTGGAAGACCTCGCGCCCGACGAGGAGCTCGCCGTCTACGGGGCAGCGCTGGTGCTCAGCGGCAGCGCCGCCGTGTGCGCGACCATCGTCGATGCGCCCGCCGAGCACGCCGCCATCAGGGCGCTCGTGCCGTCCCGCGGGACGCTCGAGGAGGGCATCCCGCTGCGCGTCGTCGCCGGCGCGCGCGGCGCGCGGGTGGCGATCTGGGACCAGGCGACCATCGACAACGCGCTCCGCACCTGCCCCTGGGTGCTCGACGAGCTGCGCGCCGTCGCGGACCGGCTCCAGTCGCTCGCCGGCGTCACCATGGGGCCGCTCGGCGAGCTCGAGGAGACGCTGCTGCGCCGGGTCCTCGGCCGGCTCCGCCTGCGCAGCCTGGAGCCCGGCGAGCCGCTGATCCACGCCGGCAATCCGATGCCCGGCCTCGTGATCGTCGGCGCCGGCACGCTGGAGCTGGTCGCGGAGCGGACGCAGGAGCTCGCCGGCGCCGCCAGGCCCGGCGAGCTGCTGTTCGCCTCCGAGCTGCTCGGCGGCCAGCCGGCGCCGGCGATCGCGCGCGCGGCCGGGACCGGCGCGCTCGTGCTCATCGTCGACCACCCGGCGCTGCGCGAGCTGTTCGAGAGCACGCCGGAGCTGCTCTCCATCCTCGCGCAGTCCGTCTCGCTGGACGCCCAGCGCAGCTGACCGAAGGCGGGCCGCGCCGCGCAGGGCGGCCCGCCGCATCGCCCGCCCGTCACGAGCGCCGCGCGCCCGAGGCCCCGAGCGGTTCGCCGGGTCGCTCCTGGATTTCAGAGCGGCGGTCACCCGCACAGGAGACGGGTCCAGCTCGGCGTTTTCGGCGCGGAAGCGCACTCCTGTGCGCTGAGCACCGAAAACGTCGAGATGGGCCCGTCTCCGAAGCGGGTGGCGCCGCTCTAGAGCCGGCCTCTCACGGGGCGCAGCGGTCTCGCCGCTTCCTGCTCCAGCGGGGCGGCCTCCTCGGTGGGCTCCTCGTCGTCGTTGAGCTGCCAGACGAGCTCGCTGTTGCCCTGCGCCCCGGCGAAGCGGAGCCCGAACCACTTCGCGCTCGGCGAGATCGTCGGCCTGCCCTCCGCGGTCGCGCGCGGGAAGCGGATGCGGAACGCCTGCCGCCACACGGTGTTGTACGGGAAGTAGGTCCGCTCGAGCGCGTTCGGCTTCGGGATCGCGACGATCTCCTCGGGCGCCGTCTCGTTCCCCGTGTCGTCGATCAGCCGGACGATCCACGCGCTGTTCGGCGTCGAGAGGTCGTTGTACTTGCGCTCGCCGCCGAAGATCGCGACGAAGAACTGGTGGCGCTGGCGCGTCTCCTCGAGCGTCCTCTCGAGCAGCTTCTGCCGCTGCTCGATCGTGAGCCGGTAGTCCTGCGCGTAGCGGGCCACGTAGGCCCAGCGGAAGTCCCACGACTCGAACGTCGCGGTGGCGGTGAGGAAGTTGTCGAGCTCCGAGAGCGCGAACAGGTGCTCCGTGCGCGTCCACGCGCGCAGCACGTTCTCGTAGTCCGTCGCGACGTACTCGCGCGGCCCCTCGTTCAGGCTGACGAGCTGGGTCGCGCAGCCGGTCGACGCGAGGAGCGCCGCGAGAACCAGACCGCGCCGGAGCCATGCCGCAATGACCACGCCGCCAGGGTACCCAGCGGCCGCGCTGGATGCACGCGCTCGAACGAGATCCCCTCACCTTCGCCCGCGGGAGCGCGCTCGCCGGGGTGCGCCCGGGCCCGCGGCGGCGGGGGGCCGATCCTCCTAGTAGCCTCCCCGCACGCGCGGCGAGCGCGGGCCCGGCGAGCGCGCGGCCCGCTCACCGGCTCACCGGCGCGCCCGCGGACGATCCGTCGGGAAGGTGAACCCGACGCTGAGCCGCGCGGCGTAGTACCAGGCGACGTCGCCGCGCAGCGGGGTCGCGATCGGCAAGAGCACGCTCAGCGCCGGCTGCACGTTCGCCAGGATGAAGCGGATGCTCGGCGAGATAGCGAACGTCGCGCGCTTGTCATCCTTCAGGTCCTGCGTGAGCTGGTAGACCTCCCACACCTCCAGGCCCACGCCGACCGGCGGGGCGAGCCGGTAGCCGAAGTAGAACGCGGTGTATGCCGAGATGTCGGTGCGCCGCTCGTCGGACCGGAGGCGGCGCACGACCAGCGACCAGTCGATGCCTTGCCGGAGCTGGAAGATGAACGGCCCGGTGATGTGCCGCATGTCGAACCAGGGGCGGAACGTGAGCGTGAGCTCCCGGAAGCGCGTCTCGTCCCACGGCCGCACCACGCGCGCGGTCCGCAGCACCTCGGCCTCGGCCGGCGAGACGTCCCGCGGGACCGGGAGGACGATGCCGAAGCCTCCCCCGGACGCGAGCCCGCGCACGCTCGACCAGACGCCCCGCCCGTAGAGCTCGGGGCTCCCGAGCAAGATCGACCGACCGACCCCCGGCACGCTCGCGGCGGCGCTGTCGTGCACCGCGCCGACGAACCACTTGCGGGGGACGAGCGGCACCTCCATCTCGCCGTGCGAGTACCAGGCATAGGCGGTCCTGCCGCCCGCCTGGCTGGTCGCCTCGGGCTCGATCGCGGCCGCCGTGTACTCGAACGTGAAGGTCGGATCGCGCAGCGTGAGCCCTGGGAGCGTCGGGGGCGCGGGGACGTCGAAGACGGCCTGCTCTTCCTCGTCGGACCACGCGCCCGGACCCGGCGGCGCGGCCAGCGCGGCCCCCGTCTCGCCGGCGAGCGCGAGGAGCGAGAGGCACGCCGCCGCGCGGGCGAGCCGCCCGGCCGGCGCCGGAGCCCGCGCGGGATACCTCATGCCACGGGGAGGCGCGGGCTCGGCGCTACTTCGACCCGAGGCCGAAATCGTTCGCGGTGACGTAGAGCATCAGCCCGATCAGCATGAACACGCCGACCAGATGGATGTGCGCCTCGATGCGGGCGTTCGGCCGGCGCCGCGTGGCGGCCTCGTAGAACAGGAACATCAGCCGGCCGCCGTCCAGGGCCGGGAACGGGATCAGGTTGAACGCGCCGAGGTAGGCCGAGAGCAGGCCGAGGAACTCGAGCCCCTCGGCCCACCCGCGCTTGGCCGCGTGCGCCGTCTCCTCGATCATCCGCTTCGGGCCCCCGAGCTCGCCCTCGACCTTGCCCGTCAGGTACTGGCCGAGCCCGACGACCAGGCTCTGCACGACCTTCGGCGGCTTCGTCACGGCGAGCACCGCGGCCTCCTTCGCGGTCACGGGCGCCGACTGGATCGGCCCGATGGCCATCACGCCGATCTTGCCCGCGCCGTTCTCGTTCACCGGGGTGACCTGGGCCTGGACGCGCTCGCCGGCGCGCTCCACGACGATGTCGAGCGGGCGGCCGGGGCTGCGGGAGATGATCTCCGCCATCTTCTCCCAGTCCTTGACCGGGGCTCCGTCGATCTCGACGATGCGGTCGCCGTCCTTGAGGTTGGCCGCCGCGGCCGGCATCCCGGCGACCACGCCGATGTCCGTCAGGCGGTAGGGCTTGCCCCCCGTCATCAGGCTCGCGAAGAAGAGGACCGACGCGAACAGGTAGTTGGCGAGCGGACCGGCGAAGATCGCGGCGATCCGGCCCATCAGGCTCGCGTTCGCGTAGCTGCCCTTGTCCTCGGGGTCGACCTCCTCGAGCGGGTTCATCCCCGCGATCTGCACGTACGCGAGGAAGGGGATCATCGCGACCTGGAACACGGTGGGGCCGTGCTTCACCGGGTCGTGACGCCAGAGCCGCACGCGGACCTTGTCCGCGGCGGTCGTGAACCAGAAGTACCCGTCCTTCGGGACCACCTTGAAGAAGGTGGGGCCGAAGCCGATCGAGAACTTCAGGACGCGCATGCCGTAGGCGCGCGCGGCGAGGTAGTGCCCTCCCTCGTGGACGACCATCAGCAGGGCGAGCCCGAGGATGCCTACGAAATACCAGCCGACCATCTCCGGCTAGTCTAACCAGGGTGGGGCGCATCCGCACGCGCCCGATGTCCGCCCCGCACGCCTGCCCCGGCAAGATCCCGCCGCCCACGGCGGAGTCCGGGCGCTCTCCCCCGACCCCCGCGGCGGCAGGGCGGCGCTCCGGGCGGTCCAGCCCGCCGGAGAGGCGGCGCGGCGCGGCTCAGCCGGTGAAGAACGATGCGCCGATGCTGAAGAACGGATAGCCGATCCGCATGGTCAGCGAGATGTCGTCGTTGAAGTGGTACCGGCCGCCGACCATGGTGACGAAGTCGAACCACACCCTGTCGTAGAACCCGTCGGTGCGGAGGACGGCGCCGAGATCGGCGAAGGCGCTCCACTTGTCGTTGAAGAAGAAGTTCCACTGCATGGTGACCGGACTCCAGATGGTGAAGTCGCGGCGGCAGTACGTGCAGTTGGTGAAATCCAGGCCGAACGAGATGCCGACAGTGTTGTTGAGCTTGGGGATGAACGCCGGATCGGCGAGCTCGATCGTGGCGCGGAAGCCGACGCCGAACTCCGGGTCGCCGAAGTCGTCGTAGTACCTGTACCCGTGCCGCCGCAGACCGTAGTCGCGGTGCAGGAAGACGAAGTTCCCGTGCGGCTCGAGCTCGGCCACGTAGTCGGGGTGATCGTTCGGATTCTTGATGTTCGCCTGCGCTTCGGGCGCGAGCGTGAGGAGGGTGCCGGAAGCGAGAGCGACACTCACGAGCGAGGGGAGCGCTTTCATGGGCTCTTCGTACCAAAGGAACGGCAGCGAAGGAAGCGAACGACCACGGGGCCGGGTCATGGCGGCCCCCTGGATGGCGGCCGCCCCTGGATGGCGGCCTCCCCTGGATGGCGGTCTCCCCTGGATGGCGATGTCGCACCACGCGCGGCGCGCTGCGCCCGGAGCGGGGCGCGCCGCGGCGCCGCGGGCGCGAGCCGTCGCCGCGAGGCCGCGCCGCGCCGCGAGCCCGCGTCGCGCCGCGGGGCCAGGCCCGCGACGTGAGACCAGGCCGCGACGTGAGCCCGCGACGCGAGCTCGTCTGGCTGAGGCGCGCGCTTCGGGGTAAACAGAGCCAGCGCCGCATGAGCCCGCGTGCCGCGGCGGGGGCGGCCTTCCCGGGAGCGTCGAGATGAGAGGATCGACAAGCGTCATCCAGCTGGCCCGTGGCTGCGCGCGCATCGGCGGCGCGCTCGTCGCGGCGGCCGCGCTCGCCTGCAGCGCCACGATCCACGTCGCCGGGCCGCCGCCCGAGGGGCCGGCGCAGCCGACGGCGCCGCAGAAGAAGCCCCCCGCGCCGGCCGAGCCCTCCGCGCCCGCGGAGCCGCCGTCGCCCGCGGCCGTCGAGCCGTTCGTGACGACGCGCGACTCCGACGCGTGGGTGAGCCAGACCTTGAAGCTGCAGCGGCGGTACGAGCGCGTGCTCGTCGTGGGCGCGCCGGCGCCCGCCACGATCCGAGTCGCCGCGCTCGACCTGAACGCGCCGGGCGCCGCGGCCGAGCCGCAGGACCTGCCGGTCACGCGCGCGTTCGCGACGCTCCAGGACGCCGCGGACGCGGCCCGCGGCGGCGATCTCGTCGCGGTGCTGCCGGGCGCGTACGCGGGGTTCTCGCTGGGCGAGAAGCCGAGCGCCACCCAGGAGCGGTACATCCATTTCAAGGCCATGGGGCGCCCGGGCGAGGTCGTGATCCAGCGGGGGGCCGCCGCCGACCCGAACTGGATGATCTACCTGAAGGGGGCGCACCACGTGGTGATCGAGGGGTTCCGCCTCGCCGGCAGCAGCGGGCCCGGCAGGCAGAGCGCGGGCACGCCGAAGGCGGGGATCATGGTCGACGGCGCGTTCGGCGAGACCGGCAGGCTGGCGCACCACATCGCGATCGTCGGCAACTTCTCTCATCACCATCGGACGTGGGGGTTTCACTCCACCGACAGCCACACCGTCCTGCTGCAGGACAACCTGTTCGCCTTCTCTGCCGCCGAGCACGGCGCCTACGTGTCCGACGGCTCGGACAACTACGTGGTTCGTCGCAACGTGTTCTTCGGCAACAGCGCGAGCGGGTTCCAGGCGAACCTCGATCCGGAGGCCTCGCTCGACGCGGTGCTGGAGCACCCGTCGTTCCGGGGCTATCCGCGCAGGGAGCCGACCCGCGCCTGGGCCGCGGGGCTGATGAAGCTCGCGACGGACCGGTTCGGCGAGCACGGGTTTCCGGACGGCCGCGGCGTGAACTTCATCATCGAGCGGAACGTCATCAACGGCAACGGGCGCATCGGCGGCGGGGCGATCAACCTCGCGGGGGTGTCGGACTCGGTCATCCAGAACAACCTCATTTACGGCAACCTCGGCAGCGGGATCGCGCAGTGGGACAACGGGAACCCGTTCGACCAGGCGTATGTGGAGCCGGGCCCGCGCTCTCCGGAGCAGGTGAGCGGCCCCGACGCGCTGCCGCTCTGGGGCTGCCGCAACAACCTGATCCGCAACAACACCGTGGTCATGAGCAGCCGGGGCCGGCCCGCGCTCCAGTGCGGCAACGGGAGCTGGGGTTGCCGGCTGCGGAACAACATCCTCGTCAGCGACGACTCGCCCTCGATCGAGGTGCTGAGCACGAGCATCTACCGGTTTGACGCGGGCCACAACGTGGTGACCCAGGTGAGCTACGGCGGGATGCCCGACGGGCTGAAGCGGCTGGCGGCGGCGCTGCCGGAGACGCGGGCGATCACGGGCATCACGCGCGCGCGGCTCGCGGCGGAGGTGGTGCGCGCGGGCGAGGAGCCGTGGGTGGTCGTGGAGGGGAGCTGGTGGAAGCTCAACCCGAACCGGCCGGATTTCAGGCCGAAGCGGTCGTCCAAGATGCTGCTCGGGCAGGGCGACGCGCGCGAGGTGCCGGCGCTGGATCTTCTCGGCGAGAAGCGCGGCGGCGCGGAGCTCGGGGCGCTGTCGCCGGGGCCGGGATGAGGGGGAGCGCTGGAGCCGGGATGAGGGGGAGCGCCGGCGCCGGGCTGAGGGGGTCGGCGCCAGGCTGAGGGCCCGCGCCGGGCTCACTGCCGTTCCAGGGCGCCGGCGGCGGCCAAGAGCACCGGCGCGGCGGGGCGGCGTGCCAGCGGACGCGGGCGCGGAAACGCTCACGCGGGGGCATCGAGCCGGCAAAAAAGTCTTGCCGGGGGAATGCAGCAGGCGAACGATCGCGCCGCGCTGGGGGTAATCACGTAGAAGGCCCGCGGCGCGCCCAAGGAGGACGGCGATGCGCGGCAGAACTTCTTCTCTTGTGTTCGTCTTCTGTTTCGTTGCGGGCGGAACCATCGCGGCCTGCTCGGGCGAGACGACGGAGAACCCCGGCGGCGGCGGGGGGAGCGGCGGGAGCGGCAGCGGAGGAACGACGAGCAGCACGACGTCGAGCACGACGGGGGCGAGCAGCAGCAGCTCGACGACGGCCGCGTCCACGACGGCGACGTCGACCGGAGCGGGCGGGGACGGCGATGTGTGCGATCAAGCGTGTGCGCGCGCGGACGAATGCGGCTCATCTGTCTGTGAGCAGTATCCCGTCGACTGCTCGGACCCGCAGTACGAGTGCGTTGCGCAGTGCGTCCTCGATGCGGAGGAGTGCGATAATATAAGCTCCACCGACCCCGGTTTTATCGCGTGCGTCGTCGCCTGCTCAGGCGAGGAGGGCGCCGGCGGCGGCAACTCCGGCGCAGACTGCCGCGCGTGCGCGCTCCAGGAAGGCTGCTTGACCAGCTGCCTCGGCAATACAGGCTGCCAGACGTGGCTTCAGTGTGCGCAGAGCTGCTTCGCGGACGACCCGAGCCCCGAGTGCTTCAGGAGCTGTGATATGGCAGCCGCAACTGATCCGGACAGCGGCGAGGAAGTGGAGAGGCTCTACCGCGCTGCTTACGAGTGCACCTGCACGAGCTGCGCGGACACGTGCGAAGCTGTCGCCGACCCATGCAACCCGTGAGAGGATGAACCCCCGACCCGTCACGAGCGGGTCGTCGTCCCTCGCCTGCGACCGCCATGCACGATCGGAGCGCTCTCGCGCGGCTCACGGTCTGAGGCTCGCAACGAAGATATCTCCATCGCCCTGCGGCACCATCACGCCGGCGCCGAGATCGATTTTCCCGGGCGCCGCTCCGGCGACCAAGAGCTCTCCAGAGCCGCCGAGCGCGATCGCTCTGGCATGGATGCCTTCCTCCCCCGCCACGCCAAACGTTCTGACCCAGAGAGGGTCACCTTCCAATCCGAGCCTCAGGAGCACCAGATCGCGCGCCGATTTCGCGCGGAGCAGCTCGCCGTCCACCTCTGCGCGTTCTTTCAATCCAGCCACGATCAACACGTCGCCCGTGGGCTCGATCAAGAGATCGTCATGGATCAGGTCACCGTGGAAGACTCGGCCCCACTCGTAGATGTTCGACGTCGTGTACTTCAATAAGATGTCGACGTATTCATCCGCCGCGACCTCGCCGCCGCCAAAATCCACCACCCCCTGGAACCCTATCACGGCTGCCGGGCCACCCAGCCTGTCCACGGCGATGGACCGGAGCACTTCGTTTTCGGTCCCCCCGAGGACCCTCGCCCAGCTCACCAGGCCACGGTTCGTCACCTTTGCCATGAATGCATCCGAGCCACCAGCTGCCGCGTAGGAGAGGTCGCCCAGCACTAGATTACTACGAAAATCGCCGCCGACGATGATGTTACCAGCAGCATCGACTGCCACATCACTGGCATGCTGCGCCCCCTCACCGCCCCATGTTCGGGCCCAGCCGCTCTCGTCATCGATGGAACCGTCGGAAGATCTCAACTTCGCGACAAACACGTCTTCTCGGTCGGTCTCGTTGGAAATGGCGTGAACGTCATCGAACTGGATTGTCCCGCAATAGCTCCCCGCGAGCACCACGTCTCCATCCGGGAGGAAACTCATTCCCGCCACGAAGCTCGGCACGATCCCGCACATCTTTGCACCCATCGACTTGCTCCACTGTATCCCTCCATCCGGGTCGTATCTGTGCAGCATCAGGCTCATCGAGCTCATGTCATCCGCGAGCTCGAGGCTCGCGACAACGACGTCGCCCTGAGGGCTGACCGCAAGCGAGCTCAACGTCTCGCCTCGTACATCGCCCAGCTGCTGGCTCCAGACGTACTCGCCCGAAGCAGAAAGCTTGATCAAGAACGCATCGCGGTCGCCAGATGCGATGAGGACATCGTCACCGAACGAGATCGCTCCCTTGAAGTTGCCAGCGACATAGGTGTTGCCCGCTGCGTCCATCGCGACGTCGCTCACAACCTCCTCCTCGGCGCCACCGATGAGCCTCGCCCACGCGACGCAGTCCTTCCCGTCGCAGTCCTCGTCCTCCGCGCTCGCGCACGTCTCTGCCGCCGGCGTCACCTCACCCGCGCACGCCTCGTAGCCGGAGCCATCCTCCTTGCACGCCTGCGTCCCGGCTTGGCAGATCCCGACGTCCTCCGTCCCGGGAGGGCCGGAGTAGCACTCGACCTCTCTCTCCGGCTCGCACGTGGCGCCTCCGCCCGATCCCGTCGACGTGGCGCCGCCGGCAGGCGCGCCGTCCTTGAAGTCGTCAAGGCCGAGCACCAGACCGCAACCGGATGCCGCCAGGATGCCGAGGCCAGCGAGGCATCGAAGCGATGTGCGCATTCTCATGCGCGGCATCGTAGAACGACAGACGCAGGGCGTCAGCCGGAGCGCATCTCCCGGACAGTCGAGGCGGGATACCGCCTTATGTCGCGCTCGCCGCAGGCGCCTCGCCCGGCGCGCCGTCCCGCGCCGCCGCCGAGGCGTTCCCCTTCGGCTCGACGTGACCCGACTTACCTCGACGTGAGCTCAGAAGAGCGGCGCGGCGGCGCCGTCGCGGCGACCAGCGGAGCGCGCCGCGATCCCACGCAGCCGCGCGCCGGGCGCGTGTACACTCCACCTCGTGTCGTCCGCGCCGCGCCGCGATTGCCTCCGGGCTCGCCTGTCTCTCCTCTGTGCCCGCCAGCCTTCGAGGTCCTCGCTCCCCCGGCGCCGCCTGTCACGATGCGCGACGACGGGCTTGCTCGCCGTGCTGGCGTGGATGACGGCGTGCACGGGTCCGAGCGACGGCGGCGGCAGCCCGGCAGCGAAGGCGGACGCCCTTGGCCAGGGCCACGTGGCGCACGCGGCCGAGGGAACGGCGCCCGCCGCGGCTTCCGCGTTCGCGTCCGCCGCCGCTTCCGCGCTCGCGGCCGCTCCGGCGCCCGCCGCGCCGCCGCCCGCCGGCAGCGCGCACGCCGGCGCCGCCATCCCGGGCGGCGCAGCCGCCGAGCCCGCGCCGATCGCCGCCGGCGCGAGCGCCGCCCCGGTCGAGCCGCCCCCGCCCGGCTCGGCCAGCGCCGCGCGCTCCGTCTTCCCCCCGCAGCCGCTCGGGATTTCGCTCTCGCTCGGCTCCTGCCCCGCCGACATGGTCCTCGTCGGCGGCTTCTGCATCGACCGCTACGAGGCGCACCTGGTCACCGACGCCGGCGGGGAGCTCGCCGTGCACCCGCACTTCAAGCGGCCCGAGCCGGGCGTCCGCTACGTCGCGCGCAGCGAGGCCGGCGTCTTCCCGCAGGCGTACATCAGCCGCGTCGAGGCCAAGGCCGCGTGCGCCGCCGCCGGCAAGCGCCTGTGCACGCGGCGCGAGTGGCAGCGCGCCTGCCGCGGCAACGGCGTCCACCGCTACCCGTACGGCCCCCGCGGCGAGCGCGGGCGATGCAACACGGGCAAAGCCCACCTCCTGAGAGAGGTCTTCGGCGAGCACCCGCCGGGCGGGTGGAGCTACGAGCGCCACTTCAACAGCCCAGAGCTCAACCAGAAGCCAGGATTCCTGGCGAGGAGCGGCGATCACGCCGACTGCGCCAGCGAGCTCGGCGTCCACGACATGATCGGCAACCTCCACGAGTGGGTCAGCGACATGGTCGATCACGAGCTCGTGATGCGCATGCAGACCGAGGGCGTGGAGCGCCGCGCTCAGCCCTGGCACGAGGGCAACGGCGTGTTCATGGGCGGCTTCTTCAGCACGACAAGCGAGCTCGGCCCGGGCTGCTATTTCACCACGATCGCCCACGAGCCGGCCTATCACGACTACTCGACGGGATTCCGGTGCTGCGATGACGCCGAGCTGCCGGCGGGGCCGGAGTCAGCCGGGGCGATCAAGCGAGACGGCGGCTGACGGCGCTGCGGTCCTCACGCCACGACAGGAATCGACATCACGCCGCGAACATCCGGTCGAGCACCGCCTTCGGCTCGCCGCCCTGCAGGATCGCCTCCAGCGCCTCGAACACCCCGCCGTCCACCCTCCGCGCCTTCGCGAACGCCACGATGCGCGGGATCAGCGGGATCGCCTCCACGCGCAGCCGGGCCTCCGCGACCGCCTCGTCGAGCGTCCGCCCGCGCGCGAGCGCCTTGCCGAGGATCACCTCGGGGCGGCCCGCGAGCCGGATCGACGCGAGCAGATCGCCATAACCGCCGAGCCCCAGCATCGTCCGCTCCTCCGCGCCCGCCGCGGCGGCGATGCGCGCCGCGCTGTCGACCGCCCGCGAGATGAGCGCGGCGAGCAGCCCCGGCCCGGCCCCCGCCTGCTCGGCGAAGCCGACGCCGACCGCCAGGCACCCCACCAGGGCCGACGCCCACTCCAGGCCCTGGAGATCCGGCGTCGTGTAGACGTGGAGCGCGGGCGACTGGAACGCCGCGGTCACCGCCGCGTGCACCTCGGGGAACCGCGAGCCGCACACCATCGCCGAGGGGCGGCCCTCCCGCAGCTCGTCCTCCTGCACCGGGCCGCCCAGCGCGCCCACCCGGCGCGCCGGGGTCTCCTCGCGCACGAGATCCGAGACGGTCTTCAGCGCCTCGCCCTCGAGGCCGCGCACGCCGTGGATCACGAGGTGCGCGCCGTCCATGTGATCGCCGAGCGCGCGCAGCGCCGTCCGGGCCGCGTTCGACGGCACCGCGATCACGAGCAGCCGCGCCCGCGCGACCTCCGCGTGGTCCCGCACGATCCGCGGGCCGTCGTTGATCTGCGGGTGCTCGCGGCGCGAGTACAGCAGCACCTCGGCCCCGGTGCGGCTCGCCGCGAGCGCGAGCGCCACGCCCCAGAAGCCGCCGCCGATGACCCCGACCGCCGGACGCGCGCTCACCGGCCACCTCCGGCGCCGTTCATCGAGCCCGCGGAGCCCGCGCGCGCCGCCGCGGCACCGCCGCGCGCCGAGGACGCGCCCCGCGGCTGCTGCTGCTCGTCGAACGACGACGCCGGCGGCGAGGACGGCGCGAGCGGCGGCAGCGGCGGCTGGACCTGCAGGCCGGAAGGGACGCCGGGCGGCGCGATCACGTCCCACGCGACGCCGTGCGCGGCGAGGCGGTTCTGGTAGTAGAAAAGCAGGTTGGTGTCGCAGATGGCGATGCCGTCCGGCCGCGAGTCGAGCACCGGCGTCGCGTGGTACCCGGCGAAGGCGCGCAGCGCGCGCTCGACGATGTCCCCGCCCGAGCCGAGCCGGACGTCCTCGCCCAGCACGATGCACCCCTGCTGCTCGAGCGCGCGCAGCCGGTCGCACAGCGCCATGACGTCGGCCGCGAGGTCGTCGCGCGGCACCGTGAGCACGTCGCGCTGGCGGAGCACCGTGAAGAGGTCCGCGGCCGGCGCGTGGGCGCGGAGCCGGGCGAAGCTCGCCGCCGCGACGACGTGCGTCGCCATCACGACCGTGTCGCGCGCGTACGCCCGGCAGATCTCCTCGCCCAGCTCGCGGGCGTACTGGGCGTCGCGCGCCGCGTCGATGTTCGGGACGCCGTCCTGGTCCTTCACGTAGCTCGCCGGGTCGACCTCGCGCCCGCGCGCGTCGAACGAGCGCCCGAGCTCGTCGACCCGGTTGCCGAACGGATCGAGCGGCTCCGAGAAGCGGATGACCACGGCGGCGTTCATCGCGAGCAGCTTGCGGAGGAACGAGGCGATGCGGCCGATCCGGCTCGACTCGTCGTCCTCGATGATGAAGCGGCCCTTGCCGGCCTCGGAGAGGAAATCGGCGATCAGCGTCTCGGCCTCGAGCGTGATGAGGTAGTTGATCGTGGCCGGGACGAAGAAGATGCGGCGCTCGCGGCCGCCCAGCAGCGTCCGCGTGTAGGCCTCGAAGGCGCTGCCGACGAGGCCGAGCTTGAGCCTCCGCTCGATGCCGCCCGAGCGCGAGCGCGTGCCCCCGGGGAAGAACAGCGAGTGGTAGCCGCGCTCGAGGAGCACGCTCGAGTACGTCTTCAGCACGTCCTTGTAGAGGTTGTGCCGGATGCGCCGGTCCACCCGGTAGGCGCCGAGGTTGTGCATGAAGAACGAGAGGACCGGGTTCGTGAACAGGTTCTTGCCGGCGCCGTAGGTGGCGGGCGGCAGGCCGGCGCGCTCGAGGGCGTAGCCGAACACGATCGAGTCCATGTTCGAGAGGTGCGTCGGGACGTAGACCGCGGTGCCGCGCTGCACGAGCGACCGGAGCTTCGCGAGCGGGCCCTGCACGAGCACCCGGTCGGCGAGCAGCTCGAGGCTGACGAGCTTGCGCGGGTCGCGGACCACGGTCACGAGCTTGCGCGGCGCGAGCAGGGCGCTCACGACCGGCGGCAGCAGCCGCGACGACAGCTGGTAGACGCGCCGGTCGAAGTTCCCCGCGATGTCCCAGGCGTACTCCTCGGCGAGCTCGCGGAGGCGGCGGCGGCGCTCCGCGTCGTGCATGCGGCCGAGCGAGCGGGCGAGCCGCTGCCACTCGCCGAGCTCGCGGACGTCCTGCGGCTTCCGGGACCCCTCGAGGCGCTTCGCCTCCTGGTACGCCGCCTCGTTCATGGCGAGCAGCGGATCCCTCGTGGCGCCGATGACCCGGTCGACCACGGTGCGCACGATCTCGTCGCGCGCGTCGTTGAACCCGAAGATGGGAGCGCGGGAGTCCATGGCCTAGTCGTATAGAAAACAGGCGACGGGCGCGAGCGGAATACGGCCGCGCGCGACGCCGTTGCTCAGCGGTAATCGTCCTTCGCGCGCCGCACGGCGGCGAACACGTCGGGCAGCGTGGGCCCCGGGAAGCGAGCCCGCACGGACGCCTCGCCGCAGCGCAGGAACGGGTTCGTCGCGAGCTCCTCGGCGATGGTGCTCCCGACCGTGGGCTCGCCGCGCTCGCGCGCCGCGCGGGCGGCCGCGAGCTTCTTGCGCACGGCCTCGTTCTCGGGCTCGACCGTCTCGGCGAAGCGGAGGTTGTTCACGGTGTACTCGTGGCCGCAGAAGACGCGCATGTGCACCGGGAGGGCGGCGAGCTTGGAGAGCGACGCGTGCATCACCTCCGGTGTGCCCTCGAACATGCGGCCGCAGCCGCCGATGAAGAGCGTGTCCCCGGTGAAGACGGCGTCCTCGACGCAATAGGACACGGCGCCCATCGTGTGGCCGGGGACGTGCAGCGGCCGGAAGGTGAGGCCGGCGACCTCGACCGGCTTGCCCTCCTCGACCCGCTCGGTCTGGGCGGGCACGCGGCCGACATCGCTCGCGTGCGCGTAGACGGGGAGGTCGCCGTAGCGCTGGCGGAGCGCCTCGTTGCCGCCGACGTGATCGTGGTGGTGGTGCGTGTTGATGATGGCGACCAGGCGGAGCTGCTCGCGCTCGAGCGCCGCGACGACCGGCTCGGCCTCCGACGGGTCGATGACGATCGCCTCGCGCCGCCCGTCCGCGGCCGCGAGGTACGCGTAGTTATCGCTGAGGCAGGGCACGGGGAGGATGCGCATGGGGCGAGAAATATAGTGCGGCGCGCCGGGGGAGCCTGTGAAAAACTCGGGACAGAAGACGTAATGCGGTGCGCTTGTCGATTTCGATCGACATCGCGCTGGGGATGGCGCCGGCGGGCCGCCGCGCGCCGTGACGCGGGCGCGGTCGTGTGGCAGAGGGGCCGTGCATGGCGTCCGCCGAGCCCTCTGTCCGCTACCGCATCGGCGTCGATGAGAACGGCCTCGGCCCGCGGCTCGGTCCGATGGTGGTGACGGCCGTCCTCTCGCGCGTCACCGAGGCCGGCTGGGAGACCGCCGGCCGCGCGCCGCGCGGCGCCCTGGCGCAGCGGCTCGGCGACTCGAAGCAGCTCGTCGCGCACGGGGACGTCTCGCTCGGCGAGGCGTGGGCCCGCGCGCTGGTCGCGCGCGGCTGCGGCCGCGGGGCGGCGGCCGCCGAGCCGTCGTCGGTCGACGAGCTGATCCACGCGGTCGCGCTCGAGGATCGCGCCGCGCTGCGCGCGCTCTGCCCGGGCCACGTCGAGGCGCAGTGCTGGTCGACGGAGGGCGAGGGGTTCACCGCGCCCGACAAGCTGCTGCGCGCCATCGGCCGCGACCTCGACAAGCTCGCCGACAAGGGGGTCGAGATCGTGGCCGTGCGCTCGGTGCTGCTCTGCGCGAAGCGGATGAACGACGGGGTGCGCGCCGGGAAGAACCGGTTCGTGCTCGATCTCCACGCGATGGAGCGGCTCATCCTCGAGCTCGGCGGCCTCGCCGGCGCGGAGATCTTCGCGGTGTGCGGCAAGGTCGGCGGCTTCGGCAAGTACGGGTCGGCGTTCGGCCCGCTCGCCGGGCGGCTGCACCTCGCGCTCGAGGAGGGCCGCGCCCGCAGCGTCTACCGCTTCCCCGGGCTCGGCGAGATCGCCTTCGTCCGCGACAGCGACGCCTCGGATCTCTGCGTGGCGATGGCGTCGATGGTGGGCAAGTACGTGCGCGAGGCGCTGATGGAGCGGGTCGCGCGCCATTACCAGCGCGCGGTGCCGGGGCTGCACGGGGCGAGCGGCTACCACGATCCGGTGACCACGGCGTTCATCGGGGCGACCCGGCTCGTCCGCCGCGCGCGCGAGATCCCCGACGACTGCTTCGAGCGGCGCGCCGCCGAGGGCGAGGCCCCGCTCGAGGGCGGCAACCCATAGCGCCGAGCCCGGCGAACGCCGAGCCCGGCGAACGCCGAGCCCGGCGCCGCGCGGGGCCGCGGCCGCCGGGTGAAACCGCCGGCCTCGCGCGGCGTAGGAGGGGTGGATGCGCTACCCTCGACCGGCCAGGTGGACGATGAATT
This sequence comes from Sorangium sp. So ce394, assembly GCF_051474665.1. Lineage (NCBI taxonomy): Bacteria > Pseudomonadati > Myxococcota > Polyangiales > Polyangiaceae > Sorangium > Sorangium sp. So ce394. The sequence continues at coordinate 11,948,170 of NZ_CP150339.1, forward strand.
GGCTCCGCGCTGCTCGTCTCTTCTTCGCGCTCTTGCTCGTCGCGTCCGCCGCCCTGGTCGCGTGCTGGCGCGCGGGCGCTGCGGGGGAGGCGAGCAAGGCTGCCCCGGGGTCCAAGGAGGCTGTGACGATGTCGGATAGAACCTATCGCAAACCGTCGGAGGAGGCGCTGCGGAAGCAGCTCACGCCGCTCGCGTACGAGGTGACCCAGCGCGACGCGACCGAGCCGCCGTTCCGCAACGCCTTCTGGAACAACCACGAGGCGGGCCTCTACGTGGATGCCGTGACCGGCGAGCCGCTCTTTTCGTCGCGCGACAAGTTCGACTCGGGCACCGGCTGGCCGAGCTTCACGCGCCCGGTCGAGCCGAACCGGGTCGTGGAGCGCTCGGACCGGACCCACGGGATGGTCCGGACGGAGGTCCGCTCCAAGGCCGGCGACTCGCACCTCGGGCACGTCTTCGAGGACGGCCCTGCGCCGCGCGGGCTGCGGTACTGCATCAACTCTGCGTCTCTCCGGTTCATCCCGCTCGATCGCCTCGAGGCCGAGGGCTACGGCGCCTACCGGGCCCAGGTCGAGGGCCGGAGCCGCGCGCCGGCGGCGCAGGACGGCGCGAACGCCTGCGCCGTTCCGGCGTCGGGGGAGGCCCCGGGCTGCCAGACCACGCTGGAGACGGCCATCCTGGCGGGCGGCTGCTTCTGGGGGATGGAGGAGCTCCTCCGCAAGATCCCGGGCGTGCTTGAGACGGAGGTCGGTTACACCGGCGGCCGGACGAAGGACCCGACCTATCGCGACGTGAAGACCGGGGACACGGGGCACGCCGAGTCGGTGCGCATCGTCTTCGATCCGGCGAAGGTGTCGTATGCCGAGCTGCTCGAGAAATGGTTCTTCCGCATGCACGATCCGACGACGCGGAACCGCCAGGGCAACGATGTCGGCACGCAGTACCGCTCGGCCATCTTCGTGACGACGCCCGAGCAGCGCCGCGTCGCCGAGGAGGTGAAGGCGCGCGTGGACCGGAGCGGCAAGTGGCGCGCGCCGGTCGTGACCGAGATCGTGGAGGCCGGGCCGTTCACGCGCGCCGAGGAGTACCACCAGAAGTACCTGGTGAAGTACCCGGACGGGTACACGTGCCATTACATGCGCGACTGACGCGTCGACGACGAGCCGCCCCGGCGGCTCGCTCTCCTCTCCAGCGAATCGACGGCTTCAGGTCGAAGGCGGAGAGAATTTGAACCACAGAGGCACAGAGGGCACAGAGGGAGAGAAAGAGTTTTTATCTCTCTCTTCCTCTGTGCCCTCTATGGTTCGTTTCTTACGCTCGGGCCGAGCGTCGCTCCAAAGCGATCGACGCGACGGCCGCGCCCCCGCGGGGGCGCAGGCCGCCGCTGCTCCCGCGCGGCGAGGCGCTCAGCGGTTCGCGATGTGGATCGCCGCGCCCATGGCGTGGGCGGCGGCTTCCATCAGCGACTCGCCGAGGGTCGGGTGGGGGTGGATCGTGAGCGAGAGGTCCTCGAGGAAGGCCGCCATCTCGAGCGAGAGGGACGCCTCGCTGATCATCGTGCTCGCCTCCGGGCCGACGATGTGGACGCCGAGCACCTGCTTCGTCTTCTTGTCGGCGACGATCTTCACGAACCCCTCGGTCTCGTTCAGGGCCATGGCCTTGCCGAGCGCCGAGAACGGGAACTTGCCGACGCTGACCTCGAGGCCCTTCGCCTTCGCCTCCGCCTCGGTGAGCCCCACCGTCGCGATCTCCGGATCGGTGAAGATCGCGCCCGGGATCGCGACCCAGTCCTTCGCGGCCTTGTGCCCCGCGATGACCTCCGCGACGATCTCGCCCTCCTTCGTCGCCTTATGCGCGAGCAGGGGCGGGCCGCTGACGTCGCCGATCGCGTAGATCGACGGGACGTTGGTGCGGCACGCCTTGTCGGTCGGGATGAACCCGCGCTGATCGACCGTCACGCCGACCTTCTCGAGGCCGAGCCCCTTCGAGGTCGGCCGCATGCCGACCGCGACCAGCACCGTGTCGACGACGATCGTCTGCTCCTTGCCCTCGATCTGGATCTTCACCCCGACCGAGCCGTCCTTCTGCTTCTCGTAGCCGATCGCCTTGGCGTTCTTGTGGATCGTGCCGCCGCGCTTCAGGATCTTGCGCTCGACGATCTTGGTGCAGTCGGGGTCGACGCCCGTGAGCAGGTCGGGCAGCGCCTCGACCACGGTGAGCTGCGAGCCGAAGGCCTGGTAGACCATGCCGAGCTCGAGGCCGATGACGCCGCCGCCGATCACCATCAGCCGCTTCGGGATCTGGCGCAGGCTCACCGCCTCCTTCGCGCCGATGATCGACTGGCCGTCGAACTTGAACGACGGGATCTCGATGGTGGTCGAGCCGGTGGCGATGACGATCGCCTTCTTCGCCTCGATCTGCTCCACCGAGCCGTCCGGCAGGGTCACGTCCACGCGCTTCGGCCCGACGATCGTCGCGGTGCCGGTCATCAGGTCGGCGCCGTTGCCCTTGAGCAGCGACCGGACGCCGCCGGTGAGCTTCTTGACGATGCCTTCCTTCCAGTCCTGCATCGCGTTGGCGTCGAGCTCGACGCCGCTGACCTTGATCCCCATCGAGGCGCCGGCCTGCGACTTCTCGTAGAGGTGGGCGGCGGAGATCAGGGCCTTGGAGGGGATACACCCCCAGTTGAGGCAGACGCCGCCGGGCTGCTCCTTCTCGATGCAGAGCGTCGTCTGCTTGAGCTGAGCCAGCCGGATGGCGCAGGGGTAACCGCCCGGGCCGGCACCGATCACGATTGCGTCGTAGGTCTTCATCCTTGTCCTTGTTGTGCGCTTCGGAGACTGGGATTAGGGGCGCCGGGGTCCGTTAGACAAGCCCCTCGCCGACCAGCCCTGAGGCCGCGCCCGCAACCGCGAGCCGTGCCCGGGGTGTCCGGGGCTTACACGACCTCGCACCGAGGGGAAATCCCTCCCGTGGTCAGCGTCCGCCGCCGTGCGCGGGCGCTTTCGGGGAGCGCAGGAGCTCCGCGCGCTGGTCGCGCAGGTGCCAGGGCAGCTCGGCGTAGACGTCGTCGAACAGGGTCTCGCGGGCGGGCGGGTCCATCGCCTCGACCTCCGCGACGGCGGCGGCGATCTCGGCGTTGAGCTCCGCCTCGAGGGCGGCCTCCGCGGCGTCGTCGAGCAGGCCGCGGGCGGCGAGGTGGCGCCCGAGGCGCAGCAGGGGGTCGCGCGCCGTCCAGCGATCGACCTCCTCCTGCGACCGGTAGCGGCTCGGGTCGTCGCTCGAGGAGTGCGCGCCGACCCGGTAGGTGAGCGCCTCGATGAAGCTGGGGCCGCCGCCGGCCCGGGCCCGCGCGACCGCCTCGGAGACGGCGCGGTAGACCGCGATGACGTCGTTGCCGTCGACCCGCACCGACGGGACGCCGTAAGCGCGGCCCTTGATGGCGATCGTCCTGGAGGCCGTCTGCCGGTCGGTCGGCACGCTGATCGCCCAGTGGTTGTTCTGGCAGATCATCACGCAGGGCGCCTTGAAGACCCCGGCGAAGTTCATCGCGCTGTGGAAGTCGGGCTCGCTCGTCGCGCCGTCACCCAGGAAGCCCACCACCACCGTGCGGTCGCGCCGCAACCTCGCGGCCCACGCGGCGCCGACCGCCTGGGGGATCTGCGGGCCGATGCAGCTCGACCAGGACACCTGGTTCACCTGCCGGCCGCTCATGTGCGACGGCATCTGGCGCCCCTTGAGGAGGTCGCCCGAGTTGCCGAACACCTGGGCCACGTAAGTGCGGAGCGGGAAGCCGCGCACCAGCATCATCACGCTCTCGCGCAGCGCGGGGAAGATCCAGTCCGTGGGCTCGAGCGCGAGCGCGGCGGCGATCGGCGTCGCCTCCTGGCCGGTGCACGCGCCGTAGAAGCCGACCCGCCCCTGCCGCTGGAGCAGGAGCATGCGCGCGTCCAGCAGCCGGAGGCGCTTGATCTCGCGGTACGCGCGCAGGAGCAGCGCGTCGGCCAGGCCGGGGTCGGTCGCGGGATCGAGCGTTCCGTCGTCGCGGAGGACGCTGAGCAAGCCCTCGTCGTCCGCCTCCCCCGCGCGGGGCGGCGGCGCGTGAGGTAGAGGGGCGCCTTCGGCCCTGATCGAGGCGCCGGGCGGCGTGGCTTCCAGCTCGCTCATGGCCGGACCATACCGCGAAATGGCGGCGATCGCGGCCCCTTCGGCGCGCTGGCGCGGGACCGCCCGGCCCGGTCGCCCGCCGGCGCGAACCGGCCCACGCGCCGCGCTCAGCCGAGGAGGACGCGGAACATCCGCTTGCTGTCGGAGAGGTAGTAATAGGCGGCGCGGTCCGCGTCGCCCATGAGATCGAGGATGGCGCGCTCCATCTGGTCCGGGCTCAGCGTGTTGGACACCTCCCAGGTGCCCGGCGTGACCTCGTCGCCCTGCCACGGTCCGGCGCAGAGCGCGACGAGGCGCGCGCGGTTCTCCTCGTCGGCGATCGAGAACGTGAGGATGTAGTCGTGGTTGACGAAGCCGCTATACAGCTTGTTGTCCCGCGGCATCTGGTCTCTCCCTGTCCTGGCCGCGCCGCGCGGCGGCGCCTCGCGCGCCGGTGATCGGATCGGCGCCCCCGCGCCGGCGCCCGCGCGGGTGACGTGCGCCCCGCGCCCTCACCGCGGGCCGGGCGGCAGCGGCGCGGCGGCGTCCTCGTCGTCCTCGTCCTCCTCGGGGCGGCGCGCGCCGAGCGTGAAGACGTGCAGCGCGACGAGGCTCGCGCCGAGGAACACCTCCGACCGGCTCACGAGCTCGGCGCGGCGATGGGCGCGCTCGAGCTCCATGCCGCGCTCCCCCTCGCCGCGCCGCGCGCCCTCGCGGTGGAGCGCCGCGATGCGGGGCGTGAGCGCGAGGCCGACGTACGCGGCGCACCCGGCCATCGCCATGGCGACGACCCGGCGCACGCGGGCCGCGCGGCTCGCGCCCCGGCGCCCCGCCGCCCAGGTGCGCGCCACCTCCGCGCCGAGGAGGATCACGGCGGCGCCGAGCGCGAGCTGATCGAAGCGGGCGAAGGCCGCGCTCATCGCGTCGCCGGAGAAGGGGGCCGGGGTGAGCCGAAAGACGAACGGCGCGGCGCAGGCGCCCAGCGTCACGACGCCGCCGGCCCAGGCGCCCGCCGCGAGCGCGGCCACGCTCGCGGCCACGCGATCGATCAGGAAGCGGCGCGACGCGGCGCGCTCTTCGGGGCTCGGGGCGAGGTCGGCCTCGCTGAACTGGGCGTCATCGTTCATGCATCCACCTCGGAACCGTCGGAACCGTCGGAACCGATGGCGGCGAGCGCCTCCTCGACGGCCCCCTGATCGGCCTTCCGGTCGTCGCCGCGCATCGCCTCGATCGCCGGCCGGGCGGCCGCGAGGCGCGCGCGGCCGGCGGCAGCGACGGCGAGCGTGCGCCGGTGGCGGTCCCACGCGCCGAGCTCGCTCAGGATCTCGCGGACCGCGCGCTCGTGGCGCATCCGCGCGAGCGCGACGCGCGCGTGCCAGCGCAGCGGATCGCGGCCGAGGCCGAGCCGGCGCCCGAAGGCGCGCCGCTCGAGCGCGCTCCGCGAGGCGGCGAGGCCGAGCTCGCCGCAGAGCTCGATCGCCGCGGCCTCGTCCTCGTGGTCGACGTCGCGGAGCTTGCCTTCCACGACCTCGACGAGCACCGCGTGGCCCGCCGGATCGCCGAAGCGCGCGGTGACGACCGCCGCCGTGGCCCGGACGAGCGGCGACGCGTGGCCGAGCAGCGCGCGCGCCCGCGCCATGCACGGCGGGGGGAGCTCGCCGTTCAGCTCGCCCAGCTCCTCGAACATCCGCAGGGCGATGTGGCAGACGAGCGGGTCGCCGTCGTGGGTGGCCTGCATGACGGCCTCGAGCGCGTCGGCCGGCTGGGCGCAGACGCGGGGGAAGGCGATGACCGCCTGGAAGCGGACCTCGGGCCGCTCGTCCGAGAGCGCGCGTCGGAGCCGGCCCGTGGCGCGCACGTCGCCGATCTCGCCGAGCGCCGTGATCGCCATCTGCCGGACGTTGGGGTCCTCGTCCTCGACGGCGAGGAGCAGCGCGGGCAGCGCCTCGACGGCCTTCGTGTCGGCGAGGGCGATCGCCGCCGCCGCGCGCACGGCCGCGTGCGCGTCGGAGCGCAACGCGCCCTCGATCGCGCGCAGGACCCGCTCCCGCGCCGTCGCGGCATACGGGACGAGATCGGTCACCGCCTCCACGCGCACGGCGGGCTTCTGCGAGGCGACGTCGCGCAGCGCAGCCTCGAGCGTCCTCTTCGCGGGTGCCGGTCCGAACACGCGGCCAACGCTAGCACGGTCGCCGCGCGACGCCGGATCGCACCGCGCGGCGCTCAGCCGCCGCCCGCGCCGCCGGCGCCGCCCGAGCCGCCAGCGCCGCCGCCCTCGCCGTTCGAGCCGCCGGCGCCGCCCTCGCCGTCCGAGCCGCCGGCGCCGCCCTCGCCGTCCGAGCCGCCGGCGCCGCCCTCGCCCTCCGAGCCGCCGGCGCCGCCCTCGCCTCCCGCGCCCGGCGTGTACGGCGTCCACGCGGGCTGCTCGGGCGCGGCCCCGCAGACCCCGGGCCCGCTGTCGACGTCGCCCGAGGTCTCGCCGGGCGCGCTCGGGGGAGAGGACGGATCCGGCAGGCACGCCTTCGAGCCCTCCGGCTCGGCGTCGATGATCGCGGCGCTGCGCTCGCCCGGCGGGATCGCCGCGGCGCTCCGGATGTCGCGCAGCGCGACGCACGAGTAGCCGCTGCGGCAGTCGTCGTCGTCGTCGCAGGTGGCCATGCAGAACGTCCGCTCGAAGCGCGGCCAGCGGACGTTCTCGAGCTCGCTGCACGCCTGATCCAGCACCGGGTTGAACGCGACGCAGACGCTGCTGCCCTGGCAGCTGTCCGGCCCGCAGTTGAAGACCGTGCAGTAGCCGCCGGGCTGCGTGCCGTCGCAGAAGAGCTCCTGCTCTTGCTGGGCGCAATCGAGCGACGTGATGCACGCGTCGCCGATCTGCGGGCCGCATGCGGCGAGCAGCGAGGAGGCGCCGAGTGCGGCGAGCAGGAGGGCGGGCCCGGTGAGGCGGAGCATCGAGGAGGGCCGCTTAGTACCGGCAGGGGCGCCGGCGCGCAAGCATACGCCAGCGCCGCCGCGCGGAACCTGCGCTCCCTTCCGCCCGAATTGACACCTTGCCCTCAGGCCTCTAGAAACGACCGGACCGGGGTTGACCCCGGAGAATGAAGCGAAGGCCATGGCGACTTACATCACCGAAGACTGCATCAACTGCGGCGCCTGCGAGCCGGAATGCCCGAACGAAGCCATCAGCGAGGGCGATGAGATCTACGTGATCGATCCGGAGCTCTGCACGGAGTGCGTCGGCTTCTACGACCACGAGGCGTGCCAGGCGGTGTGCCCGGTCGAGTGCTGCCTGCCGAACCCGCAGATCGTCGAGACCGAGGAGACGCTCATCGCGCGCGCCATCAAGCTGCACCCCGACGATGCCGATCTGCAGAAGCGTGCCGCCGCGAACGACTACCCCTCGCGCTTCCGCAAGTAGAGCGTCATCCCGGGCACCGTCGCGTCGCCTCTCGGCCGCGCTCCCCATGTCTCCGCCGGCACCGTCGGTTCAACACAGCGCCCGGGTCACACCGTGATCCGGCGCTGGGCCGCAGCGATCCTCGCGGGGGCCTGCGCGGGCTGCCATGGCAGCGGGCCGCTGCTCCATCCGGCCCACGTCCTTCACCCGGGCAAGGTGAGCGTCGGCGCCGGCCTGTCGGGCGACATGGTCGTCGCCGGCGCGACGGCCGCCCCGCCGGGCGCCGCCGGCGACGCGGCAGCGGCCGAGGGCGCCGCGCAGCGGAAGCTCTCCGAGATCGCCGTGTCGCCGGGCGTCGCGCCGTGGGCCAGCGCCCGCGTCGGGATCGAGGGCGGGAACGAGGCAGGGCTGACGTACTCGGGGCGCGCCCTCCGGCTCGACGGGCGCCACGCGTTCCCGCTCGGCGACGCGGCCCTGTCGATCGGCCTCGGCGCCTCGGCGCTCTTCGCCGGCGCTCCGGGCCCGACCGCGGCGGGGGGCGACGTCGTCGACGTCTACGGCGCCGGGGTCGACGTCCCGATCCTGCTCGGCTTCCGGTCGGACGCCGATCTCTACGCGCTCTGGTTCGGTCCGCGGCTCGGGCTCGAGCTCCTCGGCGGCGAGGTGCGGTTGCCGCCCGCCGGGTCGGCCTCCCGCGGGCCCCTCGTCGACGCGTCGGGCCAGCACCTCCGGCTCGGGTTCGTGCTGGGCGTGCGCGCCGGGTTCCGCCACGTACATGTCGCCCTGGAGGCGACAGCGACGTACCACCACGCCACGGGCGAGATCGGCGGCGCCCCGGTCGCCATCGACCAGGGCACGATCGCCCCGGGCGGCGGCCTCACGGTCACGTTCTGACCGGACCGTAAAGCTGTAATAATGCGGATTCTTGCGCGGTTTCCGTGGCCAGCGCAGGCGCTTGCCCGGCCGGAGGACCCGCCTTAGACTCGGATCTATGCGTCCCTACGGCGCCCTCTCCACCTCATGCCTCCTCGCCGGTGCGGCTCTCATCGGCTGTTCGGCGCCTGTCGCGGGCGACGCGACCGACGTCAGCGGGGTGGTCACCCAGGGGGTCGTTCGCGTCGAGCGCGCGATCAACCTGAGCCGGGACGCCGCCCCCATCGAGCTCGACGACGCGGCGCCCGAGGGCGCGGCCGACGAGGGCGCCGGCTCGGTCACCAACGTCCTCGCGAAGTTCATGCGCCTCTCCTCCGCGATGGATCCCGAGCTCGCCGAGGGCGCGGTCGGCCAGCCGTTCGTCCTCCCGTCCGCCGGCAGCTGCATGGTCCTCTCGCCCGCCGCCGAGGACGATGCGGCGAGCAGCTTCAGCTCGCTCAGCCCGATCGAGCTGCTCGACGCGGGCGACGTCACGATGCGGACCGACAGCACCGAAATGCCGCTCGCCGCCCGCGCATTCCCGGACGTGGGCGCCCTGGTCTTCGGCGTCTTCTACACGTCGCGCGACGCCACGAGCGATCTGCCGGCGCCGGCGCGCTACGTCTTCGAGAGCTCCGGCTCGGGGCAGCTCGATCGGTTCGCCTTCGAGGCCGACGCCCCCGCCGGCCCCGAGGAGGTGCGGGTGGGCGACGCCGACCTGGCCGACGGGGTCGAGCTCGGCGCCGGGGTCGGCGCGGTGGTGCAGTGGCGCGCGGACGAGGGCGGCGACGCCGGCCGGGCGCGCGACGTCATCTACGTCGATGTGACCTCGGCGCACGGCGCGACCGTGCGGTGCGCCTTCAAGGACACGGGCAGGGGCGTGATCCCGGGCTCCTTGCTGGATCCCTCGACGCTCGGCCCCCTGCCCGCGAGCGCGACGCTCGCCGTGCACCGCACGCGGCAGGTGCCGTTCAGCGCCGCGGGGATCGACGCCGGCGAGGTGCGCTTCGACCTCTCCGTGTACGGCCGCGCGCGCCTCGCCGCGCACTGACGACGGGCTCGCGACCAGCGCCGGGGTGACGTACGAGGACCTGCGACGGCGCGCGGCCGAGCTCGCCGCGATCGGGCAGCGCGAGCGCGGCGCGGCGCTCCTCGTGGCGGCCGGCGATCACGCGGGCGCGTCGGAGCTGCTCGAGCGGGTCTGCGACTTCGCCGGCGCGGCCAGGGAAGCGCTCGCCGCCGAGGACCCGGCCCGCGCGGCGCTGATGGCCGCGCTCGGCGGCGACGACGCGCTGGCGCGCCAGGCGCTCGACGCGCTCGTCGCCGCCGCGCCCCGGGACGCCGCGCTGCGCGTCGCCGCCGACCTCGCGGCGCGCGGGTTCGCCCGCCACGCCGGCGCGCTGTTCGCTGCGCTCGGCGCCCACGCCGCGGCCGCGGAGGCGTTCACCGCGGCCCAGGACGCGCGCCGCGCCGCCGAGAGCTTCGAGCTCGCCGGCCGCCCCGCCGACGGCGCGCGCGTGCTCGAGGCCTCGCTCCGCCGCCGCCCGGGCGACGCGGCGGCGTGGCTCGCCCTCGGCGAGCTCCTCGCGCGCCACGGCCGCACCGAGGCGGCGGTGCGGGCGCTGCAGCACCTGCCGCCCTCCTCCGCGGAGCGCGCCCGCGCGCTGCCGCTGCTCTGCCGCTGCCTGAGCGCGCTCGGGCTCGAGGACGCCGCGCGGACCGTGCGCGACGAGCTCGCGCAGCTCGACCCGCGCGGCGAGGAGGCGCTCTCGTCGCCCGTCCCCGCGGCGGAGCCCGCCGCGCCGGACCCGGCGCCAGGCGGGCCGCTCCTCTTCGGGCGCTACGAGACCCTGCGCGAGGTCACGGCCACCCCCCACGCGCGCGTGGTGGAGGCGCGCGACCGGATCACGGCGGAGCGCGTCGCCGTGAAGATCTTCGCGGGCGCGGCGTTCGGCGCGGGCCGCGACGCGCTCCTCCGGTTCGAGCGCGAGGCGCGCGCGCTCGCCCAGCTCCGGCACCCGAACGTCGTCGCGCTCCGCGCCTATCACCCGGAGGGGCCCGCGATGGTGCTCGCCTGGATGGCCGGCGGCTCCCTGATCGAGCGGCTCCGCGGGGAGCCGGTCGCGCCCGCGCGCGCCGTCGAGGTCGCGTGCGCGCTCCTGTCCGCGCTCGGCGAGGCGCACCGGCTCGGCATCCTCCACCGCGACGTGAAGCCGAGCAACGTGCTCTTCGACGAGATCGGGACGGCGCACCTCGCGGACTTCGGCGCGGCGCACCTCGGCGATCTCTCGACCACCGCCACGGCCGGCGCGATCGGGACGTTCGCGTACATGTCGCCGGAGCAGCGCATGGGCCGGCCGGCGACGCTGGCGAGCGACCTGTACGGCGTCGGCGCGGTGCTCGCCGAGCTGCTCACCGGAGAGCCGCCCGCCCCCGCCGTGGGCGGGCAGCTCGATCCTGCGCCGAGCACGATGCACCCGGAGCTCACGGCGGCCCACGACGCGGTCGTGGCAGCGCTGCTCGCCGAGGACCCGGCCGCGCGGCCGGGCGACGCGTTCGAGGCGCGGCGCGCGATCACGGCGCTCCCCTGGCCGGAGAGCCCGCGGCCGCGGCGCGCGCGCGCGAGCGCCCGGCCCAGGTCGAGCGAGGCGCCGCCGTCGACGGCGGCGCGGCTCGGGGCGACGCTGGAGGTCGGCGACGGCCGCGACACGGAGGGGCGATGGCGCGACGTCTGGCTCGATCGCGACGTGCTCGTGCTGCAGCTCGACGACGCGACCCTCGCCCGGGCCCGGGCGTTCGCGCGCGCCGGCCACGCGGCGCTGCCGTGCGTCCTGCGGGTCGACCTCGCCGCCGGCGAGGTGTGGGTGGCGCCGCCCCAGGGCCGCGCGCTCGCCGACGAGGGGCGCGCCCTGACCAGGGGCCAGCGGGCGCGCCTCGGCGAGGCGATCGCGGCGCTCCACGCGGCGGGGGGCGCGCACGGGCGCATCGACGACCAGCACCTCTACGTGCACGACGGCGAGGTCGTGCTGGCCTACCCGCGCGAGGCCGAAGGCAGCGTGGAGGAGCTCGCGGCGCGGGATCTCGCGGCGCTCCAGGAGCTCGACAGGAACGCGCTGGACGAGCTCTAGCTGGACGAGCTCTAGCGGGCGCTAGAAGGGGTCGCAGGGGGCGTCGTCGGTGCGCTTGGTGATGTCGTAGCAGCAGTAGTCGCCGTCGTACTCGGGCTCGCTGTCGACCGACTTGACCTCGCCGCCGCAGGAGGAGCCGCCGAAGTACTCGAGCGCCTCTTCCTGGGAGGGGCACGCCCCCTCGTACTTGGTCCACTCGAAGCACCCGACCTTGTCGCACCCCGTGGTCGCGAGGGAGACCGCCAGGGCTGCGAGCGGTAGGGCCCGAACCGGGCAACGCGCGAGGGCCGAACGGATCGTCGAGATCATGGATTCTCCCGGGGTCGGGCGCTGCTGCGCCGCGGGCGAGCATACTCTGGTTCGGACGAAGCCGGCTGTCCTGGAGCTGCGCCGGGCGCGCCGAGCAGCCTTACGTCACGCGCCGGCGCGGCGCGCTCCGTGGCGCGCGGCGATGCGCGCCACGGAGCGCGCCGCGCCGCCTGGTCGGCCTCCGCCCGCTGGGGTACACGACAGCATGGCGACCGGAGAGCAGGGGGCCCGGGTGGTGCGCGCGCCGCGCGGGAGCGAGCGGAGCTGCAAGGGGTGGATCCAGGAGGCGGCGCTCCGGATGATCCACAACAACCTGGATCCGGAGGTCGCGGAGCGCCCCGACGACCTCGTGGTCTACGGCGGCACCGGGAAGGCCGCGCGATCGTGGGAGGCGTTCGACGTGATCGTCCGCGAGCTCCGGGAGCTCGAGGACGACGAGACGCTCCTCGTGCAGTCGGGCAAGGCGGTGGGCCGCTTCCGCACGCACCCGGACGCGCCCCGCGTGCTCCTCGCGAACTCGAACCTCGTGGGCCGGTGGGCGACGTGGGACGAGTTCCGGCGCCTCGAGGCGCTGGGCCTGACCATGTACGGACAGATGACCGCGGGCTCCTGGATCTACATCGGCTCGCAGGGCATCGTGCAGGGCACGTACGAGACGTTCGTCGCCGCGCGCAAGGCGCACGCGGCGCGCGCGCCGGGCGGCGGCCGCTGGGTGCTCACCGCGGGGCTCGGCGGCATGGGCGGCGCGCAGCCGCTCGCCGCGACCATGGCCGGCATGGCCTGCCTCGGCGTCGAGATCGACCCGGCGCGCATCGAGAAGCGGCTCCGCACCCGCTACGTCGACGAGCGCATCGACGACCTCGACCGCGCCCTCGACGCCGTCCTCGACGGCGTCCGGCGCGGGGCGCCGCGCTCGATCGCCCTCTGCGGCAACGCCGCCGACGTCTACCCGGAGCTCGTCCGCCGCGGCGTCACGCCGGACCTCGTCACCGAGCAGACCGCGGCGCACGATCCGCTCGTCGGCTACGTCCCGCCGGGGCTCACGCTGGAGCAGGCGGCGGAGCTGCGCGCCCGCGACCCCGCGGCGTACGTCGCGCGCGCGAAGGCGGGGATGCGGCTCGAGGTCGAGGCGATGCTCGAGATGCAGCGGCGCGGGGCCGAGGTCTTCGACTACGGCAACAACATCCGCACCTGCGCGATGGAGGCGGGCTGCCAGGGCGCGTTCGCGATCCCCGGCTTCGTGCCCGCGTACGTGCGCGAGCTGTTCTGCCAGGGCAAGGGCCCGTTCCGCTGGGTGGCGCTCTCGGGCGATCCCGAGGACATCCTCGCCACCGACCGCGCGGTGCTCGAGGCGGTCCCGGGCGACCCGGATCTCCGGAGGTGGATCGAGCTCGCGGAGCAGAGGATCGCGTTCCAGGGGCTCCCGTCGCGCATCTGCTGGCTCGGCTACGGCGACCGCGCGAAGGTGGGGCTCGCCTTCAACGAGCTCGTGCGCACCGGCCGGGTGAAGGCGCCGCTCGTGATCGGGCGCGACCACCTCGACTGCGGGTCGGTCGCGTCCCCGTTCCGCGAGACGGAGGCGATGAAGGACGGCTCGGACGCGATCGCCGACTGGGCGATCCTTAACGCGCTCGCGAACACGGCCGGCGGCGCGTCGTGGGTCAGCTTCCACCACGGCGGCGGCGTCGGGATCGGCAACTCGCTGCACGCCGGGATGGTGATCGTCGCCGACGGCACCGAGGCCGCGCGGCGGCGGCTCGAGCGGGTGCTCACCATCGACCCGGGGATGGGGATCATCCGGCACGCGGACGCGGGGTACGAGACGGCGATCCGCGTGGCGGACGAGAAGGGCGTCCGGGTGCCGCACCGGGCGAGGTGACGGCGTCAGCCTCGAGGGGCGCGCGGCTTGCGCTTCGTCGGCGGTCGGGCATCGGCGGGGGGCGGCGCCGCTGCCGGCTCGGGCGCGCCCCGGAGGGCGCGCAGCCGCGCGATCTCCTCCGCGTAGCCGCGCCGCTCCTTGGAGAGCGGCGGCAGCTCGACCACCGCCGGCACGCGCGCGAGCCGCGCGTCGTTCGCGAGGCGCCAGAACGGCGCGAGCCCCATCTCCCCGTCGCCGATGCGCTCGTGCCGATCGACCCGCTGGCCGAGCGCCGCCTTCGAGTCGTTCACGTGCATGCACCGCAGCCGATCCATGCCGAGCAGCCGGTCGAAATCGCCGAAGAACCGCGCGTAGCCGGCCTCGCTCCGGAGATCGTGCCCCGCCGCGAACGCGTGCTGCGTGTCGATGCAGACCCCGAGCCGCGCCCCCTCGGGCCCGGCGCGCTCGATCATCGCGGCGATGTGATCGAGGCGATCGCCGAGCGTCGACCCCTGCCCGGCCATGTTCTCGATGCACAGCTGCGCGCGGAGCCCCTGCCCCCGCGAGAGCACGATCGCGAGGCTCTCGCCGATGCGATCGAGGCCGGCCTCCTCGCCGAGCCCGCGGTGCGCGCCCGGGTGGAACACGACGAAGTCGATCCCGAGCGCGTCGCAGCGCGCGAGCTCCTGGAACAGCGCCTCCCGCGAGCGCTCGAGGATCGAGGCGTCGTCGGCGCACAGGTTGATGAGGTAGCTCGCGTGGGCGAGCGTCGCGCCCGCGCCCGCGCCCGCCCACGCCGCGCGCGCGGCCACGCCGCGCGCGCGGCCCGGAACGCGGCGATCTGCTCCGCGCCGAGCGCAGGCTCCCGCCACTGGCCCGAGACCTTGGTGAAGATCTGCAGCACCTCGCAGCGATCCTCACCCGCCAGCGCGATCGCGCGGTGGAGGCCGCCGGCCACGGACTCGTGCGCCCCGAAGATCATCGGCCGCACTGCTTGGGTCGCGCCCCGCGCGCCGGCAAGCCATTCCTCCGAGCGCGACGGATCTGCCACGCCGCCGCGACGCGCGCGCGACCGCGACCCCAGGAACACGCCGTCCGATCCTCCGCGAGGACCCCGATTCCGCGCGCAAACCCGCGAGCAAACCCCATGCCGGGAGGGCGCGAACCTCCGTTCGCGGCACCTCACCCTTGACGCGTTCCGGCCCAGGCGCGAATTGAGCGGCCTTCCTGGAGTCTCGATGAGCCATATGGGTGTTACGAACGGGGCCGGCGCCCGCGGGGTGGAGCCGGGGTCGCCGGGTGCGGCCAAGGGCGAGGAAACCGCGGCGGCCCCGCCGCTGGTGCCGTCTCAGGTGCTCTCGGGCAAGCGGCTCGTGGTGGTCGGAGGCACCGGGTTCCTCGGCAAGGTCTGGCTGGCCATGCTGCTCGCCAGGTTCCCGGAGATCGACCACATCTACCTGCTCGTCCGCGCCAAGGACAGCCAGTCGCCCGAGGAGCGCTTCTGGTCGCAGATCGCGACCTCGCCCGTGTTCGACCCGATCCGCGAGCAGCACCCGGGGCCCGCCTTCGAGGAGTACCTGCGGCGGAAGATCACCCCCATGAACGGCAACGTCGGCCAGCCGATGCTCGGGCTCAGCGACCGCGTGGGGGAGCTCACCGGCAAGGTCGCCGCCGTCGTGAACGTCGCCGGGGTCGTCGACTTCAACCCCCCGCTCGACGAGGCGCTCGAGGTCAACGCGTTCGGCATCAGCAACCTGGTCGAGCTCGCACGGGCCCTCGGGGCCAAGGTGATGCACACAAGCACCTGCTTCGTCGCGGGGTACCGCTCCGGGCTCATCGAGGAGAACCACCCGGCCGAGATCCCCTTCCCCCGCGCCGCGGGCGAGACGTGGTTCGGCGCCGCCTGCCCGAAGCGCACCCTCGATCGATCGCACTGGGACCCGCAGCGCGAGATCAGCGAGTGCCTCGACCTCGTGAAGCAGGCGCGCCAGCGGTGCGAGGACGCCTTCCGGCAGAGCGCCTTCCTCGACGAGGCCAAGGCCAACCTGGCCGCACGCGGCGAGCCGAGCCGCGGCAGCGCGCTCGAGAACGAGCTCGCCAGGGTGAAGCGCAAGTTCATCAAGGACCGGCTCGTCGAGGCCGGCAAGGAGCGCGCGCTCTTCTGGGGGTGGACCAACATCTACACCTACACGAAGAGCATCGGCGAGCAGGTCCTCGCGAGCTCCGGGCTGCCCTTCACCATCGTGCGCCCCGCCGTCGTCGAGACCGCCGTCGAGTTCCCGTTCTGCGGCTGGAACGAGGGGATCAACACCTCGGCGCCCTACCTCTACCTCGCGTCGAAGGGGCAAGTGCAGTTCCCGGGCGACCACGACGTGCGGCTCGACCTCATCCCGGTCGACATGACCGCGAGCGGCATGATCGCCTCGCTCTGCGAGCTCATCGAGGGCCGCGCGCCCGCCGTGTACCAGTACGGGTCGACCGACACGAACGGCTGCCGCGTGACGCGCTACCTGGAGCTCGCCGGGCTCTACAAGCGACGTCAGGTCTTCGAGGGGAAGAAGACCGCGCTCTTCGACATCGTGTCGTCCCGGTTCGAGCCGCGCGGCCTCACGCGGCAGCAGTACGGCGCGCACGGCGCGCGCGCCATCGAGGGCGCGCTCCGCGGCCTCGGCGGGCTGCTCAAGTCGGCGAGCGTCGGCCCCGCCGCGGCCCTGCTCAAGCCGGCGGCCGCCGCGCTGGAGAGCGCCGCCAAGGCCGAGCAGAGGACGGCCACCCTCCTCGAGGTCTTCATGCCGTTCGTCGCGGAGGCCGACTGGGTCTACTCGTGCGCCAACACGCGCGCCGCGATGGCCCGCATGCCGCCCGAGGAGCGGGCGCGCTTCACCTGGGCGCCCGAGGCGATCGACTGGCGCGACTACATCTGGAACGTCCACCTCCCCGGCCTGGAGAAGTGGGCCTTCCCGCTCATGGAGGACATGCTCCGCCGGGAGATCAAGCCGCTCCGGCCCTACGACAGCCTCGTCGACCTGCTCGACGAGGTCGCCGAGCGCTTCGATCACGCGCTCTCCCTCCAGCGGATCGAGCAGGACGGGCTCTCGCGCACGAGCTACCGCGAGCTCCGCGACGCCGCCTGCCAGACGGCCGCGCGCCTCGCCGCCCTCGGCGTCCGCCGCGGCGATCGCGTGGCGCTCTCCGGCGAGAACCAGCCGTCGTGGCCCATCGCCTACTTCGGCATCCTCCGCGCGGGCGCCGTCGCTGTGCCGATCGACCCCGCGCTCGACGCGGAGGCGTTCGCGGGCATCGTCCGCTCGTCGACGGCGAAGGTCGTGCTCTGGGACGGCGGCGTCGAGGAGAAGATCGGCGCCGCGGTGCGCGCGGCGCTGCCGAACCTGTACGCCTTCGACCTCTGCGGCTTCGCCGAGGGCCGCGTGGCCGGCCTGGGCCCGGCGTCCGGCGAGGGGCTCGCGCCCCCGGACGTGCGCGTGGGCAGCGAGGACGTCGCGAGCGTCGTCTACACGAGCGGCACGACCGGGGAGCCGAAGGCCGTGCTGCTCACGCACGGCAACTTCACCGCGCTGCTCGCCGCCCTCGCCCCGCTGTTCCCGCTCAAGGCGAGCGATCGCGTGCTCAGCGTGCTGCCGCTCCACCAGACCTTCGAGGTCACCTGCGGCCTGCTCCTGCCGCTGTCGCAGGGCGCGCGGATCATCTACCTCGACGAGGTCTCGGCCGACCGGGTGACCGACGGGCTGAAGCGGGCCCGCGTCACGGCGATGGTCGGCGTGCCGGCGCTCTGGCAGATGCTGGAACGCCAGATCGTCGCCCGCGTGAAGGAGCAAGGGCCCGCCGCGGCCGCCGCCTTCAGCTGGGCGATGGAGCTGAACCGCATGCTCGGCAAGCGCTTCGGGCTGAACGTGGGGCGGCTCTTCTTCGGGAGCGTCCACGAGGCGCTCGGCGGCAACGTCCGCTTCCTCATCTCCGGCGGCGCCGCGCTCCCCAAGGACACCGCCGCCGTGTTCAAGGGGCTCGGCCTGCCGCTCGCCGAGGGCTACGGCCTGACCGAGGCGGCGCCGCTCCTGACCGTCGCCAAGCCGTCGCCGACGGTGAGCCCCGGGAACGTGGGCAAGCCGATCCCCGGCGTGCAGATCAAGATCGCGAACCCGGACGCGAGCGGCGTCGGCGAGGTGCTCGCGCGCGGCCCCAACGTCATGAAGGGCTACGCCGACGGCGCCGGCGCGACCGAGGCCGCGCTCGACGCGGACGGGTGGCTCCACACGGGCGATCTCGGCAGGCTCGACAAGCAGGGGCGGCTCGTCCTCGTCGGCCGGCAGAGCGAGGTGATCACCGCGGCGAAGGGCGAGAACGTGTACCCGGCCGACGTCGAGCGCCAGCTCGGCAAGGTCGCGCACGTGAAGGAGCTCGCGATCGTCGGGATCGACAACGGCCGCGGCGGCGAGCAGGTCGCCTGCCTCGCCGTCCCCGCGGCGCCGAGCGCGAAGGGCGAGGGCGGCGACGAGGCGCTCGCGCGGGCGGCGCAGCACGAGCGCGCGCTCGACGCGCTCCGCACGGCGATCCAGGCGCTGCCCAAGCCGTGCCACCCCATGGCCGTGCACCTCCACGACGCCGACCTGCCGCGCACCGCGTCCGGCCAGGTGAAGCGCGCCGAGGTGAAGGCGATCGTCGAGCGGCTCGCCGCCTCGGCCGCCGAGGCGGGCGCGGGGGCGCTCGCACAGGACGCCAGCGCCGCGGCCGCCGAGCCGGCGTCGCACAAGCCGGGCGAGGAGCCGATCCACATCCCCCGCCCGGTGGCCGACTTCGCGAAGCACTGGATGAACAAGGTCCAGTCCGGCTTCTACGGGAACGTCATGCGCCCGAAGGTCTACGGGCGCGCGTTCATCCCGCACAACCGCAACACCATCGTCGTCTCGAACCACGCGAGCCACCTCGACATGGGGCTCGTGAAGTTCGCGCTGGGCAGCTACGGCGACGGCATCGTCTCGCTCGCCGCCCAGGACTACTTCTTCGAGGGCAACCGCTGGCGGCGCGCCTACTTCGAGAACCTCACGAACCTGGCGCCCTTCGACCGCAAGGGCGGCCTGCGCACGGCGCTGCGCCAGACCGGCGAGATCCTCGACCGCGGGCGGACCGTGCTGCTCTTCCCCGAGGGCACGCGCAGCCCCGACGGCAGCATCCTGGAGTTCAAGCCGGCGATCGGGCACCTCGCGCTCACGCACAACGTCGACATCCTGCCCCTCTACCTGGGCGGGACCTTCGAGGCGCTCCCCAAGGGGCGCAGCGTCCCGATCCGCCGCGATCTGGTCGCGCGCATCGGGCCGCCGCTCGAGATCGCCGACCTCCGCCGGCTCACCGCCGGGATGAAGTACGCGCTGGCCTGCCGCAAGGTCGCGGAGCTCACGCAGCTCGCCGTGATCAAGCTCAAGGAGGGCGGCGCCCTCGACCTGCGCCGGGTCGAGAGCATCGATCAGGCCGCCACCACGAAGGAGCACCCGCTCACGGTCCTGTTCCGCGAGCTCGAGTCGAAGTACGTGGCCGGGCGGGTCACCCAGCCGATCACCTACTACGTCACGCTCGGGGCGGAGGAGGAGGCGAAGTGGACGCTGCGGATCGATCCGGCCAGCTGCGAGGCGCGGATCGGCAAGCCGAGCCAGCAGGCGGACTGCGTCCTCAAGACGACGCCGGAGATCTTCACCAAGATCGTCCGGGAGGCCTACACGCCGAGCCCGATGGAGTTCATGACGGGCCTCGTGAAATCGAACGACATCTCCCTCCTCCAGACCTTCCAGAAGGTTTTCGATCTCGCATGAGCCGCTACCTCGTCACCGGCGCGACCGGTTTTCTGGGCTCGCACCTCGTCTCGGCGCTGCGCGGGGCGGGCCACGACGTCGTGGCGCTCTGCCGGGCGGAGGCGCCCGCGCTCGCCGAGCAAGGCGTCGCGCTCCGCCGCGGGGACGTCCTCGACGCGGCGTCGGTCCGCGCCGCCGCCGAGGGCTGCGAGGGCCTCTTCCACTGCGCCGGGCGCGTGTCGCGGCGCCGCGAGGACGCCGAGGCGCTCTACCGGACGCACGTCGAGGGGACCAAGATCACCCTCGACGCCTGCCGCGGCGCGGGGGTGAAGCGCGCGGTGATCGCGAGCACGAGCGGCGTCGTGGCGGTGAGCCGGGATCCGGACGACATCCGCGACGAGACGGCGGAGCCGCCGATGGACATCATCGCCGGCTGGCCCTACTACCGCTCGAAGCTGTACGCCGAGCGCGCGGCCTTCGATCGCAACGGGCCAGGCTTCGAGGTCGTCGCCGTCAACCCGAGCATCCTGCTCGGCCCGGGCGACGTCCACGGCGCGTCGACGGGGGACGTCGTGAGCTTCCTCGAGCGCCGGCTCCCCTTCATCCCCGCGGGCGGCCTCTCCTTCGTCGACGCCCGCGACGCGGCGCAGGGGATGGTGCTGGCGATGGAGAAGGGCCGCCCGGGCGAGCGCTACCTGCTCGGCGCCGCCAACATGAGCCTCGACGTCTTCTTCCACCGCCTCTCGCGGGTCTCGGGCGTCCCGGCCCCGGCCCTGCGGCTGCCGCGGAGCATCGCGCTCGCCAAGGCGGGCGCGCACCTCATCGAGCGGGCGCGGAAGCGGCTGCCGTTCGACCTGCCGGTCGACCCGGTGTCGGCCGAGATGGGCCAGCACTTCTGGTACCTCGACGCGACGAAGGCCCGGCGAGAGCTCGGCTGGACGCCCCGCGACCCGCTCGAGACGCTGGCGGACACCGTCGCCGATCTGCGCGCGCGCGGCGTCGTCTGGCCGCAGCCGTAGGCCACGCCGCGCGCCGAGGTGCGCTGGACCAGCAAGAGCAGCACTTCCATTGAAGCGTCGATGGTGGTCCGTCACCACCCCCGCACGCGCCAAGTTGCCCCGCGCAATGGCGTTACGCCACAGCCGCCCTCCGGCGCCGGCGCGAGCGCCGCTCTTCGCCGGAGCTCCCGCCGGATGACCGGCTCGGTCCGCCGTTTGCACGATGAGCCTGCTCGAGACCCCGCAGACAGCGAGGAGCGCGAGCTTGGTGAGACCGCATCTATCCACCGAACCCAACGCCGCAGACGCGATTCAGGCAGGCCTCGTATTGATGACGGTCGGACGGGGTGGCCGGGTCATCTTCGCCAACCCGTCGGCGCGCGAGATCTCGTTTGCCTACGAGGACCTGGACGGGCACACCCCGCAGATCACCGACGCCGAGGGGAGGCCGCTCGGGCCCGACGAGCGGCCGCGGTCCCGCGCCCTCCGGGGCGAGTCGTTCGGCCCCGTGCTGACGCACTGGAAGACCGCCGAGGGCGACTTCGCGCTCCTCGTCCGGTGCGACGCCGTCGACCACGGGGACAAGCTCGCCGCGCTCACCTTCATCGACGTGACCGCGTTCCAGCGCTGGACGGAGGACACGCGCGCCGCGCTCGCCGCCCGTGACGAGTTCCTGTCCATCGCGGCGCACGAGCTCCGGTCGCCCCTCAACGCCCTGCTCCTCACCCTTCATCGCATCAAGCTGCGCGTCCCGCCGGACGGGTCGTTCCCGGAGCTCGACAGGCTCGTCGACATGTCGGAGCGCCAGATCGATCGCCTGACCAGCCTGGTCCAGAACCTCCTCGACGTGACCCGGATCCGCGCCCGCCGGCTCGAGCTCGATTTCGAGCCGAAGGATCTGCTCCAGATCGTGCGTGACGCCGCGGAGGCGATCACCGAGCACGCTCGGGCGGCCGGGACGCCGGTCCAGATCGTGGCCAGCGAGCCCATCTTCGGGCTCTGGGACGGCGCGCGCATCGAGCAGGTCGTGCAGAACCTGCTCACGAACGCGCTGAAGTACGGCGGCGGCGGCCCGATCGAGGTCTCCCTCGCGCGCGAGGGCACGACAGCCAAGCTCACGGTGCGCGACCACGGGCCGGGCGTCGCCGCAGAGGACCACGACCGGGTCTTCGAGCCCTTTCAGCGGATCGCCTCCACCTACAAATCGCAGAGCCTCGGGCTCGGTCTCTACATCGTGCGCGAGATCGTGCAGGCGCACGGCGGCAGCATCGTCATCGAACCCCCTGACGGCGGGGGCGCCGCGTTCGTCGTTCGCCTGCCGGTCGCGCAACCGACGTCGGAGACCTCAGCGGAACCGTCATGACGCGAGAACGTGAACACCCGAGAGACGCACAGGCACCCTCGACCGAGGACAGGGAGAGCGACAGCCCGAGCGCGGACATCCCACGGCTGGAGACCGGCATTCCGCGGCTCGATTACATCCTGAAGGGCGGCTTCCTCCGCAACGGCACCTACGCCCTGATGGGGCCGCCCGGGAGCGGAAAGACGATCTTCGGCAACCAGCTCTGCTTCGAGCACATCCGGAGGAGCCCGAGCGCGCGGTGCGTCTACGTGACGCTCCTCGTCGAGTCGCACAGCAAGATGATCCGCCACCTGCGCGGCATGAGGTTCTTCGATACGGGGATGATCCCCGATCGCATCTACTACATCAGCGGCTACCCGGCGCTCCGCGATCAGGGCCTGCCGGCGCTGCTGGAGCTCTTGCGCCGCACCCTGCGCGAGCGCCGCGGCACAGACGTGCTCGTGATCGACGGGCTCGAGAGCGTCGAGCAGCGCGCGCCGACCGCGCTTTCGTTCCGCGAGTTCGTGCACGAGATCCAGGGGCTCTCGGCCCTGAACGACTGCACGACCTTCCTCCTCTCGAGCACGCGCGATCCGTCGCACGCCGAGAACGCGCTCGTGGACGGCGTCATCGAGCTCACCGATAAGCTGATCGGGCCGCGGGCCGTCCGGGAGCTCACGGTGCACAAGTTCCGCGGGAGCGACTACCTGCGCGGCAAGCACGAGGTCGAGATCGACACGTCCGGGATGGTCATCCACCCGCGCACCGAGATCCAGTTCGACAGCCCGCGGGCGAGCGCGTCCGAGGAGCGCTGCCGGATGGGCTTCGGGATCGAGAGCTTCGACGCGATGCTCGAGGGCGGCTTGCCCTCGGGCTCGACGACCGCCCTCCTCGGGGCGCCCGGCACCGGCAAGACGCTCCTCGGTCTCTCGTTCCTGGCCGAGGGGGCGAGGCGGGGCGAGCACGGGATCTACTTCGGCTTCTACGAGCCTCCGCCGCGGCTCCGCGACAAGGCCCGGAAGGTGGGGATCGATCTCGACACCCACGTCGAGAAGGGGGCGATCCAGCTCATCTGGCAGCCGCCGCTGGAGCACATGATGGACTCGCTGGCGGAGCAGCTGCTCGAGCTCCTGCGCCAGGACCCGACGCCGCGGAGGCGGCTGTTCATCGACGGCATCGAGGGCTTCCGGGCCGCGTCGGTCTACCCGGACCGGATGCCGCGGTTCCTGTCGGCGTTCACCAACCAGCTCAGGATGCTCGACGTGACGACCGTGGTGACCGAGGAGCTCGACCTGTTCACGCCCCTCATCAGGATGCCGAACCCCGAGCTCGGGAACGTGGTCGAGACCGTCGTCCTGCTCCGCTACGTCGAGCTCCGGTCGCAGATCCACCGGCTCATCTCGGTCATGAAGATGCGAGAGAGCCTCTACGACAGGTCGATCCGCGAGTTCGTCATCTCCGAGCGCGGCATCGAGGTGGCGAGCTCGTTCGCGTCGGCGGAGCAGATCCTCTCGGGGCAGGCGCGGCTCCTCGCCGGAGCGCACCAGAGAGAGGAGGCGCCATGACGACGGTGCTGGTGGTGGACGACGAGGTCGACCTCCTCGCGTGCATCGAGGGGCTGCTCGAGGACGAGGGGTACTCGGTCGTGACGTGCCCCGACGGCAAGCAGGCGCTCGATTACCTGCGAGGGTCGCGTCCGGATCTCGCCCTCGTCGACCTGATGATGCCGATCATGAGCGGCTTCGACCTGGTGCAGGCCGTCTCCGCGGAGCAGCGGCTCGACGGCATGCCGATCGTCATCATGAGCGCGGTGGAGCAGCGCCACGAGCTGCTCCAGAAGCTCGGCGACCGGGCGCAGGCCGTCCTCAAGAAGCCGTTCACGGCCGACAAGCTCCTCGGCATGGTCCGCAAGCTGCTCGCGGCGCCCGCGCCCGCGCCGGCCCCCTGAGGCGCCGCCCCGGCGGCTCAGACTGAGGCGCCGCCCCGGCGGCTCAGACCGCCCGGCGCAGGGGGGTCGGCGGGAACAGGTCCTTCATGTCGAGCGGGAGCTGGCCGCGGAACCCCTCGATCTCGCCGGCGGAGACGCTGTCCGCGACCGCCTCGCAGATCGCCTGCAGCACGAAGCCGGCCGCCTCGCGGTCCATGCGCAGCTCGCGGGCGACGTCGTCCTCGATGGTCGCCGTCGTGATGCGCTTGTCGGGCCCGTCGAGGAACGGATCGAGCGACGGGTGGAGCTTGGAGGGGAGCTGCGCGATGAGGTGCCGCGCCTCCTGGGGCGTCACCCTGCGGCAGAGGTTGCCGAGGACGATCTGCAGCGCGAGCTCGGCGCGGTCGCGCTGCTGGAGGCCGCTGTGGCGCTCGACCGCGTGCAGCAGCCGGCCATAGGCGCTGTCCGCGCGCGCCTTGCGCCGGGTGAGGGCGCGCACGGGGCCGCGCGAGCGCTGCTCGGGGCGCGCGATCCCCTCCGGGTGCAGCGCGCCCCCCGGCTTGAACCGGGCGGCCACCTCGAGCTGCGCGCGCACGACGGAGCCGGCGGCCTCGGCGTCGATGGCGCCGTCGGCGAGCAGGTCGTCCAGGGTCACGACGCCGACGGGCCGACCTTGCTCGGTCAGCGGCACGCGCCGACACGCATGATCGCGCATGATGCGCACGGCGTCGTCGATCGACGCGTCGATCTCGAGCGTCGCGATCTCGTCCGACATGACGTCGCGCAGCGCGGTGCTGCGCGCGTCGAGATCGCCTGCCACGATCTCGAGCGCGATGTCGCGGTCGGTGACGATGCCCGCGAGGCCCTGGCCATCGTGGACCAGGACCGCGCCGACGTGGTTGTCGACCATCGCCCTCACCGCGTCGTAAGCGGTCGAGCGCGGGCTCAGAACGATCATTCGCGGGCGTCGGTATTGTTCTAGCGGCATGGCGAGATCCCTCCCCTGGGTAGCGCTGGCGCGTGGGCGCGTTGAACGGCGGCTAGCCAGAACGGTACCAAGGGCCGCCGACTGGGGCGGCCGCGGCGGGGAGGCCGACGCGGCCGCGCGAGGCCGGGCACGGCCGTGGCGGCGGCCCTCCTCGAACCGCCGCCGCCCGCCGTCACGGCGCCTTCGGGCTCGCCGGCGCGACGGGCACGAGCCGCACCATCCGGTGCAGGAGCCCGTCGACCCGCTGCAGCCAGCCGCGCCAGGCGGCGTACTGCGCCACCGGGATCGTCGACCGGTCGATGACCACGCGCTCCTTCACCACGACCGCGTTCTTGCCCGGCGCCTTCGCGAACGAGATCGACGCGCGGCCGAAGTCGCCGCCGTCCTCGTCGCCGCCCGGCGGGAGCTCCGCGAACGCGTACCCCGCGGGGGCGACGATCGTGATCGTCCGGGTGTGGTGCCGCGGCGCGAGGCTCGGCGGCAGGACCACGGGCAGCGTGCGCTTCACGAGGGGCGCGAGCTGCGACGTCAGCGTGGACGTGCCCGAGAGCGGCACCGCGAGCTCCGCGCCCTCGCGGCGCGCGAGCCCCTCGGAGCGCGCCTCGAACTCGAGCGTCGCCGCCCCGTGCGGCAGATCGGCCTGGAACGCCACCTTGGGCTTCACGTCGACGGTCGGGAACCAGCCGTACGCGAGGTACTGCTCGACCCACTGCGCCCGCGCGTCGGCCTCCGCCAGGTTCGACCGGAGCTCGAACGCCGCGTCGCCGATGTGCCGCTCCCTGGCCGCGAGCTCGCCCGCGCCCGACGGCTGCAGCGCGATGGTCCACTCGGCGTCGACGCCGTGGTCGGCCGGCGAGCTCGCCGGCGTCTCCACGATCTTCGGCGGCCCCTCGTCGACGAACAGCGCCAGCGTGCGCGCGTCCATCGCCGGCAGCGGCCCGAGCCGGCTCTGCGGGCTGGTCGCGTCGAGCCACAGGCCCGGCGCGCCGCCCGCGCCCGGGAGGTACGCGATGCCGTGATCGAACACCGGGATCGCCGCCACCTCGCTCCGGAGCAGCGAGGGCTGGCCCGTGTAGCGCGTCTGCACCAGCACCTCCGTCGCCTCGATGCCGATCGACTTGAGCAGCGTGATCAGCAGCATCGCCTTGTCGTCGCAGTCGCCCTGGCGCCGCGCGAGGAGCTCCTGCGGGCGGTTCGGCAGCCACCACTCGCCCGAGACGAAGTTCACGTACCGGATGTCGTCGGCGACGAAGTCGAAGAGCGCCCGCAGCTTGTCCTCGCGCGTGGTCTTGCCCTTCGTGAGCTCGGCGGCGAGCCGGCGGACCTGATCGTCCGGCTCCGTGAAGCCGGCGACCGCGCCCCGGTACCACTCCCGGAAGTCGTGCCAGCCGTGGAACGTGGAGCCGACGACGACCGGCAGCACCTCGGCGAGGTGCGGGGCGAGCGGCTCCTCGGGCACCTCGGGCGGGTCGTCCCAGATGAACCGCGTCACCTGGCGGCCGTCCTTCTCGGACCGGAGCACCCGCTCGGCCTTGCCGTTCAGCACGTCGATCGCCAGCGGATCGCTCGTCGGCGAGTCGACGACGACCTCGTTGTAGAGGATCGGCCGCGTGTCGGTCGAGCCGACGTAGTCGATGAAGTAGAACGGCGCGTCGCCCCGGCGCCCGACGGGGCCCGGGGTCCACGCGCGCACCGCGACCTCGACCACGTCGCCGGCCTTCAGCTTGGGCCAGCGCACGAACGGCCGCTGCCCGCCCGCGCCCTGCTCGTCCGGCGGCGCCACCGTGCCGTCCTTGCGGTGCACGCGCGCGAACAGGAGCTCGGTGTCCTCGGCCTCGGCGGGGATGTCGCGCTCGTAGAGGTCCTGATCGGTGCGCGGCTCGATGACGATCTCGCGCGCGTAGTGCATGAGCTGCGAGACGCGCTTGTCCGGGTGGTACGTCACGACGCGCACCCAGTGGAGCTGCCGGTCGGCCACCTCGCCCTTCTTCGCCGGCTCCTTTCGCCCGCGCTCGAGGAAGGCGCCGGGCGCGACGAGGTACTGCTCGTCGCGCATGCGCCGCCGGCCCGGCGCGCCGGCCGCGCCCTCGCCGAGGCGGAGCGCGAGCTCGGCCTTGAGGAACGGGTCGCCCGGCGCGAGATCGCGCGCCCGCGCGAGCGCGCCGTTGGCGAGCGCGGCCGCCGCGCCGCTCGCCTGGCCCTGCCGGACCGCGGCGAGCGCCTGGAACGCGGCGGGCTGGTTCGGCGCGACCTGCGTCGCGTACGACAGGACCTCGCGCGCCCACGCGACGCGGCCCGCGTCGTGGAGCGCGCGGCCGACGCGGATGACGTCCTCGGCCGACGTCTGCTGCGCGAGCGCGCCGGCGGCGGCCACCTCCAGCGCGGCGCCGCCCTCGGGCTCGAACGCGAGCACGTAGTCCGCGCCCCGCGACTCGGGCGCGATCTCGGCGAGCCTCCGCGCGGCCCGCAGCGCGAGCGCCGGGTCGAGCCGGGCCGCGGCCGCGATCTCCTGCCAGACGACGACCGGGGTCCGGTCCTTCTGCTCGCGCTCGACCGCGAGCAGCTCCTCGAGCCCGGCGCGCGCGAGCCCCGACGTCCCGAGCTTCTTCTCGACGAGCCCGCGGAGGACGCGCGCCTCGGGGTCGCGCGCCGAGCGCAGCGGCTCCTCGCGCAGGACGGCGGCCGCCCAGTCGGCGCGGCCCGAGGCCAGGTGGGCCGCGACGAGCCTGCGCTGCGCGAACGAGGCGGTGGCCCGGTCCTTCTCGGCGAGGCCGCGGGCGCGCGCGGCCTCGAGCCAGCCGCTGCGGTTCGCGCCGAACGGCGACACCCACCCGGCGAGGGCGAGCGCGTCCGCGGAGATCCCCGGCGACCGCGTCACGCGGTCGAGCAGGCCGGGCGCGCGGGGCGATCGCTGATCGTCCGCGCCCCCGAGCGTGCGCGCCACGACGGCCGTGAGCGTCTGCTCCAGCGTCTGCGCCGCGCCCGCGCCGAGCGCCCTGTCGAGCGCCGTCGCGACGGCGGCCGACGGCGACGGCGCGGCCGGGGGCAGCGCGAGCCTCGTGAGGTCCGACGAGGTCGCGAGCGCCACCGGCCGGCGCTGCTCGTCGGTGAAGCGCACGCGGACGCGCCCCTCGTCGGCGATGGCGCCGGTGCAGACCTTGAGGGCGAGCAGGTGATCGCCCGCGGGCGCCTCGATCCGCGCGGCGATGCGGTCGAGCACGAGCCGCTGGTGGGCCGCGTCGCTCGAGGCGACGTCCGCGCCGTCCCACGCGAGCCGCACGGCGCCGGTCGCGGCGACGTGGGCGAGGATCGGCTTGCGATCGAGCGCGGCGGGGACGGTCACGCGCGAGGCGAGGTAGGTGCAGCTCTCGGCGCGGGGATGGATGTAGAGGTCGAGCGGCACGCCGCGCGCGGTCGCCGCGGCGGGCAGCACCCGGCGCCACGCGACGTCGTAGACCCCCCAGGCGTAGCGGGCGCTCATGTCCGAGAAGCGCTGGCCTTCGGCCTCGGGCCCCTCGCGGCGCGCGAGCCCGCCGCCCGAGTTGTCCTGGAACGGCCCGAGGATGGCGAACGCCTTCACGAGCCCCGACGGGTCCGGGGGCGCGTCGTACGAGACGGCGCGCGCGCCGGGCCACGTCGCCGCCGGCGGCTCGGGGGCGAGCGAGGCCGCGAGCCAGCGCGCCTCGTCGGCGAGCGGCGAGGCGGACGCCGCGATCTGCGCGAGGCCATCGCGCGCGCGGCCCTGCGCCGCGCGATCGGAGAGCGCCGCCGCGATCACGAGCCCCGCGAGCGCGTCGTCGCCGCCCCGCCGCGCCCGGGCCAGCGCGGCGCCGAGCATCTCGTCGGGCGTCGCGGCGGTCCACCGCGGCGCGGGCGTGATGGGCGTGCGCTTCTCGGCCGCCGGCGCGCCGCCCGCCGCCGGCGCGCGCGGATCCACCTTCGCGCCGCTCGGACGCCGCGCCGGCGCGCCGCCCGCCCCCGGCGCGCCGCCCGCCGCCGGCGCGGCCGCGTCCGCCTTGGCGCCGCCCGGGCGCGGCGCCTGCGCGTTGCCCGCCGCGGGCGCGACGGCGATCGCGAGCAGCGCCGCCAGGCATCCGCCCCGGCGCGCCGCGCGCCCCGCGCGCCGATCTCGTCCTCGTCGATCGCCTCGATCTTCCCCCGGCGAGCTCCGCTCCATCGATCCTCGCTTCCAGGGCACGGCATAGCGCGTGCCCGATCGCGGCGCGAGCGCGGCGATCGCGCGCGCGGCCGCCCCGCGGCGTGAAGCCGTGCGCGAATTTGGCCGCCGGGCTCGCGGCCCACTAGCCTGCTCCCATGCGCCGCGCGTCCCGATGGCTGCTCTCGGCGGTGATGGCCCTGACCACCCTCACGGCCTCGCCAGCGTCGACCTTCGCCCGCGACACCAAGGTCGAGTGGAAGAGCGTCGACGTGCCCGCGGGCGAAGGCCAGGCCCAGCGGGCGCGGGCCCTGCGCGGCCTGCTCAAGAGCGCCGCGAAGAAGGCGGATTTCGGCGAGGCGAAATCGGTCGTGCTGAGCGCGCGCGTCGCCGAGTTCACCTCGGTCACGCGGGGCGACGTGCACCGCGTGAGCTGCACCATCGTCGGCCGCGTCGTCGGCGGCCCCACCGCCCGCTCGCGCATCTCGTTCGGCGGCAGGCCGTCCGAGCGACAGGCGCTGGAGAAGCAGGTGCTCTCGATGGTCGCGAGCGGCGTCGTCGGCCGGCTCGCCGCGATCGTCCGCGCGCGCGCCGCCGCCGATTGACCCCGCGCTCGAGATCGCGCCGCGCCGGCCTCGACCTCCTCCGGGATCTGGATTACGACGGCCCGCGCGTCATGGAACTGGACCGGATGGTGAGCGAGCTCTTCGAGGAGGAGGAGCGCGCCCGCGAGATGGCGCGGAAGCTGATGGCGATGGCGCAGCGCTCCGCGGACGAGGCCAGCGCCGAGCGCGGGAGCCTGCTCGCGTTCCTCCGCGGTCCGATGGAGCGGCACATGCGCTGGGAGGAGACCGCGATCTTTCCCCATTTCCAGGCCCGCGGGCTCGCCGAGGAGGTCCAGGTCGCGCTGAAGCAGCACGCTGACGTGCGCGAGGCGACCGAGGCGCTGGCGAACGTCGCGCAGGGCGGCGACGTCGCGGGGAGCATCGTCACTGTCGCCCGTCTGCTCCTGCACCATACAAATTTCGAGGGCGACTACATTTATCCGGAGCTCACCCGCGACGAGTGGCGCGCGCTGATGAAGGAAACCGTTCGTCAGGGGATCTGAGGTGGTACGCAGGAACTCGACACAGATGTTCCCCTCGACGTAGGCTTTTGCCGCCGTGTCTACCGCAGCTGGTCAGGTGCTGAGCGAGCGCTACCGCCTCATCCGACCCGTGGGGCAGGGCGCGCAAGCCTCGGTGTGGGTCGCCGAGCACCTGGCGCTCGGCACCCAGGTCGCCGTCAAGCTCATCGATCCCGAGCTCGCGAAGCAGGAGGACGCCCGCGAGCGGTTCCGCCGTGAGGCGACCGCTGCTGCGCAGCTGCGCAGCACGCACGTCGTGCAGATCCTCGATCACGGCATCGAGGGCGAGCAGCCGTTCATCGTGATGGAGCTGCTCGAGGGCGAGGACCTCTTCGAGCGGCTCGCGCGGAGGCGCCGCCTCACGCTCCAGGAGACGTCGAAGATCGTGACGCAGGTCGCGCGCGCGCTCACCCGCGCGCACGGGGCCGGCATCGTGCACCGCGACCTCAAGCCGGAGAATTTTTTCCTCTGCGCGAACGAGGACGACGAGGTCGTCAAGATCCTCGACTTCGGCATCGCCAAGGTGGGCCACGGGAAGCGGGCCGCCCAGCGCACCACGGTCGGGACGCTCATGGGCACGCCGCACTACATGAGCCCGGAGCAGGTGAAGGGGCTCCGGGAGGTCGACTTCCGCGCCGACCTGTGGGCGCTCGGCGTGATCGTCTACCAGTGCGTGACGGGCGAGCTCCCGTTCGACAGCGAGGGGGTCGGCGACCTGCTGATCAAGATCTCGCTCGGCGAGATCCCGGTGCCCTCGCGGGTGAACCCGGAGCTGCCGCCGAGCTTCGACGCGTGGTTCGCGCGCGCGTGCGATCGCGAGCCGGAGCAGCGCTTCAGCAGCGCGCGCGACCTCGCGGAGTCGCTCGCCCGCATCGCCGAGCTGTCGACCGAGACGGCGGCGAGCAGCGTGAGCTCGCCGCGGCCGCCGCCGATGCCGCCCCGCGCCTCGCCGACGCGCCCGCCGGCGGCCCCGCCGCGGCCGGCGATGGGCTCGACGATCCCCAAGGCGCCGCCGCTGCCCCAGGTGGGCGACCCCGCCGGCGCCATCTCGACGCGCTCGCCCGAGCGGCGGCCCAGCGAGCAGGCCGCGGACGCGGCGGCAGCTCCGCTGTCGGCCAGGCCGAGCGCGCGGGTTCCGGCGCGGCCGAGCGAGCGGCCGCCGGCGCCGCCGCGGCTCACCGAGCGGCCGCCGCTCAGCGAGCGCGCGCCGCTGTCGGCCAGGTCCGGCGAGCGGCCCCCGATGCCGCCGAGGGCCACCGAGCGGCCTCCGGCGCTGCCGAGGGCCACCGAGCGGCCTCCGGCGCCGCCGCGTCCTACCGAGCGGCCTCTGACCCCTCCGCGCGCCACCGAGCGGCCTCCGCCGACGCCGCCGCGCGCCGCCGAGCGGCTCCCCCCGGCGCCGCCGCGCGCCGCCGAGCGGCCTCCGGCGGCGTCGCTGGCTCAGGTCGGCGAGCAGCCGCCGGCGTCGTCCCAGCGGATCGAGCGGCCGCCGCTCAGCGAGCGCGCGCCGCTGTCGTCGCGGCTCGGGGATCGACCGCCGCCGCCGCCGCCGCCGCGGCGCAACGACAGCGCGTCGCAGCGGGCGCCGCTCTCCGCGGGCACGCCGCTCCCGCCGAGCGCGCCGCCCTCCGCGGGCACGCCGCTCCCGCCGAGCGCGTCGCCCTCCGCGGGCACGCCGCTCCCGCCGAGCGCGTCGCCCTCCGCGGGCACGCCGCTCCCGCCGAGCGCGCCGCCCTCCGCGGGCACGCCGCTCCCCGCGGTCTCCGCGGGCGCGCCGCCCTCCGCGGCCTCCGCGGGCACGCCGCCCTCCGCGGCCTCCGCGGGCGCGCCGCTCGCCACCGGGGCGCCGCTCTCCGGGCCGCCGAGCAGCACGTCGCCCGCGGCGGACGGCGTCGAGGCCCCGCCTGGCTCGGAGCCGCTGGCGCTGGCGCGCAGCAAGATGCCCCGGAGGGAAGCCGACAGCGCGCCCTCGCTCGTCGACGTCGACATCGAAGAGTTCGACGACGACGTGATCGACACCGACGTGGACGAGCCCTGGGCGGCGCCGTCCGCGCCCGCGGCGCCCGCCGCGCCGGCCGACGCGGCGCCCGCCTCCGGCAAGCCCGCCGCCCATGCGCCGGCCATGCCCGCAGGTCCCGCGCCGGCCGAGACCGCAGGTCCCGCGCCGGCCGAGACCGCAGGTCCCGCGCCGGCCGAGCCCGCGATTCCGTCGGCCCAGAGCGGCGCTCCCGTCGCGCCGAGCGCGCCGGACGAGCCGCCGCCCGCAGCGCAGACGCCGCGCGCGCTCTCGCCGCACGACGCCGGTCCGCGCGCGACCGCGCGCGAGTACGGCGAGCCGCCGAGCCACGAGCGGCCGGAAGAACCCAGCGACAGCGTCAGACGAGCGGCCGTCGCTGCGGCCGTCGCCGCGTCGCCCCCCGCCTCGCTGCGCGCGTCGCGGCCCCTCGAGCCCCCGGTCGCGCCAGCCGTCGCCCCGCCGGCTAGCGCCGTGCCTTCCGGCGAGACGCCGGAGCACTGGATGAAGGCGTCCAGCGTGAGCGGGCTGGCGCAGGAAGGCGAGTTCCCGGAGTTCGACCCCGGCTCGCGCCGGCGCCGGCGCGTCCGGTGGGCAGCGCTCGCGCTGGTGGCCCTCGCCGGCGTCGTCGCCTGGCAAGTCCTCCGCTCGCAGCGGCTGCCGCAGAGCGCGCCGGCGGCCGAGAGCGAGACCCCGCCGCCCGCCGCCGCGCCTGCGCCTGCGCCTGCGCCCGCGCCCGCGCCGCCGCAGGAGCCCGCGCCCCAGCCCAGCGCCGCGGCGTCGGCCCCGCCGACGGCCGCGCCCGCAGCGCAGCCGTCGGCCAGCGCCGCCGCGACGGCGCCGCCGCGGAAGCGGCGCCCGGCGCCGCCGAAGAGGCCGCGCAAAGAGCCGGCCAAGGTGGACGACCTGACGATCGAGATCCCGACCCCGCCCTCGGAGCCGGCCGGGGAAGAGCCGGCCTCGCCCTCCAGAGAGTCGCCGCCCCCGACCGCGTCGCCTCCCCAGGAAGAACCGGCCCCGCACGCAGAGTGAAGAGCGGATGGAAACGACAGCATACCAGCAGTACTCCGAGGAATCCGGCGACTGGTTGAGGAAGGGGAGGGCTCGGCTGCTGGCCCACCTGGTGCGCGAGTTCGGCCCGGGACGGCGGCCCCTCGAGCTGCTGGAGGTCGGCGCCGGGGTCGGCCAGAACCTGGGTGTCCTCGCGGAGTTCGGGGCCGTCGACGCGAACGAGGTGAGCCCGCTCGGCCAGGACGCGATCACGAAGGCGGGCACGGCAAGGACGCTCTACAGCGCGTCGCTCCCGTTCGAGCTCGACCGGCGCTACGACGTGATCTGCGCGCTCGACGTCATCGAGCACATCGAGGACGACCGCGCCGCGCTCCGCTGGATCCACGACCACCTGAGCCCCGGCGGGATCTTCGTCGCCACGGTGCCGGCGTATCCGTGGTTGTTCAGCGATCACGACCGCGCGCTGCAGCATTTCCGCCGGTACACCGCCGGCAGCTTCCGCGCCGCGCTGCCGGCCGACTTTCACGTGGAGGCGTGCGCTTACTTCAACCAGCTCCTCTTCCCCGCCGCGGTCGGCTCGCGCGCCGTCTGGAGCGCCGCGCGCAAGCTGCGTCCGGGCAAGACCAGCATGAAGCAGCCTTCGCCGAAGTCCGGCCTCGCTTCGTCCGCGCTCGAAGCCGTCCTTCGCGCGGAGGTCGATCTCATCGCGCGCGGCCGCCGGCCGAGCTTCGGGCTGTCGGTCTTCTGCGTGGCGAGGCGCACGGCGGCCTGAGGTGGGCCCCGGTCGCCCGGGCCTCTCGCGGCCCCGGGCATCGCCGCCTCGGCGGCCGCGCCGCGGTCAAGGGCCGCCTCGCGGCAGGGCCCCCCCGCGACGGGCCGCAGGCGCGCTTCAGCGCCTGCCGGGGAGATCCTCGTCGTCGTCGGGCTCCGGGGCCATGTCCGGCTCCCCGGGGGTCGGCTCCGGCGCCGCGGCCGGCGCGCTCACCTCGCCGTCCTTGCGGAGGTAGAGGTCGAGCTTGCCCTTCCCGCCGAGGAGCACGCGCCGCTTGGCGGCGAGCCTGAAGTCGCTCCGGGCCGAGGTGGGCAGCGACTGACACTTCGGATCGACCACGGCGAACCCCGCCCGATCCAGCAGCGCCGCGGCGCTCTCGCCGGCGGGGGGACCGCTCACCCGGGGCGCGGGGTACGCGC
Source organism: Sorangium sp. So ce394 (assembly GCF_051474665.1). Classification (NCBI taxonomy): domain Bacteria; kingdom Pseudomonadati; phylum Myxococcota; order Polyangiales; family Polyangiaceae; genus Sorangium; species Sorangium sp. So ce394. The sequence goes on from NZ_CP150339.1 coordinate 11,982,474, forward strand.
GGTTGTTCGGCCCGAAGACCGGCACCGTCAGGTCGCTGAGCTCGTAGAGCCCCGACTTGTAGGCATTGCCGCAGCCCAGGTAGGCGACGGTGGTGGGGAACGGGGCTTGCGGGTCGGGGGGCGGGCCCATCTCGGCGAGCGTCATCCCGCCGTGCTTCGCGTGCTTCACGGTGCGCTTGAGCGCGAAATCGAAGAACATGAGATCTCCGGCGACCGTGTCCCACCCCTTGCTGACCTGGGTGTCCCAGGCGACGTGGGTCACCCCCATGCCCTTCAGGAGGTCCCAGACCTCGCGGGGCGTGCGCAGCCGGCCATAGCTGATGCCGTACTGCCAGCCGTTCCAGTCCGACAGCGTCTCGGCGCCGATCCCGAGGTGGTTGTGGTTGTCGTGCAGCAGCACGCGCGCGCCCTCGGGGAGCGCCCGGGAGATGGACTGGAACGTCGGGTAGATGTCGAATCGCTGCGCGTAGCGCTTCGCGTAGCCCTGGGAGAGGAGCTCGATCACGGCCTTGATCGGCGACTTCACCATCGCGTGGCCCGGGATGAAGTACACGTCGCCCGCCCAGACGACCTGCAGCCCGACCAGCGTGCCGAGGCCCGCCCTCGTCGCGAGGACGGCGAGCCTGCTGTCGCCTGCCGCGCGCCAGACGAGCGCGATCATCGCCGCGGTCGCGGCCGCCATCTGCGGGACGATGGCCTGGAGATACCTGTCCTGGTGGTGCGTCCAGTACCAGCAGAGGAGCCCGACCTGCACGTAGCCGACGAGCGCCCAGACGCGCCTCGTCCCCTTGAGGAACGGCAGGCAGAGGAGCAGCAGCGTGTAGACCGACCCGAAGGTGGGGACCTTGCCGTGGAACTTCGGGTAATCGTTCGGGAGGAAGGAGAAGTCGACGAGCGCCTTGAGCGTCCTCAGCACCCCGTCCAGGTTCCGCTCCGGCCGCCAGAACTGGTAGTCCTTGTAACCCCACTCGAAGATGTTGGCCGCGTCCGGCGTCCAGGGGTTCAGGGGGAGGATCTTGTACAGCGTGGGATAGAGCGGATCCGCGTAATAGACCCAGTTCTTCGCCCAGTGCGTGGAGGTGAAGAGCAGGCCCGCGGCGGCCGCGGCGAGCGGGCCGAGGTACCAGTTCTTGCGGATCGCGGGGGCGGCCTGGCCGCGGAGCGAGCGGTAGGCGAGGACGAGCGTTCGCGCGCCGAGGACGAGCGCCGGGAAGGGGACCAGGATGACCGCGCCGGTGTACTTGGTGAGCCCGGCGCCGGAGATCATCATCATCATCAGCGCGATGAAGCGCGGCGAGAGCTCCCGGTAGGCGCGGATCATCAGGGTGAACGCCGGGAGCGCGAAGATGGAGGCGATGTGATCGCCGCCGACGCTCAGGCTCGAGTCGTAGAGGAAGATGCCGGGGAAGAGGAAGCGCGCCGTCCACGAGAGCCGGAGGGCGTATGGCCCGAGCCCGCGGGGGATCATCAGCCGCACAGCGGCCGGGATGGCGACGAGGGTCCAGAGGAACCCCACGAACTCCATGTGCGCGGCGAGCTCGACTTTGTCGAACAGGAGCCCGCGCGGCAGGAGGAAAGCCCACGAATAGACGAACGTCGCGAAGTGCGGATAGGTCTCGACCGTCCAGCCCTCCGGGAAGCGGCGAATACCCCCCGTGACAGCGTATTCCTCGGCCAGCGCCAGGTGCTTCCAGCGCGAGTCGAACTGGACGTTGTCGGGCGTGAGGATGACGAAGTACACCATGCCCACGCCGAGCAGCCCGAGCGCGAGGATCCCGTAGGTCCAGAGCGGCGCGGGCGGCGCCCTCCGCTGCGCGCCGCGGACGTGGCGGGTGACCCGCGTCAGATAGCCGCGGAGCGGCGCGAGCCCGGCGCCGAGCATCGCGAGCGGCAGGACCACGAAGAGCACAGGGCCGTAGAGCTTGAGGAGCCCGGCCACGCTCATGAGGAACGCGAACTCGAAGACGCCGATGGCGAAGCTCGTGGCGAGCTGCTCCACGATCGGCAGGGAGCGGCCGACAACGAGCTTGAGCGTCAGGTGGCCCGCAGAGACGCAGGCGGCCGTCCACAGCCCGCAGAGGAGCCAGTAGCCGGCATAGCGCCAGAAGAGCCAATGCTGAATGGGATAGAAGCGATGGACGAAGCTGGCGAAGAAGGCGATGGCACCAAGCAGGAGGACCGGCACGGCGATCTGCCGGACGCGCTCCCAGCGCTCACGCGCGCTTCCCGAGATTCTCGGCGTGGGCGGGGTATCCATCAGCGCTTCGCAAACCAGGTGGGCTCGACCATGAGCCCGCTCCTAGCTTGCTGCGCGCTGGATGACCAGCAGGAACGTGCCCGCGCCGTCCCTGAGCAGGAATCCACACCCGGAGGGCCGCGCTGCCCGGGAGCCGTGTCCCGCAGCCCGCCCGGGCCGCAGGGCGTCGTTCCGTGCGCGCCGCCCTAATTGAGCAGCTTCCTCGAGAGGTGCTTGACCGCCTCCTGCGCCGCGTGTCGCAGCGCGACCTCAACCGCCTTGGAGGACGTATCGCCGCGCACGAGGATGGCACAATTGTCCCCTTCGGCCTCGAACGACGCGAGGGGGAGCTCCTTCGCCGCCTCTGCTGCGCGGATCGGCACCTGCACAGCAAGCGAGCCGACCTCGAGCTCCACGAACCCCACCAGCTCCGACTTGGATAGGTTCTGCATGCTTCGAACGTGGGTCGTCCACAGGGGCTTAGCAAGGTCAGGTTTTTCCTGCTTGTCGGTGGGATTGAGCTCCACCTGAAGCGGCAGAACGCGTGCGCGTCAAGCGCCGCCGGCGGCGCTGGCGGCGATGCGGGCCGCGGACGCGCGACGCACGACGCGCGACGCGCGACGCGGTGCGCGCCGGTACGAACGCCGTGCCTGACGCGATCGTCGCGCCGTCACGCCCGTCGTGGTCCCCGCGCCCCGTCGCGCTCGTCTCGCCCGTCGCATTCGTCGCGCTCGTCGCGCTCGTCGCGCTCGTCGCGCTCGTCACGCTCGTCACGCTCGTCACGCTCTTCCGCACGGATGACCGCTCTCGCGTCAGTTCTTCAGGGAGGTCAGCTCGTCGGCCATGATGCTGCGGTGGTGACGGTAAACCTGGAGCACGATGGCCAGCGCGATCGCCGCCTCGCTCGCGGCGAGGACGATGATGAAGACCGTGAACACCTGGCCAGACACGCCGCCCGCGACGAAGTGCTCGAACGCGACGAAGTTGAGCGCGGCGGCGTTGAGGATGAGCTCGACGCCGAGGAGGATGCCCACCGCGTTTTTCCGCGTCATGACGGTGAACAGCCCGAGGCCGAACAGCGCCGCGGCGACGCTGAGGTAATGGATGAGCCCGATCTCCTCCATCGCCTACTCCCTCTCCCAGGCGCGCCTGACGGCGCGACGCGCGAGCACGACCGCGCCGATCATGGCGCCGAGCAGGACGACCGAGCCGAGCTCGAACGGGAGCAGGTACTCGCCGAGGAACGCGTGGCCTAGCTTGGCCGTGGACGGCATCGCGGGCTTGGCCTCGGCGGGCCAGGGCGTCCGGGTCGCCACCCGGCCGAGCACGAGGAGCACCGCCGTGACCAGGACGAACGCCACGGCGGCCCCGCCGCGCGGGTTCGAGATCTTCATCTCCGCGATGCGGCTCGTGAGCATCACGGCGAAGAGGATCAGGACGAGCGTGCCGCCCACGTAGACGAGCACCTGGGTGGCCGCGAGAAAATCGGCCGACAGCGTGACGTAGAGCCCCGCGATGCCGAGGAACGTGCCGAGCAGGGCGAGCGCGGAGTGGATGATGTTCCTGGAGAACGCGACGAGCCCGGCGGAGCCGAGCGTCAGCGCGGCGAGCCCGAGGAAGGCGAGTGCACTCGGAGAGGGCATGTGGTGAGGGGCGCGACGTTAGACCGCTGCCCATCGCCCATCAAGGGCGACGCCCCGCGACGGGCGACGCCCTCGCTCAGGCGCCCGCTCCGGCCTCTCCGCCCGCGGCCCCGGCGACCGCTCCAGCCACCGCTCCAGCGGCCTCGGCGCCCTGCTTCCGGGCGCGCTCCCTGCGCCAGATCGCGCGCAGCTCCTCGAGCGCGGCGGGGTTGTCGCGCATCGCGCGCTCGCGGGCCTCGCGGGCGTGCGGCCCGTACTCGCCGACAGGCACCTCGCCGAGGTCCTTCGGCGCCTTGTACAGCGGGACCAGCCCCTCCGGGATGAAGCGGAAGGTGAGGTGGTCGAGCGTCGGCGCCGCCCCCTCGAACTCGCGCGTGTGGCGGATCGCGCCGGTCGACTCGGTCTTGCACGCCTCGACGCAGAGGCCGCAGTACATGCACTTGCCCATGTCGATGTCGAAGCGGCTCATCGCCTGCTTCTTCGTCGCCGGATCCTTCTCCAGGTCGATGGCGATGCACTCGATGGGGCACGCGCGCTCGCAGCGCTTGCAGCCGGTGCAGATGTCCATCTGCACCTCGAGGAAGCCGCGGTACCGCGGCGGGAGCATCTCGCTCACGGGTCGGTCCGTCTTGTCCGGATACTGGACGGTGATGGGCTCCCGGAACAGATGGGAGAACGTGACGGCCATCCCTTCCAGGATGGTGCTGGCCGCGGTGGAGATGCTCTTGATGTACTGGGCGAGATCCATGGCCGGTGCCTCTGGGACCTGACGCGCTCGGGCATACCCCCGAAGGAGCGAGGCGCCACACCGACCAGGATAGCAGACGCCCCCTCCTCGATCGCGTCCGGGCGTAGAGCCAGTCCGCCCGCCGCCGTCCGCGCCGGGCTTACGCCGGGCCGGCGCGGCGTCGCGCGGACGGCCGCGGCCGATCGGCGCCGCGCGGTTCGGGAAGCCGCGGAGAGCGCGGCGTCCGCGGCGGACCCGTCCTCTCCTGTTGACGCGCCCCCCGGGTGGCGATCATGGTCCTCGAATGACGCAGCTCCCCTTGTCGGGAACGTTCACCGCCCTGGTCACGCCGTTCACCCCTGATGGCGAAGCCGTCGATTTCGAAGCGCTCACCGCGCTCGTCGAGGCCCAGATCGCGGGCGGCGTCAGCGGGCTCGTGCCGTGCGGGACCACGGGCGAGTCGCCGACCCTGAGCGAAGCGGAGACGACCGCGGTCATCCGGCGCGTCGTCGAGGCGGCGCGCGGCCGCGTGCCGGTGGTCGCGGGGACGGGCTCGTTCTCGACGAAGAAGACGATCGAGGCCTCGCGCGCCGCGCTCGCCGCCGGCGCGGAGGGTGTGATGATCGTGATGCCGTACTACAGCAAGCCCTCGCAGGACGGGCTCCGCGAGCACACGCTGGCCGTGGCCAAGGCCGTCGCGGGGCCGGTCGTGCTCTACAACATCCCGGGGCGAACGGTGGTCGACCTCTCCGCCGAGACGACCGAGCGCATCTGCGCCGCCGCGCCCAACGTCGTCGCCATCAAGGACGCCACGGGCAACGTGCTCCGCTGCCAGGAGCTGGTGCGGCGCCTCGGCGATCGGCTCACGGTCCTGTGCGGCGACGACGCGCTGACGCTCGCGATGATGGCGCTCGGCGCGCAGGGCGTCATCAGCGTCACGTCGAACGTGCTGCCGCGCGAGACGAGCGCGGTGACCCGGCGGTTCTTGGCCGGCGACCTCGCGGGCGCGCGGGCGGCGCACCTCGCGCTGCTGGAGATCCACGGGCTCATGTTCGTCGAGCCGAACCCCTCCCCGGCGAAGGCGGCGCTGGCCGCCCTGGGCCGCATGAGCGCCGCCGTCCGGCTGCCCCTCGCGCCGGCCGGCGAGGCGACCCGGCAGCAGCTCGGCGAGGCGATGAAGCGGCTCGAGGCGAGGCGCGAGGCGACGTGAAGTCGAACGGCGATCATCGAGGCGTACCGATGGGCGCGCTCTTGGGAACCGGCCAGGGAGAAGAGGCTCGCTTGCTGAAGGTCGCGATCCACGGCGCGAGCGGGAAGATGGGGCAGGCGATCGTCCGGCTCGCCGCGAACGAGCGCGCGCAGATCGTGGGCGCGATCGTGTCGCGCGGCTCCTCCCGCATCGGCCGCGACGTCGGCGAGCTCGCGGGGACGGGCACCATCGGCGTCGCGATGAGCGACGACACCAGCGCCGGGCTGCTCGGCGCGGACGTGGTCATCGATTTCTCGCGGCCCGAGGCGCTCCCCCGGCTCCTGCACCTCGCGATGCGGGCCAAGGTCGCGGTGGTCAGCGGCACGACGCGCCTCGACGGCACGTGCGAGCGGCTGCTCGAGGAGGCGGCGCAGCACGTCCCGGTCCTCTGGTCGCCGAACACGAGCATCGGCATCCACGTGCTCGCGGAGATCGCGGCGAGCGCGGCGCGCCGGCTCGGGCCCGGCTACGACGTCGAGATCGTCGAGGTGCACCACCGCGCCAAGGTGGACGCCCCGAGCGGTACGGCCGTGCGGCTGGCCGAGGCGCTGCGCGAGGCCCGCGGCGGCGCCGGCGAAGGGGCCGCGGCGCTCGCCGACGTGCACGGCCGCGAGGGCAACGTCGGCCCCCGCAAGGCGAACGAGCTCGGGATCTTCGCCGTGCGCGGCGGCGACGTCATCGGCGACCACACGGTGCACCTGCTCGGCCCCGGCGAGCGCCTCGAGCTCACGCACCGCGCCACGAGCCGCGATCTCTTCGCGCGCGGCGCGCTGCGCGCGGCGTGGCACCTGCACGGCAAGCCGCCCGGCCGATACACGATGGCCGACGTGATCGGGGGCTGAGGCGGCGCCGCCGGGCGAAGGACCGGCGATCGGCGATCCGGCGCGCTGCGCGGACAGCACAATGTGGTCAGCGGCGGGCCGCCGCACTAGGCTGCGTCTCTCGTATGGAGACGCTCGCTGCGCGGGTCGCACGTGCCGGTCCTCTGCCGGACAGGGACGCGGTGGGCTGGGTCGTCCGTCTGGCGAAGCGGATCGAGAGCCTGCACGGGCGCGGGACCGTGCACGGCCGCCTGTCGGCCGCGTGCGTGATCATCGAGGACGAGCCGTGCACGTCGCGGGGGTGGCTCTCCGATCCGCTCGCGACGCCGGCCTTCGTCGGCTATCGCTCGCCGGAGCGCGCGGCGGGCGAGGGACCGTCGCGCCGGGACGACACGTGGGCGCTCGCGGTCACCCTGTACGTGGCGCTCTCGGGGACGCTCCCCTTCCCGGCCGAGAGCGACGGGGAGCTCCGCCGCAAGCAGAGCGCCGGCGATGCGCCGCGGGTGACGCCGCCGGGGGCGGCGGGCGACGCGCTGTGGCGCGTCCTCGAGCAGGCGCTCGCGCGCGACGCGAAGCGACGGATCGTCGAGGTGGCGGCGCTGCGTCGCGCGCTGGAGGCGGCGCGGCCGAGCGACGACTTGGGGGAGCTGCCGCCGCTCGACGAGCACGCGGTCGCGGAGCCGACGAGGACCGTGCCCGCGCCGCGACCGTCGAACAGCGGCCTGCGGGGCGCGTCGAGCTCGCAGCCGCCGCCGCGCAGGAGCTCGCCGCCCCGTGAGAGCTCGCCGCCGCGCGAGAGCTCGCCGCCGCGCGAGAGCTCGCCGCCGCGCTGGAGCTCGCCGCCCCGTGAGAGCTCGCCGCCGCGCGAGAGCTCGCCGCCGCGCGAGAGCTCGCCGCCGCGCGAGAGCTCGCCGCCGCGCGAGAGCTCGCCGCCGCGCTGGAGCTCCAGCTCGCAGCCGCCGCGCGGGAGCTCGCCGCCCCGCGGCCACACGAGCTCGCTGCCGCCCGGCACTGCAGGCTCCACGGCGCGCCGGACGCCGTTGCCGCTCCACGGGCTCGCGGCCCTCGGTCTCCGGTCGACGGGCGCGCCGACCACCCCGGTCCCCGAGGCGCCAGAGCGCCGCTCGACGGCGCCGGCGGTCTCGCCTGCCGCACCGCCGGGGCACGCCGACGCCCCGAGGGCGGACGCCTCCATCGGCCCGCCCGGGGCGGCTGTTGCAGCCGCGCCGCCGGAGCAGCCGCCCCTCCCGCCCAGCGCGGCGGAGCAGCCGTCCCTTGCCCTCGCACCGGCGCAGCAGCCGCCCCTTTCGCCCGCGCCCGTAGAGCGGCCGCCCCTCGCGCCGGCGCCGCTCGTCACCGCAAACGAACCGGCGAGCCGGCGGCCTGGCCGCGCTCGGCCCGCGCGCATCGACGGCGAGCTGCCCCCGGCTCCGTCCGCGCTGGCGACCGAGGGCGCCGCCGCGCACGTCGGCGCGCCCGATGCGCCGCGCCCCCCGGGGCCGGATCGGGGCGCACGCGGCAGCGCGCCCTCCGCGGCGCGCCGCGTGGCCGTGCTGGCCCTGTACGCCGTCGTCTTCGCGGGCGCCGCAGCGGCGGCCTGGTTCTGGATGCGCCGCCGCGATCCCGCGCCGCCGCCGTCCCTCCCCGCCTTGCCTGCCGGCTCCGACGCCGCTCCCGCCGCCTGCGCCGCCCCCGCAGCGCCGAGCGCCCCGGCGGCCGAGGACGCCGCCGTCTCGGGCGACGCGGCCGCGGCGGCGACGGTGGACGCCGGCGCCGCGAGCGCAGACGCCGCGGCGAGCGCAGCGCCGGACGCCGCGGCGGACTTCGCCGCCTGCGCGATGCCAATCTTTCCGGGCAAGGGCGTCGACGCCGCGACCGCGGGCCAGCTGGCGTTCCTCTGCACCGAGGTCGACCCGATGAAGGGCGTCGCGGCGCTCAAGGGCCACCTCGCCAGGGCCGCCGGGCCCGAGGGGATCTCGGACGCGACGAAGGAATGGGGCGTGCTCGGCTGGTACGACATGGCGGCGCTCGCCGCCCTGCGCGCCCGCTGCTGCCATGCCCCGCCGCCCCTCGCGCTGCCCCGCGCGCCGGAGGGCTGCCTCCCGCTCGACGAGGCGCTGAACGACCTCGGCGCGGCCGTCGCGTCCGCGTCTGCGCCGGACGATCGGGCCGTCGCGAGGGCGTCCCGCCGGTACACGCGGGCAGCCCAGTGCGTCGTGCGCGTCGGCGCGGCGACCTGGTACGGACGCAAGAGCAAGCCGAACGGAGGCGAGGCGAGCGCCTTCAAGAAGGTGCTCGCGCGCGCGCTCCAGCAGACGACGCAGGCCCGCTGAGCCGCGCAATCGGGGTCGAGGAGCGCAATCGGGGTCGAGCCGCGTCGCGGTCCGGGCGGGCGCGCCGCGCGGCCAGGCTCGGACGCCCCGCGCAGCGGGGCGCCACGCGCGCAGCAGGGCGGGCCGCGCGCAGCACGGGCGGGCCGCTCGCAGCGGGGGCGGTCGCGCGGCTAGGCTAGCTGGCTGGCTGGCTGGCTGGCCGGCGGCTGGCGGCCGGCGGCTGGCCCGGCGCGCAGCGCTGCCCGGTCGCTCGACCGCCTCGCCGGACGGGCGGTTCTGGGGTAGCGTCCGCGGTCCCATGTCCAACGAAGCGAGCGATCTCCTGCTCGAAATCGGCGTCGAGGAGCTCCCCTCGTCGTTTGTCGAGGCCGCGCTCCGCGCGCTCCCGGATCTCGCAACGAAGCGCCTCGCGGAGCTCAGGCTCCGCCACGGCGCGATGCGCGCGCTCGGCACCCCGCGGCGCCTCGCGCTGCTCGTCTCCGGGGTCGCGGCGCGCCAGCCCGACCTCGAGGAGGAGGTCACCGGCCCGCCCGTCAAGGCGGCCTTCAAGGACGGCGCGCCCACCAAGGCGGCCGAGGCGTTCGCGCAGAAGCTCGGGTGCGCGGTCGCCGATCTGCGCCGCGTCGAGGGGCCGAAGGGCGAGTACCTCGCGGGCACGCGGCGCGAGGCCGGCAGGCCCGCGGCCGAGCTCCTCCCGGAGGTCCTGGCCTCGCTCGTCGCGGCCATTCCCTTCCGCAAATCGATGCGCTGGGGGAACGGCGAATTCGCGTTCGGCCGCCCCATCCAGTGGCTCGTCGCGCTCTCCGGCGCCGACGTCATCCCCGTCGAGATCGCCGGCGTCCGCAGCGGCCGCACGAGCCGCGGCCACCGCTTCCTCGCGCCGGGCGAGATCGCCCTCGGCGCGGCCAAGGACTACGTCGAGGCGATGCGCGCGGCGCACGTGATCGTCGACCCCGGCGAGCGCGCGCGCCTGATGCGCGAGCGCCTGCTCGCCGCCGCGCGGGACGCCGGCGGGGCGCTCATCGAGGACGACTTCCTGATCGGCGAGAACCTGTCCCTCGTGGAGGAGCCGCACGTCATCGTCGGCAGCTTCGAGGAGCGGTTCCTCGACCTGCCCGAGCGGGTGATCCTCGAGGTCGCGCGCGGGCACCAGCGCTACTTCGGCGTCCGCGACGCGAAGACGGGCGCGCTGCTCCCGAAGTACCTCGCGGTCGTCAACACCGCGGAGGCGCCCGAGAAGATCAAGAGCGGCAACGACAAGACGATGCGCGCGCGCCTCTCGGACGCGCAGTTCTTCTACCGGGAGGACGTCAAGCTCCCGCTCGCCAGCCGGCGCGAGAAGCTCGGCGGCATCGTGTTCCAGAAGCGGCTCGGCAGCGTGCTCGCGAAGGCCGAGCGCGTCGAGCGGCTCGCCCGCGAGCTCGGCCTGCTGCTGATGCTGCCGGAGCCGACGCTCGTGGCGGCCGCCTCGGGGGCGCACCTCGCGAAGTGCGACCTCGTCGCGCTGATGGTCGGCGAGTTCCCCGAGCTCCAGGGCGAGATGGGCCGCGCCTACGCGCTCGCCCAGGGGGTCAGCCCCGAGGTCGCCGACGTGATCCGCGATCACTACCTGCCGAAGGGCGCCGCGGACGCGACCGCGCCGACGCACGCCGGCGCGCTCGTCGCGATCGCCGATCGGCTCGACACGCTCGTCGGCTGCTTCGCGATCGGGCTCATCCCCACGAGCACGGCCGATCCGTACGGGCTCCGCCGCGCCTGCCTCGGCGTGCTGCGCACGCTCCTGGATCGCGACCTCGATCTGCGCCTCGGCGCCGCGTTCAGCGCCGCGTACGACGGCTACGCCGGCGTGAAGCTCGACGCCTCGCGCGAGCATCTCGCGGCGCGCCTCGGCGAGTTCTTCGCCGAGCGGCTGCGCGGTCTGCTCTCCGATCGGCTCCCGCAGGACGCGGTCCTCGCGTGCCTCCCCGTCGCCGCGGGTCGCCCGCTCGATCTTCGGGCGCGCGTGCGCGCGATCGACGCGCTCAGCCCCGAGGTCCGCGCCCGGGTCGGCGAGGTCTTCAAGCGGGCGACCAACATCGCCGACAAGGCGCCGCCCGGCGAGCCGGTCGCGCCGTTCGGCCAGGACGTGCACGCGAGCGAGACGGCGCTCTTCGCGGGCTACCTCAAGCTGCGCGAGCAGATCGCGTCGGACGTCCGGAGCGGCGCGTACGACTCCGCCTTCAAGGCGGTGGCGGACTTCGCGCCGCTCCTGCACCAGTACTTCATCGACGTGTTCGTGATGACCGACGACGCGGCCGTGCGCGACAACCGCCTGCGGCTGATGCGCGCCCTGTCGGAGACCTGCGCGAGCCTGGCGAAGCTCGAGCTGCTCGGCGAGGCGCCGCGCGCGGCGTCCTAGCTCCGCCCGGGCCGAGCGCCGACAGCCCGGGCGGCGCGCCGGCCGGACGGCGAGCCTCCTCGCCGGCGGCGGCGCTCGCGCAGGGCAGCGGCGGCGACCGCCACGGCGCTCTCAGGCCGCGAAGCCGCCGTCGACCGCGATCGTCGCGCCGGTGATGAAGCGCCCGCTCTCTCCCGCGAGGTGAGCGACCGTGGCGGCGATATCGTCGCCGGTGCCGTAGTGACCGACGGCGAGCTGGCTCCGCTGCTCGTCCGCGCCCGGGCCGCCGGCCGGGTTCATGTCGGTGTCGATCGGGCCCGGCTGAACGAGGTTGGCGGTGATGCCGCGCTGCCCGAGGTCGCGGGCGAGCCCCTTGGTGAGGCCCACCAGCGCCGCCTTGCTCATCGAATACAGGGTGATGCCCGGCCCCGGCACCCGGTCGGCCAGGCAGCTGCCGATGCTGATGATGCGCCCGCCCGCGCCCATGTGCCGCGCCGCGGCCTGCGCGGCGAGGAACGAGGCCCGCACGTGGATCGCCAGCGTCCGGTCCACCTGCTCGAGCGTCAGGGCCTCGAGCGGCCCCATGATGGCGATGCCGGCGTTGTTGACGAGGATGTCGATCCGACCGAGCTCGGCCACGGTCCGCTCGACCGCGTGGACGACCTGCGCCGGATCCGCGCTGTCCGACGCGATCGCCAGCCCCCGCCGACCCGCCGCCTCGACCTCGGCGACCACCGCGCGCCCCTTCTCCGGGGCGCTCACGTACGTCAGGGCCACATCCGCCCCGTCCCGCGCCAGCCGCTTGACGATCGCCGCGCCGATCCCGCGGCTGCCTCCGGTCACCAGCGCCACCTTGCCAACAAGCTGCGACATGCCTACCTCATTTCTGTGTCGACTAGTACAAATCATATACTTCGCTGGATGCCGGGAGGTCAACCGATTTATTTATCGATCGGCACAGAAAGGTCGTCGTGATGGCCGGACGGGGGCGCCCGCGCAGCTTCGACCGGGCCGCTGCCTTGCGGCGGGCGATGGAGGTGTTCTGGGAGCGGGGCTACGAGGGCACGTCGCTCAGCGATCTCACGGCCGCGATGGGCATCAACTCACCGAGCCTCTACGCCGCGTTCGGCTGCAAGGAGGCGCTGTTTCGCGAGGCGGTGGCGCTCTACAGCGAGGTCGAGGGCGCGGCGACGGGCCGGGCGCTCCGCGAGGAGCCGACGGCGCGCAGGGCGGTCGAGGCGATGCTGCGCAGCAACGTGGAGGGTTACGCGAGCCCGGGGAAGCCGAGCGGCTGCATGATCGTGCTCGCCGCGACGCTCGGCACGCCGGAGAGCGAGGGCGTGCGCAGCCACCTCGCCGCGTGCCGGCGGGGCGCGCTCGACGAGCTCCAGCGGAGGCTGGATCGCGGCGTCGCCGAGGGCGACCTGCCGGCGGGCACCGACACGGCGGCGCTCGCCGCGTTCTACACCACGGTGCTCCAGGGCCTCTCCATCCAGGCCCGCGACGGCGCCCCGCGCGAGGCGCTGGAGGCGATCGTCGACTGCGCCATGGCCGCCTGGGATGCGCTGGCGCGGCCCCGCGCTGCGGTCTGAGCGGGGCCGGCGGCCGGACGCCGCCGGCGGCTTCAGCGCTCCCGCCCTCCGTCGCGCTACACGGTCTCGGGCACGAGGATCCGCTTCGTGCCCTTCCCTCGCTTCTGCTTCTTCGTGGGCTTCTGCTCCAGCCCGAGCTGCTTCCCGATCGCCTTGCGCGCCTCGCGCGCGACCTTCCGGACCCGCTTCGCCTCTGCCTGGGTGATCACCCCGTCCCTGGCGGCCGCGTCGACCGCCGCCCGCACCTTGGCCTGAACCTCGTCGAGCGCCTTCCGGACCTCGGCGCGGCGCGCCTCCGGGACGCCGCCCTTCTGCATCTTCGCCTCGACCCTCGCGCGCAGCTTCGCGCTCTTCTCGTCGACCCGCTTGCTGAAGCCGGCGGCGTCCTGCGGGAACGGGGCCGCGCCCTTGCCCCGGCCCTGACGCGGCGCCTCCGCGGCCGCCGCGGTGGTCTCCTCGGCAGCGGCGGCGGCCGGGGCGGCGATGGCCGTGAGGGCGGCCAGCGCGGCGAGCGTTGATGCGATGCGAGGGAGCTTGTTCATCATCCTGCCTCTCGAGATGACACCGTGCGGTGCGAGACTGAGGTCGCGTCACGAGCCGCGGCGCCGAGGGCGCCGCGCTCGCCCCGTGGGACGTGGAGCGAGCGACGCTATTCCCGCCTCACGGAGATCGCCAGTTCGGCGCCGAGCGCCAGGCTGGCCGCACGGACGGGGATGCCGGCAGGAGCATCTCCGCGACGGCTGAGGCCGCACGCCCCGAGCATCGCGCCTCGCCGCCGTCACGCCAGCGCGCTTGCCCTCCTCGGGGAGGCCGCGCGGCCGCCGCTGGCCGCCATCGACAGCAGCCGGCTGACGCGCTCCTCGGTCGTCGGGTGCGTCGAGAACCACTTCAGCACGGAGCTCGCCCCGGCGAGCGGGCTCACGATGAAGAGGCTCGCCGTGGCCGGACGGGCGGACTCGGCGGGGATGAGCGCCACGCCGTGCTCCAGCTTGGACAGCGCGCTGGCGAGCGCCTCCGGGTCGCCGCACAGCTGCGCCCCGGTCTCGTCCGCCATGTACTCGCGCGAGCGCGAGATGCCGAGCTGAACGAGCGTGGCCGCGATGGGAGCGACGATCGCGAGCGCCAGCCCGCCGAGCGGGCTCTCCCCCTCCTCGTCGTCCGATGAGCCGCCGAACAGCCCGGCGAAGCTCACGGCGTGCGCGATCCACGTGATGCCCGAGGCGAACGCCGCCGCGATGGTCGACACCAGGATGTCGCGGTTCTTGATGTGCGCGATCTCGTGCGCCAGCACGCCGCGCAGCTCGCGCTCGGTCAGGAGCTGCATGATCCCTTCGGTGACCGCGACGACGCCGTGCTCCGGGTTGCGCCCGGTGGCGAAGGCGTTCGGCTGCGCGTCCGGGATGACATAGACCCGCGGCTTCGGGATCTCCGCCCGCCGCGAGAGCTCCTCCACCATCCGGTGCAGGCCGGGCGCCTCCTCGGGCGCGACCTCGGCGGCCCGGTGCACCGCGAGCACGATGCGATCCGACATGAAATACGCGCCCAGGTTCATCGCGAGCGCGAGGACGCCGAACAAGACGAGGTACCCCGGCCCGAGCGCCCCACCGATGGACACCAGGATTGCCGACATGACGCCGAGCAACAGGATCGTCTTGATCTGATTCTTCATGAAACTCGTCACCTCCACGGAACGGAGCGCTGCAAACGCTGCTCCCTCATCAGCGATGTGTCGTGCACCGCGGCTTTGCAATGCCGCGTGCCAGCCGATCAGCAGGCGTCACGGCCCGTCGATTCCCGAGGTGGCCGTCAGGACCGGCCGGCCCGTTTCGCCGCCCCATTTCGCCGCGGTCGGCCCATTTTGCCCCGTTCGCGATCCGTGGAGCGCGTCTCGCTCGGGCTTCATGCAGACGGTCCCCCGTCCCCCGTCCCCCGTCTCCCCTCTCCCGTCCCCCGTCTCCCCTCTCCCGTGTTCGTCCTTCGTGCGCGTGCGCGTGCGCGATTCCCCGGCGTCAGCGCGCACGCGCACGCGCACGAAGAGGAGCACGGAAGACGGAAGACGGAAGACGGAAGACGGAAGACGGAAGATCGAGACGAGGAGCGGCGGTCAGGCCTGCCAGATCGCCAGCAGCCACACCGCGATCCCGGCCGCGCACACCGCGAGCCCCGGCACGGCACGCGGCCACACCCACTGGCCCGTCACAGTCACCGCGCGCCGCACCACCCAGATGGCGCCCGCGACCCACGCCACGAAGGCCGCCACGAGCGCGACGACCCAGCCGACCCGCGGCGCGTCGTCGCGCGCGAGCGCGGCGAGGTGCTCCCGCGCGACCACGGCCGCTGGCTCGGTCCGGGTGCCCGGCGGCCGCGGCGCGGCCGCCGAGAGCCGCGCGATCGCCGCGTTGGCCTGCTCCAGATCCTCGGCGTGCGGCGTCGTGAGCCACCGCGTCTCCAGGGCGGCCGTGCGCACCGCCCGCCAGGCGAAGAGCGCCGTGTCGGGCTGGCCGAGACCCTCCGCCGCCGTCGCGAGCGCGATCAGCCGCTCGTAGGCCACGCGCACGTGGGGGGCGCCGGGAGCGTACCAGCTCGCCGCCCGCCGCGCGTGGAGCGCCGCCCCGTGCGGATCGCCGGCGAGCAGGGCGGCCGTGCTCTCGGCGATCTCCCGCTCGCCGGCGACCACCACGCGCAGCGACGCCGCGCCAAGGAGGAAGCCGGCGACCGCGATGCCGCGCACGACGCCGAGCACGACCGAGAGCTTCACAGAAAATCGCGCTTCTTGAAGACGAACGCTGCCACCGCAAGGAGCCCGAGCGCCCAGCCGGCGCACGTGATCGACGCCCACCCCAGGTAGACCAGGAGGTTCGCGTCGGCGACCTCGCCCGCGAGCAGCGGGCGGGGCGGCACGTAGATCTGCAGGTTGGGCACGACCCGGGAGAGGGCGCGCCCCGCGGCGCTGATCTGGGGGCCGAAGTACTTCACCGGCAGCTGGGCGAGCGCGTCGGCGTTGCGCCCGACGAGGAAGATGCCGAGCGTGAGCAAGGCGGACAGGAACGGCGTCGAGAACGAGGAGAACAGCGTGGCCACGGCCGCGACGATGCCGACCTCGAGGAACGCGAGCGCGCTGCCGGCGAGGACGACGCGCCGCTCCGTGGGAGCGCCGGCCGAGAGGACCACGCCGAGGACGAGGAAGACCGCCGACCACGGGATGAACCCGTACGTGCGCAGCAGCGGAGAGCGCCACGCGGCGAGGCCGAGCGCCGCGAGCGACGCGGCGCCGGCGCCCGCGACGAGCGGGAGCGAGCGGCCGGACAGGACGGCGCTGATCAGCAGCACGAGCCCGGTGTCGGCCAGGATGAACACCGCGAGCGTGAGCAGCGTGCCGAGGTACTTGCCGACGAGGTACTCGCCGCGGCGGACCGGGCGGGCCAGGATCGGGAAGATCGTCTTCTGCTCGAGCTCGCGGTACAGCGACGTCGCGCCGATGATGATCGCGACCGCGATGCTGAACAGCGAGATCGACGCGACGCCGAGATCGCTGACCACGCGCGCCCCGTTGCGGAGCGTGTAGGCGCCGACGATGATCGAGTAGAAAGCGACCGCGAAGGCCACGCCCGCGAGGCCGATGAGGATGCGCGCCCGAAGCGATTCCCGGTAGGTGTTGAGGGCGATCGCAGAGATGCGGCCGAACATCGGGGCGACGTTAGCAAGGGAGAGGGGGCGCTTGCAAAGGGCCGCGGGTCAGGGATCGACGGCGTCGACGACCCGCACGTCGAGGAACCACAGGCCGTGCGCCATCGCGTGGCCGTCGATCTGGAGGTAGTAGACGCCCGGATCGAGCACGAGATCGAGGAAGCTGCGCTGGGGGCCCGTACCGATCGTGCAGGAAAGCGGCATTTCGGTGCCGGGGCAGCCCGGGCCGCGGCGGACCGAGAGCAGCGTCTCGTAGGCCGAGCCGGCCATGTCGAGCACCACCCGGCGGCGCGCGGTGAGCGTGAGCTTCAGGAGCTGGTCCCGGGCGCCGCGGTCTTGCGTGCCGGCGCGATCGCACCCCGCGTCGAAATCCGCGGCGGCGTTGGTCGTGTTGCCCTGGAAGAACCCGCCGGTCTCCGGGATCTCCAGCGCGCCCTCGCACGCGTCGGCGAAGGGCACCAGCGTGGGCGGCGCCGCCGGCCGCACGAACGCCGTCACGCTCACCGGCTGGCCGAGCTGCGCCTCGGCCACCACGCGGTACGACCCCGGCGGGACGCCGCGCCGCGCGCTCCGGAGCGGGCTGACGTCGCCCTCGCCGCACGCGAGCCGGTCGCCGGCGCCGCCGCACGCCGGCGCGGACAGGGCGATCGAGCCGCTGTCGCCGGCCGACAGCCGCTCGACCAGGAGCACGTCGGACGCGACCTCCAGATCGAGCGCGTACACGGCGTCGACCGCCGCCGGGCCGCAGCCGAGGTCGACGTCGTCCTGGTGGCCGAGCAGCGAGACGGCGACCGTCCGGTTCGGCGCGAGCGGCGCCGCCTCGGCGCAGCCCTCGTCCGGCGGCGGATCGGTCGGCGGCGCGAGCTCCAGCGTGAGGAGCACCGAGGTCGGCGCCGTCGCCGAGACGGCGACGGCGTAGACCCCCGCGGGCAGCGCGCGCCGGAAGAGGTGCGGCGCCGCCGCCGTCTGGCAGGTGAGCTCGTCCTCGGGCAGCGCGCACCCCTCGGACCGCAGCGAGAGCGAGGGCTCGCCGTCGCCGTCGGTCGAGATCGCGTAGAGGTCGACGTCGCTGGGCTCGGTGAGCTCGAACGTGTAGACGAGCTCCCCGAGGTCGGTCTCGCACGCGGTCCCGAGATCCCGCGCGGCGTCGAGGATCGTCGCCAGGACCGGCGCGCCCGGCTCGAGGGGCGCCGCGGTGCCGCACGTCTCGTTCTCGGGCGCCGGCGAGGGCGGCAGGAACGCGACGTCGACGACGACCGGCGCGCCCTCCGCGGTGGTCACGTAGACCGGCAGCGCCGTCGCGCGCTCCGGATCGCCGAGGCCGCGGCCCCGGAGCTTCGCGAGCTTGCCGCCGTCCGCGCTGGGGTGCGGGCGCCCGCACGCGAGCTCGGTCGCGGCGTCGCCGCACTGGCCGGCGAGCGTCACCGCGACGTCGGTGCCCTCCGTCCGCGCGGTCACCTGCACGTCGACCGGCGGCCCCGGCGGCAGGAGCACCGCGGCCACCACGTCGCGCGTGCTCATCGGGCGGGGCAGGCCGCACGAGCTCGCGTAGTGGAAGCCCGCGCCCGCGGTGTTCATCGCGTACGAGCCCGGCGCCGAGATCTCCAGCGCGTCGGCGCACGTGTCGTGCTCCGGCGAGACGCAGCCGGACTCATCGGTGCGCCCGTCGCAGTCGTCGTCCCGGTCGTTCCCGCAGATCTCGGGCTGCAGCGACGACGCCGTGGGATCGGCGTCGTCGCAGTCGCCCCCGCCGCAACGCGCGTCGGGATCGCCGTCGAGGTCGGCGTCGCGCGGGGCGCTCGAGCACGTCCTGGTCGGCTCGTCGCAGGCGTCGATCGTGCAGGTGCTCCCGTCGCCGCACGCGATCGGCTCGCCAGGCACGCAGCCGAGGCGCGGGTTGCACCGCTCGACCCCGTCGCAGTAGACGTCGTTCTGACACGCGCTGTCGTCCGGCGTGAAGCGGCACCGGCCTGCGTTGGTGTCGCAGGCATCGAAGGTGCAGGGAAATCCGTCCTCACATTGATCGTCGTCGACGCACGGACCGCCGAGCGTCGGGTCCGCCGGAGCCTGCTCGCCCCCTGCGCCGCCCGCGCCGCCTTCGCCGCCGGCCCCGCCTGCTCCGCCCGCCGACGGGAAGGGGCTCGGCGCGCTCGAGCCGCAGGCGGCGGCCCCGAGCGCGGCCGTCGCGGCTGCGGCACAGAGAAGAGCGAGAGGCGTCAAGGAGGAAGAAGAGCGAGTTCGCATCGAACGAGGTGAGCGGCAATGAGCGTAGCAGGGCACCGCCACGTCTGGCATCATGGCGCGCGATTCCGCGGAGCGTGGCGGATAGAGGGAAAAACAGGGTGACCAGCGACAGATTGACCCGACCCGAGCTGACGTGGCTGCTGGCGCAGGAGGCGCGCAGCGCCGCCCAGAAGCTCCGCCAGGGCGTGGGGATGATCGCGACCGAGACCACGCCGCCGCCGGTGCCGTCGCCGGACGACGGCTCGGGCGGCGTGGAGAGCACGCTCAACCGGCTCGACGAGGCGGTGAGCATGCTCGCCTCGCTCCACGGCCGGCCCATGCCGCGCGGGCGGCGCGGTCGCGTCGACCTGACGGCGCTGCTCTGGGAGGTCGCGCCCGAGGCGCGCGTGCAGATCGAGATGGGCGAAGGGACGACGGTGTTCGGCGACGAGACCGAGCTCCGGCGGATGCTCCAGGTGCTCATCGCCCAGGGCGGCGATCCCACGAGCCAGGGCGGG
Organism: Sorangium sp. So ce394; assembly: GCF_051474665.1. Taxonomy (NCBI): domain Bacteria; kingdom Pseudomonadati; phylum Myxococcota; order Polyangiales; family Polyangiaceae; genus Sorangium; species Sorangium sp. So ce394. The sequence goes on from NZ_CP150339.1 coordinate 12,001,880, forward strand.
GCGCCCGACGTGAGCATCCACCGCGTCGGCGACGAGGTGAGCGTGCGCGTCAACCTCGGGCCGGAGACGCCGGTGAACTTCGAGACCGAGCGGGTGTGGCTGTCGCGGATGGCGCTGCGCTACGGCGGCCGGCTGGAGCTCGACGGGCTGATGCAGACGCTGACCTTGCCCGCCGAGGTCGATCTCCAGCGCCTCGAGGTCGAGAGCCTGAAGAAGGAGCTGGCCGCGGCGCAGGCGCAGGGCGAGGCCTACGCGCGCGAGCTCGCCGCGGTCTTTTCGCGGGTCGAGGGCGAGCGCGAGCGCGGGTCGCTGGCCGGCATCGTGTCGCGGCTGAGCGGCAGCGATCCGGTGTCGCACCTGCCGCCGAGCGGCGACAGCCTCGCGGTGCTCGTGGCCGCAGTGCGGGTGCTCGGGACGCAGCTGCGCGGCATCCTGTCGGCGATCGGGCGGGACATCGCGCCGCTCCGGTCGCACGGCGGCGACGCCGGGGAGACGGCGGCCTCGGTGGGGCGCCACGTGACCGCGGCGTCGGAGATCGTGAGCGATCTCGCGAGGCTGGGTGCGTGCCCGCTCCACGAGTTCCCGCGCCACTGCGACGTGGCCGATCTGCTGCGCGACGTCGTGAAGGACGACCTCGCGCGCGCGGCGCGCCACGACGTGCGCGTGGTGGTCGAGGCGCCGGAGGCCGCGCAGGAGGTCGTGCCGCAGGGCGCGCTCACGGTGCTGCTGCACGCGCTGCTCGATCACGCGATCAGCGCGTCCCCGCCGGGCAGCGAGGTGGTCGTGACGCTCGTCGAGGGGCCGAGCGGGGTCGAGATCACGTTCGACGACGCGGGGCCGCCGCTGCCGGCCGCGGCGCGGAGCGTGGTGCTGAGCCGCGATTTCGAGGCGGTCGCGCAGGGGAGGCCGCCGGCGCTGCCGCTCATCGCGGCGCACGCGATCGCGGCGCACACGAACTACGGGATCGCGATCGAAGACGGGCCGCGCGGCGAGACGCGGGTGCGGCTCACGATCCCGAGGGCGGGGTAGCTCCGGGCTGCCAGGCCGAGGAGGCCCAGCGCTCCGCGCGGCGCGGGGGCCCATCTGGAGCGACAGATGGGTTGAAGCCGCGTGAAAAACGCAGAATTTCGAACCGCCAAGCCGCTACGAACGCCAAGAAGGGGATCCCCTCTCGGCGCCCTTGGCGGCTTGGCGGTCGAATACTCGCTCGATCAACGCGATCTGCCGTCTAGAAGAGGAACGAGGTCGCCGAGAAATCCACCTCCCGGTGGAGGTTGAAGCCACGCACGACGTCGATCGCCTCGAGCTTCGCCGACGTGGTGACAGGTCGCTCGTCGCTGCGCCCCACGAGCGTCGCAATAGCCCTGTACTCGTCGGGCGGAAGATCCACCGTCAGGATGAAGTCCTCGCAAGGCGCATACTCCCTCGCGACCTCGACGCTGCCACGGTAGATGATCAGCTCGAGATCGGCCCTGCCGCCGCTGAAGCGAGAGCAGTCCCGCGGCTCGCGCCGGTCGTCGATTGTCCACTCCATCACCAGGCTCCCCATCGACGGCCGAGGCCGATGCCGATCGCCGTCCTTCACCTCGAAGAAGCAGCCCAGGGCCAGAAAGCTCGATAGAGCGAGGCCGCAGATGGGAATGACGCTCTTCTCCTGATTCATGCTCGAATCCGTCCTTTCGCAGCCGCACCACTGTCAACGCGGCGTGTAGTAACCGCGCCCCCGCTCGCGGGGAAAGCTCAGCTCGCGCTCCGGCACGTACCTCGGCGACGCGCGGTACGTCTGCCGGTAACGCCTGAGCTCCGCGGGCTCCTGCTCGAAGATGACCCAGCCCCGGTTCGTCGGGTAATACCACTGGCCGTCGACCAGGTACGCATAGGTGCCGCGGAAATAGACGCGCGGAGACGCCGCGATCTCCACCGGGACGACCTCGGCGCGCACCGCCGGGAAGCCGGACACGACATACCCCTCGGCTCCGACCGTGCCCAGACACCCGACCAGCAGCGAGGCGCCGGCCGCGACCGCAGCCGCCGCGAGCGCAGACCTCGTCACCGAGAGACACCTGGGCCATCTTCGCTCGCGCGAAGTCACGTTGTTGCTCTGCTTCACGTCATTGCTCCTCGGAACGGAGCTCAGCAACGCGAGTGCCAGCGCGGGGCGGCGCGACTCGGCATCTCCGCGACCGGGCGCTCAGCGGCCCGCGCCGGCCGCGCCGAGCGCGCCGGCGAGCGCGAGCGCGCGCTGGATCTCCGCCGATGTCACGAGGCCGATCACGTGCTCCCCCTCGTCGAGCACCGCGATCGCGCTCGCCTCGCCGCTCGCCAGCGCGTCGAGCGAGCCGGACGCGTCGTCGCCGGCGCGCGCCCTCGGCACGTCCACCGGCATCACCGCGCCGACCGTCGCCGCCTCGGCGCCGCGCGCGAGCTGGCGGGCGAGATCCCAGACCGTCACGACGCCGATCTCGCGGCGGCCCTCCCCGCCCCGAGGATCGTCGATGACCCGCGCGCCGACCAGGTTGTGGCGGAGGAGCCGCTCGGCCACCGCGCGAGGGCTCTCGTCCGCGTACGCGTCGCCGAGCCGATCGGTCATGAAGCGCGCGACCGGGAGGCCCCGGAGGAGATCGCGCGTGCTCGAGCGCGCCTGCTCGGCCGACGCGCCCATGTGGACGAACACGGCGATCAGCACCAGGATGAGGTTCCACGAGAGCAGACCGAACAGCCCGAAGGCCACCGCCATCGCCTTGCCGATCGCGGTCGCGACGCGCGTCGCGCGCGCCCGCCCGAGGCGGCGATGGAGCAGCCCCCGGAGCACCCGGCCGCCATCCATCGGGAACGCCGGGAGCAGGTTGAACACGCCGAGGATCGCGTTCGTGATCGCGAAGGCGAGGAGCGCCACGCCGACCTCCGCCGGCGCGGGGAGCAGGCGATAGGCGGCGTAGCTGCCGAGCGCGATACCGAAGCTCATCAGCGGCCCGGCGAACGCCATCCACGCCTCGTGCTCGGGATCGTCGCGCTCTATCTGCGAGACGCCGCCCAGCATCATCAGCGTGATCGCGCGCACCCGGATCCCGTTCTTGAGCGCGACGAGCGCGTGGGCCAGCTCGTGCGCCAGCACGGCGACGAACAGCCCGACCGCCAAGATCGCCCCCCAGGCGAGCGGCGGCAAGCGCAGCGCCTCGCGCGGAATCTCGAGCGAGGCCGCGATGAACGTGAACTGCGACGCCGCCAAGTACGCGAGGTACGGCAGGAAAATCAGCAGCGTGACGTGCAGCCGGATCGGGATTCCTCGGATGCGCAGGACTGTCAGCCCCTGGTCGAACATGTGCCTCCTGATCGCTGGTACAGATGGGGCCGACAACCACCTTCGCAAGCCGCCGAGACGGCGCCAATGCATGGAAAATCAGGGCAGCGGCGCAGATGCCGAGCGCAATGCAGGAGGCGCCCGCAGCCCCGCGCCAAGCGCGCGTGCGTCCGTCCTAGGCGGGAATCGGCGCGAGCGCGCGCGTCCCGAAGGCGCAGCGCAGCGCGGCGCCCCCGCCGGCCACAGATTGGCGTAGCTTGGTGTGACCGAGGTCGTCATGCGCCAGCGCGTCCCCGATGCATTGATGGCAGCGAGCACGGAAGAGCTCACGAAGGTCGAGCTCACCGTCCTGGAATCCTCGCTCTCCGGCGGCGTGCCCAAGGACCTCACGGGCCATGTCTTCGCGATCGGCCCGGTCGGCTCGGTGGACGGCGGGCTGCCCAGGGCGGACGGCGCGCCGATCCTCAATGGCAATGGGATGATCTATCGGCTCGATTTCGGCGGCGGCGCGGTCCGTCTGACCTCGAGGGTCGCGCGCACGCCCTGCTATCACGCGGACGCCGCATCGCGCCCCGGCACGCGCTTCGAGGCGCTCGGCTTCCGCGACGCCGGGCTCCTCCGCTTCTCGCCCCACCTCGGCCTGCGGGACCACCTCAATCACGCGTTCGTGCCGATGCACGCGCCGCGCGCGCCCGCGCGGCTCCTCGTCACGGGCGACGCGGGGAGGCCCTACGAGATCGACCCGGCGACGCTCCAGCTCGTCACGCCGGTCGGGCGCAACAGCACGTGGTACCCGGCGGCGCCCGTCGACCACCCCTTTCCCATGACGCTGGCGACGGCGCACCCGTGCTTCGACGCGGAGCGGGGCGAGCTGCTCACGGTGAACTACGGCCGCTCGCTCCTCCACCTGTTCGCCGCGTCGCTGCCGCGGCTCGACGAGCTCGCCGCCCTCCCGCGCTCCTGGGACCGGCTCGCGTCGGCGGCCGCGTCGATGATCGAGCAGCAGCTGCTCCGGTCGAGCGCCGATCGGCTCGAGCTCCTCGCGAAGCGCGCGCTCGAGCGCCTGCCCGCGCGCTTCCGCCCGAGCGCGCCGCCCGGGCCGGGCGACCTGCTCGCGCGGCAGGCGGCGCGCTTCGGCGGCGTCCCGCTCGACGAGGCGGCGGGCGACTTCGTGCACCTCTTGCGGTGGGACGGCCACAACGAGCCGGAGCGGCACGCGCTCCTCCTGCCGAGCGGCGCGCCGGTGCGCATCGAGCAGAGCGTGCACCAGCTCGGCCTGACGCGGCGCTGGGTCGTGCTCGCGGACACGGCCTTCCGGATCGGCCTGGAGAGCGTGGCCTGCCGGGGCTCCGGGGAGAGCCCGGGGGTCGAGCGCCTCCTCCGGTCGCTGCTCACGATGGCCCACGAGCCGAGCACGACGTTTTACCTGGTCCGGCGGGACGCGCTCCGGCCGGGCGGCGGGTCCGTCGTCGTGAAGAAGGTCGTCGTGCCCCTGGAGACGCTCCATTTCCTCGTCGATTACGAGGACGCGGGCGACCGCATCACCGTGCACGCGGCGCACAACTGCGCCACGGATCACGCCGAGTGGCTCCGGCCCTACGACCGGCACGCGGCCGACAGGGCGCCGGCGCCGGCCCGGCTCCGCGGGCTGTCCCCGCTCGGGCAAGCGGACGTGAACCGCATCGGCCGGTATACGATCGACGCGGCGGCCGAGCGCGTCGTGGATCAGGCGGTGTTCGCCGACCCGGCGCGGGCGCTCGGCGTCGGCCTCTACGCGCACCGGGAGGCGGGCCCGTCGTGGATGCCGCCCGATCGCATCGAGAACGTCTACTGGCGCGGCGCCGGGATCTGGGACGAGCTCTCGACCGAGTTCATCGATCGGCTCTACGCGGCGCACCCGCATCGCTCGCTGCCCCTCTCGGCGCTCCGGCGGATGCGCGCGGAAGGCGGCCACCCCGACAGCCTGTTCCGGTTCAACCACCGCGCCATGCGGATCGAGGATCGCTACGAGTTCCCGCAGCGCGCCGTGGGGTGTTGGCTCAGCTCGCTGCAGTTCGTGCCCCGCCGCGGCGGCAGCGGGGCGGACACCGACGGGTACGTGGTCGCGCTCGTCACGACCGCCCACCGCGCGGAGGTCTGGATCTTCGACGCGACGAACCTCGCCCGAGGGCCGCTCTGCAAGCTGGGGCACCCGGCCTTCCGCCCGGGGCTCACCCTCCACACGGCGTGGCTCAACGCCGCGTCGCCGTGGAGAGGCGGATACAAGGTCCCGGTGCGCGAGGACTACGAGGATTTCGTGGCCGACGCCCCCGAAGGCCAGGTGAAGGCGCTGTTCGAGGAGGCGGTCTATCCGCGGTTCGCCTGAGCCGCCTACAGGCAGGGGGCCGCGGCGCGAGGCAGGGACGGCTCGGCGCCGCGCGCGGGGGCCCCGGCCCCGAGGCCGTCGCCCCGCTCGAGCAGCACGCCCGCGGCGCCGTCGCCGAGGGTCGCGGTGATGTGGCCGTCGACCCACGGCTGCCCCGCGCGCAGGCGCCACGACCGCACCTCGCTCGCCACGAGGAGCACGCGACCCGCGCCGCGGTAGAGATGCCGAGTCGCCACGTCGAGGGCCGCAGAGAAGCCCCCCTGAGCCGACCAGAGATCGAGCGCCAGCGCAGGGGAGAGGCCGGCCATGCACGCGGCGAACGCCGCCCCGCCGGCGTCGCCGCGCCCGCGGTCGTCGCTCGTCATGATGAGGACATCGACGAACGGATCGCGGAGCCGCCCCGCCTCGATGAGCTGCCGCAGCACCGCCGCGGCCATGGACAGCGTGGTCTCCGCCGCGCCGGCAAAGCGCCGGTCCACGACGCCCGTGGTCCGCTGCAACCACTCTGCGGAGTAAGGGAGGCCATAGCTCGCAATGAGCTCCTGGTTCGTGACGATGCGCTCCGGAAGATAGGTCGCGACGGCCGTGATGCGACACTCTGGCATGTTTCCGCTCTGTTCAGCGCCCGCAGCCGGCGGCCGCCGATCCTGCAAACCTGGGTCAAGACAGCTCGATCCGGCGCTCCGCCCCCGCCGATCGGTCAGCGCCGAGCGCGGTGGCAAGCCAGCGTCCCGGACGACATGAGACAACCCCAACGTCGAAACGAAAAGGGCCGTGCGGCAGACTACAAGTTCGGATGCTCCCTCCCCGTCTCCGACATCCAGCACTGGACCATTTACAGAACGTCCTGCGCAAGTGGGAATGACGGCCGCTTCGGCTCCGTCCTCGCCGAGGCGAGCGGCGCCATGGATGGAGCGGCGGCGCGGGCGGCGCGCTCACGACGCGATGCGTCATTAACTATCTTCAGGGTTATGAGGAAGTCGCGCGCGCCGCTCGCGGCACCAGGCGAACCGAGCGCGACGCAGCGCCGGAACGATCATGTCGTGGAGGGAACGAGGATGACGGCGGCGGACGGTTCCGGCCGGGGTCGAGATTTATGCTCTCGCGGGCGCGCGAATGCACAAACGTGTCGGAGCGCTCTGCGCTGAGCAGGCAGGGCGCAGCGCGCGTGTCTCCCTCGGACGGCGCGAGCGATTGCGTCGGCGCTGCGCGGAGGCCGGGGTTTCTCTGGGTCCGGAGGGAGGTTCCACCTATTGTGAGAACACCGCGGCTCGCCGCGGCCGCGGCGAGCGACCGCGTCACGGCGCGGTGCGCGGCGCGCGAGTCCTCGGCGCGGCGCTCTCGCCACGCAAAAGCGCCCGACGAGCGGCAGAGTTCGCTGCCGCCAGCGCGAAAACGGCGCCGCCGCCGCGCGCGCGCCGCGCCTCGCCCGGATCCACCGCGAATGAATCGCGGAGAAATACCAAGGGAGCGCAGATCCGAGGAGCGCCTAATTCGCGGACGCGATTCGCGAATTCACGAGGTCTCGAAGCGGCAGCCTCTGCACAGGAGCGCGAGGCACACAGCCTGCTCTTGGGTGAGCCAAGGTGTTCGGGGGCCGCAAGGCCTATCAGGGACACCGGGGAGGACCAATGATCTCGATTCACGGCAAGATGATGGGTCTCGCGATGGTGCTGGCGCTCGGGGCCGGGTGCGCGGTCGGCGCGGATGAGGAGTTCGACGTGGATGACGAGAGCGTCGACTCGACGACCCAGGGGCTGGAAGAGGCGGAGCGCGGCGGGTACGCGGTCCAGTCCCAGGCTCAGATCGGCCAGATGGGGCCCAGCAAGCTCGGTCTGCCCCCGAGCAAGGGTCTGCCCTCGAAGGGCGTCATGCCCGGAAAGGGCGAGCTCCTGCCCAGCAAGGGCATGCTGCCCAGCAAGGGCGAGTTCCCGACCAAGGGCAGCCTCCCGAGCAAGGGCTACCCGACCAAGGGCGGGTACACGGGGCAGGGCCCGGCGCAGCTCGGCCAGGTCGGGCAAGAGGCGCAGCTCGGCGCGCCGTCGCAGATCGGCCAGGCGCAGCTCGGCGCGCCGTCGCAGATCGGCCAGGCGCAGCTCGGCGCGCCCGCGCAGATCGGCCAGGCGGGCGTCGGGCAGACGGGCGCCCTGGTGGGGCAGGAGACGGGGCAACGTGACGGCGAGCGCTGCTTCGGCGGCTTCGGCGGCTTCGGCGGCTGCGGCTTCGGCGGCTTCGGCGGCTTCGGCGGCTTCGGCGGCTTCGGCTGCGGTCTGACGGCGATCACGACGTCGGTCACCAGCTTCGTCCCGAGCTTCATCAACCCGTGCTTCGGCGGCTTCGGCGGCTTCGGCTTCTGATCTCGATCTGACCGCACCTCGCCGGCGTGCGCCCGAGGCTCCGCCTCTCCGGATGCCGCGGCGCCGCGCCGGCCCTCCTCAATCTCCCGGGCTCTCGAGCGCCGGCGGCCTGGGGTTGGATATCCCAGGCCGCCGGTAGCTCCTCTCTTCCCTCCACCGCTCGCGCAGGAGCCCCGCCCCACCGCCCGCCGGTGGGGAGCGCGAGCCCCCGATCCCCTCAGCCGCCCTGACCGAGGGCGCGATCCAGGTAGAACGCCGCGCTGACCAGCCCGAGGTGCGTGAACGCCTGGGGGAAGTTGCCGAGCAGCTCGCCGCTCGCCCCGATCTGCTCGGAGTACAGCCCGAGGTGGTTGGCATAGGTGAGCATCTTCTCGAAGATGAAGCGCGCGTCCTCGAGGCGGCCGGCGCGCGCCAGCGCCTCGACCAGCCAGAAGGTGCAGATGCTGAAGGTGCCCTCCTTGCCGGTCAGGCCGTCGCCGGCGCCCTTGCCGAGCTCGTAGCGGTGGACGAGCGTGTCGCTGGCGAGCTCCGCGAGCGTGCGGTCGATCGTGCCGACGATGCGAGGGTCGGTGGGGGAGATGAAGCGCATGAGCGACATGAGCAGGTTGCTCGCGTCGAGCGCCGACGAGCCGAAGGACTGCACGAACGTCCTCCGCTCCGCGTCCCAGCCGTGCGCCATGATCGCCTCGTAGATGTCGTCGCGCGCGCGCGCGACGCGCGGGCGATCGAGCGGCAGCGAGCGCTTGTCGGCGAGCCGCAGCGTCCGATCGAGGGCGACCCAGCACTGGAGCTTCGAGTACACGAACTGCCGCTTGCCGCCGCGCACCTCCCAGATGCTCTCGTCCGGCTGCTCCCAGCTCTGGCACACCCAGGTCGCCATGCGCCGGAGCTCGCGCCAGAAGTCGTAATGGATGGGAGATCCGTACTTGTCGAACAGGTACACCGAGTCGATGAGCTCGCCGTAGATGTCGAGCTGGAGCTGCGCCGTCGCCCCGTTGCCGACCCGGACCGGCCGCGACCCGCGGTAGCCGTCGAGGTGGGTCAGCGCGACCTCGGGCAGCTCGTGGCGGCCCTCGATGCCGTACATGAGCTGGAGCGGCCCGGTGGGGCCGTCCTGCTCGGAGACGCGGGCGCTCAGCCATTCCATGAAGCGCGCGGCCTCCTCGGTGTAACCGAGCCGGAGGAAGGCGTAGAGGGTGAACGCGGCGTCGCGCACCCAGACGTAGCGATAGTCCCAGTTGCGGACCCCGCCGATCTCCTCGGGCAGGCTGGTTGTCGCCGCGGCGACGATCGCGCCGGTCGGCTCGAACGTGAGCAGCTTGAGGACGAGGGCCGACCGGTCGACCATCTCGCGCCAGCGACCCTTGTAGCGCGACTTGCCGAGCCACCTCCGCCAGAACTCGACCGTGCGCCGGAGGGCGTCGTCGCCGTTGATCGGCGTGGAGAGCAGGCCGTCGCTCGCGGTCCAGTCCTCGACCTGGCGCAGCGCGAACGTGGCCGACTCGCCGGGCTGCAGCACGAAGTCGGCGGTCACCCCGCCGGCGCCGTCGCTCGACAGGGGGACCGGGCTGATCAGCGCGAGGTCGAGGCCGTCCGAGTCGAAGATGGCGCCGCGCGGGTCGTCGAGGATGAGGCGGTGGGGGCGGCGGGCGAAGTCGATGGCGGGGCGGCAGGCGAGCTGGAAGCGCACCTCGCCGCGGACGGCCCGCGCGACGCGGACGATCTGGTGCATCCCGCGGCGGTAGGCGCCGTACGGGTCCCGGTGGATCGGCATGAAATCGCAGACCTCGCCGACCCCGTCCGCGTGGAGGAAGCGCGTGAGGAGCACGTTGGTGTCGGGCATGTACATCTGCTTGCGCGACGCGGCGTGCGCCGCCGCGAGCGCGAAGCTGCCGCCCTTCTTGTCGTCCAGGATCGCCGCGAACACGCTCGGCGAGTCGAAGTGGGGCAGGCAGCACCAGTCGATGGATCCATCCATCCCGACCAGCGCCACGGAGTGCATGTCGCCGATGACGCCGTAGGACTCGATGGGCTTGTAGGGCATCACCCCTTCATAGCGCCCGCCCGGCCGAGAGGTACCTCCCCCCGCCGATCTTTCCCGGCGCCCGCCCTCACGACCTCGGCGGCAGCCGCGAGAGCTTCCGCTGGAGCGAGCGCCGGTGCATCCGGAGCTTGCGCGCGGCCTCGGAGATGTTGCCCTCGCAGTCCGCGAGCACGCGCTGGAGGTACTCCCACTCGACGCGCTCGAGCGACGGCAGGTCCTCGTCGCCGCCCGCGGCCGGGGCGAAGCCGAGCAGCGAGCGCGCGCACCGGGCCGCGTCCACCGGCTTGGTCAGGTAGTCGACGGCCCCGGCCCGGATCGCCGCCACCGCGTTCGCGATCGTGCCGTACCCCGTGAACACCACGATGCGGATGCCGTCATCCATGCTCCGCAGCGCCCCGACGAGCTCGATCCCGCTCTGCCCGGGCATCCGCACGTCGACGAGCGCGTACTCGAACACGTGCTCGCGCGCCATCGCCGCGGCCTCCTCCGCGCTGCCGGCGAGGAACACCGCGAAGCCGCGCTGGCCGAGCGCCTGCCCGAGCGCCGACCGGAACGTCGCGTCGTCGTCGACGATGAGCAGCGTCGGCTCGCTGGTGGGCTCCGCGCTCATGGGTCCACCGGCGCGAGGCGCAGGGCGACGCGCGTGCCGGCCGGCTGCCTCGCCGACACCGTGAGCCGGCCCCCGACCTGCTCGATGAGCGTCCGCACGAGGTAGAGCCCGAGGCCCATCCCCTCGCCGGGCGCCTTGGTCGTCACGAACGGCTCCCCGAGCCGCCCCGTGAGGCCCGCCGGGACGCCCGCCCCGCCGTCCTCCACGCTGATCACCGGCGCGCCGCCCTCGTCCCCCACGGTGACGACGATCGGCCCCGCGGCGGCGGGGCTCGGCCCGAGCGCCGCGAGCGCGTTGTCGAGCAGCGCGAACAGCGCCGCCTCGATGTCGGCCGCGTCGAGCGGCACCGTGCGCCGCGGCGCGAGGTCGCCGCGCACCTCGACGGCGACGCCGGGGTGCGCCGCCTGCCACGCCGCCACGCCGCGCACGGCCGCCTCGCCGACCTCGACCCCGGCGCGCAGCTCGTCCGCGCGGACGTCCGCCCGCATGCGCGCGATGACGACGCGGCAGCGCTCGACCTGCTCCGCGATCGTCCGGGCGCGGCGCCGCGCGGCGTCGCTCGCCGCCGGGTCGCTCAGGCTCTCCCCGGCGAGCACCGCGATCGTGCCGAGCGGGGTGCCGAGCTCGTGCGCGGTGCCGGCGGCGAGCGCGCCGAGGGCCTGGAAGCGCGAGGCCTCCTCGGCGCGCCGGCGGAGCGCCGCGTTCTCGGCCGCGCTCTCGTCGAGGGCGCGGCGGACCTTCAGGAGCACGTGGGCGACGAGCGACGAGCTCAGCACGAAGGCGAGGAGCATCCCGTAGAGGTGGGTCGAGAAGGCGCCGTGCTCCGGGTGGCTCGGGCAGCACGCGCCGGCGGGGAGGGCGAAGAGCGCCGCGAACAGGCACGCCGCGAGCGCCGCGAGCGCGAAGGTCGTCCGCGCCGGCAGGAGCGCGGCGGCGAGCGCGACGTGCACGAAGAAGAGGGCGCTGAACGGGTTGCCCGCGCCGCCCGACGCGGCGAGGACGCCGGCGATCGCGACGAGGTCGAGCGCCACGACGCCGGCGACGACGGCGCTCTGCGCGCCCTGCTGCGACCGCACCCGCCGGGCGAGGGCGAGGTTGAGCCCGCCGGCCAGCGCGAGGATGGGCACGGCGATGCCGTAGCGGACGTGGTAGCCGAAGAGCGCCTCGTCGGCGATCAGGGTCGCGGCGAGCAGCGCGAACACGGCCCAGCGCAGGCCGACGAGCCACCGGAGGACGATCCCGCCGGCCGGCGCCCGATCGAGGGAGGCGTCGTGCGTCACGGCGGGAGTATACCGCAAAGGGCCCGGGCGGCCGGCCCGAGCCGCGGGAGCGCGGCCCGAGCGGCGTGAGCGCGGCTCGCCGCCACAGGTCGCCGCGGGCAAAGTAGGCGCGATCGGCGCGCCGCCGTTCGCGGGGCGGCGGCCGGCTCGGAAGGTCGACGGGACAGGAAGTCGAGGAGGGACGTGTGTCGGAGAGGCATGTCGGGGTGATTTTCGGCGAGCGGGGTGAATGACTCACTGCCCGCGAATGCATTAGGGTTCCCAAGTGCTGCGATGGCGGCCTGTAGCTCTGGTGTCAGACATTCAAAAAGCTCTTGAACCTCGCTACGAGTCACCCCGATCCTCACCTCGAACTCCCGGTCCTGAAGCTCCTGATGAACCTTACGAAGAGCGACAAAAGGCAAACAAGTCCGTCAGCTCAACCCCTGAGCAGATTACGATGGGTCAACGAACCTCCAGCACCTTCTCGCGTATTCCACTACCACCTTCGCGATACCATGCTCAATCGATGACACGTCCACGCGAATAAAATCGCCCTTGAGCGGTCCACCGGAAGCAAGAACAGTGTATGGACCATTATCAGACAGACTTCTGCCACCATCAAATTTTATGAGGACGATCGCCCCGTCGCCGCGCATGCGCTCCAATAGCGGAATGACCGCGTCAATCCCTCTCCACTGCGCTGGAATTGGGCTCAGGCCAAGGTGGATTGCTACCGCTGGAACAAGTTTGTAGTCATCCGTGGCCATTAGAAGCCTCGCAGTCCAGCCGCGTTCTCCTCGCATACGTGCGTCCACAGCGGGGCGCCGGCGTGTGAAACGGCCAGTTCACGGCGGCGTGAGCCGTCGCCGGAGGGGTGACGCTGGGGGCGCCGTGCGGTCCTTCTTCATCTCCTGCGATGGGAGCACGGTAGGCCGGTACCGTCCCGAATACGGTGTCGTCATAGGGAGCCGCGTCGATCGGCGCATCGGAGAGAGGCGGACAGAGGCTCGTGCCCGCGCCCTGCGCGCTCCCGATCTCGCCGTCGCTCGTCAACGCGCAGCCGGCTCCGAGCACGACGATGGCCTGGAGCGAAAGCGCCAGGCAGAGCACGGCGATCGCGTGACAGCGTGATCGGCGGGTCCTGTCCTCCCGCGCGGAGACGTGCTTGCGTGCGATGTTCATCAAGATGGTTCCCCCTGGCGTTGAGCCGGCGTCGCTGGCGGCAGGCGCGACCGCCATTGTGGCCCAGGTCACTATGCCGGGCGAACTGTGCCGTCAACGATGCCGGCGCGTCGGCGTCGTGCTCAGGGAAGCGTCACGCGTCAGGCAGGGATGATGGCGCGAACGCCGGGAGAACCGCGCTCACCGCGGCCGGAGCACGGAGAACAGCGCGCGCGGGAGCGGGTCCAGGGTCCCCTGATAGACCGTCTCCTCGCTGGAGAGGAGCTCGAACTCGGCCCCGAAGATCTCGCGGATGTCCTCGGGCGTGAACCGATACGGCCCCTGATCCCACGACTCCACCGCGCTGAAGCACTTGAGGAACAAGAACCCTCCGGGCGCGACGAGCCGCTTCAGCGTGCGGACGTAATCGCCCCTCCGCTCCGGCGGGAGCGTGTGGAAACAGCCGCGGTCGAAGACGACGTCGAACCGGTCGTCGAGCCGGCTGTCCAGGATGTCGTCCTGCACGAAGCGCACGGCGGCGCCCCGCTGCGCCGCCTGCGCCGCCGCCCGATCGATGGCCGCGTGCGACAGGTCGGAGCCGGTGACGTCGAACCCGCGCTCGGCCAGCGCGAACGCCTGCGTGGCCGGGCCCGTGCCGAGGTCGAGCGCCCGCCCTCGCGCGACCTGCAAGCGCTCGAGCGCCCGCGCGAGATCGGGATCCAGGCCCGCGTGGTACCAGGGCAGGCTCTCTGCCGGGGTGTTTCGATACAGCTCTTGCCAGTCCGGGAAGTTTCGCTGCTCGCTCATGCAGAACTTTATAGCCCCCCGGAGCGGCGCCGCACCCGACGTTCTCGTGTAGGCTCCGGCGCATGCAGCGGCGCCGGAGCGGAGGGGCAAGGCGGTGAGGATCACGTGCGTGGGGGGCGGGCCGGCGGGCCTCTACGCCGCGCTGCTCGCGAAGCAGCGGGACCCGCGGCGAGAGGTGGTCGTGCTCGAGCGGAACCGGCCCGACGACACCTTCGGCTTCGGGGTCGTGTTCTCGGACGCGACGCTCGACAACCTGGCCGAGGCCGACCGCCCGACCTACGACGCGATCCGGGGCAGCCTCGCCCACTGGGACGAGCTCCACGCGCACTTCGGCGGGCGCGTCCTCGTCTCGACGGGGCACGGCTTCAGCGGCCTGTCGCGCCGGAGGCTGCTCGCGATCCTGGAGGACCGGGCGCGCGAGCTCGGCGTCGTCCTGCGCTTCGAAGAGGAGGTGACGGACCCGGCCGAGGCGCTCGCCGGCAGCGATCTCGTGGTCGCGGCCGACGGGGTGAACAGCCGGATCCGCGAGCGCTTCGCCGACCGGTTCGCGCCGCGCATCGACGTGCGCCCGAACCGGTTCGTGTGGCTCGGCACGACGTTCCCCTTCGACGCCTTCACGTTCTACTTCGAGGAGAACCGCCACGGCCTCTTCCGGGTGCACGCGTACCGCTACGAGCCGGACCGCTCCACGTTCATCGTCGAGTGCCGCGAGGAGACCTTCCGCCGGGCGGGCCTCGACCGCGCGAGCGAGGACGAGACGATCGCGTACTTCGAGGAGCTCTTCGAGGGCAAGCTGAAGGGGCACCGGCTGCTCAAGAACAGGAGCGTCTGGCGGAGCTTCCCCACGGTGCACAACGAGCGCTGGAGCTTCGAGAACGTGGTGCTGCTCGGGGACGCGGCGCACACGGCGCATTTCTCGATCGGCTCGGGGACGAAGCTCGCGCTCGAGGACGCGATCGCGCTCGTCGACAGCCTGGGGCGGAGCCCGCGCGTGCCGGAGGCGCTCGCCGCCTACGAGGCCGAGCGCAAGCCCAAGGTGCTCGCGTTCCAGCGGGCCGCGCAGGTGAGCCTCCAGTGGTTCGAGAACACCGAGCGCTACATGGCGCTCGACCCGGTGGAGTTCATGTTCAGCCTGCTGACGCGGAGCCTGCGGGTGACGCACGAGGGGCTGAAGGCGCGCGATCCGGCGTTCGTGCGCGAGGTGGACGCGCACGTCGCGCGGAAGGCGGAGGCGCAGTCGGGGGCGCGCGTCGCCGCCGGGGGCGGCGGCCCGCCGCCGCCGATGTTCACGCCGTTCCGGCTGCGGTCGCTCGTGCTGGAGAACCGGGTCGTGGTCTCGCCGATGTGCCAGTACTCGGCGGAGGACGGGCGGATCGACGACTGGCACCTCGTGCACCTCGGCAGCCGGGCGCTCGGCGGGGCGGGGCTCGTGATCACCGAGATGACGGACGTGAGCGCGGAGGCGCGCATCACGCCGGGCTGCGCCGGGCTCTACCGCGCCGATCACGCCGAGGGGTGGCGGCGCGTCGTCGACTTCGTCCACGCGCGCTCCCGGGCCAGGATCGGCGTCCAGCTCGCGCACGCGGGGCGCAAGGGCGCGACGAAGCGGCTCTGGGAGGGCATGGATGCTCCGCTCGAGCGCGGCGCGTGGCCGCTCCTCAGCGCCTCCGCCATCCCGTACCTCCCGGGGAGCCAGGTCCCGAAGGCGATGGATCGCGGGGACATGGATCAGGTGACCTCGGATTTCGTGCGGGCGGCGAGGTGGGCGGACGAGGCCGGGTTCGACCTCATCGAGCTGCACTGCGCGCACGGCTACCTCCTGGCGAGCTTCATCTCGCCGCTCACGAACCGGCGCGACGACGCGTACGGCGGGCCGATCGAGGGCCGGATGCGCTATCCGCTCGAGGTGTTCGACGCGGTGCGGGCGGCGTGGCCGGCGGAGAAGCCGATGAGCGTCCGCATCTCGGCGACCGACTGGGCGCCTGGCGGGCTCACGACGGACGATCTCGTCGCGCTGGCGACGATGCTGCGGGAGCACGGCGCCGACATCCTGCATGTCTCGGCGGGGCAGACGGACCCTTCCGGCAAGCCGGAGCACGGCCGGCTGTTCCAGACGCCGCTCGCGGAGCTCGTGCGGCTGGAAGCGAAGGTGCCGACGATCGCGGTCGGCAACATCCAGAGCTACGCGGACGTGAACAGCATCATCGCGGCCGGCAGGGCGGACCTGTGCGCGCTCGCGCGGGCGCACCTCTACGACCCGTACTGGACGCGGCACGCCGCCGCGGAGCAGGGGTTCGACCTGGAGTGGCCGCCTCAGTACCGGTCGGTCGCGGGGTACACGCTCCGCATGCGCTGACCCGGTGTCCATCGTCGGCGGCGACGGCGCGGGGGCGCGCTGCGCCCGCGGCGGCGTCGAGGATCAGCGCGGCGCTTGCGCGCTGCGCCTCCGCCTTGCAGAGTCGCCTGATCCGATGGCGCCCGAGGACGTCCGCTTCCGCGAGCGCGCACCACACCCCCTCTTGCGCGGTGCGGTGCAGAGCTACTCCTCCTACGAGGAGCGACACACGGTGGGCACGGAGGAGCACCGTCTCCTGCCGGAAGCCAACATCGATCTCGTGTTCCACTGCGGCGATGCGCGCATCGAGGGGCGCGATGGCCGCCTGCGCCCCTTGCCGCCCGTCTTCGTGATCGGCGTCCGGGACGAGCCCGCCCGGATGGTGTCCCGCGGCCTTGCCCGCGTGATCGGCGTCCGCTTCCACCCGTGGAGCGCGCTCTCCTTGCTCGAGCGCGAGGCCGATCTCCGCGGGACCTGCACGACGGTGGGCGCTGGGCTGCGGGCGCTCTCCGAGCGCGTGGGACCGCTCCTCGAGCGGGGCGCCTGCGACGCGGCGACGCGGCTCATCGAGGGGTGGCTGCTCGAGCGGCAGCGCGTGGCACGCCCTCTCGACGGCCCGGTGACGGCGGCGGGCCACGCGCTGCACGCGAGCCACGGCAGCGCCCGCGTCGGCGCGCTGGCCGGGCGACTCGGGCTGTCGGTCCGGCAGCTCGAGCGGCAGTTCAAGCGGGCTGCTGGCCTGTCCCCCAAGGCGCTCGCGCGGCTCATCCGCTTCTCCCGGGCCACCGAGCGGCTCGAGCGCGTTCCGGACGCGAGCCTCACCGCGCTGGCCTTCGAGCTCGGCTACGCGGATCAAGCGCACTTCATCCGGGAGTTCCGCGCCTTCACGGGCATGAGCCCCGGGAGGTACGCCGCCGAGGTTCGGCGCCGCTCGCCGCACGGCGAGGGCGCGGGGGGCGCGCGGGACGCGGGGGACGCGGATCGAGGCGAACACACGCGCGATTGAGCCGCTGGCGAACGCGCGCCGATGTCGCGTTTGTTCAATCGGAGGCGGCGCTGGGATCGTTACGGTCGCCGCATGACGAGCACCGTCGAGCGCCGCTCCGGCGCGGGCCTGCGCCCTCGGGCGCTCCTGCTCCTCCAGGCGACGGCCTTCCTGAGCGCGGCCGGCAACGGGCTGGCCGCCCCGGTGGTCCCCTTCCTTGCCGCGCGCTTCACCGGCGACCCTGCCCATGCGGCGTCGGCCGTGGGCCTGCTGAGCGCTTCGTATTCGCTCTGCGCCTTCTTCTCCGCGCCGGCGCTCGGGGCGCTGAGCGACGCGACCGGCCGCCGCCCGGTGCTCCTGCTCAGCCTCGTGGGCTCCGCGGCCGGCTACGCGCTGTTCGGCCTCGCCGACGCCCTCCCGCTCCTGCTCCTCGGGCGCATGATCGACGGCCTCACGGCGGGCAACGTGGGCACGGTGTTCGCTTATCTGGGCGACACGGCGCCCGACGAGCAGCGCGCCCGGAGCTTCGGGCGGGTGGGCGCGATGTTCGGGGCGGGGCTCATCGCGGGCCCGGCGCTCGGCGCTCTGGCCCTGAGGCTCGGCCTGAGGGCGCCCTTCTTCCTGGCGGCCGCCCTCACCGCGTTGAACGCCGCAGGCAGCTACCTGTTCCTCGCGGAGAGCCTCGCCCCCGAGCACCGGGCCCGCGCGCTTTCGTGGCGAAGGCTCAACCCGTTCTCGCAGCTCTCGGGGCTCTTGCGCGTGAGGCACCTCCGTCCCCTCCTGACCGTGGGCGCGCTCTTCACGACGGCCTTCGTCTCGCTCCAGGCGACGTTCGCGCTCCTGGCCAAGGACCGGCTCGGGTGGGGCGCCGACGCGGTGAGCTTCGCCGTGATCGCGGTCGGCGCCACCGATGTGTGCGTCCAGGGGGTCCTGCTGGAGCGCCTGGTCAGGCGGCTCGGGGACGCGCGCGTGCTGGCGCTCGGCCTCTCCCTGGTCGTCCTCGCCCTCGCGACCATGGGCCTCGTCGCGAGCCACCCTTCGGCGCCGGCGTTCGTCGCGGCCATCGTGGCGATCGCGGCCGGCGAGGGCCTGCTCACGGCCTCCTTCTCCGCGCTCCTGTCGCGGGCCGCCGGACCGGCCGCGCAGGGGCAGGTGCAAGGCGGCCATCAGGCGCTGCAGGAGCTGGGCTATGCGACTGTCCCGCTCGTCGCCACCCAGCTTTACGCGCGGGCCGGCATGGGCGCGCCATTCTGGGCGGCGGCCGCGGCCGCGGCGCTCGCTGGCGTGTTCCTCCGGGCGAGCGTCGTCGAGGCGCCCGCGCCCGGCGGGGGACCTTCGTGACGAGAACGGCCAGCGCCTGACGCCCTGAGCGCGCCGGAGAGGCCCCTGGGCGAGCGCGGCGCGGCAGCGAAAAAAAAGTGGAGGCCGGGCCTTGATCCTCACGCTACGTGAGGACCTAGCCTCCGGGGCATGGACGTCCTCCCCCGCCCTGGAAACAGGGGAAGCACCATGCGTTCAGCACCGTTGAAAGTCGGCGATCTCGCCAAGCAGACCGGCCTCTCCGTCCGTACGCTCCACTATTACGAGGAGATCGGGCTGCTGTCTCCGTCGCACCGCACGGCGTCGGGGCACCGGATGTACTCGGCAGGCGACGTCGCCCGGCTCCAGCAGATCAAGTCGTTGCGCGAGCTCGGCTTCAGCCTGGAGCAGATCACAGGGTGTCTGGACAGGCCGGGCTTCTCTCCGCTGGAGACGATCGAGCTGCACCTGGCGCGGCTGCGCGAGCAGATCGCGCTGGAGCAGAAGCTCTGCGCGCGGCTCGAGGGTCTGGCAAGCGTGCTTCGCGCGGGGGAGGGCGTCTCTGTGGAGCAGCTCCTTCAAACCATCGAGGTGATGACCATGATCGAGAAGTACTACACCCCAGAGCAGCTCGCGGAGCTCCAGCAGCGCGCGGAGGCGATCGGCCCGGAGAAGATGCGCGAGGCCGAGTCGGCGTGGAAGCAGATCTACGAGGACATGCGGGCGGAGATGCAGAAGGGATCCGATCCGAAGAGCGAGCCGGTGCAGCAGATCGTGAAGCGCATGCGGGAGCTCATCGACGCGTTCACGGGGAAGAATCCGGGGATCGAGCGATCGCTGAACCGGATGTACCAGGAGGAGCCGTCGATGAGGAACCAGCACGGGATGGATCCGGCGCTGCACGAGTTCATCGGCAAGGCGATGAGCTAGGTTGCTGCGCGGTAGACAGGTAGACAGGTAGTCGGTAGGTGTTCGGCGGGGCCCCCGCGCCACGCGGCGGGCTCCGTCCCCTCGCGCCTGCCGCTTCGCCCACGATTACGCCCCTCCAGCATCGGCCCATCCCCGCGATCCCATGCTGGATTTCGCTCGCTCGGACCGACTTCCTGGAGTACGGTAGCATTGGAATGCTGACACGATGCTGAGACGATGAACGAACGACCGAGCTCGACGGGACTCGAAGGCGAGAACGCGGCCCTGCCCCAGCGCGCGGCCGAGCAGGAGGATGCCCGGGCGAAGCTGGAAGCGCTCTGCTCGGTGATCCCGATGTTCGTCGCCTTCATCGATCGCGACGGGATCCTCCAGGAGGCGGTCCCGACGCTCATCATCACCGCCGAGATGGCCAGGCAGGGGCGCAACACCCGGATGGGCGCGGTGGTCCGAGACGACCACCTCGAGCGCTGCATCGCGGTCATCCGGGAGTCGCTCGCGAACCGGACGATCCTGCGCGTCGAGTACCCCATCATGATGGGCCAGGACGAGCTGTGGTGCGAGGCCACCTGCAAGCCCTTCACGAACGACACCGTCCTCTGGGTCGCACACGACATCACCGCGCAGCGGCAGCTGGCGCACACCCAGGCGGAGCTGCGCGACTCCCAGGAACAGGTGATCCGGGCCCAGCAAGCCGCCCTGCGCGAGCTGTCCACGCCGCTCGTCCCGCTGGCCGAGGGCGTCGTCGCCATGCCCCTCATCGGCACCCTCGACAGCGCCCGCGCCCAGCAAGCCATGGAGAAGCTCCTGGACGGCATCGTCCAGCACCAGTTTCACACCGCCATCGTCGACGTCACGGGCGTCAGGAACGTCGACGCCGAGTCCGCCGACGCCCTGCTGCGCATCGCGCGCGCCGCGCGCCTCCTGGGCGCCCAGCTCATGCTCACCGGGATCAACCCGGACACCGCGCAGACCTTGGTGGAGCTGGGGGTCGACCTCACAGGCATCACCACCCGCAGCACCCTGCAGAGCGGCATCGCCCACGCCCTCGCCCGAGCAGGCGCGCGCCCCGCGACGCCCGCGTCCGCTGCCCCCACCTCGGCCGCGCGCGCCCGGCGCGACCCCCAGGGGAGCTGATCCCTCGACGCCATGCCCTCCGGCGCTCCGGCGACACGGGAGAGGCGCCACGCCCGCCGACCGCTCGGATGCGCTCGCCGCCAGCGGCCGCCGCGTGTTCCAGCGAGGCAGCGCGAGCGGCAGCCGGCCCACGATCGCACACGCCGTGATGTGGCCTTTGTGCCGCGTGAGGCAATTCGCGCCACGCGCGACGGCGAAGCCAGCAAGCGCCCGGCGCGAGCGGGACCCCCGGCGCCGACGCGGGCAGACCGGCAGCCCCCCTGTCCGCCCCGCTGCCGCCGCGCCCGGCCTGGCACTCGCGTTGCTCTCTCCCAGACGGCCGCCCCGGCGGAGGCCGCCCAGGAAGAACGCAACGGCGCGCCGCGCGCCCCTGCAGTGAAGGTCTGTCATGTACCTGCCCGGAAAAGAAATCCCCTGGAAGGATTTTCTGAACGACATCAAGCAGGAATGGGTCAAAGACAAGGTCGACACCGTCGCTGCTGCGCTGACCTTCTTCGGCGTCCTCTCGATCTTCCCGTTCCTGCTCTTCGCGGTCGCCCTCGCCGGACTGGTCATCGATCCGGCCGAGTCCGCGCGGCTGATGCGCGAGTTCTACCAGATGGCCCCGCCCGCCGTGGCGAACATCCTGGGCGAGCGCCTCCAGGCGCTCACCGAGGGGCAGAGCCCGGCGCTCCTGACGGTCGGCGCGCTCGGCGCGGTCTGGGCCGCCTCGGGCGGCGTGATCGCGCTCATGGACGCGCTCAACGCCGCCTACGGCGTCGAGGACAGCCGATCGTTCCTCAAGCGCCGCGGGATCGCCCTCCTGGTCACGCTCGGCGGCGCCGTCCTGCTGACGCTCGCCTCGGCGCTCGCGGTGGCCACGCCGGCGGTCACCGAGCACCTCGGCCCGCTGGCGACGCCGATCCTCTGGCTGCGCGTGCCGGTCTCGGCGTTCATCGTGATGGCCGTCCTGGCGGCCCTCTATTACGTGCTCCCCGACGTCGAGCAGAAGTTCAAGTTCATCACCCCGGGATCGGTCGTGGCGGTCGTGATCTGGGCGATCGCCTCGCTGGGGTTCTCCTTCTACGTCAGCCGCTTCGGCAGCTACGAGGTGAGCTACGGCGCGCTCGGCGGCGTCATCATCCTCCTCCTCTGGATGTGGATCTCCTCGATGGCGGTGCTCCTCGGGGCCGAGATCAACGCCATCATCGAGCACCGCTCGCCGGACGGGAAGCGCACAGGCGCCAAGGACGCGGAAGATACCGGAGCGGACGTCCCCAAGGCCGCGAAGGAGGAAGGTCAGGAGTCCGCGCTCCCGGCCAGCGCCGGCCGCCCCCCGCGCGAGAGGAGCGCGGGCGGGGACATCGCGCTCCCCCACCCCGCACGCTCGAACCGCTCGGAGCTCCACGGGGGCAGGGCCTAGAGCGCCGATCGGCTTGACCTGTTCACCGGAGCCCTCTCATGCCGCACAGAACCATCGCTTCCACATCGCTGCTCATGTTGATCGGCGCGCTCGCCGCGGGCTGCCAGGGCGCCCAGGGCGGTGCGGCCATGACCCCCGTGCCCGCCGACGGCACGAGGAGCGCGGAACCCGGCGGCGCGGCGGACCAGGAGGTGGACGCTCCGGTCGGCGCCGGCGGCGCGCCGGGCACGGGCGACCAGCAGGGCTGCACCGGCGGCCCGCTCCTCAAGTACGTCGGGCAGAGCCCGGACCAGTGCGCCCGGATGCGCTTCGTCTGCGACCCCGGCTGGACCTATTTCAGCGACGATTGCGGCTGCGGCTGCACGAAGCAGCCCTGAGCCGCGGGAAGCAGCCCTGAGCCGGCCGGGCCGGCCCTCGACAAAAACACCTCGCGCTGGGCGGCCTCCGGCATCTAGCATCGGGGCCCGCATGCGCCCCCTTCTCATCGTGAATCCCCGGTCCAGCGGCGGAAAGACGGCCAAGCTCTTCGACGGGATGCAGGAGCCCATCCAGCGCATCCTCGGCGAGGTGGACATCGTGCGCACGGAGCGCCCGCGCCACGCCGTCGACCTCGCGCGCGAGGCCGCGCTCGGCGGGCGCGAGACGGTCGTGGCGGTCGGCGGGGACGGCAGCGTCAACGAGGTGGTGAACGGCCTCATGCAGGCCAAGGACCGGGGCGCTTCGGGCACCCGGCTCGGGATCATCGGCGCGGGCACGGGCGGCGATCTCTGCAGGACGCTGAAGCTGAACCACCGGCTCGACCACTACTGCACGGCGATCGCGAGCGGCAAGGCGCGCCCCATGGACGTGGGCCGCTTCTCGTACGAGACGCACGACGGAAAGCAGGCCGAGGCGTTCTTCGTCAACGTCCTGTCCGCGGGGATGAGCGGGCTCGTGGATCGGATCGTCAGCGAGACGACGCGGGCGCTCGGCAACACGCTCGCGTACACGATGGCGTCGTTCCGGGGCCTCGTCCGCAGCCGCGTCGGCCGGGTGCGCTGCGTGGCGACGCTGCGCGGGGAGCGGCGCGAGCTGGAGCTCGCGACGCGCACCGTGGCCATCTGCAACGGCCGCTTCTTCGGCGCGGGGATGCAGGTCGCGCCGATGGCGCGGGCCGACGACGGCGTGTTCGACGTCATCGACCTGGGCGGCGCGCCCCACCTCCGCTTCGCGGCCGTGTCGACCGGCATGTACACGGGCGCGCACATCCGCCACCCGGACGTCCGCCACTTCCAGTGCGATCGCATCGAGCTCACGCTCCTGAACCGCGACGTGGAGCACGCGTTCCTGCTCGACGTGGACGGCGAGCCGCTCGGTCGGCTGCCGATCACGGTCACGCTGGAGCCGAAGGCGATCGAGGTGCTGGCGCCGGCGGATTGAGGGGGCGGAGGCCCGTTGATCGGGCACGGGAGCCCACGTCCCCTCAGGCGAGGCCGGCCTTTCCCCGCAGCACGCGCCGGAGCTCGACGAGCACCGGCGGGATTCGGCCAAGCTCCCGCATCTTGCGGGCGATCTCTTTGGCCAGGTTGAGGTCGCGGTCCGACGAGCTCGGCCGGGGAGGCCGCGCTGGCGTGCGATCGAGGCCAGTGACGTTCGATCGAAGGAAACGGAAGATCTCCTTGCCCGAGAACGAGCTGATCCAGCCGTCGCCCTCCAGCTCCTTCTCGAACACCTCGCAAGCGGCCTCGATCCGCTGGACGCGCGCGCTGCTCTGGCTCCAGCGCTGCCAGGCGGCGCCGTGTTCGGGCCAGTAGGCGCTCTTGTCCAGGGTTCGCTTCACCTCATCGAGGGGCTGCAGCCCCGCGGGATTGGCGGGGCGCTCGGGAAAACCTTTGCCCAGGTCCCGTTGCATGTCCCAGAGCACGCAGCAGCAGCCCATCCAGAACCGCATCTTCCGTGCATGGTCGTGAGCGCGCTCCTGGATGCGCGCGGCTGGTTCGCTGCCGGACAGCGACGCCAGGACCTCGAAGTCGAGGAGCAGGTTCTCCATCTCGTGCGCCGGCAAGCGGAGCACTCGGCAGCCGGGCGATGTCCAGCTGTCCCTGTTGTCATCGTCGAAGTCGCGGTCTACCACGCCGTAGACATGCGGCCCGCGCGGGCTCGCGTTGACCATGTGCGTGACGCCCGGTTTGCCTTCGCTGATCAGCACGTTGATCTGCGGGTCGCTCCACACGTCGGTGAGGACCGCGTGGGTCACGGGATCTTCCACCCAGACGGTGAGCGGCCCCCGGTACAGGTCGCGCAGGGTCGTCTTCATGCGGGCGGGTTCGCGGTGGGCTGCTCGGCGTCCTCATCACCGCCGCGCTCTTCCAGGTGTGCACGCGGATCCTCGTCCTCGACGAGGATGAAGCGCTCATAGCTCAAGGCCGAGTCCAGGATGGCCTCCGAGTGTGTCGCGACGATGAGCTGCGTCGTCGGGGAGAGCTCCCGCAAGGCAGGGACGAGGAGACGCTGCCATTGAACGTGCATGTGCTGCTCGGGCTCGTCGATCAGCATCACGTCGGTCGGCGCGTCCCGGAAGATGAGTGGACCGGCGAACGCGAACAGAGACACTTGGCCGGAGCTCAGGCGATCCAGCGGCACCATGCGCGGGATATCGGGCCGGGCAGGAGCGAGCCGGCGCGCCATCTCGAGGCTGGTCACGTCCTCTGGGATGGGGCGGTCGTCTCGCAGGACTACCTCGTCGCCGGAGCCTGGATCATTGCTCACCGGGATCACGTCGAGCGTCTGCCCGGCGCCGTTGAAGCGCTCCCACAGGCGCTGCAGGCGGGCGAAGGGTCCGTCGCCCAGGGCGGTCCGGGCCTCTCCATTGGCAGGCGCGCCAGCGACAGGCGTACCGCGCCGCGCCTGGGCGCGCAGATCGCGGTAGTATGCGCTGATCAAGCGCCGTTTCAGCTCGCGCAGCCGGTGCCCCTCGACATCGGATCGCGCGCCGCCCGGATTGACGATCTCGCCGAGCGCCTCGGGCTCACGCCGGGCGGAGAAGTACTCCACGTTCGCGTCGAGCCGAGCATGCGTGCTCCAGTCGAAGCCCGGGAGGGCCTCTTGTTGGGGCTCATCGCCACGAGGGCTGAAAAACGTCCTCGAGGACGCCGGCATGTCGTGCGCGAAACGCAGCTGGGTATGAAATTCCACGACCCCGTTGCGGTCCGGGAAACGAAACTCGCCCCGGAGCTCCAGGGCCTCAGCCCCGAAGCGGATCTGCTCCCGAAGGGGCGCCGCATCGCGAGGCAGCTTGTCGGGCCGGTGCAGCAGCAGGAGGATGGCCTCCAGCAGCGCCGTCTTACCAGAGCCGTTGGCCCCCGCGAGCACGACGAGATCGAGCGCCGCCCCTTGCGCGTCGCGCAGATCGAGGCTGATCTCGTCGATGCCGCGGAAATCGCGGACGTCCAGCCTCGTGAGCCGCAAGCCGGACGCTGGTAGCTCGGTCGACATGGCGTCTTTGTACGCCGCTCGGCGGGATATCACCAGCGCGAGCACCGGCAACGGTGGCCCGGATCGACGCACCCCGTCATCGCTCCCCTGCCGAGCCACCTCCTGGGAGGTCGCCCTCGCGGCAACGTTTCCGACCCTCCCGTCCCCCCGTCCCGCTCCCCTCGAGCCCGTCGAGCCCGCGCCCCAGTGGTGGTAAGGGATCTCGCATGAGCTTCACCGATTCACCCGGCGAGCTTGCCCCGAGCTCGTCCGCTGCCCGCGCTTCCTCTGCTCCCCGCCTGCTGGTCGTCGGCTGCGGCGGCATCGGCGGCATCATCGCCGCGCACCTGTTCGAGCAGAGCCACGACGTCACCGCCTTCACCACGAACCCCCTCATCGCCGACGCCATCAACGCCGCCGGCTTCCGCGTGCGCGGCGAGGCGAGCCCGGGCACCGTCCGCGGCCGCGCCGTGCGCGAGCTCGGCCCGGACACCCGCCCCTTCGACTACGTCCTCCTCGCGACGCAGCCGCCGCAGGTCGAGGAGGCCGCGCGCAGCGTGGTCGCGCACCTCGCCCCGACGGGCGCGATGGTCTGCCTCCAGAACGGCCTCTGCGAGGAGCGCGTCGCCCGCATCGCCGGCCCGGAGCGCACCTTCGGCGCGATCGTCGCGTGGGGCGCCTCGATGGTCGAGCCCGGCGTGTACGACCGCACCTCGAGCGGCGGCTTCGTCCTCGGCCGGCTCGACGGCGCCCGCGACGGGCGCCTCGACGAGCTCGCGCGCATCCTCGAGGCGATCGGCCCGACCACCGTCACCGACAACCTCGCCGGCGCGCGCTGGTCGAAGCTCGCCATCAACTGCGCCATCTCGTCGCTCGGCACCATCGGCGGCGACCGCCTCGGCGCGCTCCTCCGCCACCGCTTCGTCCGCCGCCTCGCGCTGGAGATCATGACCGAGACCGTGCAGGTCTCGCGCGCGTCCAGCGTGCGCCTCGAGAAGGTGGCCGGGACGCTCGACCTCGACTGGATCGCGCTCACCGACGCCGAGCGCGCCGCGGTGGGCTCGCCGGGCCTGTTCGCGAAGCACGCGCTGCTCCTCGCGGTCGGCGCGCGCTACCGCCGCATGCGCTCCTCGATGCTCGCGGCCATCGAGCGCGGCCGCCCGCCGGCGGTCGACTTCCTGAACGGCGAGGTCGTCGAGCGCGGCGCGGCGTTCGACATCCCGACGCCGATCAACGCCGCGGTCCGCGAGGAGGTGCTCGCGATCGCCGCGCGCAAGCGCAAGCCGAGCCTCACCGCGCTGCGCGCGCTGTTCGACCGGACGCGCGAGCTCGTGGGTGCGCCCTCGTCGAACCGGCCGCCGCCCGCGACCGCGACGGGCGAGCCGTCCGCGGCGGCGGCGAACGCCCAGGCGGCCGCGTCGGACGAGCCGTCCACGACGGGAGGGAGCGCCCCCGCGGCCGCGCCGGACGAGCCGTCCGTGGCGGCGACGGACGCCCCGGGCGATCGCGAGGGCGCGTAGCGCGGGGCGCGCGGCGGCCGCCGGCGGCGAAAAAGACGAAAGCACGCCGAGGGACACGGCGACGTGTCCCGGCCTCCGCATCGTCGCGGATCGCGCGCTCCGCGTCGTCGCGGCGCGATCTCTTTGTCGCGCCGGCGCGTCGAAGTTCGGTAGCATCGGGCGTCTCTTCCTGTGGATCTCGAGCAGGTCCCTCGACGAGGAGCCCTCATGACGCACTCCCCGTTCGCTCTCCCCTCCCGGCGCGGCGCCGCGCCCTTCGGCCGCGTTCCCCTCTTGCTGCTCGCCGCGCTCGCCGCGTGCGGCGACGGCGGAGGCGGCGGCGGCAGCGGGGCCGCCGGCGGCGGAGGCGGCGGCGAAGGCGGCGGGGGTGGCGGGCCCGTGATCGAGGAGCCGAACCGGTTCCGGCTGCGCATCGACGACGCGGAGGTCCCGTCGGTCGTGCTGGAGCTCGACAAGGAGAAGGCGCTCCAGGTCTTCGGGGAGGACGGCGCAAAGCAGATCACAGTCCTCAACGTCGACACGACCGGCCTTCTGCAGAGCGCGCTCGAGCAGATCCGGGAGGCGTGCGGGATGTCGTGGCAGAACGACAGCGTGGACCCCGGCCACGACTGCTCGGTCACCGCGCTCGGCCAGACCTTTGGGGCGCCGTGGCAGACATCGTCGGAGTTCGCGCTCGTGCGCTTGCTGACCATGACGCCCGCCAACGCCGATGTAACGGGGACAACGCTCGCCGACTTGCAGCGGATGATAGACGGCAACCCGACATTGTTCGAGGTCTCCTTCGCTGACATTCTCGCTGAAAGCCTCGGAATTGCTCGAACCGACCCGTTCGTGCCGATACCGAAGCTCATCCCCGCGCTCCAGCAGCAACTGCTCGGCACGCATCCTGCCATCTCCGGGGAGGACGGCGCTAGAATGGCTGTCTCCCTCTACGAGGCCCTGCACGATCTCCGACCGCTCGACGAGAGACTCGGCCCCTCGGGCGATCACCCGGGCGTGCTTGTCCCTGATGACGAGACGTTCACGACGCAGAGCAATGTCCTCTCGCCCGAATTCCAGATGCGCGTCGTCGCGGAGTCCGGGCTGCGCCGCGTCTCGGGCATCGATCTCTCGCGCGGCGGCGGCGATATGTTCCTTCGAGACGGCGACGCACCGCTCCGCTTCGACTTCAGAGACCCCGAGAAGCTTCGGATCAGTGGCATCGCCCAGGAGCCGACGGTCGACATGCGTATCTCGTTGCGCGAGCTCCCCGGCGCGGTTCCGTCATGCGTCAGCCCGCTCACCACACCGGTTCCGGAGTGCGAAGGCAACTACCCGGACTCCCCTGTCGGCACGGACACCGTCTGGACGATCGACCCATTCTTGCTCGAGAGCGTGGTCGGCAAGGCGGCGTACATCACTTACGGAGAACGTCAGTTCACGAAGTGCTACTTTGAGTTCGATGGCTGCCAGATCGGTGTCGATATTGGCCAGGGCAGCCATCCGAAGGGCTGGGCGGTGTTCACCAACACGCTCACCTTCATGGGCCGGCCGCCGCCCAAATCGCCGGATCCCCAGTTCCTCTGGGAACTGCTCACCGAGGTCGGCCAGATCGCCATCCACGACCCGACCGGCGACGGCAATCCCGATATCGTGGAAGGCAGCGCCGAGCCGGTCTACGCGCTCCATGGCGTCGGCATCGGCATGACAGGCGAGGAGGTGCTCGCCGAGCTCCGCGAGACGCTGCAGAGCCAGGCCAAGGAGATCGCCGAGATCATCCTCGGCCGGTACTGGGTCAACAACGACGCGCTCGACTTCTACTACGGCCGCGCCGCGCCCGACGGCGCGCCGACCTTGTTCTTCGTGGCCGAGGACGACCTCCGCCCTTCGGATCAAAGCTCGGACGCCCCCCGCGCCTACACTTACGAAAAGCCCGGCTTCTTCACGAGCCGGGATCTCGACGAGGCGAGCAAGGTCTCGAAGAAGGAGCTCGAGGGCGTCGCCGACACCGCGCACGAGAAATACCGGCTGCCGCCGGGCGATACCACGCTGTACATGCAGGACGACGAGGGCGCCGTCTACGAGGTGCGCTTCCACGTGCCCGACGGCGACGATCCCGTGCAGATCACCGCCGACGTGGAGAAGCTCTGATCATGGTGAGGCTCTGATCATGATAGCGCGAGACAGCACCCGCCCCGCCGCCCCCTCCCCCCGCCGGCCCTCCCGGCTCGGCCCCCTGGCCGCCGCCGCGCTCTCCGCCGCGCTGCCCGGCTGCGTCGACGCCGTCACCGTCGACCAGCCGCCGCCCCCGCCGGCGCTCGGCGTCAACGAGAGCCGCACCCTCACCCTCGAGTTCCTGCGGTTCGACGCGAAGCGCTTCGCCAAGACGCTGACGCTCGACGAGCTCAAGGCCATCCCGCGGCCCACGCTCGAGGGGATCTGGCTGCTCGATCTCGACATCGCGGCCCTCATCGAGAACGCGCTGCTCAAGGTCATGTACATGCCCCCCGCCGAGATCGACGCGCTCTCGCCCGCGTCGAAGAACCTCGTCGGGCTCCTGAACATGACGCCGGAGAACGCCGATCTCCGCGGCACGAGCCTCGAGGGCCTGCTCGGCGTCGGCAACGCCGTCGGGCTGCCGACGTCGAAGATCCTCTCGGACCTCGTGGGCGTGGCCGGCAACGAGCGGCTCATCCCCGTCCAGATCACGTCGCAGGCCGTCCTGGAGAACCTCGTCAGCACCCACCCGAACACCCAGCGCCGGAAAGGACCGACGGACGACGAGCACCCGGACGGCATCTACCCCGTCGCGCCCCACTCCATCCCCGTCACGCTCTACGACGTGGTCACCGACTTCGCCGGCCTCGCCGAGCAGTTCGGCCCGACACCGCTCGATCCGGACGACCCCGAAGGGGCGAAGCACCCCGGCTTCATCAAGGCCGCCGCCGGGGTGAAGGCGGCCCTCGACGACTTCACGATGACGGTCCGGGTCAACGTCAACGCCCTCCCGTACAAGGGGGTCGACGCGACGATGGCCGACGTCGCGAGCATCAACAGCACGCCCGGCCAGATCGACACCCTGTTCGACTTCAGCGAGCCGGACTGGCTCGAGCTCGCCAACCTCGCCAAGAACCTCAGCATCGGCGAGCTGACCCTGGCCATCCCCGAGAGCGCGATGCACCTGCCGGGCGGCACGAGCCGGGAGCCCGCGCCGCGCGGCGACTCGCCCGTGTGGGAGCAGCCGCTCTGGGAGTTCGAGCACATCCTCGCCCGCGCCGGCGAGCTCAAGGCAGCGCAGATCGAGGAGCATTGCTCGAGCTACGGGCCCCAGGGCACCTCCACGAGCGAGTTCCAGCCGGTGAAGGTCTGCATCGACGGCACCGGATGGACCGAGATCAGCGTCGATAGCAGCATCGTCCTCGAAGACCCGCCGCCCCCGCCGTCGTACTTCTGGGACATCCTCCTCGAGGTGGCCCAGGCGCGGCTCCACGACGGCGGCCTCGCCGAGGGGGAGGCCGACCTCGAGGTGACCCTCCGCGACGTCCCGGTCGGCGTGAAGACCGAGGATCTCGTCGCGAGCATCAAGGAGAACCTCGCGAAGGATCCGGCGGTCCTCAAGGACATGGCGATCGAGCTCAACAACAACGCCGCCGGCGATGCGGACTTCTATCTCTACCAGCCGAGCACCGAGAGCGGCGTCGCCGGCCAGCGCGATTACCTCTACTTCGTCGCGCCCGACGACATCCGCAAGGACGACGAGGGCGAGCGCGTGCGCGACTATGCTTACGAGAACCCGGGCTTCTTCGCCGACACCGCGCTCACGAAGAAGGTGTCGACGATCGAGGAGATCGACGGCGACGCGCTCCACGAGAAGGTGGAGGTCCAGCCAGGAGATACGCTGTATTTCGCGGACGACGAGGGGCGCCGCTACGAGATCAGGATCGGCGACAAGCCGAGCGCCCATCGCCTCTCGCTCACCCTCACCCGGATCCAGTGATCGGCCCCCCCACCGTGAGGACCCGTGTCATGACAGGAGCTCTGCCGACCCCGCGGCCCCGCGGCCGCGCGCGTGCCAGTGGACTGAAAAGACGTGAGCTCGCCGCGCTGGCGCTCGCGACAGGCCTCGTCTGCCGGACGGCGGGCGACGCGCGCGCCTCGGGCATCGACGCGCCGTGGGTGACGAGCGGCGCCTCGGGCCCCACGACCGCGGACGCCGCCGCCGTCTACTGGAACCCGGCCGCGCTCGCGGGCGTCGAGCGGCCGGAGCTCATCCTCGGCGCGGGCCTCATCGTCGGCCACGCCACCTATGAGCGCGAGCGGCGCGGCACCTATCAAACGCCGGACACCCTGCAGTTCAAGCTCCCGCTCGATCCGGCGAACGCCGCCCCCGGCAAGACCGGCCCGGCCGAGCAGGTCTCGACCACGCCGATCGCGCCGACGGGCAACGCGTTCCTGGCGATCCCGGCCATCCCGAAGCGCCTCACCGTGGGCGTCGGCCTGTACGTGCCGTATGCCGCGGCGCTCAGCTTCCCGGACGGCGCGCAGCGCTGGCAGCTCCAGCAGGCGTTCATCGTGGCGAGCTCGCTGACGGCGGCCGCCGGGCTCCAGGTGACCGATCAGCTCTCGGTCGGCGCCGGCCTGTCGTACGTCGGCGGCCTGGCCGAGCTCTCGAAGGTGCAGGACTTCGCCAGCCTCAAGGAGTTCCACGACGGCCTCGACTACCTCAAGCAGGACAACGACTTCGGCCCGAGCACGCCGTCCGAGCTGCGCGAGCTCGACGTCCTCGCGCGCCCCATCGCGCTCAAGCAGGCGCTCTCGCACGGCGCCTCGTTCCACCTCGGGCTCGCGTTCAATCCGAACAAGGACCTGCGCTTCGGCCTGACGTACCAGCACAGCACCGCGATGCGGTACAAGGGCAAGTTCGCGATCGACATGAACCACCCGTTCTTCACGCAGGATCTGGCGGAGCAGGGCCTGCGCTACAAGCCGCTCGTGGAGGGCGACGCGGAGCTCTCGTTCACGCTCCCCAAGCGGCTCACGGCCGGGGTCGGCTACCGGGTCAACGACAAGCTCAGCATCGATGGCCTCCTTTCGTACGTGCTCTATTCGGACATCGAGGCGTTCGTTGTCACGGCCTCCTCGCCGGACCTCGCCCAGCCGAAGCTCGGGATCACCGATCGCGTGGCCGTGACCCTGCCGCGCCGGTGGAACGACACGGTGTGGGTGGAGGCCGGCGCCAAGTACCGTTTCAGCGAGGCGTTCGTCGGGACGGCGTCGGTCGGCTATCAGTCGCCGGCCTCGCCGGACAGCACGATCGACGTGGCGTCGCCGGACAATCACCGGCTGATCGGCGACGTGGGCGGCATCTTGAAGGTGAGCGACAGCGTATCGCTCTCGGGCGACGTCCGCGTGCAAGGCATCTTGCCGCGCACGGTGACCGAGTCGGACTACGACCTCGGCAACGGGGAGTACACGCTGGTGCTCACGACCGTGGGCGGACACCTCAAGGTCGTGTTCTGATCGAGGCCGATCGCCGCGCGGTCACGGCCCGCACAGCTCGAGATCCGGCTTCGGCGGCGCCGGGTACGCGTCCGTGGCGCGCTTCGCGAACTGGCACTGCAGGTCGTCCGGCAGGCACCCGCCCTGCGGGATGCACGCGCCGTCCTCGTCCGTCCCGAGACACAGGCAGTCCTGATCGCCGGGCTCGCAGATCTCCACGAGCTCCATCATCCCCTCGTCCTCGTGGTTCAGCTTGTGGCAGTGCAGCACGAACTGACCCGTGAACTTCCGGGGGTTCATGATCACGTCGCGCGGCCCGTCCTCGACCTGGACCCACATCGTGTCCCGCCAGTGGGGGAAGTTGGGCTCCTTGTTCGACTTGTTGGGGCACACAAGGAAAGGGTTGATGTGGATGTGGAACGGGTGGCCGTCGAACGCGCGGATCTCCCACCGCTCCGGGCTGCCGACCGTCATGATGCGGTCGCTCCGGTAGCCCCGCAGCCGCCGATCGTCGAACTTGCGGCAGCTGATGTTCGGATCCGGGCAGAGGCACACCGGCGCGTCGGGATCGATCTGGTGCGGGTGGTCCTCCGGATCGCACGACATGAGGGCCACGTCCGAGCTGAGGTCGGGCGGCTGTGACCCCGGCGTGGGCACCAGCAGCACCACCTTCTGGTGCACGGTCTCGACCGAGTCGCAGCTCACCTCGGTCATCTGCCCGTCGACCATGCCGGTCCACGAGGTGGGCTGGGCGAGCGCGGCCACGTCCGCCTCGCTGGGCAGGTTGACCTCGGTCGGCTCACCCGCGCTCCGGCTCACGTCGATGACCGCGATCACGCTGCCCAGGAGGTCGTTCGGCCGCCGGCCGACCAGGCAGAGCGTCTGCTCCTGCTCCGGCATCTTCACCATCACGTCGGCGCGGTAGCCCGGCGACACCCACACCGTGTCGCTCCGATACAACTGCGGGAGCGTCAGCCCGTCGCGCGCGATCTGCGTCGTCTCGATGGGCGCCTTGTCGAAATCGGAGCACGCCGCGTCCTTCGCGACGTGGAGCTTCATCCCCATCTCGTCCGGGCTGCCCGCGTACACCATGCGCCAGCGCTCCACCTGCCCGGGCGGCGTCACGATCCGCGGCCTCAGCTTGCCGTTGATCAGCGTGGCCCGGAGCGTCTCGACCGCGAGGAAGTCGAGCACCGACAGGTTGTCCTCGGTGCAGTCCTCCCCCTCTTTCAGGGGCACCGTGTTCTCGTGATCGATGGGCACCTGCGTCATCACCATGACCCGCTCTCGCGCCTTCGCGACGCCCGGTAGCTCGTCGAGCTCCCCCTCGATGAGCAGCGCCCCGGCGGCGCCGTCCATGACCTGGATGGCCGTCGAGCCGTGGATGTGCGGGTGATACCAGTTGGTCCCCTCGTGATGGATCCCGTCCTCGTCGATGTCCCAGCGGTATCGGGCGCTCTCCCCCGGCCCCACGTGGTGCAGCACGTGGTCGCCGAAATACCGTGCGTCCGGGGCGCAGCCGTCGCCCTCGCACGGGTCCTCGGCGTCGTCCGTCGCAAAGTTGGGCTGCACGTGCAGGCCGTGCGCGTGCAGGTTCGTCAGGTTGAAGTCGTGACACGACCTCGACCCGTGACCCATCATGCTCGCGATCTCGCGGAAATCGCTCCTCGTGAAGTCGTTGCGCAGGTTCACGTGGATCCTGCGGTCCTCGCCCTTCGGGACGCGGATCGTGGGCCCGCTCGTCATCCCGTTGTACGCGCGGAGACAGAACCGCCGTCCGCCGATCTCCACCGCGCTCGGGCCGTAGCGGAGCTCGTAGGCCCCGTCCTTCCCGGGCTGGAGCTCGGGCGGATCCTCGTACATCGGCGACACCGGCGTCGCGCCCGTCTCCTCGTCTCCGCCGGCGCCCGCGCACGCCGCGGCCCCAAGGGCCACCGCCGCGATCGATCCCGCGCGCATGAGCGCGTGTGAAGCGTCTCGTCCCATCGGCTTTGCTCCTCCGGGAACGACACTATCGATCCGCGCCGGACGCCGATGGCCGAAGACGGTCACCCGCTGGCTCGAATGCGGCCAGTGGCAGGATGTAAGGTGAACGCCGCGCGCAGATGCGGTAGACAGGTAGCGATACTCCCGTGAGCTCCGATCAACCCGTCCTCCGCGTCCGCAACCTCCACAAGTCCCACGCGCTCGGCGCGACGCCGATCGAGGTGCTCCGGGGCGTCGACCTCGACATCCACGCCGGCGAGATGTGCGCGATCATGGGCCCGTCCGGCGTCGGCAAGAGCACCTTGCTCTCGTGCGTCGCGGGCCTCGAGTCTCCGGATCGCGGCGAGGTCCACGTCCTCGGCGAGGACATGGCGGCGCTCGACGAGCACGGGCGGACCCTCCTGCGCCGCCGCCGCGTCGGCATCGTCTACCAGTTCTTCAACCTCGTCCCGACGCTCACCGGCTACGAGAACATCGTCCTGCCTTACCTCATCGACGGCGCCGCGCCGGACCACGACGCCGCCGCGCGCATGCTCGACCGCGTCGGCATGCGCGCCCGCGCCGAGCACCTGCCCTCGCAGATGTCGGGCGGCGAGATGCAGCTCATCTCGATCGCGCGCGCGCTGGTCCGCCGCCCCGCGCTCGTGCTCGCCGACGAGCCGACCGGCAACGTCAACGTCGCGACCGGCCGGCGCATCATGGCGCTGCTCGCCGACGCCCTGCGCGAGGCCGGCAGCGCCATGCTCCTCGTCACGCACAACGCCGAGGACGCCGCCCGCGCGCACCGGGTCGTGTTCATGCGCGACGGCCTCCTCTTGCACGACGCCGCCCTCGCGGGCCCCGCCGTCACCTCGGCCGCGGTCCACGATCGGCTGAAAGAGCTGGGCATCTGAATGCTCCTCCTCCGCGCCCTCTTCCAGCCGCTCGTCCGCATCCTCGCGCTGCGCAACCTGCGCGCCGACCGCTTCGGCGCGATGGCCGCCCTGCTCGGCGTCGCCCTCGGCACGGCCACGGTCAACGTCGTGCTCATCCTCGACGTGGGCACGCGCGCCGTCGAGGCGCGGAGCTTCGTCACCAACCCCGATCTCCCCGTCTTCACCGAGCAGACCGTCGCTCTGCGCGGCCTCCGCCCGAACGGCGAGGTCATCGCCGCGGCCGACGCCCAGGAGGAGACGCACGAGGACTACGAGATCATGCGGTCCGCGATCCGCCTCGGCTCGCTCTCCGCGTTCCTCGTCGGCGCCCTCATCGTGTTCTTCACGTTCAACGTCGCCGTCGAGCGCCGCCGCCGCGAGATCGCCTTGTTGCGCAGCGCCGGGGCGCTGCCCCCGCAGGTCGCGGCGGTGTTCGTCCTCGAGGCGTTGCTGCTCGGCGTGGGCGGCGCGGCGCTCGGCCTGCTCGGGTCGATCCCGCTCGCGTACCTCGCGGCGAAGGCGGGCATCACGACGACCGGCCGCGCGCGCATCCCGCTCTACGCGATCCGCCTGCCCTGGAGCGCGATGCTGCTCGTCAGCGGCACCGGCGCCCTCACGGCGCTGCTCGGCGTGCTCCGCCCGGTGCGCGACGCGCTCCGCGTCGACATCGCGCGCGCGCTGCGCCCGCGCTTCCTCGAGGGCGGGGCCGAGCAGCGGCGCCGCCTGCGCGGGATCACGCTGCTGGCGCTGCCGTTCATGGTGCTCGTCTACGGCCTGCTCCGCCCGTTCTTCCGGGACTCGGTGCCGATGCTGGCCTTCTTCGTCGTCGAGGCGGGGCTCGTGTGCGCGGCGTTCCTCGCGGCCATCGTGTTCGTCCCGGACCTGGTCGCGCGGCTCGGCGCGCTCGCCGTGCGCCTCGCGCCGCGCCGCTGGGCCGCGGAGCGCCTGCTGCTCCGGCGCCGGGTCGAGCACAGCGGGCACGAGCTCGCCTGGAGCGTCGGCGGCGTGATGATGGTCTTCGCCCTGCTGCTCGCGCTGCACATCGCCACGGCGGCGCTCAAGCAGGAGGTCTCGGCCTGGGCCGGGCGGGCGCTCGCGCCGTACGCGTTCCTTTACCCGGACGAGCCGCTCGGGCATGCGCAGCGCCTGTTGCCGAGCCTGCCGCCGCGGCTGGTCGCGGCGCGGTTCTCGAGCCGCACGCCGTGGCCCAACGTGGTGTACGCGGTCCCGGGGGACGAGCTCCTCGCGCTCGCGGAGGCCACCGGGCGGGCCGAGTCGATCGCGGTCGCCCGAAGCTTCGGGCCGGGCAAGGCGATCGTGTCCACGATGATGGCCCGGCGGTTCGGCGTGGGCGCCGGAGATCTGCTCGAGGTGAGCGGCAGCGCGGGCGGGCGGCGGTTCGAGGTCGTCGGGGTCACGGACGATCTGGGTTATGTGCCTGCGCCCGGCGCGTACCGGAACCTGCGGACGTACGCGGTGATCGATGCGGCGGACTTCACGGTGATCTCGCCGTACGCGCTCGCGATCGGGCACACGGTGGCGCTGGCGGATCCGGTGACCGGGGCCGAGGCGGCGCGGGGCGGCGCCGCGACGCCGCCCTGGGACGAGCTCCTGGCCGACGTGCCGCGCGCGAGAGACGTGCGGATGCAGACGGGGGTCGAGATCGAGGCGGTGCGCCGGAAGGCGACCGGGCGGGACTTCGTGATCTTCGACATGATCCTGGGGTTCACGACGGTGCTCGCGGCGATCGGCGTGGCGAACCAGATGGTGCTGGCGCTACACGCGCGGCGCCGGGAGCTCGCGCTGCACCGCGTGCTCGGGATGACGGCGGGGCAGGTCCGGCGGATGGTGCTGATGGAGGGGGCGCTCGTGGGCGCGCTGGGCGGGGCGCTGGCGGTGCTGCTTGGGGTGCCGCTCGGGTCGGCGGCGCTGGGGGCGCTGCGGACGGTGTCGAGCTTCGAGGTCGAGTTCCATATACCGCCGGAGTACGGCGTGCTGACGGCGCTGGGGGCGACGGCGGTGGCGCTGTTCGCGTCGCTGTATCCGGCGCGGAGCGCGGGGCGGAGCAACGCGGCGGAGTCGGTGCAGTACGAGTAGGGGGCGGAGGCGGGGGGCGCGGTGGCGGGCGGGGCGGCCGTGGGGGCTGCGACCCCGTCGCCGGGTTCGTCCTGAGATGCGAGGGTATTGCCGAGCTGCCCGGCAAGAGGAGACCCGGTGTGTCGCGCGGTGTGGGGCGAACTCGCGCGAGCACTCACTCCTTCCCGTCACAGAACCAGGAAGTCCTTGGGCAACGATTTTACGAGGGCAAATGCGCGCGATCCGTTGCTTGTACCGCGATTCTGGAGGCACCAAACCACCGATCGCACCCCCTCGGAAGACGTGGGCCCAGCCCGGGCTCAACCGGCGAGCCCAGAGGTCGGGGACTTCGCCCTGGCCACCCTGTCGGCTCGGACCACGCTGGTCGCCTCGCCCACCGAGACGCTCACCCGTGCTGTCGCGCTCGGGGACGACGTGGCGGCCCGGATCGTTCACGAGGCGATCGGCAAGCTTCTCGTTCTGCGCCCAGCACCGGACGGGCTAGCAAGCTCCGGCCAATAGTCTAGCCCGACGCCTCCCCAGATCGTCCGCTGCGGCCGGCAGCTCTTCTACCTGCGTCGGCCGGCAGCTCGCGGAGGGGCTGGATGAGCAGCTTACGCAGAGGGAGCCAAACGCCCCCCGACGCGCTGATAACCAACACCTCGTACCGAGGTAACGCTTGGGGTGGTCCTCGCCAGAGCAAACTGCTGCGCGCCGTCCTAGTGAACTGCGGCGTGCCCGTGCGCAACCGCGACGACGTGCTCCACGAGGCGTCTCATCGAGCAGCCGGCCGATCGCTTCGTGCACGAGACGAGCCCCGTCCTCATCCCCGAGGGCGACGGCGCGTGCGTTCCTCGGTCGTCACCTCGGGATCCCTCTGTCCGACCTCACCGTGCTTGCCGGCGCTCTGCCGTCGCTCTCGCATCGCACGGCAAGCTTATGGCCCTGGCCTGCGTGGCGTCATGCTGGCTCGGCCGAACGGCTACCGAAGCCTCGAACCCGGGCCCATCCGCATCGCGTCGCCAGAGCGCAGCCGCCGCCACGGCGGCGCAAAGTACTCGGGCCGACGCACTACGACGGCTCGTTGTCCTGGCCGGGCTCGAAGTCGAGTGTGTGCTTGTCGAGGTCGGCGATGACCCAGCCTCCACGGTTCTCGGGCTTGATGATTTCTCTGAATATTTTAAAGCCATCTAGGATCGCGCGCTCCCATTGCCAGGCAGCACAGCGATCAGCTTCGAAGCCACGAACGAGGTCCTGAACGAGCTTCAGAAGGTCGTAGTCAAGATTCTTAAGACCCTCGAACAGCTTGCGCTCCAAAGCGCGTCCAAATACAAATGTCGCGATACCCTCCTCGACGAGAATCGCCCGTGCGCCATCCTCATTCTCATCGAGTTCCGGACGACTCTTTCGCTTCACACGAAACAGAGCTCGTAAAACAGGCGACCATTCCAGGTGAACAGCGTTAGCGATATGAAACACGTCATGAAATCGGTAGTCGTCCTTCTGGGATTTGTTGTCCGTGAGTCGGTCGCCGATAATCACATCGTTTCGCTTCTGAAGGACGTATGTTTTTCCGCCGACCGTGTGCTCCTTGATCAGCATCCGGAACTGGCGAGGAAGTCGCTCGTTCAGCGGCAAATCGCGATCGGGTGGAATCGGTTCCGGATATGGCGTGTCAGCGAGCGGCCAGCGGCTAAACGTCTTTTCCAGGTTGCCGCGTGCCGCCGCATCAAGATCGACACCCGCGGCATCAGCCGTTGTAACGAGGGCTCGCAGGATTCCGAGAAGGCGGCCCGAGATCGCGTCACGATTACCGTTCAGCTTGCCGGTTCGATGCGCCTCGACAAGGTCGCCGGCGCAGGCGGCGAGTTCCGCTGCCGCCATTGTCACCTCCTTCTCGGTGCCCTTCGTGAGGTGCTTCTGCACGTTGCCGAATGTAAGCTCGGCATTGTCGGCCTCTTCGTCCCAAGTGTGAAAATTGCTGCGAAGTACGCGCTGAGCCAGTGACGCCAGGCGAATGTGCGCGTGCGAGGCGACGGCACTCAGGTACCAGAGTGCGTCGCCAAGCTCCTCTAAAATCGTTGCGTCGTATGTCGCATACGCCTCGCCTTCGCGACGCTTCTTCTTAAGCGCCGCCAGTAGGCTCCCGATCTCGCCAAACAGGCCAAGGATCGGCGTACCAAGATCGTCTCGGTCAATCCTGTCCGTCCGGTGAGCTGCATCCTGATATCCCTGGATCGTGACCGTCGCGCGGCTTGTGATTTCTGGCGGCAGAACTACGTGAGGCTTTTGTCGCGACATTGGCACCTCGATCTCTTGCTACCTATGAGTATCCACGCTCGGCGTAGTCTCGCGCGTCTTATCGCGGCACGCCGCCACCAGAGGCTCGACTTCCCCCTTTTTCCACCCCCACTCCTTTCCGTGCTCAAGCACGGCCATCGTCGAGTGGCAAACGAGAGGTCCAGCCGTCACGCCAACTTGATCGGCCACGAACGCTTGGAGACGCGCGAGGCCAAGCAGATTGCCGTACGCGCGTTGAATGTAATAGTGCGACCGGTACATCGCGGTAAGGTGCACCTTTTTGTCGATCAGCTTGAAGCTGAGGTGACTTAGGCAGGGGCCGCCCAGGCGTGAGCCGCGATCCTCGTCATCATCGTAGGTGGCGAGTTCGAAGCCGAAGCCGAGTCCAATTTCGTATGACGCACGAACAGGATTCTTCTGACGCATCTTCTTGATTAGTTCCGCGAGCGGGTTGTACTCTCGCCCATCACCGTCGGTGCGACGAAGCAGGCGATGCGCATATGTACCCCAATGGCGGAATTGAGGATGCCCCTTGATCCGCGGAAAGATCTCGTCGGGGTAGTCCTTGTACACCCCATCTAGCCCTCGGCGCACGTATTCATAACCAGGAAAAATCGTCTCAGCAACGGTATGACTATTGTACTGTTCATGCGCAATCAGGAATCCGTCGAGAGTGTCGGCCACGGCTTTATCCTGCTGCCGCACGCGCGTCGGTTCTTTGATATGAAGAACGACGGTCGTATCGACCCAGCCGGGCTTGGCGAGTAGATGCTCGCATGCCATGAGCCAGCTATGCGCGAGCGTCATACCCTCAATCAGTTTCATTTATCGGTTCCTTGTTTCTGCTAGGCGATGACGCCGGTCATCTGAAGTTGCGGCGTGAGATACAGATCGTGTAGCCAGCCGTGACCGGCTTGGCCCCATGTTGTGCCCCAACTGTTGCGGACTAGCATGTACTGACCGTCGTCGGAGTGGCCAGAGCCGACCGCCAGCAGCGCGTGACGGCTCGTCGTCACCGTGTCGCCAGCGTGGCCCCGGACAATGGCTTCCTTGTCCGGCGTATACATCGCGACTGTGAGCGTCACGATGAGCAGAACGGGTGTTCCGGAATGAATGAGTTCGCGAACCTGCGCGACGCTTCGCTGGGAGAAATCTATTGTTGCCTTGTGAGTGAGCGCCGCATCGGCTGGAGGTCTCCAATCCGAAGCATCAGGCGCCTTTACGGCGTACGGCCACACCGCATCCAGTGGCTGACCATCATACATTAGAGCATCGCGAACCGCGTTGCGCGTCAAGCCCTTCTTTAGATCCTTGTGAGATCGCTGAGCACCGCTATAGAACAGGAACTCCGGCGAAAGATAGTCGTGCGAATTTCGCTTGGCTTCATGCGCCGCGGACACAGCGAAGACCAAACATGTAGGTCTCTGCCCCTGATCACGCGCCTCGGCGAGGCGATCACGAAGGTCAGCGTCAATAGTGATGGTCATGCCGCCGCCGCTGCCTTTCGGGCGATGCGAGGAAGCCCTTGCTCCTTCCCCTGCAGATCGAAAATGACGGAGAGCCTTGCTGCGGAGTTCTCCGGGCGCCACGGCCGTCGCTCGCAGAACGACACCCGATATTCACCCGCGGTGTGTACCCGTGTAATGAGCACACGAGTCAGCTCGCCTCCAATTTCGTCACCATCGCTTTCCTCGCGATAGTCCTTGATGATCTCTAGTCCGTGCTGTTGAAGACAAGCCTCGTCCCAGAGGTACCCCGCTGACGGGTGTTCCTTGCACCGAAAGACAACGATGTCGTCTGGGCCGCCCTCGAACGTGAGCCCGTCATCAGCTTCATTGATGATCCAAACGTCCGCCCACGGGTTCGTCAGTTCGGCACGTCCTCCGAGCGCAGCGAGCTTGATCTTTTTGGGCTCCGTCTCTCGAAGCTTGTCCACGATCGCTTGGTCCAGGATTTTATGCCCGGAGAGCCCCCAGCAAGTTGCGTCGAAGCTCGCGCCCATGCGAAGAGAGAGCTGATACACGTTCTGAGGGTTCGCGAGCGCCTGAGTTCCCCAACCATGGCGCCCGGCGTGGTGAATGTACAACCACCGGGGCAGCATGAATTCCGATGCAAACGCGTCTGCAGCAATCTCCTGAAGGTCCTTAGACTCGCCGCGCCAGAGCCCGATCTGCTCGTCGAGACTGGAAGCAGTGTGGCCCAAGAACAGGTGACCGAGTTCATGAGCAGCCGTGAAACGCTGCACATGGAGGTCGCGTTGCGTCGACACGAGGATACCTGGCATCGGGAAGTTGGGCGGACCCAGATATGCGCCCAGCAAGCCACTGAGAGGGCGAAAAAGGAGCAGTGCACCGAGCTCAGTTGCAGCCCGGAAAATGTCGATGCGAGAGAGCGCGCTACCCTGGAAGGCAGTCCGCGTCCCGAGCTTGGCATGAAGCCGCTGCGCTGCCTGCGTGCCCTCCAGAATCGCTTCACGTCTCGCCATTATCAGCCCTCCCTCTTGACCGGCGCTTTCACGCTGAGGAACTCGGCGAATCGAAGCAATTCCGCACGGTCCGCCTCCGTAAGCTTGGCAGCAGCACGTGCAAGATGCTGTACAGTCTCAGGGACAGGTGCGTCGATCACATCAGTGTCGCCAGTGAACTCGGCGACGGGACGCTGGTACAGATCTGCAAGTCTTTTCAGCTCAAACGCATCGACCCTTCTCTGCCCGCTCTCGATCAATGAAACAGCCGAGCGCGTCACCCCAATCGATTTCGCGACTTCGTCCTGAGACAGTCCGAGGTATTCGCGGGCGTCCCGAAGCTTGACGCCCAGGCGCTTCCTGTCTTCGCTCATGGCAGTACCCGTGAAGTGGGCGTGGACGGAGCTGATGGGATACCAGCACTCGCCAGCCCAGGTTTGGCGACATCGGTACATCTTTCGCGGATTTTCGGGAGCAACTTCGCGATCAGGTCATCCACGGACGCGTATCCGCCCGCTTTGATTACTGAAACGGGAATACTGCAGCCCGATCCGAGAAGTCCCTCAAGCTCGGTGAGCAGTGAAACACAACGTTTCGAATCGATGGCGGGCATGTCCCAGATCGAGCCGTCGTCCGTGTCTTCACCGGCCGCGCGGCGAACGGCATCGTCGAACGAGGTGCACTCGCGCTCGGCCCAGTCGCGCGTCAACTCCTGCAACGCCGGCAGCAGACCGTCAAAATAGGCCTTGTTCGGCAGACGAACGCTCATTGCGACCTCGACTCAGCGAACTTCCGGTTCCCCGAGCTGCATGAGAGCTTTGTTCGAAAATCGAACATCGTCAAGGCGCGATGCTCATTTTTCGCACAAGTACCGGGAAAGATGGCACAATCTGGTGCGTGGTCCGTGCCCCGTCACCCTTGATCGTCGGCGCTCTCCGTCCGCACTGGACCACGGCTGAGGTCGCTGGATGCCCATTCGGGGTACTCGTCGCTGCGCTCTGCCCAGGGAGGGCACCGGATGAGGTCGTGGCGTCGCTCGACGTAGAGGAGCAGGCGTACGCGAACGCTCTCCCCTCGTCTTCGCGTCGTAGCGAATGGCTCGGGGGGCGCCTCTGTCTCGCGAAGGCGATCGCTCGTTGCTCTACGGTGCGGTCGCCGATGCTGTCCACAACCTCGGGCGCGGCTGTACTACCGGAAGGCTTGGCGGGTTCGGTGAGCCACAAGGGCGCGGTGGCTGTAGCCCTGGCGGCGCAGGTAAGGGGCGGCCTCGGAGTCGACGTGGAGTGCATCAGCGAACGCGATGCTTCCCTCGAGCGGAAAGTACTTACGGCGGCCGAGCGCGCACGCCTGCGCGAGCGCACCGACATTTCAGCCGCACAGTACGTGACTGCTCACTTTTCTCTGAAGGAGGCGATTTACAAGGCGCTCGAACCCAAGGAGCAAATGGACCTCGAGTTCGACGATATCGACATACAACTAGTCACGCTGACTCAACAGGTGTGGCTCAGTCCGGCAGTCAAACTGCTCACCAGGCAATCCGTCGTAAGGACGGGCATCTTACTGGATGGCGACTGGGTCCTCGCGGCAGCGCTTCGTGAGCCGTGTGCCTGAAGTTCGCGGGTCTCCGGGTCGAACTACTGTTCACTCCTATGAGCGCACACGGTTATTGAACAACGTGCCTCGACGGCTGGCGACAGTAAGGAAGCTCCGTCGACCGCTATGGCGCAGGGATCCAGCATAGCGACCCAATGCTCGTGAACAACAGCCGTTTCAAAAAAAAAGAAGCACTCACCGACTAGCTAGGACATGAGCGTCAACTGCACGTGGTGTCGAGATGCCGCGCGAGCACCAGTCACAGATGGCGGGAGAACAATGTGCCATTTCGGCGGGTACCATTGCTGCAGCGGGCGACTTGCGGCGACGAATCGCTGCTTGATGCGGGTGCGTCCTGAGGCGCCCGAGCATTCGGGGTGGGCGACGCGCGCATATTTGTCAACCTCGCAAAATAGATTCTGGCAATCGATGAGTTGAAGAGGGCGGCCCCAAAGGTCTTCAAAAGCAAGCCCTCGTTGCTCAAATTCTAGAGCGGCACGCTCCGTCACAACTCGTACAATGTCTTCGTCAGTCAGTCCAGCAGAATCCACGAAGCACTTTCGGATTCCATCGCGTGCCCCGGGGCCGGCGACCACGAAGTCCATCTCCGAAAACGAACAGACGTCGCTGTAGTTAATATCAATCGCAAACTGGAAGGCCAAGAATCGG
Source organism: Sorangium sp. So ce394 (assembly GCF_051474665.1). Lineage (NCBI taxonomy): Bacteria > Pseudomonadati > Myxococcota > Polyangiales > Polyangiaceae > Sorangium > Sorangium sp. So ce394. The sequence continues at coordinate 12,046,326 of NZ_CP150339.1, forward strand.
CCCAGCGAGGGGTAGGAAAGAAGCAGGCTGAAGACACTTTCGAGAGAATCCGATTTGGCAATTTTGCTAGGTACCCGATCCGCCATCATCCGCTCGAGCAATCGGAGATGGTTGCGGTGCTTTCGTTGGCTTCCGAATGGTGGAGACGGCATAATATATGCGCCAGAGTAAATGCTGTGGCCTCGTCCCAAGAGATGATCGAGTACGTTCGTGTATTTCTCAAACGAGTACCCCCGCCAACTCACCTCTCCGAGGTTAGCTTCCAGGTGCTCCCAGGTGTCGATCCGGTTGAAGATCTTAAAGAGCAAGCATCGGAAAAAGACCTCCTCTTCAGCCTGATCGCCTGCATATAGAACGTTGCGGATCAGGAACTGACTCACGCGATCGGCTGCCCGATAAGCATTCGTGAAGCGATGGCTCGCCAGGATCGGATCATCAGTCCACGGCGGGGGTTCGGCCCGGACGCGCCGGTGGAAGACAGCCTGTCTCGCGTGCGCGAACCGCCAGTATGTCTCGTAGACCGGCGTGGGCTGGAGCATCCGTCCACTTCCGGCCGGAACTTTGGCAAGGCTACTCATGTGCACAGCGTACCGCTTTCTGACCGTTTCGCCGATGGTTTCTGTCGCCACTGAAGCCTTGTCAAGGCATCGCGGCCATCGGCCTCGCAGCCCCCCTTGACCGCGACGGTACAGCATGCTACGGGCCAGCGCTAGTGCTATTGTTGCACCGTGGCCGTGCATGAGTTGGCACCCCTGTAGCGGCAGTTCCGCCCGGCCGTTCGCTCACGGGCGGGCTGAGCAACGCGGACATCGCTCTGCGGCGTCGTGGACAGGATCTCGCTGGGCCTCTCTCATGCCCGCCCGGGTCCACCCGGTGGCGGACGCCGCCCCGCGCCGACATCGTCGAGCCCGGCGAGAGCCTCAAGGTGTCGCGCCCGTGACGGTGGCTCAGTGTGCCTACGTTCCGCCTTTGCCCCGCTCGGCTCTGGTCCAGCCCTGACGTTCTACCCGCGCTCTCCGTGAGGGCCGCTTCCCCCCAGCAAGGCTCCAGCGGCGACTCGACGCGAATGGCGGGTTCGACTACCAGCGCGAGCTTGCTCGCTTCTCCGGTGCTGTCCGAGCCCGAGCAGCCGACCGATCGCCTCGTGGACGACACGGGCCGCGCCCTCATCGCCGAGGGCGACGGCACGGCTCAGGGTGCCGGCGAGCGAGGCGACCACGGCGGCCCGAGGCGGCGGGTCGGCCGGTGCGAGCTCGTCAAACTCAGGCGTCGGCGGTTGGGCTCGGGTTGGGTCGATGCCTTCCGAACGGGTGCGATCGGTGGTCTGGTGCCCCTAAAATCCCGGATGATGCGACGGGTCGCGACGGTTCACCACCGCAAATGCGTTTCCCGATCAAAAGATCGGTGGCACCCATCTCCGCGATGGCGGGCGGGACGCACGCTCCGAGCGTATCGGACCGGTGCAGCGCGCCTTACTCGTCTCGCGGTCATGGACCGCCGCGAGAGTCGTCACCTGCCGCGGCGCTTTTCTAGGACGCAAACGAGAAATTTCGTCGCTCGAACACAATGATCGCCACGGAACACGCGGCACTTCCGCACGCTCGACCGCGTCATCGCGGCGGTATGAAAAGCAGCGCCGTGCTGGATGGGCCAGCGCCGCGCTGTGGTCCCCCTCGTTCGCCCCGAGCTGAACCGTGCGTGCCTCTATTCCACGGCTCCATCCGCACCAAGCCTCGGTCCTGGCCCTCGTCCTTGCCTCCGCGTTCCCCGCACAGGCCGCAACCGCGGACCCTCCTCCCCGTTCCCGCGAGGTCCAGGAGCTCATCGACGAGGCGGAGAAGGCCGCCAAGCGGCTCGACCTCGCTCGCGCCCGCGAGCTCTGGGCGCGGATCAACGAGCTCGAGCCCTCGACGATGGCCGTGTGTCAGCTCGGCGTCTTCGCCCTGCGCCTCGACCGGCTCGAGGAGGCCGCGGCCGAGCTCACCACGTGCGTCGCGCGGATGCCCGCGCCGACCAACGACATCGAGCGCCGCCGCTACGAGGTCCGACGCGCCGACCTCGCGGCCGTCCGGCAACGCGTGGCCGAGCTCCACGTGAGCGCCCCGCCGGGCACCGCGCGGCTCCTGCTGGACGGTCGCGATGTGAGCGCGGGCGGCCCCGTCTTCGTCGCCCCTGGGCAGCACGAGGTCACGGCGACGGGCAAGCAGGGGCAGGTCGCCCGTGCGCTCGTCAAGGTGACGGCGGCGCAGTCGCGGCGCGTCGCCCTCGCCTTCGACGCCCCGAAGGCCGCCAGCGCTCCAGCACAAGCGCGCAACCCGTGGACCCTCGGGGGTGCGGTTTCGGAACGCGCTGCGCATGGGGCAGGAGCTACGGCGACGCCGAGCCGGACGCCGGGAGCTTCCGCCGCGCACCGCTGCGGCACCCGAAGGCATCGCTCCCCATTCGAGTGCGTCGGCCCCGGCCGTCGCCCGCTGCGATCGCAGGGGTGCAAACCGCTCGTGGTCGTCGCACGGCAAGGTCGTGAGCCGCGCGGCGCGGCCCTTACCGCGCGGGTGCCGTCGATCGAAGACGCGCGGCTGGTCAGCGGCGTGGTCGAGCGCTTCATCCGTTCGCTCTCCCGCTCCGCTCGCCGGAGCACCGCACGCGGTGATCGAGGAAATGGCGCTCCCGGACGATCTGCAACGCATGCGCGAGGTGATCGGCGTAGGCGCGGCTCAGCAGCTCGACGACCCCGAGAGGCCGCCGGGGCAACAGCGGCGACGCCCTCGAGCAGCGGTGCGGCCTGCGGGATCGTCCGGGCTGTGAGGCAAGGAGGCGCTCACAGCGTGAGTGCAGGCCGATGCGACAACTACGTTGACGTCCACCGGCACGACCCTCGTCGCTGTCGGCGAAGGCCGGCGCGACGCGATGTTCGGGCTGCTCGGGACGGTCACGGGAGCGCTCGCCTTCATCCGCGTGTTCCCCCACATCAAGGAGGTGGTCGAAGCGACGGACCTGGGCAAGGTCACCCTCCCTTCGGCAACGAAGACGTCCCCTTGGCCCTGGGTGGCCGGCCTTGCCGGGCTCGCCGCCGCAGCGGCGCTCGTCAGACGTGTGCAGGCGGCGAAGTGAGGCCAAGGCGCACCCCCGCCAGCCGACACGGTCGAGGCCCTCGGATTTGAACGCAACGAGGACGCTCACTCGCTGGTCATCACCGCGGTCTCGCCCCCGATGTCCAGGCGCGAAAGAAAAGATTCGATGGCCTCCATAGACAGGGGGGGAGCCGTCATGACCAGCGCGGATTCACGAACCCTGGTGAGGGCTGGGAGCCAGTCGAGGCTCGTGAGCTCGCCCGAGCTCAGGAGTCTGAGCTCACCCACCTCCGCGAGGGCGTCGAACCCGTCGAGGCCCGGGCCCTGCAGCAGGCGCATCTGAAACTTTGCGCCGACGCGGCGCAGGTTGCGCAGCGCGGTGAAGTCGTCCGTGTGGTTGCGGAAGAGGGTCAGCGAGCCGTCGATGTGGACGAGGGAGGAGAGCGGCTCCAAGGCGCCTGCCGTCGTGTCGCTCAGGTGGATCGAGCCTCGGAAGCGGGTGCATCCGGCCACGCTCGTGTAGAGCCCGATCACCAGATCGCTCGGCTGGCCACACACGACCGCCTCGGCATCGGGGTCCGGCGGCTCTTCGGGAACGGCGTCCGTGAGGGACACCAGCGCGCCGCTGCGCACGCGCGACGTCGCGAAAGACTCCAACGCTTCAGCGGTCAGATTCGCGTTGCGCCGAGCGACCATGGAGGCGCCGATCTCCGCGAGAGCAGGGAGCCACGAAAAGTCGGCAAGGCCGCTCTCGTAGAGCCACAGCCCGGAGACGTACTGGATCGACTCCAGGCCGCGCAAGGATTCCGGCGCTCCCACGACCAGCAACCGACCTTCGATGCGCCTCAGGTTGGACAGAGGCCCGAGATCGCCAGGAGGCGAAAGGAGCAGCAAGGACCCCGCGATTTCCCTGAGATCCGTGAGCGCGTCGATCGCCTCGGGTCCGGCCAGATTCAGCAGATGAAGCGTGCCCGCTGCGCCCCCGGCGCTCAGTCGGCGTCGGCCCAGGACTTCTCCAGGGCCGCGATGTAGGCGTCGAGCGAGGTGGTCTGCTCGGCCGTCGCGTCCACGACCCTCCCGTCGTCGTCGAGGATGGGCTTGAGCATCGGCGGGATGGTCGCGATGTTCCGCGGCAGGCTCAGCGCCTTCAGCCGGGCCAGCACCTCGTCGCGCCACGCCGGGTTGATCCGCGTCCCGTACTTCTCCACGAGCGCCTTCAGCGCCTCGCGGTCGCCCGTGGCCTTGATCCGGTGCAGCTCCGCGAGCAGCTCGCCCGAGGCCCTTCGCCAGGCGTCGGGGTCCTTCACCACGAAGAACGTCTTGCCGTCGCGCGTCTCGGCGGCCACGGCGCCCTTGTCCTTCACCCAGCCGAAGGCGATGAGCTCCGCGCGGAGGTGATCCTCCTCGGCCACGTCGCCGTGCGGCACGGACTTGAGCATCGTGAGCTGCATCATCGCCGTGTAGGCGGGGAAGACCCGCGCGCAGCCGGCGTCGGGCAGCATGCCGAGCTCCACCGTCTTCGCATCGCCCGTCAGCCAGTCGGCGACGCGCGAGGCGCGGCCCTCCTCCAGGGCGGCGTAATAGGGGGCGAGCAGCTCCGCCGGATCCCCCTTGAGATCCGGGTTCACCTTGCCCGAGCCGTGCCCGGTGACCTCGTGGAAGGAGACCGCCGCGAGCATCATGGCGTTGCCGCACCGGTGGATCTCGGCGCGCACCTCCGCCGGCGCGAACTCGTCGACGGTCTTGTCGAAGGTGAGCGCCACGCGGGTATCCATCGCGGAGAGGACGACGAAGTTCTTCGATCCGTACTTCTCGCGCAGCGCCTGCGCGTTCGGCAGGTTCACGCCCCCGAACGTGAACGGACCGCCGTCGCCCGTCGCCGCGAGGGCGATCACGGCCGCGGCCGCGGGCACCTGGAAGGCGTCGCGCTTCCACTTCGCCTCCCAGGGCAGCTTCTGCTCGAAGTACTGCGCGTTCCTGGCGACCGCCTGGAGCGGCGGATCGCGATCCGGATCGGGGATGAAGACGAGCCCCTCGAAGCCGCCCTTGCGCGCGCGGACGTCGGTGTACGTCTCGATGAAGCCAAGGATGTAATCGACCGGGAACACCTGCTTGAGCCAGGCGATGTCGTGGTCGGTGAACTCGTCCGGCTGGCCCGTCTTCAGGTACCTGATGAGGTGCCGGAGCGCCCCCTGCTGCGCGGCCGGCGCGAGCGCGCGGGCGTCCTCCAGGTGCTTCACCACGCGGCCGAGCTCCGCCGCGCCCACGCCGGGCTGCGCGCCGTCGCCGCCGGCCCGGTAGATCTCCTCGACGAGCCGGCCGGCCTTCTTCACGATACGGCCGTTGAGCTCGTACTTCTCCTTGAACTTCTCGAGATCCTTGCTGCTCACCCCCTCGTAATGGTTGGCCGCGGACTCGACGAGCGGGTCCTTGCCCTTGCCCGGTGTCTTGTTGGTGACGACGGGCGCCACCTTCGGGTCGAAGAGCCCGGCGAGCAGGTCGTTCGGAATCGCGATCTTCAGCGCCTTGGCCGCGGCCTCCAGCTCCTGCCGCGAGAAGGGCGGGACGAGCTTCTGCCCCGTGCGCGCGTCGTGGATGCCGTGATGCAAAAAGAGCATCTTGCGGAAGGTCACGAGCTTGCCGCGCAGCGCGGGATCGAGCTCGCTCTTCTGCGCGAGGAGCTGCATCACGAGCTGCGTCGCGGGCCAGCCGTACCGCGAGGTCTGCATCGTGAAGAGCGGGTCGCCCGCGAGCGCCGCCTGCGCGAGGTGGTAGGCGACAGCGCGCTGGCTGGCCGTGAGCTTGTCGAAGCCGCGGGGCTCGTACGAGGCAGCGGTCACGCCGGCGACCTCCTCGAGCACCTGGACGTTGCTCGCGGGCGCGGGCGCTGCCGAGGCGACGGCGCTGCCCGGCGCGGACGCCGGCGCCGCGCTCGCGGCCGGGGCCGCCGATGGCGGGGGCGCGGTCGAGGACGGCCCGGCCGGCGGCGGGGTCGGAGAGCAGGCGGACTGGAGGACTGCGCACAGGGCGAGGGCTGCGGCGGTGTGCTGGCGGCGCATCGTGGGGAGAGGTCTAGCGAATGCGCCGGTCGGCGAGAAGGCCGTGGTGCGCCCTGCGGCGCGGTCAGGCCGTGCGCCCCGGCGCGATCCGGAGGAGATCGAGCTCCGCCACGACCCCCTCGGCGCGTAGGCCAATCAAGCCGGAGCGCAGGGCGAGGAAGCGTAGCGCAGCAAACCGAAAGGGTGGGGCCGCGAGCGTCGTGATGGCTCGGTCCTGGGTCGAAAGAGCGTGGTCCGGGCGGCGCCGAGCGCGCCACGGGGCGCATCGGTATCCGCCCTATCCAGGTCCTTCTACCCTTGCTGGATCTAGGAAAGCGACAACTAGCCTGATGACACCCAGGGCCCTCTACGTCAGGGAAGTTGTCGCCTCCTCAGCCCAGCAGTCCGGCCTGAGGAGCTCGGGAGATCGTGACCCATGGCCCGCCGCGAGAGCCCTCACCGGTCGCGGTGTTTTTAGGCCGCAAACGAGAAATTTCGTCGCGCGACCCCAATGCTCTCTTCGGATCGATTCGCCCATCTCCGAAGTCCGGAGCGGCATTTGGATGGTGAGAGGGCAGCTCCAGCTCTTGGCTGTATGCGGGATAGCGAGTCTCCTGAAATTCAGATTGGCCTTGGCCTCTTGCCACCCTCCGCCTTTATCCGTGCCGGGGTCATCGACGATGGTGACAAACCTGAAGTCCGACGGATCGAAATCTACATAGACCCATGGGGCCATTCCAGGCGGCGGACACTTCGAGCTGCATGCATCGAAGTTCTTTCCCCACGCGTACCCGATGTCAACCGAGGTCTGGTTGTAGACCCCGGGCCCGTCCTCCTGGGTCAGGAGTAGGATCGTGCACATGTCGTGCACCGCGAACAGGATGTCTCGCTGGATGGGCCACCCTATGCTCGCGTGCGGCCCCACCGCGAGGCGCGGAACGGTACCGGCCTGGACCCAACCGAGGCTCACACCGGCGCTCCGCTCGGAGGCTTCTACCTGCGTCGGAACAAGCACGAGAGCGGCCAGCGCCGCCGATGGGATCCGCGCAGCTGCCTGCGCGGCGACCGCCGCCTGTGCTTCGGAGCGTCCGGCCGGACCGGTCGCCCGTCGCCATCGCGCGCGCCAGGCCGGCCAAGGTCCGCGGCACCTCGCGTCGAAGGGCCTCGCACGCGGCGCGGTAGCGGCGCTTGCGCTCCTCGACGCCCCTTGGCGACACGCTCCGCACCGGACACGGCGCGAAGCGCACCGGCGGCGGGGACGATGGTACCAACCGAGCTCTTGCGGCAGGCGCTCTCGCTCGGTATTCAAGCTGGACGATGTATCGTGGATCCGACGATGCGGCCCTCGTGCGAACGGCCGAGGCGCAGGTGCTCGAGAGCTACGCCGCGCTCGTGCAGGTTGTGGCGCGTGTCGCGGCCCTCAATGCGCGCCTCGTGGAAGGCGGGGTGGCTCCGATTCCGCTCGCCACGTACACGCCGCCGCCCGCCGCGGTGGGGGTGCCGGCCTCCGTGGATCTCCTCCAGGGCCAGCGCGCGTACTACGCCGGAGAAGCCGCTCGTCTCGGCGAGGCCCTCCGCGCGATGGAGTCGGTGCTTGCCGAGCGCGCCCGCGCTGTCGCGCCGCTCCGGCCGGGGCCGCGCGCCGTGCCTGCCGCGTACGTCTTCGCGGAGCTGTCCCGCGGGGCATGGTCCTTCTTCAAGATCGCCCTGTTTCCTCCCTTCACGATGCTGATCGCGCCGTTCCTGCTCCTCCCGTGGTACGCTGGGCCGCTCGCGGGCGCCGCAGCGATGGCTGCGTTCCTCGTCGCGCTCTGGGTCGTGTCGTTGGTGGTCGCGAGGAGGCGCTTGCGGCTCCTCGCGCGCGGCGAGGTCGGCACCGTGCTCCAGAAGAGCGAAGCGTACTCGGGCGTGCGGCTGAGGAACTGGCCCGTGCTCTGGACGAACGGCTGGGACATCACGCTGCGCCCGTACTCGGGCCTCGGCTCGGCAGCGACGCTCGCGGTGCAGACCCCGCGCGGACGCATCACGCACGTCACGGTGCGTACGGGGCCATCGTTCCGCGGGGTCGTGCTCGTCGATCCCGAGACGGGCGGCGGCCTGGCGAACTGCGACTTCGCCTCCGCCCCGCGGCCGGATGCGCGGGGCGAATGGGACCCAGCTCTCCCCGGGCGCGTCTGGGCGGCGAGCTGTTTCTCGGTCATCGCGTCGCTCGCGCTCGCCACCGCCACGATCGTCGCCATGCTCGCCTCTCCGGACCTCCGGGCGTTCTAGCTCGAGGCTCGCTCTGCGGAGCTGCCCACTTCCCGCACACTGGCCGCCGCTCACGCGGTGAGAGGGGCCTGACGGGAGGCCCACACCCAATCCAGGGGATCCGAGCTAAAGGAGACGGCCGCCGCGCCGCACCCCTTCAAGCCCGAGCTCCCGCGCCTCCAGGATGCGATCGCGGCGGGCGCGTGATGTCCTCCAGTCGTTCACCCTCATCGCCCCTGCGCTCCATCCCTGGGAGGGAGAACGGCTCCGGCTGTCAAGGCCGGGCTCAGCGTGCACGCAGATCCGCGAGCGCAATCGGCTGCCGAAGCAACGTCTCGCCGTGCTCGCCCTTCAGGACAAGCGCGATCTCCTCGCCGGTCCGGTCGAGATCGATGTCCACGACGCCGTAGTTCGTGCGGTCGAACACCTCGCTGAGGAGATAGCGATCGATGCCCCTCCCCACCTGAGGCTCGTTCCAGGGCGCGTTCGCGAGGGGGCTCGACGTGAGCTCCCAGAATTCGGGCCCCGCGCGCCCGCCGACGTCGCGTCCGGGCACGTGGATGAGGTTCGCCATGTGGAGGTCGCCGCTCACGAAGACCACGCCCTGGATGTCGTTGGATTCGATGAAAGAGAGGATCTCTTCGAGCTCGCCGGGCGCGTCGGTGCGGAAGCTGTCCCAGCCGTTCTTGACGGGGTGCTCGGGGAGCACCTGCGTGGGCGAGGCGATGATCTTCACGGGCGCGGCGCTCTCGCCGAGGCCTGTGAGCAGCCAATCGAGCTGGGCGCGACCGAGGATCTCCGCGCCGGAGACGCGCTTGTGGTAGCGCGAGTCCGGGAGGAAGATCTCGGCGGGGCCCATCCGGACGGACGAGAAGACCCCGGGGACGTCGGGCAGCCCGAAGCGGGCCTGCGCCCAGCAGCGCCGAAACGCGCGCAGCGAGGTGCCCTTGCCCTCGTAGCGGCCGTCCGCGTCGTTCGCGCCGAAGTCGTGGTCGTCCCAGATGCCGAGCACAGGGACCTCGGCCAAGAGCCTCCGGATCGCATCGCTGTTACGATTCCGCAGGTGCGTGAGCATCAGCGTGTGCTCGGAGCGGGCGTCGAGATCGGCGCAGTAGGACGTGTCGCCGATCATCAAGAAGACGTCGGCGCCCTCGCGCGCGATGGCGTCGAAGATCGTGAGCCGCGCGTTCGAATGGTCCCAGAAGCACGAGCCGTAGGCGATCTTGAGCCTGCGCGCGCCCGCCTCGGGCGCGGTGCGGAGCTCATGGCGATCGGTGCGGCCGTTCTCGCTCGAGATCTCGTAGCTGTAGCGCTGGCCAGGGCGCAGGCCCGTGACGTGGAAGGCGGCGCAGAGCCACTCGGCTCGCTCGGGCGAAAGCGCGGCGCCGATCTCCTCGCCGTCGTCGGAGGACAACGAGATCGAGAGCGGGGAGGTGTCCCTCGCCTGGATCCAGATGCGCGCCTCCGTCTCGGAGACCTCGCCGACCATCGGGCCTGCGAGGAGCGGGCCTCCCGGATGGCTGTTCCATCCGCCCGGATTGCCGCCCTCCGCCTCGGAGGGGAGCTCGAGTCGCACGCCGTTCCATGGCCCGTCCCAGCCCGCCGAGCCCACGTATTTCCACGAGCCACCGAACGTATTGTCGCTGTCATCGATGATGAGCTCGAACCAGCCCTCCTTGCCGTGCTCGGGCTCGAACCACCGGCCTCGCGCCACGCCCTCCTCGAGCTCGCCCTCGACGCGGCCGCCCTTGTGCGTGTACGTGCCGCGGACAGCGCTGCCGCTCTGCGTGATGGTCAGCGTCCCGAAGGTCGTCGTCCAGATCCCTGCGAAGCGGGGCATACGGCGCTCCGCCCCGCGGCCCGGGAAGAGCTCGGCCACGAGGGTCTCCTTCCAGGGGTCGCCCTGGGGAGCGGCCCATCGCCGTCATGACACCATGTGCGTGGGCCCCTGTAAACTCGCTGGCGGTGGGTCGCTCCGCGCTTCGCGATCCGCCGGCGAGCTAGCCGCCGCCGACGGCGATCGGCCCCTCCTCCGGCTCGGCGGCGGCGGCGGCGGCGATCGTCCGGCGCAGCAAGGGGCCGATGGTCAGGCCCTGCACAACGATGGAAACGACCACCACGACATAGGTGATGGTCAGCACCATCTCGCGCTCCGGAACGAGCGTGCCATCCGCGAGCCTCCCGGGGATGGAGAGCGCGAGGGCCACCGAGACGCCGCCGCGCAGGCCGCCCCAGGTGAGGATGCGGATCGCCCCGGGGGTGAAGACCCTGCGCCTCTTCATGAGGCTCACCGGCAGCGCGACCGCGATGAACCGCGCGAGCAGCACGACCGGAAACGCGAGGAGCCCCGCGAGCAGCGACTGGGCGTCGAACGCGACGATCAACAGCTCGAGGCCGATCAAGACGAACAGCACCGCGTTCAGGATCTCGTCCATCAGCTCCCAGAAGTCGTCCAGGTGCTCGCGGGTCTTCTCGCTCATGGCGCCGGCGCGCGCCTCGTTCCCGATGAAGAGCCCGGCCACCACCATGGCGATGGGGCCGGAGACATGGAGCGCGTACGCCAGGGCGTAGCCGCCCGCCGCGGTCGCCAGCGAGAGCAAGACCTCGACCTTGTAGTCGTCGACCTTGCGCAGCATGGCGAGCGTCACGAAGCCGAGCGCGAGGCCGTACAGCACGCCGCCGATCGCCTCCTGGACGAACAGCAGCGAGAGCCGCTGCAGATCGAGGCCCGACGTCCCCGACGCGATCTCCAGGAGCCCGATGAACGCCACCACCGCCACGCCGTCGTTGAAGAGCGACTCCCCGGCTATCTTCATCTCGAGCTCCTTCGGCGCCCCCACGTGCTTGAGGACCCCGAGCACCGCGATGGGATCGGTGGGGGAGATGAGCGCGCCGAAGAGCAAGCAGTACACCGGCCGGATGTGCACGCCCATCAGCGTCATGAGGGCGTAGGTCATGCCGCCCACCAGCACGGTGGACATGAGCACACCCCCGGTGGCCAGGACGCCGATGACGACCCGCTGCTTCTTCAGATCCGCCAGGTTGACGTGCAACGCGGCGGCAAACAGCAGGAAACCGAGCATCCCCTGCATCAACGTCTTGTTGAAATCGATGCCCGAGAGGTGCTCCTTCGCCTCGGCCTCCACCTCCGGAAACAGCTCTCCGATGGCCACCATGACGAGGGACGTCGTCATTGCGATCAGCATCAACCCGATCGTGGTCGGCAGCCTGAGGAAACGATGGTTGAAGAAGCTGAAGACCGCGGTGAGCGAGAGCAACGCCGCCGAGACTTGGAATAGATCCATGCTCCCAGGCTTACAGACCGACGCGCGTCGGCTCGAGCGAGGCGCGGCGCAGTCCGGAGAAAATGTTGGACGTCAAAGTATACCCGAGGGAAGAACATCCAAGCTGATTCAAAATGTCAAGCCTCGACCGCGGGACCTGCGTCGGGCTGTCCGGACGGCTGCCGAGCAGCTGGCTCCGCCGACGCGCCGCAGGCTCTGCGCCGCGGCGCAGGGCGTCATTCCTCCTCCGCCGCGCCGCCCGCCAGCACCGTCTCCCCACCTCTCTTGCCAAGCTCGATGACCCGGCAGGGCGTCGCCTTCCGGATCCGCTCCGCCAGGGGGCGCGAGTGCGTCGTGATCCACAGCTGACTCCGGGACGCCGCGTGCACGAGCAGATCCCCGAGCGGCCCGAGCAGATCCGGATGCAGGCTCGTCTCCGGCTCGTTCAGGGCCAGGAGCAGCGGAGGCCTCGGGCTCAAGAGCGCCGCCAGGAGGCAGAGATACCGCGCCGTGCCGTCCGAGAACTCGCGGGCGTCGAGCGGCCGCGACATCCCGGGCAACCCGAGCTCGACGCGGAACCGCCCTTGCGTCGAGGAGACCTCGAGCGACGCGCCCGGGAACGCGCTGGAGACGGCATCCCGCAAGGCGCCCCTGTCGCCGATATCGAGGATCGTCGCCAGCGCCGCGGCGAGATCGTGGCCATCGGTGCTGAGCACCGGCGTCCGCACCCCGACCTGCTCCACCCGGAGCGGCGCGCCGGCGTCGGTGCGGAAGTGGTGATAGAACCGGAAGTTCATCAGCTTTTGCCGCACCACCGAGAGCAAAGGAAAGCGGTGCGGCTCCACCACCTGCGACAGCACCGACTCCGAGCCCCAGAGCGAGAAGGGAAAGGTCACGCGGTGGCCGTCGACGTCGCGCGCGAAGGCCGAGCCGGCGGCCCGCTCCAGCATCGGCAGGCGGCGGCGCTTGTCGAGCAGCCAGAGGTTCTCTTCCTTGATGTCCGGGTCCAGCTGGAACGGCCCTGCAGGCGGCGGCGTCAGCCCGCACTGAAGCTCGTAGACGAGCTGATCCAGCCGCACCCGCAGCGTCATCCGCACCGGGCCTTTGCTGCGCTGGCCGGCCCAGAGCACAGACGGCATCCCCCCCTCCTCGGCCAGGGTGCGCGCGAAGCTCCCGCTCGCCGCGGCGCCGAGCAGCACCATGGTGCGATAGAGGTTGGTCTTGCCGACGCCGTTCGGTCCGACGATGATATTGACCTGCGCGAGGGGGAGGGTCAGCTCTCGGATCGAGCGATATCCCGCGACGTGGAGCTCCTGGACCGTCATCCCGCCCAGGATAGCCCATCGTGGTCCGGCCGCGCCGAGCTCGCCTCCCTTCGCCTCCCGCGACGCCGGCCCCTGGCGACGGTCCTCGTCCTGCTGCGATCGCGACCCCAGCTCGCCGACGAGGTGGCCCAGCCCGACGCCCATGGCGCTGCGCAGCATCCGGGCCTTGAGGCGCAGCGCCAATCCGTGGGACTCTCCGTGGGTGAGGTCACAGATGCGACGGTCTGGACAGACCTGGCCCGGCGGCTTCGGTTGACCCATCGACGAATCGTTGAGCAGACCGATGCAGGTCGCCGAGTCGTTCGGCTTGGGCAGCTCGCCACCAGCAGTTGAGGGATTCACGTGATCAGCTTGCGGGCCTTGACGTCTGACGATTGGGCTACCTGGCGCGACGTCCGGCTGCGCGCGCTCGCGGACGCTCCCCATGCTTTCGGCTCGACGCTCGAGGAATGGGAAAACGCATCCGACGAGCGCTGGCGCGCGCGCCTGGAGCTGCCCGGTTCCCACAACCTCGTGGCCTACGTCGACGGCGAGCCGGTCGGCATGGCCACAGGCGCGCCTCTCGGAGGCACCTACGAGCTGATCAGCATGTGGGTAGCGCCGGAGGTGCGCGGCCGCGGCGTCGGAGACGCGCTGGTCGAGGAGATCCTGCGGTGGGCACGCGAGCAGGGCGCACGTGAGCTCCGCCTCGACGTGAAGGAGCACAACCTCAGCGCCATCTCGTTGTACGTCCGCCACGGATTCATCGACGTGGGTCCGTCTCGCGAATCGGGCGAGCGAGCCATGATGAAGCGTGTGTGAGGCGATGATCGATCTGGCGGTCGCGTCCAGCGACGGCTACACAAAGCGCGGGTGCACGGAAGGCGTATCACCATCTGCCGGCGAGGCGCGTCAGGCATCTGAAGGCGTCGAAGGAGTCAGGTGCGATGAGAGAACCGGAACGGGTGAGGTTTGAGATTGAAGGTGCCGAAGTGGCGGTCCGCCTGGCAGGCGATCGGGAGAAGTCGGCGCTCCTTCTGATCCACGGTTTTCCAAGCTCCTCGGAGTCGTTTCGGAACGTGATCGGCGCTCTTGCACGGGACTGCTTCGTGATCGCTCCGGACCTCCCGGGGTTCGGAGGCTCCGAGCCGATCGAGCGGCCCTCATTCTCGCGTTTCGCGGACATCATCGACGCATTGCTCGCGCGGCTCGGGGCCGAGTCCTTCCACCTTTACCTCCACGATTTTGGAGCGCCGGTGGGGCTTCATCTCGCCACGCGCGCGCCGCGCAGGATACGCAGCCTCATCGTCCAGAACGCCAATGCCCATGAGAGCGGGATGGGGCCGCAATGGTCGGCGACCAGAGCCTACTGGGACGATCCCACGCCGGAGCGGGAAGCTGAGGCGACCGCGCACCTGACCCTCGAAGGGACGCGCGACCAATATGTGGGCGGCGTGCCCCGGGACATCGCGGAGCGCATCGATGCCCGGCTGTGGGAGGAGGACTGGCGCATCATGTCGCTCCCCGGCCGGCTCGAGACGCAGCGCGCGCTGGTGCTCGACTATCGCAGCCATTTCGCGCGGTTCGGGGAGATCGCCGATTATCTCGATCGCTGGCAGCCCCCGGCGCTGATGGTATGGGGTCGGCACGATGTCTTCTTCGGCCTCGAAGAGACCCTCTCCTGGATGAAGGCGCTCCCGCGCATGGAGGCGCACGTCCTCGACGGTCCGCATTTTCTGCTCGAGACCCATCCGGCCGAATGCGCCGCGTTGATGAGCGCCTTCATCAGGCGCACGGAGGGACCGCGTCAGGAGGGGTCGTACCGTCCATAGCGCGCGCCAGCGCGCAGCTGCCTGCGCGGCTCTGGACAACATCGACGCTCATCGCGGCTGCACCGCTGCGCGGCAGCCGCCCGAGACACGCGCTGTCAGCGCGGCCCTGAGTACCGGCCCGCGTACGCCTCGCAGGCCCGCTCCCACGCGAGCCGCACGGCGGGCTCCTCGGCCATTCGCTTGCGCCAGTGCGCGTCGAGGTTCGCCCGTTGCTCGGCCGTGATCCCGTGACGGCGGAGGATCTCGCTCCCCTGCTCCGGGAACCGGCGGAGATCCACGCAGAGCGCGGCGTATCGCTCGAGCGAGAGCGACGGCACGCCGCTCTCGAGCGGCGCCATCGCCGCGGGCGGGGGCGCGAAGGGCAACGCCGGTCCAGGCGGGCTGGAGGACGCGAGCTCCGTCTCACGGAGGCTCTGGAAATGCCTCATGCCCTTTGGCATCTCGAAGCCGGACGAGACCTCCGGGGACGCGGCCGGGGCCGTGCCCGCCGCGCGCTCGCGCGAGAACGGGAGCGCCGGCCCGCCGGGCTCGCCGCGCAGGGGCGCCGTCGCCGCGAGCGGCTGCGCAGGCGGCTCCGCGCGCGGCCCCTGCGTCGCCTCCGCGTGCTGCTTCGCGCGCTGGAACGCCACCTCCGGCGGCACCGCCAGCGCCGACGCGAACGGCAGCGCCGGCCGCGACGGCCCGGGAGGCCCGAGTTCCGTCTCACGGAGGCTCCGGAAGTGTCTCATGCCCTCTGGCATCTGCGCCGTCTCGACCGCCGCGGGCACTCTCGGCGCCGCAGCGGCCGCCTCGGCGCGCGGCGCCGGCGGCCCGTCCAGCGTTGCCGCCGGCGGAGGTGAATCGCTGCCCGGCGTGGGCAGGGGCGCCCAGAGCGAGGGACGGGGCGCCGGCCTGTCCCCCAGGCCGCTCGCCGGCCTCCCGGACGGCCGCGCCGCCGCGGGCGGCGCGATGCCGGGATCCACCGCGATGTCCGGACAGGGCCCCGGCGGCTCCCCCACGATGGCGAGCACCTGCTCCCGCAAACCGGCGTCCGAGGCGATGCGCTCCGCCCAGCGGAGCTGCAGGCGCGCGATGTCGCTGAAGCGCACGCCACGCGCGTCGAGAAAGGCGAGGTGGTCGCCGGAGGACGACCAGGCGCGCAGGAAACCCAGCCAGGCCCGGAGATCCTCGTCGATCGGCCGCATCCGCCGGGAAAACCGGGCGCGCGCCTCGGCGAGCAACGCGTCGTACCGGCCGAGGAGCGCCTGATCCCCTCCGGCGCTCTCCGCGAGCCGCGCGGCCCACGCGGGCTCCGCGTCGCCCCAGGACGCCGGGGATACGCGCTCGCGGAGGAGCGCGGCGTCCAGCGAAAACCCCTCCGAGAGGGCCGCGTGCACCGCGGCGTAGCACGCAAGGCTCACGCCCCCTTCCGCCTCTCCGTCAACAGCCCTCTCGTCGACAGCCATCGTCGTCCTGCCTCGCGTCACCCGCTGTCGAGATCCACCCGGAGCTCGCGCAGCACCTCGACGCCGCGGCCGATCGGGAACGCATGCCGGCCCGCGATCTCGAACCGACGCTCGGCCGGCTCGAGGACGAGCGTGTCGATCTCCGGGCGGACACTCACCTTTCGCCCGCTGTCGAACCGAGCATGGATGACGACCGGGAGCGCGGGCAGCTCGAAGCGGAAGAGCCCGTCGGGCGACATCCCGAGCACCGCGACCGGGTCCGAGGCCCGCAGCGGCTCGTCCAGGATCAGCGCCGGGTGCGCGACGTTGTGGTGCCTCACGTCGAAGTCGAGCGGCATGAGCGGCATTCGCTCTGCCTTCCAGCGCTCATCGAAGGTGCCCGCGCGCTCGCGCCTCGGCGACCAGTGGGCGGGGATCGGCCCGTATCCCGCGGGCGCCGGGCGAGCGAGCGGCCCGTCGATGGGATGAGCCGGGTGCTCGATCTGCGGCGCGAGGCGATCGATGAGATCGTGAGGGCGCTGCGCGACGCCCGCGCCGCTCGGGTTGCGCGGCTCGATGAGCTTCAGGTCGTCCGTCCGCCCGCCATAGGCCTTCTCATAGACGAGCGGGACTCGCTCGAACGGCGCCGCCGGACCGATGGCGACCTGACCGAGCCACGCATAGTAGACCCGCGGCCCGTGGACCCGCAGCGGCGCAGCGGCCCCGCGGACCTGGATCGCCAGGTCCATCACCGCGACGGGCCGCGGGGAGATCGCCTCGCCCACGGCCACGACATCCGCCCCGTGCTTGCGCGGGCAGAGATCCGACGCGTACCGGAGGCTGCTCCACGGATCCCCCTCGTCGCGCGGGACATCGCTCATCCGGACAGGCCGAGGCTCCACCGGCACAACCTTGCTGCGCTCCACCCCGAACGTGCCCTTGACGATCACGGCGACCACAGGCCGCCCGGAGGCCTCGACCAGCGGACACGCCACGACCGCGAACGGCGTCGCGTTGGCGACAGCCCCGCTCGCCGCCGCCGCGCCGACGGCGGCCGAATCAACTCCCACGTTGCCCAGCCCGGCGCTGAACGAGGCGCGCGCTCGCGCCGAAAACCTGCGGGGAGCGACGAAAACGTGCGATCAAGCGAGGCGAGCAGCCGTGCGGCGAGGCATACGAGCCCACATGACGAGGGACAGGGCGAAGGGCTGTTGCCTGCACGATGAGCGCATGATACCAGGATGGCTTATGCCCCGCAACGGCCGAGAGTAGGAACGTGTTCGAGATCGAGCTCGAGATTGCGAACAAGGTCGTCCAATCGTGCCATGTCCTCCGCGTCACCGGCACGGAGGCGATGAACGAGCTCCCTCGCTGGGAGGTCGAGGTCCTCGCGGCCGAGGCGCTCGATCTCGGCGCCGCAGCCGGATCTCGGGCGCTGCTCTCGCTCCGGGACGAGCTCGAGGGGGCGGCGCGCCGCATCGAGCTGCTCATTTCCGAGATCAGCGATGAGGGGCGCGAGCGCGCCTTTCATCGGTACACGCTCGTGCTCGCGCCGGCGCTCTGGCAGCTCACCTTCCAGGGCGGATACCGCGTCTTCCTCGACAAGGCCGCTCACGAGATCGTCGCCGAGGTGCTGCGCGACGCGGGCGTCCCCGCCGAGCGGCTCGACCTGCGGCTCGCGGGCGATTACGCGCGGAGGCGGCAGTGCGCGCAGTACGGCGAGCGAGCGTGGTCGTTCATCGAGCGGCTCCTCGCGGACGAGGGGATCTCGTACTGGTTCGACACGGCAGGCGACCGCGAGGTCCTCGTCCTCGGGGACACGCCGGAGGCGCACGACGGGATCGCAGCGCCGGTGACCGTCCCCTACCAGGACGCGAGCGGCATGGTCCGGCGGCGCTCGATCGACGAGCTCACGTCGACCGCGGAGGTCGCCCCATCTTCGGTGCTGGTCCGCGACTTCGACGTTCAGAACCCGGACGTCTACATCGAGGGCGCCGCGGGCGGGGGCGCGCTCTCGTATTTCGAGTATCCCGCCTTCATGCCCACCAGCGCCGCGGCGCAGCGCCGGGCAGAGGTGCGCCTCGAGCAGCTCCGGCGCTTCGCCGTGCGCGCGCTCGCGGCGAGCGACTGCACGCGCATGCAGCCGGGGCGCCGGCTCCGCGTCGAGGGGTGCGTGGACGACGAGATGAACCGCGAGTACCTCGTCGTCCGGGTGGAGCACGCCTATCGGCGGCCCGCGCCGCGCGACGCGGCGGCGCCTTACCGCAACCGGCTGCTCCTCGTCCCCGCCGGCGAGACGCCCTTCCGGCCGGCCGTCCCCGCCCGGGCGCCGAGGGTCGAGGGCATCGAGAGCGCGGTGATCACCGGGCCGCCCGGCGAGGAGATCCACGTGGACGCGCTCGGCCGCGTCAAGCTCCGGTTCCTCTGGGATCCGTCGGGGATCGCGGACGATCGGTCGTCGGCCTGGGTGCGGTGCCTGCAATGGCCGCTCGGAGGCGCCATGCTCCTGCCGCGCGTGGGATGGGAGGTGCCGGTCGTCTACCTGGATGGCAATCCGGACGTGCCCTTCGTCCTCGGCCGTCATTACAATGCGACAGCCGTCGTGCCGTATGCGCTGCCCGCGCGCGCGGCGACCACGACCCTCCAGTCCACGACGTCGCCCGGTGGCGGCGGCACGAACGAGATCCGGATGAGCGACGACGCCGGCCGGGAGGAGCTGTTCCTCCACGCCGCGCGGGATCAGAGCGTGTCGGTGGGCGGCGCGGCGAGGACGGAGGTCGGCGCGGATCTCACGCAGGACGTCGGCCTCTCGCTCGCCCACGTCGTCCTCGGCGCGCAGGCGCACGCGGTCGGAGGCTCGCAGTCGGTGAACGTGGGAACGACCTTCGCCACGTCCGCGAGAGGCGCGGTGTCGCTCTCCGTCGGCGGGGCCGAGCTCCTGAGCGCGGGCGGGAATCGCACGGTCGCGGCGAGCGGGGAATACACGGAGGTCGTCGGGGCCGCGTACGCGCTCCAGTGCAACCAGGCGAACATGCAGGTCGACGGCGCGTTCGTCCAGGCGACCGGCGGCTCATCGACGCTCGCGGCGACGCTCGGCGTGACGGAGAGCGTCGCCGGCGCGCGCGTCGAGTCCGTGGGCGGCGCCTATACCGTCGTCGCGGGCGGCAGGTTCGCGGACACCGCGCACGGGGCCAAGCGGATCCAGGCGGGCGGCGCCGCGGTGGAGTCGGCCGGCGGCGCGGCCGCGCTCTCCGCCGCGGTCGGGAGGATCGCGGCGGGGAGCGCGACGCTGCGCGCCGGCGGCGAGCTCGCCATCCGCGGGGCGGACATCACCATCGAGGCGGCCTCGCTGAGCGCCGGGGCGCTCGAGATCCGCGGCGGAGCGCTGCGCGCGACGCGCGGCACGACGAAGGTGGACGGGCTCCTGGTCAAGCACCTCGACGGGACGAAGATCGCGTGAAGGGAGCCGCGGAGATGGCGCTCGCGCAGCTCTTCCACGTGTCGGTCGACGGCCTCGCCGAGGCGGTCCGGGTCACGCGGCTCGTCGGGCGGGAGCGCCTCGATGCCCCGTTCTCCTTCGAGATCACCTGCGCTCTCTCGGATCCATCGAGCGAGACCGATCCGCTCCCGCTCGTCACCGCCGCTGCCCGCCTCACGTGGCAGGGGCCTTCCGGGCGCGAGCGCGCGATCGACGCGGTGGTCGACGCGGTGAAGATCCAGCCTGGCCAGTGGGTGCTCACGCTCGTGCCCCGCGCGGCGGCGTGCATGGACGCCGTGGATCACCGCATCTTCGTGGACCTCGACGCGATCGAGATCGCCCGGGCCTTGCTCGAGGAGCACGGGATCGCGCTCGACGTCCGCGTCGGCCGCGCGCCGCAGAAGCGCGCCCAGCGAATCCAGCAGTTCGAGGGAGATCTCGAGTTCATAACGCGCGTCCTCGCCGAGGAGGGGATCACGTGGTTCCTGGATCCGGCGGGGAACACCTGCATCCTGACCGATCGTATCGCCGCGCACCCCGAGATCGAGGGCGATCCGCTGCCCGTCCGGGAAGAGGCGGGGATGGAAGCGGGCGAGTCGGTGTACCGCGCGCGGCTCGTCGAGCGGGTCGCGCTCGAGGAGGTCGCGTTGCGCGATTACGACTTCGAGAAGCCGATGCTCGATCAGGGCGTGTCGGCGGGCGCGGGCGCGCGGCGGGTGTACGACTACCCCGGAGGCTACCTCGACCCGGCGGCGGGGCAGCGCGTCGCGGCGCAGCGGCTGGAAGAGGCGCGCGCCCGGCGGCGGGTCCTCCACGGCGAGACGAACGCCCGCGGCCTCTTCGCGGGCGCGGTGCTCACGTTGAAGGGTGGCGAGCGGGAGGAGCTCGACGGGCGCTGGCTGCTCGTCGAGGTGATCCACGAGGGGCGCGAGCGCGAGGCCGAGGAGCGGCCCTATGCCGCCAGGTTCACGGCCATCCCCGCCGAGATCCCCTATCGCCCCGAGCGCTCCCGCGCGCCGCGGCTCGGCGGCGTGCAGACGGCGGTCGTCGCCGGGCCGCGCGGCGCCGAGATCCACACGGAAGAGCACGGCCGCGTCCGCGTGAAGCACAGGTGGGACCGGCGGGGGCCCGACGACGGCACGAGCTCGGCGTGGACGCGCGTGAGCCAGCCGGCCACCTCCGGCGCCCTCTTCCTCCCCCGCTCCGGCTGGGAGGTCCTCGTGGGGTTCTCCGGCAAAGACGGCGACGCCCCCGTCGTGCTCGGGCGGCTCTACAACCGCGCGGCCCCGCCGCCCGCCGCGCTGCCGCGGGAGAAGGTCGTGAGCGCGCTCGGGACGCTGACGACGCCGGGCGGCGGCGGCCGGAACCGCCTCGCCACCGACGACACCGCCGGCGACGAGGGGATGATCTTCGAGGCTTCGAGCGACTACAACGAGCGCACCGAGAACGACAAAGTCACCGCCGTGAAGGCCGACGACACCTGGGCGGTCGGCGGCGCTCGCAAGCTCACCGTCGGGCGGGTGTTCGAGCAGCGCGTGGCCGGCGCGCAGACGTACAGCGTCGGCGGGTCGCGCACGGTCGAAGCGGGCGCGCAGATCAGCCTCAGCGCCGCCTCCGAGTCCGTCGCGATCGCCGCCTTGCGCGGCGTCCGGACGGGCGGCGATCACACGACCGCGTGCGCCACGTTCACGCGCATCGTGGGCGGCGGCGAGGCGCAGGCGGCGGTCGAGCACCAGCAGCGGGTCGTGAAGGGCGGGTCCCTCGTCATCAACGGGGGCGGCTGGTCGAGCGCGGCGGCGTCGAGCGCCTCCGTCGACGTCGGCGGCGTATCGACGCTCCAGATCGCCGGCGCGAAGAGCGTCGCGTGCTCCGAGTACACGCTCACGGCCAAGGGCCTCCTCTCGGAGACGTACCCGTCGCGCAAGCTGACCGCGGGCGGCGCGATCACCGAGACGTTCAGCGCCGCGGGCTCCTACGCCGTCGGGGGCGACATGACGGTGGAGGGGTCGGACATCTCGATCGAGAGCTCGGGCACGCTCACCCTCAAAGCGGGCGGCGTGGTCGTGAAGATGAGCCCGGGGAAGATCGAGATCTCCGGGCAGCTCAGGGGCGATGTCGGCAGCGTCGAGAGCGGGACGCAGAAGCACGAATAATGAGGTTCGGCATGGCGAAGAAGAAGAGCTCCTCACTGCCCCGCTCGAGCGCGATCGACCGGGAGCCGGCGCTCGGGCCCGGGATCCATGGCGCGTTCATCGAGCTCGCTCTTTCGGGATCGTACCGGATCCGGACCACCTCGGGTGCGCGCTGCGCCGCCGTCCTCGGCGACGGCGTCGACCCAGCGCTCGCGGACGACTGCCTGCGCACCGGCCGGATGATCATCGTGGCAGACGGCCCGCGCGGCCCGGCCATCATGGGCGCGCTGCAGACCGCGCCGCCCATCGCGCGAGACGCCGATGGCGTCGTGTCCGTGAACGCGAAGGAGCTGCGCATGCGGCTCGATCGCGCGGCCGTGATCGAGGTCGGCGCGGCGTCGATCGCCGCCGACGCGGCCGGCGTGGTGCGGATCGAGGGCGACCGGATGGTGGTCGACATGGGCGCGCTGGTCCGCGTCCTGTCCGCCAAGGTGGAGCTGCCGTGACCCGAGGGCGGCGCGCGTCCGGGGGCCCGTCATGGCCGTAGCCGTCCGGCTCGCGGAGGGCGTCCCCGCGGTGGAGTGCCGCGCCTTCTCGGGCGAGGAGCGCCTCGGCGAGCCCTCGCGCTTCGAGGTCGTCGTCGCCTCGCCCGAGCCGATCGCCGCCGCGGCCGTGCTGGGCGGCCCGTGCTCGGTGACCCTCGACGCGCGACACGGCGCGCGCACGCTCCTCGGCGTCGTCACGCAGTGGACGGCGGTCGCCACCTCGCGACGGGACGCGCCGCGCGAGTACCGCTTCGCGCTCGGCTCGCGGCTCGCCTTGCTGGAGCACCGCCGCCGCTCCCGGATCTTCCGGCGCCTCTCGGTGCCGGCGATCGTGCAGAAGGTGCTGGGGGAAGGGGGATACGGCGCGAGCGCCGTCGTCCTCGCGCTCTCGGAAGAGCACGCGCCGCGCGACCACGTGGTCCAGGTTGACGAGACGGACGCCGCGTTCGTGCGGCGGATGTGCGAGGAAGAGGGCCTGTACTTCCGCTTTCCCTGCCAGGCGGGCGACGCGGACGAGGCCATCGAGATCGCGGATCGCTCGGCCGACGCGCCGCCGGCGCTCCCGGATCCGCTCCCCCTCGTCGACGAGGCCTCGCTGCTGGGCCCCGGACCGGCCCTGACGCGCTACCGCGCCGTCCGCCGCCGCCGCCCCGGCAAGATCACCCTGCGCGGGTACGACCCCGAGCGCCCGGCCGTCTCGCTCGAGGCCTCGCGCAGCGACGGCACGGATCTCGAGCAGCGCAGCGAGGTCTACGAGATCGCCGCGCGCCCCGGCGAGGCGGGCGATCCCGCGCGGGCGCGCCTCCGCCTGGAGAGCCTGCGCGCCGAGGCGCTGCGGTGCTCCTTCGCGTCGACGGCGCTCGCGCTCGCTCCGGGGCTCCTGTTCTCCGTGGAGGTCTCCGCCGGCCACGTCGGCGCGCCCCCGCCCGGCCGCGAGCACCTCGTCGTCGCCGTCAAGCACGGCTGGAGCGCGTCGATGGATGTGCACCGCGTCGAGGTGGAGTCGATCCCGCGCGAGGTCCCTTTCCGGCTCGCGCAGCGCACCGCGCGCCCCCGGATCCACGGCGCCCAGTCCGCCATCGTCACGGGCGCCCCGGGGGCCGAGATCGACCCCGACGATCTCGGCAGGATCTACGTCCGGTTCCACTGGGATCTCGAGGGCCCCGGCGACGCCGCCAGCAGCCTGCCGATCCGCACGCTGCAGCCGAACACGCCGGGCTCGATGATCCTGCCGCGCGTCGGGTGGGAGGTCTTCGCCCTCTTCGAGGACGGCGACCCGGCTCGGCCGTATGTGATCGGGCGATCCTACAACGCCAAGAGCCCGCCGCCCTTTCCGCTGCCGGCCAACAAGACGATGACCGTCCTCGCGACCGACAGCTCGCCCGGCGCCGGAGGCCGCAACCTCATCTCGTTCGACGACGCGGCGGGGCGGGAGCACCTCGCGCTCCAGGCGGCGTTCGGCAAGACGACCACCGCCCGCGCCGGCATGGTCGTGCAGACGGTCAACAACGAGCGCTACAGCGTCGCGGGGAGCCAGTCGCGCGAGGTCGCGGCGGACGAGGCGGTCTCGGTCGAGCAGGCGTATCTCGAGGCGGTGGGTTCCCAGTCCGGGTCGGTCGGGGGCCAGCACGAGGTGACCGCCGCGGGGGATCTCGGCGTGGCGGTGGGGAGCGAGTCGGTGCTGGTCGGCGGCGCCCTGCTCGAGCAGGTGGGCGATCCGGTGAAGGGCGCGCTCCAGCTCGCAGCGGCGGCCGCGCTGCACGGGGTCGGCGCGAAGGGAACGGCGGGGATGATCGCGGCCTCGGCGCTGGGCATCGCGAAGGCCGCGGCGGAGGGCGCCATGCAGCGCGAGGGGGGCGGATGGGAGGGCGCGGCGCAGGCCGGGACGATGGCCGCTGCGGGCGCGCTCCTCGGGCTCCTCCCTGGAGGCGACGCGATCGTGGCCAGCGTCGCTGGGGCCAAGCCGCCGCCTCCGTGGGATCGGGCCGCGCCGGAGCCGGGCGCCGCGCAGGGGGGCGGGGGCGCTGGCGGCGGGAGCAGCGACGCGAGCGCCCCCGCCGGGCCCGGCCCTGGGCACCGCAACGTGGTGGTGAGCGGCAGCGCGCTCGTGGGGATCGGGGGCTCGTCGCTGATCGCGAGCGCGGGCTCGATCGGGTGGAAGACGCTCGGCGCGAGCGCCCACGCGACGGGCGGGAGCCGGACGATCAAGGCGGCCGCCGTGACGCAGACCGCCGCGGGCGCGTCGGTCGAGTCGATCGGCGGCGGCGCGCGGATCGCGGCCTCCGGGGGGATCGGACGCGGCGCCGCCGCCGTCGCGAGCCTGGAGGTCTCGGGCGCGCTCGTCGCCGAGGGCGCCTCCTACGCGATCGAGGCGCCGAAGATCTCGATCCGCGTCGATGGCGCCCTGTCGATGTCGGGCGCGCACGTCACCTTCAGCGTGCCTGGCGCCACGCTGGCGGCGTCTCCGGCGGGGCTCCTGCTCAAGGCGTCGACGATCGAGATCGCAGGGCTCGTGACGCAGTCGGGGAGCCTGTCGCACCGATGAAGCTGGCCGTCGTCGGTCTGGGGCTGGTTTCGCCGGCGGGGATCACGTCCTCGGAGCACGTCTTCTACCTGCGCGCGCGCGTACCGCCGCCCGCGGCGTCTCCGTTCCTGCTCGCCGGCGGCCGCCGGCTGAGCGTCGGCTTCTGTCCGTGGATCGGCGCCCGCGAGCGAGCCGCCGCGCGGATCGCGCGCATCGCGCTCGCCGCGATGGTCGAGGCGACCCGACCTCTCCTTCACCCCGCGCGCGCGCCGGGGCTCGATCGGATCGCGCTCGTCCTGGTCGCGGCGAGCCCGCGGCCCGGGCTGTCCAGGGACGATGTCCGCGAGGTCGAGGCGGCGCTCGCCGCGCGGCTCGGCGTCGTCGATCCGCTGCGATTCCGCGGCGAAGCCGGGTGCTTCGCTGGCCTGCGCGCTGCCGAGGAGCTCCTCGCCGGAGGTCAGGCGCGCGCGGTCGCGATCGTGGCCGCGGACTCGCTGATCTCGATCGAGCGCTTGCGCCACTGGGTCTCCCACCCGCCGAGCCCGTGGGCCGCGGAGGTCCCGCGGCCCTCGGAGGGCGCGGCGGCCCTGGTCGTCACGACCCCGGACGCCGCGCGCCTCGCCCGGCTGCCGCTCCTCGGGACCGTGCACGGCGCCGCGGTGGTCCAGGGGCGCTCGACGGACGCGGACGACGCGATCGTCGACGGCGCCGCGATGACGCAGGCGCTCCGCGACCTGCCGCGCATCGGCCGGGTGGGCGCCGTCTTTGGCCAGCTCCAGGTGGGCTCGCTCCGCCAGACGGAGTGGCTCCTCGCCCTCGCGCGGAGCGGCGAGCGCTTCGAGCCCGAGCACGAAGCGACCTGTCCCGAGGTGGAGGTCGGCGTGGTCGGCGCGGCGGCCGGCGCGTTCAACCTGGCCTACGGGCTGGCGACGCTCCGGCACGGAGCCACCGAGTCTCCCGCCGCGGCCGGCGCGCCGATGCTCGCCTGGGCGATCTCCCCCGATGGAACCCGCGGGGTCGCCATGGCGACGGGAGCAGGCGCATGACACCGGTGCTCAAGGCGGCGCGCGAGCGGCCGCTCGCGCACGCGCTGCCCGGGGTCGAGCCCACGCCTCCGCCCGGAGTCCGCCCGGAGGCAGCGCTCCTGCCCGAGGCGCTCGGCGGCGATGCCCAGCTCGCGGCCGAGGCGGCGGCGATCGCGGAGGCCGGCGCTGGGCTCGCGACGCACGAGGAGCGCGTCGCGCCGGGCTCGCAGGACGACGATCCGCTCGCCAGGTTCGACGCGACGGACGAGCCTCCGGTGCGGCTCGCCGACACCGGCGGCGAGCCCCTGCCGATGGCGCGCTTCCGCGCGGCGATCGTCGACGCGTGTGCCGAGACGATCGCGATGCTGGCCCGCCATCGCTGGCAGCGGCCTGCGGTTCACCGTCCCTCCATCGAGGCGAGGATCCTGGTGCAGACCGAGGCGATCCTCGCCACGGGCGCAGGCTGCGTCGCCGAGGTGGTGCGCTGGTGGATGCGCGCGCTGGAGGGGTCTGATCCCTGGAAGAGCTGGGCGCCGGCCTTCGTGCTGGGCTCGATCGAGGGCCCGGCGCCGCTCGAGGCGCTGGCGCATGGGATCGAGCGGCTCCCGGGCGACGCGCTGTGGGACGCCCTCGCGATCGCCGAGGCGTTCGCCGTGGCGCCTCACCCGGATCTCGCGCAGCTCGGCTCCTCGCTGCTCGCCTCGCGCCACCCGGTCGCCCGCGCTGTCGGCGTCGACGTCTGCTCCCGCCGCGGCGGGCTCTCTCACGACGATCTGGCGCGCTGGCTGCAGCGCGGCGAGGCCCCAGTCGCCTTGGCGGCGATCCGCGCCATCGATCGATGCGAGGCGCGCGAGGCGCGCGAGGTCGTCCCGCCCTCGGTGGTGGCGCTCCTTCGCGCGCGGCTGCGCGACCCGAGCCCTGCCGTGGCGTGGGGCGCGGCCCGGGCGCTCACGATCGCGGGCTACCGCGATCCTTACGAAGAGGTCTGCGCTCGCGACGATCTCGTCGCGGTCCTCGGCGCCCGGGCGCTCGAGCTCTTCGTGCTCGCGGGCCGCGCCGAGGATCTCCGGAGGATGGAGGGCATCCTCTCGCGCGCTCCGATCACGCCGGAGGCGCTCTCGGCCATCGGTCGCTTCGGCCACCCGGGGTCGTGGGCGTTCTTGACGCATCTCCTCGCGGACGAGGATCTCGCGGACGCCGCGGCCAGCGCGCTCGCGACGCTCTTCGGCCCCGCGGTCCCCGCGCCGGATCGGAAGCGGGCCCTCGCCTGGAAGAGCGCCATCGGCGCGGCTCGCCTGGACCCGGCGCTTCGCTATCGCCTCGGCGAGCCGTGGCGGCTGGAGACCGTCGCGGTGGAGCTCTCGAGCGGGCTCCTCGACCGGGGCGAGGCGCAGCGGCGGGCGGACGAGATCGCCGCGCGCGCCGGGCTCGGGCGATCGATCGAGCTGGCGCTGTGGACGCCGGATCCGGAGGACCGGATCGCGGCGCTCACGGCCGCCTGCGCGCAGGGGTCACGGGGGAGTCCGGCAGGAGGGTGGACATGAACGAGGGGAGCGCGCCGCAGCAGGTCGCCGACGAGAGGTGGGCCTGGTCGGTGCTCGTGTGGCTGGGCTTCGCGGCCCCGCGCGCGAGCACGGCCGAGGACCAAGAGCAGGTCGCCGGGTACGACGAGGCGCTCGCCAGCTGGATCCGGGGGTATCCCGGCCGCCTGGAGCGGTACATCCGGTCGCTCGCCGAGGGGCTGGAGCGGGCGGCGGGGAGCGGGGCGACCTTCCCCGCGGAGACGGCCGCGGTGCTCGATCTCAAGGAGGAGCACATCCCGCGGACGTTCAAGGCGATCCGGCCGGACGCGCTCTTCAAGCTCGGCTCCGTGTACCACTGGCGGTACTGCCCGCACAGGCACCCTTGGCTCCCGGTCATGCTGGGACGCCGGCTGTGCAACGAGATCGCCTCGACGACCGGGGAGCTCCCGCCCGACCTGGAGCTCACGCCCGAGATTCGGGACTGGATGATCACGCTCCTTCAACGCCAGAGGAGGTCGAGCGCCGTCCACGGAGCTCCGGATATCCTCCCGCTCGATCTGGGCGGGATGACACCGGAGGGCATCGAGGCGGCGCTCGCGGCCTACTTCGAGGCCCCTGTCGAGGCGCTCGTCGACAAGCTGCGGCCGGACCGGTACTCCGCCAGCGGGTTCCTGAGCGCGGACGACCGGCTCGGGCAAGTCATCTGGGAGGACGCGAGAAAGCTGCGCGAGCTCGGCGTGAGCCGGCACGCGCTGGCCGATCGGGTCGACGAGGCGATTCGACAGTGCCGCCAGGCGGACCGGCGCGCGCACGACGAGCTCGAGGAGTGGAGCCGGGCCTATCTCCGGGGCAAGAGCATCGAGGAGGCCGAAGCCGCACAGCGAACGGACGAGTACAGGGCAGAGCACAGACGGCGCGTGTCCATGCCCAGGCTGGTCATGCTGGATGACCCCGCGACCCGGCTGGAGGTACAGCTGAAAGGGTATCTCGGCGAGCAGGAGGATCCGTTCCGCTCGATTCCAGCGGCCGGGGTCAACGAGGATGTCATCCTTCGCAACCCCGACCTCGAGGAGGAGCCTGCGATCACGGTGAGTTTGCTCACGCTCCACCTGATCCGCAGGGTGTGCTTCTTCGAGGGCAACGTTCGCTACCGGGTCGAGCCCGAGCGGCTCGCTCGCGTCCTCGGGATGATCCGCTGAAAGAGGGAAGCGAGCCATGTCGACGACCAGCGACAACAAGGAGATCGCGACGACGGGCAGCGGCCACGTGATGCCGGGGCCCACGCCGGCGGTGAGCCATGGCCCTGCGCTCACGCCCGCGGGCGCCCCCGTCCCGACGCCTTACGTTTACATGGCGCGCTCGGCGACGGCCGAGAATACGCAGTCCTGCACCGTGATCAGCGACAAGCCGGTGCTCACGCTCCGCAGCCATATGAAGATCGATGAGCCCGGCAACATGCCGAGCAAGTCGACGGGCGGCGACGTGGTCACGTTCGCCACCTGCGGCCGGGCGACCATGTTCACGGCATCGACGAGCTTCTACGCCGGCGATGCGCACGTATGTCGCACGCTCGACAAGGGTTACATGAACACGGCGACGGCGGATGGAAAGGTCGCCCAGTGCGTCGGCACCTTGTTCCATGGCATCGACGTGAGCGCATCGGGGGCGAATCCGGAGCAGTTCAGCGCCAAGGGCTGCTACGTCATCGACCCGGTCTCGGTCGCCTCGGGCGAGGTGTGCGACGAGGACGTGGATGCCGTCCTGGAGGGGCGGATCCGGGTGGTGTGGCGGAGGCTCTACGCTTCCGGCAGGAACCGGGAGAGGACCCCGCTCGGCCGGGGCGGGTGGACGCACAGCTTTCACCAGTGGATCGACCTGGCCGACGACCATCTGCTCCTGCGCGACGCGAGCGGGCGGGACGTCCGCCTGCCTCCCGTGCCCGAGGAGGGCTCGTCGCTCCACCGCGGGAAGCGGCTCACCGTCACGAGAAAGGCAAGGACGATCGAGGTCTTCGAGATTGGTGCTCGGCTGACGCGCGTCTTCCGGTCCGACGGGGATTCCGGGAGGGCGAGGCTCCAGGCGCTGCGCGATCCCTCTGGCAACCTGGTGGAGCTGGTTTACGAGGGCGATCGGCTCGTGAAGATCGTGGGCACCTCGGGCCGGGAGCTCCGCCTCTCGCACGACGGCGAGGGCAGGGTCGTCCGGCTCGAGGTCTGGGCCGCCGGGGCGCCGCGGCGGACCGTGAGCTACGCCTACTCGGAGCACGGCGACCTCGCGCGCTACACGGACGCGCTGGGGCACGTCACCCGCTACGACTACGACGGTCACCACCGGCTGATCGCCAAGACGCTCCCGACCGGGCTCGGCTTTCATTACGAGTACGACGCGTCGGGCCGGTGCGTCCGCGGCCACGGCGACGGCGGCATCCACGCCGCCGATCTCGCCTATGACACGAGCAAAGGCGAGACGACGGTGACCGGCAACCCCGCGCCTCGGGTGTTCCAGTGGGACGCGCGGGGGGCGGTGACCTTGCAGCGGACCAGCGATGGCGCCGTGGTCCAGAAGACCGAATATGACGACGACCTCCTGATCGTGGCCGAGGAGAACGCCGCGGGCGAGCGCCATCAGTACGAGTACGACGAGCGCGGCAACCTGATCGCCCACACCGACGCCGGGGGCCGGATCACCCGGCGCGAGCTCCGCGACGACCGCATGGTGAAGCGCGTCCTGCCGGACGGCCGCGCCACCGAATTTGCCTACGACGACCGGGGAGCGCTCATCGAGGTCAAGTATCCCTCGGGGCTCACCCTCTCGCTCGATTACGACAGCCGCGGCCGGATCTCGGCGCTCCGCGATCCCGACGGGCTGCACGTCTCCTTCGAGTACGACGAGCAGGACAACATCGTTGTCGAGTCCGGCGCGAGCGGGGATCGGACGCGGTACACGTACGACGCGCTCGGGAGCCTCACGTCGATCACCGACGCGCTCGGGCGGACGACGCGCTTCACCCACGACGCCGAGGGGCGCGTGACGGCCATCCAGCGGCCCGACGGCTCGACGGTGCGCCGGGAGTACGACCCGCTGGGGCGTTTGATCCGCGAGACCGATCCTGCCGGCGCGGTCTTCACCGGCGAGCACGGCGGGACGCACTCCCTGCGGAGGACGGTCGGCCCCGACGGGCAGGTCTGGGAGGCCGAGTACGACACGATGGAGCGGGTCCGCGCGATCCGCAATCCCCGGCGCGAGGTCTGGGAGTACCGCTACGATCGCGCCGGGCGCGTCATCGAGCAGAGGACGTTCGACGGGCGCATCCTGCGCTACCGCTGGTCGAGGTCCGATCACCTCGCGCGGATCGAGCACATGGACGGCACGTACCGCGCGTTCGAGACCGACGCGCACGGCGCGCTCCGGATCGAGCGCTCGCCGCACGGCGCGCTGTCGTTCGCGTCCTCCGGCAGCAAGCTCGTCGGCACCGTCGACGAGGCGACGGGGAAGACCGTGGTCGAGTCCGAGTTCGACGCGCTGGGCAGGCTCGTCGCCGAGACCCAGGACGGGCTCACGATCCATTACGGGTACGACGAGCGGAACCGGCGCGCCGTGCGCGTGCTGCCCACCGGAGAGACGACGCGGTACCGCTACGACGGCGCGGGGGCGCTGATCGCGGTGGAGCACGAAGGCCGGGTCGTCAGCATCGTGCGCGACGTGATCGGCAACGAGGTGCGCCGGCATCTCCACACGAGCGGGGTCGACGTCCTGACGTCGACCGACGTGATGGACCGGATCGCGCGGCAGCGGGTGCTCGCGCCCGAGGGGGCGCCCGGGGCGCCGCGGACCACGCTCCTCGATCGCGCCTTCCGCTACGACGTGCGCGGCTATCTCGCGGCGGTCGACGATTCCCTGCGCGGGACGACGCGGTACGAGCATGACGTCTCCGGCCGGCTGGTCGAGGCGAGGCGGGGCGGGCAGCGGGAGATCATCGATTACGACGCCGCCGGCTCGGTGGTGGGGGTGCGCGGCGATCCCGAGCAGGGGGTCCCCTGGGCCATGAGGCCTGGCAACGTCCTGATCCGCGCCGGCGACGTGGAGTACGAGCACGATGAGGGCCGGCGGCGGGTGCGGCAGCGCCAGGGAGGGGCGGTGACCGAGCTGCTCTGGGACTGCCGCGATCGGCTCCGCGAGGTCCGGCTCCCGGGCGGGGCGAGGGTGCTTTACACCTACGATGCTTACGGGCGACGGGTGCGCAAGGAGATCTTCCCGCCGCCTCCGGCCTCACCCATGGATCCGCCCGCCGCGCCGCGCGTGGTGCGCTATCTCTGGGACGGGCTCGCGCTGGCCGCCGAGGTCGACTCGCAGCGGGGAACGCGGGTATTCGTGCACATGCCTGGAACGCTCGCGCCCCTGCTGCATCAGGAGCAGGGCGAGGTGTTCGCGTACATCAACGATCACCTGGGCGCGCCGCGGGAGCTCGTCGACGAGCGGGGCGAGATCGCCTGGGCGGGCGTGAGCTCGGCCTGGGGCGCGGCGGTCGCCCGCGTCACGCCCCCCGGGCGGGCGCGCTCGCCGGAGACGCCCTTTCGGCTCCTCGGCCATTACCATGATGAGGAGACGGGGTTCTCTCATACCCTGCATCGTTACTTCGACCCCACCACGGCGCGCTGGCTCAGCCCGGATCCCCTCGGCCTGCCTGGCGGCGCGAACCCCGCCGCCTTCAATGGAAGCCCCGTCGTCCACGTCGACGCGCTGGGGCTCCAGTGCGTGCTCGGCAACCCCGCGTGGGACATTGCCCTCCGATGGGCCATGAGGGAGAGGGTTCCAGAACCGGGTTATTACGACGTCATCGTCCACGGCTCCCGCCGTCATGTCGCGTCGAAATCGGTCCCCGTGGACTTCTTTGATGAGCTGGCCGGCGACAAGATCATCCTGAACGCCGAGCGATTGGCCGCGCTGATCAAGCGGCTCCCGGACTACAAGAAGGAGCACAAGATCCGGCTCATCTCCTGCTCGACCGGAGCAGCCGACGACGGCGTGGCCGCGGACCTCGCGAAGCTGCTGAACACCGAGGTGCAGGCGCCCCGCCGCGACATCGGTCCGGAGGAGGTCAATGACGGATCGTGGCTCTTCCGGACGTTCGATCCCACCGGTCCCCGCGATCCCTGGCCTCCCAAGCCAGCCATGGTCGTGGCTCCTCCGGCCACGGTGACGCCGGGGGCGGCGGAAGGGGGATCGCCGGTGGTGACGCCGCCTGGAGCCGTGCCCCAACCATCGGCGATGGTCACGCCCGCCTCCGTCAAGGGCGTGCCCGTCACGCCCCCGGGAACCGTCCCCCAGCGGCCAGCGATGGTCACGCCCGCCTCCGTCGAGGGCGTGCCCGTCACGCCCCCGGGAACCGTCCCCCAGCGGCCAGCGATGGTCACGCCCGCCTCCGTCGAGGGCGTGCCCGTCACGCCCCCGGGAACCGTCCCCCAGCGGCCAGCGATGGTCACGTCGCCTCCGGCCGGCTGGCCTGAAGTGCCGCCGATGCGTTGATCCGCCCCCCTGCCCCCGCTTCGCTTTCCTGAACCGTCGTCGTGCTCTACGGGGGAGCCGCACGTGGAGCTTCGCGGGGAGAAGACGAGTATCTCTCGCTCGGCCCCTCGGATACCCGATCTCCTTCGTGCGGCACGAGTGCCCGAGGGCCTCGCTACTCGCGCCGCGGCGGGGCCGGCCGTCGCCGCGTCGCCGCCTCGGTGGCGAACGGCCGGTCGCCGAGGCGCAGCGCGCTCCGCTGCTCGGGCGCGAGCCGCTTCACCGCCGCCCGGAAGTCCTCCCGGGCCAGCCGGAGGCGGTTCTGGGCCGTGTTCTCGTTGATCTGGAGCTCCCGGGCGATCTCCACGACCGGGATGTCGAGCATGTCGTGCATCACCAGCATGACGCGCCGCTGCGGGACGAGGCTCGCGAGCAGCAGGTCGATCACCTCGGCCCGCTCCGTCGCTTCCATCCGCTGCTCCTCCAGGCGGGGGCGCTGGTCGACGCCGCCGAGGATCGCGCTGCTCTGCAGGCCCGACGGGATCTCGCGGCGCCGGAACGCCCGCTGCCGGTAGTGGGTCAGCTGCCGCCACGCGATCCCGTAGAGCCACCGGTACACCGAGTCCCACGCCCGCCGCGCCCGCAGCTTGCTCAGGTAGGGGAGGACCGCGCTGAACGGCACCGGCTCGCCGCCGGGGACCTCGTCCTCGTCGCTCAACCCCAGGGCGGCGCGCAGCAGACGGCTCGCGTCGAAGGTCCCGAGACGGCGGTAGGCACCCATGAGGATGTCGTGCATGACGTCCTCGAGATCGTCGGCGTCCACGCCATAGCTGCGGAGGGTCCTGCGAAGGAAGGGAGCCCCCACCTCGTACACCACAGCGAAGCTGTGTTGTTTGGCGCGGAGGGCATCATCGGGTTGAGATTCCACATATAAGTTTTACGAACCCTCATTCCGAGTCATTTGGGAACCCGCCCCCTCGACGCAAAAACCCCGGGTTTTGCCGCTTATTTTTGTGGGCTGCGCGCGACATCCACCGAGCGACTCCCGCCCGCCCCGGCGCGCCAGCCCTCATGTCGCATCCGGAAATTCGATGCTTGGCCATCCGATTTCGTGATCAGCTGGCGGATGTCGCGCAATTTGCGCGTTTTGGCCGGGAAAATGCGGGCCGCGCCCGCCGGCGCCCCCCCGCCCGCCGGCCTCGGACGCGCCCTCGCGCCTTCCAGCTCCTCGGCGGCGAGCGCCCGCCTGCCGGGCTCGACGGCCGATCCCCCAGCGCCCCACCCCGCCGGCGCCCGCAGGCGCCGCTCCGCAGCGCTGCCCCGCAGGCGCCCCGCGGACGCGCCCGCGCCCCCGGCCCGCCCCCCGGCCC
This sequence comes from Sorangium sp. So ce394, assembly GCF_051474665.1. Classification (NCBI taxonomy): domain Bacteria; kingdom Pseudomonadati; phylum Myxococcota; order Polyangiales; family Polyangiaceae; genus Sorangium; species Sorangium sp. So ce394. The sequence continues at coordinate 12,080,631 of NZ_CP150339.1, forward strand.
GCCCGCAGCCGCGGAAGCCCCGTGGCGGCCCGCCAGCGCCGCCCGGGCCGCCCCCTTGCCGACCGCTCCCCCGGCCCGTAGGGTGACGGCGCCGTGTCCCTCCTCCAGCTCCGCCGCAGCGCCGGCGCCGCCCCCCGCGACCTCACCGCCTTCCTGCCGACGACCCGGGAGGAGATGCGCGCGCGGGGCTGGGACGCGCTCGACATCCTGATCGTCAACGGCGACGCCTACGTCGACCACCCCGCGTTCGGCGCGGCGATCATCGGCCGCTTCCTCGAGGGCCGCGGCTTCCGTGTCGGAATCATCTCCCAGCCCCGCTACCAGGACCCGAGCGACCTGCTGCGGATGGGCGTCCCCCGGCTCATGGTCGGGGTCACCGCCGGCAACCTCGACTCGATGCTGAACAAGCTCACCGCCCAGAAGAAGGTCCGCAGCGAGGACCAGTACTCGCCGGGCGGGCAGGTGGGCCTCCGCCCCAACCGGGCCTCCATCGTCTACGCCAACCTCTGCCGGCAAGCGTTCCCGGGCGTCCCCATCGTCCTCGGCGGCATCGAGGCGTCCCTCCGCCGCATCGCCCACTACGACTACTGGTCCGACCAGGTCCGCCGCTCGGTCCTGCTCGACGCCAAGGCCGACCTGCTCATCTACGGCATGGGCGAGAAGGCCGTCTGGGAAGTCGCCGACCGCCTCCGCCGCGGCGAGCCCGTCCGCTCGATCCGCGACGTCCGCGGCACCGCCCTCCCCCTGCGCAAGGGCGAATGGGAGCAGATCGAAGGCTCACGTTACGTCTCGGACGGAAAACCCGTGATCCTCCCCAGCTACGAGGAGGTGGCGGCGGATCGGCGCGCGTTCGCGGAGATGTCGCGGGCGTTCCAATTCGAGACGAACCCCGGCAATGCGCGCCCGTTGCTCCAGCCGCACGGCGCCGAGGCGGTGTACTTCAACCCGCCCGCCTTCCCGCTGGAGACGGGGCAGATGGACGCGCTCTACGACCTGCCGTTCACGCGGGTGCCGCACTGGTCGTACGACGCGCCGATCCCGGCGTACGAGACGGTGAAGCACTCGGTCGTCACGATGCGGGGCTGCTTCGGCGGCTGCACGTTCTGCTCGATCACCGAGCACGAGGGCCGGGTGATCCAGTCGCGCTCGGCGGAGAGCATCCTGCGCGAGGTGCGGGCGCTCCGGCGCATGGACGGCTTCCGCGGCGTGCTCAGCGACCTCGGCGGGCCGACCGCGAACATGTACCAGATGCGCTGCAAGGACGAGGCGATCGAGAACGCCTGCCGGCGGCTCTCGTGCGTCCACCCCGAGATCTGCGAGAACCTGAACACCGACCACGGCCCGCTGCTCCAGCTGATGAAGGCGGTGCGCGAGGAGGAAGGGGTCAAGAAGGTCTTCATCGCCTCCGGCGTGCGCTACGACCTCGCCGAGCGGTCGCCCGAGTTCATCGAGGAGCTCGCCGCGCACCACACGGGCGGCCAGCTCTCGGTCGCCCCCGAGCACAACAAGAAGGACGTGCTCGACAAGATGAAGAAGCCGGGCATCGAGAGCTACGAGCGCTTCGCCGAGCAGTTCCGGTGCGCGAGCGAGGAGGCGGGGAAGAACCAGTTCCTCGTGCCCTACTTCATCTCGGGGCACCCCGGCTCGACGCTCCGCGACATGGTCGACCTCGCCGTGTACCTGAAGAGGAACGGGATGCGGCCGCGCCAGGTGCAGGACTTCATCCCGACGCCGATGTCGATGGCCGCGTGCATGTACCACACCGGGATCGACCCGCTCACGCGCGAGCCGGTGTACACGGCGAAGGACCTGCGCGAGAAGAAGCTCCAGAAGGCGCTGCTGCTCTACTGGGACCCGGCGCACCACGACGAGGCGCGCGAGGCCTTGATCAAGGCGGGCCGCGGTGATCTCATCGGGACGAAGCCGCACTGCCTCGTGCCGCCGGCGGCCGGCAAGGGCGCGCCGCCGCGCTACCTCGCCAAGGTCCGCGGGGAGCGCCGGGGGAAGCCAGCCGATGCGACACACCGCCGAAATCGATAACGATCGGGCCTTCGCCGCAAAGCTCGGCGACCGCAGCCTGTTCCCGCACCTCGCGCCGCTCGTCTACGTGAACCACGCGGGCATCTCGCCGCCGTCGCGGCCGGTGCGCCTCGCGGTGATGGCGCTGCTCGACGACTACGCCGCGCAGGGGGCGGCCGCGTTCCCGGCGTGGAGCGCGCAGCGGCTCCGCCTGCGGGACAAGCTCGGCCGGCTGGTCGGGGCGGAGGCGCCGGCCGACGAGATCGCGCTGGTCCAGAGCACGACGCGCGGGCTCACCGACATCGCCCTGTGCTTCCCCTGGCGGCCGCGCGACCGGGTGATCCTCTTCGAGGGGGAGTTCCCGGCGAACGTGACCCCGTGGCAGCGCGCGGCCGAGCTCTTCGGCCTGGAGACCGTCTTCCTGCCGCTCGGCGGCTTCGCGGACGGCAGCGGCTCGGGCCTCGCCCGGCTCGAGGACGAGCTCCGGCGCGGCGCGCGGCTCGTCGCGGTGAGCGCGGTGCAGTTCCAGACGGGGCTGCGGATGCCGCTCGCCGCGATCGGCGCGCTCTGCCGCGCGCACGGCGCCGAGCTGTGCGTGGACGCCGTGCAGGCGGTCGGCGCGACGCCGGTGGACGTCGGGGCGGCCGGGGTCGATTACCTCGCGTGCGGCGGCCACAAGTGGATGATGGGGCTGGAGGGCACGGGCTTTCTGTACATCCGCCGCGAGCGCCTGCAGGCGCTCCGGCCGTCGGTGGCGGGCTGGCTGAGCCACGAGGACGGCGTGAGCTTCCTGTTCCAGGGCCCGGGCAAGCTCCGGTACGACCGGCCGATCCGGCAGCGCGCCGACTTCGTGGAGGGGGGCAACCTCAACGCCGCGGGCTACGCGGGGCTCGAGGCGGCGGTGGACCTGATCCTGCAGATCGGGGTCGAGCGGATCCACGAGCACGCGAACCGCTTCCTCGATCCGCTGGAAGAGGCGCTGCGGGAGCGCGGCTGGGAGAGCCTCCGGCCGGCGGATCCGGCGCTGCGCGCGTGCTCGCTCGGGGTGAGGCCGCCGGGCGGCGCCTCGGTGGTGGAGCTCTACCGCGAGCTCACCCGCCTCGGGATCGCCTGCGCGATCCCGGACGGCGTGGTGCGCTTCTCGCCGCACTGGCCGAACGCGCTGGACGAGTGGGAGCAGGTGCTGCTCTCGGCGGACGAGGCGCTCGAGCGGGTGCGGAAGGGGTGAGCGGCGGGGCGCTCGGGGCGCCGCGCGCCGTCACCACCGCATGTCGGTGCCGCACGCGGCGCGCGCGTTCACGGCCGTTCCAACCGGCACGGCGATCAGCGCGTTCCGGATCCTCGTCGGCCTGCACAACGTATGGTCAGGCCAACGGATGTCGTCCAGCTCGTTCGCTTCGGTGAGCGTGCCGGTAAACGGATCCAGGAAGTCCTTGACGGTGATGGTGAGCCCGTCCGCGGCCGCGAGGCTCACCTGGAGATCGGTGTCGTTCACCATGCGGAGCGACGCGCCGTCGACCACGGTCGGCGGCCCGCCGATCCTGATGTAATCGTAACCGTCGAGGTACGATGGCTCTGTCGACTGGTAGATGATGTCGTTCCCGTCCCCGGGCATGAAAAGATAGCTGTCGCCCCCGGAGCCGCCGTGGAGCTTGTCGTTGCCGACCCCACCGACAAGCTCATCTTTGCCCGGCCCACCGTACAGCGTGTCGTTGCCGCTCTGCCCGTACAGGCCGTCGTCCGCCTCGAATCCGAAGAGAGAGTCGTTGCCTTCGAGCCCGGAGATCAGATCCTGTCCGGTGGACCCTTCCAGAACGTCTGCGAAGGAGGTGCCGACGACCGGGGTGCCGCTCCCGTACAGCGCTAGGTGCGCCACCTCGTCCGCGGTCAACTGCGGTGCGCTCGACAGGTTGCCGAACCGGATCCGGTCGATGGTGTACCCGGTGGCGCCGTTGCCCCCGAAGAACGAGAGGATGCGCAGCGTATCGGGGTGTCCGGGGACGCTGATCACGAGGTCTCCCAGGTCCCGCTGGAACACGACGCCGCTGGGGGAGGTCGCGATGTAATTGATGACCACGGTATCGACGCTGGCATCATCCGTGTCGCTGTTGTAGATGACGTCCTGCCCCTGGTCGAAGTAATACGTGTCGTTGCCGCTTCCACCGTTCATGAAGTCGTTGCCGCTGTGTCCGCTCAGGTGATCATCGCCGTCGCCGCCCTGGAGGTCGTCGTCACCCGACCCGCCTTCGAGGACGTCGTGCCCAGCGTCGCCCAGCAAATCGTCATCCCCGCCGTCGCCGAACAGGTAGTCATGCCCGCCGAGGCCGTGGATGACGTCGTTCCCGGCCATCCCTGACACGATATCGTCGGCCGCCGTCCCATTGAGGATGTCGTTGCCAGCCGTGCCCACGATCTCGTTGTACTCCGGGTCTGCCCCGGTCGCCTCGAGCGTGACGGGATCGATACCGCCGTTCGGCAGGATGTCGTCCAGGGGGACCTCCTCCGCCGTACAGGCCGACGCGGCGCTCAGAGCCCCTACCGAAGCCAAGATCACAAAGAATCGTCTCTCGTTCATCGTTGATACCCTCAAGTTGGCTCGGCACCTGCCGAGCAAGGACCGCGCCAGGCGCCTCCCGCGCGGCCGCCCCGATCTCGCGAAGAAAGCCACCGGCGAGCCGCCGCGCCGTGACATCGGACCAGGCGATGTCACGACGCGGCGGCCCGATGTCACGTGACATCCCCAGGCCTCGCGGCGCGACGCCGGCGCCGGGCCGCGCGATGGGAGGCGCGGCCCGGCGCCGGGCCGCTACCACTGCATGTCGCTCCCGCACACCGTCCGCGCGGCGAGCATGGTGCCGGTGGGGCTGGCGACCAGCGCGTCCCGGATCCGCTCCTTGGTGCACAGCGTGTGATCCGGCCAGCGGACCTCGTCGACCTCGTTGACCAGGCGGACCGTGCCGGAGGCATCGTTCGCGAGGAAGCCCTGGATCGTGACCACGAGATCGCTCCCGACGCGCAGCTCGATGTTCGTCGAGCCCACGCGGCGGAACGTGGCTCCGTCGATGACCGCCTCCGCCCCCACGATCTCGATGATGTCGAGATCCTCGAGCGCGCCGTCCGACGGCGGAACGATGATGTCGGCGCCGTCGCCGGGGCTGAACAGGTACGTGTCGCCCCCGGAGCCGCCGCGGAGCGTGTCGTTGCCGGTCCCGCCGTTCAGCGTGTCTGCGCCCGCCTCGCCGTACAGCGTGTCTGCGCCCGCCATCCCGTTCAGGATATCGTCCCCGTCGTTCCCGGAGAGGGTGTCGTTCCCGCCGAAGCCGGAGATCGTGTCCGCCCCGAGGAACCCTTGGAGGCTGTTCGCGGACTCGTCGCCGTTGATGGGGCTCCCGTCACCGTAGAGCGCCAGGTAGGCCACCTCGGCGGCCGTCATCTGCGTCGCCCCGGGGGCGGTGCCGAACTGGAACCGGTCGACCGTGAACGTGGAGGCCGTGTTGCCCGTCAGGAACTGCGAGATGCGCAGGCTGTCGGTGCTGCCGCGGACGGTGATCAAGAGATCGCTGAACCCGTCCTTCCGGAACACCAGGTCGCCGAGCGTGAGGCTGTCGTCGAAGATCACCGTGTCGATGCTGCCGACGCCCGTGTCGATGTTCTGAATGGTGTCCTGGCCCGCGGAGTAATAGTACGTATCGCTGTCGTCTCCGCCGATCAGCGTGTCGTTGCCGGGCCCGCCGACGAGGACATCGTCGCCCCGGGAGCCGCTCAGGGTATCGTTCCCGTTCCCGCCTTCGAGGATGTCGTCGCCGTCGTCGCCCGACAGGCTGTCGTTGCCGTCGTCACCTTGCAAAGAGTCGTTGCCGCCGAGGCCGCTGATCGTGTCGTTCCCCGCGAACCCCGAGACGACATCCGCCGTCTCGAACCCCACGATCGTGTCGTTCCCCGGTGTCCCTGCGAGGGCCAGGTACCGCAGATCCTCCCTCGTCCACGTCGCGGTGGCAGGCTCGCCGATCTGCATGAGGTCCATGCCGTACGTGCCGCCCGTGTTGAAGTGCGATCGCACGGTGATCTGCCGGTACGCGCCATTGGCCGAGATCGTGATGATCATGTCCCGGTTGACGTTGCGGACGAGGACCATCTCGGGCGTCACGTCGGCGCCGAGCACGAGCCGGTTGCTGCCCGAGAAGTCGTCGATCAGATCGGTGCCCCCCTCCATCCCGCCGACGAAGAACGTGTCGTTGCCGTCGCCGCCGGTGAAGTGGTCGTTGCCGGCGCCGCCGTCGAACACGTCGTCCCCGTTCTGGCCCGAGAGCCTGTCGTTGCCGTCGCCGCCGTACAGGTGGTCGTCGCCGTCGCCGCCGTCGATCGAGTCGTCGCCGTCGTCGCCCGACAGGACATCGTCGCCGCCGAGCCCGGAGATCGCGTCGTTCCCCGCACCTCCCGAGACGGTATCCGCGGTCGCGAACCCGAGGAGGTTATCGTTGCCCGAGGACCCGGCGAGGGCCAGGTTCCGCAGGTCTGCCCTGGTCCACGTCACCGTGGCGGGCTCGCCGATCTGCACCACGTCCACGCCCAGCGCGCTGGTCTCATTGAACTGCCACCGGACCGTGATCTGCCTCGACATGTTGTTGCCGGCGAGCGTGATGACCATGTCCCGGTTGACGTTGCGGACACGCACCATCTCGGGCGTCACGCTGGCGCCGAGCACGAGCCGGTTGCTGCCCGAGGTGTCGTCGACGAGATCCGTACCCCCTTCCAGCCCGCCGACGAAGAACGTGTCGTTGCCGTCGCCGCCGGTGAAGTGGTCGTTGCCGGGGCCGCCGTCGAGCACGTCGTCCCCTGCCTGGCCCGTGAGGTTATCGTCCCCGTCGCCGCCGCTGATGCGGTCGTCGCCCGTGCCGCCGTCGATCGTGTCGTTGCCGTCACCGCCCGACAGGTCGTCATCGCCGCCGCGACCGGAGATGTAGTCGTTGCCCGCAGACCCCGGTACGGTATCTGCCGTATCGAACGCCACGATCGTGTCGTTGCCCGTCGAGCCGGAGAGGGCCAGGCCCCGCAGCTCTTCCCTGTTCCACATCGCCACGGCGGGCTCGCCGATCTGCACGGCGCTCACGCCGAGCGCGGCGTCCTCATGGAACTGCCACCGGACCTTGACCTGCCTCGACTTGCCGTCCCCAGCGACGTTGATGATCATGTCGCGGTTCACGTTGCGGACGCTGATCATCTCGGGGGTCACGTCGGTGGCGAAGACGAGCCGGTTATCGCCCGAGGTGTCGTCGACCAGATCATCGCCTGCCTCCAGCCCGCCCACGAGGAACAGGTCGTCGCCGTCGCCGCCGGTGAAGTGATCGTCGCCCGCGTCGTCGTCGAGCACGTCGTTCCCGGGACCGCCCGACAGGTTGTCGTTCCCGCTGCCGCCGTACAGGTAGTCGCCGTGATTGCCGCCGTTCAGCGAGTCGTTGCCGTCGCCTCCGATCAGGAAGTCCTGCCCGTCCTGGCCGTCGACCCAGTCGTCTCCGCCTTGCGCGTCGATGAGGTCCGGCGTCTGGTAACCGACGATCGCCCCGCCCGCGTCGCCGTTGTCCAGGACCTTCACGCGGAGATCCCGGGTGTTCCAGAACGTGCCGTCGCTGAACGCGACGCTCCCCAGCGCGGAGCCGCTCGCGCCGTCCTGGTTGAAGAACCCCGCGACGGAGACCTTCGTGCGGGTGGCCAGAGGCGCGCTCGTCACCTCGATGACGAGGTTGCGATCCGAGCGCGTGACCTTGACGTCCTCCTTGCGGATGCCGTCGACGAACTGCAGCGTGTCGGTGCTGAGCTCGGAGCCGGCGAGGTAGATCTCGCCGTAGTTCGCGCCGACGACGTAGGTGTCGTCGCCGGGGCCGCCGTCGATGCGATCGGCGTCGGTGGGATGGACGAAGATGAGATCGTCGCCCACGCCGGCCGACACCTGCGTGGCTTGCCATACGAGGTCATGCCCGTTGCGGTGATGATCGTAGCGGAGGGGCGTCGTCTTCGTGGGGTTCGCGAGCTGGCCCTCCCAGGTGTAATCGAACCAGCGGAACTGGCCGCAGAGATCCCCGGGGCTGAGCTTCACCAGGAAGGAGTCGGCCCGGTTGTACGGGTCGGGGCGCCCGCTGGGCTGGAACAGGAAGTGCTTGTCCTGCAGCGTCCCCAGGTACGTCTCATTGTAGTACGCGGAGGGATCCATCGTCGCGGACGGCTGCCAGAAGCACCCGCCGACGGGGAGCCACTGGGTCGCGACCTCCATGGTGGCGTCCAGCGTCGAGTCGAGGGCATCCGCGAGGAGCGGGCGCGGATCCCAGCCGAAGCGCATCAGCGCCGGTCCCGCGTGGCGCACGAGGTCCACGAGGTCGGCGAGCGCGTCGCTGGTGTCGACCATCTCGTGCTCGGCGTCGAGCTCGAGCTGGAGGCGCTGGTTCAGCGCCGAGAAGTCGAGGCTCCCGGGCCCGGTGGGGTCGGGGACCATCTCGAGGTACGACTGCAGGCGCGTCTGGACCGCGAGGGCGCCGTAGACGCGCTCGTGGATCAGGCGGTACGCCGCGTCGAACCCCCACGTGTTCTGGGTGCTGAACGTGACGCGCTTGCCGCTCGCGTCTGTGGACAGCTGGTCCCAGTCGCGGCTCTCGATGCCGCTGAACACCTCGACCACCGTGAGGCGCCCCAGATGACGCTTGTAGTCGAGGACCATCGGGTGATCGCTGAGCTCCAGCACCTCCTTCAGCCATCGCGGGTTGCCGCTCACGCCGAGGCGCTCCGCCTCCGAGGTGAACAGCGTCGTCAGATCCGTGCGTGTCTGGTTCTCCGTCGCGCCCGGCACCATCGGCGTCACGCCCCAGTCGGACTGAGGCGCATACACCTGGCCCTTGCCGACCGACGAGCCGCCGCTCGTGGTCAGCGCGCCGCCGCCTTGCGAGTCGACCTTCGGCTTCTTGACCCGCTGGAAGTGCACCCAGATGGGCGTGTTGGTCGCGATCGACTGGTGATAGAGCGATCCCCCGGGCGCCGCCTGCGCCCAGCGCGCCAGGATGTCGTCGACCTTCCGCCGCTGGCCTTCTCGCGTAGGCTCGGCGGCGAACTCGCTCACGAGCGAGAGCAGCACGGGATCGACCGACATCGCCTCGCGCAGCGGACGCGCGAACCCGCTGCCGCCCATGTACGGGAGCGCCTCGGCCTCCGCGGAGATCGTGACCGGCTCCGTGAACTCCGCGTAGAAGTTGCTCTCGGCCGGGATCAGGTTGGCGACGATCCCGGTCGTCCCGTCGTCGCGGGTGTACTTCGCCGTGCCGGAGAACGTATTCCCGTTCTGGTTACTGATGTTCCCCGTGGTCGAGAGGGAGATCGAGCTGATCCCCATCTCCGTGAGCGACGCGAGCTCGCCGAAGTCGGCCCTGCCGTTCGAGTTCAGGTCCTGCCAGACGCGCAGCGCGCCGAAGCCGGCGTCGGCGGCGTCGACGACGCCGTCGCGCGTGGTGTCCAGATCGGAGAGGGCGTCGAGACCGTCGGTCGCCAGCGTCCCGTCGAGCTTCACGGTGTTGACGCCGAAGAGCTCGTTGCCGTTGTTGATCTGGCCGTCGAGGTTGCGATCCCTCACGATCCAGCCGTCGTCGGGCGCCACCCAGCCCGTGGCCGTGGCCACGCCGTCGCCGTCGTGATCGAAGAGGACCGAGCCGGACCCGTCGAGGCCGAGGGTCTCGACGCCGTCGTCGTCGAGATCGATCGCCAGCGGGTCGCCGCCGATATCCATGAAGGCGAGGAACAGCGCCATGTCCGGCAGCTCGGCGTCGATGTCGCCCATGTGCGGCGCCCGGCCCTGGGACAGGTCCAGGAGGTAGTCCTGCCGCCAGCGCATGAAGTCGGCGAGCTGCCCCACCATGCCGTTGCCGAGCAGGTCGCGCATGCCGAACCCGACGTACTCCTCGTTGATGATCTCGAGCCCGAGGATCGAGGTCTCGACCGCGTATCCCCAGTTGGGGTTGCCCGACTGTATCCCTTCGAGGATGAGCTTCAGCTTCGCCTCGGTCTCGAAGCGGTCGCCGACCTGGTGCACGCCGCTCTTGTCGGGCTTGTAGCTGGTGAAGAGCGGACGCTTGAGCCCGATCTCGACCTCCGCCTTGTCAGGGACGTACTCCCACTTGTCGTTCATCTTCCCTTCGGTGACGATCGCGACGGAGGGCCCGACGGGGACCTCGAGCTTGATGCCGCGGTCCGTGCCGTAGGTGATGACGCCGTTGCCTTCGCCAGGCAGGTTCCAGACGTCGCCGTTCGCGATGGCGGTCGGGTTGGTCCCGTAGTTGGCCGAGTAGATGCCCGTGTTGGGCGAGGTGACCTCGAACTTGATGTTCCCGTCCGAGGCGTTCCACTTGAGCTCGAAGCCGCCGGGCCCTTCCCACTTGCCCTCCTTGATACCGCTCTTCGGCTGGATGTCTTCCCAGGACAAGGCATGTGCCGCGGGCGCGACGCTGAGCGCCCCTATCGACGTGAGGATCGTAAGCAGAAGGCTTTTGCTGTTGATTCTTCTCATTGAAGTCACTCCGTACCGAGCACCCGGGTTTTCACAAGAACCGTGCCAGGCCCGGCACGCGCGACCCCTCCGGGATCGACGCGAGGAGTCGCGGAGATCGGGCCGCGCCGTGACATCGAGGTCGCGGTGTCACGGCGCGGCCCCGCGATGTCACGTGACATGTCACGTGACATCGCGGGGTGGCTCGCTGGCCAGCCGCCCCCGAGGAACCCTTGGAGGCTGTTCGCGGACGGCTGATGAGCGCGCGCTGCGGCCCCTACGAGGCTACGCCATGCGCTGCCAGTAGGGCTCCGTGTTCAGAAGATCCACGGCCCACCTGTAGTGACCATCCTGCCGCAAGCCGTCCGCGCCGGCATACAGGTCACACGACATGAGCGCATACGCCATCGCGTATCGATAGAGCGTTCCCTCTGCATCCGCGCCCACCCTGCGCAACGCGACGGCGATCAGCTGGTCACGGACCGAGGATCTCTCAGGCCCGTACATATCGAAGAACATGCATGCGAGGGAGACATCGACCAAGGGGTCACCGAACATGGTGAAGCTCCCGAAGTCGATGACGCCGGCCACCCTCTCGGTGTCGCTCATCAGCACATTCCCCGGGAAGAAGTCCCCGTGCACGACGCGCAGCGGACCGTCGTACCTCTGGCCGAGGTAGAGCTCGCGGAGCCGGGCCTGCTTCGCGGAGAGATCGACCACGTCCGCCTCCAGCGACGCGCGGTGCCGCTCGATCTTGACCTCGGCGAGGCGGTAGACGAACTCGTACCACCCCTGCGCCCGCACGCTGCTCGTCCCGGACTCGTCGATCAGGAGGTACCGCGACACGCCGTGAGGTGCCTCGAGCTCCGCCAGCGCCACGACCGCATCGATATACCGCTCGCGCGCCCTGAGCGCGTCCCCGGCATCGAGCGCAGGAAGCAGCTCGGAGAGCGGCTTGCCCTCGATCCGGCGCTCCGTCACGGCCAGGAGCCCTCGGACGGGCGTGATGTCGTAGATCCGGGGGAGCGCGAACGGCACCCCCTCGCCGCGCAGCGAATCGTAGAACCTCCTCAGCGCCTCGAGCGCGCAGGCCCGGCCGAGATCCGGATACAGCTTGAGGACGCGCTCGTCCGTCAACCCGTAGACCTCTGCCTCGGTCCCGCTCGCGATCCAGGCGCCTCGCTCGACGCCGAGCGCGCGCAGCGCTGCGTCTCTCGCCGCTGGATCGATCGCAGAAGCGTCCGCGCGGCTCAGCTCCACGAGGGCCCCCTCCTGCCGCCGCCGCCGGTTCGCCCTCGAGCATCGCGGCGCGGCGGCGCCCCGCTCACCGCGCCCGCTCGTAGTCGAGCGCCGCCTTCTCCACGACGTCCCAGTCCCGCGCCGCCCGCTCGGCCTCGGCCACGAGGTCCGCCGTGAAGAGCGTGAGCCCCCAGATGCCGTTGTCCCGCCGCCGGAACGGGTACCGCGTGCCGCGCGCCGTCTCGACGGTGGCCCGCTCGCCCGTCACCTCCACCTTCGCGATGCCGGACAGGTCGCGCCGGAGCCGCGCGACGAACCCCTGCTTCGCGGCGATGTCGACCCACACGTCCGCCCCGTCCTCGGCCATCGCGTGCGCGCGGTACTGCTCGAGCAGGCGCGCGCGCTCCGGCTCCGGGTAGCTCGCCTCGATCCGCTCGAACGCCTTCCGCCGGTAGTCCCGGATCGTGTAGGCCGCGTGCTGCGCCCGGTCCTCGAGGTACGGGAAGCACGCGCGCGGATCGCTCGCGCCGATGTTGTACGCGATGCGGAGATAGGCGCCCTCCGGCGTCGTGTCCGGCGGAAACTGGTTGAGCTTGCGCAAGAGGAGGACGACCGCCAGGAGAGCGACGGCGGCGGCGCCCCAGGCGATGGCGCGGCGACGGGTCATGTTCGAGCCTCCATGACGGCGAGGAGCCCGGGCGAGCGCGCCGGCGGCGCCGCCCTGCCCGACACGGCACCTGTGCCTCTCCGGTTCATCCCTCGCTCGGTCGAGCCGCCCGGCGCGCTAGTCGATGTGCCCGCCGAACTGCAGGTAGAGCGACGTCACTCTCCCCCGGTCGAACGCAGGCCCGAGCGGCTCGTCCAGCGCGAGGAGCAGGCCGGCCCGCATGAAGAAGGTCTTCTGGCTGTCGTACACGAAATACGGCAGCAGCGAGACCTGCCCCTGGTCGTTGTAGACCGACGACGGGACCCACACGGTCTGGAGCGCCACGCCGCCGCCGAAGCCGGCGCGGCTCTGGAACTCCGGCTCGACCTTCGCCTGGAACACCACGTCGAGATCGTCCGAATCGTCGATGAAGCCGCGCCGGCCGCGGTCCTGCAGCGGGACGAAGAACGTGAGATCGCCCCCCGCCCGGAGCACGAAGGAGCGGCCGAAGCGGTACTCGATGCCGCCGAGCCCGCCGATCGGGAGCGCGTCGGCCGCCCAGAGGTGCAGATCGTAATAGGCCATCGCCGCCGACGCGTAGGCCGTGGCCCAGCGCCAGTCGTAGTCGTCGACCACGCCGAGCGGCAGCGCGGCGCGGCCGCCCGCGTACCACGTCAGCTTGCCGTCGATGTCCGCGTAGTAGAGCGTGAACGTCGGGTTGCCGAGCCCCGCGCGCGCCTGACCGTCGCGCGGATCCTCCAGATCCCCCGGGCCGTTCAGGGAGAGGGCCAGCGGGAACTTCAGGTTGATGAACAGGTCGGGCGTCGGCTCGAACTGGAGGAAGGGCACGACGGCCGTCGACGCGCCGAGCGTGCGGGCGCTCCACAGGTAGAGATCCACGCCCGCGTCCGAGCGGTGCACCACCGGATCCCAGGCGTGCGCCGGCGCGGAGGCGGCGAGGAGCGGAGCGGCGGCGGAGACCGCCAGGGCAAATGCGCGAAGCCATCGGGGCGTGCTCATCTCGCGATCTGCCTACCGAGATCCTGGCCGCGACGTCAACCGCGTCGCGCCCCCCCTTCCTGAGAAGCCGGCGCGCCCCTACGATGCGCCCCATGTCCCGCACGAGACCAGAGGCCCCGTTCCTCGACGCGATCCGGCGCTCGATCCTCGTGTTCGACGGCGCGATGGGCTCGCTGCTCTACGAGCGCGGGGTGTTCGTCACGCAGAATTTCGAGCAGCTCAACGTCACGCGCCCCGACCTCGTGAAGCGGGTCCACGCCGACTACGTCGCCGCGGGCGCGAACGTCATCGAGACGAACACCTTCGGCGCGAACAGGTTCCGCCTCGAGCGGTACGGGCTCGTCAACGAGGTGCGCAACTTTAACCTCGCGGGCGCGCGCATCGCGCGCGAGATCGCGGGCGGCGACGCGTACGTGGCCGGCTCGATCGGCCCGACCGGGCTCGTGCCCGGCGTGGCCAAGCGCGACGACCTCGCCGCGGCGGCCGCCACCTTCGCCGAGCAGGCGGGCGCGCTCGCCGAGGGGGGCGCGGACCTCCTGGTCCTCGAGACATTCCGCCACCTCGACGAGATCAAGCTCGCCATCGAGGCGGCGCGGCAGGCCGCGCCGGGGCTGCCGGTGCTCGCGTCGATGACGTTCGACACGAGCGGCGTCGTGGCCGACGGCAGCGAGCCGGAGCGCGTCGCCCGGACGCTGCGGGACTGGGGCGTCGACCTGCTCGGCGTCAACTGCGGCGACGGCCCGCAGCTGTCGCTCGCCATGGCGGAGCGGATGGCGACCGCGGGGCTCCCGCTCTGCGTGCAGCCGAACGCGGGCCTGCCCCGCACGGTCGACGGCCGCCTGCTCTACATGGCGACGCCCGAGTACTTCGACGTCTTCGCCCGCCGCATGATCCAGGCGGGCGCGGCGATGATCGGCGGCTGCTGCGGCACCACGCCGGAGCACGTCAAGTGGATGGCCAAGTCGGCCCGCATGCTCCGCGGCAGCGCCGTGCCCGAGGTCACCTCGCGCCCGCACGTCACGATGGACGCGCCCACGGGGAGCGAGCCCACGCCGCTCGGCGAGCGGAGCCCCCTCGCGGCGAAGATCGCCGCGGGCAAGTTCGTGGTCTCGGTCGAGGTGAACCCGGCGCCGGGCCTCAGCCCCGAGAGCGCGCTCAGCGCGGCGAAGATGCTCATCGACAACGGCGTCGACGTCGTGAACGTCGCCGACGGCCCGCGCGCCACCGCGCGCATGACGAACCTCGCCTTCTGCTCGCTCCTGGTCCAGCGCTACGGCATCGAGCCGATCCTGCACGTCTGCGGCCGCGACCGGAACCTCATCGGCCAGATGGCGCACCTGCTCGGCGCCCACGCGATCGGCATCAAGAACCTCGTCATCATCACGGGCGATCCGCCGAAGGTCGGCGACTACCCGGAGGCGACGGCGGTCTACGACCTCGACTCGATCGGGCTGCTCCACATGGCGAGCACGATGAACCGCGGCCTCGACCCGGCCGGCAAGCCGATCCCGGGCGGCAAGACGTCGTTCCTGCTCGCCACCGGGCTCGAGCCCGGCGCCCCGGACCTCGACAAGGAGCTCGCGCGCCTGGAGCGCAAGCGCGCCGCGGGGGCCGACATCATCATGACGCAGCCGGTCTTCCACCAGGATCTCCTCGAGAAGGTGCTGCGGCGCATCGAGCACCTGGGGATGCCGGTGCTCGTCGGCGTGCTCCCGCTCGTGAGCTACAAGAACGCCGAGTTCCTCCACAACGAGGTCCCTGGCATGCAGATCCCGGAGGAGATCCGCGAGCGCATGCGCAAGGTGCCGGCCGGCCCCGAGGCCCGCAAGGAGGGGGTGAAGATCGCCCGCGAGATGCTCTTCTCGGTGCGCGACCGGGTGCAGGGCGCCTACCTGATGCCGCCGCTCGGCAAGTACGAGCTCGCGCTCGAGGTGCTCGACGGCCTCAAGACGAGCTGAGCCGCCCGGCCGCCCGCTCCGGCGCATGCGTTCTTGCTTGCAGCGCCGGGCGCGGCGCGGGGAAACTCGGCCGAGATGCCCCTAGAGTACCGGCTTCATTCGCGCTGCGCCTGCGGTTCCGTGCTCTCGTCGTCCGAGTTCGCGGTCGCCTCCCGTCCCTTCGCGCTCGCCGGGACGAAGCGCGTCTACGAGCGCTCGCGCCCGTTCACGGTCCGGCACATCGCCCTCGATCTCGCGCTCGACGTCGCGGAGCGCTCGATCCGCGGCGCCGCGCGGCTCGACGTGGTCCGCGTCGATCCGGCGGCGCGCGAGATCGCGCTCGACGCCGTCGGCTTCGATCTGGAGTCGGTCGAGATCAGCGCCGGCGCGGGGCGCGCGGCGAAGCCCCGGCGCGGCGCGGGCAAGGCGGCGAGCGGTGCGTTCCAGCCGGCCGAGCACACGTACGACGGCGAGACGCTCCGCGTGGCCGTGCCGCTCGACGAGGCCGAGGCGTCGATCCTGGTCCGGTACCGGGCCACGCCGCGGCGGGGGATCTACTTCCTCCAGCCGGACGAGCACGTCCCCGACCGCCCGCGCCAGGTCTGGACGCAGTGCCAGGACGAGGACGCGCGCCATGTCTTCCCCTGCATCGACAAGCCCCACGTCAAGCAGACGACCGAGCTCCGGGCGGAGGTGCCGCCGGGCTGGTACTGCCTGTCGAACGGCGAGCTCGAGGGCGACGCGAAATCGCAGAAGGCTGGCGTCTTCCACTACCGGCTGGACGAGCCTCACCCGAGCTACCTGTTCACGCTGGTCGCGGGCGAGTTCGCGCGCATCGACGACGCGGCGCTCGACGTCCCGCTCGCGTACTTCGTGCCGAAGGGGCGCGAGGAGGACGGCCGCCGCACGTTCGCGCGCACGCCGGACATGATCCGTCACTTCAGCGAGAAGCTCGGCGTCAAGTATCCTTTCCGCCGCTACGCGCAGGTGGTGGTGAGCGACTTCATCTTCGGGGGGATGGAGAACACGACCGCCACGACGATGTACGAGCACATCCTGCTCGACGAGCGGGCGGCGCTCGACATCTCGTCGGACGATCTCATCGCCCACGAGCTCGCGCACCAGTGGTTCGGCGATCTCGTGACGTGCCGCGACTGGTCGCACGGCTGGCTCAACGAGGGGTTCGCGACCTTCATGGAGCACGTCTATCGGGAGCACCACCTCGGTGCCGACGAGTACGATCACGGCCTGAAGGCCGATCTCGACGCGTACCTGGGCGAGGCGCGGGGGCGCTACCGGCGGCCGATCGTCTGTCAGGACTACGACGCGCCGCTCGACGTCTTCGATCGGCACCTCTACGAGAAGGGCGGGCTCGTGCTGCACCTGCTCCGCCGCGAGCTCGGGGACGCGCTGTTCTGGCGCGGGGTGAGCGCCTACCTGACGCGCCACGCGCGCGGGGTCGTCGAGACGCGGGATCTCGCCCGCGCGCTCGAGGAGGTGAGCGGCAAGTCGCTGGAGCGCTTCTTCGAGCAGTGGGTGTTCCGCGCCGGGCACCCCGAGCTCGACGTGAAGATCGAGCTCGAGGGCGACGAGTGCACCGTGACCGTGAAGCAGACGCAGGCGGCCGGGCAGCACCCCAGCCGGGAGCACGCGCTCCAGCCGGACGCCGCGACGCCGCCGGCGTTCGCGTTCGACCTGGTGCTCGATTTCGGCTTCGCGGACGGCAAGGGCTCGAGCGTGCGCCGCGAGGTGCGGCGCGTGGACCAGCAGGCGCACACCTTCGTCATCCCGCTCCCGCGGCGCCCTCGCTTCGTGGTGGTGGATCCGGACCTCCGGCTCCTCGGCGAGGTCAAGGTCGACGCGCCGGCCGACCTGCTGCGGGCGCAGCTCGCCCACGCGCCGACGGCGCGCGGCCGCATGCTCGCCGCGAAGCCGCTCTCGCGGCGCGACGACCCGCCGACGACGCGGGCGCTCGGGCAGTCGCTCGCCGACGCGAACGAGTTCTGGGGGGTGCGCGCCGCCGCCGCGGGCGCGCTCGGCGCGCTGCAGTCGAGCGCGGCGTTCGCGCTCCTCGAGGCGAGCGCGGGCGTGGAGCACCCGAAGGTGCGGCGGGCGGTCGCGAGCGCGCTCGGCAACTTCCGGTCGGCCAAGGCGGCGGAGCTCCTCGGCAAGCTCGCCCTGCGCGACGCGAGCTACCTGGTCCAGGCGGAGGCGGCGCGGGCGCTCGGGGCCACGCGGCAGAGCTCGGGGTTCGACACGCTGATCGACCTGCTCGACCGCCCCTCGTGGGGCGAGGTCATCCGCTGCGGCGTGATCGACGGGCTGGCCAACCTGCGCGACGAGCGCGCCGTGCCGCACCTGACGGCCCGGACGCGCTACGGCGTCCCGACGCGGGGGCGCCGGGCGGCGATCCTGGCGCTGCCGAAGCTCTCGAGCGATCGGCGGACGCGCGAGCTCCTCGAGGAGCTCCTCGATCAGCCGGATCCGTACCTCCGGGTCGACGTCGCGCGCGCGCTCGGCGATCTCGGCGACGGCCGGTCGCGCGGCGCGCTCCTGCGGCAGCTCGACCGCGATCTCGACGGCCGGGTGCGGCGGCGGATCCGCGAGGTGCTCCGCGATCTCGGCGGGGCGGGCAAGCGCGAGCTGGACCGGCTGCGGGACGAGCTCGAGGCGCTGCGGCGCGACAACGCGGAGATCCGGGCGCGGCTGGGCAAGCTCGAGGCGGCGGGGACCAAGGCCAAGAAGGCGGCCGACGCCAAGTGAGCGAGCCCCTTTGCCGCGCCGCTTCGGTCGGCTAGGGAGGCTCCATGTCGGACGCCTCTCCCGTGAAGCTCGACCGGCGCGGCGCGGTCGCGGTGCTTACCATCGATCGGGCGGATCGCCGCAACGCGCTCTCTCGCGACGCGCTGCTCGCCTTCGGTCGGCTCGGGCGCGAGCTCGTGGACGACCCGGCGGTGCGGGCGATCGTGATCACGGGCGCGGGGGACAAGGCGTTCTGCGCCGGCGCCGATCTCAAGGAGCGGCAGGGCATGAGCCCGGACGACGTCCGCCGGCAGGTGGGGCTGTACCGGACGGAGCTCGGGGTGCTCGCGCGGAGCCCGAAGCCGGTGATCGCCGCGATCAACGGGGTCGCGTTCGGCGGCGGGCTGGAGCTCGCGCTGATCTGCGATCTCCGGGTGGCGGCGCCGCACGCCGAGCTCGCGCTGCCGGAGACGTCGCTCGGCATCATCCCGGGCGCGGGCGGCACGCAGCGGCTGCCGCGGGTCGTCGGCGAGGCGCGCGCGAAGGAGATGATCCTGCTCGGCCGGAAGCTCGCCGCGGCCGAGGCGCTCGCCTGGGGGCTCGTGAACCGGGTGTCGCCCGAGGGGACGCCGGTGGTCGACGACGCGATCGCGTGGATCGAGCCGATCGCGAGCGGCGCGCCCATCGCGCAGGCGGCGGCGCTCCGGGCGATCGAGGACGGCTACGACGTGCCGCTGGATCTCGGGCTCGAGGTCGAGCGGGTGCACTACGACGAGACGCTGCGCAGTGAGGATCGGCTCGAGGCGCTGCGCGCGTTCGCCGAGAAGCGGAAGCCGGTGTACCGGGGGCGGTGACGGCGCGCGCCTCGCCCGCCGCCGCGCGCTGGCTGGGCGGCGCGGCGCGTTCGGCCGCCGTCGTGCTAGCCTTGCCTTCATGGATCCAAAGCCGAGCGGCGCCGCGCTCCTGCTCGCCCCGGCCGCCCGAGGCGGCGCGGCGGCCAGGCTCCCGCCCGCGGAGCCGCCGCGGGCGCGTTTCCCGGCCGTGGACGAGCACCTCGTGACGCCGGAGGTGACACGCGACGAGCTGATCCGCGGGCGCAAGGTCGTCGCCGCGCCGGCGCTGGAGCCGCACGCCGAGCAGCAGGTGCGGCTCGATTTCCTGATCGCGCCGCACCTCCAGCCCGGCTACATCGGCACGGCCGACCTCATCACCCGCGTCAACGAGGGTTCGGATTTCGCCACCGATCTGTCCATCCGCAAGGCGGGGCTCGATCCGGCGACGGGGCGCCGGTACCTGGAGGAGCTCTCGTTCGAGATCGTCAACGAGCAATCGACGCGCGACGTGCGCGAGAAGGCCGAAGATCTCGTCGCCCGGGGCGTGCGCCGCGTCTTCGCCATCTTCGTGAAGCGCGACGGGGTCGCCGAGTGGTCGGCGGCCGAGGGGCGGTTCGTGCCGCTCGCGCCCGACGCGATGATCGAGGATACGTGCCTGGTCCGTCCGGTTCCGGTCCGCGCGTTGCTCGACGGCGCGGCGGCCGAGCGCGAGGTCGTCCGCGCGCTGGAGCGCAAGGGCAACCCGGAGATCGAGGCCATCAAGGCGCGCGAGCGCCAGGTAGCGCTCGACGAGGGGCGGCGCGCGGGGCTCGACGAGGGCCAGCGCGCCGTGCTGCTGCGTCAGCTCCGGGCGCGGTTCGGGGACGTGCCCGAGGCGCGGCGGGAGCAGGTCCTCGCGGCGTCCGGGGAGCGGCTCGCGGGTTGGGCCGAGCGGATCCTGACGGCCGCGACGCTCGACGAGCTCTTCGAGGGCTGACGCTCTCCTCCCTCGGCGCCCGCCGCGACGGGCGCCTCGCAGCATCGTGCACGGCGCTGCCGCGCGCCCTCGCCGCCCGCCGGAGGGAGCGCCGGCGGCGCCCCGCCCTACAGCCCCTCCGTCGGCGGGCGGAGCACCTCGACCTTCCCTTCCAGCCGCTTCGACACCCATACCTTGTTGTCGCGGTCGACGATCACCGCCCCGCAGTCCTCGATCGCCTCGACGAGCGCGAGCCCCTTCTCGGCTCCCAGGATGAACACCGCGTCGTCGACGGCGTCGGCGGTCAGCGCGTCCCTCGCCCAGATGGTCACGCTCCGGCTCTCGGTCGCCGGGAAGCCGGTCCGCGGATCGATGATGTGGTGATAGCGCCTGCCCTCGTTGATGAAGCTCCGCTCGTAGTCGCCCGCCGTCGAGAACGCGCGGTCCTCGACCTCGATCATCGCGAAGTAGTCGTTCGGTCCCTTGCCGCGCGGGTCCCGCACGCCCGCCCTCCACCGCGAGCCGTCCGGCTTCTTGCCGGCGATGTACAGATCGCCGCCGGCCTGCACGAAGAACGACGTCAGCCCCTCCCCGCGCAGCACCCGCGCCGCGGCGTCGACGGCGTAGCCCTTCGCGATCCCGCCGAGGCTCATCCGCATCCCCGGCCGCGCGAGCATCACCGTACGCTGCGCGCGATCGATCCGGATCTGCTTGTAATCGATGAGCGCCCGCGCCCGCTCGACGTCGTCCCTCCGTGGCACGTTGTCGTCGATGTCCTCGTCGAACTTCCAGAGCCCGTGCATCGCCTCGAAGGTGACGTCGAAGACCCCGCCGGAGCGCTCGCTGATCCAGAGGCTCTTCTCGATCACGTCGAGCGACTCCGGGCTCACCGGGGCGGCGCTCTTCCCGGCGGCCGCGTTGACCCGCGACAGCTCGCTGTCCGGCCGCCACGTCGTCATCAGCCCCTCGAGCCTGCGGATCTCGGCGATCGCCTTCTCCAGCCTGGCCCGGATCGCCGCCTCATCCATCGCCGCGCTCGCGTAGGCGGCGAGGAGCAGGTTCGTCCCCATCGCCCTCGCCTCGACCGCGACGCGGGCGGGCTCTGCCCGCGCCGCCGCGCTCGCGTCCGGCGCGGACGCCGCGCTCGAGGCGGCGGGCGGGGCCTCCTTGCGCGCGCGCGGGGCGTCACACGCGGCGAGCGCGGGCGGCGCGAGCAGCGCCGCGAGACCGAGGAGGAGCGAAGAGCAGCGCAGCCTTTGCATTCGAGGGTCCTGACTCCGTGGAGAGCGTGAGCGCGCGCCGGCCTCGCCGCCCGTCGCGGCCGGACGCCGGCGGAGCTCTACCGCCGGCGCCACCATGGCCCAGGCGAGCCGCGCGGATCCAGGGTAGTATCGCCCGCCCATGAGCCTCGACCCGAGCCGCATCCAGCGCGACATCGACGACCTCTCCCCGGAGCTCCGCGAGATCGCCGCGCGCATCCACGCGAACCCCGAGCTCCGGTTCCAGGAGCACAAGGCCGCGGCGTGGATCGCCGAGGCCGTCGAGAAGAAGGGCATCCAGGTCGAGCGCGGGCTCGCCGGCATGCCCACCTCGCTGCGCGCGCGCATCGGGCAGGGCCAGGGCCCCCACCTCGCCATCCTCGCCGAGTACGACGCCCTCCCGGAGATCGGCCACGCCTGCGGGCACAACCTGATCGCGGCGGGCGCGCTCGGCGCCTTCCTCGCCCTGGCCCGGCAGAAGGACGCCGTGGCCGGCACCATCGATCTGGTCGGGACGCCCGCCGAGGAGGGGGGCGGCGGCAAGATCCGGCTGCTCGAGGCCGGCGCCTTCGAGGGCGTCGACGCCGCGATGATGTTCCACCCGTTCGACCGCGACCTGCTCGCCCACGACACGCTGGCCAGCACCTGGCTCGAGCTCCAGTTCCACGGCAAGCCGTCGCACGCCGCGCTCGCGCCGTGGGACGGGAACAGCGCGCTCACGGCCTGCCTCGACACCTTCCGGCTGATCGACGGCCAGCGCGTCCACTTCCGCGATGGCGTCCGGGTGCACGGGTTCATCAAGAACGGCGGCCAGGCGGTCAACATCATCCCGGAGCTCGCGGTGGCCGAGTTCTCGGTCCGCGCCCTCGACACCGAGGAGCTCGCCCGCGTGCGGGCGATCGTCGAGCGCTGCGCCCGCGGCGCGGCCATGGCGAGCGGCGTGGAGCTCACGCTCGTCGACCAGGGCGGCTACAAGAACATGGTCAACAACCGGAAGATGGCGCGCCGCTTCGGCGAGCACCTGCGCGCCCTCGGCCGCTCGCCGCTCGAGATGGACCCCGCCGTCGGCACCGGCTCGACCGACATGGGCGACGTGTCCCACGCGCTCCCCGCCATCCACCCCTGGATCGCGATCTGCGGCAAGGGCGAGACGACGTGCCACCAGCACGCGTTCGCCGCCAAGGCCGCGAGCCCCGGCGGTCAGGACTCGATGCTGATCGCCGCCAAGGCGATGGCGATGACGTGCGCGGATCTCCTGCTCGATCCCGAGCTGCGCAAGGGCGTGCGCGAGGAGTTCGCGCAGCGGAAGGCCGGCGCGAGCGCGGCCTAGGCCTGGGTCAGCCGTCGTCCTGGAGGGGGTTGCCGAGGTCGTCCATGAGCCCGGTCCCCCCCTCGATCGGGATCGCCCGCGCCAGGGCCACCCGCTCCAGCATCACGGACAGCGCGATCTTGTCTCCCACGTCCGGCAGCCAGGTGCGGGACCCGTCCCAGAGATCCAGCCGGATGTTGCTCGACGGCTTGCCTCGCTGGACCGCGCCCGCGCCGCCGGCGCCCGCCTGCGCCGAGGGCACCGACATGCGATCGATCTGCGACCAGGCGAAGCGCCGCACGCGCGGCAGCCCGAACCCGAGCAGCTCGCGCAGCTCGATCCCGTCCGGGTGCACGATCACGCCGCGCATCTGCTCCCGCAGCACCATCGCGAGCGCGCTCACGCACAGGATGATGGCGCACACGCTCGACGGGACGAGCCGGTGGCGATCCCCCTCCACGACGTACTGGAAGATCCGGGAGCTCGAAGGAGCGTTCTGGCCATAGAAGATCACCGCCGAGACGGTGAGGGCGAAGGCAAGGTAAAGCAGCGCCGGGATGCGCTCCTTCATCGGCGGCCCGAACGCGATGCGCTTCTCGGGCCTGTACGTCATGTCAAAGCCGGGAGGTCTGGAAGGACGCGCCATAGATTCATAGTCTACACGGCGGACGACGCGGCGCTTGGGTGCCCCCCTCAGCCCGCTCGCCGCGGGTCGACCGCCGCGCTTCCAAAAATCCATGGTCGGGCGTTCCCGGAAAACCACGGCCCGGCGCTCCCAGAAACCCATTGCCGGGAGATGGCTGAACGGACATGAAGGATCGCCCCGAGGGCGCCTCCTCGGGCCCATCCTGGAGTTTTCCATCCATGCACGACCGCTTCCTGCGCGCCTGCCGGCGTGAGCCGACCGATGTGACGCCCGTATGGTTCATGCGCCAGGCGGGCCGGTACATGGCCGAGTACCGGGAGCTCAGGAAGAAATACACGCTGCTCGAGATCTGCAAGACGCCCGAGCTCGCGCTCGAGGTGACCCTCCAGCCGCTGCGGCTCGGGATGGACGCGGCGATCCTCTTCGCCGACATCCTCTTGCCGCTCGAGCCGATGGGCGCCCCCTTCGAGTTCGCGAAGGGCGAGGGCCCGGTCATCCACGAGCCGGTGCGCGACCGGGCCGGCATCGAGCGGCTCCGCGTGTTCGAGCCCGAAGAGGGCCTCGGTTACGTGCTCGACGCCGTGCGCCTCATCCGCAAGGAGCTGGACGGCAAGACGCCGCTCATCGGCTTCGCCGGCGCGCCGTTCACCATGGCGAGCTACCTCGTCGAGGGGAGTAAATCGAGCGACTACCGGCTCACGAAGCAGCTGATGTGGAGCGATCCCGAGGCGTGGTCGGCGCTGATGGGCAAGATCTCCGAGGTCGTCCGCCGCCTGCTGCGCGCGCAGGTCGCCGCCGGCGCGCAGGCCGTGCAGCTGTTCGACTCGTGGGTCGGCTCGCTCTCGATCGACGACTACCGCGAGCACGTGCAGCCGCACGTGCGCCACATCCTGCGCGACCTCGAGGCGACGGGCGTCCCGGTCATCCACTTCGGCACGAACACCGGGGCGCTCCTCGAGGCGCAGCGCGACGCCGGCGGCACGGTGATCGGCGTCGACTGGCGCACGCCGCTCGACAAGGCGTGGCAGCGCATCGGTTACGACCGCGCCGTGCAGGGCAACCTCGATCCGCTGCTGCTCTGCGCGCCGCGCGCCGTCGCCGAGCGCCGCGCGCGGGCGGTGCTCGCCGAGGCCGGCGGGCGCGCGGGCCACATCTTCAACCTCGGCCACGGCATCATCCCGGAGACGCCGGTCGACACGGTCAAGGCGGTGATCGATCTCGTCCACTCCATCCCGCGCGCGTCGCTGCAGGGCGAGCCCGATCGTTGACGCTGCGCCTCACCCCTCCCGGGGTGATATGGTGCCGCCGCGAGCATGTGCGAGCTCCTCGGGATGGAGTGCAACGTCCCCACCGACATCGTCTTTTCGTTCAACGGCCTCCGGCACCGGGGCGGCCGCACCGGACCGCACGCCGACGGGTGGGGCCTCGCGTTCTTCGAGGGGCGCGCCGCGCGCGTCTTCCTCGACCCGAGCCCCGCGTGCGATAGCCCGCTGGCGCGGTTCCTCGGCGAGACCCCGATCAAGACGCTGCTCGCGATCGGCCACATCCGGCGCCGCACCCGCGGCGACGTCCTGCTCGCCAACACGCACCCCTTCGTGCGCGAGCTCTGGGGGCGCCACTGGGTCTTCGCGCACAACGGCACGCTGCGCCGCGTCCGGCGCCGCGCGCTGGGCCGCTTCAACCCCATCGGCACGACCGACAGCGAGCACGCGTTCTGCTACCTGCTGGAGGGGCTCCGGAGCGCGTTCCCCGGCTACCCGCGCCGGCCCAGCGAGCTGTGGGCGGCGGTCGCGGCGCTCGGCGGCGAGCTCGGCCGGGACGGCACGTTCAACTTCCTGCTCGGCGACGGGCGCCACCTCTTCGCCCGCTGCGGGACCCGGCTCTGCTACATCGTCCGCAAAGCCCCGTTCGGCGTCGCGACGCTCGTGGACGATGACGTCCGCGTCGACTTCTCCGCCGTCACGACCCCGAAGGATCGCGTCGCCGTGGTCGCGACGACCCCGCTCACCGCCAACGAGGCCTGGACCCATGGGCGGCCGGGCGAGCTCTGGGTCTTCGACGGCGGCGAGCTGCGCGCGACGCTCCGGTCGTGAACGACGCCGGCCGGCTCCCGCGCCGGCCCCACCCGCCCAGCAGGGCTCGGGTCGTCAATACCCTCCTTGCGGCCGAGGTCGGTTTCTCGGCACCTGCTCCGGCTGGGCCCGTTGATGCCTTTCGAGGCAAACGGTTCCAGCAGCGACGGAGCATGGCTGCTTGGCGAGGAACGCGCTGCTCCGGGAATCATCCCAGGAGGAAATACGCGACAGCGCCGGGGGTGGAGATGGCCACGGAGCAGCCTGAAATGAAAAACGCCGCGGCGGACCTGGGGGGGGAAGGTCTCCGCCGCGACGCAGGTCTACTCTACGCACCCCGTGTGCCAAGTCAACCAACCGGCGCTGCCCGGGAGAGGGCCGCGCGCTGGCGGTCGCGGCGCGCGCCGCGCTCGGTTCGGTTCTGTTCAGTTCCGCTCAGCTCCGCTCAGTTCCGCTCGTTCCGCTCAGTTCAGCGTTGTGATGCGCCCTGGTTTTGAGGCAGAACTCACAGAGCCTCATGCCCGCAGAACGCGGGCTTGCCAGCCGAACCAACACATCGTGCTCCAGCGAACCATTCTCTCCCCTGCCGGCTCGACCGCTCGCCGGACGGGTGGCGGCGCGCCCGGGAAACGCATAGAGAGAGCCGCATCGACGGCAGCGCGAGCTGCACGAGAGAACGGGGCGGCGCGTCCACTGCGATACAAGCGCACAATGCCCCACAAGGCGCTTCAGCGAGCACAGGCGATGCGGTGCAGAGCAAGCGGCGGTGAGAGGCGGACGGCGTGCGAGGAACAAGCCGAGAGCGTGGAAGGGCGCGACGGAGCGCAGCGGGCGACGTGTGCCGCTGTCGGGTCGGGAAGGCGGAGGAATCACCGAAGACGGCTCCGCCCGGATGGCCGTCTTGACGGGAGTCGGGGCATGTCAGTACGCTTTGACGTTGGGCGAGCTAGGGCATATCGAGCCGTTGGATCGCGACCGAAGAGCCGCGCCCGGGTAGGTTCCGTCTCGGGAAGAGCTCGAACGATGTCGAGGCTAGGTCGCACGACGGGTTGGGCTGAGCGCGCGTGAGTGACTTCGACGAAAAGACTCGTGTAACGCAGGTGGTCCAGCCCCCACCGGGCGGCGGCAGCAAGAACACGACCGACTGCCTGGTCGTGATCTACACGAAGGAGCCCACGCTGCTCGGCAAGCGGTTCGTGCTGGAGCACAACCCGACGCGGGTCGGCCGGGGGGCGGACAACCACATCGTGCTCGACGGCGACTCCGTTTCACGGCGGCACGCCCATTTCGAGCAGCGGCCGAGCGCCTGGATGGTCGTCGACGACGGCAGCACCAACGGGACGTACTGCAACGATGAGCAGATCTCCCGCGAGGTGGTGCTGAAGAACGGAGACCGGGTGAAGATCGGCCCGACGATCTTCAAGTTCCTGTCCGGCGCCGACGTGGAGGCGCAATACCACGAAGAGATCTACCGGATGACCATCATCGATGGTCTCACGCAGATCCACAACAAGCGCTACCTCTACGAGGCGCTCGAGCGCGAGATCATCCGCGGCCGCCGCCACGAGCGCGACCTCGCGATCCTCCTGTTCGACATCGACCACTTCAAGCGCATCAACGACGTCCACGGCCACCTGGCCGGCGATTTCGTGTTGAAGGAGGTCGCGCGCATCGTGCAGAGCCGCATCCGCCGCGATGAGGTCTTTGCGCGGTACGGCGGCGAGGAGTTCGCCATCATCCTGCCCGAGACGTCGATCGAGGGCGCCGCGGCGCTCGGCGAGACGCTGCGGCAGAAGGTCGCGGAGCACCTCTTCGTCTTCCAGGCCGACAGCATCCGCGTGACGATCAGCGTCGGCGTGGCGCTGCTGCAGGAGGGCGATCGCACCGCGAACGACCTCATCAAGCGCGCCGACGAGCGCCTCTACCACGCGAAGAACAGCGGGAGAAACCGCGTCTGCGCCTGAGCTCGGGGCCGCGGGCGCGCTAGATCCCGGCGGAGGAACGACGATGCCGAACAGCGAGCTGCCGCTGCCGGCGGCGCTGGACCCGGACGGCGGCGACGCGCTGCCCGAGATCCTGGTGCCGCCGCCTGGTCCAAGGTCGCGGAGCGCCCTCGAGCGGCTCGAGCGCGTCGAGTGCCCGGCGTTCGGCCGGCGCCGCGAGGCGCGGGCGCAGAAGAGCGGCGCCGAGATGCTCCCGATCGTGCTGTCGCACGGGCGCGGCGCCAACGTCTGCGACGTCGACGGCAACCGCTACGTCGACCTGTGCGCCGGCTTCGGCGCGCTGCTGCTCGGCCACGCGGCGGCGCCGGTGCGGCGCGCGGCGGAGGAGCAGATGTCGCGGCTGACGCTCGCCCTCGGCGACGTGTACTCGGCCGACGTGAAGATCGCCCTCCTGGAGCGCCTCGCGGCGCTGCACCCCGGGCCCTCGCCGATGGCGCTGCTCGGCCAGAGCGGCAGCGACGCGATCACGGCGGCCATCAAGACGGCGGCGCTCGCGACCGGGCGGCCGGGGCTCGTCGCCTTCGAGGGCGCGTACCACGGCCTCGGGTACGCGCCGCTCGCGGCGTGCGGGCTGCGCGAGAGCTACCGGTCGCCGTTCGCGGAGCAGCTCAACCCGCGCGTGACGTTCGCGTCGTACCCGCGCGACGAGGCGGGCGCGGCGCGCTCGCTCGACGCGATCGAGGCGGCGCTGCGCGGCGGCGAGATCGGCGCGATCCTGCTCGAGCCGATCCTCGGGCGGGGCGGCTGCGTCGTCCCGCCCGACGCGTTCCTGGGCGCGGTCTGCGACGCGGCGCACCGGCGCGGGGCGCTCGTGATCGCCGACGAGATCTGGACCGGCCTCGGCCGGTCGGGGGCGATGACGCGCACCGGGGCGATCGGGGCGCCCGCGGACATCCTCTGCTTCGGCAAGGGGCTCGGCGGCGGGCTCCCCATCTCCGCGTGCGTGGCGCCGGAGCCGATCATGCGCGCGTGGGCGCGCGAGGCCGAGGTGGTCCACACCTCGACGCACTCCGGCTCGCCCCTCGCGTCGAGCGCCGCGCTCGCGACGCTCGACGCCCTGGACGCAGGCCAGCTGGCCGCGCGCTCGCGCGACGTGGGCGCGCGCTTCCAGGAGGCGCTCCGGCAGGCGCTGCGGGGCCGAGCGGGCGTCGTCGACGTGCGCGGCGCCGGGCTCATGGTCGGCGTGGAGCTCGAGAGCGCAGAGCTCGGGCTGCGGGCCATGCGCGGGATGCTGGCCGAGGGTTACCTGGTCCTCACGGGCGGGGTGCGCGGCGAGACGCTGACGCTGACGCCGGCGCTCACCACACCCGAGGCGCTGCTGTCGACCGCGGCCGGCGCGCTGGCCCGCGTGCTTTCGTCCTAGGCGCGCGCGGCGCGTGCTATCCCGGTCGCGTGGGACGCGTGGGACGCGTGGGACAGATCGATCAGAGCGAGGCGCTGCACCGCCGCGCGCGGGCGTTCATCGAGGCGTCGCTCCTCCAGGACAGGGCGGGCTCGCCCGGCGCCGGCCGAGCGGCGGCGGCCTCGCTTCAGCAGGGCGAAGGCGCGGCGGACGCCGCGCTCCCGGAGACGTTCGACGCGCTCGCGATCGCCCTCGCCCGGCGCCAGGCCGCGCGGTGCGCGCCGGTCGCCCGCCTCTTCAAGGCGCGCGGCGCGGACGTCGACACGATGCAGCGCGCGGAGCAGATCCCCGCCGTGCCGTGCGACGTCTTCCGGTTCGCGCGCGTCGCGGCCCACCCGGCCGAGGCGGACGAGCGCGTCTTCCGCACGAGCGGGACCTCGCTCGGCGCGGCGTCGCGCGGCGAGCACCCGTTCCGCACCACCGCGACGTACGAGCTCGCCGCGGTCGCCTGGGGCGAGCGCCTCCTGTGGCCCGACGGCGCGCGGCTCCGCGCGATCGTCCTGGCGCCGCCGCTCGACGAGGTCCCGGACTCGTCGCTCGGGTTCATGATCGATCGCTTCGCCGCGCGCCTCTCGGGGCCGGCGAGCTGGCACGTGCGCGGCGGGGAGCTCGACGCCGCGGGGTTCGCCCGCGCGTGCGCCGAGGCGCGCGCCGCGGGCGAGCCGGCCATCGTGCTCGGCACCTCGTTCGCGTTCGTCCACCTGCTCGAGGCCGGGCTGCCCGAGGGCGCGACGCTGCTGCCCGGCGGCAGCCGCGCGATGCAGACCGGCGGCTACAAGGGCCGCTCGCGGGAGGTGCCCGCGGAGGAGCTGCGGGCGTCGATCGCGCGATCGCTCGGGGTGCCGCTCTCGCACGTCGTCGGCGAGTACGGCATGACGGAGCTCTCGAGCCAGCTCTACGAGGGCACGCTCGCGGCGGCGCTCGCCGGCAGGCCGGGCCCCGCGCCGGGGATCTACCTCGCGCCGCCCTGGACGCGCGTCACCGCGGTCGACCCCGGGACGCTCGCGCCGCTGCCCGCCGGCGAGATCGGGCTCGCGCGGATCGTCGATCTCGCGAACGTCGACTCGGCGGTGGCCATCCAGACGGCCGATCGCGTGCGCGTCACCGACGAGGGCGTCGAGCTCCTGGGCCGCGCGTCCGGGGCGCCGCCGCGCGGCTGCTCGATCGCGATCGACCAGATGCTCGGCGGCGGCCCGTGAGGGACGACGGCGCGGCGCGGCGCCGCCGGGTCGAGCGCGTGGTCGCCGCGGCGGCGCGGATCGCGGACGCGCGCGACCCGCTCGGCCGGGAGGCGCGGCGGCGGCTGCCCGAGACGAGCGGCCTCTCCCCCGAGGGCGTGGAGCTCGCGCTCGGCCGCCACCTCGAGATCGCGCCGAGCAGCGGCGAGCTCGACGCGCTCGTGGCGACCGCGGGGCGCGCGCGCCGCTGCCACGTCGTGCTCGCCGCGAACGTCTGCACGGCGCCGCTGCGGGCCATCGCCGTCGCGGCGGCGACGGCGCCGGAGGTCCTCGTGCGCCCGTCGCGCCGCGATCCCGTCGTCGCGGAGCTCCTCGTGCGCGCGCTCTCGGCCGACGAGGGCTTCGCGCGCGACGGCGGCGCCATCTCCCTGGTCCCGGACGTGGCGCTCGGGGACGCCGGGGCGCAGGCGGCGGGCGAGGAGCCCCGCGACGGCGCGCCGCGCGCCGAGCTGCACGTCTACGGCTCGGATCAGACCGTGGCGACGCTGCGCGCCCAGGCCGGGCGCGGCGTCCTCGTGCGCGGGCACGGCGCCGGCCTCGGGCTCGCCGTCGTCGGCCCCGACGCGCGCCTCGCCGAGGCGGCGCGCGACATCGCCGACGACGTCGTGCCGTTCGATCAGCGCGGCTGCCTGTCGCCGCGCTTCGTGCTGGTGGAGGGCCCGGCCGAGCGCGCCGAGGCGCTCGCGCGCGCCCTGCACGAGGCGCTCGCGGCCGCGGGCGCGCGCGTCCCGCGCGGGCCGCTCGACGGCGCTGCGCGGGCCGAGGTCGCGATGTACCGGGCCACCCTCGAGGCCGTGGGCTCGTTCTGGGAGGGCGAAGGGCACGGGGTCGGCGTGGATCCGGCGCCGCGGTCGCTGTTGCTGCCGCCCGCGGCGCGCGTCGTCCACGTGGCGGCGAGCGGCGCCGGCGCGGCTGCGGCGCTGCTCGCGCCGATCCGCGGCGCGATCACCGCGATCGGGGCCGGCGGCGGCGGCGATCTCGCGCGCGCCGTGTCCGCCGCGGCCCCGCGCGCCCGGGTCGCGGCGCTGGGGTGGATGCAGCGCCCGCCCCTGGACGGCCCGGTCGACCTGCGGGCGCTCTGACCTCCGCGACCGGCCGCGCGCGGCGGGCGGACGGCGCGCCGGCAGCGCGCGCGTCGCGCCGCGGACGCGGCCTCGGCCGCGGCGCGATCCGGGCGCGCTCGCGTGCGAGGTGCGCTCGAGCGACGGTGTGTGATAGCGATCGTCGTATGTCGTCGCGCACCGATGATCCGAAGGCGACCCACCCGCCCACGGAGCTCGAGGCGATCGCGAGCCCGCCCGCGGCGCCGCTCGACGCGGAGCGCGCGCGGGAGGGGCTCGTCGACGGTGGATCGCCGGACGAGCGCCACGCGGACGCGAGCTCCCCCGCGCCGAGCGATCCGGCCGGCGGCTCGGCCCGCGCCGCGGAGGCCGACGGCGAGGCGGAGCTCGAGGGCGAGGACGCGCCGCCGTCGGTCACCTCCGCCAGGATCCACGTGCGCCGCGACGAGCGCCTCGATCTCGTCATCGAGTACCTGGCCTTCGTGGCGAAGCCGATGCCGCTGTCGCTCCTCCTCGACGAGGCGCCGCAGCGGATCGCCGCCATCCTCGGCGCCGACGTGGCGTCGCTGTACCTGCTCGAGGGCGACGGCGACGAGCTCGTGCTGCGCGGCAACGTCGGCTTCCCGCGCGAGGCGCGCGGCACGGTGCGGCTCTCGGTCGGGCAGGGCATCACGGGCATGGCGGTCGAGTGCTTGCGCCCGATCTCGGTCGTCCAGGCGACGGAGCACGAGCGCTACCGCGCGTTCCCGGAGCTCCGCGAGGAGCGGTTCCCGGTCTTCCTGGCGGCCCCGATCCTCGGCAGCGGCCGCCCGCTCGGCGCCCTGGTCGTGCAGCGGGCGGGGGATCGCGCCTTCACGGCGCGGGACGTCGAGCTCCTCATGGCCCTGACGGCTCCGATCGCGGCCGGCGCGCGCCACGCCCAGGTGCTCGACGAGCTGCGCGAGCGGCGGCGGCGCACCGGCGGGGGCACGCGCAAGGTCACGCTGCCGGGGCTGCCCGTGGTCCCGGGTCGCGCGCTCGGCGCCATCGCGGCCCTGCGGCGGCCGGCCAGCTCGTCGCTCGGCCCGCAGCGGGGCCACGGCGATCCGAAGCTCCTGCGGCTCGCCTTCGACATCGCGGAGAAGGCGCTCGTCGAGCTCCACGCCCGCGCGGCGGAGCGGGGCATCGCGCAGGACGCGGCGTTCCTCTCGACCTACCTCCTGATGATCGGCGACGGCCGCCTGCGCGCGCGCGCCTTCGAGCTCGCGGCCGGCGGGCGCACCGTCGCGCAGGCGCTCGGCACGGTCGCCCGCGAGGTGGCGCGGGCCGCCAACGGGATCGTCGGCGACCCGTTCTTGCAGGACCGCGCCCGCGACATCGAGGACCTCTGCGACGCGCTCCTGATGCTGGCGACCCCGGACGCCCGGGCCGAGCTCCCGTCGAAGGCGGTCCTCGTGGGCGACCAGCTGACCGTGTTCGATCTCCTGATCTCCGCCCGGGCCAACCCCGTCGGCGTCGCGCTCAGCGAGCGGTCCGGGCCGCGCTCGCACGTGCTCCTCCAGCTGCTCGACGTGCCGTCGATCGTGGATGTGGCCGGCGCGTTCCGCTGGGCGTCGCCGGGCGACGTCGCGCTGCTCGACGCGGACCACGGCTTTCTGGTGATCAACCCGTCGCGGGCCGAGGTCGCGACGGTCCGCGCGGCGCGGCGCAAGGGGCCGCCGCTGCCCGGGCCGGCGCCGGACGACGACGGAGAGGACGAGCCGGCGGGCTGAGCACCGGCCGGGGCCGGTGCTCGCGGCTCAGCGGCTGGGCTGCGCGGCGGCGGCCGGGTCGGCCGGCGGCGTTCCCTGGGCGCTCTGGAGCTCCTTCTTGGCGCGCCAGTTCGCCAGGCGCTTCGTGTCGCGTCGCTTCTTCTTGGCTCTCACTGCGGGCTTCTGCGGCATGGCCGGGGGTATAGCCGCTCGAGCCCCTCGAGGGAACCCCGTACCGCGGTCGCCGCACCTCCGGCGGGCCGCGGGGCGTTGACGCCTCAAGGCGCCCGCCCCATGACCGCTCGTCCAATGAACGTCCGTCTCGTGCATGAGTTCCGCTTCGAGGCCGCCCACCGCCTCCCCAAGGTGCCGCAGGGGCACAAGTGCGCGCGCCTCCACGGTCACAGCTTCAAGATCGAGGTCGCGATCCGCGGCCCCGTGAACGAGGAGACGGGGTGGTTCATCGATTACAGCCACCTCTACGAAGCCTGGGCGCCCCTCCACGACCTGCTCGATCACAACTACCTGAACGAGGTCCCGGGGCTGGAGAACCCGACGAGCGAGGTGCTCGCCCGGTGGATCTGGAACCGCCTCGCGCCGTCGCTGCCGTCCTTGAACCGGGTCACCGTCTTCGAGACCTGCGACGCCCGCTGCGAGTACGAGGGCGACTAGGTCGATGAAGACGCTCGTCTGCCGCTGCGAGGACGTCACCCTGCACGAGCTCGAGGCCGCGATGGAGCGCGGCTACAAGGACATCGAGTCCGTCAAGCGCTACACAGGCTTCGGCACCGGCTGGTGCCAGGGCAAGTGGTGCCTCGCGCTCTGCGCGCGGCTCATCGAGGAGCGCGGGGGCGACGTCCAGAAGCCGATCACGCCGCGGCCCCCGTACCACCCGGTCTCGCTCGCGGCGCTCGCCGGGCTCGACGCGCTCGGCCTCCGCGGCGGCGGGCACGAGCGCTAGCGCCGGCCGCGCCGCCCCCGCGCGCCCGTCGCCGGCGCCCCCGGGCCCGGTCGTCAGCCGAGCGGCCGCCGGGCGCTCGCGCACCCGACGTTCACGGTCAGCTCGAAGACGCCCTCGGACCAGTACTTCGAGACCGCGTGGTGCAGGTACGCGAGCATCGAGTCGATGATCTGCGGCTCGAGGTCGAGCATCGCCGTCGCTTCGGGGATCACCATCAGCCGCGAGATCGGGTCCTCGAGGAACTCGCGCCCGCTGTCGAACGACACCGCGATGAGCTGGACGTCGACCTCGACCTCGTCGAACCCGGCGTCCTCGATCTCCTCGGCGATGGTCTCGAGCGTCGGGCGGCTGGCGGAGGCGGCGTCGACCGCCGCGCCGAGCTCCGACAGGTCCTGCTTGAGCGCGCACTCCCGCGCGATGTCGGCCACCTCCGGGAACGAGCCGCGCAGCGGCAGCGCGATGAGCGCCTGGCCGCCGGGGACCAGCACCCGGCGCAGCTCGGCGAGGAGCTGCGCCCGCTCGCTCGGGCGGCAGACCGGGTGCAGCGTGAACGCGTGGGTGAAGCTCGCGTCCGGCAGCGGCGTGGGCAGGGCGTCGGCGAGCACGTAGCTCGCGTTCATCCCGGAGAACAGCGCCGCCTTGGCGCGCGCGAGATCGAGCGCGGCGGCGGACCCGTCGAGCCCCACGAGCGTCGCGCCGGGCAGCTTGTCGGCCACGATCGCGTCGGGGAAGCCGCTCCGACAGCCGAGGTGGGCGATGCGCGCCGCCTCCGAGGGCAGCAGCATGTCCACCGCCAGCGAGGCGAAGAACGAGATGTAGCGCGGGACGACCGCGTGCTCGAACAACACGGCGTCCGCCGCGCTCAGCGGCGGGCCGATCATCAGGCGACCCCGTCCTCTTCCTCCTCGTCGTAGGGCGCGAGGAGGCCGAGCGCCTCTTCGGCGAGCTCGCCGATCGTGACCTCCGACGTCGCGTCGTCGCCGCCGTCGTCGGCCAGCTCGACCGTGCGCATGTCGCCGATCAGCGGCTGGATCAGCGGCGCGTGCGCCGGGTCGCCGATCTCGACCAGGGTCTCGATCGCCGCCGCCACCGCGTCCGGATCCTTGTGGCCGAGGAACTGGCCGAGCAGCTTCGGCACGCCCGGCTCCGGCACCTCGGCGATGAGGTACGGCAGCTCCGGCAGCGCGGACGACCCGACCGGCAGCCGCTTGAGCGCCCGCTCGATCGCCTGCGCGACCTCCTTGAAGCGGTCGTAGGCGAGCGACTCGATCTCCTCGCCCGCCGCCTGCCGCGCCTCGGGGTGCTCCGAGGCGAGCACGTCGATGAGCGCGTCGAGCGCGCGCGGGCCCTCGTGCTCGCCGAGCAGCGACGCGATGCGCACCAGCCGGAGCGCCGCCTCGTCCTCGTCGTTCTCGCGCGTCGCGCTCGCGATCGCGTCCGTGAGGACGTCCAGCAACGCATCGCCGGGCATGGCCGCCAGATCGTCGTGGAGCCGGCGAGCCGTGCGCTCCGCGTCGAACAGCTTGTTCAGGGTCGTCTCGATAGCTTGGCGATTTTGCACGAAGAGGAGCTATCAACAGCGCGCCGCCTCCGCAAGCCGGCAGGCAGCAAGGGCCCGTTCCCCGCGGATTCCCGTCCACGGCGGGCGCGGCCACGCCAGCCCGGCGCTACCGCATCGCGCTCGCCTGCCGCGCCGCGCGCGATGCGGTAGACCGTTCATGGCATGCGCGCGTCCGGCTCATCGCAGGCCCGCCCGACGAGGGCGGCGGTCTCCCCTTCCCCGCTCGTGCGCGGCGCCGCGGCGTCCGCCCTCGTCCTTGCGCTCGGGGGCCTCGACGACCCCGCGCCGCCGCCGCCCGCGGTCGTCCCTCCGGCGGCCGCGGCGCGCGGCGCCGCGGGCGCGGCGGCGCTCTGCGGCCCGCGCACCGTGCCGGAGGGCGCCGCGTGCGTCCCGCTGCCGGCGCCGGGCGCGCCGCTCTCCGAGGGCGGCGCGGCGGCGCTCTCCGGCCCGGGCGGCGCGCGTCCCGCAGGGGCGGGCGCGCGCGGGCAGGCCTACGAGCACATCCCCCGCCGCCCGGAACGTCCGGCGAGCGCCGCCGCGTACGCGTTCCCGATCGGCGCGCCGGATCAGGCGCCCGGGTTCCTCCTCGTCGAGGGCGCTCCAGCGCAACCGGGCGCGCCGCCTCCGGCGGGCCCCGTCGCCGCGATCGGCGCCGCGCGACCCGAGCCGCCGTCCTGGGCCGGCGGGGTCGACCTCGCGGCGGCGCGGGGCGACCGCGTGGCGTCGCTGCGGCTCGAGGGCCAGGAGGGGAAGGCCGAGGTCGTCTTCGTCGGCGAGCTGTCCG
The DNA here is from genome assembly GCF_051474665.1 of Sorangium sp. So ce394. Classification (NCBI taxonomy): domain Bacteria; kingdom Pseudomonadati; phylum Myxococcota; order Polyangiales; family Polyangiaceae; genus Sorangium; species Sorangium sp. So ce394. Next base: position 12,116,569 of record NZ_CP150339.1, read on the forward strand.
GGATCACGGTCGCCACGGCGCACGACGTGCGCGACGTGGATCGCGTGCGCAGGTACGTCCTGCTCCACGGCCACCTCGACCGCCCCGGCCCCGGCGTCGTGGCGGGCGCGCGCCTCGACGCGGGCGATGTGGTCGGGTACGCCGGCGACACCGGCAGCCTGGGCCTCGTCCGGCTGCGCCTCGAGGCGCGGCAGCTCCGCGAGGGCGCGCGGCTCTCGGATCTCGATCCGAAGCGCATCATCGACGCCGCCGTGACGGTGCCGTGCGACCTCCGCAACGTGCTGCCGCTCCGTCAGGGCGCGAGCTTGTAGCCGAAGCCGTAGACCGTGAGGATGTGCTCCGGCTTGTCGGGCGAGCGCTCGATCTTCTTGCGCAGCTTGACGATGAAGTTGTCGACCGTGCGGTTCGACGGCCCGGCCTCGATCCCCCAGATCTTCTGGAGGATCTCCTCGCGCGAGACCGGCTGGCCCAGGCGCTCGTGCAGGAGGCGCAGGAGCTCGACCTCGTAGAACGACAGCTGATCCGACCGCGAGCCCCGCGAGACGGTGTGGGCGGTCATGTTGACCTGCACGTTGCCGATGGTGAACACCTCGACCGGCGCCTCGGCGGGCCGGGCGGCGCGGCGGAAGAGGGCGCGCAGCCGGGCGATGAGCTCGCCCACGCTGAACGGCTTGGTCACGTAGTCGTCGGCGCCCGCGTCGAGGCCGCGGATCTTGTCGATCTCCTGGCCGCGGGCCGTCAGCATGATGATCGGCACGAACGCGTCCCAGCGGCGCAGGTCCTCGCAGACCTTGAAGCCGTTGGTGTCGGGGAGCATGAGGTCGAGCAGGATCGCGTCCGGCTTCTCCTGCCGCGCGAGCAGCACGCCGTCCTTCCCCTTCGACGCCGACGCCACCGAGAAGCCCTCGAACTCGAGGGCATCCGTCAGCCCCAGCACGATGTGGGGCTCGTCCTCGATGATCAGGATCTTCTTGCGTGCCGCCACGACGGAGTGCGGTCTTAGCACAAAACCGACCGGGCCCCGCGAGGGCCCTGCCGGCCGGCGCGCCGCAGCCCCTCCGGGGCCACAAAAAGCGGCGCGGGGCGCGATCTCGCGATCGGCCCCGCGCGCCGGGTCAGCCCGCCGTCAGCCTACTCGCCGGAGCAGGTGATGAACAGCGTGGAGCCCTGCTGGGCTTCGCCCTTGCCCGTGAAGCGGATCTTGCGCCGCTCGGTCGACGGGCAGTCGGCGACGATCGCCGCATCGCCGAGCCTGATCGACGGATCGACGTAGCACCACCCGTGCACCGGCTGGCCGCCGGACTCGACGTTGTCGTTCACGTTGTTCCTGCACTCGTAGGCCGGTTCGCCCGGATTCGCGCCCTCGAGCTGCTGGATCTCGCACACGCAGTCCCAGCCGGAGACCTTCGCGATGTCGAGGGCGAGCACCTCCTCGACCGCGGCGTAGCGAGTCGCGTCCTGCGGCACCGTGGCGCGCCCCGTCGCAGGATCGCAGTTGCACTGGCCCTGCGAGTTGCGCGCCTCGAGGATCAGGCAGGAGACCTGCTTGTCACCGTCGGGGGTCAAGGTGCGCGGCAGGCACTGGCCGCCGAGCACCGTCTTCAGGCGATCGATGATGGCGCCGATCGCCGGCCGGTAGCCGTAGTCGGCCTCGTTGGTGCGTTCGAGCTGCGCCGGGCACACCGAGCCGACGATGCCCTGGGGTCCGAGCTCGCGGATGAGCTGCAGCTCGCGGAGGCCCGGGTAGGCCTTCGCCTTGATCTGCGTCGTCGTCCTGGAGCCCGGGGCTTCCTGGTTGCTTCCGGCTTCCGGCTCGCACAGCGGGTTGTCGTTCGGCGCGCCCTGTTGCTCCCTGCAGTCGCAGCTCTGGGCGTTGCCCTCGCAGGATTTCGACTCGGGGAGATCGAAGATGCACGCGTACTGGAGGTCGCCGGTGCTCGTCTGCGGGATCGTGTACTCGCGGCCGTTGATGGTGTTCCAGCCCGTCTGGTCCGGCTGGATGATCGTATCGCCGGTGATCGGGTTCGTGCCCGAGCGCGGCGCCGTCGACTCGATCATGAACGGGTCCTTCGGCGGCTGGAACTTCGCGGGGTCGCCGAGGATGAGCTCCCAGGTGCTGGCGAACGCGTTGTCGAGCAGCGGGGAGCCGAGCTCGGTCGCGTTCTTGAACCCGCCGACCGGCTCGCCGTCCTCGTTGAGGCCGCGCAGGAGGTCCGGCTCGCCCTGCGCGTTCTGGCGCGCGATGTCCTGCCAGGGCACGCCGACGATGCCGGCGAAGAAGACGAGCCCGGGATCGCGGATGATCGAGTCATCGTCGTCCGTGGCCAGATCGCTGAAGATCGGGTTCGGGACGAGATCGCCCTGGCGGTTCGGGATCTGCGCCTCGGTGAAGGCGCGCCGGTAGCGCTCGATGGGGTAGAGGAAGTCGAAGCCGAACCGGCGCTTCTGATCCCAGCAGCGGGAGTTGACCGGATCCTCGACGGCGCTCAGCCGGGCGGGGAAGCCGTCCATACCCGTGCAGGCCGGGTCGGGCGGGCAGCCGTCCTGGTTCTGGCTGCACGACCTGCAGCACTTGTTGCCCGGGTCGGTGGCGCACTCGACGCGCGGCCGCCACAGGCGGAAGCCGTTCCTGGTCTCAGCGACGAGGTAGTTGCGGCCCTCCTCGCGGATCGAGCAGTCGTTCTCGTCGCTGAGCATGATGATCGCGAGGAGGGAGCTCGACCGGAGGAAGTTCTTGCGCTGCTCGATGACGGTGCCGTCCAGGCCCATCGGCACGGCGACGTCGCCCTGGATCTCGATCCGCTCGTAGGGCTCCGGGTCGACGAGGAAGCGGTACACGCTCTCGAGCTGCGCCTCGAAGCCGCAGCCGGACTGCCCGGTGCCCTTGACCATCGCCCTGAGCGTCTCGACGAGCGACGTGTCGTTGAGATCGGCGTTCGAGTCGCCCTCGATGTCCGCCTCGCCGTCTTCCGCGTCGGGCCTCCCCGGCTCTCCGTTCACGTCGCGCTTCTGATCGGGGTCCCAGGCCAGGAAGCCCTTGTTGAGGTAGGTCGGGAGGTCGTTGACCTCGGAGTTCTCGCTCTCGCGCGCGAGGAGGTGCGCCATGTCCACGTTGGACGGGCTCGTCATCGCCGGGCAGGCGCCCGAGCCGTGGCCGCCGAGGCTCGAGCTGATGATGCCGATGTGGATGTCCTTGACCGGCTCGAACTCGCGCTTGAAGTCCGGCCTGCATTCTTCGTTCGGCGACGAGACGGTCTCGGGCGGCTCCATGCCGTTCTTGTGGATGCAGCGCGGGTTGACGAGGCCCTGCACGAGGTCAGGGATGGCGGTGGCGAGGATGTCCTGCTTGTCGGCCATCGAGCCCGAGTTGTCGATGGCCAGGAGGAGGTCGATCTTGTCGACCGAGCTCTGGGTCAGCCGCTCGACGATCGTCGACGTCGTGCGGGGCTCGTTCGCGGCGATGGGGCGGTTCAGACATCCGAAGGCGCTGCCCGTGCCCGCGATCAGGAGGCCCGCCATGGCGAGCCTCATCGCGCCCCTCCACGGGCGCCTCCTCTCACGCTCAATCCGCGTCATCATTGGACTTTCCTTTCGACCACCGATCCAGTTGCGCGGCGGTCAAGCCACTGAACGGGCCCGTCGTCCACGGGCCCATGACCGACTTCCGCAGGCGATCCGCGGCTCGACGGGAGCCCGATGCTAAGGACCCGACCGGAATGCTGTCAATTCGACCCGTCGGCCCCGCCCTGACCCGCCTGAGGGCGCCGTAGCAAAGGAGGTGCCGCCGCCGCGCTTCGAGAGGCTCCATCGCCGCGCTCGGCCGCGCCGTCAACTTGATTGCGAAGCGCCAACTCCGTAGGCGATCCACCGGGTTGGGAACCTCGGCCCACCTGGACGTGCCACCTACACGGCGATCGATCGGCCTCGACCTCAACCCGGGTCGGGTCGGCCTCGGCCTCAACCCGGGTCGGCCCACCTCAACCCGGGTCGGCCCACCTCAACCCGGGTCCGGTCGGCCTCGGCCTCAACCCGGGTCGGGTCGGCCGCACCTCAACCTCGGTCAGCCAACCTCGCCCTCGTCGGCCGCCGGCCGCCGGCCTCAACCTCGGTCGGCCTCAACGGGTGGCACCGCAGCTCAACCCGGGTCGGCCGCCGCCAACCCGGGTCGAGCTGCCGCACCTCGACCTCGGTCGAAGGGGGCAGCTGGCTCGATCGCGCCACCCGCGCCGGCACGGGTTGCCGCTTCCCAGCAGGGCCGAGTTGTGGTCAGTGCCCGAGCATGTTGCGCGTCGCCCTCGCCATGGTCCCGGAGGTCCGGCAGCTCCTCGCCGAGGATCCGGCGCAGCTCTCCGACCTGCTCGACGAGATCCACGACGAGGACCTCGCCGATCTCATCGGCCTGCTGGACGACGCCGAGGCGGCGAAGGTCCTCATGGCGCTCAGGGCCGAGGAGGCCGCGCCCATCTTCGAGCGCCTCGACGGCGAGACCCAGGAGGCGCTCGTCGAGCAGATGGGCGTCGAGAGCATCGCGCCGATCGTCTCCGAGATGGCGGCCGACGACCGCACCGACCTCATCGAGGCCCTCCCCGACCAGGTCAGCGGCACGCTGCTCTCCACGCTGGAGAAGGTCGACCCCGAGGCCGCCGCCGAGGTCGAGGAGCTCGCCAAGTGGCCGGAGGACAGCGCCGGCGGCCTCATGACCACCGACTACGTGTCGGTGGGCATCCACCTCACGGTCGCCGACGTGATCGAGCGCATCCGCGCCGTCGGCGAGGACGCCGAGACCATCTACTACGTGTACATCGTCTCCGATCGCGGGCACCTCATCGGCGTCGTCTCGCTGCGCGATCTGCTGCTCGCCTCGCCGTCCGAGAAGCTCTCGAACGTGATGACCGAGAACGTCTTCGCCGTCAGCCCCGAGACCGACCAGGAAGAGGTCGCGCGGACCATGGCGAAGTACGACTTCAGCGCGCTGCCCGTGCTCTCCGCGGACCGGAAGCTGCTCGGCGTCATCACCGTCGACGACGTGATGGATGTCCTCACGGAGGAGCAGTCCGAGGACATGCAGCGGCTCGGCGCGGTCGGCCCCATCGAGGACAGCTACTTCAAGACGAGCTTCTGGACGTTCATCCAGAAGCGCGCCCCCTGGCTCGCCGTCCTGTTCGTCGGCGAGTTCATGACCGGCGAGGTGCTCCGGCGCTTCGAGCACGACCTCGAGGCCGTCGCGACGCTCGCCTACTACGTGCCCCTGCTCATCTCGACGGGCGGCAACTCCGGCTCGCAGTCGTCGTCGCTCATCATCCGCGGCCTCGCCGTCGGCGACCTGCGCGTCGGCGACTGGTCGAGCGTCCTCGTCCGCGAGCTCGGGCAGGCCGTCGTGCTCGGCCTCATCCTCTCGGTCATCGGCATGCTCCGCGTCTGGCTCTGGGGCGACGGCACCGGCTTCGTCCTGACGATCGGCGTGACGCTGATGGCGATCGTCCTCATGGGCTGCACCGTGGGCGCGATGCTCCCCCTCCTGCTCCGGCGCCTCGGCCTCGATCCGGCGACCAGCTCCACGCCGTTCATCGCGAGCCTCGTCGACGTCCTCGGGATCCTGCTCTACTTCACGATCGCCCGCCTCTTCCTGTCCGACCTGCTCGCGCAGGCCGGGGCGGGCGGGTGAGCAGCCCCTTCTGCCGCGCCGTCCGGACCGACGAGGCGCCGGCGCCCCCGCGCGGGCGCGCCGCGCGCCGCTCGACGCGCCATGGGCCCTTGACGCGTCGGCCCCCATGGGGGAGTGAAACTGTCGATTTTCGTTCGGCGCAACGTGCGCTGAACCGCTCCTAGGGAAGGAGTCAAGATGGCCGAAGGCTTGAATCGCGTGATGCTGCTCGGCAACCTGGGCGCCGACCCCGAGCTCCGGTTCACCCAGGGAGGGCAGGCAGTCTTGAACCTGCGGCTCGCGACGACCGAATCGTACCTGGATCGCGACAAGGTCCGGAAAGAACGGACGGACTGGCACAATGTCGTGATCTGGGGCAAGCGCGCCGAGGCCTTGGGCAAGATCCTCAGCAAAGGCTCCTCGATCTTCGTCGAAGGCTCGCTCCGCACGTCGAGCTACGACGATCGGGATGGCAACAAGCGTTACAAGACCGAGGTGATCGCGAACAACGTCCTGCTGACGGGCGGGGGCCGTGGCGGCCGCGGCGTCGCCAACGACGACGCCGGGTTCGGCGCGGATCCCGGCGGCGGCGGTGGCGGCGGCTACGGCGGTGGTGGCGGCGGCTACGGCGGTGGTGGTGGCGGCGGCTACGGCGGCGGTGGCGGCGGCGGCGGCGGTCGCCCGGCCGGCGGCGGCTACAACCGCGGCGGCGGCGGCGGCGGCGGTCGCCCGGCGCCTGCGGCGCCGGATCCCGGTCCCCCGCCGGACGATTTCGGCGGCGGCTACGGCGGCGGCGGCAACGACGACGACATCCCGTTCTGATCGCTCCCCTTCCGGGGTTCCGGGCCCAGCCGTCGGCTAGGGCCGCGGCCGCGGCCGCCTCGCCAGCACCACGGCCACGCCCGCCGCCGCGAGCACCCCGAGCCCCGCGGCGGCCGCGAGCGGCTCCTCCGCGGCGAGGAAGATCGCCCGCACGAGCAACCCCGGCGCCGGCGGCGCCACGAACGCCCCCTCGATCTCCGTCGCGCCGAGCAGCGCTTCGCATCGGGCGCCCGCCGCCTGCGCCGGCTCCAGGCAGACCACGCTGCAGAGCGCCGCGTCGTGCTCGCGCCCCGCGAAGCCGAGCACGTGCCGCCCACGGATCGCCACCGCGCGCTCGCCCGCCCTCCCCGCCCCCTCGAACGGCTGCTCGTACCGCTGCTCGATCCCCCGGATCGGCGCTGCCTCCCACCGCTCGATCGCCACCCCGAGCGCCCCGCGCACGAGCCCCGACGCCCGATCGAGCACCAGCTCCTCCAGGCCGGTGACCCACCGCCGCGACGGGGCCGTCGCGCAGACCGCGCGCAGCGACACGTCGTCCGCCTCGACGGCGCGCCGCACCGTCACCTTCGCCCCCGAGATCGCCGACACGTCGATCGCGGGCAACGCCTCCGGCGGCGCGTCGCGCGCCCCGGCGGGCAGCGAGAGGCGCAGCGAGAGGCCCGGCGCCACGCCGTGCAGCTCAGACGCGCTCGAGCTCATCCATCAGCGCGAGCACCTCGCTCCGGATCTCGACCAGCGCGGTGCGCATCCGCTGCACCTCCTCGTGGCTCGCGCCCGCGTCGGGGGGCGGCGGCTCGATCCCGCCCTCGCGCAGCTTGCGCCGCGCCCCGGCGATCGTGAAGCGATGCGAGTAGAGGAGCTCCTTCACCTTGAGGAGCGTCTCGACGTCGCGCCGGCTGTAGACCCGCTGCCCCTTCGCCGACTTCTGCGGGCGGATGGAGCGGAACTCCGTCTCCCAGTACCGGAGCACGTGCGGCTCGACCCCGACGATGCCGGCCACCTCGCCGATCCGGTAGTACAGCTTCGCCGGAAGCTGCTGGCGCACGGCCAAGCGGTCTACTCCTCGGCCGCCGAGGCCGTCTCGCGCGGGTTGAGGGCCTGCTTCAAGATCTGGCTCGCCTTGAAGTTCAGGACCCGGCGCTCCGTGATCAGGATCGGATCGCCGGTCTGGGGATTGCGGCCCTGCCGCTGGCGCTTGTCGCGCAGCACGAAGTTGCCGAAGCCAGAGATCTTGATCTTCTCCCCGCGCCCCAGGGTTTCCTTCATGGTCTCGAACACGAGATCCACCAGATCGGCAGATTCCTTCTTCGAGAACCCCCCGAGGCGGGAGTAGACCGCCTGAACGATTTCGGCTTTCGTCATGAGACCCCCATCGCCCTTGCAGAAGGGGGGGCGCGCCGCAACCCCTGAAGACCGTTCAGGAAGCCGCGTGCGGTCCCCCGACCGGCCTGTGGCAGGATGCCAGCCTGCGTCGGGTAGGTCTAGGGGGTACGCAGGTGTCGCCCGATAGGGCCGGGCCCGCTTCGTGCAGCCTCCAGCGGACGCGGGCGTCGGGGCCAGCCCGCGAGGAGCCCGAAAACCGGGCCTCCCCCGGGGATCGGAGCCACCCCGCCACCGCGGGACCGGCTCCCCGCCCCGCCCGCCTCGAGGCCGCGGCCGGAAATCCGGCAGGATTCCGGCGCGGCCTCGGCAAGGCACGGGCTCGCCAGCGGCGGACCGCTCAGGCGGCGAGATCGCCGAGGGGCCGCTCCTTCGTCGCCTGCCTGGACCAGGCGCCGACCACGGCCGCGTCGCCCGGCCGCGCGTCGCTCCAGCCGACGACCGGCGCGCTCGAGACCGCCTCGCGGCGGCGCCCGATCTGCTCCTGGGCGACCATGATCGCGACGTAGAGATAGCCGACGGCGAAGAGCACCGCGAACGGCGTGGCGAAGTAGTGGCCCGTCTGGATGGACGCGACCACCGCGCCGCACGAGAGCACGGAGAGCATCGCCTCGGTCAGCGGCAGGTCCGTGCGCACCTTGTACCGGCCCTTGTTGTCGCCCTGCTTCGGGGTCCGGACGAACTCGCCCGCCATGCTGCGGAGCCCCTCGATGACGGCCTTGGACAGGTGCGGCGCGAGCCCCGTCCCGAGCGCGATGAGCATCGGCAAGCGGGCGACCGCGCCCCAACGCGAGCGGCCCTGCGCCGTCTCGGCCAGCATGTAGAACGCCGCGAGCGACCCGGTCGTGGCCGTGCAGAGCGGCAGGTCGATGGCGAACATCGTCAGCGTGTCGGCGGCGGGGAACAGCACGAGCGCCGGCAGGAGCAGGACGCTCAGGAGCACCAGGAGCGGGTACGCGAAGTGCGGCGTGAGGTGGAAGAACGCCTCGAGCCGCTGCCCGCGCGAGAGCTTCGCGTTCAGCACCGTCGCCATCAGCTTGCGCGCGGTCTGCACCGTCCCCTTGGCCCAGCGGTACTGCTGCGCGCGCAGCGCCGAGATGTCCTCGGGGAGCTCCGCCGGCGAGACCACATCCTCGCGGTAGACGAAGCGGTAGCCCGCGAGCTGCGCCCGGTACGACAGGTCGAGGTCCTCGGTCAGCGTGTCGTGCTGCCATCCGCCGGCCTCGAGGATGGCGTCCTTGCGCCACATCCCGCCGGTGCCCGAGAAGTTGAACAGGAGGCCGGCGCCGTAGCGCGCGCGGTTCTCGACGAGGTGGTGGCCGTCGAGCATGAGCGCCTGCACCTGCGTGAGGATCGAGACGTCGCGGTTCAGGTGCCCCCACCGCGTCTGGACCATGCCGACCGTCGGATCCTCGAAGTGGCCGACGATCGACCGGACGAAGCCCGGCTGCGGGATGAAGTCGGCGTCGAAGATCGCGACGAGCTCGCCCTTCGCGACCTTGAGGCCCGCGTCGAGCGCCCCCGCCTTGTAGCCGACGCGGTTCGTGCGGTGCAGGTACACCGCGTCGATGCCCTCCGCGCGCAGCCGCTCGACGTGCGCCCGGACGAGGGCCTGCGTCTCGTCCGTCGAGTCGTCGAGCACCTGGATCTCGAGCTTGTCGCGCGGGTAATCCATCCGCGCGACCGCATCGAGCAGCCGCGCCGCGACCGTCGACTCGTTGAAGAGCGGCAGCTGGATCGTCACCGGCGGGAGGTCGCGATCGGTCAGGGCCGGGACCTCCTGCGCGCGCGTGATCTTGGCGCGGTGGAGGCGACAGAGGACCACGAGGTGCAGTCGGTGCAGGCCGTAGGCGCTGAGGCCGAGCAGCACGCCGAAGTAGAGCACGCAGAGCAGCATGGAGAGCATCGGGAGCACCTGCCGCCAGCGGGCTTTCGATCGGGTGGGATCGGGCGAACCCCGGTCTCAACTCCTGCGGTGCTGGCGGGTAACGAACGCGTACCATCCGCCGAATCCGAAGTTGTCATGCACTTGTAATTCGTTGCAACTCTCTGTCACGAGGCGTGAAAAGTTGACTTGGGGTCGAGTCCTCCCCCCTGGAAAATGACAATCACCGACAATCCCGCTTCGCCCGGTCACGCGGCGCTTGCCGCACGTTCGGCGCACGAACGCGCGTGCGCGAGCGACGCACGAGGTAAGGTGATCCCCCGATACCGATGCGCTAAGTAAGGTGTGTTTCGTAAGGGCTCTCCGAGGGAAGGTTCGATAAGTACGGCCCTGACCTGATGGGCAGATTCACAGTGCTGTGGGGTTTTGGAGTCCTCTCCAGGGGCGGCGCCGCCGCCGGGGGTCCGGGGTCATCTGCGCCTGGCGCCCGCGGGAGCCCGGGGTTATCCGTTGCCGATGAGCCGCGCGCTACTTAATGAACTGAAGGCCCGCCAGATCGCGTTCCTCGAGGCGCGGCTCGTCTCGGAGGCCGCGGCGCGGGACTTCCGGGAGCGCCTGCCCGCCGGCTTCGCGGCGCTGCTCGCGACGCCGCTCGGCGAGCTCATCGATGCGGGGGCGGTCGCGCGGGCGCTCGACGCGCTGGCGGCGGAGGAGTCGCTCCGGCGGGCGGTCCGGCCCGCGGCCGCCGCGGCGCTCGCGGCGCTGGTCGAGGCGGCGCGCGCCGAGCGGCGGCGCGCCAAGGAGCTCATGCCGGAGGGGGCGCGCGACAAGCTCGACCGCATCCTGGAGCAGCCGAAGATCGTCCCGGAGCGGCTCGTGCGCGAGGTGCTCGAGAGCCCGGCGCTCGACGCGGTGATGCGCGACGTCCTCTACGACACGCTGAAGGAGTTCTCCGAGAAGGTGAACCCGTTCTTCGCCGAGTGGGGCCTGCCGGCGCTGCTCAAGCGGATCGCCCCCTTCGGCCTGGGCGGGGTCGGCAAGGCGATGGGCACCCTGCAGGGCGAGTTCGAGCGGCGGCTCGAGCCCGAGATCCGCCGCTTCTTGCAGGGGTTCTCGCGCACGGCGATGCGCCAGGTGCACGACATCCTCGTCGCCAAGGGCGACACGCCCGAGTTCGTCGGCCTGCGCAAGCACGTCGCGACGTGGGTGCTGGAGCAGGAGATCTGCGCGCTCGTCGGCCAGCTCGACGCGAAGAGCTCGGCGCTCGCCGAGGAGCTCGGGGCCGACATCGCCGCGCAGGTGCTGCGGGACCGGCCGGTGCGGGCGCGCACGAGCGAGGCGATCGCGGCGTTCGTCGCCGCGCACGCGCGCGAGCCGCTCGGCGAGGTGCTGGGGCGCTTCGGGATCGCGCCCGCGCTCGACGTCGACGCGCTCGCGGCCGCGCTCTGGCCGCTCGTGCGGAGCGCGTGCGCGACCGCGCCGGTGCGCGCCTGGCTCGCGTCCGTGGTGGAGGAGTTCTTCGACGGGCTGCCGGACGGCCTCGAGCCGTCGGCCTGAGGCGCGGCGGGGCGCGGCCCGCCCCCGGGCGGCGTGATCCGCGCCGAGGCGCAGGCGTCGCGCCCCGCGCCGGGCGGGCTCGCCCGGCAGCGGCCGCTCAGCCCATGGCCGAGGCGTCCGCCACTGCCGACTCGATGTACGCGAGGTCGCGCGACGGGCACACCGGCACCGTGGGCGCGAACGCCTCCATGTCCAGGATGAGCTCGGGGCCGGCCGCGAGCGTGAGCATCACGACGGGCACGCGCGGCGACATGCGGCGGAGCTCCTCCATCTCGCTGTGGAGATCCGCCTCCTCCCGGGGCACGAGCACCATCACGTGAGGACGCCAGCGGGCAAGCACGTCACGCGCATGGCCGAGCCCGCAGCACGTCTCCACCGTGTAGTCCCGGGACGAGAGGAAGTGGACGAGCGGCTGGGTGTTGCTGGCGTCGTCGTCGATCACCAGAACGCGGGTCGTGCTCTCAATCTCCATAAGTATCCCCCGTTGGCGGCTGGGTCTGGCCGAAGCGCCGAAGACCGGATCTTCATCGCCTGGCTCACCGAAACCATACTCCATCGGCGGCAAAGCGCGATGTCAATCGCGCCTCATCGCATCACGCGACGCGTTGATACGCGCTTGAAACACCAGCGCTTTCTCCCCGTCGTCTGCGCGATGCGCCGACGACCGCCGGGCCCGGCAGGAGCTCAGCCGCCGAGGTAGGCCGCGCGGATCTCTTCGTTCGCCGCGAGATCCTTGGAGTCGCCGCTCATGGCGATCTGCCCAGTACGGAGCACGTAGGCGCGCGTCGAATACTTGAGCGCGAGTCGGGTGTTCTGCTCAACGAGGAGTACGGTGGTTCCTGACGCCGCGATCTTGGCGATCGACTCGAAGATGTCGGCGACGAGCCGCGGCGCGATGCCGAGCGAGGGCTCGTCGAGGAGCAGCATGGCGGGGCGCCCCATCATGGCGCGGCCGATCGCGAGCATCTGCTGCTCGCCGCCGGAGAGCGTGCCGCCGTGCTGGTGCATGCGCTCGCCGAGGCGGGGGAAGAGCTTCACCACGTCGTCGACGGTCTCCCCCATGGTGGGGCCGTGCTTGTGGCACCACGCGCCGAGCTCGAGGTTCTCGCGGACGGTGAGGTTCGAGAAGATCGCGCGCCCCTCGGGGACGAGCGAGACGCCGGCGGCGACGAGCTCCTCGGTCGAGACGGACGCGAGGTCCTTGCCGTCGTAGCGGATGCGGCCGGCGGCGATCGGCAGGAGGCGGACGATCGTCTTCAGCGTGGTCGTCTTGCCGGCGCCGTTCGCGCCGATCATCGCGACGATCTCGCCGCGCCGGACCTCGAGGCTCACGCCCTTGAGCGCCCGGATGCCGCCGTAGCTGACCGCGAGATCGTCGACGACGAGCAGGGGCTCGCCGGGCGCCACCGAGGGGGGCTGCCGCGTCGGGTGCGATGTCTTCATGCGGGCTCCTCTGCCGCGGCGCCGGCCGCGGGGCGGGCCTCGGCCGCGTCCTCGTCGACCTCCTCGCCGAGGTAGGCGGCGAGGACCTTCGGGTCCTTGCGCACGACCTCCGGGGTGCCGTGCGAGATGGTCTCGCCGTGGTCGAGGACGTGGAGCTCCTCGCACACCCCCATCACGACCTGCATGTTGTGCTCGACCAGCACGACCGTGACGTCGAAGGTGTCGCGCAGCCAGCGGATCTGCTGCTTGAGCCCCTCGGCCTCGCCGTAGTTCATGCCGGCCGCCGGCTCGTCGAGCAGGAGCAGCTTCGGCTTGAGCATCATCGCCCGCGCGATCTCGAGGCGGCGCTGGTTGCCGTACGAGAGCGACGTCGAGATCTCGTCGGCCATGGCCTCGAGCTTGAATACCGAGAGCAACGAGAGCGCGCGCTCGGTCATCTCCTGCTCGTCCTTGTAGAAGAACCGCGAGCGGAGCAGGGCGGAGGCGAGCGTCGCCTTGCGCAGGTTCTCGCAGGCGACGAGCACGTTCTCGAGCACGGTGAGCTGGCCGAAGAGGCGGATGTTCTGGAACGTGCGGGCGATGCCGAGGTGCGCGATCTGGCTCGGCTTGAGCGGCGCGAGGTCGGTCCCGCCGAAGCGGATCGAGCCCTCGTCGTGCTTGTAGACGCCGGTGATCAGGTTGAACACCGTCGTCTTGCCGGCGCCGTTCGGGCCGATGAGCCCGAAGATCGAGCGCTCCGGCACGGTGAACGAGACGCCGCCCACGGCCTTGAGGCCGCCGAACCGCTTGGTCACACCCTTCAGATCGAGGTTCACTCGAACTCCCTCCCGGCCGGCTTGGCCTCGCGCTCCACGGCGGTGCCGGGCGGCCTCTCCTCTTGCGGCGCGTCCGCGCGCTCGGCGGCCGCCTCGGCGCCGGTCGTGGCGGGGACGGGCTCGGCCGGCCCGCCCTTCGCGCGCTGCGGCCGCGCCGCGCGCCGGCCGAAGAGCTCGCGCTCGCCGAAGAGCCCCTCGGGGCGCAGGATCATCAGCCCGATGAGGATGGCCGCGTAGAGCACCATCCTGAGGGCGTTCAGATCGAGCGCGGGGTACGCCGCCTTCAGCGCGAGGACGCTGTCGAGGCCCTGGAGCTGCTCGATGAGCTTGACCGTAAAGGTCACGAGCACGCCGCCCACGATCGACCCGCTGACGCTGCCCGAGCCGCCGAGGATCACCATCGTGATCGCGTCGAACGAGTAGTTGAACGTGAACTGGTCCGGCTGGACCGTGGGGTTGCCGTCGCGCATCGAGGCGAGCAGGCCGCCGGCGATGCCGCCGCCGGCGGCGGAGATGACGAACGAGGTGACCTTGTAGCGCGTCGGATCGACGCCCACCGCGGCGGAGGCGATCTCGTCCTCGCGGAGCGCGCGCAGCGCGCGGCCCCAGCCGGAGAACTTGAGCCGCCAGGCGACGATGGTCATGAGCGCGACGGCGCCGAAGATCCAGAACGGGCCGGCGTACTGCGGGACGCCGGTGTCGTCGGGGCCGGCGTAGCCGATCGGGCCGCCGAGCGCGGCGAGCAGCTTGCCGATCGGCCCCTGGTCGGCGGCGCCGGTCGTCGCCGTCGCGATCGTCAGGCGGAAGATCTCGGCGAACCCGAGGGTCACGATCGCGAGGTAGTCGCCGCGCAGCCGGAGGCTCGGCAGGCCGACCACGAGGCCGAACAGGGCGGCGACGAGCCCGGACGCGAGCAGCGCCGGGGGCATCACGAGGAACGAGTTGCCGAAGAGCGGATCGCCGCCGCCGAGCTGCTGGTGCAGGTTGCCGGCGACGATGGCCCCGGTGTACGCGCCGATGCCGACGAAGCCGGCGTGGCCGATCGAGAACTGGCCGGCCATGCCGTTGATGACGTTGAGCGAGAGCGCCGCGATGACGTTGACCATCGCGAACAGGGCGAGCTGCCGCCAGGCGGCGTCCGGCAAGAGGGTCTCGAAGCCGAACTCGAGGGCGACGACGACGCCGAGGAGCACGAGCGCCGTGATGACGCGCTTCAACGGTCGAGGCATGGCCGGCCACAGTTGATTTGGCCGGGCCGCACCGTCAAGCGGGAGCGTTACTTGATAACGCGCAAATAGGGGGGCAGCTCGCGCTTCGGCTTGCCCGTCCCTGGTTGCGGTCTGGGCTCAGGCTCACCGGAGGTGCCAGAATCGTCGTCTTCCGCCTCGGTCGACCGCGCCGGCGCGAGGGCCGGGGCGGGCACCGGCGCGAGCGGCCTGACGGCCGCGCCGGCGTCGCGCGCCGGGGGCTCGCCGCGGCGCTCGGCGGGCTCGACGGCCTCGAGCTCGGGGCGGCGCGCCTTGTCGCGCGCGCGCGCCTCGTCGTCCGACGCGTCGTCGCTCCGCTCCTCGTCGCTGCTCGGGGGCGCCACGGCGGCGAGCCGGGGGCGCGGCCGCTTCTGGGGCTTCTGCGGGACCGCGCCGGGCCGCTGCTGCTTCTGCGCGGCGAGATCGGCCGGGATGTCCTCGGGCCAGACCATGCCGCGCTGGTCCTCGCTCACGAGCGCCCAGATCGCGTGCCACGGCAGGCGGCACCAGAACGGCGCGCGGTTGAACGAGAGCGTGCAGCTGATCCCGTCGTCGTCCACCTTCAGGTCGGGGATGGGGATCGCCATGTTCATGCCGACCTGGAGGATCAGCTGCGGCTGCCCCGTGAACCACTTGGGGACGGAGACACCGGGCCGGCGCGGGTCGAGGTGGATGAACACGCTCGGCTCTCGCTCGAGGAGGGCCAGCGCGACGTCCTTTTTCGGCGGAAGCGGTCTCTGCACGTCGGACATCGTACTGCTCTGCCCAATACCCCGGACCGCGCGGCTCCGCCAGCGCTTCGGGCCCTCGGGCGAACAGCGGCGCGCCGGTCAGCGGGCCGCGCAGCGGGCCGCGGCGCGAAAGCCGTCAGGCGACTCCAGCAGCTCTGTAGAAAGCTCGCCGTAGTCTGCATCCGCGCGCGGCCGGCGCCGAGGCGCTCGAGCCCCGCGGCACACCCGCGCACCAGGGCGCACCTCACGCCGCGGGTCGCCGGCTCAGCTCGACGGGGACCTCCGAGACGGTGACCCGGTGCTTGCCGCCGGGCGTGAGGGGGATCCGATCGACGATCTGGACGCAGATCTCCGCGCGCTCGCCGAGGTGCTGCCGGACGGTGCGCTCGATGAGCCGCGCGGTCTCGGGCTGGAAGCCCTTGGCGGGCACGAGCCGGACCGTGATCGCGCGCCGCCGGTCCTGGTAGACCTGGTAGCGGGCGATCGTCGGCTGGTCCTTGATGAGGTGCGGGAAGAGCTCCCCGGCGAGCAGCTGGCCGTCGGGGCCGACGAGGAGGTCGAGGACGCGGCCCTCCACCGAGGCGAGCATCGGCAGCCCGCGGCCGCACGCGCACGGCGCGCCGGCGGCGATCGCGACGTCCTGGTTCTTGTAGCGGATGAGCGGCATCGATCGGCAGACGAGGTCGGTCACGACGACCTCGCCCGGCTCGCCCGGGAGGGCGTGCCGCCCGTCGCGGAGCAGCTCGACGTACACGCCCTCCATGTGGATGTGCTTGCCCTCGTGCCGCTCGCACTCCGCCGCGATCAGCATGAGCTCGCGGCAGCCGTACCTGTCGAAGACCGGGGCGCCGAACGCGCGCTCGATCGCCTCGCGCTGGTGCGCGAAGAGCCGCTCCGCGCTGGTGACGACGCCGCGCGGCGGAGGGAGCGCGCGCCCCTCCGCGAGCGCGTAGCGGGCCGCGTGGTACAGCGCGCTCGTGTAGCCGACGATGAGCTGCGGCCGGTACCGCGCGATCTCGTCGAGCAGCGCGGCGAACCGGGCCTCGGACAGATCGAAGGCGCTGACCATCTTCTTGCGGAGGATGGCCTCGTGCAGGGAGCGCTTGGCCTTCTTCGCGAGCGTCTCGCCGAACTGGGTGCTCCACAGGTGGAGCTCCCTGTCGCCGAGCCGGGCGCCCGCCCACCCGTCGGACCGCATGGCGGCCGCGACGCGGCGCTCGTAGGTGCGGTGGTCGAAGCGGAACCGCACCGGCTCGCCCGTGGAGCCCCCCGTGCCGCTCGAGTAGAGCTTGCCGACGAAGCCCTCGGCGAGGAGCTCCGGCCCGTGGGCGCGGAGGTCGGCCCGCGTGAGCACGGGGAGCCGCACGAGGTCCTCCGGCGCCTTCACCGAGGCGACGCGCACCCCGTGCTCGGCGAACCGGGCGCGGTAGAACGGGACGTTCTGCTCGGCGAAATGGAGCGCGGCGAGCATCCGCCGGAAGCCGAGATCGCGAGTCTCGTCTTCCGACAGCCACTGAGAGCGCTCGAGGTCCTCCAGGTGCTTCAGGGTCTCCCTGCCCCGCAAACGGGTCTCGTAGAGCGGAAACAGGATGTTTCGAAACAGCTCACCGTACATGGGGAGAGCGTTCTATCGAATCCTCCACCGTCAAGCGCGCGCCGGCGGCTCTCCCGCGAATCCGCGTCTTCGTGGCGAGGAATCCGACCGGAGCGGCGCGCGCCGGCGGCTTCCGTCCTGGCGCGGCCGGGGGCTCCTGGATCGATCGCCGCACAGGCACGCTTCCATCGGACGAGCGATGTTCCGTCGGACGCGGCGCGGGGTCGCGTCAGCCTGCGCCGCTGGCCGCGGGCGGGCTCGACCCGAAGATGGCGACGGTGGCGCCGGCGAGGATGATCGCGGCGCCGGCGATCTCCGTGGTCGTGGGGATGGCGCCGAGCCACAGGGCGCCGATCAGGATCCCGCCCAGCGTCTCGCCGGGGGACACGAGCGCGATGATCGACGGGGACATGCGGCGCGCGGCGGCCTGCACCGCGGTGTGGCCGACGAGGGTGGGGACGAGCGCGAGCGCGACGATGGCGACGGCGGCGTGGGCCGGCGGCGGGGCGACGCCGTCGAGCGCGCCGGGCGCGGCGGGGAGCGCCGCCGCGAGGAAGACGGCGGCGCTCGCGTAGACGAGCGCCGCGTAGCTCCGCGCCGGCAGGGCGTCGCGGAGCGCCCGGGCGAAGGACACGTAGAGGCCGTAGAGGACGGTGGCGCCGACGACCATGAGGTCGCCCGAGAGCCGGTGCTCGCCGGCGCCGGCCGCGCTCGCGATGACGAGCGCGCCGGCGGTGGCGAGGAGCACGCCGGCCTGCTCGGCGCGCGTGGGGCGGACGCGGAAGAACGCCCACGCGCAGAGCACGACGGCGAGCGGCTCGAGGGAGATGAGCGAGAGCGCCGCGGCGATGGAGGTGCGGTCGAGCCCCCAGAGGAAGAGCGCGAAGTGGGCGGCGAGCAGCAGGCCCGCGCCGAGGACGGCGGCGCGCTGGCGCAGCGAGAGGCCGGCCGCCGAGCGGGCGATCGCGCGCAGGTCGAGCAGGGAGAGCGCGACCGCGGCGAGGACGACCCGGCCGAAGGCGACGAAGAGCGGGTGGACCGGGCGCGCGTACCGGGCGAGGGGGCCGCTCGCGGCGAAGGCGAGGCTGGCCAGGACGACGAAGAGGGCGGCGCTCCGGGCCGTGACGCGCTGCTTGGCCGCCATGCGATGCTGCTAGGCCAGCCGGCCGGGAAAGACAACCAGCGCGGCGCGCGCCGCGACGAGCCGCGCGGCGCGGGCGCGCTGCGGCGGCGGGGTCAGTTGGGCGGGGGCGGAGGGGGCGCGATGAGGACGAGGTTGAGCCCGCCCGGGTACTGGTAGCTCGTGTAGGAGCCGTAGCCGATCACCTGGATGCCGACGGGGGCCGAGGCGGTCAGCACGTGAGCGCCGTCGTTGCCCGGGCCGAGCGGGATGCGCGCGACGCCGAAGCCGGAGCCGTTGCCGATCGGGGTCGGCTCGACGTCGACGGGGGCGTCGTCGAGCATGATCGTGGCGTCGAGGGGCTGGATCACGTCGACGTAGCTCTCGTCGTAATCGCTGGGCGCGAGGAAGACGTACTTGGTGCGGTACTGCTCCACCGCGGTGGCGTGGCTCTGCGACGGGTCGCCCTTCTGGTCGGGGGGAGCGGTGTCGCGGTCGACGATCTCGGCGCCCAGCATGAACGTGCTGACCGCGAACTCGTGATCTCCCACGACCTCGAAATCCCGCTTCACCACGCTGAGGTCGACGACCTGGCCGGCGTCGATCGAGGTCGGCGCGCCGTCCGGCCGGCCGGACGGGTAGGTCAGCGCCGTGCCGTCGACGTTGCCGTAGAGGCGCACGACGTGACCGAAGACCTCGCCGCCGGGCGAGGTCGGGACGGCGACGAAGTAACGCTTGCCCAGGGTCTCGGCCGGGAACACCGACTCCTCGATGTGGTCGCAGGCCTTGTAGCCGATCGGCGACTGCACGCACGACATGCCGGTCAGCACCTGGACGGGGCGCGTGGCGGTGACGAGGCTGCCGCTGAGATCGCTGCTCGGGGTCCCGAGGATCTCGACGACATCGCCCGCGTCGAGGTCGACGGTGAAGCTGCCTCCGCCGGGCGTCGCAGGGATGTCGTCGCCGGCGATCACCGAGGCGCCCTGGGCGAGGTTCACCGTGACGCTGGTGCCGTCCTGGATGCCGGTGATGACCGCGTAGCCGCCCATCGACGCGGTCCTCCAGCCCTGCTGGCCGGTGATGCGGTAGTTGCCGGTCATCGCGGTGCTCGGCAGGAGCAGCGAGGCGTCGTTGGTGAAGGAGAAGCAGCCGTAGGGGGCCCCGCTGGAAGGGCACATTCGGAGGCCGGGACAGGAGGACCAGTCCTTCCCGTCCGGGCCCCCGGCGCCCTTGTACTCGAGCGCGTTGAATTGATAGACCGTGACCGGCCGGGTCGAGACGAGGTGGTAAGCGCCGCCGTCCACGCGAACGGAGCTGCTGAGCGATTCGCCCGAGGCGCACACGCCGGCGTCGGGCCCCTTCAGCTCGGGGACCCAGGGGAGGTAGACCTTGGCCAGGCTGTTGGGCTGGACCTCGGCGTGCGCCACCGAGGCGCCGTCGCGCGTCACCTCGACCTCGGCCACCTCGTCGCCCGCGTTGGCGACGACGACCGCGTAGTCGAAGATCGACCACACGATGTTCGCGGTGACCGTGGGCCAGAAGTCGCACCCGATATAGGATTTGTTCGCGGCGGCCTCCGCGCACGTCTTCGGGTCACCCATGAGCTCGGGGCCTGGGTCGCTGCCGCCGGTGCCGGTGCCGATGTCGTCGCCGGTGCTGGTGGAGCCGGCGTTTCCGTTGGTGCTCGTGTTCGTGGAGGATCCGCCGTCGCCCGAGCCGCCGCCGGAGGTGTTTCCAGGCCGAGGGGGGCCCGCGGACGAGCCGCTGGCGGAGCACGCGGCCGCGGACCCGGCCGCCACCAACAGTCCTAGGCCGAGAAACAGAGTGTGCTTCGAGTACTGCATGGGCCCTCCCGTCAACGGACTTCGAGCACAGGGGCCTGTGCGACAGCCCGGGTGGAACGCGAATTCCAGTGGATCGATGAAGTAAATGGTCGAGCGCTTTCGCACCCCTGGACACGTTGGTGTCCATCGATCCCGGCTACGCTTTTTTGTGCCGCGACGCAAGCACGCTGGCCCTCTGTGTCGCGATCGCTATCGCGGAATACCGAGGAAATCCTGGAGCAACCACCGATAAGAAGCAAAGGTCACAGACGGGACAGATCGTACGATATCGCTTCGCCCGTTCCTGGTTGCGCTTGCCGTAGGCCCCCGGGGAGGGAGCTCGTCGCGCGGGGCGCGGGCGGGCTGATGTCTGAGCCCCAATGACGTCCTGTGTCTGTCGTGCGCAGCACGACGGGCACAGGACGTCCCAGGCGAGTTCAGCCCGCCCGCGCCCCGCGCGACGAGCTCCCTCCCCGGGGGCCGGGCGTCTCGGAAGCCCCTGACGCCCCTGGCCGACGCGCTACGACCGCGCCGTGAGCAGCGGGCGCAGGAACTGCCCCGTGTACGACGCAGGCACCTTCGCGACGTCCTCCGGCGTCCCCTCGGCGATGACCCGGCCGCCGCCAGCGCCGCCCTCGGGCCCGAGATCGATCACCCAGTCGGCGCACTTGATGACGTCGAGGCTGTGCTCGATGACCACCACCGTGTTCCCCCCCTCGACGAGCCGGTGGAGCACGCCGAGGAGCTTGCGGATGTCCTCGAAATGCAGCCCCGTCGTGGGCTCGTCGAGCACGTAGAGCGTGCGCCCCGTCTGGCTCTTGCCGAGCTCGCGGCTCAGCTTCACGCGCTGCGCCTCGCCGCCGCTCATCGTCGGCGCGCTCTGGCCGATCTTCATGTACCCGAGGCCCACCTCGACCAGCGTGTCGAGCACGCGCCGGAGCGCCACGTGGTGCTCGAAGAGCCGCACGCAGTCCTCGATGCTGGTGTCCAGGATGTCGGCGATGCTCTTGCCCTTGTACCGCACCGCCAGCGTCTGCGCGCTGTACCGCTTGCCGGCGCACACCTCGCAGGGGACGTAGACGTCGGCGAGGAAGTGCATCTCCACCTTCACCACGCCGTCGCCGCTGCACGCCTCGCAGCGCCCGCCCTTCACGTTGAAGCTGAACCGCCCGGGGCCGTAGCCGCGCGCGCGCGACTCCGGCAGCTCGGCGAAGATCTCGCGGATCTGGTCGAACGCCTTCGTGTACGTCCCGGGGTTCGAGCGCGGCGTGCGGCCGATCGGCTTCTGGTCGATCGCGATCACCTTGTCGAGCGCCTGGAGCCCCTTGATCGTGCGGTGAGCCCCGACCGGCTCGGTGCTGTTGTGGAGCGCCCGGCCGAGCGCCGGCAGGAGGATGCCGTTCACCAGCGAGCTCTTGCCCGCGCCGCTCACCCCGGTCACCGCGAGCAGCACCCCGAGCGGGAACCGGACATCGATGTTCTTCAGGTTGTGCTCGGAAGCGCCAAGGACCTCGAGCCACCCGCGCGGCGCGCGCCGCTTCTCGGGCAGCTCGATGCGCGCGCGCTCCGCGAGGTACGCGCCCGTCAGGCTCTCCGGGTCGCGCGCGATCTCCTCGGGCGTCCCCGCGGCCATCACCCGCCCGCCGAGGTGCCCCGCCCCGGGGCCGAAATCCACGACGTAATCGGCGGCCCGGATCGTCTCCTCGTCGTGCTCCACCACCAGCACCGTGTTGCCCAGATCCCGGAGGCGCCGCAGCGTCTCGATGAGGCGCTGGTTGTCCCGCTGGTGCAGGCCGATGCTCGGCTCGTCGAGCACGTACATCACCCCCGACAGCTCGCTCCCGAGCTGGCTCGCCAGCCGGATGCGCTGCGCCTCGCCGCCGCTCAGCGTCGGCCCCGAGCGATCGAGCGTCAGGTAGTCGAGGCCCACGTTCAGGAGGAAGCTCAGCCGGCTCGTGATCTCCCGCCGCACGCCCTCGGTGATCTTCTGCCGGTTGCCCGGGAGCTCCAGCCGGGCGAAATGGTCGAACGCGTCCTTCACCGTCATGCCGGTGACGTCGGCGATGCTCTTGTCCGCGACGCGCACCGCGAGCGACTCCGGGCGCATCCGCTTGGAGCCGCAGGCGTCGCACGGACGCTCGCTCATGAACTTGCGGTAGGCGTCCCGCGCCGACTCGGACGACGACTGCTGGAACCTGCGCATCAGGCTCGGGATCACGCCCTCGAACTTCATGCCCCAGGTGCCGTGGGTCTCGGTCCCCTCCTTCCCCCACGTCACCGCGATGCGCTTGCCCGAGAGGCCATAGAGCACCGTCTCCTGCTTCTTCGCGCCGAGCTTGCGCCAGGGCACGTCGAGGTCGACGGAGCACGCCTTGGCCACGGCGTCGATGATGCGGAACGTCCAGCCCTCGCCGCGCGCCATCGCCGACGCCCAGGGGGCGATCGCGCCCTCCCGGATCGACAGCGAAGGGTCCGGGATCACGAGGGCCGGGTCGATCTCCAGGCGGGTGCCGAGGCCGTTGCAGGCGCCGCACATGCCGAGCGGGCTGTTGAACGAGAAGCTCTGCGGCGAGAGCTCGGGGAAGCTCTGGCCGCAGCAGGAGCGCGCGGCGCTGAACAGCAGCGGGGCGTCCGGGCGCCGCCGCCGCGCGGCCGGCCCGTCGTCGGCCTGGACCTCGACCCGGAGCTCGCCGCGCCCCTCCTGGAGCGCGAGCTCGACCCCCTCGGTGATGCGCTGGCGCTCCTCCGCCCGCACGGCCAGCCGGTCGACCACGAGCGCGATGGTGTGCTTGAGCTTCTTGTCGAGCCGCGGCACCTCGTCGAGCCGGTGCTGCGCCCCGTCGATCTCGACGCGCACGAAGCCGCGGCCGCGGAGCTCCTCGAACAGGTCCTTGAACTCCCCCTTCCGGTGCGTCACGAGCGGCGCGAGCAGCACGAACTTCGTGCCCTCCGGCATCGCGAGGAGCTCGTCGACGATCTGCTCCGAGCTCTGCGCCTTCACCGGCTTGCCGCAGAGGTGACAGTGCTGCTCGCCGGCGCGCGCATAGAGGACGCGCAGGTAATCGTAGACCTCGGTGATCGTGCCGACCGTGGAGCGCGGGTTGCTCGACGCGCTCTTCTGCTCGATGGCAATCGTCGGCGACAGGCCGCGCAGGTGCTCGACCTGCGGGCGATCGAGCTGACCCAGGAACTGGCGGGCATACGAGCTCAGCGTCTCGACGTAACGCCGCTGCCCCTCGGCGTAGAGGGTGTCGAACGCCAGGCTCGATTTGCCCGAGCCGCTCACCCCCGTGAACACCACGAGCTTGCGCTTCGGCACCTCCAGCCGGTCGATGCGGAGGTTGTGCTCCCGCGAGCCGAGCACCTCGATGAAATCCGGCTCGCGCGCGGCGTCGAGGAGCTTGAGCGCCGGCCGCGGCTCGACCTGCGCGAGCCCCGGCGCGGGCGGCTCGGCGCGCGGCGCGGCCTTTGCGCCGCCGTTGCCGGACCTGGCCAGCGCCCCGCCGCGGGGGGTGGATGCGATGGTCTGCGGCTGTGTGGATCCGTTCGTTCGCGCGGACATTGGATTGCCCACCGCCATTAACACGGTGACGCGCTGTCCGGCACTCGATGTTCTATGGAAAAACAGGCAAGGAACGCGCAATGCGCGCTGCGCCACATGTCAGGGAGGCGCGCAGCTCAGCGCCTGGCCGGGCCGCCTGGAGCGGCGCGCCAGCGCACGACAACGCAGGTGACGTTATCGGGGCCGCCGTTCTCATTGGCGCGCTTGACGAGCCGCATGGTGATCTCGGCGAGGTCGGCGCGCTCCCCCAAAATACTTGCGATATCTTGCGCCGGCACCACGCCCGACAGGCCGTCCGAGCAGAGCAGCAGGACGTCGCCGCTCTCGACGGCGTCGATGCGCGTCTCCACCTCGACCGCCTCGTCGGTGCCGAGCGCGCGGGTGATCACGTGCTGGAGCGGGAACGAGCTGGCCTGCTCGGGGAGGAGGTGGCCGAGCCGGATGCACTCGTTGACCAGCGAGTGGTCGCGGGTGAGCTGCTCGAGGCGGTGATCGCGGAGGCGGTAGACGCGGCTGTCGCCGACGTGGGCGATGGCGATGAAGCCGTCGCGCGCGAGCGCGGCGGCGAAGGTGGTGCCCATGCCGCGCTTCTCCCGGTCGCGCCGCGCCGCGGAGAAGATGCGGCCGTTCGCGAGCTGGATGCCCGCGACGAGCAGCGGGAGCCCCTGATCGACGTAGCGGGCCTCGGAGCCCCGCGTCGTGGGCGGCCCCACGCTGACCGCGACAGGCCAGGTGGAGTCCGGATCGTCGAAGAAATCGCGCACGGTGTCGATCGCCATCCGCGAGGCGACCTCCCCGGCGGCGCGCCCCCCCATGCCGTCGGCCACGAGGAACAGCCCCCGCGACTCGAGGATCGCGAAGCTGTCCTCGTTCGTGTCCCGGACCATGCCAGGATGGGTGATCCCGGCGGCTTCAAAAACGAGGTGACGCTGCACGGCGCTCCCCTCCGGCGCGCTCGCAGGCGCGCCTTGCCGAACTGCCGAACGACGGGCGCGCATCCTCCGTCATCCGCGCCCTTCCGGCGCCTGGATCGAACCGATCGCGCGACACAGAACGCATCGTCTGCTCATGTGGCTGCCCGCTTCAACTGCTTCGAGCGAGCCTACGCGGCAAGGATCGGTCGCGTCCACCAGATCGGGCCTCGGGCGGCGCCCGCCCGCGGCTGTCCGCGCGGGGGTCGGCGGCGCCTCGCGCGGCGCGCGCGTCGGCGTTCCGTTTCCAACGTCTGGCGCTGCCGCGGCGCGGCTGCCGCGGGGCGGGCAGGGCCGCGCCGGGCCAGCGGGCTGCCGGGCCGAGCGGCGCGTTTCGCCTGCCCGCGCGCGGCGGGCGCGTCACGGGACCGCGAGCCGCTCGGCGCCGCCGCCGGAGCACGCGCTGAGCGCGAAGCCGAACCGGTCCTCGGAGCCCTCCTGCATGATGCGCTCGAGGTTGCGGCAGGTGTGGCGGAAGACGCCCTGGAGGGCGTAGCGATCCTTGCTGTCGACGACGACCACGACGCCGGTGAGCGTGACCTCGAGGCGGTAGGTGACGGGGTCGCCTTCGATGGTGTACCGCGTGGTCGTGAACTCGGACGGCTCGCGCTTCTTGTACGCTTGCCAGATGCACTCGCGCGCCGCGCCGTTGTAGCCGTTGGCGTGCTTGACGACCTCGGTGCCGCACTGTTTGAGGGGCGGCGTCGCCGGCCCGCTCGGCGCCTTTTCGGGCGCGGAGGAGCAGGAGGCGGCGAGCAGGGAGAGCGCGAGGGCGGCGAGCAGTCGGCCTGGCGAGCGGGGCATGGCGACTTCTTACCTAACGCGATCCGCGAAAAAGGGATTCTTTTTTTCGGACGGACCGGCCGGACCCGCGGCGCGGGGCGGCGTCGCCGGCGGTCCGCGGGGCGGCCTTCTTTCGGGCGGGCTTGGTGGGCTTGGCGGGCTGCGGCTCGAGCGCGGCGGAGAGGGCGCCGAGGTCCTGGAGGCTGGCCACGAGCGCGCGCAGGTAGTGCGCGGACAGGCGCTCGGCGGCGCAGAGCGCCCGGGCGGCGAGCACCTGGGCGTTGTAGGGGCCGGCGTCCTCGGGCACGTTGTCGGCGGCGCGGGCGACGGCGAGCGTCGCGCGGGCGCTCACCAGCGACTCGTGGAACAGCGCCGTGGAGAGGGCGTTGCTGAGCGCCTGGGCTTGCCGCTTCACCCGGCGCTCGACGACATCGCCGTCGCACGGGAGCTCGGCGAGATCGCGCGCGAGCGGCTCGGGCAGGCGCACGTCGCGCGCGGCGATCTCGCCGCGGAGGCGCGCGAGCGAGGGCACGGCGGTCGTCTGCCGCTCGGCGGCGAGCGCGCGGAGGCGGCGGCGCGCGGCCCTGGCGACGGCGGGGAGGTCGCCGAGCGAGAGCGCCGCGGCGAGCGCGCCGTCGTCGGGGATGCCGGCGTCGGCGAGGGCGCGGAGCTGGGCCTCGGCGTCGGCGCGGGCGCGGTGGAAGGCGGCCTCGAAGGCGGTGAGCCGCGCCGAGGCGCGGGCGTCGAGGCGCGCGCGGGCGGCGCCGTCGAGGGCGCGGGCGCGCTCGAGGAGCGCCTCGATGAAGCGGTAGCCGGCTGGATCGAAGCGGGCGGCGCCGGCGGCGCGGAGGGCGCCGAGGCGCGCGGCGGCGGGAGGGCCGGGTTGGGGGGCGGCGGCCGACCGGGGTTGAGCCACCGCGGCCGACCCAGGTTGAGCCGCCGCGGCCGACCCAGGTTGAGCCGCCGCGGCCGACCCAGGTTGAGCCGCCGCGGCCGACCCAGGTTGAGCCGCCGCGGCCGACCGGGGTTGAGGCACCACGGCCGACCCGGGTTGAGCCACCGCGGCCGACCCGGGTTGAACCGCCACGGCCGACCCGGGTTGCGCCGCCGCGGCCGACCCGGGTTGCGCCGCCGCGGCCGACCCGGGTTGAGCCGCCGCCGCGGCCGACCCGGGTTGAGCCGCCGCGGCCGACCGGGGTTGCGGTGGACGTGGCTGCGGTTGGCGGCGCCCCGACCGAGGTTGAGGCTCACACCCGTCGACCGACCGGGGTTGGGATTGAAGACGCCGCTGGCGGTCCTCGGACTCCACCACCGCCGGAGAAAAATCCGACGTGGACGCCATCAGGGCGCGCTCCGCCGTGGAATGGGCGAGATCTCCACGCGACGGTTCTTCGCCCGGTTCTCGCTGGTATCGTTGGGCGCCACCGGGTGCCGCTCGCCGAAGCCGGCCGCGAACAGCGCCGTCTCGGGAACGCCCGCCGTGGCGAGCGCGCGCGTCACCGTGAGCGCGCGCTGCGCCGAGAGCTCCCAGTTGTCGGCATAGCCGCGGGACGAGCTCGTGAGAGGCCGGTCGTCCGTGAAGCCGCTCACCATGATCAGCTCGTCATGATGCTCGAGGTACGCCGTCAGCGGATCGGCCAGAGCGCGGAGCAGCGCGATCCCCTCCGGCTGAAGCTCGGCCGAGTTCAGCTCGAACAGGATGCTCCCACGGATCCCGATGCGCCCCTCCGTCAGCGTGATCCTCCCCTCGGCGAGCGGTCCGGCCAGCGCGCGCTCGAGCGCCTCCAGGCGTGCGCGCTCCGCCGCGCGGGTGGCGCGCTCGGCGGCGAGATCGCGGGTCAGATCGACCTGGAAGGAGATCGCCCACACGAAAAAGAGCACGAACAGGCCGAAGAGGCAGGCCATGAGGTCGCCGAAGACCGGCCACACCGCGGCCTGCTCGGGCGCCTCGTCCTCGGCCGGCATCAGGGACACGGCCGTGCTCTCCTCGCGACGGGCGCCGCTGATACCGGCGGCGCGCCCTCGCGGCGCTCCACGAAGAAGCAGACGACCTCGGGGCGCGAGGTGCCGGGCGCCGACGGAGGCGAGGAGCGGCGCATCAGCTCGTCCTGCTCCTCAGCGCCCGCAGCTCCGAGAACAGCTCGCGCTGAAATTGCAGCGAGTGATCGAAGACCTCGCGGGTCTGGTCGAGGTAGGCGCCGAGGAGGTCCGTCGCCTCCCCGTGCTCACGGCGCTCGATCGCGTCCTCGATCGCGCCGAGGCTGTTCAGCCATCGATCGCTGGCGTCGCGGTAACGGTCGACCGCGACGGTGAACATCTCGGCCACCGCCGTCATCTCGGCGCCGCCGGCGCGCACGAGCTCCGATGCCTCGCGCACCACCGCCGCGGTCGCCTCGAGGCTCTCGCCGAGCCCGCGGGCGTGGGCGCTGAGCCGCTCGGCCAGCCCGTCGGCCGCCTCCCGCCGCGCCCCCTCCAGCCGCTCCTCGAACGACAGCAGCCGCGCCGCCTGCTCCTCCAGCAGCGCACGCGCCGCCTCCCCCAGCGCCGCCACCCGCGCCTCCGCCCGCTCCTCCCGCTCCGCCGCGCTCCGCTCCGCCGCCTCCGCCAGCGCCGCCACCCGCCCCGCCTGCTCCCGCGCGCTGCCCGCCATCGCCGCCGTCGCCTCCGACAGCTTCTCCAGCAGCGCGTCCAGCCGCACGTCCCGCGCCGCGTCCGCCTCCGCCCGCGCCGACAGCCGCTCCGACGCCTCCGCGATCAGCCGCGCCGCAGCCTCCGGCGCCGCCTGCGCCGCTCGCGCAGCCTCCGTCAGCGGGCCCGACAGCGCCTCCCCCAGCGCCGTCAGGTGCGCCGCACGCGCCGCGTCCTGCTCCGCCTGCCGCGCCGCAGCCTCCGCCGCGCGCGCCGCCTGCTCCCGCTCCAGCCGCTCTATCGCCTCCCCCACCACCCCGGCCAGCCGCTCCGCCTGACCTTCCAGCCGCGCCGACGACTCGGTCTCGAGCTCGCGCCGGCGCACCGCGACCTCCCGGTCCAGCCGCTCCAGGCGCTTCGCCGCGCCCTCCTCCATCCGCTCCAGCCGCGACGCGACCCCCTCCTCCAGCTGCCCCAGCCGCGACGCGACCCCCTCCTCCATCCGCTCCAGCCGCTCGCCGAGCCCGCGGGCGTGGGCGCTGAGCCGCTCGGCCAGCCCGTCGGCCGCCTCCCGCCGCGCCCCCTCCAGCCGCTCCTCGAACGACAGCAGCCGCGCCGCCTGCTCCTCCAGCAGCGCACGCGCCGCCTCCCCCAGCGCCGCCACCCGCGCCTCCGCCCGCTCCTCCCGCTCCGCCGCGCTCCGCTCCGCCGCGTCCGCCAGCGCTGCCACCCGCCCCGCCTGCTCCCGCGCGCTGCCCGCCATCGCCGCCGTCGCCTCCGACAGCTTCTCCAGCAGCGCGTCCAGCCGCACGTCCCGCGCCGCGTCCGCCTCCGCCCGCGCCGACAGCCGCTCCGACGCCTCCGCGATCAGCCGCGCCGCAGCCTCCGGCGCCGCCTGCGCCGCTCGCGCAGCCTCCGTCAGCGGGCCCGACAGCGCCTCCCCCAGCGCCGTCAGGTGCGCCGCACGCGCCGCGTCCTGCTCCGCCTGCCTCGCCGCAGCCTCCGCCGCGCGCGCCGCCTGCTCCCGCTCCAGCCGCTCTATCGCCTCCCCCACCACCCCGGCCAGCCGCTCCGCCTGACCTTCCAGCCGCGCCGACGACGCGGCGTCCGCCTCCCGCCGCGCGCGCGACTCCTCGTCGAGGCGCCGCTCGACCGCCTGCAGCGCACCGCCCGCGGCCGCGCCGGCGCGCTCCACCGCCTCGGCCAGGAGGGGCTTCACCACGCCGGCCGCCACGTCGGCGGTCTGCCGGAGGCCCGCCGCGATGTCGCCGCGGATCTCGGCCGCGGCCGCCGCGAACGAGGCGGCGGCCTGGCGCGCGCCCTCGACCTGCACGGCCACGAGCCGCTCCTCGAGGCGCTCGAGCCGGGAGGTCGCCTCGCGCAGCGACGCCGCCGCGGCGGGGAGCGCCTCGCCCTGCCGCGCGAGCGCCTCCAGCGCCGCGAGCTGCCGCCCCGCCACCGTCAGCGCCGCGAGCGGGCCCGCCGCGTAGGCGTGGAGCGCGGCCGCGGCCCCCGCCTCGGCGCGTCGCACGAGCACCGCGGCGAGCCCCAGCATCGCCGACGCCGACACGCCCGCCGCCGAGGTGCCGAACGCGCGCGACAGGCCCTGCATCGGCGCGGCCAGGCTCTCCCGGAGCGCGTCGACGTCGGCGCTCAGCGTCAGCGCCTCGCGCGCCCCCCGCAGCGTCTCGAACAGGCCGAGGAACGTGCCGAGCAGCCCGATCATCACGAGCAGCCCGACGAGGTACGACGCGAACGTCGCGCCGGCCGGAGGCAGCGCCGCGCCAGCGATCCGCGCCTCGAGCAGCGCGCGCAGCGGCGCGCTGCTCTGCTCGATCGAGGCACGCGTCGCCGGCCGCGGCAGCGCGGCGAGCTCGCGCTCGATCCGGGCGACCCGCCCCGCGCGCGCGAACAGCTCGAGCGTGCCGAACGCCAGCCCGAGCGCGATCAGCTGCACGAGGCGGTACGCGAGCGGGTCCGTCCCGCGGTAGACGACCGCCGCCCGCGCCACCAAAGCGAGGCCGATGCCCCCGGTGAGGAGGACCAGGAGCCGCGTCGTCCACTGCCGCGCCGTCGCGAGCCGCATCGTGAAGCCCCTCGCGGGCTACGCCGGCGCGCCCGCCGCCGCAGCCCCGTCAACCAGCGAAAGGAGCCGGCCCGCCTCGTGCGCGAGCACCGCCTGGACCACGAGCTCCATCCGCTGGAGCTCCCGCCGGAGCCACTCGTCCTGCGCGAACCAGGCCGCGACGTGCTCGACGTCGACGGCCTCCGGCAGCGTGCCGACGGCCGCGCGCAGGCCCCGCGCGAAGGCGCGCGCCAGCCCGGGGACGAGCTCCGCGAGGGCGCGCTCGCGCCGCTTCTGGGTGGCGGAGGCGATCGCGGCGTCGAGCCGCTCGAGCCGCGCCGCGTCCGGGCCGAGCGCCCGCAGCGACGGCGCGAGCTCCTCGCGCAGCGAGCGCGTCTCGAGCCGGATGCGGCCGAGGAGGCGGCTCGCGAGCTCGCCGAACGGCTCCCAGAGCTGGCCGGCCGCGGACGCGAGCGGGCGCCCGCCGCGCTCGCGGGCGGCGCGCGCGGCCAGCACCCCGGTCTGCTCCAGCGTCGCGAGCACGGCCGCCGCGTCGGGCAGCTTGTTCCGCCGGTGGAACGGGGTGGCGAACACGTGGTCGAGCGCCGCCGCGAGCTCGCCGAGGCGGTCCGCGGCGAGCGCGCGGACCTCGGCCCGCGCGCCGGGGGCCGCCGCGGGCGGCGGGGCGGCGGGCCGGTCGAGGAGCGAGAGCTCGCGCGCGAGCGCGACGCTCCCGTGCAGATCCATGAGCCCGGCGAGGACCGCCGCCGGATCGGAGAGCTCGGCGAGCGGCGCGCGCGTCCCGTCCGCCAGCGCCGAGGCGGCGGCCGCGAGGGGACGCGAGATCAAAGGCCCGGGCCGCGAGGACCCGGCTCCGGGGTGAAGCATTCGCACGGCCGCGCGTTGTTAGCCGTCGCGGCGCGGAGCCGCAAGCCTGTCCGTCGCGCCCCGCCCCGCGCCTGCGCGCCCCGCGCCCGCCGTCCCTCGCTCCCGCCGTCCCTCGCTCCCGCCGCGCCTGTCTCCCTCGCGCCTTGCGCCGCTCACCTGTTGGTCGGCGCCTGCCCGTTCGTGGCCCACAGCGCGAAGGAGAGCTGGTCGGCGCCCTTCGCGACGGCTGCCTTGATGAGGTCCGCGCCGCCGTGGCCGGCGTTCCGCTCGATGCGCAGCAGGACCGGGCCGCCCGCGCTCGCCGCCTGGAGCGCGGCGGCGAACTTGCGCGCGTGCATCGGATCGACCCGATCGTCGCTGTCGGCCGACAGCAGGAGGACGGCCGGATACCTCGTCCCCGGCTTGACGTGGTGATACGGGGAGTAGGCGTAGAGCGCCTTGAACTGCGCTGGATCGTCGGCGGACCCATACTCGCTGATCCACGTCTTGCCGGAGCCGAACAGGTGGTATCGCACCATGTCGAGCAGGGGGACGCCGCAGAGGACGGCCCCGAACAGCTCCGGCCGCTGGGTGAGCGCGGCGCCGACGAGCAGACCGCCGTTCGAGCCGCCCTGGATGGCGAGCCGCTCGGGGCGCGTGTATCCCTCGCGGACCAGGTGCTCTGCCGCGGCGATGAAGTCGTCGAAGACGTTCTGCTTCTTGAGCAGCATCCCGTCCCGGTGCCACGCCTCGCCGTACTCGCCGCCCCCGCGCAGGTTGGCCAGCGCGTACACCCCGCCCCGCTCGAGCCACGGGTAGATTGAGGCGGTGAACGCCGGGGTCTGCGACATCTGGAACCCGCCATAGCCGTAGAGCAGCGCGCGGGAGCTCCCGTCCTTCTTCATGTCCTTGCGGCGGACGATGAACATCGAGATCTTCGTGCCGTCCTTGGACGGGAAGAAGGTCTGCTCGACGGTGAACGGCGACGGGTCGACCGGCACCTCGATGCGCGTGTAGAGCTCGGTCCGGCCCGTCTTGATCGAGGTCGCGTGGATCGCCTGGGGTGAGGTGAAGGACTCGAACGAGAAATACGCCTCGTCCTCGTCGGGCAGCCCGGACGGGCCGCCCACGGTGCCGATGCCGGGCAGCGGGACCTCGCGGACGAGCTTGCCGTCGAGCGTGCGCACCTCGACCCGGCTCGAGGCGTCCTTGAGGTAGCTCAGCGCGAGGTGCCCACCCAGGATGGAGACGCTGTCCAGGATGGCGTCGGGGCGCTCCGGGACGATCTCCTTCCACGCGGCGCGCTCGGGCCTGTCCGGGTCGACCTCGAAGAGGCGGTAATGCGGCGCGCCCTCGTCGGTGTGGACGTAGAACCGATCCTTGTAGACCTCGACGCTGTAGTGCGCGTCGCGCCCCACGGCGAGCGGCTTGTCCACGGCCTGACCGCCCGGCCTGCGGAGATCGCGAAAGTAGACGTCGGTCGAGGTCCACCCGTGGGCGACGGTGAGCACCAGGAAGCGGCCGTCCTTGGACACGAGCGCGCCGAGGAAGGTCTTCGGATCGCCCGTCCTGCCGCGCACCACGCGATCCTGCTTCGGATCCTGGCCGAGCCGGTGGAACCGCACCTCCGCGTAGCCGGGCCGATCGGCGACCGGGATCGACGGGTCGGTCGGGAGCCAGACGTAGTAGAAGCCGTCGCCGGAGGGCGTCCACGACGCGTACGCGTATTTGCCCCCTTCGATGACGTCCACCTCGGAGCGCTTGCCGGACGCGACATCCATCACATGGAGGGTCGCTTCATCCGAGTTGTTCTTCTGGACCTTGTAGGCGACGTTCTTGCCGTCCCACGACACCTCCCACCCGCCGAGCGACACGCTGCCGTCGTCAGACCAGCTGTTCGGGTCGAGCAGCGGGCGCTCCTCGCCGCTCTTTCCTTCCTTCCAGTAGACGATCGACTTCTCTTTCGTCGCGTGCCTCCGGCTCAGGAAATACCGCCCCTTGCGGTGGCGCGGCGCGGACACCGCATCGATGTAGAAGAGCTGCTTGAGCCTCGACGCGATCGCGTCCCGCTCGGGGAGCCGCGCGAGCTCGGCGCGGGTGAACGCGTCCTGAGCCTGCATCCACTCCTTCACTTCCGGCGCGCCGCCGTCCTCGAGCCAGCGGTACGGGTCGGTGATCTCGACTCCCTGGACGGCGTCTTTCACCGGAACGGCGCGGGTGGTCGGGTACGCGGGGCGGTGAGGATCGGCGGGCGTCGGCGCGGCGCTGGCCGCTGCGGGGGGCGGAGAGGAGCTTGCGATCATGGTGGGACCCGTTCGATGTGCCTTGGCACCTCCGCAGGCGCCAGCGAGGAGCGCCGTGAGGAGCAGGCAGGGAGAGGCCTTCATGGGACGGCGAGCATACCGTGCCCCAGGCGACGGGGGCAGGCGAGTTCGCCGCGCGCGCTCGAGGATCGAGCGCTCCTCGCGCGACGGCCGCGACGGCCGCGACGGCCGCGACGGCCCCCGGCGAGCGCCGCCGCGCGCCGCCGGCAGGTCATCCGGCGAACCGGATCTCCGATGGACTCGCTTCAAGCACGCTTCTCGTTCTGTCCCGACATGCGGTCCGTCGCAGGGCTGGATGCTGCGGCAATCGCGCGCCGACGCGCGCCGACGGCCCGCGCGCCCACGACGAGAGAGCGCGGCCCGGGCGCGCCCGCGCTGGCGTCGGGCGGCGCGCCGATCGGGAAAGGCCATCGGATTGCGATGCCGGAGGCCCCCGTCATCGTATAGGAAAGGGAGCCCATGGCGACGTCCCTCCCCCTGCGGCGTGCGGCCGCGCTGCCGGCGCTCCTCGGCCTCGGCCTGCTCCATTCCACCGCGTCGGCGCAGGAGGCGGCGCCCGGGGGCGCGGAGAGCCCGCCGCCCGCGAGGGACGCCGGCACCGCCGCCGCGGCCGCGCCGCCGCCGGGGAATGCGGTCCCCGACCCCGGCGGCGCGGATCGGCAACCCGACACGGCCCCGCGGCTTGCCGAGGATGCGCCCACCGTGGACCCGCTGTTCGCGCCCAGGAAGGCGGTGCGGCGCAGCGGGTTCGCCGCCGGGATCGCGGGGGGCCTCACGCTCGGCAGCGCCGCCGGATTCCCCAACGATGTTCAGAAGATAGGATACGAACGCTACTACACCGAGACCGGCGTCGGCATCGGCGGCGGCGGTTATGTCTGGCTCGGCGGGGTGCTCGCGGACTGGCTCACGTTCGGCCTCGCGTTCGGTGGGCACGGCCTGAGCGCCGCGGATCATGGCGCCCTGGCGGGCGGGGTCATGTTCCACACCGAGGTATTCCCGCTCTTCTCGCTCGGGGAGCGCTGGCGAGAGGTGGGTGTCATCGTCGATGCCGGCACCGGCGTGGCCTACACGACGCCGGACGGCAGCGACGCCGACGTCATCGACGGCGCGCTCCCCGCCCGCATCGGCGGCGGCGTGTTCTACGAGGGGATCCGGCTCTGGAAGGTGTCGATGGGCCCGTGGCTCTACGCGGATTACACCTGGAGCACGTCCGTCCGCCAGCCAGGGTTCTACCTGGGCTGGCGCACTGCCCTCTATACCGGGCCCTGACGCGCTCGGGCCCTGATCTCGTGGTCTACGCCTGCAGCTCCGGCGCCCGCCGCCGCACCAGCGCCTCCCGCCTGGGCGGCGCCAGCGTGAGCCGGATCCCGCGCCGGATGAGCTGCATCGCCGCGAAAGACAGCGCCCCCACCAGGATCTTCCGCCCGATCTCGCGCGGCACGCTCGGCTTCCCGCGCGCCGCCACCCAGTCCGGGTGCTGCCACGAGCGCACGAGCGCGCGGACGCGCTCGCCCCGCAGCCGCTCGTCGCGCGCCCGCGCCCCCCGGACCAGCGCGATCACCGCCGCCCCGCCCAGGATCGCGAGCACCAGCCCTCCGGCCGCCACCCCGGGGCCGTGCCGGCGCACCTGGGTCTTCACGTCGAGGAGCGCGTGGCGCCGCCGATCGATCGCCTCGATCGTGTGCAGCAGCCGGTCGCGCAGCTCGTCCGCCTTCCGCTCGAACTCCTCCCGCTGACCGTTCAGCCCCTTCATACGACGCGCTCCCGCACCAGCCGCACGTCCGACCCGAGGCGGCCGCGCGTCCGCTCGAGCGGCCTCCTCGGCGCGCGCCCGTAGCCGACGACGCCCACCACGACCGAGAGCACGATGAGCGCGAGCCCGATCAGCAGCGCCGGAAGCGGCCCCGGCGAGATCGCCAGCGCGATCGCGACGAGCACCAGCGCCACCCCGAGCAGCGCCGCGGCCGCCGCCGCGCCGAGCGCGACGCCCGACGTCTTCGCCCGCGAGATCTCCTGGTTGATCTCGTCGCGCGCCAGCGCGACCTCGACCTCTATCAGCTCCCTGGCCTCGGCGATCGCCTCCTTCACGAGATCGGCCGTCGAGCTCTCGGGCCTGGGATCCACCTGCCTCATGGGACACCTCTCCGCCTCACAGGATGAACGCGCTCGGGAGCGGAGCAGGCAGCCGCCAGCGCACGGTTCGCCGCGGAGCCCCCGCCTCCGACCGCGCCACGCGGTGCATACGGCACGCCAGCCCCATCCTCGCGCAGGCGCGCGCGCGCTGCGCGGCCGCCGGCCCGCGTCCGCCCGGCGCGGCGGGCGATCAGGGCAGGACGCCGGAGACGACGCGCTCGTGGCCGCCGTAGTCGAGGTGCCTCGCGACGTCGACGAACCCCGCCGCCGCGAAGAGCTCGGCGACCTCGCCCGCCTTGCCCGCCTCGACCTCCACCGCCAGCACCCCGCCGCCGGCGAGCCGCGCCGGCGCGGCCGCGACGATGGGGCGCGTGAAGGCGAGCCCGTCCGCGCCCCCCGCGAGCGCGAGGTGCGGCTCGTAGCCGCGGATGTCGATCTGCAGCGCGGCCACGTCCTGGTCCGGGATGTACGGCGGGTTCGCGGTGATCAGGTCGAAGCGGAGGCCGGACGGCACGCCGGCGAAGAGATCCGAGCGCAAAAACCCCGCGTTGACGGCGCCGAGGCGGAGCGCGTTCTCGCGGGCGACGGCGAGCGCGCCGTCCGAGATGTCGATGCCGAGGACGCGGCTGGTGGGCCGCTCGCAGGCGAGGCTCACCGCGACGCAGCCGGAGCCGGTGCACAGATCGAGCACGCGCGCGGAGAGCGCGAGGCGCCTCGTCCGGGCGAGGCCGACCTCGACGAGGATCTCGGTGTCGGGGCGCGGGATGAGCACGCGCGGATCGACGCGGAACGGGCGGCCGTAGAACTCCCGCACACCGAGCAGGTAGGCGACCGGCTCGCCGGCGCGGCGGCGCTGGTGCAGCTCCCGGTAGGCGGCGAGCTCGGCCCTGTCGAG
Source organism: Sorangium sp. So ce394 (assembly GCF_051474665.1). Taxonomy (NCBI): domain Bacteria; kingdom Pseudomonadati; phylum Myxococcota; order Polyangiales; family Polyangiaceae; genus Sorangium; species Sorangium sp. So ce394. The sequence goes on from NZ_CP150339.1 coordinate 12,152,858, forward strand.
CGGCCGCTCGGCGTCGATGAGCAGCCCGACGCGATCGATGCCCAGCACCTTGCCGAGCAGGAGCTCGGCGTCGAGGCGCGCCGAGGACGCGCCGCGCTTCCTCAGATCGCCCGAGGCCCACGTGATCACGCGGCGGATCGTCCAGGGCTCGTTCTGCGGCTCGACGTCGGGCTTTGTCACGGCAGCGGGGCGGCGACGGCGTCGCGGACGGCGGCGGAGACGACGGCCTCGACCTCGGCGCGGATCGCGTCGCGATCGGCGACCGAACGGGCCTCGAAGCGCAGCACGAGGATCGGACCGGTGTTCGAAGCGCGGCAGAGGCCCCAGGCCCCGCCGCCGAAGTCGATGCGCGCGCCGTCGATGTCCACGACCGGACGGACGCGGCGGAAGTGCTCGGTCACGCGGCGCACGACCTCGAACTTCACGGCGTCGGGGCAGTCGACCCGGATCTCGGGGGTGGCGAAGGTCTGCGGCACGTCCGCGAGCAGCTCGCCGAGCGGCCGCTGCGCCCGGGCCACGATCTCGAGCAGGCGGACCGACGCGTAGACCGCGTCGTCGAACCCGAACCACCGGTCGGCGAAGAACATGTGCCCGCTCATCTCGCCCGCGAGCAGGGCGCCCTCCTCTTTCATCTTGGTCTTGATGAGCGAATGGCCCGTCTTCCAGAGGATGGGGCGCCCGCCGCGCGCGGCAACGTCCGCGTAGAGCGTCTCGGAGCACTTCACCTCCCCGAGCACGGCCGAGCCGGGGCGCTCCGCGAGGAGCGACCGCGCGAACAGGAGCAGCAGCTTGTCCCCCCAGATCACCTCGCCGCGCTCGTCGACGACGCCGATCCGGTCGCCGTCGCCGTCCCACGCGATGCCGAGCGCGGCGCCGGTCGAGAGCACGCGGGCGCGGAGCGCCTCGAGGTTCTCGGGCACGGTCGGGTCCGGGTGGTGGTTCGGGAACCGGCCGTCGATGTCGCAGAAGAGCGCGTCCGGCGAGAAGCCGAGCGCGTTGAGCGTGCGGACGCCGAGCGGGCCGGCCGCGCCGTTGCCGGCGTCGACCACGAAGCGCACGTCGGTGCGCGACAGGCGGGCCGCGGCGCGCACCGCCTCGATGTAGTCGGCCGCGAGGTCGACCTCGGTGAGCGCGCCCCTCGCCGCCGCGGCCCCCGGCGCGCGCGCTGCGCCCTCCTCGATGAGATCGGCGAGCGCCTGGATCTGCTTGCCGAAGAACGACGCCTTGCCGCGCATGAGCTTGAACCCGTTGTCCGGCGCCGGGTTGTGGCTCGCGGTGATCATGATCGCGCCGTCGGCGTGGAGGTGGTGCGCGGCGAAGTAGAGCAGCGGCGTCGGCCCGACGCCGGCCGAGGTCACGTCGGCGCCGCCCGCGAGCAGGCCCTCCGTCAGCGCGGAGAACAGCCGCTCGCTCGAGAGGCGGCCGTCCCGGCAGACCGCGACCCGCGGGCGGGCGCCGCCGGACGGCGCCCCGGCGGCGAGCTCGCGGCGGAGCAGCAGGGCGAAGGCGGCGCCGAGCTCACGGGCGAGCTCGCTCGAGAGGTCGCGCTCGGCGTCGCCGCGGATGTCGTACTCGCGGAAGATGGTTCGGGGGACCTTCATAGACCACGCGGAGGAACGCTCGGCGACGCGCTGCAGCGGGGGCCGGCGCGGAGGATGCTCTGACACGGCGCGATCGTGGGTGAAACGAAAAACGCTCGCCGCGGCGCGGGCCTCCGGCTCGCCGGCCCACCAGATTGCGTTCCTGGCCGCCGGCCGGGTAAGTTGGGCCCCGTGGAGCCCAGCACCGCATCATGACGCGCGTACAGAGAACCGGTCTCGCTGCCATGCTGGCCCTCTCCGCCTGCCTCGCCTGCAGCGAGGTCGCGCGGGCGGCGGAGCCGTCGCCCGCCGCCCTGCCGATCACGGTCGTCGCCATCCGGACCGACGACGCGTACGACCAGGCGGGCGCGCTGACCCAGGCGCTCCGCTCCGCGATCAAGGAAGCCCGGGGGTGGTCGGTCGGCGAGGGGGATTTCTCGCTCGAGGTCCTGACGCTCTCGCTGCAGTGCCCCGATGTGCCCGACGAGGGCTGCCAGACGCGCATCGCCGACCACATCAGGAGCGACCGCTACCTCTGGGGCGTGCTCCGCAAGAGCGACACCAACGTGGAGGGCTCGCTGAACCTCTGGACCCGCGGCAAGCCGACCTCGAGCGTCCCGGTGAAGTACAGCGCGAACCTCACCGAGGCCAACGACGAGCCGCTCCGGAAGATCGCGGCGGACGCGATCGCGTCGCTGACCGGCGGACCGCCGATGGGGTCGCTCCGCGTGAGGACGGGCGCCGCGCAGGCGAGCGTGCTCATCGACGGGAAGCCGGCCGGCAACGTGCAGAACGGCGAGGGGACCTTCCCGGTCACGGCCGGGCCGCACCGGGTGCGCGTGAAATCGGCCGGGTTCCTCGACTCCGAGGCGTCGGTCGTGGTCGTGCCCGTGAACACGACCGACCTCGCGCTCAGCCAGATGCCCGCCGAGCCGTCGCAGTCCAACTGGAAGCGGATCGGCGGGTTCATCGGCCTCGGCGCGGGGGCGGCGTTCGGGACCGTCGCCGTCATCAGCTCCGTCCAGGTCGCCAGCATCCAGAGCGACCCGCAGTACAAGGCCTACCGGGCGCTGTTCACCACCGAGGTCGACGACGTGTGCGCGCCCGAGCAGCGCGAGGCCGTCCGGGGCGACATCACCGCCGACGCGAGGACGGCCGACGCGGGCATCCGGCTCTGCGAGAAGACGGACACGTTCATGGGGCTCCAGTACGTCTTCTACCCGCTGGCCGTGGTCTCCGCGGGCCTCGGCGCCTACCTGCTCGTGACGAGCGACAGCCGGAGCGGGGAGCGCACCGGCTGGACCGTGCAGCCCAGCGTCGGCCTCGGCGCGGGCGGCCTCGACCTGACCTACCGCTGGTGAGCCGCGCCGCCCGTTCCGCGCGCCGGGAGCCCGGGGAGGGGCGACGATCATGCGGGTGATCGCCGGCCGGCTCGGCGGGCGGCGGCTCGCCGCGCCGCGCGGCGAGGGCACGCGGCCGACGGCGGACCGCGTGCGCGAGGCGCTCTTCTCCTCGCTCGGCGACGTCACCGGCGCGCTCGTCTGCGACCTCTACGCCGGCACCGGCGCGCTCGGCATCGAGGCGCTCTCGCGCGGCGCCCGGCGCGCGATCTTCGTCGAGAGCGGCCGGCCCGCGCTCGCCACGCTCCGCGAGAACCTCGCCGCGCTCGACCTCGCGGACGCGGCGCGCGTCGTCCCGCTCCCGGTCGAGCGCGCGCTCGACCTGCTCGCCGACGAGGGCCCCTTCGATCTCGCGCTGCTCGATCCGCCGTACGCCGCCCTGACCAAGGCCGCCGCCGCGGCCGCGCGCCTCGCCGGGCCGCTCGGGTTGCTCGCCCCGGCCGGGCGCCTCGTCCTCGAGCACGCGCGCCGCGATCCTTCCCCGGAGATCGCCGGGCTCACCTGCGCCGCGGTCCGCACCTACGGTGACACCGCGGTGTCGTTCTACGCGCGCTGAACGGCCGTCCGCGTGGAGCCAACATGTTCATCCGGGGCGCATCCAGTTTCCTGGCGCGCTTCCCTGGCCACCCTTGTAGACTCGCCCCCGCCGGGCGCGCCCGCGTCTCGGCTCCGGCGCACAGGGCCCGCCGACGCGGCCGGCCCCGCGCGCCTCTCCGGGAGGACTTCTCAACGTGTCCGCATCGATGCCCCCGTCGTCCCAGCAGATTCCTGGAAAATCTAGCAATTCTGGGATTTACATCGCAGGAATGGTCGTCCTCGCCGCGCTCACGGCGGGCCTGCTCTACTGGAAGCTGCGCCCGGAGCCGGAGGCGCCGCCCGCGGCACCCACCGCCGCTGCCCGCACCGAGACGAAGCCGGCGGAGCCGCCGCCGCTCTTCGCGCCCCCGCCGCCGCCGCCCGTCGAAGAGGTCGAGGACGCCGGGGTGGACGCTGGCAAGGTCGCTTCGGGGCAGGGCCCGGCGACGACCGGCAAATCGCCGTGCTCCGCCAAGTGCGGCGACGGCGCCAGCTCGCCCGCGCTCGACTCCGCCGTCCTCGGGCTCGCTCGCTCGGCGCAAGGTTGTTATAACCGCGCGCTGCGCACCTCGGAGGTCTCCGGCAAGCTGACGGTGAGCGTGCAGGTCGCCTCGACGGGCGCGGTGTGCAGCGCCTCGATTCTCAACGACACGGTGGGGTCGGGCGAGATCTCGTCTTGCGTCCTGGGGCGTTTCCGCGGCAAATCACTGCCTCCGCCGCAGAGCGGATGCGTCGTGGTGAACGTTCCGATCAACTTCACCATCAAGCAATAGGAAGCAGCCGATGCGAATGCTCCCCCTCCGGATGGCCAGCCTGCTCCTCCTCGCGCTCGCGCTGCAGAGCGCCGCGTGCCGCGTCGAGGAGGGGACCACCCCGAGCTGCAACGACAACCTCGACCCCGAGCACGGGATCGTGACGATCCCCGGCGGGTGCCATCAGCTCCCGTACTGCATGGTGGACGGCCAGCGGGCGGCCCCCGCGGAGTGCTGCAAGAACGAGGCGGGCATGGTCAACGAGGCGTGCGCCAGGGGGTATGCGTCCCTGACCGCCTCGGCCAGCACGACGTCGGCGAGCGGCTCCGGCGGCAGCGGCGGCGACGGCGGGAGCGGCGGCTCGGGCGGCGACGGCGGCGCGGGCGGTGGCGGGGGCGCTGGCGGCTCGGGCGGCGCGGGCGCCGGCGGGTCGGGCGGCGGCGGGGGGAGCGGCGGCTAGGCCGCGCGCATCCATCGCGCCGTGGCGAGGAGCGCCGCTTCCACGCGGGGGATCCTGCTCTCGGTCGCCTACGACGGGCGCCCGTTCGCGGGCTTCGCCCGTCAGCGCGACCAGCGCACGGTCGCGGGCGAGCTGCTCGGCGCGCTGCGCGCCATCGATCCGGCCATCCGCGAGATCCGCGGCGCGAGCCGCACCGACGCGGGCGTCCACGCGCGCGACCAGCGCGTCGCCTTCGACACGGCGGCGCCGCTGCCGCCGCGCGGCTGGGTCCTCGCGACCGCGCGCCACCTGCCCGATGAGATCGTGATCCGTCGCGCCGCCGTCGTGCGCGTCGGGTACTCGCCCCGCTTCGAGAGCCTCCGCAAGCGTTACCGCTACCTGATCCTCCGGGATCTGGTCCGCGATCCGTTCCTCAGCCGGCGCGCGTGGCGGGTCGAGGGCCTCACGGACGAAGCGATCGACCGGGCGCGCGCCGAGGCGCTCGCCGCGAAGGGCACCCACGACTTCGCGGCGTTCCGGACGAGCGCGGACGAGCGGACGACCACGGTGCGCACGCTGTACGGCATCGAGCTGTCGCTCGACCCTGCGGATCCGCGCCTCGTCCGGATCGACGTCGAGGGGAACGCGTTCCTGCACAACATGGTGCGCATCCTGGTCGGCACCTTGATGGATGTGGCGCGCGGCCACCTCGCCCCCGGCGCGATCGCCCGCGCGCTCGCGTCGCGCGACCGGCGCGACGCCGGGATCACGGCGCCGCCGGACGGGCTCTACCTGGAGCACATCCACCTGCGCGACGACGGCCAGGATCCCTGGCCCAGCGGGCCATCGGACGGCTCCTCGGCGGACGACGCCGCGCCGGAGGGCGCCCCGGCGGCGGACGACGCCGCGCCGGCGGCGGACGAGGCGGGCGCGGGGCCCGAAGCGGGCGCCGGGGCCTAGGACCGCGGATCACAAGTCCTGCCAGGGATCTGCCTCGCGAGAGGAGAGAGATTTCAACGCAAAGGCGCAAAGACGCAAAAATGCATTTGTTTTTTTGCGCCTTTGCGCTCTTTGCGCCTTTGCGTTGAACCCTCTCCCGGATCCCTGGCCGGACTTCTAGCGGGCGGAGCTGGGGCCCGCGCACAGCCCGAGGCGGCGCGCTGCCCGAACGGGCGCGCCCCTGCGGCCCAATCCGCGACCCGCGCGCTTTCGCGCGCCAGGAGGTTGCGTTCGCGAGCGCTTCCCGTCTTACCTCTTGCCTCGCTGCCGGGCCCCCCGCTCCGCGGACCGCGGACAGGCCCTCTCCCACGCGCTGGAGGAAGCATGAACTCGCGTCGGCTGACTGCATCCCTCGCCCTGCTCGTCCCTGCCCTCTCGCTCCCGTCGCTCGCGGGCGCCCAGCCGTCCGCAGCGCCGGCGCCGGCGCCCACCGTCCGGGCGCCCTCCGCGCTGCCCAAGGCGGCGCCCTCGCCCGCGCCGTCCCGCGCCGCCGCCTCCAGCGCCGCCGCGGCCGCCGGCACCGCCGATCTGCGCCGCCTCGGCGAGGCGTTCGCCGACGTCGCCGACAAGGTCGGCCCCGCGGTCGTCCAGATCGAGGTCGCCGTCGGCGAGGACGTCTCCTCGCCGCTGCGCTGGTTCCGCGACGGCGGCCAGCGCCGCGGGCTCGGCTCGGGCGTCATCTTCTCCCCCGACGGCGGCATCCTCACGAACAACCACGTCATCGACGGCGCCCGCGCGATCACCGTCCGGCTCCGCGACGGCCGCATGTTCGCCGGCCGCGTGGCGGGCCGCGACCCCGCGACCGATCTCGCCGTGCTCCGCATCGACGCGAAGGACCTGCCCACCGCGACGTTCGCCGACAGCGACGCCGCCCGCGTCGGCGCCTGGGTGGTCGCGATCGGCTCGCCCTTCGGCCTCGGCCACACGGTCACCACCGGCGTGCTCAGCGCCAAGGGGCGCGGCGGCGTCGGCGTGAACGACGTCGAGGACTACCTCCAGACCGACGCGAGCATCAACCCCGGCAACTCGGGCGGCCCCCTCGTCGACCTCGACGGCCGCGTGCTCGGCATCAACACGATGATCGTCAGCCGCGGGCAGGGCATCGGGCTTGCGGTGCCGGCGAACATGGCCCGGCGCGTGGCCGAGCAGCTGCTCCGGCACGGCCGCGTCGAGCGCGCCTGGATCGGCGTCGGGCTCCAGGATCTCACGCCCCAGCTCGCGGCGGTGATGCCGAACGCGCCCCGCGCCGGCGCGCTCGTCAACGCCGTCAACCCGAGCGGCCCCGCGGCCAGGTCGAACCTCCAGCCGGGCGACGTGATCACGTCGGTCGCGGCCAGGCCGACGCGCGACGCGCAGGACGTCATCCGCGAGCTCTTCAACCACAACGTCGGCGAGACGCTCGCGCTCGAGGTCGCGCGCGGCGGCCAGCGGTACCAGACCCGGGTGACGCTCGCCGCGCGCAACGAGCCGCCGCCGCCGGCGCTGCCGGTCCAGCGCGCGCCCGCCCCGCACACGGGCCTCGGCCTCACCCTGCGCGACGCGCCGGCCGAACGCGGCGAGCGCGGCGAACGCGGCGAGCGCGGCGAGCGCGGCGAGGGTCGCTCGCTGGCGCGCGTGGCCTTCGTGGCGGACGACTCGCCCGCCGAGCGCGCGGGGCTGCGCCCGGGCGACGTGATCCTGGAGGCCGACGGCCGCCGCGCGCCCACCGCCGCCGAGGTCGAGGAGGCCGCGCGCGACGGCGAGCTCCTCGTCCGGGTGCAGCGCCGGGGCGCGGCGTTCTACGCCGCCCTCAAGCGCTGACCCGCGCCGGCGCAGCGCCCCCGGAAAATCCGACGCGGACAAATGGACTGCCCGCGCTCGCCTTGGTAGTCAGGGTACCGTGCACGTCGGACTCGACCGTCTCCCGGATCTCTCGCAGCTCCAGCGCATCCGGTCGGCTCGCCTGGGGGTCCTCGCGCACCCGGCGAGCGTCGACCGCGAGCTCACCCACATCGCGTTCGTCCTCGAGCGCCTCGGCGTGCGCCCGCGCCTCTACTTCGGCCCGGAGCACGGCTACGGGGGCGAGGCGCAGGACATGGCGGCCGTGACGAGCGCCGTCGACGCGCGCTCCGGCGCGCGCATCGTCAGCCTGTACGGCGACAGGTTCGAGGATCTCTCGCCCTCCGCCGAGGATCTCGCGGAGATCGACCTGCTCCTCATCGATCTCGCCGACGTCGGCGCGCGCTACTACACGTTCGTCTGGACGGCGCTGCTCGCGCTGCGGGCGGCCCACGCGGCGGGCGTGCACGTCGTGCTGCTCGACCGGCCGAACCCCGTCGGCTGCGCGCCGGAGAGCGTCGAGGGCGCGACGCAGGCGCCGGGGTTCCTCTCGTTCGTGGGCCTCGAGCCCGTGCCGATCCGCCACGCGCTCACGGCGGGCGAGCTGGTCGCGCTCTTCGCGCGGCGCGAGGGCATCCCGCTCGGCGACGTCGCCTGCGGGCTGCAGGTCGTCGCGGTCGAGGAGCACCGCCGCGAGGCGCTCGCCGCCGAGTGGGATCGCCCGTTCGTCCTCCCCTCGCCCAACATGCCGACGGCGGACACCGCGCTCGTCTACCCGGGCGGCTGCCTGATCGAGGGGACGAACCTGTCGGAGGGCCGCGGCACGACGCGCCCCTTCGAGATCGTCGGCGCGCCCTGGCTCGACGGCCGCGATCTCGCCGCGCGCCTCGCGTCCACGGGGCTGCTCGGGTTCATCGCGCGGCCGCTCACCTTCCGGCCGACCTTCCAGAAGCACGCCGGCAAGACCTGCGGCGGCGTTCAGATCCACGTCACCGACCCGCGCACCTTCCGTCCGGTCGCGACCTACCTCGCGCTCACCGCGTTCGCCCACCGGCAGCAGCCCGAGCAGTTCCGGTTCCGCACCGAGCGTTACGAGTACGTCGACACGATCCCGGCCTTCGATCTGCTCACCGGGTCGGCCGCGGCGCGCCTCGCCATCGAGGCCGGCGAGGATCCGCTGGCGATCGCCCTGGAGGCGTCGCGCCCGGATCCGGCCTGGCCCGAGGTGATGCGCGAGGCGCAGGCGGCGCTCGCCGCCGCCGGCTGAGCGGCGCCCGCGCGGCTCAGCGATCGTAGCGATCGTAGGGCTCCGGCCGGGAGAGGACGCCGGCCGCGTACCTCGTCGTGAGGACGACGAGCACGATCGCGAGCCCGGCGACGACGGAGAAGATCCGCGCCGGGCCCTCGGCGGAGAAGCCGAACAGCCAGGGCGAGGCGATGAGACCGACGCCGAGGGAGGACTCCAGCGCGCCGTGCACCGGAAACGGGATCTTCCTGGCGGCGCCGAGCGGCTGATCGGACAGCAGCGTCACGACGAGGTGCGTCAGGGCGGTGACATAAGAGACCGCCGTCGGCACCGGCCCGAAGCGGAGCGCGAGCGGCGCGAGCGCGAGCAGGACGACGATCGCGTAGTCGACGTACCCATGGAGTCGGGGAGACATCAGCTTCATCGGTCCCTCCTTGGAGGAGCTCCCCGCACGGCGGTGCATCGTATGTGCCGGAGAGCGGTCGTCAGCGCGCGCGCAGCCGGCGGCGTGGCGCCGCGCGCCCCGGAGAGCAGGGCGGTTATTCCTCGTCCGGGACGGGCGCGAGGGTGCTTGTCGTGCTCACGGGGAGCGAGCGCGTGCTCACAGGGAGGGAGCGCGGCGTGCGCGCGCGCGCGAGCCGGCACGGGGCGGGGCCGGCACGGGGCGGCGACGGGGCGGCGGCCGGCACGGGGCGGCGGCCGGCACGGGGCGGCGGCCGGCACGGGGCGGCGGCCGGCGCGGGCGGGCGTGGGGCGGGCCGCGCTTGACGCGACCCCCGCGGGGCGCAGGTTCCGTGCATGCAGGCCGGATCTCGCGTCGGCCGGCGGGCAGCGCGCGCGGCTGCCGCGCCGCGCAATCTGACCTGCGCGCGGGCGAAGCGCCGGTCATGAGCTCGGCGCCGCGGCTCACCGGCCGTGTCGTCCTCCCCGGCGATCCCGGCTACGACGACGCGCGCGAGGTGCACAACGCGCGCTTCTCGCGATCTCCTCGCGCCATCGTGTTTTGCCAGGACGCGCAGGACGTCGTGAATGCCATTCGTTGGGCGACCGCGCGAGGCGCGGAGATCCGGGCGAGGAGCGGGCGGCATAGCTATGAGGGGTTCTCCGTGGTCGACGACGGGCTCGTCATCGACGTGAGCGACCTACGGAGCGTCCGCGTCGACCGCGAGCGCGGGATCGCCGTCATCGGCGCAGGCGCGGATCTCATCACCGTCTACGACGCGCTCTGGCAGGTCGGCGTCACCCTCCCTGCGGGCTCGTGCCCCACGGTCGGCATCGCGGGGCTCACGCTGGGCGGCGGGTTCGGCCTCCTCTCCCGCGCGCTCGGCCTCACCTGCGACAGCCTCCTCGCCGTCGAGATGGTCACCGCGGGCGGCGAGGTGGTCCGGGCCGACGCGGAGGACAACCCCGATCTCTTCTGGGCCTGCCAGGGCGGTGGGGGCGGCAACTTCGGCATCGTCACCTCCTTCACGTTCAAGACACACCCGATCTCCGACGTCTCGATCTTCAGGATCTCCTGGCCGTGGGCCGACCTCGAGCGGGTGTTCGAGGCGTGGCAGACGTTCGCGCCGCACGCCGACGAGCGACTGACGTGCATCCTCAAGCTCCCGGCGGCGGCTTCGGGCGACATCTCGTGCATGGGCCAGCTCCTCGGGCGGGGCGAGGAGCTGCGTCGGCTGATCCAGCCGCTCTTCTCCTCCACGCGCGGGGCCGAGCCTTCCAGCGCGTCGATCGAGACCATGCCTTACCTCAACGCCGTGGGCCGGCTCGGGGGGCTCGGCGGCGATCCCGAGCGATGGACGGTGCACCCGCGCCAGGAGCAGGCGAGCTACAAGAACACGTCGGCCTATGCGTACGAGCGCTTCGGGGCCGAGGCCATCGCGACCCTCGCCGCCGCGCTCTCGCGCGCGCCGACCCCGAAGTGCCTCGTCCAGCTCGACGGTTATGGCGGCGCCGTCGGCCGGGTCGCGCCCGACGCGACGGCGTTCCCGCACCGGCGCGCGCTGTGGAGCCTCCAATATCAGGCTTATTGGACCGCGGCCGCGGAAGAAGCGGAGTGCGTCGCCTGGGTCGAGGGCCTCCGCCGCGCGATGCTGCCCCACGTGCGCGGCGCCTACATCAACTACGTCGACGCGGAGGTCGAGGGCTGGCTCGCGGCCTACTACGGCCCGAACGCCGCGCGGCTCGCGGCCATCAAGGCGCGGTGGGACCCGCGCGAGGTGTTCCGCTTCGCCCGGTCGATCCCGCCCGCTCCGCCGGAGGCGGCGGAGGTGCCCGCAGGCCGCGCGGCCCAGGGCGGCGCGCCGGACGAGCGCGCCGCGCCGTGATCGCGCCGCCCGGAGCGCAGGTGTTCGCCCGGATCGCCGCGGCGGGCCGGGCGCGGCGGCCCGCGCGCGGCCGGCGGTCCGGGGGGCTCAGCCCGTCGACAGGAGCTCGTCGAGCACGGCGCCGTACTCGTCGAGGAGCGGGTGCGGCGGCAGCGCGCGGGACATCGCGCGCAGCTCTTCGAACCTGGCGATCTGCGCGTCCCTGCCGCGCTTGAACATCGACCACGGGTCGCCGTGCTCGCGCGAGCAGACGATGATGGACTGGAAGTTGTCTATCTTGTCGGCCAGCGTGATCGCCTGCGCTTCCCAGGGCTTCTTGGGGAACGCCTCGAGATAGAGGCGCTTCCTGTCCTCCCAGGGCAGCGCCCGGTCCTGCTCGGTCACGTGGCGGACGAGCGTGGCGACGCGCTCGCCGAAGTGCTGGAGCAGCTCGTCGAACGTGACGCCCTGGTCCTCCATGGCGTCGTGCAGCGCGCCGGCCGCGACCACCTCGTCGTCGAAGCCGTGGCGCGCGAGCAGGACCGCGACGCCGGCGAGGTGGCTGATGTAGGGGACGTCGGCGTTCGGATACTTGCGCTTCTGTGCTCGGTGCCAGACCGCCGCCTGGTCGAGCGCGCGCTTGAGGAGGATGCCCATCGCGGTGTCCCGCCAACCATAGCCGCTCGTCGTCCAGAGCGCAGGCGCTCGAACGTGAGCCGCCCCCGCCGCCGGGACCTCCGTCCCGAAGAGGCCGCGCGCCGCGCGCCGACCGCAGCCCGCCCGGACGCCGCGCCGGTCCGGGAGCCGTTCGTTCAGAGGGTCCGGGGAGGTGTGCGCAAGTCCTACGAAGATGTAGACCACGTCGCTCGTTGCCCAAGACTCCGCAGTTGTCGGCCGGTATACTGGTCCGCGATAGCGGCTTAACCCGTCATGCGAAACCCGCCGACGCAGGGTGCCACCTCATGAGATCTCGGTCTTTCTGCTCGCTGGCCGCCGCGCTGGCCGCCCTCGCCGCCGTGCCCGCGCTCGCCCGCGCGCAGGACGCGCCCGTCAAGCCCGACGGCATGGCCCTGAGCCGCTTCGTCCCGGCGCCGGCCGGGGACCGCATGTTCAGCGTGCCGTCGCCGTTCGCGCCGGGCCACCTGACGCCCCACGTGATGCTGATGGCCGATTACGCGAGCAATCCGCTCGTCCTGCGGCGCGCGCGCGACGGCGCCGAGATCGGCGCGGTCGTCAGCGATCAGCTCACGTTCCGGCTCAACGCGTCGCTCCCGCTCTGGAACAAGGTGAGCTTCGACCTCGACGCGCCGCTCACCGCGCTCCAGTCGGGCGAGAACCCGAACGGCGGCGGCCGCGAGTTCGCGTCCCCGAGCGGCGCGGAGCTCGGCGACCTGCGGCTCGGCGCGCGCGTGCAGCTCTATGGCACCTACCACGACCCGCTCCAGCTCGCGATCGGCGCGTACCTCTGGCTGCCCACGGGCGCGGCCGACTCGTTCGTGAGCGACGGCCACGTCCGCGCGATGCCCTACCTCGCCGCCGGCGGCCGCCTGGATCGCCTCGTCTGGTCGAGCTCGCTGGGCACCGAGCTCCGGCGCTCCCAGTCGTTCGGCGGCGTGGCGCAGGGGACGATGCTCACCCTGGGCGGCGGCGTCGGGTTCCTCGCCCTCGGCGACCGGCTCCAGGTGGGGCCGGAGCTCACCACCGCGATGGTGCTCGAGGACATCAGCAGCCGCTCGATCAACGCCGAGCTCCTCCTCGACGCCCGGTATCGATTCCTCCCCTTCCTGGAGGCCGGCGTCGGCGTCGGGCCGGGGCTCACCTCGGGGATCGGCACGCCCGACCTGCGCGTCGTCGCCATGGCCGCCTTCACGCCGGAGCAGCCGCCGGACGGGGACAGGGACGGTATCCCCGATCCGGAGGACGCCTGCCCGAAGGTGGCGGGCGAGCGCAGCGCCGACCCGCGCAAGCACGGCTGCCCGCCGCCGCCGGACCGCGACAACGACGGCATCCCCGACGGCGAGGACGCGTGCCCGTTCGTCGCCGGCGTCGCGAGCGCCGACCCGCGCAAGCACGGCTGCCCGCCGCCGCCGGACCGCGACAACGACGGCATCCCCGACGGCGAGGACGCGTGCCCGTTCGTCGCCGGCGTCGCGAGCGACGATCCGCGCAAGAACGGCTGCCCGCCGGACCAGGACGAGGACGGCGTGCCCGACGGCGAGGACGCCTGCCCCGAGGTCAAGGGGCCCCGCTCGAAGGACCCGGCGAAGAACGGCTGCCCGGCCGACACGGACGGCGACACGTTCCGCGACGACAAGGACGCCTGCCCGAGGGAGAAGGGCTTCGCGGATCCGGACCCCGAGAAGCACGGCTGCCCGAAGGCGGTGCGGGTGACCGACAAGAACGTCGTGATCCTGCAGCAGGTGCAGTTCGACACGGACAAGGCCACCATCAAGCCGGTGAGCGATCCGCTGCTCGACGAGGTCGCCCAGGTGCTGAAGGAGCACCCGGAGATCGTGCTCATCGAGATCCAGGGTCACACCGACGATCGGGGCACCGACGAGCACAACCGGGTCTTGTCGCAGAACCGCGCCAACTCCGTCATGGCGGCGCTGGTCCGCCGCGGCATCGACTCGACGCGGCTGACGGCGCAGGGCTACGGCCGGGACCAGCCCCTCGACAACAACGCGACGGAGGAGGGGCGGCAGCGGAATCGCCGTGTCCAGTTCATCATCATCAAGAAGGCCGCGTACAAGCCGCAGGTCGAAACCGGAGAGGATCGATGAGAAAGCAGTTGGGCATCACCGGGCTCGCGTCGCTCACGCTGATGGGCCTCACGACCGCCAGCGCGACGGCCGAGCCCAAGCTGCGTATACAGGTCGATCAGAAGGGCGATTTCGCCCTCATCGGGAGCTCGCTCGGGCAGGAGTGCCGCTCTTCGACGCCGAGGCCCAAGGAGGGCACGGTCGGCGCCTGCGGAGCGTCGACCGCCGAGTCGGGGCCCGATCTCTTCTGGCGGTCCGACTCGCCGGCGGACGGCAGCGCGGAGGCGAACCTCGACATCACCCCGGAGATGGCGCGCACGACCGCGGTGCTGACGCTGCCCGAGGGGGCGACGGTGACGCACGCGTTCCTGTACTGGGCCGCGCGCAACGGCGGCGGCGCCGATACCGAGGTGGAGCTCCACCACGAGGGCGGCTTCGAGGGCAAGGTCACCTCCATCGACTCGGTCGAGACGGTGATCAACCAGGGCAAGCCCAAGGAGTCGCACAACTACCAGTCCGTCGCCGACATCACCTCGATCGTGAAGGAGAGCGGCGCGGGGGCTTACCGGGTGGGCGGCGTGGACGTCGTCGACGTCAGGGACCGCGACGACGACGTGGTCTTCGCGGCGTGGTGGATGGTGGTGTTCTACGAGGCGCCGAGATCGCCGATGCGCAACCTCGCGCTGTTCGACGGGCTCGACCGGGTCTCCGACGTGGGCTGGCAGCAGGTCGAGCTCTCGGGCTTCAAGGTGCCCGACGCCGGCTTCGTGGCGAAGCTGGGCATCGTCGCGTTCGAGGGCGACAACACGAGCTCTGGCGACAGCGTGTTCTTCAATCCCAAGAACCCTGGGAAGCCCGACGTGGCCGAGGCGCTGAGCGACGCGCTCAACCCTGCGGACAACTTCTTCAACAGCACCCGATCGGCCCTCGGAGAGCCGGTGTCGGTGGAGGGCGATCTCCCGAGGATCGCGGGCACGCCCCAGAGCATGTCGGGGGTCGACATCGACATCGTGGATGTCAGCTCGAAGCTCACGCCTGGGGACGATCGGGCGACGCTCGTCGCCACGAGCACGGACGAGCTGTACTTCCTCGCGGGGTGGGTGACGTCGATCTCCAACTTCGGGCCCGACTTCAGCAAGTCGACCAAGGTGGCGACCGACGTCGGCGGGCTGCCGACGTACCGCGGCGACGCCATCGAATACCGCATCACGGCGACGAACACCGGCAACGACGACGCCGTGGGCGCGGTGCTGACCGACGTGCTGCCGCCCGGCGTGACGTTCGTCCCGGGCTCGCTCTCGATCGTCGAGGGGCCGAACGCCGGTCCTCAGACGGACAGGCCTGGAGACGATCTCGGCGAGTACGATCCGCAGACGCGGACCGTCACGTTCCGGCTGGGCGAGGGGGCGGACGGCGCGAAGGGCGGCGGCATCCCTGTCGACGGGAGCGTCACGGTGCGCTTCGAGGTCACGGTGGACGCGGACGCGCCGAACGTCATCAAGAACCAGGCGCGGATCGCCGCGGCGGGCGCGCTCGGCGCGCCGGTGAGCGACGACCCGACGGACGGCAACGGCGCCGCCGCCGGCGCGCCGCCGACCGAGGTCGCGGTGGAGCCGGAGGATTTCTACGCCGCGGGGAGCGGCATGATCGGCCCTTGCGCGACCAGCCCGGGAGGCGGGGATGGCAGCGCCGGCTGGCTCGCTGGGCTCGCGCTGGCGGGGCTCCTCCGCAGGCGGCGCCGCGCGTAGCGCGAGGGGCGCGGCGTCAGCGCTCGGCCAGAGCGTCGTCCAGCGTGGGCGCGGTGAGCACGCGTTCGGTCCAGCCTTCGATCTGCCCTGCATCGGCGGCGCGGATGCGCGCCTCGATCGGCTCGGGTAGCTCGCCGAAGCGCAGGCGGAGCAGCTTCAGCAGCATGCTTCGCTGCCCTTCCAGCCGGCCCTCTCGCTCGCCCGCCAGCCGGCCCTCCTCGCGAAGGTAATCTGCGATGGTCACGATCTCCTCCTTGGCCTCCGGTCCCGCCGCCATGAGCAGCCTCTGCAGCACCTTCCCGGGCCGGCGCGGGTCGATGACGGTCAAGATATACCGCCATACACGCGCAAGCGCAGCTGCTCCGCCGGGCGCCCGACGCACCTCCTGGACCACCTCCCTCCACGCCGACAGGCGCCGCACCAGCTCCTCGGGAGCGCGCGCATGCCGGAAGCACCACAGCACCAGCCGCCCCAGCGCCGTCATCGCCCGCGCTCGCAGCGCCTCGTCCGTCTCCTCGCTGATGTCGTCCAGCACGAACCGGAACTGCGGCACATGCTCGGCCATCAGCGCCAGCGTTTCCGGCGGCACGTCCAGCAAATCCTGGAACGAGACCGCCGCGCTCCAGCCGGTCTTGCTGTGGTGCAGCACCACCGGCAGGATCGCCGGGAGGAGCATCGCCTTCGGGTGGCGCTCCAGGTAGCCTTGCCAGATCCGCACCATGTACGCGAGCAGCCGAAACGCCATCAGCGGATGCGTCGTGCTCTGGTGCTCGAAGATCACGTAGATGAACAGCGGCGCCTGCTCCAGCCTGGCGGTGAAGAGCAGGTCGCTGTGGCTCGAGGCGAGCGCTTCGTCGATGAAGCTGCCAGGTTGCAGCGTCAGCGACCCCAAGTCGATGCGGGCGGCAAGCGCCGCCGACAGGGCCTCGCGCAGCGCCCCGGCCGCGTGCTCCGGCTGGCTGAACGTGGACTTGAACAGCGCGTCATGAGGGGTGGGCGCCATCCATCCTCACTCCATGGCGGATGTCGGTCTGGCACCACCGAGCACCGGATCGGCGGCGCGCTGCCTTCGATGAAGATTGGCTAGCAAGCCACAGACATGTTGGCCACGAAAAGATAGTTAATTTTAGACACAATTTGTGAAATGACATCGAGCGGTGTCGCGCAATTACGGCGAGGGAATCCGTGTCATCTCTCAATCGTCATTCACACGCGCGCCTGTGCTGCTCGCCCTGCTGATGGGATCACCTCGTGCGGATTACCTCGGGCAACGGGCGGAGGGCGCGACCTCGATCGCCGCCTCCACTACCTCGGGCGCCGCACGCCGGCGACGGAGCTCAGCCCATGTTTCCCCCGTCGCGAGGCCACCGCGACCGGCGACAAACGCAGCCGTCCGTGACCGGGCTCCTAGACGGCGGGACGCGAGCGTCGCGTCGCCCAAGTCCCTCCCCGCTCACGCGCCGGGCGGTAGGCCCCCGGAGAGGGGGCCGGGCGACTCGGCGAGACCTGCGTACCCGAGAGGAATCAGGAACGCGAGGCTGGCTCGAGACGAGCTCAGTTGATGGTGAACGACTTGCTGACCGAGACCGGCCCGCCGCCGAAGGCGGGCACGCGCGCGCCGCGGAACAACCGCGCCACGCAGCCGCCGACGCTCGTCCCGGCGAAGGGCGCGCCCTGCACCTCGGCCGACGTGACGTTGCCGCTCGGCGCGAAGGTGACCTTGACCTTCCCGGTGCCCGTCGGCCCCCCGGCCTTCTTGCAGCTCTTGGCGGACCCAGCCGCCGCGCCGAGCGCCGAGCTCGCGGCGCCGCGGTTGAACTCGCCGCCGCCGCCGGAAGGCGCCGGCTCCGCCGCGGGCTTCGACGCCGCCGGCTTGTCCGCCGCTGCAGCAGGCGCAGGCGCGGACGACGGCCGCCCCTTGTCCGCCGGCTTCTCGGCCGCCGCGCTGGGCGCCGGCTGATCCGGGGCCGCCGCCGACGCGGCAGGCTCCTCGGCGGCCGGCGCCGCCGTCTCCGCGGGCGGCGGCGTGGCGGCCGCCGCCGTCTCGGTCGGCGTCGGCGCGGGCTCCGGCGTCGCCGCCGGGCTCGGCACCTCTGCAGGGGCAGCGTTCGTCTGCTCCGGCGTGGTCGTGGACGTGTCCTCCTTCGGCGACTGCATGAAGAAGAAGGCGACCCCGCCGATCAGCACGACCGCGGCGACCGCGGCGGCGATCAGGCCCAGGCGGCCCTTCTTGGCCGAGGGCTCCGTCGCCGCCATCGGGGAGAGCGGCAGGAGCGGCGGGGGCGGCACCGACGACTTGGCCGAGGCCGACAGCGACGGCGGCGGCCGCGAGTCCGTCACCGGCGCGAGCAGGGGCGGGGGCGCGAGCATCGGCGCGGAGGCGATCGCGCCGCCGCCGAGGTTCAGTAGGTCGTCGTAGCCGGTGCGCCCGTTGTTCTTCGCGGGGCGGCTCGACAAACGCCGGCCGGCCGGGGTCTCCTCTTGCTTCTCTTTGGCCGCGTTCTCGGTCGCGGTGAGCGCCGAGAGCGAGAAGAGGACGGAGTTCTCGTTGCGCTCGCCCACCTGACGATCGCCGCCGGGCGGCGGGGCCGACGGTGCCGGCTCGGTGACCCGCTCGGCGGCGGCGGCGCTGAAAACGTCGACCGCGGCCGCGCGGCCCGGGCGGCGCGCCGCCGTGGCAGGCGCAGCAGCGGCAGGCGCGCCCGCGGCCGCGCCGCCGTCGGCGGCCGGCGCAACCGCGGCAGCCCCCGCAGCCGGCGCCGCCGCGACAGCCCCCGCAGACGCCGCCGCGGCAGCTCCCGCAGACGCCGCCGCGGCAGCCCCCGCAGACGCCGCCGGCACCGGCGCGCGCTTCGCCTCCTTCATGACCACGGTCCCCTCGGGGCCGAACCTGAGCCCGGCCGGCGCCGGCGCCACGGGGACCGGCGCAGCAGCCGCCGCGGGCACCGCCGCAGGCGTCGGCACCGCCGCAGCCGCGGGCACGGCGGCAGGCGCCGGCGCGGGTGTGGCGGCAGGCGCCGGCACCGCCGCGGGCGCCGCCGCAGCAGCAGGCGCAGACGTCGCGACCGCAGCGGCCGCCGCATCCGCCGCCGGCGCCGCATCGTCCCGGGAGGAAAATCGCTCCTTGAGCTCGGGGACGCTGGCGATCGGGAGCCAGTCGCTCATCCCCTCTTTCCAGACGTACGTGTCGTTGCTCAGCGCTCCGCGCCCGTACTCGGTCACGAGCTGGGCGGTCGTCATGGTCCGCTCGTCGCCCTCGGCGACGTTGACGGTCCACTCGTCGGGCGCCGCCGTCGAGGGCGCGCCGCCGGCGTCGGCCACGAGCTTCGCGTCGGCGTCCTCCGCGAGGTCGCCCTGCTGCCCCACGGTGGCGTCCTGCGACGGGGCCGAGGCAGCCTCACTCGCGCCGTGGACGACCATCGCGTGGTTGCATTTTTTGCATTTGATCTTGACCGTCTTGCCGACGACCTTCTCGTCCGCAATCGTGTACTTCGCCTGGCACGACTCACACGTAATCTTCATGCGACTGTCGCCCTTCCCGTTCCGGCCTGCGGGCATGGGTTCAACGACCACACACGCGCACAATCACGCGGCCCGGTCGGTTGACGGAGGATAGCGGGACCGCGCGAGACCGATCAAGGAGCCGGCCTTTTTTGTGTCCACCGCGGCGCGGTGCAGCGAGATGACGCAGCGCGTGTCCGTGCCCCGCGCGACGCGCGAAGGGCGCCGCGCTCAGTTGAGCAAGACCAGCTGCGTGCCGTCTTTGCCGCAGAACATCGCCTCGCCCGGATAACGGTCGCCGCAGGTAGGGCAGATCTTTCCACGAGCGCGCGGCGTCGGCCCGACCGGCCCCGCGCCGCCCGCGGCCGGCGCCGCGAGCGCGGCCCCGGAGGACGCCGGCGCATCGTCCGCCCCGGCGCCGCCGCGCTCGCCGAGGCCGCCGCCCGTCGAGGCGGGGCCTTCGAGCTCGCCGGCGCGCCGGCGGCCGCGGCGCAGCAGGATCAACCCCGCGAAGCCGAGGCAGGCGGCGACCCCGCCCACGATGGCGACGAACAGGTTCTTGCGCTCGCGCCCGACGTCCTCGCCCGAGGTCGTGCGCCCGCCGATGGTGCCGGCCGCGATCACCGCGACGGCGGCCTGATCGCTCTCGCCGGCCTCGTTGAGGCCGCTCGTGGCGAGGAGCGCGTCGTACCGATCGGGGCTCGTCACCTCGATCGCGACGGTCACGCCCTTGCCGGCGACGGACGCCACGAGGCCGAGCGACCCCTCGCCCGCGTCCGCGCCGAGCGAGAGGGCGCCCGTCGCGTCGACCGTCGCGGCGGACGCGAGCGGCCCCGGCGCGATCGACCACGCGGGCCTGGTCGGGAGCGCGCACCCCGCGGCGTCCATGACCAGCGCGCGAAACTGGAAGCGCTCGCCCGGCCGCATGAGCTTGCGCGACGGCGTGACCTCGAGGCGCGCGGGCTCGCCGGGGGCGTCGCAGGTGCGCGGAGGAGCGGGCTTCTTCTCGGAGGCGGCGGGCGGCGCGCTCGCCGCGGGCGGCGCGCTCGCCGCGGGCGGCGCGCTCGCCGCGGGCGGCGGCGCGCTCGCCGCGGGGGGCGCTTCGCCCTCGCGCCGGACGAGCGTGTAGGTCCGCGTCCTCGTCACGGAGGCGCTGCAGGTCGTGTCCTGGATGATGAACTGGTACTGCCCCGTCTCCACCATGCGGATGCTGGCGTCGGTCGCCTGCGTCGTCGTGGTGACCACGGCCCGGCGGGGGTCGTTCGGCGGGGTCGTGCAGCGCGTCTGCCAGGAGCGCACGTCGCCGGAGGCCGAGTGCTTGCTGCGCGCGAGCCCGGGCATCTGCTCCCAGCACTCGGCGGTGCTCCACGACCGGCCGGCGCCCGAGATGGAGAGCTCCGAGCCGTGCTGCTGGATCTGCACGGCGCCGCCCGGGGCGCCCTGCGGGCGCGGCCTGGGCCCGCACGCCTCCCCCCACGCGTCGATGGACCACTGCTCGGAGAGCGCGCTCGCGGTCCAGGCCCCGCTCAGCGTCGGTTGTCCCTGCGCGGCGCTCGTGCTCGAAACCGCGAGCGACGCGAGCGACGCGAGGAGCAGGGCCGGCGAGGCGAGCAGCGGGCGTCCCACGGCCGAACCCTAGCAGCGCCCGCGCGCGGACGGCAGCCGGCAGGCTCGCGGGCCTCAGCCCGCGCGGTGCGCCGCGCGAGAGCCCGGCGTGAGCCGGCCGTCCGCGCGGCGCGCCGCGGCTCCTTCGCGCGCCCTCGTCCAGGGCGGCGCGGGCGAAGCGCGGCAGCGCCCGCCCCGGGCGCCGGCGCCGCCTCGTCGCCTCGTCGGCGGGGCGACGAGGCGACGAGGCGGCGAGGCCGGCGCAAAGCAGGCGCGATTCCGGCGCGGCGGGTGTGGGCCCCTGCGGCAGGCGGTGGACGACCGGCGCCCGCCTCCCTGGCTCAAGGCGTAGGCCAAAGCACTCAAGCACGCACAAAACGCATCGCGCCCCGGAAAAGGATCTAGACATGCGAAGCGGAGATTCGTTATCTTGAAAAATGGTCTCGTGCGCACTCTACATCAAATCTCGTCGGGCACTCCCGCGCGCCTGATCCGGTCGTGTTCGGCCCTGGGCCGAGCACGCGAGCACGATCGACGACCGGCGACCGACGACCGGAGATCGAAGATGCATTGCCGCGGAGCCCGCTCGTCCCTGCGCTCCTCTTCCGCAGGACGCAAACGGCCCAAAAGCGTCACCGCACGACCCAAAATTGTCACTTCGCACCTCGGTGTTTTTTTGGTGTCTCCCCGAAAAAAAGATCTGGACACTTCAAGGACCGAGTTGCTAGTTTGAACACTGTCCCTTTGCGCATCCGCTCTCCGATCGAAGCCAAAGCACCCGCGTACCTGATCTGATCCAGATCGGCCCGCGGGGCTCAGTCCGATAGGAGCCCGCGAAACCGACCTCGCCTGGCCCGTGCGCCATGGTGCCTGCTATTCGGATGACGCTCCCGCAATGGTTCACCCGTGAGGACCTCAAGGAGCTACCAATGAAGCAGATCGCAATCGCCTCCTCCGCCGCGCTCGCCACCCTGTTCATCACCGCGACCAGCCTCGCCAACACCTCTGCGCCGTCGCCCACGTGCACCGTGATCAAGCGGGGTGTCCTGGGCGACATCTACAACGCCGAGATCTGGAGCCTCGCCCCGAGCTATCACGTCCCGTCCCCCCATGAAGTCAACACCGGGTACTCCAGCACCGTCGGCGAGAAGCGCGCCCTGTTCCGCTTCGATCTGAGCCCCATCCCCGCGGGCTCGCTCGTCACGTCGGCCAAGTTCTACGCCCTGACCTACACGAGCACGGCCAAGACCGTGTACGTCCACCAGGTGCTCGCCCCCTGGGACGAGTCGCTGGTCACCTGGAACAACCTCGGCGCCATCGACCCCGCCTCGTTCACCTCGTTCGTGCCCAACGTCACGGGATGGAGCTCGGTCGACCTCACCGGGCTCGTGCAGGACTGGGTGAGCGGGATCTCGCCGAGCTACGGCATCCTCCTCGAGGAGGGCTCCTCCGGCAAGACCTCTTATAAAGGCAGCGCCCACACCGACCTTTCCTACCGCCCGCTCCTCGAGGTCTGTTACACGGCGCCGAAGGGCACGATCGGCGACAAGGTGTGGTTCGACGCGAACGCCGACGGCCTCGAGGACGCCTCCGAGCTCGGCATCTCCGGCGTCGTCGTCGACCTCTTCGCCGACACGAACTGCGACGGATCCGCCGACGGCGCCGCCCTCCAGACGACCGCGACCGGCGCGAACGGCGTCTACCGCTTCAGCGAGCTCGAGGCGGGCTGTTACGTCGTCGCCGTCGACGACGCGACGCTGCCGCTCGGGCACCTCCTGACCACCGACGACGAGCCGCTCGCCGTGTCGCTCGACGCGGGAGAGAACGTGACCGACGCCGACTTCGGCTACGTGACGTACTCGTCGATCGGCGACACGGTCTGGCTCGACAGCGACGCCGACGGGCTCTACGAGCCGGAGACGGGCGAGCTCGGCGTCAACGGCGTCCGCGTCGAGCTGTTCCAGGGCGACCAGCTGGTCGACTTCACCGTCACGGGCAACAGCCCCTACACCGGCCAGCCCGGCTTCTACCTCTTCGACACGCTCTCGGCGGGCACCTACTCGGTGGTCATCACCGCCGACAACTTCATGACGAGCGGCCCGCTCGCCGGGCAGGAGCCGACGGCCGACCCGGACGGCGGCCTCGACAACGTGGGCACCGTCTCGCTCGGCTGGGCGCAGGACCTGCTCGACGCGGACTTCGGCTACCAGCTCTCCTGTGGCAACGGCGTCTGCGGCGGCGACGAGAGCTGCTCCACCTGCGCCGTAGACTGCGGCGTCTGCCCGCCCGTCTGCGGCAACGGCACCTGCGAGGCCGGCGAGGACTGCGGCAGCTGCAGCGCCGACTGCGACGTCTGCCCGCCCGTCTGCGGCGACGGCACCTGCGACGCGAGCGAGAGCTGCGGGAGCTGCGCGGACGACTGCGGCGCCTGCCCGCCCGTGTGCGGCAACGGCACGTGCGAGGCCGGCGAGGACTGCGGCAGCTGCTCGGACGACTGCGGCGCCTGCCCCGCGGTCTGCGGCAACAACGTCTGCGAGACCGGCGAGGACTGCTCGAACTGCGCCGGCGACTGCGGCGCTTGCCCCGCGGTCTGCGGCAACAACAGCTGCGAGGCGGGCGAGAACTGCCTCGAGTGCCCGAGCGACTGCGGCATCTGCCCGCCGGTCTGCGGCAGCGGCGTCTGCGAGGCCGGTGAGACCTGCAGCAATTGCGCGGCCGACTGCGGCGCGTGCCCGCCGGTCTGCGGCGATGGCGTCTGCAAGGCGGGCGTCGAGAACTGCTCGACCTGCGCGGCCGACTGCGGGACCTGCAGGTGCGCGTCGCCCGGCACCGGCTCCCCCGGCTACTGGAAGAACCACCCGGACGCGTGGAAGGTCTCGAAGCTGACCATCGGCGGCAAGACGTACACGAAGTCCCAGCTCCTCGACATCATCAGCCGCCCGACCAAGGGCGACGTCACGTACATCATCGCGAAGCACCTCATCGTCGCCAAGCTCAACGTCGGTATCGGCAACCAGTCGAGCTGCATCGAGAGCACCATCGCCGCGGCCGACGCCTGGCTCAAGAAGTACCCGCTCGGCAGCAACGTGAAGGAGAGCGGCAGGAACTCGCCCTGGGCGAGCGGCGAGCCGCTGGCCGAGAAGCTCGACGACTACAACAACGGCCACCTCTGCGCGCCGCACCGCGACGACCTGAACTGCGACGACGACCGCGATCACGACCGCGGCTGCCGCTGACCGGTAGACGCGAGCACCCCCTGGGGCCAGCGCCCTCCCCGAGCGATTGCATCGAGCGCGCCGGCGCTGGCCCCATCTCCACCTCCCCCACGCATCTCCCCTCCCCCGCTGCTCTCCACCGGACGATCTCGTCAGCGAGCGGCAGCCTCATCGCTGTTCAAGCTCCTCGAGCTCCGCGGCCGTTCCGGCTGTTCCAAGGTCGCTGACCCCTCCGATGAGCGGCCTCCCAGGCGCGGGTCGATCGCCGCGCCGGGCGCGCGACGCCCGACCGCCGCCGCCCCCGTGGAACGCCGGCGCGCGGCGGCGAATCGCCACCGCACAGCGATATCCCGCCCCCCGCCGGGCAGGGCGCACGGAAGTGCCCCACGCGGGTGGGCGTGTTCTGCCCCTTGCGCGGCAAATTGCCCCTACCGCCCGGAAGGTGGCTCCTGTCGACACTGCCTACGCCGCGGACAGCGGCCCGCGCGCGGCGCGACTCCATCGTCGAGCCCGCTCCATCGCAAAGCAGGACAGCGTGGCACGGGCGCTGCAAATCCTGCGGGGCTGAGCGCCGAGGACCGCGGTGGACGGCCCGAGGACGCATCCGGGGGCGGGCGAGAAGAAGGAGAAGCTGCCATGAACCTGACGGAAAGCTGGATTGGCGACAAGCCCTTGGTCCCGCCTTGCGGCCTGTTCGGCAAAGGCCAGCATATCGTCCTGGCCGAAGACGACGACGACATGCGCTCCACGCTCGCGCTGGCGCTCCGCCGCGACGGGTTCGAGGTCTCCGAGGCGCGCAACGGCCTCGAGCTGCTCGACAAGGTGGCGCCCTGGCTCGGTGGCAAAGAGCCCCCAGAGCCGATCGACGTGATCGTCAGCGACATCCAGATGCCCTGCTTCTCGGGGATGGAGATCCTGGAGGGCCTCGCCGAGCTGAGGCGCCGGCCGCCGGTCATCCTGATCACGGCCTTCGGCGATCCGCACCTCCACGCGGCCGCGCGCAGCCTGGGCGCCTCCGCGGTCTTCGAGAAGCCGTTCGAGCTGGATGATCTCCGCAGCGTCCTGTTCAACCTGAAGGACGCCCCCGGCTTCGACGGCGGCTACTGACGCCGCCGACGAGGTGCGCCGCCGGACGCCCGCGGTCGCCCTGCGCGCGCACCCGGACGGCCGCGCGTCGCCGCACGGCCGCGCGTCGCCGGACGCCGCTCAGCCGTCCGGACGCGGGAGCGGCGTCGCCTCGGCCCAGCGCGCGACGCAGATCCGCTCCTCCTCGGTCATCTCCAGCATGCTCGCCACCACGCCGTCCAGGTGGCGCCGGGCCTCCGCAGGCAGGCCCGCGTTCGCCGGGCCGAGCTCCCGCCCGAGCGCGTCGAGCGCGCCGATCAGGTCGGCGCGCGCCGGCGGGGGCGCCGGGATCGCCCGCAGGTGCGCGATCTTCACCTGCGGCATGCCCTCGCGCGCGTCCCGGTGTCGGGTGTAATGCCACCAGCGCACAGGAGAGGAGTTGAGGTAGCAGAGCAGCGCGAACTCGCTCCACGTGGCGTCGCAGAAGCCGGCCAGGATCGAGTTGCGGAACGGCAGGCCGTCGCTCAGCGCGACGATCGGGTAGCGGGCGGTCTGGCGGATGAGCAGCCGCACCGCCTTCCAGTCCTCGTCCTTGCGAAAGCGGCCCTTCACGCCCGCGCGATCGACGTGGTGGCGCGGCGCGCGCGCGATGAGCTCGCCGACGTCGGTGCCCTCGCGGATGGGGCAGGTGTACGGCGGCACGGGGACATCCGCGCGCCGGATGCGCTCGGCGTCCTCGGCGGTCGTCTGGAAGCCGCGCTCCCCGAACAGCGCGGCCGGCAGCGGGCGGAGCGCGCCGAGCCGATCGAGGAGCCGCCGGGACACGCCGTCGAGATCGGAGCGCGCGAGCGGCCAGGGAGCCGTCGCCGCGGGCCGGGGCGACGCGGGCGGGAGGCGGGTCGAGAGGAGGCCCATGCACGGCTGGAACACGCCCTCGAACGCGTCGCTGCCGAAGCTCGGGAGATCGGGGTCGACGGCGCAGAGCGCGTCGTGCGCGCGCCGCGTGGGGCCGTAGCCATCGAGGTCCGACACCGAGGTGGGGATGACGAGGCCGAGCCGCCCGCCCGGCCGGAGCAGCGACGCGGCCCGGTGCACGAACAGACCGTGCAGCGAGCGGTAGCCGTGGAAGGCCGGGTTCCTCCGGAGATAGAGGTTGAAGACCTCGGGCGCGATCGGCTGCGCGGCCCGGCCGACGTACGCGACCCAGGGCGGGTTGCCGATCACGGCGTCGAAGCCGGGCTCCGGGCGATCGAAGGCGGCGGGGAACGCGAGCTCCCAGTGCAGGAACCGGCGCTCCTCGGCGATGCGGCGCGACAGCGCCGCCCGCGGGTCGGCCGGATCGCGCGCCGCGGCCATGTAGCGCGCGAACGTGGCCGGCCCCGGCGCCAGGGCCGCGAGCTCGCCCTCGGACGGCCAGAACCACAGGGCCATCCAGGCGTCGAGCGCCGCCTCATCGGCGTCCCCGTCGCGCTCCGGCGCGTCGCGCGTCGCCCCCGCGGCGCGCGCCAGCTCCTCGCGCGCCGCTCCCTCGGCAAGCGCCGGCGCGTCGCGCGCCGCCCCCTCGGCGCGCGCCAGCTCCTCGGCGCGCGCCAGCTCCTCGCGCGTGGCCCCCTCGGCGAGCGCCGGCGTCCGGCGCGCTGGAGCCCGCCGCGACAGGGCCCGCCGGCCGCTGCGCTCCACGGCGGCGTCCGCGGGCCCGCCGCGCGACCACGCCGCGGCCGGGAAGGCGCCGACGTCCGCGCGCTCGGCGCCGATGAGGCTGTCGCCGCAGCGGAGCTTCGCGTCGACGAAGCTCGGCGGAACGCGCGCGTCCTGCACGACGAGCCAGAGGGAGATCCGGGCGAGATCGACCGCGAGCGGGTCGAGGTCGACGCCGTACAGGCAACGCTCGGCCACGAGCGCCATCCCGCGGCGGAGCGGCGGCTCCTCCGGGGCGAGCCCCGGCGTCGCGCCGGCGCGCTGCCAGGCGGCGACGAGGTGCGCGGCGAGCTGACGGCACGCCTCCACCAGGAACGCGCCAGAGCCCATCGCGGGATCGCACACCGCGAGCGAGAGGATCTCCTCCGGCGCCGACGGGCGGCCGGCCCTCGCGAGCAGCGGCGACAGCGTGCGCTCGACGACGTGGCGCGTGATGTCCCGCGGCGTGTAGTAGGAGCCGGCGCGCCGCCGGAGCTGCCCGGGTTGGAGGTAGAGCGTGCCCCGCGCGATCCGGCCCGGCTGCCGCGGGGAAGCGCGGCGCGCGAGCGCCTGCGACAGCTCGGCCACGCTGCCCGCCGCGGCCACGCCGGCGGCGAGGCGCGCGCCGAGCCTGAGGTCCGCCGCCTCCTCGAGCCGCGCGAGCCGCTCGCCGCCCGGGAGGGCGAGGAGCGCCTCCAGGTCGACGACCACGTGGGACGGCAGGAGCGCCATCGACTCGCCCTCGGCCAGCTCGAGATCGAAGGCGATCAGGCCCTCGTAGAGCGTGCCGATGTGCTCGACCTCGAGCTCGGCGTAGCGCACCGGCGCGCCGTCGTGCACGAGGAGCGCGGCGAGCACGCGGTGGAGCGCGCCATCGCTGAGCCAGGGTCGACCGTCCAGCAGGGGGTGCGCGCCGGGGTCGCAGAGGCCGCCGCGCGCGCCCGCGGGGCCGCGGCCCTCGAGCGCGCGGGAGAGCGCCGCGACGCGGGCCCACGCGCCGTGGCGGTGCTCGAGGTCGCCGCCCCCCCGCCGCTCCGCCTCCAGCTCCTCGAAGAGCCGCGTGAGCGGCGCGCCGCCGTCGGGCGCGCCGCCGTCGGGCGCGCCGGCGAGCAGGCCGCGCGCCTCGGCGTAGAGGAGGAGGATGAGCCGCATCATCGCGGTCACGAGGCCGGCGTGGAGCCGCCGTCGCCCTGCGGCGGAGCCGCCCGAGGCCGCGTCCCCGCCCTGCCGGTCGGCCGACTGGAAGCCGCGGAGGAGCTCGCCGAGCGCGCCCTGCGCCTGCTCGCGGAGCTGCCTGGCCACGCCGTCGGCCGGCGGATCGGGCGGCCGGAGGCGCTCGCCGAGCGCGCCGGCCTCGATCGCGCGGTCGGTCTGGAGATCGTGCGACGCGCCCGACGCGCGCGACGCGGGAGGGTCGACCCGTTCACGGTCGCAGCGCGGGGAGGCGCCGAGCTGAGGGCATTCCGAGGACACGCGGGATCCGCACGAGCATTGCGGATAGGACGGGGTGCAGGCAAGAGCCCCGGCGCCGGGGCGCGCCCGGCCGCGGCGGCGGCCCGGCCGAGCGCCCGCGCCGCCGGGGAGTCCCTCCTCGCCCGGAGGTCCTCGCCAAGCACGCTTTACCGGGATGCGCGTGAAAGCATTTCCGGCGCAGCGCCGCGCGGGGGGTACGGTTCGTGCCGTGTGTCGTCGAATGAAGCCCGAGACGATCGAACGACACGCACTCGCTCATTCACGCAAAGCACACCCTGGCGGCGCGGCGCGGCGCGGCGCCTTGCTCGCCGCGATCCTGCTCGGGATCCCGGCCTGTTACGGCGCCGGAGAGGCGCCGGAACAGGAGGCCACCGGCGCGGTGAGCGCGGGCCTCGACCTCTTTTCCGGCATTCCCCAGGACGGCGTCGTCCTCGGGGATCCGAACGCGCCGATCACGCTTGTCGAGTTCTCCGATCTTCGATGCTCCCATTGCCGGGATTACGCGCTCGAGGTCCTGCCCGTGATCCTCGATCGTCACGTGCGCACGAGCCAGGTGAAGCTCGTGTTCCGGAACCTCACGTTCCTCGGGCCGGGCTCCGTGCAGGCCGCGCGCATGGCCGCGGCGGTCGGAGCGCAGGATCGGCTCTGGGAGTTCGTCGACCGCTTCTTCCGGATCCAGGCGCGCGAGCGCCCGCCGATCACGGACGAGCTCCTGCTGCGCATCGCCTCCGAGCTGCCGGGCGTCGACGCCGCGCGGGCGATGGCGCAGCGCGACAGCGGGGAGGTCGCGCAGCAGCTCGAGGCCGCGCGGGCCGAGGCCGCGCGCCTCCAGGTCCACGGCGTGCCGGCGCTGTTCCTGAGCCGCCAGGGCGAGGGGCTCCGCCGGCTCCGCCTCACCTCGATGTCGCCGGAGCCGATCTCCCGCGCGATCGAGCAGCTCCTGCGCGCGCCGCGCCCGCGCGGGTGAGCGCGGCGGCGCGGCGGCGCGGCGATCAGAGCCGCGCGGCGGCCGCAACATGGACCGGCCCCGCGCGCGGTTTTTGGTACGCTCGCGCGGGGATGACCGCCTCGCCGCTCGTGTTCCCTCCCCGCCCCCCCTCGCTGCACGGCCGCCGGCGCGAGCTCGCGACGCTCCTCTCGACCGTGCGCGCCTCGCGCCCGACGCGCCTCGCGCTCGTCGGCACGGGCGGCAGCGGCAAGTCGACGCTCGCCTGCGCGCTCGGGCACAAGCTCGCGGCCGAGCTCCCCGGCGGGATCCACTGGTTCCGGGTCGGCGCCTGGGACGCGCGCACGCTGCTCGGGATGCTGTCGCTCCGCTTCGGGGCCGGGCCGTCGCCCTCGCTGCCGGCGCTGCGGCGCCGCCTGCGCGCGCTCGGGGAGATGCTCATCGTGCTCGACAACCACGAGCACGACCGCGCCGTCGCCGAGCTGCTCGACGACCTCCGCGGCGAGGCGGTGACGTGGGTCATCACGGCGCGGCGCTGCCTCGTGGCCGGCGTCTCGATCTTCCCGGTCATCGCGCCGCTCGTGACCTCGGGGCAGAGCCCCTTCCCCGCGGTCGCCTCGCTGACCCGCCTGCTCCGCTGGAACCCGGTCTCCCTGGAGCTCGCCGACGCCATCGTCGCGAGCGGCGCGGCCGACGTCGACGAGCTCCACCGCTGGCTCGTGGCGGGCGGCGTCGACCGCGTGCAGGTCATCGATCACGAGGACGACCTCCCCGAGGTCGGCCTGCTCGTCGCCTGGATCTTCCGCGAGCTCTCGCCGGCGGCGCGGCGGATGCTCGCGGTGCTCTCGCACTCGAACGGCGACCACATCGACGAGGCCTCGCTCGCGACGCTGGCGCGGGCGGGGCGGAGCGCCGGGGACGCGCTCGCGTCGCTCCGCCGCTTCCGGCTCGTGCAGGAGCCGCTCGCGGGCCGCTTCGCGCTGCACGCGACCGTGCGCCACGCCGCGCTGAAGCGCACGCAGTTCGACCAGCGCCGCTTCTTCGAGCACTACGTGGGGCTCCTCGAGCGCTCGCCGGAGCGGCTCGACCTCGAGCAGACCCACCTGTTCGCGGCCATGGACTACGCGCACGACACCGGGAGCGTCGCGGCCGCGATCCGCGTGAACGAGCTGCTCTCGCGCCTCTCGCTCTGACCGCCGCCCTCCCGCCGGCGGCGGCGGTCAGCGCGGCCCCCCCACGTGCTCGCAGCAGAGCTCGACGAGGCGCTTCAGCACCCACTGCCCCGCCGGCCCCAGCACGAGCGCCGGCCGGTGGACCACGGCCAGCGACAGGAGGTGCTCGTCTTCCCCCCACGCCTCCGGCCGGAGGCGAACCAGGCGTCCGGTCCTGAGATCCTCGCGGATCATGTGCTCTGGCAGGTTGCCCCACCCGAGACCCGCGCAAAGGAGCTCTCGCTTGGTCTGGAGATCCACGACGCGCCAGGTGCGCGGCGACAGCACGGCCTGCTCCGGCGAGCGCGCCCCGCCGCGCTCGCTCAGCACGATCTGCACGTGCTCGCGCAGCTGATCGGTGGCGACGCGCCCTTCGCGCCGCTGGGCGGCCGCGAGCGGGTGCGCCTCGCCGACGACGGGCACCATGCGCACCGAGGTGAGGTGCCGGCGCTCGAGGCCCTGCGCCGCCGCCGCCGGGCCCACGACCCCGAGCTGGCAGGTCCCGTCGAGGACCCGATCGGCGACGGCGGACATGGTCTCGGTGTGCACGACGAGCT
Source organism: Sorangium sp. So ce394 (assembly GCF_051474665.1). Taxonomy (NCBI): domain Bacteria; kingdom Pseudomonadati; phylum Myxococcota; order Polyangiales; family Polyangiaceae; genus Sorangium; species Sorangium sp. So ce394. The sequence continues at coordinate 12,183,734 of NZ_CP150339.1, forward strand.
CCACGGTGGGGTAGACGCGGGCGAACTCGACGCAGAGATCGACGAGCGCGGAGAGCGGAAAGACCGCGTCGACGCACAGCGAGACGAGCGGGTCGAGGCCGCCGGCGAGCCGCTGCGCCGCGCTGCTGAGCGCGTCCGCGTCGGCGCACACCCGCCGCGCGGCGCCGAGCAGGACGCGGCCGTGCTCCGTGAGCGCCGGGATCCGGGTCGATCGGTCCCAGAGGACGACCCCGAGCTGGCCCTCCAGGTTGGCCATCGCGTGGCTCACGGCCGACTGGACGCGGCGGAGCTTCCTGGCCGCGGCCGAGAAGCTGCCCTCGTCGGCGACCGCGATGAACGTGCGCAGCTGGTCGAGCGTGATGGAGTCGTGCACGGCGCGCGACCATGCCACGGCCCGCCGCGCGTCGCTCGACGTCGCGCCGGCCGCCTCTCGCCGGCCTCCGGCCGCGGGCCTCCCGCCCCGGTGCGCTCGACAAAAACAGCGCGGCGGCCGGGACAGGCGAGGAGCGTCTTTTCAAGGGGTCTACCCTCCGGCCGGCCGCGCGGCCCGCGGGCGGGTAGACCCCTTTTTTCTACGCTCCTCGCCTGCCCCGGCCGCCGGCGCGCGCTCGATCAAGCTCGATCGAGCGCGCTCGTCACGGCCTTTCGCCCGCCGACGACGCCGATCAGAGCGGCGGGTTGGCGTTCTTCACGCACTCCACGAAGTACTCGTGGAACCAGAAGCCCGCCTCCGGCGCGCGCTGGTCTGCGTCCTCGTAGCCGCAGAACAGGTCGTAGCGCTCGGCGTTCTTGTCCGCGGTGCCGTCGGAGTCACCCGGCGGCTTGACCCAGTAGAAGGCGTCGAGGCGCGTCGCGCCGCCCGGGTTGGCCCGGGGCCGCTCGCCCATGCCGGCGCCGATGTTGTTGCACCAGTAGCCCCAGTCCGCCCGGATGTTGCCGACGCCGTTGCGGCTCGTGTCGATGATGAAGTGCTTGTCCCCGAGGCCTTCAGCAGCCAGCGCCGTGCCCATGGCGTTGACATAGTCGTACTCGCCGAAGCAGGGGTTGCTCTGCTGATCGTAGCTCTCCGAGGTGTACTTGAGCTGCGTGTAGTTCGCGACGTTGGTCGCGAAGCCGCGGACGCCGGCCGGGTTGCCGGCGGCCTTGATGACGTCGGCGAAGATCTTGGCGCCCTTCTTCTGGTTGTCAGGCCACCCGAGCCAGCCCGAGTGCGCCGCGTCGATGTACTGGTACACGTGCGACATGTTGAGCTTCTGGAGCGCGTACGCGACGTTCTCCCGGTAGGCCGTCTCCGTCTCCGGGGTGCAGTCCTTCTTGCCCAGGTTCGTCGCGAGGTTGGGGAGCGAGTCGGGCTCGATGATCGCGACGATGCGCTGGTTCGGACGCGCGGCGAGGATCGCGGCGATCCGATCGATGAACTCTTCCCTGTACCGCTGGACACCGCCGTTCTCGACCCGGAGCTCGCCGTTCGAGGCCTCGGCGAAGCAATCGCGGTTCGGCAGGTCGTACACGACGATGACCGGAACGACCGGCTCGCAGATCTGGTTCTGGAGCGCGAGCGCGGCGTCGAGGTGCCCCTCGAGGCGGTCGACCGCCGCGATCCGGTCGAGCCAGAACGCGGTCGGGATCTGCTGGACCTTCTTCATCTTCTCGACGAGGGCCGTGTCCGTCGTCTTGTCGATCGACGACTGGACCTTCGCGACGTACTCCGGGTCCACGAACAGCGTGCCACCCTCGAACGGGTTGCCGTTCGGCGCCGAGATGTCGACCGTTCCGGTGCAGTTGCCGCCCGAGGCCGTCGTGCTCGTGCTGGTGGGGCTGCCCGCGCCGGTGCCGCCCGCCGGGGAGCCCGCGCCGGTGCCGCCCGCCGGGGAGCCCGCGCCGGTGCCGCCCGCCGGGGAGCCCGCGCCGGTGCCGCCCGCCGGGGAGCCCGCGCCGGTGCCGCCCGCGGGGGTGCCAGCGCCCGCGCCGCCCTCTCCGTCGTTGCCCCCGCCGTTGTCACCCGAGCACGCCGCGAAGGCGGCGGTCGCGAGGAGGACCGCAACCCACTTTGCCGTCCCGAGCTGATGCGAATTCCTTCTCAGCATATTAAGCCTTTCACCTACTTCTGAAGAAACCAGGCAAATCCAACATATCGAAAAATGGCGGGGCGAATCTAGACCAACAGTTTCGCTGGGGCAAGAACAAACGACGGCTTTGCCATGTCCGCGTCTTCTCATCGTAAGTCTGCCGCGCGGTCCCTTTTTTCACAGCGAATAGAAATGTCCGTCGCCTCGCGACGCTCGACGCGCTCCGGCGCGCGTCACGAGCGCGTCACAGCCGCGTTCAACAGCGGCCCGCACGCTGCGTTTCACGGGAGAACACGCTGCGAGAGGATCGACGCCGGCGCAACGCAGCGCGCAATCGTCGAGACAGGGGGCGTGCGGCGGCTGCGTCCAGAAGTGACATAGCAGACGAGCAGAACTGTTTCGGGTTGATTTCCAAGTGCATCATCGACTGTGGTCTCACCGCTCTCTGAGGCGACGTGCCCAGATCAGGCGGAGAGTCGGACGTGCGGTGACGCAGGGAGGCACCGGGGCACGCGCTGCGCCGGGCGGCGCGTCCTGCCGTGATCGTGGGGAGTGCAGCGCTCGCCCGCGGCGCGCCCCAAACCGCGATCCATCGCCGCGCCGTCGCGGGGCGGCTTCTGGCCGGTCGTCGCCGATCGGTTAGGCTTCGGTCCCCCCTGCCCCGCAGAGCCCGCCATGCGCTTCCTCGTCGTCTCGCTGATCCTCATCGCCGTCCTCGGCCCCCTGGGCGTGTACGTGCACCGGCGCGCCTCCGGCCTGCTCGGCCTGGGCCCGCGCGGCCGGCGCGCGCTCGCCGGCCTGCTCGCCGCCGCCGTGCTGGCGATGATCTCCGCGCGGCTCTGGCGGGGCGCGCTGCCCGACGGCGTGGTCCGCGGGACGGTGCTCCTGAGCAACATCCTCTCGCTCACCGTCCTGCTCTCCGCGGTGCTGCTCGGCATCGTGGACCTCGGTCGGCTGATCGCGCGGCTCGCGCGCGCCGCGCTCACGCGCGCCAGAGCGGCGGCGCGCGCCGCCGACGCGGCGGACGGCCCCGCGGACGCGGCGCCCCGCCCTGGCGAGGACGCGGAGCGCACCGAGGCCGGCGGCGCGGGCGAGCCGCTCCCGCCCCGCGCCGCGCCGCTCCCGCCCCGCGCCGCGCCGCTCCCGCTGCTGCCGGCCGCTCCGCCGGCGCTCCCGCGCCGCGCCTTCCTCGCCAACGGGGCCGCCGGCTCGGCCTTCCTCATCGGGGGCGGCAGCGCGGTGTATGGCGCGCTCGTCGGGCGGCACGACTACGTCATTGAAGAGGTCGCGATTCCGATACCGGGCTTGCCGCGCAGCCTCGACGGCTTCTCCATCGTGCAGCTGTCGGACATCCACCTCGGGCTGTTCGTGGGCGAGCCGGAGATGCGCGCCGCCGAGGATCTCGTGCGCAAGGCGCGCGCAGATCTCATCGTGATGACGGGCGATCTCATCGATTTCGATCCTCGGTATGCCGAGCACCTCGGGCGGCTCACCCGGCGGCTCGGCCCGCTCGCCCGGGAGGGGGTCGCGGCGATCCCGGGCAACCATGATCACTTCGCCGGCATCGACGCCGCGCTCGACGCGCTGGAGCGCGGCGGCGCCCGCGTGCTGAGCAACCGGGGGCGCGTCGTCGGAGGGGCCGGCGGCGCGTTCGCGCTGCTCGGCGTCGACGACGTGTGGGCGCGAGGGCGCGTGCCCGGCGGCGGCCCCGACCTCGGCCGGGCGCTCGCCGACGTGCCCCGCGACCTGCCGCGCGTCTTGCTCTGCCACAACCCGGTGTTCTTCCCGGACGCCGCCGGCGAGGTGGCCTTGCAGCTCAGCGGCCACACCCACGGCGGCCAGGTCAACCTGCTCGTCCGGCCCGCCGACCTGGTGCTCCCCCACGGCTATGTCGCCGGGCTCTACCAGCGCGGCGGCTCGCACCTCTACATCAACCGAGGCTTCGGCACCGCCGGCCCGCCGGCGCGCATCGGCGCGCCCCCCGAGGTGAGCCGCATCGTGCTCGTCTCCGCCTGACGCGGCGCCGCGCTCCCGTCGCTGAGCCCGCCTGTCGCGCGCCGCCCGCGCGCGGCCCAGAGCGCGGCGATCTCCGGGCGCTCGCGCCCCGCCGAAGGTTCTCGATGTATTTCGGGATAAGGCACCTTCTCCGGTTCTTGATCCTCGCGCCGCGGGTGTTCAGGTTCTGAGGCGCGATGAGCGCCACGAGCCGACGAGCGCTGACGAGCCGACGAGCGCTGCCGAGCCGGGGCCCGCGACGGGCGGTCACCCTGCGAGGGCTCGCGATCCTCGCCTTCGCCGGCGGGTGCGCGGCCGCGCCGCTCGCGCCGGTGGGCCGCAGCGAGGCCCCCGTCGACCCGCCGGAGGACGCGCCCGCCCCCGCGCCCGAGCCCCCGCCGCCCGCGGAGGAGGCTGCGCTCGTCGCGCTCGACGTTCCCGGCTTCGGGCCCGCGGTGGTCGTGCCGCCGCGCGGCGAGGGGCCGCGGCCGGTGCTCGTCGTCGCCCACGGCGCGGGCGATCGGCCCGAGTGGCACTGCGAGATCTGGCGCGCGATGGTGCGGGGGGCCGGGTTCGTGCTCTGCCCGCGCGGCAAGCCCATCGACGCCCGCATGCCGGACGGCGGCCGGATCTTCTATTACCCGGACCACTACGCGCTGAGCCGCGAGGTCGCCGCGGCGGTCTCGGCGCTGTCGAGCCGCTTCGGGGACCGGGTGGATCTCCGCGACCCGATCTACGCGGGGTTCTCGCAGGGCGCGATCATGGGCGCGCTGCTCTTGCCCGGGCACCCCGCGCGCTTCGCGCGGGCGGCGCTGATCGAGGGCGGCTACGGCGGCTTCGGCGAGTGGACGCTGGGCACCGCGCGGCGCTTTCGCAGCGGCGGCGGGGCGCGGGTGCTGCTCGCGTGCGGGCGGGCCGACTGCGCGGCGCAGGCGCGCAAGACGCAGGCGACGCTCGAGCGCGGCGGCGTCGCCGCGCGCGTCCTGCACGCCGAGGGCGCCGGCCACAGCTATGGCGGCCGGATGGAGCGCGCGCTCCACGAGGCGTACCCGTGGGTCGTCGAGGGCGATCCCCGCTGGCTCGATGGCCCCGCGTCCTCGGCGCGCGGCGAGGCCGCCCCCTCGCCGGGCGCGGCCGTGTCGTCGCCTGGCGAGGGCTTGCCCCAGCCGGGCGCGGCCGGCGCCCCATCAGGCGGACGCGGCGGCGAGGCTGCGCGCCCGCTCGGCCAGCCCCTGCACGACCGAGTGGAAGCTCCGCAGCTGCCGCACCTTGCCCTGGCCGAACCGCCGCTCGATGCCGCGCCGGAGGGCCGGCACCCTGGCGGTCCCGCCCGTGCAGCACACGACGTCGACCCCGTCGAACGACAGGCCGGCGTCCTGCACCGTCTGGTCGAGCGCCCGTAGGACCGCGTCGATCTGCCGCTCGCTCCCGGCCTCGAACTCTTCGCGGGCGATGCGCTCGCGGAGGTGCATGGACGGGTAATCGAAGCGGAACTCCGCGACCGCCTCGCTGGACAGCGCGCACTTGCTGCGCTCGATCTCCTCGAACACGCGGAACGCCAGCGAGTCTTCCACCAGGCAGAGCAGGTTGTCCATGCGCTGCCGGTCCTCGGCCCCGAGCGACCACGCCTTCACGTCGCGGAGGAAGGCGAGCACGTCGCGGTGCTGGAGCACCGTCATGTCGGCCGGGGAGCAGAGCTTCTCGACGATGGGCCGGGGCATGGTCAGCTGGTTCGAGCCGAGCGGGACGCGGTAGGTGACCTCGGCGCCGAAGTGGCGGGCGATCTTGTGGCGCATGAGGCTGCCGTCGAGCGCGTCCCCGGCGATGGAGACGCCGCCGAGCGAGAGCACGTCGGACGGCGCGAACCCCTCCGGCCGCATCCTGACGATCGTGTAATCGGACGTCCCGCCGCCGAAGTCGGCGACGAGGACGACGGCGCCGCGGTCGAGCTCCAGGTGGAAGTCGTGCGCGGCGGCGACCGGCTCGGGGCAGAAGAAGACCTCGCGAAAGCCGGCGATCCGCGCCGCCCGCTCGAGCCGCTCCTCGGCGAGGCGGTCGTCCGCCGGGTCGGTCGAGAACTTCGCCGGCCTGCCCAGCACGACGCGGCCGACGTCCGCGTCGAAGTGGCGGTTCGCCCGGTCGCGCATCTCCCGCAGGAAGCGGCCGATCAGGTCCTCGATGGTGACGACCCGGTGCCCGATCTGCGTGCCGGAGAAGCTCCGGTCGGGCAGGTATTTCTTGATCGATCGGATGAAGCGGCCCTGCATGCCGTTCGCGACGAAGTCGCCGATCGCCGCCGCCCCGCAGGAGAACCGCTGTTGCCCGAAGAAGAGCAGGCTGCGGAGGACGGTCGGGTCGGCCGCCGCGTCGTCGAGCGGGATGGGCGGGCAGGTCGCCTCCGCGCTGGCCGCCGAGAGCAGCGAGTTGGAGGTACCGAAATCGACGGCATACACCTCGGGCCTGAATCGTGCGGACATGATCTCGCCTCCTCGTGGGGTGCTTCGCGGGCCCGCGGATCTCGCCGATTCGACCGCCTATTTACAAGCTGTCGAATGCATGAGAGAATGCTGGCGGGCTCGCGGGATGACCGGATTTCGCCGCCCCACCCCGGCGAGCGCGGCGGTCAGGACACGCGCGTCACCCGCCGCAGCGCCACGCCGAGCGCGACGAGCGCCATCAGCGTCGGCAGCGCGACCACGCCGACGTCGATCCACCCGAGCCAGTCGCTCGGCTCGAGCCCGAGCGCGGGGATCGGCAGCGCGAACGCGTTGTAGGCCGCGGCGCCGAGCGCGAGGGCGCCGCACGAGAGGAACAGCCACCGGAGCGCCGAGAGGAGCCCCTTGCCGAGGCGCTCCATGGCCGGCCCGCTCCGCCAGCGCCCGATGACGACCCGGATCGTGCCGGCGAGCGCGACGAGCGAGAGCGCCCCCGCGACGCCCCCGGCGATGAGGATCTCGGTCTCGCTGAGCGCCCGCCGCTCGGTGATGCCGTAGACCATGCGCAGGACCATCGCCGCGCTCGTGAAGACCGCCGCGCCCGCGGCGAGGCTCACCGCGAAGGCGAGGAGCAGCGCGACCGGCCGGGCGCGCCGCGCCCTGCGCGTCACGTCGTCCGCCGTCTGCCCCTGGGCGTTCGGGATGACCACGGTCGCGATCTCGTCGTTCGGGGCGCCCTCGGTCACGGCCGTGGCGAGCGCGCGCGCCGGCCCCAACGGGTCCTGCATGTCGAAGTCCGCGAGCAGGCGATCGAGCTCCTGCGCGGACGGCGGCCGATCCTCGCGCGTCCGGGCCATGGCGCGCTGGACCAGCGCCTCGAGCCCCTCCGGGATGTTCTTGTCGATGTCGCGCGGGCGCCGCGGGTCCTCGGTGAGCAGGCGGATCATGGTCCGGGCCGGCTCCTCCTCGGGGAAGGGGCGCTCGCCGGTGAGCATGCGGTACAGCACCGCGCCGACCGCGTAGATGTCCGCGCGGGAGTCGACCTCGGCCGAGCCTCGCGCCTGCTCCGGCGCCATGTACTGCGGCGTGCCGACCACCGAGCCCGTGCGGGTGAGATCGGCGCCGTCGAGCACCTTAGCCACCCCGAAATCGAGGATCTTCACGTGGATGCTGCCCCCCTCGCGCCGGACGAGGAACAGGTTCGACGGCTTGAGATCGCGGTGGACGACGCCGGCGGCGTGGGCCGCGGCGAGGCCCCGGCAGACCTGGCGCGAGATGGTGATGGCGGTCGGGAGCGGCAGCTTGCCGACCTGATCGAGGAGGCTGCCGAGGTCCTCGCCCTTGAGCAGCTCGGTCACCATGCACGGGCGCCCGTCCTTGAGGCGCACCACGTCCACGACGTCGATCACGTGCTCGTTGCCGACGCGCGCGATCGTCTGCGCCTCGCGCTCGAAGCGCGCCATCGCCTCGCGGTGGCTGGCGAAGTGCTCGTGCGGCACCTTGACGGCGAAGCGCTTCGGCAGGCGGATGTGCTCGGCGACGTAGACGCGGCCCATGCCGCCCGCGCCGATCACGCCGGTGATGCAGAAGCTCCCCGCGAGCAGCTCGCCGACCATCGGGTCGGTCGCGGTGACGCCCTGGAGCTCCAGCGTGGTCGCGTCGATGGGGCAGACGAGGAAGTCGAGCGGGTACCGGACGCCGCACGCGGGGCAGCGTCGGGTGGGTCTCTCCGGGGGTGCCTGCCGCGCCTGGTCCGGGTCGGCGTGCCTGGCTAGCTCGACCATCGACCGGCAGTCTAGACGAGAAGCAGGCCCCGGCGCGACGGATCGGCCACGACGGACGTGCCGCGCGGCGCTGGCCGACCGCGCCGGGGCCGCGCGGCGCCTTCCGGCTCACGCGCGCTTTTCCAGCCTCGCCAGGCGATTTCCAGCCTCGCGCGGCGCCTTCCGGCCTACACGCCGCCTTCCAGCCTCGCAGGGCGCCTTCCGGCCTACATGCCGCCTTCCAGCCCCGCGCGGCGCCCGCCGGCGTCAGGCGGGGATGGCCTGGAGGTCTTCCCGGCCCCAGTGGCGGTGCCGTCGGATGGCGTCGATGAACGACGCGACGAAGCTCGCGCCGCCCGAGCGCGTGACCACGCCGGATCGCGCCCCGTCGATGCCGCGCGCGCAGGAGCTCGATCCCGGGCACGACGTTCTGTGCGCAGAAGGCGACCTGCTCCGTCTCCGCGAAGAAGGTGGTCGGGTTGCGGTGGAGCACGAGCTCGCCGACGCTCTTCACCGGGATGACCTCCTCCGGGACGAGCTTCGTCGCGTCGAGGCGGTCGAAGCCCAGCGTGCCCGCCTGTTCTTCCTCGATGATCTGGACGCCGAGCTCGTACTCGGGATGGTCGCCCGTCTCGATGGCCTCCCAGAGGTCGCGGCGGTGGAAGTCCGGGTCCTTGCCCGCGAGCTTCTGCGCCTCGTCCCAGACCAGCGAGTGGACGCCGAGGAGCGGCTTCCAGTGGAGCTTGGCCGCGTGCACCACGTCCGGGAACTTGATGCCGTCTTGAATGAAGAAGACGGGCATGTTGTTGCCGACGAGATCGAAATTCCCCTCCTGCGTGTAGAACTTCACGGCGAAGCCGCGCACGTCGCGCACCGTGTCCGCGGAGCCGCGCGAGCCGGCGACGGTGGAGAACCGCACGAACACCGGGGTCTTGATCGACGGGTCCTGGAGGAACCTGGCCTTCGTGTACCTCGTGGTGAGGTGCATGCCCTCGGGGCGGGACCGCACGGCTCCAAGGGCCTTTACTTGTCGTCCTGGTCGCTTCCTGGAACACGGACACTCATGGAGAGAAACCATACGTGGCCTGTCGGGGCCAGCGATGAGGGGAATTGCCACAAGAACGGCGGAGTTGAGGGACGCGCGGGTCTGGCACCCCGCCCATGCGGGGCGCCTCGGTGCGGGCGCGTCCAGCACGGTCGTGTGCTGGCACGTGGAGGCGCGGCGAGGCTGGCCGGGAGGCGAGCCCGTCCAGGCGACTGCGGCCCCAGGAGAAAATTGGATGGCCGGCGCACGCCGCTGGCGTAGGCTAGATAACAAGTGTCCCCTCGTCCCCAGTGGGTGACAGCCGCCGGGAGGTCGGACCTTCCAAGGCCGAGGCAAGCAGCCTCTTCCTGTTCCCGAGGTGCGTTTCCCCGTCGCTCGATTGCGTTTCCCCGTCGCTCGATAAGGAGAACAGCATGAAGGACCACGCGACCCACCACGAGCATGCGCACGATCACGGCCAGGCGTGCGGACACCAGGCGATACGTCACGGTGACCACGTCGACTACCTGCACGACGGCCACCTGCATCACCGGCATGGCGATCATGTCGACGAGCACGTCCTCTCGGTGGACGACGACAATCCTGCGCAGTGTACCCCGAGCCATGCGTGCTCAGGGCATGACGTGAAGCACGAGCACGGCGATGGGTGCGGGCACCCCGCGGTCCCTCACGGAGATCACGTGGACTTCCTCGTCGACGGCCACTTGCACCACCCGCACGGCGGGCACTGCGACCATCACGGCAGCGTCCAGCTGATGGCGTAGCGCTCAAGCCAGGGCGTCGAGCGTCAGGACGACGCGCGGCGACGCTCCGGGCGGCGACCGGCGCACCGCGCCGCGGTCCCGGTTGCCTGGCCAGGCCTCGCCCTTGAGCAGCCCGACGTCGAACGGAGCCATCCGGCGGAGGCGCGCGCCGGCGCGCAGCACCCCCGAGACCTCGTCGGGGACGCCGTTCGAGCGGTGTCCGAGCCGGTCCCGCCGGACGTCCGCGTGCTCTGCCCACTCGGTCCCCGGCCCGACATAGGTGGTCACCAGGCGGACGGTCACCATGTCGGCGTGGAGACGAGGGCACATGGGCTTGTCGAGCCGCGCGAGCCGCACGCCGATCCGCGGGCGGCCGGTGAGATCCGCGAAGAGCGAGACCAAGCCGCGCACGTCGTCGAGGAAGGCGTCACGCCCGGAAGCGTGAGGCGCTCCGGCAGCCAGCGCCGCGACGTCCGGCGCGCTGATGTCACGGGAGGCGCCTTTGATGCAACCAAGTTGCATCAGTACTCCGGGTGATGTAGTAGCTCTACGTCCGGCATGTCCTGGGGTCCGCTGCCGCGGGCCCGGGCCGCGGCTTGCCGCCGAGCGACGATAAGGAGATCACCGCGTGCGCGATATCATCAAGCTCGTCTCGTCTGCGGGGACTGGCTACTGCTACTACACGACCAAGAACAAACGGACGATGATGGAGAAGATGCAGATGAAGAAGTACGATCCCGTCGCCCGCAAGCACGTGGTCTTCACGGAGGGGAAGATCTCGAAGGGGGGCGGCAAGTAAACGAGACGCCGGAGCTCGTCACGGGCGCGTGAGGGGCCCTGATGGCCCTCGGCAGCGCAGCGCCTCGGCCGCGAAGCGCCTCGGCAGCGCGCGCGGACGCGAGCCCGCCACCCACGGCCGCCATCCCCGAAGACGCAGCTGTCCAGGTACTCTCCACCGCGCAGGAGCCGCCGCGTTCGTCGGGCGAGCCGGGCGCCCTGAGCCGCGGGCGCACCGGCCGGGCGGCCAGCTCGCGGTGAGCTCCAGGGCCCTCGCCGTAATCCGCGGAGGGCTCCTGCGTCTGCACCGGTCGACAGAGAGGTGATCATGTCGACCGCATCCGTCTCCGTTCCCGCCCCCCACGACACCGATGGGGCCGCCGTCCGCCGCATCGACCTGCCCGTCGAGGGCATGACCTGCGCCGCCTGCGTCCGGCGCATCGAGCGCGCCTTGCTCGCCACGGGCGGCGTCAGCGGCGCGAAGGTCAACCTCGTGACCCGCACGGCCACGGTCACCTTCGACCCGGCCGCCGCGTCCGAAAGCGCGCTCGTCGCCGCCATCGAGGACGCGGGCTACAGCGTCCCGGAGCGCGCCGCCCCGCCGGACAGCGCCGCCGCCGCCCCGGTCGGCCGGGCAGCCGCCGCCGAGGAGAGCCTCGACGGCGAGCGGCGCGCCCTCTCCCGCGACTTCGCGATATCGCTCGCCCTCTCGGTCCCGCTGCTCGTCCTCGGCATGTCGCACGGCCGCATCCCGGGCGCCGACGGCGCGGGCGGCCGGCTCGTCCAGCTCGCCCTCGCGACCGCCGTGATGGTCGGCCCCGGGCGCAGGTTCTTCCGGCTCGCCTGGGCCGCGCTCCGGCACCGCGCGGCCGACATGAACACCCTCGTGGCCCTCGGGACCGGCGCCGCGTGGGTCTACTCGGCGATCGCGGTCGTCGCGCCGCAGCTCTTCCCCCACGCCGAGCACGGCGCGCGGCCGCACGTCTACTTCGAGGCGGCCGGGGCCATCATCACCTTCGTCCTGCTCGGCAAGCTCCTCGAGACGCGCGCCCGCAAGCGGCTCACCGACGCGGTGCGCGGGCTCGTCGCGCTCCAGCCGAAGACGGCGCGGCGCCTGCGCGCCGATCGGGAAGAGGAGATCCCGGCCGCGGCGCTCTCGCCCGGCGATCTCGTCCGCGTCCGTCCGGGAGAGCGGATGCCGAGCGACGGCGAGGTCGTCTCGGGCGCCTCGGCGGTCGACGAGTCGATGCTCACGGGCGAGAGCCTCCCCGTCGACAAGAGCGCCGGCGCGGCCGTGTTCGGCGGCACGCTGAACCAGAGCGGGCAGCTCACGGTGCGGATCACGAAGACCGGCGCCGACACCGCGCTCGCCCGCATCGTCGAGGCGGTCGAGCAGGCGCAAGGCTCGAAGGCGCCCGTCGCGCGCCTCGCCGACACCGTGAGCGGCATCTTCGTCCCGGTGGTCCTCGGCATCGCCGCGCTCGCGTTCGTCGCCTGGGTCGCGGCGGATCCGAGCGCGGCGGGGCTCGCCGCCGCGGTCGAGCGGTTCGTCGCCGTCCTCGTGATCGCCTGCCCCTGCGCCCTGGGCCTCGCGACGCCCGCCGCCGTGGCCGTGGGCACCGGCCGCGGCGCCGAGCTCGGCGTGCTCGTGAAGGGCGGCGCAGCGCTCGAGGCCGCGAGCCGCGTCGACACCGTCCTCGTGGACAAGACGGGCACGCTCACCGCCGGGCGGCCGCAGCTCGCCGCGGTGAAGGCGCTGGCGGACGTCCCGGAGGACGAGCTCCTGCGCCTCGTCGGGTCGGCGGAGCTCGGCAGCGAGCACCCGGTCGCGAAGGCGCTCGTCGAGGGCGCGCGCGCCCGGGGCCTCCCGCTCGCGGCGCCCGCGGCCTTCCGCGCCGACGCCGGCCGCGGCGTGGTCGCCCGCGTCGACGGGCGGGAGGTGCGCATCGGCACGGCGCGGTACCTCGCCGAGCTCGGGATCGACGCCGCGCCGCTCGAGGAGCTCGCCGAGGGCCTCGCGCGGCACGGGAACACCCCGTCGTTCGTCGCCGTCGACGGCCGCCTCGCCGGCCTCGTCGCGGTCGCCGACCTGCCGACCCCCGAGGCCAAGGAGGCCATCGCCGCGCTGCACCGGCTCGGCGTGCGGGTCGCGATGGTGACCGGCGACCGCGGGGCGACCGCGCGCGCGGCGGCGCGAGAGCTCGGGATCGACGAGGTGCTCGCCGAGGTCCGCCCCGAGGACAAGGCCCGCGTCGTGCGCGAGGAGCGGGAGCGCGGGCGCGTCGTCGCGATGGTCGGCGACGGCATCAACGACGCGCCGGCCCTCGCCGGCGCCCACGTGGGGATCGCGGTCGCGAGCGGCACCGACATCGCGGTCGCCGCGGCCGACGTCGCGCTGCTGCGCGGCGGCATCGCGGCGCTGCCCACCGCGCTGGGGCTCGCGCGCGCGACGCTGCGGACCATCCGCCAGAACCTCTTCTGGGCGTTCGTCTACAACGTGGTCGGCATCCCGATCGCGGCCGGCGCGCTGTACCCGCTGACCGGCTGGCTCCTGTCGCCGGTCCTCGCGAGCGCGGCCATGAGCCTGTCGAGCGTCTCGGTGCTCCTCAGCTCCCTGCGGCTGCGGCGGTTCGGGCGCGCGGGCTGACCTCCGCGCTCGACCGGGCGGCCTGGTCGCTCGGTCGGGCGCAGGTAACCGTACAGGTCACATCGAATCCATCGTCCCTGTCGAATCCCGTCCGCCCAGGCCCGCTCCGAGCAGCGGCCTGTGAGCCGCTCACCGCATGGGCGAGCAGGATGACACGAGAGCAGTCGCGACATCGTAGGCCCGTTCAGCCTCCTTCCGAGCCGCGGTTACGGAGCGCTCCGACATGAAAAATCTGGCCAGTCCGACATGAGGGGTCTGGCCAGCTCGACAAGTCTGTCGACTCGGCGGCCGGGCTCATGTCAGGCGCACACGACATGAGATCACGAATCGTCGAGAAGCATCATCGGAATCAAGGAGGGACACATGACCCACAAGGGAATCACGCCGAGCAAGACTTTCGTGGACACGGCCGCCCATGCCCAGAGCTGCCAGTCGATCTGCGTCCAGACGATCCAGCACTGCCTCCAGATGGGCGGCTCCCACGTGGAGCCTTCGCACCTGCGGCTCATGCAGGATTGCGCCGAGATCTGCGAGACGACCGGGACGATGCTGCTGCGCAGCTCGCCGCAGCACAACCAGGTCACGGCCGCGTGCGCGAGCATCTGCGAGCTCTGCGCTCAGAGCTGTGACCGGTTCACGGGCGACGCGCAGATGAAGGCCTGCGCCGACGAGTGCCGCCGCTGCGCCGCCGCGTGCCAGCAGGTCGCGCAGATGCGGCCGGGCGGGGCGGCCGGCGGACACCACAGCGTCCCCTGAGCCAGCCGTCGCGCCGCCGGGGGCCGGTACCTCGGGAGGCGGGCGCGGCCGCCACTCTTCCGGATACCATTCCGCTCGCCACGCCCTCATCTGCTCGATCTCCCGCTGCTGCGCCTTTCATAGCTTCCGCCTGTTTCGCCGGCGAAGGCCGCTCCGGTGTGGCCCAACGGGGTACCCTCCGGGACCAGTCCACCGGTACGTCATCGACGCCGAACGCGACGTGCTGCGTTGCCTTCGCGCGCTCCAAAGCTCTGTACGAGGGGCAGGAAGAGCTCGTCCACGATGGACTGGATGCGTGCGGGCTTCAGCGGCTTGAGATCCATGAGCAGGTCGTGTCGCACGAGGTCGTACGGCAGGGCGAGCACGGCGGAGGGAATGCGCTCGAGGTTGACCTCACCGCGGTCGTGGGCGCGTTGGTAGAGGATGCGGACACGCCGCTTCTGGGTGTCCATGACCTTGTCGCGCATCTGCGAGGGGGTCAGGCCGGTGCCGGCCAGCAACCCCGAGAAGGCGGCGGCTGCGGCGATGGCGAAGAAGCCGGCGAGGGCGTCGCTCAGGGCCGTCAGGTGGGCGAGCAGGTCGCTGCGCAGGGCGCCGGTGTCGGGGACCGCGACCGGGTTTGCGTCTCGGCGGTGCTGGATGGCGGCGAACACCAGCTCGTCCTTGTTCGCCCAACGACGGTACAGGACCGCGATCCCCGTGCGAGCGCGTGCGGCGACCGATTCCATGGTCAGGTTCGCGAAGCCGACCTGGACCAGCTCCTCCCAGGTCGCGTCGAGCAGATCGGCCTCGAGCCGCTGGCCGCGCCGTCTACGGCGCACTTGCCTCTGCGTTCCCGTCGTCATGGGCCTGACCATTTAGAGAATTTTTCATTTCTTATCAACGCCGCGGATGATAAGAGATCCATCGCTCTCTTCAACCGGAGACGGACGATGACGGATCCCGAGATGTGCGCAGCGCTGATCGTCGGCGCCGGCCCGACCGGGCTGACGCTGGCCTGCGAGCTCGCCCGCAGCGGCGTGTCCTTCCGCCTGATCGAGGCCGCCCCCGGCCCGCGGCCCGGCTCGCGCGGCAAGGGCATCCAGCCGCGCACGCTCGAGGTCTTCGACGATCTCGGCATCGTCGATCGCGTGATCGCCCACGGCCGGATGGCGATGCCGATCCTCTCCACGGCACCCGACGGCCGGGTGACGCTGGGCGGCGCCATCCCCGAGACGTTGAAGGGTCGCTCCGACATCCCCTATCCGGCGAGCCTGATCACGCCCCAATGGCGCACCGAGGAAGCGCTGCGGCTGCGGCTGGCGGAGCTCGGCGGCGCGGTCGAATTCGGTGCTGCGCTCGCGAGCTTCGAGCAGTCCGACGAAGGCGTGTCGGCGGTCGTTGTCAAAGGCGGTGCGACGGAGACGGTCGCCGCGCGCTGGCTGGTCGGCTGCGACGGCGGCCACAGCATCGTCCGCAAGCAGGCCGGCATCGCGTTCGAGGGCGAGACCCGCGAGGAAGTGCGGATGATCGTCGCCGACGTCGACGTCGACGGCCTCGACCGCGACGCCTGGCGCATCTGGTGGCATGAGGAGGGCGCCCTCAGCCTCTGCCCGCTGCCCTCGACCGACGCCTTCCAATTCGGGGCCGCCGTCGCGCCGCGACAGGACCCCGAGCTCAGCCTCGCCAACATGCGGGCGATCCTCGAGCGGCGGAGCGGCCGCACCGACCTCCGGCTCCACGAGCCGACGTGGTCGTCGCTGTGGCGCGCGAACGTCCGCCTCGTCGACAGATATCGCGAGGGTCGCGTGTTCCTCGCCGGCGACGCGGCGCACATCCACGCGCCCGCCGGCGGCCAGGGAATGAACACAGGCATCCAGGACGCGCACAACCTCGGCTGGAAGCTGGCGGCGGTCGCGAAGGGCGCCTCGCCGGCATTGCTCGACAGCTACGAGGCCGAGCGGCGACCGATCGCAGCCGGCGTGCTCGCGCTCTCGAACACGCGCCTCCAGCAGGTGCTCGAGCGGAACGACGTCGCCACCCGCCGCGATCCGAGCATCACCCAGCTCGACATCCACTACCGCGGCTCTTCCCTGGTGCGCGACGACCGCGACGAGACGGCCCTGCTCCGCGCCGGCGACCGCGCCCCCGATGCGACGAAGCTGACCACGGTGGAAGGTGAACGCCGGCTGTTCGAGCTGACGCGCGGCGGGCGCTTCACGTTGCTGAGCTTCGGGCCCGCGCCTGCGATCGGCGCCTCAGCCTCCGGCCTGAGGACGCTCCATGTCGTCGGACAGCCGGCGGGCCCCGACGACGTCGCCGACACCGCTGGCCATCTCGCCCACGCCTACGGCGCGACGGAGCGCACCGTCGTGCTCATCCGCCCCGACGGCTACGTCGCCCTGATCTCCGACGCCGGCGACGCCTCGGCGGTCTCGGACCATCTCGCCGCGTTCAGCTGAGCGTTGCGACGGCGGGTCTGCGACGGGTGCGACAGGGAGCTACGACGACGAATCCCCCGCGCGCTCGGTCGAGAGCGGCAGCTCGACGCAGAAGGTCGAGCCCCGGCCGACCTCGCTCGACACGCGGATTCGGCCGCCGTGCGCCTCGACGATGGTGCGGGTGATGTAGAGGCCGAGCCCGAGCCCCCCGAAATGCTTCGACGAGACGCCGCGGCGAAATCGTTCGAAGAGCTGCGCCTGCACGTCGGCCGAGATCCCGATCCCACGGTCCGTCACCGAGAGCCGCGCGACCCGATCTTCCCGGGTGATGGCGATGTCGATCGGCTGGCGTTCCCCGAACTTGATCGCGTTGGTGAGGAGGTTGGTCACGACCTCCTCCAGGCGGTGCGGATCCCACCGGCCGCTGACCGGCTGCTCCGCGCGCACGGCGACCGCGCTGCCTGACTGCGCGATCTGATGGCCGAGGAGGGCGACGACCTCGTCCACGAGCGCGCGCAGCTCGACGGGCGCCGTGTACAGCTCGAGCCTCCCCGCCTGGATCCGGGAGACGTCGAGGAGCATATCGACGAAGTTGGTGAGGCGCTTGACCTGGCGGCCAGAGAGGGCGACCGCGGATCGCACGCGCTCGACGTCCATGCCCCGCGCCAGCCTTTGCCCCAGCGATTGGATGGCGAGCTGCAGGCTGGTGAGCGGGGTGCGGAGCTCGTGCGAGGCGATAGAGAGGAACTCGTCCCGCAGGTGCACGGCCTCCTCCGCTGCCATGCGCGCCCGCCGCTCGTCCAGGAGGAGCTGATCGCGCTGCTGCTCGGCGCGCACGCGCGCGGTGATGTCGCGGAAGCTCCAGACCCGCCCGACCACGCGCCCGCCGAGGCGCTGGGGCTGCGAATAACGCTCGAAGACGCGCCCGTCCGCGAACGGGATGGTATCGAAGCTGGACTCCTCGGGCGAGGCATAGAGAGCGCGGATCCTCCGCAGGAACGCCTCGGGATCGAGGACCTGGTCGCAGACGAACGTACAGAACGTGGCGTCCGACCCGGTGGAGAGGATCTCGTCCGGGATGCGCCACATCGCCGCGAACCTGTGATTCTGACGCACGACGTGCTGCTCGTCGTCGACGACGAGGATGCCGTCCGTCGTCGATTCGAGCGTGGGCTCGAGGAGCGAATAGGAATGGCGGAGCACCTCCTCGGCGCGCCGCCGCTCCGCGTTCTCCTGCTGCAGATCCGCATAGAGGCGCGCATTCTCGATGGAGCTGGCCGCCTGGGCCGAAAGGAGCCGGATCACCTCGACGCGATCGGGGGTGAAGGCAGAGCGGGTGAGGTCGTTTTCGAGATAGATCACGCCGGCGAGGCGGCCCTTGTAGACGATGGGCGCGGCGAGCGAGGAGCGCGGCGCACCGCCGGCGAAGCAGGGGTCGCGCCCGAACGGCCCGTCGATCGCGAGGTCGCCGAGCAGGACGGTCTCGCGCGTCCGCGCCACGTACGTGATGACGCTGGCCGGCAGGTCCTTGCGGCCCTCGAGGGGCGCCGCGCCGAGCACGTGGACCGACGCATCCCGGATGTGGTGCTCGGCCTCGACGACGAGCCGTCCGTCACGCAGGAGCAGGAGGACGCCGCGCCGCGCGCCGGCGTTCTCGACCATGATGCGCATGAGCGCGTCGAGCAGGCGGTCGAGGACGATCTCGCCCGAGATGGCCTGGGAGGCTTTGAGCACCGAGCCGACGTCGAGCGCGGCGCCGGCCTGCGGGCTCCTCCCGCCGCGGAGGCTCTCGCCCGGGACGAGATCGGGGTACGCGCGCTCGAGGCGCCGCATCGCCTCCGTCGCGCCCCAGCGGCCGTACGCCCTGTGCGCCTTGGTCAGGTAGGCGCCGGCGATGGTCTCCTTGCCGAGCGCGCGGAAGCAGAGGCCCGCGAGCTCGTTGCCGAGCGCCTCGTCGTGGAGATAGCCGCCGCGCTGCGCGAGCACGATCGCCTCGTCGTAGCGGTCCCCGGCGGCGCGCGCGTCGCCGCGGGCGCGCTCGAGCTCGGCGAGGAGGAGGGCGCGGCGGTGCGCCAGGTTCTCCGGGCAGAGGTCCGCCCAGCGCGAGAGTTTTTCGGCGCAGGCCTCGGCGCGGGCGAGGAAGAGCGCGCGCTCCTCCGGGGAGACGAGGTCCGCCGCCTGCGTGAACGCGATGCCTGCGTAGCCATGGAACGCGGGGTTGCCATGCCAGGCCGCCACGGCCGGGATTTCGATGTTCGGCAAGAGCGCAGCGCGCGCCGCCTCCTCGAACGCCCCCTGGAAGACGCAGAGGACGACGATGTAGAAGTGGGCGAAGAAGAACGAGGCCTGGTTGTCGATGCGGCGGGACTCCTCGATCACCTCGTCGATATCGACCCACGCCCCCTTGAGCGTGGCGGGGCGCTCGGTCTCGACCGAGAGCTGGTGCGCGATCTGTCCGACCGCGCCGACCATCCAGGTGATGGCATTGAACTCGTCGAGCTTGCGCATCGGCTGGTAGCTCTGCGCCTCGGCGAGGAGGTCGGAGAGCGGGAGGCCGCGCAGGAGGCTGTTCGTGATGCCATTGACCGTGTTGTAGAACGACCAGATGTACTGGCCCGTTTCGAGCCCGGCGTGCACCCCGGCGACCAGCGACGACTTGCAGATGGCGTAGCCCTCTCGCCAATGCTGCACGAAGGCGCCCCACATATTGCGGAGCATCGCCTCGGACTTCTTGTCCGTGTAGCGGTCCGCGAGGTCGACGGCGGCGCGGCCGAAGCGGTAGCCGAGCGCGATGTCGCCGCGGGCGCAGAGGAGCATCCCGAAGTTCATGCAGCCGAAGATCGAGTTCTTCGAGAGCCCGTGACGCAGCGTGTTCTCGAGGATCTGTGCGACCGTGATGCCGAGGTTGTTCGTGGCCAGGAAGTAGCAGGGGAGAAAGAGCTCCTGGAGCACGTCCTGCATGGCGAGGATCTCCGGGTCCGCGAGCGGCGGCAGGCCTGGCAGCGCCTCGGTCGTCCTTTCCCGGACGAGATCCATCGTCGCCCGCACCTGGGCGTCGAGCATGACGTCGTCCGGGAAGGGAGGCAGGTCGATCCCGAACGGGCGCAGGGCCTCGAGCCCCTCCGCGAGCGCGGCTGGCAGGTCGTTCTTGAGCACCTGCACGTTCATCTTGAGCCGCAGCACCTCGGTGCGGTCGAGCCGGCTCGCGGCCCGCTCCAGGCCATCGGTGAGGATCGCGAGGGCGTCGTCATGCCGGCCGCAGAGCGAGAGCATCAGGGCGGTTCTCTTCGCGTACTCGAGGCGGAGCGGGTACTGTGACGCCCAGGCGTCCTCCGGAAGGCGCAGGAGGCCGAGCTGCAGGTAGCGCAGCGCGGCGCCGAAGGCGGCCGAGTCCTCGGCGCGGCATGCGGCCTCGAGGCTCATGCGGGCGAGGTGCAGGCGCTCCGCGGGGTCCGACACGAGGTCGCCTGCGCTGTTCAGGTGGCCGACGACGTCGAAGAGGCTCTGGCTCTCCGAGAGGTCTAGCTTGCCCGCGAGCAGCCGGCCGATCCGGAGGTGGAAGGCGGGCCGGTCCACCTCCGGGATCATCGCGTAGGCGCCCTCCTGGACCTTGTCATGGGCGAAGCGGTAGCCGCCGCGCCCGGCGATCACGAGCCCCTCGCTCACGGCGAGATCGAGGCGGGCGTACGCGTCTTCCGGCGAGCACTCGTTCACCGCGGCGAGCACGTCGAGGTCGAACCGGTTGCCGATCGCCGCGGCGAGGTTGAGCGCCTTCACCGTCGCCGGCGGCAGGCGCGCGATGGTGCGCACCATGAGGTCTGCGACGTTGTCCGTGTACCGGAGCGCGTCGATCGCGGCGAGGTCCCAGCGCCAGCCTGATCCGGCTGCGTACGCGAGGACGCCGTGGTCGTGCAGCGACCGGACGAACTCCTTGACGAAGAACGGGTTGCCGCCGGTCTTCTTCTGCACCGCATCGGCGAGCGGCCCACAGTCGCTGCGCTTGAGGCTATCCGAGAGCATCTCGATCAGGTGCGGGCGCGCGAGCGGGGCGAGGACGATGTTGCGCACGACGAGCCCGGCTTGCTTGAGCTCCTCGATCGCCAGGACGAACGGGTGCCCGGGCGATACCTCGTTGTCACGGTAAGCGCCGCAGAAGAGGAGCGCATCGAGCGAGTCGTCGGCGAGGAGCGCGCGGAGCAGCACGAGGCTCGCGGGGTCGATCCACTGAAGATCGTCGAGGAACAAGACGAGCGGGTGCGCGCGCCGCGCGCACACCGAGACGAACAGCAAGAAGCACCGGTTCAGGCGGTTTTGCGCC
Source organism: Sorangium sp. So ce394 (assembly GCF_051474665.1). Taxonomy (NCBI): domain Bacteria; kingdom Pseudomonadati; phylum Myxococcota; order Polyangiales; family Polyangiaceae; genus Sorangium; species Sorangium sp. So ce394. Next base: position 12,204,702 of record NZ_CP150339.1, read on the forward strand.
TCGATCGGGCCGAGCGACGGGACGGGCGGCTGCGGGCCGATCACGTGGGAGAGCGACGGGATGACGTCGCAGACGACCTGCGCGTTCGGCCCGAGCGCCTCGAGGAGCGCGCTCCGAAAGCGGAGGATGCGCGCATCGCTCTCGGTGAGGATCTGCCGCACGAGGCCGTCGAACGCCTGGATCACCGCGCTGTAGGGGGCGCCGCGGTTGTATTGGTCGTATTTGCCGCTCGTGAAATAGCCCTTCTGTTGCGCGAGCGGCTTCAAGATCTCGTGCACGAGCGAGGACTTCCCGATCCCCGAGTAGCCGGAGACGATGACGATCTCACGGCTGCCCTCGAGCGTGCGCTCGAACGCGGCGGTGAGCGCCTCGATGTCATGCTCGCGGCCGTAGAGCTTCTGGTGGATCCGGAAGAGGTCCTGACGATCGCGCTGGCCCGCGACGAAGGGCTCGATCGTCCCCGTGCCGCGCAGGGCCTCGCGGCAGCGCTCGAGGTCGGCGAGCAGGCCCTCGGCGCTCTGGTAACGCTCCTCGGCGTTCTTCGCGAGCAGCTTGAGCACGACGTCGGAAACGGCCTCGGGGATGGTCGGATCGACGCGGGACGGCGGCGCGGGCGCGAGGGCGAGGTGCGCGTGAATGAGCTCCATCGGGTCCAGGGCCTCGAAGGGGCGCTGACCCGTGAGCATCTGGTACAGGATGACGCCGAGCGCGTAGAGGTCGGTCCGGTAGTCGACGCCGCGGTTCATGCGGCCTGTCTGCTCGGGGGAGACGTAGGGCAGCACGTCGGCGATGACCGCCGGCGCGTAGAGCCGTTCGTGCGCGCGGGTGATCTCGGCGTCGACGCCGAAGCCATTGATCTTGACCGCGCCGCGCGCGCCGACGAGCACGTTCTGCGGGCGCAGATCGCGGTGGACGAGCCCGGCCGCGTGCACCGCCGCGAGACCTTCCGCGAGCGCGGCCGCGAGATCGAGCGCCTCGCCGACCGGCATCCTGCGTGACGGGCGCGCGGCGAGGATCCGCGCGAGATCGCGGCCCGGGAAGTCCTCGAGGACGACGATCAAGGAGCCGGCGAGCGCCTCGACGCCGCGCAGCGCGACGAGGCGGGGCGAGGCGAGGCGCGCGACGCGCTCGTACTGGTGCTTGAAGCGCGCGACCTCGGCGCCGGTCGATCTCTCCGCGCGCAGGACTTTCAGCAAGACCGGGACGCTGTCGCCTTCGCGGCATACGCGGTACAGGGTGAAATCTGCGGTTTCCTCGATCTTCTCGCGGAGCAGGTAGCCTCTCTCGACGATCATCGCAAACCTTGCTCGCTCGCCCGATAAGGCGACGCACTGCGACCAGCCAATTTTATATTCCAAAGGGTGTGACTTGGCACCGGGGGACGAGCGGTCGCCGGAAACAGCAGCGATTTCATAGTTTCCGCCTGTTTCGCCGCCGAGGGCAGCTCCGGTGTGGCCCGATGGGGCGCCCTCCGCCGCCGCGTCGCGCGCGGTGAAGGCCGGCCGCGTCACCGGTCCCACGGGATAGCCACGCTGCACCCTCCCCGCCTGCTCTCGTTCCGCGAGGCCGACCTCAGCCGGATGGCACGCATGAGGTGACCTCGAAGTGCCCGCACGCGGCGAGGTCCGTGCTGCCGGAGCCGGCGGAGAGATCCCACGAGAGGCCGAGGGGGTGCCGACGAATGGCTCGACCGTGATCTCGCCCTCGACCTCGTCGATCCCGATCATCGCGCGCGCGGTGCCCTGAGGCGTCTCGACGCCGACGGTGAAGGTGCCCGGTTGGCCGTCCCATCCCGCGATCCCGATGACGAGGATATCCTCCACGTCGGGTGGCGGCGCGCAGGCCGGCCGTCGGGCATCTGCTCGACCCGCGCGAGGCCACGTGGCCACGACGCAGGCTTGCCGCCCGCCGACACGTAGAGAAAACGGTCGATGACGAGCGGCCGCCGGAAACGGGCGCGGTTCTCAGCCTGTGCTCGACGCCGTCCGCGCGTGGCTCGACCGCGAGGAGCTGCTCTTGCTGCCCAGGAGCTCCATCGCTGGAGCGATCCGGGGTTGCGCGCACCGGCGCAGGCCGCCGTGCGGACAGGTGCATGCGTCTTGAGAGGCACGGGGGCCTCGAGTTAGGCTGAGGCATGAGGAGTCGGAGCTTTCGGAGGGTTGCGGTCGGGACTTGCGCTCGGGCCGCTATCGTGCTCGCCGCTGCCGCCGTGAGCGCCGGTTGCAGGGACGTGCCCCCGGACCTCTTCGGAGACACCGCCGGGGCGACCTCGACGAGCGCCGGCACCCACGGCGCCGGCGCGGGCTCGGGAACCGCCGGCGGCGCGGGCGGCGAGGCTGGCGGGGCTGGCGGGGTCGGCGGCGGGACTGGCGGGGCTGGCGGCGGGACTGGCGGGGCTGGCGGCGGGACTGGCGGGGCTGGCGGGGCTGGCGGGAACCCGGCCGGGACGACGGCGGGCAGCGGTGGAGCCGGCGGCGGGTGCGACGAGGTCGCGTGGTACTGCGACGCGGACTCCGATGGGCATGGAGACCGGAATGCCGTCGTCGAGGCGTGCGACGCGCCGTCGGGCGGCGACGATGCGTGCGGGGGTCCCTACGTCGCGTCGAGCGACGATTGCGGTCCAAACGAAGCGAACGCTCACCCTGGAGCGGAGGCCTACCATGCCGAGCCGATGGCGCCGCCAGCCCGCGGCGGGTCGGAGTTCGACTTCGACTGCGATGGAACCGCCACACCCGATCCCGAGCAGCTCTTCGGTGGAACGGGCACCCTCGAGTGTGACCGCCTCGATTGCATCCGCCCCAATCCGCCTGAAGGTTACGGCGCGGACGCCGAGTGCGGCTCCACGAGCGAGTACTATCGCTGCGATCAGTCGATCGAGGAGCGGTGCGCCCCTCGAGCGGCGGAGGCCCCCGAACGCCTGCGCTGCAGGTGAGCGGACCAGGCAATGAAGGCGCGGTGTTGACCCGATCGTCGATGGGCGCCGACATCGCCTGACCACGACCGCTCGACGGCCCTCCGGGTTGAATTCAATCCTCCGGGGAGGCCCTCGACGGCCCCCCGGAGAGGACAGCATCGACGCCGCTCACGTCGATCTCTCCGGAGACGAGGCCGGGGAGCAGCAGATCGCGCGTCACCCTCAAATTGCGGTTCTTCAGGACGAGCCGATGCATCATGTCCACGAGATCCGTGACGATGCGATCAAACCGGCGGAGGAGCCGCGCGGGGGGCAGCGGCAGCGCGACCCGGCGGAGGACGTCCCAGCTCGCGCGCGGCATCTTCGTGCCCTGCGACGTCTGCGTCGCGTGGGCGACGAACGCGTCGCTGGAGACGCAGCAGAGGACGAGGCCGAAGTGCTCGGGCGCCTGCGCTCGCAAGACGAGGATGTCCGACGAGCACACCGCGTCGACCGGCGTCACCCCGACCTTGTGGAAATAGGGCCGGATCTTCCCGAAGAGGATGTCGCCGGCGCGCGCGCGGAGCTTGATGCTGTGCGCTTCCCCGGCGTGCCCCCATTCGCCGAGCGCGACCGAGCGTCGCGGCAGATGCTCGAGCCCGAAGCAGGGGGTCTCGGGCGCCACGGCGCTCGGATCGACGGGATCTCGCACGTCGGCCGCGAGATCGCCGAGCCGAGCCACCCCCCAGCCCGCCGGCGCCTCGACGGGGGAGGACGGGGCCGGCGTCGCCTCCTCGCGCCCTGGGAATCGGAGGTCGACGAACCACGCGCGGTACAGCGAGCGGGCCATCTCCTCGAGGATCCTGACGCGCTTCGCGTTGTTCTCGATGAGGTCGTCGTAGGCGGAGAGGATGTCGGCGATGCGGCGCTGGACCGCGAGCGGCGGCAGCCGCAGCGTGAGCTTCCCGGCGTCGGGCACGCGCATGTGCTCGACCGTCGCGCCCGAGCCGAGCGCCTTGATCTGGCGTTGCAGCTCATCGCCCCGGAGCGCGTAGAGGAGAAACCGGTTGTCCAGCTTCTTCGGGTCGGCCCTGTAGGAGAGGAGGCGCTGTCCCAGAAATACGGGCTCGCCCGTGCGCAGCAGGCCGACCTCGCCGAGGGGAGCCTCGCGGGTCAGGATGACATCCCCGCGCCGCGGCACCTGACGGCGCGTCCAGCGCTTGTAGACGTCTTCCGTGACGTACTTGACGTCGTCGAGCTCGATCCACCCGCCGCGCACGTTCGTCGTGCGGATCATCTTGTACGGCGTGATCTCGTCGACCGTCGGTGCCGTCTTGTTGACGCAGTCGACGATCGCCTCGCAGACGTCCGAGAGGGCGGCGCGCGGCCACTCCACGCGCGCCATCACGCCTCGAGGAGCGCCGCGACGTTCTCGGCGATCTTCGCCTCGATCTCCCGCGCCTCGCCGCTCAGCCGCGTGAGCTCCTCGTTCAGCTGCTCGAGCCGCTCCTTGAGGTCGACGTCCTCGGGGACCCGGCCGGCGACGCCCACGTAGCGGCCCGGGTTGAGGCTGAAGCCCTGCGCCTCGATCTCCCCGCGCGTCGCCGCCTTGCACAGCCCCGGCACGTCGGTGTACCCCCCGCCGGGGAAGCGCTCCTTCAGGAGCGCGCCGCTCCCGTGCAGGTCCTCCGGCTCCTCGCCGCGGTAGAGCCGCACGATGTTCGCGAGGAGCTCGATCTGCTCCGGCGCCAGGTCGCGATGGGAGCGGTCCACCTGCCGGTAGACGCGCCGCGCGTCGATGAAGAGCACCTTGTCCTCGCGCGCTCCCCTCGCCTTCCCCCGGTCGAGGAACCAGAGCGTGACGGGCAGGGTGACGGTGTAGAAGAAGTTCGAGCCGAGCGCGACCATCACGTCGACGGCGCCGGTCTGGATCAGCTTCCGCCTGAGTTCGAGCTCGCTGCCCCGGGCGTCGCTCGCGCCGTTGGCCATCACGAACCCGGCGCGACCCGAGGCGCTCAGGGCGCTGTAAAAGAGCTGGATCCAGAGGTAGTTCGCGCTGTCGACCGAGGGCATCCCGAACGGGAACCGATGTCTGTCGCCCTTGAGCCGCTCCCGGTCGACCGCGTTCTGGTTGAACGGCGGATTGGCCATCACGTAATCGAACCTGCCGACCTGATCGTGGATGTCTTCGTAATAGGCGTTCGCCTCGCGGATGTCGCCCGAGAGGCCGTGCACGGCGAGGTTCATCCGCGCGAGGCGGAGGGTCTGCGCGACCTTCTCGATCCCGTAGACCGCGATCTCGTCCGACGGCCGCTTCCGGTGCTCGGCGATGAAGTTCGCGCTCTGCACGAACATGCCCCCGGAGCCGCAGCAAGGGTCGTAGATCCTGCCGTGGTACGGCTCGATGATCTCGACGATGAGGCGCACGACCGAGGAGGGCGTGAAATACTCGCCGCCCTTCTGCAGGGTGCGCGGCGCGAAGTTGCCGAGGAAGTACTCGTAGATTCGACCGAAGACGTCGCCCTCGACGTCCTCCGGGATGGCGCCGAAGAGCTGGAGCAGCTCCTTGAGCGTCCTCGCGTCGAAGCGGCCGTACGTCTTCGGCAGGACGTCCTCGAGGTCCTCGTTCTCCGCCTCGATCGCCCTCATCGCGTCGTCGAGCGCCTCGCCGATGTCGGCCCCCTCGGGCAGCCGGAGGAGGCGGCTGAAGCGGGCGTCCTCCGGGACGAAGAGGACCCCCCCGGCGCGGCCGTCGCCCTTGCCGGCGCCGCCCCGGCGGCGGGACGACGATCGCTGCCTCTCGGCCTCGGCGAAGCGGTGCTCGGCGTACTTCAGGAAGATCAGCGCGAGCACCGGCGTCGCGAACTCGGACGGCTGGAGGGCGGAGTTGGCCCGGAGCTGGTCGGCGGCGGCCCAGAGGCGCTTCTCGAAACCGGCGGGGAGGGGCATCAGGGCATGCTTCTACCCGAGGACGGGGGCGGGGTGCTCGCTCTCGCCGGGGCACCTCGCTGCCCGCCCGCTACGCCGCCTCGCCACGTCTCCGGCGGGCGCGGGCGCGGTCGGCGGCCGCCGACGCGGGCGCGACCGGCGGCCCGGGCGGCGCCGCCTGGGTCGCGGTGACGCACATCACATCTCCTCGAGCTCCTTGCCCTTCGTCTCGGGGATGAACGCGACGACGAACACGAGAGAGGCCGCCGCCGCGGCGGTGTAGAGCCCGTAGGCGATGCCCAGCCCGGCCACCTTGAGCGCGGGGAACGTGGCGGTCACGAGGAAGTTCGCCAGCCATTGCGCGGCCGCCGCGATCGAGAGGGCGAGGGCGCGAATGCGGTTCTCGAACATCTCCCCGAGCAGCACCCACGTCACCGGACCCCAGGACGCCCCGAAGCAGAAGACATAGAGGTTGGCCGAGAGCAGCGCGACGGGGCCGGCGGCGCCCGTCAGCACCGGGTTGCCCGCGGCGTCCTCGCCCGCGGCGCCGAACACGACCGCCAGGGCGCCGAGCGTCAGCGCCATGCCGATGGAGCCCGCGATGAGCAGCGGCCTGCGCCCGACGCGGTCGACCGTCGCGATGGCGACGAGGGTCGTCGCGATGTTGGTGACGCCGGTGACGACCGTGATGGCGAGGGAGCTCCGCTCGGAGAACCCGACCGTCTGCCAGAGGACGCTCGAGTAATAAAAGATGACGTTGATCCCCACGAGCTGCTGAAACGCCGATAGACCGACGCCGATCCAGACGATGCGGAGCGGCCCGGAGCGCCCCCGGAGGTCTGCGAGCCTCGGCCGGCGCTCGGACGAGAGCGTCCTCTGGATGTCGAGGAGCTTCTCGCCGGCGGCTCGGCCGAGGAGGCCGCGAAGCACGGCGAGCGCCTCGGTCGCGCGCCCCCTCGCCGCGAGGTAGCGCGGGGACTCGGGGATCAGCAGCGCGCCGAGCCCGTAGAAGAGCGCCGGCGGGATGGCGCTCCAGAACATCCATCGCCAGGCGCTGGCGCCGAGCCAGAACGGGCTCGACGCCGAGCCGGCGGACGACGCGATGGCGTAATCGCCGAGCAGGGCGACGAAGATGCCGAGCACGATCGCGAGCTGCTGGAGCGATCCGAGGCGGCCGCGCAGGTGCGCCGGCGCGACCTCGGCGATGTATGCCGGGGCGACGACGCTGGCCGCGCCGATGGCCGCGCCGCCGAGCACCCGCCACGCGCTGAAGTCCCAGGGCGAGACCGCCGCCCCCGAGCCCGCCGCGCTGACGACGAAGGCCAGGGACGTGACCAGCATGGTCCGCGTGCGGCCGTAGCGGTCGGCCAGCCTGCCCGCGAGCACCGCGCCGGCGGCCGCGCCGAGCAGCGCCGAGGACACGGACAGGCCGACCGCGACCGTGTGCGCCGTGAACACCTTCTCCAGCGCCCCGACGGCGCCGTTGATCACGGCGGTGTCGAACCCGAACAGGAAGCCGCCCAGCGCCGCGACGGACGCGATAAGGACGACCCGTACCGTGGACGGCGGCTTCTCACCGCGTCCGTCCCCCTGCTGCGCTGCGGGCACGCCCATGCTCGCGGTGAACCACGAAGCGTGCCGCCGGCGCCTCGACCGCCTGAGGCGCCGCTGCGACGGACGGGCGCCGCCCGCGCGCCCGGCGCGCTGGACGGGCGCTGGACACGGGCCTCCGCGCGCGGGCGCCTGGCCGGCGGAGCGTTCCGCGGGTACACAGGCTCTTCATGACCTCGACGCTCCTTGCCTTCTGCGGCGCCGCGCTGGTGCTGGCCGTGATCCCGGGGCCGAGCACCGCCGTCATCGTGCGGCAGGCCCTGCGCGGCGGGCGCCGCGCCGCCCTCGCCGCCATCGCCGCGAACGAGCTGGGCCTCCTCTTCTGGGCCCTCGTCGCGGCGCTCGGGGCCTCCGCGCTCGTCGAGGCCTCCGCGGTCGCTTACGACGTGCTCCGCATCGCCGGCGCGGTCGTCCTCATCGCGCTCGGCGCTCAGTCCATCCTGGGTCGGCGCCGGGCCGGCGACGGCGACGCGGGATCGGGCGCCCGCGAGCCCGCTGCCGGCGGGTGGAGCGCCTTCCGCATCGGCCTCCTCACCATCCTGGCGAACCCCAAGGCGGCCGTGTTCGCCGCCTCCTTCCTGCCGCAGTTCGTGCCGGCCGGCGCGCCGACGCTGCCAGCGCTGCTCCTCCTCTCGCTGGTGTGGGTCGCCGTGGACACGGCCTGGTACCTGGCGCTCGTCCTGCTCCTCGGCCGGCTCCAGGCGGCCATGTCCGGCGGCCGCGTGCGCCGGACGCTCGAGGCGGTCTCCGGCGTGGTCCTCGTGGCGCTCGGCGTGCGGATGGTCCTGGAGCGCCCCTGAGCGGAGCGCGGCCGCTCCGCTCACCGCGCGACGAGCGGCCCGCCCGTTACGGCTTGGTCACCTCGAAGGAAGCGACGTTCACCGAGCCGCCGAGCGACTGCGTGGCGTAGTTGAAGATGCCGAAGCGATAACCGAGGAAGAACTGCCAGTTCTTGTTCATGTTGAGCGTGTTGCCCAGGTTGGTGAACCGGGCGCCGTCCGTGCTGTAGGAGAAGCGCGCTTGCCCGCCCCCGCCATCCGAGCGGACGTTGGCCTCCACGCGCAGCCAGATCTTGCCGCCGGACACGTCGGCGCCGGCCACCTCGTTCCCCTTGCCCGTCGTGGTCCAGGAGGTGTTCATGTTGACCCCGCTGGTCATCACGACGCGCGTCGCCCCGTTTGCCTTCTTGACCCCGATCCACGCCGACACGTCGCGCAGGGCGGCGAGGCCGGCGACGTCGCCGTTCTGCATCTTGGTGTAGTCGAGCTCGATCGTCGCGATCGAGACCGGCCCTTCGATGCGGCGGGTCAGCGTGTTTCGAGCGGCATAGAGGTCGTCGGTCACCGTCGCCGTTTGCAGGGTCAGCCCAGCCCCGGAGGACCACTTGCTGTTGTCGGGGTTGTGGTTCCACTCCCACTCGGGCCTCAGGGTCTCTTTCGCGAAGGTGTCCTTGCTCGGCGGCGGCTTCACGCGATTCGATCCGCAAGGCAGGTCCGGGAAGGGGTACGTACCGCCCCATTTGCCGTCCACCAGGGTGACCGAGGGCCAGCCGTCGGTCCAGGTCATCGGGGCCATGACCGGGATGCGGCCAGCGGGGTACGAGTCGTTGAATCCCATGTAGTACCAATCCCCGTTTTGCGTCTCGACGACGCCGCCTTGATGCGGGGATCCGCCGGAGCCCGGAGCGCCAGCGTAGGGCAGCTTGACCGCGAAGGGCCGCAGCTCGTAGGGACCGAACGGCCCGTTCGTCGAGCGCAGCACATACTCGCCATTCGCATATTGCGTGACGAAAATGTAGTAGACTCCATCCTTCTTGATGAAGCGGGATCCCTCCAGCGGCCCCGAGATGTTCCCCGGCGTCTGGAACACGTTCTGGCTCTTGACCTGGCTGAAGCCGTCCGCGCTCAGCTGGGCCACGCTGATCGTGTTGTTGCCGTACGCCACGTACATGGTGTCGTCGTCGTCGATCAACAGCCCCATGTCGTAGTAACAACCCCCCTTGTGCTTCTCCCACGGGCCCTCGGGGGACTTGGCGGTGAAGACCCAGCCGCCGCCCGCGTTGTGCATGCAGCCCATCCAGTAGAAGGTCTCGTTGCTCTTCCGGTACTGGAGCGTGGACGCCCAGATGCCGTTCACATAGGATCGACCCCTGGTCAGGTCGTACGACGCGTCGAAGTCGAGCACGGGAACGGAGTGTGAGACGTATTCCCAGTGGACCAGGTCGTACGAGCGGAGCAGGGGCGCCCCAGGCGAATAGTGGAACGTGGACGCCGTGTAGTAGTAGGTGTCGTCGACGCGGATGACCTCCACGTCGGGGAGGTCTTCCCAGATGACAGGGTTGGAGTAGGTGTCAGGGCAGACGGCAGGGGCGACACCGCCGCCGCTGCCGCCGTCGCCGCCGGCGCCGCCGGCGCCCTCACCGCCGCTGCCGCCGTCGCCGCCGCTGCTGGCGCCGGCGCCGGCGCCCTCACCACCGCTGCCCGCCGGGGCGCCGGTGCTGGCCGAGCTGCTGCTGGAGGTCGACGACGAAGCGCCCGTACCAGAGGAGGCCGCCGCCTGCGGCTCCGGGTTGTCCTCACCGCCGCAAGCCCCGAGCAATGCCGAAACCACAAGACCAGTCACCAGGCTCGAACGAGCGTGATCCATGTTGAGCACCTACTTCATAAGGTTCTGACGCATATTGTTAACGTTAACACGATCGTGTCAACAAGAATTCGCCTCTTGTTGAGCAGAAATGTTAACGCTCACACGAAGCCGCGTCGCACTGGGATGGATTTGCGAAGCGTAGGTGGAAGGGTCGGAGGCGGGGGGGGCGGCCGGCGAGGCGCGGTTGTGGCACCCCCGCCGAGCGCCTGACGGACCGTCCGTGGCGCGCGACGAGGAGGCGTCGCCGGGGCAGCCCTCCGATCGGGAGCCGTGGTGACACCTCAGCGCCGCGGGCGAGCGCCGGGCGGCGAGATCTAGCTCGGGCGCGCCGTCGCCGCCTGGCAACATCTTGCCGGCAACGTCTTGCGGGCAACATCTTGCCGACGCGGACTCACCTGGCTGGCAAGAAATCGCCTGCGGAGACACGCCCCTCGCTGCCTGCTCCTCGCCACGCGGATCGCCCGTCGCAACCACCCACCACAGGAGGACCCCACGGCGCACCGCGCGGCCTGGACGCGATGTCTCTGACGCGTTCGCCCCCGTGCGTCGAGTCGTCGCTCGATCGGAGGCGACTCGCTCCGCTTGGGGCCTCTGGAGCCTCTGGATCGCCGCGCGCCGAGCGGGATTGTACACACTCACGCGATCGCCGAGCGACGGCGCAGCTGTTGCAATGCTCGCCGGACGTCGAGACGGCCATCGGGATTCTCGCTCCATAGAGTGCTTGCACGCGACCCGGGTCGTGAACGGTGACAGCGCACAACCCGGCTGATCGGAAGGGGGCAGAGGAGCTCCCCTCGGCGGTCAGAGCTTCCGGATCGGGGCGGGCAGAGTTTCTGGAACCCACAGGCGCGAAAGGTACTGTGCACATGCACGCGAAGAACGAGGAAGCCACGAGCGTCGACACGAGCCCGCAGATCGTCTTCCAGCTCGTCAATGCCGCGGGCTCGGGGCTGACTGCCAACGTCATCTACATCACGACCGACGTGACGTACAACGAGCTCACCCTGCAGGTCGGCCTCACGTCGGGCTCGGTCACGTTGACGCCGGGGACCATCACCGACCCCTCGACGCCGCCCACGTCCGGGACCGTCTTCTACCTGGACCTCTCCCAGCTCCAGCTCTCGCCCGACGTGCTCGCCGGATTGAAGCTCTCGGCGGACGGCTTCTCCTTCAAGACGTTCCCCGCCTCCAGCGTCGTCGGCGTGACGCCCACCGTCGTGAAGACGTTGTCCGCCGGTACCTCGGGAGGCCTCTCCATCACCATCAGCGGCATGGAGGTGCCCAAGGCGCTCGGCACGCCCACGGTGCAGCTCTACGTGACGTATTACGGCGTGCCCGCCGTCCAGGGCATGTTCTCGAGCTTCCAGGTCGCGCTCGTGGCCCGCCCGGACGAGCGCTCCGGCTTCCTGCCCGACGTCCTGGCCGTGGGCCTCGATCAGAGCACGATCGTGAGCAGCAATCTCCCGCTGCGCCGCGCCGAAAACGCGCTCTCCCTCCAGCTCTCGCCGGGCGCGACGGGCACCGTCGTCAAGGCGGGGCCGAGCACCGTCTTCTCGGTGAGCTTCGTGTACGGCGCGACCGGGGACACCTTCGGATATGGCGCCCTCACCGACGTCGCCAACGCCTGCAACATCGTGGCGGCGGCCGGCCTGAACGCGGACGGCTGGACCATCGCCGCGAACCTGCACGGACAGTCCCCTTCCTGGACGCTCCAGCCGCCCGACGGCGCGCCCATCGTCGGCAGCGGCGTGCAGGCGATCGTGGCCTTCGACTTCACCAACATCGTGACGACGTACCAGCCGGGGCCGACGGCGATGGTGATCGCGTTCGCGAACGTGCCCGGTTATGCCGACGGCGTCTACACGCTCGTGCTCAACAAGGTGCCCCACGTGGCCATCGACTGGCTGAAGGTGACGCCGAACCCCACGTACTTCCGGAACGGCAAGGCCACGGTGACGGTGAGCTGGCTCGCGCGGAACGCGACGAGCCTCACGTTGACCCAGAACTACAAGCAGCTCGACGTGACCGGAAAGACGCACATACCGGTCGATCTCACCGCGGAGTCCACCGTCTTGAACCTCGTTGCCACCCGCCCGGGCGGGAGCGTGGTCAACAGAGACTCTGCGACGCAGACGGCCACGGCGCTCCCGGTCATCAACTCGTTCACGGGAGCGCCCCTCGAGATCTACTGCGGGTCGGCGTCCCACGACGCGACGTTCGCGTGGGCCGTCGACACTCCGGACGACGTCCTCGTGTCCCTCACGAGCACCGGCGACGCGTTCGGCGGACAGACGTTCAACGCCACGGGCACGACGAACGCGACGCTCACCGGGCCACAGGTCATCACGCTCGCGCCGAACCTCGCCACCCCGAGCGCGGCGCTCACGCGCAAGCTCGTCGTGTCCGCGTTCAAGCCCCAGGTGTCCGCCCAGACGGCGCCGAGCGCGACGACCGACGTGGCGTTCTCGCCCACCGCTCCTTTCGTGGCGCTCCTGTCCCGGAGCCAGAACAGCGTGCTCGTCACGGATACGGTGAGCTACGCGGTCCAGCAGACGCTCCAGGTCGGCAAAAGACCGACGTCGCTCGCCATCTCGCAGGACGGGGCGCTGCTCGTGACCACCAACAGCGGCAGCGCCGATGTCTCGCTCATCGCGGTGACCGCTCAGGGGACGGGGCTGCCGAGCTTCTCGGCCGCGACCTCGGTCGCGCTGCCCGCCACGCCGTCCCGCGCGGTCATCACGCCGGATCGCCAGCGCGTCTTCGTGACCGTGGGCACGCAGGCCGGCGCCTCCGGACAGGTGGTGTCGCTCGTCCGGTCCGGCCATGGGTACGCGATCGAAGGGACGGTGTACGTCGGCGCGGCGCCCGCCGGCATCTGCTTCGACGCCTCCGGGACGCGGCTCTTCGTGGCGAACTCGTCCAACAAAACCGTCTCGGTCGTCGCCCTCGATCAGAGCGGGGCGCTCGGCTCCGTGGTGGACACCATCGAGGGGCTGCCCGGCTCGCCCGTCGACGTGGCCGCGACGTCCAGCGGCAAGCAGCTCCTCATCGCCTGCCCGCAGCAGAACGCCATCGTCGTGGTCGACCCGAACTACCCGAACACCGGGTCTCGCAACACCGTGACGGTGGGCAAGGGGCCGCGGGCCATCGCCCTCACGCCGGGCGGCGGGTACGCGCTCGTGGCGAACCAGCTCGACGCCACGGTGTCGCTCCTGAGCACGTGGGGCCCGCCGGCGTCCGCCGCGGTCGCGGGGAGCCCCATCCCGGTCGGACAGCGCCCGTACGGCATCGCCGCTTCCCAGGACGGCCTGATGGCGGCTGTCGCGACCGAGGACGCGAGCGGCTTCGGCCTCATCACGCTCGAGACGTACGTCGCGGCGCCGAAGACCGTCTCGACTCCCAACCAGCCCACCGACGTGGCAGCCGCGCCCGACGGGTCCGTCGTCTTCGCATGGCACGACGCGGCGGTGCCCGCGGCCGGTCACCTCCCGCCCGGGATCCTTGTCTACAACCTGACTTACGGGCAGATCTCCGCCGTCCTCGCGAGCCAGCCGATCCTCGGGTGCGTGTTCTCGCCCGTCGCCTCGGACCAGCAAGCGATCGCGATCACGCAGGGCGCGGCGGCGCTCTCGTTGATCCGCACGACCGACCTCACCGTCACGAGCGTCGATCTCTCCTCCGTGGCGAAGGGCTCTTCCCCCCTGTCGATCGCGATCGCCGGCGACGGACAGACGCTGTTCGTCCTGCTCGGCACCTCGTCGAGAGGCTACGGCCTGCTCGTGCTCACGAAGAGCAGCGGCGCGTGGACACCGGGCCAGACGGTGCCGCTCTACCAGGGCAGCGGCGCGGGCGTGGTGATGCTCCGGTCCACGCCGGACGGCTCGGCGGTGTTCGTCGTCGATCCGGCCGCGTCCTCGGTGCGCGTCGTGCGGAGGGCCTCGGACGGGACGTACAGCCTCGACCCCGCCGTGGTGCCCGCGGACGCGAGCGCCCTCGATGCCACGATCCTGCCCGACGGATCCACCGCGTACGTGCTCAACGCCGGCGCCCAGTACAACACCGTCACGGTGGTCGACGTGGCGACGCTCGCCGTGCGCACGGCGGCCATCCCGCAGACGTTCGTGAACCTGCGCGGCCTCATCGCGTCGCCGGACGGCAGGCGCCTCTATGCCACGGACACGAACGCGGGCGCGCTCCGCGTCCTGGACCCCGCCTCGCTCCGGATCCTGCAGACGCTGCCGCTCAACGCGCAGCCGTCCGCGGCGGCGGGGGCGGACGGCCTCGCGATCCTGCCGGACGCGTCGCGCATCTTCACGGCGAACACGCGCGGCCAGGGGAGCGGCGGGGCTGGCGCGCAGGGCAGCCTCGCCGTGATCGACGCCGTGCAGATGGGGGCGCCGAGCGGCCTCGGCGCGGCGGCATAAGGAAAGGAAGAGAGCTCCATGGGAAGCTATTCGGGCCTGTTTTTGCGGCACGCTCCGGGGCAGAAGCCGGGACAGCCATCCTCCGGGTGGTCCGAGTCTCCGGACATGATCGCCTACCAGATCGACGGGCAGCCGGCGATCCAGTCGGACCTCACCCAGTTCACGTCCGCAGACGGGTACAATAACCCGTTCAGCGCCAACGTCATCGAGAACAACCCCAACTACATCTACATCCGCGGCGTCAACACAGCGAACGGAGCGCAGCAGTCTCGCGTGTACTTCTACTACACCGAGAGCGACCTGATGCTCTGGCCGACGAACTGGCGGAGCGACAACATCACGGTGGCGAACGTCCCCCAGAACTGGATCGACATCGTCGCGACGAGCGCCGACCAGGTCGTGGTCGGGCAGCTCCCGCTCGTGTGGATCCCGCCGACCCTGAAGGGCAGCCAGTGGGATCACTACTGCATCGTGGGATGGGTCGACAACAGCACGAGCCCGCAGCCGCCCGTCCTCCCGAGCTTCAACAGCGTCGACGACCTCGGGCAGTTCATCATGGCCCACCCGAACATGGCCTGGCGCAACACGACCGACTACTACTCGCCGCCTCCCGACTACGTGTACGGCACCAACCTGACCATGCCCGCGAGCGGCGGCACGATCTACCTCTCCGTCTCGTTCTTCAACGTCCCCGGCGACGGGACCTTCTCGGTGAGCCTGCAGGGCACGGACTCGTCCAACACCGTGTCGCTGCAGAACGCGAGCGTCTCGGACTACCAGGGTGGGTACATGCCGCGCGGCGCGCTCTCCTACCCGCCCGACTTCCAGACCTCTGTCCTCGTCACCCACAAACCGGGCAAGATCCCGCTCCCGGCGAACGCCAAGATCACGGTGACCCCGCTCCTGCAACAGGGACCCTCGCTGACGCGGTTCTACCGGGCGGTGAACGCGCCGAACGGCATCCCGAGCCCCTTCTTCACGACCAGCGCGAGGGACGACGACCTCAACCTCGTGCAGGTCCACGTCATGCCGGTCGGATCGCAGTCGTACAACCTCAAGTTCGGCGGCGCCGGCGCGCCCGGGAAGAAGGCAGTCTGATCATGATCGCGACCACCGCAAAGAGAGAGACCGCCGTCACCGGCATCGTCCTCCGCCAGAAGCTCGGCCAGCCCCCCGCGGGCCCGGCGCAGTACAGCGCCTCTCCGGATCTGCTGCTCATCGGCGCGGCGGACGCGTTCGATCCGACGGTGTTCACCGACCCCACGGGCTACGACTGGTACTTCTTCCAGGCGCCCGTCATCGGCGAGCCGAACTACCTCTACGTCCGCGGCATCAACAACAACCCCGCCGGCATCCAGAAGGCGCGCATCTACCTCTACTTCGCGCAGAGCGACCAGATCCTGGATCCGACGAAGTGGCAGTCCACGGGCTTCACCGTGAACGGGAGAGCCCAGAGCTATCAGGACGTCAGCGCCGTGTCGAAGTGGCAGTACGTCGCGACGACGACACCCTTCTCGTGGACTCCGCCCACGCCGAGCACCTCGGGCGCGTCGTACTACCTGATCGCGTGGGTCGACAACTCCGCGAGCCCGAGCCCGCCCACCTGGCCGACGACGCCCTTCGCGAGCATGGACGCGCTCGGCGCTTACATCCAGCAGAACGGCAACATGGTCATGCTCGACACGCTCTATCGCGGCGGGTTCGTCCGTCAGTTCCCCGGACAGACCATCGCCGCGGAGGGCACCGGCGCCCAGACGAGCCCGGACATCATCGTCTTCGGCGCCGCCGCGGCGCAGGACGTGTCCGCCCTGGCCAGCCAGAGCGACTATGACAGCGGCAAGCTCCGGCAGACCCTCGTCATCGGCCAGCCCAACTTCCTCTACCTCCGGGCGCTCAACACGGCGAGCGGCGCCGGCGCCGCGCGTGTGTACCTGTTCTGGGCCACGACGGGACAGATCTCGCCGACGGGCTTCTCCGGAGCGGGGTTCACCGTGGCGGGCGTCCCCCAGAACTGGGTGGACCTCACCGCCACGGCCAGCGGACAGGTGATGGTCTCGACCGTGCCCATCGTGTGGAATCCGCCGCCGCCGCCCACGGGCCAGTCGTACGTGCTCATCACGTACGCGGACGCGAGCGCGAGCCCGCAGCCGCCGGACTTCTCCCCGTTCGGGTACATCAACCCCGCGGGCGCGACGCAGCTCGTCGCCACGCACCCGCAGATGAGCTGGCTCTCCGCCACGGCGTCGTCGCCGGCCCGGCCCACCGCGAGCGACGTGGCGTCCATCACCACGCCGGCAGCGGCGCACAGCTACTACGTGGGCGTGCAGCTCACGAACATCCCCACGGACGGCGAGCTGTCCGTGTCGATCCCAGGCCCCGACGGCGCGAACACGGTCGTCGCGACGTCCATGAGCATCCCGGCGTCCGGCGCGCTCATCGCGTGGCCGGTCCAGTACCCAGCGTCCTTCCAGACGAGCGTGGTGTGGTCGTACTGGCAAGGTGCGACCGCGCCCTCGGGGTCCTTCGGGATCTCGGTGAAGCTCCTCATCACCGGGTAAGGGCCTCGAGGGATCATGCCGACCCGCGACGAGCACAAGGCTGCTTTCCGGCAGCTCCTGGATCTCCTCCACACGTCCCTCGACACGTGCGCGGCCGCGATCCGAGCGCTGCCGGGGGCCCCGGAGCAGGCGGCGCTGGAGGCGCACTTCGAGGTCCTCCTCGATCGGCACGCGGACCTGTACGGCATTGGCACGTACGAGAACAACGTGACCAGCGCCATCTTCTCGTCCGCCGTCCACAACGAGGCATGGATGGCGCTGGAGCATGAGGCCGAGGCCTCGCGCCCGCGCGTCACGTCCGAGGAGGAGCGGCAGGAGCTCCTCGCCAGGGCCGCCTCGCACCGGCGGCGCGCCCGCGCGCTGATCGACGCCTGTCGGCGGGGCGTGCGGCTGCGGGTGCCTCAGGGCATCCCGCACGTGGATCCCTATCGCGGTGTGTACATCACGCCGGACACCCCCGACGTGCGCCGCCTCCTCACGTACGATCGAGAGCCGTTCATGGGCTTTCGAGGCGGCGTGGTCGCGACCGTGCGCGACAGCCGGATCGCCGATTTCCAGGCGCTGGGCGCCGCCGTCACGGTGCTTTACCTGGATGGAGACGCGCTCCACGACGCCGCCTTCGACGCGGCGCAGTCCGCGTCGGCGCAGTCCGCGGCGGCGCAGGCCGCGCTGGAGCGAGACTTCGCCGCTCGCCTCGAGTACTCCGAGCGGGAGGGCAAAGGGGTCGGTGAGCCCATCGCCGCCCAGACGCGGCGCGCGCTGCTGCACCAGAGCCACGTGCTCCGCAACCTCGGCCGCCGCGCGGCCTCGGAGCACCCCGCCGCGCACCAGGCGATGACCCCGGTGTTGCGGGAGCACACGGCCATGCTCCTCGATGCGATCGCCGCGTTCCCGGTCGCGCCGGCCGTGCGCGGCGGGCCGGATGCGCTGCTGTCCGCCGTCGTGGATCAGGAGCGCCGGATGACCGCCCACGCGGCCGCGTGGGCAGCGAGCGCCAGAGCGGAGGACGCCGCCGGGCTCCGCGCCCACTTCGAAGCAGCAGAGCGCCCCTCCGACGCTCTCGCCCCCTTGGTCCGGAACACCGCTCCCTGAGGACGAACGATGCCGCCGCCCCAACGCACCGCCGCCGGTCATTACCACTTCTACACGTACGACTACGTCGCCTCGGCGCCGTGGACGCTGTCGCCGGCGGTGGCCACGGCGAACGGCATGCAGTTCTACAGCATGCAGCGGGATCTCCAGGGGCTCGCGGCCTTCGGGGCCATGCAGGGCGTCCCCAACATCCAGACGTTCCGATCCGGCGCGACCGTGCCCGACGACGTCGGCGTGAACCGGGACATGACCGTGCTGTCCTTCGGCGGCGGGATGGGGATGCCGGCGGTCATCATCACCGGGGGGATCCACGCGCGCGAGTGGGTCGCCCCGGCCATCGCCTACCTCATCGCGGAGTACCTCGTCGTCAACTACACCGCTGCCCCGGTCGGCCGTTACCAGACGGCGATCCGGAACCTGGTGGACAACCGCCAGCTCTACTTCGTGCCGATGCTGAACCCCAACGGCAACTGGTACACGGTGTTCAGCGGGGCGGCGAACAGCCGCGACTGGCGCAAGAACCGCGACACGCTGCCGACCACCCAGGCGGGGTGGCTCGCCGCGCTCCGGAGCGGCGTGCCGGCGGCTCCGAATCCGCCGTTCGCGAACGTGGCGCCGAACGGGGCGAACGTGCGCTACGAGACCCCGCTCTACGACCTGCCCCTGCCGCCGAACGCGGGCAACAGCGCCTTCACCATCGTGCCGGCGGCGGTCTTCGGCGTGGACCTGAACCGCAACGCGACCACGATGTACAGCGGGTACAACACGTTCTTCCACGGGGCCCCGGACGACAACAACCGCCCCACGAGCGACAGCTACTTCGGACCAAGGCGGGCGTCCGCCCTCGAGACCCGGAACATCGAGGCGACCATCGCCACCGTTGGCGGTCTCGTGAACGTCGATACGATGATCGACTACCACTCCTACGCGCAGCAGATCCTCTATCCCACCGAGGCATACGACCGCGGCTTCGTCAACGCGAATTACACGAGCCTGGGGCTCATCCTCCAGGCCCTCATCGCGACGTCGCTGTCGTGGTCCTGGTCGTACCAGTACGGGCTCGGCCCGCCGGTCGCGCAGATCGGGTACGACGCCGTGGGCACGCTCGGCGATCACTGCGCGACCCAGGCGAACGCGCGGGCGTTCGTCGTCGAGCTGGATCCGTCGGGAAACCCTGGGTTCGAGCTGCCGGAGAACCAGATCATGGGCGTGTTCGAGAAGAACATCCGCGCGGCGCTCGCCCTCATCGCCGCGGCGGGGCAGGCCTCACAGGCGACCGCGCGGTGGGTCCGGTACCACGCCATCAACTCCGCCGCAGAGCGGGAGTTCGTGGACTGGAACGTGTTCGGCCGCGGCAACCGCTTGCCGGTCTAGGAAGGAACGGCCATGCCCCCTCCCCAGCGGACACAACCGGGCGACTACCACTATCACGCGTACGACTACCAGCCGAACCCACAGGCCTGGACGCTGTCGCAGGCCGTCGCCAGCTCCGGAGGCATGCAGTTCTACAGCATGCAGGCGGACCTTTCGGCGCTCGCGCAGTTCGCGACCAACACCCAGCAGGTCCCGCACGTGGCCGTGGGGCGCACCGGCGCGCAGCCGGTGGACGACCAGGCGGACGCGAGGGACATGACGATGCTGCAGTTCGGGGGCCCGATCGGCGGGGATCCGCGGAGCGTCCCGCAGGTGGTGCTCACCGGCGGCGTCCACGCGCGAGAGTGGGTCGCGCCCGCCATCGTGTACCTGATCGCGGAGTACCTGATCCTGAACTACACCGCCGCTCCCGCCAACCGCTACCAGCAGGCCATCCACGATCTGCTGACCACGCGGCACATCTCGGTGATCCCGATCCTGAACCCGAACGGCAACCACCACACGATTTTCAGCACGACCGCGCAGCACCGGAACTGGCGCAAGAACCGCGAGGCGCTGCCGGCGACGGTCCTCGGGTGGGACGCCTCGCTCGCCCCGGGCGGCCGCCCGAACTGGCCTCTCTCCAACGTGTCGAACACCGGTGGGAACATCGCGTACGACGCCCCCGTCTACAAGCCCGCGCAGGGCACGGCGGCGACGACGCACTACAGCTTCACGCCGCAGCAAGGGATCGTCGGCGTGGACGTGAACCGCAATTTCTCCACCATGTTCTGGGGGTTCGTTCCCCGCTTCCACGGGCTCGACGGGACGGGCGGGGATCCGACGAACGTGCGGCAGGACTACTTCGGCCCGGCCAGGGCGTCGGAGACCGAGACGCTGAACCTCCAGGCCGTCTTCGCGGACGTGGCGCGCGCCCAGGGACAGTTCGACACGTCGATCGACTACCACTCTTACTCGAAGCTCATCGTCTATCCGACGGAAGCGTGGGACCGCGGCCTGGTGGGCCGGCGCTACCAGGACCTCGGCCGCGCCATGCAGGTGCTCATCGCCCCCCGGATGCACTGGACAGGGACCTACGACTACGCCCTCGGGACGCCGGCGCAGACGGTCGGGTACGACGCGACCGGGAGCGTCATCGATCGCGCCGCCGGCGCGCACGGCTCCAGGGCCTACACGATCGAGCTCGATCCCGGGAACACCGGGCAGGGCCCCGCGGGGTTCGCGCTTCCGGAGAACCAGATCATGGGCGTGTTCGAGAAGAACATCCGCGCCGCGCTGGCCCTGATCGCGGCCGCCGGCCACGCGTCGCGCGTGAGGCAGCGCAATCCCCCGAGACGCAATTACATCCGCACCTCCGCGCTGAGCCAGTTCCTGAGCTGGAACGTCTTCGGCCGAGGCAACCAGCTACCCGTCTAGGAAGCCCCGAGGAGATAGCCATGTCCGACGGCACCGCATCCCAGCTCCTCCAGACGCTCCTGACCTCGCTGTCGCAGGCCCAGGCGAGCGACCCGAACCACGCGCTCCCGCTCACCCCGCCGACGCTCCGCGGCACGGCGGGCGCGCACCTGCTCGACGTCTTCCAGCTCCTCCAGCTCACCGGCTTCACCCTCACGTCGAACGTGAGCTTGCCTGCGTCCGTGACGTCGAACGTGCTGGTCGTGAGCGGCCAGGGGCAGGACCTGACGCTCACCGTGACCTTCGAGGACCTCGGGAACGGCGACGTCGCCATCGAGGCGCTCTTCCAGGCGCCCGCGCTGGCCACGATCACGGGCATGTTCGGCGCCGCGCTGCCGTCCGGGTTCTACAGCGGTATCGTCACGAGCGGGCCGTCACCCACGGTGCAAGTTCCCGGGCTCGCCGCCGCGCTGACGTTCGCCAGTGCGGTTTACGGCCTGGTCGGCGTGGCGGCGCCGCAGAGCGGTCTGATGACGTACGCGCTCGTGCCCCAGATCCAGGGCGACGTGTCGCCGCCGAGCGGAGCGAAGGGCCTGAGCGTCGCGCTCTCGACCGCCACGAGCGGGTACGAGCTGGGGCCGGTGGACGGGCAGAGCTGGTCCTTCGACGACCTCGCGTGGCTCCTTCCCTCCGGGCTGAACCTGCTCGCCGCCTTCCCGGCGATCATCGGCACGACCGGGCTCGGCCTCCGGTCGTTCGGCCTCTCCCTCTGGCCGAGCGCGCCTCTGCTCTCGAACGTGACGCTCGACGTCGCCGACACCTCGGATCCCTCGAAGGCCCTCTGGACCGCGGCCGGCGGGAAGATCGCGCTCACCGATGTCGTGGTCTCCCTGGGGCTCGACTACACCCAAGCGGGACAGGGGGTCGCGCTGGGCCTCTCGGGGTCCGGCTACGTCCAGGGTAACTTCGTGCTGGGCAGCCTCACCCTGGAGGCGGAGATCCCGTTTCCGCTGGACCAGGGAGTCTGGTCGCTCACCGCGCAACCGAACATCGCTTTGCCGGACCTCGGGGACATCGCGCACCTGCTCTCCGGCGGCTCGATGGACAGCCTCCTCCCGGCGGGCCTGTCGAAGGTCGGCGGATTCACGTTCCGGTACCTCCGCGTGGCCGTGGCCGCGCAAGGGTTCGCGCTCCAGGAGTTCACCTTCGCGCTCTCGTCCACGAGCCCCTGGCCGCTCCTCCCCTCGAACGGCCTCACGCTGTCGTCCCTTCAGATCCAGTTCACGATCGACGCGCAGAACGGCGTGCTCGGGACCGTGGGGGGCATGTTCGCGATCGGCGAGGCAGGGCAGGTGCTGGTGGAGTTCGGCCGGAGCGCGTCCACCGCGCCGTGGCGCCTCGACGTGATCTCGCCGGTGATCGCGCTCCCGTCGATCGGAGAGATGGCCACGCTGGCGAACGGGGCGGACCTCGGGAGCTACATCCGGGCGTCCGGCCTCGATCGGCTCCACTTCCTCATCCAGAACCTGAACCTCGGGCTCACCGTCTCGCCCACGGCGCTGACGAACCTCGGGATGACGATCGCGCTCGCCAGCGCGGCGGATCCGCTCACACCGACCCTGGACTGGGAGGTGATCCCCGGCGTGCTCACGCTGACCGAGTTCTCGGTCGGCTTCCAGCTCGCGTGGAGCCCGTCGTTGACCGCCGTCGTGCAGGGCGCCTTCACCGCGAACGGGTTGACGTTCGAGGTCGGCTTCGGAAGGGGCGGTGGCTCGGACGCGTTCGTGGCGGCGTACACCCACGGCGCGGACGCGGGCACGATCGACGTGAAGCAGCTCATCGCGACGATCTCGCCGAGCGTGGCCTCGATCCTGCCAGACGGGCTCGTCATCGACGTCGCGGACGCGCTGCTCGCGTACGTCAACGCGAACGGCGCGAAGAAGTACCTGTTCGCGATGGACATCGCGGTCGAGTTCCCGCTGTCGAGCCTCCCGCTCGTCGGCAAGGCCCTCCCCGCGGACGCGATGGTGGGCATCAAGAACCTGAAGCTCGTGGTGACGTCCGACGCGTTCACGGCGGCGGACGTCGCGGCGGTCAATCAGCTCATGGCCGACCTCCAGGTGCCGGTGAAGCCGCTCCCGCCGACGAGCGCGGCGGCCGGCACCCAGGCCATCCCGAAGGGCTTCTCGATGGTGGCCGAGCTCGCGCTCGGCAGCCTGAGCCTCCTCGTGACGAGCCCGCCGCCCGCGCCTCCGCCTTCCGCGCTCGCCGCGACCGCGACGCCCGCCGCGACGGCGCTCGCGGGCGCGGCCGCGCCGGGCAGCGACGTGATGTGGATCGACGTGCAGAAGACGTTCGGTCCGGTCACCTTCCAGAAGATCGGCTTCTCGTACCAGCGCGGGTCCCTGTTCGTGCTCACGAACATGGCGCTCGCGGCGGGAGGCCTGGAGATCGACCTCCTCGGGCTGGGCATCGGCTCGCCGATCGAGTCGCCGAGGGTGGAGCTCACGATCCAGGGGATCGCGGTCAGCTTCCAGGAAGGGCCCATCAGCATCCAAGGTGGGCTGCTCGGCACGCTGTCGCCGGTGAACTTCGTGGGCGCGCTGTCGGTGCGCGTGCCCGAGCTGGCCCTCGCGGCGTTCGCCGGATACGCGGAGTACCAGGATCACCCGTCGTTCTTCCTGTACGGCATCCTGAACGCGCCGCTCGGCGGGATACCTGCGTTCTTCGTCACCGGGGCGGCGGTCGGGTTCGGCTTCAACCGGCAGCTCGTCATCCCGGACGTGAGCGGCGTCGCGAGCTTCCCGCTGGTCGCGTGGGCGACGGGCGGGAACGACCCGCCGACGATGGATCCGACACAGCCCATCCGCGGTCAGGTGCAGGGGGTCCTCACGCGGCTCGCGTCGTCCGGCGTGGTGGCGCCGAGCGTCGGAGATTACTGGCTCGCCGCGGGTCTCAGCTTCACGAGCTTCACGATCGTCGACTCCTTCGCGCTCGCCACGGTCACCTTCGGGAAGACCTTCGAGGTCGCTCTCCTCGGGATCTCGACCCTCCAGATCCCCCCGGAGTCGCCGGTCGCGGAGGTCCAGATCGCGCTCGAGGTGTCCTTCTCTCCGTCCACGGGCCTGCTCGCCATCGCCGGACAGCTCACCCCGAGCTCGTACATCCTGTCGAAGGACGCGCGCCTGACCGGCGGGTTCGCCTTCAACCTCTGGTTCTCGGGCGAGCGCGCCGGGGAGACGGTGCTCACCTTCGGCGGCTACAACCCGAATTTCACGGTCCCGAGCTACTACCCCGCCGTCCCCAGGCTCGGGCTGAGCTGGCGGATGCCCCCCGCGCTGTCCATCGTGGGCGGGCTCTACTTCGCGCTCACGAACAACGTGGTCATGGCCGGCGGGCAGCTGAGCGCGACGTGGGAGAGCGGGCCGGTCCGCGCCTGGTTCACGGTGTGGGCGGACTTCTTGCTGCAGTTCAAGCCCTTCCACTACTTCATCGACGCTGGCATCGATCTCGGCGCATCCTTCAGCGTCAAGATCTGGTTCGTCCGCGTGTCGTTCACGGTCCACGTCGGCGTGGGCATCCAGATCTGGGGACCCTCGTTCGCTGGGAAGGCGACCGTGGATCTCTCGATCATCTCGTTCACGATCTCGTTCGGCACGTCGTCGCAGGACAAGTCCACGAAGGTGCCATGGCACGAGTTCGTGTCGGATGTGCTCCCCGGCCCGTCGAGCGCTTCGTCGCAGGCCGCGCGCCCGCGGGGCCGATTCGCGCGGCCGGGCGCCTCGCGGCGCCTCGGCTCGGGCGTGCGGGCCGGGACGTCTCTCGGGGACCCCGCGACCTCGCCGCTCGTCCGGTTCACCGTGTCCCAGGGCCTGGTCCGGGTCCTCGACGATACCCCGTCGGCGCCGGTGTACCTCGTCAACGGGGAGACGTTCCGCGGCAACGTGAAGACCGTCATTCCGATCAAGACGAGCACCTTCTCGGGGCAGGTGTCGCTCGCGCCCGACAGCGAGCAGCCGCGGGACACGCAGGGCAACGTGATCGTCCCGAACGTCGCCTTCGGCGCGGGGCCCGCTGGCATCGGCAACGCGGACTTCCAGCCCGGGCTCACGCTCGCGGTGCAGTCGTCGGAGCTGTCCACGTTCCACGCGGTGCGCGCGCTCGTGAACGCGCCCAAGGCGTTCTGGGAGCTGAAGACCTTCGACGCGAACGGGGTCCCCGTCGTGGATCCGGGCACGGCGCTCACGTCGAGCACCATCGTGAACGCGCTCGGCGGCTACGATCTCGTGCCCGTCGTCACGCCGCCGGACACCACCCTTCCGGTCCCGCTCGAGACGCTGCTCTTCACGCTGGACGACGACATCCAGCCGTTCTCGTGGACGAGCGCCGTCATCCCGACGACGGACCCGTTCACCACCGAGACCGTGGCGCAGACGATCGCGACGCGGACCGTGGACACGGTGCGGAGCGCGCTCATCGCCGCCATGGCAGGGCAGGGCGTGACGGTGGATCCGAACGTGGACGTCACCTCCCTGTCGGACCCCGCGAACGACGATCTGGACGCCGCTCCGCGGCTCCGCTTGCTCGGTGAGATGCGCTCGACGTGACGAAGCGAGACGAAGGAGGAGACGCGGTGAGGAGCACGAGCACAGCCCAGAAGTACGTAACGTTCATTCAGGACGCCACGCCGCCGCTCCGGACTGGCACGTACGTGGTGACGGCCGAGGAGAACATCCCGAACCAGAGCCCAGGCACCTTCTCCGCGCAGGCGACGCTGGTGGTGAGGGGCGAGCGATTCTCCCTCGCCCCGGACGACATCGCGAGCGTGTTCCCGCCGAACCTCGCGAACGGCGAGCTCGACGGCGTGCTGCCCCACGTGGTCTTGCGCCGCCGGACCCTGCCGTGGGAGCGGGCGCTCAAGAGCGGCGATTCGACCTACGACCAGGATCCCTGGCTCGCGGTGCTCGTGCTCGCGGACGGCGAGAGCCCCGTGCCCGCGGCCATGCACGCAAAGGACCTCGTCCCCGCGGGCACGGCCATCACGGTGACGGGATCCACCGTGACGGGGACTGGCACCCTGCCGGCGTCGATCCTCTCCTACGGCGCGGCGACCATGAACCCGATGGGCTACGGCGAGACGCCGGACGACCCGTGCACGGTGATCGACCTGCCGCTCGCCACGTGGAACAAGGTCGCGCCGTCGGCCGCCGATGTGCAGTACCTCGCGCACGTCCGCGAGGTGGACACGACCGAGGGCGTCGACAGCGCCACCACGACGGAGCGCTGCGCCGTGGTGGTGGCGAACCGCATCCCGTCGACGACGGCGGTCACGCGCGCGTTCCTCGTGTCCCTGGAGGACATGGCGGACTACCTTCCGGCGGACGACGGCGCCCAGAGCCCGTCGATCCCGGCGGGGACGACGGCCGTGCGCCTCCTCTGCTATCGAGCCTGGTCGTTCACGGCGAACGCGATGGACCAGACGCTGGAGGCGCTGCTCACGAGCCTGAACCGCGCGCCCGATTCGAATGCGCTGTCCACCCTGGCCTTGCCCCTGAACGGGCCGCCCCCCAGCGCGGCCGAGATCGAGCGTGCGCTCGCCAATCAGGCCCTCGGCACCCCCTCGACGGCGGACGCCACGGTGCTCGTCCAGCAAGCGCTGATGCTCGGCTACGTGCCCATGACTCACCACCTGCGTCACGGCGGTCAGACCGTGTCCTTCTACCGCGGACCGCTCCTGCCCGCCCCGACCCCCGCGTCGCCCAGGTCCGCCGCTCTCTGCTCGGGCCCCGACGCGGCGAACGCCTACAACCCGTTCACGGGCATGTTCGACGTCTCGTACGGCGCGGCGTGGCAGCTCGGCCAGCTCCTGATGCTGCAAGCCACGGGCGTCGCGAACGCGCTTTACAAGTGGAAGCTCTCCGTCATCCAGTCGGACGCCATCGCCGCGGAGGAGGCGCTCTTCCAGTCGAGGCTCGGCGGGGCGAAGGTCTTCCCGAGCTTCCTGGAGGAGCGCGCCGCCCGGGCGGCGAGCGAACCGCCGCCGCTCCCGCCCGAGGTGCTCGACTGGCTGGCTCAGCTCGCGACGCTGACGGGCGTGCCCTTCAACTACCTCGTCCCCGACGAACGGATGCTGCCGCCGGAGTCCATCCGCTTCTTCTACGTGGACGAAGGGTACGTGGACGCGCTGATCGACGGCGCGTTCAGCGTGGGGCGCCGCACGGCGTCGGCGGGCGAGCTGGAGACCGTACATGCGCCGCGAGTCCGGCTCAGCGCGCGCCGCCACATGCGGACGCTCCGCAAGAACGACCCGCGGTCGCGGGCCGCAATGCTGGCCGAGCCCGCGCCGGACGCGCGCGGACCCATCACGGGCTTCCTGCTCCGGTCCGCCGCGGCCACCGGCTGGCCGAACCTGCGTTTCCGCGGCTTCTCGGACGATGCGTGCACCGCCGAGATCCCGCGGGTGACGGTGCGGCGCCTCTCGGACAGCGTGACGATGGCGCTGTTCGATGGCGTGCTGGGCTCGCTGCTCATCCAGGAGCCGCCCGAGCAGCTCCACGCCGGCGTGGAGCGCGGCCCCTCCGGCGCGTACTTCACGACCTTGCGCGAGGTGAACCCTCCCACGCCGGGGAAGCAGTACACCACGAACCCGACCCCCAAGGTGACTCCGTGCGATCCCTCTGGCACGCACGCCGTCGCCTGCGTGACGACCCGGGCGGACGGGCAGACGCTCCAGGTGGCCAGCGCCGCGGCGACGATCGCGTCGCGGCTCACCGGCGACTTCGGCCAGACGCTGCCAAACGGGGTGACGTCGGCGGAGTGGGCCCTGGAGATGAGCAAGGGTGTCGTGGAAGTGGCCTTCGCGGAGGTGTCGTCATGAGGAGCACGGGTGTCGCGGGCACGACGGGCCTCATCGTCCCGCTCGACGTGGAGGCCTATTGCGTGGGCGCGGTGGACGCGCACGAGCAGACGGTCCGCTTCGCCGGGGCGACGACGACGTACTCCGACCAGACGACCGCCCCGCTCCCCGCGTTCCTCGGCGTCAACGTGTGGCGCGACTACAGCCAGCCGCCGCTCTGGCCCATGGAGCAGGGTGTCCACCTGCACTGGGCCATGCCGGACGCGCTGACGCGGGCGAGCTCGGCCGACCTGACCTTCCCTGCGCTGCCCAACCGCTGGCTCGTGACGCGCGTGGTCGTGTCCGGCGGGCCGCTGGCCTCGAAGAGCTGGATCGTGATGAGCGACGCGCTCTCCACCGTGCGCCCGGACGGCAAGAACGCGCCCACATTGCCAGTCAAGGAGCCTCCTGTCGCGTCGGGCGGCGCGCCGGGTCGCGGGTTCCGGTACCTCGGCGCATGGCAGCTGTTCGACGGGAGCTGGACCGATCCAACCCCGCCGCCGGGCGCGAGCATCGTCGATCTGTGCGGCACTCCGATCCACGCGGCGGCCAGCGGCGACATCGCCTTCGCGGCGTTCTACCCGAACGCGCGCAACGTGTTCGGCTTCTGGGACGACCTCTCGGACGTGGACACCAGCCAGGGCCCGGTCAACCTGATGTACGTCGTCACCGGTTATTACAGCGACCCGGCGAACGACCCCGCGGCCGGAGGGAAGGACCCTGCCGCTCTGTCCGACGAGCGCGGCTGGAAGCTCCTCTCCGCCGTGACCCCGGCGTCGTACTCGCTCTACAGCGGCTTTGCGCAGGACATCGTCTGGAGCCCTTCCACGCAGTACATCTCGCGAGAGGGCGCGCCGCTCGCGCTCGACGTGGCCATCGGCAACCACCCGGCGGAGGCGCTCTCGGCATACATGGCCGGCAAGACCCAGCCGCAGCCGGCCGCGTTCGAGGACCTCTTGACCCTGTTCCAGCTCGGCCTCCTGAGCGGCATCACCGCGCCCGTGCCCGGACAGCTCGCCGCCCTCGACGAGGAGCTGCTCGCCCGCCAGTTCGGCTCCACGCCCGCCGGCACGCTGCACACCATCGTGGCCGCGGCCGACACCCTCCCGGAAGAGGCGCAGTCGGCCACGCCGCCGCCCCTGCCCGTCCCCCTGGCCGACGCGCTGAACCTCCTCAATGAATACCAGGCGGAGGCGGACGAGATGGCGCGGATCGTGACCGCGTTCAAATGGCAGCTCTTCGCCGACTGGTACCGTCTCTTCCAGGTGACGCCTGCCCACCAGAACGAGGCATTCAACGCCTTCTCCACGCGAGCTTCCAGCTGGTCCACGACCCAGCGCCTCCTCGTGGACGCGCAGACCAAGCTGGCTGCCCAGCTCCAGGCGGTGGGCCAGATGCTGCCGGCGGGGTACGAGCTGCAGCAGGTCCCGGCGCAGGCGTCCCTCGCTCCCACGGAGCCTGTCGTGCTGCTCGCCGGCGACGCGGTCCGCCAGGCGGCGCGGTACGGAGGCGACGGCCGATTCCACCCCGAAGGCAAGCTCGCGTGCCGCACGAGCGACGCGGTGGTCACCGCCGTGACGCTGAGCAAGGCAGGCGGTGGCACCGTGATCCTGAGCGCGAGCCAGGTTGCAGCCCTCGGTCCGCCGTCGCCGAACCACCTCCGGTACGCGTCGGACATGGCCGCGCTGGTGCTCGAGGCCGTGCTCCTGAACACGCAGATCGCGGCGGCGGCGAGCGGGAACGCCGACGCGGCGCTCACGACCGCGCTGGACGCCGCCCTCAAGAGCGGCGCCCCCAGCGGCGCGTACCAGGCTTTCACCGGCACCCTGCCGTCTCCGGTCGCCGCGACGTGGTGGGAAGGCGAAAACCCTTGGCTTCCTCTCCTGGTGCTCTGGACCGCGAACTACCATCCGCTGTCCCCGACGGTCACCTCCTCCGGCGCGCTCTCGCCCTACGACCCTGCGGTCGTGACCGGCAACTTCACGCTGGACACGGACGACCCGCGGTTCATGTCGTACACGCCGAACGGGCCCGGCAGCATCGACGTGGATCCTTCCAAGGTGTCGTTCGATCCGACCCTCCCCGGCTCGGGCACGGTCGCGTACACGGGCGCCGGCGTCCTGTCGTCGAAGACGGCGGAGAACCTCGCCGATCAGATCGCGAAGTACCTCGCGAGCCACGCCGATCCGACGCTGTCCGCCGTCCTGTCCGAGCTGCAGGCCACGCCGATCGTGATGCAGGCGATGACCGGCCTCGACAACGCCCTCCTGATGCGCGCGCAGGCGCTCCAGCTCGACATCGGCGTGTCGTCCGCCGCGCCGATGCCGTTCCAGGTGGCCACGCGACAGACCACGTCGATCATCACCCAGCGCGACGACATCCCGCCGCTCTCGCCCCTCTTCAACGGCGCCTTCTCCCCGCTGCGCGCCGGCTTCATGCAGCCGAGCCTCACGGTGCTCGACGTGTTCGGGCAGAAGCGCCCTGTCCAGATCCAGCAGATCTACATCTCTCGCACGCTCGCCACCACGTACCGCGGCGAGGCCGTGCCGGGCGTCGTGACGCTGCCGCCGCGCCTCGTCCAGCCGTCGCGCCTCCTCTTCCGGTGGCTCGCGGCGGACGCGGCCGAGTACGCCGAGATGAACGACCACCCCGCGACCACGCCCATCTGCGGCTTCCTCCTGCCGAGCCACCTCGTCATCGGCGTGTTCTTCTACAACGCCCTCGGCGCCCCGCTCGGCGTGCTGTCTCTGACCGGTGACAAGACGAGGGTCGTCTGGCAGGCCACCCCCGGGGACGACACGACGGTGGACCAAGACGTGGCCACGGTCATGGCCTCTCAGAACCCGCACCTCCGCGACCTCGCCGTCGCCCTCGCCGCGTCCACGCCGGCCTTCTTTGAAGCGTTCTGGACAGCGCTCGACACCGCCGCGAGCTCGACCGCGCCGTCCACGCTTCCGAGCCAGTCCGGCCTTGCCCTCCTCGTGGGTCGCCCGGTGGCCCTGTGTCAGGCGTCCCTGCGCCTCGCGCTGTCGGAGACGGTCGCGTATAACCAGTCTTTCTCCACGCTCGTCGGCGGCCAGACGTTCGAGGACACCGACAGCGGGATCAGCGGTCTTCGACTGCCGGTGGTGCTCGGCGACCTGAAGCAGCTCGACGACGGCCTGGTGGGCTATTTCAAGCAGGGTGCCGAGGGCGCATACGACCTGTCCACCTTCTATACCGAGGCAGCGACCTCCGGAGCCACGTCCGGCGTGGTGGTGCCGTCGACGACGAGCCTCCTGCTCAGCCCCTCCGCGCCGCCAGAAGGCACGGGCCCTTCGCCCTCGCTCGGGGCGCAGAAGGTGCTGATGCTGCTCGATCCGCGCGCGGCGGTCCACGCGACCACGGGCATCTTGCCGACAGCGACCCTGTCCATCCCGCCGGATCAGTATGCGGACACGCTCGCGGATTTGGACGTGACGTTCCAGGTCAGCCCGGTGCTCCAGCCGGCGCCGGGCGTCTCTCTGCCGCTGCCCACCATCGGCGGCGTGGAGTTCGCGTTCATCGAGGAGGAGACGCTGTCGAGCGGCAAGACCTGGCGGGTGATCGCCGACATCGCCGCTCCTACGGCGGGCGCCGTCTGGCAGTACAGCCCCCAGACGCTCACCGAAGGGTGGCTCCGCGTGAACCCGACGGTGCTCCGCTTCGCGCTGACGAACGCGAGCGGCGCGCCGGTCGTCCAGTCCGGAGCCGCCGCCAGCTTGACGTTGACGGTGACCAACCTGCGGAAGGTGCCGGCCACGTTCTCACCCGGCGAGATCGTGAACGAGGACGCGGCCAAACAAGGCTCGTCGATCTACATCCATTTCGGTCAGCTCGTGCCCGACGACGCGGTGTCTTCGATGTCCCTGACCGCGGCGGGGTGGACGTTCTCTGCCCTCTCGGACGACGTGCGAGGCAGCTACTGGGCGGCCACCCCCACCTCGGAGGCCGTCACGCTCGCGCCCGGGGCGAGCTTCACGGTGGCGTTGACCAACATGACCATCGCCTCGGGCATCTCGCGAGCGAAGGTGTACTTCGACTACTACGGGATCACCCCCGACGCCGACGGCGTGGACGTGTCGCAGCTGGCGGTGCGATGATGTCGCTGCGATCGGAGAGCTTCGGCCATTTGCCCGTCGAGCTGACCGTGCAGGGGGCGCTGCGCTCGGCGGGCGAGAAGTGCACGGCCACGTCGCGCGCGATCGTGGTCGAGACCATGGGGGACGAGCTCACCCGGCGCGCGGTCGAGCGGGTCGGGCGCTTGAAGCTCGGCCCCGGCACCGATCCCGGCGCGCACCTCGGGCCGCTCATCTCCGAGGCGGCGCGCGCGGGTGCTCGCGTACGTCGATCGGGCGCGAACCGCGGGGGCGCGCGTGCTGTCGGCGGCGCCGCGCCCGGCGGGCCGGAGCCGCTCGTCGACGGGCACTCCGTGCTCCCCACGGTGCTCGATCGCGGACACACATCGCGTCCCAGGAGATCGCATCGCTCCTTCGCACGGTGAGGAATCCATGCGAGCGGCCGGCGCCGTGCGCGTGGTCGTCACCGACGCGCACGCTCCATGGTGCCGGCGTCAGCCGGCCAGGCACGCGTCGAGGCGCCGGAGCACCACCTCGAGCCGCTCGATCGCCGCCTTCAGGTCCGCCCGGTATTCTCGATTGTCGGTGTGGACCAGCTCTTCTCGCATGCCCACGAGCCGGATCGACAGGGCTGTCCTCACGTCTGTCGCTTCGCGCTGCTCGAGCTCGAGCTGAAGCCTGGCCATATCTCTCTCCCTGGCGAGCGGCATGTCCTCAGGATCGAGGGGTGCACGGGGTACCTGGTGACGCGACGCCTCGCTGTCATCGCCACCGCGGCCGATCCTCGAGGGGCCTCGCCCAGGGGAGAAATGCCTGGGCGGGCCATGGTCCTCGCGCCGGACGCGATCTCGGCGCACGTGAGGCCGCCTGGCGACGCGAGCAGAGCGCCCCGGCGGCGTAAGGCGCCGCGCCTGGCGAGACAATTGCACGCTACGCCGAGCGCCGCCGGCGATCCCGGCGATGCCGGGATGGGAGAGGGAGACATGCCGTTTCGAGATCGGGCCGACGCCGGCCGCCAGCTCGCGCCGCGGCTGGCCGCCTACGCGGGGCGGGAAGACGTCACCCTCCTGTCGCTGCCGCGAGGCGGGGTGCTGGTCGGCTTCGAGATAGCGAAGCTCCTCCGGGTGCCGCTCGACGTGCTGATCGCGCGCCGGATCGTGGCGCCGGTCAACCACCGCATGACGATCGGCGCCGTCGCGAGCGGCGGCGTCCGGGTCGTGGACGAAGAGCTCTGCCGAGCGCTGGGCGTCTCGGACAAGACGGTCCAATGGCTCGCCGATGCGGAGGCCCGGGAGGTGGAGCGCCTGGAGCGCGTCTACTACGGCTGCCACAGGGCGCCTGGCATCCGGGATCGAACGCTCCTCCTCGTCGACGACGGCGTGGCGACCGGAGCGAGCATGCGCGCCGCAGTGACGGCCGTCGAGCAAGGACGACCGGCGGGCATCGTCATCGCGGTCCCCGTCGCGTCGTACGCCGCGTACGCGGAGCTCTCCCGGCGCGCGCGCGAGTTCGTTTACTGCTACATCCGGGATCCCGTCTATTCGGTCGGGCTCTGGTACGAGGACTACACGCCGGTGTCCGAGCAGGAGGTCTGCCGGTTGCTCGGACAGGCGCTCGACCGGAGCTCGCCGCGCGCGCCGCAGGCGCCCTGAGGGGCCCCGCGCCGGCGCGCCGGGGGCCTCCGCGTGGTATCGCTCAGGCGAGCGCGAAAAAGTGGCTTTACAGAACGCGCAAATGGTGGATCATGCGGTCGCCACGCGACTGTGGGATGGATGGCCTTCAGCGCTGCGCCGCGCGTGCTCACGCACGTCGCTCGGGCGCGGACGAGGGGGCCTGTTAGGGAGGCGCGGACATGAAGCTGTTTCGGTTTGCGGGCGATGGAGGGCCACGGCTCGGGGTCGAGGACGAGCGGGGAGCGCGCCACGACCTCACGGCGGCGTCCCCGGAGGCGTTCGCGTCCGTCGCCTCGTGGCTCGCGTTGCCCGATCCCCTCGGCGCGGTGCGCGACGCGCGCGCCGCAGCCCGCCCCCTCCCGCCCGACGTCCCGCTGCTCGCCCCGATCGACGTGCAGGAGGTCTGGGCGGCGGGCGTCACCTACGAGCGCTCGCGCAACGCGCGCAAGGAAGAGAGCGCGGGCGGTGGCGATTTCTACGACCGCGTGTACGACGCCGAGCGCCCGGAGCTGTTCTTCAAGGCGACGCCCCGCCTGGTCGCCGGTCCGGGCGCGCCGGTGCGCATCCGGCGCGACTCGAGCTGGAACGTGCCCGAGCCGGAGCTCGCGCTCGTCGTGTCCGCGGCGGGCCGCATCGTCGGTTACACGGCGGGCAACGACGTCTCGTCGCGATCCATCGAGGGCGACAACCCCCTCTACCTGCCGCAGGCGAAGATCTACGACGGCTGCTGCGCGCTCGGCCCCGCCATCGCGCTCGCGGACGAGCCAGGGCTGGACCTGCGCGCGCTCTCCATCCAGCTCGCGATCCGGCGCAGGGGCGAGGCGGTGTTCGCGGGGGAGACCTCGACGGCGAGGATGCGGCGCGCGCCCGAGGAGCTCGTCGCCTACCTCACGCGCGAGCTGAGCTTCCCCGCGGGCGTCGTCCTCATGACCGGGACCGGCATCGTGCCGCCCGACTCGTTCACCCTGGAGCCTGGCGACCTCGTGGAGATCACGATTCTCGGCGCCGGCACGCTGGCAAACCCGGTATCCGCAGGTTGACGAGGCGCA
This sequence comes from Sorangium sp. So ce394, assembly GCF_051474665.1. Lineage (NCBI taxonomy): Bacteria > Pseudomonadati > Myxococcota > Polyangiales > Polyangiaceae > Sorangium > Sorangium sp. So ce394. The sequence continues at coordinate 12,239,337 of NZ_CP150339.1, forward strand.
TCGTATGAAGATCGAGACATCGAGACGTTCATCTCCGGCTCCGCGCTGAAACCATGGAATTCTTCGCTCACAACGCCGCCACCGGGGAAAAGCTCGGCGCCTACCGCGACGCCACCGCCGCCGAGATCGACGCCGCCGCGCGCGCCGCCGCGGCGGCGGCGCAGGCCTTCGCCGACCTCGCGCCGGAGCTGCGCGCCCGGTTGCTGGAGACCGCCGCCGACGAGATCATGGCGCTCGGCGAACCCCTGATCCAGACCGCGCACCGGGAGACCGGGCTGCCCGTCGCCCGCCTCGAAGGCGAACGCGGCCGCACCACCGGCCAGCTGCGCCTCTTCGCCGCGGTCGTGCGCGAGGGCTCCTGGGTCGACGCGCGGATCGATCCCGCGCTGCCGGACCGCAAGCCGCTCCCGCGCCCCGACCTGCGCCGCATGCTGCGGCCGATCGGCCCGGTCGCCGTCTTCGGCGCGAGCAATTTCCCCCTCGCGTTCTCCGTTGCGGGCGGCGACACCGCCTCCGCCCTCGCCGCAGGCAACCCGGTCGTGGTCAAGGCCCACCCGGCGCATCCCGGCACCTCCGACCTCGTGGCCTCGGCCCTGCGCTCCGCCGTCCAGAAGGCGGGCCTGCCCGCGGGCGTGTTCGGCATGGTGCACGGCGCCTCGCCCGAGGTCTCGCTCCTGCTGGTGCGCCACGAGGCGATCCAGGCGGTGGGCTTCACCGGGTCCACCCGCGCCGGCCGCGCCCTCTGCGACGCCGCGGCCGCCCGCCCGCGGCCGATCCCCGTCTTCGCCGAGATGAGCAGCATCAACCCGCTTGTCGTGCTGCCCGGCGCGCTGCGCGAGCGCCGCGACGCGATCGCCGAAGGGCTGACCAACTCGTGCACGCTCGGCGTCGGCCAGTTCTGCACCAAGCCGGGCCTGGTCCTCGGGTTGGCCTCCCCTGAATGGGATGCGTTTGCTCAGTCGGTCGCCGGCCGAGCGCGCGCCGTCGCTCCCGGCGTGATGCTGCACGCCGGTATCCAGGAGTCGTTCGACCGCTCCGTGCGGGAGCTGAAAGGCGTGGAGTGGCTGACCGACGCCGGCGCGCGCGTCGCTCGCGTCTCCGCCGCCGACTTCGCGCGGCAGCCGCACCTCGCGCACGAGATCTTCGGACCGTACGCGCTGCTCGTCACCGCATCGAGCCGCGGAGAGTTGCTTCAGCTCCTCGGCGCGCTCGAAGGCCAGCTGACCGCCACGCTCCATGGGACCGCCGAGGATCTCGCCGCCGCCCAGGACCTTGTCGATGTCCTCAGCCGGGTCGCGGGCCGCCTCGTCTTCAACGGCTATCCGACGGGCGTGGAGGTGTCGCACGCCATGCACCACGGCGGGCCGTATCCAGCGAGCAGCGACGTGCGCTTCACCTCGGTTGGAACCGCGGCCATCTTCCGCTTCGCGCGCCCCGTTTGCTACCAGTCGTGTCCGCCCGCGCTGCTCCCGCCGGAGCTGCGTGACGACAATCCGCTCGGGATATCGCGCCTCGTCGACGGCCAGTCCACCCGCGCTCCCGTCGCTCCCCGCGCATGAGCCGCGATCCGGTATTCGAGTCCGACAGCGAGGCGATCTACGCCCTGCGCACCACCGCGCCCGGGCCGTCGGGGCGCCTCCCGCTCGGGGCCGAGCAGCTGCGCGCCATGTCCAGCGGCGAGCTGTTCGGCTGGACTCAGAACGCCGGGATGGGGTGGGATCCTGCGCGCCTGCGCGGCAAGCAGTTCCTCGTGCTCAGCACGCAGGGGGGCATCCGCGCGCCCGACGGCGCGCCGATCGCGCTCGGGTATCACACGGGACACTGGGAGGTCGGGCTGCTCATGGAGGAGGCCGCCCGTACATTCACGGCCGGCGGGGGCATTCCGTTCGCCGGTTATGTCAGCGATCCGTGCGACGGGCGGACCAATGGCACCGTCGGCATGCTCGACAGCCTCCCTTATCGCAATGACGCCGCCATCGTATTTCGAAGGCTGATACGCTCGCTGCCCACGCGCCGGGGCGTGCTCGGCGTCGCCACGTGCGACAAGGGTTTGCCGGCCATGTTGATGGCGCTCGCCGGCACACCCGACCTCCCCACGGTGCTCGTGCCGGGAGGCGTCACGCTCCTCGCGGAGGAGGCGGAGGATACCGCCAAGGTCCAGACCCTCGCGGCGCGCTACGCGCGCGGGGAGGTGAGCCTCGACCACGCCGCCGAGATGGGCTGCCGCGCCTGCGGCTCCCCCGGCGGCGGCTGCCAGTTCATGGGGACGGCCGCGACGAGCCAGGTGGTGGCGGAGGCGCTCGGCCTCGCCCTCCCGCACGGCGCGCTCAGCCCGTCGGGCGCCGAGATCTGGCGCGACCTCGCCCGCCGTTCCGCGCACGCGCTCATGGCCCTCGAGCGAAGCGGCGTGACCACGCGGGACATCGTCACCGACGATTCCATCCACAACGCCATGGTGCTGCACGCCGCCGTCGGCGGGTCGACGAATCTGGTGCTCCACGTGCCGGCGATCGCCCATGCGGCCGGGCTTCGACGCCCCACGGTGGACGACTGGGCGCGCATCAACGCCCTCGTTCCGCGCCTCGTGGACGTATTGCCCAACGGGCCACGACATTATGCCACGGTTCAGGTCTTCCTCGCGGGAGGCGTCCCGGAGGTCATGCTCCACCTGCGCGAGCTTGGCCTGCTGCGGCTCGGCGCGCGCACCGTCAGCGGCCGGACCTTGGGCGAGAACCTCGAATGGTGGGAGCGCAGCGAACGGCGCCGGCGCCTGCGCGACAAGCTGCAGCAGCTGGACGGCATCGACCCGGACGACGTGATCATGTCCGCCGGGAAGGCCCGTGAGCGCGGCCTCACCAGCACGGTGACCTTCTTGCGCGGCAACCTCGCGCCCGAGGGAGCGCTCGTGAAGAGCACCGCGATCGCTCCTCAGGTGATCGGACCGGACGGCGTTTATCTGCACGAAGGGCCTGCGCGCGTGTTCGGCAGCGAGGACGCGGCGATCGAGGCGATCAAGACGGGCGCCGTGCAACCGGGTGACGTGATGGTGCTGATCGGCATCGGTCCCGGTATCGGAATGCCGGAGACCTACCAGATCACCTCCGCCCTCAAGCACGTGAAGGACGGGCACCGGATCGCCCTGGTCACGGATGGTCGTTTTTCGGGCGTGTCCACCGGGGCGTGCATCGGCCATGTCAGCCCGGAGGCGTGGGCGGGTGGGCCCATCGGGCGCGTGCGCGACGGCGACCGCGTCCGGCTTCGGATCGACACGCGCAAGCTGGAGGGGACGGTGGACGTCGTGGGCGTGGAGGCCGGCGGTCTTGCCGCCCGTTTGCCCAATCCAGCCCTGAAGCCCGACGACCGCGTGAGCGCGGATACGCGGCTATGGGCTGCTCTTCAGGATGCCAGCGGCGGCAGCTGGGGTGGGTGCGTCTATGATGCGGAGCGCATCATCGGGCTCCTCGGCCGCGCCATGGCGGCGGAGCGCTAGCGCGCGGCGCCGCGGGTGTTCAGGTAGACCGCGTAGAGCGAGGTCGTGCCGCAGATGAACAGGCGGTTGCGCTTGGCGCCGCCGAAGCAGACGTTGGACACCGTCTCGGGGATCAGCACCTTGCCGAGCAGCGCGCCGTCGCTCGCGTGGCAGTGCACGCCGTCGCCGGCCGACAGCCACAGGTTGCCGTGCACGTCGACGCGGAAGCCGTCGTACACCCCCACCGGGCAGGTCGCGAACACCTCGCCGCCGGTCAGCGCGCCGTTCGCGTCGACGCGGAACCTGCGCACGTGGTGCGGGCCGTCCTTCGCGTGCGTCGCGCCGGTGTCGGCGACGTACAGCAGCGACTCGTCCGGCGAGAAGGCGAGGCCGTTGGGCTGCACGAAGTCGCTCGCGACGACCGTCAGCGCGAGGGAGACCGGGTCGAGCCGGTAGACGCGCTGCGCGCCCTGCTCGTTCGGCGACGCGTCGCCCTCGTAGTCGCTGTCGATGCCGTAGCTCGGGTCGGTGAACCAGATGCTGCCGTCGGACTTCACGACCACGTCGTTCGGCGAGTTCAGCCGCTTGCCCTCGAAGTGCGACGCGAGCACCGTGCGCGAGCCGTCGTGCTCGGTGCGCGAGACGCAGCGGCCGCGGTGCTCGCACGAGACGAGGCGGCCCTGCAGGTCGACCGTGTGGCCGTTGGCGTTCATCGCGGGCTGGCGGAACACCGAGACGGAGCCGTCGGTCTCGTCCCAGCGCATCATGCGGTCGTTCGGGATGTCCGACCAGACGAGGTAGCGCCCCGCCGGGAACCACGCGGGCCCCTCCGCCCAGCGGCAGCCCGTGTACAGCTTCTCGACGTGCACGTGCGGGAGCGCGACCTTGCGGAAGCGCGGGTCGATCACCTGGAAGCTCGGCGTCAGCTCGATGACCATCGGGTCCTCAAAACACCGAAAGCCCGACACCCCTTGGGTCGTCGGGCTTTCGAGCATCTGTCCCGCGCTGCTTCTTCGATCGTTCCAGCCGCTGTCCCGGCTGTCTCAGCCAGCCCCTCGGGCTGGCTGGATTCCTCAATCATCTCGGGTGGGCCATGAAGGACTTGAACCTTCAGCCAATGGATTAAGAGTCCACTGCTCTACCAATTGAGCTAATGGCCCGAGTAGTTTGTCAAACCGACGGATTCTGGAACAGTCCCCGGGACTTCTCTGGATCGCTTGCGTCGTCCGTTGAGCCCGGCACGCCCGGCCTGATTCGAACAGGCGACTTTCGGATTCGAAGTCCGACGCTCTATCCAGCTGAGCTACGGGCGCTCCTGCGCGCCCCTCGGCGGGGCTCGCGGAACGCTTCTAACCGCACCGGAGCCGATATGTCAAGGCGATGAAGCATCCCGATGCGCAATTCTCAGGCCGCCACCCCCGCTGAGCCCGGACGGGCGTCGCCCTGCGCTCGCCCGCGCCCCGCCGGCGACGGCGGCGAAAGAAGTTCTCTGCCCGCCGCGCCGCGGGGTAGGGTCCGCCCCCGTCATGCCGTTGCTTCGCCCGCTCACCCGCCGTTGCTTCGCGTCCCGGGGCCCTGTCGCCGCCCTCCTGCTCGCGCTGTCGGTCGCGGCGCCGGCCCTCGGCGCCCCGGCGGGCGCGCGGCCGGCCTCGGTGGAGCAGCCGCCGGACCAGCGCCCGCAGGGCAAGCGCCCCGCCGCGCGCCGCAGCTCGACCGGCGACGAGGGCGGATCGCGCGCCGCGCGCGGCGCCGGGGCGAAGGGGACGGCCGCGGACCGCGCGAGCAAGAAGCGCGCGGCGCGGCGGGGCGAGACCTCCCGCGCGGCGCGCGGCGGCACCGCCGCCGAGGCCGACGAGCGCAAGCCGCTGTCGAAGGGGGCGCCCAACCGCGGGCGGCTGAACGGCGCCGTGCGGCTCCGGTCATCGCGGCACCTCAAGACGCGCGAGGGCGCAAGGACCTGGGGGCTGCCCGTGCTCGTGAAGGCCCTGCGGCGCGCCTCCTTCCAGGTGGCCAAGAAGCACGGCGACTCCGCGCTGCTCGTCGGAGATCTCTCGGCCAGGACGGGCGGCCGCCTGGACGGGCACAACTCCCACCAGACGGGGCGCGACGCCGACGTCGGGTTCTACGTCGTGAACTCGAAGGGCAAGACGCTGCGCATGGACCGGTTCGTGGCGTTCGACGACAAGGGCGACGCCATCGGCCTCCCCGGGGCGCGCTTCGACGACAAGCGCAACTGGGCGCTGGTCGAGGCGCTGCTCCAGGACCGCCAGGCAGGCGTCAAATACCTGTTCGTGACCGACGCGCTGCGGGCGCGGCTGCTCGCGTACGCCGCGAAGACGCGCGTCCCGGCGGAGCTCCGGAGCCGCGCCGCCGCCGCGATGATGAGCCCCAGGGACGCCGACCTGCACAACGACCACTTCCACATCCGCGTGGCGTGCCCCCCGTCGATGCGCGCCGCCTGCGTCGAGGAGTCGCTGGCGCGCCCGGCGTGCGACGCCGACGCGGCGAAGAAGCCCCTCGAGGCCACCGCGCCCGCGGCCCCGGCGGACAGCGAGGCGCACGCCGCCGCCGCGCCAGCGGCCGCGGCCGACGGCGCGGCGCACGTCGTAGCGGCGCCCGCCCCCCGCTGACGCCCGCCCCCCGCTGACGCCCGGCCGCGCTCAGACCGCCGGCGCGGCCCCGGGCGGCGCCGCGCCGTCCGCGAGCTCCACCACCACCGGCGCATGATCCGAGGGGCGCTGGAGCTCCCGCGGGCGCGTGTCGATCGACACATCCGCGCAGCGCTCGGCCAGCGGGCGCGTCACCAGCGCGAGATCGATGCGGAGGCCCTTGTTGCGCCGGAACGCGCCCATCCGGTAATCCCACCAGCTGTACGCCGCCTTGGCGGGGTGACAGGCGCGGAACGCGTCGACGAGCCCCCACTCCATCAGGCGGCCCAGCGCCGCCCGCTCGTCGGGGTGGAAGAGCACCTGCCCTTCCCACTTCTTCGGCTCGGCGACGTCGATGGGCTCGGGCGCCACGTTGAAATCGCCGCAGATCAGGAGCTGCTGATCGGGCCGGTACCTCGCCTCGAGCTCGCGCCGGAGCCGCTCCAGCCACGCGAGCTTGTACGCGAAGGCCGGCGTCCCCACCGCCTGCCCGTTGGGCACGTAGACGTTGATGATCCGGATCCCCTCGACCGTGGCCGACAGCATCCGCCGGGCGACGTCTTCCTCGTCGCCGTCGAGGCCCTTCTTCACGTCGTCCACCGACAGCCCGAAGCGCGCGGCGATCGCGACGCCGTTGTAGGACTTCTGGCCGAAGATGATCGAGCGGTAGCCCACCTCGGAGAGCGCCGCCTCCGGGAAGCTGCCGTCCTCGACCTTCGTCTCCTGCATGCAAACGACGTCGGGCGCGGCGCGGACCAGCCAGCTCGTGAGCTGCTCGAGCCGCGTGCGGATGGAGTTCACGTTCCAGGACGCGATGCGCATAGGTCGCCTCACCGATAGTGGATGGAGAGCAGGACGGAAAGCCTGGATCCAGGCGCGGCCGCGCCGCGCGCGGGGCTCAGGCGATCGCGGACGATCACAGGGCCGCCCGGATCGCGTCGAAGAGGCCGTCCGGATCGTCGACGTGGAGCCAGTGGCCGGCGCGCGGGAGGACGTGGACCGAGAGCCAGGGCGCGCGCGCCGCGAGCGCCTCGAAGCGGGCGCGCGACTCCGGCGAGACCGACGCCGACCTGCCGCCGAGGACGACGTGGAGGCGCCGCGCTTCGACCCCGGCGGCGGTCGGCGCCGGCGGCTCCTCCAGGACGTGCCACAGATCGCGCGCGAAGTAGTCGGTGAGCAGGTCGTTCAGGACGTCGAGGTCGAGCCGGATGCGAAAGCCGTCGCCCTCGCGGCGGACGTTCATCGCCAGCCACTCGCCGATGCCGCGGCTGAAGCCGGCGGCCTGCACCGCCTCGAGGAACGCCTCGCGCGACGCGATCGGCTGCGGGATGGCGCGGAGCAGCTCGAGCACGCCGGGGCTCTCCGAGCCGCCCTCGCCGGCGGGCCTGGCGCTCGGATCGACGTCGAGGATGAAGCCGCGCTCGATCTCCGTGGGCTCCGTGGGCCCCGCGCGCCGGCGATCGAGGTAGGCGAGGGCCACCTTGCCGCCGAACGAGTGGCCCATGACCCCGCGGATATCGAGGCCGAGGCGATCGCCGAGCCGGAGCAGGTCGTCGGCGGCCGCCGCGATGGTGTGGGGCGCCGGCGGGCTCTGCGACAGGCCGTGCGCCCGCAGGTCGACCAGGATGAAGCCCCACGGCCGCGCGGCGGGGCCGGGCGCCCCGGGCGCGCCGCCGGTGGCCTGCGCCTCGGCGAGGCGCCGGACGAAGGTGCGCCAGTTGGCGCCGGAGCCGAAGATGCCGTGCAGCACGAGCATCCAGCGGGCAGGCGCCGCGGAGGGCGCGGAGACGAGGGCGTGGTGGGGCACGAAGGCGTCGGGTGCGTTCATGGCTCTCCGGGCGGCGCGAGCGCGCCGCCTGCGCCTAGCGCTAGCATGGACCCATGGCCAAGAAGCCCCCCATCGCGCCGTCGAGCGCGGACGCCGCGGAGCGCGACGCCGCGGCGCCCCCGAGGCCCGCGCGCTTTCACGGCGCGACGCTCGCCGGGGCCGACTTCGACGACGCCGACCTGCGCGGCGCGCGCTTCCACAACGTCGCGCTCGCCGAGGCCGAGCTCGACGATGTGGACCTGCGCGGCGCGCGCTTCCACAACGTCGCGCTCACGGAGGTCGACCTCGACGACATCGACCTGCGCGGCGCCCGCCTCCACAACGTCGCGCTCGCCGAGGCCGAGCTCGACGACGTCGATCTGCGCGGCGCCCGCCTCCACAACGTCGCGCTCGCCGCCGCCTCGCTCGACGACGTGTCGCTGGCAGGCGCGCGGATCGACAACGCCGACGCGGCGGGGACGCGCTGGTCCGACGTGACCCTGCGCGGCGCTCGCCTCGAGGCGTCGGACCTCCGCGAGGTCGAGATCACCGGCTGCAAGATCGACGGGCTCACCATCGACGGCGTGCGGATCGACCGCCTGCTCGAGGACGCGAAGCGCCGAGCGAGCGCGAGCCCCACGCCGGAGGCGGCCACGAAGGAAGCAGCGCCGGGGAAGAGGAAGGCGAAGCGCCCCGCTCCCGCGCGGTGAGCGGGCGGGGCGCCTCGCGCGATCGCGGGTGGCCTACGCCTCGATCAGCCCGGTGCGGACCGCGATGCGGGTCAGCTCGACCGCGCTCTTACATCCGAGCTTCGCGTAGATGCGCACGCGGTGGGTCTCCACCGTCTTCGGGCTGATCGTGAGCCGCGCGGCCGTCTCGCGCGTCGACACGCCGGCCGCGAGCAGCCGCAGCACCTGGCGCTCGCGCGGGGTCAGCGCGTCGAGGCCGCCGGAGCCCTCGCTCGCCGGCTTGCGCATCGCGCGCACGACGGCGCCCGCGATGCTCGAGGACAGCGGCGCGCCGCCGGTCGCGATCCGGCGGATGCCCTCGATGACCTCCTCGAGCTTCGAGGTCTTCACGAGGTACCCCTGCGCCCCCGCGCGGAGCGCCTCGGCGACGCGGAACTCGTCGTCGTAGCCGCTCAGCACGAGCAGCTTCGCCTGCGGAAGCTGCGCCCGCAGCGCCCCGAGGAGCTCGATGCCGTCCCGGTCGGGGATGTTGAGATCGACGAGCACCACGTCCGGCTTGCAGCTCGCCGTCTCGCGCAAGGCGTCGGCTGCTGTCCCGGCCTGGCCCACGACGACCATGTCGGGCTCGTCCGAGAGCGCTCGAGCGAAGCCTTCGCGGACGACGGGGTGATCGTCGATCAGATAGATGTGCAGCTTGCTAGCAGGGGTTTCCGCCATGATGACCACAGGGGGATTGGAGTGTCCTTCGGACCACAATTCGATACCCGCGAGCAGTTCAAGTCAAGCTGCTCGGGTCGTCCTGGGAGGAACCTTACAGGGGTATCAGGTGCTCAACGATCTGCAAGCAGCGGCGCGGCGGCAAGCCCAATTGATGAGGAAAACTCCGTCCTGAGCGAGTTTCGGAGCTCAGCGGAGATCTGCGCCGTGGGAAGCGTTACGCCGCGCGCCAAGCGCCACGCCCCGCGCCAAGCGCCACGCCCCGCGCCAAGCGCCACGCCCCGCGCCAAGCGCCACGCGCCACGCGCCACGCGCCACGCCGCGCGCCACGCCCGCGCGACCTGCCCCATGCGGTCGCGGCGGCCGTCTGGTATCCTTTGCGCGCCTCATGCGCCGAAAAGGCCAGCGATCGAGAGAAACTGGATGAGCTCGCCGGGCCCTTCTCCGTGCCTGGCCGGCGCCTCGCCGCCCCCGCGCGCGGAGATCTTCGTCGTCGACGACGACCCGGCGCTCGTCGACTCGCTGATGGAGCTGCTCGCCGACGAGGGCTACGGCGTCCAGGGGTTCACGCGGCCGCTGGAGGCGCTCGATCGCCTCGCCCGCGGCGCGCGGCCGCGGGCGGTGCTGCTCGACTACGTGATGCCCGAGATGACGGGCGAGGAGTTCCTCGCCGCGCTCGCCGCGGCGGGCGTCGAGGTGCCCGTCCTCCTGCTCTCCGGCGTGAGCGAGCCCAGCATCCGCGGCGCCGTGGCCGGCGTGCTCGCGAAGCCGTTCGACGTCGACCGGCTCCTCGGCGTGCTCGATCGGCTGACCGCCGACGTGCAGCGCTAGCCCACCGCCGCCGCGCCCCGCCCTGATCCCGGCCTGCACAGGCGCGGCGGCACGATCCTCGCGTACCCCGGCCCCGGGGAGGAGCCGAGGATGTCGTCTCTCCAAGACAGCGCCGCCGGGCCGCCCGTCGTCGCGCGGGGCGGGCCGAGCAGCCCCGGCCTCGCGGGCGCGCCGGCGGCCGCGATCCGGCTGCCGGCCGAGCTGCACCACCGCTTCCGCTTCGTCGTCCTCGACGCGAGCGTCCTCCCGGAGGCGGACGGCGGCCCGGAGGCGGACGGCGGCGCCGCGGCGCTGCTCGACGCGCTGCTCGCGATGGGGGTGCGCGTGGCGCTCCTCGCCCGCGAGGCCGTGCCCCACCTCGCGCGGCGGCTCGAGCGCGGCGCGCGCGCGGAGAGCGCGGCGGACCGGAGGCGGCTCTTCGTCGGCGCGCTCGAGGGCGCCGAGCTCTACGGCTTCGATCGCCGCGGCGCCGCCGTCCCGCTCGCCGCCGCGGCGCCGCCGGACGGGCGCTCCGCGCTGGCCGCGCTGCTCGCGCAGGTGATCGCGCCGCTCCGCATCGCGCCGCGCGACTGGCTCGCCATCTCGCCGGAGCCCGGCGGGGGCGCGCCGGCGGCGGGCGCGCGCGGGCTCGCAGGCGCGCGCGGGCTCGCAGGCGCGCGCGGGCTCGCGGGCGCGCCCGAGCTCGCGGGCGCGACCCACGCGGCGGCCGGCGCGCGGCGGCTCGGCGAGATCGTCGCGCTCCAGCGGGACCTCGACCGGGAGCTCGGCGCGCTCGCGGCGCCGCGCGACGCCGCGTGGATCGTCGAGGAGCCGGGGTTCGACGTGGCGCGCGAGCACGAGATCGAGTCGCTGCTCGCGATCGCCAACGGCTACCTCGGCTCGCGCGCGTCGCTCCCGGAGGGGTCGAGCGTATCGCGGCCGGCGACGTTCATCGCGGGCGCGTTCGAGCCCTCGGCCGACGTGAGCCGCGTCCCGGAGCTCGTGATCGCCCCCGACTGGGGCCGGCTGAGCGTCGCCATCGAGGGCGAGCCGTTCTCGGCGGAGACGAGCGGCGTGCTGCACCACCTCCGCGCCCTCGACCTGCGGCGCGGCGTGCTGCTGCGCGAGTGCCTGCGGCGCGGCGAGGCCGGGCACCTCGCGCACGTCCACACGCTCCACGCGGCGTCGCTCGCGGACCGCCACGTCCTCGTCGAGGCGCTCAGCGTCGCCCCCATCAACTTCACCGGGACGATCCGCGTCGACGCGATCCTGAGCGGCGACGTGAAGAGCGCGAGCGGCGCGGCGCACTGGGCGCGCTTCTCGGCGGACGCGCGCGCCGAGAGCCTGCTCCTCGTCGGCCGCACGCACGGCGGGCTCGAGACCGCGATGACCTCGCACCTGCGCGCGCTCCCGGGCGAGGCCGCCGAGGGCTCGCCGCCCGAGGTCCCCGACGGCGCGCGCTGCGAGCGCACCGAGGGCGCGCGCTCCATCGCCGAGCGCTGCGACATCGGCGTCCGCGTCGCCGAGCGGCTCCGCCTCTTCCGGACGACGACGCTGCACACGTCGCGCGACACCCCCGCGCCGCGCGAGGCGGGCGAGGCGCTCCAGGCGGAGCTCTCGCGCCGCGCCGCGGGCGACGTGCTCGGCGAGCACGCGCGCGCGTGGGCGGAGCGATGGCGCCGCGCCGACGTCGAGATCGACGGCGCCCCCAAGATCGAGCGGGCGCTCCGGTTCGCCCTCTACCACCTCATCGGCGCCGCGAACCCGGACGACCCGCGCTGCTCCATCGGCGCGCGCGGGCTCAGCGGCGAGGCGTACCGCGGCCACGTCTTCTGGGACACCGAGACCTTCCTCGTCCCCTTCTACACGCACTGCTACCCCGAGGCCGCGCGCGCGCTGCTCCTGTACCGGCACCGCACCCTCGCGGGCGCGCGCCGCAAGGCGAGGTCGCTCGGCTACGAGGGCGCCCTCTACGCGTGGGAGTCGGCGGACACGGGCGACGAGACGACGCCGCCGCTCCTCGTCACGCCGTTCGGCGAGGTGGTCCGGGTGCTCTCCGGCGAGCAGGAGCACCACATCAGCGCCGACGTCGCGTACGCGGCGCACGCCTACGGCCGCGCCACCGGCGATCTCGAGTTCGAGCGCGGCGAGGGGGCCGAGATCCTCGTCGAGACGGCGCGCTTCTGGGCGAGCCGCGCCGAGACCGGGCCGGACGGGCTCGCCCACATCCGCCGGGTCATCGGGCCGGACGAGTACCACGAGGCCGTCGACGACAACGCGTTCACGAACTGGATGGCGCGGTACAACCTCCGCGCCGCCGCCGCGGTCGTCCGGCGCGGCGTGGCGCGCGGCGACGTGCTCGCGGCGCTCGACCTCCGGCCCGAGGAGGTCGAGCGCTGGTGCGACGTGGCGGATCGCATGGCCCTCGGGCTCGACCCGCGCACGGGCCTCATCGAGCAGTTCGCCGGCTACTTCCGCCTCGAGCCGTTCGCGATCGCCGACTACGCCGTGCGCAGCGCGCCGATCGACGTGCTGCTCGGTCGCGCGCGGACGCAGGCCTGCCAGGTCGTGAAGCAGGCGGACGTCGTGCAGCTCGTCGCGCTGCTCTGGGGCGCGGTGCCCGCGAGCGCGCGGCGCGAGAGCTTCCTCTACTACGAGCCGCGCACCGCCCACGGGAGCTCGCTGAGCCCGGGCGCCCACGCGCTCGTCGCCGCCCGGCTCGACCTCCACGCCCACGCCGCGCGCTACTTCGACCAGACCGCCGACATCGACCTCGGCAACACGATGGGCAACGCCGCGGGGGGCGTGCACGTCGCCGCGATGGGCAGCCTCTGGCAGGCGGTCGCGTTCGGCGCCGCCGGCCTCACGCGCGTCCCGCGCAGCGCGCTCGCGGCGCGGCTCCCGCCCGCGCCGCCGTGGCCGGACGAGGACGAGGCGATCGGCGTCGAGCCGCACCTCCTGCCGGGCTGGCGTCACCTCAAGATCCCGATCTCGTGGCGAGGCCGCGCGCTCGAGATCCACGTGGAGGACGGCGCGGTGGAGGTCGCGCTCGAGGGGAGCGCGCCGCTGCCGATCGCCGCGCTCGACGCGGGCGCGGTCGCCTGCGCCGTGGTGGCCGAGCCGGGCCGGCGCTACGCGGCGCGGCGGGTCGGCGGCCGGTTCCAGACATGGGAGGAGGTCACGACATGCTGAGCGCCGTGCGCGATGGGTCTCTCGGGGAACGTGGGGCGCTGTCCGGGCCGGCTTCCGCGGCCGATCCGCCCCTCGGCGCGCGCGAGGGGGACGACGAGCCCTCGCCGGAGAGCGGCGCGCGGAGCAGGAGCGTGCTCGTCGCGCTCCACGGCCGCCGCGCCCACCAGGGCGCCCTCGGGCTCGGGCGGCTCATCGCCGGCGCGCTCCACGCGCCGCTGCACGGGCTCCTCGTCTGCGCCGAGCCGCTCGAGGCGAGCGAGGTGCCCGCCCACCTCGGGGTCGCCCCGGAGGCGCTGCAGGGCGTGGTGCTGCACGTCGCGGCGAGCGAGGATCCGCCGGGCGCGCTCGCGGCGGCGGCGAGGGGCCGCGGCGCCTCCCTCGTGGTGGTGGCCTCCGAGCCGGAGGAGGTCGTGGACGAGCGCCTCGGCGTCGGCCGGCTCGCCGCGCGCGCGCTGGAGGCCGCCGCCTGCGGGGTCGTCGTCATCGGCCCGGCGGCGCCCACGTCGTCGCGGATCGAGCGCATCCTCTTGCCGCTCGACGGGACCCCCAGCACGGCCGCCGCCATCACCCCCGCCGGAGAGCTCGCCCGCAGGATCGGCGCCGAGCTCGACATCGTGATGGTCGGCGGCGCCTCGCCGCGGGAGGCCGACGACGCGCCGCCCGTCTCGACGCCGTTGCCCTCCGAGCCGGGCGCGATGGTGGCGCCCCTGTACGTCGATCAGCCCCAGCACGAGTGGCCCGCGTTCACCGAGGAGTTCCTGGCCCGGTTCCTGAGCGCGATCGGCCACTGCCCCCACGACGTCGCCACGCGGTTCTTCCTCGGCAAGGGCGAGCCGGCGGCGGAGATCCTGCGGCTCGCCGGGCAGCTGACGAGCGACCTCGTGGTCCTGGTCTGGCACGGGCAGCTCGAGGATCACCACGGCGGCGTCTTCCGCGACGTGCTCTGCGGCGCCCCCTGCCCGGTGATGGTCCTGCGGCGGTAGCGCGCGCTCTTCAGCGTGTTCTCCGGCGCGGCCGCGCCCTGGCGGGCGGGCTCCACGCCAGCGGGCGTCGAAAGGCGCTATGGTGCGCCGCCATGGTCGCCCGCAAGCTGCCCGCCAGCGAGTGCCGCAAGATCGTCGACCCCCAGACCTTCCGCTTCTCCACGACGGATGACGTCGCGCCGCTGTCCGCGGGCATCGGCTCGCAGGAGCGCGCCCTCGCCGCGCTCTCCTTCGGCCTCGAGATCCGCCAGCCCCGCTTCCACGTCGTCGTCGTCGGCGCGCCCGGCACCGGCCGCACGTTCTGCGCACGCGCCGTCGCGAAGCGCATCGCCGCGAGCCGCCCCACGCCCGACGACATCCTCCTCTTGCCGAACCCCCACCGCCCGAGCGAGCCCACGGTCCTGTCGCTCCCCCCGGGCGAGGGCCGCCCGTTCGTCGCGGCGATGGAGGAGCTCCACGAGAAGCTCGTCGACGCCCTGCGCGGCGCCACCGAGGGCGAGCGCTTCAAGCAGGCGCGCGGCAAGATCCAGCGCCGGGTCAACGCCGAGGAGCGGCGGCTCGAGGAGCAGCTCAAATCCGCGGCGCGCGAGCTCGGCCTCGACCTCGTCCGCGGCGACGACGAGGTGCAGATCACCTCGCTCGACGACGCCTCGAACGCGCCCGACGGCGAGGCCCTGCACGCCATCGCCGGCTCCATCGAGGAGTTCGAGATGCGGCTCGCCACGGTGCAGGACGAGGCCGACGCCGAGCTGCGCAGCGTCGTGAAGCAGCTGCTCAGCGACGGCGTGAAGGGCTGCTTCCAGCCGGTGGGCGCGCGCTTCGAGGGGCGCGACGACATCAGCGCCTTCCTCGCGGACGTCGAGACGGTCGTCTCGAAGGAGTTCCGCCTGCTCGTCGACGAGGCGCGCGGCGAGGAGGGCGGCGCCACCCTGCCGCGCGGCGTGGTTGTCCCGACGCTGCTCACCGAGCACACGCCCGACTCCGGCGCCCCCGTCGTGGAGGTCCCCTACCCCACGCTGAGCGCCCTCTTCGGCCGCACCCACGCGCCGCCCGACTCCGGCTTCCCGCCCGAGCCGGGCTTCGCCGTCGCGGGCGCCCTCCACGAGGCGGCCGGCGGCTTCCTCATCCTGCCCGCGGGCGCGCTCCTCAAGAACGAGGCGCTCTACGAGCAGCTGAAGGCCTGCCTCCTCGCCGGCAAGTTCATCGTGCCCGAGCACAACCCGTCGTACTTCCGCGGCACCGCGGAGGAGCTGCTCTTCCCGCCCATCTCGATCGACGTGAAGGTCGTCCTCGTCACGAACCCGCAGCTCTACCAGGACCTGCACGACGCCGATCCGGAGTTCTCGCAGCTCTTCAAGGTGCAGGCGCGCTTCGAGACGACGATCTCGCTCGACCAGGCGCTGCTCACCTACCCCGCGTTCCTCGCCGGCTTCGCGCACGATCGCGGCCTGCCGCCGATCACGGCCGACGGCGTGACCGCGCTCCTCTTTCACGGCGGCCGCCTCGCGGAGAGCCAGACCAAGGTGAGCGCGCAGCTCGGGCTCATCGCCGAGGTCGCGACCGAGGCCGGCTACCGGGCCCAGCGCCGCGGCCGCAAGGTCGTCGACGGCCCCGAGGTCAACGAGGCGCTCGAGGCGGCCCGCCGCCGCGGCAGCCACTTCCGCGACCACGTGCACGAGATGCTCTCCGACGGGACGATCCGCATCGACGTCACCGGCCGGCGCGTCGGGCAGGTCAACGCGATCTCGGTCCTGTCCGACGGCCCGCAGACGTTCGGCCGCCCCTGCCGCGTGACGGCGGTCGTCTACCCGGGCCGCGAGGGCCCGGTGAACATCGCGCGCGAGGTCGAGATGTCCGGCCCGCTCCACAGCAAGGGCGTGCTCGTCCTCACGGGCTACCTCGCCGCGCGGTTCGCCCAGCACCGCCCGCTCTCGTTCGGCGCCTCGCTCGTCTTCGAGCAGACCTACGAGCCCATCGAGGGCGACAGCGCCTCGTCGAGCGAGCTCTACGCGCTCCTGTCGGCGCTCTCGGGCGTCCCCATCCGGCAGG
This sequence comes from Sorangium sp. So ce394, assembly GCF_051474665.1. Classification (NCBI taxonomy): domain Bacteria; kingdom Pseudomonadati; phylum Myxococcota; order Polyangiales; family Polyangiaceae; genus Sorangium; species Sorangium sp. So ce394. Next base: position 12,255,701 of record NZ_CP150339.1, read on the forward strand.
AGCTCGCCGCGACCGGCAGCATCGATCAGCAGGGGAGCATCCAGCCCGTCGGCGGCATCAACGAGAAGATCGAGGCCTTCTTCGATCTGTGCGCCGCCAAGGGCCTGACGGGCGAGCAGGGCGTGCTCATCCCGAGCGCCAACCGCGACGCGCTCATGCTGCGGGGCGACGTCATCACCGCGATCGAGGCCGGCCGCTTCCACGTGTACGAGGTGAGCTCGGTCGAGGAGGGCATCGAGATCATCACCGGCGTCCCGGCCGGCGTCGCCGACGCGGACGGGAGGTACCCGGAAGGGACCGTGTTCCACGCGGCGGACCAGCGGCTCGAGCGCTTCCACCAGGCGATCGCCGACACGATGAGAGGGGGGCCGAGCGCGGATCCCCGGGGCATGCTCCGGGGTCGCTGAGGAGGACCGATGGCCGCGAAGCGCACAGCCAAGCCGCGGGCGCCGAAGGAGCCGAAGGCCGCGCCCGCCCCCCGGGCGCGGCGGAAGAAGGCGGCGCCGGCCGCGGGCACGCGCGGCCTCGACGCCGCCGAGCTCGCCGCGGGCGCGCCCCCGCCGGACGTCGCCGCGCTCGCCGAGGCGATCCGGAGCGACGGCGGCAGCGTGCTCGCCGTCTACCGCGAGCCCGTCGGCGGTGCGTGGGCGGTCCTCGCCGGCCTGCCGCTCGATCGGGTGGAGCCGACGCCGTTCCAGCGCGACCTCTCGGAGGCGCACGTCGCGCGCCTCGGCGAGGTCATCGACAAGCTCGACTGCTTCCTCGATCCCATCATCGCCGTGCGGACCCCGCTCTCGTCGGGCCCGGGCCGGGCCGGGCCGTCCGCGCCCGGCGAGGGAAGGTACTGGACCCCGAACGGCAACCACCGCCGCGCCGCGCTCACGCGCCTCGGCGCGAAGAGCGCGGTCGCGCTCGTGCTGCCCGACGAGCGGATCGCGTACCGCATCCTCGCGCTCAACACCGAGAAGGCGCACAACATCCGCGAGAAGGCGCTCGAGGTGACGCGGATGGCGCGCTCCCTCGCCGATCTCGATCCGCGGCCGGAGCAGGAGTTCCGCCTCGAGTTCGAGGAGCCGAGCCTGCTCACCCTCGGCCTCTGCTACGAGCAGCGCCCCCGCTTCTCGGGCGGCGCCTACCAGTCGGTCCTCCGGCACATCGACCGCTTCCTCGACGAGCCGCTCCCGGAGGCGATCGAGACCCGCAGGGCGCGCGCCGAGCTCCTCCTCGCGGTCGACGACGCGGTCGCGCAGGCCGTCGACGCGCTCAAGGCGCGCGGCTTCGAGAGCCCCTACCTCAAGGCGTTCGTCGTGGCCCGCATCAACCCGCTCCGCTTCCAGCGGTCCCCGGACGCGCCGTTCGAGCCCACGCTCACCAAGATGCTGGCGTCGGCGCAGCGCTTCGATCCGGCCGCGGTCCGCCCCGACCAGGTCGCGCGCGCCGCCGGTCCGCCCGAGGAGCCCGCCGGATGATCCCGGCCGGCGCCGCGTGCGCGATCGCCGCCGTCGCCGCGCTGCTGCTCCTCCTCGGCGGCCTCGTCCGGGCGAAGCGCGCCGCGCGGCCCGCCCGCCGCGCCGAGGCCCCCGCGCCCGCCGGTCGGCGCCGCTGGGCCGCTCGTCCGGCCGCGCGCGCCGGGGAGGCTCCCGCCGCGTCGCCGCCGTCCCACCGCGGCGATCCCCGGGCCATCTACGCGTACGCCGCGCACGTCGTCGGCCAGTCGCTCGCCTTTCATGGCAGCTACCGGGCGGCGGCCGCGTCGCTGCGCGACGTCCCGCTCGACTGGACGCCGCCCGGGGTGCGCTTGCTCCTGATGAGCAACCTCGCCCAGTGGCAGCTCTGCGCGGGCGACGTCGAGGCGGCCAGGCGGCTCCTCCCGGACCTCTGCGAGGAGCGCGCGCCCGCGTCGGTGCGCCCGCTCGTGCGGGGCGCGCGCGCCGCGGTGCTCGTGCGCACGGGCGACGCCGAGGGGGCGCTCTCCCTGGTCGGCCGCTCGGACGGGGAGCGGGACGAGCCGTCCGAGGTGCGCCAGCGCTACCGCATCACCCGGGCGCACGCGCTCGCCGCCCGGGGCGAGCTCGCCGCCGCGCGCGCCGAGCTCCGCCGGGTGGTCGACGACGCCGGCGTCGACGAGCTCTGCCGCTGGATCCCCGCGGGCGGGCCCGCCCGGGCCACCATGATCGAGCTCATCGACGCGGGGTGACGGACTCGCGATCTCCCGCCCTCGTCCGCCGCGCGCGGCCGGCGCGTCGCTCCCTCCGGGGCTCCCGACGAGGCGGTGAGCGCCGCGCAGCCCTGGCCACTCACGCCCTCGTCGGACCGCGCGGCGCCGCGACGCCTCGATTCTCCGGCAGATATCGAGTCGGTGGACTCGCCATCAATTCGGCAGATCCGCCGATTGTCAATCCTCATTTACCCTATTTGTCGCGCAGGAGCTCCCGTACGCTTTTTCTGGAGATCCGGCTCGATCGAGCGACCTGGTGGGCTCGTGGCCGGGATTCCGCAGGACGGTGGGGGGCGCAACGTTGCGGGCGACTGGCATCTGGTAGAAAAAGGATGCTGTACGCAAAGTGCATCGGGCCAGGTAGGCTTCTCGCGTCGGCGGGGGAGAATGCATGCCAACCTGCACGGGTGGCCAATGAGGGTGGGGGCGCCGCGGGGGGGCGTCTGCGGGTGCAGCACCGGTTCTGCCACGACCACGCGCCCGGCCGGGGCGGCTGCCCTCGTTGACGGGAGCCTGCCTGGGAGGCTCCCATGAACCGCCCGACGGACACGCCGCCTCATCGCATCCTCATCGTGGACGACAGCCCCACGTACCTGCACCAGGTCGCGGCGGCGATGCGCGACGAGGGCTACGTCGCCGTGCTGGCCCACTCCGGGGAGGAGGCGCTCGCGCGGCTCGCGGCGGCGCGCGTCGACGGCATCCTGCTCGACATGGTGATGCCGGGGCTGTCGGGTCCTGCCACCTGCCTCCGCATCAAGGCGAACGCCGCGTGGCGGCCGATCCCGCTGCTCATGCTCACCGGCCGGGACGACCACAAGGCGATCCTCGACGCCCTCTCGGCCGGCGCCGACGACTTCGTCACGAAGTCGGGCGAGCTCACCGTGCTCAAGGCCCGCCTGCGCGCCCAGCTGCGCCGCAAGCACTACGAGGACGAGAACCGCAGGATGCGCGAGCTCCTCCTGCGCCGCGAGATGGAGGCGGCCGAGGCGCGCGCCGACAAGCGCCTCAAGCAGAGCGAGGAGCGGTTCCGCCTCATCGTCGAGGGTGTCCAGGACTACGCCATCTTCATGCTCGACCCCGCGGGCCGCATCGCCAGCTGGAACCCGGGCGCCGAGCGGATCAACGGCTACCGCGCCGACGAGATCATCGGCCGGCACTGCTCGGTCCTCTTCCCGCCGGAGGACGTCGAGCTCGGCAGGCCCGCCGCGGAGCTCGAGTGCACGGTGGAGGCCGGGCGCTCGGTCCAGGAGGGCTACCGCGTCCGCAAGGACGGCACGCGCTACTGGGCGAACGAGGTGATCAACGTGCTCTTCGACGAGGCCGGGCGCCTGCGCGGCTTCGCGAAGGTCACCCGCGACGTGACCGAGCGCCGCCGGGTCCACGAGGCGCAGCGCATCCTCGTCTCGGCCGGGCAGATCCTCGGCGAGTCGCTCGACTTCGAGGAGACGCTGCGGCGCGTGGTCCGCGTCGCCCTCCCCGATTTCGCGCAGATCTGCGTGCTCCTCCTGCAGGACGAGTCCGGCGCGACCGAGCGGCAGGTCACCGCCCACGCCGACCCCTCGATGGCGGCGGCGGCCGAGCTGCTCGGCAGGCTCACGGCCGACTCCTGCGCGCGCGGCATCGGCAGGGTCCTGCGCACGGCGCAGCCGGAGCTCATCCCCCGGGTGACCGACTCGTTCGTCCGGGCGATCTCCTTCGATCAGGCGCACTACGAGGCGCTGCGCTCGCTCTCGCTCGCCTCGCACCTGACCGTCCCGCTGACCGCGCGCGGCCGGACGCTGGGCACTCTCTCGTTCGCCTCGACGCACCGGCGCTACGACGCCGTCGATCTCGACCTCGCGCAGGATCTCGCGCGGCGCGCGGCCCTGGCCGTCGACAACGCCCGGCTCTACCGCGAGGCGCGGCTCGCCGTGCGCGCGCGCGACGATTTCCTCACGATCGCCTCCCACGAGCTCCGCACCCCGCTCACGCCCATGCAGCTGCAGGTCGACGGCCTCCTGCGCGCCGGCAAGCGCGGCGACCTCACCGCCGAGCGCGCGACGCCGCGGCTGGAGATGATCAAGCGCCAGGTCGAGCGGCTCGCCCGGCTCATCACGAACCTGCTCGACATCTCGCGCATCTCCGCGGGCCGCCTGCAGCTCGAGCTCGAGGACGTCGATCTCGCGGCCACCGTGAACGACGTGCTGGATCGGTTCCGCGAGGAGCTCGCCGCCGCGGGCTGTCCGGTCGATCTGTCGGCCCCGGCCTCGGTCGTCGGCCGGTGGGATCGCCTGCGCCTCGATCAGATCGTCACGAACCTCCTCTCGAACGCGATCAAGTACGGCGCCGGCAAGCGCATCGACGTCGCGGTCTCGGACCTCGGCGACCGCGCCCGCCTGGTGGTGCGGGATCGCGGCATCGGCATCGCGCCGGACCAGCAGGCCCGCATCTTCGAGCGCTTCGAGCGCGCCGTCTCCAGCGAGAACTACAGCGGCTTCGGCATGGGGCTGTGGATCGTACGGCAGATCGCCGACGCCCTCGGCGCGACGATCGAGGTCGAGAGCCGCCCGGGCGAGGGGGCCACGTTCACCGTCGACCTGCCGAAGGTGCCCGCCTGACGCGCGCCCGCGCCGCGCGCGTCACAGCGCCCGGCGCACCCGGCGGCGCTGCTCGATCATGTGCTGGGTGATCTGCTGCCGGCCCTCGGCGCGCTCCACCAGCGTCCACACGTTGTCGCCGCGCTCCCTGCCCGCGCAGTCGAGGAGCGCGTCGGCCGCCTGCTCGGCGGGGATGAGCCCGTCGTGCCGCCCCGGCAGCTCCACCACGGCGACGCGCGTGCACAGCCCGCCCATCGTCGCGAGCATCCGGCGCACGACCTCGCGGAAGATCGCCTCGTCGAACGCGTCGCGCCGGCCGGCGCCGAACAGGACGAGCTTGTCGAAGGCCATGCGCGGCTTGCACGGGATCATCACGACCTCGCCGAGCTCGCAGGTGATCTGGCCCTGCCGCCGGAGCTCCGAGATCCGGCCGCCGAGGCGCCAGTCGCAGAGGCCGGCCACGCCGTGGGCGGGCAGCGCGTCGCTGAACGGGGCGCACGCGAGCACCTCCGAGTCGAGCTCGTCGAGGCTCTGCAGGTCGGGGGGGACGAACCGGAGCTCCACGGATCAGACGCTGATGGCGCCCTTGCGGAAGTCGCTCTTCGCGATCTTCACGTTGACGCAGGCGGGCTTGCCGCACCGGAACGCCTCGTCCAGCGCGGGCCCGAGCTCCTCCACGCGCTCCACGAAGGCCCCGAAGCCCCCGAGCGCCTCCACCACGCGGTCGTACCGGGTGAGGTCGAGCGACGTCGCGGGCGCGCGGCCCTCGCCGTAGAGCTCGACCTGCCCGCGCCGGATCTGCGTCCAGGCCGCGTCGTTCCCGATCACGCTCACGACGGGGATGCCCTGGCGCGCCATCGCCTCGAACTCGAGCGCGTGGAACCCGAACGAGCCGTCGCCGTACACGAGCACGACGTTGGCCTCGGGCCGCGCGAGCTTGGCGGCCATCGCGTAGCCCGGCCCGACGCCGAGGGTGCCGAGGGGGCCCGGGTCCATCCAGAGCTGCGGCCACTCGAGCTTCAGCACGTTCGCGGCCGTGGCCACGAAGTCCCCGCCGTCGCCGATCACGATGTCGTCCTTGCCGAGCCGCTTGCCGATCTCGGCGCAGACGCGCAGCGGGTTCGGCGGGTCGCTGTCGCTCGCGATCTCGGCGAGGATCTTCGCGCGCGCGCGCTCCTCGGCCTCGCGCACGGCCGCGAGCCACGCCTCGGCGGATTTGTCGGGCACCTCCGCGAGCAGCTGCTCCAGCACGACGCCGCTGTCCCCGTCGATCCCGAGGTCGACGCGGCGGTTCTTGCCGAGCTCGCTGCCGTCGAGATCGATCTGGACGACCTTCGCGGCCGGGCCGACGGCGCGGCCGTACTCGAGCCGGAAGTCGAACGGGGTCCCGAGCACCACGCAGAGGTCGGTCTGCGCGAGGGCGAAGCGGCGCGAGCGGCTCATCAGCCCGGGGTGCGCGTGGGGCAGCGCGCCGCGGGCCATGCCGTTCAGGTAGAAGGGCGCCTTCACGGCGTCGGCGAAGCGGCGCAGCGCGTCCCGCCGCGGCGACCAGCGGAGCTGGCTGCCGACGATGAACATGGGCCGCTCCGCCTCCCGCAGCATGGCCGCGGCGCGCGCGACGGCGGCCGGGTCGCCGCCGGGCCGGGCCGGGGGCGTGGGCGCGGTGGCGGGCGCGTCGTCGCCCGCGAAGCCCATCAGCAGATCGAGCGGGATCTCGAGGAAGACCGGGCCTGGCACGTTCGCCTGGGCGACGCGGAAGGCCGAGTCCACGTACTCCTGGATGCGGTCGGTCGACGGGACCGAGGCGCTCCACTTGGAGATGGGGCGCATCAGCTCGACGTGGTTCATGTCCTGCAGCGAGCCCATGTCGGCGAGGGCGCGCGGGCCGGCGCCGCCGAGGACCACCATCGGGATCCCCGCGCGCTGCGCGTTGGCGACGGCGGTCACCACGTCCGTGACGCCCGGCCCGGCGGTGACCGCGCACACCCCGGGCCTCCCCGTGACCCGCGCGTACCCGTCGGCGGCGTGGCCGGCCGTCTGCTCGTGCCGCACGTCGACGACCCGGATGCCGTCGTCCAGGCACCCGTCGTAGATCGCCTGGATGTGCCCGCCGCACAGGGTGAAGAGGTGGGTCACCCCGTGCCTCGCGAGCGCCTTCGAGACGAGCTTGCCTCCGTGCACCTGCGCCATGGGGCCGGCATATACCATGTGCGCCCCAGCGTCCTCCCGGCGAGCGGGCGATTCGTGCGCCTCCGTGGCCGCCGGCGCCGCGCGCCGGGCAAGCTGCCTCACCGGGCCGGGCGCTCGGCGCCGCGGACCTCGGCGGGGACGACCCCGGCGGCCGCGCGTGTGGCGCCGTGTTCGGACGTGCGCCCCACAGCCGCGCTGACCTCCGAACCGGCGTCCGGTGTTCACTGCGAAACGGCCAGGACGAGTCTTAGTTTAGTGTTTTTCCTAACCTCCAACGTCCTTTGAGAGCGCCGCGGCGGCAACGCACCTGCCGGCGGGTGCGCGCGCCGCTTCCTTGCCCGGAAACCACGCTATCGCCGGCGCCCGTCGTCAGGCTGCACCCGAGAGGAAGCCCACGTGCAGCGGGTGACGCTGTAAAAATACAGCGCTGCTACAGGGTCGACTCCGCCCCTGCTGGGATATCGTCGCCATCTCGGCGCGAGCAGCGCCGTGCTGGCCGCTGCCAGATGCTGTTCTCTCCGGGCGATGAAATGATATAGTTGGCTCCTTATTGCAGCTGCCACCTCCACACCGCCATCTCTCTCGGCCTCACCCCGGTGCCCCTGCCCTGCAGCCGCCGGCCTGGGAGAAGGCACCGGACCTCTCCGGGCGCGGATCGCGGCCGAGCCCGGCGCCGTCGCCGACGCTCGCCGTAACCTTCCCGCAACGTGGCGGAAACAATTCGGCCCGCGCCGAGCGCGCGCGAGAATCTGTGAGGCAGTTAACCGGTTCAGTGGGCGATGGGCACGGCGGGCGCACGGTGATTGGTGAGAAGGAGCGTGTCCCGGTGGCCGTCCTGGAGGAGGCGTGCGCTGTCGTCCGCGATGACACGCGATCTCCTTTGCGTATGCGCGCCAACTTCCTTGAGGTGCAGCAACCTCGACAGCGGGAGGCGCCCTGGCGCCGGGACGGCCGTCTCGCTGGATCGATGGGGGAACGCGAGCCAATCGTGTGTGGCGCTCTCGTGGACGCTGGGTTCACTGCCTACGTCCCGAGCGGCGTCTACCACGTGCGCTTCATCTGTCCGGGTGTCCCCGATGCCCGCATCCGGGGATGGACTCCGTCCCCGGTACATCATTTCATTGACGTGCGATCGGCCAAGGCATCATCTGCCGTTGCTGCTGGGCCAACATTTCGGCCGACATCCGCGCCGCGTGGGCGGTAGTGCGCTGGCGCCTTGCTTCTCGCAGCGTTCATTTCAAATATCCTGCTCTCACAGAACGTTACCCAATACACCAAAATGACGCGTGACTGCTTACATGAGCTTGCGAGCTTGTTGTTTTCTATTTCGGGAAAGCTCTGTATCGGTTATGCGGGATAAGAGGACGCGCAATAGCGCTTCGCTGGAGTAGCATCTTCCTATGTCGGAGCCCCCTAGTAGCAGCAGTCAATTGATCCGGATACCCATCGTGCTGGCGCTCGACTGCAGCCCCGGTTTTCTGGCCCGTTGCCGCAGGGTCGCGGCGCGGGCTCGTTTCCTCGTCCGCTCGTGCGAGGCGGCGTCGGCGTGGGCGATGGCGGTCCGCCTCCGTCCGCTGGCGATCGTCCTGCCGAGCCACTTGCACGAGCGCGCGCCGCAGACGTTCGAGCTGCTCGCGGAGGACGCGGGAGCGCGCCTCGTCGTCGTGGAGTCCGAGCAGCTGCCCGCGGGCGAGCTGGAGGGGCACATCACCCACGCGATCGGCGAGGCGACCCGCGCCCGAGGCGCCTAGCCGCGCCCCAGGGTCCCGCGCCGCGCCCGAGGCGCCTCGAACGTGCCGGAGGCGCCTCGAACGTGCCGGAGGCGCCTCGAACGCGACCGCCAACGCCTGGCCCCGGCCGCCGCGCGGCTCGGCCGCTGCCGGGCCTCGGCGGCCGCGCGGCTCGGCCGCCGAAGGCCTCAGTCGGTGCGGACACCCGCGGTGAGGTGGAAGCCCCAGGTGTGATCGAGCGGCGGGCCGAGCTCCTCGTCGAAGGGAAGCAGCAGCCCCGCTCGGAGGAACGCGGCCTTGCGCTCGATCGCGAGGAACGGCTCGAGGGCGAGCACGTACAGATTGCGCGCGACGGCGTGCCGGATGCCCACGTTGTCGAACGTGGGCAGCGCGACGCCTTGCACGCGCAGGCCGCCGGCGATCCCGTGGCCGATCTGGACCTCGGCGGCGTGCTGGATCGCGACCTCGTACTCCTCGTTGCGGCCGAGCGGGATGTAGAGGAGCGGCTCGATCTGCAGGCGCGCGATCACCGGGCCGAGGTGGGCCTCGGCGCCGAGGCGCGCGTGGATGGGGAGAATGCTCGGGAAGTACTCGTGGAGGTCCCAGTAGGCGCGGCTCGCGCCGACCGGCTCGTAGCTGCGGTGGTCGTGGGTCTGGGCCGAGAGCGTCGCCAGCCCGACGGCGCCGCCCACCGTGATCCAGAGCTTGCGGCCGGCGCGGGCCACGTGGTGGGCGCCGAGCATCACGTTGCCGAGCACGGCGTCGGTGCGCTCATCCATCGCGAGCCCGAAGGGGACGCGGACGTCGAGGAACGTCTGATCGGCGAACGGCATGCGGGCGAAGAGGGCGACCGCGAGCCCGGAGACGTCGCTGTCGCCGCCGCTGAACGCCGAGGTCTCCAGGCCGATCGCCCCGCGCTGGGCGAGCGGCACCGTCCCCCCGCCGAGCGCGCCTTCGTCGGCGGGCGCGGGCAGCGGCCCTTGCTCGGCTTCGGAGAGGGACGAGGTCCAGTCCTCCATGCTCTCCCACCGGCCTGCCCGCCGCGCGGCCGGCGTCCTGGCGGGCGGCGCGGCGTCTGCCGGCGGTTCGGCAGCTCCCGGCTCGGGCGTCGCTCCAGCCGGCCCGGGCGGCGATCCCTCCGGCGCTGGCGCATCCGCTGCCGGGGCGCCGGGCGCTGCAGGCGCGGGGCTCGCCGGCGACTGCGGCGCGCCGGGCGCTGCAGGCGCGGGGCTCGCCGGCGACTGCGGCGCGCCGGGCGCTGCAGGCGCGGGGCTCGCCGGCGACTGCGGCGCGCCGGGCGCCGGCTGCGGCGCGGACGCTGGCGGCGTCCCCGCCCGCGCCGGAGGAGCCGGCGGCGTTCCCGCCGGCGCCGAGGCGGTGGGCGCGGGGCGCGTCGCCGGCGGAGGCGTCACGGGCTGCGCGGCGATCGGCGCGGCCGCGAGGATCGCCGTCGCCAGCCAGGAAAGCGAGGACAAGACCAGGATTCGACGTGGCATCGTGTCTCCTTGGGGCGCGCATCCTATCGCCTCGGAAGGCGCGCGCGTCTGCTCCAGCAAGCGCCGGTCGCGCTTCGCCCTCCCGCGCCCGGGCAGCGCGCCGCGACGCGGACCCGGACCGACGGCGCGAGCGCGAGGCGAGCGCCGCGCGCCCCCCCGGCGGAGCGGCCCCGGCGGAGCGGCGGCCCGGAGGCACGCCCCGGCTCCCCGCGCGCGCTACAAGAGCGCCGAGAGCGCCGCCGCGAGGCGCTCGTACTGCGGCCGGTCGTTGTAGATCTGCGCCGAGATCCGGAGGGCCCGCCCCGGCGACGCGGGCCAGGCGAACACCGGCACCTCGATGCCCCATTGCGCGAGGAGCGCGTCCTGGAGCGGATCGAGGCGCAGCGGCGACGACGGCGCGTCCGGGAGCGGCACCGTCGCGAGCGCGCCGATCATCGCGTCGGGGCTCGGCGGCGGGCAGCCGAGCGCCGTGCAGAGCAGGTCGCGCGCGGCGAGCGCCGTCGCCCGGTTGTGGGCCCGGAGCTCGGGCCAGCCGCCGGGCAGGAGCGCTCCCATCGCGCGGATCGCGTCCCCGACGCAGAGGGCCGCGCTCGGATCGGAGGTGCCCGTCCAGTCGAACTCGAGCAGGAAGCGCGACCGGTCGGTGCGCGGCGAGTTGGCGCCGTGGCTGATGCAGAGCGGGCGCACCGAGCCCTGCCGGTCGCGCCGCACATGGAGGAACGCCGCGCCCTTCGGCGCGCACATCCACTTGTGGCAGTTGCCGGTGTAATACGCCGCCCCGAGGGCGCGGAGGTCGAGCGGCAGCATGCCGGGCGCGTGCGCCCCGTCGACGAGGAGATCCACGCCGCGTCCGGCGAGCTCGGCGGACAGCGCGGCGACCGGGAACACGAGCCCCGTCGGGCTCGTCACGTGATCGATCAGCACGAGCCGCGTCCGCGGCCCCACCCGCGCGAGCACCGCCTCGACCACCTGCTCGGGCCCCTCGATCGGGAACGGCACCGGCGCGACCACGACGCGCGCCCCGGCGCGGGCCGCGACGGCCTCGGCCGCGTTGCGGCAGGCGTTGTACCCGTGGTCGGTGACGCAGAGCTCGTCGCCCGGCCCGAGCGAGAGCGACCGCAGCACCGTGTTGACCCCGAAGGTCGCGTTGGGCACGAACGCGAGGTCGTCCGCGTCGGCCCCGACGAAGGCGGCGAGCTCGCCGCGGGCCGCGTCGAGCAGCGGCTCGAGCTCGCGGAGGAAGAAGCGGACCGGCTCGCGCTCGAGCTGGTCGCGGTAACGCTGCTGCGCCTCGAGCACCGCGCGCGGGCAGGCGCCGAACGAGCCGTGGTTCAGGAAGGCGACGGCCGGGTCGAGCGGCCAGAGCTCGCGCGCGGCGCCGGCGCGCGACTCCGGGAAGGCGTTCGGGTTCATGGCGGAGGTCGAGTGCCCTGGGAGGCTGAGGTGTCGGAGGGCCGGTGACAATGTCGCGCGTGGCCACGCCTCCTGTCGAGGGCGTCGAGGGCGTCGAGGGCCACGCGAGGCGCATCGATGATGGATCCATGATGGTCGTATTGATCAATGTTGATTCATGGATCAACCATGACCGCCTTCCGGCAAGGATGCAGCGCTCGGTCAACCCATCCATGATGGACGCGTCCGCGGTCCATCATGGACGGGTTGGCGGGCGGCGCCTCGATGGCGCCGCTCAGCGGCCCATCCAGAGCGGGGAGGCGCCGTTCATCTGGAGGGCGTCCATGCGCCGCGCCGCGGGCGGGGCCGCCGCGGCCGCGCGGGCGGTCTTCCGCGCGCTCGCCACCGCCGAGGCGGCGCCGGCGATGCGCGCCTTCTCCTTGGCCGACTGCGCGCGCGCCGCCTGCTCACGGAGCCGCTCCTCCGCCGCGGCGAGCTTCGCCTCGGCCGCGCCGAAGTCGCCGGAGCCCACGTCCTGCGCCGCCGCGAGCTGCGTCATGCCCGTCTCGATCACCGCCGCGAGCGTCTGGGTCCGCTCGTTCTCGTGCGCGGCCACCTGGGCCGGGTCGCTCGTCACTTCGTAGCGGGCCACCACCTCCTGCACGCGCGCGACGTTGCCGTTCTCGGGGTCGCGGAAGTGGAAGCGCACGCTCGCGAGCGGGTGCGAGCCGGCGGCCGGCGCGGTGACCCGCACCCGCACGAGCATCTCGCGATGCTGCCCGCCGAACATCGTGCCGAGCAGCACGCGGACCGCGTCGCCGGACCGGTCGGCGCGCTCGTTCGGCACGCCGATCACCTCCACGCCAGGCGCCGGGACGATCTCGACGAAGGCGCCCGTCGCCGCGGTCGTCTGGAGCAGGGCGAGCTCGCGCTCGAGGACGGAGGACATCTGGCGGGCCTCGGTGAGGTGGTAAAGCCTGCCGCTGGAGCCGAGGGCGAGCGCGTTGAGCGTGCGCTCGTCGTAGTCGGCGCCCACCCCGATCGACGTGATCTGCACCCCGTGGGCGGCGCCGCGCTGGGCGAGCGCGCCGAGGAGCTCGGGCGACGACGGGCCGATGTTCGCCTGGCCGTCGGAGATGAGCACGACGCGCCGGACGGCGTGCGTCGACGGCGCCGCGGCCGCGTGCCGCTCCGCGAGCCGGAGGCCCTCGAAGAGGTTCGTGCTGCCGTCGGGGCCGAGCGCGGCGATGGCGCGCGCCACCGCGGGGCGCGTCTCGGGGCCGAGCACGGCGGGCGCCACGCGCTCCACGGCGGCGTCGGCGAACGACACGAGCGACACCAGGTCGCCGTCGGGAAGCCCGTCGACGAACGCCTGCGCCGCGGCGCGGGCGTGGTCCATCTTCGGCCCCTGCATCGAGCCGGAGGCGTCCACGAGCAGCGCGACGGCGGCCGGCGCGCGCGCCCCGCGGCGGGCCGCGGGGACGTCGACCCACACGCCGAGCTGCGTCTCGCGCGTCCCCGGCAGCACGAAGTCGCTGGCCCCCGCGGCGCCGATCCAGACGCCGCGGCTCGCCTCGGCCCGGGCTCCCGGCGCCTCGACCGCCGCAGGCGCGGCGGCCATCTCCGCCAGAGGTGCGGCCGCTGCCGCGGCCCCGCCGGCCGCCGCCGGGGCCGCGGCGACCGCCGACGCGCCCTCCTGCCGCGCCCCCGGGCCCGGCGAGACCTCCGCGGCCGCGGCGCCCGTCTCCGGAGGCGCCGCCGCGCCGGCCGCGCAGCCCAGAGCCGCAAATCCCATCAGCACTCCCGCGAGCATCGTCCGCATCGAGAAGCTCCTTCCGCCGCGAGCCCGAGCCAAGGCGCGGCCCACGGGGGACTCGCGTCCTCCGCCGCGATCTCCTCGACCCCCGCAGCGCGCGGCTTCTACGGACCCAGCCGAAAAAAGATCTCCGGGAGAGCTCGCCGCCGCGCCGCCGTCCCTCCCGACCGACCCGCCCCGGAGCCCCCGCCGAGCACACCTCATGCGTCGCCGGCGCATGAGGCCAGGGCCCCTATCGAGATCTCGCGACCGATGCGGCTCCCCGCGTCCCTCCGCCGATGGTCCGCGTCTTGCTGATTCACGATCATGGACGGGCGATCGCCGGCGCGCGGCGCCCGGACACGATGCGCCGCCGAGCGGCGATGCCGGAGGAGGTCGATCCGATGAAACTCGTACGAAGCAAGTCTCCAGCTCTTCTCGCCGCCTTCGCGGCGATCTTCCTGGCTGTCGCGAGCCTCTTCGCTTTGCCGGATTACACGCTCACGGGCACCGGCGTCCGCGTGAGGACGGTCGGCACGGCCAAGATCGACGTCTATCGGATCAGCCATTACATGGAACAGCTCCCCTCCACGAGGTCCAAGCAGGCCGTCATCGAGATGGATACGGGGAAGAAGTTCGTCTGGACGATGCTGCGCGACGTCGACCGCGACAGCATCGTCAAGGCGCTGAAGGACGCCTACGCGATGAACGGGTACGCCGATCAGACGAAGATCGCGAGGTTCGTCTCGGCGTTCGAGGGCGACCTCAAGACGGGCGCGGAGGTCACCATCGAGTACGACGCGCGCGCGAAGACGACCACCGCCAAGGTCGCCGGCGGCGGGACCGCGACGGTGGGCGGCCTCGATTTCATGAAGGCGACCTGGCAGATCTGGTTTGGCAAGATCGACCAGCCGACGCTGAGCGACGAGCTCATCGCCAAGCTCCCCTGACGCCGGGCGCCTCGTCAGCCCGCCGGCTCGGCGCGCGGGGATGACGCGACGAGCTCCCGCCGCCCGCGGACCGCGCCGAGACCGCTGCTCCCGCGGTCCGCCGCGACGCCGCGGCTCGGCGTCTCCTCAGCCGTGCTTGCGCTCATGCCTCTTCAGCGTGTTGTCGACCTTTTCCAGGGCTCTGAGGATGCGATCCTTGATCGGAGCTCCGCCGTTCTCTCGAGCCGTGAGCGTCGCGGTGTGGGCGGCGCAGAGGTTTTCGGCGTCATGGAAGCGAAGCGCCAGCTCCTCGGCCCATCGCCGAAATTCCAGCGCTGCCCCGGGGCGCTTCTCGAGCGCCTGCGACAGCATGGGAGAGAAGCTCAGGACGTCGTTGAGCCCCAGGAGGCGCATCGGGGACGGGAGGCGGACGTACATCAGCGTGTCGTCGACGTGAATCGTCCTCGACGCGCGGTGCAGCACGAGGACCGACGAAAAGTGCACGTTCTCGTTCGAGGAGACGAAATCGACCCCGCGCGGCACCGAGAAGTCGAGGTCGCCAGCGAACAGCGCGTGCGCCGCCGGATCTTCGATCAACGTCTCTTCCCACGGGAGGTCCGGGAAGCGGGATAGATGGCGAGATGTGCCGTAAAGGCGCGCGTGCGGATAGTGGGCATGCATGGCCTTCGCGTGCAGCGTGTGGAAAGGGTGAACGTTGATGATGGCCTCCACGTCCCTTCCACCATGGGTGATCTCGTCGATGTGGCGCTTCTCCTCGGCCCCGAGCGTGTAGGAGTCGAGAAAGATGTACTTGCCGTTCTCGCGCCGTACGAGGGACGCGTGCGTACCGACGTCGATGATCCCGCCGATCTTGAACGATCCGCGAATGTTCCAGAAGCCGTCCGCGACCGGGATGATCCGATGGTTCATTCGAGCCTCCTTCCCTGGAAACACGCCCCGAGCGCCGCGGCTCGCTCATCGATGTTGTTCCGCCCGAGGGTGTCGCCGGCCGAGACGAGCGCGGTGGAGCTCGGCGAACCGTCGTCCTGACCGCTGAGGAACCGCCGGCGCCGGATCGCCGTCAATCCGAGGGCTTGTCGCGCACCACGAGCACCGACCGGCTCGTGTGGTTCACGACCTTCGCCGCCGTCGTCCCGAGCACCTTGTCGATGCCCGAGTAGCCGTGCGACCCGATCACGATGAGGTCCGCGTCCTCCTCGTCGGCCGTCCGGCAGATGACCTCCCAGGCGACGCCGACGTGGACCACGACCTTCGCGACGAGCTCGGGCGGCACGCCGCGCGCGAGCTGCTCGAGCTCCTCCCGGTCGCCCCGCTCCAGGATCTCGGGGACGCGCGTCGGCGACTCGTTCATCGCCTCGGCAGGCAGGCTGTGGTGCAGCCCGATGCCGCGGACGAGCACGAGCTTGCCGCCGAGCTTCTGCGCGAGATCGACGCCCTCCGCGAGGATGAACGGCGCCCGGGGAGAGCTGTCCAGTGCAACGAGGATGGTCCGGGGGTGCTTGAGGCTCATGGCGTCCGCCTTTCGTGCGGTGGCGTTCCCGGATCTCTTTAGCCGACTCCGCGCCTGGCGCGCAGCACGTCCCGCGCGGCGGCGCCCGCGCGGCGCACCACCCCGGCCGCCCGCGCAGCGGCCCGGTGCGTCCGGCGTGGATCAGGCGCGGATCGCCACGCCGTGGCCGCGGTCGTCCGTGAGGATCTCGAACGCCGCGCGCCGCGCCGTGGTCAGCGTCTCGATCCCGACCTCGCGGCCCAGGCTCTTCCGCCGCAGCGTGAGGCTGCAGGCCCCGATCTTCGTGTTCAGGCAGTGCTTCACCCCGCCGGGAGGGTTCCTGTAGGCGAGGCCCACGACGTCGGCGGCGCGCGCCGAGATCTCCCCCTCGACGCTCAGCCGATCGGTCTCGGTCCGGAAGCGCCAGGTGAAGTAGTCGAACGAGGCCTCGGCGCGGACCGCCTGGACCAGCGAGCTCAGCGCGATCTCCTCGCCCCGGTGCCGCAGGACCAGCGGCGTCATGCTCGGCGTCCAGAACGGCCCGACCTTGAGGCGGGCCGTGGCGACCTCAAGGAAGCTGTCCGGGTGGCTGTCGAACCCCGCGACCTGCCCCCAGGCGTAGAGGTCCGTGTGCTTCGTCCCCCAGTTGTGGTTCTGGCTGCCCACCCAGCCCGAGACGTCCACGTCGCGCCCCGCAGCGCGGAGGACGCCGCGGTAGACCGCCATCGGCGCGCCGACCAGCGCCTTCGCCTTGGGCAGCGGGGCGTCGTAGAGGGCCGCCGGGAGCAGCAGGAGCGGCTCCCCGCCGCCCTCGTACGCGAGATCCCAGGCGATGGCGCCCTCTCCCTCGCCCGCCGCGCCGGCGAGCCGGCCCGGGCGCAGCTGGGCCCCGTCGATGTCCACCTCGAGGGCATCGCGGGCGAAGGAGCAGCGCCCGGCGAACGGGACCTCGCGCTTGGCGACCGCGTGGTGCCCCGACTCGCCGTCGAAGTAGATGGCCCAGAGCTCGCCCTCCGCGGCGTCGGGCCGCCCGGCCGGGCTGAAGAGCGTGTAGCGGATCCAGAAGGCGAGCGGGCGCGTCGGGTGGTTCGCGCGCTGGAAGAAGCTCTCGTAGAACCCCTCCCGCTGCCCCGGCCGGTAGCGCGCGTGGTTCGCCCGCGCCCGCGTCGCCCTCGCGTCCGCCATCTAGTGCCCCCGCTTTTGCCCGCCGCTGAGGAGATCGGCGATCACCCGCTCCAGGTCGTCGAGCGAGATCGGCTTCGCGATCTTCGGGTTGTCCACCCGCTCGACGAACTCGCGCGCGCTCGGCGTGAACGCGCCGCCCGACATGAAGGCCATCTTCGGCTGGAGCTGCGGGAACCGCTCGCCGATCTCGTCGTAGAGGGCCATCCCGCTCATCTGCGGCATCAGGAGATCGCAGACGATCGCGTCGATCCGGCCGCCGCGGTCCCGCAGGAGGTCGAGCGCCTCGTGGCCGCTCTTCGCCACGAGCACCTCGTGCCGCTCCTCGAACGCGCGCGCGAACGCGTTGAGGAGCATCGGCTCGTCGTCGACGAACAGGATCGTCCCGCGCGACGACAGGCGCGGCGGCTCCGGCGGCGGGCGGAGCGCCGGCAGATCCGCAGGGTTCAGGCCCGTCAGGCGGATCGTGAAGACCGTGCCGATGCCGGGCTTGCTCGACACCGTCATGGTGCCGTGCTGCTCCTCGACGATGTTGCGCGACACCCAGAGCCCGATCCCCGGCCGCGCGCTCTCTTCCTTGGTCGTGAAGAACGGGTCGAAGATGCGCTCGACGACCTCGGGGGTCATGCCGCGCGCGTTGTCCTCCACCTCGACGTGGTGCACCCCGTCGTCGAAGCGCGCCGTCACGCGCACCAGGTTCTCGTCGCGCGGGCGGTTCGGCATCGCCTGGGCGGCGTTGATGAACAGGTTCACGAACACCTGCGAGAGCTTGCCCGGGTAGCCGACCAGCGGGGGCATCTCGCCGTAATGCCGCTCGATGCGGCAGAGCTGGCTGAGCTGCGGCCCCGTCATGCGCAGCGCGAGCTCGATCACGTCGACGAGATCGACCCGCTCGGGCTTGCGCTCGCTGCTGCTCGAGAAGAGGTTGAGGTCGGTCACGATGTCGCGCATCCGCTCGACGCCGGCGAGCGCCTCGTGGCACGACCGATCGATGAGGTCGATGGCGCGGAGCAGGTCCTCGTAGGAGCCCGACGCCACCGGGCGCGCCGCCGAGACGAGCTTGTGCGCCCCGCTCCGGATCTGCTCGAGGTTCGCCATCACCCACGCCATGGGGTTGTTGAGCTCGTGCGCGACGCTCGCCGCCACCTGGCCGATCGAGGCGAGCTTCTCGCTGTGGAGGATCTGCGCGCGGCGCGCGACCTCCTCGGTGACGTCGCGCATGAGCGCGAGCGACGCGTCCTCGCCGTAGAGCCGCGTGATCCGGACCGTCATCACCTTGGTCAGCCCGGCGCGCGTCCCGCAGCGGATGGTGGCCTCCCGGGGCGCCTCGGCCCGGGACGCGGACATCACGAGGGCGCGCAGCGCCGGCACGTCCGCCGCGACCGCGAGCGCGGTGATCGGCCGGCCGATCCACGCCTGCCGCGAGTGCCCGAAGAGCACCTCGAAGCGCACGTTCAGCCGCGTCAGCATGCCCTCCTGGTCGATCGTCGCGAGGACGTCGGACGAGAGCTCGACGGTCTCGCGGTAGCGCTCCTCGGAGGCGAACAGCGAGCGCTGGGCGTACGCCTCGGCGAAGCGGTGCTCGAACTGGAGCAACAGCGCGTCGACGGCGCGGAGCACGTCGATGGAGGACGTGCCGTCCGCGTCGCCGTCGTCGTGGGTCGTGTCGAGGACGCCCGCGACCGCGGTGCGGAACTCGGAGGCGGCGATCAGCGGGCCGCTGATGGAGTACCCGGTCGCGTAACGCTGCTCGACCAGGTGCGTGATGAACTCGTCGAGTAGCGCCTCGCTGCCGTCCTCGAGGATCCTGGTGAAGGCGGCGAGCCAGGAGCGGACGTTCTCCGTCACCTCGCCGACGGGCCGGTCGGTGTACCGACCGCGCTCCGGCGGCAGCGCCAGCACGTTCTCGATCCAGTCGTCGATCAGCTCGTCCTTGTGCCGCTTGCAGAGCTCGAGCAGCCGACGGCGCGCGAGCGCCATGGAGGTCTCGGTGGGGGTCGACGGCGCGTGGACCTGCGGGCGGCGCTCGCCCTCACCGAGCTCGCGCCCGCCCCGCGACTCCGGCAGCTGCGAGCGCCGCTCGCCGTCGCCCAGCTCGCGCCCCCGCCGCGACTCGGGGAGCTGCGAGCGACGCTCGCCCTCGCCCGGCTCGCGCCCTCGCCGCGACTCGGGGAGCTGCGAGCGCCGCTCGCCCTCGCCCAGCTCGCGCGCGCCTCGCGGCTCCGGGAGCTCGCGTTTGGCCTCCTCGTCCGCTCCCATCGCCGCTACCTGCCGCGGAGGACCTCGCAGCCCATGAACGCCCGGAGCGGCTCCGGCACGACGACCGTCCCGTCCGCCTGCTGGTACTGCTCGAGGATCGCGATCACCGTCCGCCCCACCGCGAGCGCCGATCCGTTCATCGTGTGGACCAGCCGCGGCTTCGCCTTCGGCTCCGGCCGGTAGCGGATCTGGGCGCGGCGCGCCTGGAACTCGCCGAAGTTCGAGCAGCTCGAGATCTCCCGGTAGACCCCCTGGCCGGGCAGCCACACCTCGAGATCGTACGTCTTCTGCGAGCCGAAGCCGAGATCGCCGGTGCAGAGCGCGGAGACGCGGTAGTGGAGGCCGAGGCGCTTCAGCACCTCCTCCGCGTGCGCGGTGAGGAGCTCGTGCTGGCGGGGCGAGTCCTCCGGCGCCGAGAACCGCACCAGCTCGACCTTGTCGAACTGGTGCTGCCGGATGAGCCCCCGCACGTCGCGCCCGTGGCTGCCCGCCTCGCTGCGGAAGCACGGCGTGTACGCCGCGTACGCGATCGGCAGCGACGCGCCGTCGAGGATCTCGTCCGCGTGGAGGTTCGTGACCGGGACCTCGGCCGTCGGGATGAGGTAGAGGTCGTACGCCCGCTCCGGGTCGCTCTTCTGGGTCTTGAACAGGTCGTCGGCGAACTTGGGCAGGTTGCCCGTGCCGAACAGGGCCGAGTCCTTGACGAGGAACGGCGGGAGCACCTCGAGGTAGCCCTGCTCGCGCGTGTGCAGGTCGAGCATGAACGAGATCAGGGCCCGCTCCAGGCGGGCGGCCGCGCCGAGGAGCACCGTGAACCGCGCGCCCGAGAGCTTCGCCGCGCGCTCGAAGTCGAGGATGCCGAGGGCAGTGCCGATGTCCCAGTGGTTCTTCGGCGTGAACGAGAAGCTCGGCTTCTCGCCCCACGTCCTCACGACCACGTTGTCCTCGTCCCCGGCGCCGTCGGGCACCGACGGATCCGGCAGGTTGGGGACGACGGCGAGCAGCTCGGTCAGCCGCTTCTCCAGCTCCGAGGCGACCTGCTCGGCCTCCTTGATCTTCGCGGAGAGGGCCTTCAGCTCGTCGCGCTTCTGCGCGAACTCCGGCGACTTCTTGTCGAGGCGCGCCATCGCGTCGTTCGCCGCGTTGCGCTCCGCCTGCCACCGCTCGAGCTCCTGGATCCTCGACCGGCGCGAGCTGACCGTGGAGGCGAAGTCGTCTCCGAGGGTGGCGGCGGCGGCGGGCGAGCGACGAGCGAGCGCCGCGCGCACCTCATCGAGGTGATCTGCGACGTGGCGGGGATCGAGCATGCCCCAGGGTTTAGCCGATGCGTGCACGCGCGTCAGCAGGCGCGACGCGCGGCGCCGCATTCGGGCGGGGGTCCGCTCCCCGCCGGACCGCTCCCCCGCCGCCCGGCGCGGAGGGGAGCGACGCGGCGAGGAGCGCTAGGCCGTGGCGCCCAGGCTGCGCAGCACGAACTGGAGGATGCCGCCGTGCTGGTAGTAGTCGACCTCGTTCGGCGTATCGATGCGCGCGGTGACCGTGAACGTCGTCGTCTTGCCGCCCTCCCCGGTCGCGACGACGTTGAGCTTCTTGCCCGGCGTGAGGTTGTCCGCGATGCCGGCGATCTCGAACACCTCGCGCCCGGTGAGCCCGAGCGTCCCGGCGTCCTCGCCCGGCGCGAACTCGAGCGGGAGCACGCCCATGCCGACCAGGTTCGACCGGTGGATGCGCTCGAAGCTCTTCGCGATGACCGCGCGCACGCCGAGCAGCTTCGTCCCCTTCGCCGCCCAGTCGCGCGACGACCCGGTGCCGTACTCGGCGCCGGCGATCACGAGCAGCGGCACGTCCTCCGCCTTGTACCGCATGGCCGCGTCGTAGATCGTCGTCTTCTCGCCGTCGGGCAGGTGCACCGTGATGCCGCCCTCCTCGCCGGGGCGGAGCAGGTTCTTCAGGCGGATGTTCGCGAACGTGCCGCGCATCATCACCTCGTGGTTGCCGCGGCGGGCGCCGTACGAGTTGAAGTCGGCGGGCGCGACGCCGTGCTCGACCAGGTACTTCGCGGCCGGGCTGTTCTTGGCGATGTTGCCGGCCGGGGAGATGTGATCGGTGGTCACCGAGTCGCCGAGCAGCGCGAGCACGCGCGCGCCCCGGATGTCGCCGAGCGGCGCCGGGTCCTTCGACAGCCCCTCGAAGAACGGCGGCCTGCGCACGTACGTCGAGGAATCGTCCCACACGAACGTCTGGCCGCCCGGGACCGAGAGCTTCTGCCACTCCTCGTCGCCGGCGAACACGTTCTCGTACTGCGCCTGGAACTGCTCGGGCCGCACCGCCGTGCGGATCGCCTCGTTGACCTCGGCCGAGCTCGGCCAGATGTCCTTGAGGTACACCGGCTCGCCGTTGCGATCGGTGCCGACCGGCTCCTTGAAGAGGTCGGCGTCGACGTCGCCGCGCAGCGCGTAGGCGACGACGAGCGGCGGCGAGGCGAGGAAGTTCATCCGCACGTGCTGGTTGATGCGGCCCTCGAAGTTGCGGTTGCCGGACAGGACGCTCGCCACGACGAGATCGTTGTGGCGGACCGTGTCGCCGATCACGTCCGGCAGCGGCCCGGAGTTGCCGATGCACGTCGTGCAGCCGTAGCCGACCAGGTGGAAGCCGAGCGCCTCGAGGTACGGCAGGAGCCCCGCCTGCTGCAGGTAGTCCGAGACGACCTTGGACCCGGGGGCGAGCGAGGTCTTCACCCACGGCTTCACCGTGAGCCCGCGCTCGACGGCCTTCTTCGCGAGCAGGCCCGCGCCGAGCATGACCGCCGGGTTCGAGGTGTTCGTGCACGACGTGATCGCGGCGATCACGACCGAGCCGTGGCGCAGCGTGTAGCGCGTGTCGCCCTCGGTGATCTCCGCCGGGCGCATGACCTTCTCGAGCGCGGGCGCGCGCGCGGCGGCCGCGCCGCTCTCCTCCTCGAGGAACGCCTTCACCGCGGCCGGCTCGGCGGCGGCGAACTCCTTCTCGAGCATGCCCTGGAGCGAGGCGCGGAACGTGCGCTTGGCGTCGCGCAGCCGGACGCGGTCCTGCGGCCGCTTCGGGCCGGCGATCGACGGCTCGACGTCGCCGAGGTCGAGCGCGAGCGTGTCGCTGAACACCGGATCCGGGGTGTTGTCCGTGCGGAACAGCCCCTGCTCCTTGTAGTAGGCCTCGACGAGCGCGACGAGCGAGGCGGGCCGGCCGGTGAAGCGCAGGTAGGCGATCGTCTCGTCGTCGACGGGGAAGAAGCCGATGGTGGCGCCGTACTCGGGCGCCATGTTGGCGATCGTGGCGCGGTCCGGGAGCGAGAGCGCGCTCAGGCCGGGGCCGTAGAACTCCACGAATTTCCCGACGACCTTCTTCTGCCGCAGCATCTGCGTCACCGTGAGGACGAGATCGGTCGCGGTGGCGCCCTCGGGCAGGCTGCCGTGGAGCTTGAAGCCCACGACCTCGGGGATGAGCATCGAGAGCGGCTGGCCGAGCATCGCCGCCTCGGCCTCGATGCCGCCGACGCCCCAGCCGACGACGCCGAGCCCGTTGATCATCGTGGTGTGCGAGTCGGTGCCGACGAGCGTGTCCGGGTAGACCAGCGCGCCCTGCCGCATGACGGCGCCGGCGAGGTACTCCAGGTTGATCTGGTGGCAGATGCCCTGGTCGGGCGGCACCACGCGGAAGTTGGTGAACGCCTGCGCCCCCCAGCGGAGGAAGGCGTAGCGCTCCTGGTTGCGCTCGAACTCGAGCGCCGCGTTCACCTTGAGGGCCGTCGAGGACGCAAACTTGTCGACCTGGACCGAGTGGTCGATCACGAGGTCGACGGGCTGGAGCGGGTTGATCTTGAGCGAGTCGCCGCCGAGCTTCGCGAGCGCCTCGCGCATGGCCGCGAGGTCGACCACGGCCGGGACGCCGGTGAAGTCCTGGAGCAGCACGCGCGCCGGGTGGAAGGCGATCTCCTGCGAGGGGCGGGCCTTGGGGTCCCAGTTGAGGACGGCCTCCACGTGATCCTTGCGCACCACGCGCCCGTCCTCGTGCCGGAGGAGGTTCTCCAGGAGAATGCGGAGCGAGAAGGGGAGCTTGTCGAGCGAAGCGCCGCCTTGCGCCAGCGAGGTGAGCTTGTAGTAGGTGTACGTATCGGCTTGAACCGTCAGCGTGCTCTTCGTGCCAAAGCTGTCGACCATGCGGCCTCCTCCAACGTCCGGAGCGCCCTTGTAGGCGCGCCGATGGCGCTAATCTAGTGTTATGTGCGCGCGCTTTACCCTGGCAGTTCCGGACTTCGCATCCCTCGTCGCCATGCTGGAGGCGTACCTCGGCGCGGGCGCCGCGGACGGCGGCCCCGCCCGGGCGATCGCCGTCGACCCGAAGGCGGCCGCGCTCTACCGGCCCCGGTACAACATCGCCCCGTCGACCGTCCACCCCGTGCTGCGCGCCCAGGGCGGCCAGCGGGAGCTCGTGGCGGCGACCTGGGGGTTCGCGGGCCGCTTCGCCGGGGGCGGCGCGGCGCCTTCGCTCCTCGCCAACGCGCGGGCCGAGAGCGCGCGGACGAAGCCGACGTTCCGCGGCGCGTTCGCGGCGCGCCGCTGCGTGGTGCCCGCGGACGGCTTCTACGAGTGGAGCGGGCCGAAGGGCGCGCGGCGGCCGACGTGGTTCCACCCTGCCGGGGGCGGGATGCTCCGCATGGCCGGGCTGTACCAGCCGGCGAAGGACCCCGACGCGGGCGACATCGACGTCCGCTTCACGATCCTGACCACCGAGGCGAGCGCCGACGTGGCGCAGGTCCACGACCGCATGCCGGTCCTCCTTGCGCCCGAGGACGTGGATCTCTGGCTGGGCGTCGGCGACGAATCGGACGCGGATCGCGTCGAGGCGCTGCTCCGGCCGGCGCCGCGCGGCTCCCTCGCGGCGCGCGCCGTCTCGACGCGGGTCAACGCGGTCGGCCACGACGACCCTGCCCTGCTGGAGGAGGTCGCGGCGGAGGCCGCCGCCCCGAAGGCCGCTGCTCCGAAGGCCAGCCCGGCGAAGGCCGCCGCCCCGAAGGCCGGCGGTACGCTCCCGCTCTTCGACCTCGATGCAGGCGCGGGGCCCGCCGTCCCCTCCGGACGGACCCCGCGCCGCTGACGTTCGCCGGCGCCCGCCGGCATTCCCCGGCGTCCACCGGCATTCCCCGGCGTCCGCCGCATTCCGCGGCGCCCCCCCGGTGTGCCGCGATCTCAGCGTGCCGAGGCGCTGCTCGTGCGACCGCCCTTGCGGCCCGTGCGGCTCGTCTTCGCCGGCCGGCTCGCCGGCGCCCGGCTCGTCGTCGCCCGGCTCGTCGTCGCCCGGCTCGTCGTCGCCCGGCCCGTCTTGCGCGCGGGCGCGGCCCGCCCGGTCTTCGCCGGCGCCGCGTCTGCCGCCTTCTTCCGTCCGGTCGTGGCCGCGGCGCCGCGACGGCCCTTCTGGGCGCCCCGCGCCGGCTCGGCGCGCTGCGTCGGCGCGCGCTTCGCGGGCGGACGCTTGGCCGCCGCCTTGCGCGCCGCAGGCTTTGCGGCCCGCGTGCGGCGGCCGCCGGCGGCGGGCATGCTCTTCGCGACGTTCTGGCTCAGGAGCGCCTCGACGTTGCCCTCGCGCACCTGGTCGAAGCGCGCCTCCAGGCGGGCCCCGAGCTCCTCGAGGCGGTCGGCGCCCATGGCGCGCTCGGCCTGGGGCAGGAGCTCCTGCTCCTCCTCCTCGACGTGGTGTCGCACGAGCTCCTTGAGCACACCCAGCCTGGCGTGAAAGGTTTCGTCACCCGGCTCGGTGCTGAGCAATTTCTGCAACATGATCTCGACCAGGGAGTGCTCCTCGTACGAGGTCGGGATCAGGGGGGAGGCGCCGAGCGCCTCCCGGGTCGCGGGGTAGAAGAGCTCCTCCTCGATGGCCGCGTGGCCCACGAGGCTCGCCACGAGCTCGTCCCGGAGCGCGCCGATCTCGTTGGTGTCGGCCTGCGCGATGCGCTCGAAGAGCTCGTCGACTTCCCGGTGCTGCTCCTTCAATAGGTCGGTCGCCTTCATGCGGGGACTCCTCTCACGGAAAGATGAAGCGCCATCGAGGCGCTTTGCCTGTGCGGTCTGCGGCGTTTGCGCGAAGCATGCCAGGCGCCCGGCGCGCGCGGAGCGAGCGCATCACGCGCACGCCATCGCGCGCGCGGCGGGCCCGTGACGCGCACGCGCGGGCGCGGGCGTACGTCGGCAGATGGGTCGCCGATGGGTCGATCGCTCGATCGATCGACGCCGCACGCGGGAGCGCGGAGCGGGGCATGCTGCCTCGCAGCGGGGCAGATGGCGTCGCGGAGCGCGAGCGTGCGCGGCCTGCGCGATGTCGCGGACGCCCTCGCCCGCGCCCCGCGGCAACGCGCGCCGCCGGGCGCCGTCAGCGGGTCATCGTCATCGTCGGCGCGACGCCGCGCCGGCGCGGCGTCGCGCGGGCGTCACTGCGCGCCCCATACGTTGAGCACGGCCGCCGTCTCCGCGTCGATCGTGGCCGGCTCCCGTTGCGCCGCGGGCGCGCGTACGGACAGGTCGAACGTCACGGTGCGCCGGAAGAGCGAGAGGGTGGCGAGCGGCATCACCTCGCGGCGGTTGAACGCGCAGGTCGGGTCCACGTTGAGGTCGCAGAGGAAGGGGGGGACGCCGAGCCGCCCCGAAAGCACGAGGTTGCCCCAGCGCGTGGAGTAGCGATCGCCGAGGGCGGCGATCTGGGGGTCGCGCTCCACGCCCTGGAGGCCCGAGGCGACGGCCGCCAGATCCTCCCCGAGCGGTTCGCGGGCGAACGAGAGGCCGAGGGCGGCGACGGCGGTGCGCGTGATGTCGATGATCTCGGTCGGGGCAGAGATGCGCTGGCCGGCGTAAAGATCGCCGGGAAAGTGGACATAAAGCGGGAGCGTCAGGACCGGCTCCTGGAGGTCGAGGCTCTCGGCGTAGAGCGTGCCGTCGGAGCGACCGCTGGCCAGGTCGCCGGTGACGATGAAGAGGGTCTCGTCCCACAGGCCGGCGGCCTTGAGGGTCCCGATGAGGTTGCCGAGCGCGCGGTCCTGGCCGGCGAGCGCGATGGAGAAGAGGTCGCGGATCCGGTCGCGATCGTCGGGGCTGAGGACGTCGCGGCGCCGGTTGCGCAGCCTGGCCAGGACCTGGGCGGCGCGGCGCGGCTCGATCGGGCCGGCGTAGTCGGCCGGCTTGAGGGCGTTCAGCTCCTTCGGGCCGACCTCCCAGGGCGGGTGGCCGCCGCGCGCGTGGACGAACGCGAGCAGGCGGTTGCTGGCGTCCTGGCGAACGGTCTCGCTGATCCAGGCGGAGGCGGCGTCGATCGGCGTGGTGGCCGGCTCGCCGCTGGTCGGGGGGTGCTCGAGGACGCGGGACCAGCCGGGTCCGAAGCCGAACGCCCGGAAGGTGGTGGGGACGCCGGTGAAGAACCCGGTCCGGATGCTGCTGTCGCTCGCGATGGAGCCGATGGTGGTCATGCGGGCGGGGAGGCGGGCGCCGGTGTCGGTGACGGTATGGGCCGGCGGCGGCAGCCCGGTGAGCAGCGACGCGATCACGGCGGACACGACCGTGCTCGGGCCCCGGTGGTGATCGAACGTCGTCGCGGACGTGGCGAGCTCGGACAGCGTCGCGAGGTGCGGCTCCGGGCGGCCGCTCCAGGGGGGCAGATCGGGCCGCTCGACCCCGTTCAGGGCGACGATCACGACGGCGCGCGCCGCGCGCACGGGCGGCGGGGGCTCCTGCGATCCGGCGAGGACGGGGTCGCCGAAGAGGATGCGGCCGCCGCGGGCCGCGGCGGTGGCGCGGAGCTCGAGGGTGATGAGGGAGCCCTCGAAGGGCGCGAGCGGCAGCTCGACGTCGGTCCAGGTCGCCTTGTCGCCGCCCTCGACATGGACGCGGTGGAGCGGGAGGGGCTCCTGGCCGTCGCGCAGGACGCGGATCTCGGCGTCGCCTTCGCCGGCGCCCAGCACGCCGACGGCCGTGCGGAGGCGGGTCACCTTGGACGGGCGGAAGGTGCACCGGACGGCGCCCGGGGCGCGCAGCGCGATGGACCGGTGCGGGACGCCCGACAGCGCCGCGGCGGGCGCGACGACGTCGCGCAGGGTCGGAGGGCCGTAGGTGGCCGGGTCCTCGTCGGGGATGCCGACGCGGACCCAGTCGATGTCGGCGAACGACTCCCCTTCGCGGAGCCGGCCGGAGAACCGGATGGTGAGGGTGTGCAGGCCGGGGTCGGCCGGGAGCGTGGTGGTCGGGGTCGAGGCGATGCGGATCTGGTCGCGCTGGAAGCGGAGGGTCCCGAGGAGCTGGTCATCCAGCGAGATCGTGGCGTACCGGGAAGCGAGGCCGACCGCGCGGGCGGACACGAAGATGGGGCTCGCGGACGGCAGGAGGAACGTGAGCTTGATCTGCCGCTCCGAGATGCGCGCCCAGGTGGATCCGGCGTGCTCGACCGCGGTGATGCCGGTGGGCACGGTCCCCTGCCAGGCGAAGCGGCCGAGGAGGGCGTTGGCGCCGGTGTCGAACAGGAGCCCCCGGTGCTCGATGTCGCAGTTGCGCAGCTCGTCCACGAGGTGCACGAGGTCGCGGGCCGGGGGCAGCGGCGTCGCTGCGGGGCTCGCAGACGCAGGCGCCGTGGCGCCGGCCGGGAGCTCGCGGGTCGACTCGCACCCGGTGCAGCCGGAGAGGAGCGCGGCCGCGGCGGAGAGGAGCGTGAGCGCGGCAGAGGGGTGGTAGGGTCGGATCACGCGGGCGCGCACGGGGCGTGCTCTACCACGAGCGGGGTTCGCTGCCCGCGGCCCGGCGCCGGGGGGAGCGCGGGCGGTCGCGGCGGCCTGGGCGGGGCCGCGGTCGCGCTCAGCGGCGCCACGGCGGCGCGATGCGGAGCCGGGTGAGGCGGCCGGCCTTGACGAGCGCGAAGCGCACCCGCTCCTCGTCCCGGAGCTTCGCCCGGATCTCGTAGGCGCCGTCCTTCGGCGCGAGCGGCAGCCGGGCGCTGCCGGTGCCCACCTTGCGCCCGTCCACGAAGAGCGTGTCGCCCGACCCGGCGATCACCTCCAGCATGCCGTGTCCCTCGGGGACCTTGTGCTCGGCGGCGAGCGGCAGATCCTCGGGGAGCACGGGGTTCGTGGTCGTCTCGCCGACCGGCCCGGCGGCCGCCGCGGCCGGCGCCGTGGCGGCGCCCGCCGTGCTGGCGGCGCTCGGCGCGGCGGCGCCCGCCGTGCCGGCAGCGCCCGGCGCCGTGGCGGCCGGCGGCTCCGCCGCGGGCAGGCTCGGCGGCGGGGCGCTCTGCAGCTCGTGATCGCGCGACAGCCGCGCGGCCACCGCGAAGACGAAGGCCGCCACCGCGAAGAGGACCCACATGGTCATGCGGTTGTCGCGGGCCGGCGGCGGCGGCGTGGGCACGTACGCGGACGGCCGGCGCACCCGGCGCGGCGTGGGCGACTCGTCCACGGTGGGCGCCGGGCCGGACGCCGCGCCCCGTGCCGCGGGGGGCGCGGGCGCTCGGAGCGCCGCGGGCGGCGGGGCCGGCGCCTCGACGACCGGGGGCGGCGGGAGCGAGCCGAGCGTCAGGAGCCGCTCGGGCTTCGGGACCTCGAGCGCGGGCAGCGTCGCCTCCGGCCTGCGCGGCGCTGGCGCCGGCGCCACGCCCGGCACGGCCGGCGTCACGCCCGCCGCCAGCGCCGCGGCCTCGGCCGGCGTGGCCCACGTCGCGCGCGCGCTGACCACATCGCCCTGGATCTCGGCGAAGTCGCTCGGGATCCTGGCGCTCGCGAGCGCCCTGCGCGCGCTCGCGGCCGCGGTCTCATCCTCGCCGTCGACCGACACCACCGGGATCGACGCCGCCGACCAGGACGCCGGCGCCGCCGACACCACCGGGATCGACGCCGCCGAACCGGGCGCCGACACCACCGACACCACCGGGATCGACGCCGCCGCGCCGGACGCCGGCGCCGCGGCGACCGGCGCCACCGAGCCGGGCACCACCGTGAGCTGGTCGTCGCCGAGCTCGACCGGCGCGCGCGACGACGCGGCGCCGCCCTCGCCGAGCTCCGTCGGCAGCGTCACGGCCGGCGCAGCCCGCTCCGAGGCGCGCCGCACGCCGCGGAGCGTCTCCTCCTCGCGGACCACGGCGGGGGCGAGCAGATCCTCGCCCTCGCGGCCGATCACGCGCCGCACCCAGCCGCGGGCCGCGACGTCGTTCAGCACGTCCTCGACGAGGCTCGCGGCGAACTCCCCCGACGTGATGATCGACCGCGGCGAGCTCCCCCGGGCGAGCGTCCTGAGCAGCGCCCGCGCCGGCTCGGGCGTCGCGTCGGTGGTGGCGCCCATCCCCTCCAGATCGACGATGACGCGCTCGACCTGCATCAGGGGCGGCCCGTGGAGCAGCCGCTGCGCCGCCCGGGCCGCGGCGATCGCGGGCACGAGCTGCTCCGCGAGGGTCCCCTCGAACCCGGGGCGCGGCGGGGCCCGGAGCTCGTCCTCGGGCGCGGGCGCCACCGCGAAGCGGCCCGAGCCGACGCCGAGCAGCGCCGCGAGCACCGAGGGGCCGCGGTGGAACGTCCCGTCCTGCGCCGTCCGGCTCGCGGCCGCGGGGCGGCCGTCCTTGATCAGCACCTCGTAGAGGAACGCGGCGTCGCGCACCGACACGAGCGCGTCGGGCCGGCGCGCGCACGCGAGCGACAGCAGCGTCCGCGTCGTCATGCCGTCGAGCCGCCCGCGGACCTCGCCGCCGGTCGCGATGCGCTCGGCCACGCGCCGCCTGCCCCGCAGGACCTCGTTCACCCGCTGCACGAAGGCCGCGGCGCTCGCCTCCTTGCGGAGATAACCGTCGGCCTGAGCGCCGAGCTCGCGGAGCCGCTGGAGCAGGTCCTCCTTCCAGGACAGCAGGATCACCGGCACGTCGCGCAGCGCCACGTCGCGCTTGAGCGCGCGGCACAGGGCGAAGCCGTCGAGGCGCGGCATGAGCACGTCGCTCACGACGAGGTCCGGCGTCGTCTGGTACGCGAGGTCGAGCGCCCGCGCGCCGTCGTGGGCCTCGTGCACCTTCGCGCCCGCGGCCCGGAGCACGCCGGCGAGGAACCACGTCACCGCCGGATCGTCGTCCGCGACCACGATGTCCATCGCGTCGAGCGCCGCGTCGATCGGCGCCGCGGCGCTCGCGGCCCCGCGCGCCGGCGCCTTCGCGCGGATCTCGCTGTGCAGCCGCGAGCGCTCGCCCTCGGGCGCGCCCGGCGCGGTCATCCACGGCGCGAGCGGCAGCGCGCCCTCGGGCCCGTTCGGCGTGAACCGCACGCCGCCGTGCGAGCGGATCGTCACGAGATCGCGGATGCGCGCCACCGCGCCCCAGAGCGCCGCGAGCACCTCGGCGCCGTCGCCGAGGTCCACGTGCGCCCCGCGGCTCCTCGGCTCGGCGGCGTCGCAGAGCCCGCGGCGCAGCTCCTCGGCGAGGCGCGCCCCGAGATCGTCGAGGCTGACGGCCCCGAGCGGCGCGCGCGCGGGCTGGCGGAGGCGCACGCAGCTCGCCGCGGCCTCCGCGGCGGCGCGCCGGAGCGCGTCGGGCGACGCCGGCTTCGCGAGCGCGCGCGCGGCGCCGAGCGCCACGTACGGCGCCGCGTCCTCGGGCCGCGCGAAGCGCCCGACGGCGACGACCGGGACCAGGTCGGTGAGCGGATCGGCGGCGAGCGCCTCCGCGAGCCCGCGCGCGCCCGGCAGATCCGCGTCGAGCAGGACCACGTCCGGCGCGAACGCG
The DNA here is from genome assembly GCF_051474665.1 of Sorangium sp. So ce394. Lineage (NCBI taxonomy): Bacteria > Pseudomonadati > Myxococcota > Polyangiales > Polyangiaceae > Sorangium > Sorangium sp. So ce394. The sequence continues at coordinate 12,286,738 of NZ_CP150339.1, forward strand.
CGCGCGAGATCGATCGCCGTCTCGATCTCGTCGGTGCGCTCCACCTCGAACGACGGCCCGGCGCCGGCGCTCTCCGGATCGAGCGCGTCGGCGAGCGGCGCCCCGCCCACGACGAGGACGGTGATCGGCGCCTCGAGCGGCGCGGCCTCCTGGGCCTCGACGGCGCGCGCCTGCTCCGCGCTGCGCGGCGAGGACGGGCGCGCGCTCGCCTCCTCCTCGTCGTCGAGCGTGAGCGGCGCGGGGGCGAGCGCGCGGCCGTTGCTCACGCCCGCGATCCAGGTCGAGGCCTGGCCCTTCGCGCCGCCCGCGCCCGCGGCCTCCTCCTGCCCGGCGCCGGCGCTGCGCGCGCCCGCCGCGCCCGCGCGCGCGCCCTGCGCCGCCGCCGGCTCGCGCGAGGCGATCACCTGCTCGCGCGACGCCATCGCTTGCTCGCGCGGCGGCGCCGCCGTCTCGCCGATCGCCGCCTGACCCCACGCGAGGGCGGGCAGCTCTTCGAGCACCTTCCCCAGGACGGCGGCGGCCTCGCCGGTGAGCCGGCCGCCGGCGGAGGCGGCGAGCGCCGACTCTCCCTCGGCGAGGCGCTCGGCGACGCGCGCGAAGCGCAGGAGCCGCGCCCCGGCGCCGAGCGAGTGCAGGCGCCGCTTCAGGTCCTCGATGAGCCGCGGCGCATCGTCGTCCGCCTCGATCCGCCGGAGCGCCGCGCGGAGCTCCGCCACACGGCGACCCAGGTTCGCCACGAACTCGGCCCGCGCCCCGCCCAGCCGCTCGTGCCGAGCCTCGCCCGCTGCATTGCTCCGCGGCCCCGCGTGCTCCACCGCCCTCGATCCTACGCCCATTGGCGGTCCCGTATCACAGGAGGATCGGACACCCGAACTTCTCGGCGATCGTGCCCGCGCGGCCGCCGCGCCTGGCCTCCCGGGTCAGCCGAGCTCCTCGGCGATCGTGCCCGCGCGGCCGCCGCGCCAGGCCCTCCGGGTCACCTCACGGCGAGCCCAGCTCCGCGGCGATCTGCTCCCGGACCCAGGCGCCTGCGGCCCGCGTCCCGAGGGTGCCGCCCACGTCGGCCGTGCACATCCCCTGGTCGAGCGCCTGGGAGACCCAGCGCTCGATGCGGCGCTCTTCCTCGGGCCACCCGAGGTGGGCGAGCAGCAGCCCGGCGGTGAGCATCGCCGCGAACGGGTTCGCCACGTCCTTGCCGGCGAGCGGCGGCGCAGACCCGTGGACCGGCTCGAACAGCGCGACCCGCGCCGGATCGGACGCGTGCACGTTCGCGCTCGCGGCCATGCCGAGCCCGCCCTGCAGCGCCGCGCCCAGATCGGTCACGATGTCGCCGAACAGGTTGTTCGTCACGATGACCTGGAACTGCGACGGATCCTGGATGAGGTACAGGCACAGGGCGTCCACGTAGACGTGGTTCGACTGGATCTCCGGGTACTGGGCGCGCACCTCGTGGAAGACCCGCAACCACAGCTCGTGCGCGTGTCGCATCGCGTTCGACTTGTCCGCCATCGTGACCCGCGTCCGGCCGGTCGCGCGCGCGTAGTCGAAGGCCGCGCGGATGATCCGCTCGACCCCTTTCCTCGTGTTCACGTCCTCGTTGATAGCGACCTCGTCCGGGGTGCCGCGCTTGAACTGGCCGCCCATCCCGACGTAGATGCCCTCGGTGTTCTCGCGGAACACGACGAAGTCGATGTCCTTCGCCGCGCGGCCCTTGAGCGGGACGAGCCGATCGGACAGGGCCCGGACGGGCCTCACGTTGGCGTAGAGGTCGTAACCGAAGCGCATCCCGAAGAGGATGTCGCGCGCGTGCTCGAGGTTCGGCACGCGCGGATCGCCGAGCGCGCCGAGGAGCACCGCCGAGCACTCGCGCTGGATCGCCACCTGGATCTGGTTCGGGAAGGTCGTCCCGTCGCGCAGGTACCGGTCGGCGCCGAGGTCGAGGTCCCACAGGTCGATCGGCAGCCCTGCGCGCGCCTGGTAGAGCTCGAGCAGGAGCCTGGCCTCGGCGGTGACGGACGGACCGATGCCGTCGCCGCCGATGATCGCGATCTTCTTCTTCTTGCCGGCTGCCACAGGGTCGCGCTCCGGGATCAACCGAGCGCGCGTTCGACCGGCACGTACTCCAACCGGTGGGCTGCGGCGACGGGGCCGTAGGTCACGTGTCCGCCGTGGGTGTTGATGCCGAGCGCCACGGCCCGGTCCGCCTTGGCGGCGGCCGCGATGCCCTGGTTGGCGATCGCCACGGCGTAGCCGATCGTCGTGTTCGTGAGCGCCCAGGTGCTCGTGTGCGACACCGCGCCCGGCATGTTGGCGACGCAGTAGTGGACGACCCCGTGCACCTCGTAGGTCGGGTTGTCGTGGGTGGTCGGGCGGCAGGTCGCGATGCAGCCGCCCTGATCCACGGCGACGTCGACCACGACGGTCCCCTTCTCCATGCGGCGGATGTGGTCCTCGGTCACGAGCAGGGGCGCCTTGGCGCCGGGCACGAGCACCGCGCCGATCACGAGATCGGCGCGCTCGCACATCGTCTCGATGTTCTCCGCGTTCGAGTAGAGCGTCTCGATCGCGCCCCCGAAGACGTCCTCGAGGTAGCTCATCGTCTCGGCGCGCACGTCGAGCACGGTGACCTGCGCGCCCATGCCGACCGCGATGGTCGCCGCGTTCCGCCCGACCACGCCGCCGCCGAGGATCGCCACGCGGCCGCGCCGCGTGCCCGGCACGCCGCCGAGGAGCACGCCCTTGCCGCCCCGCTCCTTCTCGAGGCACGAGGCGCCGACCTGGACCGCCATCCTGCCGGCCACCTCGCTCATCGGCCGGAGCAGCGGCAGCGAGCCGTCCTCGAGCTGGATCGTCTCGTACGCGACGCCGGTCACGCCGCGCCGGGCGAGCTCCTTCGTGAGGTCGGGCTCGGCGGCCAGGTGCAGGTAGGTATAGAGGACGAGGCCCGGGCGGAAGTGGCCGTACTCCGAGGGGAGCGGCTCCTTCACCTTCACGACCATATCGGCGCTCCACGCCTCTGCCGCCGATCGCGCGATGACGGCGCCCGCGCGCGCGTAGGCCTCGTCGGACAGCCCGCTGCCCTCGCCTGCGCCGGACTCCACGAGGACCCTGTGCCCGTGGCCGACCATGGCCCGGACTCCCGCGGGCGTCATCCCGACGCGGTACTCACGTGTCTTGATCTCCCTGGGGACTCCGATAAGCACGATCGCGCTCCTCTCCTCGCCGAACTGCTGAAAGCGAGGGCGTCGGACGACGATAGCAGAAACCCGCCCTTGCAACGCTGCAAGAGCCGATACGGCGGCTGTTTTCGAGGCGAGAAACCTCGGAAGATCCGTTCGAATCAACCTTCGTGTCGGCCTCTCACACCCCGGCGGCGGCCTCGAGCGCGGCGCGGACGAGCAGCGTGATCTGTCCGGGAGAGGCCAAATCGAGCGGACCCATCATCGCCTCTGCGTCGAGCAAGAGGAGCTCGAGCGCCTCGCAGTGCGCTGCCAGCGCGTCCTCCCTGGCGTCGCCGAGCCGGACGACCGCGGCCGCTCCGTGCAGGGCGAGCGCCCAGGTGGGCGCGAAGCTCTCCTCGGTGGGGAGGCCGATCAGGGCGAGCTCGACCCCGTCGCCGAGCCGGATCACGCCGAGCGGCCTCGGGAGCGCCGCGTGCGGCGGCGGCTCGGCCGGGACGTTCGCGTCCGCGATGCGGCGGACCGCGTGGGAGAGCATCGTCATGCGGCGCGCGCTCGCGGCGATGACGAGGTGCGGCGGCGGCGCGAAGCCCGGCCGGGAGAGGCGCGTCACCAGCGACCGGAGCACCGGGAAGTGCTCCGGCGGCGCGAACGGCGTGGTGAGGTCGGCGAGCGAGATGCGGCGGATCTTCCCGGCCTCCGTGAGCTCCATCAAGACCTCCAGGATCAGGAGATCCGGCGCGCCGATCTCGTCGAGCAGCTCGTCGAGGTTGTGCGGCATCTGGAGCAGCGCCGTGAGCTTCTCGGCCACGAGCGCGCGCTCCGTCGGCTCCCCGAGCGACGGCGGCGGCGCCGTCGGGGAGCGCAGCGCCTCGAGCTTGGGCGCGGTCGACTCGGCCGCGCGGAGCGTCGGCGGCGGCGGCATCGAGCCGCGGCCGCCCCGCGGCGCGCTGGCCGGCATCGCCAAGGGCGCCGGCGCCGTGATGTCGGGCACGGAGGTCGCGGCGCTCGCGTCGTCCGCCGCGACGGCGCCGCCGGAGATCGCGACGGCGCTGAAGAGGTCGTGGCTCGGGAGCGGGGTCAGGTCGAGATCGTCGCTCGACGGCTCGGTCACCAGGAAGGCCTCGCCGGCGGGGGCGAGCTCGGTGCGGCGGCGCTGGACCTCGTCGACCTGGCGGAGCGCCTCCATCAGGAGCCGCGACGTCGGCGCGATGAGCCGGCGCGCGCTCGTCGGCTCGCCGGGGGAGAACGCGAACTGCCCGTCGCGCTCGCCGAGCAGCCGGTAGAGCGCCTTCTCCCCCTCGAGGCGGCGGTAGACGGCGTCGATCACCTCCCCTGCCGCGAGCCGGAGCTCGCCGGCGCCGGCCGGCGTGGTGATCCCGAGGACGCCGCTCCGGCGGTTCATCGCGAGCAGCTGGAGCAGGTCGACGAGCGGGACCTGCTGGAGATCGCCGCGGATCTCCTGCAGCGCCGTCGGCTTGGAGCCGCGCGGGGACGCCTCGGTGATGCGCGAGACGATGTGATCGACGTCGCTGCGCAGGACGTCGTCGGGGCCGAGCTCGCCCTCGGCGCCGTCGACGACGAACAGGATGGGGGTCTCGGCGAGGTCGGGGACGGCGGCGAACGCGTCCGCGAGCGCGCTGTCCTCGTCGAGCGCCCGCGCGGCCAGCACGACGTCGGGGCGGCGCTTGAACGCCTGCTCCACGGCCTCGAACGCGCCGTTCGCGTTGGTCACGGTGAGACCACGCGCCCTGAGCGCCGACGCGAGCGCGCCGAGCGCGTCCACGTCCGAATCGACCAACAGCACCCTTCGAGACACTGGACGGCGCCCTCCGAGTCAGCCGAAGACCCGCAGCCCGGCCGCGCGGCCGAGCCGCTCGGCGAGGAAGTCCGCGAGCAGCGGATCGGCCGCGTGGATACCCTTCACGAAGCCTCCCTGGTTCCGCCCGACGAGCGCGTACGCGCCGTGCTCCGCGAGGACGCAGAGCGCCTCGATGTCGTCGCACCCCGGCGCCGAGCGGAGGTCGAGGGCGTGCACTACCACGTCGTCGCGCGGCGACGCGAGCAGCGCCTTGACCTGCGCGCCCAGGCTGAGCCCGTCGTGGTGGGCGACAAGGATGAGCACGGCGCCCCCGCGGAGCGCGTTCCGGATCACCGAGGTCGCGAGCAGGACCGTATCGGTGACCGACAGATCGAGCGCGCGGGGCGCCGAGATCGCGGAGGGGCCCTCGGCGCTCGGGGCCTCGCGCACGAGCAGGCTGAAGATCTCGCCGATGCTCCGCCGATCTTGCGGGATGCGGTGCAGGATCGAGGACTTGGTGGCCTCGGCGCGCCGCCGGGCGATGCGCAGCAGCTGCGCGAGCCCCTGGCCGTCGTGGGGGAAGGTGGCGATGCCGACGAGCAGCCCCTTCGGCAGGTACCCGGCCCGCTTCTCGCTCCCGGCGACGCGCGAGAGCATCCGGCGATGGCAGGCGTGGGCCTCCAGCCCGGCGGTCTCGGGCATGAGCAGGTGGAACTCGTTCTCGTCGACGCGGGCCAGGATGTCCGTGTCGCGCACGGCGCGGAGCAGGTGCTCGGCGACCTGACCGGGGTTGAGCCCGTTGGCCGGGGGCGGCGGCGTGGCGCGCCAGTAGGTGAGGTCGTCCTGGCGCTCCGACGCGGCGGTCGCGTCGGGCTCGATGACGATCGTCGCGATCGTGAACCGGCGGCCGTGCCGCTTGGCCTTGTCGATCTCCCGGCCGGCGACGTCGACGTAGTACGCGAACGAGTACGCGCTCGACGCCGGGTCCTTCATCGCGGCGCCGCCGGTCGAGCGCTCGCGCTCGCCGAGCAGGGCGAGCGCCGTCGTCGCCTGCGTGGCGAGCAGCTTGACGAGGCCGTCGAGGAGCGGGGCGCGCCGGGACGTGGAGACGCTGCTGTCGGGGCGCCTGACCGACGGGAACGCGGAGCTGCGGCCGGGCTCCTTCTGGAGCAGGAGGTGCCCCGCGGACAGCCGGCGGAGGGCGAGCGGCACGACGATGAGCTGCTCGCGCCGGGCGAAGTCGAGGATGTCGGCCTCGCTCCCGTACGCCGGCGCGCGATCGAGCGGCCCGGTCAGCGCCGAGCGGGTCAGCTCGGTGGAGCGCTCTCCGACCGTCAGGTACACGGCGGCTGCGGCCGCGCCGGTCGCCTCCACGAACACCTCGGCGACCTGCTGGGCGGCCGCGTTGCGGTCGCGCGCGTCGGCGAGCTCGGCCACGCGGGCGATCCACCCGGCCGCCCGCGCGCTGCGCGCGGACTCCTGCTCCAGCTGCACCCGGAGGGCGCGCTCCGCGAAGCGCACCCGCACCGAGCCGACCGCGTTCAGCACCTCGTCCCCGCCGAGCGGCAGGAGGAAGAGCCCTGCGCCGCCGAGCGCGACCGCGTGGGCGCCCGCCTCGAGCTGCGACCGCGTCGCCAGCGCGAAGACGGTCGCCTCGGGCGCGAGCGCCTTCAGGTGGTGGACCATCGCGAGGCCGGCCCCGTCGCCGAGCCCGACGTCGATGAAGGCGACGTCCGGCGCCGCGGTCTCGGCCAGAGCGATGCCCTCCGCGAGATCGCTGGCGAGCATCAGCTCGTCCGACGTGATGACCCGCGAGAACAGCGTGTGGGTCGCCTCGTCGGCGATGACGGCGAGCACCTTGAGCGAGATCTCGTGGACCGGCGCCCGGCTCGGGCTCCAGACCCCCTCGACCGAGGCGGTCACGCGATCACCACCTCGCCCGAGAACGCCCGGCGCGCCGGGCCTTGCATGAGCAGCTCCAGGGATCCGGGGGCGACGGTGATGCGCAGCGAGCCGCCGGGCAGCACCACGCGGAGGGGCGCTCCGTACGGGGCGCGGCCCTGCGCGCACGCCGCGACCGCCACGGCGCAGGCGCCGGTGCCGCACGCCAGCGTCCGGCCCACGCCCCGCTCCCAGACGGTCACGTCGATGCACGCGCCCTCGGCCTGCTCGGTCGGCCGCGCGCGGCAGAACTCGACGTTGATGCCCTCGGCCGGCGTGGTCGCCACGATCGGCCCGAGTTCGTCGATCGCGTCCTCGGTGTAGGGGTCGAACGTCACCGCGTGCGGGTTGCCGACGTCCACGGTCGCGAACCGGTGCTCCGCGCCGAGCGCGGTGACCACGAGCGGCTCGCCCAGGCGGGCGCGGCCCATGCCGACGAGCACGTCGAAGCGGTCCCCGGCCCGGGTGACCTCGCAGCGTTTGTCGCCGGCGTCGGTCGCGATGGTGATCGCCTTCTGGGGCGTCCCTCGGGAGACGAGGTAGGCCGCGACGCAGCGGATGCCGTTGCCGCACATCTCCGGGCGGCTCCCGTCGGCGTTCCAGACATGCATCGTGGGCCGCTCGCGCCGCTCGCGATCGATGACCAGCACGCCGTCGGCGCCGATCCCGAACCGGCGGTCGCAGAGGCGCCGCGCCGCCTCGGCGGTCATCGGGACCGCCTCGACGAGGATGAAGTCGTTGCCAAGACCTTCCCACTTCTCGAACCGGACGACGTTTTCCTTCATCGCTTCGCCCCGGCGAGCCGCGCTCGCGCCTCGGTCTCGTTGAGCCCGCGGACGGCGACGACCTTGCTCCTGCCGCTCGCGCCGAGGGCGATCTGGACATCGCTCTGGCGCACGTCGAGCGCGCGCGAGAGCAGCTTGACGAGCTCCGCGTTGGCGGCGCCGTCGACGGGCGGCGCGGTCAGCGACACGTCGAGCGCCCCTTCCCGCACCCCGACGATGGCGGAGCGCGACGACTTGGGGCGCACCTGGACCGAGATGCGCACGCCTTCGGCGCGCTCGGTGATCGCGAGGCGGCTCCACGCGGCGACGGGATCGCTCTCCTCGGGTTTGCTCATCGGGCCGCCGGCATCGTAGCGTATCTCGAGCTCACGCGTGGTCCCCGCGAGGCGCGGTCAACGTCGCTCGGTCACGCCGGTCACGCCGGTCACGCCGGTCACTCAGCTTACGTCAGCTTCCGCGGCGTACGGCCACCGCGAATTTGCCGCTCGGCGCGCCGACCCGCTACTCTTTTCGGCCAGGTCGTGGGTCGGCTCGCGCAACACGATCCGGCAGGGGCGACTTGCGTCAGCGGTTCTCGATAATCGCCGCTGATGCTCATTTCCGCGGTGGAGGCGTTTGCCATGGCTGATGAAGGAGAAGGGTCGGTGGCCGCCACGTCCGGCCTCGCGAGGAGGCTCTGTGCGCTCGCGCTGCTAGCGGTGTCTGGCGGCCTGCTCGCGTCTGCATGCGCCGATAACGAGAGCAGCCTGTTCGTCCGGATGCGCATGGCGCGGACGGGGGACTGCACGGTGACCTGCGGCCCTGACGAGCCGTTCTGGACCGAGGACGCGGTCGACGCCGCGTACGCCGGCAGCCACAGCGCGACGCTCCTCGTGGGCAACCAGATCGTGCAGCGCGGCGACCCGGACGTGCTCCGCACCGAGACGTCGCGCGTTCACCTCTACGAGGCGGAGGTCCGCGTCGACGACATCGAGGGCAACGCCGTGACCGAGGGCTACGTGGTCCCGATCACGGGCATGATCGACCCCGGGGCGGGCAGCGATGCCGGCTACAACTGCGCCGAGGTGCTCCTGCTCGATGGCGCCACGATGGACAACCTGCGCGGCCAGGCCGCGAGGCTCGGCCGCGACGTCCAGGTGGTGGCGTCGGTGGTGGTGCGGGGCAGGACGCTGGGTGGCCAGGAGGTCGAGACCGCCGAGTGGTCCTACCCGATCCGGGTCTGCTTCGCGTGCAGCCGGTGCGTCGACGTATCGCCGGCGGCCTGCTGCGCCAGCTCCGCCAGCGAGGAGTGCGAAGACAACGAGGACGTCGAGGCGACCTGCCCCGGCCAGCGAGGGCCGCAGGACTGCCGCAACCTCGGTCAGACCTGCGCCGAGTACATCAACAGCTTCGGCCTGTAGCCGCCGCGGCCCCCCTCGAGGGCTCTCTGCCAACCTGGAACGCCCACCCGGCGCGCTGGCGCGAGGCGCGGTCACCGCGCCGATGCAGCACGCCGCACCGGGGCCGCTTCCGGTGACGGTCCCGTCAGCACATTGAAGAGATAGACGAACGGGAGGCCCAGCAGCGCGACGTCGAGCTGGGCAGCGAGGACGATCGCGGTTTCTTTGGAGACGCCGAGCCCGAGCCGCATCTGGGCGAGCAGCCCCGTGCTCATCACGTAGGGCGAGTCGAAGTTGTAGCTGCGGGCTCCCCAGAAGACGGCGGCGGCGATCCCCGGCTCCAGCGCGTCGGCGTCGGCGCTCCACCGGCCGTAGACCCCGGTGGAGACGATCAGCGGAAACAGGTCGAGGACAGGTGCGAGCGCCGAGACACCCGCGCCGGCCTGGAGCTCGTCGAAGCCGTGGGTGAGCACCTCGGCATAGGGGCCGACACCGAAGTCGTCGTTGGCGCCGCGGCCGAACAGGACGTCGCCTCGCAGCCCCGCGTGAAAGGCGGTGGAATCCCACCACCGCCGCTCGAGGCCCGTGCCGGCGGCGCCGAGGGTGACGCCGACGCTCGCCTGGGGTTCGGCGCGAGCCGTGCCGTGCGCGAGAACGACCCCCAGGAGGGCGGCAACCAAGGCAGCTGGGCGGCCCGCCATAGGCATGATGGGGCGATGCTACAGGGCGCTGCCGGGGGGCGCGCTGGAATTCTGCGATCCGCGTCGCCCTACGAGGTTGTCGAGGGTCCGCCGTCGGGTCGACGTCGGTCGGATCTCGGCGCGCGCTCCGGGTCTCTGGCCAGGTCGCGGAGCGCGTCGCTCCGGGCGAGCTGCGAGCGTGACTCTCCGGCGCGATGAGGGAGCGCGCCTTCGGGTCTCTGGGCGCTCGTCGGTCGCGTTTGTCATCGGCAAGTCACTCCGTTCGCACGGTGCAGCCCGCTCTGCGCGCCCGGCGGGGTTCATGGTAGCGTCCGGGGGCTATGGCGCGCCGCACCGTGCAGCTACGGGTGGGGGGTCAGACCTACCGCGTGGTGACTTCCGCGAGCGATGAAGAGCTCCAGCGGCTCGCGGCTGTCGTCGACCAGAAGCTCGCCACGGTTGTGCCCGCCGGCCGCGCTATGACGCCGCAGGCCATGTTGCTGGCGGCTATCGCGCTCGCCCACGACCTGGAGCAGGAGCGTTCCCGGACGGCCATGATCGCCGGCCGTGCGCGGGATGCGTTCGGCCGGATCCTGCAGCGGGTCGACGCGGTGCTCGGCGTCGGCCCGGATTCGCCGTCTTCGGGCGAAGCGAACGGCAGCACGCCCTGAGCGTGAATCCTCATGCGCCGCGCGGTCCTACGGACTGGCCCGGCTGCCCAAGGAGATGGCATGCCTGCATCCATGGATGAAGCTCCCCGCCCGCCCTCGTCGACGCCCGAAGGGGTGAACGCCCTTCGCCACCTGCAGGACGAGCTCTCCGAGCTGGACCGCGCGGGCCTGCTGCGCACTCCTGCGGTCACCGCGGCTGGTCCGGGGATGCTGGTGCTGTGTTCGAACGACTATCTCGGGTACGCCGCTCTCCCCTGGTTGTCGGAGGGTGGCGCCGCGAGCGGCGCGGGCGCGTCCCGTCTCGTGAGCGGGACGCACGAGGCGCATTTGATGGCCGAACGCGAGCTCGCCGCGTGGCTGGGCATGGAGGCGGCGCTCCTGTTCTCCTCGGGGTACGCGGCCAATGTCGGCACCGTCGCCGCGCTGGCCAGGCCGGGGGATGTCATCGTCTCGGATGCCCTGAACCACGCCTCGCTCATCGACGGCTGCCGCCTCTCGGGAGCGGCCATCGAGGTGGTCCGCCATCTCGACGCGGAGGCGGTCGAGAGCGCTCTCGTGCGCGGCCGGGGCGCCCGCCGCCGGTGGGTCGTGACCGAATCGCTCTTCAGCATGGATGGCGACAGCCCCGACCTGCGCTACCTCCGCGAGCTGTGCGACCGTCATGACGCCGCGCTGGTGGTGGACGAGGCGCATGCCCTCGGCATCCATGGGCCGCGCGGCGCTGGCCTGTGCTCCGAGGTCGGCGTTCGCCCCGACGTCCTCATCGGCACGCTCGGCAAGTCGATCGGACTCCACGGCGCCTTCGTCGCGGGCTCCTCGACCTTGCGGACTTACCTGTGGAACCGCGCGAGGAGCTTCGTGTTCTCGACCGGCATCAGCCCCATGGTGGCGCTCGCGTCGGTGGACCGCGTCCGTCGTGCCGCCGCCGACGACGCAGGTCGGTCACGACTGGCCACGGTCACGCGCCAGCTCCGCGCTGGCCTGCACGCGCTGGGGGCCCCGCTGCTCCCGGGTTCGTCGGGCCCCATCCTCCCCTGGCTGTTGAAGTCGCCGGGTGCCGCGGTGGAGATGTCCCAGCGCCTCGCACGGGAGGGCATACTCGTCCAGGCGATCCGCCCGCCGACGGTCCCGGCGGGTACATCGCGGCTCCGCATCACGGCGAGCGCGTCGCTCGCGGAGGCCGATGTGGAGCGTGCCCTTGCAGGATTCCGCGAGGCGCTGCGATGAGGGGCCGTCCTGTTTCACGTGAAACAGGTCAGGTCCGGATTGCGGTGGTCGGAACCGGGACCGGCGTGGGCAAGACACACGCGACCGTCGCGCTCGTCGCCGCGCTGGCAGCCCGCGGCGACAAAGTCTGCGGCCTGAAGCCCGTCGAGTCGGGCGTGGACGGCGTCTCCGCGAGCGATGCCGATCAGCTGGCCGCGGTCAGCTCGGTTCAGCCCGAGCCGGCGCCGTACCGCTTCCGGGAGCCGGTCTCGCCGCACCTCGCGGCGCGCCGCTGCGCCAGCACCATCTCGCTCGAGATCGTGACGTCGTGGGTCGCGAGGCAGAAGGCGCCCTGGGTGCTCATCGAGAGCGCCGGCGCGCTCCTCTCCCCTCTCGGGCCGCAGCTGACGAACGCCGATCTCGTGCGCGCGCTCGCTCCTGATGCCGTCGTGCTGGTGGGCCTCGACCGGCTGGGCGTCCTTCATGAGGTGGCCAGCGCCGTGCTGGCCCTGCGCGCTCTCGCCCCCGGTTTGCCGCCGGCGCAGGTGGTGCTGAACCCGCCGGCAGCTCCCGATGCTTCGACCGGCACCAATGCGGGAGAGCTCGAAGCGCTGGGCATCGCCACAGGCGCCGTGGAGATGCCGCGTGCGGACCCCACAGCGCCGGCATCGCTCGCCGCAGCCGAGCTTGTTCTGGCGCGACTGCATACCTGACTCCGTCCGCCATCCGTCCAGTCAGGTCACGTCCAAACGCGACCGGCTCTGCCGCTGGCTGCCGACCCGATCCCCGCTTCGTCTGCTTCCAGCATCGGGGCGCGTTCCAGGCGTGCCCTTCCAGGAGTGCGCGAGGCGCGCTGCCAGGTGAGGCCGTCCTGTTTCACGTGAAACAAGCTCCGGGTGGCGGTGGTCGGAACCAGGCCCGGCGTGGGCAAGACGCACACGGGCTTCACCTCGTCGCTATCCCGGCAGCTCGCGGCGACGAAGTTTGCGGCCTGAAGCCCATCGGTCGGGCGTGGACGGCCTCTCGGCGAGTGACGCCGATCAGCCAGCCGCTATCGGCTCGGTGCATCCCGAGCCGGCGCCGGAACGATGGGTACGCTACGGCCAGTGCATCGCGTGGCTCTTCGTAGCCGGTCTCACCGCACCTTGTGACGCGCCGCCGCGCCAGCGCCATCTCGCTGGAGGTCGTGACGGCGTGGGGCGGGCGTCAAAAGGCGACCTGGGTGCTCATCGAGTGCGCCGGCGAGCTCCTCTCCCCTCTCGTCCCCTCTCGGGCAGACTGAGAAGCGCAGCTCTCGTGCGCGCGCTCGCTCCCGATGCTGCCGTTCTGATGGGCCTCGCGGCTGGGCATCCTCATGAGGTTGCCATGCCGGGCTGACCCTGCGCGCTCGCCCCCGGGTCTGCCGCCGGCGCAAGTGGTGCTGAACCCGCCGCAGCTCCCGATGCGCCGACCGGCAACAAGGCGGGAGAGCTCGAAGCGCCCAGCATCACCCAGCATCACCACAGGCACGGTGGCGATGCCGGGCCGCGTGCGGAACCAACTGCACCGGCATCGTCCCTGAAGCCAAGCTCATCCTGACGCGCCACCGTACCTAGCTCCGCTCGCCGGAGGCTGGCCAGGACACGTCCGAATGCGACTTGCTCTGCGACCAGCTGTGAACCCGACCCGACTCTCACTCCGTCTAGGCCCAGCGCCGGGGCGCATTCCAACCGTGCCCTTGCAAGGGGTGCGCGAGGCGCTGCGAGGACAGGCCCTCCTGTTTCACGTGAAACAGCTCCGGGTGGCGGTAGTCGAAACCAGGACCGGCGTGGGCTAGAGGCACACGACGGTCACGCTCGTCGGTGCGCTGGCAGCTCGCCGCGACGAAGTTTGCAGTCTGAATCCCATCGCGTCGGGCGTGGACGGCCTCGAGGCGCACGACGCCGATCAGCTGGCCGCCGTCAGCTCGGTTCAGACCGAGCCGGCGTCGTGCCGATCGGGCACCTCACGGCGAGTGCATCGCGGCGCTTCTCGGAACCGTTCGCATCCCACCTGGCGGCGCACCGCTGCGCCAGCGCCGTCTCGCTGAAGGTCGTGACCGCGTGGGGGGAGGCCAAAGGGTGGCCCCGGGGCCTGCAACGAGAGCGGCGGCGCTCTCGTTGAAGACCCCGGCGCGGGCACCGACGAAGGCAGAGCTGGTGTGCGCGCTCGCTCGTGATTCCGTCGTGCTGATCGGTCCCTACCCCCTGCACATCCTTCATGAGGTTGACCGCGCCGTGCTGCCCCCGCGCGCTCTCGCTCCTGGTTGGCAACCGGCGCAGGTAACGCTGAATTCGCGGGCAGCTCCCGGTGCTGTGACAAGCACCAACGCGGGAGAGATCGCGCCGCGAGCTTCGGCCCCAACCTCAGTCGCGCCCCGTCTGGAGAGATCGCGCCGCGAGCTTCGGCCCAACCCCAGTCACGCCCCGTCTGGTTCCTGTCTCAGGCGCGTTCCCAGAGTCGCTGGCCCACACGGCTGCCGAGTTCCTCACGAGCCTGCCGGAGAGAAGGCTGGCGGGTCTTGAAGGGAGAGCTCTTCGGCGAGCACCAGGACCGCTGTGATCGTCTTCGCCCAGCGGACGTTGCAGCGCTACGGGCCTGAGAGAGCATCACGAGTGCGTAGACGAGTGCGTAGAGGAACAGGTGAACCGAGCGGTTTGCTCGACGTCGCGCTCTATCCCGGAGCGCGGCTGCTCGGAGCCGATCGCGCCCTACTCTTGGCATCACGCAAGGTGCCCGCGAGCGCCGCGCCGTCGCGCTCGATAGGGTCGTCGGGTGACATCCTCCGGTCGGCGCTGACCAGCACGTCGTTCCTGAGACCCACGAACGCGCGCCACGGCAGGGCGCACGGCGAACGGCGACGGCAGCCTCGTACCTTGCACGGCGGTCGCTCACCCGCCGCTGCGACGTGGAGGCGCAGGCGTGTACGCTCGGAGAGCCGGCAGAACGAACGTGTCGGCGCAGGCCGTGCCGCCGACAGCGAGAATGCGCAGTGCCGAGCTCGCGCAGCTCGGCGACGAGATGGCACGGGCGCTCGGATGGACGGCTCGGGTCGGGAGCGGTCGCGAGGTAACTCAGCTCGCGTCGGCGACGACGCGACCGCGCTCCAGCACGACACGCGCGGCAGCTCGATGCCGGAAGACCTCCGGCTCATGCGAGACCACAACCACGGCGGCGCCCCGCGCCACCTCGGCTTCCACCACCGTGAGCAGCCGCGCGACACCGGACCGGTCCAGGCCGGTCGTGGGTTCGTCCAGCAGCACCAAGGAAGGCTGGTGCACCAGCGCGCGCGCGAGCGCGATGCGCTGCCGCTGGCCGCGCGAGCACGTCCGCAGCGGGCGAACCGCGAAGCTCCCGAGCTCGAAGCGCTCCTCCGCTCGACGCCACGCTTCCTGCGCATCGAGCCCGTGGAAGCTGGCCGCCAGCTCGACGTTCTGCCGGCCGGACAGGTCCGGGTACGCCAGCGACTCGTGAGACAGCCAGCCGATGGTGCCTCGAACCCGCCCCGTGTCGTCCCCAAGCGGCTCGTAGCTGACGTCGCCCGACGTCGGGCGAATCACGGTGCCCAGGATGCCGAGCAGCGTCGACTTGCCCGACCCGTTCGCCCCTTCGATGAGCGTCAACCGGCCCGATTCGATGGTCGCGGTCACGCCCCGCAGCGCCGCCGTCGTTCCGTACGTCTTCACGACGCCACGCGCCACCACGCGCTCGATCGCATCCACTGCGCTCACCTCGCTCCTGCGCTCACACCCGTGTCAGCTCTTGTCGCCGCCCCGCGCGCGACCCTCACCGCCGACGACCGTGGGCATGTCCTCCGGGAACGCGGGCGGATCAACCACCGTCGCCTCATTGTCGTCCGAGAGCTCCGCCCCCCTCCCGAGCGGGCCCAACGAAGGGATCGTCGGCCGATCCTCCGTCTCGTCGTCCCGAGACGGCCCGTCCACCACCTCGGCGACCGGCTCGCTCCGCCTGCGCACCGCCCCAGCGTCGCTCACCGCCCCCGAAGCCCGCGTCGACCACGCGCCGTGACGCAACGCAAGCCCCTTCCCGCCATCAGCGACCTGAGCACCCTTCCTCGCCACCTCGGGCGCTGAGCGGCCGCTCGCAGCGACGATCCGACCGGGCTCGCCGGCGTCCTGCTCGCTTCCCAGCCGCGCGAACATCATCGTCCCGTCGTCGTTCCGATCCTCGATGAGGCTCTGCACCGCGACGCGCTCCACCCGGCGCTTCTGCGACACGGGTACCTCGTTCTTGAACCGCCGCAGCGCCTCCTGGAACTCACGGGCGCTCTGGAAGCGCTCGTCGCGCTCCTTCGCCAGGGCGCGATCTACCAGGCGCGAGAGCCCGGGCGGGATCGTGGGATCGAGCTCCGTGACCGGGCGGTGCCAGAGCGTCAGGATCTGGACGAGCAGCGCATTGTAGTTGCGCGCGACGAACGGGCGCTGGCCGGTCAGCGCCTCGTAGAGGATCACGCCCACCGCCCACAGATCGAGCCGGTGGTCAAGCTCGACATCGCCCCGAGCCTGCTCGGGCGCCATGTAGTACGGCGTGCCCATCACCATGCCGGTGCGGGTCAGATCCATCGTCCCATCCATGCCGGACGCCTGGGAGATGCCGAAATCGAGCAGCTTGGCAACCGGCAACATGCCGGCGCGCTCCGAGAGGAAGATGTTCTCCGGCTTCAGGTCGCGGTGAACGATCCCCCGCTCGTGCGCCGTCACCAGCGCGGAGAGGACCTGCAGCATGATGTCCACGAGCTCGCTCGGCGGTACGGGCCCCCAGCGCTCGATCCGCTGCGCCAGCGTCTCACCGTGGAGGCGCTCCATCACAAGGTAGGGGCTGCCGTCAGGGAGCCACCCCATGTCGTAGACCTCGCAGATGTTCGGATGACCGATCCGCCCCGCGACCCGCGCCTCGTGCTCCAGCCTCGAGATCGCCTCGCGCTGCTGCGTCTCCCGCGGGTGCATCACCTTGACGGCGACCAGCCGCCCGATCTGGAGGTGCTCGGCCTCGTACACCGCGCCCATGCCCCCCTCCCCGATGATCGCGGTGACCCCGTACTTGTCGCCGATCACATGCCCGAGCAGCGAACGCCCCAACGACGCGCTCGCCGCGTCTCTCCTCGGCCACGCCTCGACCCGCGCGTCGCCGCGGCTGGACAACGGCGCGCGCGGCGGCGTGGATCGCGCCTCGGGACGCGGCGGCGGCGCGCTGCGCGCCGACGAGCTCGGTCCCACGCCAGGCGAGCCCCTCGGCGACGGCGGCGCTGATCTCGGCGGCGGCGGCGCTGACCTCGGCGGCGCTGATCTCGGCGGCGGCGGCGCTGATCTCGGCGGCGGCGCTGATCTCGGCGGCGGCGGCGCTCCCCGCGACGGCTGCGGTGCAGCAGGTCCAGGGACGGGCTGCAGCGGAGCCGCCACGACGCGCCGGCCCCCACGGGAAGACGAGGGTGCCTCGCGCGATGCGATGACGAGGCCGGTCGACGGGCACACGATCGCCGCAACGTCGTGGTGGCTACCGCAGTGGATGCACCGCACCGAACTCAAGTCCGTACATTTTGCAATACTCCATCCAGGTGCCGCTCGGAACTGCACAGCGCATCAGGTGAGAGCGTGACCGGCCGCGCTCGGTTGTACATTCCCGAGCACCCCCTGGTGGATCTTGGGGATAACCCCCTCGACAACCCTGGGGGCAAAACGGGGGAGACACGCCGCCCGCCAGCTGTCCCCCGTCCTCCTACCCCTGAGCACGGTCCATTTACCCCAGGGCGCTCGCTTTCAACTGCTCGGATTCATTGAGCAATCTGAGTTATCCCCGCCCTCCACAGCGCCTACGACGAAGACGATGTCTTTATCTATCTATTTCATGGAAAGAAGAGGCGTCCCGCAAGGTCACCGGAGCGCTCATTTCCCGCCCACGCCCGGGCAATAACCCTGCTAAAGGGAGCGGCTCCGGAGTCGGCTATGGACCTTGTGATCCCCAAGAAAGATCTGCTTCGCCTCGTCGCGCGCTGCCAAGGCGTGGCGGATAAGAAAAGCGCCATGCCAGCGCTCGCCAACGTCCTGCTCGCCGCCGATGGCAACGCCGTCCGCGTCGCCGCGACCGACCTGTACCTCGGGGTCACCGGCCAGACCCACGCGGACATCAAGACCGGCGGCACCGTCGCGGTCCCCGCCAGGGACCTGCTCGAACGCGTGAAGGCCATGCCCGATGGCCCGATCCAGATCACCACCACCGAGGGCGCGCACACGTCGCTCAAGGCCGTGGGATCGCCCCGCCGCTACACCCTCCCCGGCCTCCCCGGCTCGGAGTTCCCGCAGCTGCCCGCGCCGTCGCGCGACGCGCCCTCGCTGGAGCTCCCCGTCGAGCAGCTCGCGCTCCTGATCGCCAGGACGCACTTCTCGATCTCCACCGACGAGACGCGCGCCCATGTCAACAGCGCCCTGTTCGAGTGGGCCGGCGACCGCGTCCGGATGGTCACCACCGACGGCCACCGCCTGTCCAAGATGGAGGCGACCGTCTCCGGCAGCTCCGCCACCGCCACCATGCTCATCCCCCTCAAGGCGATCACCGAGCTCCGCCGCCTCGCCGAGGAGGCGCGCGCCGAGAAGGAGACCCCCATGGTCGCCATCACCCAGAGCGGGCCGAACGCCTTCTTCAACATCGCCGGGATGCAGTTCTCGGTGAAGCTCGTCGACGCGCAGTTCCCCCCCTACCAGCAGGTCATCCCGTCCGTCACCGAGCGCTCGGTCCGCGCGCCCCGCGTCCAGTTCGCCGAGGCCCTCCGCGCCATCGCGCTCGCCGCCAACGACCGCACCGGCGGCGTCAAGCTGTCGATCGCGCCGGGGACCCTCCGGATCACCAGCGAGAGCCCGGACACCGGCGCCGGCTTCGACGAGGTGGCCGTCGACTACGCCGGGCCCGAGGTCACGATCGGCTTCAACGCCAAGTACTTCCTCGACGTGCTCGGCTCCATCGACGACGAGGAGGTCATCCTCGGCATCTCCGGGGAGCTCGACCCCGCCGTGCTCCGGCCCGGCAGCGAGTCGAACCAGCAGAGCTACGTCGCCGTCATCATGCCGATGCGGATTTGAGCGCGCCCGACGACGAGCGACACGAACGCCTCCCGAGCCTCCTGCTCGAGCGGCTCCACGTGCGCGAGTTCCGGAACCTCGGCCGCATCGACGTCGAGCCCGCGCCGCGCCTCAACGTCATCGCCGGCAACAACGGTCAAGGCAAGACGAGCCTCCTCGAGGCGATCTACTTCGCGGCCACCTCGAGGAGCTTCCGCACCCACCGCGCGGCGGAGCTCGTGCGCCACGGCGCCGACGTCGCGAGCGCGCGCGCGCGCTTCGTCGAGCGCAGGGACGCGCTGCCCCCCCTCGCGCGCGAGCAGACCGCCGCCGTGGAGCAGAAGCGGTGCGTGGTGCGGATCGACGGCAACCGGCCCCCGAGCCTGTCGAGCTTCGCGACGCGCTCGCCGGTCGTCGCCTTCCACACCGAGGAGCTCGCGCTCTCGACCGGGCCCGCGAGCGCGCGGCGCACGCTGCTGGATCGGCTGGCGCTCTTCATGGACCCGCAGAGCGCCGACCACCGCGCCCGGTACGCGCAGGCGCTCCGCGCGCGGCACGAGCTGCTCCACCGCGGCGGGGGCGCGTCGCCGCAGGGGGGCGCCGAGCTCGACGCGTTCGAGGAGCTCTGCGCCCTGCACGGCGCGGCGCTGACCCGCGCCCGCGCGGCCGCCGTCGAGGCGCTCGCGCCGGAGCTCGCCCACGCCTTCGCCCGCATCGCGGCGCCCGACCTGACCCTCGCCGCGCGCTACGCGCCGGGCGGCGCCAGCGACGCCGCGCAGGCGGCCGAGGCGCTGCGCGAGCACCGCCGGCGCGACGCCCACCGGCCGAGCGCGGGCTTCGGCCCCCACCGGGACGACCTGGTGCTCGAGCTCGACGGCCACCCCGCCCGCGTGGTCGCCTCCCAGGGGCAACACCGGGCCCTCACCCTCTCGCTCAAGGCGGCTGAGACCGCCGCCATTGCGTCCGTCCGGGGTGTAGAGCCCATTCTCCTGCTCGACGACGTGTCCAGCGAGCTCGACCCCGAC
Organism: Sorangium sp. So ce394; assembly: GCF_051474665.1. NCBI lineage: Bacteria > Pseudomonadati > Myxococcota > Polyangiales > Polyangiaceae > Sorangium > Sorangium sp. So ce394. The sequence continues at coordinate 12,306,496 of NZ_CP150339.1, forward strand.
CGGACGGCCGCGCTGTTCACGTTCCTCGGCATGGCGCGCGGACAGGTGTTCCTGACGACCACGCGGCGCGATCTCATCGTCACGCCGGGCGTACCCGCGTCGGAGCGGCGCGATTTTCACGTCGAAGGCGGCGCGCTCAGCTGACGTGCGCCGCGGGGGCGGACGCGGGGCGGCGGGGGCGCGGCGAGGCCTGCCGCGGCCGCCCCGAGACGCGTTGATCCCGCCCCGCAGGGCACGAGTTGGGATGCTCCGGACGCGCCCGCGCCAGGCGCCGAAAATACGGTGTTACGAGGCTTCCGGACTCGGCGAAACGCTTGCCCGAGCGGCTGATTTCGGCTACATTTCCGCAGTCTTTACGGGGCATCGACGAGCGGTCCGCGCATGAACGCTCGTGCCCTCGGAATCGATCCGGCGCCGCGGCTGCGGCGCCCGGGTCCCACCAGACGAGCTGCCCATCGCGCCGGCCCCTCCACTGCAAGAACTCCGGCAATCCGAGCGGTCTCCGCCGCTCTGCGCCCCCCGGTGAGAGGCGGCGGGCGCGCCCACCAGGACCGAGATGACGGAACCCACCCTGAGCCAGCCGACCGACCTCACCAAGGCGTCGTACGACGCCCACAGCATCACGGCGCTCGAAGGCCTCGAAGCGGTGCGCAAGCGCCCCGGCATGTACATCGGCGATGTGCACGACGGATCGGGGCTGCACCACCTGGTCTGGGAGGCCGTGGACAACGCCGTCGACGAGCACCTCGCCGGCGCCTGCACGGAGATCAGGGTCACCGTCCACTTCGACGGCTCGGTGTCGATCGAGGACAACGGCCGCGGGATCCCGGTCGGGATGCACGCGAAGGGCGTGAGCGCCGCCGAGGTCGTCATGACCGTCCTCCACGCCGGCGGAAAGTTCGACAACTCCAGCTACAAGGTCTCTGCGGGCCTGCACGGCGTCGGCGTGAGCGCCGTGAACGCCGTCTCCGAGTGGCTCAAGGTCGAGATCAAGCGCGAAGGAAAGCTCTGGTTCCAGGAGTACGCCCGGGGCGTGCCGAGGGCGCCGCTCAAGGGGATCGGCGTGACGGACAAGACGGGGACGAAGATCACCTTCAAGCCCGACCCGATCATCTTCAGCACGGTCGAGTTCAGCTTCGACGTCCTGGCGAGCCGCCTCCGCGAGCTCGCGTTCCTGAACGCCGGGCTCATCATCCACCTCGACGACCAGCGCCCCGACGGGAGGGCCGAAGCCTACGAGTACAAGGGGGGTATCGCGGAGTTCGTGGCGCTCCTCAACAAGACCAAGGAGCCGATTCACGACGAGGTGATCAGCTTCGTGTCGCAGCACGAGATCGGCGCGGCGGGCGAGGCCGGGAACGGCCGCGCGAGCTCGGCGCCGCCGGTCGGCGTGGAGGTCGCGCTGCAGTGGAACGGCTCCTACACGGAGGCGATCTTCTGTTACACGAACAACGTCCACAACAGGGACGGCGGCACGCACCTCACCGGGCTCCGCGCCGCGCTCACGAAGACGATCAACAACTACGGGAGCGCGCACAACCTCTTCAAGGAGCTGAAGCAGGGCCTGCAGGGCGAGGACGCGCGCGAGGGCCTGACGTGCGTGCTCAGCATCAAGCACCCGGACCCGTCGTTCGACTCGCAGACGAAATCCAAGCTCGTCTCCAGCGAGGTCAAGGGCATCGTCGAGGCGGTCGTCAGCGACAAGCTCGCGCAGTACTTCGAGGAGAACCCGCAGAGCGCGAAGAAGATCATCGAGAAGGCGGTCGTCGCGGCCAAGGCGCGCGAGGCGGCCCGCAAGGCCCGCGAGGTGATCCGCAAGGGCTCGCTCGACGTGACGTCGCTCTCCGGCAAGCTCGCCGACTGCCAGTCCAAGGACCCGGAGAAGAGCGAGATCTACATCGTCGAGGGCGAGAGCGCCGGCGGCAGCGCCAAGATGGGGCGCGACCGGCACTTCCAGGCGATCCTCCCGCTGAAGGGCAAGATCCTGAACGTCGAGCGGGCGCGGCTCGACCGGATGCTGAGCTCCGCCGAGGTCGGCACGCTGATCACCGCCCTCGGCTGCGGGATCAACGACGCCGGCGGGTTCGAGATCGACAAGCTCCGCTACCACAAGATCATCCTGATGACGGACGCCGACGTCGACGGCTCCCACATCCGCACGCTGCTCTTGACCTTCTTCTTCCGGCAGATGCCCGAGATCATGGAGAAGGGGTATCTGTTCATCGCGCAGCCGCCGCTCTACCGCGTGCGCAAGGGCAAGCGGGACCTGTACCTGAAGGACCAGGCCGCGCTCGACGAGTTCCTCGTGGGCAACGCCGTGGACGGGCTCGAGATCGTCGCGAGCGGCGCGCAGACGGGCATCGCGGGGCAGCCGCTCTACCGCCTCGCGCAGCGGCTGAAGCGGTTCCGCGCCGTGCTGTCGAACATCGACAAGCGCTGTGACGCGCGGATCGTGGCGGCGGTGCTCCGGTCGAGCGGGCTCGGGCGCGACGACCTGCGGGAGACCAAGAAGGTCGCCGCGGCCGCCGACGAGCTCCGGGCCTACCTGAAGCAGCGCTACCCGGACCTGTTCCCGCTCACGCTGTCGACGCCGCGCGACACCGAGCACGGGACGAGCCGGATCGAGGTCGTGCCGCGCCCTGGCGCGAGCGCGCGAAAGAGCGTCATCGACTGGGATCTGGTGGGCTCGCCGGAGTACCAGGAGGCCTGGTCGATCGAGCAGGACCTGCGCTCCATCGGCGCGCCCCCCTACCGGGCCCGCACCTCGAGCGGCGAGGAGACGATCGAGAACGGCGAGGCGCTCGTCGACTACATCGAAGAGCGGGGCAAGAAGGGTATCGCGATCAGCCGTTACAAGGGTCTCGGCGAGATGAACGCCGACGAGCTCTGGGAAACGACGATGAACCCGGACGCGCGGACCCTCCTCCAGGTCCGCATCGACGATGCGGTGAAGACGGACGAGCTCTTCACGATCCTCATGGGGGATCAGGTCGAGCCGCGGCGCAACTTCATCGAGCAGAACGCGCTCAACGTGAAGAACCTCGACATCTGAGCCTGCGTCGCCTGCGTCCAGGGCGCGCGGCGGACGGAGCCCGCGCCCGCTTCAGCCGAGGACCCCACCACGCACGGTGGGGTTGACACGGCGCTGAGGCTGCATCGATCCACCGATGCGTTCGCTCGGTATCTCTGGCAAGACGCTTGCTTGGCCGGCCCCTTGCTAGCGATGGCACACGCCTTAGCTTCGAGGTGCCATGAGAATCGAGCGAATGACGACGAAGGCCCAGGAGGCCATACGAGAGGCTGTCGATTTCGGCAGCCGCCGGGGAAATCCCGAACTCTATCCCGAGCACATCGTGCGGGCGATCGTCGGCCAGGACGGCGGCCTCGGCGCTCCGCTGGTGCAGAAGGCAGGCGCCGATCCCGCGGGGCTCCTGCGCCTGCTCGACGCGAAGATCGACACCTACCCTCGCGTGAGCGGCGGCGCCGAGCCGAACCTGTCGAGGCGCGCGCTCGCGGTCCTGCAGAAGGCCGAAGACGAGGCGAAGGCGCTCAAGGACGAGTACATCTCGACAGAGCACGTCCTGCTCGCCGGGACGAAGACCGACAAGGAGATCCAGTCGATCTTCGAGCGAGCGGGGCTGTCGTACGACAAGCTCCTCGCGTCGCTCGCGGCCGTGCGCGGCAATCAGCGCGTGACGGACCGGGATCCCGAGGGGAAGTTCCAGGCGCTCGAGAAGTACACCCGCGATCTCACGAAGCTCGCCCGACAGGGCAAGATCGACCCGGTGATCGGCCGAGACGAGGAGATCCGGCGCGTGATCCAGGTGCTGTCGCGCCGCACCAAGAACAACCCGGTGCTCATCGGTGAGCCCGGCGTCGGCAAGACGGCCATCGTCGAGGGCCTCGCGCACCGCATCGTCGCGGGCGACGTGCCCGAGTCGCTTAAGGACAAGACCATCGCCGCGCTCGACCTCGCCGCCATGGTCGCAGGCTCGAAGTTCCGCGGTGAGTTCGAGGACCGGCTCAAGGCCGTGCTCAAGGAGATCGAGGGCTCGAACGGGCGCATCATCCTGTTCATCGACGAGCTCCACACGCTGGTCGGCGCCGGCGCGGCCGAGGGCGCCATGGACGCGGCCAACATGCTGAAGCCCGCGCTCGCGCGCGGCGAGCTCCGGTGCATCGGCGCGACCACCCTCGACGAGTACCGGAAGCGGATCGAGAAGGACGCGGCGCTGGAGCGGCGCTTCCAGCAGGTGCTCGTCGCGCAGCCCACCGTCGAGGACACGATCGCCATCCTGCGCGGCCTGAAGGAGAAGTACGAGGTCCACCACGGCATCCGCATCCAGGACGCCGCGCTCGTGGGCGCCGCGGTGCTGTCGAACCGGTACATCACCGAGCGGTTCCTGCCCGACAAGGCGATCGACCTCATCGACGAGGCGGCGTCGAAGATCCGCATGGAGATCGACAGCCTGCCCACGCCGATCGACCAGGTGGAGCGCGATCTGCTCAAGCTGCAGATGGAGGAGCAGGCGCTCAAGCGCGAGAGCGACAAGGCGAGCAAGGCGCGCCTCGATGAGGTGCGGCGCGAGATCGCCGAGCTCCAGGGGCAGCGCGACGCGATGCGGGCGCAGTGGATGCGGGAGAAGGAGCTCATCTCCGAGCTGCGCCAGCTCAAGCCGCAGATCGAGGAGCTCAGGCTCGAGGAGGAGCGCCTGAAGCGCGCCGGCGATCTCGGGCGCGCCGCGGAGATCCATTACGGCAAGATCCCGGAGATCGAGAAGAAGCTCGAGTCGATCCGCACGACCCTCGCCCAGGTGCAGTCGAAGCAAAGCTACCTGAAGGAGGAGGTCACCGACGAGGACATCGCCGCGGTCGTCTCGAAGTGGACCGGTATCCCGGTGTCCAAGATGCTCGAGAGCGAGATGCAGAAGCTCCTGCGCCTCGAGGAGGAGCTGCGGCGGCGCGTGGTCGGGCAAGAGGACGCGCTCCGCGCGGTGTCGAACGCCATCCGGCGCTCGAGGGCCGGCCTCGGCGACGAGCGGCGGCCGATCGGGTCGTTCCTGTTCCTCGGGCCGACCGGCGTCGGCAAGACCGAGCTCGCGCGCGCGCTCGCCGAGATCCTCTTCGACGACGAGCGGGCCATGGTGCGGCTCGACATGAGCGAGTACGGGGAGCGGCACGCGGTGGCTCGCCTGATCGGCGCGCCGCCCGGGTACGTCGGCTACGAGGAGGGCGGCCAGCTCACGGAGCCGGTGCGCCGGCGGCCGTACAGCGTGGTGCTGTTCGACGAGATCGAGAAGGCGCACCCGGACATCTGGAACACGCTCCTCCAGGTGCTCGATGACGGGCGCCTGACGGATGGACAGGGACACACGGTCGATTTCAAGAACACGATCATCATCCTGACATCCAACCTCGGGACGCCCGCGGCCGCGGCGATCGAGGAGCGGGCGAACCTGCCGGCCGACGAGAAGGCCGAGCTCGTGCGGAGGGCCGTCATCGAGGAGGTGCGGAAGCACTTCCGCCCGGAGTTCCTGAATCGCCTGGACGACCTCATCGTGTTCCGGCGGCTGGCGCGCGAGCAGATGGAGAAGATCGTGGACATCCAGCTCGATCTGCTGCGAAAGCGCCTGGATCGACGCGGGCTCCTGTTCACGATCTCGTCCGACGCGAAGGGCTACCTCATCGAGCAGGGGTGGGACCCGCAGTACGGCGCGAGGCCGCTGAAGCGCGCCATCCAGCGGAGCATCGAGGACGAGCTCGCGAAGCGGATCCTCGGCGGGGAGTTCAAGCAGGGCGACACGGTGCGGATCGACCGCGGGGACGGCGCGCTCACGTTCACGCGCGCCGCGCCGAACTGACGCTCGTCAGCCCGCGCCCGCGTCAGCGCTCGGGGAGGTTGCCGGCGATGCGGCGGAGGAGGTCCAGGACGGCGTAGGCGGCGCCGAGCTGGACCTCCTCGCGATCCCCCGAGAACACGCGGTCGCGCACGACGAGGCCGCCAGGGTGCGACACGGCCCAGTAGCAGAGGCCGACCGGCTTGGTCGCCGTGCCGCCCGTCGGGCCGGCGATGCCGGTGACCGAGATGGCGACGTCGACCTCGCAGAGGCGGCGGACGCCCTGGGCCATCTCGGCGGCGACCTCGGCCGACACCGCGCCGTGGCCGCGCAGGGTGTCCTCCGCGACGCCGAGCAGCCGCGTCTTGGCGCTGTTCGCGTAGGTGACCGCGGCGCCGACCAGGTAGTCGCTCGCCGGGTAGCTGGTGAGCAGGTGGGAGATCAGCCCGCCGGTGCACGACTCTGACACGGCGAGCCGCCAGCCCCGGGCGCGCACGGAGCGCCCGACCATCTCCGGGAAGGCGTCGTCCCCCTCCCCGTACACGGCCGTGCCGAGCCGCTCGCGGACGTCGGCCGTCGCCTTCAAGGCCAGCTCGTGCGCCATCGACTGCGTGGCGGCGCGGGCGTGGACCTTCACGTCCACCTCCGGGTAGTGGACGCGGTAGCCGAGCGTGATGCCGGGATAGGCCTCCTCCACGCCCTTCAGGAGCTCGCCCGCCGTGGACTCGGGCAGGCCGTAGGTGCGGAGGCGGACCTGGAAGGTGTTGTTCGGAGCCGCCGGCCGCACGCGCGGCAAGACCTGCTCGGTGAACATGGCCTTCATCTCCCGCGGCACGCCCGGGAGGAAGAAGACCGTGGACTCGCCGAGGTGGATCCCGAAGCCAGGCGCGGTGCCAGAGGGGTTCGGCAGGATCTCCGACCCGGCGGGGACCTCGGCCTGCTTCTCGTGGCCCGCGTTCATCGTCTTGCCGCGGCTCTCGACGCGGCGGCGGATGGCGAGCAGCGTGCTCTCGTCGCGCACGAGGTCGGTGCCCGTCGCGCGCGCGGCGGCGAGCGCGGTGAGGTCGTCGGTCGTCGGGCCCAGGCCGCCGGTGGCGATCACCAGCCGGTGCGCGCTCGCGAGCTTCTGGACGGCGGCGACGATGCGATCCACGTCGTCGTCGACGGTGAGGGACTCGCTGACCGTGAAGCCCGCTGCGGTGAGCTCGGCAGCGAGCCAGGCCGCGTTGGTGTTGAGGATCTCGCCCCGGGTGAGCTCGGTCCCGATCGAGAGAAGCGCGACAGTCATTGGGAAGGGGGACTGTAACCCAATCCGGAGCCGACGGAGCGCGTTTCCGGACGGTTTTGCGGTCGTTTGGGCGCGGTTGTTGTCGTTCGCATGCCATCCCTCCTCCCTCCGCTAGCTCCCCCTCTCCGCTAGCTCCCCCTCTCCGCTAGCTCCCCTCTCCGCTAGCTCCCCCTCTCCCCTCTTCTCCCCCTCCCTCTCCCCTCCCCTCCGACGCCGCCGTGAGCGGCGCGGCGCGCGCTCACGGCGGATAGGCGCACCGGAATCCGAGATCGGGCGAACGGGTGGATACAGGGACGAGCCGCCGATTCCAGGTGCGTAGCGCCGAGGCCGCCTCGTCGGCCCACGATCCGCCGTGAGTTCCCGACATCCCGTCGTCGGGTCGATCGGGCGCCGCCCACTCGGCGACATTGCCGGCCAGGTCGAACACGCGCCCGCCCGCGTGCACGGCGGCGCCGTCAGGGCGCGAGCCCGCGAGCTCAGCGCCCGTCGCGCCCCATCCGCACGGCCCCGCGCGCAGGCCGAAGGCGACGCGACGGCAGACCGCGCCGGTGTCCCCCCACGGGTACCGCCGGCTCGACGGGCCCGCCGCGGCGAAGGCCAGCTGGTTGCGCGAGGGGAGCAAACCGCCCGCGAAGGCGCAATACCGGGCGGACTCTTCCAGCGTGACGCCCGTCACCGGGACGCCGGGCTCGCCGCGCAGCGGCAGCGCCGCGCAGGCGCCGGCCGCGACGCAGGCCGCGTAGCGCTGCTCGGTGACCTCGAACGCGTCGAGCGAGAACGCCGGGACGAACACCTCGCGCGCCTCGACGACGCCCTGCGCCTCCCAGTCGCTCGGCCCGAGCCGCAGCGTCCCGGCGGCGACGCGCACGGTCGCGCCCGGCGCGACGCAGCCGGCGAGGGTCGCCGAGAGGCCCGCGCCGCATCGGCTCGGCGCGCCGGCGCAGCGGCCGGCGTCGTCGAGGCGCTGGCCTTCGCCGCAACATCGCGGGCCGAGCGCGACCATCCCCGGCGCGCAGCGCGCCGGCGGCCCGGCCCGGTGGCGAGCGAGCGCCGTGATGCCGACGATCAGGAGGGCCGCGCCCGCGGACAGGCTGGCCTTCCAGCCGAGCCTCCGTCCGGCGCTCGGCGTTGCCCCCACCTCAGGGCGGCGGCGATGCGGCAGCGTCCGCCTTCCGCCGCGCGCCGGACGGCTCCCGCGCGCCGGCGGTCTTCCCGCGCGCCGGCGTGGCCTCGATCATGCTCACGATGCGCGCGAGCGCGTCGAGGAGCGCCGTCCGGACCCGGTCGTACGTCTTCGGGCCGACGTCGCCCCGCTTCCGCGCGCGCTCGAGCTCGACGAACTCGTCGAGCAGCGCGTCGCGCGCCTCGAGCAGCTCTCGCCGCTCCTCCTCGTCGGGCCCGCGATCGTCCTCGCGCCGGCGGACGAAGTTCAGCGCGGCCCCGCCGATCACGGCCGCGCCGGCGAGGACGAGCGCGACCCAGCGGCCCACGCCGGGCGTCGGCAGCCCGCCCAGCGTGATCTCGATGGTCCTCAGCCCGCCCTCCGCGCGGTTGCCCGCCTTCTCGGTGATCAGGATCTTCTTGCCGTCCCGGTTCTGGGTGCGCTGCGCCGCCGGGAAGCCGGCGACGTTCAGCGTCATGGACTTCGACGCCTCGGCCATCACCCGCAGCTGGGCCATGCGCGGCGGCAGCTCGATGCGGATCGTCTGGCGCTCGTCCTGGTTGAGCGGGACCTGCCAGCGGAACTGCCCCTCGTGCCGGCCGGGACTCACGGTGCCGCGCAGCGCGACGCCGGTGCCCTTCACCTCCTCGAAGCGCATCTCGTCCATGCCCTCGCTCTTGTTGAACGCCTTGTAGTCCGGCGGGAGGGCGAACGTCTCGTTGGGGAGCCAGGCGACGCGTCCGAGGTTGTAGACCTGGAACAGCTGCTCGACCGAGATCGAGTCCTGCCGGAGCTGGAGGTAGATGATGCCCTGCGACCCGACCAGCAGGCCGTTCACGTCCGCCGTGGCCTCGTAGACGTGGAGCACGGCGCGCTTTCCGGCCTCGGCGCTGAGCCCGAAATGCGGGAGCGAGAACGTCCCGCCGTTGCGCGTGACCGAGATGCCGTAGCTCGTGCCGCCGCCGATCGTGAGGTTCTCGAGCCGGACGATGCCCGCGTCGTCGGTCTCCCGCGTCACGCGCTCGCGCGATTCGCCCTTCGTCACCGAGCTCTGCAGGATGTCGACGTCGACGGCGACGCGAGGGATGGGCTGCCCGTTCGCGTCCTGCACCGTGAGCGCGATGGCGCCGGGCGGAAGGCCGGCATCTTCCTGGACGGTGTCGTCGGGCGCCTCGAACAGGCCGGTCAGCTCCTCGGCGGCGCGCCGGGATGCGGCGCCTCCCGCGGGCGGCTTGCCCACGGGAGGGTGGCCGGAAGGCAGCTCCTGCCCGACCTCGGGATGACCCGGCGGGAGGGCGCCAGCGGCGTCGGGCGCGCCCGCGTCCGCCGCAGCCGCCGAGGCCGCAGCGGGGCTCGCGCTGCCGGCAGCAGCGGCGGCGGCCGGCGGCTTCGCCGCGCTCGGCGCCGCCGTCTTCGCGTCCTGCTTCGGCGCCGCGGGCTGCGCGGGAGCCGCCTTGGGGGCCGCGGGCTGCGCCGGGGCAGCCGGCTGCGCCGGGGTCGCGGCGGCCGCCGCGGGCTGCGCCGCGGCCGCGGGCTGCGCCTGCGCCGTCGGTGCCGCGGTCATGCTCAGCGAGGCGATCGCGGCCAGCGCGGTGTACCTGGACCAGCGCATCACGACGCCCTCCTGCTGTCGTTCTCGTCGACGCCGGCCGCGGCCTCCTCCGCCGCAGCCTGCTCGGCCACAGGCGCGCCGGGCGCGCACTTCGTCCCGCACTTCTTGCAAAACACCGCGTCCTCGTCGTTCAGCGTGCCGCAGGCCGCGCACGCGAGCGCCGGCGCAGCCGCGCCCTCCGCCGTCGCCTCGGCCTCGTCGCGCTCGCCCTCCGCCGGCTCCGGAGCGCGCTCCTGCTCCGGCGGCTTGGCCCTGGCGCGCCTCCGCTTCGCCGGCCTCGCCTCCGAGGCGGTGCCCTCGCCCGCGGCGGCGCCCTCGCCCGCGGCGGCGCCCTCGCCCGCGGCGGCGCCCTCGCCCGCGGCGGCGCCCTCGGCGCCCTCGCCCTGCTCCGGCGCCTCCACGCCGCCGTCGTCCTGGAGCCCGGCGCGCCGGAGGTGCCTCGCCACGAGCGCGGCGACCTGCTCGCGCCGCGGCTGCGCGTCGGCGTCCAGCACGCGGAGCAGCCGCTTCGCCTCGGCGCGGTACTTCGCGACGAGATCGGCGTAGTCCTCGTCGCTGATCTTGCCGACGCTCCGCTCGAACTCCAGGTCCTTGAGCGCGCGCAGGACGGCCTGCTTCTGCTCCTCCTCGGCGCGCGGCGCGCCGATCGCGTACGCGTCGGCGCCGCTCAGCGGGGTCTCCCCGAGCAGCACGCGGAGGCTCGCCCAGAAGATGGCGATCACCGCGACGAGCGCGCCGCCCGCGAGCACGAGGATCGCCGCGGGCGGCCCCGCGACGAGCCCCGCGACGCCGGCGCCCGCGAGCGCCGCGAGCGGCACCCCGAAGCGAGCGTAGTGCACGATCTGCCGCTCGAGCGGCGAGCCAGAGCCCCGGCTCACGGCCTCGTGGGCCGTGGCCGAGGCGGCGCTTTTGGCGGAGGTTTCGGCGCTCATCAACGGTCTTCGCGGTCGAGGTGCTTGAGCTCCTCGTCGAGCTTGTCGTCGTAATCGTCGCGCCCGCCGGGGACAACGCCCTTCGGGGAGCGCTCGACGGCGGCGCGCGCCTCGTCGCTGCGCCGCTTCCATCGGCGCAGCGTGACGATGACGATGCCGGCGCCGGCCATGATGGCGGCGAGCGGGAAGAGGTAGAGCAGCCGCTGGCTGCCCTTGTTCGGCGGCACGGCCAGCGCCTCCGCGCCGAAGCGCTCGGCGTAGGCGGCCTGGATGGCCTCGATCGACAGCCCCGACGCGAGCGCCTCGCGGAGCTGGTCGCGGCGCTCGTGCGCGGTGCCGCAGGTGCACGTCCCGAGGGTCTCGCGCGGGCAGCCGCACGTGCAGATCAGGCTCCAGAAGAGCTTACGCTCGGTCTCGTTCTGGATGCCGACGGTGCCCGAGCGCTGCATCCCCTCCCCGAGCTGCTGGCCGTGGGCGAACTCCGGCGAGCGCAGCAGGACGACGAGGGCGATGAGGCCCGCGGCGAGGAGGGTGATCCCGTGGATGAGGTGTCGTGTGCGGCTCATTCGAAGGCTGGCTGCCTCGGCTCGGCAGGGGTCGGGAGCATTGCACCGATCGCGGGCGCCCGCCCGGGATCAACCGACGCGCCGGACGCGGGGGCGCCGGCCTCGCCGTCCGCGCCCCCCGGCGCGCTCAGGATCGGCGGCCCGAGCCGCTCCTGGATGGGGTGCCCGTAGGCCTGCGACGGGCCGCCGGCGAGCAGGAAGGCGAACACGACCGACGCCGTGACCGACCCCGCCGCCCGGACATAGCCGAACGCGCCGGCCTCCTCGAGGGCGATGTCGGGCCACATCGCGATGAGCGCCCCGAGGACGAGGATCCCCGCGCCGAACCACATGAACGAGATCAGGTTGTTCACGTGCATCTGGAAGGAGGCGACCTTCGTCTGCGGGTTCGCCATCCCGATGATCACGTAGAGGTCGTTCTTGAGCGTGATGTGGCGGGCGACCTCGGTCGACGGCGCCTCCGGGGTGGCCTTGTAGATGTACTTCGCCGGGCTGATCCGGCCGACCGGCGCGCCGTGGCGCTCGACGTCGAGGTCGGCGAAGACCATCCGCTTCTCGCTGTCGACCTCCATGCGCGGGCCGGCGTAGACGAGGCGGTACTCCTCGATCTGCACGGCCTCGCCCGGGCGGAGGCTGATCTCCTTGTCGACGCCCCACGCGCGGCCGGCGAACCCGACGAACATCACCGCGATGCCGACGTGCACGATGTAGCCGCCGTAGCGGCGCCGCGACCTGGCGACCAGGTTGTAGAAGGAAGCGAAGAACGACTCGCCCCCGCGCTTCTGCCGCGCCGCGATGCCGCGGGCGAACTCCTGGATGACGACGGCGATGTTGAACGCGGCGATCGCGACCGTGAAGAACGGGTAGGTCGACGCGAGCTTCGCGAGCGCGTCGCCGAGCTGGCCGGGGTAGATCGGGTCGACGGCGACGAACGGGGCGAAGCCGACCTTCTTGCCGAGCCCGAGGTGGAGCGCCGCGGTGACGGCCGTGGCCAGCACCGGCCAGCGGAAGCTCCTCCGGAACAGCTCCGGCGACGTCTTCCGCCACCCGAGCAGCGGCGCGACGCCCATCAGGAAGAAGACCACGAGCGCGACCGGCGGCAGCCACATGTTGTAGAACGTGGGCCCCAGCGTCGACTTCTGATCGAGCAGCCACTCGCTGATGCGCGGCCACACGGTCGCGACCGCGATGAAGATCATGATGCTGAAGAGGCCCCAGTTGTTGAAGAGGAACGCGGCCTCGCGCGACAGGAGCGACTCGAACTGACCGTCGCTGCGCAGCCGCGGCAGGCGGTAGACGATGAGCGCGGTGCACGTCGCCAGGATCACGGCCATGAAGCCGACGAACCAGATGCCGATGCCGGACTGGGCAAAGGAGTGCACGCTCGCGATGAGGCCCGACCGCGTGAGCCAGGTGCCGAAGATGGTCAGGAAGAACGTCCCGCAGATGAGCGAGACGTTCCACACCTTCAGCATGCCGCGGCGCTCCTGGATCATCGTCGAGTGCACGTAGGCGCTCGCCGTGAGCCACGGCAGGAACGCGGCGTTCTCGACCGGATCCCACGCCCACGGGCCGCCCCAGCCGAGCTCCTCGTACGCCCAGAGCATCCCGAGCACGTTGCCGATCGAGAGGAACAGCCAGGAGAAGAGCATCCACTTCCGCGTCGCGACGATCCACTCGCTGTCGAGCCGGCCCGTGGCGAGCGCGGCGATCGCGAAGGCGAACGGGACCGCCGCGCTCGTGAAGCCGACGTAGAGGCTCGGCGGGTGGATGATCATGTAGAAGTTGCGCAGCTGGTAGTTCAGCCCGTTGCCGTCGAGCGGGGCGCCCGCGACGCTCGTGCGGAACGGGTTCACCGCGAAGATCATCAGCGCCGCGAAGAAGATGAGGACGCTCATCAGGGTCGCGATGACGTACGGCTGGAGCTCCAGGTACCGGCGCCGCAGCCAGTAGACGCAGCCGCCGGAGAACACCGCGGTCAGGAACATCCACCAGAGCAGCGAGCCGTCCTGCCCGCCCCAGAGCGCCGCGATGAGGTACGGCGTGGTCATCGACCGGTCGCTGTACTGGGCGACGTAGGCGATGCGGAAATCGTGGCTGACGAAGGCGTACGCCAGCACCAGCACGCCGAGCCCGACCAGCGCGATGGTGCCGTACGCGCCGAGCCGCGCCGCCTGGAGCAGCCGCGGCCGCCCGCGCGCCGACGCGAGCGCCACCGCGAAGGTGTACGCCGCGGTGACCAGAATGGCGTAGAGGACGCCGGTCCCGAACTCAGGAAGAGATTGCCACATCGTCGTGGCCGCAAGCTTAGGCTTGCCCGGCGCGCGGGGCCAGCGCACCGCGCCCGCCGATTCGGCCATCGCTGCCGCGGAACCACGCCGCGGCGCGCGGCCGCGGCGCGCGCGGCGCTCGCGGCCGCCTGCCCCGTCCTCGGCCCGGCGCTTTTTCTGGCGGGGCTGCACCCTGCCCCGCCGACCCCGGTCCGCGCTCGTCGACGCCGACCCCCCGCGCGCTCGCCGCCGACGCCCACGCGCACGCCGCCGGCCCGCGCTCGGTCCCTCCCGGCGTGACCCCGATGTGACGGAGCATGCATTACGGCGTCACCGCCGTCGTCGCTCGCGCCTTCGCCTGCGCCGTGCGTCATGTCGAGCGCTCCGGAAGAGCTTCGTTTCAGCCTCGGCGTTGAGAACCGCGCACTATACTCCGAGCATGGCGATCGCTGCCGACGCTGGCCGCCCGACCGATCTCATCTACGACTGGAACGAGGTGGGCCGCGTCGGGCGGGTCATCCCGAAGGAGATCGGCTTCTTCGACGAGACCCTGCGCGACGGCCTGCAGAACCCCTCCGTCGCCGACCCGAACATCGAGAGCAAGCTCAAGCTGCTCCACCTCATGGCCAAGGTCGGCATTCACGTCGCCGATATCGGCCTGCCCGGCAGCTCGCAGCGGGCCTTCGAGGACGTGCTCCGGATGTGCAAGGAGGTGGCGGACAACCGCCTGCCGCTCCGCGTCGCCTGCGCAGGCCGCACGGTCGTCTCGGACATCACGCCGATGATCGAGATCTCCCAGCGCGCGGGGATCCCGGTCGAGATCTACGCCTTCATCGGCTCGAGCCCGATCCGCCAGCTCGCGGAGGCGTGGGACGTCGACCTCATCGCCCAGCGCAGCGCCGCCGCGATCGACGCGGGCGTGAAGGCCGGGCTACCGGTCGCCTACGTCACGGAAGACACGACGCGCTCGCGCCCCGAGGTGCTGGCGACGCTCTTCAAGGTCGCCATCGACCACGGCGCGTCCCGGCTGTGCCTGTGCGACACCGTGGGGCACGCGACGCCCGACGGGGTGCGCAACCTCATCAACTTCACGCGCGCCATCGTCGCGGGGGCCGGGGCGTCGGTCGGCATCGACTGGCACGGCCACAACGACCGCGGGCTCGCGCTCGAGAACGCGATCTGGGCGCTCCAGTTCGGCGCGGACCGGGTGCACGGCACCGCCCTCGGCATCGGCGAGCGCGTCGGCAACGCCGCCATGGAGCTCATCCTGCTCAACATGAAGCTCCTCGGCCTCCTCGAGCACCAGGACCTCACCCACCTCCTCGAGTACTGCACGACGGCCGCGCAGGCGGTCGGTTGGGAGGTCCCCATCAATTATCCCCTGGTCGGACGCGACGCCTTCCGCACGGCCACCGGCGTGCACGCGGCCGCCATCATCAAGGCCGAGGCGAAGGGCGACGCCTGGATGGCCGACCGGATCTACTCCGGCGTCCCCGCCGGCATGTTCGGCCGCAAGCAGGAGATCTGCGTGGGCTACATGTCCGGCGCCTCCAACGTGAACTACTGGCTCAGGCAGCGGAAGATCGAGCCCTCGAAGGAGCTCGTCGACGCCATCCTCGCCAAGGCCAAGGCCACCGACCACATCCTCGGCGAGGAGGAGATCCTGGCCGTCATCGAGCAGCACCACGGTCATCAGGCCTGACCCCGCGGCGCCGGCCGGGGCCCTTCCCCGCCGGCCGGGCCAGACCCCACCGGCCGGGAACGGCCCCCGGGCGTTCGGCGTTTCGGCGGATCCGGAGTAGAGATCCACGCCGTGGCCGAGCAGGACAAGCAACCCGCAGCGGAAGCCGACCGGCCCGAGCGCCGGTCGCGGCTCGATACCGTCCTGGCCGCGATCGCCGCGCTGGTCTGCTTCCTCGCCGCGACCACGCTGCGCGATCTGGGCCCGCGGTTCCTGCCGCAGGCGCCGATCCCCGCGCCGCCGGTGCCCGCCTGGGTCGAAGGGCGCGCGGCCGATCTCACCGCCACCGTGCGCGACGAGCAGGGGCGCCCGCTCCCGGACGCGACGGTGCGCGTCTTCGCGCTGCGCGAGGACCGCGCCTACTTCGCCGGCGAGCAGAGGACCGATCCGGCCGGCGAGGCGCGCTTCGCCGGCCTACCGTCCGGGGAGACGTGGGTCCTCGCGTACGGCGCGGAGCGGGCCCGCGCCTCGGCGCGCCTCGCCCTCGAGCCGGGCCCCCGCGCCGTCGACCTCGTGCTGCGGCCCGCGAAGGTGCTGGACGTGCAGGTCGTCGACGAGGCCGAGCGCCCGATCGACGGCGCCGAGGTCACGGTCGCGACCGCCGATCCCCTCCCCTTCGTGGCGACGACCGCCGAGGGGGGGCGCGCGCGGTTCGAGCGGCTCGGCGCGGCGCCCTACGTCGTCCGCGCGTCGGCGCTCGGCTTCGAGGACACCGTGCGGACGGGCGTCGTGCCGGGGCCGGCGCCGCTCCGGCTCCGGATGGATCGGCTCGGCGCGCTCACGGTCCGCGTGGTGGACGCGGCGGGGCAGCCCGTCGACGGCGCGACCGTGCTCGCCGCCGGCACCGGCCTGTGGCCGGCGCGCAGCACGACCACCGACGCGACCGGCGCCGCGCGGATCGCCGGGCTCCGCGACGGGGTGTACGACCTCAAGGCGCGGCGCGGCGCCGCCGTGAGCGCGACCGCGCTCGCCGTGCCCGTGAAGCGCGGCGAGGGCAAGGAGGTGAAGCTCGTCCTCGGGCCCGGCCGCCACGTGCGGGTCCTCGTGACCGACGGCGACGGCGAGGCCGCGCCGGGCGTGAAGGGCGCGAACGTCGTGCTCGTCGAGCAGGGGCTGTCGGCGTTCCCGCTGCACGGGCGCACGGGCGACGACGGGTCCGTGACGCTCGGGCCGATCGCGCCGGGCTACGCGAGCGCCTCGGCCCTGGCGGCCGGCTTCGTGCCGAGGAACGCGGTGCAGGTCGAGGCCGACGCCTCCGAGGTCCGCATCCCGCTGCTCCGCGGCGGCGCGCTCGTGGGCGAGGTCGTCGACGATCGCGGCTACCCGGTCCCGGGCGCGACCATCGAGATCATCGGGGCCGACGCCGAGGGGATGCCCATCGACGAGACCACCGCGATGTCCGAGTTCAGGGACGAGCACTTCGAGCGCGCCCTGCCCGGCCCGGCGCCGCTGATCCCGGCGGGAGAGCTCGGGGTGATGCCCGGCCCCATCCCGGACCTGCCGCGCGGCGACGCGATCCTCCCGGTCGCCGCGGCGCGGTCGGGCGACCCGTGGGTCACGCGCGCCGACGGCACCTTCCGGGCCGAGCCCGTCACCCCGGGGCGCGTCCACGCGATCGTCCGGCACCCGGAGTACGTGGAGACGCCCAGCGAGGTCGTGACGCTGCCGCCGGGCGGCGAGGCCCACGTGCGCGTGGTGATGCGCCAGGGCGGCCTGCTCGAGGGCCGCGTCCTCGAGGAGGACCGCAGGCCGGTCGCCGGCGCGCGCGTCGAGCTGGCCGCGACCGCGGGCTCGCTCGAGCGGGTGACGTACTCCGCCGACGACGGCACGTTCGCGTTCGCCGCGGTCCCCGACGAGGTGCTCGTCTCGGTGTCCCGGCCCGAGTCGCCCGGGGACGTCGTGGCGCGCCTCGTCGTCGCGGTCCCGGAGCGCGATCGCAAGGAGATCGAGGTCGTCCTCCCGAAGGTGCGCGAGGCCGTGGCCATCCGCGTCACCGACGATCGCGGCTACCCGCTCGACCGCACCGAGGTGCGCGTCCTCTCGCTCGACGTCGCCGTCCCGCTCCGGAAGACGCTCTTCACGGACGACGGCGGCGACGCGCTGCTGCCCGACGCCGCCGGCCTCCCGCTCCGGATCAGCCTCGTGCGCTCCGGCAGGGCCCCGCGCGTCGAGCAGGTCGACGCCGCGCCGAAGGAGCTGCGGCTCGAGATGCGCGCCGCGCTCAAGGCCACCGGCACCGTGACCGGGCGCGGCGGGCGCGAGCGGCTCGAGGGCGCGCGGATCACCCTGTTCTCTCCGACCGGGCCGCGCCGCGCCACGAGCGACGCGGAGGGCGCCTTCACGCTCGGGGACCTCGCGCCGGGGCAGTTCCGCGTGACGGTGACCCGCGACGGGTTCGCGCCGGCCACGCTGCGGGTCACCCTCGCCGGCGACCCGGATCGCCCGGCGGACCTCGGGCGCATCGACCTGTTCGAGGCCGGAGAGGTCGCCGGCCAGGTCGTCGATCCGCGCGGGGATCCGGTCGCCGGGGTCCGCGTCGCGCGCGACCGCGTGCCGACGTACCTGCCGCTCGGCCCGCTGCCGCCGGGCGTCGTGCTCACCGACCGCGACGGGCGGTTCCAGCTCGGCGGCCTGCCCGAGGGCACGGCGGTGCTCGAGGCGTACAGCGCAGATCTCGGGCGCGCCGAGTCGCAGCCGGTGCAGGTGCGGGCCGGCAGGACGACCGAGCGGGTCCGGATCGCGCTGCCGGGCGACGGCGCGCGGCAGGACCCGAAGGGCGCCGGGAGCCTGGCGGTGACGCTCGGCGAGGAGCGCCGGACCGTGACCGTGGTGTCGGTGCCCCCGGCGAGCGAGGCGGAGGAGGCCGGCATCGAGCCTGGCGATCGGCTCCTGTCCGTGAACGGCGTCGAGGTGCGCTCCATCGAGGAGGCGCGGCGGCGGCTCACCGGGCCGCTGTCGGAGGACGTCGTGGTGCTGCTCGCGCGCGACGGCGAGCGCGGCGAGGCGCGGTGGCTCACGCGGGTGCGGCGGGAGCGGGTGCGGCGGTAGGCGGGCGGGAGCGCGGCGAGGCGGCGGGCGCCGCCCGATCTCAGTTCTTCGCCTTGGCCAGCACGATCGCGCGGCCGTCGCCGATCTCCCAGCGCAGCGTCTGATCCGTGGCGAAGCGGAACTGCGCCTCGTCGAGCCCGCCCTCGGGCCGGAGGAACGCGACGGTCACCTGTTCACCCTCGGCCTTGGTCACCTTGAAGGTGCCGCTGCGCGGCGTCTCCGCGGGCAGGGTGACCGTCACCTTGCTGCCGTTGAACTCGAGCGCCGTCCCCTTGACCCACCCGGTCGCCTTCGTGAGCTGCTCCACGGGCGCGTTCTCGATGGACTCGCCATACCAGCGCCCCTGAAGGCGATCGCGAGGGGTCTTCGAGCAGCCCGACACGGCGGTCAGCGCCATCGCCAGGGCCAGAGCGGTCATGATGCGGTTCTGCATGGGCCTTCCTTCGGGGACTCAAGCGCCCCCGGTGTGGAAAATCCTACGAAGAATGGAACGCCATGGTCAACAATGTGGGATGTTTCTGCACACTTACCGACTCGTGGGCCAAGGCCTCGGGGGTGGACACCGCGGCTTCTGGGGCGGGTGAGTTCGCGCTATAGGGTTCCGCCCGAGGAGCGGCGCGGAGGGCGCGCTCCCTCGCGGCGCGACCACCTTGAGCACGCTGTTCTACGAGAAGCGCCTCGTCCCTCTCGAGCGGACGCGGCTCCTGGACTCCATCGTCGCGCGGGCGGCCGACCGATCCGAGGGGCCGCCCGTGATCGTCTTCGATCTCGACGGCACCCTCATGGACAACCGGCCGCGGGTGGTCGCGATCCTCCACGAGCTCGCGGAGGAGTGGCGCCGCAAGCACCCGCACGTCGCCGCCCTCCTCGAGCGCGCGTCGCCCGAGGGCATCGTGTACGGGTTCCAGGACAACCTGCGCCGGCTCGGCGTCGACGACGAGTCGCTCCACCTGCACGCGTTCGAGTTCTGGAAGGCCCGCTTCTTCAACGATCCGCACATCCGGCACGACGTCGAGGTGCCCGGCGCGAGCCAGTACGCGCGCGAGTGCCATGCGGCGGGGGCGACGCTCGTGTACCTCACCGGGCGCGACCTCCCGAACATGGCGCTCGGCTCGTTCGCGAGCCTGCGCGACCTCGGCTTTCCCATCGGGGTCATCGGCACGGAGCTCGTCGTGAAGCCGCGGTTCGAGATGCCCGACACCGAGTTCAAGCGGAGCGTCGCCCCGCAGCTCTCGCGGCTCGGGCGCGTCATCGCGGCGTTCGACAACGAGGCGGCGAACTGCAACCTGCTCGTGGACTGCCACCCCCGCTGCACCGCGGTCTTCCTGGACACGCAGTGCGCGCCCGACCCGCCGCCGCTCGACCCGCGGGTGCAGGTGATCCACACCTTCGAGCGGGAGCCGTGATCCACGCGCGCATCGCCGCCATCGGCCTGCTGCTCGCCCCCGCCGGGTGCGAGCCGTCGCGCCAGCAGCCCGCCGACCTCGTGGAGGCCGGGGCGAGCCCGAACGCGAGGATCCTCCCCGCGCCGCTCGCGAACGAGGCGCCGGACCTGCTCGACGCGTCCACGGTCGAGGCCAGCGCGAAGCTCGCGTCCGACGACTACGGCCGGCCGATCATGTCCGAGGCGAGCCAGCAGTCGCCGCTGCCGCTCGCGCCGGCGACCCCCCTGCCCGACGACGCGCTCTCGGCCCGCGAGCTCTCCGGCGTCACGCTCGGGGCGGCCTTCCGCTGGCGCGACGTGCCGCAGCCCCCCAAGGCGCCCGAGGTGGCGGCCGCCGGGGTCCACGCGGCGCAGCGGCTCACCGACCTGTCGTGGAAGGTCGATCTCACGGAGACGGGCCGCATGCGGGTCCAGTTCACGTCGCGCGCGCTCCCGCTGCCGCCCGGCTCCGAGCTCCGCGCCCGCCTCGACGTCTACGGGGAGATCCTGCTCTGGCCGGCCTCGGCCCAGTACCGGGTCGTGCCGCCGGGCGCGCTCCGCACGCTGCTCGGCGAGCGGCGCGTCGATGTCACGCCGCTGTCGGCCGGCTCGGCGCGCCCGGTCGGCGAGGGCAAGCGGCTCGAGGTCGACGTCCGCAAGGTCGAGGTGCACGCGAGCCTCGGCGCGCTGTACCTGGAGCTCGGCAGGATGCCGGAGGCCGGCGACGGGGGGCCCCTGCTCTGCCGGGCGCTCCTGGAGATCCTCGGCGTCGATCCGAAGTCGCCCGAGTGCGTGGCCGGCGAGGTGCCGCTCTACGCGAGCTATGCCTGGCAGAGCGGCGGCGGCGTCGCGTTCGAGGTCACGTCGGCGGTCCGGCGCACCGACCTGCTCTCGACCGACCTGCTCATGCCGCCCCCGAGCGCGGCGTACACCGCCGCGGGGCTCCCGTCGGCGCAGGGCGGCGTCTTCCTGACGCGCGACGAGCTCGCGGCCATCCGGACCGACCCGCTCCCGCTGCCCGCGAGCGTCGACCCGGGCGCGCCCGGCGAGGGCTTCGTCGCGGTCAACCAGACCGACGCGCTGTACTACCTGCTCGTCGACGGCATCCCCGCGGTCGCGGTGCCTCCGATGAGCGAGCGCTACGTCGCCGGCCCCCAGCGCGGGCGTTACGTCGTCCAGTGGCGCACGTTCCTCGGCGAGAGCATCGACCCGCCGCAGACGGTCGAGATGCCGGCGCGCCTCGTGCGCAGCGGCGCCGACGCGGGCGCGGCGGGCGGCGACTGAGCGGGAGCGGCGGGCGGCGGCCGGCTGGGCGCGGCGGACGGCGCTAGCTGCCGGGCGTCGTCTCGGGGCTCGACAGGAGCCCGGCGATGTCGTCCGGGATCCGCGTCAGCGTGAGGTTCGAGCCGAGGCACGCGAGGAGGATGTCGCCGTCGCAGATCACGTCCTCGCCCCGGAGGATGCGGTAGCTGAAGCGCGCGGTCACCCGCTGGACCTCGCGGCAGGTCGTCTCGACCACGAGCTCGTCGCCGAAGCGCGCCGCCTTGCGGTACTTGATCCGCAGCTCCGCGACCGCGAGGTGGAGGTCGCGCCGCACCATCTCCTCGTAGGAGACCCCGCGGCGCTTCAGCCAGTCGATGCGGCCGGCCTCCAGGTAGACGACGTAGTTCGCGTGGTGGACGATGCCCATCAGATCCGTCTCGCAGAAGCGGACGGTCAGCGGGGTGCGCGAGGTGAGGTGCGGGGGCGCGTCGGGCGGAGGGAGGGGCTGCATCGCGAGCGGCGCGGAGACTAACCCACTTTCGACCCGGCGGGCGGGGCGGCCGCGCGACCTGGGATCCGCGCGTCCGGAGGCGGCCGGCGGCGCGCGGGGCGCGGGGGCGCGCCTCGGCGCTGGTGGCGGGGGCGCCGCGATGGTAGCGCGGCCCCATGGCGAATGTCCGGACGCTGCTGTCCGCCGAGCAGATCGGCGCCCGCGTGCGCGACCTCGGCGCGCAGATCACCAAGGACTACGCGGAGCGGCGGCTCGTGCTCGTCTCCGTGCTCAAGGGGAGCTTCGTCTTCACCGCTGACCTCGCGCGCCACATCGACCTGCCGGTGCGCATCGAGTTCCTCGGCGTGCGCAGCTACGGCGAGGGCACGGACTCGACCGGCGTCGTCCAGATCACGCAGGACCTGACGCGGCCGATCGAGGGCGAGGACATCCTCCTCGTCGAGGACATCGTCGACACGGGCCTCACGATCTCGCACCTGCTCCAGCTCTTCCGCACGAGGATGCCGAGCAGCGTGAAGGTCTGCGCGCTCCTGCACAAGCCGGCCCGCGCGCGGGTCGAGGTGCCGATCGACTACCTGGGCTTCACGATCGAGGACAAGTTCGTCGTCGGCTACGGGCTCGACTGGGCCGAGCGCTATCGGAACCTGCCGTTCATCGGCGTTGTGGAGGCGACGTGAGCAAGCGGCTGCTGATGCTCGAGAAGATGACCCGGGAAGGGTCGAAGGACCCGTTCCACTGGTACGCGCTCGCGCTGGAGTACTCCGGGCAGGGCCGCCACGACGACGCGCTCGCCACGTTCACCGCGCTCCGGGCGATCGACCCGAGCTACGTGCCGATGTACCTCATGTGCGGGACGATGCTGGTGAAGGCCGGCCGCCTCGACGAGGGGCGCGCCTGGCTCAGCGACGGCATCGGGGTCGCGCGCGGCAAGGGCGATCAGCACGCGCTGAGCGAGCTCCAGCAGGCGCTCGCCGGCGCGGGCGACGGCGACGCGTGACGCGGTGAAGGCGCCGGGCGCCGGGCCCGGCGCCGCGCCTCAGCCGCCCTCTCCCCCGCCCTCGCCGCGGATCCGGCGGAGGCGCTCGCCGATCGTCCGCTCGTAGCCGCGGTCCGTCGGCTCGTAGAACCGGCTTCCGACGAGCGGCTCCGGCAGGTAGGCCTCGCCCCGCGCGACGCCGCCAGGCTCGTCGTGCGCGTAGCGGTAGCCCTCGCCGTAGCCCTCGTCGCGCATCAGCCGCGTGACGGCGTTGCGCAGCGTGAGCGGGACCGGCAGCGCGCCGTGCTCGCGCACGGCCGCCTGCGCCGAGTGCCAGGCCGATTTGCACGCGTTCGATTTCGGGGCCGTGGCGAGGTACAGCGCCGCCTGCGTGAGCGGGTAGAGCCCCTCCGGCATGCCCATGCGCCGGAACGCGGCGTCCGCCGCGACGGCGACCTCCAGGGCGCGCGGGTCGGCGTTTCCGATGTCCTCGGAGGCGAAGATCATCATCCGGCGCAGCAGGAAGAGCGGGTCGTCGCCGGCCTCGACCATGCGCATCAGCCAGTAGACGGCGGCGTCGGGATCGGAGCCGCGCATCGACTTGATGAAGGCGCTGATGACGTTGTAGTGCTCCTCGCCGGCCTTGTCGTAGAGCAGCGTCTTGTGCTCGCTCGCGCCGGCGATGAGCTCGCGCGTGATGGTGGTCGCGCCCGCGCGCGCGGCCTCGTCCGCGGCGATCTCCAGCGTGGTGAGCGCCCTGCGGGCGTCGCCCTGCGCGAGCGCCGCGATCGCCGCGAGCGCGTCGTCGTCGGCCGAGACCGCGCCGGAGAGCCCGGCCGGCGACTCGAGCGCGCGGCGCAGGAGCTCGACGAGCTCCGCGGCGTCGAGGCCCTGGAGGCGGAAGACCTTGCACCGGGACAGGAGCGGCGCGTTCACCGCGAACGACGGGTTCTCGGTGGTCGCCCCGATGAGGGTGATCGTCCCGTCCTCGACGTGCGGGAGGAACGCGTCCTGCTGGGCCTTGTTGAAGCGGTGGATCTCGTCGACGAACAGGATGGTGCGCTTGCCCTCGTACGAGCGCGCGGCGCGCGCCTGGGCGAGGATCTCGCGGAGCTCCGGCACGC
This sequence comes from Sorangium sp. So ce394, assembly GCF_051474665.1. Classification (NCBI taxonomy): domain Bacteria; kingdom Pseudomonadati; phylum Myxococcota; order Polyangiales; family Polyangiaceae; genus Sorangium; species Sorangium sp. So ce394. The sequence continues at coordinate 12,330,249 of NZ_CP150339.1, forward strand.
CGCCGAGCACGGCGTTGAAGGGGACGAAGCGGGCGTTGGTCGTGTGCGCGACGACGCGCGCCAGCGTCGTCTTGCCGGCGCCCGGCGGGCCCCAGAGGATCATCGAGGGGATCCGGTCGGCCGCGATGGCGCGCGCGAGCAGCTTGCCCTCGCCGAGGAGGTGGCCCTGGCCGATCATGTCCGCGAGCGAGCGCGGGCGCATGCGCTCGGCGAGGGGCACCGCGGCCCGGAGCTCCGGCTCGCGCTGCCGGGCGGCGTCGAAGAGCGTCGGCTCGTCGCCCGCGGGCCGCCGCCGCGCGCCGCCGCCGCCGCCGCGCGCGGCGCTCATTCGAAGACCGACCTCGCGCCGGCGGGGCGCTCCGAGAGCAGGACCTCCACGGCGCGGCGCGCGATCGCCGGATCGCGCCCGACCCACCGCACGGTGCCGGCGCCGTCGACGACGAACGTGAGGGGGACCTGCGCGACGCCGTAGGTCCCGGTGAGCCGCTGGCCGAGATCCGCGACGATGGGGAACGTCGCGCCGAGCTCGTACGCGGCGGCCTCGGCGGCGGCCTCCGAGTCGTCGACGTTCACGCCGATCACGGCCACCCCGTCCGCCTTGCGGTCGCGCCAGAGCTCGTCGAGCGCCGGCAGGGTCCGGCTGCACGACGCGCACCAGGACGCCCAGAAGTCGATCACGGTGACCCGCGTCCTCCGGGTGCCGGGCACGCCCACGGTGACCGCCGCCGTCGACTCCGCGTGGAACTCCGGCGCGGAGCTGCCCACGAGCGGGTGGCGCACCGAGGCGGGCATCGCGCCCGGCCCGCACCCGAGCGCGAGCGTCGCGCAGGCCGCGGCGCTCGCGAGGGCGCCGGCGCGGCCAGCCGAGCCGAGGCGCGCCAGGGCGGAGCGCGCGGACGCCGCGAGCGTCGCGCGGACGCCGCCGACGACGCTGACCGAGGAGGGCTTGTTCGCCGCCTTCGCCTGGAGCACGCGGGGAGTTTAACGTCCCGGCGCGCCATGTCCGAGGGGCGCAGGGCGAAAAAGAGCGCGCGGCCGGCGGAAGGAGCGGCCGCTGCGGTCGGCGCGGAGACCGGCTCGATGGATCGCCGCCGCGCCGGAGGGACCGGGAGCGCGCCGCGCGCGAGGCGCCGGCGTTACCCGCGGGCCCCGAAGATGGCGGTGCCGACGCGGACGAGCGTGGCGCCTTCGGCGACGGCTGCCTCGAAGTCGTGCGACATGCCCATCGAGAGCTCGGGCAGCACCTCGTGGCCACCGTGCGCGTCGCGCAGGGCGCGCAGCTGCGCGAAGAACGGGAGGACGTCGGCCGGGTCCTCGAGGAACGGCGCGATGGTCATGAGGCCGATGGGCCGGAGGTGCGCGCACCGGGCGACGGCGGCGACGAGCGGCGCCAGGTCGCCGGGCGCGCAGCCGCCCTTCGAGGCCTCGCCGCCGACGTTCACCTCGAGCAGGACGTCGAGCGTGCGGCCGAGCGCGGCGGCGCGCCGGTCGAGCTCCACGGCGAGCTCGTCGCGATCCACGGAGTGCACGACCTGCGCGACGCGCGCGACGACCTTCGCCTTGTTCCGCTGGAGCTGGCCGATGGCGTGCCACACGATCCCGTCGAGGTCGGCGAGCGCCTCGGCCTTCTCGACCAGCTCCTGCGCGTAGTTCTCCCCGAAATCGCGCTGCCCGGCCGCGTAGGCGGCGCGGATGGCCTCCGCCGGCTTCCCCTTGGACACGGCGATGAGCCGGACCTCACCGGGCGCGCGTCCGGCGCGCGCCGCGGCGCTCGCGATCCGTCGCCGCACCTCTTCGAGCCGCGGCGCGATGTTCTCCAGGTCTACAGAAATCACGCCGCACGATACCGCGAGCTGCCGCCTCGGACACGAGGGCGCGCCCCTGCGCCGGACGCGGCAGCGCGGGCCGCGGCGGAGGCCGGCGCGTCATGCCGGATCCCACCGCCCGAGCGGCGTGCCAGAGTGTGCCTGAGGACCGCGACGATCGCCGGTCAATCCCTGTGATTTCAGGGGTTTTCACGTGGCATGTGGATTGCCATACTTCCGCGTACCCGCCATGCGAAGCCTGCTGTTGCTTACCCTGCTCCTCGCGGTTGGATGCACGTTCAATCCGCAGCCTGAACCGCCGTTCCAGGACGAGGACCCCTCGCCGCCGGGGGCGACCGTCACCGGGGCCGGCAGCACGGGTGCAGGGGGCAACGGAGCTGGCGTTAGCGCTGGCAGTGGCGCTGGCGCTCCGGATCCAGCATCGGGCAGCGGAGGCGGTGGCGGCGCCGGCGAAGCGGGCAGCTCCACGAGCACGGGCAGCGGTGATGGCGGCGGTGGCGGCGCCGGCGGCGCTGGCGGCGAGGGCGGTGCCGGCGGCGCTGGCGGCGAGGGCGGTGAGGGTGGTGCTGGCGGCGCTGGCGGCGCCGGGGGCGGTGACGGCGGCGCCGGCGGTGGCGCTGGCGGCCAGGGCGGCGAGCCCTGCGGCGATGGGGGCGCTGGAGGTGTGGACTGCGGCTGAGCAAGCGCGCAGCCCGACCTTGACGGCGGCGCCCGCTCCGCGCAGACGCGAGCGGAAGCAGACGGCTCATCGCGCTCGACGCCGCGCTCCCGCGGATGAGAGGGCGCTGCGCAAGCGGCAGGGGGTTGCGCAGGGTGCTATTGAGGGGAGAGCTTATGCGCAAGCTTGTCGTCCTTCTGATGGGGCTGGTGCTCGCGGGTTGTGGCTTCAACCCACAACCCGAGCCGCCTCTCTCGGGTATCGGGTGCGCGGACTGCGATGGCGCCAGCGAGACCGGGCCCGGAGGGGGAAGCGACACGGGTGGAACCGATGGGGATGACGGCAGGGGCGGCAGCGGCCTCACCCCTGGTGGGGTCGGCTCGGGCAACGCTGCCGCGACCGGCGCTGGCAGCACCGGTGGGACCGGGACCGGTGGCGCGACCGGCGCGGATAACCCTGTCGGCGCCGGTGGTGCAGGCGGCGCGAGCGGCGAAGCTGGCGCGGGCGGCACGGGCGGCACCGGTGGCGAAGGCGGCACGGGCGGCGCGGGCGGCGAAGCTGGTGCGGGCGGCACCGGCGGCGAAGCTGGCGCGGGCGGCGCCGGCGGCGCGCTCGGCCAGGGCGGCGCGTGAGGCGACCGATGAGCCAGGCGCCCTCATGCCGAGCGCTCGATGCTGCCTCGTAACCCGACGGCGGCGCTGATCTCCCGGGTACGGCCGGGAGACGTTTCCTGAACGCCTTCGCCGTGCGACGCCTCGGTCGCGCGGCTCAGATCCCGGGTCGGCGCGGCCGCGCGTACTCGTCGAGCATGTTCGCGACGAGCTCGGCGAGCAGGCTGTCCGCCACGCGAAGGCGGCGCGACATCTCGCGGGCGATGTTCAGCACGAGGAGGGTGTACGACTTGAGGTCGCGCCGGTACAGCGCGTCGAGATCGTGGGCGGTGACGCGCATCAAGCGCGACGGGGCGATCGCTCGCACGGTCGCCGAGCGGGGCATCACGTCGAGGATCGACATCTCGCCGAACCAGTCGCTCGGCCCCAGGACCGCGACCCTCGCCTCGACGTCGCGCTTCGAGCGCTTGAGCACTTCCATCTCGCCCGCGAGCAGCACGAACATCTCGCGGCCGCTGTCGCCTTCGCGGAAGGCGACGGCCCCCGGCTGCAGCTCGAGCAGCTCCAGCGTGTCGGCGAGCCCCTGGAGGACGTGATCGCCCAGGCCGCCGAACAGGCCGATCTCGCGCAGCTGCGCGACCAGCTCACCGTCGCGGCTCACGGGGATGCACCGAGGGCGCCTGCGGCGACCATCACGTCGGCCGACCCGACAACGCCTGCCACCACCTCGCGAACGTATCCGCTTTCTCGCATCGCTCCACCTCGCGGCTCCGAGCCGATGTAGCTCGCACAGAGCGTACGCCGCAACATGAGGACGTCAACGCTCGCCCTCGCGGCGAGCGCGGGCCGTCCAGCCGGCGCTCTCGCTGCGGCCTCGTCGCCGCGCGATGCCCGCCCGGAGCGCCGTCGCCTCGTCGGGCCGCCGTCGCGCCGCGCTCGTCGAGCCGCCTTCGCGCCGCGCTCGTCGAGCCGCCTCGCGCCGCGCTCGTCGAGCCGCCTCGCGCCGCGCTCCGCCCGGACGCTGCGCTGCCGCCGTGCGCGCCTGGCGCGAGCCGTATCAGAGATCCTTGGTGAACACGATCCGCGGGCGCCCAGGCCCGGCGTAGTCCTCGACCTCGGCCGCCGACCAGCCGACCGCCGCGTGGAAGCGCACGGAGCCCTCGTTGCCCAGGGTCGTGATCGCCTTGAGCTGCCGGCAGCCCTCGCGGCGGCAGTCCTCCTCGAACGCTGCATAGAGCATCCTGCCGACGCCGCGCCGGCGGTAGTCGGGGTGAATGCCGACGAGGTGCACGTACCCGATCGCCGCGTCCGGGCACCTGAACCCGAGCAGGAAGCCGACGAGCAGCCCGCGATCCTCGACGACGCGGGCAAGCCGCCCGAGCTCGTAGAAGAAGATCGGGTGCGCGAGCGCGCTGGTCGGGCCTGCCCACCACCGATCGATCTCGCCCACGATCCGGTCGTAGTCGGGCTTCGTCAGCGGCCGTGTCTCCATGCATCACCTCACTCGAACGGTTCGGGATCCTGCCTTCGGTCTGCAGCGCCGCCGCGCAGGGCACGGGCGCCTCGCGCAGACCTGCGCAGCCTAGCAGCCGCGCCGGCCTCCTCGTAAGCACGCTCGTCGGTGCCCCGCTAGCCGCCACGCGTCACGCCTGCTAGCGCTACCCTGTGCGTCACGACAAAATCATCGTCGCTCCGTCGATCCTGTCGGCTGACTTCGGTCGTCTCGCGGAGGAAGTGCGGGCCGCCGAGGCCGCCGGGGCCGACTGGATCCACGTCGACGTGATGGATGGCCGGTTTGTGCCAAACATTACGATCGGACCCCTGGTCGTTCGCGCGGTTCGCGCCGCGACGCGTCTTCCGCTCGACGTGCACCTGATGATCGTGGAGCCCGAGCGCTACGTGGACGAGTTCGCGGCCGCCGGCGCCGATCGGATCTCGGTCCACGTCGAGGCGTCGCCGCACCTGCACCGGACGATCCATCAGATCCGGGAGGCTGGCGCGCGCCCCGGCGTCGTGCTGAACCCTCACACCTCGGAAGAGTCGATCCGGCACGTGCTGCCCGATCTCGATCTGATTCTGGTGATGAGCGTCAACCCCGGGTTCGGCGGCCAGCGGTTCATCCCGGCGTCGCTGCACAAGCTGCGGAGCCTGCGCCAGGCGATCGACCAGGCGGGCCTCGACATCGCGCTCGAGGTCGACGGCGGCATCGCTCCGTCGACGTCCGGGCAGGTCGTCGCCGCCGGGGCGAGGGCGCTCGTCGCCGGCTCGGCCGTGTTCGGCGCCGTGGCGCCGGGCGAGGAGCTGTCGTTCGACGCGCGCGTGGCGCGGTACGCCGAGGCGATCCGGGCGCTCCGCGCGCCCGCCGCGGAGCAGCTGTGACCCAGCCCAACGCCCGGGCGGCGGCGGCGCGGGGGCTCGCAGCGGCGCGGGGGCCGGCGGCGGCGGCGCTCCTCGGGGCGGCGCTCCTCGGGACGGCCGCGCTGGCTGGCTGCGCGCAGCCGGCTGCGCCTGCGGCGCGGCCGGGCGCGCAGACCTCGGACGCGGCGCGCCCTGCGCCGCCTGTCGCGCCTCCGCCGACCGGGGGCGCAGGTCCGGTCGGCGAGGGCGAGCTCGACGACGACGCGGCCCGGCTGACCCAGGACGAGGTCGCGCGCGTGCTCGCCCGCGTGGCGAAGGCGCGCGGCCTGCCGGTGCTCCGCGAGGTGCGGAGCCGCGTGCTCACGCGCGGCGAGATCCTGGCGCGGGTGCGCGCGCACGTGGAGCGCGAGATCCCCGAGGGCGTGCTGGATCACCAGCGCGAGGTGCTCGCGGCGCTCGAGCTCATCCCGGCCGACTACGACTTCACCACCGGGATGTACCGCCTGCTCGAGGGCCGCATCGCGGGCTTCTACGAGCCGGAGGACGCGACGATGTACCTCGTCGACGATCTCAGCGAGACCGAGGCCGAGGAGACGCTGGCGCACGAGCTCGTCCACGCGCTCCAGGACCAGAGCTTCTCGCTCGGGCGGCTCCTGCGCTTCAAGGCGGGCGACAGCGATCGCCTCGCGGCCACGCACGCGCTCGTCGAGGGCGAGGCGATGAGCGCGATGTTCGATGTGCTGGTCGGCTCGGCGTTCCAGATGGACGAGTCGACGCTCCGGAAGCTCGTGGCGATGTCGACGGCGCTGTCGTCCGTGGGTGACACGCCGCTCGCGCTGCAGGAGTCGCTGGGCGCGCCGTACACGGACGGCTTCGCGTTCGTGCAGGCGCTGCGCCGGGACGGCGGCTGGGCCTCCGTGGACGCGGTCTGGCGCGCGCTGCCGGAGACCACCGAGCAGCTGCTGCACCCGGAGAAGCTCGCCGCGCGCGAGCCCGCCGTCGAGGTGGCCGTCCCGACCGCCGCGGCGCTCGGTCCAGGGTTCCGCGTCGTCTTCGACGACGTGATGGGCGAGCAGGCGCTGCGCATCACGTTCGCGGCCTACGCGCACCGCGAGGCGGCCATCGGCGCGGCGGCCGGGTGGGGCGGGGACCGGTACGCGGTGGTCCAGCGGGACGATCCGCAGGACCCGACGCGCCGAGCGTTCGCCCTGGCGTGGCGGCTGCGGTTCGACCGCGCGGCCGACGCGGCGGAGGCGGGGAAGGTGCTCGAGCGCCGCTTCGGCAAGGCGTGCCAGCAGCGCGCGTCGCTCGGGCCGCTCGCGTGGACGGCGCGCGGGAGCGACGTGGCGATCGTCGCCGGGCCGTATGAGCGGCGCGGGGGAGGGGAGGCCCGCGCGGCGGGGACCTGCGCGGGCGCGAAGGCGTGGCTGGCGGAGGTGATGAAGGGCGGGGTAGGGGAGAAGGCGGCGGGCGCGACGGGGACGGGGGGAGCGACGGCGGGGGACGGGGGGCGGAAATAGCGGGAGCGCTCGAGCGGGGAGGGAAGGGGAGAGACGCCGATGCGAGGTGGAGCTCTGCCGGATGCGCGCTGGTCGAGCTCAGGGACGCCCCACGGACGGCCGGTGCGGCGGCGCGGCGCGAGGGCGGCGTTGACAGGCGGCGCGGGAACGGGCACAAAAGCAAGTCGTTCTGAGTATTTGGAGGAGTGGCCGAGCGGTCGAAGGCAGCGGTTTTGAAAACCGCCGTTGGGGCAACTCAACCAGGGGTTCGAATCCCTTCTCCTCCGCTGAAATCTGCTGTGAGTTCCGGCATTTGCTGCGGTCGTGGGGTGGGACGGGAGAGGACAGCGGCGGACAGGGCGGGACCCGAGATTTGGCAAACTTTTGGCACGGCGACCCCCTGTCCGGCACCCGCTCCGGGACCGTTCCCGTGCCTGAGTCGCTTAAGTCGGACCCCTGCGAGTTCGGCGGCGAGCGTACGCGGCGCTTCTGTCCATCGATCCCCTCGCTTGCCGTACCAGTAACCCGTGCCCGATCGTAAGGGGACGTGTTCGGCGCTCCAGCCTCCCACCCTGTTCGGCCGCGTCGGCCGCCCGGGAAAGCAGCGGCGTGGATGTCATCCTGCGGTCGCCTCCCTCTCTTGAACCGGCCACCGCCACGGGCGCGGGCTGTGCCTTCGCCAGATCAAGGTCATTGCCCGCGTCATCTCGGGCGCGAACGCGATGATCAGAGCCCTCGGCGCGTTGCCCCGAGCGAGGAACGCACGAGGCTCGTCCGCGAAGCGGTGGACGTCATCAGGAAAGGGCTCCGGACCGTCAACGCGATCGTCAGCCCGATGCTCGAGCGCGTGCGACGCGCCGCATGACCGGATCCGTGCGAAGGGAGTCACGTCGCCCGACTCCGCATGGCGCGCGTCCCGATCTGCGGCGCCATACTCAGTGCGTCGAGCAAGGGCATCATCCACGCCCCTGCAGTTTGGTCGAGGCTCAGGCCTCCCACCCGGTCTGTAGGAACGGAGACTTGATGCATGGGCCCCCGTGGCGAGACGCGCGGGGCTCTAGCTAGCGGCCGGGGCTGGTACGCTTGCACGCAGGTACCGCGGAGACCGACCCATGCCCGACCGCACTGACTTCCTCGACACGATCAGCGAGCACTTTCGCGAGGAGCTCGCTACGTCCATTGCCCGCTCGGATCGCGGCCGCACACGGATGAAGCTCCGGACCTTCCTCGAGGGCTTCGGCTACACCGCGAGCGCCCGCGTGCGCCAGACATCGCTCTCGTCCGCGCTCGAGAACCTCCAGAGGTGGGGCTACGACCACAAGCTCAGCGGCAGCACCGTCAACGACTACATCACCATCTGGAAGAGCGACGCGCCCGTCAGCAGCGAGCAATCCCAGCGCGCGGCCTGCCCTGGCTATGGGAGCGCACGGGGCGTGGTCGCGTGGAAGGACGGCGAGCTTGATCTGCCGGTCGATCCGCTCACCTTCGGCTTCCACGTCGACGACGCGCCGACGGGCGAGCGCTCGGGCGCGCTCTGGCACGACATCACAGCGGCGATCTGGTCGTGCCGCACGGTGTGCCTGATGGTCGATGCGTCCGACGAGATGTTCACGTTGCTGGCCGGCGTCCTGGCGGCGCTTACACGGCGGCGGGCGCTGACGTTCCGGTTCGACGACATGGGGCGGTGGGTCGCGCAGGCTCCCGAGATCCTCACGCTGTCGCGCCTGCGCTCCGTGACCGGGCAGGGTGACCGCTGCGAGGGCGACGACTTCCCTGGCATCGGTGCGGTCTACCTGATCCGAGACGACCCGCACGACGTGGTCGACGACGAGCTCACGGCGTTCGTGCGCGAGGCGTACATCCCGCACACGTACCGGGTGCGCGCGATCTTCACCACGACGACGGCCGACCCTGGCCCTGACGCGCGCCGCGCCGCCGACGACCCGCACTACCCTCAGGTTCTCCGCTGGCTTGCCGCATACACCGGTGCGCCGTCGGTGGAGGCGGACTGGCAGGACGGCGACGTGGAGGTGCAGCTCTCGAGCCTCTTCGCCGATGCGGCCCGCGCGGCCGATGCGCTCCTCGATCGGGCCACGTACGAGGTGACGCATCCCAAGTTCGACGCGGGCTACGAGGGGACCGAGCACATGGTGCTCAAGGCCGTGATGTTGGAGCACCTCACGACCCGCTTCCCGAACGAGAACGTGCTCGTGGAGCGCGTGCTCGAGATCCCCGCGGATGTCGACGAGCCCGAGGCGGAGGTGCCGGACATGAAGGTCGCACGCCCCGACCTTCGCGTGGGGAAGAAGCTCTGGGTCGAGGTCGAGACACTGCGCGGCATCGCGCTCCGCGGGTCGAACCCGTTCTTCTTCCTCGAGAACAAGCTCCGCCGGAAACGGGCTGCGATGCTCGAGTGCGAGCAGGTGTGGCTCCTCTTCCCGCGCGATGTCGCGTTGCTCGCTCGGCACCAGGTCTCCGCGATCGTACGGAACGTTGCTGGCGACGCACTCGATCGCGTTCGCCTCGGCTTCGTCGATCTGCAGGACCGTCGACCGGTCTTCGTGAGCCTGATCGATCCTCCTCGCCCGCAGGTTCGCATCCGAGGGGTCGCGTGGCGCGAGGCGCGCAAGCCGATCGTGGAGCGGCCGCTCGACTGGACGGACGTCGCTGGGTACGCCGACCTGAAGGCCCGCTTGCAGAGCGATCTGCTCGCGCCGCTTGTCGAGCCGTCCCGCTATCAGAGCTTCGGCGTGAGCGCCCCGAACGGCCTGCTGCTGTACGGGCTCCCAGGGTGCGGCAAGAGCTTGATCGGACGCGTGCTGGCGGGTCAGGCGAGCCTTACGCGCCGACGGCTCGTGCCGAGTGACCTGACCTCGATGTGGCTGGGCGAGGGGGTCGAGAAGATCCGGGAGGTCTTCACGTGGGCCCTGAAGCAGGCGCCCTCCATGTTGATACTGGACGAGTTCGACGGCGTTGCCCCGCAGCGGTCCGAGATGAACATGCACACGGACGAGAAGCGGCAGGTGAACGAGCTCCTCGCGCAGCTCGATCGCCTCTCGGGGCGCTCCGTCGTCGTCGTCGCGACCACGAACTACGCCCGCGGCATCGACTCCGCGGTGCGCCGGAGCGGCCGCTTCGATCTGAAGATCCCCGTCTTTCCCCCGCAGGAAGACGACCGGCGCGAGATCTTCGAGCACTACCTCGGCGGCGATCAGCGGCGCGGCATCCGTGGCATCGACGGCATCGACACGCACGCGCTCGCGGCCAACACGCGGCTGTTCACGCCGTCGGACATCCGGTGCGTCGTCGAGGGCGCGGTGCGCCGAGCGGTGTGGCGCGCCGGCGAGCACGGCGTTCCCACGCTCGATACAGGAGAGCTCCTGGCGCGCGTGGGCGAGCACCCGCGCACAATCCAGCGCGACGACGCCGCCCGATGGCTCGAGGAGGCCCGCCTGGAGCTCGGGCATGCGGACGCTACCCTCGAGTGGCTCGAGCGGGAGGTGCAGGACATCCTCGGCACGTAGCAGGTCTGCCTGCGGCATCCAGTCGGCGCTGTGCATGCTCACGCCCACAGGGACGGGAGAGCCGAGGGCAGAAGCTGTAACGTCCCGAGGGCGACCGCAACTTCCACGGCCTCGGTCCACGAACGTCATGGGAGGGCCGGCAGCGAGCACCCGCTCTCACGGGCGTCCCGTCGGGGCCGGTAAGCTTCTCATCGAGGCGCTTACCTGCTGGCGCATTCGCCGGGGTGAATCCCACCCCGGGCGATGGGGCTGTGATAGGGAAGGTGACGGCACCGGCGACACAATGTCCTCCCCCGTCCCTCCCCCTGACGAATGGAAAGTGCTGGAGCGGTATATCGCTCACTTCGCCCGCGAGTACCTCGGTGATCCGAGCGCCGTGCTCTACGGCCGGCAGGGCCAGGGGCAGCACGGCCTCGACGTCCTGGCACGGGACCGGCGGCCGGCGGGCACGGGTCGGCTCTGGGCGTTTCAGGCCAAGAACTACCGTGCGAAGCGCCTGAATCCGTCCGATCTGGAGAACATGGCCGAGCAGCTCCGATGCTTCCAGCACTGGAAAGAAATGGACACCTTTGTGGTCGTGACGACTGCGGCAGTCTCGGCAGGGGTCCAGTCGAGGGCGCTGGCGCTTGGTCGCCAGCTCAGGATCGACTTCCAGGTTTGGGGCTGGGAGCACTTTTCCGATCTGCTGATCCGGCACTGCGGCGCAGGACCATGGCTGTCACAGAGGGACCGGGCGCGGCTCCGTCAGGAGTACTGTGCTCAGGTCCGCCGCGAACTCCAGCAGGCCGGACCGCTGTACCCGCTCTCGTTTCACCTTCCTGGAACGGACGACATCCACATCGAAGAGGTGCTGCTCCCGCAGATCCTCAGGCTCGCGTCACGGCAGGGCGAGCTGTCCACCAGACAGCCGGACCGCCGCCCGCAGGTCAGCAGCCGTCCGCCCCGTCACGAGGGGCAGCTCATCGACTGGCTGGACATCGAGACCCACGGCAAGCCGCTCATCCTGGTGCTCGCGCCGATGGGCGCAGGAAAGACGGTGGCCGTCCTGACCACGGCGTCGCAGCTGGCCGAGCGTGCCGCCGATGACGACCGCGCGCCGCTCCCCTTGCACGTCCGAGCCGCCCAGCTCGTCGGAACCCGGCTCGACCTCCTGATACCGCGCCTGCCATTCGATGGTCTCCCGCGGCTCTGGACGGATCCCATGAGCCGGTGGGTGCTTCTGGTGGACGCCCTGGATGAGGTCGAAGAGCGGGCCCAGCAAGGTGTGCTGCAGGAGCTGATCGCCGTCTATGGCCGCCAGGCGATCCTGGGCGTCGCGCTTACCTGCCGGACCTCTCACCTCCATCCCCGACTGCTCCCGGAAGCCACCCTGGTGGAGATTCCCGCGTGGCGTGAGCAAGAATGGCAGGATTTCTCGTCCAGGTGGGCTCACAGCATGGCAGCTCGAGGGCGCCCGTCGTCCCCTAAATCCGCGATAACATCGGACGCTTCGACGCGTGCGAGCCCGCTTTGCAGCACGCTCCTGGCCCTGCAGCAACCGGAGCACACCGACGGAGGGGCGGGGAGGGCGAGGCTCTTCCGCTGGTTCGTCGATGCGCTCTTCCGCCGGTGGGCCGAGGACCGGGATGGCTCGGCATGGAAGCGGCTCAGGGAGGCGTTCGAACAGGTGGCGCTCGACGCGCTCGCGCGAGGGGGTCGTGCGCTGTCGCGGTCGGCCCTCGAGTCCGCGCTGGCGCGGGTCCTCGGAGAGGCGGAGGTCGACTCCGCGATCGAGACCGCGGAACTGAAGCTCGGCTTGCTTCGTCGCATCGACGGGAGCGCATGGGAGCTGCCGCAGCGCGCCGTTGCGGAGTACCTCGCCGCCGGGGCCCTGCTACGCAGGAGCGACGAGCAGATCATCGGAACAGCCGGCAAGCCCTGGGCCGGAGAGATCGCGCGCCTGGCCCTGGATCGCTGCTGGGATGCCGATCCGACACGTGCGCTGACGCTGCTCTCGGGCCTCCACGACGTCCTCTCCACGGACACCGCCGACGCCCCGTTGCGGCGGATACTGGTCGCCGCGCAGGCGGCGCGCGACCGGGAGCAGGCCTCCGCCCCGGTCGCGGAGACGCTGGCCACCGCGCTTTTCGATTCGGTGACCGATGAGACCTCGGCGTGGCGGCGACGCCGCGTGGGCGCGGAGGTCCGGAAGTTCGCGCTCGACGGCGGGCCGGTCTGGGAGGCGCTCTGGCCGAAGCTGAAGCCCGTGCTGCTCGCCGTGGGCGACCGGGCTTCATGGATCGCCGAGCGAGACCACAGCGACCCGGAGGCGTGGATCCAGAGCCTCTTCGAGGAGGATCCAGCCGTCCGTGCGGTCGCGATCTCACGGCTGGCTGAACGGCAAGCTGCGCCGGAGATCCATGACATCTTGATCTGGGAGCTCCAGGACCAAGGATACGCCTTCGAGTCTTCGGCCTGGAGGCGGCCGGCCTTCGTCGCGGCCGCCGTGCTCCGGCACGCGCCCCGCGATGAGGGCGATCGGGCATTCCTGCAGATGCTGCTGACCCAGGGTAGCTGGATCTCGTCGGAGGCCGCGGCCCTGGCCTTGCTCCCCGGCGAAGCAGATACTGACGCCCTGTTGACGAAGCTTAAGGAGCTCGTCTCCCGCGGCGATAAGCCGCCCGCAGCGTACCATGCCATCGAGGCCCATCGGCGCGTTCCAGAGGGGCGATCGTGGCTCGAGCGTCACTGGCCCGAGGCGCTGGCGCCAGATTTCGCGCCCCCGCAGCAGGGTCCTGAGCCACCAGCCGGCGACTCGCCGATCGCCCCTCCCTCGCGGCTCGTCAGGCGGGATCTGCTTCAGATCACCGTGGAAGCCTTTCACAGGAGCGAGGTGCGCGAGGCTCTCGCCTTGATGCCTCCTCGCCAGAGCGAGCTGACCAACGCTATTTGCCTTGCGGCTGAGCATGCGCCGGAGGCTGCGTTGGATCTGCTGGAGCGAGCGGGAGACATCTTCATCCCGGTTGGCGCGCAAGATGCCCTGGGTCGTGCGGCCCTGAGGCACCCTGCGATCGGCAGAGCCCTCGTGACGAGGTGGCGTCGTGGGACTGACGCCCAGATCCCCAGCTCGTTCCCCGGCGTCGCGCTGGAGCCGCTTGCCGCGAGAGGGGAGCCCGACGCGGTGGCGGTCTATGCAGCGTGGCTGCCTCACAACCCGTTCATGATGCCTCTGGTTCCGTGGTGTCCGCCCTCCCAGGGCGCGCTGTGCCACCCCCCGATCCGCGCAGCTGCGCGGGCCGCCGCGCGAGACGCGTGGGATCACGCGAACCGCGGGCGCCCCGATGCAAACGGCGAGATCAGGCCGCTGCCCCCGACGGCCCTCAGTCTCGTATTGCGCGGGTTGTGGCCGGCCTGGGTAGAAGATCGGGAGATCAGCGAGGGCCTGATCGCGTGGGCGCAGGGGACGGAGCTCGAGCGATTCGATGTCTCTCTGGATGCCTGGATGGAGGGAGACTTCCCTGAAGAGGTGGCTCAGGCACTCCATCGGCGAATCTGCGACGTTGATCGCTGGCCCACCGAGTCGCCGTTCGTTTCATTCAGACTCGCGCGCTGGTTGAGCGCCGCCGCGCGTGCGCGCATCTTGCGTCAGGTCGAGCCCGTGCTGCGCATGCTCGTGGCTAGCAGCACTCCGCTCCCGGTGATCCATCAGGCCACCTCCTATCTCATGCTCCTGCACCCCGACGAAGCTCCCATGCTCGCCGAGCAAGCTGCTTCTCTGCGTCCGTTCTTGAATGAGGACGACCGAGAGCTCGCAGATGACGATGAGGAGCGCCTCCTGGCCTCGGCGCCGGAGGCATGGGGTCGAGCCTGTCTGGAGGCGCTACGCGTCCACGACCGAGCTGTTGCGCTCCCCTTCCTCCGCATGGCTCGCCGCCTCTGGAGCCATCTCTCCGACTCCTCTCTACGGGACGACTTCGTGCAAGTGACACGCAAGCTCGCCGGGTATCACCTTCCCTGGGTCTCGACAGACGTCCGTTGGCCCTGCGTCCGTCTGAGCGAAGCCGCCGAGGAGCTTCTCTTCTTGATGGGAGAGTCCGCACCAAGCCTACAATAGCGTTGGCGCGGCGCCGTGGGGCATGAACGCGCTCGTCGGGCACGCACCCGAGCACATCGAACGCCGGTTACACCTCGCCAGCGAGCTCCTGCTCGCGTCGCACTCACCACATCCCGCGCCCGCGGGAACGTCCAGCCAGCCAGCCAGCGACAAGCTCCATCCTCTCACCCATCGAAGGCCAGCGCCACCGCCTCTGACAGCGTCTGCACGGGCTGCACCTCCAGGTGCGCCGTCACGGCCCGCAGCCGGGCAAGCTCCTGCGCGTTCGCCGCCGGGATGATGACCCTCTTGCGCCCGTGCTGCTGTGCCGCGTGGAGCTTCTCCGCTACCCCGCCCACCGGGTTCACGTTCCCGTGAATCGACAGCTCCCCCGTCACCGCCAGGGCCCGCCGGATCGGCCGCATCGTCGCCGCCGAGAGCATCGCCAGCGCAAAGGCGAGGCCGGCGCTTGGGCCATCCTTGGGCTCGGCGATGTTGACGAGGTGCACCGACATCTTACGCGGCGGCTCCACGCACCGCCGGGATCGAGGCGGAAGCGAGCGACCAGGTTCTCTTCGTCGCCATTGTCCTCGTCCTCGTTGCCGTCCTCGTCCTCGTCGCTGTCCTCCTCTTCATCCTCGTCCTGGTCGCCGTCCTCCTCGTCGCCATCGTCCTCGCTCTCGGCGCCGTCCTCGCTCTTGTCGCTGTCCTCCTCTTCGTCGCCGTCCTCCTCTTCGTCCGGCTCCTTGCCGCCCGGTCCGCGCGAGGGCCACACGTACCCGAAGAGGTTGCGGACTGCCGAGCGGCCATCGCCCTGCATGAGCCAGTCGATGATGGTCTGCTCGCTCTGGTGCGTCACCGCCGCGATCTCCGGGAACAGACCGCACTCGCGGGCGAGCTTGACGCGCAGATCGCCGAGCCGCTGCGGATCCGTCGGCCACTCGCGGAAGAGCTTGCGCACCCGTGTCGCGCCGCGTGCCTCCTCGAGCCGCCGCTGGACGGAGCGAACCGAGTGCCCGGTCAGCACGGCGATCCTCTGCACGACGTCCTCGTCCCGGCGCGCCCGTGCCGCGGTCAGGGTGCCGATCGCGACGAGGTCATGATCGGCCTCATCGTCCGAGGCCGGGGCATCGTCCTCGCCTTCCTCGCTCGGCCATGCGTCAGAGAAGAGGTTCTGGAGGAAGCCCTTACCGTGCGCTCCCTCGAGCCGGCGGCGCACCGCGCGCTCGGCGAGGCCCGTGACCCGCGCGATCTCCGGGAAGAGCCCGGCCTCGCGGGCCTGCTTGACGCGCATCTCGGCGAACGCGCCGGCGGTCGCAGGCCACGCGTCGAAGAAGACGTTGCGTACAAGCGTCGCGCCGTGGGCCTCGTGGAGGCGCTTCTGGACCGCGCGCAACGTGAGCCCCACGAGCTCCGCGATCCGCTCGGTGGCTTCGTCATCCCCGCGAGCGCAGGCTGCGTTCAGGTCGCCCAGGACCTCGTTCGACATCCGAACCTCCGGAGGTTTGTTAGGTTCGACCCTGGCATGGCGCCGGTCAAGAGCGCCCTTCGCGCACGGATTGCTGAGGCGGCGCGCCGGTCGACGAGGCCGGCCGCGCCCCATCGAGCCGCACCGGTTGTATCGTCGCCCGCCTTTCCGCTAAAACCCTGAGCCGATCATGCCCCGGCCCAAGAAGCGCAGCGCCGACGACGCCACGCAGGGCGACCTCTTCTCCGAGGCCGAGCCCGTCGGAACCCCCGCCGCCCCCGAGCGCGAAGCCCAGCCGGACGAAGCCGACGGCGGCGATGACGAGGTGGTCCTCGACGGCTCGCTCGTCTGCGCCCTCACCGGCACGCACCGCCAGGCCACGCCCGGCGAAGAGGTCCTCCAATCCTTCATCGAGCAGTTCCACCGCGAGTACGGGATACCGCTCGAGGACATGGAGCGTGACGTCCGCATCGCGTGCGAGTCCTCCGAGGGCGACAAGGTCCGCACCCGCAGCCGCGTCGTCTCGCTGGCCGTCTTTGAGCATGGCCAGCCCCACCGTGACGCCGAGGGCGCGGTCAACCTCGGCGCCATCACCCGGGTCGCCATCGTCGCCAAGCCCGGCACCAAGCCCGGAGAAAAGGCCCTCGCCGTCCTTGAAGAGATCCTGGGAAACCTGAGCGAGGAGCACCCCGAGGTCTTCGGTGTCTGGACCAACGGGCTCGACCTAGCTTTCCGGATGCGCACCTACAACCCCCGCACAGGGGCCCCGATCTACACCGAGCTCGCCGACATCCCCGCTCCCGACGAGACGCTGGCCGACCTCGAGAACGCCGAGCGCCGGCCGCTGCGCGTCGCCACCAGCGCATCGCTCCTCGGCACGTTCAAGCGCTGCCACGACTTTATCTACGGCAACCAGAACCGGCGCGACGCCTTCTGGCAACTCCTCTACCTCATCTTTGCCAAGATCCACGACGAGCACGGGAGCTCTCGGCACTTCTTCGTCGGGGCGACCGAGCGTAATGCCGAGGCGGGCGAAAAGAAGATTGCCGCACGGATCAGGGCCCTGTTCGAGCAAGCCAAGAAGCAGTATCACGACGTGTTTCGGGGCGACGAGACCATCGAGCTTCGCGACCGGGCGCTCGCCTATGTGGCCGCGGAGCTGTCCCGCTATAGCCTGCTGTCCACGGACGCCGACGCCAAGGGGATGGCCTACGAGGCGATCACCTCCACCACGATGAAGCGGGAGCGCGGGCAGTTCTTCACGCCGCGCAACATCATCCAGATGATGGTCGACATGGTCGACCCAGCGCCCGGAAAGAAGCTCCTCGACCCGGCCTGCGGGAGCGGGGGATTTCTCGTCGTAGCGCTGGCCCACGCGCGGTGCCGGCTGCTCGTCGACGATGGCTGCCCGCATGCCGAGCAGCCGCTGCCCAGAGAGCTCCGGCGGATCGCGCCCAAGGCCCAGAAGTACGCCAAGGAGAGCCTCTGGGGCCTCGATGTCGATCCCGATCTGCGCAAGGCCGCGCGGATGAACATGGTGATGAACAACGACGGGCACGGCAACATCTACGAAGCCAACAGCCTCGAGCTCGTAGCCGCGCTGAAGCCCGGGGCGCCCAAGAGAGCTCAGGAGTTCGTGACCGACCAGATGCGCGAGTTCGTGAAGCGCAGCGGAGGGCTCGGCTCCTTCGACTATGTATGCACAAATCCGCCTTTCGGCGCCAAGATCCCCGTCGACGACCCCGATATCCTGAGCGCCTTCGAGCTTGGCAAGGACGCCAAGAAGCTGCCGCCCGAGATCCTCTTCATCGAAGCCTGCTACAACTTTCTCAAACCCGGCACCGGCGTGATGGCCATCGTGCTGCCCAACGGAATCCTCGGCAACCCCGGGGGTTACATGGAGTCGGTGCGGCGGTGGATGCTCCGCAATATGGAGCTGCTTGCCAGCGTGGATCTGCCGGCTGAAGCGTTCCTGCCACAGGTCTCGGTGCAAGCGAGCTGCGTCTTTTTGCGGCGGCGCTTTCCGAGCGAGCTGCAGATGGTGAGCAAAGAGGGGCTGAAGCAGCGCCCCGTGTTCATGGCCATCGCCGAGAAGTGCGGGCATGGGCGGCGGGACGAGACGACGTGGGTGCGGAACCCGGACGGGAGCGAGCGGATCGAGACCAAGGATGTGCTGGAGCGGTGGGAGCGGCGGGGAAAGGCGTACGAGAGGGTCAGGTCGCGGCAGGTGAAGGTTTTGGCGGATGACCTGCCGTGGGTGGCGGAGGAGTACCGGAAGGCTGTGGCCAGCGGGAGGCTCAGATAGTGCGCCAAGCATTCGTCGTCGACGAGGCGCGACCGGCTGCGTTACGCGCGCTCAACTATGAGCCGTCCGTGGAGCGCCTCCGTAAGAAGCGCAGGGGCCGGCAGGCCGTACGACTGCGCGATCTCGTCGCTGATCTTGGCAGCGGCTATGCCACGGTCTTCTCACGGATCGACGCGGCACCCGAGCATGCGGTCGAGCTTCTATCGCAGTCGGACATGTTCGACGCCGAGCCGCAAGGCCGGTTGATTCGCCGCGATTCGATGCGGTACCCCGAGCGGCACGAGGTGAAGCGCTGGCAAGTACTCATCGCTGGAGCCGGCACGCTCGCCCCCACCGAGCTTTATGGACGGGCGCTAATCGCCGACGGAAGGCTCGCCGGTAAGTACGTCGGCCAAGACAGCCTCATCCTCGAATTCCACGAGCCCGAGGCGTCGATGAGCCTGTTTGCGTATGCGTATTTGGCCAGTCCTACCGGGCTCCGGGCCGTGCGTGCCACGAGCTACGGCACGAAGATCCTAAGAATTCGGCGGGACATACTCGCTGATCTGCCGGTTCCTCGACCCGATGACGAGGTCGTCGAACGCGTCGCCCACTTAGTGCGCCGAGCGGTCGAGCAGCGCGAGATCTACGTAAGAGAACTTCACGCTGCACGGGAGGTCGTGGAAGCTCTGCCCGATATGCGCGAAGCGCACGCAATGTGCGCGGAGCGCCGGTCGCGGTGTGTGACCTGGTCCGGACCGCTCGTTACCCTCAACGCCTGGAACTATGCCTCGACTGGTGGTGCGCTAGATCTGCTGCTGCGAAAGTGGCCGCAGCGCCTCCGTGATGTCGTGCATCCGGATAAGCTGTTCCGTGGAGGTCGATATCAGCGCATCGCGTGCGAACCTCCTCACGGCATTGACTTCCTAAGCCAACGTGACGTTTTCTCGATTCGCCCTGTTCCGAAACGCATCAATCCGCCGGCTGTGGCTCGCGCTCTAGTCTTTGTGCCCGAATTTAGCTTGCTTGCCGGTGGCCAGGGAACACTGGGCGAAGGTGAAATATTTGGGCAAGTCGCAATCGTAACTCCCGACATTGCCAGATGTGGTGTCACCGAGCACCTGTTGAGGATTCAACCTCACGATCGTGCGCAGGTGGCGATCTCATATGCATTCCTGTCGACACTTGTTGGTCAGCGGCTCCTCAGAAGCACCGGCGTGGGAACCAAGCTCCTGAGCCTTCGAGAAGACCTGGTGCTGGCGCTTCCTTATCCGACACTGACGATCGCACAGTCACGTGACATCGCGACGCATCTCGAAGCTGCGTCTGCTGCCCGTGTCGCCGCCACCGAAGCTGAAACTGAGGCCATCCGCATCATCGAGGAGGAGGTCCTGCCCGCATGGCTCACCTGATCCCCACGCCCACCAGTGCCGGCCTCACCGGCCCCTTCGAACGCGACCTCCTCCAGCTCCTACTGGAAAAACTCCCAGACGCTTACGGCGTCGCCCCCAACTTCCAGATCAAGCCCAAAGATCGCGACGCCCTGGAGATCGACTTTCTCGTTCTGGCCCCCCACGCCCTCTATGTCCTCGAAGCCAAGGAGTGGTACGGCCGCTTGAGCGGGGACGACACCGAATGGCTCATCAACCAGACCCCGAAGAAGCCCCCCATCTGGCTGACGAACCTAAAGTGCAAAGTCCTCAAGGGAGAGCTCGGCGCCCTCGCCTCCCAGGTCTACATCTCCCCACTCATCGTGATACCGGACGGTACCACGAACCACGTCGGCGGCAACTGGGGATCATCGATCCGCTCGGCCACAGGAACCATCGCCTATCTTCAGGACCCGAACAAACTCCCCCGGCCCGCAGACATCCGCGCCTACCACGCGCCCATCGTTACCCTCCTCCAGGGCAAGTGGGGTGCGCGGCAGCAGGAGAAACGCCGCCGCATTGGCGGCTACGAGATCATCGAGACCCTTACCGCGGACGCAGCCTCGGCCGAGTACCTGGCCCGCCACGCCCTCCTGACGGAGGACCGCACCGTCTACCGCATCCGCACCTTCCGCGTCGACCCGAATCTCCCCAGGCCCACGCGGGACAAACAGAGCGCCGTCATCCGCCGCCCCACCGAGGCCGTGGCCAAGATCGGTCCTCACCCGAACCTCCTCCGCGTCCTCCACTTCGCCTTCGACGACGAACGCAGCGAGTTCTTCGAAGTCACCGAGTGGAGCGACTTTGGCACCCTCCACGGTTATCTCCAGAACCAAGAGCGCGACCGCCTCACCCTCCGCGAACGCTTGGCCATCGCCGAAGGCGTCGCCGCCGCGCTCGAAGCCGTCCACGCGCACGGAATCGTTCACCGCAACGTCTGCCCGGAGACCATCCTGGTCGGCTTCGATCGCAGACCCCGGCTCACCGACTTCGACCGGGCTTATGTCGACACCTCCGCCACGGTCTTTCAGGACACGACCGCGCGCGCGAGAAACTCGGCTTATGTCCCGCCCGAGCTCTCCGACGCCACGGATTACGACTTCGACACCACGTCGGACATGTACTCCTTCGGCGTCCTCCTCCATCAGCTCCTCCTCGACGAAATCCCTTTCGCTGACGCCGCCGCGGCCCGCGCTGCGGGAGGGATCCCGAAAAGTAAGCTCAGCGACCGCCGCCCCGACCTCTCGTCCAAGCTTGACACCCTGCTCCTCGCCCTCCTCCGCGTGGACGACTTCAAGGCGCGCCCTTCCGCTGGAGAAGCACTCGCCGCCCTACGCGCCGAGATGGGCCTGAGCACTGGCCTCGCCGAAAAGCCGTCAAGCCCGGTCGCTCCTGCACCCGTGAAGCTGGAGCCAGGTGCCATCGTAGATTTCGCCTGGCGCGTTGACGCCGAGCTCGGCGCCGGGGCGTCGTCGAAGGTGTATCGCGTCTACAACATCGATCACCAGAAATCGTATGCCATGAAGGTCCTCCACAACGCGGAGGACATCGACACACTGCGGCACGAGTTCAATCACATCCGCGAGCTGCTGCCGAAGCACGACAACATCGCCCATATCGACTGGTTAGGCCGCCTCGCCGACCAGACCCCCTACCTCATCAGCGAGTTGGTCGACGGCGAGACCCTACAGGCCTACTGCGACGGGACCAAGGTCCTGCCCTGGCGCGACATCCAGGCCATCGGTGTCCAGCTCCTCGATGCCTTGGTAGCCATGCACCCCGACCCGGAGCCCTACGAACGCCTTCGCGCGGCGAGCGCGGGGCGCGATCTCACCGAGGAGGAGTACGAAGAGATCGAGGCGGCGCGCGAGAGGGCTATGGTGGGCGTCCTACACCGCGACATCAAGCCGGCAAACATCATGCTGGAGATGCCTGCGCACCGGCCCAAGCTCATCGACTTCAACATCGCCGCAGAGACCCTGAAGGCCACCGGCAAGGGCGGCACCCCGCGCTACTGGGCCCCCGATCGAGGCATTCCCAAGTGGAAGGCGAGTGACGATCTCTTCTCGCTCGGCGTCGTCCTCTACGAGCTCCTCCTCCACCGCCACCCGTACCAGAACGACACGCCCGGAGACGGCGACCCCTATCATCCCCGCGACATCAGCACCGAGTTCCGGGTCTCGGACGAGCTCGACGCGTTCCTGTTCAAGGCCGTGCAGCCCTCCGGCGCCGACCGGTTCCAGACCGCGCGCGAGATGAAGGCGGCCCTGGAGAGCATCCCGGCCGCGGTCGCGCCCGCGCCCCTGCCCCCGATCGAGCCTGGCCACTTCCCCGGCCTTACGGTTTCGCCGGAGGAGGCCGCGCGCGCGAACGACAACCCGTACGTCACCCGCCTCCTCACCTTGTACAGCCAGGCTCGCCGCAGCAACGCGGGAACCCGCGGCCTGGACGAGATCGCCCGCCTCACCTACGTCGAGACCCAGCTCGACCGCAAGCTGGCCCCGGCCATCGCCTCTGGCCGCTTCCGCCTCGTCATCGTCACCGGCAACGCTGGCGACGGCAAGACGGCGTTCTTGCAGCAGGTCGAGCGCCTCTTCGCTGACAACCACGCTGTCATCGAGCCGCTGCCCACCCGAAACGGCAGCCGCTGGACCCACGAGGGCCTCTCGTACGAGACCAACTACGATGGTTCGCAGGACGAGGGTGAGCAGCACAACGACGCCGTCCTGGACCGCTTCTTCGCCCCTTTCGCAGGCAACACCCTCTCCGGGCTCGACGGCACCGAGGTCCGCCTCATCGCCGTCAACGAAGGACGCCTCCTCGACTTCCTGGCGCCGCGCAGCGGGGTCGACCGCTTCGCCGGCCTCCGGCGCTTCGTCCATCGTGCCCTCGACGGTCACACCGTCGACCCGCGCGCACTCCTGGTCAACCTCAACCTGCGCGCCGTGACCGCCGGCGGCGCCGCCTCGCTGGTCGAGCGCCAGCTCGTGGCCATGCTCGACCCCGTGCTCTGGGCTCCCTGCGAAACCTGCGCCCACCGCGCTCGTTGCCCGACCAAGCACAACGTCGACACGCTGCGTGACGAGGCCTCCGGCCCGGCCACCCGGGAGCGCGTCCGCCGCCTCTTCGAGGTGGTCCACCTCCGCCGCCGGGCCCACGTCACCATGCGCGACCTGCGATCGGCGCTTTCCTATATGCTCCTACGCGACCAGAGCTGCGCCGATATCGCCACCCTACTCGCGCGTACGGACGGGAACCTCACCGAGGATCTCTCGCGCCTCTACTACCCCGACGCCTTCGCCGATCGGGACGCCGAGATCGGCTGTCTGCCCTCCCCGAACGGCGGCGCCGCACACGCGCCCGCAGAGGAACGCACGGTCGACCGCCTGGTGCGCCGCCTTCGTGAGGCCGACGTCGGCCTTCCCAACGCCCCCGCACTCGACCGTCGCCTGGACCACGACCCGGAGACCGCCGTCCCTTGGATGACGTACGAGCGCCGCTCTCCCACGGCCAAGGCCGTTATGGCTGCGCTCGGCCGGGACGCGCCCACCATCGCCGACGATGTACCCTTCGCCGACCTCCTCGCCGCGCGCCGCCGCCTCCTTGCCCGCCGCCGCCGCTGGGCTTATTTCGAGCGCCGCGACGAGGGCTGGCGCACCATGATCCCGTACCGGGCCACCGCGTTGCTGGAGCGCATCGTCGTGCCCAAGGGAGACGAGGACTTCGCCCAAGCCTGCGACGAGCTGCGCGACAAGGTAGTCCACGCCATCTCGCGCGCCGAGGGCCTCATGAACGAGGACTACAACCGACGGTATTTGGCGCTCAAAGTTACTCAGATCAAGGACGCGCCGGTTCGGTCTTATCGACTCTTTCCCAAGGAGTCGTTCCGCGCCACCGTGGCCCGCGCCACCGCGCTGGCCGAGTACTTGGAGCACGCCCCCGACACCATCGAGCTCGTCTCTGAGGGCGGCCAGGGTACAGCCCGCCTCCGCATCTCGCTCGATCTCATGGAGATGCTCGATCTCATCGGCCGAGGTTACCGCCCGACGGCCAACGAGCTCCAGGGCCTCTTCGTCAACCTGCTCATCTTCCGCAACGAGCTCTTGACCACCACCTTCGACCGCGTCCTCGTCACCCAGGACGATCGCGACTTCTACGAGATCACCGCTGAGGGGTGCGCCGACGGCATCCGCCTCGCCCTCGCCAAGCACGAAACGCCTGGGGATACCGAGGAGAAGACACTGTGAAGCTCCGCAAGCCCGACCAGGAGTTCAGGAATCCCAAGGTCTTCTACCCGGACCCGAAGAACGTCGACCTCGACCGGGTACTGATCAACCTCTTCTTGTACCTGAAGTGTGACGGAACCCGCCCCGTCACCCGCGGCCGGCCCAAGAAGGAGTTCGAGAAGGTCGAGACCCATCGCACTGCGCTGACCAAGCTCGGCGGCGTCGAGGGCTTCGCCGAGCACGCCTCAATGGCCGACCAGTGGCTCAAGGCCGACATTTTCGATCTGGTCAACCGCGACAGGCCCACGGAGGCCATCGCCTCGCTGCGCCCGCTGCACCTCGAAGCACACAAGATCCGCGTCGCGAAGTACTGCCGCGACTACAACCACGCCGACGCGCTTTACGCCATGCTGGAGCACGACGAGTCGACGGCGCTCTCCGAGCTGCGGAGCTACCTCGACCGCGGCCGCGACCCGGCCACACGGAAGTACGATGGGAAGACTCCCCTCGACCTCGAGACGCTCACTGTGCTCAAGCTCGTCGAAGATCTCGAGGATATGAAGGTCTCGCAGGAGAGGGTCGCGCCTCATCCGCCCACCTGCCGCGGCCAGTCCCGGGTGCTCTGCAACGACGTCCAGCGGCTTCTCGCCTACCAGGATGTCGTCCCGCGACCGGTGATGATCGACTACCTCAAGACGATCCTCGGCCTGCACCTCGGCCTCTATACCCTCCGTGTCGGACGCCAGCTCTCTGGCTGGATCCGTGACCGGCAATCGCACCCTGCCTGCCGCGCCTGCCCCGTCTACGGCACGTCCAGCGAGCCCTTCGCCGAGTGCCCCTACACGATGAGCTTCACCGTGGACATGGGGAGCGACTTTCGCACGCGCATGGCGCAGATCGCGCAGGAGGACGCAGCCGCCGAGTATGCCCTGCTCGCGGAGCTGGTGAAGGCCATCTTCGCCATGAACCAGCTCATGACCTATGCGAAGGATGAGAACGAGCGCGACCGAAGCCTGCGCCTGCCCGAGGATCCCTTCGGAGTTCCATCCATCCTAGCGAACCCGCCCGCAGACTTCGAGGCTGATTTCAAGGCCACACTGAAGGAGATCATAAGGCTCAACCAAGAAGACGAGGAGCTGACCCCCGAGGTCCGGGCCATCCTGGCCGCCGGGATGCCGTCCTTCGACACGCTGGTGGAGCTCATCAGCCATGTGCGGCAGAAGCACCACATGACCTACTTGGTGCAGATGATCGACAAGCTGCTCCAGAAGAATGGCCCCTTCGGCGCTGTCGTCCAGGGCCGCTCGCTGAGCAATCCGCGTCGCTTCCACCTGGGCGGGCGCCTGCTCGAGGTCTTTGTGCAGCTCGCAGTCCTCCAATTCGATGAGACCGGCGGCGAGAAGCGCTATTACACCGAGCCGCTGCTGGTCGAGGACTTCCTGCGCTGGGTCGAGCACCGCTACGGCTTCGTCATCGCCGAGGCGACGACGCCCACCGGGCGCCGCCCGGTGACGCTCGACGAGCATCGCGCGTTCCGCGAGAATGTGCGCGCGCTCAAGGACAGGCTCCGCGAGATCGGTTTCTACGACGACCTCAGTGATGCCTACAACGCGCAAACGGTGAGGCCGCGCTACACGCTTTCGCGGCGAGGGCAGGGACGATGACCATCGCGGCGGCCAGCAAGACTGATCTTTACGCATTCCTGGCCGAGCACCTCCGGCCTCGGTTTCAGGCCGAGCTGGAGGCCGCGGGCCCGGGGCAGCGCCTGCGCGTGACCACGCTCCCGGAGCCGGTGATGGACGCCCTCTGCGCGAGCCTGCAGGACGATCCCCGCTGGGTGGCCCGGGTCCTCGCGCCCGCCGCCGCTGACGCGCCCTGGAAGGCCACGGCAACCAAGCTGATCGAGCTACGCAACGTCCTCCCGGCGCCGCTCCTCGTCTTCCTCCCGCCGGGCAAGCGCACCGCCGCCGAGGACTCGCTCGACATCGCCACGTTTACCGAGCTCTCCCTCGCCACTGTGGCGTCCGACCTGGTGGAGGTCATGTTCGAGGGGATCCCCGAGCCGCTCCAGGGCGAAATCCGCGAGGTCATCGATCTGCTCCGGCGCGAGCGTGACATCCGCAACGACGACGAGAAGGTCGAGTACCTGCTCACCGTGCGCAAGAACGGCGGCAGCCGGGTCGCCGCGGGCGCCGCGCTCTACGTATTCGGGCTCCTCCCCGATTTCCGCCTCTTCGAGCGCGGGAGCACGCTCTTCTGGCTCACGCGCAACCGCGGCGTCTGCGAGAAGCTTCGCGAAGCCGCCCAGCCGCTGCAAGCGCGCCTAGGGCGGCTTCCCGTCAAGCCGGGCACCATTCAGGGGCCGCTCTTCGCCTTCCTGCGCACCCGCCACGCCAGCGACATCCGCGTCTGGGCGCGGGAGATCGCCACCGACCCCACTCACCGCGAGCTCGCACTCGACTGCTGGGACTTCATCGACGAGGGCAAGGAAGAGGACCTCCGCCTTTTGCTCGACCCGCTGAGCCTGCCCAAGCAGACGGAGGACAAGGTCTCCGGTACCTTGCCAATGCCGGTCCTGAACGTGGGCGACAAGAGCAAAGAGACGCTCAAGGTCGCCTTCCGCGCGATCCCGAGCCCTGCGCAGGCGCCGTCGTGGAAGACGTGGCGGGTGCAAATCCTCTCGGTCGCCGAGGGGCAAGCGTCGGTGGCCTGGGAGAGCAATAGCTTCCCCAAGCCGGCGACGGGACGCCGCGCCGCCATCTTGCGTAACCTCAAGGCAAAGGATCTCGCCGCGCTGGAGGAGGGGACATACTACCTCAAGATCGATGCCTACGACGCCGACGGTGCGCTTCTGACCAAGCCGCGCCGGGTCAAGGATGACGACCCCACGAGCCGCGCCGAGAACGAGTCCGAGCCCTTCCTCGTCGTGCGCGAGAGCGTCGACGTGATTGCCGACGAGGTCCGCGCCGTCTTCGTGAGCTCGCTTCTCGAAGCCTGGGTTGATGTCGCCGCGAAGTGCCTTGGCGGTAAGCAGCGCGAGCCGGTGCCCGACCGCGCCGCCATACGCGGCGCCTGGGATCAGACGGTGGACGCGCCACCCAAGGGAGAGGTGTACTTCGAGCTCTCGACCGAAGGCTTCGCAGGGTACACGGTGCGGATCCCGGCACTCCTCCGGGCCATCGAGCTGACCTTACTCGGGAACCCCGAGCATCTCAGCGGGCAAGAAGTGTCGTTTGTCGACGTGCGCAAAGTCGAGAACGTCGTAATCAAGCCCCGTCAACAAGCCGAGCTCGGCGCTCTCCCGGAGGCAGCCGCCTTCCTGGCCGTCCGCCAGGAGGTCTTCCATGCCATTCGTGAGCACCACTTCGACGCCGGGAAGCCCGAGGAGCGACGGACGCTGCGCAGCGGCCTTGTCGAGACGGTTGACCTGACGCGCCACGCCGAGGCGATCGAGCGCTACGCTCGCGCCTACGTGGCACTTGCGGGCGCGGCAATGCACGCCGATCTCGAGCCGGTGAGCGCCGCGAGCTTCCGCACCGCCTTGGCGCAACTCGACACCGTCGAGCTGCGCTGGCGTCATGGCCCGGGTGACCCCGGCCGGGCGCTCCTGCTCGCGCCCACTCACCCCCTTCGCCTGCTCTGGCATCTCGCTCACGCCCGCATGATCCAAGACGCGGTCTCGGCGTGGAGCGACGGCTCCGAACGGGCGCCCGACTGGAGGGAGCTCCTCGACCAGCTCGTGGCTGAACTCCTGCCGATGAACCTGCCCATGGTCCTCTTCGACCGGAGGCGACGGCCCTTTGTCGAGCACGCGCCGCTCACTGCGTTCTGGCCGCTGTATCTGCCAGACCGCGCCGAGGGGTCAATTCCTGTGGACGCAATGGCCGCCCGCGATCGCGTTCTGCGCGTCTTGGGCGTCCGCGATCGTGCGACGACCGTCACTACGGTCGATCCGGACGATCTCGCGTGGCGCCTGTTCGAGTACCTCGAGCAGCATCCTTACGTCGAGCAGCTCTGTATCAACGTCTTCAACTCCGGCGATGGCCGGCTGGTCGCCGATGTCTTGCGCGGCGTCGAGGCCCTCCGCGCCGATCGACTCGGCTCCGAGGCGCCCTCGATCCGCTACGCGGTCCACCTCTTCGCCGGCGCCGGTCGCGTCGAGGCCGCCGCCGATGGACTGGAGAGTCTGCTCGATCCTGATCGCCAGGTCGGCGAG
Organism: Sorangium sp. So ce394; assembly: GCF_051474665.1. Lineage (NCBI taxonomy): Bacteria > Pseudomonadati > Myxococcota > Polyangiales > Polyangiaceae > Sorangium > Sorangium sp. So ce394. The sequence continues at coordinate 12,358,421 of NZ_CP150339.1, forward strand.
GAGGACGAGTTCACCCTCGCCTCTCACAACCACCTCTTGCCCAAGCTGGTCTTCGCTCAGAATGCGCTTGCCGACTTCCTCCAAGCGCCGGAGCGTTACGCCGCCCATGTGTCGCTGCTGCTCGAGCAGTTCACCGTGCTGGGAAGCGTCGGGCGTGTCGATGGGCTGCGCCGCGGCTCGTTCGTCGCCGGCCTGGTGCAAGAGCCCGAAACCCAGGTCGAACCGCTCGGCGCACAGGTCGGCTGGGTGAAGGGCCTCCGGCCCGGGTCGCGGCGTAAGGCGACGCTGGCCGAGGAGCTGCTTCGCGAGAGCATCGCGGCCGCGCAGCGCGTCCAGGCGGCTTTCGCGCACAGCGCGCCGGCGCGCGAAGGAGAGGTGCCAGTGACCAAGCTCCAGCTCTCTCAGCTCGATCAGGCGCTGCTCAAGCAGGTCCACGAGGTCTCCGACTGGGTGCTGACGGTCGATAGAAACCTTGGCATCGACTTCTTCGACAGTCCGTCCTCCGCTCGCGAGGCCGGCTACCTGCTCGACTTCGCACCCGAGTACCTCCAGGAGGACCGACAGAGGATCCTGCTCAGCACGCGGAGCACGCTCGAGATCGAAGGACTCATCCGGCCCATCCTGGACGCCTACGGCCTCGGCCTCCGTCCTGGCGAGGAGATCATGGTCCTGGACACGCTCCGATCAATCTCGGGGCGCTTGGCGCTGCGCCTCGAAGGCGGCCGGACGCAGGCCGCTGAAGTCGTGGGCCTCCTGCTGGCACGCTGGCTTCTTGAACGCGAGCACCTCCTTGAGCAGCGCATCGTCGTGCCCCTCGATGCGCACCGCACCTGGTTCGCTGGTGCGAGTGCCAGTGAGGAGGGGCCCACATCCCGGCGCCGCGCCGATCTGCTGCTTGTGGGCTTCGGGCCTAAGGAGACGATCCGGCTCGACATCGTAGAGGTGAAGCTGCGCGAGGAGCTCTCCGGGCCGGCGCGGGCGGAACTCTACCGCGAGATGCACGAGCAGATCCAGAGCACCATGGATCATCTCCGTGATCGCTTCGCGCTCGATCGCTACTCGGTGCCACGCGCCGATGCCCTCCTGCGCGCCAAGGAGCTTGGCGGAGCCCTCGCCTTCTACGCGCGGCGTGCCTCTCGCTACGGTCTGCTCTCCGATGCCGAGCTCGCCCGTGCACTCGCCTTCGTGGAGAACCTCGATGACGGCTACACGCTGGACATGCGTGCCTGCGGCGTGCTCTTCGAGCACCGGAGCCAGGGCGTGGATGTCGATGAGGAGGAGCCCGGATTTGTCGTGTACCGCCTCGGCGGTGACAAGGCGAAGCAGCTTCTCGCGCACGCGGCCGGTCGCTTCGCCGATCGGTCCAGCCGAGGCAGCGAGCGCCGCGGTACACGACCCACCGAGCCGCCGACGGCGGACACTGCGGCGCTGGACGCGGATCTCGAATCGTTCCGCGAGGCCCTCAGCCTGCAGCCTCCAGCGCCGCCCGCCCCGTCACCGACGCCTTACGTAATCCCGCCGCCTCGCCCCCCGCACCATGCGCGTGAGCCTGTTCTCGAGCTGCCACTTCGCGCGCCTGCTCCCCCGGCTGCGCCGGTCGTCGCGGCGCCGAGTGCCACGCTCCCGTCGGGCACAGCGGCACCGGTCGAGTCCGTGGCTGCGGGCACCGCGCCGGTCGCCGATCTACTTCTCGGCGCCACCGAGATGACGCCGCAGCACGGCGTACTAGGCAAGTTCGGCTCACAGAAGGTCGGGCTCGATCTGACCGGCTGCAACACCATCAGCCTCTTCGGCGTGCAGGGGTTTGGCAAGTCCTACACGCTGGGCGTGATCGCCGAGATGGCCGCAGCGAGCTTCCCCGGCATCAACGCGCTGCCCTCGCCACTTGCGACCGTGCTCTTCCATTATCACAAGAGCGACGCCTACGAACCGGAGTTCGTCACGGCCGTGTCTCCCAACCGCAAGCAGAACGAGGTGGACCGGCTGTTGCGCGATTATGGTGCACGTCCAGACGGGCTCCGGGACGTCGTGCTCCTGACGCCAGAGGCCAAGGTCGAGCAGCGCCGGCGGGATTACCCCGGGATCGTGGTCGAGCCGATCAAGTTCAGCTCCGCCGAGCTCAAGAACGACGGCTGGAAATTTCTCCTCGGGGCCTATGGGAACGAGGCGCTCTACCTGCGCCAGCTTAACGCCATCCTGCGCAGGCACCGGGACGTGTTGACCCTGGAAAAGCTCCGCGAAGAGCTACGCGAAGCGGACCTGTCGAAGAGCGCGGCGCGCCTCGCCGAAGACAGACTCAGGCTCGCCGAGCCCTACATTGACGATACGCGCTCGCTGGGGGAGCTGCTCCAGCCGGGCCGGACGATCATTGTCGATCTTCGCGACGAGTGGATCGAGAAGGACGAGGCGCTCGAGCTTTTCGTAGTGATGATGCGCATCTTCGCGGCGCAGGAGCGAGGCGGGCACGACTTCAACAAGCTCATCGTCTTCGACGAAGCGCACAAGTACATCACTGAGTCCGAGCTGGTCGGGCAGGTGGTGGAGACCATCCGCGAAATGCGGCACCACGCGACGAGCATCGTGCTAGCGAGTCAAGATCCTATCAGCGTGCCTCGGGTGGTGATCGAGTTGTCGACGGTGCTGGTGCTGCACCGGATGACGTCGCCGCAATGGCTCCGGCACTTGAAGACGGCAATCGTGGCACTGGAAGGATTGGAGGAGATCCACCTAGCCGCGCTTTCGCCGGGCGAGGCGCTGGTGTGGTCGCAGCGGAGCACGGACAAGCGATTTATGCACCGGCCGCAGAAGGTGACGATCCGACCGAGAGTAACACAGCACGGAGGAGGGACTAAGACGGCGGTGGCCGGGGTGACGGTGAAGTGACGGCGGCGCCTCACGCTGAGGTCGCCGATTACCTTGACCCGGCTTGCGCTCCCGGCGTTCCGCGTATCGCGGAATCGACCTCGCCTAGACTCTGGTCATCCATACCAGTGTAGGCGCGACGAAGGTTATCCGCATGAGCAAAATCCGGAGAATCCCCCCGGCCGGAGCCCCTGGTGAGACGGAAGGACAAGAACGGGGTGACGCACCTCTTCGTCGAGGAGTATGCGGATCGCGAGGACACCAGGATCCCGTGGACCGAGTTCTCGCGCCTGTGGCGGAAGACGACATCGAGCCGGCCGCCCGGCATCAAGTCGACCCGTGAAATGCCGGCCGAGCTTCTCGAGCAGCTGCGTACGGCGTGGCCGAAGTAGACCGACACCGAGCGTCCTTCTGCTGCCAGCGCTCTCGCCGTAGCCTTCGAGCATGGCCCGTCGCTTCCTCGTGATCCGAACAGATCGAACCCGGCGAGACTTCATCCTCCGCGAGCTCGAGCAGGGCCGGCTACGGCAGGGGTGGGGGTGGAAGCGTGAACATGACCTGCGGCTCCTTGCGCGGCAGGTCCGGTCGAGGAAGCTGAGCGACGAGGAGGCGCGCGTCTGGCGCAACCGACGGCTACTCGATACAGAACCGGACGGCCTCAAGAAGGGCGACGTGATCGTCATCCCCAACCTCCCCGAGCAGGGCCGCTGGGTCCTCGCGCGGGTGACCGGCGGGTACGACTTCTCGCCCGTCCGAGTCCAAGAGGGCGCCGGGCCCGACTACGGTCACATCGTTGCCGTGAGCCCCATCCGGGAGCCCAGTGGGAAGATCGGCTTCGTCGAAGCCGACAACGAGCATGTCGACGCGAGGCTGCGAGCCACGATGCGCAACCCGTCGCGGATGTGGGCGATCGACGCGCTCGGGGCGACCGTCGAGGCGCTCATCGGCGCCATCGAGGCGGGGAAGGACACGCACACGCCCGAGCCCGAAGTCCAGAAAGCCGAAGGCTTCTTCGAGGCGATGCGCCAAGCCGCGTGGCAGCACATCAAACAGAAGTACGAGGGCGCGGAGTTCGAGCACCTCGTCCGCCGCTTGCTCGAGTGCATCTACAAGGACGGCCGCGTTGAGCACTGGGGCGGTGCGGGCGAGAAGGGCGCGGACCTCATCGTCTTCACCCGGGACCCGCTCGGCATCGAGTACAAGAACGCCGTACAGGTGAAGTTGCATCAGGGAACGGAGGACGACACGACAGCGCTCTCGCAGATCGAGCAAGCCCGCGAGTACCACAAGGTCGATGCGGGCGTCGTGGTGACGACAGCGGAACAGATGAGCGAGGCGTTCCGGGCGAGGCGCGAGGCGCTTGAGGAAGAGCTCGGGATCGACATCCGCCTCGTGGACCGCGACGAGTTCGTCGAGCTCGAGATGGCGCACCTCGGCAAGGCCAAAGCGAACGTGCGCGACGACATCGTCGACTTACTGCAGAGGAGCACGGTCACCTCCGAGCTGCTGGAGAGCACGCCGATCACGGATCGGGTCTACGAGGAGCTAAAACAGATCCCCATGTCGAAGGTGCAGCGCGCGGGGCTGCGCGTGTTTCACCAGAACCGCGGAGGCGGCGTTCATCTGGTCCGCGTGGAGCTGCCGCGCGAGGCAGCGGAGGGCACCGCGGACCAGGCGGCACGGGACGTCGCGGCGTACCTCGAGCGACTTGCTCCACATGCTCGAGGGCGGCAGACCGAAGCGAGCTACAACGCGGGCTCGGGAACGAGCACGTCGCGCTTGGACTTGACCCTGGAGCTGGCGCGATGACCTTGTTCGACGCCTACTTCTTCGTGGACTGGAGCGCGAGCAGCGCGCCCACGCGACGCAAGCCGAAGAAGGACGCCGTGTGGCTCGGCGAGCTCGTTCGTGGCGCACCACCGGCGGAGCGTTATCACCGGACACGCTCGGCCTGCATAGACGACCTCCTGAGGCGGGTCCGCGCGCTCGCCGCCGATGGGTTGCGCGTGCTCATCGGGTTCGACTTCGCATACGGATACCCGCGAGGGCTCGCCGATGCGCTCGGTCTATCCTCCAACGCCGCTCCATGGGCGAGGACGTGGGACGTCCTCGCATCGAAGATCACCGACGGCGCGAACAACGGGAGCAACCGCTGGCGTGTGGCGTCGGAGCTGAACCGGGCGCTGATGCCCGTCGCAAGTCCGGTGGGGCCGTTCTGGGGCTGCCCTCCGGGCGCTGCGACGGCCACGCTGAAGGCGAGCAAGCGGGAGGGGAAGCTCGCGTTTCCGTTCCTCTCGCGAGCCGGCCGTTCGTTGCCCGAGTGGCGGCACGCGGAGGCGCGAGCCCGCAGCAAGAACCCGAGCGTCCAGTCGACCTGGAAGCTGTTCACCTCCGGGAGCGTCGGGAGCCAGGCGCTCGTCGGGATCCCCCGCGTGGCGCGGATCCGTCACGACGCGGTCCTCGCCCCCTTCAGCAAGGTGTGGCCTTTCGAGACGGGCTTCGGGCCCGCGCTAGGCCCCGCCACCGGCCCGTTCGTGCTGCACGCCGAGGTCTGGCCGGTGCTGTTCGGCACCGAGGTGGAGGCCCAGATCGCGGCCGATCGCGAGCTCGACATCCTCGATCAGGCGCAGGTCCGAGCCCTGTGCGCATGGGCCGAGCGCACGGACGCCGCGGGCGAGCTCGGCCGGTTCTTCGACAGGCCAGCGGACCTGCCTGACCCCGTGGTGCAGGACTGCGTCGAGGAGGAAGGGTGGATCCTTGGCCTGCCTTGACTTGACCTCCAGCGGCGCGTCACCTCGGCGCGCGCCACTTCGCAGGCACTCGTCCGAGATCTGGCAAACTTTTGGCACGGCGAGCCTCCAGTGGGTTTGTGTCACGCGCAAGCTGTTGATAGTCCTAGTGAATATTCCGCCGGAGGGCTCCAAACCCATCGTTTTTGAAAACCGCGGTTGGGGCAACTCGACCATGGGTTCGAATCCCTTCTCCTCCGCTGAAACCGTTGAGGATTTCGTCGAGGAGCTCGGGCGCCCCCTGGAGGGCCTCCCGGGCCCATTCACACGCCATTCGCACGGCCACGCCGACTGCGGCGTGAAGACCCGCACCGCGTCCTTCCTCAGGTTGCCGTTGGCGTGCGCGTAGCGCTGGCTGACCGAGATGTGCAGGTGGCCGGCGAGCTGCTGCACGGTCGGAGCCGAGGCGCCACCCTTGAAGCGCTCGGGGACGAAGAAGTGCCGCAGGGCGTGATGCCGGGTGGCCGGCACGGGCGCCGGCACCTCGCGCCCGCTCCGGCGTACCATGCGCCCGCCGGTGACCTCCCCGTTCCTCGAGACCCCCGAGTCCGCCTGGGTGGCGAGCAACGCGCTCGCGTTCGCGCTGCGCGACCGCTTCCCGGTCAGCCCCGGCCACACGCTCGTCGTCCCGCGCCGCCTCGTCCCGACCTGGTTCGACGCCACCACCGACGAGCGCGCCGCGATCTTCGAGCTGGTCGACACGGTCAAGCGACAGCTCGACGCCGAGCTCCACCCGGACGGCTACAACATCGGGATCAACGCCGGCGAGGCCGCAGGGCAGACCGTCATGCACCTGCACGTCCACGTGATCCCGCGCTTCCGCGGCGACGTGGACGACCCGCGCGGCGGCGTGCGCCACGTCATCCCGGGCCGAGGGAACTACCTCGCCGGCAGGCCCCCGCCGCTCGCGACCGGCGGCGCCGAGGACCCCTTCCTGCGCCACCTCGCGCCGGTCTTCGCGCGTGCGACCGACGTGGCCATCCTCTCGGCCTTCGTCCAGGAGAGCGGCCTCGACGTCCTGGAGAGCCACGTGTTCGCGGCCCTCGCGCGCGGCGCGCGCGTCCGGCTCGTCACCGGCGATTACCTCCACATCACCCAGGCCGCGGCGCTCGCCGAGGTGCTCGACTGGGCCGGCGGCAACGCCGCGCTTTCGGGCGCCGGAGGCGCCCGGGGCAGCTTCGAGGCGCGCGTGGTCGAGGTCGACGCGCTCCCCGGCACGATCCGCTCGTTCCACCCCAAGTCGTGGCGCTTCGAGGGCCCGGGCTTCGGCGCCGCGTTCGTCGGATCGAGCAACATCTCCCGCGCCGCGCTCGGACCCGGGATCGAGTGGAACCTCCGCGTCGACCGCCACCGCGATCCGGACGCCTACCGGGCCGCCGCCAGCGCCTTCGAGCGCTGGTGGTCCCGCGCCCGGCCGCTCACGGCCGACTGGGTCGAGCGCTACGCCCAGCGCGCGACGCACGCCCCGGTGGGCCTGCCGCCCGGCGAGGAGGACGCCGAGCCCATCGAGGCCCCGCCTCCGCCGCACCCCATCCAGCGCGAGGCGCTCGCCGCGCTGCACCGGAGCCGCGCGGAGGAGGGGCGCCGCCGCGCGCTCGTGGTGCTCGCCACCGGCCTGGGCAAGACGTACCTCGCCGCGCTCGACGTCGAGGCCTGGTCCGAGCACCACGGCCGCCGCCCGCGGGTCCTCGTGCTCGCCCACCGCGAGGAGCTCCTCGTCCAGGCCGCCCGGACCTTCCGCCGCCTCCTGCGGGGCCGCGCCGCGCGCTTCGGCTGATGCGCCGGGAGCGCCGGTGAGCTCGCCGGCGACGTAAGGAGTTCTGCAACGTCGCGCACCGCGTGGGCTCGCAGCGCAACGAGCTCCCGGATCTGCTGCGCCGCTGGTTCGGCCTTGCCGCCGGCCGACCTGGAACGGCGTTCCACGTCCGCTTCGTCCGCTCCCCCGACGGGCTATGGGCCGAGCCGGAGAGCCCCGAGGGCGCCTCCACGGCGCCGCGCTCTGCGCTCGTCGCCTTCCCCGATCTGCGGGCGGCGGCCGGCGCCGCCGCCGCACCGACGGAGCTCTCTCCCGAGGCCGAGACGGTGCGGCTCCCGATCGCGGCCGCGCGGGGCGATGGGCTCTTCGCGGTGCGCGCCGCGGGCAACTCGATGGATGGCGGGAAGCGCCCAATCCGCGACGGGGACTGGCTGATCATGAAGTTTGCGCGCGGCGCCTCGTACGATGCGCTGGACGGCAAGGTGGCGCTGCTCCAGATACCCGATCGCGATCTCGGGGTTGCCTACCAGATCAAGCGGCTCGTGCGCGATCGGTCGCGATGGTGGCTCCGCTCGGACAACCCGGACGCGCCGTCGTACGAGGCCACGGCCGAGACGGTGCCCCTCGCGACCCTGGTCGAGGTGGTCCGCCCCGAGGACATCGGCCCGAGCCCCGGCGAGCGCTTCGAGGACGACGACGCCGCAGCCCGTGCGTTCGGGCTGGAGGAGCCGCCGCGGACCGGCCGTGTCGGCGGTCACCTCTTCTTCTGTCTGGAGGCACCCGGGGCGCTGGTCGCGCCCGATCGCGTTCGCTCGCCGCTGCCGGCCCAGGAGCGCCGCCCCGGAGAGACGGCGTTCGTGCTCGTGCGGCCGCCCGGCGAGCCCACCTGGCGAACCCTGGGCGTGGCCCGTTACCTCGATGACGAGGGGCTCTGGGCCTGTCCAGGGATCGACCACGCCGCGTACCGCGCCCTGGGCTCAGGCCGCGGGGCGTCCCGGTCGCTCCCGGCGGGAGCCCGCGAGCGCGCGCGGTCGCTCGTGGAGGAGCTGCTCCGGCGCCCCGGCGCAGGCGCCTTCGTGGAGCGCGACGGCGGGCGCTGCAGGATCGTCGGCAGGGCCGACGGCGGCGGGCTGCGCATCGACGGCGGCCCGGGCGGCCTCGCGGAGCGGACGGTGTCGCTGACCGATCTCGCGTGGGTGCTCGCCGCGCGCGACGACGTCGGGAAGAACGGTGGGCGGCTGGACGAGCAGCGGGTCAACCGGCTGCGCTACCTCGAGGGGACGCCGCGGGTCGCGACGCGGTGGATCGACACGGGATGGGCGCTCGCGCTCGCGGCGGCGGTTCACCCGGCGGGCGAGGGGTGACGGCCTGGAGGGCGGCGCACGAGGCGGTTCTCGCGGTCCGCGGGTGGCTTGCGGCCGGCGGCAGCAGTGAATGCCAATCGCCAGGCTCAAGGGGCAACAGTCGAGTGTTAACGTTCACTCTCCTGGGTCCCCCTCATCGCGAGGATCATCGCGGAGGTACAAGGCGGGTCCAGGACCGGCAGCCGCCGCAGCCGTCGGCGCAGTGGACGCAGCTGACGGCCAACCACGGCCGTATGGATGCGTGGCTCCGTGTGGCCCTCAGGTCGTGCAGCGCGTCATCCGCGGCCGTGCGACGCGTCGTCCACGATCGTGCGACGCGTCGTCCACGAACGAATCGAAGCTCAGCAGTGGACAGTCGCTGCTCTGACCGCATGCCCAGCCGCGCGGGTGGATCGCAGGATGTCTCGGAGAGCAGCCGTCCGTGCTGGCGAGCGGACGGGGCGAGGCATCCTAAACCTCGAGTCTACCTTGTGATCGTGGTGGAGCGCCGAACGCCTCGTGCGCGTCTCCGCCTCGCTCGGCGGAGGCACGGCCCTCCGATCGAAGCGGGCAGCAGCTAGAGCGAAGCGGCGTCTGCGCGACCTTCGTATGCCAGCGCTTCACTATCCCGCCTCCAAAGGAAAACGCTCGGCGAGACGCCGGTGATCTCGTCACCGGAGAGCTTCGGGCTCATCCACGGTTTCCGATCCGCTCCGGTGATCACTTCGGCGCGACTGGGGAATATTGGGCTATGCGAACGTTGCGTCAACTATCGTACATCGGTACGACAATTTTTTTGACCTCAACAGCCTTCCTCGCTTCCTGCACAGGGAACATCGCGGATAATGGTGGCGACGACGACAACCCCACCGGCGGTAGCGGTTCGACCGGCACGGGGGGCGGCATCGACAATGGGCCCCCGGATGTCTGTATCCCCGGGCTCCCGGCGACGAGCCAGCTCCCCCGCCTGCTGAACCGGCAGTACGACAACACGGTGCGGGACCTCCTCGGCGTCACCCGCGTGGGCGCCGAAGGGAAGCGGCCGTCCGAGCTGCTCGTCGGCGACTTCGACGGCCCGATGACCCCTGACGCGTGGCGCATCTATCAGGATGTTGCCGCGGCGATCGCCAAAGACGTGATGGCTGGGCCGAACAAGTCCAAGTTCATCAGCTGCGATCCTGCGGCGAGCGGCTGCTTGACGCAGACCATCCAGACCTTCGGCCGCAAGGCGTTCCGTCGCCCGCTGACCCCCGAGGAGGTGGCGCGGTTCGAGAAGCTGGGCCAGACGACGCCGGCAGGAACGCCCGACGAGGTCGCCGAGACAACGTTGCTCGCTTTCCTCGTGTCGCCCTCGTTCCTCATGCTCCCCGAGCTGACGACCACTCCGGCTTCGTCGGGTGAGGGCATCCAGCTCTCCAGCTACGAAGTGGCGACGAGGCTCTCGTACTTGCTCTGGGGCTCCGCTCCGGACGACGCGCTGGACGCGGCGGCCGACAACGACGAGCTCCAGACCAAAGAGCAGATCCTGGCCCAGGCGCAGCGGATGATCGCCGTGCGCGAGAAGACCGGGCCGCTCGTCTCAGCGTTCCACCGGAACTGGGCGCAGATGGACAACGATCTCGCCCACTGGTGGAAGGGGGATCACAACACCGAGACGTACCCGTTGTACGATCCAGCCGCCAAGCCCAGCTGGCAGGCCGAGCTCGACGCCTTCTTCGAAGAGGTGGCGTTCTCGGGCGGCTCGTTCAAGGACGTCCTCCTCAGCAATGTCGCCTTCGTCAACAAGGACAATGCGGAGATCTACGGGCTCGATCCTGCGGCGTACGGCACCGAGCTGACCAAGGTGGAGCTGGACGCCAACGAGCGGCCGGGCTTCCTGACGCGCGTCGGGTTCTTGAGCTCCTACTCGAGCTACGACGCCACGAGCCCGATCCTGCGAGGCGCGTTCATCGCGACGTACCTCCTCGGCGTGAACCCGGGCCCGCCCCTCCCCGGCGCCACCATGCTGACCGTCGACGGCAAATTCGACACGCAACGCGCGTACGTCGAGGCTCTGACGAAGCCCGAGAGCTGCAAGGGCTGCCACGCGGTCGTCAACCCGCCGGGATTCGTGATGGAGGGCTTCGACGGCATCGGGAAGATGCAGACGATGGATCCTCGCGGCGGCGTCATCGACGCGAGCGTGACGACGAACACCATCGACTTCGGCGACGGCAACGTGAAGGAGATCACCTCTCCGTTCGAGCTCATGCAGGAGATCGCTCAGGTTCAGAAGGCCAAGCAGCTCTACGCTCAGGCGTGGGTCTCCTATGCCTTTGGGCGGCTCCCGAACGGGAAGGACAAATGCGTCGTCGATAATATCGAGCTCAAGTTGTCGGAGAGCGGCTACAGCGTTCTCGATCTGATGGCCGATCTCACTCAAGCGGATTCGTTCCGCGTGCGAATCCGTGAAACGCAGTGAAAGCTGAGGAATGTTGACCATGAGCACGAAACTGAACCGCAGAATCTTCCTCCGTGGCATGGGCGGAGCAGCCTTGGCTGCGCCCTTCCTCAGCTCTGTGTGGGAACGCACCGCGAGGGGCGACACCCCTGCGCCTGGGAAGGCGCTCATCGTGATGTTCACGCACTACGGGGTCATCACGAACAAGTGGTTCCCCACGAAGACGCAGGGCGAGCTCACGGCTGCTGACCTCGAGCCGACGAGCCTCGCGGCCCTCGCTCCCTACGCGAAGAAGCTCCTCATGCCGCGCGGCATCCGCTCGATGAACGAGTGGACCGCCAACATGACGCGTGGACAGGGGAACGACTCCCACACGCAGATCGTCGGGTCGTTCTTCACCTGCCAGCCGGTCACGCCCAACAGCAACGACCCGTTCAGCTTCAACCAGGCGACGAAGTTCAACGCGAAGGCCGTCGGTCCGTCGCTGGATCACGTCATCGCCCAGCAGCTCAGCCCGCAAGGCACGCCGTTGCTCTTGAACACGGCCGGTCAGAATGACGGCGCTCAGTCGGCGATCTCCTACAAAGCCTCCGAGACCCTCTTCAGCGGCCTCAACGCGTCGCAGGCCTTCAGCAGCCTCACGGGCCTCTTCCAGTCGGGGGAGCCGATGTCTCCGGACAGCTACGCGGCGGTCCGCGGCAAGAGCGTCCTCGATCTCGTGAAGGACGATCTGCAGACGCTCGAGCGGTTCGACATGAGCAGCGCCGACAAGCAGAAGCTCGCTGCCTGGAAGGAGCTCGTCAACTCGACCGGAAACGTGATGGTCTCCGCGCAGTGCAACGCGGAGCTCGGCGAGATGCTCGGCGCGACGTCGGCGAACGCCTCCAAGGCGGCGTCGGGCGGCTTCGGCACCGACGTCCTCACGACCAAGGTCGCCGGCGATCTGGACGGCGCGGACATCTATTCGGCCATCGCGGCGCTCGCGGCCGCCTGCAACGCCAACCCCGTGATTTTCATGAAGTACCCTGGAAATTACAATTTCAAGGGGCTCGGCATCACGATGGAGTCGCACTCCCTCTCGCACCGCCTCGACAACGCGGGCATGACAGGCAGCTGCCTGCCCAACGCGATAGAGATGCTCCTGAAGGTCGACGCCTATTACGCGCAGAAGTTCGCGAACCTCGTCAAGATGCTCGACAGCATCCCCTCGGGGAGCGGGACGGTCCTCGACAGCGTCGCCGCCATCTGGTTCAACGAGATGTCGGACGGCAACGCGCACAACCTCAACAACGCCCCCATCATTCAGGCGGGCAGCGCCGGCGGCTACTTCAAGACCGGTCAGATCATCAACGTCGACCCCGCGTCGACCCCGTCGGCCGGCAACAGCATGTCGCAGTGCGCCAACGGCACCGGCCAGGTCAACGGCGTCAATCAAGGCACCGGGACCGATCCGAAGATCGGCAACGCCCCGATCAACAAGTACTTCTGCAACATCATGAACGCCCTCGGCGTGAAGGCGGGCGCGGACGGCTTCCCTGCGAAGGGTGGCTCCGCGGAGGTGACCCACTTCGGCTATTCCGACAAGACGGAGGACTTCATCGGCGGCAAGGGCGCGCGCGAAGCCTCGATCCACAATCCTGGCGGGTTCGCGGAGCTCAAGGCCTGACCGCGCTCGGGGCGACGCCCTGAACACCCGGACGAGCTCGAGTGCAAAGACCTCTTCTTACCGAAGAGGTCTTTGCGTTTGTGCGTCGCCGGCCACCGCGGGCACGGCGAAACTGCCGCTCTTCATGATGTTCCTCACTTCGCGGCCCGCGCTGGACGACGATGGCGGACAGCGATAGGCGGAGGATCTCTTCTCATGGTCATGTTGGCGAAGCGTCTCCTCATCCCTGCTGCTGCGCTCCTCCCCCTGGCCTGCTCGAGCGGAGCGAGCGACGGCGCCGAGATGGGCGGGGAGATCGGAGACGACGCGCTCATCGTTCCGGAAGACCTCACGGTCATGGCGCTCCCCGGCGGAAACGGCGTGCTCAACGTGATCGCGCTGACGCTTCGCAAGGGACCGACCAACACCGAGCTCTACGCCGCCTTGAGGAACGACGGGGATACCCCGGCCTGCAGCGCCGCCGTTTCCGTTGAGCTCTACGACAGGACCCAGCGGTCCCTGGCGGTCGGGATCAACGGGTTGCTCACCCAGCATTTCTATCGGCTCACGGATGGCTCGGGCGCGATCGCCGCGTGCGTAGGTCCAGGCGACGTGACCATGGCCGCGGTGACGGACTTGCCCTCGGACATCGCGATCGAAGACGTAGTATACGTCGTCTACCGGTGCCCTTACTTCGCCCTCGACGTCGTTCCGATCGAGGGCCTCACCATCAGCCAAGTGAAGGCCGTAACTCGTGGCGCCGGGACGGCGTACACGGGCACGTTCTTCAACGGGCTCGACGTGGCGGTGAGCGAGCCCTCCGCCACGGTCTTTTCCGTCAATCGCGTCGGGCGTCCGCTCGGCGTGGCGATCGGCAGCGGCACAGTCCAGATTCCGCCGGGTGGCAGCTGGAATTTCGAGACGAACACCGTGGACACGCCCGGACCCGATCACGCCGCCTACCCGGCGGCCGCGCTCGTAAAGCCGTAGATCATCCCGCGTCGCACGGCCATCCCGACACGGGCGAGCGTGAGCTCGGCCGAGCCAGGCGGGCCAACGTGTCGGCCGTCGACGGTTTATGGACAGATCCTGAAACGCCGATCAGCTTAACGCCCGAGAATGAAGAGATTGGAACCACGGAGGCACAGAGCACAGAATGAATTTGTCGTTCCTCTGTGCCCTCTGTGCCCTCTGTGCCTCCGTGGTTCATTTTCTCGGGGTTTCAGCCCGTTCGATGTCGCAGGGCGCGGGGGCGGCGGCTACTCGCCAGGCCCTACTACTCCAGCGCGCCGTCGGCGATCCACTGCGAGAGCGCTTCGATGAATTCGGGGGGTACGCACTTGGCATCCCCATCGTTGACGCACTCGAGGGGCATCCGCATCGTTTCGCCGCACGGCCCCTTGAGGATCTTGATGAGCGCGCTCTCCTCCGGCTTGCCGGGATTGACGACCGGGAGATTGCCGCAGTTCTCGGACACGTGCGTGACCAGCCTCGTGCGCAGCTCCGCGTCGATCTGCAAATCCAGCGGGTTCATCTCGTCGTTGTGGCAACCCGCCCCGAAGCAAGAAGCGTTTTGAATCACGAACTTCATCGTCTCGAACGTCGGTGCGACCCCTGGGTCGCCACCGCCGGTGCCTCCAGTGCTCGCGCTGCTGGTAACGCTCCCCGAGCCCTGTCCGCTCGAGTCCGAGCCGCCGGTCCCGGACCCACTCGAGGCTGCCGTCGTGCTTCCGGCTGCCGAGCTGCTGGTGGTTGTGTCGTCAGGATCCTCCGGCGCATCGGAGCAGCCTGAAAGAGGTGACAGGATGGCGACGATCGCTGCCGCGGCGAAGCTTGAGAATTGAATTTTCATGGGGTCACGATGAAGGTTGTGTGGGAGGAAGTATAGCTATCTTCCCCGCTGGATCAAAGAGAAAGCCTTCTATCTCAGGGCCTTGAGGGCGAGGCACGGTCGGCGGAGGGATTCGGTGAGCTCGAACTTTTGTGGCCACCTCGCCCGTAGGGTTTGGCCGCTCGCTCGCGAGAGAGCGGCGCCAGGCGAGGGACGTCATCTGTGGTGGGCAATCAGCGCAAAGACCGGCGTCGCGCATTCGACGGCTGGAGCGCCGCGTCGGCCCAGCGCTGGTCTGCGGCGGCCCAGAGGCGCTCCTCGAAGTCGGCCGGGAGAAGCGTCGGAATGTGCTTTTATCCGGGGACGGGGCCGCCTGCCTCGCCTCGAACCACGGCCGAGCCGCGCCCGCTGCCCGCGCCCGGGTGCGCGCTCCCCGGGGTCGTCCGCGCCGCGCTCACACCCGCCCCCAGGGCTGCGAGGGCCGACGCGGCGAGCATCGTCCCCTGGAACGCCGCGCCGAGCGCGCCGCCCCCGGCCGCCTCGATCAGCTGCCCGCCGCCGAGCGCCGCGAACATCGCCCCGGAGGCCGCCACGCCGCAGAGCATCCCCACGTTGCGCGCCTCGGCGAGCAGGCCCGCGGCGGTGCCCTGTTGATCGCGCGGCGCCGCGCCCATGATGCGGCTATTGTTCGGCGAGGTGAACAATCCGGAGCCGACCCCCACCAGCGCGAGCGCGGCGAGCAGGCCCGCGCGCTCGGGGCGCGGGCCGAGCAGGGCCACGCTCGCGAGGCCGAGCGCCAGCGCCGCCATGCCCGCGACGGCCGGCGCGCGCGTGCCGATGCGGTCCGAGAGCCAGCCGCTCGTCGCGGTGAGCACCGCCATCACCGCCGGCTGCACCGTCATCACCAGGCCCGCGTCCGCCGCGCTCATCGCGAGCCGGCCCTGCAAGTAGAACGGCAGCAAGAACAGCATCATGTACACCGCCGCGTACTGGAGAAACGCGGCGACGAGCCCGCGCCCGAGCGCCGGCTGCATGAGCAGCGCGCCCGAGATCAGCGGCGCAGGGCTGCGCCGCTCCGCCCGTACGAACGCCGCGGCGAGGACCGCGCCGAGGGCGAGGAGGCCGATGACCCTGGGGCTCTGAAAGCCCCAGCGCTGGCCGCGCGTGACGGCGACGAGGAGCGCGGTGATCGCCGGGCCGAAGAGGAGCGCGCTCGCCCACGGAAACGGCCGCGTGCGCGCGCCGGGCGGCGCGCCCCGCGCAGGCGGAGCCGACGCCGCATCCGTGGCCGCCGCCGGCGCGCTCGGGTCCGCGCCGCGGGCGATCCCCGGCGTCGCGCCGGCCGATCCACCCCAGACGAGCGACCGGGCGAGGAGCCCTCCCAGAGCGGCGATGGGCAGGTTGATCCAGAAGGCGGCGTGCCAGCCGGCGCGCTGCGCGAGCCAGCCGCCGATCGACGGCCCCAGCGACAGGCCGAGGTACGTCGCCGTCGCTTGCAAGCCGAGCGCGCGGCCGCGCTGCGCGGGGGGGAACGCGGCGGTGGTGAGCGCCGGGCCGTTCGCCATCAGCATGGCCGCGCCCGCGCCCTGGAGGGCGCGCGCCGCGACGAGCGACGCGAGCGTGGGCGCGAGCGCGGAGAGCGCCGAGCCCACGCCGAAGACGCCGAACCCCGCGGCGTACACGCGCCCCTTGCCGTGACGATCGCCGAGGCGGCCGAACGGCAGGAGCAGCGCGCTCACCGAGAGCGAGTAGGCGGCGAGCACCCAGCTCGCGGCGCCGATGTCGACCCCGAGATCGCGGCGGACGAGCGGCACCGCGACGTTGATGAGGCTGCTGCCGAGCGCGGACATCCAGGTGCCGACGGCGACCACGCCGAGCACGGCGTAGGGCCTGGTCGCGGGGGAGCTCAACGGGGCGCGCCGCGGTGGAGATAGCGAGGCTGAGCCGCCCGCGACGAGGCGGCGCGGAGCCGGGCCTCCTCGACGATCCCGTGCGCCGGCGAGAGCGAGCAGGCCGGGTCCGTCGCGGCGGCGTCGCCGGTGAGGTGGTAGGCCTGGCAGCGGCAGCCCCCGAAATCGGCCTCGCGGCGGTCGCAGCCCCGGCAGGGCTCCGCCATCCACGCGTCGCCGCGGAAGCGGTTCATGCTCGGCGCCTCGCGCCAGATCCAGGCGAGCGGCCGATCGCGCACGCTCTCGAAGCGCAGCCCCGGGATCGTGTGCGCCGCATGGCACGGCAGCACCAGGCCGTCCGGCGCGATGTGCAGGTAGCGGCGCGCCCAGCCATCCATGCAGGCCCGCGGCAAGGCGGCGTAGTAGTCCGGCGTGACGAAGACCATCTCCATCCGGCCGAGCAGCCGCTCGCGCGCCGCCGAGGCGATGGCGAACGCGCGCTCGAGCTGATCCCTCGTGGGCAGGAGCGCGTCGCGGTTCGCGAGCGCCCAGCCGAGGTACTGCGTGTTGGCGAGCTCGAGCCGGTCGGCCCCGAGCCGCTCGGCGAGCGCGACGATCGCCGGGACATGGTCGATGTTCTCCCGGTGCAGCACGACGTTGACCGTGAGCGGCAGGCCCTCGGCCTTGACCCACGCGGCCACCGCGAGCTTGTGGTCGAACGCCGCGTAGCCGGCGATCCGGTCGGCGCGCTCGGGGTCGGCGTCCTGGACGCTGAGCTGCACGTTGTCGAGCCCCGCCGCCCGCAGCGCCGCGAGGCGCTCGCGCGCGAGCGGGACCCCGGAGGTGATGAGGTTCGTGTACAGCCCGGCGCCGCGCGCCGCGCGGACGAGCGCCTCGAGGTCGCGCCGGGCGAGCGGCTCGCCGCCGGTGAGGTGGAGCTGCATCACCCCGAGCGCGGCGGCCTCGGCGAAGACGCGGCACCACGTCTCCGTCGAGAGCTCCCCGGCGGCGCCCTCGAGCTCCATCGGGTTCGAGCAGTACGGGCAGCGCAGCGGGCAGCGGTAGGTGAGCTCCGCGATCAGCGTGTAGGGGCGGTGCGACGCGGCGTCCGCCGCGGCGCCGCCCTCGAGGGCGGACGCGGGGCCTTGCGTCGCCGGCGCGCCGCGCGCGGCGGCGTCCCCGACGGCGACGGCCGCGCGTCGCTCCTCGAGCAGGCCGCGCGCGGCGAGCTCCTCCAGGAAGGCGATCACGTCGCGCTCCACCGCGTCCGGCGGCGTGGAGGCGAAGGAGGCCGCGATCTCGGCGGCGATCTCGGCCACCGTGCGGGCGCCGTCGAGGCGCGCGGCGACCGCCGCGGCCACCGGGTTCAGCGCGAGGCCGCGCTCCGGATAGAGCAGGATCTCGCGGCCCGAGGCGCGATCGCGCACGAGCCGCGCCTTGCTCGCGAGGAGGAGCCGATCGCCGGGCGCGAGGGGCATCTCCGCGTCACGCCTCGGGCCCGTAGGCCGCCGCGATGGCGTCGAGCATCGACCAGAGGATGTCGCACTTCGTGATGAGCGCGGCGATGCACGCCTCCTGGGCGGCGCGCGTCGTCGCGCGCGCCGTCACGTAATCGATCGCCTCGGTGGAGTCGGCCCTGGCGCGCGTCACCCGCCCGCGGAAGTAATCGAGCGTGGCCTGGTCGACCCAGGGATAGTGCCGCTCCCAGGCGACGATGCGCCGGGACATGAGATCCGGCGCGAAGAACTCGGTGAGCGACGAGGCCACCGCCTCGAGCAGGCTGCGCTCGCGCACCAGCGTCACGTACGCGTCGCAGGCGAAGCGCACCGCGGGCAGCACCCTGCTCAGGCCCGCGACCTCGGCGCGGTCGAGCCCCACGCCGTCCGCGAGCCGCAGCCACAGCGCGAGGCCGCCCTCGCCCTCGCGCGCGCCGTCGTGATCGACGATGCGGTGGATCCAGAGCCGCCGGAACGCCGGATCCTCGCTCTTCGAGAGGATGAGCGCGTCCTTGATGGGGATGCGCGTCTGGTAATAGTAACGGTTGAGCACCCAGCCCTGGATCTCGCGGCGCGAGAGCTCGCCGCGGTGCATTCGCTGGTGGAACCTGTGATTGTCGTGATAGCGCCGGGCGCCCTCGTCGCGCAGCCGCGCGACGAACGCCTCCCGGGAGAGCGGCTCGTCGTTCATAGGTCGATCACAAGGCCGTCCGCGGCCACCTCCCAGCCCGCCTCCTCCACGGCGCGCCGCTCGGGCGAGCCCTCGACGAGGATCGGGTTGGTGTTGTTGATGTGCGTGTAGATCTTCCGCCGCGCGGCGACGCCCGCGAGCAGCCTCAGGCTCCCGCCGTCGCCGCCGATGGGCAGGTGCGCCATGTCCTCCGCGCGGGCCTTGCCGACCCCGAGGCGCACCAGCTCGTCGCTCGACCAGAAGGTGCCGTCGAAGAAGCAGACGTCCGCGCCGTCGAGGCGCGGCACGTAGTCGCCGGCGGCCCCGACGGCCGTCGCAATGGCGGCGAGGCGGCCGCTCGTCGCGTCGCGGACCCAGAGGCCGATGTTGTCCTCCGGAGACGGCGGGGCGAGGCCCTCGAGGTGCTTCGGCACCTTGCCCGGCAGCGCGACCGGGACCACCGTCACCCCGGTCTTCGCGCCGTCCGGCCCGGTGAGCTCCGCGGGCTTGTCGAGATCGAGGCGCCGCCACGTGGTCTGCCCGGGGAAGCGCTGGAGCGTGCGGAAGATGGTGTTGCCCTCGGTGAGGCCGCGGTAGACGGCCTCGGTGGCGTAGATCACGAGCGGCGTGTTCTCGCGCAGGGAGAAGAGCCCGAGCGTATGGTCGAGATCGCCGTTCGTGAGGATGACCCCCGCGATGGGCGAGGCCCTGCCGGCCCGCGGCTGCAGCGGTGGAAAGGCCTCGATCTGCCGGTGGACGTCGGGGGAGGCATTGACGAGGAACCAGCTGCCCTCGCTCACCTCGAGCGCGAGCGCGTCCTGGGTGCGAGGGCGGATGCGCGCCGAGCCGCGGCGCGCCTCGACGCAGTTCGGGCAGGCGCAGTTCCATTGCGGGAGGCCGCCGCCGGCGGACGAACCCAGGACGCTGAGGCGCATTCCGGTGCTCGCTCGGAGGCCCTTATTCCGCCTCGACCGAGGCGCCCTCCCGCTCCGCCGGCGCCGGGCGCGCGAAATTGATCGGAACAGGGTCGAAGTCGCTCTGGTACGAGCCGATCTCCGCGTCCATCTTGATCTCGACGAACTCAGGCTTTTCGTAGCGCATCGGGGACCTCCTGTTTCCTTTCGGTGAACGGCGTTGTTCGCCGGCGCAAACGCAGGCTTCTTGCTCGCCGCTCCACGAGTGGCCGGATGAGATTTCGCGCCGGACAGCCCCAAGTCAAGGCCTGAAGCACAGAGCAGATATCGTTTGGTGCGCAGGCGCCTCCGGGGTGCGACTCCTTTCCCCCTCGACCGAAGAATGCCCGCCGAGCTTCAACGTGATCGCCGGCGCGCTGCGTGGGGGCCGAGCGATTCGCTTGGACATGGAAGAGTCCGTGGTTTCTGCACGAGGCAAGGACAATCCCTTACTCGATTCCGTGGACGACCCGATTGTGCCATTTCGGGATCGAGGTCTATCCGCGGCGAGCCCACGGTCGCCTCGGGCGCCGCGAGCTCGACAGGGATGGATCGCCTCAGGACAGCAGGAGCGGGGCCGGTTCTGCCTCGCTCTCGCTCTCCGGAGCGCTCTCTCCCTGCCACGCGGGGAACGGATCCTCGATGCGGCTCCAGCCGGAGGGCCCCGCGGCCATCTCCTCCGCCGTCAGCAAGCAGGCGTCGAGGCCGCGCGTGAGCTCGGCTCGATCCATGTCGACGCCGATAAAGACGATCTCCTGCCGCCGGTCGCCCCAGACCGGGTGCCACGCGGCGCTCATCTCGTCGTCCTCCGGCCGCTGCTCCTCGGGCAACGACGCGATCCAGCGGCCCGCCGCCTCGAACGAGGCGGCGCCCCCCGCCTGCGACCAGGCCCCCGTGACGTCCATGCGGGTCGCGAGCCAGAAGAACCCCTTCGAGCGGAGCACTCCATCCCAGGCGGTCGCGCCGTGGATGAAGGCCCAGAGCCGCTCCGGGTGCATCGGGCGCGCTGCGCGGTAGACGAAGCTCTCGATCCCGTACTCCTCGGTCTCCGGCACGTGCTCTCCGCGCAGCTCCCGCATCCAGCCGGGCGAGCGCGCCGCCTCCTCGAAATCGAAGCGCCCCGTGCCGAGGATCTCGCGAGGATCGACCCGACCGCGGCGGGCCTTGAGGATGCGGGCGCCGGGGTTCAGGTGCTGGAGCATCGCCGTGAGCCGCTCGACCTCGTCCTCGCTCACGAGATCCGTCTTGTTGAGCACGAGCACGTTCGCGAACTCGACCTGCTCGACGAGCAGATCCGCGACCGTGCGCTCGTCGTCGCCGTCGAGCGCGGCCTCGCGCGCGCGCAGGTCGTCGGCGCTCGTCCAGTCCGCGAGGAACCGCTGCGCGTCGACGACGGTGACGAGCGTGTCGAGCCGGGCGACCTCGGAGAGGCTCTCGCCCGTCGCAGGGTCGGCGAAGGTGAACGTCTCGGCGACCGGCAGCGGCTCGGAGATGCCCGTCGACTCGATCAGCAGGTAGTCGAAGCGCCCCTCCGCCGCCAGGCGGGCCACCTCGACGAGGAGATCCTCCCGGAGCGTGCAGCAGATGCAGCCGTTCGACATCTCGACGAGCTTCTCCTCGACGCGGGAGAGCGCCGCGCCCCCGCCCCGCACGAGCGCGGCGTCGACGTTGACCTCGCTCATGTCGTTGACGATCACCGCGACGCGCAGCGCGTCGCGGTTCGCGAGGACGTGGTTGAGCAGCGTGGTCTTGCCGGCGCCAAGGAAGCCGGACAGCACGGTCACAGGGAGCTTTCGCGTCACGTGGAGGTCCTCTCTCGGTCTGACACCGTCTCAAATAATGCAACACAATTGCATTTGCAATAAAATGACCTCTGGCGCGCGCGCCGGGCGCCGCGCGCGCGGCCGAGGCCGCCGCGGAGCGGCCTCACGAGACCGCCCCGATCGCCGCGCGCAGCTCAGGCCGCCCGGCGCGGCGCAGGCCTCGCTCCCTCGCGGGGTGGAGCGTACCGCGGCAGGTGATATCCACCGGGGCGGCGGGGCGCGGCTGAGCCCGGAGGATCCGACTACTCGTGAAGAGCGAACATGGAGGCGCGGCGCTGGCGCGGCAGGTGTGGCAGCTCGCCTGGCCCGCGATCGCGCACATGCTGCTGCTGACGCTGGTCTTCCTCGTCGGCCGCGGCATGGTCGGGCGCTACTCCACGACCGCGCTCGCCTCGATGCAGATCTGCGGGACGCTCACGTGGACCATCGTCTCGGTCTTCAGCGCGACCTCCGCCGGCACGCTCGCCGTGGTCGCGCGCAGCGTGGGCGCCGGCGACCGCGCCGCCGCCGCGGCAGCGACGCGCGCGTCGCTGGTCTTCGCGCTCGCGCTCGGGGCGGCGGTCGCGCTGCCGCTGCTCGCCGCCTGCGGCCCGCTGCTCCGCGCGCTGTTCCCGAACGCCGGCGCGGCGGTCGTCGAGCAGGCGGCCGCGTACCTCGGGATCGTGCTGCCGGCGCTGCCGCTCGCGTTCGTCGAGGCCGTCGCGGCGGCCGCGCTGCAGGGCGTCGGCGACACGAGGACGCCGCTCGCCGTGGCCACGATCGGCAACCTCGTCAACGTGGCGGTCAGCGCGGTGCTGATCTTCGGCCACCTCGGGCTGCCCGCGCTCGGCGTGCGCGGCGCGGCCGTGGGCGTGGCGTGCACGATGGCCACCGAGGCGCTGCTGCTGACCGCGGCGCTGCTGTCGCGCTCGAGCCCGCTGCCCCTCCGGTCCGCTCCGGCCGCCGCGGCGCCCGCGCCGACCGACGCCGCCGCCCGCGGCACCGGCGCCGCGCCGCCGGCGAGCGCCCCGGCGCTCGCGCGGGTCCTGCGCGTCGCGCTGCCGGCGTTCGCCGAGCGATCCGTCTACCACGCCGGCTACATGGGGTTCGTCGCCATCATCGGGCTGCTCGGCGCCACCGCGATGGCCGCCAACCAGGCGCTCATCGCCGTCGAGTCGGTGTGCTTCCTCTCCGCCGAAGGGTTCGGCATCGCCGCCGGGGCGCTCATGGCGCAGCGCCTCGGCGCGCGCAGCCCCCGCGACGCCGCGCGGGTCGGGCTCGTCGCGGCCCTCATGGCCATCCTCGCCCTCTCCGCGTTCGGCGTCCTGTTCGCGCTCGCCCCGCGCCCGCTCCTGCTCGCGTTCTCCGGCGACCCCGAGCTCCTCGCCGTGGGCGAGCGGGCGCTCCGCATGGCCGCCGTGGCGCAGCCGTTCATGGCGTTCGCCACCGTCATGGGGATGGGGCTCCGCGGCGCCGGCGACACCCGGACCGTGCTCGCCGTGACGCTCGTCTGCTCGCTGCTCGTCCGGCTCGGCGGCACGTGGCTGTTCGCGGTGACCCTCGGCCACGGGCTCGTCGGCGTCTGGATGGGCAGCACCGCCGACTGGATCTGCCGCAGCGCCCTGCTCGCCGTCGCCTTCGCGCGCGGCCGCTGGAAGGCCCTCGCCGTCTGACCCGGCCCCGTGGCTCAGGCCTGCTCCCGCAGGCCCGGGCGCAGCACCCCGAGGAGGATCACGTCGACGACGCGCGCGAGCTGCGCCTCGTCGACGCTCGCGCGATGCTCGATCATCTTGTTCTTGAGGTAGGCCGCGAGCAGCTCGAACGGGAGCATCGGATCGTCGCTCGGCGCGAGCTCGCCCCGCGCGACGGCGCCCTCGACGATCGCCCGCAGCCCGCTCTCCTGGACCGCGCGCAGCGAGCGGGCGATGGCCATGAGCTCCGAGTCGAGCCCCTCGGCGAGGAACACGTGAACGAGGCTCTGCCCCACCGGTGACATCTGGATCTCGACGATCGCCCGCCCGAGCGCGATGAGATCCCCGCGGAGCGAGCCCGTGTTCGGCGGGACGATCTTCTCGTCCGTGACCGACAGGAGCGCGGCGCGCACGAGGTCCTCCTTCGTGGGCCAGCGCCGGTAGACGGTGGTCTTGTTCACCCCCGCGCGCGTCGCCACGTCCTCGATCCGGAGCGCGCGGTAGCCCGCGCTCGCGAGCTCCTCCAGCGTGGCCGCGAGGATGCCGCGCACGACAGGCTCGCCGCGCACGAGCGCGCGCTTCTTCGCGGAACCCCGCCTCGCCGTCCGCTTCGCCGTCGTCGCCTGCATCGACCCGTCATTCAAGTTCCGCCGCGCGGCGCACGCCAGCGCAATTTCTCGGCACGTTCGCGGCGCGGCGCGCCATCGCGTCAGTTTGTTGCGATGACCGCAACTGGTTGTTGCGGTCGGCCGCGGCCGTGTTATACCCATCGCAACCATCGGTTGCGATGATCGGAGCGCCGCGCCCGAGGGGCGAGGCGGAGGGCTGGGCGACGGCGGGACGGGCGGGGGCGCGGCGCGCCGCCGGCCGCGGCGTCGCGCTCCGCCCGGACGCGAGGCCGCTCGTGACCGACCCCGCCGCGAGGAATCCTTGAACCACGCCACGACGAAACGCCGCGCCGAAAGCTTCCTCCTCCTCGCCGCGCTCGCCGCCTCGGCGGCGGGCTGCGCGTCCAAGGCCAGCGCCGAGAGCGCGACCCAGGCGGCCGCGCCGCCGGTCCGCGTCGAGACCACCGAGGTGCGCGAGGCGCCGATGCCGCGCAGCCTCGCGCTCACCGGCACGCTGCGCGGGGACCGGCAGACCGACCTCGCCGCGAACGCGGTGGGCCGCGTGCTCGAGACCTTCGTCGAGCGCGGCGACGCGGTGAAGAAGGGCGACCTGCTCGCGCGCCTCGACGTCCGCGCCGCCGCGCTCACCGCCGCCGAGGCGCAGGCCAACGCCGCGCTGACCCGCGCGCAGGAGGAGACGGCGAAGCGCGAGTGCGAGCGCTACCGGGCGCTGTTCGAGGGCGGCGCGATCTCCCGCGCCGAGCACGACCGGATCGCCGACCAGTGCCGGAGCGCCCCGCTCTCGGTCGCGGCCGCCACCGCCCGCGCGCGCGCCGCCGCGCAGAGCGTCGGCGACGGCCAGATCCGGGCGCCGTTCGACGCGATGGTCACCGAGCGCTTCGTCGACGTCGGCGAGTACGTCCGCCACGACTCCAGGGTCGTCGCGCTCGTCTCGAAGGGCGCGCTGCGCCTGGAGTTCACCGTGCCCGAGGCGAGCCTCGCCGCCGTGAAGACCGGCGGCCCGCTCACCTTCACCGTGCCGGCGTACCCGGGGCGCTCGTTCTCGGGCGCCGTGCGCTGGATCGGCGCCTCGGTCCGCGAGGCCACGCGCGACCTCGTGGCCGAGGCCGAGGTCGAGGACCCGGACGGCGCGCTGCGGCCGGGGATGTTCGCGTTGATCGCGCTCGCCACCGGGGAGGCGCCGAGCCCGGTGGTGCCGCGGTCCGCCATCGTCGAGAAGGAGGGCCGCGCGCACCTCTTCGCCGTGGTCGAGCGCCGGATCGAGGAGCGCGTCGTGCAGACCGGCGCGGAGAAGGGCGACCTCGTCGCCGTCCTCCGCGGCGTCCGCGCGGGCGACGCGATCGTGATGAAGCCGGCTCAGGGGCTCGAGAACGGCCAAGCCGTGGAGTGAGGTCGTCATGCAGTGGCTCGCCCGCGTTTGCGTCAAGAGGCCCGTCTTCGCGTCGGTCCTCATGCTGGTCATCGTGGTCCTCGGCGCCGCCGGCTACACCCGGCTCGGCCTCGACCAGTTCCCCGACATCGACGTCCCGTACGTGGTCGTCACGACGCGCCTCGACGGCGCGGCGCCCGAGGAGGTCGAGACCGAGATCTCCGACCGGATCGAGGGCGCGGTGAACACCATCAGCGGCATCGAGGACCTCCGGTCGACGTCGAGCCAGGGCGTGAGCCAGGTGGTCGTCGGCTTCACGCTGGAGAAGGACGCCGACGTCGCCGCCCAGGAGGTGCGCGACAAGATCAGCGCCGTCCTGCCCAGCCTGCCCAAGGGCATCGATCCGCCGATCGTGAGCAGGATCGACCTCGGCGCGGCCCCGGTGCTGCTCGTCTCCGTGGAGTCGGACCGGCCGATCCGCGAGCTCAGCGAGATCGCCGACAAGCAGGTGCGCCGGCAGATCGAGGGCATCTCCGGCGTCGGTCAGGTCAACGTGATCGGCGCGCAGAGCCGGCAGATCAACGTCTGGCTCGACCCGATCGCCCTCAGGGCGCAGGGGATCACCGCGGCCGAGGTGCAGCGCGCGATCGCGGCGCAGAACCTGATGACCCCGGGCGGCAGCGTCGAGACCGGCCCCGAGGACCTCACGCTCCGCGTGATGGGGCGCGTCGACTCGCCCGAGGCCCTCGGCCGCATCGTCCTCCGGCAGCAGGACGGCCGCGCCGTGCGCCTCGCGGACGTCGCCCGCGTCGAGGACGGCCGCGCCGAGGAGAAGACGTGGGCCCAGCTCGACCGGAGGCGCGCCGTCCTCCTGTCGATCGTCAAGCAGTCGGGCCAGAACACCGTCGCCGTCGTCGACACGGTGAAGGCGCGCCTCGCCGAGGTGCAGCGCTCGCTGCCCGAGGGGACGAGGATCGAGGTCGTGCGCGACGGCTCGCGGGTGATCCGCACGGGCATCGCCGCCGTGAAGGAGCACCTCGTGCTCGGCGCCCTCCTCGCCGCGGCGGTGGTGCTCCTCTTCCTCGGCAACGCCCGCAGCACGCTGATCGCGGCGCTCGCCATCCCGATCTCGGTCATCGGGACGTTCGCGGTCATGTGGGTCGCCGGCTTCACGCTCAACTTCCTCACGCTCCTCGCGCTCGCGCTCGCCGTCGGCATCGTGATCGACGACGCGATCGTCGTGCTCGAGAACATCGTCCGCTACATCGACGAGAAGGGGATGAAGCCGTTCCCGGCCGCCGTCCTGGCGACGAAGGAGATCGGCCTCGCGGTGCTCGCGACCACGCTCTCGCTCATGGCGGTCTTCATCCCGGTCGCGTTCATGCCCGGCATGGTGGGGCGCTTCCTCAAGAGCTTCGGCCTCACGATGGCCTTCGCCATCGGGGTCTCGCTCGTCGTGAGCTTCTCGCTCACGCCCTCGCTCGCCGCGCGGTGGCTCTCGGGGCACAGGCAGGCGGGCGCGCACGCGAAGCCCTCGATCCTCGAGCGCGCCGTCGACGTCTTCTACCGGCCGATCGAGCGCGCCTACATGGCCGCGCTCGCGTGGGTGATGAAGCGGCGCTGGGTGATCGTCGTCGCGTCGGTGGCCGCGCTCGGCTCGTGCGGCCCCATCGCCAAGACGCTGCCCGCCGGGTTCCTCCCGGAGGACGATCAGGCGCAGTTCGAGATCAGCCTGCGCGCGCCGGAGGGGACGAGCCTCACCTCGACCCGCCTCATCGCCGAGCGGATCGCCGACGACGTGCGCCGGCTCCCGGGCGTCACGAGCACGCTCATGACGGTCGGCGAGGGGGAGCAGCAGGCCTCGAACGTCGCCAAGATCTACGTGATGCTCGTCGATCCGGAGCAGCGCGCGCTCGGGCAGCTCGAGATCATGCAGAAGGCGCGCGGCGAGATCCTCGCGAAGCTGCCGCCCGAGCTGCGCGTCACGGCCGGCGAGGTGCAGGCGATCTCGTCCGGCGGCCAGGCGACGGGGCGGATCCAGGTGGCGCTCCAGGGGCCGGATCTCGACCGGCTGGCCGAGTACGCGACGCGCATCACCGAGGAGCTGCGGAAGGTCCCCGGCGCGGTGGACGTCGACAACAGCCTCGTCGTGGGCAAGCCCGAGCTCCGCGCGATCATCGATCGCGATCGCGCCGCGGATCTCGGCGTCCAGGTGGCCGACGTGGCCGGCGCGCTCCAGCTCTTCGTCGGCGGGCTCAAGGTCTCGACGTACTCGGAGGCCGGCGAGCAGTACGACGTCCGCGTGCGCGCCGACGCGAGGCACCGGGCGGACGCGCAGGGCCTCTCGTTCCTCTCGGTCCCCTCGTCCAAGCACGGCGCCGTCCCGCTCGACAGCGTGGTCGCGCTGGAGCCCGACAGCGGGCCCTCGTCGATCGGCCGCCTCGGCCGGCGCCGGCAGATCACGATCAGCGCGAACGCCGCGCCCGGCGTCGGCGACACCGCGGTGCAGGCGGCGCTCGACCGGATCATCGCCGAGCAGAAGATGCCGGCGGGCTACTCCACGCAGGCGGTGGGGAGCTCGAAGAACACGGCGAGCACGGCGACGAGCTTCGCCGTGGTCATCGGCCTCGCGTTCGTGTTCATGTACCTGATCCTCGCGGCGCAGTTCGAGTCGTGGCTCCACCCGATCACGATCCTGCTCTCGCTGCCGCTCACGGTGCCGTTCGCGCTGCTGTCGCTGAAGCTCTTCGACCAGTCGCTGAACCTCTTCTCGGGGCTCGGCCTCCTCGTGCTCTTCGGCGTGGTGAAGAAGAACGCGATCCTCCAGATCGATCACACGAACCACCTGCGGGCCGAGGGGATGCCGCGGCTCCAGGCGATCCTCCAGGCGAACAAGGACCGGCTCCGGCCGATCCTGATGACGACGATCGCCTTCGTCGCCGGCATGATCCCGCTCGTGCTCTCGCACGGCGTCGGCTCGGGCCAGAACCGGACGACCGGGGCCATCGTGCTGGGGGGCCAGTCGCTCTCCCTGGTCCTCACGCTGCTCGCGGTGCCGGTGGCCTACTCGCTCTTCGACGACGCGGCCGAGTGGCTCCGCCGCCGCCGGGGCAGGCGGGCGGAGGACAGGGGCGAGGCCGAGCTCGACGCGCTGCTCGCCGCGCCCGAAGCGAGCGCGGCGGCGGGCGGCGAGTGAGCCCGGCCAGCGCGGTCGCTCAGGCGGCGCGCGAGCGCACGTCGTAGCCGGCCCCGCGCACGGCCTCGACCAGCGCGTCCACGGGCGCGCGGGCCGGGTCGTGCTGCACGACGACGGCGCCCTCGCGCAGGCGGACGTCGACCTTGGCGACGCCGTCGAGCTCGCGCAGCGCGCCGTCGATGTGGCGAATGCAGGACGGGCAGCTCATCCCGCCGACCTGGAGGGTAGTCTCTTTCATGGTGTCTTCCTTTCGGCGACCCCGCGGCCGCTCACCTCCGAAGACGCAGCCGCCCGGCTTCATTACACCGCGCCCGCGCCGCTGCGCTCCGCCGGTTCGGCCCGGGCGCCCCCTGCGCGGCCAGGCAACGCCGCGCGGCCGGCCGAGGTCGGGCCGCGCGGCGCTTACAGGATGGGATCGATGCGGTAGACGCGGCTCGACCGCAGGTCGACGAAGTAGAGCTTGCCGTCCGGCCCGAAGGTGAATCCGGCGAGCGAGCCGGCCGGCAGGCCGGTATCCAGGGTGCGGACCAGCCGTCCTGTCAGATCGAAGGCATAGAATCGGCTGGTGGCGTGATCGGTGGCGTAGACGATGCCTTCGTGGACCTCGATCCCGCTCGGCGCCTCCAGCGTCCCCGGGGGGACGAGCTCGGTCAGCGTGGCCCCGTCGACGTGCTTGCGCGCCCTGACCGGCTCTTGCCCGTCGAAGCCCGCGCCGGGCGCGCCGCTCGCGGTATCCAGCTTGAGCAGCCGGCCGTGACCGGTGTCGGCGACGTAGAGATGGCGGTCCTCGGCGCGATAGAAGACGTGGCTCGGCGCGTCGTCGCTGCCGAGCACCTCGCCGGCGGCATAGCGGAGGATCGCGCCGTCGGCGTGGTCGTCGTTCCCGGGGCCGTGATCGTGGGCGAAGTCGTACCGGTCGAGCGCGAGGTCGTGGCCGTTGAAGACCCAATAGACGTTGCCCGCCTCGTGCGCGATGCCCTTGCAGAAGGGGCTCGAGTGGAGCATGTCGAGGTGCGACCCGAGGCCGTCGGGCGTCGATTTCGCGAAGACCGCGAGGTCCGACGAGAAGAGCGTCGGACCCATGAAGTCATTGCCGCCGTTGTCGTTGTCGCCGCAGACCCCGAACGTGCCTGCGTCGCCGAAGTCGATCGCCGGCGGCCGGTCCATGAAGTGCGCTGCGGCCGGGTCGCGGAGGCGGATCGAGGCGCTGTCGGGCGCGCCGGGCCGCGTGATGATGATCACGCTGTCATCCTGGCGGTTGACGACCCAGAGCTCCTCGGGCCGCTCGGGGTTGAAGTCGAGATCGGTCGGCTCACGCTGCCTGTCCTGCTCGTGGACCAGCACGAGCGCGACCGACGACGGACTGCCGTCCTTGACGCCGATCGGGGATCCGGGCGGGAGCGCGACGCACTCGCCGCGCACCTGATCGCACAGGGGCGTTTCGGGCGCGGGGGCGCAGTCCGGTGAGGCCTTGCAGAGCAGCGGCGGCTCCGGAGCGGCGTCCGGGTCTGCCCCGGAGCAGGCCGACACGAGTCCCACGCTTACCAGGACGAGCACCCTTTGCAGCATCACGCCGGCCTCCAAGTTGACGATGACGCGGACATTGTGACCCCGCCGGTCACGCTGGCCATCCCTTTCACGGTGGCCATCCCTTTGCGGCGTGGCTCCTTGTGTCGTGGCTCCCGGGCCCTTGCGTTGGGGCGGCGGCAGGCGGGTGGCGGAAGTGGGAGCGGCGCGGCGGAAGCGGGGGCGGGGTGGCGGCAGGCGGGCCCCGAGGTTAGCCTCATGCGTCATGAGCGAGACCGAGCGAGCCCCGGAAGGCACCGAGCGTGCGAGGGAGGAGGCCGAGCCTGCGAGCGCGGAGGGCGCCGCGCCTGGGAGCTCGGCCGATGTGGTCGCGACGCTGGTCGAGAGCCACCGGGAGTTCCTGCGATTCCTGGAGCGCAAGGTCGGCAACCGGGCGGTCGCCGAGGACATCCTGCAGGACGCGTTCGTGCGGGGCATCGGCCGCATCGACAGCCTGCGCAACGATGAGTCCGCCACGGCGTGGTTCTATCGGACCCTCCGGAATGCCGTGGTGGACCATTTCCGGCGCAAGGGGGCGTCGGAGCGGGCGATGGCCGCGCTGGCCGCCGAGCTCGACGAGGTGGCCGAGCCGCAGGTGGAGCAGCGCGCCGTGTGCCAGTGCGTCCGGGCGCTGGCCGGCACGCTGAAGCCCGAGTACGCCGCCGCGCTCCAGCGCGTGGAGGTCGACGGGCTCTCGGTCCAGGCGTTCGCCGAGGAGGCGTCGATCACCGCGAACAACGCGGCGGTGCGCCTCTTCCGCGCGCGCGAGGCGCTCCGCAAGCAGGTGGCCGCGTCGTGCGGGACCTGCGCCGATCACGGGTGCCTCGACTGCTCGTGCGGCCCGGTGCCGCCGAGAGCGGCGAAGGGCGAGCCGGAGCCGCCGAGAGCGGCGAAGGGCGAGCCGGAGCCGCGGCGAGGCTGCGGGCACGGGGCGGGGGATCGCGGTCCGGTCGGGTGAGGCGCCGGGCTCGAAGGCGCCGAGCAGCCCGCTAGAGCTCGGCCTGTTCGGCCGCTCCGGGAAGGTGCGCGGCGCCCTCCAGCGGGCGGCGGCGGATGGCTGGATGTCTATCCGTTGTAGTAGGCGTAATCCCCTGTGTCGCCGATGATGGTTCCCGAGCGGTACCTTCCACCCTCGTGCGCGGAGTAATGACACGATTGACAGAGGATGACGCAGTTGTCCACGCTGCTCGTCCCGCCGAATCGGATGGGGCGTATGTGATGCGCCTGCGCCGCCTCGCCGTAAAAATGCGCTGATTTTCCTGTGCTGTCGATGCTTGCGATGTGCTCGCCGCAGCTCCCGCAGCGGAAATACTGCCGGCACAGGGCGGATTGCTTGGTGGATTCGGAGAAGTCTTCGGGTCGTGACATGTCGCGTGACTCCTATGCTTTCCCGGTGAGCGATCGGCCCTCCGCGCTGCAAGGCGAACCGAGACGCCGCCCCGTGTCGAGACGACGCGCCTCCGGCAGGGGGTGACCAGCAGGGTAGGTCGGATCGCGTGACGAATCCGGGAAGGTGGCCGGAATTTACGAGGTGGGAGGCGGCTGCTCCGGCGCGTGCGGGAGCTGCCGCAGGAGCCGGGCACACCGCCCGGAAAAATCAGCATGGCTGCAACCACCCGAGAGATGACCCGATGCCCTCAGTCACGCATGAAGCCCTGGTCGAGCTGTTCAAGAACCGCCCGAGGCTGGCCGCCGAGATGCTGCAAGACGCGCTCGGCCAGCCGGTCCCCGCCTTCACGGAGGCGCGCGTCGAGTCCTCGGACCTGGCCGAGGTCGTGCCCTCGGAGCGGCGGGCGGACGCCATCGTCGTGCTGCTGGCGAGCGAGCAGCAGCGGCCGGCGATGGCGATCGTGGTCGAGGTCCAGCTCGGCGTGGACCGGGACAAGCCGTACGTCTGGCCGGTGTACGTGACCCAGACGAGGGCGCGGCACCGCTGCCCGACGCGGCTGCTGGTGGTGACGATCGATGCGGCGATGGCGCGGTGGAGCGCGCGGCCGATCGATACGGGCCACCCAGGCTGGACGCTGACGCCGCTGGTGCTCGGGCCCGAGGGCGTCCCGGTCGTCACAGACGCCGAGCAGGCGAAGGCGGCGCCGGAGGTGGTGGTGCTGTCGGCGATGGCGCACGGGGAAGGGGAGGCGGGGGAGGCGATCGGGGTGGCGTTCCTGGCGGCGGCAGCCGGGCTCGATGAGGAGCGCCGGGCGCTGTACGCGGACGTGGTGCTATCCTCGCTGAACGCAGCGGCGAGGCGGACGTTGGAGGCGATGATGAAGAGCGGATACCAGTATCAGAGCGAGTTCGCGCGTAGCTACGTGGCCCAGGGCAAGCAGGAGGGCCGTGAGGAAGGGGTGCGCGAGGGCACCCTGAAGACCAAGGCGCACGATGTGCTGGCCTTCCTCGAGGCCCGCGGGCTGGAGGTCCCCGCCGACGTCCAAGAGCGCGTGCTCGCGAGCACCGACATCGCCGAGCTGGACCGGTGGATCCGCCGCGCCGCCGTCGTCAGCGACGCCCGCGAGCTCCTCGCCACGAACGGCTCCTGAGCGCGCGACCGCGCCCTGCCCACAGCCCCAATCCGTCGCACGCCAGCGACGCTGAGACACCCGGCCTGGCCCCGCGGGGCACCGCGCCAGAGCGGGAGAAGTCTGCCGGCGGTCCGCTCGCTCGAGGAGCGAAGTCTACCGCACCATGCCGACGGCGGCGGTGAGCATCTGCCGAAAACCGGGCGGAAGCATGGAGCACGCGTGCATCACCTGGGCCATCCCGCCGAACTCTTCGACGTCCTGGGCCGTGATCTCGGGAAGGCCCGGATCCCGCCCTGCCTCGAGCTGCGCCCGGTAGGTCATGAGCTTGTCCACGAGGCTCTCCGGGTACCACCAGAAGCTCAGCGAGATGCTCTTCTCGAGCGACGTGACGTAATGCCAATGATCCCTCGGTAAATACAGGATGTCGCCAGGCCCCACGACCGTCTGCACCATCCTGACCTCCGCGAGCCTGGGATGCTTGACGCGGTCCCAGGCGTTGAGGAGAATCTCGCTCTTGACATTCGTGCTGTCGGAGCTGGCGGTGCACATGCACTCGTCGTAGGCCGGCGGCACCAGCACGAACTGCTTCTTCCCGCATATCTGCACGAAGCAGTTCTCGTTGCGGAGAAATGGGATCTGATAATAGTAATCCTTGTGGAAGTGCGCGATCGTCCCTGACGGCCCCACCCACAAGGCCACCGTGAGCTGGCGCGGCATCGGGACGTACGCTGGTACCTCGTAGTAGTCCGAGATCCCGCGGAAATCGCTCGCCTCGAGCTGATCGCCATACGCCTCGGTCGCGTCGAGGCTGCGGAGATAGTCTCTCAGCCGGACGCGGCCGACCTTCTCCGCGCCCACGGGATCGGTGCTGAACGCGATCTCTTGCGAGCCGTATTTCTCGTCGAGCCAGTCAAAGCTCCACCGACGCGTCCACGAGGACGCGCCGCCCTCGATGACGACCGGGGTCTTGGTCTTGTAGTACGTCCGTCGAAACGCCTCGACCGACAGCGAGCCCACCCGTTCGATCTCGCTGACCTGGAGGCCCATGGCCGTTAGATTGAGCATGTCGAGTTCTCCTTCTGAAGCGCGCCCCTCGGCTACGCGCAGGCGGCCGCGAGCGCCTGACCGAAGATCCTCGCCGCCTCGTCGAGCTGGGCGGCCGTGATGACGAGCGGCGGGAGGAACCGCATCACGCTGCCGTGGCGCCCGCCGCGCTCCACGATCAGCCCGCGCCGCAAGCACTCGTGCTGCACGCGCGCGGCGAGCTCCGGGTGGGCGGGGCGGGCCCCGAGCGCGTTCGGCACGGCCGCCGCGTCCACGAGCTCCACGCCGACCATCAGGCCGCGGCCGCGCACGTCGCCGATGCACGCGAACCGCTCGCCGAGCGCGGCGAGCTGCTGCATGAGCCGCGCGCCGAGCTCCGCGGCCGCGGCGTCGAGGCGCTCGGCGCGCAGGACCGCGAGCGTGGCCGACCCCGCCGCCATCGCGAGCTGATTGCCGCGGAACGTGCCCGCGTGGGCGCCCGGCCGCCAGGCGTCGAGGCGCTCGTGATACACCACCACCGAGAGCGGCAGCCCGCCGCCCAGCGCCTTCGACAGGACCACGACGTCCGGCTCGATGCCGGCGTGCTCGAAGGCGAACATGCGTCCCGTGCGTCCGAAGCCCGACTGCACCTCATCGAGGATCAGCGGGATATCGTAGCGGGTCGCCAGCCCCCGCAGCCCCTTCAACCACGTCACGGGCGCCGGGATGACGCCGCCCTCGCCCTGCACGGCCTCGATGATGATGGCAGCCGGCTTGGGCACGCCGCTCTCCGGGTCGGACAGCAGGTTCTCGATGTAGGCGAGCGAGGCCGCCACGCCGGCGTCGCCGCCGAGCCCGAACGGGCAGCGGTACGCGTACGGATACGGCAGGAACTGGACGCCGTGCAGGCTGTGGCCGAGCGCCACCTTGGGGCCGAGATTGCCCATCAAGGTGAGCGCGCCCTGCGTCATGCCGTGATACGCGCCGTGGAACGCGAGCACCGTGCCGCGCCCGGTGGCGATCTTGGCCAGCTTCAGCGCGGCCTCGACGGCGTCCGCCCCGGTGGGGCCGCAGAACTGGATGCGCGCGTAGCGGGCGAAATCGGCCGGCAGCGCGCCGAGCACGTCCTGCATGAATCGGTCCTTCACGGGCGTCGTGAAATCGAGCCCGTGGAGCGGCAGTCCCGAGCGCAGGGTGCGCTCCATGACCTCGATCACCGCAGGGTGGTTGTGGCCGAGCGCCAGGGTGCCGGCCCCGGCCAGGCAGTCGATGAACACGCGCCCCTCGACGTCCTCCACATAGACGCCTTGCGCGCGGGCCAGCGCCAGCGGCAGGCGCCGCGGGTACGTGCGGGCGCTCGACTCCCGCTGCCGCTGCCGCTCGAGCAGCGGATGATCCCCGAGATCGTACGGCGCGCGCCGCCGGTGACGCTCGGCCAGCTCGGCGACGAGGCCCGCGTGGAGGGTCGGTTTCAGCGCCACAGGCACCTGGTCCAGGGCGGGCACGTTCGAAGCTGCAGATAGGCTCATCGGGTACTCCCTAGCGAGACGGGTTGGTCGATTCCGGGCGTTCCGGGGCGCGCTCCCCCAGGTCCAAGACCTCCAGGGCCGCGCGTACGCGCGCGTGCACGTCGGCCCCCTGCACGGCGGCGAAGTGATCGCCGGGCACGATCGCCGTGCGCACCGCGCCGGCCGTGTACTGCTGCCAGTCCACGGGCGGGCCGCCGCGGCGCTCGATCGTCTGGGCGCTCCAAAAGACGTGGATGGGCGCCCGGAGGCCGCGCGGCGGCAGCTCGTTCAAGAACACGGCCGCGTCCCGGAGCAGCGCGTACCGGGGGTGGAAGGCGGCCGCCGGCACGTCGCCCGGCACGAAGCCGCGCGCCTGGGCCCACCGCACGGCCTCGTTCACGCGGTCGACCTCGCCCAGCCCCGAGAGCCGCGCGCGTAAGGCGTCGAGCTCCGCCGGCGGGAGCGCGAGCAACGCCGCCCTGCGATCCAGCGCGACGTACGCGGCGAGCTCCTCCACGGCGTCCGGCTCGCCCGACGCGTAGACGCGCGTGCGCGGCTGCGTGTCCAGGAGGCCGACGAAGGCGACCGTCTCGCGCTGCTCCTCCAGCGCCCGAGCGACGGCGAGCGCCAGCACGCCGCCCAGCGACCAGCCCAGCAGGAGATAGGGGCCGCGGGCCTGCCGCTCCCGGATCTCGCGCGACAGCCGCTCGGCGATCCGCCGGATCGACACCGCCTCGGCCTCGCGCGCGAGCGCCGGACCGAGCTCGAGCCCGAGCACGGGCTGGTCGTCGCCGAGGGCGGCGGCGAGGCCCTCGTACGCCGTGACATGCCGGCCCGTGGGGTCCACGCAGAAGAGCGGCGGGCGCGACCCGGCCGCGCGGAGCGCCACGATGCTCGACGCCGGACGCTCGCCGTCGAGCAGCCGCGCGAGACCCGCCACGGTCGGCGCCTCGAAGATCGCCATCAGCGACAGCGAGCCGCCGAGCGCCTGCTGGATCCGGTGCATCAGCGGGATCGCCAGCAGCGAGTGCCCGCCGAGGTCGAAGAAGTCGTCCTCGACGCCCACCTGCGGGCGCCCGAGGACGTCGGCCCAGATCTTCGCGAGCGCCTCCTCGACCGGCGTCCGCGGCGCGACGTACGCACGCCGCCGCCGCGCCGCGGGGCTGGGCAGCGCGCGCCGATCCACCTTTCCGTTCGCGGTCAGCGGGAGCGCGTGCAGCAGCACGACGTCGCTCGGGTGCATGTACTCGGGGAGCCGCTCCCTCAGGAACGCGCGCAGCGCAGCCTCGTCGAGCGCGCCGTCCCGGGGGACGACGTAGGCGACGATCGCCCGCCCGCCGGCGCCGTCTTCCCGAGCGACGACGACCGCCTGCCCGACCGCCGGATGCTCCCGGACGCGCGCCTCGATCTCCCCGAGCTCGACCCGGTGACCGCGGATCTTCAGTTGATGATCGCGCCGGCCCATGAACTCGATGGCGCCGTCGGGCCGGTAGCGCGCCCGGTCGCCCGTCCGGTAGAGGCGCGCGCCCGCGCCGAAGGGGTGCGGCACGAACCGCTCCGCGGTCAGATCGGGCTGGCCGAGGTACCCGCGCGCAAGCCCGGCCCCGCCGAGGTACAGCTCGCCCACCGTGCCCGCCGGCGCCGGCTCCAGGCGCTCGTCGAGCACGTAGGCCTCCGCGCTCGCCAGCGGCCGGCCGATCGGCACCGAGGCGCACCCGCGCCGATCGCGCAGGTCGCCGAGCGGCAACACCAGCGCGCCCACCGTCGT
The DNA here is from genome assembly GCF_051474665.1 of Sorangium sp. So ce394. NCBI lineage: Bacteria > Pseudomonadati > Myxococcota > Polyangiales > Polyangiaceae > Sorangium > Sorangium sp. So ce394. Next base: position 12,395,169 of record NZ_CP150339.1, read on the forward strand.
CTCGGTCGGCCCGTAATGGTTGGCCACCGCGCAGCCGCTCGAGAGCGCCGCGATCCGGTCGACGAGCGCGAGCGGCAGCGCCTCGCCGCCCAGCACGAGGAGCCGCCGCGGCAGCACCGCCGCCCCGGCGCCCGCGTCGAGCAGCGCGCTCAGGTGGGACGGCACGATCTTCAGTACGTCGAGCGGCCAGCGCCGGGCGTACTCCGAGAAGAGCCGCCCGTCGGTGGCCGTCTCGTAGCCGATCACGTGCAGGCACCCGCCCGTGGCGAGGGCGCCGAAGATGCTCGTGTTGCCGAGATCGGCGGTCAGCGTCGAGACGGTGGCGAAGTGCAGCCCGGCCTCGATCCCGAGCGCCTCGCACACCGACCGGGTGTAGCTGGCGACGCCGCGGTGCGTGACGGCGACGCCCTTGGGCTCGCCCGTGGACCCCGACGTGAAGACGACCGACGCGAGATCGTCGAGCAGGACCGGCACGCCCGGGTCGCCGGCGGGCTCGGCGTCGAGCAGCGCCGCGTCGTCCACGGAGACCACGGCGCAGTCCGCGGCCGGCAGCCGGGCGCGGGCCGCCGCGTTCGTGACCAGGACCGAGAGGCCCGCGCCGCGGATCTGCTGGGCGAGCCGCTGCGCGGGCGCGTGCGGGTCGAGCGGCACGTAGGCCCCGCCGGCCTTGAGGATGCCGAGGAGGCCCGCGATCATGTCCGCGGAGCGCTCGCAGCAGAGGCCGACCGGGCTGCCGCCGCCGACCCCCCGCCGGCGGAGGTGGTGCGCGAGCCGGTTGGCCTGCCGGTTCAGCGCGCCGTACGTGAGCCGCCGCTCGCCCCCGACCACGGCCAGCGCGTCGGGCTGCCGCGCGGCGTGCTCCTCGAACGCGGCGTGCAGGCACCGCGGCGGCGCCCCGTCGCGCGCCGCGCCCCGGCCCGCCGCGAGCCGCCGCGCCCGCTCCGCCGGGCCGAGCAGGCCGAGGCTCGAGGCCGGCGCCGACCAGCCCTCGGCCACGCTCCCGAGCAGCGCCCGGTACTGCTCCGCCATCGCCAGGGCGCCCTCCGCCCCGCACCGGCGCGCGTCGTACCGGAGCGAGAGCCGCACGCGGCCCTGCCCTTCCTGGGCCGAGAGCGCGAGTTTGAGCCCGCCGGCGCCCGTGCACTGGCGCTCGAGCTGCCAGGAGAGGCCCCCCGCGGCCCGGGGCTCCGGGAGCGACTGGAGCTCGAAGCCGACGGCGCTGGCGTGCCATCCGCCGTCGGCCGGCGAGCCGGGATCGAACGACTCCTGTCCCTCCGCCGCCTCCTCGACGCCGGCCTGCGCCCGGCGCGCAAGGTCGGCGAACCCGAGCGCGTCGTCCACGCGGCACGCCACCGGGAGCCACTTGGCCACCGGGCCCATGACCTCCTGGACGTCCTCCATCCGCCGCCCCTCCGAGGCGACGGCGACGACGAGCTCCCGCGACCCGCCGAGGCGCGCGAGGTGGACCTGCCAGGCCGCGAGCAGGACCGAGGAGAGCCGGATCCCCTCGCCGCGGGCCAGCGCGCTCAGCCGGTCGAGCAGCGCCGCGTCGACCTCGATCGCGACGGCCTCCTCGGAGGCGCCGCCCTCCTCGGCGGCGCCCTCGAACGGGAGGACGAGGGGCGCCGCCGCCGGAGCCCGGGCGCCCTGCGCCGCGCCGACGAGATCGTTCTGCCACTCGGCGAACTGGGCATACTGCACCGGCTCCGCCGCGAGCGCCCCTCGATCGCCGGCGGCGTAGGCCTCGGCCAGCTCGTCGAAGAGGAGGCGCAGCGTCCACGCGTCGGCGCACAGCGCGGGCGCGGCGACGAGCAGATCGTGCCGCCGCGCGGCGCGGCGCACCAGCCACACGTGGAGGAGCGGCCCGCGCTCGAGGTCGAACCCGAGCCGCGCGGCGTCGCGCCAGAGCGCCTCGACGTGCGCGTCCTGGTCGCCGGCCGCGCGGCCGGTCAGATCGACGCGGCGCCACGCGGGCGCCGCCTCGCCGACGGCTTGCAGCGGAAACCGGAGGCGCGCGTCCCGGCGGAACGTCGTCCTCAGGATCTCGTGGCGCGCGACGACGCGGGCGAGGGCGCCCGAGAGCCGCGCGGGATCGAGGTCTCCCTCCAGCCGGAGGAGCCCGCGCGCGCACGCCGCGGCCCCGCGCTGATGGAGCGCCCAGAGGTGCCGCTGCTGCGGCGACAGGCGCACCCCCTGGACGCTCGGCGTCGACTCCGTGACCTGCATCGTCATGACGCCACCTCGCCGCGGGCGCCCGGCGTCGCCGTCCCGCCCGTCACCATCTCGCCCATGGCCACGACGATCTTCCGTGGACCGGAGAACGGATCGCGGCCGTGGGCCACGAGCATGTTGTCGAGCAGGAGGACGTCGCCCTCCCGCCACGGGAACCGCACGGCGCAGCGCTCGTAGGCCTCGCCCACGGCGCGCGTCGTCTCGACGTCGATCGGCGAGCCGTCGCCGTAGTACACGTTGCGAGGCAGCCACTCCTCGCCGAGCATGGACAGGAGCGAGTCGCGCACCGGCGCCTCCAGGTACGCCGGGTGGTGCAGCTCAACCTGGTTGAAGAACACCTGCTCTCCCGTCCTCGGGTGCGCGAGCACGGCCGGGCCGCGCTGGCTGATCCGCAGCCGGCCGCCCGGAAGCCACGCGCACCCCATGCCGCCCGAGCGGCAGCGCTCCTCCACGACCGCGGGGTCCGTCGTGTGGAAGAAGTCCTGCCAGCTCACGTCGAAGCCCGGCGTGAAGTTCCGCACGTAGAGCAGGCCGAGGCGCCGGAAGCGCTCGCGGAGCTCGGGCGACAGCGCCTCGAGCACCCTGCGGCAGTCCACGATGGGCGTCGCGCCGCCGGACGGGGCGGCCTGGACGCAGAAGAACCACTGCTTGAGCGGCCAGCGCGGGATATGCGAGCTCTCGTTGTGGAACAGGATCGCCTTGTCGGCCGGATACGGCGTCGAGGCGTAGACCTGCCGCCCGGTCTTCTCTCGCGGCAGATCGCCGTACTCGCCGAACAGCTCGCCGCAGACGGCCTGCGCGACCTGCTCGAACTCCGGGACCGACCGGAGCCCGAAGCCGCGGAACAGCACCGCGCCGTGCCGATCGAGCTGGGCCTCGACGAGCGCGCGCTCCTGCGCGGCCCAGGCCGCGAGGTTCACGTCGTCGACGGCGGGCTGGACGACCAGCGGCAGCGGCCCTCCGCCGAGCGTGCCGGTGGAGACCAGCGCGCCGTGGTCGATTCCCACCCTGCGAGGCGTGATGTGTTTGAGGCCCTTGGGCCGGCCCTGACCGCGCGCGTTCCCTTGCGCGTGACTTGGCATCGTGCGTTCCTCTCTCGTCGAGGTTGCGAGCGCCGTAATGCGATCTTCGGAGCTTTCCACGATCGACCGCAGCAGGGCGACGAGCTCCGTCGCCATGCCCTCGATCGTGGAGGGCTCGAACAGATCGGCCCGGTACGTCCACTGAGCCCGGAGCCCCTCCTCCGTCTCCTCCACGAACACCCCGAGGTCGAACCGCGACATCTTCCAGTCGAGATCCACGGCGCTGAAGCGGACCCCCGGTAGATCGATGTTGGTCCTCGGCGTGTTCTGCAGAACGAACAGGGTCTGCACCAGCGGGTGCCGGCCTGGATCGCGGGCCGGGCGCACGGCCTCCACGACCTGCTCGAAGGGCAGGTCTTGATGCGCGTACGCGTCCAGCGTGACCTCACGGACCCGGCGGAGCAGCTCCAGGAAGCTCGGTTGACCGCCGAGGTCCGTCCGCAGGACCAGCAGGTTGACGAAGAACCCGATGAGCCCTTCGGTCTCCACGTGGCTGCGGTTGGCCACGTCGGTCCCGACGAGGAGGTCGGTCTGGCCGGTGCGCCGGAAGAGCAGGACCTTGAACGCGGCGAGCAGCGTCATGAACAGGGTGGCGCCCTCGCGCCGGCCCAGGGCGCGGAGCGCCTCGGCCAGCCCTCGATCCACCGTCATCACGTGGCGAGCCCCGCGATAGCTCACCACCGCCGGCCGGGGGCGATCCGTGCGCAGGTCGAGCGCCGGCGGATGATCCGAGAGCCGCTGACGCCAATAGCCCAGGTGCGCTTCGCGGACCGCTCCCCGCATCCACGCTCGCTGCCAGACGGCGAAGTCGGCATACTGGATCGGCAGCGCCGGCAGCGCCGGCGGGCGGCCCGCCCGCGCCGCCTGGTAGAGCTCGGCCAGCTCGACCACGAGCACGTTCATGGACCAGCCGTCCGTCAGGATGTGGTGCATGACGAACACCAGCACGTGCTCGTCGTCGCGGAGCTTGATCGCGGTCACGCGGACCAGCGGACCGCGGCCGAGGTCGAACGGCACCGCGGCGCGCTCGGACGCCGCGCGCTGGATGGCAGCGTCGTGCTCCGCGTCCGGCGTGGCCGACAGATCCACGACCTCGAAGGCCGGCGCCCCGTCCGGGGCGATGACCTGCACCGGCTCGCCGTCGATCGTGCCGAACGTGGTGCGCAGCGGCTCGTGGCGCCGGGCGAGCGCGGCGAGGCTCTCCTTCAGGAGCGCGAGATCCAGGTCCCCCGCGACGCGCACCGCCGCGGTCATGTTGTACGCGGCGCTCTCGGGCTGGAGCTGGGTGAGGAACCACAGGCGCTGCTGCGCGAACGAGAGCGGCAGCGGCGCCTGCCGCGGCACCGGGACGAGCGGCGGCTCCTCGGCGGCGTCCGCGTCGGCGCGCGGCGGCTGGACGTCGCGGGCCAGCTCCGCCACCGTGGGGTGGTCGAGCAGGTGCTTCGGGCTGAGCTTGAGGCCGCGCTTGTTGGCGCGCGCGATGACCTGGAGGCTCCGGATGGAGTCGCCGCCGAGGGCGAAGAAGTTGTCGTGCACGCCGACCCGGTCCCGCCCCAGGACCTCGGCCCAGACCTGCGCGAGCGCCGCCTCGACCTCGTTGCGCGGCGCGACGAAGCCGCCGTCCTCCGGCGCGCCGGCCCGCCCTGGCTCGGGCAGCGCGGCGCGGTCGATCTTGCCGTTCGCGGTGAGCGGCAGCGCGGGCAGCGGCACGATCGCGCTCGGGACCATGTAGTCCGGCAGGCGCTGCGCGAGCCGCTCGAGGAGCGCGGCCGTCTCGAGCGCCGCCGCGTCCCTGCCCACCACGTAGGCCACGAGGCGCTTGGCATTCCCGTCGTCCCGCGCCACCACGATCGCCTCGCGCACCTCCGGCTGCTCGCGCAGGTGGGCCTCGATCTCGCCCAGCTCGACGCGGTGGCCGCGCAGCTTGATCTGGTGGTCGGTGCGCCCGAGGAACTCGATCGCGCCGCCCGGGCGGTAGCGCGCCTGATCGCCGGTCCGGTACAGGCGGCCGCCGGGCGAGCCGCCGAAGGGATCCGGGACGAAGCGCTCGGCCGTCAGCTCGGGGCGCGCGTGGTAGCCGCGCGTCACGCCGGCGCCGCCGAGGTAGAGCTCCCCGGGCACGCCCACCGGCACCGGCTCCATGTTCCGGTCCAGCACGTACGCCTGCGTGTTGGCGAGCGGCCGGCCGATCGGCACGGGCCCCGTAGGCCGGTCGCGCGCGGCGTCGATCTCCCACGTGAGCGAGCCGACCGTGGTCTCGGTGGGACCGTAGTGGTTGATGACGGCGCAGTCCGGGGCGAGCGCTCGGATCCGGTCGATGAGGTCCCAGCTCGAGGCCTCGCCGCCCAGCACGAGGCAGCGCCGGGGCAACACGCGCTCGGGGCGCGCCGCCTCGAGGAGCGCCGCGAGGTGGCTCGGGACGATCTTCAGGCCATCGACGCCGTGGAGGCTCATGTACTCGGCCATGCGGTCCGGATCGAACGTCCGGTCGCCCGACAGCACGTGCAGCGTGCGGCCCGAGCAGAGCGCGCCGAACAGCGACGTGTGCCCGAGGTCCGCCGCGACGGTCGAGACCAGCGCGAGGCCGGCGCCCTCCGCGAGCGGCAGCCGCGCGAGCACGGCGTGCACGTAGTTCACGAGCTGCCGATGCTCCACGGCCACGCCCTTCGGGCGCCCCGTCGAGCCCGAGGTGTAGATGAGGTAGGCGAGGTTCTCGGGCCGGGCCGTCGCGCCGAGCGGCTCGGCCGCCTCGGCCGCCAGGGCCGCCGCGTCGCGGTCCAGGCACAGCGACGTCCGCCCCGGCGCGTCGAGCGCGCCCGCCCACCGCGCTTGCGTGACGACCACGCGGGCGCCGCTGTCGGCCAGCACGGCGTCCAGCCGCTCTCGCGGGAACTTGGGATCGAGCGGCACGTACGCGGCGCCCGCCTTGAGCACGCCGAGCAGTCCGACGACCATCTCCGCCGACCGCTCGAGGCACAGGCCGACGCGATCCTCGGGCCCCACGCCGGCCGCCCGCAGGCGGCGCGCCAGCTGGTTCGCCCTCCGGTCGAGGTCCCGGTACGAGAGGGCCGTCTCCTCGTACACCACGGCGGCCGCGTCCGGCCGGCGCGCCGCGTGCGCCTCGAACAGCTCGTGGACGCAGGCGTCCGCCGGCACGGCCGCGGCCGTCGCGTTCCACTCGATGAGCACGCGCCGCCGCTCGGCCTCGCGGAGGAGCGCCAGATCGCCCACCCGGGCGCGCGGCCGCCGCACCATCTCCTCGAGCAGCTGGCGCAGCTGGTCGAGCATGCGGCAGGCGGCGTCGCCATCGAGCCACCGCCGGTCGTACGAGAGCCGGAGCCCGAGCTCCGAGCCCGGATAGGCCACGATCGTCAGCGGATAGTTGTTGTGGATCCTGGCCTGCTCGAAGGAGAGGCGGACATCGCCCACCTGCTCGCCCAGCCGCGGGTCGATCGGCGCGTTCTGGAAGACCACCAGGCTGTTGAAGAGCGGCTGTCCCTTGGGGAGCTCGCTCCACTGCTGGATCTGCGAGAGCGGCGAATACTCGTACTCGCGGAGGCGGTAGTTGTGGGCCAGGAGATCTTTCAGCCACGCGAGGAGCGGCTGCTCGGGCGCCACCATCACGCGCAGCGGCAGGCTGTTGATGAACAACCCGACGATCGTCTCCACGTCGGGCAGATCGGCCGGGCGCCCTGCCACCGTCACGCCGAACACGACGTCGCGATGCCCGCTGTAGCGGCTCAAGAGGAGCGCCCAGGCCCCTTGCACGAGGGTGTTGAGGGTCAGCCCGTGCTGCTGCGCGAGGCCCATCAACGCCTCGGTGGCGGCCGCCTCCAGCTCGATGACCGCGTCCCCCATGCCCGCGGGCTGCTCCGGATGGCCAGGGACGGCTCGCTCCACGCCGAGGGGCGTCGGCGCGGTGAAGCCGTGGAGCTCGCCGCGCCAGAAGCGCTCGGCCGCGGAGAGGTCCTGCCGCCCGAGCCAGGCGATGTAGTCGCGATACGGACGCAGCCGGGGCAGCTCCAGCGGCCGTCCTTCCCGCAAGGCCGTGTAGTACGACAGGCACTCCATCATCAGCAGCGAGAAGCACCAGCCATCGGTGAGGATATGGTGGAAGCTCCGCACGATGCGGCAGGCGTCCTCCGTCACGCGGATCAGCCGGATCCGCCAGAGCGGCGCGCGGGTCATGTCAAGCCCGGCGGTCAGCTCGGACTCGAGCGTCTCGGCGAGGCGGGCCTCCTGCTCGGCCTCGGGCAGACCGCGCCAGTCCAGGACCTGGATGACGCCGGAGAGATCGACGTGCCGGTGGACGATCTGGAGCGGCCGCTCGAGATCCTTCCAGAGGAAGGACGTCCTCAGGATGGGATGCCGCGCGACGACACGCTGCCAGGCCTCGACGATGAGATCGGCGTCGAGCCGGCCGGCCCACGTGTAGTGTTGCTGCATGAGGTAGATGCCCGAGCCCGGGTTCAGGAGGGTGTGGAACAACATGCCCTCCTGCGTCGGCGACAGCGGATAGACATCCTCGATGCCCGACCGGTCCGGCAGGATCCGATCGAGCTCGTCTCGCGTGAGGCCGCTCAGCGGGAGCTCGGTGGGGAGCGCGGGGCCCTCTGCCCTCGTCGCGCCGGCGTCCACGACCGCGACCGCCGCGGCCGCCGCGGCTGCGGCCACCGTGGGGTGGTCGAGCAGGTGCTTCGGGCTGAGCTTGAGGCCGCGCTGGTTGGCGCGCGCGACGACCTGGAGGCTCCGGATGGAGTCGCCGCCGAGGGCGAAGAAGTTGTCGTGCACGCCGACCCGCTCCTGCCCCAGGACCTCGGCCCAGACCTGCGCGAGCGTCGCCTCGACCTCGTTGCGCGGCGCGACGAAGCCGCCGGCGTCCGGCGCGCCGGCCCGCTCTGGCTCGGGCAGCGCGGCGCGGTCGATCTTGCCGTTCGCGGTGAGCGGCAGCGCGGGCAGCGGCACGATCGCGCTCGGGACCATATAGTCGGGGAGGTGCAGCGCCAGCCGCGCGCGGAGCGCCGCCGCGTCGAGGGGCGCCGCGTCCCTGCCCACCAGGTAGGCCACGAGGCGCGTGGCCCCGCCGCTGTCCCGCGCCGCCACGACCGCCTCGCGCACCTCGGGCTGCTCGCGCAGGCGCGCCTCGATCTCGCCCAGCTCGACGCGGTGGCCGCGCAGCTTGATCTGATGGTCGGTGCGCCCGAGGAACTCGATCGCGCCGTCGGCCAGGACGCGCGCTCGATCCCCGGTGCGGTACAGGCGGCCGCCCGGGGTGCCGCCGAAGGGATCCGGGACGAAGCGCTCGGCCGTCAGCTCGGGGCGCGCGTGGTAGCCGCGCGTCACGCCGGCGCCGCCGAGGTAGAGCTCCCCGGGCACGCCCACCGGCACCGGCTCCATGTTCCTGCCGAGGACGTAGGCCTGCGTGTTGGGCAGCGGCCGGCCGATGGGCACCGTCGCCGCCGATCGGTCGGCCGCGGCGTCGATCGGGTAGGTGAGCGAGCCGACCGTGGTCTCGGTGGGGCCGTAGTGGTTGACGACGGCGCAATCCGGGGCGAGCGCCCGGATCCGGTCGATGAGCGCCCAGCTCGAGGCCTCCCCGCCGAGCACGAGGCAGCGCGTCGGCAACACGCGCTCGGGGTGCGCCGCCTCGAGCAGCGCCGCGAGGTGGCTCGGGACGATTTTCAGGCCGTCGATGCCGTGGCGGCTCATGGCCTCGGCGGTCGCGTCGGGATCGAAGATCCGCGCCTCGGACAGGACGTGCAGCGCGCGGCCCGAGCAGAGCGCGCCGAAGAGCGACGTGTGCCCGAGATCGGCCGCGACGGTCGAGACCAGCGCCATGCCGCCGCCCTCGGGGAGGGGCAGCCGCGTGAGCACGCCGCGCACGTAGTTCGCGAGGTGGCGGTGCTCCACGGCCACGCCCTTCGGCCGACCGGTCGAGCCCGAGGTGTAGATGAGGTAGGCGAGGTTCTCGGGTCGGGCCGCGGGGCCGAACGGCCCATCGGGCAGGGCGTTCAGGGCGGCCTCGTCGCGGTCCAGGAAGAGCAGCGCCGGCCCCGGCGCGTCGAACGCGCCGGCCCACCGCTCGTGGGTGATCACGACCCGCGCGCCGCTGTCCTCCACCACGGCGCGGAGCCGCTCGCGCGGGAACTTCGGGTCGAGGGGCACGTACGCGGCGCCGGCCTTGAGCGCTCCGAGCAGCGCGACGACCATCTCCGCCGAGCGCTCGACGCACAGGGCGACCCGGTCCTCGGGCCGCACGCCGAGCGCCCGCAGCCGGCGCGCCAGCTGGTTCGTCCTGCGGTCGAGCTCCCGGTACGTCAGCGCCGTCTCCTCGCAGACGACCGCCGGCGCGTCGGGCCGGGCGGCGGCGTGCGCCTCGAACAGCTCGTGGACGCAGGCCGCCGGGAAGGCCGCGGCCGTCGCGTTCCCGCCCTCGAGCAGGCGCCGCCGCTCCGCGCCGCTCACGAGGGGCAGCTCGGCCAGGCGGGCGTGCGGCCGCGCCGCCATCGCCTCGAGCAGCGCGCGGAGCTGCCCGAGCAGGCTCGCCGCGGCGTCGTGCGCGAGGCGGCGGCGCTCGTAGCACACGATGAGCCGGAGCTCGCTCGACGGCTCGACGATGAGCGACAGCGGGTAGTTGTTGCGCCCGGCGGTGAGCGTGGCGTCGCCCTCGCGTACGCCGGGCCGGGGCAGGGGGCGGACGCGCACGTCGCGCACGTCGCGCACGTCGGATTGCCCGCCGGCCACGTCTTCCTCGGGGTAGCTGTCGAACACCACGAGCGTGTCGAAGAGCGAGCGCCCGCCCGGCACCTCGCTCCAGCGCTGGACCTGGGAGAGGGGGGCCCACTCGTGCTGGCGCAGCTCGCTGTTCCGGTCCTGCAGCCGCGAGAGCCAGGCGGCGAGCGGCTCGTGCTCGTCCACGCGGACCCGCACCGGCAGGGTGTTGATCAGCACGCCGACGATGGCCTCGGCGCCGGGGAGCTCCGGGGGCCGGCCCGACACCGTGGCGCCGAAGACCACGTCGGCCTCGCCGCCGTGCCGGGCGAGCAGGAGGGCCCACGCGCCCTGCACGAGCGTGTTGAGCGTGACGCGCAGGCGGCGGGCGCAGGCCGCGAGCGCCTCCGTCTCCGCCCGCGAGAAGCTCAGCGCCTGCTCGGCGAACGGGGGCGCGTCGCCGCGCGCCGCGGCCGGTCCCGCGCCGGCCTCCATGGGGACCGGCGTCGGCGCCCGGAACCCGGCCAGCGCCTCGCGGAAGAACCGCTCGGCCGTCGCTTCGTCCTGGGCCTGCACCCACGCGAGGTAGTCCCGGTACGGGCGCGCTCGCGGCAGCTCGGGGATCGCGCCCCGCGCGAGCGCTCGATAGACGAGCAGCGCCTCCCTCAGCAGGAGGGCGAAGCTCCACCCGTCCAGCAGCAGGTGATGGTGGCTGTTGACGAAGCAATGGGCGTCCTCCGCGATCCGGACCAGCGTGAGCCGCATGAGGGGGGCCTTCAGCAGGTCGAAGCCGGCGCGCCGGTCCTCGGCCATCAGCGCGGCCAGCGCCTCCTCGCGCTCGCCCTCGGCGAGCCCGGAGAGGTCGTGGCGCGCGAGCGGGATCGTCACCCGCGGGCGGACGACCTGCACGGGCCTGGCGACGCCCTCCCAGACGAAGCCCGTGCGCAGGATCGGGTGCCGCTCCGCGAGCGCCTGCCAGGCGCGCTCGAAGGCGTCCGGATCGAGCCGCCCCTCCAGGAGGAAGGCCGTCTGGACGAAGTACGGGTCGGCGGACCGGTCCGAGACCGCGTGAAAGAGCAATCCCTGCTGGAGCGGGGAGAGATAGTGAATCGACTCAACGTCTTTCTTCTTGGTTGCCATGGCCTCAGTCCAGTCGTGCGAGGATGGAGTCGAGCTCGTCCGCCGCGAGCGCGACGTCGGTGAAGTCCGAGGGCGTGTAGCCGCCGGCGTCGGGTGACAGGCAGTGCGCGATCAGCGCTCTCAGCGCGTCGCGCCACAGCGCGCCGACCGCCGCGACCGTCGCCTCCCGGTGCCGCGCGGCGCTGTAACGGAAGGTCGCCTCGAGCCGGCCGTCGTACACCGCCGCGTCGATCTCGAGGTCGTACGGGAGCGGGCTGCGCGGGTCGTGCTCGGCGCCTGGCGACTCCGCGGCCGCGGAGAACCGCGCGCCCGCGCCGATCACCTGATCCCACTGCCCCAGGTAGTTGAAGGCGACGCGCGGCGCCGGCAGGCGGCGCAGCCGGTCCGCGAGCTCGCCCGTCCCGAGCTCCCGCACCACGCCGTAGGGCAAGCCGCGCCGCGGGACGCGGCGGAGCTGCTCCTTCACCGCCTTGAGCGCGGCGCCTGGCCCCGCGTCCGGCGCCACCTCGAGGACCACCGGGTAGACGCTCGTGAACCAGCCGACCGTGCGCGAGAGATCCGGGTCGTCCCCGTCGAGCCCCCCGCGCCCGTGGCCCTCGACGTCGATCGCAGAGGCGCGCTGCCCTGTCCATCGGCCGAGGGCCAGGGCCAGCGCGGCCAGCAAGACCTCGTCGATCCGCGTCCGGTAGGCGTCCGACACGGACTCCAGCAGCGATCGCGTCTCCGGCTCGGTCAGGCCCGCCGTGAGCGTGGCCATGGCCCGCGCCGACCGATCGCCCCCCGGATCGTCGACGGGCGGCGGCGCCGCGCGCTCCCAGGGCAGCTCGAGCCAGAAGGCCGCTTCCCGCTGGACGCCGGCGTCGCGCGCGGCGTCCTCCAGGCGCTCTGCCCACCGCTTGAACGAGGCGGTCTTGTCGGGCAGCTGCGCCGGCGCTCCGCGCCGCGCCTGGTCGTAGGCCGTCTGGAGATCGTCGAGCAGGATCCGCCAGGACACGCCGTCGACGACCAGGTGATGCGCGATCAGCAGCAGCCGCCCTGGCCGGCCGGCCCCAAGGTAGAACCCGATCACCCGCAGGAGCGGCCCCGTCGTCAGATCCAGGCTGGCCTGCCACCGGGACGCGTGCGCCTCGATCACCCGCGGCTGCTCGGCCTCGGGCACCCCGGAGAGGTCCGTCCGGTGCGCGACCGCGGCGGGCTCGTCGGGCGCGTACGCCTGACGGAAGCCCGAGCCCTCCTTCGCGTAGCGCAGCCGGAGCGCGTCGTGGTGGCGCAGCAGCGCCTGCACCGCGGCCTCCAGGGCCGGCCAGACGAGCGGCTCCTTCGCCGTGAGCAGGAGCGCCTGGTTCCAGTGGTGCGGGTTCGGCAGATCGCGGCCGAAGAACCGTCGCTGGACCGGCGTCAGCGGGACATCGCCCTCCGCCGCGCCCTCGTCGTCCGGCGCCAGGCTGGCGTCGCCGGAGGCGACCGCGGCGGCGGCCAGCGCCGCGAGGGTCTGGTGCTGGAACATCTGGCGCGCGGTGATGCGTAGGCCGGCCTGCTTCGCCTGGGCCACGACCTGCAGGCTGAGGATCGAGTCGCCCCCCAGCTCGAAGAAGTTGTCGTGGCGGCCGACGCGCTCGCGGCCCAGCGCCGCGGCCCAGATCTGCGCGAGCTGCGCCTCGGCGTCCGTGGCGGGCGCGGCGTCCTGCGCGCCGGCCGGCGGCGCTCCTCCCGCGCGGCTCTCGCCGTCCTCGCGCGGCTCCTCGCGCGGCTCCTCGCGCGCCGGCGCGGGCGGCTCCGGCAGCGGCAGCTCGCCGAGGCGCGCGGCCGGCTGGGCCACGATCCCTTCCAGGAGCGCGCGGAGATCGTCCGCCATCCGGCGGATCGAGCGCTCCTCGAAGAGATCCGTGCTGTACTCGAACGCGCCGCTCAGCTCCTCCGGCGCCGACGCCATGTGGAGCGAGAGGTCGAACTGCGCGCTCCCCGGGTCCACCTCGAGCGGCAGGATCTCGAGGCCGGCGATCGGCCGCGCGGGCCGCGCCGCCTCCTGGAGCGAGAACATCACCTGGAAGAGCGGCGTGTGGCCGAGGTCGCGCGCGGGCCGGAGCGCCTGGACGAGCCGCTCGAACGGCAGATCCTGGTGCGCCTGCGCGGCGAGCACCTCCTCCCGCGCCTGCGCCAGGAGATCGGTGAAGCGCGGGTCCCCGCCGAGGTCCGCCCGCAGCACGAGCGTGTTCACGAAGAACCCGATGAGCCCCTCGACCTCGACGCGGGTGCGGCCCGCGATCGGCGTCCCGACGCAGAGGTCCGTCTGGCCGCTGTAGCGCGCGAGCAGCGCCTGGAAGGCCGCGAGCAGCAGCATGAACGAGGTGACCCCCTGGCCGCGCGCGAGCGCGACGAGCTTCGCGGAGAGCTCGCGCGGGAGCGCGAACGCGTGGCGAGCGCCCCGGTAGGAGCGCGCCGCGGGCCGTGGCCGGTCGGTGGGCAGCCGCAGGACCGGCGGCTCCGCGCCGAGCCGCCGCCGCCAGTGCGCGAGCTGCCGATCGAGCGCGGGCCCGTCGAGCCACGCGCGCTGCCACCGGGCGTAATCGGCGTACTGGACCGGCAGCGGCGGGAGCGCCGCGGCGCGCCCCTCGGCGTCGGCGGCGTAGAGCTCCGTCACCTCGCCCACGAGGAGGTTCAGCGACCACCCGTCGGACACGATGTGGTGCAGGACGACCAGCAGGACGTGCTCGCGCTCGCCGAGGCGCAGCAGCGTCGCCCGGAACAGCGGCCCTCCGGTCAGATCGAACGGCCTCCCGGCCTCCCGGTCGAGCGCGCGCCGCGCCTCCGCCTCGCGCGCCTCCTCGGGCAGGGCGCGGAGATCCGCGATCGCGATCCTCACGGGCTGCGACGCGCGCACGACCGCCTCCGGCCGGCCCTCGCGCTCCGCGAACGTCGTGCGCAGCGACGCGTGGCGGCGGACCACCGCCTCGAGGCAGCGCTCCAGCCGGTCCGCGTCGAGCGGGCCGCGCAGGCGCACGGCCGCCGGGACGTTGTACGAGGCCGCGGTCGGCTCGAGCTGCGCGAGGAACCACAGGCGCTCCTGCGCGAAGGAGAGCGGCAGCGGCCCGTCGTGCGGCGCCGCGGCGAGCGGCGGCGCGGGCGGGGCGTCCGGCCGGCGCCGGGCCGCCTCCACCGCGCGCGCCTGGGCCGCGACCGTCGGCGTCTCGAAGAGCGACCGGAGCGGCACCTCGACGCCGAGCGCGCGGCGCACGCGCGCGAGGATCTGCGTCAGCTGCAGCGAGTGGCCGCCGAGGTCGAAGAACGAGGCCTCCGCGGAGACCCGCTCCACGCCCAGCACCTCGGCCCAGATGCCGGCGAGCAGCTCCTCGGTCACCGTGCGCGGCGCGACGAAGCAGAGCGCGTCGCCGGACTCGGGGGCGGGCAGCGCGGCGCGGTCCACCTTGCCGTTCGCCGTGCGGGGGAGCGCCGGCAGGAGCACGTAGATCGGCGGGACCATGTACTCGGGCACGCGCGCCGCGAGCCAGGCGCGCAGCGCCTCGGCGTCCGGCGCCGGCGCCGTGGCGGCCACGTAGGCGACGAGCCGCCGCGCGCCCGGCCTGTCCTCGCGCGCCAGCACCACCGCCTCCTGCACGCCGGCGTGCTCGGCGAGCCGCGCCTCGATCTCGCCGAGCTCGATGCGGTGGCCGCGGATCTTGACCTGATGGTCGCGCCGCCCGACGAACTCGATCGTGCCGTCGTCGCGGTACCGCCCGAGATCGCCCGTCCGGTAGAGCCGCTGTCCCGGCTCCGGGCTGAACGGGTCGGGGACGAACGCGGCCGCGGTGCGGCGCGGGTCGCCCAGGTACCCGCGCCCCACGCCGATCCCGCCCACGTACAGCTCGCCGCGCACGCCGACGGGAAGCGGCGAGAGGAGGTGATCGAGGACGTAGAGCCGCAGGTGGTCCACCGCCGTGCCGATCGGCACCTGCGCCTCGTGCGCCGCGGGCGGGGCCGTCAGCGGGTGCAGCGCCACGTCGTCCGAGCACTCCGCCGGCCCGTACGCGTTCATGAGGGGCACCGCCGGGTAGCGGGTCAGCCAGTCGCGCGCGAGCGCGGCGGGGAGCGCCTCGCCGGTCGGCAGGATCCAGCGCAGCCGCTTCAGGGCGGGCGGCGCGGGGTCCTCGCGCGCCGCGTCCAGCATGCCTTGCAGCACGGCGGGGACGACCTCGACGACGGCGGTCCCCCGCCGCTCCAGGTGCTCGAGCAGCCGGCCCGGGTCGCGCGCGACGTCGTCGGGCACGATGTCGACCACCCCGCCGAAGAGCAGGGCGGTGAGGAGCTGCCAGACCGAGATGTCGAAGCACGGCGAGGCCGTCTGCGCGATGACGTCCCCGGCCGCGAGCTCGAGCCGCGGGAGCTTGCTCAGCATGTTGTTGAGCATCCCGCGGCGCTCGACCATCGCGCCCTTGGGCGCTCCGGTCGATCCGCTCGTGTAGATCACGTAGGCCAGGCTCCCGGGTCCGCCGCGCTCGGGCGGGTCGCCGTCGGGCCAGGACATGCGCCGTGTGTCCTCGAGGGTCACGACGGCCGGCCGGCGCGGCGCGCCCACCGAGGAGAAGACTCCTTCCAAAGCCCCGCGATACCGGTCCCGCGTCAGCACCACGCGGGGCTCGCTCGACCCAAGGATCCGCCCGATGCGCTCGGCCGGATAGGCGGGCTCCAGCGGCACGTAGGCCCCGCCGGCCTTGAACACGGCGAGGATCATGATGAGCAGGTCGATCCCGCGCTCGTCGAGCAGCGCCACCCGCTCTTCCGGGCCGACGCCGCGCGCGACGAGCGCGTGGGCCGCGCGGTTCGCCTCGCGGTTCAGCTCCGCGTAGGTGAGCCGCCGGCCCTCGCACGACACCGCCACGGCGTCGGGCGTCCGCTTCACCTGCGCGTGGAAGCGCGCCGCGAACGAGGAGAGATCGGCCTTCTCCGCCGGCGGCGCGCCGGGCGCCGCGAGCGCCCTTTGCCGCTCGGCCGGCGTGAGGAGCGGCAGATCGCCGAGGCGCGCGTCGGGCCTCTCCGCCATGCCCTCGAGCAGCGCCCCGAGGTGCCTGAGCAGCCGCTCGGCGAGCTCCGGCCGGACGCGCGACCGGTCGTACGAGATCTTGAGGGGCAGCTCCGTGTCCGGCCACGACATGATCGTGATCGGGTAATTCGTGTGCACGCGGTCCTGCACGTCCTGGACCTTGAAGACGATGCGCCCCTCGCGGAGCGCGGGATCGATCGGCGCGTTCTCGAACACGAAGAGGCTGTGGAACAGCGGCTGCCCGCGCTCGATCTCGCTCCAGCGCTGGATGTCCACGAGCGGCGTGTGCTCGTGCTGCCGGAGCCGGAGGTTCTGGTCGAGGAGCGCCGAGAGCCACGGCAGGAGCGGCTGATCGGCGGGGACCGGGACGCGCAGCGGGAGCGTGTTGATGAAGAGCCCCACGATGGACTCGACGTCTGGCAGCTCGGGCGGGCGCCCGGCGACGGTGACGCCGAAGAGCACCTCGGGCTCGCCGCTGTAATGGCTGAGGAGCAGGGCCCACGCCCCCTGCACGATCGTGTTGAGGGTGAGGCGGTGGCGCTGGGCGAGCGCGCGCAGGGCGGCCGTGGGCGCCGCGCCGATCCGGAACACGAGATCGTCGACGCGCCCCTCGTCCTCCGGCGCGGGCGCGGAGCGCTCCTCGAACCCGAGCGGCGTCGGCGCCGAGAAGCCCTTGAGCGCGGACCGCCAGAACGCCTCCGCGGCCGGGAGATCCTGCCGGCCGATCCAGTCGATGTAATCGCGGTACGGGCGCGCGGGCGGCAGATGGGGGGTCTCGCCCCGGGCGAGCGCCTCGTAGCAGGCGAGGAACTCCATCATCAGGACCGACGTGCACCACTCGTCGAGGAGGATGTGGTGGAAGCTGTGCACGAGCTCGTAGGTCTGGTCGCCCAGCCGGACGAGGCGGAGGTGCATGAGCGGCGCCTTGCCGAAGTCGAACCCCGCATCGAGCTCGGCGCGCAGCAGCTCGCGGAGGCGGGCCTCCTGGGCCTCGCCGGGGAGGCCGCGGAGGTCGAGCACGTCGAACGGCACCTCCACCGCCTTGTGGACGACCTGGAGGGGGCGCTTCTGGGTCTTCCAGACGAAGGAGGTGCGCAGGATGGAGTGCCGCGCCACGACCAGCTGCCAGCCTCGGACGAACGCGTCGATCCGCACGTCGCCCTCGAGGCGATAGCGGTTCTGCATGAGGTAGATGCCCGAGGACGGGCGGAGCAGCGTGTGGAACAGCATCCCCTCCTGCATGGGCGAGAGGGGATAAACGCTGTCGATGTTGGCGGAGGGGTCAGTCTTGGACACGGTTCACCTGTCGAGCTCTTCCAAGAGATCGCGCCACTCCTCCGGGGAGAGGCCGGCGGCGGGGGTTTCGGGGGAGCGCGGCGGCGCGGCCGCCGGCGGTGCGGCCGGCGGCGGGGCCGACACGGCGAGGAGCGCCGCGGCCTCGGCCACGGTCGGGCTCTCGAAGAGCTGCTTGGGCGAGAGCCGCAGCCCGCGCTGGGCGGCGCGCGCGATGACCTGCAAGGTGACGATCGAGTCGCCGCCCAGCTCGAAGAAGTTGTCGTGAATGCCCACCTGCTCGCGGTGGAGCACCTCCGCCAAGACCTCGGCGAGGATCCGCTCCGCCTCGGTGCGCGGCGGGACATAGGGGCGCTCGACCGGCGCCGCCGCCTCGGGCGCGGGCAGGGCGCGGCGGTCGACCTTGCCATTGGGCGACAGCGGCAGCCGCGGGAGCGGGAGGATGGGGGCAGGCACCATGTAGGCCGGGAGCGCGTCGGCGAGCCAGGCGCGCAGCGTCTCTGGCTCCGGCGTGGCGCCGTCGCGGCCGGTGACGTAGGCGACGAGGCGCTTTCCGCCGTGGGCCTCGTCGCGGGCGACGACGACGGCCTCGCCCACGCTGGGGTGCAGCAGCAGGCGCGCCTCGATCTCGCCGAGCTCGACGCGCAGGCCGCGGAGCTTGACCTGATGGTCGAGTCGTCCCAGGAACTCGATGGCTCCGTCGGGGCGATAGCGGGCCAGATCGCCTGTGCGGTACAGACGCCCTCCGGGCGAATCGCCGAATGGATCGGGGACGAACCGCTCGGCGGTGAGCGCTGGCCGGTTGTGATATCCGCGCGCGAGCCCGACGCCGCCGATGTGGAGCTCCCCGGCCACGCCCACCGGGACCGGGTGGCCGTGGTGATCCAGGAGGTAGATCTGGGTGTTGGCGATGGGGGTGCCGATGGGCACCGAGGCCGACGTGTCGAGCGGCTGGCAGGCCCAGGCGGTGACATCGATGGACGCCTCGGTGGGCCCATAGAGGTTGTGGAGCTCGGCGTGAGGGAGCCGCTCGAAGCATCGCCGCGCGAGCTCGGCGGGCAGGGCCTCACCGCTGCAGATCACCCGTCGCAGCGACGCGCACGACGAGGCGCCGGGCGTCTCCAGGAAGGCCTGGAGCATCGGAGGGACGAAGTGCAGGGTGGTGACGCCGTTGCGGGCGATGAGCCCGATGAGCCGCTCGCCGTCGCGGTGGTCGCCTGGCCGGGCGACGACGAGGCCCGCGCCGGTGATGAGCGGCCAGAAGAACTCCCAGACCGAGACATCGAAGCTGAAGGGGGTCTTTTGCAACACCCGGTCTTCGGCGGTCAGCGCGTACCGCTCCTGCATCCACTGCAGTCGGTTGAGCAGGCCACGGTGGGTGTTGCCCGCGCCCTTGGGGCGGCCGGTCGAGCCCGAGGTGTAGATGGTGTAAGCGAGGTTGTCCGGCGAGACGGCGACCGCGGGCTTGGCGGTCGATTCGCCGTCGAGCTCTGCGCGATCGGCGTCGAGGCACAGCAGCTGTGCGCGGTGCGGAGGCAGGCGCGAGGCGACCGGCCACTGGGTGAGGAGCACGGGAGCGGCGGCGTCGTCGAGCATGAAGGCGATGCGCTCGGCGGGGTAATCGGGGTCGATGGGGACGTAGGCGGCGCCGGCCTTGAGGACGCCGAGCAGGGCGACGACCAGCTCGACGGAGCGCTCTGCGGCGACGGCGACGAGCCCATCGGGTCCGACGCCGCGCCGGCGCAGGGCGTGGGCCACCTGGTTGGCGCGCGCGTCGAGCTCTCGATAGCTGAGGCGGCGGTCCTCGAAGATCACCGCCGTCGCGTCCGGCGTCCGCTCGGCCTGCGCCTCGAACAGCTCGTGCACGCGCAGGTCTTCCGGATAGCCGCGCTCCGTCGCGTTCCAGCCGGCCACCGCGCGCCCGGACTCCAGATCTCCGAGCAGCGGGAGATCGCCGACCCGCGCCTCGGGACGGCCGACGATCTGCCGGAGCGCCGCCTCCACGAGGCCGAGCAAGCGGGAGGCGCCCGCGTCATCGAAGCGCCGCCGATCGTACGAGAGGCGCAGCGTCAGCTGCTGTCCCGGCAGGACGGTCAAGGTGAGCGGGTAGTTGGTCTGATCCTCGAACGCGACGTCGCGGACCCCGAGCCCGGGCAACCCCTGCTGCACCCGGGGGTCTCTCGGATAGTTCTCGACGACGAGGAGGCTCTCGAACAGCGGCTGTCCCGCCGGGATCTCGCTGAAGGCCCGCGCCTCTGCGAGCGGCGTGTGCTCGTGCGGCCCGAGCTCGGTCGTCGCCCGCAGGAGATCGCGCAGCCACGCCGCGACGGTGGCGGCCGGCGGCACGGCCACGCGCAGCGGGAGCGTGTTGATGAAGAGCCCCACCATGGACTCGATCCCCGGAAGCGGCGCCGACCGCCCGGCGACGGTGACGCCGAACAGCACGTCGTCGGTCCGCGCGGTCCGGCTGAGCAGCAGCGCCCAGGCGGCCTGGACGAGCGTGCTCGACGTCACGTGGTGCTGCTGCGCGAAGCGCTGGAGGCGCGCCGTGACCGGCTCCGGCAGCGAGACCGCCGCGGTCCCGTACCCGGTCGCCCCCTCGGCCGGCGCCGGCCGCTCCAGGGGCAGCGGCGTCGCCGCGCCGAACCCCGCGAGCGCCCGCCGGAAGAACGGCTCCTCGCCGCGCGCGTCGCGCCCGCGCAGCCAGGCGATGTACTCGCGGTAGCGCCGGCGCGCCGGCAGCGCGACCGCGCGGCCGGCGCGCAGGGCGTCGTACGCGGAGAACGCGTCCTGCAGCACCAGGGCCGCCGACCACCCGTCGAGGAGCAGGTGGTGATGGCTCCACAGCACGACGTGGGCGTCGTCGTCCACGCGCAGGAGCGCGAGGCGCATCAGCGGACCCCGGGCCAGATCGAAGCCCCGCGCGCGATCGGACTCGAGGCGCGCCGCCACCCGCGCCAGCTGCTCCTCCGCGCCCGCGCCGCGCCAGTCCTCGACCTCGATCTCCAGCGCGGTCGCCGCGCCCGGCCGCCGCACGATCTGGAGCGGCTCGTCGGCGCCCTCCCACGCGAAGGTCGTGCGCAGGACGCCGTGGTGCTGCACCACCGCCTCCCAGGCCCGGCGGAAGGCGCCTGCGTCGAGCGCCCCCAGCAGCCGGCACGTCACCTGCTCGACGTAGGCCCCGTCGCCGGGCTCCCACAGGCTGTGGAACAGCAGCCCCTGCTGGAGCGCGCTGAGCGGCATCACGTCCTCCACGTCGCGGCCGGGCCCGAGCAGGCGGTCGAGCGTCGCCTGATCGAGCCGCGCCAGCGGGAAGTCCGACGGCGTGCACCCGCCCGCGCCGGGCTCGAGGCAGCGGGCGACGAGGGCGCGCAGCCGCGCCGCGAAGTCGTCGCGGAGCCGCTGGATCGTCTCCGGCCGGTAGCGCGCGCCGCTCGCGCTCCACGTGACCTGGAGGCGCCCGCCGACGACGGCGGCGTCGACCTCCAGCTCGTAGCCCCGCGGCGCCCGCGGATCGCGCTCGGCCCCGGCGTCCTCCTCGGCGAGCGCGAAGAGCTGGCTCGCCGCGAACAGGTCGTCCCACTGCCCCAGGTAGTTGAAGCTCACCGCGGGCGCGGGCTGCCCCGCGAGCGCCGCGCCGCGCTCGCTCAGGTAGCGCAGCAGGCCGTACGTGCCCCCGCGGCACGACGCGCCGCGGAGCTGCTCCTTCACCGCCTTGAGCGCCTCGTCGCACGCCGCCTCGGGCGGGACCTCGAGCCGCACGGGGTAGAGGCTCGTGAACCACCCGACCGTGCGCGAGACATCCGCGTCGTCCAGCGCGTCGCGCCCGTGGCCTTCCACCTCGACGAGCGCCGCGGGATCGCCCGTCCACCGCGCGAGCGCCCCGCCGAGCGCGGTGAGCAGCAGCTCGTCGACCCGCGCCCGGTACGCCGACGTCGCCGCGAGCAGCGCGCGGGTCTCGCCCTCGTCCAGCCGATCGATGCGGCGGACCGTGTCGCCCTCGAGCCCGGCACCGGCCGGATCGTCCGCCGGCAGCGGCACCGTCCCCCGCGCAGCGGCGATCCACGCGTCGGCCTGCCGCGCCACCTCCTCGGAATCGGCGCGCGCCGCGATGCGCCGCGCCCAGGACCCGAAGGCGGTGGTCCTCGCGGGGAGCCGGATCTCCTCGCCGGCCGCCCGCTGCCGGAGCGCGGTCTCCAGATCCTCGAGCAGGATCCGCCACGAGACCGCGTCCACGACGAGGTGGTGCGCGACGAGCAGCAGCCGGCCGCGGCGCGCCGGGCCCAGGTCGAACAGGACCGCGCGGAGCAGCGGCCCCTCGCTCAGGTGGAGCCGCGCTTGCCATGGCCCCGCCGCGCGCGAGAGCGCCGCCGCTCGCTCCGCGTCCGGCACCCCCGACAGGTCCACGCGCGCGACCGCCGCGCCGGTCGCGCCCCCGTGGCGCTGCCGCCACACGCCGCCCTCGCAGGTGAACCGCAGCCGCAGCGCCTCGTGGTGCTCCGCCACGGCCACGACCGCGGCCTCGAGCGCCTCCGCGGCCACCGGCGCCCGCAGCTCCAGGAGCACGGACTGGTTCCAGTGGTGCGGATGCTCCCCGACGTGTTCGAAGAACCAGCGCTGGATGGGCGTGAGCGGCACGTCGCCGTCGAGCGGCTCGTCGGCCGCGCTCGCCGCGGGGGCGGCCTCGGCCACCGCGGCCAGCTCGGCGACGGTCTGGTGCTGGAAGATCTGCCGGGGCGCGATCGAGAGGCCCGCCGCGCGCGCGCGCGCCACCACCTGGAGCGCCAGGATCGAGTCGCCGCCCAGCTCGAAGAAGTTCTCGCGGACGCCGACCGCGGTCCGGCCGAGGAGCTCCGCCCAGATCCCCGCGAGGGCCTCCTCGGCCTGCGTCCGCGGGGCCGCGGCCTCGCCGGCGCCCTCCGCGGCGGGCGCGGGCAGCGCGCGCCGATCGATCTTGCCGTGCGGCGTGCGCGGCAGCTCGTCCAGCACGACGAAGGCCGACGGCACCATGTAGTCGGGCACCTGCTCCCGCAGCGCCCGCCGGAGCTGCTCCGGCGAGACGCCCTCGGCGGCGGCGACGTAGGCGACCAGCCGCCGATCCTCCGGCCGATCCTCGCGCACGATCGCGACCGCGCCGCGCACCCCGGGGTGCTCGGCGAGCCGCGCCTCGATCTCGCCGAGCTCGATCCGGAAGCCGCGCAGCTTCACCTGGTGGTCCACGCGCCCGGCGAACTCGAGCTGCCCGTCCGCCCGCCACCGCGCGCGGTCGCCGGTCCGGTACATCCGCTCGCCCGGCCGCCCCGCGAACGGATCGGGCACGAAGCGCTCCGCGGTCAGCCCGGGGCGCGCCCAGTAGCCGCGCGCGAGCCCCTGGCCGCCGAGGTACAGCTCGCCCACCACGCCCACGGGCGCGAGCCGCCCCGCCGCGTCGAGCACGTAGGCCCGCGCGCCCGCGATGGGCCTGCCGATGGGCGGCACGGCGGACGCGGGGCCCGCGCCTCGGGCCGTGAGATCGCACGCGGTCGCCACGACCGTGGCCTCGGTCGGCCCGTACGTGTTGACGAGGCGCACCCGCGCGGCCGCCGACGCGCGCCAGGCGCTCACGCGCTCGGGCAGGGCCGCCTCGCCGCCGATGATGCAGAGCCGCAGGCCAGGCGGCAGGGTCAGGCGCCCTCCGTGCGCGAGCTCCGCGGCCACGCGGTGCCAGTACATGGTCGGCAGATCCAGCACCGTCACGCCCTGCGCCGCGCACGCCTCGAGGAACGCGGCCGGCGACTCCAGCATCGCCTCGGTGCGCAGCACCAGCGCGGCGCCTCGCAGGAGGCAGGGGAAGATCTCCTCGGCGCTGGCGTCGAAGCTCAGCGACGCGAACTGCAGCACGCGGTCCGAGGGCGCGATCTCGTAGAGCGCCGCCGCGGCCTCGACGAAGCCCGCGATCGCCCGGTGCGGGACGACGACGCCCTTGGGCACGCCCGTCGATCCGGACGTGTACAGGATGTACGCGGCCTGCTCGGGCGACGGGTCGCCCGGCGGCGGCGCCGCCGGCTCGCCGAGCAGCTCGGTCCAGCCGGGATCGAGGCGGATCAGCGCGGGGACGCCGGACAGCCCGTCCGCCGCCTCCGCGCCGGTCACCGCCACGCGGACGCCGGCGTCGGCGACCATCGCGGCGATCCGATCCCGCGGCGTGGTCGGATCGATCGGCACGTAGGCGCCGCCTGCTTTGAGCACCCCGAGCACGGCGACGACCATCTCGATCGAGCGCGGCAGGCACACGCCCACGCGCGCCTCGGGCCCGACGCCGCGCCGCCGCAGGCGCTGCGCGAGCTGGTTCGCGCGCCGATCGAGCTCGCCGTACGCGATCGACCGCCCCTCGTGGACGACGGCCACGGCCGACGGCGCGAGCGCGGCCCGCGCCTCGAAGCTCCGGTGCAAGGCGCGCGGCGCGCGCTCCTTTGCCGCTGCCGCGGCCGCGCCCCACGCGAGCACGCGCGCGCGCTCCTCCGGCGCGAGCAGGGGCAGCTCGGACAGGCGCGCCTCCGGGCTCGCCGCGGCGCCCGCGAGCAGCCGCTCGAGGTGCCCGGCGAGACGCTCGATCGAGGCCTCGTCGAACAGGTCCGTGTCGTACTCGATCGCCCCGGCGAGGCCGCCCTCGTCGGCGGCCACCTCCAGCGACAGATCGAGCTGGGCGCCGCCCGCGTCGAGATCCACGAGGCGCGCCTCGAGCCCCGGGATCTCGGGCGCCTGCCGGAGCGCGGGCTGCAGCGCGAAGAGCACCTGGCAGAGCGGCGCGTGGGAGAGGTCCCGGGCCGGGCGCAGCGCCTCCACGACCTGGTCGAACGGCACCTCCTGGTGCGCCTGGACCTCCCGCACCGTCTCGTTCACGCGCGCGAGCAGCGCGGCGAACGTCGGATCGCCGCCGAGATCGGTGCGGAGCACGACCGTGTTGGCGAAGCAGCCCACGAGCCCTTCCAGATCGGCCCGGCTCCGGTTCGTCACCGGCGTGCCCACGCGGATGTCGAGCGAGCCCGTGACGCGCGCGAGGAGCGCCTTGAACCCCGCGACCAGCACGGCGTAGAGGGTCGTCTCCTCCCGCCGCGCCAGGGCGCGCAGCGCGCCGGTGAGCGCGGCCGGCAGCCGGAAGAAGTACCGCGCCCCGCGGTAGCGCTGGATGGCCGGCCGGGGCCGGTCCGTCGGCAGCTCCAGCAGCGCGTCCTGGCCGGCGAGGCGCCGGGTCCAGAAGTCGAGCTGGGACCGGAGCGCGCCCGACGCGAGCCGCTCGCGCTGCCAGTGGGCGAAGTCCGCGTACTGCAGCGGCAGGTCCGGCAGCGGCGAGGGCCGGCCCGCCGCGAACGCCGCGTAGAGCGCGGCGAACTCCTGCAGGACGAGGCCCGTGGACCACCCGTCGAAGGCGATGTGGTGGACGACCCAGACGAGGACGTGCTCGTCCTCCCGCAGCCCGAGGAGCGCGAGCCGCAGCAGCGGGCCGCGCTCGAGGTCGAAGGGGCGCCGCGCCTCGCGCTCGATCAGGCGCCGGGCCTCCGCGTCGCGCTGGGGCTCGGGCAGGCCGGTCAGATCGATCCGCGGCACGCGCGGCGCGCCCTCCGGCCGGATCACCTGGACCGGCTGGCCGTCGACGACGCCGAACGTCGTGCGCAGGATCTCGTGGCGCCGCACGATCTCGGCCACGCACCGCTCCACCACGCCGGCGTCGAGCGACCCGGTGAGCCGCACGGCGGCGGCCAGGTTGTAGGAGGCGCTCTCGGGCTCGAGCTGGGCCAGGAACCAGAGCCGCTCCTGGGCGAAGCTCATCGGGAAAACGAAGACGTCCTCTTGCATGGAAGAACCTCAGAGGGCCTTGGCCCGGAAGGGCTCGGCCATGGCGACATGGACCTTGCGCGGGCCCCGGAAGGGCGTGCGTCCGTGGGCGACGAGCATGTTGTCCACGAGCAGCACGTCCCCCTCCTGCCAGGGGAACTCCACGGCGACCTGCCTGTAGACGTCGCGTATCTCGTCGAGGACCGAGCTCTCGATGGGAGACCCGTCGCCGTAACAAGCGTTGCGGGGCAGGTCGTCCTCGGGGAAGACCGCGAGGAGCGCCTCGAGCACCGCCGGCTCCAGGTTGGAGACGTGGAACAGGTGAGCCTGGTTGAACCACACGCGCTCTCCGGTGCGCGGGTGGGTGGCCACGGCCTGGCACACCTGCCGCGTGCGCAGCTCGCCGCCCGGCTTCCACTCGCACGCGATGCCGTGCTCATGGCAGAAGCGCTCGACCGCGGCCCGGTCGGTCGTGCCGAAGACCTGCTGCCACGGGACGTCCAGGCCGCTGCCGTAATTGCGCACGTACATCACCTTCCTCGCGGTGAAGCGCTCGCGGATCCGGGCAGGGACGCGGCGGAAGACCTCTCGGCTGTCCGCGAGCGGGGTGCTGCCCCCCTCGGCGGCGGCCTGGGCGCAGTGGAACCAGATCTTGAGCGGCCACTCGAGCGTGTACGACTGCTCGTTGTGGAGCGGGATGTGCTGGTGGGCCGGGTACTCCGTCGACGTGTAGATGCGACTCTGCAGGTGCGACCGCGGCGTCGATCCGAACGTGTAGTCGAGCAGCTCCGGCGTCACGAGCTTGACGAAGGCCTCGAAGTCCGCGAGCGCGCGCACCGGGAACCCGCGGAACAGCACCGCTCCGTACGAGGTCAGCGCCTCGTCCGCGCACGCCCGGACGGCCGCGGCGAGCGCGGGGGCGGCGGAGGCGTCACCGCGCCGGAGCGGGCTCGCGACCAGGGGGAACGCGGCGCCGGGGAGGCAGGACCGCGCGAGGCCGTCCGCCTCGCCCCGCGGCGCCGCCGGCGACACAGCGCGGAGCTCCGTCACGACGACCGGCCCTCCTGCGCGTCCATCTGCTTGCGCAGGCTGAGCGGCCGCATGTCGGTCCAGGCCTCCTTGATGTGATCGAGGCACTCCGCCTTGGTGCCGGTCTTGCCCGCGTCGCGCCACCCGAGCGGGTTTTCCCGGTACTCGGGCCATATCGAGTACTGCTCCTCGTGGTTCACGACGACTTTGTAAATAATGTTGTCTTCATGCTCTTCGCTGGCCATGGACTCCTCCGTTCGAGATGTGGTGTTCGATGTCATCGGCGCTCGGGAACGAGCGTGAGCGTGCGCGCGGCCGGGCCTGACAGGAGCGGCAGAGGGCGCCCGTCGACCCAGGCGCGCTGCTGATCGCGGTAGTGGGGCGACAGCGGATCTCCCGACTGGCCGGCCGGCATGTGCAGGATGCCGTCGGGCTCGTGGCCCGGCGCGACGACGAGCCGCTCGCTGGCGCCGAGCGTGCGGGTCGCGAGGCGCACGCAGAAGCCGCAGCCCGGGAGCGGCTCGTCGGGCATGTTGAGGCGCGCGGCGAGCTCCGGCGCCCGGCCGAGCGGGTGCGCGATCCGCACCCGGCTCACCGCGCCCCAGGGGATCTGGTCGACGAGTCGCCCGCCGTGCTCCTCGTGGAGCGCGGTCACGGCTTTTTCCAGCGCCGCGAGGACGAAGGCGTCCCAGCCGCCCTCCGGCGCCGGCACGAGGTCGGGCGACCGCTCGCCGAGCGCGCGCTGGAGCGGCGTGTCGATGTCCGGCAGCGCGAGCGAGAGGGTCGGCTCCGCGGCGCGGCCCGCGCCGAGCCACGCGGCGAACACCGCGTCGGCGAGGGCGCGCCGGAACCGCATCAGGAGCGGCAGTCCGACGCCGGACACGTCCGCCCGGCCGTCCCACGCCGCGATCGCGCGCCGCGCCTCGGCGAGCGCCGGCCGGCGGGACAGCGCCGCGCCGTCGAGCGCGCGCAGCGCGAGGTCGCGGTAGACGTCGAAGAACCTGGCCTCGGTGTCGAGCTGCAGCGCGAACAGGTCCGCCTCGGTGACCGGGCGCGCCTCGCGCAGGCGCTCGGTGATGCGGTAGGCGCGGTAGCCGTTCGCGTAGTCGCGGCCGAGCGCCGGCGCGCCCTCGCCGAGCGGCATGCGGTGGTTGGCGTTGACGACGAACCCCGACGGCGGATCGACGACGCGCGGCAGCGCGGCGGGGGGCACGTAGCCGTCCCAGCCGGCGCGCCCGTCCGCCCACGAGACGCTGACCGAGCCGTCGAAGCCGCGGCGCCGCGGCACGCGCCCGGTGACGGTCCACGCGACGCGGCCGCGCCGGTCGGCCAGGAGGACGTTGCACCCGGGCCCGCCGGCGGCGTTCATCACCGCGGCCGCCTCCTCGATGCTGCGGGCGCGATCCATCTCGAGGAGCCCGAGGTCGACCCCCTCGGGATCGAGCGCCGTCCAGCGGACCGCGACCTCCGCTCCGAGGAGCGGCCGCGGCGCGACGCGCCCCCAGATCGTGCCGCGGACGGTGACGGCGACGTCGGGCTCGCCGCGCACCGCGATCGTCTCCTGCGCGACGTCGAACCGCTTCCATCCGGTGGGCGTCCGGTACTCGCCGGGGCGCTCGGGGTGGGTCTCGATCTGGACGAGATCCATCGCGTCGCCGTCGAGGTTGGTCATCCCCCAGGCGACATGGCCGTTGGTCCCCGCGATGACCATGGGCACGCCGGGCAGCACGACGCCCGCGATCTCGCGGCCTTCGTAGCGGAGCTCCGCGCGATAAAAGATGTTGGGGACGCCGAGCTCGAGGTGCATGTCGTTCGCGAGGATGGCGCGGCCGTCCCGCGTCCTTTGCCCGGCCACCGCCCAGCCGTTCGAGCCGACCGGCGCCTCGCCGGCGTCGTCGCTGAGCACCGCGGCGGCCCACGCGCGCTCCCGGCTCTCGGCCACGAGCGCCCGCAGCTCCTCGCCCGGCAGCGGCGGCGTCGCGGGCGCGTGGGCGCCGAGCAGCGCCTTCGTGTAAGGGTCCGTGTCCTCGAACAGGAAGGCCGTCACGCGCTTCGGGAGGGTGCGCGTCAGGACCGTGCGCGTCCGCTCCGCGTCCTCGGTGACGCTGAGGGCGTTGAACATCCCCAGCACGACGAGGACGCTGTCCTCGGGGCGCCACGGCTCGGGCCGATAGCCCAGCTGCTGGAGCTCGACAGGCAGCGTCTCCGCGCTCCGGAGATAGGCGTTGACGCCCTCGGCGTACGCGTCGAGCGCGGCGCGCTGGCTCGCGGGCAGGCGCGCCAGAATCGCCCGCGCCGCCTGCGGGAAGCCGTAGAGCCGCTGCCGGGTGTCGGCCTCCAGCAGATCGCGCCCGAGGACCTCGGCGAGGCGTCCTCCGCTGCTCCGGCGGAGCAGATCCAGCTGGAACAGCCGGTCGCGCGCCGTGGCGACGCCGAGGGCCCGGAGGGCGTCCAGCCGCGAGGCGGCGCGGATCGCGGGGATCCCGAGGCCGTCGTAGGCGATCGTCGCCGCGCCCTCGAGGCCGGGCACGGTCGTCGCGCTGCCGGCGCGCGGCGCCGGGGCGCGGACGTCGGCCTGGTTTCCCTCCGCGCAGCCGGCGATCGCCAGCGAGAGGAGGGCCGAGAGGTGGAGTGAGCGGACGTTGCGCATCAGAGCTCCTGCTTTGCGGCCGTGAGGGCCTCGTGGCCGCGGGCGCCGGGCTCCAGCGCGGCCTGTTGCGGATTGGCGTGCAGGCGGAGGGTCTCCGCGGACATGACCCGGCCTGGCTCGTCGACGCGGGCGCTCGCGGCGCGCTCGTCCCGCGTCGATCGCGGCGCTGCGCCGGGCGCGGCCGGGGCCGTGGACAGCTCGGTCAGGCGGCCGAAGTCGAGCCGCAGGCAGCGATCCGCGAGCGCGAAGTACTGGTCGTCATGGGTGATGACGAGGGCGGTCTTGCCCCGCGCGCGGAGCTCCGGCAGAAGCTCGGTGTAAAAGACCCTTCGAAACTGCGGGTCCTGGTCGGACGCCCACTCGTCGAAGACGTAGAAAGGCCGGTCCTCCAGATAGGCAGTCAGCAGGGCGAGGCGCTTGCGCTGACCCTGCGAGAGGCCGCTCACGCGCAGCGCGCCCTCCTCGACGCGCACCCGGTGATCGAGCTGCAGCCGCTCGAGGTAGCGCCGGGCGCGCTCGTCGAGGCCGGGGTCGTCCAGGCCGAGCAGGTGCTCGAAGAGGTGGTAATCGGCGAAGACGACCGAGAAGATCTGCCGGTACCGCGCGCGGCTCGCGTCGTCGACCGGCGCGCCGTCGAGCCGGATCTCGCCGGACTCCGGCGCGTAGAGGCCGAGGAGCAGCAGGGACAGCGTCGTCTTGCCGCTGCCGTTGCCGCCGACGAGGAACACGAGCTCGCCGGGCCGGAAGGTCAGATCGATGGGCCCGAGCTGGAAGCTGCCTTCTTCCTTCTCCCGGTAATACCGGTGCGTGACGCCGGAGAGCGCGATGCGCTCGAACGTGGCCGGGCCCTCCGCGCGGCCTTCGCCCGTGGGCGCGTCGGGGGCCGGCGTCGGCCCCTGCTCCGGCGTCAGCGCGAGCCCGAGCGCGCTCGCCTTCGAGAGCGCGACGCTGGCGCGCCCGACGGCCGGCAGGAACTCGACCGTCTGCGCGAACGGCGTCATCAGGAAGAGCATCGCCAGCACCACGGCGGACACCGCCGGCGGCGCGAGGCCTGCCCAGGCCGGGAGCGCGAACAGCGCGAGCCCGAGGACGGCGTAGAAGAGCAGCGCGCCCCAGCCCATCGCGACCGCGTACTCGGTCGTGCCCGCCACGAACTCGCGCTGGTACGTCGCGACGCTGCCGCCGAGGACGTCGGACAGGAACGACCGCCCGCGCCGGCCGTGCATCTTGAGCTCCTTGATCCCGCCGGTCAGCCCGCGGAAGTGCTGGAACAGGGCGTCGCTCGTCTCGCGCGCGCGCGTGAAGGCGCCGATCGCGCGCCGCGCGTGCCACCGGAAGAGCGCGGCGCCGACCCCCATCGCGCCGAGCACGATGGCCAGCGCCGACCCCGAGATGTGTCCGATGTACGCCAGGCAGCCGAGGACGGTGGCCACGTTGACGCAGAGCAGGGGCAGGACGACGTAGGCCTGCGTGATGACGGCAGGATCGTCGTTGAGCGCCGCCAGCAGCCGGTGGGCGCCGAGCTGCTCGACGTGGCGCAGCGGCGCGTCGAGGATGCGCCGGCTGAGCTGCATGCGCAGCTCCGCGATCATGGCCTGTCCGAGGCGGGTCAGGAGCACCTGGGACACGGCCCTGCTGAGCACGCCGACGGCGGCGAGCCCCGCGAAGCCCCACGCGAGCTGCGCCGCGGGGCGGCCGTCGCCCGAGAGCGCCTCCTGGACGAGGGAGATGACGCCGGCGCCGGCGAGCCCGCTGATCGCGCCGGCGGCGACCGCGATCAGGAGGGGCCGGCGGGCGCGGCGCACGAGGAAGCCGAGCGCGCTCATCGCCGCTTCTCCTTCGGGTCGGCCGGCGCCTTCGAGGCGTCGTCCGGCTCGCCGCTCGGGCCGCCGCTCGGGCGCGTCGGCGCCTGCGGGCCTCCTGCGGCGGGGAGCCGCCGCGCGGTCCGGGGCAATGCGACCAGCGCCGGCTCGGGGCTCGCGGGCGCCTGGCCTCGCGCGGCCTGGATGCGCTGCGCGACGGCGGCCACGGTCGGCCGCTCGAAGAAGTCGCGGAGCGACAGCTCCACCTGGAACGTCTCGCGGACGCGGTTGAGGATCTGCAAGGCGAGGAGCGACTCGCCGCCGAGCTCGAAGAAGTCCTTCTTGGGATCGAGGGGATCCAGGCCGAACGCGCGCGCCCAGATCGCCGTCACCTCCGCCGTCACCGCCTCGGGCGAGAGGCGCTCGGCGGCGCCGGCGGCGGCCGCCCCGGCGCGCGGGGGCGGCTCGCCGCGGCCGGCAGCTGCGGCGGCGTCGCCGGGGGCGGCGGCGTCGCCGGCGCCGAACCGCCGGGTCAAGGCGGCGCCCTCGTCGTCGCTGGGCAGGCCCTGGAGCGGGCGCGCCGAGACGATCACCTGCGGCAGCGCGGCCTGGCTGAGGACGCGGTGGAACGCCTGCTGGCCTTCCTCCGGGCGCATCCCGTCGAGGATCACGTCGTCGAGCCCCAGGGCGAGGAGGCGCGCCTCGGCGCGGGCGGCCATGCCGACGTTGCGCCAGCGATCGAGGTCGACGGAGACCGTGTACGGTCCTGGGCGGCGCGCGCAGGCTTGCGCGAACGCGTCGAGGAACGCGTTTGCGGCCGCGTACCCCGCCCGCGCGAGGCCGCCGCTCAGCGCGGTGACCGAGGAGCAGAGCAGGACGAAGTCGGGCCGGAGGGAGCGGGCGATCTCGTCGAGCGCCATCGCGCCGAGCGCCTTGGGGGCGAGCTCGGCGTGGAGCGCGTCCGCCGAGAGCCGCTCGATGAGCCCGCCGCCTGCGACGCCGGCCGCGTGGATCAGGCCGTGCAGGGCGCCGAACCGCGCCAGCGCCTCGCGCGCGGCGGCGCGCATCTGCGCCGCGTCGGTGACGTCGGCGCGCACCGTCACGACCTCGGCGCCGGCCTGCTCGAGCGCCGCGAGCCGCAGGCGCTGCTCGTCGGTGGGCGCCGAGCGGCCGGTGAGGATCAGCCGCGCGCGCACGGTGCGCGCGAGGTAGTCGGAGAGCCACAGCCCGACGCCGCCCAGCCCGCCGGTGATGAGGTAGACGCCGCGCTCGCGCAGCAGGGCGGGGGCGCCCTGGGCCGGCTTGAGCGGGACCGGCTCGACGGCGGGCGCCCAGCGATGGGGGCCGCGGTAGGCGACGACGGGGGCGCCGGCGTCGGAGCGCGCTTCTGCGAGGAGCCGCGCGGCGATGGGGTCGACCTCTGCGGCGTCCGGGGTGGCGGCCTCGAGGTCGATCACGCGGCAGCGGACGTGCGGGTACTCCAGCGGGATGCTCCGGCAGATCCCGAGCAGCGTGGCGTGCTCCGGGCGCAGGGCTTCTCGCCCGGTCAGGTCGTGCAGGCCGCAGGCGAGCGCGATCAGGTGGGCGCCTGCCGGCAGCTGGCTCAGCGTGCGCGCCAGCCAGAGCAGGCTGAGCGAGCCCCGGCGCTGCGCATCTTGGAACGCGCCGGGGTCGAGCTGCGCCTGGGGTGCGCCGTCGAGGCTGAAGGCGTGGATGATCCGCGCGGGCTGCCCGGCGTCCACGCCGAGCTCCCGGGCCAGCGCGGCGTAGTCCTCGGGCTGATCCGGGCGAAGCGTGAAGGCGCGCTCCGCGGGGCGCGCGAAGCGCTCGCCGCTCCTGACGCGGGTGACCCGCCGCCCGGCGCGCTCGAGGCGTTCCACGATCCGGGCGGCGATCTCCGCCTCGTCCGCGAAGACGACCCAGTGCGCCCCGTCGTCCCCGGGCGGGAGCGGCTCCAGCGGAGCGCGCTTCCACGAGGGGATGTAGAAAAATCCACCCAGGTCAGACGCTGGGGTCGAGGTGGACCCGACCGGGGTTGAACCGACCGAGGTTGAGGTGGACCCGACCGGGGTTGAACCGACCGGGGTTGAACCGACCGAGGTTGAGCCGACCGAGGTTGAGGTGGACCCGACCGAGGTTGAGCCGACCGAGGTTGAACCGACCGAGGTTGAGCCGACCGAGGTTGAGGTGGACCCGACCGAGGTTGAGCCGACCGAGGTTGAGCCGAGCGGGGTTGAGGTGGATCCGACCGTGGTTGAGGTCGCCCCCGTCGCCTCCGGGCGTTCCAGCCAGTACCGCTTCCGCTCGAACGGGGTTGCCGGCAGCGCGACGCGCCGCCGGCACCGTCCCGCTTGCAGGCCTGCCCAGTCCACCGGAGCGCCGGCCACCCAGAGCCGCCCGACCGCGTCGAGCAGCGCCGCCCCCCCCGCCCCCGCCTCGCGCACCGCGGGCATCGACGCCAGCGCGAGCGACTCCCCCGCGACCTGCCGGCACAGCGCCGTGAGCGTCTGCCCCGGCCCGACCTCCAGCAAGATCCGCTCCGGGTCCTCCCGCAGCGCCGTCACGCCGCCGGCGAAGCGCACCGTGCTCCGCAGGTGCCGGACCCAGTAGCCCGGATCCTGCGCCTCCGCCGCGGTGATCCAGGTCCCGGTGACGTTCGAGACCCACGGGATCCGCGGCGCGCGCAGCGTGACCTTGCCCACCGCCTCTCGGAACCCATCGAGCGCCCCCTCCATCAGGTGGGAGTGGAACGCGCGCGACACCCGCAGCCGGCGCGCCTCCACCCCGCGGCCCGCCGCCTCGCGCTCGACCCGCTGGATCGCCGCCGTCCGCCCCGACAGCACGCACTGCCGCGGCCCATTCACCGCGGCCAGCGCGACCTCCTCGCCGAGCCACCCCGCCACCTCCGCCTCGGACGCCGACACCGCGAGCATCGCGCCCTCCGGCGTCGCCTCCATCAGCCGCCCCCGCGCCGCGACCAGCGCGAGCGCGTCGTCGAGCGACAGGCACCCGGCCACGCACGCGGCCACGAGCTCGCCCACGCTGTGCCCGAGCATCGCGTCGGGGGTCAGGCCCCACGCCATCCACAGCCGGGCGAGCGCGTACTCGACGACGAACAGAGCCGGCTGCGTCATCGACGTGCGGTCGAGGCGCCGCGCGGCGTCCTCGAGCTCCGCGGGCGCCGGGAACAGCAGCGCCCGGATGTCCAGGCCCAGGTGGCGCTCGAGCCGCGCCGCGCAAGCGTCGACCTCGGCCCGGAACACCGGCTCCGTCTCGTAGAGATCGCGCCCCATGTTGGGCCGGTGGGCGCCCTGCCCCGGGAACAGGAACGCCACCGGCCGCGGCCCGGCCACCGGCCCTCCCGTGCGCAGCGCCCCGCCGCGATCGCGCAGCGCGAGCGCCGCCTCCTCCCGCGAGCGGCACACCACCGCGCGGCGGTGCGCGAACGCCCGGCGCCCGAGCTGCTGCGTGTGCGCCACGTCGCCGAGCGCGAGCTCCGCGTGCGCCTCGAGGTGCTCCGCCAGCGCGTCGGTCAGCCGCTCGAGCGACGCGCTCGACCGGGCCGAGAGCACGAGCAGCTCGCACGCCCGCGGCGGGTCCCCCTCCGGCGGGGGCGGCGCCTGCTCGAGGACCACGTGCGCGTTGGTCCCGCCGAGCCCGAAGGCGCTCACGCCGGCGCGGCGCGGCGCCCCCTCGGGCGTCCACGCCGCGAGCCCGGCGGCCACGTAGAACGGGCTGCTCTCGAGATCGAGCGCGGGGTTGGGAGCGCGGAAGTGCAGGCTGGGCGGGATGCGCCCGTGCGCCACGGCGAGCGCCGCCTTGATCAGCCCGGTGACGCCCGCGGCCGCGTCCAGGTGCCCGACGTTGGTCTTCGCCGATCCGATCGCGCAGAAGCCCTCCCGGTCGGTCGTCGCCCGGAAGGCCCGGGTCAGCGCGGCGATCTCGATCGGATCGCCGAGCGGCGTCCCGGTGCCGTGCGCCTCCACGTACCCGATCGAGTCCGCGTCGACGCCCGCGGCCGCGTGGGCGGCGCGGATCACGCGGGCCTGGCCCTCGACGCGCGGCGCGGTGTAGCCCACCTTGGCCCGGCCGTCGTTGTTGACGGCGGAGCCCTTGATCACCGCGATGATCGCGTCCCGATCGGCGATCGCGTCGTCGAGCCGCTTGAGCAGGACCACGCCCACGCCGCTGCCGCCCACGGTGCCGCGGGCCTCCGCGTCGAAGGCGCGGCAGTGGCCGTCGGGCGACGCGATCGCGCCTTCTTGGTAGAGGTACCCGACCTTCTGCGGGACGCCGATCGAGACGCCCCCGGCCAGCGCGAGGTCGCACTCGCCGGTGAGCAGCCCCTGGCAGGCCAGGTGCACGGCGACGAGCGACGTGGAGCAGGCCGTCTGCACCGCGATGCTCGGCCCCTCCAGGTTGAGCTTGTACGACACGCGGGTCGTGAGGAAGTCCTTGTCGAGCGCGAGGAGCGCCGCGACGTCGGCCGCCGACTGCAGCCGCGGCCCGCCCGGGAAGAGGTGCGTCAGGTACCCGCTCAGGCTCGATCCGGCATACACGCCGACCGGCCCGCCCGCGCGCTCCGGGTCGATCCCGGCGTTCTCGAACGCCTCCCACGCGCACTCCAGGAACAGCCGGTGCTGCGGGTCGAGCGCGGCCGCCTCGCGCGGCGTGAACCCGAACAGCTCGGCGTCGAACAGGTCGATGTCGTCGAGCACCGCGCGCGCCCGCACGTAGTCGGGCCGCGCGATCAGCGCCGGATCCACGCCCGCGGCGAGGAGCTCCTCGTCGGTGAGGATCGCGACCGACTCGACGCCTGCGCAGAGGTTTTGCCAGAACGTCGCCACGTCGCGCGCGCCGGGGAACCGCCCGGCCATGCCGACGATCGCGACCTCCAGGCCCGCGCGCGGCTCGCTGCTGCTCGGCGTCGTCATTTCTTGGTCTCCAGCGCGCCGCGCCCGCCGCGCCGCCGGGCGAAGAGCTCCCCGCGCCGCTCTTGCGCGGCGCTCGCCCGCTCCCCGCTCCGCTCTCCCTCCTGGGGCGCCGGCTCGCTGGTTTCCCGGCTCAAGGCCGCTGCGAGCGACGCGATGGTGGGGTGTTGAAACAGGACCAGCATCGGCAGCGCGCGATCCACCTCTTCGCGCAGGCGGCTGTGGACCTTGGCCAGCAAGAGCGAGTGTCCGCCCAGATCGAAGAAGTTGTCGTGAACGCCCACCTGCGGAATCGAGAGGACGTCTCTCCAGATCGCTGCGATGGCGCGCTCGAGGTCGGTCCGTGGCGGCGTGGTGGCCCTGGTCGGCGCGTCCACCTGCTCGGGCGCGGGCAGGGCGCGGCGGTCGACCTTGCCATTGGGCGACAGCGGCAGCCGCGGGAGCGCGAGGATCGGCGCGGGCACCATGTACGCGGGGAGCGCGTCGGCGAGCCAGGCGCGCAGCGCTTCGGACTGCGGCGTGGCGCCGTCGCGGCCGGTGACGTAGGCGACGAGGCGCTTTCCGCCGTGGGCCTCGTCGCGGGCGACGACGACGGCCTCGCCCACGCTGGGGTGCAGCAGCAGGCGCGCCTCGATCTCGCCGAGCTCGACGCGCAGGCCGCGGAGCTTGACCTGATGGTCGAGCCGTCCCAGGAACTCGATGGCTCCGTCGGGGCGATAGCGGGCCAGATCGCCTGTGCGGTACAGCCGCCCTCCGGGCGAAGCGCCGAACGGATCGGGGACGAAGCGCTCGGCGGTGAGCGCTGGCCGGTTGTGATATCCGCGCGCGAGCCCGACGCCGCCGATGTAAAGCTCCCCGGCCACGCCCACCGGGACCGGGTGGCCGTGTCGATCCAAGAGGTAGATCTGGGTGTTGGCGATGGGGGTGCCGATGGGCACCGAGGCCGAGGTGTCGAGCGGCTGGCAGGCCCAGGCGGTGACATCGATGGATGCCTCGGTGGGCCCGTAGAGGTTGTGCAGCTCGGCGTGAGGGAGCCGCTCGAAGCATCGCCGCGCGAGCTCGGCGGGCAGGGCCTCACCGCTGCAGATCACCCGTCGCAGCGACGCGCACGACGAGGCGCCGGGCGTCTCCAGGAAGGCCTGGAGCATCGGGGGGACGAAGTGCAGGGTGGTGACGCCATGGCGGGCGATGAGCTCGATGAGCCGCTCGCCGTCGCGGTGGTCGCCTGGCCGGGCGACGACGAGGCCGGCGCCGGTGATGAGCGGCCAGAAGAACTCCCAGACCGAGACATCGAAGCTGAAGGGGGTCTTCTGCAACACCCGATCTTCGGCGGTCAGCGCGTAGCGCTCCTGCATCCACAGCAGCCGATTCAAGAGGCCGCGGTGGGTGTTGCCGGCGCCCTTGGGGCGGCCGGTCGAGCCCGAGGTGTAGATGGTGTAAGCGAGGTTGTCCGGCGAGACGGCGACCGCGGGCTTGGCGGTCGGCTCGCCGTCGAGCTCTGCGCGATCGGCGTCGAGGCACAGCAGCTGCGCGCGGTGAGGCGGCAGGCGCGAGGCGACCGGCCACTGGGTGAGGAGCACCGGAGCGGCGGCGTCGTCGAGCATGAAGGCGATGCGCTCGGCGGGGTAATCGGGGTCGATGGGGACGTAGGCGGCGCCGGCCTTGAGGACGCCGAGCAGGGCGACGACCAGCTCGACGGAGCGCTCTGCGGCGACGGCGACGAGCCCGTCGGGCCCGACGCCGCGCCGGCGCAGGGCGTGGGCCACCTGGTTGGCGCGCGCGTCGAGCTCTCGATAGCTCAGCCGCCGCGCATCGAAGATCACCGCCGTCGCGTCCGGCGTCCGCTCGGCCTGCGCCTCGAACAGCTCGTGCACGCGCAGGTCTTCCGGATAGCCGCGCTCCGTCGCGTTCCAGCCGGCGAGGACCTGCCTCCGTTCGCCCGCGTCCATCATCGGCAGATCGGACAGCCGGGCCTCCGGCGCGGCGACGAACCCCTCGAGGATCGCGACGAGGTGCCGCGCCATGCGCGCCACCGTGGCCCGGTCGAAGAGGTCGGTGTTGTATTCCCAGGCGCCGCGCGCTCCCTGGCCCTCCAGGGTCAGGTTGAGCGCCAGATCGAACTGCGCTGTCCCGGTGTCCACCCGCTGCGCCTCGATCGACAGGCCGGGGATCTCCGGCGCCCGCTCGGGCGCCGGATCCATGGCGAGCATCACGTTGAACAGGGGGGAGTGGCTGAGGCTCCGCTCGAGGGACAGCGCCTCCAGCACCCGCTCGAACGGCGCCTCCTGGTGCGCCTGCCCCTCCGTGACCGCCGTCCGGACGCGGGCGATCAGCTCCGCGACGCGCGGGTTGCCCGCGAGGTCGACGCGCAGCGCCAGCGTGTTGAGGAAGCAGCCGACGGCGCCCTCCAGGGCCGCCCGCGGCCGCGCGGCGACCGGCGTGCCGATGCAGACGTCGCGCTGGCCCGTGTACCGGTGCAGCAGCGCGAACAGCCCCGCTGCCACCGTCGTGAACAGCGTCGCGCCCGCCCCCCGCCCGAGCGCGGTGAGCCGCGCCACGAGCTCCGGCGGCAGCGCGAGCTCCTCGCGCGCGCCCGCGTAGCTCTGCACCGACGGCCGCGGTCGATCCGTGGGGAGCGAGAGGGGCGGCACAGGCCCCTTCAGCCGCTCGCGAAAGTACGCGAGCTCCCGCTCGCGCGCCGCCGCCTGCTCGGTCCGGCGCTGCCACAGCGCGTGATCCGCCGGCTGGATCGGCAGCGGCGCGAGCTCCGGAGCGCGCCCCGCCGCGAGCGCGCCGTAGATCAGCGCGAGCTCCCGCAAGAGCACGTTCATCGACCAGCCGTCCGCGATGAGGTGGTGGCAGGTGACCGCCAGCACGTGCTCCCGCTCGCCCTTGCGGAGGAGCGTCCAGCGCACGGGCGGCGCCTCGGCCAGATCGAACGCGCGCCGCGCCTCCTCCCGGAGGCGCGCTTGCAGCGCTGGCTCCCGGTCCTCCTCGGCGAGCGCGTAAAGGTCCTCGATCGGCAGCGCGACCTCCGCGGGCGGCGCGATCCTCTGGACGGGCTGCCCGGACGCCGACGGAAAGCTCGTGCGAAGCGCCTCGTGGCGGGCCGCGAGCGCGGTCACCGCCTGCTCCAGGGCGCCCGTGTCGAGCGCCCCGGAGAGCCGCAGGGCCGCCGCGATGTGATAGACGGGCGCCCCGGCGACCAGCTGCTCCAGGAACCACAGGCGCTCTTGCACGAGGGACAGCGGCAGCCGCTCCGGCCGCTCCTCCGGCGCGAGCGGCGCGGCGCCGCCCGCGGATCCGCCCGCCGGCGCGCTGCCCTGCCTGCCCTCGATCCAGGCCGCCAGCGCCGCCACCGTCGTCGTCGCGAACAGCTGCGCCGGCCCCACCTCGACGCCGAGGGCCTCGCTCACCCGGCCGCTCACCTGCATCGCCCGCAGCGAGTCGCCGCCCAGGCTCAGGAACTCCTCGTCCCGGCCGACCCGCGCGCGCCCCAGCACCTCCGCCCAGATCCCGGCCAGCGCGCGCTCCAGCGCCGTCCGCGGCGGCTCCTCGCGCGCGGCGCCCGCGCCGGCCGGCGGCTCGACCGCCGATCGCCAGACCGCGTTCAGCGAGCCGTCGAGGAACCGCGCGCGGCACGCCCTCCGCTGCACCTTGCCGCTCGTGGTCCGCGGCAGGCTCCCCGGCTTGATCAGCGCCACCGCGTGGATCGCGACCTCGTGCCGATCGGCCACGGCGCGCTGGATCGCCGCGCCGATCTCCGCCGGATCCGCCGACGCCGCGGCGCCCCTTCCGAGCTCCTGGACCAGGACGACGCGCTCCTCGCCGTCCACGTCCACCGAGAACGCCGCGCCCCCGCCGGCGCGGAGGCCCGGGTGGCTCTGCTCCGCGGTGAGCTCGAGATCTTGCGGGTAAACGTTGCGCCCGCGGACGATGATCAGGTCCTTGAGCCGGCCGGTCACGTAGAGCTCGCCGCGCGACAGGAACCCGAGATCGCCGGTCCGGAGGAACGGCCCTCCTCCCGTGGCCAGCCGGGCCTCGAACGTCGCCGCCGTGTCCTCCGGCCGCTCCCAGTAGCCCTGGGCCACGCTCGCGCCGGCCACCCAGATCTCGCCGACGCGCTCGTCCTCGCAGGGCCTCCGCGTCTCGGGATCGACGATCCGCACCTCGTCGCCGTCCGGCGATCGCCCGCAGCCCACGAGGGCGACGGCGGCCTCTGGATCGCGCGGATCGAACGCCGCGCGCCCTTGCTCCAGCGCCGCGCGGTCGGCCGCGCGCACGACCGGCGGCGCGTCCGCCGCGCCGCCGCTGACGAGCAGCGTCGCCTCGGCGAGCCCGTAGCAGGGGTAGAACGCCGCGCGCCGGAAGCCCGCCGGCGCGAACGCCTCGGCGAAGCGATCGAGCGTCGCCGCGCGCACCGGCTCGGCCCCGTTGAAGGCCACCTTCCACGAGGCGAGATCGAGCCCTTCCCGCTGCTCCGGGGGGATCTTGCGGACGCACAGCTCGTAGGCGAAGTTCGGCCCGCCGCTCGTCGTGGCCCGGTAGCGCGAGATCGCCTCCAGCCAGCGCCGCGGCCTCATCAGGAACTGGTCGGGCGACAGCTGGACGCACGGCACGCCCACGTAGAGCGGCTGCAGGATGTTGCCGATGAGCCCCATGTCGTGGTGCGGCGGCAGCCACCCGACGATCACGCTCTCCTCGGTGTGCGCGAACGCGCGCTGGATCATGCGCTCGTTGCGCAGCAGGTTCTCGTGCGTGAGCACCACGCCCTTGGGCGCCCCGGTCGACCCCGAGGTGTACTGGAGGAACGCCACGGTCTCGGCGGTCACGCGCGGCGGCCGCCACGCGTCTCCCTGGCCGTCCCTGGCCGCGTCGACGGCCACGCAGCGCAGCTGGCTCAGCTCGGCGAGGCTCGGATCCTCGCGGAGTATCGCCGCGGCGCCGAGGAACGCCTCGGTGGTGAGGACGACGCTCGGGCGGCAGTCGCGCACGATGGCCAGCACGCGGAGCAGCCCGCTCTTCCGCTGCGGCAGCGGCACCGGCACCGCCACGAGCCCCGCGTAGAGGCAGGCGAAGAACGCCGCGATGAAGTCGAGCCCCGGCGGCACCAGGAGCAGCGCGCGCTCGCCCGCCCGCGCGCCGGGCTGGAGCTCCGCGGCGATCGCGCGCGCCCGCTGGTCCAGCTCGCCGTACGTCAGCGAGCGAGCGTCCGTCTCCCCGTCGAGCAGGAAGGTATAGGCGAGCGCGGACGGGCGCTGCTCCGCGCGACGCCGCAGCAGCGCGACGAGCGTCGCGGGCTCGGCCGCGTCGCGATCGCTGATCGCACGCGTCTGTGATCGGTTCGACTCCATCGCCACCTCAGCTCCGGTCGAAAAAGGCAGCCCGACGACAAAGCGCTCCCGCTCACCAGGCCCGGGCTCTGAGCCTGATGACGCAATGCGCCACGGACGCGAAGCACCCGACGGCGCCGTCAGCGCCCGCAGCGTGCGCTTGTTGGTACCTAATTGAAAATGAAAATGATGATCAAGATCAGTGAAGCGGTTGTATGGAACACCGATGCGAGGCGCGTCAAGGGAAAAATGGTGCACTGAACGTCGGTTCAGTTCTGTGAAGATGAAATTGATTTTGGTTTTCAGCTCGAGTAGCGACGTCGTCTGGACATGGCCGTCTGCTCGGTTTCCCCTTCCGTTCCTGCGCCGACGCGCGCTCCAGGCCGAGAGGGGGTGCGGTGACGCGACGCTCTCGCTCGCTACGGGTCCTGCTTGCGGGCGCGTTGACCTTGCTGTTGCCCGTCGCGCCTGCGCCGGCGCGCGCTCAGGACGAGGGTGAGCCCGAGGGCCGAGGGCGCGCGGAAGGCGATGGCGGAGCGGGCGCGCCTGCGGCCGGCGCGGTGAGGGGAGAGCGCTCGCCGCGGGGCGCCGGGGGGACGCGGATCGAGCCGCCGCAGCTCGTCGAGGGCGCCGAGGCCGAGGTTCCGCCGGAGGCGCGGGCGGCGCGACGTGAGGGGAAGGTCGTGCTGAAGCTCCGGATCGACGCGGCGGGGCGCGTGACCGAGGCCGAGGTTGTGGAGCCGCTGGGCCCCGGCTTCGACGAGGCGGCCCGCGCTGCGGCGTTCCGGTTCCTCTTCACGCCGGCGCGCCGGGACGGCACGCCGGTCGCGTCACGGATCCTCTACGCGTACGAGTTCCGGCCGCCGGAGGAACTCCCGGCCGAGCCGCCCCCGACCGGGGTCGCGGCCGCGCGCCCGACCGGGGTTGCGGCCGCGCGCTCCGCCGAGATTACGCCAGGGCCGACCCGGGGGCCCGGCCCTGCGACCGGCGCTGCCCCGGCGACCGGCGCGGCGGCGGCCGCGGCGCCAGGCGCGGCGCCCGCCCCCGCGCCCGTCGAGGTGACCGTGCGCGGCGCCGCCATGGCCGAGCGCCTCCGGCAATCCGCGCAGGCGATCAAGGTCATCGAGACCGAGCAGGCGAAGCGGCGGACCGCCGACATGGGCGAGGTCCTCGCCCGCACCGAGGGCGTGGGCGTGCGGCGCGGCGGCGGGCTCGGGTCCTCGGCGCGCTTCTCGCTCAACGGCCTCTCGAACGACCAGATCCGCTTCTTCCTCGACGGCGTGCCGCTCGATTTCGCCGGGTTCCCGTTCGGCATCGCGAACGTGCCCGTCAACCTGGTCGACCGCGTCGAGATCTACCGCGGCGTGGTCCCGGTGCGCCTCGGCGCCGACGCCCTGGGCGGCGCCGTCAACCTGGTCACCGACCAGGACGTGCGCGGCACCCACGGCGCCGCGTCCTACGAGATCGGGTCCTTCGACACCCATCGACTCGCCGCAACGGCGCGGCACCTGCACGAGCCGAGCGGCTTCCTCGCCCGCGTCAACGGCTTCCTCGACTACGCGCGGAACGACTATCGCGTGACGGTCGACGTGCCGGACGACGACCTCGTCGAGCACCCCGAGCGCGTCTACCGCTTCCACGACGCCTATCGCGCCGCGGGCGGCGGCGTCGAGCTCGGCTTCGTGAACCGGCCCTGGGCGCGGCGGCTGCTCCTGCGCGCCTTTCTCACGGCGTACGACAAGGAGCACCAGCACAAGCTCGGCGTCATGAAGGTGCCTTACGGCGAGGTCACGAGCGGCGAGACCACGGCGGGCGTGACGCTCCGGTACGAGCAGCCGCTCGGCCGCGGCGTCGCCCTCGAGGCGATCGGCGGCTACGCGTACGGCCGCGCCACCTTCCTCGACGTCAGCGAGTGCACCTACGACTGGTATGGTCACTGCAATCCCGGCGGCAAGCCGGGCGAGGACGACACCAAGCCGCGGGATCAGGTGTTCTGGGAGCACAGCGGCTATGGACGGCTGAACCTCCGCTTTCGGCCCCACCCCGAGCACGCGCTGCAGCTCTCCGTCTCTCCGATGTTCGTCACGCGCACGGGAGACGAGCGCAGGCAGGCGAACCCCGCGGGCCGCGACCCGCTCGCGGCCGAACGCGAGCTCGTCAACTGGGTTCACGGCGCCGAGCACCAGCTCAACCTGCTCGACGACCGCGTGGAGAACGTCCTCTTCGTGAAGCAGTATGTGCAGCTCCTGCGCTCCGAGGAGAGCCTCCAGGGGCTCGCCGATCGCTTCCGCCGGCAGGATCGCGACACCCATCGCCTCGGCGTCGGCGACGGCCTGCGCTATCGATTCAGCGAGTGGCTTTACGCCAAGGCGTCTTACGAGTGGGCGAGGCGGCTCCCGCGCCCCGACGAGGTGTTCGGCGACGGGGCGCTGATCCGCGCCAAGCTCGATCTCTCGCCCGAGACGAGCCACAACGGCAACCTCGGCGTCACGATCGACGCCCCCGGCACCGCCGCGGGCGCGTGGCGGCTCGAGGCGAACGGCTATCTCCGCGCGGCCGAGGACCTCATCGTGCTGCTCGGCGACGGGAAGATCTCCCAGTACGACAACGTCTTTTCGGCGCGGGCGCTGGGGATCGAGGCCTCCGCGCGCTGGACGTCGCCTGGCGAGCACGTCGTCCTCGACGGCAACGTCACCTATGAGGACTTCCGCAACACGTCCGAGGAAGGGACCTTCGGCCCCCATGCGGGGCAGCGGATGCCGAACCGACCCTGGCTCTTCGCCAACGGGTCGGCGCGCGTGCAGCTCCGCGAGGTCGCCGCGCCGCGCGACGAGCTCGCACTCACCTGGGACACGCGTTACGTGCACGGGTACTTCCTCGGCTGGGAGCGCAACGGGCGGCGCGACGACAAGGCCCGCGTCCCCTCGCAGCTCCTGCACGCGCTCGCGCTCACCTACATCGCGCGCCTCGCGCTGCGCACCCTGAGCTTCACCGTCGAAGCCCACAACCTCACCGACGAGCCCGCCTTCGATTTCTACGGTGTCCAGCGGCCCGGACGGGCCTTCTTTTCCAAAGCAATGCTGGAGATGTGATGGAGAGTCAGGAGAACCCATGAGGACGATCTGGAACAGCACGCTGACATCGAGGCGCACGAGCACCGCGCTCGGCGCGCTCGGGCTCCTGGTCGTGGCGCTCGGGAGCGGCGGCTGCGCGGACGATGAGCCGAACCCGGGCGGGAGCGGCGGAGGAGAGCCGAACCCGAGCGGCGGCGGCGACGCGGGCCGGCCGGCGTTCGTGGTGGGGACACGCGTCTGGGACGACACCTCGACGACGGCTTATTTCCACGCGGTCCCGTCGCTCGATCAGGGCACGAAGCTCGACCTGTCCGAGGCGCTCGAGGTCCCGGGCTCGGCCAAGCTCTACGGTTTCGAGGACC
Source organism: Sorangium sp. So ce394 (assembly GCF_051474665.1). NCBI lineage: Bacteria > Pseudomonadati > Myxococcota > Polyangiales > Polyangiaceae > Sorangium > Sorangium sp. So ce394. The sequence continues at coordinate 12,439,661 of NZ_CP150339.1, forward strand.
TCGGCTGGCTCGCCATCGGCGGCGGCGACGCGCCGACGATCTCGCGCTACACGCTCGACGAGCAAGGCGCGCTCGAGGAGGGGACGAGCATCAACCTGCAGCCCCTCGGCGTGCAGGATCTCTGGCCCACCCTGTACTTCGTCTCTCCGACGAAGGCGTACTATCCGGATCGCCACAACGAGCAGCTCATCATCTTGAACCCCACGGCGATGAAGGTCGAGGGGACCATCGAGCTGCCGGAGACCGCCCGTCAAGGCTACCTGGCGCTGTACAGCTACGGGTCGATCCTGCGCGGCGACAGGCTCCTCTTCTCGGTCGGGTGGTTCGACTGGGAGCAGAACGACACGATCCTCGACGAGACGGGGCTCGTCGTGATCGACACCACGACGGACACCCTCGTGCGGGTCGACGTCGACGAGCGCTGCGGCGGGATCACGCAGCCCGTCGAGACGGCCTCGGGCGACGCCTACTTCGTGAGCTCCGCGCTCGCGGGGGCGGCCCATCGGCTCGAGCGGCTGCCGACCGAGCCGTGCGCGCTGCGCGTGGAGAAGGGCGCGGACGCCTTCGACCAGGGCTACCTCATGGCCCTGGGCGAGCTGACCGACGGCGCGATCGCGGGCGAGCCCATCCCGGGCGGCGGCGACAGCGTCTTCCTCCGGGTGTTCGACGAGGGCGCCGCCACGGTCGAAGCCGACAGCGTGACCTGGGATCTCACGAGCCAGAAGGTGTGGCAGTGGTGGCGCTGGGACACCGCGACGGGCGAAGCGGCGCGCGTCGAGGAGCTGAGCCCGATGACCTCGGACGTCCTCTGGTTCCAGGTCGATGGCCGGGTCTTCGGGACCGAGACGGCGGACGACTACGCCGAGAGCACGCTCATCGAGCTCACGGCCGAGGGGGGCCCGAGGCGCGCCATGACGGTGCCGGGATTCCTGCACGGCGTATCGAAGGTGCGGTAAAGGACGCGCGCTCACGCGAGACAGGAGATCCCGCCATGGCCAAGAAGCTCTCCCGCCATGCCTTCACGACCTTCTGGGACGTGCACGCTTGGGCCGGCGTGGTCGGTGGGCTCCTGCTTTACGTGATGTTCCTGTCGGGGGGGATCACGCTCTTCCGGCGGCAGCTCGCGGTGTGGGAAGAGCCCCTGACCCAGCAGCGCTCGGTCGTCGAGCAGGGGAGGCTCCAGGCCACGCTCGATCAGGGGCTCGCCGCCGCGGGCACGACGCCCGAGGAGCTCTGGCTGGAGCTGCCGGCCGATGGACTCGGCGCCGCGCGGCTCGGCTACTACGCGCAGGGCGAGCGGTTCTCGTCGTGGGTCCGCGACGGGCTCGTGCCCGAGCGCGAGGGGCTCTCCAGCTTTCTCTACGACCTGCACTACCTCTGGCACCGCGCGACCGGCGTGTGGCTGTACTACGTCGCCGGTCTCCTGTGCGTCGCGCTGCTGCTCGCGCTCGCGACCGGCGTGCTCATCCACCTGAAGGACCTCGTGCGGCAGTTCCATCGGTTCCGGCCGGACGCAAAGCCCCGCGTCCTCTGGTCGGACATGCACAAGGTGCTCGGCGTGATGGGCCTGCCGTTCCAGGTCCTGTACGCGTACACCGGCGCGTTCATCGTGTTCCTGGGCGTGCTGGTGCCGGCGTTCACGGGCCCCGTGTTCGGCGGGGACGCCGGCCGAGCGGACCGGGCGGCCTGGGGGGCCTCGTACGTCGACGAGCCGGCGAAAGGGGCGCCCGCGCGCGGCCTCACCCTGGACGAGCTCACGGCGCGCGCGCGCGCGATCGAGCCCCGGTTCGTGCCCGAGAGGTACCGTGTCCGGCATCTCGGCCTCGACAGCGGCACCGTCGATATCCGCGGCTCGGTCGAGGGGGTTCCCTTCGGGCGCGGCCTCGTGCGCCTGCGGGCGACCGACGGCGCGGTCGTCTCGGCCGACGTGCCGGGCGCGGAGGGCGCTCGCAGCGGCGTGCTTCGCTGGATGTACGGCCTCCACTTCGCCGATTTCGGCGGCGTCACCCTCCGCGTCCTGTTCTTCGTGCTCGCCCTGGCGACGTGCGCCACGATCCTCACCGGCAACTGGATCTGGCTCGCGCGGCGGGAGGCGCGGCGCGAGAGCCTGGGCAACCGCCTCCTCGCGCGGCTCACCGCCGGCTTCGGCGCGGGGACGCTCGTCGCGATCGCGGCGCTCTTCCTGGCGAGCCGCGCGCTCCCGCTCGAGTGGGCGGGCCGCATGGCCGCCGAGGAGCTCACGTTCCTCGCGGCGCTCGGGCTGTGCGTCGCGTGGGCGCTCGCCGCGCGCGACGGCGCGAGCCTGTGGTGGCGGCAGATCGGGCTCGCGGGGCTCCTGCTGCTGCCCGTCCCAGCGCTCGCGGCGCGCTGGTCCGGCGCGGGGCTCTTCGGCGCGGGGCCGAAGCTCGCGGCCGTCGTCGCGGTGGACGTCGCGCTCCTCGTGGCGGCCGCGGCGCTCTGCGCCTCGGCCTGGGCGCTCCGCCGCGCGGCCTCGAGGCACGCGGCGCCGCCGCAGGCGGCGCAAGACGACGCACGGGCGCCGCTGGCCCACGGCGGGGCGGGGCTCATGGCCAGGGGCCAGACGGCCTCCCATGGTTGAGATCGCGTCGGCTTCCCATGGTTGAGATCGCGTCGCTCCTCTCGGCGTACCTCGCCTTCGCCTTGCTCCACGCGGCGCGGCCGGAGCGCGTCCCGTTCGGCGTCGCGCCGCGGCTGCGCGGGAAGCGCGCGTGGCCCATCGCGGCCCGCGCGCTGGCCGCCGCGTCCTTCGCGCTGTCGGTGTGGCTGTGGCGCCGGACCGAGGCCGGCCCCGCGGCGTACCTCGTCCCCGTCGCCGCGCTCCTCTGCGCCGCGAGCCTGTTCGTCCTGCTCGCGCCCCTCTGGCCGCGCGCGGCGTGGGGCCTCGCGCTCCTGTCTCCCCCCGCGGTCGTCGCGCTCTCGCTCGCTGGAGCGTGTCATGGCTAGCGGCCGGCTCGTCCGGCTCGGCGCGACCCTGCGCCCGCTGGCGGCGCTCGTCGGGACGCTCCCGGTCGCCGTCCTCGCCAGCGCGTGCGTCGCGCGGTTTGCGCCGCTCTCCGGGGACACGCGGAGCGTCCTCGCCTTCGCGCTCGTGGCGCCGCTCTGGGTGACGGCGATGTGCGTCGCCTTCCTGGCCCGCAGCGCGGCCCGGGCGTGGGCGGTCTGCGCGGCGCTCAGCGCGGTGCTGTTCGCCCTGGCCTATGGCGTGCCGCAGTGACCCGCCACGCAAGGCGCCGCCGCCCGGCCGCCTGCGCCGCCAGCCGGGGAGGGCGGGCCCGGGTAGAATGCAATAAAATATAATAATATCATATACTTATGTCTTCGTGGAGGCTCTCTCCGCGCGGGCGCGATCTCGTGATCTCCCTCGTCTCCCGGGTCGAGCTCCAGGGTAGAGCCGGCCGGCCCGCTGCCCCTCGCCGCCGTCCCCCGGAGGCCCTCGCCCGTCCCCGGCGCTTCCCCGCGCGATCTTTTTGTGCACGGCGGCAGCCTCTTTGGTATGTTGCCGCTCCCTCGACGGACCGCGCCGAGCGTCTGTCGAGTCAACGCTCTTTTTACTGTCAAAGCTTCGAGATCCGCACGGGGCCCTGCGCCGAGCATGGGCCGGGCGGATCCTCCTGGAGACCAGGAGAGGTGGCCGAGTGGCTGAAGGCACACGCTTGCTAAGCGTGCGATCGGGAAACTGATCCGCGGGTTCGAATCCCGCCCTCTCCGCCGCGATCGCGCTCAGCGCTACGCCCGTCGTGAGGCGGCCTGAGCCCCGCGCGTGGACAACGTAACGGCGGCGAACGTCGCCGCGCATGCGCCGATGCCGCATGCGCGGCGTCGACGCGCCGCGCGCTCGCGCGCGTGTGTGCCTGCCCCTGCCCGCGCGCGGCTCGCCGCCGGCGCGCGCCTCAGGCGGCCCTGGTCCTCAGCACGCGCGACTGCAGGAACTGGTAGATCGTCTTGATCGCGTCGAACGAGCCGACCGCGCTCTCCTTGATCACCTCGTTCACCGTGCGCGAGCCGTTGACCGCGCCGAGCACGAGCTCCTCGATGCGCGTCAGCTTGCCCGAGCCCACGCCGTCGAGGGCGACCTGATCCACGACCACCACCTGGTCGAAGTTGATCGTCCCCTCCATGAGCCGCCACTCGTCGACGCGCCGGAACCCCTCGAGCACCAGCGCGGACACGGCGAGGCCGAGGCGCGCCTGCTCGACCTCGGGGCGGAACGGCTCGCGCGTGAACGAGAAGCGCCCGTAAGGCCAGCGCAGCACCTCGTAGATCAGCTCGCTCGACTGGCGCTCCAGCACGGCGATGAGATCGTCGTTCGTCGCGACGCCCGCCTCGACGAGCACCTGGCCGAGGAGCGTCTGCGGCGCCTTCATGCGGAGCAGCGCCTCGAGCCGCTCGCGCGTCACTAGCCCGCGCTCGATGAAGTAGCGCCCGAGCTTGAACTCGTCCGACGAGTTGCGCGCCTGCACGAGATCGATGAGCCCCTGACGGAGCGAGATCGTGACCGACGCGCGGTTCGTGGTCACCCGGAGCACGCCCGTCTGCCGCTGCATCTGGAGCAGCTGGAGGATCTCGGCGAGGGGGATCGCCGAGACGTCGCCGCTCATCACCTCCTTCGCGTCCGGGGGCGCGTCGAGATCGCGGAGCGTGAGGGTCAGCTTCGAGACCACCTCGCTCGTCATCACGCGGGCGACCGCCTGCATGACGGCCGCCTCGTTCGTCCGCGCTTCGGGCGACAGGCTCATGATCGCGGGCGTCATCACCGTCGCCAGCTGCTGCGCGAAGTCGACCCCGGCGCGCTGGCGCATGTTCCGGGCGAGGAGGCTCGGCCGCACGCTCTCGGCGATCGTGTCCTCGTCGGGCATCTTCGCGCCCTCCGGCACGGGCCGCGCGCGCCCCTCGGCCGTCTTCGAGAGCGCGCCCTCGATCACCGCGACCAGCGCCCGCGCGTCGAACGGCTTCGTGATCGCGTCGACGGCGCCCGTCTGCTGGACGAACTGCCCCCGGATCTTGTCGCCCTTGGCGCTCATCAGGACGACGGGGACCGTGCGGTGCGACGGGTTCGACCGCAGCTCCCGGCAGAAGGCGTAGCCGTTCATCCTCGGCATCACGAAGTCGAGGAGGACGAGGTCGTACTTCGGCCCCTTCTTGATGAGCTCGATCCCGGCGAGCCCGTCGCGCGCCACCGTCGGATCGAACCCGTTGCGAGCGAGGATGGCGCTGACGACCTTCAGGATGGTCGGGCTGTCATCCACAACGAGGACTCGCGCCGGGGAGGCCATGGCGAAGGATACAGGCCCTACCCTACCAGAAGTGCGCGGCCTGCAAACATAAAGGCCGAGGGGCGCGGCCGCGCGCGGCGAGGCAGGGCACAGCGCGCGCGGTGGCGGTGGCGCCCCGCCGCGCTCGAGCGCCGGGGCGCCGCGGTCGAGCCGTCCGATCGCGATCGCGCGCGCGCCCCCCGGTCCGGCATCAGGCGCCGGCGCTGCCGGTGCCCGCCGCGCCCGGTCGGGCGTCCGCGGGCGCGACCGTCTTCACGTGCAGCTCGGCGAGCTGCGCGCCGTCGACGGCCACGGGCGCGCCGGTCATCTGGTCCGTGCCCTGGTTGGTCTTCGGGAACGGGATGACGTCGCGCAGCGTCGGCGCGCCGCTGAGCAGCATCGAGAGCCGGTCCATGCCGAGCGCGATCCCGCCGTGCGGCGGCGCGCCGCTGCGGAGCGCGTCCAGGAGGAACCCGAACTTGTCGCGCGCGTCGCCCTCGTCGATGCCCAGCGTCTTGAAGACGCGCGCCTGCACCTCCGGATCGTGCAACCGGATCGAGCCGCCGCCGATCTCGAACCCGTTCAGCACGAGATCGTAACGGTAGCACTCGACGCGCGCCGGATCGCTCTCGAGGAGCGGCACGTGCTCGTCGATCGGCCGCGTGAACGCGTGGTGCGCGGCGGCCCAGCGCCCCGTGTCCTCGTCGAACTCGAACAGGGGTGGGTTCGTCACCCAGAGGAACCGCCACTGGTCGCCATGCCCGTACTCCGGGATGAGCCCCATCTTCTTGGCGACGTCGATGCGGAGCTTCGCCATGACCGTGTGCACCACGGCCTCCTTGCCGAACTGGAAGCAGAGGATGTCGCCGGGCTTGGCGCCGAGCGCCTCGTTCAGCTTCTGCCGGAGCTCCGGCGTGATCGACTTCGTGAGGGGCGACTGCGTCCAGGAGCCGTCCTCGGCGAGCTTGGCGCGCGCGAGCCCCCGGAAGCCCTTCACGTCGCGGAGCCCCTTCTCGAGATCCTCGGTCTGCTGGCGCGAGAGGTTGGCGCTCGCCGGGATCACGAGGCCCTTCACGATCTCGGCCGGCAGGTCGCGCCGCAGCTTGCCGGACCGGTACTTCTCGGCGAGCTCCACCCAGAACGGCACCCCGCCGCCGCCGTGCTCGATGATGATGTCGGTGAGGTCGGTGTGCTCGATCCCGAAGCGGAGGTCGGGCTTGTCGTTGCCGAAGCGGCGCATCGACTCGGCGTACGGCATGCGCGGGAAGCGGCCGGTCGGGTAGAGCTCGGTGAGGTCCTTGCCGAGGGCGGCCTTGAACAACGCGAAGACGAGCCCCTCGATCAGCCCGAAGACGTCGTCCTGGTTCACGAACGACAGCTCGACGTCGATCTGGGTGAACTCGGGCTGCCGGTCGATGCGCAGGTCCTCGTCCCGGAAGCACTTCACGATCTGGAAGTACCGGTCGAAGCCCGCGACCATGAACAGCTGCTTGTAGAGCTGCGGGCTCTCGGCGAGCGCGTAGAACTTGCCGGCCGAGATCCGCGACGGGACGAGGAAGTTGCGCGCGCCGCCCGGCGTGTACTTCACGAGGAACGGCGTCTCGAGCTCGAGGCAGCCCTGGTCCGACAGGTAGTTCCGCGTCGCCCGGTTGATCTCGTGGCGCATCCGCAGCGTCCGCTGGAGCGGCGTCCGGCGCAGGTCGAGGTACCGGTGCTGGAGGCGGATCTCCTCCCGCGTCTCGATCTCGTCCGCGATCTCGAACGGCGGCGTCTCGGCCCTGTTGAAGATCGTCGCCTCGGCGACCCAGACCTCGATGGCCCCCGTGTCGATCTTGTCGTTCACGTTGCCTTCGCGGCTCACCACGACGCCCCGGACGCCGACGACCCACTCGGACCGGGCCCGCTCGGCGGCGGCGTGGGCGTCGACGAGGTCCTTCTCCTCCGCCTTCACGCCGTACTTCGTGATCGCTCCGAGGTAGCTGCGATCGAAGACGATCTGCGTCACGCCGGTGCGGTCGCGGAGGTCGATGAAGATGCAGCCGCCGTGATCGCGGCGCCGCGCGACCCAGCCGAACAGCACGACCTCCTTGCCAATGTCCGCCTCGCGCAGATCGCCGCAGCGGTGCGTCCTCTTGAGCTCATCGATGAAACGGGACACGAGCCGACCTCCGAATTTCCGTGGGAGGGGCGACTCTAGCCCAGGTCGCCGCTCACCGCCTCTCCGGATGATCGCGCCCCTCGCGCGGTGCGTGGCCCCGCGCGCCGCCGCGGGGGGCGCGGATCGGGCCGCGCGCCGCCGCCGAGGCGCTGCGGGGCCACGCACCGCCGGGGCGCGGCCGGGTCGTGCGCCGGAACTTGGCCCGCCCGCGGCCGATCTGGCATGGCCGCCCGGTGAGCTCCGAAGAGAAACGCTGCTGGCTCGATCGGTCGCTCGCCTTCCTGTCGGCCGCGCTGCCCTTCGGGCTCTCGCTGGCCCGCGCCGCCTCGTCAGGGCAATGGCGAGAGGATCTCACGGCCGTCCGCGACCTCGGCCTCGTCGCGGTCGGGGTCGGCGGCGGCCTCTCGACCGCGGTCTCGCAGGCGCTGAGCCTGCTCCCGCTGGGCTCGCGCACCTTCCGCACCGCCCTCGGATCGGCGCTCGCGCTCGCGCTCGCGTCGCGCCTGCTCTACGAGATGGTCCGCCGGCTCCTCCTGGAGTCCGCGCGGCCGGCGCCCCTCCCCGGGCTCTCGCTCCTCCGCAAGCTCGTCGGCGGCGCCGCCGAGGCGATCCCGGCCGCGGCGCGGCCCGCGCCGGCCGCGCCCGGCGGCGCCGCGAGCCCGCGGCTCGCCGCCGCGCTGTCGGCGATCGCCGTCCTCACGGCGGCGCTGTCGCCGACCTGGCAGCGGGAGGCGACGGTCGGCGGCGGCGCCATGCTCGCCACCTGCTGCGCGCTCGTGGCCCTCGCGCTCGCGTCGATCTGCGCCGAGCAGGCGCGGCACGCGGGGCGCGCGTGGATCGCGCTCGGCGCGGTCCTCGGGGCCACGTTCGCCGAGAGCCCTCCCGCCGGCCTCGCGGCGATGGCGGCGTCGCTCGCGATGGTCCTCGCCCGCCGGGGCCTCGGCGGGGAGGCGGCGGCCGCGGGCCCGCCCCGGCGCCTGCTCGGCGCCGCCGCCGGCGCGGGCGCGCTCACGGCCGCGCTCCTCCTCGCGCCGCTCGCGCTCCGGCCGCTCGCGCCGCGCGCGTGGGCCGACATCGGCCGCGCGCTCACGGCGGGGAGCCTCGCCGCCGCCGACGTCGCGAGCGCGCGCACCACGGCGCTCGCCGCGTGGAGCCGCGAGATCGGCGTCGTCTCCCTCCTCATCGCCGCGGCCGGCCTCGCGCTCTCGCTCCTGCGCCCGCGCGCGCGGTGGCTCGTCGCGCCGTTCCTCGTGCTGCTCGCGCTCGACACGCTCCTGCCCGCGCGCGCGGCCGGCGTGCTCTCCGCGGATCCGCTCACCCCCCTGCGGTCGCTCGCGGTCGCGGCCATCGCCGTCGGCTCGGCGCTCGGGGCGCACGCCGCCGTCCGGGCGCTGCTCGACACGCGCGTGCCGTTCTCGCGGAGCGGCGCGGTGCTGCTCGTCGTCTTCCAGCTGACGCTGGTCGCCCTGACGAGCGAGGAGGCCGGCTTCGCCGCCGACCGGAGCGAGCAGACGGCCGCCGAGGTCTGGACCGACGAGGCCTACGGCAGCCTCGATCCGAGCTCCGCCATCCTCGTGCGCTCGCCGGCGATCGCGTGGCGGGTCTGGGCGGCGCGGATCACGCGCGGCGAGCGGCCGGACGTCCTCGTGGTCCCGATCCCGCTGCTCGATCGCGGTCAGGTCGCGGCGAGCCTGCTCGCCGAGGAGCGCAAGCTCGCGCCGCTCCTGCGCGACTTCGCGCTCGCGGGCGAGCCCAGCGAGTTCGCGCTCTCCACGCTGGCCGACGTCCGGCCCCTCTACGTGGAGCTCGATCCGAGCTGGTCGAAGAGGCTCCTCGGCCACCTGAACGTCGCCGGGATCTGGCTGGAGTACGCCCCGCAGCCGCTCGGCCCCTCGGATCGCAAGCTGGCGACCGCGCAGTCGATCGTGCCGATCAAGCGCGTGCTGGAGGCGCTCTCGGCGGCCGCGGTGCCGGACACGTCGACGGCGGCGGTCCTCGCGTCCACGATGCGAGGCCAGTCGAACGTCGTCAGCCTGCTGGGCGAGCGCGTCGTGGCGCAGTCGTTCGTGGACCGGCTGGGCGAGCTCGCGGCCGAGGACCCGTTCGTCTCCGGCGGCCCGACCCGCCGCGCCGTCACCGGCATCCGCCAGGCGTTCATCGCGAAGCGCCCGGTGCGGCGCCGCTGAGCGGGCGCCGCGCGCGGCGATGCTCCGCCGCGCGCCGCCGAGGCCCGCGATCAGGGCGACGCGTGGAGCCCGACGTTGCCTGCCGCGAGCGCGCGGCGATCGGTCGAGCGCAGCGCCTTGACGCGTCGCTCGAAGTCGCGGCTGTCGTCCTCGGTGAGCTGCGCCCCGCCGAAGCGGGCGCGCAGGTAGACCTGCGTGAGCTGCAGGATCTCGCGCGCCAGCGGGTGGTCCGCGTGCTCCAGCACCTCGGCGTGGCGCAGCGGCGGCATGCTGGGCGGGCGCGGCACGCCCTGCGCGAGCATGGCGGCCTCCAGGCTCTCGTAGAGCGCGGTCGCCAGGATCGCGCTCGGGGTGCGCCCCCCGTCGGCGCGCGACTCGTCGCGCCCGCGGCGCGCGCGGCGGAACCGCCAGTAGAGCAGGCCGCCGCCCAGCGCGAGCGCGACGGCGGCGACGGCGAGGATCCGCGGGCGCGACAGCGTGACGTCGCCGCTCGAGCCGGACCTCCGGTAGCGCGACGTGAGCGTCTGGAGCAGGCTCACCTGCTGGTTCAGGTCGTAGCCGACGATGTGCCTGTCCCAGCGCTGGCTCGTCGCCTCGATGAAGTCGCGGAGGTACGCCCAGACCCCGACCAGCTCGCTCTTCGGCGCCGCGTCGGCCGGCGGCGTCGGATCGAACGTCTGCCACCCCTCGCCGTCGAGGAACACCTCGACCCACGAGTGGGCGTCGCCCTGGCGCACGGCGTAGAACCGGCCGAAGCGGTTGTAGGTGCCGCCGACGAAGCCGGTCACGTTGCGCGTCGGCACGTCCACCGCGCGCAGCAGGATCGCCATCGCCGTCGAGTAGAACTCGCAGTGCCCGCGCTTCGACTCGAACAGGAAGTGATCGAGCGGCTGCGGGTCCGCCCCCGACGGCGACGCGAGATCGTACCGGTACTCCGTGCGCAGGCGATCCTGGACCGCGCGCGCGCGGTCGGCCGGGCGCTCCAGGCCCTGCGTCCATTGCTGCGCGAGCTCGACGACGCGCGGCGGCAGGTCCTTCGGCAGCTCCAGGTAGCGCCGCCGCTCGCCCGCCGGCAGGCGCTGGAACGTCGGCGACCGCTTGCGCGACAGGAAGACGTCGTAGACGAGCCCGCGGTCGTCGAGGGGCTGGTACCGGAACTCTCCCTCGGGCCCGCGGTGGGCCATCGTGTTCGCGTCGATGCCGAGCTGCCCGCGGCTCTTGAACCGGAGCCCGGTCGCGTTCGGCGGGATGAAGATCACGGGCGGATCGATCGGCTCGAGATCGATGCGCATCACCGGATCGACCGACGGATCCGGGTACCGCTCGATCGGCACGAGCCCCCCGTCGCTCTCGGTCGGGCGCTTGAACGCCTCGCTCTGGGTCCAGGTGCGGCCGTCGTACGCGTCGAGCGCGGTGCCGCGCAGGTGCATGGTGAGGCGCGGCGGCGGCGGCTCCGGGAGATCGGGGATCTCGACGCGCATCGCCAGCTTGGGATCGCTGCGCAGCACGCCGACCGCGCCCAGGTCGACCTTGCCCGAGAAGCCGATCATCCGCCCCGTGTGGCCGCGGTTCAGGAGGAGCAGCGAGAGGCCGACGCGCGGAAAGATGACGAACAGGAGCGCGGTAAAGACGAAGATCGGGATCGAGAGCAGGCAGGTGACGGCGAGGAACGAGCGCCCGACGACCCGCCTGGAACGCAGGATGCGCGGCACGTCCACGGGCAGCCCGGTTCGGTCGCGCGCCCCCTGCCGGTAGTTGCCCTCGACCTCGCGCCTGAGGTGGCTGAGCACGAGGGCGCCGGGCGCGACGACGAGCACGCCGAGGAAGCACAGCCCGTAGCCCAGGCCGCCGCCGAGGACGGTCCCGGCGATGAGGTGCAGGAGCGCGAGCACGATGACCTGCTGGTCGTGCGCCGCGCCCTTCCGCGTCGCGAGCCGGATGATCTGCAGCGCCGCGGCGAACTCCACGAGCACGTCGAGCACGCTCGCGTCGGTCGCGACGATGCGGACCACCTGGACGGCGATGACGACCAGGAGGACGCCGGTGTCGAGGTGGCGGAGCGCCGGGTGCCGCTGCCAGGACTCGCGCACGACGAGCGCGAGCGCGAGGCCGATGAGGATGGCCCAGCTCACGTAGCGGTTGAACTGCCCGCTGGCGACGAGGGCGATGACGCCGAGCGCCGCGAGCGCGTCGGTCATGACCCGATGCACCATCCCGAATCTCATGAAGCGGTCCTCGGCGTGGTGGTGCGGCGCTCGCCGCTCGTGGGGCCCGGGCTGGAGACCTGCCGCGCGGACGCCCGAGCGGCGCGCGCTTCGCCGAGCTCCGGCAACCGCCCCTCGTCCACCGCCTCGAGCAGCGCCAGGAACCGGAGGATCGCGTCGGAGCCGATGTTGCGGTCGCCGCGCACCCGCTCGCCCAGCGTCGTCGCGACGACCACGGCGTCGCCGCGCTTGATGTGGGCGACCGCGCGCGAGGCCGCCTCGCGGATCCTGCGCTCGAAGGTCTGCGCGAACCCGTCGCCCTCGCCGGCGGGCCGCACCGTGTCGACGACGATCCGCACGTCGGGCCGCGTCTCCCGGGTGCGCTCGCGCAGCACCAGCTGGTCGCGCATCGTGCTCTTCTTCCAGTAGATGTCGCGCGGATCGTCGCCTTCGCGCATCGGCCGCAGCCCGAACGTCTCGTCGCCGCCGCCGCGCCCGCTGAGGCTCGCGCCGCCCTCGCGCCGCCCGGCGTCCTCGACCGGGAGCCGCACCGGATCGACGGCGGGGTAGATGATGAGATCCCCCTCGGCCTCGACCTCGCGCGATTTTTCGAACAGCCCGAAGGGGAAGCGGGTCGCGATGCGGAACCCGGTGTGCCGGTCGCGGCCGCGCTTCGCCGGCGTCCGCCGGTAGGCGGCCACCTGCGCGCTGGAGGGGCTGATCTTCAGGAAGAAGCAGCGCTTGTCGGCCGGCTGACCGGCGCGCAGGTCCTCGACCTCGATCGCGTACGACGGCACGCGCTTCTTGTGGTTGTAGACCTCGATCTCGACGAGGTGCGCCCGGCCCACCTGGGCGCGGGCTGGGAGCCGCCGGGTCACGGTGAGGTGTCGGAGCGACATGTCGCTCATCACGCCGGAGACGACGATCAGCGACAGCAGCATCCCGAGCAGCAGGTAGAGGAGGTTGTTGCCCGTGTTGATCGCCGCGAAGCCGACGCCCAGCGTGATCCCGAGGTAGTACTTCCCCTCCCGGGTGAACTTGAGCTTCCGGGGCGGCCTCAGGGCCAGCAGGACCTTCGTCCATGAAGCCGCCTGCTCCCCGCGCGAGGGCAAGAGCGGGCGCTGCTCGATCGGGGGCCGCTCGCGCTTCAGGCGGCTCGGCCGGATCGCGCTACGCGCGGCCCCGCCTTCGCGCTCGGCGCCGCGGGAGCTGCCGCTGAGAGATCCCCGCTCCCGGTCCTCTGCGCCCATCGCCCCCTCAGAGCGGGACCGGCACCCGCGCCACGAGATCGCGCACCGCCGCCTCGCATTCGTCGCGGGTCGGCATGTAGCCCTCGGCGTGGGCCGAGAGCCGGACCCGGTGCGCCAGCACGGCGACCGCGAGGTCATGGATGTCGTCCGCGATACAGTACGAGCGGCCGTAGAGGACGGCGCGCCCCCGGGCCGCGCGCGCCAGGTTCATGCCGGCGCGCGGCGAGGCGCCCAGCGAGAGGGTCGGGCTCGAGCGCGTGGCCGCGAGCACCGCCTGCAGGTAGGTCGCGAGCGACGAGTCGAGCTCGACGCGATCGACCTCGCGCTGCAGCGCCACGAGCTGCGCGGGATCGATGACCTGCGGCACGTTCCGCGCGCGATCGGGCTCGCCGCCCTGGAGGAGCAGCCGCATCTCCACCTGGGGCGGCGGGTACCCGATCCGGATCCGCACCATGAACCGGTCGAGCTGCGACTCCGGCAGGGGAAAGGTGCCGGCGAAATCCTGCGGGTTCTGGGTCGCGAGCACGAAGAACGGCTCCGGCAGCGGCGTCGCCGTCCCCTCGATCGACACCTGCCCCTCGTTCATCGCCTCGAGCAGCGCCGACTGGGTCCGCGGGCTCGCCCGGTTGATCTCGTCGGCGAGCAGGACGTTCGCGAAGATCGGCCCCTGGCGGAACACGAACTGCCCGAGCCGCTGGTCGAAGACGCTCACCCCGAGGACGTCGCTCGGCAGGAGATCGCTGGTGAACTGAACGCGACGGAGCTCGCCCCCTACGGCCTTCGCCAGCGCTCGCGCCAGCGTCGTCTTGCCGACGCCGGGCACGTCCTCGATGAGGACATGGCCCCGGGCGAGCAGCGCGATGAGCGCCAGCTCGACCGCCTCTGGCTTCCCTTCGAGGGCCTGCTCCACGGCAGAGCGAAGCTTCAGAAGAAGTGGCGAAGCTTCACGCGCGACCGAGAGCGCTGATGTCATCACGGGCGATGGTAGCACGAGGTTACGGCCAGCCTGCGGGGATGCGCATTTTGCGTTCCACAAGCCGGGGCGGCCGGTGCGAACGCGGATTCGCGACGTGCGCCGCGGGGGCCGCGGGCCCGGGTGCGCTGCGCCACGTTCCCCCAGGCGCGTCGGCTGGGCCTCGGGGCGCTCGGCCCGTCGCCGCCGCTCGGTTCCGACAGTCCCGAGCGTCCACGTTCCTGCTCTTTTGCCTGCCGCGGAATGGCCGTGACCGGTGCTCCCGGGTATGCTCCGGCCGCCGTGACCGCCTCGGGTCCTCTCTTTCGCCACAGTGCCCCCGCCTTGCCTGCCCAGGAGGCGCCGGGCGCCGATGCTCGCCCGGACGCCGGCGCGCTGGACAACCCTGCGCCGGCGGAGCAGGGCGGCTCACCCGCCGCGATGAGCTCCGTCCCCGCCGGCAAGCCTCCCTCGTCGCCGCCGCGGAGCGGCGTGCCGAGCTCGCGTCCGCCGGAGAGCGGGCCCCCCTCGGGCGGCCTGATCGCGCAGCCGCCCATCCTGCCCGACTCCCCCAGGGGGACGCTGCTCTGGCGCGTGCGCGGGATGATCCGGGCGATGCGCCCCCACCAGTGGGTGAAGAACCTCTTCGTCCTCGCCCCGGTGGTGTTCGCCAAGCACCTGACCCACCCCTCGATCATCATGAGCGCGGTCGGGGCCTTCGCGATCTTCTGCCTGCTCGCCGGCGCCGTCTACATCCTGAACGACATCGTCGACGCCGAGGCCGACCGGGTCCACCCGGTCAAGCGTTTCCGGCCCATCGCCTCGGGCCGCGTGCCGATCCCGGTCGCCAAGGCGATGGCGGTCGGCCTCGCGGTCATCGCGCTCGGCGCCAGCCTCCTCGGCCCGCCGCTCTTCGCGGTGGTCGCCGCCAGCTACTACGTCCTCAACGTCGCCTACTCGTTCCGGCTCAAGAAGATCGCGTACCTCGACGTCGGCTGCATCGCGGTCTTCTTCGTGCTGCGCGTGCTCGCCGGCGGCTTCGCGACGAAGACGCCGCTCTCCGGCTTCATGATCGCCTGCACCGCCCTGCTCGCGCTCTTCCTCGGCTTCGGCAAGCGCCGCCACGAGCTCGCGTGCGCCAACGCCTCGAAGCAGCGCGCGGCGCTGGACGCCTACACGCCCGGCGCGCTGACGGCGGCGCTCGCCGTGACCGGCGTCGCCACCATCGGCACCTACCTCGCGTACACGCTCGATCACGACACGCAGCGCTTCTTCGAGAACCCGTACCTCTGGCTGACCACGATCCACCCGCTCTTCGGGGTGATCCGGTTCCTCCAGCTCGTGGCCGGCAGCGCGAAGGCCGAGAGCCCCACCCAGGAGATCCTCCGGGACACCCCCTTCGTGCTGAACCTCGTCCTGTGGTCCGCGGAGGTGCTGGTCATCGTGTATCGCCTGAGGCCGTCCTGATGCTCGGCGCCGGGCCGGAGCTCGCCCGGCCGGGGGCGGCTCCTCCCGGCGACAAGCCGACCGCGAAGAGCGACGCGCTGACGGATCTGGCGCTGACGATGCCGATCTTCGTCCTCTACCACATCGGCGTCGCCTTCCTCCCCATCCGCAACGCGGCGGATCCGGTCACCGCCGAGCTCCGGGCGCTCGCCAAGCACAGCCTCCCGCTCTACGCGGGCCTCACGTTCGCCGTCGGCGCCGCGTTCGTCATCGTCCTCTCCGTCCTCGGCCGCGGCCACGCTTTGAAGACGCGGCGCTTCGCGCTGCTCGCCACCGAGGGCGCGCTCTACGCCATCCTGATGCGCTTCGCCGGCGCCTACGTGGTCGGCTCGCTCCGGCTCGGCCCGCCCGTCTTGTCGAACGACATCTTCACCGGGGTCGTGATGTCGCTCGGCGCGGGCTTCTACGAGGAGATCGCGTTCCGCGTCGGCCTCTACGGGCTCGGCGCGCTCGGGATCAAGCTCTTCTTCGGCCGGGGGGTCCAGGGGGTGGTGCTGCTCGTCGGCTGGGCGGTCGTGGCCGCGGCCGTCTTCTCCGGCTGGCACTACGTCGGCTCGATGGGCGATCCCTGGAACCTGCCCTCGTTCGTGTTCCGCATGGTGTGCGGGCTCGTGCTCACGGGGATTTATGTCTTCCGCGGCTTCGCGCCGGCCGTCTGGACCCACGCGCTCTACGACGTCTGGGTCCTCGTGCTCCGCTGAGCCCGGAGGCCGCGCCCCCCGGGGGCGGGGCAGGGCGCCCGCGTGCCATGCCCGCGTCATGGCCGCGCGTCGCCGTCCCGGCGAGGGCGCAATCGCGATCGGCGGCCGTTTGGCGCTATGCTTCGCGCCTCGACGCATGCGGCTACCTCCCTTCCCGAAGCTCGCGCTCAGGCTGGTCCAGACGATCCCCTCGCTGGACGGCCCTGGTTTCCTCAACGTGCGGCGCCAAGTGTTCCGCGTCGAGTTCCCGGACGGGTCGCTGAGCGACCCGTTCACCTACGACAGCGTCGATCGCGAGCGCCTCGACGCGGTGGTGATCGCCCCGCATTACCGCGGCGCGGACGGGCGCCGTCACGTCTACCTCCGCTCGGCGCTCCGGCCTCCGGCCGCGACCCGCGCGCCCGAGGTGTGCCCGTTCCCGGAGGCGCCGACGCTCGGCGCGCTGTGGGAGCTGCCGGCCGGGCTCGTGGAGCTCGACGAGCGGAGCCCCGAGGGCCTGAAGCGCTCGGCCGCGCGCGAGCTGCTCGAGGAGGCGGGGTTCGACGTGCCCCCGTCCGAGCTGAAGCCGCTCGGCCCGTCGACGTTCCCGGCGCCGGGCATGGTGGGCGAGCGGCACTTCTTCTTCCACGTCGAGGTCGATCCCGCGCGCCAGGGGGCGCCCATCGAGGACGGCTCCCCGCTCGAGCGGCACGCCGTCATCGTGGCGGTCCCGCTCGACGAGGCGATCGAGCTCACCCGCCGCGGCGAGATCGAGGACGCGAAGACGGAGGTGGCGCTCCGGCGCCTCGCGGAGCTCTGATGGCGGAACAACCCCTCGCGCCCGCGCAGCGGCGTTCGCCCCGCGTCGCGCTCGTCGTCAAGCGCACTGCCTGGAGGATCTACCGCGACGAGCGGAAAGACCCGCGCATCACGCGGCTCATCGAGGCCGGCGACGCCGCCATCGCGCGCCTCAGGGCGTCGCACGAGGCGCACGAGCAGACCGTGCGCGAGGTCAAGGCGGCGCTCGACGACCTCGGCGCCCGCGTCGAGATCCTCGCCGGCGCGGCGCAGTCGTTCGACGCGGGCGAGCTCGACCTCGTGATCACGGTCGGCGGCGACGGGACGCTGCTCAGCGCCTCGCACAACGTCGGCGACGTGCCGATCCTCGGCATTAACAGCGCCCCTGGCCACTCGGTCGGCTTCTTCTGCGGCGCGACGAGCGGGGACGCGGCCGACGCGATCGCGAAGGCGCTGCGCGGCTCGCTCCGCCGCACGGTGCTCACCCGCATGCAGGTCACGGTGAACGACAAGCTCGCCACCGCGCGCGTCCTGAACGACGCGCTCTTCTGTCATGTCTCCCCGGCGGCCACGTCGCGTTACGTGATCCGGCTGGGCAAGGCCGAGGAGGAGCAGAAGTCGAGCGGCTTCTGGATCGGCCCGGCGGCCGGCTCCACGGCCGCGCAGCGCTCCGCCGGCGGGCGCGTCCTGCCGCTCACCTCGACGCGCCTCCAGCTCGTCGTGCGCGAGCCGTACACCCCCCACGGCGAGGAGTACCGCTTCCGCCACGCGCTGATCCAGCCGGGCTCCTCGCTCGTCGTGCGGAGCAAGACGCACGACGCGAAGCTCTTCTTCGACGGGCCGATCCACTCGGTGAACGTCGGCTTCGGCGACGTGATGGAGTTCACGCAGGCGCCGCAGTCGCTGACGATCCTGGGCCTCTCGGCCAAGCGGAAGTGGGGCGCGGGCTCGGCGGTCAGCCGCCGCTAGGCCCGCGTCGGGCCGCCGAACGGTCCCGAGAGGCTCGCGCCGATCCGCCGCCGCGAGGCCGCGAGCCGCCGTCGCGAGGCCGCGAGCCGGCGCTGCTGGGCGCGGGAGCTGCGCCGCTCGCCCGACGCGCGGGGCGCGACGGCGAGGCGCGTCGCGCGCGCGCAGCGCTGGATCGAGCGGGGCGATGCGGCGCGATCGCGCGCGCGGGGCGGGGCGGAGGAGGGCCGTCGGCCGAGGAGGCTCGACCCGAGGAGGGCGCGCGCGGCCCAGATCGCCTTCAACGGAAGGGGATCGGGTGATCTCCTACCCCGAGCGCCCGGCGTCGGACCGCCCTCGAGGAGGGCGCGCGAGGCCCGAAGACCGGTCGATTTCGGCGGTTTTCCTGGGGTTTTGGCGACCCGCGTCAGGCCCCCCCGGCGGTCTTCCCGGCGGCGCGACGCGCCCCCCGGGGCATGAAACCCCTTTTTTTGTAGCTCCGATCGACGATTCGACACTGGATCTGCGGCGGCCGTTGTGTTTCCTTTGGCGCGCAAGAGGCCACAAACCTCAGGAGGAATGAACATGGCGGCGAAGAAAACGGACGGGAAGAAGAGCACGTCGCTCAGCAAGAGCGCGCTGATCAACGCGGTGGTCGAGGCGAACGAGAACGAGATCTCGCGCAAGCAGGTCAAGGCGATCCTCGAGGCGCTGACCGACATCGCGTACAAGGAGCTGAAGAAGAACGGCATCTTCACGATGCCCGGGTTCGCGAAGTTCCGCGTCGTCAAGAAGCCCGCCACCAAGGCGCGCGAGGGGATCAACCCGTTCACCAAGCAGCCGATGACGTTCGCGGCCAAGCCGGCCAGCAAGTCGGTCCGCGCTCGCCCGATCAAGGCGATCAAGGACTCGCTCTCCTGAGCCTACCCGGCTCGCCGGAGGGCTCCTCGGCGCGGGGAAGGCCCGCGGCGGCCCCCTCTCCGGGACCGGATCGTCCCCGGGGAGCGAGCTTGGCTGGCCCCGCGCGGCCCCTGCGGTAGCATGGTGCGGCTGCCCTGCCGCACATGACGCTCGCCGTCCGACTCCTCCGCGCGCTGTTTGCGTTCTCGGTCATCCTGACGAGCTACCTGATCCAGCTGGGGCTCGGGCGGGTGTTCGCGAGGCGCCTAGGGAGCGGCGGCGCCGCGCGTGAGCTGCCCGGCTGGCTCGTCGCGCGCCGCGCCCGCGTCGATCAGAACAACGCCCGACGCCTGCTGCGGGCCATGCTCAAGCTGCGGGGCGTCTTCATCAAGCTCGGCCAGGTGCTGTCCATCATGGGCGGCTTCCTGCCGCGGGCCTACGGCAAGGAGCTCGAGCAGCTCCAGGACCAGGTGCCGCCCCACCCCTTCAGCGATCTCGAGGCCGCGCTGCGCGCGAGCTTCGGCCGCTCGGCGGGCGAGCTGTTCGCGTCGATCGAGCGCGCGCCGCTCGCGGCCGCGTCGCTGGGGCAGGTGCACGTCGCGCGCCTGCGCGACGGCCGCAAGGTCGCGGTGAAGTTCCTCTACCCGGGCATCCGCGGGATCATCGCCGTCGATCTGCGCGTCCTGCGCCTCGCGATCCTCGTCTACAAGCGGTTCGTCCCGGTGGGGCGCATCGAGCGGGTGCACGAGTCGCTGGTCGACCTGCTCCGCCGCGAGACGGACTACCTGCACGAGGCGGCGTGCATGGAGCGGATGGCGCAGAACTTCGCGGGGGACGCGGGCGTCGCGTTCCCGGAGGTCATCCACGAGCTCACGACGCGCGACGTCCTCACGATGACGTTCATGGAGGGCATCAAGATCACCCGCCTCGACGCGCTGCGGAGCGCGGGCGTCCTGCCCTCGGAGGTCGCGCTCAAGCTCGTGCAGGCCTTCTACAAGATGCTCTTTCTGGATCGCTTCTTTCACGCCGATCCGCACCCGGGGAACTTCCTCGTCGCCCCGCGGAGCGCGGACGAGGGCGGCGGTTTTCGCCTGGTCGTCCTCGACTTCGGCGCGAGCTGCGAGGCCCGCGACGAGCTCATCGACGGGCTGCTCGACATCCTGAAGGGCATCTTCGCGCAGGACGACGCGGCGGTGGTGCGCGGCTTCCGGCGGATGGGGTTCGTCGCGCCCGGGGGCAACGACGCGCTCCTCGAGCGGACCGTGAAGACCTATTTCGCGAAGCTGCTGAAGATCCGGGATCGCACGCCCGCGGCGCTGATGCGCGCTCGCCCCGAGCAGCTGGAGAAGCTGGCCGACCCCGAGCTGGAGCGCGGCGAGCTCCAGGAGCTGATGCGCTCGTTCGAGTACCCCGAGGACTGGTTCTACGTCGAGCGCGCCTGCGTGCTGCTCTTCTGGCTGGCCGCCCAGATCGATCCCGACCTCGACACCATGGCTGCGGGCTTCCCGTACCTGATGCCGCTGATGGCCGAGCGCGAGGCCAGGGCCGGCGGGGCGAGCCAGGCGCCCGGCCGGCCGCCCGAGCGCTAGCGCGCCGGCGCGGGGCCGAAGCGCGGGCCGGGGCGGGTCAGCCCGAGCCGCGCCAGGGAGGGGGCATAGCTCGCGTCGCGATCCGCCATGATCTCGGCGAGCCTGGCCTTGACCTCGGCGATCCCAGCCCCTTGAAGGCGCCGGTAATTGTCCTCGGCCGGGTCCGCGGCGGGCTCGACGCCCGCCCCCGCGAGGACAGTCCCCGAATGGTTCAACCCTTCTGGAATCGTTTGAATGAACGGATCCGGCGCGTGCCGGAGGAGGCCGACGAGCCGGTGCGAGTTCGTCTCGTCCCCGGCCATCTCGGGGTGGAACGCGGCGAGGACCGGCGCGGGGTTGCGCAGCCGCCGCAGCTGTTCACCCAGGCGCGACGAGAACCGCTCGAACTGGGGCGACGGAGCGTGGATGCACGGGAAAATCAGGTGCACCACGGCGGACTCCGCCTCGGCCACGGCCGCCAGCGCCGTCTCCAGGACGGGCTCGCGGTCGAGCAGGACGTAAAAGCGTCCGAAACCGGTTGCGGCGTCGCGCATGAACGGGCACAGGCGATACCGAGCGACGACCTCGTCTGCGTAACGCCCGTGGACCCGGCGCACCTCGGCCGCCAGCCGAAGCGCCTCCGGGTGGTGGGCCAGCTCCCCCCGCACGACCGGCTCGCTCAAACGCATCACCTCAATTTCTTGGGGAAGCAATCTTCCCTCACCTCGTGATAGCTTACGCCGCGCTGCGGCGGAAGGAGGAGGCGTGCAGGAGACCGCGAAGTTAACGCTGAACAAGAACGGTGTGGAGCAGACGATCGAGCTGCCGGTGATCACGGGCACCGAGGGGGAGAAGGCGATCGACGTCGCATCCCTACGCGCGAAGACCGGGTACGTCTGCATCGACCCGGCGTTCGTCAACACGGCCTCGACCACGAGCTCCATCACGTTCCTCGATGGGGAGAAGGGCATCCTCCGCTATCGCGGCATCCCGATCGAGCAGCTCGGCGAGAAGTCGACCTTCGTGGAGACCTCGTACCTCTTGATCTACGGCAAGCTGCCGAACAAGAGCGAGCTGTCGCGGTTCTCCACGCTGCTCACCCGGCACTCGCTGATCCACGAGGACATGAAGCGCTTCTTCGACGGCTACCCGTCGACGGCGCACCCGATGGCGATCCTGTCCGCGATGGTGCTCTCGCTGTCGAGCTACTACCCCGAGGCGATCGACGTGAAGAACACCGATCTCCTCGACATCACCATCGCGCGGCTGCTCTCGAAGGTGCGCACGATCGCCGCGTTCTCGTACAAGAAGTCGATCGGCCAGCCGTTCGTCTACCCGCACAACTCGCTCTCGTACTGCGCGAACTTCCTGAACATGATGTTCTCGGTCCCGGCGGAGCCGTACGAGATCGACGAGGACATCGTGAAGGTCCTCAACCTCCTGCTCATCCTGCACGCCGATCACGAGCAGAACTGCTCGACGTCGACGGTGCGCCTCGTCGGCAGCGCGAAGACGAACCTCTTCGCCTCGATCGCCGCGGGCATCTGCGCGCTGTGGGGCCCGCTGCACGGCGGCGCCAACCAGGAGGTCGTGACGATGCTCGAGGCGATCCGCGCCGACGGCGGCGACGTCTCGAAGTTCGTCAAGCTCGCGAAGGACAAGACCTCGGGCTTCCGCCTGATGGGCTTCGGTCACCGCGTCTACAAGAACTACGACCCGCGCGCGGTGCTCATCAAGGCGGCCGCCGACAAGATCCTGGCGAAGCTCGGCATCAAGGATCCGCTGCTCGACATCGCGCAGCGGCTCGAGGAGACCGCGCTGAAGGACCCGTACTTCGTCGAGCGGAAGCTCTACCCGAACGTCGACTTCTACAGCGGCATCATCTACCGCGCGCTCGGCTTCCCCACGAACATGTTCACCGTCATGTTCGCGCTCGGTCGCCTCCCCGGCTGGATCGCCCACTGGAAGGAGATGAACGACGATCCGAGCGGCAAGATCGGCCGCCCGCGGCAGATCTACACGGGCGAGAACGCCATCGCCTACACGCCGCTCGAGGACCGCTCCTGACCGCGGCGGGGCCCTTCGGCCCCGCCGGCAGCCCTTCCTCAACGCGTCTGCCGGCGGCGCCGGAGCCCTCGCCGCCCGTCAGCAGCTCAGCAGCAGCAGAACGACGATCACCGCCACGATGACGCCCGTGGCGAGCGAGGCGCCGCCGACGAGCAAGAGCAGCTTGCCCGTCGACCATTGCGTGAGCGGCGTGCCGGAGCCGGGCGGCACCGTCGCGCTGTCGTCGAGCGTGCGCTCCGGCCGGCTCATCGAGTGGCTCGGCGCGGCGGCGTGCTCAAGCACGGTCGGCTGCGGGCGGGCGCTCGGCGACACGCCGCCGGGGGACGGTGTCATCGGCGGCGACGCGAGCGGCGGCGCCGGCTGCGACAGCGGTTGGCCGGCGCGGATGCGCCCGTCGAGGACGGCTTGCGCGTACGGGGGCAGCCCGCCCGCGCGCACCGCGCGGACGTCCGCGCGCATGGTCTCCGCGTTGGGGTAGCGATGGAACTTGATGAACGCCAGCGATCGATCGACCACGGCCGCGACCGCGGGCGAGATCCCGGGCGCGACCGAGGCGAGCGGCGGGGCCTGCTCGGTCGCCGCGGCGATGACCTCCATCGCCTCCGTCACGTCGCCGTGCACCTGCCGGCCCGAGAGCAGACGGAACATCGTCGCCCCGAGCCCGAACAGATCCGTGCGCCCGTCGATGTCGTGGATGAGGCCTGTCGCCTGCTCCGGCGCCATGTACGTCGCCGTGCCCATGATCATGCCGGTCTTTGTCGCGGTCTTCTCGGGCAGGCCCGTGAGCCCGTCGACGACGCGCGCGATGCCGAAGTCGAGCATGCGCACGCGGCCGTCGATCCCGAGGTGGATGTTCTCGGGCTTCAGATCGCGGTGCACGACGCCGCGCGCGTGCGCGATCGCCAGCGTCTCGAGCACCTGATCCGCGAGCGCGAGCACCTCGCCGGGGGGCATCGTCCCGGTGCGCGCCATCCGATCGAAGAGCGTCTCGCCCTGGAGCACCTCCATCGTCAGGTACGCGAGCCCCTCCGGCGACTCGCCCGAGCCGAGCACGCGCACCACGCCCGGCACCGCGTCCGCCCCCCCGAGCGAGTTCCCGATGAAGCCCTCGCGCAGGAAGCGCTTCCGCACCTCCGCGATCGCGTTGAGCTCCGGGTGCAGCACCTTCAGCGCGACCTGCGAGCCGTCCGCCGCCCGCCCGAGCAGCACGCTCCCCATGCCGCCGGTGCCGAGCACGCGCTCGATCCACCACGTTCCAGCGAACGTCTTGCCGACCCAGTGCTCCGCGTCGTCGTCGTACACGAAAGGCGCCCTCGTTCGACCCGCGCCATCCGAGGAGCGGGATGCTCAGCGGCGAAGCAACTGGTAGGCCGCACCGCGGCGGGTGCGCAAGCTAATTGATGGAGGTCGTGCCGAAGCGGGCGTCGTCGTCAAGCCGCTCGGCCGCCGCCTTGAGCCCGGAGGCGACGCCGCGGAACGCGTCCGCCGGCATGCGAAACGTCACGCCGGGGCCGAGGAGTGTCACGTGAACGGTACCGCACCCGCACCGGGTGACGCGCGTCGCCTCATTCGAGGCGAGCTCCGTGTGTGGACCGCATTTCTTGGACGCCGCCATGGTTGAACCTCTCCCACATCCTAGCAGCTCCTACCCCCGTTCGGCCACGACGGCCCGGCTCGCGCCGGATCCCTGCCGGCCGCGCGACATCATGGTCCTGAAATTGCCCAACGGTGTATATCTCCATCATTGCTGCTCCATTGACTGGAGGACCTCATGGCTGCTCGACGGCTGACGTTCGGTTTGCTTGCCCTCGCGCTGGGGGCTGCTGCCTGCATTGACGACCGCACAGGCCCTGGACCGGGCTCGACGGGCTCCGGTCCGGGGCCGACGGTGGACGAGTCGCTGCTCGATCCGCCTCCGGTGGGCCACGGCTTCCAGATGCAGACGGAGGACATCGAGGTGCCTCCGGGGGTGGAGCAGCAGGACTGCTACTTCTTCAAGGTCAGCGAGCTCGCCGCGTCGAACGGGCTCGACCCGCAGGCGCCCGTGAACCTCCACCGCGTGGAGATCGCGCAGCGCGACGGCTCGCACCACATGAACATCTTCCGCGTGCGGACCATCAAGGGGCTGGGGCCGGAGGGCGGGCTCATCCAGAAGAACCAGAACGGCGTGGGCGAGTGCTTCAAGAGCCCCAACTGGGCCGACTGGCCGCTCGTCGCGAACTCGCAGCAGGACGGCCAGCTCGACTGGGAGTTCCCCGAGGGCGTCGCGAACGTCCTCCAGCCCGACGAGTGGCTCATGCTGCAGACGCATTACGTGAACGCGACGTCGCAGAAGACCCCCCAGGCGGTCGGCCGCGTCCGGGTGAACTTCTGGTCGTTGCCCGACGAGCAGGTGACGGCCGAGATGGGCACCGTCTTCGCGACCAAGCAATCCATCCGCGTCTGCCAGTCGAATCCGCGGCCCACGTTCGAGGGCTCGTGCCAGATCAACAGCCCCTCTCCCGTGCGGATCATCGGCGCCAACGGCCACTTCCACAGCCGGGGCACGCGGTTCGACATGTACACGTGGGACGGCACATCCATCGGCACGCCGCCGGCCTCGGAGCGCTTCTACACCTCGAACGCGTGGGACGACCCGCCGATGCTCACCTCGCCGCAGCTCGACCTCGAGGTCCCGAAGAACGGCGGCGTCTGGTACGGCTGCACCTACGAGTGGCAGCCGCCGGACCCCTCCGTGGGCTGCAGCGGTCTCGACGAGTACGACGCGACAAAGAACAACACCTCGGAGGAGCAGCTCGATTGCTGCTACACGTTCGGCCCGATCGTCGAGAAGAACGAGCACTGCAATATCTTCGTCTACTACTATCCGAAGCAGGACGACGTGTTCTGCAACTGAGCCCCCGGACGGGCGCGCGCCGCGCGCGCCGACAGGATCGCTCCAGGCTGGTCTTCACCCCGATGCGCACCCGTTTGCACCCCGTTGCCGCGATGGCGCTCGGGGCGGCCGCCCTCGGCGGCTGCTCCGACGATCCTGCGACGCCGCCGTCCGAGGACGGACCGCCGGCGTGGCGCGTGCTGCTCGACGAGGGCGACCTCGATCGCGCGGTCCTGTCGATCTGGGGGACGGCGCCGGACGACGTGTTCGCCGTGGGGGGGCCGCTCGGCAACACCGGGCGCGCGTCGCTCGCGCTGCATTACGATGGGTCGACGTGGCGTGAGCTCCCGGCCGGCGGGGAGGAGACGTTCTGGTGGGTGGCCGGCTCCGGGCCGAAGGACGTCTGGATGGTCGGCGAGCGCGGCCGCGCCGCGCGCTGGGACGGAGCAGCGTTCACCGAGCACGAGACCGGGACAGACGCTACGCTGTGGGGCGTAATCGCCTTCGCTCCCGACGACGCCTGGGCCGTCGGCGGCACGCCCGGCGGCGGCGCGGGGGCGGCGGAGAAGGATATCGTCCTTCACTGGGACGGCAGCGCATGGTCGAGGGAGCCGCTGCCCGAGGAGCCCGGCCGCGCGCTCTATAAGGTTTGGGGGGAGTCGTCCGACGACCTCTATGCCGTCGGCGAATTCGGCGTGATCTGGCACCGCGCGGGCGCGACCTGGGAACTGCAGTCCGATCCGCCGATCGCGCAGGGCACCCTGTTCACGGCCGCCGGCTGCAGCCGTGAAGAGGTGTACGCGGTCGGCGGGAGAGACGTGCTCCGCTCGGACGGCACGGCGTGGCGCCGCCTCGACATCGAGCTCACCAACGACGTGAACGGCGTCGCCTGCGGCCGCCCGGGCGAGGTCGCGATCGTCGGCTATGGAGGCCTCAAGCAGCGCCTCGTCGACGGGGTCTGGATCGACGAGTTCACGGAAGAGCCGTATGCCGACCTGCACGCCGTCTGGGTCGACGGGGAAGGGGCCTTCTGGGCGGTCGGCGGCGACTTCCTCAGCCAGCCGACCCCGGGCAGGGCGCGCAAGGGCGTGGTGGCGCGCTACGGGAAAGGACAGATCGCCGACACTGTGAGCCGCTGATCACCAAGGCGCATGTCCTCTCACCTGCCCTGACATGCGCGCAGTGTGGCATGTCGCATCAGCGCACCGTGAACTCCGCGACACGCTCGGCATAGCGAGCACGACCGCAGAGATTTTTTTCTTGGGAAATGCTTCAAGGGGTAGTGCTGGTCGTCCGATTGCAATACCCGCGGAGACCACACGCGGATCCCGCGCTCTCAACCCAGGAGAATTGGCATGCGACGGACCATTGCTCAGCTTTTTGTAAGCGCTTTTACTTTTGCTGTTCCTTTGCTCGTTGTTTCTTCCGCATCAGCCCAGCCCAATCCGTGCGGGAACCTCCAGGCCGCGGCGGCCGGACAGTGCGAGATCCGCACCTCCGGCGGCTGTGAAGGGTACTGCGAGCCGGTCCAGTTCACTGCGGAGTGCTCCGGGCGGTGCACCGGCAGCGCGGAAGCCTCGTGCACGGGCAGCTGCCAGGCGGACTGCGAGGGGGAGTGCAACGTCGACCCGGGGAGCCTGGACTGCGAGGGGAGCTGCACGGCGAGCTGCAAGGCGAACTGCAGCGCCAATTGCTCGGCGCACGCCAACGGATCAGGGGCGCGGGCCGAGTGCGAGTCGTCGTGCAAAGCGAGCTGCGACGGAGAGTGCAACGTCAGCTGCGAGGGGACCCCGCCGAGCGCCTCGTGCGAGGCGAAGTGCGAGGCGAGCTGCGAGGGCGAGTGCAAGGTCGAGGCGAACATCGACTGCAACGTCGACTGCACGTCCGAGCTCAAGGGCGGGTGTGAGGTGCAGTGCTCCACACCGGACGGCGCGCTGTTCTGCAACGGGCAGTATGTCGATATCGCCGGCACCATGGAGGAGTGCAAGAACTGGCTGCTGACGCAGGGGATCGACGTGGAGTTCCACGCCGAGGCCGAGGCCGAGGCCAGCGTCTCCTGCGCCGCCGCGCCGGGGTCGTCCTCGTCCGCGCCGTTCGCGGGCACCGGGCTCGCGGCGCTCGTCGCGGGCGCGGGCGTGGCCGCCGCGCGCCGCCGCAAGCGGTCCTGAGCGGGGCCCGGCGCCCCCGACGGCGCAGGCGCTGCCGCGGAGGCGCCTCCAGGCGAGGCTCCTCCGCGGCCCGTCGCGCGCCGCCGGGGAGCGCGCCTCGCGCCATGAACCGATCCCCGGGCCGGGTCGCCCTGCGCGGCCCGGCCTGGCTTTCTCCGGCACCGTAGTAGATTCGCGCCCACCCTGATGACCCTGCATCGTCGTTCGAGGCCGCGCTGGGTGCTCGCCCTCGCGCTGCTCGCCGGCTGCGAGGCCCGCACGCCGCCCGCCCCGCCCGCGGCGGCGCCCGCCGCCTCCAGCGCGCCGGCCTCCGGGAGCGCCGCCGCCGCGGCCAAGGCCGCGAGCGCCGCGGTGCAGCCGGCAGCCCCGGCGGCGGCGCCGGAGCCGCTGCCCCCGGATCCGCCGATCGCGCTCGCCTCGGGCGGCGCGCGGGCGGTGCGCGGCGACGCGGGGCTCGTGACCTCGGTCGAGGAGCACGCGACGCGCGCCGGCGCGGACGTGCTGCGGCGCGGGGGAAACGCGATCGACGCGGCGGTGGCCGTCGCGTTCGCGCTGGCGGTGACGCACCCGAGCGCGGGCAACATCGGCGGCGGCGGCTTCATGATGGTCCGCCTCGCGAACGGCGAGACGCAGGCGATCGACTTCCGCGAGGCCGCGCCCGCGTCGGTGACCACCGCGTCGAACATGGCCATGGTGCGCGCCGGGGCGCACGGCTACGCGTCGGCCGGCGTGCCGGGCTCGGTCGCCGGCCTCGCCCTGGCGCACGAGCGGTTCGGCACGCGGCCGTTCGCCGAGCTCCTGGCCCCCGCGATCGCCCTGGCGCGCAAGGGGCACCGCCTCGGCGCGCGGCAGGCGCTGACGCTGCGCTGGGCGTGGCCGCGGCTGAGGGCCGATCGCGCCGCGAGCGCCGTCTGGGGGCGGGGCAAGGGGCCGCTCGCCCAGGGCGAGCTGGTGCGCCAGCTCGATCTCGCCCGCACCCTGGAGACGCTCGCCGCCGAGGGGCCGCGCGCGTTCTACGAGGGCGCGATCGCCCGGAAGATCGCCGCGGCGATGCGCGAGCGCGGCGGCCACATCACCGAGGACGACCTGCGGGCCTACCAGGCCAAATGGCGCGCGCCGCTCCGGTTCTCGTACCGCGGCTTCACCGTCGACACGATGCCGCCCCCGTCGATGGGCGGCGTCGCGCTCGCGGAGATCATGCTCACGCTGGAGCGGGTGAAGGCGCACGAGGCCCCCGCCGACTCCGGGCTGTCGCTGCACCTGTTCGTCGAGGCGGCCAAGCGAGCGTACGCGGATCGGCGCAAGGTGGGCGCCGACCCGGATTTCGCCCCGCCCGAGACGGGGCAGCTGCTCGCGAGGCTCCTCGACGGGAGCACCCTGATGCGCCGCAGCCCGCCCATCGACCCGGAGCGCGCCACGGCGGCGGGCGACATCGCGAGCGCGGCGGACGCTCTTCTGCCGGAGTCCCCGCAGACGACGCACTTCTCGGTGATCGACGCGCAGGGCAACGCGGTCTCGTGCACGACCACGCAGTCGGCGAGCTTCGGCGCGAAGATCGTGATCCCCGGGACGGGCATCCTGCTCGGCAACGCGATGGGCGCGTTCTCGGAGACGGGCATCAACGCCGTCGCGCCGGGCAAGCGCATGGCGAGCTCGATGACGCCCACGATCGTGAGCCGGGACGGCAAGATCGCGCTCCTCCTCGGCTCGCCCGGCGGCGACACGATCCCGAACACCGTGGCCCAGGTGCTCCGCAACCTGGTCGATCACGGGATGACCATCGACGAGGCGGTCCGGCACGCGCGCGTCCACCACCAGTGGATGCCGGACCGGGTGCGCGTCGAGCGGCTGACGCCGCCGCCGCAGGCCGCGCTCGACGACCTCGCGCGGCGGGGGCACGCCGTCGTGCTGGATCCGATGCCGATCGGCGACGCGAACAACATCCTCGTCGACGCCGCCGGCGTGGCGTGGGGCTACGCCGACACGCGCGAGGGGGGCACGGCCGAGGGCGTCAGCGCGCCCGACAAGCTCGGCCCGGCGGCGGAGGCCAGCGCGCCGCCGGCCTCCGGCGCGCGGTAGGTCGGGCGCGGGCGTCAGCGCGCGGCAAGGTCGTCGCGCCAGGGGAAGAGCGGCGCGGTGCAGGCCGCTCGCCGGCCGTCAGCGCAGCCTGGGGTCGTACTCGGCCGCGTCGGCGTCGTCGTCCTCCTTGGGGCGCACGACCACGACCGGGCACGGCGCGTTCCGCGCGATCCGATCGGCGGTCGAGCCGCCGAACAGCCGCTGGAGCGGCGACTGCGGGTGCGTGGCCACCACGATGAGATCGGCGCTGAGCTCCCGGGCGAGCGAGACGATGGCCTTGTCGGGGCGGCCGGTGCGGAAGTGCATCGCCATGAGCCGGGCCTGGCCGTCCGCGAAGCGGTGCTGGAGCACCCGCAGCGAGGGCGGCGACGACGCGCCCGGGACCGTCACGTCGCACACCGCGGGGGCGACCTGCCGCGGGCCGACGACGACGGCGTGGATCTCGGTCTCGCCCCGGAGCGCCGCGAGATCGAAGGCGAAGCGCCACGCCCGCCCGCCCGGCTCGGACAGGTCCATCGCGACCACGACGATGTACGGCTTCACGCGGCGACCGGCGCGCGCGCTCGCGCGGGCCGGCTCGCTCGCGGGGGGGGCGGCGTCCACGGCGCGCCCCGCGGGCTCACCCCGCCCGGGCTGGCCCGGGAGGTCCGCCGGCGCCCTGGCGGCTCCGGTCGGCTCGTTCGCCCCCGCGGGCAGGGTCTCGGGCGCGGCATCGCTCTCGGTGGACGGCGGGCGGACGACCGACCTGCCCTGGTCGGGGCGCGCGGGCGCCGGTGCTTCGGTAGGCATCGGGCGCCAACGTTTGGAGCGCGCCGCGCGACCGCAAGCGCCGCGCGGCGCGCTCCAAACGTCGGCGCGCGTCCCGGACCACTCCATCCTTGACGCACCCTCCAGACCTTCGCAGCGTCCCGCCCATGATCCCCCGCTATACCCCGTCCGAATTCGAAGAGCTCTGGTCGCCCGCCACCCGATTCTCGACCTGGCTCGAGGTGGAGCTCGCCGCCTGCGAGGCCATGGAAGCCGAAGGCCTCGTGCCCGCAGGCGTCGCGAAAGGGATCCGGGCGAAGCAGCTCTCGCTGGATCCGGAGCGGATCGAGTCGATCGAGCGCACGGTCAAGCACGACGTCATCGCCTTCCTGACCCACGTCGAGGAGCTGGCGGGCGAGGGGGCGCGGTGGCTGCACCGGGGGATGACCTCGAGCGACGTGCTCGACACGAGCCTCGCGATCCTGCTTGTCCGCGCGGCGGACCTGCTCTCGACGCGGCTCGACAAGCTCTGCGACGCGCTCGCGCGGCGCGCGGACGAGCACCGACGCACCCCGATGATCGGCAGGAGCCACGGCATCGCCGCCGAGCCGATCACGTTCGGCCTGGCGCTCGCGGGCCACCTCGCCGAGATGAAGCGCGGCCGGGCGCGCCTGCGCGCCGCGCGCGAGGCGATCGCGGTCGGGAAGATCGCCGGCGCCGTCGGGACGTACGCGCACCTGTCGCCGCGCATCGAGGAGCGCGCGCTCGCCGCCGTGGGCCTGCGCCCCGAGACGGTCTCGACGCAGATCGTCGCGCGCGACCGCCACGCCGAGTTCTTCGCCGCGCTCTCGCTCATCGCGGCGGGCATCGAGCGGCTCGCGACCAACGTGCGGCACTGGCAGCGCACCGAGGTCCGCGAGGCGGAGGAGCGCTTCTCCGTGGGCCAGAAGGGCTCGAGCGCGATGCCCCACAAGCGCAACCCCATCCTCAGCGAGAACCTGTGCGGCCTCGCGCGAATCGTGCGCGCGGCGGTGATCCCCGCGCTCGAGAACGTGCCGCTGTGGCACGAGCGCGACATCTCGCACTCGTCGGTCGAGCGGATGATCGCCCCCGACGCGACCTCGACGCTCGGGTTCATGCTCGATCGCGCCGCGGGGCTCGTCGACGGGCTGGTCGTCTACCCCGAGAAGATGCGCGAGAACCTCGATCGCACGGGCGAGCTCTTCTTCAGCGAGGCGGTGCTGCTGTCGCTCGTGCAGAAGGGTCGGCCGCGGCAGGCGGCCTACGAGATGGTGCAGCGCTGCGCGATGCGCGCCATCGCGGGCGAGGGCCGCTTCCGCGACAACCTCGCCAAGGACGCCGACGTCGCGGCGCTGCTCGCCCCGGACGAGCTCGCGCGCTGCTTCGACCTCGACCACGCGCTCTCGCACGTGGACGCGATCATCGATCGAGCGATCCGCGGGTAGTCGGCGGCCTGCGCCGTTGACCCGCCCGGGCCGGTTTGAGAGGCTCCGGCCCGCCATGGCCGCACCTGCCCCCACGCCCGCCCGCCGCCCGCGCTCGCGCCGCCTCGTGGCGCTCGCCGCGGCGCTCGCGCCGATCGCCGCCTGCAGCGGGAGCGCCTCGGCGCCGCCTCCGTCCGCCGGCGAGGCCCCGCGCGCAACTGCGCCTCCCGCGGCCGCAACGCCCGCGGCGCCCGCGCGGCCAGACGAGGCGCCGCGGGAGCCGTTCGCGGCGCTGCGCGGCCGGATCGTGCGCGCGTGGGTGGCGGACGAGCCGGCGTTCGCGCGAGCGCGCGGGCTGCACGAGCAGGACGGCAAGGTCGGCGACTACTCCGCGGCGGCGATCGAGCGGAGGCTCGCGCGCCTGGAGCGCGATCGCGCGGCCCTCGCCGCCATCGACGCCGCGGCGCTCTCGCCGGACGAGGCGCTCGACCGCGCGCTCCTGCTCCAGCAGATCGACCTCAAGCTCTTCAACGGCAGGGATCTCGAGGAGTGGCGCCGGCGGCCGCAGTTCTACGGCGAGCTGTTCGGCGTGAACCACTACCTCGATCGCGCGTATGCGCCGCTGCCCGAGCGCGCGAGGCGCCTCCTCGAGCACGAGAAGGCGGCGCTGGCGCAGGTGCCGCGCGTCCTCGAGAACCTCGCGAGCCCGCTACCGAAGCCGGTGGTCGAGGTCGCCGCGAAGATCTTCCGCGGCTACGCCGAGTACCTGCGCGGCGACGTCGTGAAGCTGCTGAAGGGCGTGGGCGACGCGGCGTTCCAGGCCGATCTCGAGAAGACGAACGCGGCGCTCGCCGACGCGGCGGAGCGGCTCGCCGAGCACCTCGCCAAGGTCGAGCTGCCGAAGGGCGACGCGAGCCACGTGCTCGGCGAGGCGCGGTACAGGAAGCTCCTCCTCGCGCAGGAGGGGCTCTCGATCCCGCTCGCCGAGTTCAAGAGGATGGGCGAGGAGGACCTCGCGGCGAACAAGGCGGCCTACCAGGAGCTCGCCAGGAAGGTGAAGCCCACCCGGCCGAAGGCGGAGCAGCTCCTCGCCGAGGCGACGCGGGTGATGGAGGCGTCGCGCAGGTTCGTCGTCGACCGGGAGATCGTGAGCCTGCCGTCCGACGAGCGGGCGATCGTGAAGGAGACGCCGCCGTACATGCGCTGGAACTCCGCGTTCCTCGACGCGCCGGGGCCGTTCGAGCGGAAGGGGCTCGAGGCGTTCTACTACATCACGAAGCCCGACCCCTCCTGGCCCAAGAAGGAGCAGGAGGAGTACGTGATGCCGCGCGGGACGCTGCTCTCGACGACCGTGCACGAGGTCTACCCGGGGCACTTCGTCCAGGGCCTGTGGGTGAACCGGGCGCCGACCGAGGCGCAGCGGATGTTCGAGAGCTACTCGTTCGTCGAGGGCTGGGCCCACTACGCCGAGCAGATGATGATCGAGCAGGGGTTCGGCAAGGAGGACCCGCAGAGCCGGCTCGGTCAGCTCGCGGACGCGCTGCTGCGCAACTGCAGGGTGGTCGTGTCGCTCGGCGTGCACGCCGAGGGCATGGGGCTCGACGAGGCCGAGCGCCGCTTCGTCGACGACTGCGCCCAGGACCGCGCGACGGCGCGGGAGCAGGCGCTGCGCGCGACGTTCGACCCCGGCTACTTCGCCTACACGCTCGGCAAGCTCCAGATCCTGAAGCTCCGCGAGGAGGCGAAGGCGGCCCTGGGCGCGGCGTTCTCGCTCCGCCGATTCCACGACGCGCTCCTCGCGCACGGGTCGCCTCCGCTGCCGCTCATCCGCGAGCGCGTGCTCGCCGAGCTCAAGGCGCCCGAAAAGAAGCAGCCCTGACCGAGGCCCGCGGGCCGCTCGTCGCTCACTCCTCCGGCGCCCAGCGCGTCGGCCGCGACTTCAGCGTGCGCACGTCCATCGCGTCGCACCACGCCTCGAAGCGGCCGCGCGGCACGCCGCGGAAGCGCAGGTCGTCGAGGCGCTCCGCGAGCGGCACGTCGGTCCGGAGCGTCGCCAGCGTGCGGTAGAGCAGCGCGTCCTCCCGCTGCTCGACCAGCGCGCGCGCGACCCGATCCGCGCCGCGCACCGTCACCGACCACGCTGCCGGGTCGTCCGGAATCTGCTCGATGTGCCCGTAGGCGCCGAGCAGCGCGGCCGCCGTGCGCTCGCCGATGCCCGCGAGCCCCGGGATGCCGTCGGCGTCGTCCCCGGTCAGCGCGAGGAAGTCCGGGATGCTCGCCGGGGCCACGCCCCGCGCGGCGCGCATCGCCGCCTCGTCGATGACGCGCTCCTTCCGGCGATCGACCTGCACGATCCGATCGCCCGAGAGGCACTGCCCGAAGTCCTTGTCCGGGCTGAGGATGCGCACCTGCGCCACGTCGCCCTGGAACCGCGCCGCCGCCGTCGCGAGCGCGTCGTCCGCCTCGAAGGCGTCCATCGACCAGACGACGACCCCGAGCGCGCGCACCGCCTCTTCGACCGGATCGAACTGCGCGCGCAGCACGGGATCCATGCCCTCGTCGCTCTTGTACCCGGCGAACAGGTCGTTCCTGAACGAGCGGATCGGGTTGTCGAAGGCGACGGCGAGGTGCGTGACCTCCTCGTCCGCGTGGCGCAGCAACGCGAGCAGCGAGGCGACGACGCCCACCGTGGCCTTCGCGTCCCAGCCGCCGGGCGCGCGGTGCCCGGGCCGCTTGGAGAAATGGGCGCGGAAGAGCTCGTAGGTGCCGTCGATGAGGTGCACCCGCACGGTGGCTCCTCCCGCGGGCCGCGCGCTCGCTACGCCGTCATGTCGGCCATGAAGATCGGCGGCGAGTGCAAGGCCATGATCTCCGGCGTGGGCGGGGCCGACTGCTTCGCCATCCGGAGCGCCTCGTCCATCGTGCGCGCCGTCTCCCAGCCGAGCAGCTGCGGGATGTACTCGTTGTCGGCGCCGACCACGATCATCCGGCCGATGTGCTGCCGGCCCGCCTCGCCCCAGTACCACATGAAGAAGGGGTGGGTCGGGTGGTACGCGTGCCCGAAGCGGTACATCTCGATGTAGGCGGGGTTCTCCGAGAACTTCTTCTCGTAGCGCTTGTGCAGCTCCATCGCGTCGCGCGTCTCCGGCAGCAGCCGGTGCACGAACTCGATGTACGGGGCGTGGTGCTCGTTGTCGAACAGGTCGGTGCAGGGGTGGAGGATGATCATCGTCCCCCCCTTCTTGAGCATCGGCGCGCCCCGGTAGAGGTTGAACAGGTAGCCGTTCGCCATCACCTGCACGAGCAGCGGGTTCAGGAACGAGTTCACGTTGTACGGGCTGATGTACGGGATGCCCGTGATCAGGATGTCGGCCTGGCCCGTGACCGGGACGAGGTACTGGTCGAAGCTGCGCTTCAGCGTGTGCTCGTGGACCGCCTCGGTCTCGCCGGCGAACACGCCGGTCACGCCGTACGGCGAGGGGACGCGCTGGAAGATCGCCTGGCGCGCGGGCTGCGGCACCTTCGACAGCGTGAAGCGGAGGGCGCGCAGCGCGCTCTTCTCGCCCGCGCTCAGGTCGTCCTCGTTCCGGGCGAGGAACTCGAGCGGGCGATCGAACATCCGGTTGTTGATCGTCGTCTCGATCGTGAAGACGTTGAGCTTCTTGTTGGCCAGCCGGCCCATGCGCTCGACGCTCGTGTGCAGCGCCGAGCTCTTCGGGTCCATGTACGAGTAGCAGTCGCGCATCACCCGCGGGTTGTGGTGCGCGCGCAGGCTGCGGTACCCGCACAGGCCGACCGAGACCGACTTGTGCCCGCCGTCCATCGGGACGAGGTTCAGGTTCACGTAGATCACGAGGTCGCTGTCGACCGCGCGCTTGTTGAGCTCGACCTCCTCGCCGGCGTCGGTCGTGCCGAGGTACTTCATGTTGGCGAGGTTCTCGGCGTCGTGGTTGTAGAGCTTCTTCGGCCAGTAGGCGTTGAAGATCCGGTCGCCGACGATGTGGCGGACCTCCCAGTCCTTCATCCGCCGGTGGACGCTCGTGGCGATGATGATCTCGACGTCGTCGACGCCGTAGTCCGAGAGCAGATCGAGCACGATGGTGAGCACCCGCTCGCGGATGTCCGGCCGCTTCATCGGGGGCAGCGGCAGCGAGATGTCGTCCACCGCGATCGTGACCTTCATCCCCGGGCGGAGCTTCGCGTAGAGCGGCTCCGAGTTGTGCGGGTGGTTGATCGCGTAGCGGATCGCGGCGTCGACGTCCTTCAGCGGCTCGAGGGGCGGCTTCGCGTAGAGCACCCGGGTGCCGGTGGGCAGGTCGACCTCGACCAGCTGGTCGCCTGAGAAGAGCACCCGGGGGGCGCTGCGGCTGTCTAGCGTGACGACGCAAGGATGGCTCATGGGACTTTCAGAGCAGGTGGTGCGACGTGTTGGGCTGCAAGGTGGTCTCCCGCCGCCGTGCGGGAGGGGCCGGGGTCATGCGGCGAGTTCGAGGATCGGCCAGTGGTAGGCCTGCGCGAGCAGCTTGAGCTTGCGGTCCGGGTTCACCGCCGCGGGGTAGCCGACGACCGAGAGCATCGGGACGTCGGAGTAGCTGTCCGAGTAGCCGAAGCACTCGTCGAGGTTGTGCCCGTGCGCGTGGGCGTGCTCGCGGATGAGCCGCGC
Organism: Sorangium sp. So ce394; assembly: GCF_051474665.1. NCBI lineage: Bacteria > Pseudomonadati > Myxococcota > Polyangiales > Polyangiaceae > Sorangium > Sorangium sp. So ce394. The sequence continues at coordinate 12,476,125 of NZ_CP150339.1, forward strand.
CTTCTCGGGCCCGGCCACCACGGGGCGCAGGAGCTTGCCCGTCGCGAAGCCGTCCTTCACCTCGAGGCGGTTCGCGATGATGCCGGTCGCGCCGAGGTGCTCGGCCAGCAGCTGCATCAAGAAATCCAGCGCGCCGGAGATGAGGACCACGTCGTGCCCCTTGTCGAGGCTGCACTTCACGAGGTCGCGCGCCTTGGCGTAGATCGCCGGCTTGAGCACCTTCGCGAACGCCTCCTCGGCGAGCGCCACCAGGCGATCCTCGGAGACGCCGTCGAACGAGCTGAAGAGCAGCTCGTTGAAGAGGCGCCGATCCTGGAGCTCCGCCATCGCCATCCATGGCGCCTTCACCAGGGCACGGCCGAGCTTCGCCAAGCTGTGCATCGGCGTCGGCTGGTTCAGCATGTAGAACACCGTCGGGTGCACGAGGTTGGTCGTGACCAGGGTGCCGTCTACGTCGAAGTAGCTCGCCGGCATGCGGGGCAAATCTCCCTGCATGCCGTTTGAGTCAAGATCGAGCTGCCGCGAACCGGGTTTCGCAGGCGGATCGTCACGCGGCGAAGAGGCGCAGGCGGATCGTCACGCGGCGAAGAGGCGCTCGTACCGGTCGTCGAGGTCGACGCCGCCGTCGGTGTCGCCCCGGTCGACCGGGTTGATGCCGCAGTACTCGACGCTCGCCAGGTGGCGCCAGCGGCCGGCGCGCTCGGGCTCGTCGGGCAGGACGGGCGTCGTGCACGGGAAGCAGCCGATGGTGCGGAAGCCCATCGCGTGCAGCGGGTTCTCGATCGCGTCCGGGTGCGCCGCGAAGTACGCGTCGAGCTCCTCGCCGCTCAGCGACGCGAACGGGTGGACGCGGAGGACGTTGTTCGCGGGGTCGAGGCCGAACGGCGCGACCTTGGCGCGGGCGCCGCCCTCGCCCCGGCGGAGCGCGGCGACGAGCGCGTCGTAGCGGCCCCGGATGGCGTGGAGCGGGGCCGACTTGCGGAGGTCGCAGCACCGCTCCTGCCCCTCCTTCGAGAGGTAGAGCAGCCCCTCGTCGCGCGTCTGCTGCGCGAAGGTGCGCTCGGGCGAGAGCGTGACGACGCGCAGGTTCGGGTGGGTGCGCGCGAGCTCGTCGCGCGTGGCGAGCGTCTCGGCGTGGAGCACGCCGGTGTCGACGAAGATGACGTCGAAGTCGAGCCCGGCCCGGTCGGCCATGTGGCACAGCGCGGTCCCGGCCCGCTGCATGCTGCTCATGAGGGCCGCGCGGGGGCCGAAGGTCTCGCGGACGAAACGCAGGAGCTCGACGGGCGACGCGCCCTGGAAGCGTCGGTTCAGCGGTTCGAGGTGTCGCTCGGTGATGCGCATAGGCGATGCATAGCAGAGGCCGCTTCCTTGATCCGGGTTGCCTTCGCCCGAGCTTGCGCCTAACTCGGCTGACGCGGAATGAGCAGCGTCCATCTAGCCTCGGAAGCGGGCGGGCTCGGCCAGGATCTGCCGGCGCTCGAGGGCCGGCGCTTCCTGTTCGTGACCGGCAAGGGAGGCGTCGGGAAGACGACGATCTCCGGCGCGCTCGCCCTCGCCTTCGCCGCCCGCGGCAAGCGCGTCCTCGTCGCGATGTGCAACACGAAGGAGCGGCTCTCGGCCATCCTCGGCACGAAGCCGATCGGCCAGGAGGTCACCCACGTGGCCGAGCGCGTGTGGGCCGTGAACATCTCGCCGGACAAGGCCCTCAGGGAGTACGGCGAGATGGTCCTCAAGGTGCGCGCCGCGGCCGATCTCGTGTTCGACAACAAGTACACGCGCACCTTCTTCCGCGCGGTGCCGGGGCTGTACGAGTGGGCGATGCTCGGCAAGGCCTGGTTCCACACGACCGAGCTGCTGCCGGACGGCTCCCACCGCTTCGACGTGGTCCTGCTCGACGCGCCCGCGACCGGGCACGGCGTGGACATGCTGCGCGTGCCCAAGGTGATCCTCGACGTGGCGCCGCCGGGCATCCTGCGCCGCGACGCCGAGGCGGCGTGGGCGATGTTCAGGGACCCCGCGCGGAGCGGGGTCGTCGTGGTGACGCTCCCGGAGGAGATGCCGGCCACCGAGACCGTCGAGCTCGTGGCGGAGGTCCGGGGCGAGCTCGGCCTGCCGGTCCACCGGCTGATCATCAACGGCGTGCTGCCGCCGCTGTTCTCGCCCGAGGAGCGGCGGGCGCTGCTCGCCGAGCCGGGGCGGCTCGACATCCAGGCGCCGGCGCGCGCGGCGCACACCGCCGAGAGCGCCGTCGTGGCCGGCGCGCGGCGGGCGATGCGCGAGTCGGTGCAGCACGAGAGCCTGGCCCGCCTGCGCCGCGAGCTCGACCTGCCGACCGTGATCCTGCCGTTCCTCTTCGACGAGGCCTCGACGGTCGCCGGCACCCGGACGCTGGCCGCGCGGCTCTGAGCGACGCCGATGCCGGCGGCCATGCTGCGAGCGAGCCCGCTGCTCACCGACGGACGCGCGCTGCTCGACGCCGAGCGCCTGCTCCACGCGGGGGTCGCCGACCGGCGCGCGAGCTTCGAGCTCGCCTTCACGGCGATGCCGCCGCACACGGGCTTCCTCGTGGTCGCGGGCGTCGAGGCGGCGCTCGACGCGCTCGCGCTCAACGACGCGCGCCTCGACGCGGGGGCGGTCTTCGCGGCGCGCGAGGCCTGCGGCCTGAGCGACGCGCTCGTGGAGCGGCTCGCCGGCGCGCCGATCTCGATCGACATCGACGCGATGCCCGACGGGACGATCGCCTTCCCGGGCACGCCGGTCGTCGCGGTGGAGGGGCCGTTCATCGAGGCGCTCCTCGTGGGCGCGCTGCTCGTGCCGGCGCTCCGCCGGGGCACGGCCGCGGCGACGCGGGCGGCGCGGCTCCACATCGCGGCGGACGGCGGCGCGGTCGTCGACGGGTCGTCGGCGCGGGTGCCGTTCGCCGAGGAGGCGCTGGCGCTCGCCCGCGCGGCGCACGTGGGCGGGGCGGCGGCGACGACGAGCGCGCTCGCGGCCACGGCGCTCGGGATCCCGTTCCGCGGCGAGGCGGGGATCGAGCTCGGCGAGCTCGCGCCGCCGCCGTCGCCGCTCGAAGGCAGCTGGCCCTGGTACGCCGATCGGATGGTCGACCTCGGGGGCCACGAGGAGGAGGCGCTGCTCCTCGAGGCGCGGCGCGTGGGGACGACCGCCGGCGGCTGGATCGCGACGGGGCTCGCGGAGCCGGAGGGCGCGCTGCCCGCGGCGCGCTACGAGCTCGTGGCGCTCGAGGAGTCGGGCGCGTGGGCGCTGCGGCAGGGGACGAGCGATCGCGGCGACGTGATCGCGGGGCGCAAGATGGTGGCGCGCTACTACGACGAGGCGGGGCGCGCAGCCTGCGACGTGATCCACCTGGCGCACGAGCGGATGCTGGCGCCGCGCTCGCTCGGGGCGGCGCGGCTCGCGCCGCTCGCGCGCGCGGTGATGCGCGGCGGGCACGCCCTGGAGGCGCCCGAGCCGCCGAGCGCGGGGCGCGAGCGCTCGGTCGCGGCGCGGCAGCTGCTGCCGCACGCGGTCGCGCACCTGCGGGCGCCGGCGCGGTACCCGGTGCAGCTGTCGCCGGCGCTGATCGCGCTGCGGGAGCCGGAGCCGCCGAGCTCGTTGCGGTAGGCCCGGCCCCCGGAGAGGGTGTTCTCGGCGCGGGGCAGGGGGGTGGGGGCCCGCCGAACTCGCCCGAGATGTGAGCCATCCGGCAAGCCGGATGACTCACATCTCGGGCTCAGACATCGGCCCATCCCCACCCCCCTGCCCCGCGCCGAGAACACCCTCTCCGGGGGCCTACGGTGGATATGAAGGGGGGCGCCTGCGCGATCTGCAGGAGCGCACGGCTCACATGTCGAGCAGCAGCTGCGTCAGGATGTAGTTCGTGACGAGCACGGTGACGCAGCTCTCGACGACGGCGCGCGTGGTGGCGACGCCGACGCCGCGCGCGCCGCCCGAGGCGAAGAAGCCGTGGCGGCACGAGACCGACGAGACGATGAAGCCGAAGACGCACGCCTTGATGAGCCCCATCGAGATGTCCTTGGGCAAGGCGAAGTCGCGGATGCTCTGGAAGAACGCGCCCTCGTCGCCGCCGAGCCAGAGCACGGCGACCAGGTACGAGCCGCACATGCCGACGCTCGTGTAGAGGATGCACAGGAGCGGCAGCATCACCGTCGCGGCGAAGAGGCGGGGGGAGAGCAGGTACTGCACGGGGCTCACGCCCATCGTCGCGATCGCGTCGATCTGCTCGGTGACGCGCATGTTGCCGAGCTCCGCGGCCATGGCGCTGCCGGCGCGGGCGGTGACCATGATCGCCGAGAAGACCGGCGCGAGCTCGCGCGCCAGCGAGACCGCGACGAGGCCGCCGACGCGGCCCTCGGCGCTGAACGCGCGCAGCGCGTAGGACGTCTGCAGCGTCACGACCATGCCGCTGAAGACGCCGGTCAGGCCGACGATGAAGACCGACTGCGCGCCCATGAAGTCCATCGCCGCCAGGAACTGCGCGGGACGAAACGGCGGGCGCACGAGCCAGACGAGCGTCTGGAACGTCAGCGTGACGATGTTGCCGATGTTGTCGAAGAACGCGAGGACCGGCTCCAGCGCCTTCGTGAGCAGCTCGCTCCGGCTGGTCTCAGCGCCTTCCTTCACGGTGCGCTCTTGTATCACGCAACGCCGCCGCGCACGGGGTCGGGCTCGCGATGACCCGGCGCGCTCGCTCGCCCGCGCTGCGTAGCGCCGCTCGCGCCGGCGCGACGCCCGTCGAGCTCGCCCGGAGATCCAGCGGCCGCCGCTCGCCCCCTCCAGCCTCAGGCCGCTCGGCGCCCTTCACGCGGCGCCCGGCCCCGATCCCCGCGCTCCGCCGGAGCCTCGCAGCGCTGCCTCCAGCGCCGCGAGCACCTCGCCGCTCCGCGCGCCCGTCGCCCTGATCTCGGCGGCGCGGCCGGGCGCCGCGGCGTCCTCGGGGGCGATGAGGTGGATCAGGAGCGCGTCGCCGCCGAGCGCCTCCACGAACGGCTCGCCCCACTCCACCACGACGAGCGCCCCCTCCGCGCGGCGCTCGCGCAGCCCGAGCTGGGCGAGCTCCGCGGCCGCGCCGCCGGCCGCGCCCTCCGCAGGGGAGGCGCCGCCGAGGCGGTAGGCGTCGGCGTGCGCGATCGGGACGCGGCCCTCGTGCTCGTGGACCAGCGTGAAGGTCGGGCTCGTGATCGGCAGCTCCGGCGGCACGCCGAGCGCACGGCAGAGGGCGCGGGCGAAGAACGTCTTCCCGGCGCCGAGGTCGCCGGCGAGGACCACCAGATCGCCGCCCGCGAGGCGGTCGGCGAGCGCGCGCGCGAGGCGGATGGTGCTGCGGCGGCTCGGCAGCTCGACGCGCATGCGTCAGAACCGAGCCCCGGCGCCGAGCGTCGCGCCGAGCAGGAGCAGGGAGCCGTCCCCCGTGGGAACCCACCGGAGGTTGCCGAGCTGCGCCTCGAGCTGCACCGAGGGGCTCAGCGCGAGCGCGACGTCGAGCGACGCCCCGATCACCGGGTGCACCTCGAGGTCGCCGCGGTACGTCGCGCCGCCCGGGCCCACGGCGCCCGCGCCCGACCTGAAGAACGCGCCGGCGTGGAGCGCCGGGCCGACGTGGAGCGGGAACGCGCGCCACGCGCCGCCCTCGGGCGTCCGGCTGGGCGTCAGCATCAGGCGCGCGCCGCCCTCGATCCAGCCGGCGAACGGCCCGACCAGGTTGCCGCCGCCGCCGGCGAACAGCTCGAGCCCGCGATCGCCGACCGCGTAGGCCGCGCGCGCCGCCCCGACCAGCGAGGCCGCGCTGCCGCTCGCGCCCGGGAGGCGCGCCGCCGCGACGGCTGTCCCGAGCGACGCGGACACGGCGAAGCGGCGCCCGCCCGAGTACGCAGGCCAGACGCGCTCCGGCCCGAGCGGGTACGCCATCTGCACCTCGTTCGCGGGCGGCGCCGGCGGCGGCGCGGGCACCGGCGGCAGCACCGTGGCGCCGCCGGCGGACGAGGGCGCGGGCGGCGCGGCGCCCGCAGGGCGCTCCCAGGGGAGCTCGCCGATGCCGACGCCCTCGGGGCGGAGGAGCACCGCCAGCACCTCCTGCGTCTGCTGGGCCGACCGGCCCCGGTCGACCTCGCGCGCGACCGACTCGACCCGGCCGGTCGAGGCGAGGTACGCGGTGAGCTCGACCCGGGCGGTCGTGACCGCAGGCTCGACGGTGCCGCTCAGGACCCAGTCCGCGCCCGTCTGCGCGCTCACGGCGCGGTACTCGTCCGTGGTGTCGGCGACGCCGTCGGCCACGCCCTTGAGCGCGGCCGCGACCGCGCCGTCCGGCACCGCGGTGTGGCCGAGCGCGGCGAGCCCGGCCGCGACCTCGGCCTGCGCGGCGCTCCGGGCGGCCTCGTCGGTGCCGCCGCGCGCGGGGAGCACCGCCACGCGGTCGGCGAGCGCGGCCGGGGCGAGCGCCGTCAGCGCGGCGGCGGCGGCACAGGAGAGGGCTCGGCGGATCATGCGGCGCCATGCTACGCCCCCCGCGGCGCCGGAGCAGCCCCAGGACGACGCGGCGGCACGCTCTCCACGCCACGCGTGAGCCCCCCGCGGCGGCAAGGCGCCGGCTGACGAGCGCGCCGCCCCGCGCGGCGGACGCGCGCTCGTCCGGCGGTTCGCCCCGCTCATCGCGCCTTCTCGATCTCGCGGTGGCCGACCACCCGCGGCAGCACGCGCTTTCCGCCGAAGCCGGCCGCCGCCGTCGTCCAGAGCTCCACCGTCGCGCTGCTCAGGGCGCTCGCCGCCGCGAGGCGCCGCGCCTTCACCTCGGCCGGGTCCTCGGTGCCCGTCTTCGGCAGCCGCTGCACGCCGGCCCACGCGAGGACGCCGGCGTCGCGCCCGAGCGCCGCCCAGAAGCTCGGCGGCGACGGGTGGGTGGCGAGCCACACCGCGAGCGCGGCCCCCGCGCCGGCGCCCGGCGGAGGCTGTGCGCCGGCGGGCGCCGCGACGAACGGGAAGAGCCCCGCCGTCGCGACGAGCGATCCGGGCGGCGGCGGCACGGCCGCCTCGAAGCCGAGCGCGAGCGTCACGGCGCGCGGCGCGACGACGCGGATCGCTTGCTCCGCGCACGGCGCGTCCCCGGCCAGGATGATCCCCCGGACGGCCGGCGGCCGGAGGGCGCGCGGATCGAAGGCCGCGTCGCACGGGAGCGCGAGCGCGATGCCGCGCTCGGCCAGCGCCGCCGGCGCGGCCCCGGCGCCGCCCGGCGCGGCCGCGGCCCCAGGCGCCGCGCCCCCGGCGGCGCCCGCCGGCGCGGAGGGCGCCGAGGCGGCCGCGTCCTTCCGGGCGCCGGCGTCGCCGCCCACGAGCGCCACCGGCTTCGCGCCCCGCTCCGCGAGCGCCGCGGCCAGCACCTCGATGCCCCGCGCGGGCTCCTCGCCCACGACGAACACGAACGCGCCGTCGAGCGCCGCCGGCTCCGGCGGGTGGACGAGCAGCACCGGGATCGCGTTCGCCCGCGCGAACTTCGCCACCGCGGTCGCCTGCTCGCGGTCGGAGCCGGCGATCAGCACCGCGGCGCCCTCGGCGGTGAGGCTGCTCAGCGCCTCGTCGACGCTGCCCTGGCCGCCGTCGTCGCGGCTCACGAGCCGCGCGTCCGACCCCGGCCTCAGCAGCCCGAGCCCGTGCGCCACGCCGGCCGCGATCTCGACGCCCCGCCGGCGCGACTCGGACGTGCGCGTCGACAGCAGCAGGCCCACCGTGGGCGGCTCGACGCGCGCCGTCCCCGCGCCGGCCGCGAGCTCCGAGATCGCGTCGCCCTGGTTGCCGAGCAGCGCGCCGGCCCGGTCGAGCAGCTCCTTCGCGAGCGCCACGTCGCGCCGCTCGCGGGCGACGATCGCGAGGCGCTCGGCGACCAGCGAGCGCAGGTCGACCTGCGGGTCCACGACCTCGCCGGCGGCCTCGCCCGCGCGCATCGCGGCGACGAGGTGCGCGATCGGCACCTTGCGCAGGAGCGCCCCGATCTGCGCCCGGATCGCGGCGCGGTCGTCGTCGTCCGCCTCGCGCAGCCACACGCCCATCAGCTCGACCGCCTGCGTCCACGCGCCCGCCTCCATCGCGGCGGTCGTGACCTCCTCGTTGAGGAGCGAGCGGACGTACGCGTCGATGACCTTGCTCACCAGCGGGCGCAGCACCCCGAAGGCCGGCTTCGGCTTGCCGGCGCGCCGGAGCGCGGCGCCACGGAGCACGCGCGCGAGGTCCCCGGTCGCGCCCGGCCCCTCGGCCTCGACCTCGGCCGCGAGCGCCTCGGCGCGGCGGAGGTCGCCTCGCTCCAGCGCGATCCACGCGAGGTGGGCGGTCGCGACGCGCGCGAGGTCGTCGCCCGCGTGGCGGCCGCGGAAGGCGAGGAGCTCCGGCTCGAGCGCGATGCGCTCGGCGCGCGCGCCGCTCGCGAAGCGCGAGAGGATGCGGCGGAGCTCGGCCTGGGCCTCGGGCGACCCGCCGAGCGCCGGGCTGACCGCCTCGGCGCCGTCCTGCGCGCCGCAGCCGGCGCTCGCCGCGCCGAGCGCGATGAGCGCCGCGACCGCGACCACGGGCGCACGGGCGAGGAGCGGCCGCCGTCGCCGCGCGGGGCGCCGCCCGGGCGCGCCGTCGGCCTTTGCGCCAAAGGCAGCGGAAAACCGGCCAGAATTGTCGACTGCGTTCACCTTGACGTCACCCGGGGCATCCCATACACCCGCCGCGCCCGCCTTCCATCGAGGTCAGCGTGTCCGAGGCAACCCCCGCGAGATCGCTCTTCCACAAGAGCCGCCGGTCCTTTCTCCTGCGCAAGCTGCATTCTCTCACCGGCGCCCTCCCCGTGGGCGGTTTCCTGCTCTTCCACTTCTGGACGAACGCGAAGGCGCTCCAGGGGCAGGAGCGGTTCGACGCGGCGGTCTCCGAGATCTCGCACATGCCGTACCTGCCGGTGCTCGAGATCGGGCTCGTCGTGCTGCCGCTCGCGTTCCACGCCCTCTACGGGGTCAAGCTGGTGCTCGAGGGCAAGCCGAACGTCGGCAGCTACACGTTCTCGCGCAACTGGATGTACACGATGCAGCGGGTCACGGGGGTGCTCGCGTTCGCGTTCATCGGGTTCCACCTCTGGCAGTACTGGGCGCAGAAGTGGCTGGGCCGGATGGCGCCCGAGGAGTTCTACCCGCGGCTGTGCGCCGACATGGCGTCGACCGTGGGCGGCGTCCCGGTGATCGCGCTCGTCTACATCTTCGGCATCGCGGCGAGCGTGTTCCACTTCGCCAACGGCCTCTGGGGCTTCTGCTTCTCGTGGGGGGTCACCGTGTCGCGCCGGGCGCAGCGGATGGCCGCGGTTGTCTTCGGCGCGGTGGGCCTCGTGGTCTTCGTGCTCGGCGCCAACACGGTGATCTACTTCGCGACCGGCGCGCCGTTCCCCGGGACGCCGGGCCCCGCCGCCGAGGGGGCGCGCACGTGCGCGGACATCGTCGCCGGGCCCGGGCCCGGGCGCGCCTCGCTGGCCGCGCCGGCCTCGCACTGACCATCGTATCGGCCGCGCCCGAGTGGCAGCGGCGCGGGAGCATCGGGATCGAAACATGGCCGCGAAGAGCACGACGAGGAGCGAGGGGGGGAAGGTTCGGCGCGTGATCGTCGTCGGGGGCGGGCTCGCCGGCCTGATGACGGTGATCAAGCTGTGCGAGGCGAAGGTCCCGGTCGACCTGATCTCCCTCGTGCCGGTGAAGCGCTCGCACTCGGTGTGCGCGCAGGGCGGCATCAACGCCTCGGTGAACACGAAGGGCGAGGGGGACAGCCCCCAGGTGCACCTCGAGGAGACCGCCTACGGCGGCGACTTCCTCGCGAACCAGCCGCCCATCAAGGGGATGGCCGAGGCCGCGCCCGGCATCGTGCACATGCTCGATCGCATGGGCGTGCCGTTCAACCGGACGCCCGAGGGCCTGCTCGATTTCCGCCGGTTCGGCGGCACGCTGTACCACCGCACGGCGTTCGCGGGCGCGACGACGGGGCAGCAGCTGCTCTACGCGCTCGACGAGCAGGTGCGGCGGTTCGAGCTCGCCGACGTGATCGACGAGCACGGCGTGGCGATCCCGGGCGAGAAGATGGTCCGGAAGCACGAGTTCTGGGACTTCATCGAGGCGATCCTCGACGACTCCGGCACGTGCGTCGGCTGCGTCGCGCAGGACCTGAAGACGATGCAGATCCGCGCGTTCACCGGCGATGCGGTCGTGCTCGCGACGGGCGGCTGCGGCATCGTCTTCGGCCGCTCCACGCTGAGCGTCATCTGCACGGGGACGGCGGCGTCGGCGGTCTACCAGCAGGGCGCGGTGTACGCGAACGGCGAGTTCATCCAGGTGCACCCGACGGCGATCCCGGGCGCCGACAAGCTGCGGCTCATCTCGGAGAGCGCGCGCGGCGAGGGCGGCCGCGTCTGGGTGCCGAAGGACAAGAGCGACGCGCGGAGCCCGCGGGACATCCCCGAGAAGGAGCGCGACTACGTCCTCGAGCGGCTGTACCCCGGCTACGGCAACCTCGTCCCGCGGGACATCGCGTCGCGCGCGATCTTCCGGACGTGCTTCCACGAGGGGCGCGGCATTTTTAACGCCGCGACGGGCCGGAACGAGAACGAGGTCTACCTCGACCTGACCCACAAGGACGAGAAGTTCCTCCGGGCGAAGCTCGCGGGCATCCTCGAGATCTACGAGAAGTTCGCGGGCACCGACCCGTACAAGAACCCGATGAAGGTCTTCCCGGCGGTCCACTACTCGATGGGCGGCCTGTGGGTCGACTACGAGGCGGACGCGCGGGGCGCGCTCAAGGTGGGGTCGCCGCGCAACCACGCCACGAGCATCCCGGGCCTCTACGCGGTGGGCGAGGTGGACTACCAGTACCACGGGGCCAACCGGCTCGGCGCCAACTCGCTGCTCTCGTGCATCTACGGCGGCATGGTCTGCGGCCCCGCGGTCGCGAGCTACCAGCGGAGCATCAAGCGGAGCGCCCTGGACCTGCCGCGCTCGATCTTCGACAAGGCCGAGAAGCGCGCCGAGGCCGACTACCAGCGCATCCTGACGCAGAACCAGGACGCGAAGCAGCCGGAGAACGCGTACCGGCTGCACCAGGAGCTCGGCGAGACGATGCTGCGCGACTGCACGATCGAGCGCGACAACGCCACGCTCGACCGGGTGCTCGAGAAGCTCGGCGAGCTCGAGGAGCGGGCGGGGCGGATCAAGAGCACGGACACGGCCCCGCGGGTGAACCAGGGGGCGCAGTTCGTGCGGCACCTCGAGAACATGCTGGTGCTCGCGCGGGTCATCGCGGAGGGGGCGCGGAACCGCGACGAGTCGCGCGGGGCGCACTACAAGCCGGAGTTCCCGGCGCGGAACGACGCCGAGTGGCAGCGCACGACGCTGGCGCGCCACGAGGAGAAGGGCGCCGTGCGGTTCATCCGCGCGTTCGACTACGCGTGCGCCGGCCAGTCGATCCACGTGACCGACGCGGTGGACACGTCGCTGGTGGCGCCGCGGGAGCGCAAGTACGAGCAGGCGGGCGCGGCGAGCGCGCAGGCGACGGGGAAGCTGTCGCAGAAGAGCGTGTAGGATGGCCAAGGCGAGCGGAGACAAGGCGAACGGGGCGGCGGCGCCGGCCGAGGCGCGGGGCGAGGGCCGGCTGGTGCACCTGCGCGTGCGGCGGCAGGACACCGCGGATCGTCCGGAGACGCGGCGCTGGGAGGAGTTCAAGGTCCCCTACCTGCCGCAGATGAACGTCATCAGCGCGCTGCAGCAGGTCCAGCGGGATCCGCGGACCGTGGACGGCAAGGAGGTGCCTCCGGTCGTCTGGGAGGCGGTGTGCCTGGAGGAGGTGTGCGGCTCGTGCACGATGGTGATCAACGGCCGTGTCCGACAGGCTTGCTCGGCGCTCATCGATCAGATCGCGCCGAAGGGCGAGGTGATCACGCTGGAGCCGATGTCCAAGTTCCCGCTGGTGCGCGACCTGCTCGTGGACCGGAGCCGGATGTTCGAGGACATGAAGCGGGTCCGCGCGTGGATCGACATCGACGGCACGCACGAGCTCGGCCCGGGGCCGCGCGAGTCGCCGGAGCGGCAGGAGGAGCGGTATCCGCTCTCCCGCTGCATGACGTGCGGCTGCTGCGTCGAGGCGTGCCCGCAGTACAATGACGGGACGAAGTTCGTCGGCGCCTTCGCGATCAACCTGGTGCGGCTCTACAACATGCACCCTTCCGGGGCGATGCACGCGGGCGAGCGCCTGGAGTCGGTGATGGGCGAGGGCGGGATCACCGATTGCGGCAAATCGCAGAACTGCGTCGAGGTGTGCCCGAAGGAGATCCCGCTCGTCGACTCGCTCGCGACGGTCGCCCGCGACACCACCAAACGAATGCTGTTTGGGTGGTTGCTGAAGTGAGATCGCAAGCTCGTTGACCCGGCGTCGCCCCTGAGCCCCTGACTCGCGATAGGCCCTCGGAGCCCGCACGGCGCACGGAGCGCCGGTGTCTGAGCGGGATCAGGGGAACGGCGCCCCCGCCCCGAACCCGAGCCCGAGCCCGCTCCCGAACCCCAGCCCCACCGGCTCGGTCGTCGTCTGCCGCTCCAGCTTGCGGATGCGCAGCCCGAGCAGGTGCGTGACCAGCGTGCAGGTCTGGTGCGCCCGCGGCGTCACGCCGCAGCCCAGCCAGACGCCGAACGGCTCCCGCTCGCCCTCCTCGACGTAGCGGATCACCGCGCCGCTCTGCGCGACCGTGAGCCACGCGGTCGCCTCGCCCGGCAGCGACGCGTGCAGCACGCCGATCTGGCCCAGCGGGTCGTCGTTCGGGCCGATGACCCGGCCGTCCGGCTCGAGCAACGCCAGCGGCTCGGCCTCCAGGCCGAACACCCGCCCGCCGCGATCCACGTTGAGCTGGTGCTCGCCGTTCACGAGGATCTTGCCGTCGGGCAGGACGTCGACCGCGAGGTTTCCGTGCACCCAGCGCGCGCGCGGGATGTCGAGCAGCGCGCCGCCGCGGGCCCAGTTGGCCGGGGGCGCCGCGGTGCACGCCGCGAGCAGCGAGAGCGGCACGACGAGAGCGAGGCGTCGCATGCGCCGAGCATACCGCAGCGGCGCGCGGCGTTGTCGGCCGGCGCGCCACGGCGGCGCGTCGTCCGGCGCGCCACGGCGGCGCGCCGGCGCAGCGCTACACCTTCTCGGTACCCGTCGTGCCGAGCAGCCCCGTCGGCTTCACGAGGAGCACCCCGATCAGCACGGCGAACACGAGGACGTCCTGCAGGCCCGAGTAGGGCGTGAGCTTCGTCATCTCGCCGATGATCCCGATCAGCATGCCCCCGAGCATCGCGCCCGTGATGTTCCCGATGCCGCCGATGACCGCCGCCACGAAGGCCCGGTTGCCGATCACCACGCCCATCGTGGGATACACCTGCGACTGATCCAGGCAGTAGAGCACCGCGCCCACCGCCGCGAGCATCGAGCCCGTGACGAAGGTCAGCGCGATGATGCGGCTCGTGCGGATGCCCATCAGCCGGGCGGCCTCGACGTTCACGCTGAGCGCGCGCATCGCCTTGCCCGTCCAGGTGCGCCGCACGAGCAGCTCCAGGCCGATCATCACGAGGATCGAGGTGACGAAGATCACCTTGCGCGTGTGCTCGATCGGCAAGAGCTGCGGATAGCCGCGGTAGCGCGCGGTGAAGAGGAGCTGCGCCAGGTTCTGGAGGAGGACGCTCATCCCGAGCGCCGTGACCAGCGGCGTGATCCGGGTGTTGGCGAGGCCGCGCCCCCGGGATCGCAGCGGCGCGTAGGCTACCCGCTCGACCAGGACCCCGAGCACGCCCGCGAACGCCATCGCGCAGAGGGTGCCGGCCACGCCCGCGAACAGCGGCGCGTCCTGGCCGCCGAACGCCGCGATCCCGAACAGCCCGGCGAAGGCGCCCATCATGAACACCTCGCTATGAGCGAAGTTGATGAGCTTGAGGATGCCGTAAACCATCGTGTAGCCGAGGGCGACGAGGGCGATCATCGACCCCTGGGCGAGCCCCGTGATCAGGGCATTCACGATCTTCTCCATGGAGACCCCTTCACCACGCGCGCGGGGTGGATCCCGCGCGCGCGGCACGACCACTACTGCTTCGCGGACTTCTCGTTGACCGTCGCGTAGTAGGTAAACTGCTTGTCCTTGATCCGGACAATCACGACCGGCTTGTCGGCGTTGCGGTTCTCATCGATGGTGATGACCCCCGTCGCGCCCTGGAACCCCTTGGTGTCCTGGATGGCCTGCCGGATGGCGTCCGGCGTCATCTCCTTGGCGCGGCCCATGGCGTCGGCGAGCAGCCTGGCCGCGTCGTAGGCCTGGGCGGCGATGCTCGACGGCGTGCGCTTGTACCGCTCCTGGTACTTCTTCACGAACGCCTGCGAGTTGGGCCACGGGACGTCCGGCGCGTAGTGGTTCGTGAAGTACGCGCCGTCGAGCTCCTCCGCGGCGTCGCGCAAGAGCTCGTTCGCGTCCCACCCGTCGGTGCCGACGAACATGCTGCCCGGCACGCCCGCGGCCTTGGCCTGCCGCGCGATCGGGGCCATCGAGGTGTAATAGATCGGCGCGTAGATCATCTCCGGGTTCGCCGACTTGAGCTCGTTGATGTACGTCGTGAAGTTGGTCTCCTTCTTGAGGAAGCTCTTCTCCATGACGATCTCCCCGCCTAGGCGCTTCACCTCGGCGCGGAACTCGTTGGCGAGGCCCGAGGAGTAGAGATCGTCGGAGGCGAAGAGGAGGCCGACCTTCTTCTTGCCGAGCGTGTTCACGATGAACTGCGCGCCCATCTGGCCCTGCACGTCGTCCGTGAAGCAGGCGCGGAACACGAAGGGGCCGACCTTCGTCACGTCCGGGTTCGTGGACGACGGCGAGATCATCGGCACCTTCTTCTTGTTCGCGACGATGCCGCCGGCGCGCGACCGGGACGAGGCGACCTCGCCGAGGAGGGCGAGCACGTGATCGCGGTCGATGAGCTGCAGGACCTTGTTGGTCGCCTCCTCGGGCTTCGACTTGTTGTCCTCGTAGAGGACGTTGATCGGCTTGCCCTTGACCCCGCCCGCCTTGTTGATCTCGTCGATGGCGAGGTCGATGCCCTCCTTCGAGTCGACGCCGAACGCCGTCTCCTCGCCCGAGAGGCTGAAGTAGGCGCCGACCTTCCACTCGGGGTCGTCCTTGGCGTGCTTGGCCGGGTCGCCGCCCGAGCCCTCGCTCTTCTTGCCGCACCCGAGCGCCATCGCGCTCAGCGCGAGCGCCCCGGCGATCATCCTCACCAAACCCCGTCGTCCGAGCATGCTGTCGTCCTCCCTGTCGCCGGGCCGCCTCGCGTGTGGGTCCGCCCGCCGGTGGCCATGGCCGCCCACGCAGCGGCCCCAGAGCGCGTGTACTCATCGCGTCTACCATTGTCTACGCGGCACGTCAGCTATCTCCGGCCGCGACGCGCTCGGCGTCGGCCCTCTTAAGTGTTCGATTCTCCACGGATTCCGCCGGTCGAGCCCGCCGCCGGCCCGCGCGGCGCCGGGGCTGACGCAACCGGATGCCGCGGCGCGCCGCGTGGGGCGCAGCCCACAAGCCGGCGCGGCGCGCCTCGCGGGGCAGCTGCAGCCGGCGCGGCTAGCCGGCGCGGCGCGCGTGGACGAAGTGCTCGACGTTCCCCTTCGGCCCGCGCACCGCGCTGTCGACCGCCCCGACGACGGAGAAGCCCGCGGCCTCGATGGCCTGGCGCGCCTCGGCGATCGCCGCGAGGCGGGTCGCCTCGTCGCGGATGACGCCCCGCCCTCGGGCGGCGGCCTCGCGGCCCGCCTCGAACTGCGGCTTGATCAGCGCGACGAGATCGCCGGAGGGGCGGAGCAGGCGGGCGATCGCCTCGATGAGCCGGGAGATGCTGATGAAGGACGCGTCGACCACCACGAGATCGATGGGGCAGTCGAAGTCCTCGCGCCGGAGCTCGCGCGCGTTGACCCGATCGCGCACCTCGACGCGGGGATCGGCGCGGAGCTTGCTGGCGAGCTGGCCGTAGCCGACGTCGACCGCGAACACCCGCGCCGCGCCGCGCTGGAGCAGGCAGTCGGTGAAGCCGCCGGTCGAGGCGCCCACGTCGACGCAGGTCTTCCCGGCGACGTCGAGGCCGTGCTGCGCCGCGAACGCGGCGAGCGCATGCTCGAGCTTGTCGCCGCCGCGCGAGACGAACCGGGGGCCTGACGCGACGTGGACCTCGGCGTCCTCCGGGAGCAGCGTGCCCGGCTTGTCGATGCGGCGCGGCCCGGAGGTGACCTTGCCGGCCATGATCAGCGCCTGCGCCTCGGTGCGCGAGGCGGCGAGCTTCCGGGCGACGAGCAGCGCGTCGGCGCGGACGCGGGTCACGGCGCCCCCGCCGGCGAAGGGGGGACGAGGCCCGCGCCGCCGTCCCCGGGGGCGGCCGCCGCGTCGGAGAGCGAGAGCGCGTCGCCGTGGAGCGCCCGGGCGACCTCGGCGAGCCCGTCGCCGATGCGCGGCCCCGGGCGCAGCACGGCGTCGGTGCGGAGCGGACGCACGCGCCCCTCGCGCACGGCGCGCAGGGATCTCCAGCCGGGCGCGTCCCGGAGCACCGCCAGCCTGGGGGATCCTTGCGCGCCGGGCTGCTCGGCGCCGTCGCCGCCGGCCGTGCCGTCGAGCAGCACGTCGGGATCCAGCGCGAGCAGGTGCTCGACGCTGATCGACGGATAGGCGCCGCCGCGGACGATCGCGTTCTCGCCGCCGGCGAGCCGGATCAGCTCATCGGCGAAGCTGCCGGGACCCGCGGCGAAGATGGGCGAGGTGTCGAACAGCAGGGCGACCCGGACGCGCGGTCGCCCCTTCACGGCCTGCTCGACCTCCTGGCGGCGGGCGCGGATCCGGGCGATCGCCCGCTCGGCGCCGGGGGTCGCGTCGAGCCGCCGGCCGAGCTCCGCGAGCATCTCCTCGATCTGGGCGAGCGACTCGGTCTCGGGGAAGCACGTCGCGATCCCGTGCCCGCGCAGCGCCTCTTCCAGCGCCGGCCCCGCGGGGCCGCGGGCGCCGACGACGAGGGTCGGCGAGAGCGCGATGATCGCCTCGATGCTCGGGTCGGCGTAGCCGCCGACGCTGGGCAGGCGGAGCACCTCGGGCGGGTGGTCGCAGTGGCGGGAGCGGCCGACGAGCGCCGCGCCGGCCCCGATCGCGAAGACCGCCTCCGTGGTGCTGGGCGACAGGGAGACGACGCGCGCTCCGCCCTGCGCCGCCGGGGCCCGGCGCCCGCACGCCGCGAGCGCGACCGCCGCGAGCGCCGCGAGCGCGGCCCGCCGCGGGAGCGCGGCTCCCTGCGAAGCCGCGGCTCCCCGCGGGAGTGCGGCGCCCCGCGCGCGGGGCGTCGACGATGAGCGCCGCCCTTCAGCCAAGCCGATCCCGGCTGCGGCGCCGCCGCAGGCTCGCCACCGCGCCCAGGCCCGCCGCGCCGAGCAGCCAGGGGACCGGCTTCGTCGGATCAGGCCTCGGCTGGACGCTGCAGGACCCGGCGGGCGCCTCGTCCTCCCCGTCCCCTTCGCCGTCGACCTCGGGCGGCGGCTCCGGGAGCTTCGCGCAGAAGCCGAGCTCGTCGTTGCAGCTGTAGCCGCTCGGGCACGTCGCGATCTCGGTGCAGGGGCGGGTGCAGTAGCCATCGAGGCACGCGTTCGTCGAGCACTGCTCCGGCTGCTCGCAGGCGCCCCCGAGCTCCGCCGAGTAGATCGGATCGGTGGGGAAGCCGGTCGCCCAGCGGGGCGCCGTGTAGCCTCCGAGGTCGGCGGCATGCAGGGTCGCTTCCTTAATCCATTCCGCCCAGCCGTACACATAGCCGTAGATCGGATACTCGCAGCCCTCGGCCCCGCGCGAGGTCACGCCGATGACCCGGTGCATCAGGTCGAGGCTGGGGCCGCCCGAGTCCCCCTCGCAGATGCCCGTGTCCCCGACCCACTCGGTCGGCTTCACCACGGACGCGGGGCAGCCGTCGGCCACGCAATCGATGAAGAGGTTGTCGCGGCGCCGCCGCAGGCCCGCGCCGGTGCTCAAGTCGTTCGTCGCGCCGAAGCCGATCGCGTAGTACTCCTCGCCCCTCTCCAGGGGCACGTCGACGCGCGGGACGAGCGGCACGGCTTCGCTCTCCGGGATGAGCTCGTCCAGGATGAGGATCGCCTGGTCGTTGCCGCAGAAGCTGTCCGCTTCCGTGCCGGGGAGCAGCACGATCTCGCTGCCGCCGTAGTAGCGCGAGGACCTGCCGATCTCCGCGTCGGTCGTCACGAAGATCCGCCGCGCCAGGTGCGTGTCCGTGAACTTGGTGCTCCGGCAGGTGATCTGGCCGTCCCGCTCATTGGCCATGTCCGATACGCAGTGGCGGGCCGTCAGCACCACGTTCGGGGCGATCAGGCTGCCGGTGCAGATCGCGCCGATCTCATCGTTGTAGATGCCCACGACGGCCCTGTCGCCGTCGTCCAGGTAACCGTCCTGGATGGCGTCGCGCGCCTCTCCGGTGTCATCAGGGAGCTCCTCCAGGGCCGAGCTGCACGCCGTAGCAGCGAGTCCCAAGGCAAGAATCAAGGCGACTCTGGGCGACCAAAACGACATCGCTAGCCTCCAAGTACTGCAATGTAGGTGCGAGCCGTGAGGCGACGCGCCGAGCCGATGATTCTAGAGGGGAATGTGCGGTCATGCACGCGCGCCACGCGCGTTGAACGACTCGTCTCGTTGCATGCACTACATCAAGAGACCGTCCGAGAGCCCTTGCAGGCTCGTCAGGGTACCGGCGGTCCCCGGATCCGCCATGGCGGCGCCAGGGACCTGGCGGCCGGATCCACCGTGAAAAGCCGCGAAAACGTGCGCGGCCCGGGTGTTGCGGGGCGGCGCGGCCGTGATCGATCCGGTCCTGCTCTTCGGGCTCGCGCTCGCCGCGGGCGCCCCGCTCGCCCTCTCCCCGATCCCCACCGCGCTCGGCGCGGCGCTCGCCGCGGCGGCGCTCCGCCGCCGGGCCGGCTGCGCGGCGCTCGCCGCCGCCGCGGTCGCGCTCGCCGTCAGCGGCCTCCGCGCCCGCGCGCTGCTCGACGACGCGAGCGGCCTCTACGACGGCGCCGCCGATCTGCTGCATCCGCCGGCGCGCTGCGAGGTGACGGCCGCGGTCGTCGGCTCGCCGGTCGTGGTCGGGACGGCGCAGCGGCGCTCCGACGAGCCCGGCGAGGCGCCGAGCGCGCGCGTCGACGTGGAGCTCACCGGCGGGACGTGCGGCGGGCGAGCGCTGCCGGGACCGCTCCGGGCGCGCCTCTACGGAGCGCCGCTGGAGCTCGCGCGGGGCGACCGGATCGAGGTCGTCGTCGACCTCGCGCCGATCCACCTGTTCCGCAACGAGGGGCTCCGGGACGCGACCGCCGCGATCGCGCGGAGCGGGATCGTCGCGAGCGGGACGATCGTCGACGCGCGGCGGACGCTGGCGGGGCGCTCGATCGGGGCGGCGGTCGACCGCGCGCGGGCCGCCGTGCGGGCGCGCATCGAGGCCACGTTCCACCCCGACGCGGCGGCGCTCGGGCGCGCGCTCGTGCTCGGCGAGACCGACCTCACGCCCGAGGACCAGGACGCCTTCCGCGAGAGCGGCCTCGCCCACCTGCTCGCGGTCTCGGGGACGCACCTGATCCTCGCGGTGGCGGGCTTCGCCGCGGTCCTGCGCGCGATCCTCGTCCGCGTCGGCCCGATCGCGGCCCGGTGGGACGCGGGCCGCATCACCGCGGCGCTGTGCGTGCCGGCCGCGTGGCTCTACGCCGACTTCGCCGGCGGCGGCGGATCGGCCATGCGCGCTGCGGCGATGCTCAGCTGCGCCATGGGCGCCCGGCTCCTCGGCCTCCGCCCGGTGGGCGTCCGCAACTTCGCCCTCTCGCTCGCGGGCGCCGCCGCCGTCGATCCGCTGATCGCGTGCGATCTCTCGTTCGGCCTCTCCGCGGCCGCGACCGCCGGGCTGCTCTGGCTGCAGCGGCCGCTCGCCGCGCTGCTCGTCCCCGGAGCGCGAGGGCGCGAGGACGGCGACGGCGGCGCCTGCGTGGAGCGCGCGCCGCTCGACGCGTCGCCGCGCGCGCTCGCGCGCAAGGTCCTCGAGCCGCTGGCGACGACGCTCGCCGCCATGTTCGGGTGTACGCCGCTGCTGCTCATGAACGGCGAGACGTTCCCGCTGCTCGGCGTGGCGGCGAACGTGGTCGCCGCGCCGATCGGCGAGCTGGCGGCGCTCCCGTTCTGCCTCGCGCACGCGGTGCTCTCGTGGGCGCCGCCGGTCGAGCGCGGGTGCGCGCTCGTCGGCTCGGGCGCGCTGCTCGCGGTGCGCGCCGTCGCCCGCGCCTCGGCGGAGACCGGCGTGGTGCTGCGCCTGCCCGAGCCGTCGCCCGCCCAGCTGGCCGCGCTCGCCGCCGCGATCGCGCTCGCGTGGGCCGCGGAGCGCCGCGGCCGCCGGCTCGCCGCGCTCGCGGCCGGCGCCGCCGCGTGGCTCGCGCTCGAGGTCGTCGCCGTGCGCGCCGGCGCGCCGCGCGGCGTGCTGCGCGTCAACGTCCTCGACGTGGGGCAGGGCGACGCCATCCTCATCGACCTGCCCGAGGGCGGCGCGATGCTCGTCGACGCGGGCGGCTTCGTGGGCAGCCCGGTCGATCCGGGCGCGCGCGTCATCCGGCCGCTCTTGCGATCGCGCCGCCGCGCGCGCCTCGACGCGATCGTCCTGTCGCACCCGCACCCGGACCACTTCGGCGGCCTGCCCGCCGTGGTCGAGGGCGTGGAGGTCGGCGAGCTCTGGGACACCGGCCAGGGCGAGGCCGAGGGCGCGGGCCCGGTCTACGCCAGGCTGCTCGCGGACCTGCGCCGGCGCGGCGTGCCCGTCGTGCGGCCCGCCTCGCTGTGCGGCAGGCCGCGGGTGCTCTCGGGGGCAACGATCGAGGTGCTCGCGCCGTGCCCCGAGCTCCACCCCGACCGGGGCGCCAACGACAACTCGTTCGTCCTGCGCATCACCTACGGGGCTCGCTCCGCGCTGCTCGTGGGGGACGCGGAGCACGAGGCCGAGGACGCGCTCGTCTCGCGCCACGGCGCCGCGCTCCGCGCCGATCTGCTCAAGGTGGGGCACCACGGCAGCCGGACCTCCACCGGCGCGGCGCTCCTCGCGGCCGTCGACCCCTCGGTCGCCGCCGTCTCCTGCGGCGTCCGCAACCGCTTCGGGCACCCGAGCCCCGAGGTGCTCTCCCGCCTGTCGGCCCGCGGGGTGGCGATCGCGCGCATGGACCGCGGCGGCGCCCTGGTCTGGGAGACCGACGGCGAGCGCGTGCTCTGGTCCCGCCCGGGCCGGCCGCCGAGCCCGGCCCCGAGCTCCGGACCGCGCCGTTCGCCGCCCGTGTCCTTGCGCCTGGACGCCCCCTGAGGGACGCTCCGGCGATGTCTCGTAGCGCGATGACGACCACGATCCGCCGCCGGCTCGCGAGCGAGATCGGTCGTATCGACAAGCAGGCGCCCTTCCGCGTCGCGCTGTCTTACCCGTCCCCGTACCGGGCTGGCATGAGCTCGCTCGGCTTCCTCCAGATCTACAAGCTGATCCAGGCCGAGCCCGGGATGGCGTGCGAGCGCGCCTTCCTGCCGGACGACGAGGGGGTGAGCGCCGAGGGCGCTCCGGTCACGTACGAGGGGCTCCGCCCCCTCTCCGACTTTCCGGTCATCGCGCTCTCGGTGGCGTACGAGCTCGAGCTCGCCGGGGTCGTCCGCCTGCTCGAGCTCGCCGGGCTGCCGGCGCTCCGGGAGGAGCGCGACGGCCGCCACCCGTTCGTCCTCGCGGGCGGTCCGCTCACGTTCTCCAACCCGCTGCCGCTCGCGCCGTTCGCCGACGCGATCCTCATGGGCGAGGCCGACACGCTGGCCGTGGAGGTGCTCCGCGTGCTGCGGGACGCCCCCTCGCGGGAGGCGGCGCTCGACGTGCTGGCGGGCGTCCCCCACGTCTTCGTCCCCGCGCGCCACGGCGCGGAGATGCCCCCGGTCGCCCGGTGCGACGACGCGCTGCTGCCCGCCTGGTCGCCGATCCGCGCCGAGGAGACCGAGCTCTCGAACATGTTCCTCATCGAGGCGGAGCGGGGCTGCTCGCGCGGGTGCACCTACTGCGTGATGCGCCGCTCGACCAACGGCGGCATGCGCATTGTCCCGAAGGACCGCCTCCTCGGGCTCATCCCCGAGGACGCGAGGCGCGTCGGCCTCGTCGGCGCCGCGGTCAGCGATCACCCGAAGATCGTCGAGGTGGTCCGGACGCTCGCCGAGCGGGGCTGCGAGGTCGGGCTGAGCAGCCTCCGGCCGGACCGGCTGACCGACGAGTTCGTCGGCGCGCTGCGGCTCGCGGGCTACAAGACGCTCACGACGGCGATGGACGGCACGAGCGAGCGCGTCCGCGAGACGCTGGAGCGGCGCGCGCGGCCGAGACACCTCCAGCGGGCGGCAGAGCTCGCGCGGCAGCACGGGATGAACCGGCTCAAGCTGTATTTGATGGTCGGCGTCCCCGGCGAGACCGACGCCGACGTCGACGAGTGCGTCGCGTTCGTCACGGAGCTCTCCCGGATCGTGCCGGTCGCGCTCGGGATCGCGCCCTTCTGCCCGAAGCGCAACACGCCGCTCCATGGCGCGCGCTTCGCGGGGATCGACGTCGTGAACAAGCGGCTCGACCGGCTCCGCCGCGGGCTGCGCGGCCGCGCCGACGTGCGGGCCACGAGCGCGCGCTGGGCGTGGGTCGAGGCGGTGCTCGCCGCCGGCGGCGAGGCCGAGGGGCGCGCGGTGCTGCAGGCGGTGCACGCCGGCGGCTCGTTCCGCGATTACGAGCGCGCGTTCGAGAGGATCAAGCGCCCGGAGCCGCCGCGTCAAAAGAGCCTGCCGCTGCTCGCGGCGGGGTGAGCGAGGGGACGCGCGTCCCGGAGGAGCGGATGAAGACGGTGACGCTGTTCACGCGCGAGCGCTGCCACCTGTGCGAGGACGCCCATGCCGCGCTCGAGCGCGTGCGCGCCCGCCTCCCGTTCGAGCTCGCCGTGGTCGACCTGGACCGCGAGGCCGGGCCGGAGAAGCGGGCGCTGTACGACTGGGAGGTCCCCGTCGTCGAGCTGGATGGGCGGAAGATCATGAAATACCGCGTCGACGAGGGGCGGCTCGAGCGGCTGCTCTCCGGGCCGGAGTGATCTTCGCGGCGCCGGGACGCTTCGCCTGCTTTCGCCCCGCGCCGCGCTAGGCTATGCCCACTCCCGTGAAGTGGACGACCATCGCGCAGATCCTCTTCATCCTCGTCGCGGCCGTCGCCGTGTACGGCTTCGTGCACGCGGCGCAGAACGACCAGCGCTCCACGGGCTGCAAGGCCATGTGCGCGCTGCGCCCCGCGTACGCTGGCCGCAACCGGCTCGCGCCGGACTTCGAGCTGCCGGACATGAACGGCAAGCCGGTCCGGCTCTCGTCGTTCCGGGGCAAGACGGTCTTCTTGAACTTCTGGACCAAGACCTGCGCGCCGTGCCTGCAGGAGATGCCGGCGCTCGCGGAGCTCGGCCGGATCGCCCAGTCGCGGAAGGACTTCGTCGTCCTCACGATCTCGACCGACGAGGGGCCGGACGACGTGCGGGACGCGCTCAAGGTGGCCCTGAACGGGGATCCGCCGTTCCCGGTCCTCTTCGATCCCGAGTCCAAGGTCGTGCTGGATCAGTACGGCACGCAGCTCTACCCGGAGACGTGGATCATCGATCCGAACGGGATCATCCGGGCCCGCTTCGACGGGGCGCGGGACTGGTCGAGCAGCCTGGCCATCGACGTGGGCGAGATGGTCTCGCGCTGGGGCGGGTGCCCGGTCGAGATCTACAAGGGCCAGCCGCGCGGCGGCTTCGCCGGCCTCTGCACCGACGACTCCTGAGCGGGCTCCGGCGCGGCACCGGAGAGGGGCGCGGGGAGGCGCGCGGCGGGTGCGCCGCGGGCGTGCGGGGGCGCGCTCCGGGCGCGGAGGGAGGAGCGCGCCGGGAGCGCGGGGCGCGCTGGCCGCTTGGCGCTTTCCCGAAAGATCGTTATGTGAGTCACCCATCATGACCGCCCGCAGGCCGACGTTGTCGACAGCGCACCCGCCGCAGCCGCCCGCCGCGGGCGAAGGGGGCGACGGGCCAGCCTCGGACGAGCGGGTCGCGGCCGCGCGGCAGGCGCTGCTCGAGGGGGTCGGCGCCGAGATCGCCGCCTCGTTCCCCGGCATCACGCGGCTCGGGGGGCAGGTCGTGGCGGCCCTCTACCTGGCGGACGTGCCGCGCTCGATGGATGAGCTCAGCCAGGAGCTCGGCCGCTCCAAGAGCAACATCTTCGCGAACCTGCGCGGCCTCGAGGCGGCCGGGATCATCGAGCGCCGGCGGGAGTCGGGGGCGCGGCACGACTCGTTCGCGCTGCGCGGCAAGTACCCCGACGTCATCGTCGGCGCCTACCTCGGCCGCCTGCGCCGCGTGGTGCAGGACAAGCGCACGCTCGCGCGGCGCGCGCTCGCGCTGCTCGGCGACGCCGAGGGCCCGGAGGCCGACGCCATGCGCGCGCGGCTCGACGACCTGTCGCGCAAGTACGACCTGTTCGCCGAGCTGATGGAGCAGCTCTTGCCGTCGATCGACGGCCCCGTCGATCTCGAGCGGCTGATCGCGCAGGTGCCCGAGGCGGTGGTCCGCTCCCTCAACGCGGCCGCCCGCGTCGCGTGGGCCGCCGGCGACGCGATCAGCCGCCTCAGCAGCCGCGCCAGCCGCAAGCGCTGAGCGCCGCTCGGCTGCGCGTGGCGCGGAGGCGCCGTCAACCCCGCGGCGGGCAGTCCCTCATCTCGATGAGGATGCCGGTCGACGTCTCGATCCGGTGCATCAGGTTCACCTCCCGGGTCACCGGCGACGGCGTGATCGGGTTGGGCGCGGCGCCCACGATCATCGGCCGATCGGGGTCGCCGTCCACGAAGACCATCAGCACCTCGATCCCGGGCTTGAGCGGGAAGTGGATGCCGTAGTTCGGCCCGGCGTGCGGCTGGATCATCCGCACGAGCCGCGAGGGAAACGCGCGCGAGGCGGGCTCCCCCGCGTCGAAGTGGAAGCGCACCCGGTAACGCCCCTGCTCGTCGATCGGCGACGTCTTGCCGATCTCCCCGTCCGGGAGCGGCTCGACGAGCGCCGACACCACCCCGTGGATCTTCGGCCGCGGCGTCGCCCGCGGGGGGCGGTAGGCCTGCTCGGCGCGCACAAGCCGCGCGCGGTTGACGTACTCCTGCTCGCGCCCGCCCTCGCCCTCGATGGCCGTCGGCTGCACCGCGCGGTGCTCCACCTCGACGATCAGAAGCCGCTGCCCATCGAGCCGCGGGTGGCCCTCGATCGCGAAGACGGCCCCCGGGAGCAGCCGGAGCTCGTCGCTCCGGCACTCGAAATAGCGGCTCGCCGAGGCCCGCTCCTCCGCGCGGATCTGCGCCAGCTGCTGCCCCTCGTCCGGCGTCTTGTGGTGGGCGCCGTACTCGACGACGCCGCCCCCGAGGCCCGCCGCCGACTCGTGGGTCGCCGTGAGATCGACCCTCGGCGTCCGGTAGTTGTATTCCTGCATCACGTACGTCGCGGGAAAGGCGATGGCCTGCTCCTTGAGCTCGAACATGTCGCGCCGCTCGCCCCGCGGCCGGAACACCACCGCGTCGCCCCCAGGCAGCGGCGGAAAGCCCACCTGCTCGTCGGTGAACACCATCACGTCGCGCCCGGACTCGTGCTCGAAGAAGAACGAGATGCCGAGGTGCTCGGCGAGCCGCGAGATGAAGGCCAGATCGGTCTCCTTGTACTGGACGATCATCTCCCGCGCGGGGTGATCGCGGTAGAGGCGCATCGTCACGTCGTCGGGCCCGAGCCCCACCATCGCGAGCTTCTGCTGGATGAGCTCCGGCACGCTGACGTCGAGGAAGACCTGCTGGAGCTCCACCAGCGTCGCGCGGAACGCCCGCGGCGCGAGCCGGAGCCGGTAGGAGCGAAGAGCGGTCTCCGTCTCGTGCCGGTCCTCCACCGCGGCGATCATGCCGTGCACGGTCCGCTCGTCCGCGCCCTGGACCTCGAACACGAGCGATGCGGTCGCCCCGAGCACCTCTTCGATCGAGAGCTCGGCGCCGTCGCTGCACACGACGTCGATGTCGAACGAGAAGAGCTGGCCGATGGCCTCGGTGCCGCGCACCTCGCGCACCCGGACGTGGGCGCAATCGAACTCCGGGGAGTCGAGCCGCAGGACGGGCAGGTGCCGTCCCGGGTCCAGGAGCGCGGCCTTCGCCTGCTGCAGCGGCTCGATGGGCGGCCGGAGGCGCGCCGCGCGGAGCGCTGATTCCGCCGTATCCATCGCCTCGAACGGCAGGCGATCCGGCGCCGGCAGGCCGCCGGAGGAGGGCCGGAGCTCCCTCGGTCCCGAGAGGCTCGCCGCTGGCGATGGGGAGGCCTCGCTCGCCGCCGCGACGCGGGCCCTCGGCGGCGATGGCGAGACGTGGCTCGGCCCTGCGCCGCCCGATTGCGCCGGGGCCGCGGCGGTGCCTTCGTGGCCCGCAGGCGGCGCCGCGGCCGCTGCTTCTGCCCCCGGTCCGGGCGCCTCCTCCGCTCTCGCTGGGCATGCCGCGGGCGCGATCGGCGCCGTGCACGGCAGCCCTGCGTCGGGCGCCTCGCCGATGCGGGCGGCGGTCGACGCGGCGCCCACCTCCACGGCGCTCCGAGCGCGGTACGCCGTCGCGCGGGTCCAGTCGCCGCACGACCGGGCGGCGCTCGGCTCGCTGCACCTCAGGGTTTCGGTCGGCTCCCCGTTCATCGTTGCGCATCCTCCGCGGCTCGCCCGTTACCGTACCGGATGCGGAGGCGCGCGGGGGTGCGCGCGAGGGCGAAGGCATCGGCGGTAAGTCGCTCCTCGTCGAGGTCCCGGACGTGAGCACGCAGGGATCGGGGCCGAGGTGATGGGCGCTGCCTGCGCCTTGGCGCGGTCGAGGGCCTGCGCCTCGCCGGTGCAGGTCCGGGCGCGACCACCGGGAACGCAGGGGCGGTAGCCACTCATGGGCTGGGGTCCTGCTCCGCTAGCCCTTCTTCATGATTGTGTCCGCATTCGCCGCACAGCTCGGGCAGGGATGCATGTAGTCACCCGCCTCCGCCTTTTCGTCGCGGCAGGGATTGGGGAGGGCTTTCTCACCATAGGCTGCCCACACGACCGTCATTCCCACGGCGTGCACTCCGTCCGGCAGCTTGTCGAACGCCTTGGGCTCCGCGCAGGAGACGCCGCCCTGGTGCACGTGAGACCCGATCGTGACCTTGTCCAGGTCCCCGCCCTTCGGGTAGACGCCGATCTCCGCCCCCGGCGCCGCAATGCTTACCTGATCGAGGATCACCCCAGCATTGTCGGCGCTGCCCGAGATGCCGATATAATACTTCCCGTCGCTGCCGAGCAGCACCGCGATCGCACGGCCTCCCTGCAGAGCGTCTTTGACGTTCTTCACCTGGAACTTCGGCGACTTGTGGGACTGTCCCTCGCGCGCAGCCTCCGCGCTGATCCGCCCGAGGATCGCGTCGGCGACGCGGTCCGTGCCCTCGGTGCGGGGCGGATACCCGACATCCTCCTGCCGCGAGTCCTTGGTCTTTTGTGGAGCGTTCGCCTTTCTTCGCTTTCTCTCCGCCGACTTCTTCTTTTCCTTGGCACGAGGGTCCACCCACTCATGGCCATCCTGATCTTGCTCGGGCCCTGGCTCGGAGTCTTTCGTGGGCTTCTTCTTTTTATTTTTGCGTTTCTTCTTGCGCTTGCTCGCTGTCTGGTTCGCGTCTTCGACCGCCGTCTCTTCGCGGTGCTGGTTCGCGTCCTGATCCGCGGTCTCGTTCGTGCCCTGGTCCGCGTCCTGATCGGCGGTTTCGTTCGTGTCCTGGTCCGCGGTTTCGTTCGTGTCCTGGTCCGCGGTTTCGTTCGTGTCCTGGTCCGCGGTTTCGTTCGTGTCCTGGTCCGCGGTTTCGTTCGTGTCCTGGTCCGCGGTTTCGTTCGTGTCCTGGTCCGCGGTTTCGTTCGTGTCCTGATCTTGCCGCTGATTCGAATTGCTGGGGCTGCTCCAGTAGGCGCGGAGCAGGGCTGCCCCCGCGAAGAACGTCCCCGCGAGGATGCCGGCGCCAGGGCCGATGAGCGTGGTGCCGGCTATCGCCACGACGGCAGCGCCGCCGCCGGCGAGACCAGCCGTCTTCAAGACCGTCGTGGTATCCCGAGCTCGCCCGGTGGAGCTGCCGCTGGCCACGTCCTGGTTGCCACGCTTCCCGCGCTTCTTACGCCTTCCCACGACCGTCCCCCGGCCTCACCCCCACGCCTTGCAGATCCGTCCCATCCGGCAGCAGCACCCGCACCGCCGTCTCCATCCGCCCGCCGCACATGGACTGGCCTACCGCTTTGCCGTACGTCGCCTCGCCCACGATCACCGCCCGCCCGTGCGCCTGCAAGCACCCTGCGAACAGCTCCGCCGCCGACGCCGTCCCTCCATTCACTACGATCGTCACCGGCACCGTATAAGGCTCGTCCTGATGCGACCGAGTCACCGTCCCGTCCCCGTCGCCGTCGATCACCGTCGCGATCTCGCTCCCCGCCGGCAAAAAATCCCCTGCCAGCTCCAGAAACGCCCGCAGCTCCCCGCCCGGGTTCTCGCGCAGATCGATCCTCAGCGACCGCATCCCAGCGGCCAGGAGCTCGCGCATCGCCGCGAACACCCGCGCCGGCACGTCCAGCGAGAAGACCCGGATTCGAATCACCCCCACCCCGTCCCCGACCAGCGCGTGCGCCACGCTGCCCTCTCCCTCGAGCGCGGGAAGCCCCTCCTCCCCGGATGCGTACGTGTAAAACACGTTGGCCGCTCCTGGCACGAGCACCGCACCGACCGCATTGTTCCCGGCGTTCCCCGTCGTTGGGCAGAGCAGGTTGATCGCCGGCAGCGCCTGCACCATCACCTTGGGATTCCCCACCACGAACGCCCCGTGCTGCTTGTACAGCGGGTGCGCCACCCCCGGCTCCATGCCGGACGTCATCGGGACGATCGTCCCCAGATTCAGCGCGTTCGCCCCCGCCACCCGCACCTTCACCGAGAAGTTCGCCGCCATCGCGTGCACGGCGAAGTTCGGGTACGGGATCGGCACCAGCACGGGCCCCACGGGCGTCAAGCACACGTCCGGAAACCCGATGTTCATCCCGGGCCCGTTGTTCGATGCAGGCAGCATTCGCGCGCCTCCTCTCCGCCTCAACGCGCTCTTCGCGGCGGCACGTACGCCTCCGCCTCGAGCCGATCCATGTCCGTTCGCCGGGCTCCCGAGAGCTTCGCGCCCGCGTAACGCGCCCTCTCGTCGCGCAGCGCGTGCAGGTTCGCGTGCGACAGGTCCGCGTCGCGGAGATCCGCCTCCTCCATGACGGCGTGCGACAGGTCCGCGTACTCCATCCGCGCCCCCACGAAGAGCGCGCCCTCGGCCCGCGCGCGATCGAGCATCGACTCCCGCAGATCCGACCCCGCGAAGTTCGCGCCCGAGAGGTCCGCCCCGGTGAACGTCGCGTACCGCAGCATCGCCTGCGAGAGCTTCGCCCCCCGCAGCGAAGCGCCCCCGAAATACGCCGCCTTCGCGGTCACCTTCGGCAGGCTCGCGCCGTCCAGCATGGCCTCGCGGAACTTCGCCTGGGTCAGGATCGAGCCCTCCAGGTCCGCGCCCCGCAGGTTCGCCTGCGAGAAATCGCTGCCCATGAAATCGCAGCCCCGCAGCGCCATCCGCTCGAGGCTCACCCGCATGAACGCGCACCGGTGCACGAGCAGCCCAGCGAATCGGACCGCCCGCAGATCGACCCCCGTGAAATCCGCCCGGTCGAAGATCGTCTTGCCGAGGTTCGCCCCGTCGAGCACCGCCTCGCGCAGGAGGGTCTGCTGGAGCGACGCCCGCGTCAGGTTCGCCCTCGCCAGCCGCGCCCGGTCCAGCATGCACCGCACGAGCCGCGCCCCGGAGAGGTCCGCCCCCTCGAGATCCGCCTCGTTCAGGATCACGGCCTCCAGGTCGAGCCCCGAGAGAGACACTCCCCGCAGCACCGCGCGCGAGAGATCGCAGCCGACCAGGCGCGCCCCCCGCAGGTCGGCCCCCGTGAAATCACAGTCGGAGACGATCGACCGCTCGAGCTTCGCCCCCCGCAGGTTCGCTCCCCGAAGGCTCGTGGCCCGTAGCGAGCAGAGCGAGAGATCCGCGCCCTCCAGATCGAGCCCCGACAGGTCCGCGCCCTCGAGATCGGAGCCCACCAGCTCTCTGCCTACGAGCCCCGGCCGCCCGAGCTGCGCCTCGTCGAAGACCACCCCGTGCATCCGCCGCGGCAGCGTTGCCCCGCGCAGATCCGCCTTCACGAAGACCGCCCGATCCACCTCCGCCTCGCACAGGTCCGCCTCACCGAGGTTGGCCCCGATGAACGCCCCTGCTTCGATCGTCGCCTTGCGCAGCATCGCGCCCTTGAGGCTCGCCCGCGTGAACGATGATCGCGCGAGGATCGCCCCATCGAGGTTCGCGCCCTCGAGGCGCGCCAGGTCGAGCCGGGCGTCCTCGATGGTCGCCTCGCAGAGCAGCGCCCCCGAGAGATCCGCGCCCACCGCCGTC
This sequence comes from Sorangium sp. So ce394, assembly GCF_051474665.1. Lineage (NCBI taxonomy): Bacteria > Pseudomonadati > Myxococcota > Polyangiales > Polyangiaceae > Sorangium > Sorangium sp. So ce394. The sequence continues at coordinate 12,506,794 of NZ_CP150339.1, forward strand.
ACGCCGGCGAGCTTCGCCCCCGAGAGATCCGCGCCAGCGAGGCGTTGGTAGTCGATCTTGGCCTTCGAGAGATCCGCGCGCGCGAGCCACGCGCCCTCGAAGCTCGAGCCCAGGAAGAGCGCCGCCCTCAGGTTGCAGCCCTCGAGGTTGGCCCCGCGCAGATCGCACTCCACGAAATGCGCGCCCTCGAGATCGCTCCCCGAGAGCCGGGCGCCCGTGAGGTTCGTCCGCGAGAACCGCGTCCGCGCCAGATCGAGGCCCGCGAGATCCTCGCCCGCGAGATTGTAGCCGTCGATCCTCGCCCCCTTGAGCGTCTCGCCCGCGTCCACGCGCGCCCAGAGCTCGTCGGCCGTCTTCATGTCTGCGCCGGCGTGGTCCGTTTCAGGTTCGCCCCCGTGAAATCGGCGTTCGCGCGGCTCGCACCCGTGAGCGTCGCGCCGTACAGATTGGCCCCGACGAACGACGCGCCGTCGAGCCGGGCCTTCGACAGATCCGCGCCGAAGAGGTTCGCCTGCCCGAGATCCGCCTGCTCGAGCGAGCGCGGTAGAGCCGGCTCTCGCGGAGGTCCGCGCAGGCGAGCCTGGCTCCGCGCGCGGAGGCGTGCGAGAGATGCGCGCCGCGCAGCGAAGCGTGGCGGAGATCGGCGGCGTCGAGCCTCGCGCGCAAGAAGACGGCCCCCTCGCCCTGGGCCTCGAGCAGCGTCGCCCCCGCGAGATCGGCGTCCGAGAAGCTCGTCCGGGGAATGCTGGCGCCTTCCAGATCGAGGCGCGCCGCCTTGGCGTGGGTGCACAGACACGCCTGCAGGCGCGCCCCGCGCATCCGCGCGTCCGCGAGGTCCGCGCCCTCGAAGAGCGCGTCCTCGAAGCTCGCCCCTTCCGCGCTCGCGCGCGCGAGCCTCGCGTCCTGGAACAGCGCCCCCTTGCCCCGCGCCCTCGTCAATGTCGCTCCCGTGAGATCGGCGCGGGTGAATATCGCCTGATCGAGCGTCGCGCCGGAGAGATCTGCGCCCGCCGCGCGCGCCCCCCCGAGGTTCGCCTGCGTCAGGTTCGCCCCCGAGAGATGGGCCGAGGACAGGTCCGCCTCGAACAGCACGGCTCGCGAGAGGTTCGCCCCCGAGAGGTCGGCCCTCGCGAGATTGCCGTTCGCGAAGATCGCCCCCGAGAGGTCGGCGCCTCGCAGATCCTGGCCGGAGAGGTCCTGCCCCGAGAGATCCTGCCCCGAGAGATCCACCCCTGGGCCGGGCGGCGGCGGCGCTTGCCTCGGCTGCCTCAGCCCTGGAACGATCTCCCGGAGCTGCGGGTGGCCGAGCAGCGCGTCGATCTTCTCGAGACCCTCGATCTTCGTACCCCGCGCCGCTGCTGCCTGCCTCAGCGTGTCGAGGCGATCGACCAGCGCCGAGAGCGCGTTGCCCGCGGTCACCCGCGGCGTGCCTCCCGGCGCGCTCGGCAGGAACGCCGCCTGCTTGTGGACCGGCAGCCGCGCCATCGCGTCCGCGAGGGATCGCTCTAGATCCACGCCCTCGGCGGCGCGCAGGCCCCGGAGCTTTTCGACCACCTCGCGCACCCGGGCCTGCTCCGGTGCGTACAGGCCCCCGAGCTTCTCCGCGAGCAATGCCCCCATGGGATCCGCAGCCTCCACCGGGGCCGCTCGCGGCGCCTCGCCCCGGACGAGATCGTACGCCGCCCGCATGTCCGGCGGCAGATCCTCGAGCCCCCGCGGATCGCGCGCCATCTTCGCGAGCTCGCCCCGATACGGCTCGCTGGGCCGGAGCGCCTCGGCGAGCGGCTCCGTGGCCACGAGCAAGAAGCGCACGTCCGCGAGATCATCCTCCCGCACCTCGGCGTGGCCGCGCCAGGTCAGCGTCAAGCGCCGCTCCTCGGGCTCGGCGAAGAGGGTGTCGAGGCTCAGGACCACGTCCTCTACCCGCCCGCGCACGTCCTCCACCAGTGCGCGGAGCCGCAGGCCTGGCAGGCGCGCGTCGACGAGCGGCGCGTCCGGGTGGAGGTTCAGGAGCGAGACCTCCTCGTTCCCGCGCAGATAGCCGGCGAGGCGCTGATCGGGCGGGGCGGCGTGAAAGTAGGCCCAGTCGAAGTCCTCCGCGAAATAGGGCGCGCGCGTCCTGCGGTACGCCTCGCCATAGGCCTTGCCGAGCTTGTCCCGGCGCTCGGGCGAGGCGGGGCTCACGGGGCCGAACGGCGCCGGTGCGGGCCGGCCGTCGCGCGGTCGTTCGATCTCCAGGAATTTCGACCACGCCCCCACCGAGAAGCCCACGGGCAGCGCGGAGGTGGCCGCGCGCGCGGGCGGGTGGCACCTGCCCGCGAGCAGCAGGTCCGCGCCGGGCTTGAAATCGGCGAAATCCCCCGGGTAGAGGCACGCGCCTCTCCGCTCGTCGTCGTCCTCGTGGAACGCCTCGGCGGAGAGGGAGCCCTGGGCGAGCGGGCCCTCGAGCGGCGCGAGCGGCTCGCCCGGCCGCAGGGAGAAGCGCCCCCGCACGATCACCGCCACCTCCAGCCGCGGCGGCCTGCGCGCGGTGAGCTTGTAGCCGAGCAGGAAAGGCGTGAGATTCCTGGTCAGCATCAGAACAGATTGATGACGCCGGCCATCAGGTTGTACGCCCCGCTGCTCACCGATTCGGCCGACGACACGCTGGCGCGGATGTTCTTCACCTCGGTGCGGAACTGCGAGAGCTCCTGGCGGTTCGTCAGGTTCAGCTCGGCCTTCGGGCCCATGTTGATCGAGACCCCCGCGGTGAGCGAGACCTCGAGCATCGCCGCGATCGTCAGCTCGACGAGGCCGCCGATGGTGATCTCCTCCGTGGCGCCCACGGTGATCGACGCCGCGTTGCCGACGGTGAGATCGCTGGTGTTGCCGATGGTCACCGACTGGACATTCCCGATGGTCGTATCCGCGACGAGCGAGGCGGTCGTGGTGCTGGAGATGGTGCTCGCGGTGGTGTCGTCGCTGATGGCCGCGGCGGTCGTGGTGCTGGAGATGGTGCTCGCGGTGGTGTCGTCGCTGATGGCCGTGGCGTTGGTCTTGCTGGAGATCGAGACCGCCCACGTCTCGTCGCTGATCTCGGGCACGGGGAGGGCCGCGGAGCCCGTATACGACTCGATCTTCAGCGCCCAGGTGCGGTCGAGGACCGTGGGGTTCGGCCGCTCGGCCGTGGGGCTCTCGGAGCCGGTGATGCTGGTCTGCTTGTTGCCGTAATACCGATCGAACGTATCGCCGTGGTAGGTCGTGTCGACGTCGCCCTTCTCGGTCTTCTCCGTGACCTTCCAGGTACCGTCGTAGTTCTGGACCCATTCGATGATCGTGGCGGCGGTCCAGCTATCGGTCGCGTCCTGGATATGGCCACCTGAGACGTCCCAGCCGGCCTTGTCGTCCTGCCGGCCGAGGACGAGCATCCGGTAGTTGCCCTTGATCACCTCCACCTTGTCGCCGCGGGTGGTGGTCACGCGGTTGCCGTCGGAGTGGTCGCGCCAGCCGCCCTTCGTGTGCAGCTTCGCGGTCTCCGCCTGCCGCTCGGTCTCGGGGACGAACCCGGGGCAGCCGTCGCGCTTGCGCGTATCGTCGATGAACGAGGTGACGAGGGCGGCGAGGTCCTCGCCCGAGGCCTTCGGGGCGGCCGGGTTGGCCGCGAGGGTCGGGTCCTTGACCGCGCCGAGGCGCAGGTACGAGCCCATCGCGTCGGCCTCGCTCGCAGCGTCGTTGAAGTTCGGGACCTCGATGAGGAGGTACTTCCCGTTGATCCCCTCTCCTTCGCGCGTGCCCATCGATCCGCCTCCGATCCGGTGAATGCTACCTGCGTCCGGCGCTCTTACGCGTGCTGTTCTTCCCCTGTCATGGAACACGACGCGCGCCCGTCGCGGCTCAGCCGCCCGACCCAGCGCATGCGCGTCGTCCTGGTTAACCGAGGTGGATCTCCTTCCCGTTGATCGTCATCGTCTCCTCGGTCAGCACCGTCGCCCGGTGCGCCTTCGTCGTCGCGGACCCGTCCACCACCGTGTGGCTCTCGCGCGCGTGCAGGCTGAACAGGTCGGTCACGCGCTGCACGAGCGACGCCGCCTTCTGCACCAGCGCGCCCGCGAACACCCGCACCTTGTCGCCGTAGAGGTCCACCTCCGGCCCCCGGAGCTCGATCCCCCGGTCGCCGGACAGCCGCAGCGCCCCGCCCGCCGCCCGGACGTCGACGTCGCCCTGGAGCTCCAGCGTCACCTTGCCCGTCCCGTGCAGGACGCCGATGACATAGAAGCGCGCGCCCCGGCCGATCACCAGGAGCACGTCGCCCACCGCCGGCGCGTACGGGATCGCCAGCGCCATCGTCGCCTCCGCGCGCTCCCCCTCCGGCAGCTCGATCACCACCGCGTGCCCGCGGGCCTCCAGCACATGCGCGGGCCCCAGGTACTCCTCGACGCGCACGGACGCCGCGCGCTCCCGAACCACGGCTACCTCCGACATGATCGTCCCTCCAACGTCGTCGCGGCGCTGGCCCGAGCTGCCCCGGAGAGGGCGCCATGCAGCCGGGAAGACCCAGGTCCTCTCTTCCCGTCTTCATGGTGAGATCCGGCCATGACTCCCCTCTTTCCGGCTCAGTCCTTGCGAAAGCGCTTGTACAGGCTGCCAAGGAGGCTGGTCCGCCCTTGCCTCGGCGCGTGCGGCGCCGGGGCCGGCGCACGCGGCTCGGGCGAATGCTCGGCCTCGCGACCGCGCTCCGGCGCGGGCTGCAGCTCGGCGGCGAGCGCGGGCGCGGATGCGGCTGCAGGCGCGGGTGCCCGCGTCGCGGCGATCGTCGGCGCGGACGCGGGTGCAGGTCCGGGCGCTGACGCGGCCACGAGCGCCGACGCGGGCGCAGGCAGCGACGCGGCGTCCGGCTCCAGCGCGGCATCCGGCGCACGCGGAGCCTCCAGCGCGGCATCCGCAGGCGCGGCATCCGGCGCAGGCGCGGCGTCCGGCTCGCGCAAATCGACCGTGCCCTCCAGCGGCGACGCGGGCACCGGGATCGCCGCCGCGCGGCCCGCCGCCCACGGCGCACCCGGGTGCTCGCCGCTCTCCCGCTCGCTGCTCACGCCCGCAGGCGCGATCGGAAACGGCGCGCGCACCGCGTCGTGACCCTCGCCTCGGACCCGCGCGGGCGGCGGCAGCGCGGCCTGCGCCTGGCGGGACCGCGCCTCGCTCCCCGTCGGCGGCAGCGTGTCGTCGAGCGAGAACGTGCCCGCGAGCGGATGCGTGCCCGCGAGCGGGTGCGTGCCCGCGAGCGGGTGCGTGCCCGCGAGCGGGTGCTCCCGCCCGGCCGCGACGCTCTCCGGCGCCTCGGCGATGTCCTCATCGTCGAGGGTCACCGTCGTGCTCCAGTCCGTCAGCTTCACGGTCTCCGGCGCGGCCTCCGCGAGCGGCGCCCTGGCGAGCACCTCGGCGAGGTCCGGCCACGGCACCGGCTCGCCGCCGGCCTCCACGCCCACCGCCACGCGCAGCGCCGAGAGCGCCTCCTCCGAGGCCACCTGGAAGCTCCCGCGGAAGACCACCGCGCACCGCTCGGCGTCGGCGTGCACGATCAGCGTGTCGCCCGCGAGCGACAGCCACCGCTGCACGCCGTTCGGCAGGTAGATCGTCGCGAGCGCCCGCAGCGCCGGCAGGCGCGTGGCCAGCGCCGGGTGATGCGGGCTCAGGCCCTCCAGCACGATCTGCTCGCCGCCGAGCACCCGGTCGAAGCGCTGATCCAGCGGCGCCGACTGGAAGTACGACCAGTCGAAATCCTCCGGGATCGACGCGGCCCCCTCCAGCTCGCTGCGCGCGAGCCCGCGGAGCAGGCGCGCCCGGGCCGGCGCGATCGGCGGGATCGGCCCGAGGCCGACCGGCGCGCGCCCCCCGTCCGGCGGCAGCACGTTGGGCAGCGACATCTTGCCGTCCGGGTCCGCGAGCGCGCCGACGCCGAACGGGTTCTCCGGCTCGTCGACGCCGCCCCAGGCGCGCTGGTACTCGATCGGCATCTTCACGAACGGCTCCGGCTCGGGCTCGGGCGACGCCGCGGAGGCCGCTCGATCGCCGACGACCTCGAGGCGCTTGTCGACGAGCGCCGCCGCCCCGCGCACGATCGCGAGCCGCACCGGCATCCGCCGGACCGGCACCCCGCCCGGCGCCCACGCGTGCCCCGTGAGCACCACCTCGGCGCGCTCCAGCCAGGGCGCGAGATCGCTCGCCGCGAGGAGCGGCTTCATCGGGTGGCCGCGCACGTAGACCTCGCTGCGGATCACCTCCATCGGCTCGAGCCGCCGCGCCTCGCCGCCCGGCACCATCGCGAAGGTGGCCTTCGCGACGAGCGTCACGTGGAGCTGACCGCGGCTGCGCCACAGCCTCGCGCCCGCGGCGACCGGTCCGGCGCGGAGGACGTCGAGCGGCCAGCGAGCGGCGGTCATGGGCGATCGCTCCTCCGGCGGAGATCGCGCCGGCTCGGCCGCGCGCGGCCGGTCGGCGCTCAGTTGGTGTTGAGCTCGACGCGCAGCAGCTTGCGGCCGATGAAGAGGTAGTCGCCGTGGGCGAGCTCGCGCTCGCTCTTGATGCGCACGTAGGTCCCGTTGCGGCTGTTGAGATCGGTGAGCGTGAACTTGCCGTTGTGCTCCTCGAGGCGGCAGTGCGAGCCCGACATGTACAGGTCGACGGGGAAGTTCAGGTCGCCGCCCTCGCGCCCGATCTGCAGCGAGCTGCCGCGCGCGCACACGGTCATGCCGACCGCGCCGCCCTGGAGCACCTGGGTGAGGCGGAACGGGCTCGGGTGCTTGGGCGAGGAGTAGAAGAAGGTCCCGTCCGGATCCTGGCCGTCGGAGGCGCGCGGCGTCGGATCGAGCCGGAAGAGCTGCTCGCCCGCGAGGAACGTGTCGCCCGGCGTGATGTCGATCGTGCCGCGCACGCGGATGTACACGCCGTTCAGCGAGCCCTCGTCGCGCACGACCAGCTTGCCGTCGCGGTAGAAGAAGTTCGCGTGCTTCGGCGAGACGAACGGATCGTCCGGGAAGACGAGCTGCCCGTTGCGGCCGACGATGTGCTGCTCGGCCTTCAGGTGGAAGGAGAGGCCGTCCATGCCCTCGCCGCGGATGAGGATCAGCTTCGCCTTCGCCGGGTTCTGCATGTCCCCGAAGAACAGCGTCTGCGCGTTGAGGATCTCGGGCGGGACCGCCGTTCCGCACCTCCCGCAGAACTTGTGGCCCGAGGGAACACCGCTCGAGCAGGAACGGCAGACGTAGTTACGGGCTTGCTCCATCAGCTCCTCCTGGGAGAGTTCGGCAAATTCGCTCTTGGACGAGGTGGTCTTGGGGCTCCGCCCCGCGCCGCGCGAGCTCGTCGGGTCGAGCCGGGGCTCCCTCGCGCCCAGGCTGCCGGCGGCGGGCGTCGGAGAGCGACGGGCCGACGCGGCCGGCGCGTTCCCCCGGCGCGGCGTGAACAGGGCCAAGTCGTTCGCGCACTCAGGACAACGCGCGGTGCCCATCGGGCTCCACAGGTCGCACTGGCCACAGACGATGCCAATCTCGTGCTGCTCGGTGTGCAAACGTCTCCTCGGTGCATTGGAGGACCGCGGACCGCGGTTCTCCGACCCGCGCCAGCAGAAGGCCGCCTGGGCGGACCTCCGACCGATGAAGCGAGCCCGGGGGCGGAGGACCCTGCCCGCTGCTCGCGCTGGATCCCCGACCCGGGTGGAGAGAACCACGGTTCTAGACGTCGAAGAGCGGAGGGGTCAAGCACGAGCTGACGCGGGCCGCCGGCGCTGCCGCAGGCTGCCCGCCCTGGAGCAGCTTGCCGGCGCTGACGTGGCCGCCGGCGCCGACGTGGCCGCCGGCCTGACGTGGCCGCTGGCGCTGTCAGCGCACGAAGGTGAAGCGGCGCTGGTCGTCGCTCCAGCCCCCGGCGCCCCAGAGCCGGAACACGATCCGCTGGCTGCACGCCGCGCGCGGCTGGAGGCCGAAATCGCGCGAGTCGTCGTGGTAGCTCCGGTTGTCGCTCAGCAGGAAGACCGTGTCGGGACGCACCTCCACGCGGTGGCGGCGCTCGAGCGGCGGCCTGCGGCCCGTCGCCCGCAGGTGGAGGCCGGGGCCCATCCTCACCATGTCGCACGCGACCTGGACCGTGTCGTTCGTGGCGGGATCGACGATGCTCAGCTTCGGCTCGGTGCAGGCGACCTCGGCCTCGTAGCGCTGCCCGTTCACGACCAGGGCGCTGTGGTCGACCTCGACCGTGTCGCCCGGCACGCCCGCGATCCGGCCGACGATGTGGCTGCCGGGGACCTCGGGATCCGGGCACCGCACCAGCTCGCCGAAGCCGGGCGTGCCCCGCGTCAGCACGACGACGACGTCGCCCGGGGCGAGGCTCGGCGCGATCGAGGCGCCGAGGCTCGGGTCGTCCGGCACCGCCCACACGTCGAGGACGAGCGCGCGGAGCACGACGCCGATCACCAGCAAGGTTCCGACGATCCAGAGCAGCCCGTTGAACAGCTTCCGCATGGCGGCCCCGCAGCCTAGCGCAGCGGCGGCCGCGGGCGGCGAGCAACGCGGGCCCGCGGACGCCGCGCCGCCGTCAACGCAGGCAGCTCCGGTACGGCGGCAGCTCGCTCGGGCTCGCGCCCGCCGCGATCTCGCGGGCCGCGGAGAAGAGCTCGGGCCACACGTCGAGGCGGCTGAAGTACGAGGTGCCGGTCGTGTGCTCGTCGCCGTCCATCACGCTCGACGAGATCACGCCGACGACGTCGCCCCACGCGTCGCTCCGCGCGGGCCCCCCCGAGTCCCCCGGGCAGATCGAGGCGGTCGCGACGAAGTGCCCCGGGGCCAGCCGGTCGATCGTGCCGCCCAGCCGCGGCACGAGGTGGATCGGATCGCGCGAGAGCGCGCACCGGCCGAAGCCGTACGGGGTCACCGTCTCCTTGAGCGCGGGCTCGCCCTCGATCCGCGGCGCGAGGGTCGGGATCCCGATCAGGCGGCGCGACAGCACCAGGATCGCGATGTCGCCCTCGCCCGACGTGTACCCGCAGTCCGGCGACACCACCGCGCGGACCGTCACGTCGCCCCAGGGCAGGTGGTCGCCCCCGAGCTCGATCGAGATGGCCTCGGGCTCCTGGTCGCGGCGCAGCGTCCTGCCGTTCTCGTCGCGCGCCGCGACGCAGTGGTGCGCGGTGAGCACCAGGTCCTCGGTGATGAGCGTCCCCGTGCAGGTCACGTCGGTGACGATCCGGACGATCGCGTCCTCGTTCGTCGCCAGCTCGAACGGCGGTCGCAGCTGGACCGGGCGCTGCTCCTGGCCCGGCTTCGCGGCGGGGATCGCCAGCCCTGCGTTGGTGATCGGCGGCGCGCAGCCCGCGGCGGCGGTGAGGCCGAGCGCTGCAGCGACCACGACGGCGCGTCGGTACAACCCTGTCGATGCAGTCGCCAGGGCGCCCAGCGTGCGAGCTTGCGGCTGTTCCACCTGAGGGAGACCCTCCCAAGCGCAACCGGTTGTTCAATCGGACAGCGCCCCCGGTGTGGACGCGCCGAGCAAGACCCAAGGCTACGACAGAAGGCGGTGACCGTCATTCGACAACGACAGGGTTTCCAAGCTTGGATACGACCCTGACGATCGGCGACCCCGCCGCGGGCGCCTCGCCGCGCTCGCGCCCCCGCGCTGTCCCATGGACCGCCTGACGAACTCCCCTCCTGTCCAGCGAGATCGAAGAGATTGGCCCTGAGCAGATTTCTTCCGGTGCGCGCGCACGATCTCGGCGCCTCGATCGTCCCTGACGCGCGCTGGGCGCGCTGCGTTCAGCGCATCGCAACGAGGCGCACCTCGCTCGCGCTGCGCTCGTAGGCGGCGCGCGCGGCGGTCGCGTCGAGCTGCGGATCGTCGACGCCCGCGGCGGCGAGCTGCTCGAGGAAGGCGCGCTGCCGCTCGGACTTCGCCGCGAGCCACGCGGGACAGACGCCCGCCGCGCAGGCGGCCGAGGCCTGCTCGGCCGCGGCGAGCGCGTCGCGGACGCGACCGCGGCGGAGCAGCGCGCGCGCCGAGAGGTGCGCCGCCTCGGGGAGCTCGCGCACCTCGCGGGGCGCGGCCTCGAGCGCGGAGGAGGCGAGGCCCGGCTGATCGCGATCGAGGTAAGCCGCGGCGAGCGCGGTGACGCTCTCCCGCGTCCGGCCCTCGGCGTAGCGCGCCTCGAGCTCGGCGAGCTCACCGAGCCCCGCCGTGGCGCGCGCCGGCAGCAGCTGCGACGCCTGGACGCTCGGCCCGAGCCCGACCGTCCAGGCGACCCCCGCGAGAACCAAGCCGTTGGCGACGAACAACCCGAAGCGCATCACCCGACCTCCAGGAGCTGATGGAGCGGAGTGACAGCCGGGCGGCGCGGAGGTTCCCGCGAGCCTCGAAGAACGCGCGATCGGGTGGCCGTCGCGCCTACAGGGTGCGCCCGGGCGGCGGCGGGGTCACTCGCTCGGGAGCACCACGAGGTCGTCGCGGTGGACGACGACGTCCTCGCCGGCGTCGTCACGCTTCTTCCGCGCGATGCGCGCGGCGTCGCCGGCGGACATCCGCGCGAGCCCACGCGCGATCTCGGTGCCCTCCGGGTCGAAGACGGCCACGGCGTCGCCCGGGAGGAAGGTGCCGCGCACGCCGAGGACGCCGACCGCGAGGATGCTCCGGTTCTTCGAGGCGATCGCCTCGGCGGCGCCCCGGTCGACGAGGATCGCGCCGCGCGGGCGCAGCGTGTACGCGATCCAGTGCTTGCGCGCGCTGAGCCGCTGCGGGACGGCGGCGAAGAGGGTGCCGACGTCCTCGCCCGAGAGGATGCTCGTGATGATGCCCGGCTCGCGCGCGGCGGCGATGACCACGTGCGAGCCCGCGAGCGTGGCGCGCCGCGCGGCCTCCACCTTGCTGGCCATGCCGCCGGTGCCGACGCCGGAGGTCGAGCCGCCGGCGAGGTGCCGCGCCTCGCGGGCGACGCTGCGCACGAACGGCACGCGGCGCCCGTCGCCGTCGAGCAGGCCCTCGACGTCCGAGAGGAGGATCAGGAGATCGGCCTCGCAGAGCGGCGTGACCATCGCCGCGAGCTGGTCGTTGTCGCCGAACTTGATCTCCTCGACCGCGACGGCGTCGTTCTCGTTGATGATCGGGATGGCGCCCGCCTCGAGCAGCGCGGCGAGGGCGTTCCTCGCGTTGTTGGTGCGGGTGCGGTCGGCGAGGTCGGCGTGCGTGAGGAGCACCTGCGCGACGCGCAGGCCGACCTTGCCGAAGGCCTCCTCGTAGCGCTGCATCAGCACGCTCTGGCCGGCCGCGGCCGCGGCCTGGAGCCAGGCCATGTCCTTCGGCCGCGCCTTGAGGCCGAGCTTCGTCACCCCGAGGGCGATGGCGCCGCTCGACACGATGACGAGGTTCCGGCCGGAGCGGGCGCGGAGCGCGGCCACCTCGACGGCGAGCCGGTCCCACGCGTCGCCGGACAGGCTCTTCGAGCCGATCTTGACGATGATGCGGCGGCAGCGCTTGAGCGCGGCGCGCGCGCCGTCGGCGTCGATCTCGGGCGCGGGGCCCTCCGCGTGGCGGCCCGCGGCGCCCTTCGTGGCGGTGCGTTCCTCGTGGTCAGTCATGGGGCAGGCCGGCAGCGGCGATCTCGTCGAAGGCCGCGTCGAGGCGGCGCTCGATGTACTCGGGGACGGCGGCGCCGGCGAGCAGGAACGCATCGATCCAGCGCGTGAACTCGTCGCGCAGGTCCTCCGCGCCGCTCGGCAGGATGGTGACGCTCGCGTGGAGCGACGGGGACAGCGAGCGCCGCACCGCCCGATCGACCGCGTCGCGGATCCAGCGCGCCTCGTCGGCGTGGATCCGGACGGCGCTGCTCCGTCGGAAGCGCGTGATGTAGCGGTTCAGCAGGTGGCCGAGGGCGTAGACCTCGAGGCCGCGCGCGGCCGCCGCGAGCGCGAGGGCCGGGTTGAGCCGCCGGAGGACCTCCTTCGTGACGAGCTGCGCGGCCTTGCGGAGCGGGGTCTGCTCCGCGCCGGGCTGGGCGAGCAGGGCGCGCGCGTCGGTGGTGAGGCTGAGGCCGTGGCGGGCCACCGTGTCCTGGGCGATCGCCCCGCGGATGCGCAGGAGCATCCGATCGGGGAGGACCGGGACCGGGAGCCACGAGGCGCCCACCGCGAACGCGGTGAGCACGGCGAGTCGACCTCCGGGAGGCGGGCCGCCCGGGGTGACCTGAGCGGCGGACGGCTTGTTCGCGGCGGCTTCGGATGACATCGAGCGCACGGTACTACGGCGCCCGCCGGGTGGCGAACAGTGGCGATGGAGGCGCGCGGCCCCGAGGCGCGCGCCGCCCTCAGAAGAGGGGGGTGAGCTCGACGATCGCGGCGCGGCAGCGCGCGGCGGCCAGGACGACGTCGCGGGTGGTCGCGCCCTCGGGCAGCGCGGCCGAGAAGCGCGCCGGCCCTCCCCGCAGCGCGATGCCCCGGGCGGCGAGCTCCTCGCGGAGGAGCTCCGCGTTGCTGCGGACGGTGAGCGTGTAGAGGCGCCCGCCGGCGGCGACCTCCGCGAACGTGCCCGAGAAGGCGAGCTCGCCGCCGGCGAGCACGAGCACGTCGGTGGCGCCGCGGACCAGGACGCCCCGCGGGCCCTCGACGTCGAGGCGCGCCGCCGTGAGCAGCGCGCCGCGGCCCTCGGTGGCGCCCGCGAGCGCGGCGAGGACGAAGCCGGCCGCGCCGTCGTCGAGGCCGACGAGCGGATCCTCGGCGATCAGCACGGGCGGCGCCGTCGCGATCGCCTGGGCGAGGACGAGCGCGCGGCGCTCGGGCAGCGCGAGCGTCCGGAGCGCGCGCTTCTGGGCGGCCGCGAGGCCGACCCGGGCCAGCGCGGAGGGCACCAGCTCGGCGGCCGCGCGCGGCGAGGCCCCGGCGAGCCGCGCGCCCCAGGCGACGTAGGCGTCCACGGTCCACGCGAGCGGCAGCGGCGGATCGAGCGGCGCGGCCCCGCTCGCGGCCCGGTGCGCCGAGCGCGCGACGTCGCGGCCCGCGATCGCGAGCCGGCCGGCGACGACGCGCGCCTCGCCGGGCGCCGCGTCGAGCGCGTCGTCCGGCGACGCGGAGCGGACGGAAGACAGCGGGATGCCCGTGAGCGCCGCGAAGAGCGCGCCGGTGTCGCCGGCGCAGAGCACGCGGTCGCCGCGCGACGCCGCGGTGAGCGCGTCGATCGCGACCACGTCGTCGACGGCGATGCGCGCGGCGCGGGCGTCGAAGAGCGGCGGGCCCGCGGCCTCGGCGTCCCCCATGGGCTCAGCGCTCCTCGAGCGACGGCGGCGCGGGCTCGTCCTCGCGCGCCGTCGCGGGGGCGCCGAACGAGATCTCGCCGGCGAACTCGCTGCGCGCGAGCGGCCTGTCGGCGCCGAACACGAGGAACGGCGTGAGGGCGCGCGCGGCGTCGAGCATGACGGGCGGGATGGTCGCCGTCGCGAGCTCGCCCTGGGCCTGCGCCGAGAGGCCGACGAGGCTGAGCGCGTAGCCGAGGAGCGACGTGTCCTCCTCGGGGAGCGACAGGACCGGCGCGTCGTCGGGCAGCTGGCCGAGCCGGCGCGCCTCGGCGAGCGCCTCCCGCAGCCCGCCGACGCGATCGACGAGCCGGCGCTCCAGGGCCTGGGCGCCGGTCCACACGCGCCCGCGCGCGATGGCGTCGACCTCGTCGGGCCGCATGCGCCGGCCCTCGGCGACGCGGGCGACGAACCGGTCGTAGAGCTGCTTCACCTTGACCCCGAGCTGCTCGCGCTCGTCGTCGGTGAACGGCCGGTAGATCGACTCGGCGTCGGCGCGCGGCGACGAGCGGTGCGTCTCGATGCTGACGCCGAGCTTCTGGAGCAGCCCGGTGACGTCGACCTTCCCGTAGAAGATGCCGATGGAGCCGGTGATGGTGGAGCGGTTCGCGAAGATCTGGCCGCCGGCGACGGACGCGTAGTAGCCGCCGCTCGCGGCCTGCGAGCCCATCGAGACGATGAGCGGCTTCACGCGCGCCGTGAGGATCGCCTCGCGGAGGATGACGTCCGACGCGAGCGTCGAGCCGCCGCCGGTCTCCACGCGGAGCACGACGGCGCGGACGTTGTGGTCCTCGCGCGCGCGGCGCAGCGCCCCGGCGATCGTGTACGAGCCCGCGAGCTTGACGCCGAGGAGCGGGATCGACCGGCTCTCGCCGTCGATCATGTCGCCGTCGAGGTAGACGAGGGCGATCTTGGGCGAGTAGCCCCAGCGCTCCGGCGCCTCGTCGCCCGCGTCGTCGTCGACGACGCGGGAGGCGCGCCCCATCACCTCGTCGATGACGCGGCCGAGCTCGTCGTCGTAGGCGAGCAGGTCGACGAGGCCGCTCTGCCGCGCCTCCTGCGCGAGGAACGGGCCGCGCGCGAGCCGCCGCTCGAGCTCCTCGACGGGGATGCGGCGCCCGGCGCTCACCGCGTCGAGGAACGCGCCGCTCAGCTGATCGACCAGCGCCTGGTGGTCCTCCTTGCCGACCTGGGTGCTGCCCTCGCGGGCGAACTGCTCGGCGGCGAGCTTGTGCGGGCCGATGCGGACGAGGTCGGCCTGCACGCCGAGCTTCTTGAGGAGCCCGCCGAAGTAGAAGTAGCTCGACGAGATGCCGGAGAAGCGCAGCCCGCCCGCGGGGTTCATGGCGATCGCGTCGGCGTGCGAGCACACGTGGAGCGCGCGGCCGCCGGCGTCCTCGAGGTGGCAGAGGACCTTCTTGCCGTGGCTCCGGAGGTTGCGGATCGCGTCGGCGACCTCCTCGGCGTGGGCGAGCGAGCTGGCCGGCTCGGCGCGGAGCACGAGCGCGACCCCGGAGACCTCCGGGGCCTCGGCGAGGCGCCAGAGCTGCTGGAGGAGCCGCGTGTGCCTGCGGACGCCCGGGGTCGAGTCGAGGCGGACGCGGACGACGCGGGCCAGCCGCCGGACGCCCGGCTCGGAGAAGCTGCGGAGCGCGACGCTGGTGTAGAAGCCGGTGCCGCTCTTCGTGACGGCGTCGCCGAAGACGCCGCCGCCGGAGACCTGGAGCCCGCCGACGTTGACGTCGAGGCCGGCCATGGCGGCGACCTCGGGGCCGTCCTCGCTGGCGAGGTCGCGCAGCGTCACGTCGCCGCGGAGGGTGCCCACGTAGGGCACGCGCAGGCCGAGCGTCGCGCGCGGCGTGAAGGTGCCGCTCCGGTCGGGGTCGCTGTTCTCGACGTAGGCGGTCTCGAGCCCGATCTCGAGCGCGCGCCTGCCGCCCACGGGCCGCACCGCGACGCCGAAATCGTAGCTGCGCTCGAGGGCCTCGCCGAGGCGGTTCTCGGGGCGGTTCCAGTCGCGCGCGACGGCCGAGAGGGAGAGCCAGGTGAAGGGCCGGAGGGTGATGCCGCTCGTGAGGGAGAAGTACCCGTCGAGCGCCGGCGCGTCGGAGCTGCCCCAGCCGAGCGTGGTGCCGAACGCGAAGCCCGGGCCGGTGTCGAGCGCGAGCCCCCAGCGGAACCACCGCGAGGGGCTGTCGAACGGCGCCGGCGCGGCCCCGGGCGGGTCGAGGAAGTCGAAGCGCAGGCCGGTCGACACGAACCAGAGCGGCACGCCGAGCGCGAAGGCGTGGCCGCGCGCGGGCAGCGGCGAGGCCGAGCCCGTGGAGACCCAGGTCCACCGGAGCTCCGTGCCTGGGAGGAAGGAGAGGTTCGCGGGGTTCACCGCGATGGCCGAGGTGTCGTCGCTGCTGGCGACGGGCTTGCCCGGGTCGGGGATCGGCTGCGCGGGGCCGTCGGTCGGCGCGGCGAGCGCGGTGGTCGCGCTGGCGAGCGCGCACAGGCCGAGGAGCGCGGCGGCGGGGCGGGCGAAGCGGGCGCGGCGGGCGGGGGTCTCGGGGCGGGGTAGGTCGTTCATGCGGTGACGAGCTCCCGGAGCGTATCCGCTTCGGCGTCGTACGTCCGCTGGACCTCGGCGAGGGCGAGGCGTTCGACGAGGGGGCCGAGCAGGCGCAGCCGGATCTGGATGTCGCCGTCGACGCGGCGGCGGGTGCGCCCCTGGGGCAGGCGCTCGAGCCGGTAGGTGCCTGCGGAGCGGAAGTAGCTGCGCCACTGCTCCTTCGGGCTGACCTGCCACGTGGAGGCGTGATCGGAGAGCCGGTAGGTCGAGCGCTCCTCCCAGGACATGGCGTCCTTGGCGACGGGGTAGTCCTTGAAGATCGGCAGCGGCGCGCTGGCCTGGAAGCGGAGGATGCGGAGGAGCTCGCCGTCGCGGAGCGCGTGCTCGACGGTGACGACGCTCTCGAGGGAGGCGACCTTGGTGGCCAGCCGCGGCCCGAGCTCCGGCGACAGCACGGCGAGCTCGACGGCGTCGAGCGGCGCGTCGAGCTCGTGACAGATGGTGAAGTGCACGCGGTCTTCTAACACGCCCTCTTCGAGGATCGGGTGGGGGAGGGAGAGGTGCGGTCGCGGGCGTGAGAGGATCGGGTGCGGGCGTGAGAGGATCGGGTGGGGGCGTGAGAGGATCGGGCGCGGGCGTGAGAGGATCGGGTGGGGGCGTGAGAGGATCGGGTGGGGGCGTGAGAGGATTGCGTCCCGCGGGCGGCGTTATGCTTCCGCGGTCAGCTCCGGGCTCGGTGCCGGGGCGGTGACGGGCTCGATGGGCTTGGCCTTCTCGCGGGAGCGCCGCCGCAGGCTCGTCCGGTAGCGCGATACGAACCTGGTCGCGATCTTGGGCTGATCGCGGAAGGCATAGCGGCCGCCCTCGCGGATCTCCCTGGCGAGCTCGTCGGCGGCCCAGAACGCGCGGTTACGGAGCTCCAGCGCGTGGGCGGCGCTCGCGTCGGAGGCCTCGTTGGCGGCGGCGTCCTCGAGCGCATCGGCGGATCCTTCCAGAGGGTGTTTCCGATCGGCCTCTATTCGGCTATGAAAGCCGCTGGTGGGGTGCGGTTCACAGCCCCTGGTGTCATCAGCATGACCACCGGTGCGTTCACGCAGACAGGTTCGATCCTCGTCCCTTATGCAGCGGTTTACGGGCCTGATCTGCTCATCTATGGTGCTGCCGCTGCGCCTTTTGTGGCGTTCTCTGGTATGGGTGATTGATCGTTATGTTGCGAGATAGGCTCACGAGTCCAGAGTGGTGGATCAAGGTGTTCTCTGTGCTGGCTGTGGCCGGTATTGCGATCGTCCTTGCTGGTGGCCGAGTCAAGAGCAGGCAGATGATTCTGCTCGGCGTGATTCTGTGTGCGCCGCTGGTTTTGGGAGGTGTCGTGATGTTTGCGGCTGGAATCGTAGCTCTGGCCATTGACAGAAGGAAGAATCGCAACAAAATCGAATGAGTAGCGGCTGGCGTCCCGCGGGGGGGCGCGGCGGTGATCCACGGACGCCCGCTCATCGAGCTGGGTTGAATCCCATCTTCGGGCCGAGAAATGTGTCGACGGTGTCTGTCAGGAGTTTGTGGCGCCCGAGGACATCAGCATGCAAATCGACGAGAAGAGCACCAGTGGGTGCGTCGCCGAGTCATGCATGAGCTCGGCTGCCCGCGTGCCGCACTGGCAGGAGATCGACCGGGTGCGCAAGCGGCTGAGGCCAAGCCGGTGAAGACGCCGCCGATCGACCCGATCGATGTGGTAGGCGTGGGAGGCGCGGTCGCAAAAACACTGGTCAAGTTGGGAGGTAAGTCTCTCGCCAAGCTAGCTGCGCGGAAGGCTGCAGCGAAAGTGGAAGCCTTGGCCGCAAGGGGGGAGGGCTGCTGTCGAAGTTCAAGCCTGCGCAGTCCGCCCGGCGCTTCGGCATGGCCAAAATCGACGAATTTGCGGAGATGATGCGCAATCGCGCGTGGGACTGGTCCAAGGACAAGATCATCGTGGACAAGGCCGGGAACATCGTATCGGGTCATCACCGCGTGCTCGCGGCGGACCGAGCCGGCGTCGAGATTCCTGAGAGTGCGATCCACCGACTCGATTCGGTGACGCCTAGGCCTGTCTACGATTGGAAGGACATACTCGATCCCTAGTGCGATTTTTATATGGGCGTTGAGGATTTCAAGGTTGCAATTGAGTCGTCTGTATCCCAAGATGATGCTGCTGGACTGCTGTTGCGGATTCCCGGAGCTTCACCGGCCGACAGCTTCAGCCCAAAGGCTCGGTGCGTACACGTGCGAGGCGAAGATTATGTTTTCGAAATCGAGATCCGTGCCACGGGTGGCGAGAGCCGCATAGAATTCAGTATGGCGATCTGCCATCCGATCTCTGGGCTAAAGAAGTTTACGGCATTGGTCTCGCAGATGATCGCAGTCCTGTGCGCCGAGTCTGTCTCGATTATGGAAGATCTGCCGGAAGGAGTGGCCGGGGACTTCCCACCCGCACCACTGGAAGATTTTGCTGATGCTATGGCGCGTGGGCTCGCATTCAAGCGCGAGCTTTGGAGAGCTGACTTCGGCGTAGACGAGGCGGCCATCACCTCCCGGGAGGCATTGCGCCGCTTCGTCTTGCGGGAAACATGACTGAGCACGCGCCGCCCGGCTCCAGCTCCGGAAGGGTTGAAGGCGTTCCAGTTCGATCGTCGTACCCGCTATCGAACGTCATTGACCCCTCCGAGCCAGCCGCTATCTTCGCGTGTCCCGTCTCGGGATGAGACCCTCGCGTTCATCGAAAAACTGAGTCGAACCAATGTCGATGCTTCTCCCCCTCCGATGTGGCAGCCGCGCTCAGCGCCGATATCGTCATCGCAGAGGAGGTCGATCCCGATGAGCCTGGGCTTGGTTGGTCGTTCCCCCTCGCACGGATGGCGGACCTCAGGAATGCCCTCAAGCAGTGCATCCCAAAGAAACGAAAGCTGTGGCATGAAGAGCTCGGCTCTGCGCTGGCTCGCGCTTCGTGCAGAGATGCCATCGAGAGGTTTGTGATCGGTACTTCTTCTCGGCCTCCGTGATAGAGGAGAGCCCGCAAGAGGAACATCGAACGGCAACCACAAGGACTGGAAGTACCACGGGAGCCCGCAGTGGGTCCTGAGCTGGGACGAGGACGACCGGCTGGTAAGGAAAGACCGTGGGGATCACGCCGAGGCGCAAGCCTGCGGGCCGGTCGCATCGCGCTCGCCGTGAACGGGCGCTCCGCGATGCCCGTGAGCGACGAGCGCTGGGCAGCCGGTCGTCGTCCCCGCCGCCCCGACGCTTCCTTGCTCGGCCAGCCGGAGCCGCGCTACGACCGCCGCAGGACTCCTCGCATGCGACCCCCGCGCCCGCCCCGCGCCGCCGCCCGCGCGCTCGTCCTCGCGGCGGCCGGCGCGCTCGCGGCGCTCTCCGTCGCCTGCGGCGGCGGACAGACGCAGGGCGAGGCCTTCGACCCGCGCTGGAAGGACGACGGCGGCGCCGGGATCGCCGCCTTCCAGCGGCGGTTCGCCGGAAGACCCATCCCCCTCGGCGCCGACGTGGCCGTCGGCGTCGTCGCGGGCACGGGGGCGCGCCAGCTCGTCGGGGTGCCGCTCGGCGGCGGCCCCGCGTGGACCTTCGAGCACCCGCTCGACGCGCGGCCGGCCGTCGCGGGGAGCGTCGTCGTGGGGCTCGGCCAGGGCGAGCTGTTCGCGCTCGACGCGCGCACCGGCGAGCTGCTCTGGATGCGGAGGGCCGGCGGCAGGCTCCGCGGCGCGGGCGACGACGGCGAGACCACCGTGGTGTCGCTCGTGTCGACCACCGGCACCATGAGCGTCGTGCTGGCCATCGGCCACGACGGGATGGTGCAGCGCCAGATCGAGGACGACGCCGACATCGGCGTGCCCGCCGTCGTGGGGCGCTACGCGTTCCTGCCGTGGCAGGGGCGGTACGTCACGGTCTTCGACCTGCAGACGGGCCGCGAGGCGGCGCGGGCGCTGCTCCGCACCGAGGTGAGCCGCGCGTTCCTGCTCGGCGGCGCCGTCTTCTTCGGCGGCGGCTCGGCGGCGACGCGCTTCGACGCGGCCATCGGCCTCGGCGCGGCCGGGCGCGCCTCGACCGCGCGGCTGCCGGCGCGCGAGCTGCCCGGGGCGCCGATCTGGCTGAGCGACGGGACCGAGGTGCTCGCGCCCGTCGCCTCGGCCGAGGACAGGGCGCGCCTCTACGCCCGCCCCCGCGCCTCCGGGCCGCCCGCCATCGAGGCGGAGCGCTTCGTTGCGACGTACTACCGAGCCGCTGTCGGCATCAACGCGCGCACGGGCGCGCTCGCGTGGGCCCACGCAGGAGAGGCCGACTTCCTCGGCGGCGCGGCGTACACCGGCGGCTTCGCGCTGTGCGACGCGCGCGGCGGGATCACGTTCCTCGACGCGCAGGGCGGCGCCGTGACAGGGCGCGCGTCGCTCGGCCGGCCGGTCCAGGCGTGCGTGGTGCAGGCCGACGGGCTCACCGCCGCGGCGCTCGCGGCGCGGCGCCCAGGGCGCTCCGCGACGACCCCGGCCGGCCCCCCGTAAGCCGTCTCCGGGGGGCCTCTCGTGAGCAGTGGTCAAATTTGAACATGAAGGCGGGCAGGCGGGAAGAAAACCTTAATGATCTTCCCGCCTTCCCGCCTTCATGTGGACTCTCTCCGGGCACAGTCGACCACGACCCTCTCGTGCCCGGGCCGATCCCGGTGAAGCCCGCCCTCAGCGGGGCTTCTCGCCCTTGTCCTCCGGGTCGACCGCGATGCGGAACCCCGGGTCCTCCGGCGTGGGCCCCGTGGGCCGCGCCTCGGGCGCGCCGGCCTCCGCGCCGCCCTCCGGGCGCTCCTCGCGCGGCGGCGCCGCCGGCGACCCCTTGCTCAGCTCGGCGCCGATCCGGCCGACCACGTTGGTCGCCGCCCGCACGAGCTCGCGCCCGGCGTCGTCGATCGCCTTGCCGACGCTCGTGCGATCGAGGTCCTTGCGCAGGTCCACCGCCGTCTTGCGCGCCGCGCGCCAGAGCAGGCTCAGCCCCTGCTTGAGATCGTCCTTCGGGTCATCGCGATCCGGATCCGAGCTCATCGCGCCTCCTTGGCTTCGCCTCGCCGCGTCACGGTGGCTTATGTTCCCGCCGCGCGGGCGCCGCAAGCGGCGCCCGCCGCCACCCGCGCCGCGCGCGGCGCGCCGCCTCAGGCTGCGGTCTTCGGCTTGCTCGTCGGATCGACGTCCGGCGGGCGCCTCGGCTTGCTCCGGGGCTCGGCCTCGACGGCCGCCCTGGCCTGCGCCGGCGACAGCGAGGACGCCGCGGCGCGCTTGCCGCCGGGCGGCGCGCCGTCGTGCCCCGCGGGCGCCGGGCCGCCGCTCGCCGCGGGCGGCCTGCGCTGCGGCGCGGGCGCCGCCGCCGCGGGCCTCGCCGACGCGGGCCGGGCCGCCGCGGGCGGCGCGGACCTCGACGGCGCGGGCGGCTCCGACGCGGGCCTCGCCGGCGCGGGCGGCTCCGACGCGGGCTTGGCCGGCGCGCTCGCCTCCAGCGCGGGCGGGTGGCCGCTGCCGGACCGCATCGACGGCGACCACGCCGTCGAGCGGTTCCGGCCCGACCGCTTCGAGACGTACAGCGACTCGTCCGCGGCCTTGAAGAGCTCCTCCCACGTGCTGCCCGCCTCGGGGTACGTGGCGATCCCGATCGAGCAGGTGACCTGGCACTGCACCGGGCCGCTGCTCCCGGCCGCGTGGAACGTCGTCCGGCCGAGCTCCTCGCGCACGCGCTCGGCCAGCAGCATCGCGCCGCGCGCGTCCGTCTCCTCGCAGATCACCACGAACTCCTCGCCGCCGAAGCGCGCGACCGCGTCGGTCGTGCGCTTGGCGCGCCGGAGCACGTCGCCGAGCCCCTTGATGATCACGTCGCCCACGTCGTGGCCGTACGTGTCGTTCACCTTCTTGAAGTGGTCGATGTCGGTCACGAGCACCGAGAGCCGCCGCGAGAACCGGCGCGCCGCCGTGATCTTCTGGTCGGCCACCTCGAGCATCGCCCGCTTGTTGAGCAGCCCGGTGAGCCCGTCCATGGTCGCGAGCTCCTCGAGGCGCCGCATCATCCGCGCGTTCGAGAGCGACACGGCCATGTGGCTCGCGAGGACCTCGAGCGTGCTGCGCACCGAGTCGGTGAAGGCCGCGCGCCGCCGCGAGCCGAGGACCAGCGTGCCGAGCGGCCGGTCGTGGACGACGAGCGGGAGCACGATGATCGACGGCATCGACGGCGGCGTGACGCGGCGGGTGAAGACGACCTGCCGCTTCTCGTCGTACTCGCCGCGGTACGGCAGCGGGTGGCGGTTCTGGAGCACCATCGAGACGAGCCCGGCGTTGTGGCGGAACCGCTGCCCGGTCAGCTCGGCGACCCCATCGCCGCTCACGGCGCGGATCTCGTGGACCTTCTGGGCCTCGTCGTAGAGCGTGACCGCCGCGAAATCGACCGACGTGATCTCGCGGGCGCTCGTGACCCCCGCCTCGATGACGCCCGGCTCGGTCGTGGCGGCGCCGAGCGCCTCGGCGGCGCGGTAGAGCTTGCCCTGCTCGACCTTGGCGCGCTCAAGCTGGACGAAGACGCGCTCGTTCTGGATGGCGCGCACGGCGTAGCGGCACGCCTCGTCGATGAGCTCGAGCTCCCGCGGCGAGAACGGCTGGTCCTCGACGCGATCGACGACGAGCACGCCGCGGAGCTGGCCGTGCTCGAACACCGGCAGCGCGCACACGGCGCGCACCGGCGAGGGGCCGACGTAGTAGGGGAGCTTGTAGCCGGGCTTGAGGCCGCCGATGACGACGGGCGCGCGCTGCGTGATCGCCGCGCCGAAGACGCCGTCGCCCGAGAGGAACGGGCCCTCGGAGAGGTTCGGGGCGTCGCTCGCGAGCTCGCTGATGCGCAGGTGCGTGCCGGCGTCGTTCTGCCAGAGGAGCATCGCGGTGTAGAGATCGAGCGACTCGCGCAGGAGGCGGAGCGCGAAGAGCACCGACTGGTGGATCTCCTCGACGCCGGAGCGGGCGAGCCGCTCGTCGTCGCCCTTCTGGGCGGCGCCGCGCGCCTGGGCCGGGGCGGAGAGCAGGCGATAGCTGCGCGCGTCGTCGCGGAGCCGCTCGA
The DNA here is from genome assembly GCF_051474665.1 of Sorangium sp. So ce394. Lineage (NCBI taxonomy): Bacteria > Pseudomonadati > Myxococcota > Polyangiales > Polyangiaceae > Sorangium > Sorangium sp. So ce394. The sequence goes on from NZ_CP150339.1 coordinate 12,529,764, forward strand.
TCTCGGCCTTCAGCCGGGTGTTGGAGGCCTTCCGGACGCGGCTGATCTCGGCGCGGAGGATGGCCGCGTTCAGCACCGAGAAGACCGCCATGAAGCCGATGTGCGGCGCGGCGGCGCCCCACGCGATCGGCGCGCCGCGCTTGGCCATGGCCGAGCGGACGGCGAGCTCGAGGGCCGCGGCGGCGAGCGCGACGAGGAGCGACGCGCCGGGGCGGGCGAACGCGCTCACGAGGGCGATGACGACGTAGAGGGCGGCGTGGGCGTCGCCGTCGAGCGATCCGTCGAGGCGGAGGACCGCGGCGAACGTCGCGACGACGAGGAGGGCGCCGACCTCGAGGTCGAGCAGCGCGCTCGCCTCGATGGCGGCCGCGCGCCGCCGCGCCCGCTGGACGAGCGCCGCGACCAGCACGATCAGCGCCACGACGGCGGCGAGCTTCGGCAGGGGCTCGGCCGCGTCGAGGACGACGAGCCCCCCGAGGGCCAGCGCGCAGGCGAGCGGCGCCGCGTTGCGCGCGATACGGCGGGCGGTGAGCACGGCGAGCACCAGGTTGGCCATGGGCTCGCATGCCGCTACCAGAGGTCGATCCTCCGGGCCCAGTTCTCGGCTGCGCGCGACCGGCCGGTGAGGTGGGTGAGGATGCGACAAGCCGGGCGCCGCCTCGATGCGCCGCGGCTCGCGGCCGCGCGCGGCGAGGACGAGCGCGCGTCCTACCTCGCGGCGGGCGCCGGCGGCGAGCCGCCCTCCGGCGGGGCGCCCGCGCCGCCGACGGCGCGCGGCAGCTCGACCGAGAAGGTCGCGCCGCGCCCCGGCGCGCTCTCCACCCGCACGGCGCCCCCGTGCTGCTCCACGATGAGCCGCACGATCCACAGGCCGAGGCCGAACCCGCCGTAGTGCATCACCGACGCCGCGCGCTGGAACCGCTCGAAGATGCGCGCCTGGTCGCCGGGCGCGATGCCGATGCCGCGGTCCTGCACGGCGAACCGGACCCGCTCGGCGTCGGCCTCCACGTGCACGTCGATGGGCGCGCCGGCGCCGTATTTCACGGCGTTCGACAGGAGGTTCGTGATCACCTGCTCCATGCGGGCGCGATCCCAGCGCACGAGGACCTCCTCGCCCCCGAGCAGCCGGATCGACGAGCCCCGGCGCGGCCCCTCCTCGAACCGCTCGACGCTCTCGCGGAGCAGCGCGCCGAGGTCGAACTCCTCGACGTGGAGCGGCAGGCCCCGGGCCGAGATCCGGGAGACGTCGAGCAGCTCGTTCACGAGGTCGCTCAGCCGGAAGACGCTCCGGTGCATGGTCGAGAGCTTGGCGTCGAGCCGCGCCGCGTCCTGGGAGGCGTGACCGAGGCGGAGCGCCCGGCGCAGGCTCTCCACCTGGAGGAGGAGCGCCGTGAGCGGCGTCTTGAGCTCGTGCGACGCGATGGAGAGGAACTCGTCGCGCACCTCGACCGCCTCCTCGAGGCTCCGCAGGAGCCGCTCGCGATCCTGCTCCAGCCGGAGCCGCTCGGTCTCGTCGCGGGTGTTCATCACCGCGCCCGCGGGCGCGCCGTCCGCGCGGCGCAGCGGCGACGCGCTCGCGGAGAGCACGCGCGCCGAGCCGTCCGGCCGCTGGACCTGCCAGCAGACGCTCTCCACCTTCTCGCCGCGCAGGGCGCGGTGGAGCGGCGTCTCCGCCGCGGGCGCCGGGGCGCCGTCCGGCGGGGCGGCGCCCGTCGCGCGCGCCCACGCGTCGATCGTGAGCTCCGTGGCCGGCCCGAGCTGCCGCTCGGCCTCCGGGTTCATCAGGCGGACGACGCCGTGCTCGTCCACCATCACGATCCCGTCGCCGCTCTGCCCGATGATGCGCCGCAGGACCGCGTGCTCGGCGGCGCGCCTCGCCTCGCTCTCCCGGAGCGCGTCCTCGGCGCGCTTGCGCTCGATCCCGTGGGCCACCGTGACGGCGATCGTCCCGAGCGCGTCGAGCACCTGCTCGTGCAGGGGCCGCCGCGCGAACATCGCCATCACGCCGATGAGCCGATCCTCGACGAGCAGGGGGTAGCCGGCGAACGACACCATGCCCTCGCGCCGCGCCCAGCCCTTCTCGCTCACCTGGGGATCGCGGAGGACGTCGTTCGTGAGGTGCGGCCGGAGCTCCTTCGCGATGCGGCCGATCTTGTAGCTGCCCACGGGGATGCGGCTGTGGGGGCCGTCGAGGTGCGTGTACATCCCCGCGCTCGCGCGGAGGTCCAGGACCTGCGCGCGCTCGTCGAGCAGCCAGATGCGGGCGAACGCCGCGTCGAGGTGCCCCCGGATCGCCTCGGCGCAGCGCTGCAGGAGCTCGCGCATCGTCCCGGGGAGGGACAGCGCCGCGCTCACCTCGGCCCGGAGCGCGCCCATGAGCGCCTGCGCGGAGAGCAGCTGCTCGCTCCGCTTGCGCTCGGTGATGTCCACGAACGTGACGATGGCGCCGACGACCTCGCCTTGCCGGCGGACGGGGCGGGACCAGTACTCGACGGGGAAGCTGGTCCCGTCGGCGCGGAAGAGCAGCTCGCCGGCGAGGTGCGCGGCCTCCCCGGCCCGGACCGTGCGGCAGATCCGGCAGTCCGACTCGGGCAGCGGCGCGCCGCCCTCGCGCGTGTGGTGGACGAGCTGGTGCATGGCGCGGCCGACGAGCTCCGCCTCGTCGCGGTACCCGAGCAGCCGCACGCAGGCCCGGTTGGCGAACGTGCACCGGCACGCGCGATCGAGCCCGTAGATCCCTTGCTCGGTCGACTCGAGCAGCGCCTGCGCCCGCTCCTCGCTCTCGCGGAGCGCCTCCTCCGCGACCCTGGCCCGCGTGACGTCGACGGAGAGGCCGCGGGCGACGGGCCCCCCGCCGGCGGGGGCCACGCGGCGGACGAGCTCGCTGCTCAGCCACACCGTGCGGCCGTCGGCGGCGAAGAAGCGGTGCTCGACGCGCTCGGTCGACCCCTCCGCGAGGACCTTGCGCGCCACGGCGAGCAGCCGCGACCGGTCCTCCGGGTGCTGGTGCCGCCAGAAGAGGCCGTCATCGGCCGCCCAGCGCTCGGCGGCGTGCCCGAACAGCTCCCTCGCCGGCGCGCGCACCAAAGGCAGCTCGAGCGCCTCGCCGGAGACCTCCCAGATCAGCGCGTCCAGCGCGCCGAGGAGCGCCGGCGCCCACGCGCCCTCGGCCGGCGTGTCCCGCTCGCCCTCGGCCGGCGTGTCCCGCTCGTCCTCGGCGCGCGCCGGGCCCTGTCGGCCTGAGCCCGGTGCGCTCCTCGTCTGGCCCTGCGCGTCGCTCGCCGGACAGCCCACATGTCAGGCTAGCATGGCTGCCGCAGCGCGCCGGTGGGTCTCCCGCTCTCGCGCCTGCGCGGATCGGCTCCCCTCGGCGCGCACGGCCGATCCTCCGCCGGGGCTTCGGCGCGGCGGGCGGCGATCGGCGGCCCAGCTCCCTCGATCCGCGCCGCGCCGGCTCGCCTGGCGGCGCGCGGGTGGCGGATCCGCCGCCTGCCCCGTGCGATCGGGGGCGACCTGGGCGAGGATGGCGCCGAAGGGGCAGGGACACGCCGTGCGGCTCGGGATCCGGCTTCAGCTCTTGTTCGCGCTCGGCGCGCTGCTCGTGCTGGCGTTCGTGCCGCTCTTCTTCGCCGTCGCGAACCTCACCCGGGCCACGATGGTCGGCGCGCGCGCGTCGAGCGCCCGCGCGATCGGCCGCGCGATCGCCGGGCACGTCGCCGCGGCGCGGGCGAGCCGGTCGGCGCCGGAGCTCTCGCCGCTGCTCGAGGCGCAGCTCGGGCCCGACGGCGCGTCGGCGATCGGCGTCTACGACGCGGCGGGCGCGCTCGTCGACCGCGCCGGGGAGCCGGACGCGGCGGCGGCGCTGCCGGCCTCGGTGGAGGCGGGCGCGGAGGTGCTGAGGACCGTGCGCACCGCGCGGGGCGGCGCGGTCCTGGTCGTCGTCCCGGAGCACGCGCGCGAGCCGGCGCCGCGCGCGGACGCGGAGCCCGACGCGGACGCGGAGCCCGACGCGGCGCCCGCGCGGCCGCCGCAGGTCGGCTCCGTGGCCGTGCTGGTGCCGACCGACCCGTCGACGGTGCCGGCCGCGCCGCTCGTCCGGATCGTGGCGCTCTACACGGGGATCGTGGCGCTGGCGCTGCTCGTGTTCGCGTACATCGCGATGACGCGCCTCGTGGTGCGGCCGGTCGACGCGCTGTCGGAGGCCGCCCGCCGCGTGGCCGGCGGGGCGCGCGACCTCGAGGCGCCGCGCGCCGGCGCGCGGGAGCTCGCGGAGCTCGGGGCGAGCCTCGCGCACATGACGGCCCGCCTCCGGGCCGACGAGGAGTCGCTGCGGGCGAAGATCGCCGAGGTCGAGCGCTACGCGGCGGACCTGAAGAGCGCGCAGGAGCGGCTGGTCCGCTCCGAGCGGCTCGCGTCCGTGGGGCGGCTCGCGGCGGGGCTCGCGCACGAGATCGGCAACCCCATCGCGGCGATCCTCGGCTTCCAGGAGCTCCTGCTCGTCGGGGGGCTCACGCCCGACGAGGAGCGCGAGTTCCTCGAGCGGATGAAGCGCGAGACCGAGCGCATCCACAAGATCTTGCGCGACCTGCTCGACTTCGCGCGGCCGGCGGCGCGCGGCGCGGAGGGCGCCGGGGAGGAGCCCTCCGGCTCGGTCGCCGAGGCGCTCGAGGACGTCGTCTCGCTGGTCTCGCCGCAGAAGGCGTTCCGCGCGGTCGAGCTCGTGCGGGACGTCGCGCCCGACGTGCCGCCCGTCCAGCTGTCGCACGGCCGCCTGGTGCAGGTGCTGCTGAACCTCCTCCTGAACGCGGCCGACGCGGTGCCGCGCGCCGGCGGGCGCGTCTGGGTGCGCGCGTCGCGGGCCGCGGGCGGGGGCGCGCGGATCGAGGTCGAGGACAACGGGCCGGGGATCGCCGAGGCGGTCCGCGAGACGCTGTTCGAGCCGTTCATCACGACGAAGGAGGTCGGCGAGGGGACGGGGCTCGGGCTCGCGGTGTGCCGCGGGCTCGTCGAGGCGGCGGGCGGCGCGATCGGGGTCGAGGCCGGGGCCGAGGGCGGGGCGCGGTTCGTGGTGCAGCTGCCGGGCGCCGCGGGGTGAGGGCTTCGCGCGCGCTACGCGCCGAGCCGCGCCATCGCGTCGACGGCGGCGCGCCGGAGCGCCTCGGCCTGGTAGACGACCGCGCCGGCGTGCCCGGTGTCGAGCCACCGGAGCTCGCTCGACCTCCAGTGCGCGTGGAGCGCCTCGACCTGCTCGGCGAACACGTACCCGTCGCGGCGCCCGCCGACGAGGACGGTCGCGTCGAGCCGCCGCGGCGCCGGGTGGCGGTCGAGGTCGGCGGCGCCGAAGAGGACGCCGAGCCGCGCCCGCGCCGCCGCGGGCCCGCCCAGCGCCTCGAACTCGACGCTGACGGACAGCATCCCCTCGGTGAACACCGGCACGGCGCTGCGGCCCGCGCCGAAGACCGCGACCGCGAGCGGGCGCGCCGTCACCGCCGCGGCGAGCGCCGCCGACGTCCCGCCCATGCTGAAGCCGACGACGCCGATGCGCTCGTATCCCTCGCGGGCGAGGTGCTCGACGAGCGCGCGCGTCTCCTCGACGGTGGAGAGGTTCATCAGGAGGTGCTCGGCCACGGTGCGGATCGCGGTGGCGCGCTGCCCGGGGGGCCGGCGGAGGCCGTACATCGCGTTCTCGAGGAGGATGACCTCGATGCCCTCGCGGGCGGCGAGCGGCCGGAAGAGCCGCGTCCGCGCGGCGAAGCCCTCGTCGCCGGAGGCCGCCAGCGCGACGTAGACCGGCCGGCGGCGCCCCCGCTCGGGCGCCCTGGGCGCGATGCGGCGCACGAAGGCCGTGCCCGCGCAGGGCGGCAGGCCCGGGAGCGCGGCGGCGAAGGAGCCGTCGGTCACGTCGACGGGCCCGTCCGCCCGCGGCCGACCCCAGGCGACCGCCGCGGCGCGCGGGGGCTCCGAGAACCGCGCGATGGTCGGGACCCGCTCGAGGACGCCCTCGTCGCCCCAGCCGGCCGCGAACAGCCGGCGGCGGCGGGACAGGACGGCGTGGGCGTGGTCGAGCCAGTGAACGGATCGCGCGCGCACCGCCGCCCTCACGCTCCTCCGTCGAGCACCACGCCCCGGGCCTGGAAGCGCATCACCTCTTTCCCGTCCTGGTTCCAGCAGCCGCCGCGCATCGCGAGGCGCACGCGCCCCGGCTCGCGCGCGACGTCGGTGATGGTCGCCTCGCAGCGGATCGTGTCCCCGGTGAAGACGGGCCGCAGGAACTCGAACTGCATCTCCCGGGCGAGGAAGTCGATCTCGCCGCCGAGCCGGGTGGGGAGCGTCGCCGTGAGCAGGCCGTGCACGACGCGCCTGCCCTGCGCGTCCGGCTGCGCGTGATGGCGGCCGGCGTCGCCGGAGACGCGCTGGAACTCGACGACGTCCTCGTCCGTGAAGCGGCGCTCGACCGCCGACACGTCGCCGACCTGAAAGGCACGCTCGCGCTTCATCCCGTCATCCTCCTGCCTCGTGGAGCCGAGCCCTCTTCAATCGTATCCCTCTTCAATCGTATCCATGACCGCAAGTACAGCATCGAAGGCTCGCTCGGCGATGTCAGCCGGGAGCGCCTCGCGGATCGCCGTCTACCATGCTGGCAGCGTCGATGATGAGGAGAAAGCCCTCTCCGCCCTGCGCGCCTGGGGGTCGCAGCAGATGATCCAGCTGCGCGCCGCCCTCGTGCCATCGATTGAAGCTTCGACGTGAGGGCTGTCGTTGCTAAAGCACCGATCACGCCGATCGACCGAGAATGCACCGCCAAGGACGCCAAGAAAAGAACAAGACCTTGGCGCCTTGGCGGCTCGAATTTCTGCTCTTTCGAGCGGCTTCAACCCGTTTGTCGCTCGAGACCTCGCCGGCGGGAGGCCGCTACTCCTCGACGGCACCCGGAAGCCACCACGAGGCGACCGCGAGCTCTCCGTGGAACGGAGGCAGCACGACGCGCTCGTCGTCCTGCGCCGTCGCCGTGAGCGCCGGCCTTCCGCCGACCGTCTCGAACACCTCGACCAGCCGGCGCATCGGGTCCACGATCCAGCTCCAGCCAACGCCGGCGCGCGCGTAGAGCGGCAGCTTCACCGCCACGTCGTCGCGGGCGGTCCCCGGCGACAGGACCTCGCAGCACCAGTCGGGAAGGATCGTCAGCGGGTTCTCGTCCGGCAGCTCGGGGACCCGCTCGACGCGGAATCCACACAGGTCCGGCACGACGAGCCGGCCGCCAGGGAAGCGGATCTCGGTCTCGGGCTCGATCCACCAGCCGGCCCCACCGACGTTCGCGTCGAACGGGACGAGGCCGTGCAGGCAGAGCCTGGCCGCGCGGCGGTGGCGCTTCCCGGGCCGCGACATCGTGCGGAGGACGCCGGGCTCCAGGATCTCGCCCGTCAGGTGCTCGGGCAGGGCGCGGATGCGCTGGTAGAGCTCCTCGAAGGTCAGGGGGGCCGCGGCAGGTTGACCCATGCCAGCGAGGGTATCCGATCGCGCGCAGCGCGCGAGCGGCGATCGGGCGATGTCAGTTCAGCCCGCGCCCCAGCGGCGGCCACGGCCGCTCCCCGCCGAGCTGGTCGAGCTCCTTGCGCAGCTCGTCGGTCGGCGCGAGCACCTGCATCCGCTCGAGCACGCTGCGCAGCCGCGCCGCGTCCGAGCGGCTCGTGTAGATCGAGCGCAGGTTGTTCAGCATGCGCACGAGGATCTGCCGCTTCTGCGCCGGCACGAGGAGCCGCGGGTCCGGATCGCGCGTGGCGCCGGTCGCGCGGGTGTGCAGCGCGCGCAGGTCGTCCCGGCCGAGCAGCCGGCCCTCGAACGGATCGATGAGCAGCACGCCGCCGCGGACCGGCGTCCTCACCAGGAAGTGCCCCGGGAACGACACGCCCTGCGCCTCCAGGCCGGCGCGCTGGCACACCTCGAGGAGCACGACCGCCAGCGTGATGGGGATGCCCGTCCGGCGATCCAGGACCTCGTGCAGGTAGCTGTTCTTCGGGTCGTAGTAGTCGCCCGCGTTCCCGTGGAACCCGAGGTCGCCGTAGAACCAGCGGAGCAGCTGCTCGATCGGGCCGCTGCCGGGCGTCGCCTCCGGGGCGCGCAGGGGGCGCTCGATCGCCCGGCGCGCCTCGCCGCCGAGCTGGTCGAGCATGCGGAGGTAGTGCGGGATGTCGAGGCCCGGGTACGCGGCGTCGTCGATGAGGAGCGCCGCCTCGGCGAGGTCGAGCTCGTCCTCCGGCCTCGCCGCGATATGCGCAAAGAGCGTCAGACTCACCGGCGCAGCCATCGGACGGAGCGTAGCGCCACCTGCGAGAAATGGTCTAGGCCAGGGCGTCGTCCCGGCCGCCTTCGTCGAGCCACGCGTCGACGCGGACCCCGACCAGGTTGCGCTGGCCCATCGCCGCGAGGATCCGCGGGAGCGCCGCGACCCCCGCGGGCGCGTGGTCGTCGCGCTCGGCCGCGTCGTGCAGCAGCACGATGGCCCCGTCGCGGAGCCCCGGGATGACCCGGGCCGCCACCCGCTCGGGGCTCGCCCCGGCGAGCCCGTCGAACCCCCGCGCCGACCAGCCGATTACGTCGAGGTCGAGCGCGTCGACCGCCCGGGCGATGCGCGGGCTCGTGTGGCCGACCGGCGGCCTGAACAGCGTCGGGCGGGCGCCGGTGATCCGCTCGAGGACGTCGAGGCCCCGCCGGAGATCGCGCTCGACGGCGCGGGCCGAGCGCAGCGAGAACAGCCGGTCGTGCGCGTGGCTGTGCAGCGCGACGGCGTGGCCCCGCGCCGCGATCTCGCGGACGAGCTCCGGGTGGGCCTCGGCCTTGCGGCCGATCACGAAGAACGTCGCCTTCGCGCCCGCCTTGTCGAGGAGATCGAGGACCCGCGGCGTGTGCTCCGGGCTGGGCCCGTCGTCGAACGTCAGCGCGACGCCCCGCGCGCCGGGCGGGCCGCGCTTCACCACGTCCACGAACATGCCGAGCCCGAGGAAGAAGACCCCGCACAGCACGAGCGCGAGGTACCCGACGATCGCCGCGCCGGCGACCGCGAAGGGCACCGGCGCGACGAGCAAGGATCGCGCGACCAGCGCGAGCGCGCCGAGCGATGCCGCGTAGAGGAGCGCCCGCGCGACCGGCACGGCCTACTTCTTCGCGCGCTTCTTCTCGGGCTCGACCTCGAGATCGTCGTCGAGCTCGTCCGCCGCGGCGGACGCCGCGATGCGCTTGTTGCCCCCGGCCGCGGCCTTCACCGCCGGCTTCGCGCCCGGCTTCTCCTCGTCCGAGGGGTCGTTGTCGGCCTCGTAGAAGCCGCCGAGCAGGGCGGCGATCGCCGCGAGCGACGTGATCGCGAGGCCGCCGAACGTCCCGCCGCTCCCCGCGGCCTCGCCGAGCGACAGGTTCGCGCCGCCGAGCTCGCCGAGCGGCGCCGGCACCTCCATGGTCAGCCAGCGCCGCGCGGCGTACATCAGGCCCGCGCCGAGCAGCGCGCCCACGAAGGCCTTCATCCCCGCCTCGATCTTCGCGTCCTTGGCCCAGATGGGCTTGCCGGCGACGAGCCCCACGAGGACCCCGGCGAGCGCCGCGGCCAGGTAGGCGACGATCGCGATGGGCGCCGCGTAGCCGAGCTTCGCCAGCCCGAACCCGAGCAAGCCCCCCACGATGAGCCCCTTCACAATCCCGAGGATCAGGCGACCCAGCATCTGCTCCATCCTTGGCACGACGAGGGGCGCCGTTCAACATGGCGCCGCGCTGCCACCAGCCGCGCCGCGCGGCGCGCGCCGTGGTAGACGGCGCCCACCGCCCGGGTAGCCCGCGCGTTCGGCCCTGCCGGCCGTCGCCCCCCTCGCCGCAAGCCTGACCCGGGCTCCGACCGGCCGTGCTCTTCAACACCCTCCGCTACGCCGAGTTCTTCGCCGCCGTCTTCGTCGGATCGTGGGCGCTCGTGCGGTTCGCCGGCATCCGCGCGCGCGTCGTGTTCCTGCTCCTCGTGAGCTACGGGTTCTACGCGGCCTGGGACTGGCGCTACCTGCCGCTCATCTTCGCCTCGTCCACCGTCGACTTCCTGCTCGCCCGCGCGATCGCCCGCGAGACGAGGCCCCGGGCGCGGCGCGCGATGCTCATCGCCACCGTGGCGCTGAACCTCGGGTTCCTCGGCTTCTTCAAGTACTGGAACTTCGCCCTCGAGAACGCGGCCGCGCTGCGCGCGTTGCTCACGGGCGAGCCGGCGAGCGTCGGGCACGCGTTCCGGGTGCTCCTGCCGCCGGTGGGCATCTCGTTCTTCACGTTCGAGTCGATGAGCTACGTCATCGACGTCTACCGGGGCGAGCTCCCGCCCCACAGGAGCTACCTCCGCTACCTGCTCTTCGTCGCCTTCTTCCCGCACCTCGTCGCCGGCCCCATCGTGCGCCCGCGCGACCTGCTCCCGCAGTTCGAGCGCGCCCCGAGCCTCACCCGCGAGGAGGGCGGCGAGGGGCTGTTCCTCGTCGCGATCGGCCTCGTGAAGAAGGTCGTCCTCTCGGATCAGCTCGCGCTAAACCTCGTCGACCGCGTCTTCGAGCGCCCGGAGAACTACTCGGCGCTGGAGGTCCTCGCGGGCGTCTACGGCTACGCCGCGCAGATCTACTGCGACTTCTCCGGCTACACCGACATCGCCATCGGCTCGGCGCTGCTGCTCGGCGTGCGGTTCCCGAAGAACTTCGACGCGCCGTACAAGGCGCAGAACCTCGCCGACTTCTGGCGCCGCTGGCACATCTCGCTCTCCACGTGGCTGCGCGACTACCTGTACATCCCGCTCGGCGGCAACCGCGGCTCGGAGCTCGCGACGTACCGCAACCTGATGATCACGATGCTGCTCGGCGGCCTCTGGCACGGCGCGTCGTGGAACTTCGTCTTCTGGGGCTTCCTCCACGGCCTCGGCCTCGCCGTGACGCGCGCCTTCCAGCGCGCCGTGAAGCGCCGGCGCTCGGGGGCGGAGGGCAAGGGCGCGGGGCGGGCCGCGCGCTCGTCCCTGGCCGGCTTCCCGATCCGCGCGCTGTGCGTGCTGCTGACGTTCCACTACGTCTGCCTCGCGTGGATCTTCTTCCGCGTGCCGACCTTCTCGCAGGCCGTGCTCATCCTGCGGCAGCTCGGCACGCTGACGACGTTCCACCCGAACCTGCCGCCGGTGCTCGTCGGGCTCCTCGCGGTCGCGCTCCTGTCCCACTACGCGCCCGAGCGCCTCTACGAGCGCGCCCGCGGCGCCTTCATCGCGGCGCCGGCGCCGCTCCAGGGCGCGCTGCTGTTCCTGGTCGCGGTCTCGCTGCACGAGGCGGCGAGCGCGGCCGCGGTGCCGTTCGTGTACTTCCAGTTCTGATCCGGCCGTCGGGCAGGCGGGAGGGCTCGACCACGGAGCCCGGGCGCCGGGATGGCCGCGCCGCCGTTCATTTCTGGGGATCTCAGGAGGATCGGTGCATTACGCTCGTGCCGTGCGCCCGTCCCGTGCCGCCACCCTCGTCCCCTTCGCCGCCCTCCTGGCCGGCGCGCTCTCGCCCGCGTGCAGCGTGGCCAACGTGCCGTCGAACGCGATGCCGATGGTCCGGGCGCGCGCCACCTCCGACCTCGACTGTCCCGACAAGGACGTCCGCGTCGAGGAGCAGCTCGGCGGCCAGTTCAAGGCCGTCGGCTGCGGCCGCAAGGCGTACTACCGGGCCGCGTGCGAGGCGCTCCGCTGCGTGGTGAGCGGCGAGGGCGAGGCGGCCGTCCCCTGGAGAGACCGGCCCGAGCCCCTGGACGTCGACCGGGGCCGGGGCCTGCAGTAGGCGGCGCCGCGGCGGCCGATCCTGGGTTTTCCGGGCTTTTTGGGGGCACGTGGGCCCGGGTTCGAGGTAGCCTGCCGCGTCTCGACCATCCGCCCAGGGGTTCGGCCATGGCCTTCATCACCACCGAGAGCTGCACGTGACGGACAGGGCGCCGGCCGACATCGACGGTCCGGAGCCGGCCGCCGCCGGACGGTCCGAGCCGGCGGAGGGCGGCGGGCGCGAGCCGGCGGAGGACGGCGGGCCCGAGCCGGCCGCCGCGGACCGGCCTGCGCCCGCCGGGCCGGACGCGACCTCCCCGTCGCGCGAGCCGGCCGGCGCCGAGCCGCGGCGCCGGACGAAGAAGCGCGCCAAGCGGCGCGACGAGAAGGAGGCGCCGCCCCCCGGCGACGCCGCGCCGGGGCGCCCTCGCCATCCCGAGATCGAGCGCCTCGAGCAGGCGTTCGAGCGCGGCGACTACGCGCTGGTCCGGGCCGGCGCGAGGCGGCTCTTGGCGGACGAGATCGAGCGCAGCAAGCCCAGCCGCGAGCCTCCGGAGGAGGACCACCCCTATCGAGCTCGCGACGAGGCGAAGTCCGCGAAGGACCTGGCCGAGCAGCACGAGCGCGAGCGCGACGAGATCCGCCGCGCCGCGCGGGCGCTGCTGCGCCGGATCGAGCCCGACCCGCTCGCCGTCGCCCTGCTCGTCGCGGCCGCGGCGCTGCTCGCGATCCTGTCGCTCTGGTACTGGTCCCACAGCCACGGTTCCCCGTGACGACGCCGCCCTTGACGGCCCCGCCCGTGACGACCCCGCCCGTGGCGACCGACGAGGCAGCGCGGTGACCCCCGCGAGCGAGCGCACCCCCGGCCGCCCCCGCGCGCCGCGGCTCGCCGCGCTCGCGCTCGCGCTGCTCGGCTGCGGGGGCGCGCCCGGCCCGGCCCGGCCCGCGGCGTGGAACGCGGCGCCCGACGGGCAGCAGGGCGCCTCCTCGGGCACGCGGGCCGAGCGCTACTTCCCGCTCGTCGACGGGCACATCTACCACTACGCGACGATGAGCGAGCGCGGCGAGCAGGGCCTCCTCGTCGCGCGCGTGCACCGCGCGGACGAGCGCCGCGGCGAGCTCCGGTTCCCCTCCGGGGTGAAGCGCTTCGCGTTCACCCCCGAGGGCGTGATCCGCAGCGATACGGGCGTCTTCGTGCTCAAGGAGCCGATCGCGCCCGGCACGACGTGGACCGGCGAGCACGGCGGCCGCGCCCGCATCGCCGCGGTCGACGCCGCGATCGAGGTGCCCGCGGGCCGGTTCACGGGGTGCGTGCAGACGGTCGAGGAGCGCCTCGGCGACAGGCCGGCGCGCTTCGTGTCGACGTTCTGCCCGGACGTCGGCGTGGTGGCGATCGAGGCGGCGAGCGGCGCGAGCTACGAGCGGGCCGAGCTCAAGAGCTACGCGCCGCCCGTCGACGTCGGCCCCGACGGCCTGCGGCGCGCGCCGGCCGTCGACGTCGGCCCGCCGCCTGGCGCGCCTGGCGCGCCGTAGCGCGCCGCGGGGTGGAAAACGCGCCGTAGCGCGCCGCGGGGTGGAAAACGCGCCGTGAGCGCGCCGCGGGTGGAACGCGCGCCGTGAGCGCGCGGCGCCGCCCGCCGGTGGAAGGCGCGGCGGGCCCGTGAAACCGCCCTCCGGACCGGGCGCGCTTTCCGTGCGCGCGGCGCCGGCGCACTTCCGTTTCCGGGGTCGCGGGAAGTAGACTCCCGGCGCCGCTCGAGGCGCCGGCGCACCGCGCGAGCTCCCCCGGCGGCCCGTCTCGCGATCGCCACCGACATGAACTACTGGGATTATATCCACGTCGAGGAGCTGCTCGCCCTCCAGGGTGGATTCGACGACGACGAGCAGAAGGTCAGCAACGACGAGGCCCTGTTCATCGTCGTCCACCAGATCTACGAGCTCTGGTTCAAGCTCATCCTCCGCGAGCTCACCTCGGCGCGCGAGCTCTTCCGCCAGAACCCGGTGCCCGATCAGAAGCTCGCCTCCGCGGCCCGCTCGTTCCGGCGGGTCGTCACCATCTTCGAGCAGGCGATCCAGCACTTCCGGGTGATGGAGACGCTAACGACGCGGGATTACTTGGATTTCCGGGATCGCCTCATCCCCGCGAGCGGCTTCCAGTCGGCGCAGCTGCGGGAGATCGAGGTCCTGCTGGGGCTCGACGACGCGCTCCGGATCCCGCTCGGCCGGGAGGGCAGCTACAAGGAGGCGCTCAAGGCCGCCGACGGGTCGCCGTCGTCCGCGACGCGCCGGCTCGAGGCGCGGCTCGCGAGCGGGCCGAGCCTCAAGCACTACCTGTACGAGTGGCTGTCGCGGACGCCGATCGACGGCTCGAGCGAGCCGGAGGCGGTCCTGCGCTTCCTGCGCAACTACATGCGCTCGATGCGCGCCGAGAACGAGCGCCGGGTGCAGATCGCGATCGACAAGGCGCTCTCCCCGGCGGACGTCGAGCGGCTCCGCGCGCGGTACGAGGCCGAGAACGCGAACGCCGAGGCGTTCCTGCTCGCCGAGGACGACCCGGGCGCCGACGCGGCCACGCGCGAGAAGCGGCGGGCCGTCCGCGCGGCGATCGTCTTCATCGAGAGCTACCGCGATCTGCCCCGGCTCGCGTGGCCGCGCGAGGTGCTCGACCGCATCCTGGAGATGGAGCAGGCCATGCTCATCTGGCGGCAGCGCCACGCGCGGATGGTCGAGCGGGTGATCGGCCGGCGCACGGGCACCGGTGGCTCCGCGGGGGTCGACTACCTCGACCAGACCGCGCTGCGCTACCGCGTCTTCGGCGATCTCTGGACCGTGCGGTCCCTGCTCTTGCGACAGCCGAGCGTCCCCGAGCTCGAGCATGCATCGGATTACGGATTCCGGGTCGAGGACTCTCCGTGAAATCACTTCGCGATCATTTCTTGCGCATCGACGCCCGCTCGCTCGGGTTGTTTCGCATCACCTTCGGGCTGGTCCTCATCGCCGACCTGTTCGCGCGGTGGCGGTGGGTGCGGGACTTCTACTCGAACGAGGGCGTCCTCCCGAACCACAACCACCTCTTCAACCTCCGCGGCAAGCAGCAGGTCTTCAGCCTGTTCCACGCCGTCTCGACGGTGGGGGAGGCGCACTTCGCCTTCGCGCTCGCGCTCGTCGTCTACGCCCTGTTCCTCCTCGGCTACCGGACGCGCGTCTTTCACGTCCTCGCGCTCGTCGTGCTGGTGAGCCTGACGTCGAGGAACATCCTGCTCGAGAACGCCGGCAACTACGCGGCGATCGCGCTGCTCGCGTTCACCGCCTTCCTGCCCTGCGGGAGCCGCCTCTCGCTCGACAGCCTCCGCGCCTCGCTGGCGCTCCGGGACGAGAAGCGCGACACGGAGCTGAACGACCGGTCGCGGACCTCGGACGCCGAGATCGAGGCCGAGCGCCTGCCCGGGTGGTCGCCGACGTCGCTCGCCGCGCTGGCGGTGCTGCTGCAGCTCGCGCTCATCTACCTGTGTACGGCGCTCCAGCAGCGCGGCGAGGCGTGGCGCGACGGCACGGCGTTCTACTACGCGCTCCACGCCGAGCGCCTGGCGAGCGACGCGGGCACCTGGCTCCGCGACGCCCTCCCGCTCGGCACGCTGCGCGGGCTCACCTTCGGCACGTGGGCCATGCAGCTCGCGATCCCGGCGCTCATCGTCGTCCCCGCGCTCTTCCGCTGGACGCGCGGGGCCGCCGCCGCGCTGATGGCGGTGCACGGGCTGATCCTCGGCGTCTTCTTCGATCTCGGGCTGTTCGGCTGGGGGCTCGCCGCCGCGGCGCCGCTCGTGATCCCCGGCGAGCTCTGGGACGCGTACGAGCGCTCCTGGAACGAGCGGCGGGCGCGCACGCTCGTGTACGACGCCGACTGCGGCCTGTGCCTCACGCTGTGCCGCCTGATCAAGCGGCTCGATCTGCGCGGGCACGTGGCCTTCCAGGGCAACGGCGCGCTCGACGAGCTCTACGTCCGCAACCAGACGGGCGCCACGGAGCGCGTGCCGATGCCGAAGGAGGTCACGCCGGAGCTCGTCGAGCGGACGGTGCTCGCGATCGACCGGAACGGGCGCGTGCACACGCAGGGCGGGGCGGTGACCGAGGCGCTCCTGGCGCTGCCGTTCGGCTGGCTCGCCTGGCCGCTCAAGCTGCCGGGCGTCTCGCACCTCCTCGACGCGCTCTACGAGGTGGTCGCGACGCGCCGGCACCACATCAGCGCGCTCCTCGGCAAGCAGGCGTGCGGGATCCCGCTGTTCGACGAGAGCCACGCGGACGGCGACGACGAGGGCGCCGCGCCGCCGAGCCCCGCGCCGGCGGTGCGGGTGGCGCGCCTCGCGCTGGGGTCGCTGCGCGAGGCGGCGGTGCTGGTGGTGCTCGCCGCGATGCTGGCGCAGACGGCGAAGGAGAACCCGTTGCCCGGCGCGGCCGCCATCCCGCAGGGGCCGGTGCTCGCCGGCGTGGCGTCGTGGCCGCGCATGCTGGCGCGGTGGGACGTGATGGCGCCCGAGCCGCCGCGGGTCAACGCGCTCCTGGTGATCGACGGCCAGACGCGCGCGCAGCAGCCGATCGATCCGCTGACCGGCGAGGAGCCGCGGCTGCAGCCGGACGGGCACCCCGGGGCGAGGCTCGGCCAGCTCTGGTCCGACTACCTCGATCGCGTCCGGCGGCCGGAGTGGTCCGATTTCCAGCGCGCCTTCCGCGACTACCTCGCGAAGGGCGGGCCGCTCTCGGAGGAGGGCGGGCGCGAGATGGCGCTGACGGGCTACGACGCGTACTGGGTCTCGGCGCCGACCCCCGCGCCCGGCGAGCCCGCGCCCACAGCCTTCGAGCGGGAGAAGCTGTTCTCGCACTCGCGGGGGGGCATGGGGAAGCTCGGCGAGCGCATGCCGCCCCTCGCGCCGGGCCTCGCCCGACCGATCAAGCCGAACTGAGGCGCTCGCATGCGTGAGCCTGACGAGGATCCGACCGCCGCCGATCGCGGCGCGCCGAAGGAGAGCGCGCGTGCCGGCGAGGAGGCGCCGGAGGAGAGCGCGTCGCCCGGCGAGGGCGCGTCGCCCGGCGAGGGCGCGTCGCCCGGCGAGGGCGCGTCACCCGGCGACGGCGCGCCGCCCCGGGCCGCAGCCGGCGCCCCGAGGCCGCCTGCGCGGGAGCGCCTCCGGCGCGCGGGGCGCTGGATCAAGGAGCATTACTGCACCATCGACGTCCGCACGCTCGGCCTGTTCAGGCTGGTGCTCGGCTTCCTCCTGGCGAGCGACTGCGTGCGCCACTGGGCCGAGGCGCGCTGGATCTACAGCAACGACGGGGTGCTCACCAACCACTACCACCTCTTTCACCCGAGCAGCGGATTCAACTTCAGCCTCTATCACGCGTTCTCGTCGATCGAAGAGGTCCACGTCGCGTTCGCGCTCTCGCTCTTCTGCTTCCTCTGCTTCTTCGTCGGCTGGCACACGCGGCTGTTCTCGATCCTCTCCTTCCTGCTCGTGACGAGCAGGGACAACCGGGTCGTCATGATCGAGAACGGCGGCTATGTCGTCGTGAACCTCATCACCTGCTGGGCGATGTTCATGCCGACCGGCAGGCGCTTCTCGGTCGACGCGCTGATCCGCTCCTACCGCGAGCGGCAGGAGCGGACGGCCGCGGATCTCGCGGACCGGAGCCGCCCCGCGTGGGCCGTGCGCCCGTACGTCTCGGGGATCGTGCTCCTCGCGATCGTCAACCTGGCGACCATCTACTATTTCAACGTCGTCAACAAGTCAGGCCTCATCTGGCGTCGCGGCGAGACGGTGCATTACGTGCTGCACCTCGACCGCATGGTGACGGGGCTCGCGGTCGTCGCGCGGGAGTACATCCCTTACTGGGCGAAGCGGGGGCTCACCTGGGGCGTCCTGGTGGTCGAGGCGCTGCTCGTGATGTGGATCCTCTCGCCCTACGGCCGCCGCTTCACGCGCGCGCTGGCGATGGTCGGGATGTGGGCCTTGCACGGCTCGTTCGGCGTGATGATGCGCCTCGGCCCCTTCTCGTGGTTCATGATCGGCTGGTCGTTCCTGCTGCCGACGTCGCAGCACTGGGACGCGCTCGGGCGCTGGTATCGCCGCCGCGCGGCGCCCCGGGTCGTCGTCTACGACGCGGGCTCGCCGCTCGCCTTCGCGATGATGCGGCTCCTGGTCCGGCTCGATCACCTCGAGCTGCTCCGGTTCGAGGAGGCGCGCGCGCCGGCCTTGGCGGAGGCGGAGGCCGCGGGGGGAGGCGAGGCGGTGGGGGGAGTAGAGGCGCGGCCGGAGCTCTTCGAGGCGCGCGATCCGTCGGATGGCCGCGTGTTCCGGGGCGCCGCGGCGCTGCGCGAGATCCTGCAGGCGCTCCCCGGCGGTCGCTTTGCCCGCCCGCTGGTCTGGGCGCTCTGCCTCGGCGCGCCCGGCGCGCTGCTCGCGGCCGTGTCGCGGCGGCGCGACGCCGTCGCCAGGTTCTTCGGGCTGACGCGGCCGGCGCGCGCGAGGGCGCTGGCGGCGGGGAGCCCGTCGCCGCTCGCGGAGAAGGTCGCCCGCGGCCGGGTGATCGCGCGGGAGGCGCTGGTCGCGTACCTCGGGCTCTGCGCCGTGAGCCAGGCCATCAACGAGAACAAGAGCGTGCCTGCCGTCCTCAAGCACGCTCAGCCGAAGATCGTGCAGGCGACGATCGTGTATCCGCGCCTGCTCCAGGGGTGGGGGATGTTCGCCCCGAACCCGATCACCGAGGACGGGTCGATCAGCGTCGACGCGATCACCGTCGATGGGCGGCACGTGGATCCGTTCACGGGGCTCCCGCCCGATCTCGACCTCTCCGACGCGCGGGGGCTCGGGCTCGGGCAGATCCGGCAGGACTATTTCAACCGGATCCGGCTCGACCGGAACAAGCCGTTCCGCAAGCCCGGCCTCCAGGACTACCTGCTCGCGTACCACGAGCGCACCGGGCGGCCGGACGACCAGATCGTCGCGTTCGACGTCTACTGGGTGCGGGATCAGTGCCCGAAGCCGGGGGAGAGCGCGCCGTACAAGAACGAGGCGATCCCGATCCTGTCGTACCGGAAGCCGGGGTATCGGCCGCGTCCGGGGCTGCCGCCGCTGCCGCCGGCGCCGAAGGAGCAGAGCGCGGGGAATTGAGCCCGCGTCGCGAGGAGGCGAGGGGGCGGCGGCGAGCCGCCCCGCGCCGTCGGAAGCGCGCGATTCCCGGGAGGCGGGGCGACGGATCACCCGGACGGTCGCAGGGCGGTCACCGCTGGCACTGGAGCGTCACGGTCCGGCCCGACGCTTCGGCGGGGACCGCCGTGCTGCGCACGTCGCCGCGCCCGCACTGCCAGCGGGCGTAGTACTCCTTGGCGCAGCCGTACGCGGGATCTCCGATGACACGGTGGTCGACCGCGTACTGGCAGTAGGTGAGGCCGTTGCAGGCGCGGGCCAGGTTGTACGTCTGGTTCCCTGCCGAGGTGCCGCAGTTGGCCCCATAGGTCGCCTCGATGACCCTGATCGAGCCCCGCCTGGCCTCGTCGGCGGCCTCGCTCTCCGGGTTGTCCGACGCGCCCGCGGTCTCCCCCTCGCCGCCGATGCCCGCGGGCTCCTGCGCGGCGCTGCCGCTCGTCGAGGAGATTGCCAGGAATCCGCCGAGGAGCGCCCTGCTGATACCGATGGATGCCGTCACCTCGCCCTCCGACTCTCGCAGGTCATGGGCTCGGATCGCGGCGTGTCGTCCCGCCCCGAGCACCCGGCCCGCACGGGTTGTTTAACGTCGCCCCGGAGCACGTCGAGCCCCTTCCCGCGGCGTCCAGCGCGGTTTTTCCGATGAAGAGGGCGTCCTGACCTTCCGGTATTCCGTGTGCTCGCCTCGAGGTAGTGGTCAACTTTGCCCAGAGAGAGTCCACATGAAGGCGGGAAGGCGGGAAGATCATTAAGGTATTCTTCCCGCCTTCCCGCCTTCATGTTCAAATTTGATCACGACTCAGCGAGGAGCCCGCCAGTCCCCCGTCACATCGGCCGGCCGCCGCTCGCGCGGATGATCTCCCCGGTGACCGCGGTGTTCGCGGCCGAGCACAGGAAGACGATGGTGGACGCGACCTCCTCGGGCCCCAGGAGCCGCCCCACGGGATACGCCTTCCCGCGCTGCGCCAGCATGTCCGGCGACGCCCGCGCGCTCACCCGGTCGGTCACGGTCAGGCCTGGCACCACCACGTTGGTCAAGATCCCGTGCGGCCCGAGCTCGCGCGCCAGCACCGCGGTGAGCCCGTGGAGCGCCGACTTGGCGGCGGCGTAAGGACCGGCGCCCACCACGCCGTCGAGCGCCACGCCCGAGGAGACGTTGACGATCCGGCCCCAGCCGCGGGCGCGCATGGAAGGCACCGCGGCCTGGATGGCGGCGAAGGCGCCGTCGACGTTGTCGTGGATGGTGCCCAGCCACTCCTCGAGCGGGATGTCTTCGAACCGCGGCGCCTCCCAGGGCAGGCGCTCGCTCCAGCGGACCGCGTTGTTGACGAGGACATCGATCTGCCCGAAGCGCGCCACGGTGGCCGCGACCGCCGCCTTGACCGACTCGATCGACCCGAGGTCGAGCTCCAGCGCGAGCGCCTCGCCGCCTCGCCGCTCGATCGCCTGGACGACCTCCGCGGCCTTCTCACGCTCGCTCCGGTAGGTGAGCGCCACGCGGGCCCCCTCGGCCGCGAGCTGCAACGCCACCTCCTTGCCGATCCCCTGCGAGCCGCCGGTCACCAGCGCGGCCCTGTTCTCCAGCCCCAGCTTCATGTGCCACCTCGCTTTCGACGAGAAGGTAACCGAACTGGAAGAAACTTCCATGATAAATTTGGAAGAAACTTCCACTTAGGCCCGCGGTGGGCCGCTGGTCAGCGGCGCGGGGCTGCGGTAGGGAGGGGTCATGGCCGTGGCGCGACAGAGCGGCGTGGCGCGCCGGGAAGCGCTGCTCGACGCGGCGCTGCGCTGCTTCGAGCAGCGGGGCCTCTTGCGCACCGGCATCGAGGACGTCCGCAAGGAGGCGGGGGCGAGCCCATCGAGCGTGTACCACCTCTTCGAGGACTTCCCGGCGCTGGTGGCGGCGCTGCTCGAGCGGACCTTCGAGCGGCTGCTGGGGGACGTCACCGCGCGCGTGCGCGCTGCCAGGACGGCGCGCTCGGCGGTGCGGGCGCTGGTCTCGGCGCACCTGACGTGGGTGCTCGACCACGAGGCCGAGGCGCGCTTCATGTACCAGGCGCTCGCGCTGGAGCTCGACGGGCATCACCGCGCGGCGCTGCGGGAGACGAAGGCGCGGCTCAAGGCGGAGATGACGGCGCACCTCGCGGAGCTCGGCGTCCTGGCCGGGGCGCGCTCGTCCGAGGTGATGGTCGACGTCGTGCTGCTCGGCCCGGCGCACCAGGCCTGCCGCGCCTACTTCGCGGCGCCCGGCGCCGTGGACCCCGCGTGGATGAAGGCGACGCTGCCCGACCTCGCGTGCGCGGCGCTGGCCACGCTCGCGCCGAAGGAGCGTGGAAGTCCCCCGGCCAACGGCGCACCTCGCCGCCGTCGGTGAGCGGCGTGGCGGGCCGTGTGAGGCGGTCGCTCGAGGGATGATGGCAGGTCGCGTTCTGCGGGCTCATGGGCCCGCAGAACGCGCTCGGAGCTCACGAGGGGCGGATCGGCTCCGCGAGCCAGCGGACAAGCGCCTCGCCCTCGAGATCGAGCAAGGCGTCCTCGACCTCGCCGGGGCCGACCGCATGGGCTCGCTCGAGGATCATGCGCTCTTCGTCGGCCGTCGGCCGCCGGCCGATCCGCCGCGCGAAGAGGCGGCCGAGCAGCTCGAGGATCGCCTGCTGTTTGCCGCGTTGCTCGCCGCGCAGCTCGCCGCGCAGCTCGCCGCGTTGCTCGCCGCGCAGCTCTCCTCGTTGCTCGGCCTCGATGATCATCTCCCCGGTGATCGGCGTGCGCCGGAGCAGCCCCTCTTCCTTGTCCTCCACCATCTTGACCAGCTCCTTGTGCAGAGTAATGCCCCCAGGGATCGACGGTCGCCATCACGAGGAGCGCCGTGTACAGCTCGGCCCGCTCCTCGGCCGTCGCCGCCCTCGCGTGGATCTCGGCGACGACCTCCCGCAGCGCCGCCGCGGTCGCGTCGCGCGCGAGCGGTGCGAACACCAGCCAGAGCACGCTGCCGCGCGCCCGCAGCTCGGCGACGGTGCGCTGGTAGACGGCGTCGACGCGGAAGCGCGCGCCGCTGAACGGCCGCCCCGGCCAGGCGATGCGGCGCTCGCCCGATGCCGGCAAGCGCCGCCTGCGGCCCGACAGGACCACGGCGACGCTCTCGATCGGCGGCACCGGCTCGCGTCCACAAGTCCGGTCTCTGAGAGGGCCCCTGGGCGATCCAGGGGCCCTACTCGACGGTGGCGCCTCCTGCTGGTGCCTCTCGCACGTCTGACTCTGGCGGCCGTCGCCAGAACCGAAACTAGGTCTCGGACCTCTTGTGTGGCTTGTGTAGAGAAGCAATTTTTCTACACGCTTCATCGTGGAAGAGATCGGTGGTCATAATGATCGAATAGGGGTCGTAATCTTCAACGAACTTGCGCGAGTTCGCGCGAACGTCGTCCTCGGGCCGGAAGAATGGATGTTCGTCCTCGACAATAAAAGCCAGATCGGATCGCTTTATTGACTGGTCTTTGAGATAGCCCGAGACCTCCCTTTCTTCGGTGATCTCGAGCCACACACGGCCTGGTACCTGCACAATGCGAACCGCCACGATGCCGGGACGCAGGTGCTGTGGGTACTTTGTTTGTAACGCTTCGGTAATGTCCTCTGCTACGAAATTTGACTCTGGATTCTTAGTTGGTCTGTTTAGTTCGAGCAGAAGAGCGATGGCCTTGTCTAGCGGATATCGAAAGAACTCACGCGAGGTAGTTACGCGAAAATCTGCGAGTTTCGCATGGGCAGCCTCTTCGAGCTCCTCATGCTGTTCTGAAAACAGCTCAAATGCAACCTGGAAGGGCATCGGTACACCAGTCGTGCAGAGCTCTCGTGCGCGCGCGCGTGTGTCTCGTAGGGTTCGTCCAATCTTGATCAGGCCCGGCATCGATGGATTGACGAGAATGTAGACGTAGCCAGGATTCATGACTGCAGAAGGCTACGAGAGCCGGAGGACGCGGAAGACCACGATGGCGATCTGCATCAGAACCAGGAAGACGTTCCCGACGAGACCGAAGACGCGGGTGCCGCGGTGGAGCTCGCGCGACCCGAGGTAGCGTGGCGTGGATTTTACCAGGAAGACCACCAGAAGCCCGGTCGAAATCACGAGCAGGGCGACGACTGCAGCTGGGCTGGAGACCCAGAACGATCCGATCGCCATGGCCAGGCCCGGATAGTACCAGAAGTCATGCTTCCCGATGCCGAGGAACTCCTTAACGTTCTCGTCCACTCGTCCTCCCAGCTTCGGCTCGTGACAGGCCGATGGCGAGCCGCATCGGGCGCAGTGTACCTCGGGCGACCCTGGCTCGTCACCCGGCATAGGGGTGGGCCGGGCGGAGCGCGCTCCGCGTTCGGTCGAGACGCGTCGTCCGGATAGCGCTCGCCAGCGCGATGGCGGCCGAGGCTCACGTCGAGCTCGGCGAGGGCGCCGAAGTCGTCGTCGCTGCCGAGCTGCCCCCCCTTGCCCTGCGCGCACCCGCGCTCACGGCACGGCCGTGAGCAACCCGAGGCTGTACTCGTTCAGGTCGTAGCTGCTCCCGGCCCGAGTGCGGCCCTGGAACAGGTATCGCATGTTGCACGTGTCGATCGTCATCGTCTCGTCGGGGTTGTCGCGGAGCATCTCGCCGTGGCTGATCCCGTCGTTCGACCAGCCGGCGCCGGTGACGTTGCTCTTCCCCGCGAAGGGGTTGGCCTGCGTGGTCGCGAGCGGCGTCCACGCCCCGTCGAGCCTGTCCGCCGTCCAGGAGCGGAAATACCGGCCATCGCCGATGGCCTCGTGGATCAGCATGTACTTGTTGCTGCCCTTGATCTTGTAGACGTTGGCGGCCTCGAACAAGGCGAACCTGGAGTCGCTCAGGGCGATGACCGGCGTGCCGAAGCCGTTCGGGAAGCTCGACTTGCTGGTCTGGCTCCGATAGAGATGCCCGTTGTCGTCCGAGAAGAACAAGTAGCAATTCGCGTCGTCGCAGATCACCCAGAAGTCGATCCACGTGCCCGAGCCCTTGTTCTCGGTGACGATGGCGGGCTCCCTCGCGATGAACGTCTTCGGCGCCGACCAGGACCTGACGTCGCTCGGGTTCGTGCTTGTCGAGTAGGCAGGCGGCTGTGTCTGGTAGACGAGGTACCACAGCTTCTGCGGCGAAAAATAGAAGAGCTGCGGGGCGCACTTGTAGCCGGTCAGGTTGCGGTTGGTGCTCAGGTTCGTCTTCGGCGCCGCCCCGGCCTGGTTCCAGTCGGTGAAGTTCAGATACGTCATGTTGTAGCCGCCGGCGTAGTGCGTCGCGTACACGTGCCACTTGCCGTCATGGAAGAGAACGGTCGGGTCCTTGATCGACACGGAGCCGCTCGGCGGCGTGATCAGCGGGGGCGACGCCGTCCATTCGAAGCTCGTGGGCACGCCGCAGCCAGAGCCCGTGCTGCCCCCCGCGCCGCCGCCGCCCCCCGCGCCGCCGCCGGTGCTCGTGGACCCGCCCGCGCCACCGCCGCCGCCCGCGCCGCCGGCCCCGCCCGATCCGGCGCCGCTGCTCGCCGAGGAGCTCGCGGACGAGCTCGAGCTGCTGCTCGAGGAGGCGCTCGCGCTGGCGCCCGAGCCTCCGCCGCCGCTCACCGACGCGATCGTCGGCTTCCCGGTGCCGTTGGCGCAGAACCCCCACGTGGCCGAGGCGCCCGGACCCAGCGTACCGTTGTAGTTCTCGTTGGCCGCCTGGATCTGCCCGCCCGACGCGGTGACGCGCGCGTTCCACGCGTTGCCCAGCGTCGAGCCGTTGAGCCCGACGACGACCCCCCAGGAGGTGACCGCGCTGTCGCCCGTGTTCTTTACAGTGACGTTCGCGCAGTACCCGGTTCCCCACTGCGATTGCAGCGCGAGGTCCGCCTCCAGGGTGCCGTCCGGGCTCTTCAACCCGGAGTCCACCGATTCGCTGTCTTCGTGGTCGGAGAGCCCGGAGATGCAGCCGAGCGAACAGAACGCGACAGAGGCGGAGATGCAGCTAAGCAAATAGGTGATGCGCATAAGGGGTCTCCAGGGCCGGAGCGGCCGAACTGCAAGGTTTCGCCGTCGAGCAGCCGCCACACGATGCCTGTGTCGATGACCACACGCGGCATGGAGCCGAGGCGATGCTGAAGAGGTGCGAGCGCGTGTCGGGGCTCGTGGCCGTGACCGCCGTCACACCGCAGCCAGCCTGCGGGAACAAAGGAAAAGAATGCTACCGCGCCCCAATGTGAGCGTTCACATGATCGATGTCAACGCCAATTCACCGACCCGCGGCCATCCATTCTGAATGTGGATGAAAGACTCGAGCATGGATGGATTCCATCCGCCCGCGCGCTGCGTCCCTGGCCCGACGAGCGCGTCGACATCGGGACCCGAGGTGGGAGCCCTGAAGGTGAGCGCGCACATGAAGCTCCAGGTCCGCTCTTCGCGATCGCCGCGGGCTGACGGGAGACGCCCTACGGGGTCGTGAACCGCTATGGCCGTTCGCGCGCGCGAATCGAGGTCGGGCCTCGGCCGCGCACCGCGCCATCGGCCGCGCCGCGCGGCTCAGCCCAGGCGCTGCTGCAGGCGGTGCAGGTGGTGCTCCTCGCCGTTCAAGGTCAGCACCGCCATGAACCCGTTGCGCACGAGCTCCCCCTCGAGCCTGAACTCGTGCGTCCCCGGGGTAACCGAGGTGTCGACGATGCGCGCGATCTCCGGCTCCAGGGCGGCGCCGGGGTAGCTGTAGATCTCGAGGCGCAGCGCGCAGGCGCGCTCGATCGTCGCGCGCGCGACGAAGGCGCCCGCGCCCTCGGTCACCGAGAAGGCGCGCCCGAGCTCCCCCTCGACGGAAGATCGCCTGAGCGCCCATGCGATCTGCTGGCCGGCGATCGGGGCGTACACGTTCAGCACCATCACGTCCTTGTTCTGCTCCTTGAAGCGCGCGTGGAGGCGCGCCCGGGTGGCGGCGTCCACGCCGCCGCCGATGGTGATGAGGTCGAAGTCGCCGGCGTGGAACTCCGCGTCCGCCGACTCGCTCGACGTGCCGACCGCCGAGTGCCCCTGCTGGTTCAGCGCCGCCACGCTCCGCTCGAGGATATCGGCCCTCTTGCCGATGACCAGGATCCTCTTCGCTCTCGATGCCATGCTCTCTCCTCCCTCGGGAGCTGCCGACGCGCGTTATCGGAACGCCCGTCACGAGAATGCCGCTCCCTCTCCTGATTCGTGGTTCATCGCCCTCGCCTCGTCGGCGGGGGCGCCCGGAGCGCAACATGCAGCAGCGCCTCTCGAGCGTTGGACTTCACGCCAATGTATTGGAAGAATTCTGCTCCTTTGTTGTTCGCGCGCGCCGTGCGCTTGCTGCGCGTCCGACCGCGACCAGGCTTGCTCCAGCGTGCCTCGATCCGCCGCTGCCAGAGGACGGCGGCCGTCAGGACGCCGCGAGCGCCCGCAGCTCGGGGACGCCGCGGTGGAGCCGGTCCGGATGGAAGCTCAAGGTCACGCGCAACGTCGGGTCGGCGCTCTCCCCAGCGCTGAGCGCAGCGACATGGGCGAGCGCCCGCGCTTGCGCCGACCCGACCGGCGGAGTCCAGCCCTGTCTCGTCATGGGTCGATGAGCAGCCGCTCGGCGATCGTCCCGTCGACGGCGTAGCGCCTCTCGCGAGGCAGCAGCTTCGCCGCGCTGTCCGCGCGGCCGGCCTGCATCTGCTGGTACATCTTCCGGACCAGGGGGGTCCTGTCCTCGATGGCGGCGACCCAGCTCTCTGCGTACTCGCGGATGAGGTCGCGGCCGATGCCGACCTGGATGCTGTAATAAGGCAACGGGCCGCCTCGGAGGTTGCGCTCGGTGTCCCACTGGACGTGCACCTTGGCTTCGGCGAACGCCCTGCTCCACGCGTCCGGCGCGCGGAACACCGTCGCTTCCGGGGAGGTGAGGACGGCGAGGGAGAGCGCCCGCTCCCAGCCGGTCCGCCGGACGCGGACGGCGAGGATCCGCTCCTGACCGGGCTTTCGCCCCCAGTTGCTGCGGTGCATGAGCCAGAGGAACGACGGCTTGATCCACGTCATGCGACCGAACGAGAACGGAGCGACGAACCGCTGGGCGGCGAGCGCGGGCTCGGCGATCGCCGGCGCGTAGGCCTGGTACACGACGATGGTCTCCGCGTCGTAGTCCGCTCGGATCTCGTGAAGCTTCGGCATGCGGTCCACTCTCGCGATCGCCGTGACCGGAGGGCAGACTACCCTGCGGGGTCGTGAATCGCCACGCGGCCTCGACCGCCGCGCGAGCGGGCGCCCGCTCGAGGCGGGCCCATGCCGCGCGCCGCGCGGTCAGCCGCGCCGGGCCGCCGCGCCGTCGACCACCGCCGGCACGGACGCCCGCATCGCCTCGATGAAGCGCCGCAGCCGGGCCGGATAGAAGCGCGCCTGGGGATAGACCAGGTAGACGGGCAGCGGATCCGCCTGCCACGCCGGCGCGAGGTGCAGAAGCCGCCGCGCCGCCAGGTCGTCGGCGACCAGCCAGGACGAGCTCACGCAGACGCCGAGGCCCATCAGCGCGGCGCTGCGCAGGGCGTACAGGCTGTCGGTGCTCATGCGCGGGCGGATCGCGAGCTCGATCCGCTCGCCGCCCGACGCGTGGGTCAGCGCGATCGTGTCGCGGTAATACGTGCGCAGCGAGAGCCAGGGCAGGTCGGCCAGCGCCGATGGATGATCCGGCGGCGCGACCCGGCCCAGCACCGAGGGCGCGGCGGCCACGATGCGCGGCACCTCGGCCAGGCGGATCGCCACCACCGCCGGATCGGCCACCGCGCCGACCAGGATCGCGCAGTCGATGCCGTCGGCGATGAAGTTTGGCGGCCCGTCGCGCAGCAGCCACTCGACCGAGACGCGCGGGTAGCGGCGCAGGTAGTCGGCCAGCGGCTGGACCAGCTGGTGCTGGCCGAACGCGTGCGGCACGACCACGCGCAGCGTCCCGTCGGGCTGGTCGCGGTCGCCCCGCAGGTCCGACTCGAGCGCGTCCAGGCTCGCCAGCAGCGCCTTGGCCCGCTCGAAGCAGCGCTCGCCGTCCTCGGTCAGCTTCATCGTGTGCGTGGAGCGCTGCAGCAGCGGCAGGCCCAGCGATCGCTCCAGCGCCTGCAGGCGGCGGCTCACGGTGGGCTGCGTCGTCCCCAGCTGGGCGGCCGCGGCCGACAGGCTCCCTGCCTCGACGATCCGCACGAACGTCTGCAACAGGGCGACGCGGTCCATCGACGGTGGGGAGGGCGGCGCCGGCCTGGTCATACGTCGAGCGTATAACCGTCGTGCGCCCCACGCCACTACAGCGCCGGAGCGGCGCTCCACAACCTGCGTGCACCATGCAAGCCATTCCGCTGACGCATACAACCCCTGCCCTCCAGCCGGCGCCCGCCGCGTCCGCGGCGCCCCTGCCCGCCGCCCTTGTGCTGCTGCTCGCCACCGGAGCGGGCCTGGCCGCGGCCTCGCTCTACTACAGCCAGCCGATGCTCGGCGTGCTGGGGGCCGACCTCGGCGCGGGAGGCCGCGCGCTCGGCCTCGTGCCCACGCTGGCGCAGCTGGGCTATGCGCTGGGCATCCTGCTGCTTGCGCCGCTCGGCGACCGTTACGATCGGCGTCGCATCATCCTGGCCAAGGCGGCCGTGCTGGCGGCCGCGCTGCTGCTCGGCGGCGCCGCTCACGGCATCGGCGCGCTGCTGGTCGCCAGCCTGATCACCGGCCTGACCGCGACCCTGGCGCAGGACATCGTGCCCGCGGCCGCGACGCTGGCCCCCGAGGCGGACCGCGGCAAGGTGGTCGGCACCGTCATGACCGGCCTGCTGCTGGGCATCCTGCTGTCCCGCGTGGTCAGCGGCTTCGTGGCGGAGCATTTCGGCTGGCGCGCGGTGTTCGTCGCCGCCGCGGCGAGCATCGCCCTGCTCGGCGCGGCGATGTGGCGCGGGCTGCCGCGCTTTCAGCCGACCACGCGGCTGAGCTACGCCGCGCTGCTCGGCTCCCTGGCCGAGCTGTGGAGGCGCCACGGCGCCTTGCGCCGCGCGGCGCTGGCCCAGGGGCTGCTGGCGGTGGGGTTCAGCGCGTTCTGGTCCACGCTCGCCGTGATGCTGCACGGCGCGCCGTTCCACCTCGGCAGCGCGGCGGCGGGGGCCTTCGGCCTGGCCGGCGCGGCGGGCGCGGTGGCGGCGCCGCTGGCCGGCCGCATCGCCGACCGCCGCGGGCCCGAGCTGGTGACGCGCATGGGCGCCGCCCTCGCGGTCGTGGCGTTCGCCGCCATGGCGCTGTCGCCCTGGCTGTCGGCCCACGGGCGGCTGTGGCTGCTCGGCGCCAGCGCCGTCGCCTTCGATTTCGGCATCCAGGCCGCGCTGGTGGCGCACCAGACCATCGTCTATGGCATCGAGCCCGGCGCGCGCAGCCGCCTCAACGCCGTGCTCTTCGTCGGCATGTTCGTCGGCATGGCCCTCGGCGCCGCGCTGGGCGGCGCGCTCTTCGCTCAGTGGGGCTGGCTCGCGGTGACGGCGCTCGCCTCGTCGACGGCGGCCGGCGGGCTCCTCGTCCGGCTCTGGCCGGCGGCGCGCCGGGCGCCGCGCGCGTGACCGCTCGCGAAGGTCGACCCCCGATACCCGGCCTGCGCGTGGAGCAGCTCAGTAGTGCTCGCCGCGGCGCTGCGGCATGATGGGCGAAGGCTGCGACGCCTCCCCATTGATCGTGGTCCCGCCGCCGTAGACCCCCGGCGCGAGCCGCAGAAAGGGGATGGGGAACGGCAGCTGCGGCGCGGAGACCGCGTCGAGCGCCGCGACCTGCTCGGCCGTCAGCGTCACATCGAGCGCCTGCACGTTGTCCTCGATGTGCGCGAGGGTCCGTCCTCCGATGATGGTCGACGCCACGCCGGGCTGCGAGCGCACCCACGCCAGCGCCACGCGGGGAACCGTGGTGTCCAGCTCCTTGGCGATGCGGGCGAGCGCATCGACGATCGCGTAGTCCTTCTCCTGCACCCGTCCGGCGACGATGGCGGCCCGGCCTCCGGTCACCTTGCCCGCGTTCTCCCGGGTGTACTTCCCGCTCAGCCGACCGCTCGCCAGCGGCGACCACGGCACGACGCCCAGCCCCAGCTCCCGCGCCATGGGGATGAGCTCACCCTCGACGGTGCGCTCGGCGAGCGAGTACTCGATCTGCAGCGCGATGAACGGCGCCCACCCGCGGAACTGCGCGAGCAGCTGCGCCTGCGCGACCTTCCATGCCGGGGTATCCGAGATGCCGAGATAGCGGACCTTCCCCGACTGCACGAGGTCGTGCATCGCGGCGACGGTCTCCTCGATGGGCGTGTGCTTGTCCCAGATGTGCAGGTAGTAGAGGTCGATGTAATCGGTGCGCAGGCGGCGCAGCGACTGCTCGCAGGCCGCGACGATCGCCTTTCGGTTGGAACCGCCGCCGTTGGGGTCGCCGGGGTAGAGGTTGCCGCTGAACTTGGTGGCGATGACCACCCGGTCGCGCTTCTCCCGGTCGTGCGCCAGGTGGTCGCCGATGATCTTCTCGGAGTGGCCGCGCGTGTAGAAGTTCGCGGTGTCGATGAAGTTGCCGCCGAGATCGAGGTACCGGTCGATGATCTGCTCCGACTCCTTCACGCTCGAGCCGAAGCCGGGGCCGAGGTCTTCGCCGAACGTCATCGCGCCCAGGCAGAAGGGGCTGACGCGGAGGCCTGAGCGGCCGAGGGTGACGTAGTGATTCAGGGGCATGGGCTCTCTCCGTGGGCTTCCCCGCTCGCAGATCCGCAGAGTCGCGGTTGCGCATGAGGGTCTTGGTTGAGCTAGACGGAACATTGTTCCGTTTCTACCCGGATCAATACGGAACGTTGTTCCGTTTGTCAAGGAGCAGCGCGGCCATGTCGTCGAGGATCCCGCAGGGGGATCACGAGGACGCTTGCGCGCGAGGGTGGCCGCCGTCTTCGTCTATCCTTGTCGCCATGAGCAAGCCCAGCAGGAGCGGTCGAGCTGCGCCGGCGGACGACGTGTTCGCCGCGAGGAGGCGCAAGCCGGTACCGCACGAGTTCGTGCTCGAGGCGCTGGCCGCGCTCGGGCCCGAGACGCGGCCGATGTTCGGCTGCGTGGCGGTCTATGTGGAGGACAAGATCGTCTTCGCCCTGCGCGACAAGCCCGCGCCGCCGCAGGACAACGGCGTCTGGCTCGCCACGTCGGAGGAGCACCACGCAGCCCTGCGCGCGGAGTTCCCCAACATGCGGAGCATCGCGGTGCTCGGGCGCGACGTGACGGGCTGGCAGGTGCTCCCGGCGAACGCGCCCGATTTCGAGGAGGCCGCCCTGCGCGCGTGCGCGCTCATCCGGGCAGGGGATCCGCGCATCGGAAAGGTACCGGGAGAGCGGCGAAAGCGGGGCGAGGCGCCGGCGAAGAAGGCGGCGGCAACGAAGAAGACGCCGACGAAGAAGGCGGCGGCGAAGAAGGCGCCGACGAAGAAGGCAGCGGCGAAGAAGGCACCGGCGAAGAAGCGCCGCCCCGGATGACACGTCCCCTGCTCAGGTGAGCGGCAGGGCGCCCCCGGTGTTCAGCACACCCTCGCCGAAGCTCGTCATGTCGTCGAAGCCCATGTAGTGGAAGCAGCTCACGAGCATGTCGGCGAAGGAGCGCTTGCCCCTGAAGTCGAGCAGCCGCCCGCGCCGGAAGTGGTCGTGCGCCTTGCCCGCGAGGACGACCAGGCTGTCCTCGATGCTGTGGGTGTCGCCCTGCCCGAGCTCGTTCCAGTGCACGACGAGCGTGTGATCCCAGAGCGTGCCGTCGCCGTCGCTCGTCCCCTTCAAGATCTCGTAGAGCTTGGTGTTCTGTTGCCAGAGGTGCTTGTGGATCTTGCGGATGTCGGCGAACGCGGCGGGGTCGCTGTTGTGCGAGATGTCGTGGTGCCCCTCGCTGAGGCCCAGGTTCGAGTAGACACGATTGCTGGTGTTGCCGCTCCAGTTGAAGTTCACCACGCGCGTCAGATCGCAGGCGAACGCCAGGGCGCTGATCTTGAAGAACAGCTCGCCGATGATCGCGTGGTTGTCGTCGTGGTAGGGGTTGAGCTTCTCGCCGAGCGGCGTCTGCACGCACGCGGCCGCGCCGTTGCCGGTCTGGAGCGCGCGCTCGACGTCGCGGATCGACTCGAGGTGCTGCTCTATCTTGACGCGGTCCTCGGCGCCGAGCCGGGTGAGCAGGGAGTTGCCCTCCTCGCGCACCAGATCGAGCGCCGATTGCCGCTTCGCCAGGCGCCTCAGCACCTCTTGCTGCGCGGCCTGGTCGTCGGCCGTGAAGGCGAAGATGCGGGCGTAGGCCGCGTACGGGTCGGTCTCCGGCGGGATCGGGGTCTGCTGGCCCGCGGGCCCCGCGTGAGAATGCGTGTTCCAGATGTCGTTCCACTTGTCTCCGACGCGAAAGACGAGGTGCCGGTGCGCGACGCGCTCGTCGGCTTCCAGCACGCGGCCGCCGATCGCGTGGTCGGCGCTCGGCCCCTCCACGTAACCGATGGTGCTCTCGGTGCCGCCGATCGGGAACGACCCGGTGCCGGACTTCCACGGCGCGAGCGAGCTGCCGCCCTGCTGGTGGTTGTCGGCCCGCGCGTCCTCCGGCAGGTCGTAGAAGCGCTTGTGCAGGTTGTTGAGGAACACGAGATCCTCGCGGTACGGCTCGAGCGGGGAGAGGAACTCGCCGAGCTCGAAGCTCGTCTCGCCGGCGGCGCTGAAGCGCTTCGCCGTCTCGTCGCCGTTCGCCTGGAAGACGAACATGATGCGCCGCGGGGACTGCGCCGGCTGGGCTCGCGCGCGGCTCGTCCGCATGGCGTCGAGGAACGGAAGCGCGAGCGCGACTCCGGACGCGCCACGCAGGAAGGTTCGGCGGCTCAGCGGTTTCATGGTCTCTCCGGGTGGATCACGGGGCGGTAGCGGAAGGCGTCGGTGCGCGTGAGCGCGACCACGAGCTCGGACAGGCTGTAGCCGCTCTCCTGGAAGGCGACCGAGAGCGACGCCATCGAGCAGCGATCGGCGTCGGTCCGGTCGCGACCGTAGAAGAAGCGGAAGTTCTGCAGCACGTAGCAGGCCCGCGCCTCCTCGCTCCCCGCGAGGCGCTGACCCAGCTCGGCGGCGTTCGCCACCGGGCCGTCGATGTCGCGCGTGTACGCGATGGTGCTGGAGGTGTCGACCGGCTTGCCGTCCTCGTCCGTGGTGCGGGAGCGGCCCACGGCGTCGAACGACTCGAACACCACGCCGATCGGATCCATCATCTGGTGGCACCCCGCGCAGGTCGGATCGGTGCGGTGGCGCTCGAGGCGCTCGCGCTGCGAGAGCCCCTCGCCGAGGCCCTCGAGGTCGAGCTGCACGTCGTTGGGCGGAGCGGGCACGAGCCCGCACAGGAGATCGGTGCGCACCTTGAGGCCGCGCCGGACGATGGAGGTGCGCGTCGCCTTGTCGCGCGTGAGCAGCATTCCCTGGGTGAGCACGCCCGAGCGGCCGGGCATGTCGACCCTCACGAAGTCGTCGCCGCTCACCCCGTCCACGCCGTAGTGCCGCGCGAGCGCGCCGTTCACGAAGCTGTGGTCGGCGGTGAGGAGCTCGCCGAACGAGCCGCCCGGGTCCGCGAACACGCTCATCACGAAGGCGCGCGTCTCCTCTTGCAGCAGGGCGGGCAGGCCGGACACGAGGCCCGGATACACCGCGGGATCGCGGGTCATGCCGCTCAGCAGGTCGATGTCGAGCCACTGGTCGAAGTACTCGAACAGGCGCTCGGCCTTGGGATCGGCGAGCATGCGCCGCACCTGGGCCTCGATCTGGTCGGGCGTCGCGAGCTCGTCGGCGGCCGCGGCGCGCGCGAGCTCCTCGTCCGGCTGCGACTGCCAGAGCAGGTACGAGAGCCGCGAGGCCATCTCGTACGGCGTGGGCTCGGTGACGTCCCCCGCGCTCTCCTTCCCGAGCTCGACGCGGTAGAGCACGTTCGGCGACTGAAGCATGCTGAAGACGACCCACTCGATGCCGTCCTGGAAGGTGTACCCGTCCGCGCCGGCGGTGAAGCGCTCCTCGTAGCTCTGGACCTCCGCCTCGGTGAGCGGCCTCCGGTACGCCCTGGCGCCGAAGGTGCGGATGAAGTCGCGCGCGCACTCGAGCTCACCGAGCGCCGCCGGATCGCAGGAGACCAGGCCCGGCGCCTTGGCCGCGACGGCGGCGATCTGCTCCGCGGCGTCGAGGTACTTCTGCGCGACGAGCGAGCCGACGGTCAAGAAGGCCGCGTTGTTGCGGAAGCCGAGCGACTCGGGCTCGTTCGGGAACGTGGCGACCGCCGCGTCGATGGTGGAGGCCACGCCCGGGACGCCGGCGAAGAGATCCTTCAGCGTGTTCGTGTATTCGTCGTTGCTGAGGCGGCGGAGCGGCGCCGCGCCGGGCTGCGGCGTCTGGCAGAAGGGCGAGGCCAGCACGTCCTCCGGGGGCTGGCCGCCCTCGGGCTCGCCCACGCCGCCGCTCCCAGCGCCCGGGCCGGGCCCCGTGTCCTCACCACCGGGCCCGCCGATCTGGCCGTTGCAGGCCGCGACGAGCGCGAGCAAGAGCGGCGCAGCGCGCCTGAGTCGTGAGCCGGTGAGCTCGAAAGGAAAGCGATGCGTGTGTTGCTCGGGGTTCACCGTCTCCTCCACGCCGCGTCCGAAGAAAGGCACGAGTCGGTGCGAGCGCCGACCCCAAGGGTCGACGCCGGCACGGGTTCACGCCGCTGCGACGCGACAGCGACGAGAGGAGAAACGTACCAGAGCTCGTTCGGTCAGGCACACGCCACGGACCGATCGCGAACACTTTTGTGCGCCAAAAACTCACTCGCTCATCCAATTTCTCTACTATCGCTGCGCCTTTTGAATCTCCACGGCAACTGCGCGCGATGCCTCGCGCGGCGCCGGACATCGCCGCGATAGTAATATGTAGTAACGAATCGCCGTTCACCCCTCGCCGGCGGCTCCTGGATCGCCGGACCCGGGCGGCCCGGTGTCAGCGCCTGGATGCCGCCGCACGACGGACGGGCTCGCGTACGGATGAAGAAGCAGAGCGGCCATCGTCGTTCCAGCTCGGATACCTGTCGCTGGCCGCGAGGAGCTCTTCGCGGTGGACGACGGATATCCGTGCTGTTCGTTACGCGGTTACGCGGTTACGCGGTTACGCGGTTAAGCGGCAGTGTGGTCGCGCTCGACGCGGTGACAGGAAAGCTCCTGTGGCGGGCCTACCCTAGCACGGGCCACGGCCACGGCGCCAGCTCCCCCGCGGATCCGGCTCATGTTAACGTTCTCGCGGAGGTTCCACCATGCTTATGAAATTCCGTGCAGGTCCGATGATCGCCGCCGCCTCGCTGGCGCTCGCGGTGAGCTCGACCGCGGTCGCGAAGCCTTACAAGGGAGGAGAGCTCTACACGACCCAGGGCTACCTTCATGGTCGTATCGAGGTGCGCATGCGCATGGCGCGCGGGAGCGGCATCCTGTCGACCTTCTTCACCTACAAGGACGGGTCCGAGATGTCCG
The DNA here is from genome assembly GCF_051474665.1 of Sorangium sp. So ce394. Lineage (NCBI taxonomy): Bacteria > Pseudomonadati > Myxococcota > Polyangiales > Polyangiaceae > Sorangium > Sorangium sp. So ce394. The sequence goes on from NZ_CP150339.1 coordinate 12,565,264, forward strand.
GCGCCTTCTGGGAGGAGATCGATATCGAGGTCTTCGGGAAGGACAACGCCCGGAGCTGGCAGTCCAACATCATCACCGGCATGGGCACGAGGGTGACGTCGGAGGCGGTCCACAACGCGGGCTTCTCCCTCGCCGACGGCTATCACACCTACGCGCTGGAGTGGACGCCGACCTACGTCGCCTGGAGCATCGACGGGACGGAGATTAAGAGGTCGACGGGCGCGCAGGTGACCGCGCTGACGAATCCCCAGTCCCTGCGCTTCAACTTGTGGTCCTCCGAGGCCGTCGAGTGGGTCGGGGCGTTCGACGATTCCGTCCTCCCGCAGCACCAGTTCGTCAACTGGATCAAGTACTATCGCTACAACAACGGAGCCTTCGAGCTCGCGTGGCAGGACGATTTCGACTCCGTGGACAGCGGGCGATGGGGCAAAGCGGACTGGACGTTCGACGGTAACCGCGTGGACTTCGTCCCGCAGAACGTGACGGTGAAGGACGGCACGCTGGTGCTGTCGCTGACACGGGAGGGGCAGACCGGATTCAATGGAACCGTGCCCCGCGACGAGGGCACCGAGCCTGGCACCGGCGCGGGCGGCGGCGAGGGCGGGGCGGGGACGACGACCGCCTCCTCCGGCGGCGGCGAGGGCGGGGCGGGGACGACGACCGCCTCCTCCGGCGGCGGCGCGGGCGGGGCGGGGACGACGGCCACCTCCTCCGGGAGCGGCGCGGGCGGGGCGGGGACGACGGCCACCTCTGGCAGCACGGGCGGCGGCGCGCCGGGCGTGGGAGGCGCAGGCGGCGGGACAACGCCGGACGACGGATCCTCCGACGGAGGTTGCGGGGTCGTCGCCGCCGGGGCCAGCGCCCCGGCGAGCTCGTGGGCCGCGGCGCTCGCCGTGGGGCTCTCCGCCCTGGCGATGCGACGGCGCCGGAACCGCGGCTGATCTCGGGCCAGCCGAGCGGCTGAGGCGGCGTCGCCCGCCGCCGGCCGCGCTCCCGGCGGCAGCAGCTGCTGTCCCTCCGCAGCGGAAGCCCTACGGCCGCCGCGATGAAGCGATCGCTGCGGGGCTCGCGGGCTCGCGGTGGCTTCTGGCGATCAACAGAAGAACACCTGCTCACCTCGCTGGAGAAAAGACGCGATCTGCGCCAGCCTGCCACTGCCGCCCGTCACCTCGGGCGGCAGGCGGATCGATCGGCTCATCGCTCCTCGCGCGGCGCGGTGACCCTCGCCCACACCGCCAGGATCATGGCCTGTTCCATGGTGCTCGGCGGGGGATGGCCCCTCGGCGGCTCGGCCGGCAGGGGCACCGGGGGCTTTCCCCGGCGCCATGGCGCGTCGTGGCGCGCCGAGGCCCCGGCCGCGGGGCCGCGGCGCGCGACCTCGTAATCGACCGCGGACACCGCCTCCTCGAGGGTCGAGAAGCGCTCGACCAGCTTGCCATCCAGCAGGACATGCCACCGCTTCCCGCGACCGCCGCGGGCGAGGACGGCGACCTCGCTGATCGCGCCGGGCTTCCTCTCGAAATGGAGCGCGAGCCCGAAGCGGCCGAGCGACACCCACGCGTTGCGCGAGATGGCCAGCACCTCGGGATCGACGCGGAGGCTCAGGGGATCGAAGCGCGCGGCGCGCTCCTGGATCTCGCGCAGCGTGATGCGGCCCGCCTCGACCTCGAACCCCGGGTAGTCGAAGGCCACCTGCCGGTAAAAGCGGCTCGCCTCGGCGGCGTCCCTGCCCTCGAGATCGAGGTCGCGGGGCATGCCGAAGAGCGAGGGGAGCGTGCACAGCTGGAGAGAGGAGAGGTCGACGAAATCGAGGACGAGGCAATCCTTCTTGCCTGGATGGAGGCGGGTGCCGCGCCCGACGCACTGGGCATAGAGCCCCTCCGAGCGGGTGGGGCGGGCCATCGCGACGCAGGAGACGCCGGGGTCGTCGAAGCCCTCGGTGAGGACAGCGACGTTGGTGAGCACCTGGACGCGCTCTTCCCGGAAATCGGCGAGGATCCGGCCGCGGAGGTCGGAGGGCATGTCGCCGTGGACGTAGGCGGCCCGGACGCCGAGGTGGTTGAGCGCCTTCGAGAGGTTCCTGGCGTGCGCGACCGTGACGCAGAACGCGATGGTGCGCCGGTCGCGCGCGAGCTCTTGAATGGAGCGGGCGACGAGCGCGTTGCGCTCCTCCAGGTCGACGGCCTCCTCGAGCTCGTCCGCGGCGAAGTCGAGGCCGCCCCCGTCGAGGCGGGAGAGGTCCGTGGCGGTGGCGACGCGGTAGCCGGTGAGGGGGGCGAGGTAGCCGTCCGCGATCATCTCGGGGAGGGTGCGGCTGTAGACGATCGCCTCGAAGACGTCGTCGAGCCCTTTGCCGTCGCCGCGGGCCGTCGTCGCGGTGAACCCGAGGAGGGTGCCTGTCCACGCGGGGTCGAAGGCGCCGAGCTGGCGGAGGACGCGGCGGTTGTCCTCGGCGGGGGCGTGGTGGCATTCGTCGTAGATCACGAGGCCGATATCGCGGCCGCGGGTGACCTGCTCGAGCCGCTTCTCGTGGAGAGAGCGTATCGAACAGACGATGACCCGCGCGTCCGCCGAGGCGCGGAGCTCGCCCTGCTCGACGGCGACCGCGGCCTGCCCGCCGAGGGCGCGCTCGATCTTGTCCTTGGCCTGGAAGAGGAGCTCTTCGCGGTGGGCGAGGACGAGGACCTGCCGCCTGGCGAGGCGGGCGAGATGGGAGAAGATGACGGTCTTCCCAGCGCCGGTGGGGAGGCACACGACCATGCGTCGGACGCCGCGCCTGCGGGCCGCGAGGACGGCGTCGACGGCGGCGCGCTGGTACGGGCGCAGGGCGGGCGCGCCGGGGCCCATCGGCGCTGAGGGGGTGGTGAGGGGGGCGCTGGTCATGAGCTCTCGCGCTGGCGTCGCGCCAGCATAGCCCGGGGCCCCTGCCCGCGCCCTTCACGGCGCAGGCCCGCCGCGCAGGCTACTCCCGGCGGACGCGGGCGCGCATGTGCTCGGTGCCCGCGAGCTGCGCGAAGTACTCGACGAGGCCGATCTGCCCGTTCACGAGGCCCTGCTGGGCCTCGCCGATGGCGCACTCGGCCCCGAGCGCCCCGCCGTAGGCGTAGGCCGCTCCGAGCTTGCTCACGCACGCGGTCACCTCGGGCGAGCCGGCGAGCGTCTCGGCCAGGCCCGTCGCGCCGGCGACAGGCCGCTTCTCGCCCTCGACGGCGATGTAGCCCGAGTCGTCGATGGGAAGGCCGCCCTCGTCGGCGCGGTAGCGCCCCGTCTCGTCGAAATGCTCGAGCGCGAAGCCCGTCGGGTCGAACGACGCGTGGCACCCGTTGCAGGCCTCGGCCGAGATGTGGATCTCCTCGTAGCGCGCGCGCGTCGTCGTCTTCCCCGGATCGGGCTTGGTGATCGCCGGGATGTTCGCCGGCGGCGGGGGGACGTCGCCGCAGAGGAGCCGCTCGAAGACGAGCAGTCCGCGGTGGGTCGGCGACGAGCCGTCCATGCGCGAGTTCCCCGCGAGGATGGAGCCCTGGGCGAGCAGCCCGACGCTCCACTCCGCGGGCCGATCCACGCGCTGGAAGGCCGAGCCTGTGACGTTGCCGTACCTGTAGAACGTCGAGAGCTCGTCGTTGAGGAAGGTGTACGGCGCGGTCAAGAGCTCGGTCACGCCGGCGCCGCGGGTGTAGAGGACCTCCTCGAGGAAGAGGCGTGTCTCTTCCTGCATGAGGGCCCCATAGGTGCTGAAGTCGGGGAGATTCTCCTTCGCGATCCCGTTCACCTTGCCGTAGCTGAGCCACTGCTGCAGGAAGCGGCTCATCGCCTCGTGGCCGCGCGGCGAGCTGAGGAGCGCGCGCGCCTCGTCGACGAGCGCCTCCGGCGAGCCGAGCTCCCCGCGCGCCGCCTTGTCGAGCAGCTCGGGCGTGGGCGTCGTGCCCGTGTAGTTGTAGGCGAGCGCCGTCGCGAGCTCGTGCTGGGACAGCTCGTAGCGGCCGCCGTTCGGGGCGCCGATCTCCGATCGATAGAACGCGTGGGGCGACTGGATCATGGAGACCAGCGTCCACTTGAGGCCGACGCGGAAATCGGACTTCCCGCTCACCGAGGCGTGGAGCGCCAGGAGCTCGCTCTTCTCCTCCTCGCTCACCGGTCGGCGGAACAGCCGCAGCCCGTGCCGGGCGACGAACTCGGCGGCGCACTCGGGGCCAGGCTGCGTCGCCGCGCACGGGAGCGAGGTGGCCAGCGCGCCCTGGGCGGTCACGATGTCGGCGACGTCCTCCGCCGTGCCCAGCAGCTCCTTCGCGGTCTGGACGCCGACCTGCAGGGCCTCGGCGTCATTGGTGAAGCCGAGCTTCGATGTCGGGTCGGTGCCCAGCCGGACGCCCGACCACGCCGCCGCGCCGAGCTCGGGGAAGATGTCGCGGAGGCTGTTCTCCAGCTCCAGCGCGGAGAGCCGCCGCAGCACCGGAGCGCCGACCTGCGCCTGCTCGCACGAGTCGCCGTCGATGGGAGGGTCCTTCTCGGGGTCGCCCCCGCCCGCGTCACCGACGCACGCGAGGAGCGATGACGCGACCCCGGCGAGCACCCACGTTTGCCAGCGGATCATGACTTCAGCTCCTGGATCGGCTGCGCGCTGTGCGCGCCGATCTGCTTGATGGAAACGCCCATGGCATCGCCGAGCGTGGCCAGCATGTTGACGTGGTCGGTGTCGACGTCGACGACGCCGCGGCTCGCGATGCGGCCGCCGGCGTTGCCGATCAGGATCGCCGGAAGGTAGGAGTGGACGATCTGGTTCCCGAGGTAGACGTCGTGGACGTCGGAGTTGTGATCGGCGCCGTCGCCGATCTCGCTGCACACGTAGATGAGCGAGTTGTGGAGGACGGTGTTACCGGGATCGAGCGGGTCGGGCTGGTCGAGGACGGCGAGCAGCTTCTCCGCGAGCCGCGCGAAGAACCAGCCCTGGACCGAAGCGAACTCCTTGCGACCGGGCGGCTCCCGGGAGTGGGACGTCGCCCCGTGGTAGTTGCTCGCGCTGCCGGGGCCGCCGGTGAAGCTCATGGGGAGATCGCAGTTGACCCACAGGTTCTGCATCGTGACGACGCGCGCCGTGCCGCACACCATCGCGTTGGCGGCGACCTCGAGGTGCGCGTCGATGACGCTCCGCAGGTTCGCCTGCTCGAAGACGCTCTTGCCCGAGAGCGCGTCGAGCGCGGGCAGCGCCGGCCGCTCGCTGCAGGCGTTCACGACCGGCCTGTCGGCCGCGGCCTTGAGCGAGCGCACCGACTCGAGGTGCACCCCGAGCTTGCGCTGCTCGCTCGTGAGGCCCGAGAGCGCGCGCTGCATCTTCTCGAGCTGCCGCTCGGTGAGCCCGAGCGCCTCGTTGCGAAAGGCCACCTCGTCCGTCGCCGGGGCGCCTCCGCCCTGCTGCCCCCCGCCGACGGCCCCGAGCATCTCCGCGGCCGCGGCCGCGGGGTCCTCGATGGGGCGCACCCAGACACCCCCGTGCTTGATCAGGTAGGAGTTCTTGTCGAACCCCGTCCCGTCCTGGTTCCTCGGGTACGGGTTGGCCCCGAGGTTGTAGGCCTCGACGCCGAGCGCCTGCGCGATGGTATGGTCGATCGAGTCGGCCCCCGCGCCGTCCTTCACGCCGGTGAGCACGCCGGCGACCGCCTCGTGGTTGTTGAAGCCGTTGATGCCGAGCCCGCGGCAGACATTGACGTATTTCCCGAAGGGCGCGAGCGCCGACAGGACCGTCGAGCCCTTCAGGAAGTCCGCGCCCGGGGAGCCGTACGGCTCGGCATACTCCATGGGCATGCCATGGGGGACGAAGTAGATGAACAGCCGGACCGGCGCCGCGCTCGGCTCGGCCAGCGCCAGGTTGCTCATCCGGAAGGCGAGCGGCGCCGCGATTCCGGCGCCGAGCGCCTTCAAGAAGACGCGGCGCCCCAGCGCGAGGTCGCTCTTATGGTGTTTCTTGGCAAGAGAACGCATCTCGTCGTCTCCATTCGGGCAAAGCAAGAAAGCCCCGTGGATGGTCGTCGTACCGTCGTTTTGTTGCTGCGCCGGTAAGAAAGGAAGTTTGGCGTGAGAATTATCTCACGGTCGGCGCGCGAAGCAACTCCATTGAACGTCGATATCTTGTGCTGTGTTGCTCGGTGATGTAAAATACATTCTCTTGCGCTATGCGGCCAGGCGGGGAGTGGGGCGCCGGGCGGAGCGACGGATACGTGCGCTTCGGATGGGTCAGCGGCGGTCGCGACGCCGCCGAACGCGGCCCGCGAGGGACAGCGCGAGCCCGATCGCGGGCAGCGCCCAGCCGTACGCGGCGCCGCGGCCCGCGCTCGCCGAGCAGCCGACGCTGACGTGATCGCCCTCCGGGGGGTCTCCGCCGGCGCCGGGATCGTCGCAGGAGCTCACGTCATCTTCGGCGCATTCGCTGGGGTGCCTCTCGCACGTCGCCGCCCTCGCGCTGCACCAGGCCTCCTCGAAGCCCTCGGGCGGAGCCGCGCACCCCTCGATTTCCTCGCCGATGGTCGCCGCGTCGGCCGGGAAGATGCCCGTCGCGCCCGCGTCGCCGTGCGGGACGCACGTGCGCTCCTTCTCGATCGTCGTGCCGTCGACGAGGCTCCTGTACGTGACCTGGTAGCAGTACTCCGTGGACGCGACGTCGTACGACTGGACGAGGAACCCTCCCCAGACGGTCTTCTGGCCGAGCTCCTCCCCGTCGGGGCTCGAGAAGGTAAAGGTCTGCACGTACTGGCCCACGCCGTGGTCCACCCCCCCGCTCACATCGAGGATGATTTCGGCGTAACGCTCCACCTCCTTGGCCACGCACATCTCTTCCGGACCGCAGGTCCACCCATCGTCGATACAGCAGCTCGTCTCGCCGTGCCAGCGCTCCTCCACGACGACGCTGGCCTGGACGGGGATGGCGCCCGCGTCCATATCGACCGCGGCGCTGGCCTGGGTCTCCCAGACGTCGGCGCCGATGCTCTGTTGCTCGACCGTGACCTGGTAGGTGTGGCCGTCGACGAGCGGGGCCGCGGGGCGAAAGGCGAGCAAGCTCTCGCCCTCGCTCGCGGGCACGTCGGCGACCTCCTCCTGGGCGCCGGCCAGGACCTCGCCTGTTTCCTTGTCCGTGACCACGAGCACGGGCGCGGTCTCCGGGCAGTTGTAGTAGCAGCTGACCCGGGCCACGATGACCCCGTCGAGCGGCACGGCGCGCGGGACCGAGGACGCATAGCGCCCGTCCGGCGGAGGCGAGCAGGCGGCGCTCGGACGGGAGATACAGAGAGCGCTCAGGCCTCCCATGACGGCGAGGGTCAACGCGGCGAAACGAGAACAAGGCATCGAAGTTCCTCCTCGAGCGACCCGGCGCGGGTCAGCTCCGCAAGGGCGCGTGCGGACACACGTGCCGGTGTGCAGTCGCCGTGCCGGCCGCGGATCGCCCGACCGCCGCGAGGTTCTCGCGGGCTCCGCGCGCGCCGCGCATGACGGTGGTGTCAGCCTGTGCCGCCGGTCCTGGGCGGTCCTCTCGCGTCGGCTCACTCCCGCGGAGCCCAACCCGATCGGCGCTCTCTCCGCGGCGTCGTCGCCGCCGAGCCGCTCGACCTGCCCCCGCTCATCTCATGGCCGGCGCACGACGGAGGTGCGTGCTTTGCGGACCAGACGATCGAGGCGGCGGAGCAACCTGTCCTCGCCGAGGGCGGCCTCGAGCCCGCCGAGGAGATCGCGGATGCGATCCAGGTCGAGGTCGCGCTGCTCGAGCAGCACGCCGCGCACGTCCTCGAGGTCCTTGGGGCGGCCGGCCAGGACCTTGGTGACGATCAGGTCTTCCGGGCTGATCATCGGCACGCTCAGGCCGCCGAGGTCGATCAACCTGCGGCGCGCCAGGAACTCGAGGTGCAGGCTCGACGCCGCGACCACCACGTCGATGGGCATGCAGGTCGGGCGGTGCACGAGCGGGAGCAGGCGGGCTTCGCGGAGGAAGTCCTCGCCGAGGTCGATCCGGAGGTCGAAGCCCGCGCGCGCGAGGTCGTCCACGAGGGCGAGCGTGCTGGTCTGCGCGAGGTCGACGGTGACGTCGACGTCGGCGGTCATGCGGGGCCGGCCATAGGCCACGGCGGCCTGCGCGCCGAAGACGTACCAGCGCAGCCGGCGCCTCCGCAGCGCCGCGGCGAGGTCAGCGAGCAGGGCGACGGGGGCGGGGCGGGACGCGGTCGAGGGCCTCGAGGACGCGGAGGTGCGTGGCGAGGTCTTCGCGGCGCTCTTCTTCGCCCGGCCAGCCGGGCTTTTGCGCGAGGACTTGTTTGCGGAGCTCATCGGCGATCCGGATCCCAGCGGCAGGGCCGTGCTGCCGCTTCCAGTCGCGCCAGTAGAGCTCCTTGTCGCGCTGGGCGGCCACCCAGCCCTGGCGAGCGAACCGCCGGAGCTCGTCAGCGTTGCGCATCGTGACCAGGTTACCACGACCGCGGCGCGGCGGGTACGTCGACCCGTGTCTCAGACCACGGCGCGCCCTGGGCGCTCCATGAGGCGGCGAGCGCAGGGATCTGCGACAGCCGCGCCCCTCTCACGACCCAGCCTCAGGACCCTTCTCATGAGCTCACCCCGCAAGCAGCTTCGACTCGGCGCGTTCATCCCCGCCACCGGCCACCACGTCGCCGCCTGGCGGCACCCCGACGCGCAGGCGGACGGCGGTCACAGCTTCAAGCACTACAAGCGCGTCGCCCAGGCCGCCGAGGCGGCCAAGCTCGATGCCGTCTTCCTCGCCGACAGCGCGGCCGTGTGGGGAGGCGCCTCCGATCTCGAGTCCCTGTCCCGGAGCGCCCGCGCCGCGTCCTTCGAGCCCATCACCCTCCTGTCCGCGCTCTCGGCGGTCACGGAGCATACAAGCTGCACACGCTGAGCCATAAGGGAAAGCACTTCTCGGTGCGCGGGCCGCTCAACGTGGCGCGCCCGCCACAGGGGCACCCGGTCCGGGTGCAGGCGGGCTCGTCGGAGCCGGGCAAGAAGCTGGCGGCGCGCACGGCGGAGGTGATCTTCACCGCGCAGCAGACCCTGGCGGAAGCCCGGGCCTTCTACGCGGACGTGAAGGGGCGCCTGGCCAAGTACGGGCGCAGCCCCGAGCACCTGAAGATCATGCCCGGCCTGTTCCCGGTCGTCGGGCGCACCCAGGCCGAGGCGCAGGCGAAGTTCGACGCGCTCCAGGACCTGGTCCACCCGACGGTGGGGCTCTCGCTGGTGTCGGGGATGATCGGCGGATTCGACCTCTCGAAGTACCCCGTCGACGGGCCGATACCGGAGCTCCCGGCCAGCAACGGCGGCAAGAGCCGTCAGGCCCTGCTCCTCGATCTCGCCCGGCGCGAGAACCTCACCCTCCGTCAGCTCTACCTGCGCATCGCCGGGGCGCGCGGCCATAAGCAGCTCGTGGGCACGCCGGAGACCATCGCCGACCTGATGGAGGAGTGGCTGCTGAACGACGCGGCCGACGGCTTCAACGTGATGCCGCCCCACCTGCCCGGCGGGCTCACCGATTTCATCGACCTGGTGCTCCCCGAGCTGCGCCGCCGGGACCTCTTCCGCACCGAGTACGAGGGCCGCACGCTGCGCGAGAACCTGGGGCTACCGCGCCCCGAGAACCGGTTCGTCCGGCGCGCCGCCGGCGCCGCCTGAGCGAGCGCCGGCAGCGCCGAACGCTGCGCTCAGCCGCCGTTCGCGTAGTCGGGGAGCGCGATCTTGTCGGCCGGCGAGGAGACGAGCCAGCCCTCGCGTCGCCGCAAGAGGGGGCTGGACGCAACGCGAAGGGCCGCGTGGAGGAGCGAAACGCCGAGCCTCGATTTCGGGTGCGCGATCCAGGGGACGCCTGGTGGGAGCTTCTGGGCCAGGTCGACATAGGGGCGCATGCGCTTTTCATAGGCCGCGAAGGCGCCTCGATGGTCGGAGTGCCGCGACAGCTCTCCCGCGAGCACGTAAGCGCCGACGAGCGAGAGGCTCGCGCCCATTCCGCTGACCGGCGACGGACAGTACGCAGCGTCGCCCACGAGCGCGGCCCGACCGTGTGACCAGCGCGGCGCCATGACCTGGCTGACGCCGTCGAAGTAGACGTCCTCGGCGTCGGCCAGCGCGGCGAGCACCCGCGGCGATTCCCAGCCGGCGTCGGCGAAGACGCGCGCGATGAGCGCCTTTTGCTCGGCGGCGCTCAACCTCTCATGGCCGCGCGCGGGCGACAGGAACCACAGCGACGCCCGGGTGGTGCCCACGTTGTCGGGACGCAGGATGATCGATCGGCTGCCGGGCGCGTGGTACCAGCGAGCCCAGGCGCTGTCGGACGCTCCGCGGGGGATCGTGAAGTAGCTGCCATAGAGGCCGAGCGGGCGGATCGTGGGCTCATCGCCGACGATGAGCGTACGGGTTCGTGAGCGGATGCCGTCGGCGGCGACCACGAGGTCGACGTCGCGCTCGGCGCCGTGCTCGAAGGAGACCGTCACCCGGTCGCCGTGGTCGCGGAGGCCCGTGATCTGGTCACCAAAGATATATTCCGTGGAGTCTCGGGTGCGGTCGTAGAGGATCCTGGCGAGGTCGCCGCGAAGGATCTCGAGCTCCTGGGTAAACCCGCCGCCGTCCGAGCTCGCCGCGGGGAACTCGGCCTTGGTCACGTTGTGCTCGTCGACGAAGCGGAGCCCCTGCTCCCCCGTGTTGGCGGCTCGGATGTCGCCTTCGATGCCCATGCGGCGCACGACCTCCCGCGCCGCGCCCTGGACGTCGATGTTCTGCCCGCCGAGCCGGAGCGCGCCGGCGCGCTCCACGACGACGGGTCGGAAGCCGTAGCGCGCGAGCCAGAAGGCGAGCGCGGGGCCGGCGATGCTCGCGCCCGCGATCAGAACAGTTCGATGTTCCACGGATCATTCGCTCCTATCTTTTACGATCGCCGTGAGGCGGTGGGGCGGCTCCGCCAGCCAGGCGCTAGACATTGCATGAATCCGCGAAATGTCGAGAGCGCCCGGATCTTCCACCCAGTCGTGGACGACAAGACCTCGCGCGGCGGTCCTCGAGGCGCTGGCTGCGGCACGGTGGATCACGGCGCTAGGGCGCACCATCAGCGGCTGGGCGTCGAGGCGTCGCGGTCCCTCGACGAGCTGCTCGATGACCTTCAACCTTTCACCGCGTGCACTGGAGGCACGTCGAGACGCAAGTATAGCTACGATATCACCACCCTCCACGACGGGCGGCGTTTGTGTCGAGGCGGCGCCGCAACATTGTATTTTCTTTGCTCAGGCTCTATGGTGCGGGCCCGAACGGACGGAAGGCGCGGATGAAGGACACCCTGTCGGCGGCGGAGGCACGGCGCATCGCGCTTGCGGCGCAGGGCTTCCGGGCGGAGCGGCCCGGGCCGGCGGCGACGAAGCAGCATCTGACCCGGCTGATCGAGCGGCTTGGCGTGGTGCAGATCGACAGCGTCAACGTGGTCTCGCGCACCCATTACCTGCCGGCCTTCTCGCGGCTGGGGGCCTATCCGCGGCCGATGCTGGAGGAGCTCGCCTGGGCGCGGAAGCGGCCGCTGTTCGAGTACTGGGCGCATGAGGCCTCGCTGCTGCCGCTCGCCGCCCAACCGCTGCTGCGCTGGCGGATGGCCGACGCGCGCGACGGGGTGGGCGTCTGGAAGGGCGTGGCGCGCTTCCTGCTCGAGCACCGGCCGGTGGTGGACCGGGCGCTGGAGCAGATCCGCGAGCGCGGGCCGCTGGCCGCCTCCGAGCTCGAGGTCGGCGCGAAGGGGGCGGGCGGCTGGTGGGGCTGGAGCGACGCCAAGCGGGCGGCCGAGTGCCTGTTCTGGAGCGGCGAGCTGACGACCGCCACGCGGCGGGGGACCTTCGAGAGGGTGTACGGCCTGCCGGAGAAGGTGCTGCCGAGGGCGGTGCTCGAGGCGCCGACACCCGCGCGCGACGACGCCCAGCGCGCGCTGATCCGCATCGCCGCCCGGGCCATGGGCGTGGCGACCGAGCGGGACCTGCGGGACTATTTCCGCATGGGGGTCGCCGAGGCGAAGGCGCGGGTCGCCGAGCTCGTCGAAGCCGGTGAGCTGATCCCCGTGGGCGTGATGGGCTGGCGGGAGCCGGCGTTCCTCGATCCCGCCGCCCGGCGGCCGAGGCGGATCGAGGTTTGCGCCCTGCTCTCGCCCTTCGACAACCTGATCTGGTTTCGCGAGCGCACCGAGCGGATGTTCGGCGTGCGGGTGCGGCTCGAGATCTACACCCCCGCGGCGAAGCGGACCCACGGCTACTACGTGCTGCCGTTCCTCGAGGGCGACGCGATCACGGCGCGGGTGGACCTGAAGGCCGATCGCAAGGCGGGCGTGCTGATCGTGCAGGCGAGCCACGCCGAGCCCGGGGCGGGCGCAGAGACGCCGGAGCGGCTGGCGGGCGAGCTGCGGACCATGGCCGGGTGGCTGGGGCTGGAGCACGTGCGGGTGGAGCCGAAGGGCGACCTGGCGGAGCGGCTGACGAAGGCCCTGTCGGGCGCCTCGGCGTCCCGCAGGAAGCGCTAGCCGGACACACGCTCGACGAGGTACCCCATCTCGCTCGTCTCTTCCTCCGCGCCAGCCAGCTCCTGTGGACCCGACGCTGGAAGGCCGATCCGTTCGGCGAACCAGCGCAGCACCTCTCCAAAGGAGCCGCCGTCGAACAAGAGGTCGGAGCCCGCGCATCCAACAGCTCCGGAAGGCGATAGAGCTCGTCCCAGGAGAGCGAGTGATCGAGCAATGCGGTGAAATCAACGCCCACTCGAAGAACCTACCACGGTCCTCGACGCCCTCGCCGTGCATGAAGCCCACGAGAGCGCGTCCACGAGGGGAAGCGTGCTGGTTCGCGCGAGATCCACCGGCCGTTTCGGCCTGAACGGATGATCCGCGTCGCGGGCGTCTTTCCCCGCCTCCCGCTTCAGCATGTATACCGGAGCTCGGGCGATAATACGATGAAAAATCGTACGGGCGGTGCCATTTCGTCCTCCGTCATCCACGCGGCGCGCGTGGTGAAAGGGAGAGAGACGATGCGGGTACTGCTGACGGGAGTGGGGACGCGCGGTGACGTGCAACCCGTGGTGGCTCTGGCCGTCGAGATGCGGCGCCGGGGGCACGACGTGCGGCTGTGCGTTCCGCCGAACTTCGTCGACTGGGTGGCTGGAATGGGCTTCACGGCGAGCCCGATCGGCATCGCGATGCGTGCGCCGAGCGGGGCCGCCGGTGCGCAGGCCGCGATACCGACGCCGGAGCAGGTCCGCGCGCTTGTCGCGCACCTCGTGAAGGACCAGTTCGACGCGACCGCGGCGGCCGCCGAGGGATGCGACGCGATCGTGGCCGGCGGAGCGCACCAGTACGCCGCGCGGTCCATCGCGGAACGGCTGGGCATCCCGTCGGTGGTCGCCCTGTACGCGCCGGTGGCCCTGCCGTCGCCGGATCATGCGCCCGGCGGGGTGCCCGGGGGCGACCCGGAGTCGAACCTCCGAGGCTGGCAGGACGAAGCGCGGAGCTGGAACGAGCGGGTCCTCGAGCGGCTCAACGACCATCGGGAGCGGCTGGGGCTGAGTCGGCTGAGCGATGCCTTCAGCCACATTCTGGGCAAGGCTCCGTGGCTCGCGGCGGACCCGGTCCTCGGGCCGCTGCCGACGACGCCCGGCCTGGAGGTCGCGCAGACGGGAGCCTGGATCCTTCCCGACAAGACGCCGCTCGTCCCCGAGCTGGAAGCGTTCCTCGCCGCGGGCGAGCCGCCCGTCTACGTCGGCTTCGGCAGCATGCCTGTGGACCCGCAGACCGGCCGGAGCGTCATCGAGGCCGTGCGGGCCGCGGGGCGCCGCGTCGTGCTGTCGCAGGGGTGGGCCGAGCTCGGTCTGGCCGACGACGCCGCCGACTGCATCGCGATCGGCGACGTCAACCAGCAGGCGCTGTTCCCGAGGGTCGCCGCGGTGGTGCACCACGGCGGGGCGGGGACGACCACGACGGCGGCGCGCGCGGGGGTGCCGCAGGTGATCGTGCCGATGTTCGCGGATCAGCCGTATTGGGCGTCGCGCGTGCGGGCGCTCGGGATAGGGACGTCCGTGGACCTTGGGGCGCTGAGCGCGGAGTCGCTCCGGGCGGCGCTGGGGGGCGCGCTCGATGAGGGGGTCGCTGCTCGCGCGGGCGCGATCGCGGGCGCCGTGGCGGTGGATGGCGCGGCCGTCGCCGCCGGTTTCATCGAGCGGGCGGCCGCGTTGGGCTGATCGGAGCATAGGGCAAGTAGCTCGGGCTAACCGCGTGGGACCCTCCCGCGGCGCGAAGCGTCGCCATGTGTAGCCCCTTGGCGAACAACTGGCTCCGGTTGATTGCAGGGCCGTCAGCGCTTAGGAGCTTTGCTCAACGCGTACTCCCCGCTTCCGGTCCGATCGATCAGGCCCATTCGAAGCGGCTTGCGAACTGAGTTGCGAACCCACGAATTGGCCTTCTCGGGTGGGAGTCCCGGGAATGCCTGCTCTGCGAGAACGAGCAGAGTCAAAGGACCACTTGCCGCCGAGAGACAGTCGAGTACAGCACGTTCATTTGCGTTCAGCGTGTGCTCCGACACGGGAACATTCGCGCCCGATTCTTTGTTGTGTGATTTTATGCGATTCGAATGAGCTCTGGCGAGCGCATGCGTGTCAGTTGGACTCCGATTACACCGCGTTGCAGGCTTCTGATCCCTCGAATTCGCCCGTGTGGACGAGGGTGGAGAATTTGATCGATTCCCCGAAGCGCCTGGAGCGACGTACTCAGTGGCAAACACGTCAGCGCCCCATTTTAGAAAGAATGCGAAGTAGGGGTCTGTGACATGCAGGCGCCGGTTCCGCTTGTCCCAATCGAGCACAGGCGCTGACGCCTCTTGATCGGCTTGAATAGTGCTCATGTGCTCCAGAACACGTGAGACTTCATGGGCTTGGGGCAAATCGATCAATAGCTCGCGGAGTGCCGATTAATTTTACGCCAATCTCGCCGCCGATATCAATTCCTCCGGCAGTCGTCTTTTCGCGATTTCTTCAGTGCTTGCAGTGCTCGTCGCCGCCGCGAGCTGTGCGATGACCTGTGTCCACAGATCGTCTTCGGTTGCTACGGAGCCGCCGTCGATCCATGCGGCGGTGTTCCCAGGAAAGACGCGCTTAGCGAGAACGGACTTCCCGGACTTTGTCGGACCCGTGACTGTAACTAGTTTGCACAGATTATCGGTGCTGGCGCGTATCTCGTCCTCAAGGCCATATTCGTTCCTACTTACGTACGTATGGTGGGGCTGTCCGCCGGGCACAAAAACGTTGCGTGTACGCAATCTCGGCAAGGTTTCCATGTCGCCTTCACGTTGCCAGCACGTTGACGATGCGATCGATCTATCACGGTCCCGCACGAAGGGGAAGGGATTGCCGCGACGGGGAGCAGCGCCGCCGGCAGCGAGCGTAGCGCATTCCCGAGTAGCGGATTGCGACGCTTCATCCGCCCTACACCTTGCGAGTGTGCTGCGGGACGCTGTGCCGGCGATAGGACGGCCGGTCGGGGCACTCCGCCTCGTAGCCGGGGACGCGTCGCTTCACCACGAGCGGAGCGCCCACGCGCAGGTCGAGCAGGTCGCCAGGCTAGAAACGCGTGTTCGCGCGGACGGAGCTCACGCCTGTCGAAGCCCTGTCAGAAGTCAAAGAGTGACCTCGGGTGGATCCGGACGGATCACGATGCGCGGCGAGGTCGAAGCAGCCAACCGGAGAAAATCCGATCCATTGAACGTCACGAGCGCATTGCGCCGGCATGCTCGGCAGCCACGAGGTGCAGGGCATCGAACAGGACGCCGGAAGAGAGCTGGCGATCGGTGCACCGCTGCATCGCCTCGTCGTACACGGATGGATTCACAGGGCGGACGTCGAACACACTCCGAACCCGACGGACGACTTGCAAGGCCTGCTCCGGGCTGGCTCGCGCCGGCTGCGGCAGGCGGGTGAGCACCGACCAGAGCTCCGCGAGGGCGTGCCAGGTGGCGAGGCCGCTTACCCGTCCCTCGGCCACAGCGTCGATCCAGACGACGGCGCGACCGTGGAGCGGATGCGCCCGGTGCAGTCCGGCGACGAGCACGCTCGTATCGAAGGCGATCTTCATGAGCCTCCCAGGATCCCGTCCGCCCGTGCGTCGCGATCGAGGCGATGGTCGAACACATCGGCCGGCAGGGTGGCGTCGGCATCGACGAGCAGGAGACCGTGCCGCTCGGTCAAGGTGACGCCCTCGCGGCGAGCTGGCTGATCTGTAGCAGGGACGTCGCTCGCAGCCTCGTGCGCGACGAGCTCGATCACACGAAGCCGATCGGGGACAGGGAGGGCACGGATGGCGGCGACGATCTGCTCGACGGTCATGCCCGGCAGGATGCCATCCCCGCAGCTCCCGAGAAAGTCGGCGGTCCGTCGGAGGCGTGCCTCGGTCGACCCGCACCCACGTGCCGCCTCCGGCGACCGCCTGCGCACCGGCGTCCTTGCCCTCCCCAGGGCCCTGGCATCGTGAGCCAGGCGCCCGACCTCGGGCGGCGCCGGAACAGGCGCTCGCCCCGGCCGCAGCCGCGCCGTCGTGGTAGGGTCGGCCATGAGCACCGGCGTGCTGCCGCCCCGCAACGCACCGGAGGTCGAGACCGCCTTCGAGGCGGTGCCGCCCGAGCAAGTGGCAGAGATCCTCGATGGGGAGCTCTTCACCTTTCCGCGGCCCGGCCGCCCCCACACGCGGAGCGCATCGCGCCTCACGATGAAGCTCGGCAGCGCCTTCGACCTCGGCGATGGCGGGCCTGGCGGCTGGGTGCTCCTGAATGCGCCGGAGCTCCACCTCGGGCCGCGGCCCGACAAGGTGGTCCCCGATCTCGCAGGGTGGAAGCGGGAGCGCATGCCGGACGCCCTCGGGGACGCGGACACGCCGGCGCACTACGACGTCGCTCCGGACTGGGTCTGCGAGGTGATCTCGCCGCGTACCGAGCGCGTCGACCGGAGCAAGAAGATGCGGATCTACCGGCGCGAAGGCGTGGGGCACGTGTGGCTGCTCAGCCCCTTGCTGCGGACGCTCGAGGTGTACCGACTCGAGGGCGGGCGGTGGGTGCTGCTCGAGACCTACGAAGAGGACGCGAAGGTGAGGGCCGAGCCCTTCGATGCCGTGGAGCTCGATCTGGCGGCGATCTGGACCCGATGAACGATCCGATAGTGAACCGGTCGCACGCGGTACACGCGTAGACGAGGTTCTCGATCTCATCGGAGCCACCCGCTGCCAGCGGGTGGAAGTCATCAATCTCCAGCTCGCCCCTCACTGACGTTTCGGAAACGCCGCAGTATCCACACCGGCCAACGGGCGGCGGCCCGCACGGCTGTGCCCGCTCCATGTGCCATCGCGCATCGACGAGCCGTCCGCCCAATCCGTCCTCCAACATGGAAGATTTGCAGGGACATGCGAGCCCGCGTGTCGCTCATGTTAAAATCTGTTAACAATCGTCGAACCCGGGAATGCGTGAATCGCCTCCGGCGCTTGGTGCCTCCGCAGTACCTGCCCATGGGTGGGCAGGAGGAGGAAACCACATGCGCTTACTCGATCTCGTTCAGAACCTCCGCCGTTTCACGCCGTCCCGCTCCCTGGGCTTGCGCGCCCTGGTGGGCGTCGGCGTCCTCGCGGGGGCCGGCCTGCTGGTTCCCGAGGTGGCCTCGGCGGACCCCGTTCCCTGCCCGTTCGACGGCGTCCTCTGCCTCTTCGAGGAGGAGGGCTACGGCGGGGAGATCTTCAACGTCCGGGCGCTGAACCCGCAGGTGGGCACGTGCGTCAACCTCCCGGAGCACGGCTGGGAGGGAAGGGCACACTCGGCCTACAACACCAACGGCGTCGCCGCCGCGATCTTCACGAACGAGGACTGCCTCGGCTACCCGTACCCCGTATACGGGGAGAGCGGCTTGAGCCCGCTGCCGTTCATCCCCAAGAGCGTCTACGTCTTCTGAGGCCGATGATCCGGCTCGACCCGCGGCGCTGACGGCGAACCGCGCAGCACCGCCGCGACGCGCCCATTCACCAGGCGGCGCCGGCCCGGACGGCCGCCCCCTCGCTCACTCGTAATCGCTCTTCAGCGCCTCGTAAAACGCGTCGCTCATCAGGTAGTCCGCCCACCACGGCTCCACCGGCGTCGCCCCCCGGCGCTGCTGGAAGAGCACCAGATCGTCCAGCTCGCCGTCGTACCAGCCCCACAGAAACCGGGCCCGCAGCACGTCCACGTTCCGCCGGCGGAGCTCGGCCACCGCGTCCTCGAGCGACTCGTCGTCGAACTCGTCGACCAGCGCCTCCGCCTCGTCGATGATCTCGCCGAGGTACGCCAGCCCCTTCTTGGTGACCTCGAACCGCGCCTTGCGGCGATTCACCTCGACGAGGTCCGCGTTGACGAGCTCCTGCAGGACGTCCTCCAGCGGGCTCAGCTCGGGCGGCAGCACGATGGGGAACTCCATGCCTCCGTCCGCGGGCTTCAGGTCCATCTTCTTCAGCACGTAGATGCCGGCATAGACCAGCTTCTGCTCGCGTGACACGATCGGCTGTCTGCGTCCTTCGAACATGGTCTCACTCCGCGATGCGCCAGGCCTCCGCCTCGAGGCGGATGTGCCGGCGCCCGTCTGGGTCGGTGTCGAGCCACGCGTCGACGTCGCCGTGGGCGTAATACACGGGGGCGCGCCCCGCCGCCTCCGGCCGCCGGATGCGCGCGGCGTGGGGGTTGCACATGGCGAGCACGATGGCGCGCTCGCCGGAGTACGCCGCGGGCAGCCAGCGCTCGAGGAACGCCGACAGAAGCACGGTCACCGAGTAGTCCTTGGCGACCTCCTCGACGAAGAACTCCAGCTCCACGTCGTCGGCCAGCTCCTCCGGCTCCTCCGCGGCGTGGACCGCCACGACGAGCGCGTCGGTCACCCGCAGCGGCCCCCGATCCGCGCGGCCATCCAGCAAGAGCGCCTCGACCCGGCACCAGCCGAACTGCGTGGACTCCACGTCCGGCGCGTCGCGGTGCTGCTCGAGGTTCAGCAGCTCCAGCGCGGGACGGCAGCGGAACGGGAGCTCGGAGATGCTGCGCAGGGGCTGCATCGCGGCGGGCGGGCAGACGGCGGACGAGCGGCCGCTGCTACGCGACGAGGCGCTCGGGCCTGCGGCCACGCTCGCCGCGGCGGACGCCGAAGCGCGAGCCGGCGCTCGACTTGCCGCTGCCGAAGCGGCTGCTGCCCGTGTTGTTGTAGCGCCGGCCCGTCTGCGACGACTTGCTGTGGTCGACCGCGGACGGGTTCGAGGCGCGGTACGCGTCGCGGTGGGACCGCAGATCGGGCGCGCGGCCCGGCGGCGTGGTGTACGGCTGCGTGTACACCGGCACGTAATTCGGGCGCAGCGCCGACGACACCATGGCGCCGAGGAGCATGCCCGAGGCCAGGCTCATCACCGGCGAGCTGTAGTAAGCGTAGGGACCGAACCCGGACGTCTGCATCTGCGCGGCGCCCTCGCCCGAGACGTCCCGGCGGATCGTGAACACCTTCTCGGGGTCCTGCACGCCGCCATCGCCGTTCTTGTCGAAGAAGCCGGTGACGACCTGCGTCTTGGCGTCCACGTCCTTCACGGCGACGCTGATGACCTCGCTCCCCTGGTAGAGCTCGTTGACGCGCCGCTCGAAGTCCTCGGGGCCCTCGGCCGTCTTGTAGGCCTCGTTGACCTTGTCGAGGTCGAGGTCGACGGTGGTGTTCTCGGTGGTCGCCCACCGCTCCTTGGACGGCCCGCGGCTGCCGCCGCTATCGCAACCGGTGGTTGCGACGGCGAGGGCGGTCAAGAGCACGACGGGCAGGGTGGTCTTCGTCATCATCTGAGAAGATCTGTCTGGGGCCGCAGGCGGATTCTGTCAAGCAGGCGCTGATGAGCCCGGCGCGCGCCATGGAACCTCGCCCCTGCGGTAGCATGGACGGCGCCCCGCGCTCGCGGCGATCCACCCGAGCGCCCGCGCCCTGGCCCGGCAGCGGCAGCCGGCCGCCCGCGACCGCACACCCCGGCGGCGCCCGCCAGCGCGGCCAACCGGGCTCGCTCACGACGGGCGGGGCCGCTGAGAGCGACGTGGGGCCCACGCAGCGCACCGGCTGCACGAGGGGCCCGCCACCCGGCAGCGTCCTGACGGAGACCGCCCTTGCCCCCGTGGTCGCCTTCCTGATGCGATCCACGTCCTTGCTCGCTGCGGGCGAGGAAGGCCGTGACGCCGCCTTGCACGACGGGCGCCGTCTGGCAGCGCACGGCGCGGTCTCGTTGGGTCAACGCCCTGGGATCGGATCAGGGCTGACCCGGACACAGGAAGTAGGCGGGATCGACGAAGCCGCCGCAGATGGCGCGCACCTCCTCATTGCATTCGATCACGCCGCTGCAGCCGCATTCCGGCCGCGCTCGGCAAATCGTGCCGCGCCTGCCCGGCTCATTGCACCACTCCACGTACACACAGTCGCGCGCCCTGGCGGAGACGCCTGCGTCGCCGGCTGCTTCGCCAGGTGTTCCGTCGGGGATCTCCGAGCTCACGCTGGACTCCTCGATCCCGTGCAGCCGCAGGACGCCTTCCCCCAGATCCTCCACGGTGATCTCGCCGGCGCTCTCTCCCGCCTCGCCGCACCCGGCCAAGAACACCGCCGCGACGCTCAGGCCCGCCAGTCGTTTGACAATGTGACCCATGGCACAACTCCCTTCATCGAATCGATGACCAAAGGTTGGTAACCACCGCGTTACCTTGAAGCGCTCGTTCTCCTTCGACGATCTCAGCGCGGCCCGGTCGGTCGAGCTCCTCGGCTCGGAGGGGACCCTCCCGCCCTGGCGGAGCGCCCTGGCGGGAGGGGTTTCGGTAGGTTCAGTACTGGAGCTCCAGCACGTACTGGACCGAATCTCCCAGCTTCAGCCTGTCCTCCGAGTCGGGATACGCGTCATCCGGCTGACCGTGGTCGTGGAAGACGACCACGTACGACTCCCCCTCGGGAAGCGGGTAGGTCGTCGCCCGGTCCGCGCAGCGCGTCGGCACGGACACCGGCCACCTGGGCGCCATCCCGGGCTCGCTCTCGGCGGGCGGGCCGTTGGGATCGACGTAAGGCCCCACGCAGAGCACCGGCTGCAGGGTGTTCCCGCCGCCCGGCACCGTGCTGACGGAGACCGCCCTTGCCCCGGTGGTCGCCTTGCTGATGCGATAGACGTCCTTCTCGCCGCGCCCGAGGATGCCCGTGACGCCGCTCTGCGTCAGCCAGAAGTCGGGCCCGGACTCGTACGCGGCCTGCAGGGAGAGGACGTCGTCCGCGCCGATGTCGTCCGTGGGGCCCAGCGGATCCCAGGTGACGGTGTTCGTCGTCGTGCCGCGGGGCTTGTATCCCGAGAGCACGAACGTCGCCTTACCGTACTGCGCCTGCGGCGCGATCGCCTCCGAGTAGCGCTCCCACAGGTATTGATACGGGACGCTGCCGGACGCATCCGGATTCGTGGCGTCGAAGACGTACCACGGAACGGTGTCGCTGTTCGGGGCCGAGCTGCTGTTCTGCGTCTTGCCGCCGTGATGGGGCACGCCCGGGATGTACGCCTCCGTGAAGAAATGGTTGCCCCAGCCGCCGAGGTTGCCGTCGCTGGACACGACCCGAGAGAGGACACCCGCGCTGCGGGCGATGGACGCCAGGACCGGCGCGTAGTCGTAGCACTGGACGCCGCCGATTCCGTCCTCCCAGCTGAGCTGCGAGTTCGGCTTCGCGTACTGGAGCGATTCGGCGGGATCCAGCCCGTCGCTCAGGAAGATGTTCGACACGTCGCCCTGGTTGGTCGGCTGGCTGTACCGGTAACGCTGCGTGACGAGGCGATACAGCCGGCGCATGGTCTCGAGCTCGCTCGTGGTCCCCTGCGCCGCGGCCACCGCGTGATCCAGGAACGAGAACTTCGACTCGTCCGTCGTCCGGCGGAACGCCCCGGTGAGCTTCCTCTGCACGTCGTACGGCGGCGACCACTCGTAGAGCACCGTGAAGTGGTCGCGGATGTTGTCTTGATCGCTGCCGTACCCGCCGTTCAGGTTGACGCCGTCCTCGTCCTCGTCGTAGCCGTACGTCTCGAGCTCGGCCTTGGAGATGGCGCCGCTGGCGACGAGCGGGTAGGGGTTGTGGATCACGTAGAACACGACGTCCTGCCCGATGCGGGCGCCCCAGGGGGTGAAGGCGCGCGCGTAGTAGCGTCCGACGGGCGCGTCGCTCGGGACGGTGACCCGCCAGTGCTCGCGGTTCCGGCTGGAGAACGCGCCGTTCGCGAAGATCCCTCCCCGGTAGTCGCCCTCGGTCGGCAGGGACTTGGCCCAGGACACCTCGGCGCCCGTGGCGTCCGAGATGATCCGCACCGTCGCGTTCTGGGTCCCGTTGAGGCTCGAGTCCTCGACGGCCACCGAGAACGTCGTGCCGCGGCGGACGGGCGGCGGGCGGACCCCGTTCACGACCGTGGCGCCCTGCGCGAAGGCCACGCCCTCGCTCCAGGCGTCGTAGTCGCCCGTGCGCATCGCGCCCTGGTAGAGGAACTGGACCCGGTCCCAGCTCGCCTTGGCGGCCGCCCGCGCGAAGCTCTTCTCGCTGACCCCGAACCAGAACTTGGCAGGATTGTAGGCGCTGGCCGCCAGCGAGAACTCGAGCGTATGCTCCGCCGCGTTCAGCTGCCCGAGCGGGAAGTTGTACTGGCCCTGATCGAACCCGCGGCGATAGAGCAGGTTGCCGTTCACCTTCACGTTGTCGGCATAGGCGAACTGGCTGGGATCGGTGTTCCGGTAGGCGCCTCCCTTGAGGAACACCGGGGACGCCGAGGCGTCGACCGCGACCTTGGCGCGGACCTGCGCGGCGGCGCTCGGGGGGTCGACCCACACGATCTTCAAGGAGTTCCCGGAGGCGTCGTAGGCCCTGAAGCTCAGGGTGCGGCCCGCGTTCGGGGCGACGTAGGTGAGCTCGAAGCGATACCAGCCCTGGCGTGAGCCGGGGACGTCGTACACGCGCTGGCCGCTGCTGTTCGGCTGCGTTTGCTGGATCTCGTCCGACTCGCCTGGGCGCGAGGTGACCTTGACGGACTGGAACCCATGGCTCGTGTCCACCTGTCCCGTGCTCGTCTTCGCGGCGAGCTCGAACCGGATCGTCTCTCCGTTCGCGTCCGGTTGATAGACGTGGACGACCTGCGAGAAGGTCCCCGAGCCGGCGAACGTCTCCTCGACGGATTTCATGTAGACCCTGCCAGGGACCTCGAGGGCGCGGATCGGCGCCAGGGTCTTCTGGAGAGCTTCGTCCGGGATCGTGGGGATGCTCGTGAGCTCCTGAGCGGCGGCCTCGACCGGGGTCTCGAGCGCGAGCTCGTTCTCGAGCGCGAGCTCGTCATCGGAGCACCCGACGGCGGGGCCGAGGGCGCCGAGGAGCAAGAGGGCCAGAGCATGGCCGTGACGGGCGGCGCCCCGAGCGCGACGAGGTGTGGCGTGCGTCGACGAAATGGTGTTGTCCAACATACTGCCTTTCTCGGAGATGCTGAGCCCGCGCGCGGGGTGGAGAGAGGGCGCGCGCGCATGGCGTGATTGGCCCATCGCGGCGAGCCGGCCCGCCCGCGGACACGCGGCGCCCAGCGTAGATGTCGGCAGACATCTGGATCATTGTAAATACATTTTCCAAATCGAATGCTGCATGTATATCATGCATGCTGTGCATCTCGTCGCCATGACGTCTTTCGGGCGTGATCCCCGCGGCGCTGGTGTGCGTCCGCCGCGCGCTCGCGCGATCAGCGAAGCGCCGGCACGCTCCTCCCGCGGTCTCCTTGACACGGCGGGGGAGGCACCAGATACGCTCCCTCGTCACGATGCGCGGGCGGCGAGGTCCGATCGAATGTGCGCAGCGCACCCACCCGCGGAAGAGGCGGTCGCCGGCAGGCTCATGAGCACTTGGACGGTATGGTCAAACCCGGAGCGGAGCGAGGTGGCGCTCGTCCGTGGTGAGGACCCGCCACGCTTCGCCGACGGCACACCCATGCCGGATGTGGAGATCTCGTTGTGGAAGATCGAAGCGGCCACCTACGAAGAGGCCGCGGCCGTCCACCACCTGCGCATGGGCTGGGAGCCCTACCGCCCCGTGGGGGACCCCGAGCCATGCCCGCGCTGCAGCGCCATGTTCTATCCTGAAGGCAGCGGTGAGTGCAGCTGCGGCCACCCATCGCCATGAGCGACGTCGCAGCGAGCGCTGTGCCAGCTCGGCCGCGGCACACCTCGCGACGCGAATGTCGCTCTCGCAGCCGTCGAGCGCCGCTCCCGGCCGCAACCGGCACGGCCGCCAGGCTGGCATCACGCTTGCTCGACTCCGGCCAGCTTCGGCGCGGGAGAACCCAATCGATGCGAGCCTGGATTTTGGCGCCTTGTGCGGCCTTGCTTTCGACAGCTGCGCTGACGGCGTGTGGCGATGCCTCGGACGTCAAGCCCGGCACGGGCGGGCGACCCCGGACCGAGGTGGACTTTCGCACGGAGCTCGCCACGCGCGACGATTACACGTCCCTGGCAGGCGACGGCGCGGAGGTGAAGTACCTGATGGTCGTCGACGGCCGCGAGCCGCCGGCGATCTTCGCCGGCGCGGAGTGCCTGTTTCAGGATACCGACAAGTACGCCTACCATCTGCAGTTCCTCCGTACGCTGCCGGAGTACGCGTCGCTCGCGCCGGAACGCTACGCGGACATGGTGCTGCGCCGCGCCAGCCGCGCGATGTGGGGCGGCGGCCTGAAGCTCTATCCGGCCACGCCCCATCCCCGGACCGGCGCGGCCGGCGTGCTCGCGTACACGGTGTACAGCGAGACCGGGCCCGACGAGATGTTGACCGTCGACGACATCGTGCAAGCCGACCGACGGCTCAAAGGCTGCAGCCCGTTCGCGGAGAGCTTCCTGGTGTTCACGCCGGATGGCGCTGCCCAGAGCGCGGCCGTGCGGGCCATCTCCGACGAGCTCGCCGCGGGAGGCGTCGCGCTC
Organism: Sorangium sp. So ce394; assembly: GCF_051474665.1. Lineage (NCBI taxonomy): Bacteria > Pseudomonadati > Myxococcota > Polyangiales > Polyangiaceae > Sorangium > Sorangium sp. So ce394. The sequence continues at coordinate 12,590,277 of NZ_CP150339.1, forward strand.
GTCGACCCGAGCGCGCTGCTCGGCGGGCTGTCCGCCGAGACCTACAGCGAGGGCGAGGCGTACGGCTACCTGAACATCGTGGACGGCGCCGCCGCGGCCGGCGTCGGACCGCGCGACGTGCTCGTGATCGACGCGGCGCCGAGCGATCTGGGGCTCGTCGCCGGCCTCGTCACCCGGCAGCCGCAGAGCCTGGCCAGCCACCTGAACCTGCGCCTGCGCGAGAAGGGGATCCCGAGCGCCGCGGCGCCGGGCGCGCTCGACAACAGCGTGCTCCGCGCGCTCGCGGATGGGCTGGTCCACCTCACGGCGCGCGGCGCGCACGTGGAGATCGAGCCCGCGCGTCTGGAAGACGCCGAGGCCTTCTGGAGCAAGCGCCGGCCGCCGCTCGGCGATCCGGCCGCGGATCTGGAGGTCGCCACGCCCGCAGCCCTCGGCTCGCTCGGCGCGGCGGACGTCGCGGCGTTCGGCACCAAGGCCGCGAACCTCGGAGAGCTGTCCCGGATCCTGCCCGAACCGAACCGCGTCGACGGTTTTGCGATCCCGTTCCGCGCCTACGCCGACTTCATGCAGCGGCGCGGGCTCGACGCCGACGTGACGGCGCTGCTCGCCGATCCACGGGTGTTCACCGACGCCGCCTACAAGAAGAGCCGCCTGTCGGAGCTCAGGGCCCGCATGCGCGCCGCCGAGCACCTGCCCGAGCTCGGCGCGGCGCTCGAGGCCGCGGTTCGCCAGGCGTACGGCCCCGCCGGGCTGGTCACCAGGCTGCGCTTTCGCAGCAGCACCAACGCCGAGGACCTGCCGGGCCTGTCGGGAGCAGGTCTGTACGACTCGCGCAGCGGCTGCCTGGCCGACGACCTCGACGCCGACGCGCTCGGGCCGTCGGCGTGCTTGAGCGCGGAGCACGAGGCGTACCTGCGCGGCGAGCTCGCGCGGCGCCGGATCGAGCTCGCCGAGCACCCCGATCGGAGCCATCTCCTGCCGATCATCGAGGACCTGGAAGAGGACTTGACCGAAGAGAAGAGCGCGCTGCTCGCGGTGCGCCGGGTCTGGGCCAGCCTGTGGAACGAACGCGCGTTCGACGATCGCGCGTACTACGGCATCGATCATACCAAGGTGTTCATGGGCGTCGCGGTCCACCCCGCGTTCGTCGGGGAGCGCCTGGAAGCCGTCGTGATCACGGGGCTCGAGCCCGACGCGCCGGAGCCTCTGGTGCGCGTCGTCAGCCAGGTGGGCGAGGTCGGCGTCGTCGAGCCGTCGGACCCCACCGCCAGCCCTGAGATCCTGACGTTCCGGCGTCCTGCCGCCGGATCGCCGAGCGAGATCACGCTGGTGTCGCCGTCCTCGCTGGCCGCGGACGGGGCTCGGCTCTGGTCCGACGCAGCGCTCGACGAGCTCGCGGGGCTGCTGTTCGTGGTGCATGACCACTTCGCGGCCAGCGTGTATCCGACGCTCGCCCCGCTGTCGCTCGATCTGGAGGTCGACGTCACGATGGACGGGCGGACCGTGATCAAACAAGCCAGACCCTACACACCCTGATGGAGGCAGACATGACCTCGAAAATGACCCTGTACGGCCTCGCGACCTTGCTCGTGTGCGCCGGCTGCTCGAGCTCCGATCCAGGCGACGGAGCGCGCCCGGGGGGCGGCGGGGGCGGCGGGGGCGGCGCCGGTGGCGGAGGCGGCGACGGCGGCGCGGGGCCGGGCGCGAGCGACGAGCTGTGCGGCGAGCGTCCCGGCGGCAGCTTCTACGCCACCCACGTGCTGCGCTTCGAGGCCAGCGACGGGCAGATCGTCATCCAGCTCAGGCGCACCTGGGAAGAGGCCGGCGTCGGCGAATCGTCGTTGTTTCGGCTGGATGGGTTCAGCGTATCGCTCGACGGTGAGGCGACGTGCGTGACCGAGCCGAACAAGCTCGAGTACGTCAACACCCATCATAACTGGACGGACGTCGCGCGCGCCGACGCCGGCGAGGAGCGCTATGAGCTCGCCATGAATCTCGGCGCTCCGGCCACGTTGAGCGCGTTCGCCGCCGACGGCACCGCGCTGGTCGACGCCGCCCCGTTGATCGCGACCGGCAGCCCGGCGTTCTGTCCGGCGTGCCCGACGCCGATGCCCGTGTCGATCTCGGAGGTCATGCTCGACAACACGACAACGCTGGCGGACGACGCCGGCGAGCACGAGCCGTGGATCGAGCTGTTCAATCCATCCTCGGGGGACGTCGATCTGACGGGCTGGACGCTGTCCGACGACTTCACCGAGCGCGGCAAGTGGCCGCTGCCCCCCGTCACCCTTCCGCGCCACGGCCTGCTCGTGCTGTTTGCCGACGGCGACACCGACCAGGGCGAGCTCCACACGAGCTTTGCGCTCGATCCGAGGGGCGGCGAGCTCGTGCTGACCGCCGCCGACGGCTCGAGCGACGGCGGCCTCGTGCTCGGCGCGCAGGCGCCCGACGTGAGCCTGGCTTACCAATGGGCCGCGGGCGACTACGTCGTCGGCCAGCCGACGCCCGGCGAGCCGCCGGCAGAAGACTGAGCGCGCTTCCGCGATCTCACCCCGCGCGGCCCGGCCTCCAGCGAAAGGCGCCCCGCGCCGCACGCCGGCGACGGAGCGCGCGACGACCGCCCGGGCCTCTCCGTTGACATCCGGCCACTTAACCGGTACAGCGATCCGAGCAACGTCGGGCGCGGCATCCGGGGTCTCGTACGATCCCACTTCCTTTCTTGGTTGCCGCGTCACCGCGCCGCGCGCTGTCACGGAAACGAATCGTCGCGGGGAACCCGGGGTCACCCGCGCGGAGAGGCTTGTCATGAAGGCTGGACTGATGCCGCGTCGCATCTTCTTCCTGCCGGCGCTGATGCTGTCCGCCGGCGCCGCCGCGGGCTGCTCTTCCAAGGACAAGGAGGGCGCCGGGGCGGCTCGCGGCGCCCGTGGGCGAGGTCTCCGCACGCAACTGGCATCGCTTCGGCGCGAAGGAGGCCGACCCGCTGTTCCGTGAGTTCGAGTCCGCGATCGACCCGGCCGAGCAGAAGCGCATCCTCGACGCGCTGCAGACGATCTTCGTGCAGGCCGCGCCGGTGATCCCGCTCTTCAAGAACCCGTCCTGGGGTGAATACAACACGAAGCGCTTCACCGGGTTCCCGACCAAGGAGAACCCGTACGCCAAGCTGACGCCGAACAACCCGCCGGAGTACCTGCTCGTCCTCACCGAGCTCCGGCCGAGATGACGCGAGGGCCGTCGCAGGCTCGTCGCCGGTCGGCCCGCTGGGTCGAGAGGCGCAGTCAGGAGAGAGGAAGGAATGACATGATCTACGTGAATCATCGGTCGATGGCTGGTTGGGCCGGAGCCGCCCTCGTGGCGCTCGGCCTCTCCGTGGGGTGCGGCGACGGCTCGGGCGATCCGCAGGGCTCCGGGCAGGACGCGACGGGCTCGGGCGGGGGCGCGACGGGCTCGGGCGGGGGGGCCGCCACGTCCGGCGGCGGCGGTGGCGCCGCGACGAGCAGCGGCGCGTCGACGAGCGACGGCGCGTCGACGAGCGACGGCGCCTCGACGAGCAGCGGCGCCACGTCGGGCACGGGCGCCGGGGGCGGGGGAGGGGGCGAGCCGTCGACGGGGTTCTCGGTGCGCGGCCGCTTCCTCTACGACCGCTGCGGCGAGAAGGTGCTGCTCCGAGGCATCAACGAGATGGTCGTGTGGCTGCCGTCGGGCCCCGACGGACTGCCGGAGTTCGCGGAGATCGCGAAGACGGGCGCCAACACGGTGCGGATCGTGTGGAATACCGAAAACACCGCGGCGGGCCTCGATACGGCCATCACGAACGCGCTCGCGCAGAAGCTCATCCCGATCGTCGAGCTGCACGACGCCACGGGCAACTGGGATGGCCTGCCGAGCCTCGTCGACTACTGGACCGAACCGGAGACCGTCGCCGTGATCAAGAAGCACGAGCAGGACCTGCTCGTCAACATCGGCAACGAGGTCGGGGACCAGGTGGACAACGCGGCGTGGGAGGCGGGCTACAAGCAGGCCATCACGAGGATGCGCGAGGCCGGCATCACGGTGCCGCTCATCATCGACGCCTCCAAGTGGGGGCAGAACATCGACCAGCTCCAGGCCGTCGGCCCAGCCCTCGTCGCGCACGATCCGAACATCATGCTCAGCGTGCACATGTGGTGGACGGACGGGAGCGGGGCCACGATCACGAAGGAGCTGAACGAGTCCGTGGCGCTGGACCTGCCTCTGATGGTCGGGGAGTTCGCGCAGCACGCCGTGTACGAGTGCGGCCAGCACCCGTTCGATTACAAGACGCTCCTCGCCAAGAGCGTCGAGCTCGAGGTGGGGTGGCTCGCCTGGTCGTGGGGCGCCGTGAAGAACAACGACTGCAAGGACGACGGGCCGTTCGACATGACGACCGACGGGACGTTCGCGGGGCTCACCGGCTGGGGCCGCGAGGTCGCGGTGACCGACGCGAACAGCATCCAGAACACCTCGGTGCGCCCGCACTCCATCGAGACCGGGGCGTGCAAGTAGCGCTCCCTCGCCGGACCGATCAGAGCGACTTGAGGTATTCCACGAGCTCGCGCTTCTCGTTGGGATCGAGCCCGAGCGCGAATCGATGGTCGTAGCTGCGCACGACGTCCAGCAGCGTCGCGAAGCGGCCATCGTGGTAGAAGCGGCCCTTGTTCTCCCGCTTCATGAACAGCCCTCGCTCCCGGACGAAGAGCGCCGCCAGGTTCATCGTCTTGTACGAGTTGCCGGGCGCTCGGTCCGCCTGAAAACCGTCGATCCTCATCTCTTCGGGCGTGTGCAGGTTCCAGCCGGCGTCGGTCCAGAGCGGCTTGTTGTGGCAGCCCGTGCACTTCGCCTTGCCGACGAACAGCCTCTTGCCGCGCTCGGCGGCCTCCTCGTGGAAATCGACGCCGGGCACCGGCCTCGGCGCCGGGAGCGCGAGCTGGTAGAAGTGCAGCGCGGGGAGCTTCGGCGTGACGAGATCGTCCTCGGGTTTGACGATCACGTTCCAGATCCCGGTGGCCGCCGCGTTCGGGTACTTCTCGGGGTCGCTGAGCCGTGGATCGAAGAAATTCCCCCTTCCATGCATCTGGGTCACGGCGACGTACGCGTTCCAGTAGGGGACCGAGCCCCAGTTGCCGGTCCAGGTGTGCTCGTTGATTCCACCCATGTCGAAGGCGTTGGGGAGCATGGTCGCCCCGGACCTCCCGTCAGGCCGGAACGCCTTGCCATCGAGGAGCAGCTCGGCGTCGTACTTGCCCGGCCCCCAGCTGAGGAGGACCCTCCTCACGCCCTCCTCGGTGATGCCCGCGGGCACCCTCGGCAGCAGGTCGACGAGCGGCCGCAACGTCGGGGCCGAAGCGATGATGGCGCCGACGTTCAGGTCGCGGTTGGCCCAGCCGTCGAGGCGCGCGCCGATGCCCGGCGCCACGGAGTCGTTGACCGTGGAGTGGCAGAAGGCGCACTGGAGGCCGATCGAGGCGAGCTCGCCGCGGCGGTCGAAGAAGCCCGTCACTCCGAGGATCGCGTTGAGCCGCAAGAGGGTCCGCGTGACGGCGGGGTCGCGGAGGTCCACCTGGCCGCGCTCGATCTGGCCCCGCAGCGTCGGCGGGAGCGCGTCCGCGTCGACCTTGAGCCCGAGCGCCAGCGCCTGCGCCGGCGTCACGTTGGCGATGCTCTCGTGCAACCGGAGCTTGCCGCCCCAGAACTGCTCGTCGCCGAAGGTGTCGAATCGAAAGATATCCCGGCCCTGCCGGAGCAGCTGGTCCGTGTTTCGCTCCGTGAGGGCGTCGAAGTCGCTGAACCGCGCGCCGCGGGGCAGAGCGTCCTCGGCGGAGGCGATGTGCTCCGTTCCTTCGCTCCGGTCGGCCGAGCTGCAAGAGAGCGCGGCCACGCCGAGCGGAATCGCCGCTCCGACGAGCACGAACACCGTGGTGAGATGTGTCATCATGGCAAGCCCTTTCGAACTCCTCGCGTCATGCGGTGAATCCAAACGTGATGTGTGCCTGCGTTGCTGGGCAAGTAAGAGATTGCATGATCGTCTCATCGGGCGAGCGGCTCACGCGCAGATCGCTGGCGGCGACAGGCGTCGAGCGTCCGAGATCCGGTCGCGCCCATGGGCGCTCATTCCTGTTCATGGCGGCTGATTCCTGTCCATGGCGAGCGCGGAGTTGCGGAGATCCGCTCCTCGCGACGACGCCGCGGGCGATGGCGCGCCTTGCGCCTCGCACACAAGGGCCCGTGATCGGGTCGACCTCGACGGCCTCGTGGTCTGAAAGAAAGGTGGCTTACGTCGGTGCGCCGCCGCCCGGCGATCGCCGGCGGGAGCTGCGGCGAGGCGCCGCTCGGCCGATGGCGCCCCTGACCGGCCTCTCTCCGCGCCCGGGATCCGTGGTGTAATCCCCGTGCTCCTCCCCTGGCAGCCCCCGTTGCCAGGGCCACCCCGCGGTGCCCCCCTTGAGCGATTCAGCCCCGAAAGCGACCATCGCCGTGCTCGAGCGGAACCGGGTCGTCGGCCAGCGGATCGCGCGCGTCATGTCTGCCGCGGCCGGCATGCAGGACGTGCCCGTCGCCGGCGATCCGGACGAGCTGCGCGCGCGGCTGTCCGAGCGGCCCCTGCTGCTCGGCTGCGACGCCGCCGACCTCGACCTCGCGCTCGAGTGGGCGGCCGAGCGCTACCCGAGCCTGCACCTCGTCGTGTGGACCTCCGGCAGCACCGACGCCGTCCTCCGCGCCGCCCTCAAGGAGCCGCGGCTCTCGAGCATCGTCGGCTGGCCGAGCTTCGCGTCGATGCCCCGGCCGTGGGAGATCTCGCTCGCCGTCCGCCGCATCCTCAAGCCGCTCGCGCTCCCGCCCCGCCTCGCCGACCTGCTCTCCTGGGGCGCCACCATCGTGAAATGGCGCCCCCGCACCAGCGAGGACCGGGACCGCACCGTCGGCGAGGTGGCGCACTGGGCCGAGCGCGCCGGCGCCCCCGCGCGCGTCGCCGAGCGGCTCGCCGCGCTCGCCCACGAGCTGCTCATGAACGCGATGTACGACGCGCCCGTCGATGGCCGCGGCCGCCCGCGCTACACGCACGACCGGCGGTCCGACATCGTGCTCGAGGAGAACGAGATCCCCACGCTGCGGCTCGGCACCGACGGCGCCCACCTCGCGCTCCAGGCCCACGATCCGTTCGGCGGCCTCCGGCGCCACCACGTCTTCGAGGGCATCACGCGCGGCCTGAGCGCCCGGGGCGCGGACGCGGCGCGCGCCGCCGTGCTCGACACCTCGCGCGGCGGCGCCGGCCTCGGCATGCTCAAGATCTACGCGGCCGGCGCGGTGCTGGTCATCGACGTCTCGCCCACCTCCTCGACCCTGGTCACGTCGTTCTGGGACCTCGACGTGAACCCGCGCGAGTTCCGCTCCCTGCCGGCGTCCGTCCACTTCTTCGAGCGCTCCACCACCCCGGCGGCGGAGACGCTGGAGCCGACCGGGTGGTAGCGCGCCGGCCCGCCGCGCGCCCCAAAGAGCCCCGCCGAGGCGGACGCCATGGCTGAGATCGATCCGCTCCTCGCGCGGCAGCTCCGGCGCCTCGGCCTGGAGGACCTGAGCGAGCCGCCCGACCGGGAGACCTGGCAGAAGGTCGTCGCGCGCATCAGCGAGCACTACCGCCACGTCGCCGACGACCGGAGCCTGCTCACCCGGTCGCTCGACCTCTCCACGAACGAGATGGGCGCGCTCCACCGCAAGCTGCAGGCGGAGCGGGACCGCCTCCGCAGCGTCGTCATCGCGATCGGCGACGCGCTGACCATCTTCCACGACGCCGCGAGCTCGCAGGTCGAGCCGGCGCGGCCGCTCGACGTCGACTCGACCATCTCGATGGCGAAGCGGCGCTTCGCGGCCAAGCTGAGCGATCTCCTCTCCCTGAGCGGCGCGGCGCCGGGCGGCGAGGCCCCGGGCGCGCCCCCGGCGAGCGACGCGGACGAGGCGATCCACGAGGTCCGCGTCCAGCTCGTCGCGCTCGGCGACCGGCTGGTGCAGCTGCTCCACGACACCGCCGAGCGGGCGTCGCTGAAGAAGCAGCTCGAGGTCGCGCGCGCCGTCCAGCAGATGCTCGTGCCGAGCGACGACGTGATCGAGCGGCGCTCGCTGCGGCTCGCCAGCCACTTCCAGCCCGCGGCGGAGTGCGGCGGGGACTGGTGGACGTTCCACGACCTGCCGGACGGCAAGCTGCTCACGGTCATCGGCGACGTGACCGGGCACGGCATCTCCTCGGCGATCATCACCGGGGCGGCGAAGGCCGCGTGCGACGTCGCGCGCACGTTCGGGCGGGAGGAGCTCAGCGCCGCGCAGCTGCTCCGGCTCATGAACTGCTCGATCTTCGAGGCGGGGAAGCAGAAGTACCTGATGACCTGCGCGGCGTGCATCTTCGATCCGGAGGCGCGCACGCTGACCCTCGCGAACGCCGGCCACCCGTTCCCGTACCTCGTGAGGAACAACACCGTCCGCCAGCTCGCCGCGCAGGGCTCGCCGCTCGGGGCGGCGAGCTCGGCCGAGTACGCGTCGAGCACCGTGCACCTGGAGGGCGGCGACGCCCTCCTCTGGTTCACCGACGGCGTGACCGAGTGCGAGAACGCGTCGAGCGAGCAGTTCACCGAGAAGCGGCTGCGCGCGCTGTTCCAGAGCGTCGCCACGTACGCGCCCGAGGAGGCGCGGGACGCGATCGTCGCGGCGGTCTCGAGGTTCCGCGGCGAGCGATCCCTCGACGACGACATGACGCTCGTCGTGGCCCGCGTGCTGTAGCCTGGGGGCGACGAGCCCCATGATCCTCGAGACGTTCCACTACGATCGGGACACCCAGAAGTGGTCGGTGCGGGTGCTGCCCGTGCTCGACAGCGACCGGACGCTGGTGCTTGTGTTCGGCGCGCCCGAGTTCCTCGACGACCCGGGGGCGATCCGTGAGCTGCGGCGTGCGTACCCGCGGTCGCACATGGTGGGGTGCTCGAGCGCGGGGGAGATCGCGGGCACGGCGGTGCGGGACGGGACGCTGTCGGTGGCGGTGGCGCGGTTCGAGCGCACGACGCTGTCGGCGGCGCAGGTGGAGGTGGCGAGCGCGTCGGGGTCGTTCGCGGCGGGGCAGGCGCTTGCGCGCAAGCTGGACCGGCCGGGGCTGCGCGGAGTGCTGGTGCTGTCGGAGGGGCTCGGGGTGAACGGCAGCCAGCTCGTGGCGGGGCTGAACGCGGTGCTGCCCGAGTCGGTGGTGGTGACCGGGGGGCTGTCCGGGGACGGGACGCGGTTTCAGCGGACGTGGGTGTGCGTCGGGGACACGGTGCGCAGCGGGCTCGTGGCGGCGGTGGGGCTGTACGGCGAGCACGTGGTGATCCAGCACGGGTCCAAGGGGGGATGGGACAAGTTCGGGCCGGAGCGGGTGGTGACGCGCTCGGCGGGGAACGTGCTGTACGAGGTCGACGGCAAGCCGGCGCTGTCGCTGTACAAGGAGTACCTCGGGGACAAGGCGGCGGAGCTGCCTGCGTCGGCGCTGCTGTTCCCGCTGGCGCTGCGTGCGACGGCGCGGGACGAGAAGTTTTTGGTCCGCACGGTGCTTGCGGTGGACCACGAGCAGCAGTCGATGACGTTCGCGGGGGACGTGCCGGAAGGCCACCTCGTGCAGCTGATGAAGGCGGACTTCGAGCGGCTGATCGGGGGCGCGGAGCAGGCGGCGCGGGCGGCGAGCGAGGCGGCGGCGGCGGGCGAGGGGGCGCTCGCGATCGCGATCAGCTGCGTGGGGCGGCGGATCGTGCTCGGCGACCGGACCGAGGAGGAGGTCGAGGCGGTGCTGGACGTGCTGCCGCGGGGCACGCAGGTGACGGGGTTTTACTCGTACGGGGAGATCTCGCCGTACGCCGCCGGCCACTGCGACCTGCACAACCAGACCATGACCCTCACCGTCCTCTCCGAGGCCCTCACCCCGCTGCTCGTCCGGAGCGAGGGCCCGCGGGAGCGGAGGCCGCGCGCCGCGAAGGGGACGCCGGCCGTGGCGGCCCGCGTCGTGGCGCAGCCTGCGGGCGGGATGGCGGAGTTCGAGGAGCTCGAGATCGCCTCCGACACCCATTTCGACGCGCCGTCCACGGCGTCGAGCGCGGCGCTCGGGATGCGGCTCGCGACGTTCTCGTTCTCGCGCGCGACGGGCAAGTGGTCGGTGCGGGCGCTGCCCGCGCTCGACAGCGACCGGACGCTGGTGCTTGTGTTCGGCGCGCCCGAGTTCCTCGACGACCCGGGGGCGATCCGTGAGCTGCGGCGTGCGTACCCGCGGTCGCACATGGTGGGGTGCTCGAGCGCGGGGGAGATCGCGGGCACGGCGGTGCGGGACGGGACGCTGTCGGTGGCGGTGGCGCGGTTCGAGCGCACGACGCTGTCGGCGGCGCAGGTGGAGGTGGCGAGCGCGTCGGGGTCGTTCGCGGCGGGGCAGGCGCTTGCGCGCAAGCTGGACCGGCCGGGGCTGCGCGGAGTGCTCGTGCTGTCGGAGGGGCTCGGGGTGAACGGCAGCCAGCTCGTGGCGGGGCTGAACGCGGTGCTGCCCGAGTCGGTGGTGGTGACCGGGGGGCTGTCGGGGGACGGGACGCGGTTCCAGCGGACGTGGGTGTGCGTCGGGGACACGGTGCGCAGCGGGCTCGTGGCGGCGGTGGGGCTGTACGGCGAGCACGTGGTGATCCAGCACGGGTCCAAGGGGGGATGGGACAAGTTCGGGCCGGAGCGGGTGGTGACGCGCTCGGCGGGGAACGTGCTGTACGAGGTCGACGGCAAGCCGGCGCTGTCGCTGTACAAGGAGTACCTCGGGGACAAGGCGGCGGAGCTGCCTGCGTCGGCGCTGCTGTTCCCGCTGGCGCTGCGTGCGACGGCGCGGGACGAGAAGTTTTTGGTCCGCACGGTGCTTGCGGTGGACCACGAGCAGCAGTCGATGACGTTCGCGGGGGACGTGCCGGAAGGCCACCTCGTGCAGCTGATGAAGGCGGACTTCGAGCGGCTGATCGGGGGCGCGGAGCAGGCGGCGCGTGCGGCGAGCGAGGCGGCGGCGGCGGGCGAGGGGGCGCTCGCGATCGCGATCAGCTGCGTGGGGCGGCGGATCGTGCTCGGCGACCGGACCGAGGAGGAGGTCGAGGCGGTGCTGGACGTGCTGCCGCGGGGCACGCAGGTGACGGGGTTCTACTCGTACGGGGAGATCTCGCCGTACGCCGCCGGCCACTGCGACCTGCACAACCAGACCATGACCCTCACCGTCCTCTCCGAGGCCCTCACCCCGGTGCCGCGGAGCCACGGCGCCGCGCCGGGGACGCTGCGCGCGGCGGGCGACGGCGGCGAGGAGGCGCGGCCGCCCGGCCGGCCGGCGCGGCCGCTCGTCGAGGAGGCGCGGCCGCTCGTCGAGGAGGCGCGGTCGACCGGCGATGAGGCGCGGCCGACCGTCCGCGTGCCGCCGAACGGCCAGCGGACGGCGCGCCCGCGCATCCCGGGGCCGCCGTCGGGGCCGCTGCTCGCCGGGCCGCGTTCGGGGCCGCTGCTCGCCGGGCCGCGTTCGGGGCCGGTCTCGTCGGGGCGCCTGCCCACCACGGTGGACCGACCGTCGCCCTCCTCCTGGTCGCCGCGCGCCGCGCCGGCGCGGATCGTGCCGCCCGCCGGCGCGGCCGGCCGCCTCGACAGCCTCGCGTTCGACCGGCAGAGGATCGGCGACGTCCTCGTCGTCCGGCTCGCCGGACGCATGACCGAGTCGTTCAAGGGCGCGGCGCTCGCCCGGGAGCTCGACGGCAAGGTCCTGCTCGACCTCGCCGGCGTCGAGCGGATCACGTCGTTCGGCGTGCGCGAGTGGCTCCAGATGATCCAGGCGGCGCAGCCCCGCCTCCGCGCCCTCTACCTCGCGCGCTGCTCCGAGCCGGTCGTCAACCAGCTCAGCATGATCCGCAGGTTCGCCGGGAGCGGGCAGGTCGTCTCGTTCTACGCGCCCTACTGCTGCGAGTCGTGCGGCGCCCAGTTCGAGCGGCTCGTCGACTGCGCCCACGACGCGGCCCCGCTCGCCGAGGGCAAGCCCCCCGAGGCGGTGTGCCCGCGCTGCCGCGGCGCCGGCGCCTTCGACGACGACGCGGCGACCTACTTCGGGTTCGTCGCCCAGCACGGCGCCGGCGCCGTCCCGCCGGAGGTGCGGGAGATCCTCCTCGAGCTCGAGAAGGGCGACGAGCCGGCCGCCGGCGACGCGGTGGAGAAGTCCGTCGAGGGGCGCGTCACGCGGGTCAAGGTGGGGAGCAAGCTGACCGCCTCGCTCCGCTGGAGCCGCATCATCGACGGCCTCGAGGGGCAGGTCGTCTTCGACCTGAGCAGCGCCCCCGGGGTCACCGCCGACGGCGCGGCGCGCTTCGAGTCGGCGCTCCGCAAGCTCGACGGCGCCGTCGAGGCGGTCCGCATCGAGGGCTGTCCCCGGCTGCTCGCCGAGCGCATGGCGAGCCCCTCGTGGCCCGAGCTCGCGCGGCTCGCCTCCGCGGTCGTCGAGGGCCGCTGCGCGTCCTGCGGCGCGGTCCGCGCCGCGCTCGTCGAGGTCGACAAGCACGATGTCCTGCTCCGCGGCGGCCACGATCCGCGCGTCGCCTGCAAGCGCTGCAACACGCCGCTCGCCTTCGACGACGGCGCCCGCGCGCTGCTCTCGCTGCTCGGCGCCCGCGCGACGCGCCCGCCCTCGGCCCCGCCGCCGGCGAGCGCCTCGCCGCCGCCGGGCGCCCCGCCGCCGGCGAGCGCCTCGCCGCCGCGGCCGGCCGCCCCCGCGGCGGCGCAGCCCGGCGCGGGCGCCAGCGCGGCCTTCGTCGCGCTGCTCGCCGGGGTGGCGATCGTGGCCGCCGGCTTCGCGGTCTGGCGCGGCGGCGCGCGCCCCGCCGAGGCGCCGCCGGCCCCCGCCCGGGCGCCCGCGGCCTCGGCAGCGCCCGCGGCCTCGGTAGATCCCGCGGCCCCGGCGGCGCGCGCGGCGGACGCACGCGCGTCGGCGCCCTCGGCCAGCGCCCGGGCGCGGGCGGGCTGGTCTGCCATCGACGATCTCCCGCCCGCGTGGGTGGAGCGGCCGTTCGTCCTCGAGGGCGACAGCGTCTTCGTCGTCGGCCGCGGCGGCCCCGCGGCCAGCGACGCGGACGCGCTCGCGGAGGCGCGCAGCAGCGCGATCGAGCGCCTCGCGTCCGGCCTCGCCGCCGAGCTCGCGAGCTCCCCCGTGGCCCACCTGCTCGCCGCGCACCCGCGCGAGGTCGACGAGGCGCGGCCGGAGCAGCGCGCGGAGGTCGTCGAGCGCGTCGCCCGGCGGTTCCTCGCCCAGGTCGGGTCGCTCGCGACGCCCGAGCGCGTCGACGCCGTGGTGCGGCGCGAGGGCGGCCGCGTCCTCGCCTTCGCGCGCTACCGGCTGACGCGGCCGAGCTTCGAGGCGGCCGCGGCGACCTACCGCCAGACGGCCACGTTCCAGGGGCTCACCGTCGCGCGCTTCTTCCCGCTGCTCGAGGCGAGCGCGCGCAGCTCCGGCGAGCTCGTCGTCGTCGCGGTGGAAAGCCCGCAGCGCGGCGCGGAGCCGGGCATCGCCGCGGGGGACGTCGTCCTCTCGGTCGACGAGCGCCCGGTCCACTCGGTCGAGGCCTTCGGCAAGGCCGCGGCGGACGCGTGGGCGCGCACCCCGCCCGGTGGTACGATGGCCCTCCAGATCGAGTCGCGCGGTGAGCGCCGCAGCGTCAGCTTCGCGAAGCCCCACGCCGAAGGCCCTCGATGAGCACCCTGATCGCCCGCCGCGCTCCCTCCGAAGTGACGGTGCCGGCCCGCACGGCGGAGGCGAGCGCATGACCGAGCGCCCCGCCGCGGGCCCCCTGAGCGCCGCGTCGCGCCGCCCTACCGCGCTCGGCAGGTACCGCCTGCTCAAGAAGATCGGCATGGGCGGGATGGCCGAGATCTGGGTGGCCTCCGTCGCGGGCATCTCGGGCGTGAGGAAGATCTGCGTCGTCAAGCGGATCCTCCCGCACCTCGTCGACAGCCCCGAGTTCGTGCGGATGTTCCTCGACGAGGCGCGCATCGCCGCCACCCTGGACCACCCCAACCTGGTCCAGATGTACGACATCGAGGAGGTCGACGGCGTGCCCGTGATCGCCATGGAGTACCTCCATGGCGAGGACCTCAGGACGATCAAGAAGTCGCTCCGGTCGGCGAACCGGCGGATGCCGGTCGAGCACGCGATCACCATCGCCGCCTCGGTCGCGGCCGGGCTCCACTACGCGCACGAGAAGGTCGGCTTCGACGGCAAGCCGCTCGACATCGTCCACCGCGACGTGTCCCCGCACAACGTGTTCGTCACGTACGACGGGGCCGTGAAGATCCTCGACTTCGGGATCGCGAAGGCGGCGAACCGCGTCAACGAGACGCGCGACGGCGCGCTCAAGGGCAAGGTCCCGTACATGTCGCCCGAGCAGTGCACGAGCGAGAAGCTCGATCGCCGGAGCGACATCTACTCGGTGGGCATCCTGCTCTACGAGATGTCGACGGGCAGCCGGCTGTTCCGGCGCGGCGCCACCGAGTTCGAGCTGATGCGGGCGATCGTCGAGGATCCGGTGATGCCGCCGAGCCAGGTGTGCGACGACTACCCGCCGGAGCTCGAGCGGATCGTGCTCAAGTGCATGGAGCGGGACCGGGAGAGGCGGTACGCGACGGCGCGGGACCTCCAGATCGACCTCGAGGCGTTCGCCCGGGAGGAGCGGCTCGCCACCTCGTCGCTCGCGCTGTCGTCGTTCATGGCGGAGCTGTTCGGCCAGCGGGTGGAGGCGTGGCGGGGCGCGCTCGCCTCGGAGACGGAGCTCCTGTCGCACATCGTCCAGAAGCAGGAGTCGACCCAGAGCGACGACTCGTCCGCGGGCGATCTCGACGTCGCGGGCGGGGCGCCGCAGGGCGCGCTCAGCGTCGAGCGCCCCGGCGGGGTCGCGACGAAGCTGTCGGCGCCGCTCTTCTCATCAGCGTCGCGGATCGAGGCCGCGCACGACCCGGATCCGCCGCCGCCGCGCTCGAGGAGGCTCCCGTCGCTCGTGGACGCCGGCCCCGGGGTCGAGCCCGAGGGGGCGCACGGGCCCCGGGCCCTCACGGTGACCAAGCGCCGGCTGGGCGGCCTGCTCATCGTCTCGATGTCGGGGCGGATGACCGAGGAGCTCCATGGCCTCGCGGTCGCGCGGGGCATCGCTGGCCGCGTGCTCTTCGACCTGGGCGGGGTGCAGCGGGTCACGTCGTTCGGCGTGCGCGAGTGGATGGCGATGCTGGCCGAGGTGTCGCGGAGCGCGCCCGAGATCTACGTCGGCCGCTGCACCGAGCCGATCGTGAACCAGGTCAGCATGATCCGCCGCTTCTTCGGCGACGGGCGCATCGTGTCGTTCTACGGCCCGTACCGGTGCGAGCGCTGCGGCGCCACGTTCGAGCGGCTGTTCGACTGCGACCGGGACGCGCACGTCGTCAGGGCGCACGATCCGCCCGCGAGCCCTTGCCCGCGCTGCGGCGGGGCGGCGGTGTTCGACGACGACGCCGAGAGCTACTTCGCGTTCGCGGCCGCGCACGCGGGGATCCAGCTGCCCGAGGACGTGCGGGCCGCGCTCGACGAGCTCGCGCGGCTCGACGCCGGGACCCACGAGGCGATCGAGAAGACGGTGGACGAGCGCGGGACGCGCATCCGCGTGCGCGGGAGGCTCGACGCGCACGTCCGGTGGAAGCGCGCGCTCGACGGGATCGAGGGGGATCTCGTCCTCGATCTCACGGCGGCGGCGGGGGTGACGCCCGAGGGGGCGCAGGCGCTCACGCTCTCGCTGCGCGCGCTGGGCGACGAGGTGACGTCGATCCAGATCGAGGGCTGTCCGGTCGCGCTGCTCGAGCACCTCGCCGCGGCGAGCCCCCCGCTCGGGGCGGCGGTGGTCTCGGCGCTCGTCGACGGCGCCTGCGCGCGGTGCAGCGCGCCCCGGCAGACGCTGCTCGACGTGCGGGAGGCGGCCCAGGCGGCGCTCGAGGACCGGGAGCCGTACATGCCGTGCAAGCGGTGCAACGCGCCGCTCTCGTTCGCGGCGCTCCTGCCGGTGCTGAAGCGGCTCGGCGCCGCGCTGGAGCCGGCGCGAGCGCCCTCCGGCGCGCCCGGGCCGGCCGCGACGAGGCGCTCCGCGGGGATGGCGCCGGCGGCAGCGGGGGCGGCGGCGGTGGCGGGCGCGGCGGGGGCGGGCGCGGCGGGGGCGGGCGCGGCGGCGGCGGGGGCGCTGGGTTCCGGGGCGGCGGGGGCGCTGGCTCCGGGGGCGCTGGCGGCGGGGGCGTCGGGAGCGCCGGCGGGAGCGCCGGCTTCCGGGGCGGCGGGGGCGCAGGCGGCGAAGGCGCCGGCGTCCGCGTCCGCGGCCAGGGCGCCGGCTTCCGGGGCGTCCGGGGTGCCAGCGTCGAGGGGGCCGGCGTCGGGCGCGTCCGGGGTACCGTCTTCGGAGGCGGCGACGGCGCGCCGGCGGGCGCGGCCCGCTGCCGCGGCCGGCGGGCCCGGGTCGCGCTGGGCGTTCGCGGCGGTCGGGGCGGCGGCGGCGCTGCTGGTCCTCAGCGTGGGCTACGCGTACCTGGGCTGGGGCCGCCCGCGCCCGGTCGCCGGCCCGAGCGCGGCGCCCGCGGCGAGCGCGAGGTGGCGCCCGGCGCCGCCGGCCGACGAGGTGCCTGCCTGGATGCAGCAGCCGTTCGCCGCCGAGGGCGACGCGATCTTCGTGGTCGGCGAGGGCGCCGGCGAGACCCGCGAGGCGGCGCTGTCGGTCGCGCGCGCCGACGCGATCTCCCGGCTCGCGAGCAACGTCGTGCCCGCGCTCGCGGGGTCGCAGGCGTACGCCTTCCTCGAGGCGCGCGGCGGCGGCGCGCGGCGGCCCGGCATGGCGGAGGCCGAGGCGAACCGTTACCTGAAGCAGGTCGGCGCGTTCGCCACCCCCGAGCGCGTCGACGCGCGCTTCCAGGAGCGCGACGGCGCCGTGATGGCCGTGGCGCGCTACCGCATGCGCAAGGAGAGCTTCGACGCGGCGGTGCAGAGCTACCGGCGCACGGCGAGCGCGTTCGGCATGACGGCGGTGCCCGTCTTTCCCCTGCTCGAAGGCGAGCTGAAGACGAGCGGCGACGCCGTCGTCGTGGCCGTGGACGAGCGCAGCCCCGCCCAGGCCGCGGGCGTCCGCGTCGGCGACGTGGTGGTCGCCGTCAACGGCCGGCCGCTCGCCAGCTTTGACGCGTTGCGTTATTCGCTGTCGAGCCTGCCGGAGGGCGCCGCGGTCGAGGTCACGGTCGAGTCGGGGGGCGCGCGGCGGACGATCGCGATCAAGAGCGCGAGCGGGGCGCGGAAGGGCGGCTGAGCGGCCATTGCGACGAGCGCCGCAATGGCGTCGCGGCGAATCGGCGGCGTCGCGGCGAATCGGCGGCGGCGCGGGCGTGAAATGCCGGCGCTCCGCGGCGGCGGAGCCGCTCCCGGCGCTCCGCGGCGGCGGTGTCGCTCTATGGCGTCGCTGAATTCGAGGCCGTCGGCTCGTCGGTCGCCGCGCCGCGCATCGACTGCGGTATGCTGGGCATTGCGGCGCGGCGTTCTCGGTCGGAGGCTTCGGACATGCGCGGCCTGGAAGAGATCCAAGGGCTGGAGATCGGGACGCTGATCGCCGGCAAGTACCGCGTGGATCGCCTGCTGGACAAGGGCGCGATGGGCGCGGTGATCGCCGCGACCCACATGGATCTCGGCGAGCTGCGGGCGATCAAGCTGCTGCTCCCGGCCACCGCGGCCGATCCGGAGATGTGCGAGCGTTTCCTCCGGGAGGCGCGGATCGCGGCGCGGCTGAAGAGCGAGCATGCGGTCAAGGTGCACGACGTCGGGCGGCTTCCGAGCGGGCTGCCCTTCATGGTGATGGAGTTCCTCGACGGCCGCGATCTCCGGGTCATCCGCAAGAAGCGGGGCCCGCTGCCGGTCGAGGAGGCGACGCTCTACGTGATCCAGGCCTGCGACGCGCTCGCGGAGGCGCACGCGCTGGGGCTCGTGCACCGCGACGTGAAGCCGGCCAACCTCTTCTTGACGCATACCCGCGAGAACGCGCCGTGCATCAAGGTGCTCGACTTCGGGATCTCCAAGGTGTCGGAGGCGGCGTCGCTGGGCGTCTCCGAGATGCGGACGAGCACGGGTCAGATGCTCGGGACGCCGCACTACATGCCTCCGGAGCAGATGCGCGGGCAGCGCGACGTCGACGCGCGCGCGGACATCTGGGCGGTGGGGTCGCTGCTGTATGTCCTGCTCACGGGCCGGTATCCGATGCACGCCCGCTCGGTGCAGACGGTCTCGCTGGTGCTCGGCGGCAAGTTCGTGCCGCCGCTGCCGTCGCAGGTCCGCCGCGGGCTCACGCCGGAGATCGATCCGATCATCATGCGGTGCCTCGAGCGGGATCGCGACCGGCGCTGGCCCGATCTGGCGGAGCTCACGCTGGCGCTCCGCCCGTTCGCGCCGCCCGCGGCGGAGCCGCTCGTCGAGCGCATCCAGCGCGTCCTCCGCGGGGGCCTGCGCGACTCGACGTCCGGCGCGCGGGCGGGCGTGGACGGAGAGGGCGCGGGGGAGCGCGGCCCAATATCCGCGGCCACGGGCTCCGGTCCGCCTTCGAGCGGCGCGGCGTTCGCGCTGCCCGCGGGGGGGCGGTCTTCGCCGGTGCCGCCGCCGTCGGCGCCGGGGGAAGAGGTCGATCCGGTGGAGCAGAGCGAGGTCGCCACCCTGCCGGACACGCCGCGCGCGCGGGCGGAGGCGACGCTGGCGGCGGAGGGCGAGGCGGCGGTCGCGGCGGCGGGCGAGGCGGCCGCGGTGCCGGGCGAGGCGGCCGCGGTGCCGGGCGAGGCGGCCCCTATGCCGGCCGCGTCGTGCGCGCAGGCGGCCGGCCCCGTGGCGCCGAGCGAGGCGGTCACCGCTTCGGCCAGGACGCGGGTCGACGTCGACGAGGATGTCGAGATGGCGCTCGTCGATGCGAGCGCGCGCGGCAGGGACTCCTCGGCGACGTGGGAGCGGCGGTTGCGCTCGCCCTCCCGGGCGAGCTTCGTCGTGGCGGCGCTGGCGGCGGTGATCGTCGCCGCGCTGCTCGTGAGCGGCGCTCATCCCGGGGAGCCGCCGCCGGGCCCTCGCGCTTCCGGTGCGACGCCCGCGGTCGCCCCTGCGCACGAGGCGCGCGGCGCCGATGCTGCGGGTCAGGCCCTCCCGTCCCCCGTGGCGTCCTCGGCGCCCCTGCCACCTCCGTCCGGGCCGGTGGCGGACCTCCAGCGCGGGGCGCTCCGGGATCCGATCGGGCGCATGGCTCGCGACCCCTCGGGGCGCGCCGCGGCGGTGCCGGGGCTTCCCGCGAGCCGGAGCCTTCCGGTTCCGGGGTCGTCCCCGCGGCAACAGGGGATACCGGTCAGCGCTCCTCCTCGATGACGCAGAGGAGAGGACTAGTTCCACCCGCCGGGAGTCCGGAGAGAGCTCAACGCAAAGGCCCCGGCGACGGGGCCGACGCGGGGTGCATCTGCTGCAACGCATAACGAATGCCGCTCTGGAGCGTGCCAGATGTCACGATCGATCCCAGATCGATGCCCAGCTCCACGAGGGTCTGCGCCACCGACGGCTTGATCCCCGTGAGCACGACCTTCGCGCCGACGAGGCCGACCGCCCGAGCGGCGCGGACGAGGGAATCTGCCACGCTCGAGTCGACGTCGCGAACGCCGGTGATGTCCAGGATCGCGACGGACGCCTGCCTCGCGACGACGCCGTCGAGGAGCGTGTCGAGCACCTGGTTCGCGCGGGTGCTATCGATGGTGCCGATGAGCGGCATGACGACGATCTTGTCGGCGATCGGGATCAACGGGGTGCTGAGCTCTCGCACGGCCGCCGCATGCGCTTCTCTCTCATCCGAGAGCTGCCGTGCGATGTGCTCTGACGTGACGTCCCAGAAGATACCCTGGATCCCCACGATCTCGCCGCGCAGGTCGCGCACCGGCGCCTTGATCACCTTGACGTAGATCATCTCTCCGGTCGTAGGCACCCTGTGCTCCTCGATCGTCTCGAAGGCCTGACCGGTCTTCAACAAATGGGCGTCATCTTGCTTGTACTTCTCGGCCAGCTCGCGCGGGTAGATATCGAACGGCGTTTTTCCGCGAAGCTGCTCCATGGACATCCCCACCGACGCGAGGAGCGCGCGGTTCGCGAAGACACACCGCCCGTCCAGATCGCTCCGGTAGATGCTTTGAGGGAGCATGTCGAGGAGCGACAGATGAACGAGGTCGCGCTCGCGCCAGGCTTTCTCCGCGAGCTCCAGCTCGGCGACGCGTTGACGCAGACTGCTCAGCTCGTCTCGGTCATCCTGACCCTTCATCATTGGAATGCCCCCTCCGTGCCGTGCACGGTCCGCACCGGATCGAGGCGTAGCATGGGTGCGCCTCGCTCCACAACAAGCTCGCCCCTGTGAGCCAGGACGCGAACAGCCGTTCGATCGCGGCCGTATCGCCCTCTGCGGACGTCGCGTGGTCCGAGCCTGTCTGCCCCTGCCGAGCCCGCCGGAGAACACAGGGGATCAAGACCAGGCGCCGTGTGCGTCAGCGTGCGACGCCATGCTCGGCAGGCCATGTGAGCGTCGTTTGTGGAACAGAGGCGCGCCCGTGCTCACGTCGCCGTACTCACATTGTTTGAGCGGCCGCTGCCCGGAACCGTCTTCCGTCTTCCGTCTTACCTCCCGCGTGCGTGCGCGTGCGCGCTGACTCCGGGAAATCGCGCACGCGCACGCGCACGGACGACGAGCACGGGAGAGGGCAGACGGGAGAGGGCAGACGGGAGAGGGCAGACGGGAGAGGGCAGACGGGAGAGGGGCGACGGGAGAAGGAAGAGGGCTGACCGCTCTAACGCACCAAGCCGCCAGAGAGGAACGGCATACCGGCAGTCCTCGCGGCGTCCTTGGCCCCTCGGCTTCGGGCGAGGTGGGCTCAACGCATCCTGAGCGCGCCGCGGCGGCCGCTCACTTGCTCTGCCCGATGACGCCGCAACCGATGCGCCCACCCGCGTTCCCGGCAGGCTGGCTGCCATCGTCCTGCTTCTCGTGGACGATGATGGCGCGCCCGAGGAAGGAGTTCGGCGCGCCCTGCTTGAGGTTCGCCCCCTTGGCGACGATCTCGTGGGTCCCGGTCCCGTCGGCCTTGACCTCGATGTTGCCGAGATCGCCGAGGTGGCGCGCCGACGCGTCCGGCAGGCCGTGCTGGTGGTTCTCGGGGTTGTAGTGCGCGCCCGCGCTCTTCGCGTCCGGCGCGCTGCAATCGCCGGTCTCGTGCACGTGCACGGCGATCTTGCCCTTGGGCGCGCCCGAGACCTGGACGGCGACCTTCACGCCGCCCTCGACCTCGGTGAAGGTCGCGGAGCCCTTCAGCTTCGACTTGCTCCGCGCCTCGATGGGCACCTCGACGGTCGCAGGCGCCGCGGGCGCAGGCGCCTCGCCGCCACCCTCCGGGGTGGCCGCGGCCTCGGGGGCCGCCGGCTCGGGCGCGGGCGCCGGGGTCGCCTCCGGCGCGGGCTGCGGCTGGGCGGGCACGTCGGGGACCGCAGGGGCCGGCTCGGGCGAGCCGCCGCAAGCGGCAGCGACCAGGACGAACGAGGCGAGCAGCGAGAGACGATGGGCCGGTTTCATCACAGCGGAGACCTCCAGGTTCGTGAGGCGTTGGACCTCCGCCGTCTCGTAGGCCGGACCCGGCGAGCGATCAATCGGCGAGCCCAACAATCGTCCGCCGCCGCCGGCGCCCTGGCCCCGCGGAGACCCGAGGATTCAGGGCCCGCCCGACGCCGGCCCCGACGCTGCAATGAACGAGGCGCGGAGTCCACCTCCGCGCCTCCGAGCTCAGCGGCGCGAGCTCGAGCTCACTTCTCGGCCGGGCAGCCGATGGGCGCGGTGCCGATCACGACGTCATCGATCCACATCGCGCGGGGCGCGTCGCTCTGGTAGGACTCCCAGCCCAGGCCGATGCTGGTGAACTCCGGCGCGGTCCACTCGTAGTTCTCCACGCCGTTGGCGCAGCCCTGGCCGGTCCCGGACATCGTGAGCTCGGGGATCTCCGTGCCGTCCATCGAGAAGCGCATCTCGTTCTTCGGCCCGTCGAACGTGAACTCGACGCACGTCCACTTGCCCACCGGGACCACCTTCCCCTCGGCGTGGTGCCAGCAGTCCGTCGCCGGCCCGGTCGGGGGATTGGTCCACTGCCCGGGCGTATCGTAGTTCGCCATGAGCTGGCTGCCGCTCGCGCTCGGATGCTGGCCGCCGTAGCGGTACACGGCCGTGTAGGGCATCCCATTGAAATCCTTGCCCGGAACGGTGCCCGCGCCGTCGATGATGGTCCAGTGCACGTCCGTGTCAGGCGCGGCCTCGAGGAAGAACATCATGCGTCCATGGATGACGTTCCCGTCGACGGGCAGGGCCGCCGCGTCCTTGAACTGGATCATCGCGGACTTGTAGTTGTTCTCTCCCGAGCTCTCGGGCGTGGTCACCTTGACGGACTTGGTGCCGCTGTACGCCATGGCCGTGTCGACCGTGACGGCCGAGCCATCCATCGCCGTGTAGACCGTCCACTTGCTGCCGGGCGCGCCCTGGGCCTCGTACGACTCGAAGTCATCGCAGATCAGCGCCCCGTCGGCACAGGCCGAGCCGCCGCCGCCCTCACCGCCCGCGCCAGCGCCGCCGGTGCCCGTCGTGGCGCTGCCGGTTCCGCCGCCGCCCGTGCCCGTACCGCCGCCGCCCGTGCCTGTCGCGCCGCCGCCCGTGCCGCTGCCGGTCGAGGTCGTCGCCGTCGTCCCGTTGCCATCGTCATCCGAGCACGCGCCTGCGCCCACTCCAGACGTCACGAGCAGGCCCAGCAAGATAATGCCATGTCGAAGCTTCATGTCGGTTCTGTCCTCCGCGGCGACTATTGCACGAGCGCGTCGCGTGGTTCAAGAACGAACGCTTTTGGCAGATCGCGCGATCCACGGGCTCGATCCCGCGTGGCGCGGCGAGCGCGGTGACGCGGGTGACGCCAGAATTACCCCTTGAATCACCGGCCTTTGCGCGGCTCCCAGCGCGCGAGAGCCCTCAGGCGCCGTCGGCCTCGCCGCCGATTCGCCCCATGTTAACGTTCACCAAGATCGCCTCCGGCGCCATCGCATAGAGCTTCTCCTCTCCCTGCTTGCCCCGGATCCGGACGAGCGCGGGCATCGCCCCTGTCGGGCTCCCGGTCGCGGCGAACGTCGCCTCATCCATCAGCAGGCCACCGGCCTTCGCCTGTGCCTGAATCCGAAACGCGGTGTTCACACGATCGCCGATGATCGTGAACTCCCGCCTGCCGCTCGACCCGATGCTCGCGAGCAGGACCGGCCCTGTCGCGAGCCCGAGCCGCGTCGGGAAGGCGGGCCGGCCCCGCGAGCGCTGGTGTTCGTTGAAGGCCGCGATGCTCCGCTGGATCCGCTGCGCCGCCGCGAGCGCGTCCGGCGCGCTCCGGAAGAACGCGAGCATGCCGTCGCCCACGTACTTGTCGACCTCGCCCTCATGGTCGTAGACGACCTGCGCCACCGTCGCCATGTACAGGCTGAGATCCGCGAGCAGCGGCCCCGGCTCCTCCTGCTCCGAGAGCCGCACGAACTCCTCGATGTCGCTGACCAGCACCGTCAGCACCTCGCGCGCCGGCGCGCTCGGCCGGTTCGACGACACGCTCTCCTCGATGCTCTCCCACGCCCGGTCCGAGAGGTACCCGCGCAGCGCCGCGTGCATCTGGCGCACCTGCGCGTAGCGCTCCTCGAGCTCCTTGCGCTGCCGCTCGAGCTCCCGGCGCTGCCGGTGCAGGAGCAGCTGCGTCCCCACCCGCGCCAGCACCTCGCGCAGCTCGAACGGCTTCGTCACGTAGTCGACGCCGCCCGCGTCGAACGCCATCACCTTGTCGCCGATGCCGGTCATCGCGCTCAGGAAGATGACCGGGATGTCCGCCGTCCGCGCGTCCGCCTTGAGCCGCCGGCACACCTCGTAGCCGTCCATGTGGGGCATGCTCACGTCGAGCAGGATGAGGTCCGGCGGCACCGCCGACGCCGACATCAGCGCCATCGCGCCGCTGATCGCCGCCCGCACCTCGTACCCCTGCGCCGTCAGCATCGAGGTGAGGAGCGACAGGTTCGCCGGCATGTCGTCCACGATCAGGATGTTCGCGGGCTCCTCCCGGGCGCGCTCCGGCCGCGCGCCCGAGGCCGCCCCGCGAGCGAGCGGCTTTGCGTCCGTGTCCGTCATGACGGCTCCTCCTCGTCGGCGCTCGATAGCGCCAAGATGCTGTCGAAGCGATACCCCCGCGCGAGCTCGGCCACCGCGCCCGCGAGCTCCGCGTCCTCCGGCCGGAACCGGTCGATCGCCGCCTGCACGGCCTTGGCGTCGAGCCGCGTCGCCGCCCGCCGGAGGTCCTTGCGCAGCGACGCGGGCAGCCCCGCCGCCGCGCGCGCGAGGTCGACCGCCGGCGGCCCCGCCGGCCGCCGCTCCGCGGGGCCCTCCTCGAGCTCGAAGCGGGCGCCGAGGTGCTTCGTCAGGAGGTTGAAGATCTCGGCGTCGCGGAACGGCTTGCTCAGGAAATCGTCGCACCCGGCCTCCGCCGCGAGCGACCGGTTCTGCTCGAACGCGCTCGCGGTCATCGCGACGACGACGGTCTCCCGCCCGCGCGGGCTCGACTTGATGCGGGTCGCCGCCTCGTAGCCGTCGAGCAGCGGCATCCGGAGGTCGAGCAGGACGAGGTGCGGCGACCACGTCTCCCACTGCGCCACCGCGCCGAGGCCGTTGGTCGCGCTGCGCACCTCGACGCCCACCGAGTCGAGCAGCTTGAGCAGGCAGTGGCGCACGTCCCACCGGTCGTCGACCACGAGCACGCGGTACCTCGGCTGCCCCGGCGAGAGCCCCACGACCCGCCGCGCGCGCGGCGCAGCGCCGCCCGGTCGCGCGTCGCCCGCGTCGGCCAGCGTGAGGCGCACGTCGAAGCGGAGCGTCGTCCCGCGGCCGGGCTGGCTCTCGACCTGCATGTCGCCCCCCATCATCCGCACGATGCGCCGGCTGATGTGCAGCCCGAGGCCGGTGCCCTCGCCGGACCTCCGCCCGGTCGCGGTCTGCCCGAACGCCTCGAAGAGCTCCTCGATCTCCTCCTTGACCATGCCCCGGCCGGTGTCGACCACCTCGAACGACACCCGCACCCGCGCCGCCGCCGCGCCGTCGTGCGCGCCGCCCTCACGCACGCCTGTAGAGCGCCGCGCCCAGGCGCGCAGCGTCACCGACCCCCGGGGCGTGAACTTGAGCGCGTTGCCGAGCAGGTTGATCAGCACCTGCCGGAGCTTCCCCTCGTCGCCGTGGACGTGCTGCGGCACGTCCTGCTCCCGCTCGATCGCGAGCGTGAGCCCCCGCTTCTGCGCCTCGACCGAGAACATCTCCGACAGCCCCGAGAGCAGGGCGTGGAGGTCGAAGTCGGCGTCGACGAGCGTCATCCGGCCGGCCTCGATCTTCGCCATCTCGAGGATGTCGTTCACGAGGCCGAGCAGGTGCTCGCCGCTCTTGCAGATGACCATGAGGTTCTCGCGGTGGCGGTGGCCGAGCGAGAGGTCGCGCTCCATGAGCTGCGCGAAGCCGAGGATCGAGTTGAGCGGCGTCCTGAGCTCGTGGCTCATGTTGGCGAGGAACGTGCTCTTCGCCCGGCTCGCCGCCTCGGCCTCCGCCCGCGCCCTGCGCGCCTCCTCCTCGGCCCGCCGCGCCTCGACGAGCTCCTCGCCGAGCCGTTGCTCCGCGGCGCGGCTGACCGCGAGCTCCTGCTCCTTGCGCTCGAGGGCGCGCTCGCAGGCGAGGAGCCGCCGGCGGAGCGCCCAGAGGACGACCACAAGGAGGGTCCCGACGACCACCGAGGCGGAGATCCCGACCAGCTGCATGCGATAAGCCCCCCACCCACCTGCTGGACGGCGGGATGGGCCGGAGCGCCGATCCCGCCCGAAGGCAGCGATCAGCGTACAGGAGTTCGGGACAGCGCGTGCGGCCGGCGTTCGGCCGCGCCGCGCGGCGCCGCCACGGAAGCGGCGCGCTCGTCAGGCGGCCCACGGAACCGCCCCGCCGCAGCGCGGCGCGGCGGTCGCTGTCCTGCACGCTGGGTGCATCTCTGCACGCGTTGCCGGCGTCACGGCGCGCCGGCGTCGTCCGGCACGGGCCGCCGACGGGGCGTGAGGATCGCGTCGGGCGGCGGCGCGCCGGCGTCCCCGCGCGGCGCGGCGCTGCCCCCGAGGGCGGGCGGCTCCGCCGGCGCGGGCGGCTCCCTCGGCGCGGGCGGCTCCCTCGGCGCGAGCGACGGCTGGCGGAGGCCGCGCAGCGAGGCGAGCCGCTCGACGAGGGCGCCGGCCTCCTCGGCCGACAGCTTGACGCGGGCGTGGAGCGCCTTGCCGTCGGCGGCGATCGCGACGCGCTCGAGCACGGCCCCGAGGCCGATGAGCCGCGTCGCGAGGTCGCCCGCGCGCGCGTCGCGGGCGGCGCGCAGCTGCGCGCCGAGCTCGGCGCAGGGGGCCTCGGCGTCGCAGAGGACGGCGCCGTGGACGGCGATCTCGGGGCCGAGCGCGACCGCGGCGCCGCCGGCGACGATCGACGCCGCGGGCGCCCGGCCGGCGCCGCTCAGCGCGAGCTCGCGCCCGAGCTCGGCGCGCTGCTCGGGCGTGAGGACCACGGTGACGCGCGCCGCGCCCTCGCCGACCGCGCGGGCGATGTGGTCGTGCGCGCCGCTCGCGCCGACCGTCGCCGCGCGCCCCTCGGCGGCGTCGACCATGGCGCGCAGGTACGCGCCGCCGCCGAGCAGGATCGGCCCGCCGGGGCGCACGGCGATCTCGCCGCGGCCCTCGTCGCTCGAGTCCCGCACCGCGCGGAAGCTGCCGAGCCCGGCGACGACGGGCTTGCCGCCGCGGGCCTCGATGACCTTCGAGGCGCACGCGAGCAGCGCCTCTGCCTGGACGGCGCCGGCCGCGACGAGCCCGAAGTCGCCGCCCTCGCCCGCCGCCGGGATGGCGATGGCGACCTCGGTGAGCCCGGCCAGCGGGTCGAAGCCGCACACGTCGCGCACCTTGCCGAGCCCCGGGATCTCGCGCTCCTCGCGCAGGAACGAGGCGAACGCGGGAGAGGCGCGCAGCGCCGGTAGATCGAGCGTCGCGACGAGCAGCGCGCCCGCCGGCACGGCGTCGAGCGCGCGGGGCGCGGCGGGGGGGCTCTCCCGCCGCCGGCCGAGCAGCCAGGCGAGCCCGCCGCCGAGCAGGACCCCGACGAGCAGGAGCACGAGGCCGTCTCTGGTCCGCGTCTGCACGCGCGACCCGTTAGCACACGGGCGCGGCGGACGCCCCGCGCGCGGCGCCTACGCCCCGGTGCGCGGCGGCGGAGACCAGCGCGTCCCGTGGACGATGTCGAACACGGGCACGGTCACGTTGAAATTCCAGCGCTTCATGAGCCGCGGGTCGTGGTGCCGCCGGTGGTGCTCGCGGAGCCGCGCGAGCCCCGGGACGCGGTACACCGGGCTCTCCGCCGGCAGGTGATACGCGAGGTGCAGCCACTCGTAGCCGACGAAGAACGCCATCGCCGTCGCGAGCCCGAGCAGCGCCGCGTCGCGCGAGAACAGGAGCGCCGCGCCCGCGGCGAGCGGCAGCAGCAGGGCGAGGAGCAGGAGCGCCGAGTAGGGCGGCGTCAGCACCAGCCAGAGCTCGCGGGCGCTCCGCAGCGCCATGTCGTCGGCGGTGAAGGCGAGGTGGTGCTCGCGCTCGTGCCGCTCGCAGAGCACGCCGAGCAGCGGCGCCCGGCGGTGCAGCACCGACCGGTGCGCCCACCACTCGAAGGCGAAGGCGAGCAGCAGCGTCGCCGGCACCGCGAGGAGCTCGACGGCCTCGACGGCGTCGAGGAGCCACACCGCCGCCGCGAGCACGAGCGCGCCGAGCGCCGTGGGCGCCGCGAGGTGGAGCGCCGGGGAGTACCCGCGCGGGATCCGCGCCGCGATCGCCGCGCGCCGCGGCGGCCGCGGCCGCCGCGGCGGAGCCGGCTCGTTCACAGCCATCGAAGACTATGAATTTCAAAAAAACAGAACGCAAGCGCGGGCGGGGGCGCCGGCGCGGTGGCGCGCTCAGCTTTCCTGGCGCTCTTCCTGACGATCCGCACGATCCGCACGCTCCGCGCCGTCCTCGGGCGCGTCTCCGTCCGCCGCGGGCGCGTTCCGCTCGAACAGCCCGCCGATGGCCTCGCCGATGCGGCCGATCTTCGCGGCGAGCAGCACCACGATGAGCAGGAAGGCCGTCAGGGCGATCTCGTTCGGGGAAGCGCCGAGCACCATGTGGCGAGGTCTACCACGCTGCGCGCGCCGCGGGGCCCGCGCGGCGCTCGGCGGGGCGCGCCACGCGCCGCGAGCGCCCGCCCACGCGCCGCGAGCGCCCGCTCACGCGCCGGCGATCTGCGGCGGAAGAGCCGCTGCGCGGCGGGAACACCCGAGGCGCCGCGAACCCGTTTGACAGCCCGCCTGCGACCGTTGAGAGTCCAGGCGATACGGGGGCCTGGGTGCTGCTCCGCTGGGCCGCCGCCACGAGATGACCGCCGTGTCCGAGCTCCGCGACGACCACGAAGCCGTGCAGGCGCGCCTGCGCGCGGGCGCCATCCTCCTGGCCGACGCCTCGGCGGAAGGGGCGGCGATCGGCGCGGCGCTGCGGGCCCGGGGCTTCGAGGTGATCGCGGCGCCGATCGACGCGCTCGAGGCGCGCCTCGCGAGCGACGCGCCGCGCGTCGTGATCGTCGACATCGACGAGCCCGGCGCGATCGAGGCGCTCGAGCGCCTCTACCTCCGGGCGGGCGGCGTCGCCGCGTCCGTGCTCCTCGTGGGCGATCCGGTCCGCTCCGCCGAGCTCGATCCGCAGCTGTTCGGGCAGGTGTTCGAGCGTCCGGTCGACATCGCCGAGCTCGCCGCGCACGTGAGCGCGGTCGCGGAGCCGGGGCGCTTCCGCGGGGATCATGCCGCCGCGGCGCGGATGCCGTCGGGCTACTCGAGCCCGGTCGACAGCGAGGTCCCGTCGAACCCGGACTTCGCCAGCGATCTCGACCCCCTCGACGTCGGCTCGGTGCTGCCGCCGCCGGAGGACGGCGACGCGGTCGGCCCGCGGCTGCTGCCGGCGCGGATCAGCCCGGAGCTCGAGGAGATCCTCGTCGCCGCCGAGCAGCGGGTCACGGCGAAGGCGCACCCGTCGAGCATCCCGGCGGCCGAGGAGGACGTCGACCTGATGCTGTCGCCGGAGCTGCTCTCGGCGCTCGACGAGCCGCTCGATCCGGAGGAGGACGAGCAGCACACCGGCGCGAGCGCGGGCCAGGCGCCGCTCGGCGCCGGCGCGGCGTCGCAGCCGAGGACCAGCTCCGATCCGCACGGCGCCGCGGCCGCGCTGCACCCGCCGGCCACGCGCGCCGAGCACACCGGGCCCGGCGACTTCCTCGCCGAGCTCGCCGAGCCGGGCGAGGACGAGAGCGACGGCGAGCTCCACGCCGATCCGTCGCTCGACGCGCCGTTCGCGACGAAGCGCGCCGGGCTCGAGCTCGCGGCGCTCTCGATCGACCTGCCGGGCAGGGAAGAGCGCGACCACGGCGCCCCGGCCCGCAGGAGCGGCGGGCGCGACGCCGCGCCGCCGACCCCGCGCGAGGCGGGCCGGCCCCACGGCTTCGGGTCGCCGCCGCCGCGCACGGAGTCCCCGTGGGAGCGCTCGCCCGCGCCTTCGCCCGCGCCGCGCGAGGAGCCCGCGTGGGACCGCGCGCTGCCGTCCGCCGCGCGCGGCGAGGACCTCGACTGGCGCGCCCCGTCGGCGCGCCTCGAGCCGAGCGTGCGCCAGCGTTACACCGAGCCGCCGCCGACCCGGTCGCGCGGCGCCCGCGACCCGCGCGCGCCCGGCTTTCCGCCGCCGCCCCCGCCGCCGCCGCCCCCGCCGGGCGTCGCGTTCGTGTCGCCGCCCTCGGTCGAGGTGAGGACCGCGCTGCTGCCGCCGGGCGGCGGGGCCGAGCCCGAGCCGCTGCCGCCCGCGCAGGTCCGCTCCGCCGCGGGGGCGCGCGCGCCGACGCCCCCGGGCGGGCCCGCCACGCTGGGCGCGGGGACGCTCGGGCGCGGCCTCCTGCCGCCGATCCCGCCGAGCACGCCGGGCGCGCTCGGCCGCATGCCGCTGCCGGCGCCGCCCTCCGTGGCGATCTCCGGCGCGGCCTTCCGCGGGCCGGCGCCCTCGCCGCCGATGCCGCCCGCGCCCTCGCCGCCGATGCCGCCCGTGCCCTCCGGGCCCGCCACGGTCAGCACGGGCGCGCTCGGCCACGCGCCGCCGCCGCAGATCGTCGAGGAGGCGCCGATCTCGAGCGACGCCTCCTCGACCACGGTGCTCGGCCCGGGCGACGCGCCGCGCGCGCTCGCCCGCGCGGTGGGCAGCCGCGCCTCCGGCTCCCTCGCGATCGCGACCGAGGAGGGCGCGCGGCGGATCGTCCTGCACGAGGGCGATCTCGTCACGGCCGGCTCGAGCGTCCCGGAGGAGACGCTGCTCGCGTTCCTGGTCGGGCGCGGCGACCTCGAGCGCGAGGTCGCCGCGCGGCTCGCGGGCAAGCTCCCCGCGTCGGGCCGGCACGCCGGCGCGGCGCTCATCGCGCACGGCCACCTCGGCCAGGACGACCTCTGGCCGGTCCTGCGCGCGCACGCCGAGTGGGTCATCGGCCACGTCGTGCTCGTCGAGGCCGGCACGTGCGATCTGGAGGCCGAGCCGCCGGGCCGCCTCAAGGCCGAGCCCAACGTCTTCGGCGGCGCGACCGGCGCCGAGGTCTTCGTCGAGACGATCCGCCGCGTGATCGCCCCCGAGGTCGCCCTGCGCCGCCTGGGCGGCCCCGGCGCGCGCCTCGACGACGGGGCCCGGCGCAACCTGCTCGGCGAGTGCGCGCTCCGGCGCGAGGAGGAGGAGCTCGTGCGCACCGCGCGCGGCCGGAGCGTCGGCGAGCTCGTGAACGCGGCGGAGCCCGAGAACGCCAGCGTGCTCTACGCGCTCGTCTGCCTGGAGGTGCTCGACGTCCTCATCCCGCCGTCGATCACCGAGGCGCCGCCCCCGCCGGTCGAGGATCCGCTCGACGAGGAGGCGATCCGGCAGCGCGTCCGGGCGCGGCTCGCGCTGGTGGAGGACGGGGACTACTTCTCGATCCTGGGCATCCCGCGCGACGCGACGAACTACGAGATCCGCCGCGCGTACCTCGCGCTCCGGAAGGCGTTCGAGCCGTCGACCCTGCTGACCGCCGCGACCGTGGACCTGCTCGACGACGTGCGGCTGGTCATCGAGGTGCTCGACGAGGCCTACGAGATCCTGCGCGAGCCGCACCGGCGGGAGCGGTACCGGCGGGCGATCGAGGCGGGGCCGCCGTAGCGGGCGATCGAGGCAGCGCCGCCGTAGCGGGCGATCGAGGCAGCGTCGCCGCTCGTCGAGCGGACCGAGGTCCGCCCCTTGCAAGCGCCCGCGCTGCAGGAGGCATCATGTCCAAGGCGAGCGCATTCATCGAAGCCCTGCGCCGACTCGAAGAGAGCGGCGACGTCGAGCCCATGGCGCGGCTGTTCGCGCCCGACGCCGAGCTCAGCAATCCGACGATCTCGAGGCCGCTCCACGGCCCGGAGGGAGCCCGCGAGTTCTGGCGCGGCTACCGCCACACCTTTGGCGAGGTGCGATCCGAGTTCCGGTGCATCGCCGAGTCCGACAGGGCCTCTCTCCTCGAGTGGAAGAGCCACGGAACGCTGGCCCATGGAGCGGTGTTCTCGTACGAGGGCGTGAGCGTCATCGAGCACCCGGCCGGCCTCATCAAGCGGTTCAAGGCGTACTTCGATCCGAGGGCGCTCGGGCTCCAGCTGGGGCGCGCGGCATAACGCCTCGCTTCCGCGGGAGCGCGCCGCGGAATGCCATGGCGCGCGGGGGCGATCGCGGGCCGCGGCCGCCCGGCTCGCCGCCGGGATCGAACCGCTGGGCGCGGCGCCAGGGCGTCACTTCTGGAGCGCGGCGGCGACGAGCCCCGGGTTCAGCCGCGCCTCCGCGGGAGCCGGGGTGTTCTCGAGCATCCTCGCCTTGTTCATCGCCTGGGCCGTCGCGTCGTAGGCGGCCCAGAGCGACGGCCCCCCGGCGGATCGGTCGAAGAGCTGCCGATTGCGCGCGAGGTCGAGGAGGCTCAGGCCGGTCATGCTGCTCTCGAACTCATCGACCTTCATCCCCTGGGCTCGCGCCATGAGGCCGAGCGCCTCCGTGGGCCGGGCCCGCCAGAACTCGAGCGCTCGGTCCCATCCGCGCAGAAATGCGACAGTGTCCCGTCCGCGCCGCGCGGTGGCCTCCCGGGTCATGAGGAGCACGTCCGTGATCTCGTTCGGGAGCTCGGCGCTCGAGAAGATCTTTTTGGCCCCGTCGGCGACGGCCTGGGAAAGGAAGGGCTCCCAGCTGACGGCGGCGTCGACGTTCCCCGTCCGGAGCGCGTCGGTGGTCTGCTCGAGCGTGAGGTTGACGATCTCGACGTCGGACGTCGACATCCCCGACCTGTCGAGCGCCCGGATCAGCACGAGATGGCTGATGGTGGCCAGGTCGGCCGCCACGCGCTTGCCCTTCAGGTCGCGCATGCTCGCGATCCCGTCGCGGGCGACGATGCCGTCGGCGCCGTCCGAGGTGTCGAGCGCCATGACGGTCTGCAGATCGATCCCCTGGTCTGCCAGCCGGAGGGCGCCGAACAAGGTCGATGCGACGATGTCGAGCTTCCCGTCGATGAACGCGCGCTCCATGTCCACGCCGGTGCTGAAGGTGATGATCTCCGCCTCGACGGGCGCGTTCATCTTGTGCTCGGCCGCGATGTAGAGCGGCGAGTATCCCACCCAGACGAGCAGCCCCACGCGGAGCGGCGCGGGCGCAGGCTCGCTGCACGCCGCCGCGAGGAGCGCGAGCAGGGCGAGGCAGGCGAGGCGCCGGAGGCTGTCCCCGCCGCGCGAGCGCGCCGGGGCGAGGAGCGCGCTCGCGCGGCGCGCGAGCGTGGCGCGCAGCACGAGGAGCACGGCCGCGAACAGGCCGAGCGACGCGGCGCCGGCGATCGCGAGCATCCGGAGCGCGGCGGCGGTCGCGATCGCGTCGACGTCCCGCCGCTGCATGACGAGCTCGATGGCCCCGACCACGTGCTGGGCGGTGATGCCCCCCGCCGGGCTATGGTACATGGGCCGGACGATCGTCAGCTCGCTCCGCTCGTCCAGCAGCTGGACCATCGGCCGGCTGGCGCCCTCGTCGAGGAAGCTGCGCAGCAGCGGAGAGGCGCTCGACGTCCCGACCTCGGGACGATAGCTGCTCGCGAGGATGTTGCCGGAGAGGTCGGTGAGGCGCACCCGGCGCACGCTGGTGACGAGCGCGCAGTTCGCCAGCACGCGCTGCATCGCGTGCGGCGCCCCCTGCTCCAGGAGCGCCCGCGCGCTGTAGTTGAGGAGGTCGGCGATGGCGTCCCCGTGCCGCGCCAGCGCGGCCGCCTCCTCCTGCCGCGCCTGGTGGTACGCCGCCCCGGCGACGACGAGCGGGAAGGCGACGAAGAGCACGCCGACGCGCAGCGCGACCCTGGACAGGAGCCCGGCGCGCTGCCCGAAGGACGCGCGTCCCCGCTCCTCTCCTGCGCGCGTGAGCTCCCCCATGCGCGGCATGATACACGAGCCCGGTCGAGGGTACCGGCTCACCGGGCGAGGCCTCGACGCGGGCGGCGCAGGCCGCGGGCGCGGGAGCTCAGGGCGCGCGGCGCTCGGCGGCGGTGAGCGCATCCGAGAGCTCGCGGCTGACGATCCTCGCGCGGAGCGGCGCCTCGGCCGGGAACGTCACGGCGGTGCCCGTCTGCGACGGCGCGACGTCGGCGCCCAGCCGATCGAGGAGGTCCTGGAGCGCCTTGTCGTCGAGCCCGGCGCCGCTCACCCTGGCCCGGAGCGCGCGGACCCGCAGCGGGGCGAGGGCGGCGAACGCCGACGGCGCCGGCTCTGCGCGGATCTCCATGTGATAGAGCAGCGCGGCGGCGGCGCCGCTCGCGTCGCGGCCGCGGAACCAGACGCCCAGGTCCGCCACCTCGAGCGCGGCGCAGCGGGCGTAGAGCGCGCCGAGCTCCGCGCCGGCGGCCTGGTAGAGGCGCTCGGCGACGGCGATGAACCTGGGCCGGACCTGCGCGTCGAAGAAGGCGCGGCCATAGCCGTCGCCGAAGGTCACGGTGATGTGGCTGAAGGCGCGGGAGCTCGAGGGGCTGCCCTCCTTGACCGTGACGGTTCCATCGGTCACGCGGCTCAGCGCCGCGTCGAGCGCGGGCGTGAGCCGCCGGCCGGCCGTGATGTCGCCAAGGGACGCGGCGGAGAGCGGCGGGGCGTCCGCGCCGAGCGCCGGGGCGGCGTCGCTGGCGCGCGAGCGCGACGGCGCCTCTGCAGCGCCGTCCGGCGAGGGGCGCTCCTCGGCGCCCGGCTCGCCGCCGCCGCGGGCGAGCCAGAGATCGACCTCCCAGCCGACGCCCTCCAGGGGGCCGAGCGCCGCGCCGCTCTGGAGGCGTACGCGGCTCTGCTTGCACGCCTCGCTGACGAGCTGGCGCTGCTGCTCCCGGTGGTGCGGCTCGCTCCTCGGGTTCGGCTCGCGCTCCCCCGACCTCCGGAGCGCGAGGACGCCGAGCCCCGCGAGCGCGACGGCGGCGGCCCCGAGGAGGGCGCGGCGCGCGCCCATGGACGGGCGCCGGCTCCGCGTCGTCGCGCTCGCCCGGTCCTCGTCGCCGCCGCGGTCCTCGGGCGCGCGCCGCGCTGGCGTCGCGCTCTCCCAGAGCTTCGCCGTGCTCACCGTCGTCGCGTACCGCCGCGCCGGCGCGCCCCCCGCGGCGGCCCCCCGCGGCGGGTCCGGCTCCGCCGCGTCGCGCGCCGGCTCGGCCCGCGGCTCCGGCAGCGGCGCCGCGGGCGGGGTGCTCCTGGACGCCGCGCCCCGTGGCTCGGCGAGCTCCATCGTGAGCGTGGGGCCCTCGACGTTGACGGGCTCGTGGGCTCCGGCGGGCGCCGTCCGGGCGGTCGGGACGCCCGGGCCGCTGCAGAGGATCCGCTCCAGGGGCGCGCGGGCGCGCTCCGGCGCGAGGGGCGCGAGCGACCGCGCGAGATCGGCGACGGTCTGAGGGCGCAGGTACGGGCGCTTCTCCAGGCAGCTCAGGATGACGCGCTCCAGCTCGTCCGGGATGTCCGCGCGGTGGCGGCGCGGCGGCGCGGGCGGATCGGCCACGATGCTCGCGAAGATCGCGGACGCCGCCTCGGCCTCGAACGGCCGCCTGGCCGTGAGCATCTCGTAGAGGATCACGCCGATGGCCCAGATGTCGGTCCGGGTGTCGACGTTCCGCGCGCTGCGGACGTGCTCGGGCGACATGTACGGCGGAGAGCCGAGGATCATCCGCGTCGCGGTCAGCTTGCTGTCCGCGCCGAGCGCGCCCGCGTCCAGGGTCTTCGAGATACCGAAGTCGATCACCTTGATCTGGCTCGAGCCGTCCTCCCGCTCGGCGAGGAAGATGTTGCTCGGCTTCAGATCGCGGTGGACGATCCCGAGCGCGTGCGCCTCGGCGATCGCCTCGCACACCTCGAGGACGTAGCCCACGGCGTCCTCGATCGAGAGCGGCCCGCGCTGCTCGATGAGCTCGGCGAGGTTGATCCCGCGGAGGAGCTCCATGACGAAGTACGGCACGCCCGCCTCGGTCGTGCCGACGTCGATGACGTGGGCGACGTGCTGGCTCGTGATGGCGGCCGCCGCCTGCGCCTCGCGGAGGAAGCGCGTCACGTCCTGCGCGTCGCGGTTCTCCTCGGGGAGCAGGAACTTCAGCGCCACGCGCCGCTTCAGGGTGGTGTGGCGCGCCGCGACGACGACCCCCATGCCTCCCTGGCCGATGACGTGCTCGATGCGGTACTTGCCCCCGACGATCTCACCGGGTCCCGGGATCCCCCGCAGCGAGCCCGGTCGGTGAGGGCCGCCTCCCGCGCTGCTCATTGACGGGCAGCTTACACGAGCGATCGGCCGGAGGAGACCCTTTCGCGCGCGCGGAGCGTGCTCCGCGCGGCGCCTCGACGCGCGGATCTCCGCCGGATCTCTGCTTCAGCTCGAGCACGCGGCGTAGCGCCGCTCGCCGGCCCGCGCGATCGCGTCCACCACGATCTCGCCCTGCTCGACGCCGATGAGCGCCGCGGACCCCTCCTCCAGCTGGCCGCGCAGGATGAGCTCGGCCAGCGGCGCCTCGATGAGCCGCGCGATCGTGCGCTTCATCGGCCGGGCGCCGAGCTCGGGGTCGAACCCGCCGGCGTCGAGCAGCGCGTCGATCGCCGCCGGCTCGACCTCGAGCTCCACGCCGCGCGCCTCGAGCTCGCGCTCCAGGCCGCCCAGCAGGCGGCGCGTGATCTCGGCGACGTCCGCCCGCGTGAGCGGCGAGAAGCAGAGGACCTCGTCGATGCGGTTGTAGAGCTCGGGCGGGAGCGCGGCGCGGGCGGCGGAGAGCATCGCCTCGCCGAGGCGCTCGGGCGACACGGCCCCGGAGGCGCGCGCGAAGCCGACGGCGCGCTCGGACCGGAGCGCGCCGGCCTCGGCCGCGCCGAGGTTCGAGGTCATCACGAGGACGGTGTTCGTGAAGTCGACGCGCCGGCCTCGGCCGTCGGTCAGGCGGCCCTCGTCGAAGACCTGCAGGAACGCCTCGAGCACGTCGCGGTGCGCCTTCTCGATCTCGTCGAGCAGCACCACCTGGTACGGCCGCCGCCGCACCGCCTCGGTGAGCTGGCCGCCCGCCTCGTGGCCGACGTAGCCGGGCGGCGCGCCGACCAGGCGCGCGACCGCGTGCGACTCGGCGTACTCGGAGAAGTCGAGCCGCGTCATGGCGTCCGGCGAGTGGAACAGCGCCTCGGCGATCGCCTTCGCCGTCTCGGTCTTGCCCACGCCGGTCGGGCCGAGCAGGAGGAACGAGCCGATCGGCCGGCGCGCGCGCAGGCCGGCCGCGTTCCGGCGCAGCACCCGGGCGATGCGCGCGAGCGCCTCGCCGTGGCCGACGACGCGGTCGGCGAGCAGCGTCTCCAGCGCGAGCATCCGCTCGCGGTCGGTCTCGAGCAGCCGCTCGACCGGGAGGTCGGCGAGCTCGGCGACCACCTCGGCGACCTCGGCGGGCCCGACCTGCCGCGCGGGGTCGCGGAGCTCGGCGCGGGCGCTCTCGGGCGGGCGCGCGCGCCGGCGCGTGCGGGCGCCCGCGAGGTCGAGGATCGAGAGCGCCTTGTCGGGCAGCGCGCGGCCGGGCAGGTAGCGCACCGACCAGGCGACGGCCGAGGCGAGCGCCTCGTCGGTGAACGCGAGGCCGTGGTGCGCGCCGAGCCCGACGGCGACGCTCTGGAGCAGCAGGAACGCCTCGTCCTCCTCGGGCTCGTCGATCTCGACGACGGTGAAGCGCCGCGCGAGCGCCGGGTCGACCTCGATGCTCTTCCGGTACTCCTCGGGCGTGGCGGTGCCGATCAGGGTGAGCTCGCCGCGGGCGAGCGCGAGCTTGAGCTCGGCCATCGCCTCGTCGAGCGCGCCGCTGCCGAAGAGCTCCGACATGCCGTCGATGAACAGGATGACCCGCCCGCCGGCCTCGCGGAGCTCCGCCCGCAGCGCGGACAGGCGCTCGCTCAGCGCGCCGCGCGCGCCCGTGCCGGCGAGCAGCTCCGACGGCACGAGCTCGACGACGATGCGCGGCTCCCGCTCCTCGAACGCGAGCCGGTGCGCGATGCCGCGCGCGACGGAGGTCTTCCCCACGCCCGCCGGGCCGAGGAGGCAGGGGTTGTTCGCGTGGCGCTTGGCGAGGACGTCGAGCGCCTGCTCGATCTCGCGCTCGCGCCCGACGATCGGCTCGAGCTCGCCCTGGGCCGCGGCGAGCGAGAGGTTGTGGCCGAGCGAGGCGAGGGCCGGGAAGCGCGCGCGGTCGAGGGTGAAGCGCGCCGCGACGGAGCTCGCGGCGGCCGGGAGCCCTGCGAGCGACCGCACCACGGAGGGCGGGACGGGCGAGGCGGCCGCGTCGTCCGCCGCGAGGGCGCGCCGGGGCGCGGGCGTGAGGGCGGTCGGCTCGGCGGGGAGGGGGGCCTCGCCGGCGCTCGGGGCCGCGATGGGCCGGCGCGGCGGCGGGAACAGCGGCACGGTGACGCCGGGGCCGGCGCCCTTCGAGGGCCGCGGCTCCGGCACGGCGACGCCGGCAGCCTTCGAGGGCCGCAGCTCCGGTACGGCGACGCCGGCGCCCTTGGAGGGCCGCAGCTCCGGCACGGCGATGCCGGTGGCCTTGGACGGCCGCAGCTCGGCCGAGGGGCGCGGCGTGCGCTCTGGACCTTCGACGTCGCCGCGGGCGCGGCGCGCGGGCGCCGTCTTGGCCGGCGCGGCCGGCTTCTCCGGCGCGCCGCCGTCGTGGACCACCCGGATGGGCGTCCGCCGCGCCTGGACCACGCCGAGGGCGATCTGGAGCGCGGCGGTCCTGAGGCGCGCGAGGTCGACGCCCGACTGCGTGAGGGCCCGGTGCGCGGCGGAGCTGCGGTCGGACAGGAGCGCGAGCAGCAGGTGGAGCGCCGCGGGCTCCTTGGCCGTCGCGCGCTTGGCGACGTCGCGCGCGCCGCCCATGGCCCTGCCGATCGGGTCGGGGCCCTCGTCGTCGACCGATCGGCTCGCCTTGAGCAGGGCCTCGTCGTCGAGCCGCCGATCGCGGAGCAGCTCCGCGGCGGGGCCTCCGCTCAGGGCGATGGCGGCGAGGAGGTGCACGCTCGACAGGCGCTCCTTGCGCTGGGCGGCGAGGTCCTGCGCGAGCTTGCGCAGCGTGACGAGCTCGGCGTGGGAGCGAGGGCTGGTCATCCTTGCAGAGGTCTCCAGGCCCCGGGTTCGCATGCCGGGGGCGGGAGGGCCAAATTTCGGATCGGAGGTCCCTTGCCCGCCCCGGCGTCCGCCAGGACGAGCTCGCGCGGCGCCGCTCGGGCCGGCCCGCGGTTGTGCCCGGCGCGCGCCGCCCTGTCCCATGCGACACGACGGAGGTCGGCGGCTCGCCGGAGACGCTCAGCCGACCCCTCGTCCAGGTTCTACGCGCCAGGCACCCCGAGCTCTACGCGCCCCCGGAGCGTGGTACCGGACCTCGGCCTCCACCCGGCGCACGCGGCAGGCCCTGGGTCGGTTCATTGACAGCGGCGCCAGGGGATCAGCCCATCGATGTAGTTAAACTCGACGGAGGCTCTTCCCGTGCCGCCGATCGTGGCGCGGAGCTGCACGTTGACCGTCGCCGAGGTGGCGCCGCACGGGGCGCTGCCCGCTTGTCCCCCGGCAGGGATGGAGAGCAGCTCGAACACCCCTTCGACGTCCGTGTCGATGTTCTCGAACGTCTTGGAGACGCTGGCCGTGCCGGCCAGTGATCGGCTTGCTTGAACCGTGACGACAGCTGCGTCTTCGGTATACACGTCACCAAACACATCCAGGGACGGCGCATCGAACGTGTAGCCCGCTGGAAACGTGTAGGCGAACTCGACGTCGCAAGCGACGTCGTACGTGCCAAAGTCGTCGCGGCCCCCGCGAGCGTCGTCGAACGTGAGCGCGTATTCCGTGTTGAGGGCCCCGATCTGCGTATCCATGGTTCCGCAGCCGGAGGCAGTTGCCGTGATCGAGACCTGGCTCGGGTCGGGCACGTCGCCGCCGTCGAGGGCGGCCGGCTGGCCTTCCACCATCTCGCCTTCGTCGGAGGCGTCGGCGCACGCGACGCACAGGGAGGAACAAATCAGCATCGCAAGGCACGACCGAACATGACGGTTCAAAAGCTCGCTGGTAAGTTGGAATCGACTCATAACGTCCTCTCACGGTGACCGGAAAATTCGGCCCATCGCAAACCGCGCGCCATCCGGGTCGCGGCGGCGACGGTGCGTTCCCCCCGCGGGGCCGCGCGGCGTCGCTTCAGTCCGTGACCAGAGGCCCGATGCGGTCGGCGAACGGCCACCCCTGGCTCTCGTCGATGTGGATCTGCCAGTCGAACGCCCCGCGGAGCGTCGGGTGGTTGCCCTCGACCTCGTTCCACGTGGGGATCGCCTCGTCGATCGACATGTAGTGCTGCTCGTCCCAGATCCCGAAGCCCACGACGACGTGCGTGGGACCGAGCAGCCGGACCCACTGGTCCACGTTGTTCACGACGTAGGACTGCTGGTCGAGGTCGGGGCCGTCGTAGTACTGCGGGGCGGCGTAGTCCATGGCGCCGGCGTCCACCATCGCCTTGCAGAAATCCTTGTCGCGCTGGTTCCAGGGCGCCGGAGGCGCGGTGATGATGAAGCCGGGGAAGCGCCGCTTCAGCTCCAGGCTGATCCAGATCATCTCCTCGGTGTCGGGGTTCTGGTTGGCCTCGAAGGTGTTCCAGTCGATCCCGTCGAACCCACCCAGGTCGTTGTAGATGCCGACCACGCTGTCGACGAACGTCTGCGACTTGCCTCGGTCCGGGAAGCTCATGCCCTGGCCGGCGCCGCCGATGGAGAGGATGATCCTGCGATCCTGGGTCGTCCGGGCGTACTGGATGTCCTCCTTGAGGTGCGTCGCCGCTCCCCTGTCGTCGCCCGGCGGCGTCCAGGTGACGGCGCCGGTGGTGCCGGGCGGCCCTCCCACGGGATGCGCGGCGAAGAGGTAGATGAGGTTGTAATTGCTGTTGATGTCGCGGATGCGGACGGGCGACGGCGTCCAGTTGGGGTAGTAGCCGGCGACGACCTTCGCGGGGAGCGGGCCGACCGCGCCGGGCTCGGGGGTGTCGGCGCAGGCGGAGTAAGGCTCCCAGAAGTACGTGCTGACCGTCGGGATATAGCCGGGATTGTCGTGCTCGGCGATGTAGGCCGACCCCTGGTAATTCACGATGGCGCCCTCCGCGTACCATTGACCTTCGTGCCATTCCGGATAGTCAGCGCACACGGCAGATTCGTTGTGCCCTACATCGGCCTCGCCCTGCGACGAGCCGGAATCGAGGCATCCGATCCCGCCCGTGGCGATGGCGACAAGGAGAAAAGACATCCTGGTAGCAGTGAAGATAGAATTATGCAGCATGGCAGAACCCTTTCGCACATCGGCCCAGAGCACACAGGACAGCTCGCCTCCCGGATCCGGGCAGCTCATGGACTTGATGGCGCGACGGGGACCAGCCCTTCAGATTATTTGATCAGGGCTTGTTCTGCCCGTTCGCTCGTCCGCCGCGCGATGATGCGGTTACGAACGGGTGAACCATGTGCAAGCCCCATGGCGGGGTCCGCCTGGACGAAACCAGGTTCACCGCGCTGGCGCCGCATCTCCGAGCTCGAGCGGTGGCGTCGCGCGCCCGGCGACATGTCACGGTCGCGGCGTGACATGTCACGGTCGAAGCGTGACATGTCACGGTCGTGGCGCGAAGAGCGCCGCGGTCACCCCCGAGGCGCCGACAGCGCCCTGGCCCCGCGCGCGCAATGGAAAGCGCCGTCATTGGCCGATATTCCCGGCATCCGCGGCACGCGGCCCCCGGAGCGGGTTCGCCAGGTCCGCTGAAGCCGCCGGGGAGCCACGGCCGGCACGGCTTTTGCTGACGACGGACGGTTGAGGAAGCGGACTCATCATCGCTCCCACCGAGAGCTCAGCCCGTCGCTGTCCGGCGTCGTCGAGACGATCTCCGGCGACGGGCCGCCTGCGTCCCACGATGGCAGTTCGGCGCATCGTGCATGGCTCTACCTGCGAAGCAGGGTGTCTGGAACCAGAGCAGGAGGAGCGCCCCGCTGCCGAGAAGGGAATATCGAAGTCAGTGAGAGCAGCATTTAGAAATAGTTCACTCGCCGGCACGCTCGCGGTGCTCGGCGTGTGCTTCAGCAGTCCAGCGTACGCCGTCGGAAACGGCATCACGGACACGGGTAACCAGTATCCTTACGTCGTGAGCCTGACCGTCCCGAGTTCGAACCCGGAGCAGGACAGACCCTTCTGCAGCGGGACGCTGATCACGCCGCTCTGGGTGGTATCGGCGAAGCACTGCTTCATCGACGACAACGGGAACCCCAAAAATCAGAACTTCGTCGTCGAATTGGGCACGAACCCCCTGAGCAGCCAGCCCTCCTTCGCGCACACCATGGCGGTGTCGGGCCCGGTATTCGTCGCGTCCACCGTGCCGAACGATAACTTCGACGACGACGAGCGGTCGCGCGATATCGCCGTGTTTCGCCTGGACACGCGCGTCCCGCGCACGCTGGCGAAGCCTCTCCACCTCCCGGACGAGGACGCGTGCGGCTCGAGCTTCGACGGTACAATCGTGGGGTTCGGGAGCGGGGCGGACGATCTGCTCATCTGCGACGATGTCCCTCCCATCCGCAGGTACAGCCGCTATCCGCTGGAGTACGACCGCTCGCACGAGGACTACGGCGACCTCTTCTACGATGAGACGATCTGGACGCTGGTCAACTGGCCTTTCATTTGCGACGAGTTCGACGGGAGCTACAACGGGGACTCCGGCGGAGCTCTCCTCGACGACGAAGGCCGCCTGTGCGGCGCGGTCAGCGGCAAGACGCTAGGGTCGATATGGCCGGGCACGTGGGTCATGGAGAACGTCTTCGCCGCGCTCGACAGCAACCAAGCGCGAGACTTCCTGCTCGGCGCGGTGACCCCCGCCGGCAACAGCATCATCGACGCGAAGGGCAACTTCGACGGTGAGTGCGCGAGGTTCGTCGACGAGTGCGACAGGTTCGGCTTTTGCAACGAGGCCGACACGGACGTCGACGGCATCATCGACGTTTGCGACAACTGCCCGACGATCGCCAACCCGGAGCAGGCCACCGATCCCAACGATGACGCGGATGGCGACGGCCTCGGCAACGCGTGCGACATGTGCCCCACCCAGGTGACCAATCAGTGGGTAGGGCCGGCGACGAACTGCAATTTCGAGGCGGAGCTCGCCGTCTCTTATCCCGAGGCGACCGAGCCGCCCATCATCCGCGCCGACTCGCCTACCCTCGCGGCCGATCTGCAGCTGTACAGGGACACGTTCCGCCCGAACGCGTGCGACCCCGTACCTTGCACCAAGGCGGACCTGACCGACGGCGGCTCGCTGCCCGCGGCCGAGATCCCTCCTGTGCCGAACGGCCAGACCGAGTGCCCCGTGTGGGAGCCCTGCCACTGGGAGTTGCGCAACCGGATCAACTTGAAGCCGGTAATCGGCAACGTCGGCGCCAATAACACGAGCGGGACACTCAAACTGAAGTGGTGCGACTGCCGCGAGCACGACACCGACACGCTGGCGGGGCGGCTCGCCTGCGATCTCGACTCGCAGACCGACTGCAAACGAGAGTCCGCAGAGTTCGCCTCGCACCCCAAGTGGCACAATCTCTCCACCAAGGCGAGCGGATCGAGCACCGCCGACAACGGGTGGGCGAACGGAAAGAGCCTCGGCATCTCGTACACTCTGCCGTTCGACCACAATCCGGAGCACATCAAGCGGACCGTCGACTGGGACTTCCTCGATCTCGGGGCCAACCACGTGGAGACGACCACCTATAGCCGCCGCGTCCAGGGGGTGCTCTTCAGCCACCTGACCAGCTTTTCCCCGGTGGCCGGGTACAACCAGACCCAGGCCATCCAGTTCGGCAACTACTATTTCTCCGGCAACGCTTCGCTCGTCGCCACGAGCAGGCCGATCATCCCGCCCGACGCCATCAACCTGAAAGACAAGTATTTCTGCCCCGAGTGCCCCTTGGGCTATACCGACCTGTATCAGTCCCATGACCCCGTGATCAACCTGCCCCGGATCTACCGCGCTACGCCCACGGGGTTGGCGCTCGTGTCCGGCCTCAACGCCGACGCGACGAGCCTCTACGCCGACGCCGCCAGCGGAGACGTCAACCTTGTCACCGTCGCCGAGCCGTTCCGGCGGCTCCTCCGCGACCAGATCCCCGGCGATACGCTCCTGAGAGCCGTCGCGCTCGACGGCGCCGATGAAAGCGAGCTCGTAGCTCAGGTCTTCAGCACCAAGTTCGACGGACCGCCGCTCGTCTCGTATTCCGCTGGCCAGGGCAGCTCCATCCCGTTGAACGCGCCTGTGCTGC
This sequence comes from Sorangium sp. So ce394, assembly GCF_051474665.1. Taxonomy (NCBI): domain Bacteria; kingdom Pseudomonadati; phylum Myxococcota; order Polyangiales; family Polyangiaceae; genus Sorangium; species Sorangium sp. So ce394. Next base: position 12,634,416 of record NZ_CP150339.1, read on the forward strand.
ACGGCAACGAGGCGCGCGTGCTCTCGGCGACCACCCGCCGGCTCCTCGTCATCGGCGGGACCGTCGACGGCCAGCCCGCGTCGCAGCCCAACCCTTCGGCCTGGATGTTCGACGTCGACTCGGAGCTCTGGACCGAGATCCCGATCCCAGGGAGCACCCTGCCTGGCGCCGTGATCAGCGCGACCTACCGCCTGGAAGACCGCTCCGTTTACCTGCTCGACAAGGTCGGCGGCGTCCTCAGGCTGAGGCGGTGGCAGCCGCAAAAGGAGGTCGAGACGCTGGCACAGTTCCCTGTGTGGTGGAACGACTTTCAGAAGTACTGGCTGGCCCCGGGCGAGGCGGGCGATCTGATCCTGGCCGCGACCTCCCCCATCACCTCCCCGTGGAATACGGCATCGCGGGCGGCGTTCGCTCGGTTCACCGTCAACGCGGGCGAGCTCGGATTCGCCGGCCTCAAGGAGATGGCGATCTATCTCAAAGGCGCCCCGATCGTGGGTGTGGACACCATGGCCGTGTCCCGCTTGCATCCGGACAGCAGCATCTCTACGACCGAGGTGTCGCTGATGACCGACTTCGTCACGCCCTCGAGCACCAAGATGCCCACGGTCTTCTGAGCCATGCGATACGACCTCCTTGCGAGTCTCGCGGCGCGCGCCGTGCCGCTCTTCTTCTCCCTCTCGGCCCTCTCGGCGAGCTGCTCTCGCGGCGCGCCGGAGCCTCCGAGCCTCGACGGCACCGGCGGACATACGGCGGCCGGTGACGCGAGCCAGGGCAGCACGCACGCGTCCGGGACTGCAGGCGAGGCGGCGACCGGCGCCAGCGTCCCGGGTGACGCTGGCCCGGGCGCTCCCCCTGATGCGTCTGAACATCCAGGGGACAGCACCTGGAGGGCCACGGGTTGGCTCGACCGGTGCCAGATCGACGTCGCCGACGAGCCCAGCAAGGCGCTGCCGCACTTGCGCTGGGAGCAGTGCCCGGGGAACGCTCCGGGCTGCACGTCGCTCGTCGTCGACTGGGACGCCGGCAAGTATCCAAAAACCGCCTCGCCGAGCGTCGTTCGATGGGGCGACGGCTACCGCGTCGGGCTGTACTTCGAACACCGGGGTGAGCGACGGACCGGCGTCTACGACGCCGACGGGAGACCACTCGCCGCGTGGCGCTACAGAGACCTCGAGCCGACCGTGCCCGCGGCCGACCCGCAACCGGAGTACTGCATACCGACGGTGCCCAGCGTCGGTCATGAGCGGGTCTGGCTCGGCGCGATGAGGGTGAGCGTCGGGGCGCCCGCCGCGGCCTACCTCGTCTCCGGCTACGACGCGCTCGCCACCGCGAGCCAACCCATCCCGGTCGACGCGCTGAGCCAGGGTCTCCACACGAGCGACGACACCTTCGCGCTCTCGGGGCCCGGGCCCGGCACGATCAACATCTACGACAGGATCAGCAACCAGGCCAAGACGTTCGGCCGCCAGTCAGGCAACGACGCGCCATCGTTCCGCCAGATGTATCCAGTCGGCGATCATGCGCTCGGCCTGGCGGTCTTCGAGGTCGGTACGTCCGAGGGGTGGATCTGGAACCGCCGGACCCACACCATCGAACCGCTGCTCCGGGCGGAGCCGCCTCGGGTCGTCGCCGACATCAAGAGCGACGGGCAGACGCTCGTGTGGCTGGAAGCGGAGCCCTACTCCGACGACGGGCTCTACGGGGCGTCCAGCCTCTGGACCAGCCCCTTCGCGGCGACGAAGGCGGATCTCGCGCCGAAGAAGCGCCGGGCGGGCCCCATCATCGGATACCCCCTCTCGGCCGCCGGGGAAGGCTTCTATGCCGTCTACGCGATCGGCGAGAAGGTGATCCACGTCTACCGCCTGTCCGACGCCCATCACTGGTCGTTCAAGACGCCCCCCGAGCTCTTCGACATCCAGGACATCGCTCACGTGGACTCCCGCGAGGTCTGGGTCTGGGTCCCGGGCGGCATCGTGCGCCAGGCGATCTCGGAGCTCGGCCCCGGCGATCCCGCCCCGTGATGTCCGGCCCGCACACCCAGCGGCACGCGCCATGGCGGGGTCCGCCTGCCCGTGGCGGGCTCACTGCTGCGGCGCTGCTGAGCGCACCGTCGTGACGGGCTCAGCAGACCGGCCTCAGATGATCAGAATGACATCGATATCGCCGTCGCCCGGGAGCGCCACCCCCGCGGGCACGTGAGGCGCATTGGCCGGCGCCAGGCGGAGCGCGCCGCACGACCGCGTCACCGAGCTCTCGGGCGGAGCCCCGCCGGCGTCGGCCTGGCCTCCGCGCCGCTCGCCGTGCCCGCGGTTCGCGCAGCCGGCGATCGCGGCGCGGACCGCGCGGAAGACGCTCTCCGCGTCGAGCCCGCCGAGCTCCTCTGCCGCCCTGGCGAGGCGCTCGTCGACGCATCGGGCGCACGGCGTGGAGCTCGCCGCGAGCCGCACGATGAGCGTCGCCTCCGGACAGGCGAGCTCTGCCTTGTCGAACGGCACCGCGAGCGACGAGCCCCTGCCGACATCGACGCTGACAAGGAGAGTGTCGCCGTCGCGTACCACCACGGTTTCGCGCGGATGTCGGCCGCTCACGCGTTCTGGCGCTGACTCACGCTGACTTGTGTTGACGAGGATCCACAGGCGATCTGAGCTCGCCTGCCCGCTCTTCTCCACAGCGTCGCTGGTGCGGCTCTCTGCCATTCGCACGCCCTCCGAGGAGGCGAACCTATCGCCGCCGGAGGCGGACGGCGATAGGTCCACCGGACAGACAATGTCCTGACCATCAGGTCCGCCGGGACGCTGCTGCCCCGGGCGAACGCGTGAGAGCTGCCAGGGCTCGCTGCGTCCGTTGCGCCATCCGGCGCGAGGCGGTAAGCACAACCACGGACTGGAGGCTGAAGCGTGGATGAGCCGGAGCGACGCGACGAGGACCCGGAGCAGGGCGCGGGCGAAGGCGGAACGGACCGCGCGTCGCTCGGCATCTTGTTCCTCGCAGCGGCGTTCGCGCTCGCGCTGCTGCTGACCGTGGTGGGCCTCCTCGCCTTCGCGGCGATGAGCCCGCGGTCGCCGGCGCCGCCCGCGCTGCGCGGCGAGCGGGACGGCGCCGATGCCGCGCTGCTCGGCGATCGGGTCTGCGTCGCGCCCCTCCTGCGCGGCGACGCTTCACGGGCCGTCTGAGGGTGCGCGGGCGTGGCGCCGCGCTCGGCTGCTGCACGGACCACGACGCCGCGCGAACTGGGCGCTGCGCGGGAGCGTGGCCGCCACGCGCGCTCGGCTGCCGCGCGGGGCTGAGACCGCCGCGCGCGCTCGGCTGCTGTGCGGAAGCGTGACCGCCGCGCGCGCTCGGCTGCTGGGTGCGCTCGGCTGCTGGTGTGCTCGGCTGCTGCTGTGCTCGACTGCTGGGTGCGCTCGGCTGCAGCGCGGGCTAGCCGCAGGTCTTCTGGACGATGGCGAGCAGCGCCCCGAAGTCGACAGGCTTCTTCAGGTAGGCCGTGCCCTCGGGCGGGCCGTCGTGGCCGGAGACGATGGTCACCGGAATGGCCGCGAGCGCGTGCACCTGCTTCAACGCGGCGAGCATCTCCTCGCCGGTCATCACCGGCATCATCAAATCGAGCAGGATGAGCCCGGGCGGCGGATCTGCCTCGTGCAGCAGATCGAGCGCCTCCCTGCCGTTGCTGGCGCAGTAGACATCGTAGCCCGAGGCTTCGAGCATCTCGCGGAGCATCTCGCGGAGCTCGGCGTCGTCGTCGACCAGGAGGACGGGGGCGCGCGGATTCGGGGGAATCGGCGTCAGGCGCGGCGCGCCGGGCCCGTCGGTTGGCCGTGGTTCACTCATTTCTGTCACCTCTCCCAGGCTGCGCGAGCATGTCGAAGCGATAGCAGGCGCAGGCCGCGCACGCATTGCATGGTCTCAGCATCTTCGGATCTTCTCCGGATCCATGGTCCCGGGCTGCGCGAGGCGGCTCCGGCTCCACGCCCCATCGGAGGGCAAGGGGCGTGGCGGGAGCGCGGGCGCCGCGAGCGAAGCCATGCGAAGCGCCGAGGGTTACGGGAGTTGCGCCGCGGGTCAAGCTTCTCGGCTCGCCGAGAGCGACACGGCGCCCGCCGCGCCGCTTTCGCCGGCGCCGCCGCGCCCGCCAGCGCCGCCGCTTTCGCCGGCGCCGCCGCGCCCGCTGCCGCCGCTTTCGCCGGCGCCGCCGCGCCCGCTGCCCTCGCTGCCCCCGCCGCGCTCGCCCCCGCCGCCCGCGCCCTCCGCCGAGCCGGACCGGAACCCGAGCGCGCGCGCCTGGGCGGGGCGCGTGTGGCGACGGCGCCATATCACCGCGTCGAGCATGTAATGGGTCGCCTGCGGGAGCGCGAGCAGCGGCACGAGCAGCGCCCGCGCGCGCGGGCCGAGGAGCGGCTCGTCCACGGCGCCGCCGAAGAGCTCCGGCCGGTCGTGCCAGACCAGCCGATCCCAGAGCATCTCCTCGACGAACGCGAGCGCCAGCGCGAGCCCGAGGAAGGCGAGGAGCCCGCCGGCGAGGACCCGCGCGAGCAGCGAGCGCGGCGCCTCGCGGGCCCGCTCCCGCGCGTACGCGAACACGAGCGCCATGTACGGCACCCCGTGGACGATCACGTTCGTGACCGTGAACTGGAAGTCGCTGTCGGTCGCGACGATGCCGACGTACCAGGTCGCCGCGGTCGTGCCCACGACCACGTGCTTGCCGAGGTTCAGCGGCGCGCGGGCGACGCAGGCTCGGTGGACCGCGCGGGCGACGTACGCGACGGCGAGCGCGGCGTACACGGCGCCGAGCGGGCCCACCGCGGCCGCGAGCCGCGGCGAGCTCACGAAGTCGCCGTCCACGAACCACGTGAACGCGCGCGGCGGGTGCGCGTGCCAGTAGAGGAGCGGCCACCCCGTCGCCGCGTAGATGAGGGCGTCGTCGAGGAGGCGATCGACGCGCGAGCGCTCGCCCGCGAGCGCGCGGTAGATCGCGACCCACCCGATCTGCTGGCGCACGAAGTGGATCACGGCGGCGTAGGCGAGCGCGCGCCAGAACGAGAGCTCGGAGGCGAGGTGCAGCGCGACGCCGGCGGCGTAGCAGGCGAGCGGCACGGCGGCGTAGAGCGCGGGGTGGCGGCGGAGCTCCTCGGGATCGAGGTAGGTGCGGAAGAGCGTCGTGTGCACGTGGGCCACGTCGACGCCGACCACGAACAGCAGGAAGCCCCACGCGGGGAGCGCGCCGCCCGAGGAGAGCGCCGCGAGGGCGAGCGCGACCGCCGCGGAGCCGCCGAAGACCGCGAGGTCGACGCCGCGGCCCCACAGGAAGCCGCCGCGGGCCGCGGGGGCGGGCGCGGCCGGCAGCGCGCCGAGGAGGTCGGGCCCGGCCGTGGCCAACGCCGAGACCCGCGCGTCAGCCGTGGATGGCCGCGGAGATGATCCAGGCGAGGCCGAGGATCACCGAGCCGATCACGATCGCGAGCGCCGTGTTCTGGTCCTCCTCGATCTCCTTGCGGATGGAGAACGGGGTCAGCTTCGTGATCAGCACGAACGCCAGCAGGAAGACGAGCAGCCCCAGGGCGACGAAGATCAGCGTTCCGACTACGGCTTTCATCAGGTTTTGAGCGTCGGGCATCGGCGGTTCTCTCTGAGCGCGGGGCGGCGCGCGGCGCGCGCTCGCGACCTCGGAAGCTGCGGCGTGAGCCTACGCGAGACCGCCGGCAGCGTGAAGCGCGGTCGCCGCGTCGCGCGGCGGGCGCGCCCGGCCGGCGACGTGCTATCGCCCTGCGGTGTCCACGACCGCGAGCCGAACCCTGCTCCGCGGCGCCCTCACGGCCGGGCTCGCGGCGCTCGGCCTGCTGAGCGCAGGCGCGCCGTGTCCCGCCGCCGCGGCGCCGCCCGCCGACAAGCCCGCGCCGGCCGCGGCGAAGCCCGCCGACAAGCCCGCGCCCGCCGCCGCGGCGCCGCCCGCCGACAAGCCCGCGCCGGCCGCGGCGAAGCCCGCCGACAAGCCCGCGCCCGCCGCCGCGGCGAAGCCCGTCGACAAGCCCGCGCCGGCCGCGGCGCCGCCCGCCGACAAGCCCGCGCCGGCCGCGGCGCCGCCCGCCGACAAGCCCGCGCCGGCCGCGGCGCCGCCCGCCGACAAGCCCGCGCTGGCCGCGGCGAAGCCCGCCGACAAGCCCGCGCCGGCCGCGGCGAAGCCCGCCGACAAGCCCGCGCCCGCCGCCGCGGCGCAGCCCGCCGCGGCGAAGCCCGCCAGCAAGCCCGCGCCCATCGCCGCAACACCGCCCGCCAGCAAGCCCGCGCCCGCGCGCCCGCCGCGCGCCGCCGCGGCCTCGCCGAAGGGCGCCGCGGCGCCGCCTTCGGACGCGCCGATCGAGCTCGCGATCCCCGTCGAGCGCGCCACCCTCCAGAACGGCCTGCGCGTCGTGATGAGCCCCGACGAGAGCTCGCCCACGGTCGCGGTGGCCGTCACCTACGACGCCGGCTCGCGCGACGAGCCGAACGGCAGGAGCGGCGTCGCGCGCCTCGTGATGGGATTGATGGCCCGCGGCAGCCGCAACGTGGCCGCCGGCGAGCACCTGCGCCTCGTGGCCGAGCGCGGCGGCGAGCTCCACGCCGAGACGGAGGTCGACCGCACCACCTACGCGGAGACCCTGCCCGCGAACGAGCTCGCGCTGGCCCTGTGGCTCGAGGCCGATCGCATGAGGTCGCTCGATCTGAGCGCGCAGGCCTTCGAGGCGCAGCGCAGGGACGCGCAGGAGCGCCGCGGCGCGATCCTCGGCGCCGCCTACGGCCAGAGCGGCATCCGGCTGCGCGAGCTCGTCTTCCAGGGGTACTGGCCCCACGAGCACCCCGCGCTCGGCGACGCGGACGACCTCGCCGGCGCCGAGCTCTCCTGGGCCCGCGACTTCCACGCCGCCCACTACGGCCCGAACCGCGCGGTGCTCGCGATCGCCGGCGGCTTCGACCCCGGCGAGGCGATGGAGCTCGTGCGCCGGTACTTCGACGGCATCCCCGCCGTCTCCGCCGCGCCCTTCAAGGACGTCCCGTTCCCCGAGCAGACGAGCCAGCGCACCGGCGTCGTGAGGGACGCCGCCGCCCGCGCTCCGGCCATCCTCTACGGGTGGGCCGTGCCGCCGCTCGGGCACCCGGATCACCACGCGCTCTCGCTCGCGGCCTTCGTGCTCGGCGGCGGCGAGAGCTCGCGCCTCGAGGCGCTCCTCGTCGGCGACAAGGCGGTCGCGCAGTCGGTGCGGGTCGCGATCGACCGCCACCGCGGGCCCGACCTCTTCTCCATCGACGTGCGGCTCGCCGAGGGCGCCCGCGTCGGCGACGTCGAGAAGCTCATCGAGGGCGAGATCCGGACGCTCGCGACGGCGGGGCCGCCGGCGGCCGAGCTCTCGCGGGCGCGCCGGCAGCTCCAGTCGGCGTTCGTGTCGGGCCTCGCGGGCGCGAGCGCGCGGGCGCGGGCGCTCGCCGAGCACGAGCTCCTCTTCGGGGACGCGAGCCGCCTGAACGGGGAGCTCGCCCGCTACTTCGCCGTGACCCGGGAGGACGTGCAGCGCGCCGCGCGCGATCACCTCGGCCCGACGCGCCGGACCATCGTGGAGACCTACCCGCCCGGGATCCCGGGAGCCGCCCCGCCGCCGCGCGCGTCGGCCGGCGCGCCGCGGGCCGCGGCCGCCCCGGGCAAGGGCCAGGACAAGGCGACGCTGGCCAAGGGCCCGGCGAAGGCGCGCGGCGCGGCGGCCCGGCCCGCGGCGAAGAAGAAGCCGGCGAAGACGGCGAAGCCCAGGAAGAAGTGACGGCATGAGCGAGGGAATCCACCGACGCGGACGGCGCGCCCGACGGACAGCGCGCCCCTATCTCTCCTGGGCCGCGGCGCTCGCCGCGGCGGTGGCGTGCGGCTGCGCTCCGGCCGCGCGCGCCCCGCGCCCGCCCGCGCACGCGGCCGCGCCGGCCAAGGGGGCGGCGGAGGCGCCGCCCCCCGAGGCCGCGCGCCGGGAGCAGCCCCCGCCGTCCGGCCCCGCGCGGCCCGCGCGCATGCCCCCGATCGCGTGGGCCGAGCTCCCGAGCGGCCTGAGCGTCGCCACCGCGGTGAACCGCGCGCTGCCGCTCGTGGAGGTCCGGGTCGTCGTCCACGGCGGGTCCGCGGCCGACGGCGAGCGCACGGGGCTCGCCGCGCTCACCGGCCAGCTCCTGCTGCGCGGCGGCGCCGGCCACCTCCCCGGCCGCGAGCTGCTCGCGCGGCTCGAGTCGCTCGGCGCCTCCGTGTCGGTGGACACCGGCCTCGACGCCACGGTGATCCGCCTGCGCACGACCAGCGATCGCCTCGCCGAGGCGATCGAGCTGCTCGGGCTCGTCGTGCAGCGGCCGCGCCTCGACGCCGCGGAGCTCGCCAAGCTGAAGGCCCGCGCGGCCGAGGCGGCGCGGGACCGCGCGCACGCGGACGGCCGCTGGGGCGCGATGATGGTCCTCTTCCGCGACCTCTACGCGCTCCCGACCGAGCTGCACCCGTACGCCTCGTTCGGCGCGACCACGGCGGAGCTCGCGAAGATCACCGCCGCCGACTGCCGCGCGTTCCACACGGCGTGGTACGTCCCGAAGAACACCGTGGTCGTGGTGGCGGGCGACACGACGCCCGAGGCCGCGCGCGCCGCGGTCGAGAAGGCGTTCGCCGACCGGAGGGCCGACGAGCCGCCGGCGCTCTCGTTCACCGATCCCATGCCCCGGGGGTCGCTCAAGCTCACGGTCGTCGATCGCCCGAAGAGCGCGGAGACCGAGCTCTTCCTCGGCGTCCTCGGCCCCGAGCGCGGCGCCCAGGACTTTCCTGCGCTCGCGGTCGCGAGCGAGGTGCTCGGCGGCCCCTCGGGGCGCTTCTCGCAGGACCTCCTCGAGCCGCGCGGCGCGGCGCGCGCGGCGTCCGCGACGACGCTCGACGTCGCGCACGGCCCGGTCCCGCTCCTGGCCCACGCGAGCGTCCCGGCGGCGCGCACGGGCGCCGCCGCGCAGGCGATGCTCGAGCACGTCGAGCGGCTCGCGACCACGGCGCCGTCGCAGGAGGAGGTCGACGCGGCGGCGCGGCGGCTCGCGGGCGGCCTCGGGCTCGGCGTCGAGACGGCCGCGGGGCTCGCGGACGAGATCGCGCGGCTCTCGGTGCTCGATCTGCCGGACGACCACCACGACGGCTACCGCAAGGAGCTCCGGGACATCACGCCGGCCCTCGCCGGCAAGGTCGCGGCCGACCACGTGCGGCCGGCGCGCGCCGTGGTCGTCGCGGTGGGCGACGCGCAGGTGATCGGCCCGATGCTGAGCCGCTTCGGCGACGTGAAGGTGGTCGACCCGACGCACGCCTTCGAGCGGAAGCGCACGATCCCGCGGGACGCGAGCGCCTCGCCCGCGGCAGGGCAGGGGCCGGCGCTCGACGCGGGCCGCGACGCGCCGGCGCAGGAGCAGCCGTGACGGCCGCCGGGCGCCGCGGGCGAGCGCGAGCGCCGCGGGCGGCGCTCGCGCTCGCGGCCGGGCTCGCGGCCGCGGCCGCCCCGGTGCGCGCGGGCGCGCAGCCGAGGCCCGCGCCGGTGGCCGCCGCGAAGGCGGCGCCCGGGCTGCGCGCGGGGCCGCTCGACGGCGCGACCTACGACTACGAGCGCCCGCCGGCGAGCGGCGCGGTCGAGCAGGGCGCGGCGCAGGCCGGGGCTCCCGCGGGCGCGGTGCCGCCGGAGCAGCGCTGGCTGGGCCGCGCGTTCGTGCACCGCCTGGCGGCCGCCGAGCCCGCGCGGCCGCTGCCGATCCTCGTGTTCCTGCACGGCACCAACGCGGCGCAGATCAAGTACCGGTGGATGGGGGGCGGCCAGGAGGGCGACGTCCGCCGGATCGCGGCGCAGCTCATGGAGGCGGGCCAGATCCCGCCGCTCCTTGTCGCGGCGCCGAGCGCCGTGCTCCCGGCGGCCGTGGCCGTGGCGCGGACGAGCTGGCCTGCCTTCGACCTGGACGCGTTCCTCGACGCCACCGCCGCCCGGCTGCGCGGCGTCGCCACGATCGACCGCACGCGCGTCATCGTCGCGGGCCACTCCGGCGGCGGCTGCAACCGGGAGGGCGGCGTCGCGACCGCCGTGCGCGCGTCCATTCCCGTGCACGCGGCGCTCGTGATCGACACGTGCATGGACGTCGACATCGCGCTCCCGCTTTCGCAGTCGCCTCCGGCCACGCACGTCGTCGTGTCGTGGCAGACGATGAGCTGGGCGAAGCGCCCCATCGCCGACTTCCGCCGCGCCTTCCAGCGCGGCGTCGAGGCGCGCCCCGCCGCGCCCGGCGTGCTCCGCGAGCTGGAGCAGCTCCAGCCGACGGAGCCCATGCCGCACGACGCCATGGTGCCCCTGGTGCTGCGGCGGTGGTTGCCGCCGCTGCTCTCGCCGGACGCCGCGCCGGCCGTGCCCTGCGTCTCGCCGTGACCGCCGCGGGACGCGGCGCTCCGGCGCAGCACCCGCGCGCGGCGGCACCGAGGCCACAACGCGCACAAAAAAAAGAGCGCCTGTCCGACGGTTGGGGGGGGAAAACCGTCCCTCAGGCGCTCGCCGTCCCGTAGAAGCAGGAGCTGGGCCAGGGGTGTCCCGACGAGATATCGTGCGTTTGCGCACGCGCCTTGGGGCTTCGGCTTTCGTTTTGGCCGGGGCGGGTTTCGCCGGTGAAGTCTGGCCGCGCTCGCTCGCTCGAAGCTGCTCCCCGGTGGCGCCGCCACGGAGCCTCTGGATGGCGGCGGCGCTGCCTTCGTGCTCTGCGACGGCGGCGCTCGCCTGGGCGCCTCGCGCCGGGGGCTAGGCCGGGCGGTGGGGCGTGCCGGCGACGGCCCCCACGCGGCGCGTCTTTGCCACGCGCCTCGCCTGCTGCCGGATGTGCTCCACGGCCTTCTCGAAGAACGGCTCGGGGGCGGCCTTGCTGACGGTGATCTGCTCGCCGCCGACGAGGACGACGAGGAGGCCCCGGTCGGTCCTGCCCACCGCGAAGAAGTCGACGGTGAACGGCAGCTCTTCCTCGACGGTGAGCGACAGCTGGCACTTCAACACCTCGCCGACGCCGGGGTGATTCTCGACGACGAACCGCTGCAGCAGCCCGTTGGCGTGGACATCGCCGGCGATCCGGTTGAGCGCCCACTTGTCCCGCGGCCAGGCCATGTGGTCCCGCAGCTCGTATATCCAGTGCAGGAGCTCCTCCGCGACCTGGCCGATCGCCGCCTTCGACGCCTCATAGGACAGCTTGATCTGCTCGTATTTCGTCATCGGGACTCCATCGCACGCCGGCGCGCCCCCTCGAGGCTACCAGAACGCCGCGCCCCGCCGCACGCAGATCGGGGCTGTCGGCCCCGTCGGCGCCGCAGGATCCGCGGGCGCCGCTCGCGGCGCTCGGCGGTCATCGAGGCGCGGCGCGCCCGGGGCGGCGCCGGAGCTCGCTCCCCGTCCACCTCGGCGGCGGCTCCACGCCCGCGGGGACAGCGCCGGCGGTTCGCCCACGCCTCACCCGCCGGGTTGCGCACCGCTCCCTGCTCGAGGCCGCCGGGCTGCTCCAGCGCGACGTGCGGGCGAGCGCGTCGGCTGCATCGAGCGGCCGGCGTGGAGATCGCCTCCGACCGAAAGCCCCTCATCGCGGGGTTCTTCATCCAGCGAAACCGGCCCAACAGCGCGTCGCCGATGCTTGATGTCCTATTCCGCGACCCGTCAGGGTGGTCTGGTCGCGATAGATGAGCCGGATGTCGCCGCCGTGGAGCTTCACGTCGGTGATAGAGCCGGAGTTCAAATCGTGCCAGACACCCTCCAACGAGTGCAAAGTGATGCTGGCCGAGCCCGGTCTCGAGGCGCTCTCTCGCCGCGGGCCGGGTAGTGGTCAACTTTGCCCAGAGAGAGTCCACATGAAGGCGGGAAGGTGGGGAGATCATCAAGGTTTTCTTCCCGCCTTCCCGCCTTCATGTTCAAATTTGACCACGACTGCGGGCCGCGCGCCCTCAGGCATATTGCTGCAGCAGCGCGCCGCGCATCGGGTTGTCCCACGCGCTCACGGCCGCGCGGACGGCGTCCCGGTCGACCGGCACCCGGTGCAGGCTGACGCTCACGGCGTTGCCGCGCGCCTCCACGATCGCGTACTCGGCGTGGTGCAGCAGCGTCGGCGGCCCGCCGTTCGCGTACTCCTTGAACGGGAGCCCGACGCTCCCCGGGTTCACGAGGAGCGCGCCGCGGTGCTGACGGAGCATCTGGAGGTGCGTGTGCCCGCCGGCCATCACCGTCGCCGCGTGGCCGTCGAGCCGGCGATCCAGCTCCTCGGCCGGCGTGCTCGAGAGGAGATCCTCCATGTGAGACCGGGGCGAGCCGTGAAACAGGAGGAGCGTCGCGCGGTCGTCGAGCGGGATCGTGAGGCGCGCCTGGAACGTGCGCAGGAAGTCGAGGTCGTCCGCGGACAGCTGATCACGGCACCAGTCCACCGCGTCGATCACGATGGGCGCCTCGGTGTAGGTGCGGATCAGCCCCGGATCCAGCATGAACTCATCGTGGTTGCCGAGGATGCACGGACACCCGAGCTCCCGCAGCATGTCCAGGATGGCCCGGGGCCGCGGCCCCAGCGTCGCGACGTCCCCGAGGCAGATCACCTGATCGACGCCGGCCGCCTGGATGCTGGCCAGCACGGCCCTGAGCGCCACTTCATTGCCGTGAATGTCGGATATCAGGGCGACGCGCATGGGAGGACCTCTTCGCGGGCGGCCGTATGGGGCGCTGGGGCGGCCCTCGGCGCCGCGGTGGTGCGGCGGTTGGTCGAGCGACAACCCGAAAGGCTAGACCATGTCCGGCGTCGCCTCCAGCCCCTCGCGCCCGCCCGAGCGATGCCTGTGGTCCCGCGTGGCGATCTCGGCTCGGGGTCGACGGATGCAGTCGACGTTTCGCTCACCGGGCGCGCTCGCCCGCCCTTGACATCCTCACAAGAAGAGGGTCTTGGTGTCCGTGAACACGATGACGAAGCGCGCGTCCGCCGCGGCGCCGCTGGCGTCGAAGCAGGCGACGTAGGCCTGCGTCTCCGCGGCGTCACCGGACCAGCTGACGACCTTGCAGTGCTCCGAGCCGGCGCCGTAGGCCGTGACCTGCACGTTCGAGCCGGTCGCCGCCATGCCGGGGAGGTTGACGACATAGCGGCCTGCGGACGTGCGCCCGGCGGTGATGTCGGTTGTGACGTCACCCACGTCGCCCGCGATGTAGCCTTTCTGATAGGAGAGGCTCGGCGTGTACGCCGCGGCCGTGGCGTCGTGCGCCCAGGCGTAGCTGTACGACAGCGCGCCGTTGACCTGCGTCGATCGGCCGAAGTTCAGGGTGAAACGCCCGTCCGACGGGGCGCCCGAGCTATCGAAGCATCGCACGTAGACCACGGCGTCGTCTCCGGACTGCGCCCAGCTGCTGACCTTGCAGTGCTCGCTTCCCGGGCCGTAGGCCGTGACCTCCACCGTCCCGCCGACCGCGGTCTGCGACGGCAGGGTGACGGCGTAGCGGCCCACGCCCTGGCGCTCGATCGTGTTGCTCTCGCCGCTCGAGTTGAACTGGTACGTCAGGTTCGGCGTGTACGCCGGCGCCGTCGGGTTGTCCGCCCAGACGTACGCCTCGTGCGAGGGCCCTGTGCCCGACTTGCGGACATACGCGATGCTGAAGAGGGTGTCGACCGGCGCGCCGCCGGCGGTGAAGCAATTGACGCGAACGTCGACGGCATCGCCGCTTGCGTTCCAGCCCTCGACCTTGCAGCGCTCGGAGCCCGGACCGTAGGCCGTGACCTGGACGTTGCCGCCGGCATCCGCGCCGATGCCTGGAAACCGCGCGCGATACCGCCCGGTGCCGAGCTGCGTGACGGTGTTGTCCACGCCCTGCCCGAAGAGGTCTCCGGAGGAGCTCCGCGAGTAGCTCGAGCTCGCGGTGAACGAGCCCGTCGCCTGCTGCGCCCAGGCATACGCCCAGGTGCGAGAGATGAGCGCCTGCTGGGCGGAGTCCACCTCGCCCTCCTCGGTCCCATCGTGAGCTTCACCGCAACCTGCGCTCATGATGCCGGCGACGAGCGAGCCCACGAGCAGAGCCTTGCTTTTCATGATCAGTCCCCTTCCTCGATTCCGACGTTGACAGCGATCGTTGTGTGATCGCAGAAGGGCGACTGCAACGCGCATGCCGCGAGCGCCGCACGGCGAGACCCGCGCTGGGCAAGCCTCCTGTCCGGCGTCGCGAGGTGCGTTGATCGACGGCGATCTGGCCTTGAGCGTCAGGCCCGCGGCGTCGAGCGGCCCGGCTTGTCACGAGGGGGACCCGGCGGCGCTGTCGCGCGCGCGTGACAGCTCGCGTCGCGGCCGAGTGACACTGTCGCGGACCCGTTCCGCGGCGCCCCGCCGTGGTGCGGTGTGACCCCGCCGCTGGGGGCTAGAGCGGTTTTGGCTCGGGCGTCATGGAGACGTCGTCCGTGGCTCGTCTCTCGTGGCTCGTCTCTCGTCTCCCGTCTCCCGTCTCCCATCTCCCGTCTCCCCTCTTCCGTGCTCGTCCTTCGTGCGCGTGCGCGTGCGCGCTGACTCCGGCCGAATCGCGCACGCGCACGCGCACGGAAGAGGGAAGACGGAAGAGGGAAGACGGAAGAGGGAAGACGGAAGAGGGAAGACGGAAGACGGATGAGAGCGGGCGGAGGGCGGATGGAAGCGGCGAGCGACCGAGGGCGGTGCCCCAGTCCCCGCCGAAACCCGCGCTACGCTTTCGGCGTCCGGGGCGGCGTGAACTCCCAGACGAACTTCCCCTTGCCCTTGTTCTCATCCGCCGGCGTCAGGACGAGCCCCTCGATCGAGTCGACGACGCAGCTCGCCACCTCCTTCGAGGCGGTGGTGCCCTCCGGCTCGACGACGATGTCCACGAGGCGGCCGCTGTCCTCGAGCACGAGAAAGCTGACGGTGACCTTGCCCTCCGCGCCGGGATTCCGGGCGAGCTCCGCGTCGTAGCACGCGCGGATCTGCTCCTCTCTCGTCGCGAGCAGCGCGGCCGTGTCGTCCCGGTACATCTCCGGGCTCCGCAGCGCGAAGGAGCACCCCGTGGACGCGCCCGACGAGGCCAGAACGACAACACCCAAGAGCCAATGCTTCATGCGCGCCTCCTTGCCGGGAGCAGCGTTCGTGGATCGACCCCGGATCAGCATCTACTGCCCCTCCGCCGCGGGCTTCGCGGTGTCCTGCTCGACGATGTTGAACTCGACCCGGCGGTTCTTCTCACGCCCCTCCTCCGACTCGTTGTCCGCGATGGGCTTGGTCTCGCCGAAGCCCTTGGCGGTGAGCATGCCCTGAGGGATCCCGTGCTGGACGAGGTACTCCATCACCGCCTTCGCGCGGCGATCCGAGAGCTTCAGGTTGTGCTCGTCCGCGCCATCGGAGCTCGCGTGCCCCTCGATGGCGATCTTCTTGATGTGCGGGTGCTTCTTGATCGTGTCGACGACCTCGTTGAGCAGGCTGTGCGACTCCGTCCGGATCACCGCCTTGTCGTGCTCGAAGAGGATCTTCTCGTTGATGACGATCTGCTTCTCCGTCACCTCCACGCGCTTCTTCTCGGGCGGGGGCGGGGGCGGGGGCGGCGGGGGCGTGCCCGCGATGGCGAACGCCCGCCCCCCTTCGAACGCGGTGACGCCGCCGCAGGCCGCCGAGCCGAGGCCCACGCCCACGAGCAAGGCAAGGGCGAGCCGAGGCCCGAGGCCCGCGGGGCGCCGCGACACGCGATGGGCGCCGGGCCAGGAGCGAGGGCGCGGATGGCGCCTCGCGCTTTGGTTGTCGGAGAGTTCGTTCATGATCGAGACTCCAAGGGCCGCTGTCACGGGCCCAGGTCGCTGGGCGGCGCGCTCAGCGCGAGCACGACGAACACCCCGGATAGAGGTAAGGTCGGCTCGCGGGCGAGCTCCATGCCTCGCACCCTAGCCCAGATCAGGCGCCGCGAGCTAGCCCGGATTTTCACCAGAACGGCTCGCGCCGGCGCACCACGCAATCGGCGTGCCATATGCGTGACGGGCGATTCATCGTCGCTTTTTCGACCCACGCGCCGATGAGATCCGCGCGCTCCGGCGGTCCATGCTCCGAGCCCGTCCCCGGGCAGCGCCCGCACCGGGCGAGGCCCATTCCCGATGACCCTGGAGACGTACCCATGACCCGGATCGAACTACCGCGCGTCGTCTCGCGCGCCGAGTGGCTGGAGGAGCGCAAGGCGCTGCTTACCCGTGAGAAGGAGCTGACGCGAGCGCGCGACCAGCTCAACGCGGATCGCCGGCGCCTGCCGATGGTCGAGGTGACCGAGCCGTACGAGTTCTCGGGGCAGCACGGCAGGCTGCGCCTGCTCGACCTGTTCGAGGGCCGGCAGCAGCTCATCGTTTATCACTTCATGTGGCTGTTCGAGGACGGCAAACCCAAGGACCGCGGCTGCCCGAGCTGCTCGGGCTTCGCCGATCAGATCTCGAAGGGCCACCTGCGGCACTGGCACCATGTCGACACCACGTTCGCGTTCATCTCGCGCGCTCCGTGGGAGAAGATCGCGCCGTTCAAGGCGCGCATGGGCTGGCCGGTACCCTGGTACTCGTCGGAAGGCAGCCGCTTCAACTACGACTACCACGTCACGCTCGACGAGTCGGTCGCGCCGGTGGAGTACAACTACCGTACCCCCGCCGAGCACGAGCAGGCGGGCTCCGCTTATTATCTGGGCGGCAAGCAGCCCTTCGACCTGCACGGGCTGAGCTGCTTCCTGCGCGACGGCGAGCGCGTGTACCACACCTACTCGACCTACGGGCGCGGCACGGAGTCGACGGGCGGCTCGTATTACTTCCTCGACCTGACCGCGCTCGGGCGCCAGGAGGACTGGGAAGAGCCCAAGGGGCGGAGCGCCGGGCAGGGCGCCAAGGCCGGCGACGAGCGCATCCGCTACCCCGACGAGCAGGAGGATCTGTCCGACTCGAGCGGCGCGCGGCCCGCGCCCGCGGCCCCCGACGCCGACGACTGCTGCTCTCGGCTGCGCTGAGCCGCGCCGGATGACCCCTCACCGCGCTGCGAACCTCACGTCCAGGTCCGGGTACTTGCGGGCGAGGTACTCCAGCGCCAGCGACGTGTGACAGCGCCGAACGTCGGGTTGGCGCGCCGTGGGGCAGTTGCAGCCGAGGAAGACGTCGCCCTGCCGGGCCTCCTGCGCCAGCGCGTCGAAGCGCGACGCTTGCTCCGCAAACCGCTGATCGAGCACCGCGATGTAGGCGGCGCGGAACCGCTCGAAGCCCGCTTGCGACGGGTCGGACAGGAACGCTTCGACGATCTCCGGGGTGGGCCTCAGGACGTGCTGCGTGTGTTTGCGCGTATCGTACCGCTTGCCTTCTGGCAGCGGATCGCCGTCGCGACGGCGCCCGCGGACGATCTGGTAGCGTGCGATCATGCGCCCGATCCTACGCTCGCACGCGCTCGGCGGCCCGCTCGCGCTTCACGGAGCTCGCCCTCCGTTCTCGCGCGTCACGAGCGCCTTCAGCTCATCCAGGCCGCGGACGGTGTACGTCGCGCCCTCGCCCCGTGGCACGCCCGGCCGCAGGATCTGCACCGTCCTGATCCCGAGCCGGTTTCCGGCCTCGATCTCCGACTCCAGGTTGTCGCCGACCACGAGCACCTCCCTGGGGTCGAGGCGGCGAGCGCGCAAGATCTCCTCGAAGATCCCCTGCTTCCCCTTCCTGCCCGGCTCATCGATCGCGTCGACGTGGATCCCCGCGAAGAGCCGTTCGATGCCGAGCGCCCTGATCTTGCTCTCCTGGAGCCGTCGAAAGCCGGACGTCACCAGGAAGAGCAGGGCAGGCAGCTCGGCGAGCGCGCCGAGGTCGGGGTAGCCGCGCATCGGCGCCCTCACCTCCAGCCGGGCGCACGCCGCCCAGCCGGCCGCGAGCATCTCCGCGGAGAAGCCGTGCTCCCGGGCGACGTAATCGAGCGCGTGGCGCCAGCAGTCCGAGAATGCCCGCTCGAGCGCCTCCTCGGAGAGCTCGCCCCGGTTCGCCTGCCGGATGGCCGCGAACACCGGATCGAGGAGCTCTCTCCCCACCTCGTCCGCCGCGCTCAGGCAGTTGTCCAGATCGAAGAGGACGGCGTGGATCATCCCGCAGGTTCCCTCGCGCGCGAGCGTAGGCGAGCGCGGCCGCAGGCCGCAACGGCGAGCCCGGCCGCCCGGCCGGCGGAGCCGTGCTCCGCGGAGGCGCACGCCCTCATGGCGCGCGCGCCGCACCCTCATCGCGCGGCGCGCGCGCCACGCGGCCGCCCACGACCACCATGTCGATCGGCGTGTCGACGAGCGAGCGATCGGGCGAGAGATCCCGGCCGAGGACCGTCAGATCGGCCACGAAGCCCTCCGCGATCCGGCCCCGCTGGCCCTCGGCCCAGGCCGCGTACGCGGGCGCCGCGGTGAAGGCCAGGAGCGCCTCGTCGAGGTCGAGCCGCTCCTCGGGCATCCACCCGCCCGGGGGCTGTCCCGAGAGATCCTGCCGGGTCACGGCCGCGTAGATGCCGAGCAGCGGCGAGGGCTCCTCCACCGGGAAATCCGAGCCGAACACGACGCGCGCGCCCGACGCGAGCAGCGACCGGAAGGCGTACGCGCCCTTCAGGCGGCGGGCGCCGAGCCGCGCGGGCGCCCACGGCATGTCGCTCGTCGCGTGCGTCGGCTGCACCGACGCGATCGCGCCGAGCGCCGCGAAGCGCGGCAGATCGTCGGGCGAGACGATCTGCGCGTGCTCCACCCGGAACCGGAGCGCCGCCGCCCGCCCCGGGCCGAGCGCCTCGAACGCGTCGAGCACGGCGCGGTTCGCGCGGTCGCCGATGGCGTGCACCGCGAGCTGGAAGCCCGCGTCGGCGACGAGCCGCGCCGCGCGCGCGAGCGCCTCGCGATCCATCAGCAGGAGGCCGCTCGTCGAGGGCTCGTCCGCGTACGGCTCCAGGAGCGCCGCGCCGCGCGAGCCGAGCGCGCCGTCGGCGAAGAGCTTGACCCCGCGCAGCACGAACATCGCCGTGCCCGCCGCGTCCGCGTCGGGCGCGCGCCCCCTCAGCCCCTCGAGCCGCCCCGCGCCCGCGAGGTATGCATAGACGCGGATCGGCAGCCGCCCGGCGGCGGCGAGCGCGCGGTAGACCGCCACGGTCTCGTCGTCGATGCCCATCTCGTGCACGCCCGTGAGCCCGGACGAGAGCGCCTCCTCGGCGGCGCGCAGGATGCGCCGCTCGCGCACGGCGGGCGGATCGGCCGGGATCTTGGCCTCGACGAGGTCCATCGCGCTGTCGATGAAGACGCCCGTCGGCTCGCCCGCCGCGTCGCGCAGGATGCGCCCGCCCGGCGGATCCTGCGCGCCCCTGCCGACCCCGGCGGCGCGCATCGCCGCCGCGTTGGCCCAGAGCGCGTGCCCGTCGACGCGGCGCAACGCCACCGGGTGCTCCGGCGCCGCGGCGTCGAGCGGGGCGTGCGTGGGGAACGCCGCGCCCGGCCAGAGGTTCTGGTCCCAGCCGCGCCCGGTGATCCACTCGCCCCTCGGGCGGGCCTTCGCCGCCTCGGCGACGACCGCCGCCGCCGCCTCCGCGCTCCTCGCGCCGCGCACGCTCGGCGTCTCCAGCGCGACGCCGAGCCCGTAGAGGTGCGCGTGCCCGTCGACGAGCCCGGGCACGACCGCGCGCCCCGGCAGCTCCACGACGCGCGTCGCCGGTCCGACGAAGGCCCTCGCGTCGGCCGCGCTGCCCACGAAGACGATCCGCTCGCCGCGCACGGCGACCGCCTCGGCGAGCGGGCTCCTGGGGTCCAGGGTCCGGACGACGCCGGCGGTGATCACGAGATCGGCGGGCGCCCCTGGCGCCGCCGCCCTGGCGGGCGGGCCCGGGGCGGGCGGGCCCGGCGAGGCGCAGCCGAGGGCGAGGCTGCCGACGAGGCTCAGGAGCGCCGCTCGGAGCGCGTTCGACATGGGCGCCACCCTAGCACCCGCGCGGGGCGCGCAACGGGCACCGGGCATGCGCCCCCGGCGCACCCACGGACCAGGTGAGAGAGAGAATGCCCGGACGGCGCAGGACACATGCGGAAGCTGTGGCGCGGCGCAAGGTATCGTAGGCTCACTGCCACTCCTGCCCTCGGTGGCGCTGCTCGTGATGTCTACGAGCACCGCGGGACGACCGGGGGAGATCGCGCAGAGCGCCGGGGGCCGGAGCGCGCCTCAGCGACGGCAGCCGATGCGCTCGGTCGCGACGACGACGTCGTCGTACAGGATGGTGCGCGCGTCGGAGACCGTCAGCCCGCGCTCCTCCATCTCCGCCCGCCGGCGCGCGTCGGAGTCGCGCTCGTAGTACGCGTCGAGCATGAAGCTCTTGAAGCGCACGTCGCTGCTCGAGCGGAACTCGAAGCCCTCGAACGGGCCGGGCGGCGTGCACGCGCTGAAATCGCACCCCCCCGTGTGGAACTCGGCGCGGAGCCAGGTGCCCTCGGGGTGGCCAGGGCGATAGTCGCCGACCGCTACGTCGTCGATCCAGAACGCGAGCGCGCCGTCGCTCTCGCCGACCGTGTTCGCGCGCGCGTGCATCTCGACGCAGAACCAGCGGTCGCGCGGGAACGGCGCCTGACCCGGCGGCTGGAAGACGTTGCCGTAATAGTACGTGCTGCCTTGATCGCCCGCGCAGCCGGGCGCGGCGGTCCCGTCGTTGCAGCGGCCTGAGCGCATCTTGTGCCAGTAGACGTAGAAGTTGAAGACGTCGTCGGTGTTCGTGTCGAAGTCGAACCAGAACCCCTCGTCTCCGGGCGGCACCGTGTTCGCGAGGCCGCTCGCGTCCCACCCCTCGACGCCCGCCGCCATGCGCACCCAGTGGTGCGGGTTCGGGGCGAGCTCGGGGAATCGCACGTGGAACCGCCAGTAGATCGCTTCGGCGCGCTCGTGGGTGACCCACGTGGACGAGGAGACGTACGTGTCCTCCTCGAGATCGGCGGTCGTCACGGTCGAGCGGAGATAGCCCCGTCCACCATGAGCCGTGGCCGGGTCGGCCTCGATGTGCAGGGTGCGCGTGTCGGCGGTGGGCCCGTCCCAGCGCCCCCACCCTGCCTCGAAGTCGTCGTGGAAGAGCACGGCCGGGTCGCCCCCGATCCCCACGTCGTCCGGATAGCGCGCGCTCAGCGTGTCGCCGGGCGGCGGCGCCGATGCGTCCTCGCCGGTCTCGCCGCCGTCCTCGCTGCCGCCGTCCGCCGGCGGCGGGGATGCGTCCGCCGATGAGCCTGCATCGCTGGCGGCGTTCGGCGGGCCGTCGCAGCCGGCGAGGATCAGGGAGATCGTCAGCGCGAATCTCAGAGGGTGCCTCATCCCTCCATGCTATCCGCACCTCACGCGCAGGCGGTCGCTCGAAATGCGGCGCCAACGCGGAGCGCAGGGCCGGAGAGCGCCTCGGATCGGCCTCGATCCCGGCAAAAATTCGGCGGATTCAGCCGGGGTACCCCGTCAAGGCAGCCTGCACACGTAGGGCAGCTCGGCGTCGCAGGGCATGTCGTTCCACAGCCCGCTGGCCCAGCTCGCCAGCTCCACGCAGTTCTCTCCGTCGCCGGCGTTGTTCGGCTCGCCGCCGGCCCAGCGCTCGTCGTCGTACGGTGTGCCGTCGGTCCACGCGAAGTCTCCCTCGGACTCCGCGTCGGTGAGCCCGATCCAGTAGTCGCCCGGCTGGATCGCGTCGGCGATGGAGACCACGAGATCCTGCGTCTCCGCGTCGTGGATGGACACGAGGTGCCCGCCCTGCGCGACGCAGTCGAGCTCCGCGTCCTCCCATGTCGCGGGCGCGAAGCAGAGCGCCAGGGAGCCGCCCTCCGGGAGCGCCAGCACGCCGCAAGGCGGGCACGACGGGTCGTCGTCCACGCGCCCATCGCAGTTGTTGTCGATCAGGTCGCACAGCTCGGGGGCGCCCGGGTGCACCGAGGCATCGCCGTCGTCGCAGTCTTCCCCGCAGCCGGACGAGAGGTCGCCGTCCGCGTCGAGGCCCGAGGGGTCCGCGCAGGCGAGCGACGCCCGCACGTCGGCAGGACGGGCGTTCAGGAAGGCGATGGTGGCGTCGATCTGCGCGGCGACGACGTCGGAGCTCACCTCCCGGCGCGGATCCGCGAGCACGTCGTCCCAGATGAGGTCGCGCGCCGCCTCGGCGTCGCTCACGAGGTCGAGCGCCGACGCGCGCTCGAGGACGCGCTCGAACGCCGCGGCGAGCGCCTGCAGGCACGGCGGCGAGGCGGTGCACATCCGCTGGAGTCGGGCCTCGCCGCCGAAGGGATAAAGCGGGTCCGAGAAGGTCTGGTCGACGCCCCACGGCAAGAAGGTCCAGCGGCCGTCGTCCGGGCGTCGCGCGATGAAGTAGTTGTTGCGATACCAGGCATAACCGTCCCAGTGGCCGATGAAGGTCTCCGCGGCCGCGAACGCGAGGTAGCGCTCCATGTCGATGCGCCGCGACGCCTCGGCGAGGAACGTGTCCGGGCTCTCCATCTCGTCGAGCGCCTCCACGAGCTCCACGAGATCGGCGAACCCGACGTCGTCGCCGTTGTCCTGGTCGAAGGTCGCGACGCTCGAGCGCTCGAGATCGCTCCCGTAAGCCCCCTCGTACAGGCTGCTCTTGTGGCCGCCGAACCATCGATCGAGAAAGCGAGGGTTATCCGCCGTCTCGACGGTGGCATACAGGCCGTAGAGCGAGCCGTTCACCCAGACCGTCGCGTGGGCCGAGCGCGGCGCGGGCACGTCCACCGCGCGGAACAGCGCGTAGGCGAGGCGCTCGTGGATCATGCTCGGGTCCTGGACCATGTTGTTGAGCGCGAGCTTCTCCACCCCGAGCAGCGTCTGATCGTCGGTGAACTCGTCGAATTTCAGCAGGAATGCGGCCTTCTGGTCCAGGGTCCGGAACGAGCCGTGGACGCCCTTGAGCCGCACGCCGATGTCGGCGAGCTCGATCACCTCGCCGTCCAGGGTCACCGTGAGCTCCCCGGGGACGTAGTCCTCGGGCGCGGCGTCGAGCCGATCGATCGACACCTGCGACAGCTCGATCTCGAACCGCGGGATGCTCGTTCCGGCGAAGAGCGGCGCTGCCGGGTCGGGCGGCGGCGGCTCCTCCCCGCCGGCGCCGCCCGCGCCGCCGGTCCCACCGCCCGCGCCGCCGAGCCCGCCGGCGCCCGCGGCCCCTGCGTCGCCGCCGGAGCCGCCCGCGCCTGCGCCTGCGCTGACCGCGCTGCTGCCGTCCGGCCGGGGACCCACCGCGGCGTCGCCGCAGGCGACGAGCAGCGCAATCGACATCGCGAGCGGACCGGGCCAGCTCCAGGAGGGCGAAAATGACTTTCTCACGGTCATTCTCTTCTACATGCGTTGCTCGGTCCTTGCACGTCTCCTCGAGTCAGCGCGTCGAGCCGGGGTCCACGAGCCTCCAAACGCGGTGCGTCGCGCCCTACATCGGCCCTCTCCCGGCGAGGAGCACGAAACCGGCGGGGAGGGGAGCCAATCGACGGAGGGCCACGGCTTCTTCTTCCTCCATCGAGGTGTTCGAATGGACCTTGCCAGATCCTTTGTCCGCCCGGGGGCGCGGCTCGCCGCCGTCCTCCTGGCGTCGTTCGCGGCCGCGTGCTCCGGCGCCGATCCCGTCGCTCCAGGCCAATCGCCGCCCGACGGCACGCAGCAGCCGCCGACCGACACCGGGCCGCCGCCCGAGCCCGAGCCGCCGGCGGGCGCGGCGATCGACGTCCAGCGCTACGCGGTGACGGGAGAGTTCGACTGGAGCCGGGGGCGGCTGGTCGCGACGGTCGCGATGACGCTCCTGCCAGGCGACGACGGCCTGCGCTCTCTGCGCCTCGACAGCGCGGTGGCCGAGGTCAAGGCGGTCCGGCTGGCCGGCGGCGCCGACCTGCCCTACGCGGTCGACGCCGAGCCCGGGGCGCTCCGCATCGACGTCTCGCGCGTGCCCGGCATCGCGGCGGACCAGGCGATCACGCTCGAGATCGACTACGAGGCCGCCGAGAGCGAGGCGCTCCGCGCGATCCCCGCCCGCTGGGGGGACCCCGCCGCGTCGCGCGTGGTCTACACCATCTCGGAGCCGCTCAACGCCGCGCTCTGGCTGCCGTGCCACAACACGCCCGAGGACCGCGCCGTCTTTTCCATCGACCTCGCGATGGACGCGCACGAGACGATGATCGCGAACGGCGCGCTCGTCTCCGACGAGCAGGGCGCGTCCGGCCGTCGCATGAAGTACGCGACGGACTACACGGTGCCGACCTACCTCATGGCCTTCGCCATCGGCGATTTCGAGGTGGAGGGCACGATGAAGGGGAGCCTCCCCGTCTCGGTCTGGCACCGGCGCGGCGTCCCGGGCGACTACGGCCGCCTGCTCGACGAGGTGGTCCGCTCGATCGGCCTCTTCGAGGAGCTGCTCGTGCCCTATCCCTTCGAGAAGTACGCGGTGGTGCTCGTGCCGGAGTTCGGCGGGGGCATCGAGAACCTCGGCATCAGCTTCCAGGGGGAGATCGGGAGCACCGCTCCGACGATCTACGAAGACCTGAAGCTCACGATCCACGAGATCGGCCACCAGTGGTTCGGCGACCTCGTGACGGTCAAGAGCTGGGACGACCTGTGGATCAAGGAGGGCATGGCGACGCTGCTCGCCAGCGAGGGCGCGCGCGTCTACCTGGATGAGAGCGGCGAGGGAACGCTGAACGGCGACTCCTTCTCGGCCGGGTCGCACAACCCCATCGTGGATCCGGACCGCGCTCCCGCCGATAAGTACACGTCCGGGCCCTACGGCCGCGCTGCGTGGCTGCTCACCCAGATCCGGAGCCTCGTCGGGGAGGAGGCTTTCTGGGGCACGCTGCGCGACGTCCTCGACGACCACCGCTTCGGCGCCATCGGTACGGACGAGTTCCTCGACGCCTTCGCGGGGCCCCTCGGCCCCGACGCGGCCGCCCGCGCGCGGCGGGCGGTCCGGGCCAGCGCGCTCCCGCACCTCGATCTCGGGCGGTCGCCCTCCGGCGGCGTGCTCGTGACGTTGCGCGATCCGGATGGGGCGCTGGTTGCGCCGATCGATCTCCTCTGGATCGCGGACGACGGCACGACGCGCTCGCAGGTGCTCGAAGTCGACCAGGGCGTGGACGTCGCCCCGCAGCGGGAGGGCGAGCTGCTGATCCTCGACCCGCTCGACCGCCACGTCTCCTGGCACCACCTGGTCGATTTCAGCCTGCAACCGGACGACCTCCCGGCGCGCCTCTCCTCGTTTCGCGTTCCCACGAGCCCCTCGCAGGTCGCGCGCCTCCTCGAGGCCGGGGGCGTCCACCAGACGGCCGTCCTCGGCGCCGGCTTGCCGGAGCCCGTGACCCCGGACGCGTTCGCGGCCTTCCTCGACGGCCTCGACGCTGAGGACGCCAAGGCCATGGCGGTCTGGGTGGCGTGCATTCGGGCCGCGGATCCGGCGCTGGATCCAGCGCTGCGGGCGGCGTGGTCGAGCGCGCTCGCGCCGCTGCTCGCGGGGCCTCCCTACGCGCGGTGGACCGAGTTCACGCCATGGCTGGAGTACGGGGCGTGCGGTGAGGTCGTCGATGTGCTGGCGCTCTACGCGGACGAGTGGTCGGCGCTCGCGGCGGGGCCCCCGGCCGGCGATCTCTCCGACGCGCACCTGCGGTTCCTGTACAACTTCGACCTGCCGCTCGAAACGGTGCTGTCGTCCTGGGGGAACGTCGCCAGGCAGTCCAGCTCGCTGCGCGCGCGCTCGCTCGCCACGACCCGGATCCGCACCGAGGCCGATCGCGCTCCGCCGGAGGATTTCCCCGCCTTCCGCGCATTCTTCTCCGAGATCGTCGCGTCCACGGAGGTGCCCGATCTCCTCTCCGAGGCGCTCACAGGGCTGAGCCGCACGATGGCGCCCACCGCGGCGGAGAACGCGGAGGCCCTGGCCGCCCTGAGCCAGCAGCTGCGCACGGCGTCGACGACGCCGTTCGATGGATGGGTGGTGTGCGTCGCCTTCGCGCTGACGCAGGGCGACGCCGCCGCGTGGAGCGAGTTCGTCAGCGGCCTCGACGGCGTGGAGCTCTCCCCCGAAGCCGTCGAGATGCTCGAGGACCTCGCCCGCTGCTGAGGGCGACTCCGCGCCTCGGCAACTCCGATCTATCCGCCGTCCTTCTTCTTCAGCTCGCCCTTGAACCGCCACTCCACCGCCGCCTTGACGGCCAGCGTGATCACCGAAACGCCGGCGAGGAGGCTGGCGACGGCGAACGCGGGCATGACGCGGACCATGTTGGCGTAATAGACGCGCTCGACGTGGAGCGGCAGCGTCACCTGATCCGACGAGCCCGCGGAGACCACGTACACGGCGCCGAACTCGCCCATCGCCCGGGCGGTGCAGAGGATGACGCCATACAGGAGGCCCCACCGGATGTTGGGCAGCGTGACGCGCCAGAAGATCTGCCACCCGTTCGCGCCGAGGACGCGGGCCACCTGCTCCTCCTCGCTCCCCTGGGCCTGCATCAGCGGGATGAGCTCGCGCGCGACGAACGGGAAGGTGATGAACACCGTGGCGAGCACGATGCCGGGCAAGGCGAAGATGACCCGGGTGGAGACGTCGAGGCTCGCGAACCCGAGGCTCACCGTGTAGGTCCGGTTCACGAACGCCCCGAAGAACCCGTTGGCCCCGAAGAGCAGGACGAAGCACAGCCCAGCGACCACCGGCGAGATCGAGAACGGCAGATCGATCAGGGTGACGAGCAGGCTCCTGCCCCGGAACTCGAACTTGGTGATGGCCCACGCCGCCGCGACGCCGAACAGCGTGTTGAGCGGCACCGCGACGGCTGTGGTGAGGAGCGTGAGCGCCGCCGCGCGGAACGTCGCGCGGTCGAAGACCGCCTGTCCATAGGCGCTCAGGCCCTCGCTGAAGGCGTGCCAGAACACCACCCCGAGCGGCAGGACCAGGAACACGCCGACGAGCAGCGCGCACAGGCCGATCAGCAGCCGGCGCGCTCCGCGGCCACCGGCGGTGTCCTCGCGGCCTGTCTGGGGGCGGGGGGCGAGCATCGCGCGACTCGAGTCCACCGGCCGCGGGCGTCAGCCCGCCGCCCTGCCCGCGTGGCCGCGCGAGGCGGCGCGCTGGAGCAGGTTGATCGCGAGGAGGAGCGCGAACGACGCCGCGAGCAGGAGGACCGCGACCGCCGTCGCGTCGGCGTAGGTGCCCGTCTCGTTCACCTCGATCATCTTGATGATCACCTGGGACGCGATCTCGGTGTCCGGCCGGTTGCCCGAGATGAAGATCACCGACCCGTACTCGCCGAGGCCGCGCGCGAGCGCCAGCGCGAACCCGGTGAGGAGCGCCGGCGCGAGCTCCGGCAGGACGACGGCGCGGAAGATCTGGAATCGGCTGGCGCCGAGCGTCGCCGCCGCCTCCTCGACATCGCGGCTCAGGTCCTCGATCACCGGCTGCACCGTGCGCACGACGAACGGCAGGCCGACGAAGGCCATCGCGATCACCACGCCGAGCGGCGCCAGGGAGATCCGGTCGTACACCGTCCACGCGATCGGCGATTCGCGCCACCCGGCCGCGAACCCGCGCCAGACGGGCCACGGGTACCGGAAACCCACGCTGGAGAGCGCCCCGCCGAGCAAACCGCCCTCGGCGTACAGCGTGGAGAGCGCGATCCCGGCCACGGCCGTGGGGAGCGCGAACGGCAGGTCGATCACCGCGTCGATGACGCGCGCGAACGGGAAGGTGTACCGGCCGAGCACCCACGCGATGAGCAGGCCCACGACGACGTTGAGGAGCGCCGCGGCGATCGAGGCGCCCAGCGTGAACCGGACGGCCGCGGCGACCCAGCCGCTCGTGATCACCGCGAAGAAGCGACCCCACCCGAGCTCCGCCGTCTTCAGGAACAGGGCGGAGAGCGGCAGGAGGACGACGAGGCTCAGGTAGAGCACCGCGACGCCCAGGGAGAGCGAGAACCCGGGGAGCACGCGCGCGCCGCGCGACATCACTTCTTCCGCATCTTGTCGAGCTCGGCCCCCTGGCCGAAATGGACGCTCATCACCGTCGGCCAGTCGGCGAAATGGTCCTTGAACCGGAACAGCGCGAGGGGCTTCAGCCGGTCCGCGTGCTTCTTCGCGATCGCCTCGCTGTACGGGCGGTTGTAGCGCTTCGCGATGAGCTCCTGGCCCTCGTCGGAGAAGTGGAACTCCACGTACGCCTCGGCGATGTCCTTGACGCCGTGCCGCTCGGCGACCTTGTCGACGACCGCGAGGGGGACCTCGATCGTGATCGAGTCCGAGGGGACGACGACCTCGAACTGGTCGGCCGTCGCCGGATCGGCGGCGATCTGGAGGATCTCGTTCTCCCAGCCGAAGAGGACGTCGCCCGTGCGCTGCACGATGAAGCGGGTCGACGAGCCGCGCATGGCCGGGTCGAGGATGGCGTCGTCGTAGACCTTGGCCGTGAACTCGCGCGCCGCGGCCTCCGCCTCCGCGTCGTTCCGGCCCTCGGCCTTCGCCTTGCGCGCGGCGTGCGCCCAGGTCGACAGGTAGATCCACCGCGCCCCGCCGCCGGTCTTCGGATCCGGGCACAGCGACACCACCTCGGGCCGCGCGAGGTCCTCCCAGGCCTTCACCTGCTTGGGGTTGCCCTTGCGGACCAGGAAGATGACGGCCGACGTGTACGGCACCGAGCCGTTCGGCAGCCGATCGCGCCAGGAGGCGGGCAAAAGGCCCGCC
Organism: Sorangium sp. So ce394; assembly: GCF_051474665.1. Lineage (NCBI taxonomy): Bacteria > Pseudomonadati > Myxococcota > Polyangiales > Polyangiaceae > Sorangium > Sorangium sp. So ce394. Next base: position 12,663,141 of record NZ_CP150339.1, read on the forward strand.
TTGGCGATCGTGTCGACGTCGAAGTCGACCGACAGGGCGGCCACGTCCGTCTCCTTGCCGGCGGCGATGTCGCGCGCCTGCTTGCCCGACGGGCCGTGATCGGTCTCCACGTCGACGTCCCTGCCGGTCTTCTGCTTGTACCACCGCTCGAACGCGGGATTGAGCTCCTGGTAGAGCTCGCGGGTGGGGTCGTAGGACGCGACCGAGAGCTTCGCGACCCGGCCCTCCGCGCTCCCCTCGGCCGCGGTCGTCGTCTTCTTCTCCTCGCACCCGACGGCGGAGAGGAGCAGGGCGCCCAGCGCGAGCGCGAAACGGAGCGAGGTTGTCTTCATCGTCTCATCCTGGGTGGAAAGGGCGGCAACTCTACCGCCGGACAGGGCCCTTGTCGCGAGGAGCGCCCCGCGCTCTCCGGCGGAGCGGGGCGGCGGCCGCCGGGCGCTCACGCTCAGGGCGGCGCGAGCCTGACCGCGACCGGCGACAGCTGCTCCTCGACGACGTCGAGGCCCACGCCGAGCTGCCCGTCGGCGTTCTCGCCCCAGCAGAGCACCTCGCCGGTCGTCCGCAGCGCGCACGTGTGGTGATAGCCGGCCGCGAGCTGCGCCACGCCGTCGATGGGCACGTCGACCGGCTGCGACGACAGCCCTGGCTTCCCGTGGCCGAGGGCGCCGACGCCCCACATCTTGAGGCCCCGCGCGGCGCCGGACACCGCGCCGCTCCGCTCGCGGCCGACGTCGATGGTCGCGGCCTGAGGCACGGCGACGAGCGTGGGCTCTGGCACGGGCCCGTAGCGGTCGGCGCCCACCGCGCCGTTGTAGTCGTTGCCGAAGCAGTAGACCTCCACGCCCTTGCGCGCGCAGGTGTGCCGGTCGCCCGCGGCCACCTCGTCGACCCCCGCGGTGAGCGGCGCCGCGACCTCCACCGCAGAGGTGGCGTTCTCGCGGGCCCCGGCGAAGCCGAGCTGTCCGTCGAAGTTCCGGCCCCAGCAGAGGAGGCCTCGGTCGGAGGCCTTGATGGCGCAGGTGTGATCCTGGCCGGCGGAGACCTGCCGGATGTCGCTCTGGATGAAGTCCGGGGTGCCGGTCTGCGGCGACTCCCCGTTGCCGAGCTGGCCCTCGTCGTCGGCGCCCCAGCAGTAGAGCTCGTCGCCCGTCTTCACCGCGCACGAGTGCGCCGCGCCGAGCGAGAGCTGCACGACGTTGATCAGGCTCGGCACCCGCGCCGGCTCGCTCGCCGCGTAGAACGAGCCGTTGCCGAGCTGTCCCAGCGTGCCGCGCCCCCAGCAGGTGACCGTCGTGTCCTCCAGGATCGCGCACGAGTGGGCAGGGAACTGGTCGTCGTCGCGCGCGAACCCGCCGCCCGCCGCCACATGGATGGCCTTGCCGGGGAGGGCGACCTGCGCCGGCACGGGGACGACCGGCTCGCTGTCCGGCTTCCCCGACTCGGAGAACGCGTTCCTGCCCCAGCACCACACGCTGCCGTCCCGCCGGAGCACGCACGTGTGGGCGAACCCGGCCGAGATCTCGACCGGGTCGTTGCAGAAGGCGCCCTCGTCGCCCTTGACGCACTCCGTCGCGCAGCGGTTGCCGCAGGCGCCGCAGTGCTCGTGGGCGCTCGCGCTCGTCTCGCAGCCCGGGGCCGCGGTGTCGCAGTCCAGGAAGCCGGCGTCGCAGACGACGCCGCAGACGCCCGCCTCGCACGTCGGCGTCTGGTTCTCCGCGGCGGGGCAGTCGGTCGGCGAGGCGCACGCGTCGCCCGTGCCGCCCGTGCCGCCTCCGGCGCCCGCGCCGCCCGCGCCGCCGTGGCCGGCGTCGCCGCCTTGACCGCCTGTGCCCGTCGCGAAGTTCCGCTCGGAGGGCGAGCAGCCGGCGCAGAGCGCGAGCGTGAAGAGCGCCAGCGAGTTCGTCAGCAAGCGAGGCATGTACGTCATCGAAGCTCCTGAAGCGGCAGGTGTCCCGGAGCAGCAGGTTGCTCCTGGAACAGCTTTTTACGCTGCCGCTGCCCGCGCGCAAAGCGCGTCTCTTCGGCAAGATCCGGACGCCCGCCGGCGTTGGATCGCGCCGCGCCGGAGCGTCGGCGCGCTGGTTTGGGGGAGACGCCTCTGGCGGCGCCGCGTAAGGTCGCTGCGCCATCCGGCAGGAGGGAGATCGCATGCACCGGAGTCGCCTTTGTGCTCTCGTGATTGACTGCAAGGTGGATGACGTCGACGCCGCGGCGGACTTCTGGGGCCGCGCCCTCGGCAAGCCCGTCAAGAAGGCCGCTCCGGACGCGGGCGGCTACCGCGAGCTCGAGACCCGGGACGATGAGCTCATCGTCCTCGTGCAGCAGGTCGAGCACCCGAGCCGGACGCACCTCGACATCGAGACGGACGACCTCGACGCCGAGGTGCGGCGGCTCGAGGCGCTCGGGGCGCGGCGCGTGGAGTTCATCAAGCGCTGGTGGGTGATGGAGGCGCCGACGGGCCAGCGGTTCTGCGTCGTCCGCCCGCAGCGCGGCCCGCTCGAGGCGCACGGCAACGCCAACGTCTGGAGCGACGATCCCGGCAAACCGGGCGCGCGGTGAGCCGGGGCGCGCGGCGCGCCGGGACGCGCGGCGAGCACCGCGCGCAGATCGAGGCTCGGGCGGCGTCCGCCGGAGGAGATCGGGACCTGCTCCGACGGCCGACATGAAGTAACCTTCCCCCCGCGCCGGTCGACGCGGCGCGCTGTGCATGCGCCACGCCGAGATCCCCCGCGACCTGACATGCAGCGCATGAGCACCGACGGCCGGGATCCCGGCGCCGCGGCCCTGTTCGACTGGAATCGCGCGGAGCCCGCGCCGGCGGAGCGCCGGCTCCCGCCGGGCGGCGTGCCCGCCGAGGCCTGGGCCGCTGCCCGCGCCGAGGACGAGGCGTGGCTGCCCTTCGAGCGCGCGGCCCGGCCGGTCGAGGTGCTCGACGAGACGCTGCGCGACGGCATCCAGGGCGTCTCCACGGTGAACCCGCCGAGCGCGCAGAAGATCGAGCTGCTCCAGGCGATGGCGAGCGTCGGCGTCGACGCGGTGAACCTCGGCATCCCCGCGGCCGGGCCGCGCCAGTTCGAGGACGCCTGCCTGCTCGCCCGCGAGATCGTCTCGTCCCGGCTGCCGCTCGCCCTGACCGCCGCCGCGCGCACGACCGCCGCGGACGTCGAGGAGGTCGCCCGCGTGGCCGAGCGCGCCGGGGCGCCGATGGTGGTCTACGCGTTCATCGGCAGCTCGCCGATCCGGCATTTCGTCGAGGGGTGGGGCCCCGATTTCCTGGCCCGCAGCGTCGAGGCCGCCGGGCGGGCCGCCGCCGCGGCCGGCCTGCCCTTCTGCCTCGTCGCCGAGGACGCGACCCGCGCGCCCCCCGGCATGCTCCACACGCTCTTCCGCGCCGCGGTGGACGCCGGCGCCGCGCGCCTCTGCCTGTGCGACACGACCGGCCACGTCACCCCGCCCGGGGTGGCGGCGCTCGTCGCGTTCGCCCGGCGCGAGCTCGCCGCCCTGGGCGCGCCCGGGATCGAGCTCGACTGGCACGGCCACAACGACCGCGGGCTCGGCCTCTCCGCCGCGCTCTGGGCGGCGGCGTGCGGGGTCGAGCGGGTCCACGCCACGGCGCTCGGCGTCGGGGAGCGGGTGGGCAACAGCTGCCTCGAGCTGCTCCTCGACAACCTCGGTCGCCTCGGCGCGCGCGCCCCGGTGCCGCGCGAGCGCCTCGCCGCGTACTGCGCGGTCGCCTCGCGCGCCCTCGCCTGGCCCATCCCGCCGGACCACCCCATCGCGGGGGCGCTCGCCCGCCGCGGGTGACGCGCTCCCCGGCGCGGGTGACGGCGCTCCTGGGCCGGGGGTGACGCGCCCCTCGGCGGGGCGCGACGGCGTTCACCCGCCGGGCGTGGCCTTGCCGCCGCCGACGCGCGCCAGGGCGGCGTGGACGATCGGCGCCGCGGGCGTGAGCGCGTCCGCGAGCTCGCCGACGCGGGCCGCGGCGCGCTCGGCGCGGGTCCACGCCGACGAGAAGCCGAGCGTGCCCGGCGGGTGGGCCGCGGCGAGGGCGATCGCCTGCCGCAGATCGTCGCCCACCGCCGCGATGGCGTGGAGATCTGCCACGCTCGCCCCCCGCGCGCGCGCCGCGGCGTAGAGCGCGCGCACGATGCCGAGCAGGTCGCGGGCGGCCTCCAGCGGGAACGGGTCGTGGCGGATCGAGAGCACGCCGGCCGCAGATCACGGATGCCGGGGCGGGGCGTCAAGCCGGGCGCCGCTCGTACGCCGCGGCTTAAAGATTGCAGCTTCGCGGTGGCTCGACGGTTGCACTGACCGGTTGCTGGAGGAGGGTCATGAAGAACCGCACGCATGAGCTCGCAAAGACGGACGTACCCGGCGGCGACGAGGAGGTCCCGCTGCCGCCCAACCCGGGTGACCCGGGGCCGGAGCAACCCGAGCCGCCCTCGCCCGACCCCACCCAGGACCCCCGCATCCCGCCGCAGGGCGACTTCCCGCGCGGGGTCTGAGCCGCGTGGCGGCCGCTGAACGCGGCGACCCCGCCGGGCCGTCACGCGCCGGCCTGCTTCTTCTTCCCTCTCCGGGCCGCCCGCGGCCTCGCCGGAGGCTTCGGCCGCGGCCCGTACGCGCGGAGGAACATCTCCAGGTTCTCGTCGACGATGGCGTCGATCTGCGACGGCGCGAGCGGGAGCGTGCCGTAGACCGAGACGTCCTGCGCCTCCGCCGAGAGGAGCGCGATGAACTGGCGCGCGGCGCGCTCCGGCTTCGCCACGTCGAGCCGGCCGCGCTCGGTCTCGCGCGCGAGGTAGCCGACGAGGCGGATCATGAACCGCAGCGGTCCACCTTGCGCCCACGCGAGGCGGAGCTGCGGATAGCGCGCGACCTCGGACACCACGAGCCGCCGGAACGCGGAGAGATCCTCGCGGAACACCCACGCCAGCAGGCGCCGCCCGAGCTGGCCGAGCGCGACCGCCGGCTCGGCGTCGGTGGCGAAGAGCTCGTCGAACGCCCGCTCCTGCTCGGCCGACGCCGCGCCCTGCACGCGCTCGATCACCGCGAAGAACAGGCGCTCCTTGTCGCCGAAGTGGTTGTAGATCGTCTGCTTCGACACGCCCGCCTCGGCGGCGATGGTGTCGACGCTCGCGCGCGAGACGCCCTCGCGCAGGAACACGCGCTTCGCCGCCTCCACGATGGCGGCGTGCTTCACGGGCGAGCCCGCGGCGGGGGGAGCCGAGGCGCCCTCGCGCGCAGGCCTGGGGTCGAGCCGCTTCCGGGTTGACATTTGGACTCACCAGTCCAATCTGTTGGACTGCCGAGTCCAACCGTAGACCATCGCCGCCGCGCGCTCACCCGAAAAGCGCGCGCGCCGGCCCGGGCTCGCGCTGCGCACCGCCACCCTGCGAGCGAGGTGAAGGCATGGATCACGATCCTACCGAGAGCGAGCCGCCGGTCCCCGTCCTGATCGTCGGCGGAGGCGTCGTCGGCCTCTCTGCCGCGTTGTTCCTGCGCCGTCACGGCGTCGACGTGACGCTCGTCGAGCGCCACGCGGGCACGTCCATCCACCCGCGCGCGCGCGGCGTGAACGCCCGCACGATGGAGCTCTATCGCGAGCTCGGCCTCGAGCCGGCCATCCGCGAGGCGGGCGCCAAAACACCGATCCACCTGGGCTTCCTCTTCGGCGAGACGCTCGCGCAGGCGATCGACGCGCCGGTCGGCAAGCTCTTGCGCCGGCTCTTCCGCGCGCTGCTCGGGCGCGAGATCGGGCTCGGATCGGCGAGCCCCACGCGCGCCTGCCGGATCACGCAGGATCTGCTCGAGCCGGTGCTCGCGGCCGCCGCCCGCGAGCGCGGCGCGCGCCTGTCGTTCTCGACCGAGCTCGTCTCGTTCGAGCAGGACGACGCTCGCGTGCGCGCCGTGCTGCGCGATCGGGCGACCGGGGCCACGCGGCGCGTCTGCGCGAGCTACCTCGTGGCGGCGGACGGCGCGAGGAGCCCGGTGCGGCAGGCGCTCGGCGTCTCCACGAGCGGCCGCGGATCGCTGGGCCATCTGCTCAACGTCCTCTTCGAGGCCGATCTCGCCGACTTCGTCCGAGATCGGGAGTTCAGCCTCGCGATCGTCCACCACCCCGAGGTGCGCGGCCTCTTCGCCGCCATCGACAACCGCGCGCGCTGGGTGTTCCACCTCGTGTACGACCCGGCGCGCGAGTCGCCGAAGGACTACCCGCCCGAGCGCTGCGCCTCGCTCGTGCAGAAGGCGCTCGGCGTGGGCGAGGTGCCGATCCGGATCGAGAGCGTTTTGCCGTGGGAGTCGGCGTCCCGCGTCGCCGATCGTTACCGGGTCGGGCGCGTCTTCCTCGCGGGCGACGCCGCGCACCTCATGCCTCCGTGGGGCGGCATGGGCGCGAACACCGGGGTCGCCGACGCTCACGATCTCGCGTGGAAGCTCGCGTTCGTGCTCCGCGGCGAGGCGCGCCCCGCCCTGCTCGACACGTACGAAGCGGAGCGCCGGCCCGTCGCCGTCGTGGCGGCGGAGGACTCGGCGAACAACGCCGACGAGCAGGGCCTCATGGCGCGCGCCGCGTTCTCGAAGACGCTGGGCCTCGATCGCCGCTCGATCTGGGGGCGCCTGACCGGCCGGACGCCGCCGAGCCCGGGGCGCTGGCACAAGCTCCTCGGCGTCGGGTATCGATATGGATCCGCGGCGATCACGGCGGATGGGCGCGCGGCGCGCTTCCGGCTCGACGGCCGCCCGGGCACGCGAATGCCGCACGCGTGGATCGCGCGCGACGGAGAGCGGGAGTCGACGCTGGACCTGATCGACGGGCGCTTCACGCTGGTCGCCGGGCGCGAGGCCGCGGCGTGGGGCGAAGCGGCGCGCGCGATCGGGGCGACCGTCGGCGTGCTGCGCGCGGGGATCGATTTCGAGGACGAGCGCGACCGCTGGCAGCGGCTCGCGGGGATCGGGCGGCGCGGGGCGCTGCTGGTGCGACCCGATGGCGTGGTGGCGTGGCGGGCGCGGGGCGAAGAGCAGGACGCAGCGTCGGTGTTGAGAGGCGCGCTCGCGCGGGCGCTCGGGGGGTAGCGCCCTCGCGCGGCGGGCATCTCGGCTCGCCGAGGAGCGCCTCCAGCGCGGCCAGGCGCCCGCTCGACGCCGGTGCGCCGTTTGGAATTGACATCGTTATTGTTAACGTTAACATAACACGCCGGGCCGCTGCTTCGGCTTCGCCCAGGACGCGGGTCTGCCGGGAAAATTCTCTTATGAAAAGCATGCTTCGATGTTCGCCCGGGCTCGTCCCCTCGTGCGTCGCGTTCTCGCTGATCGGGGCCCTTGCCTGCAATGAAGCGGACGTCTCGGCCGGAGCGACCGGAGCCGCGGGCACCGGCGGGGCTGGCGCGACGAGCGGCGCCTCTGTCGGCGCTGGCTCCGGGTCCACCTCGGCGGCGGGCACAGGGTCGGGCGGCGCGCCTTCCGAGGCCGCGTCCTCGGCGTCCGCGGGCGGCGGGGGAGGCGGGGGAGGCGGAGAGGCCTCCGGGACTGGCGGCGCGGGCGGCGCGGGCGGCGCGAGCAGCAGCGCGGGGCCGGCCGAGCCCGTGTTTCACGTCTTCCTCCTCCTCGGGCAATCGAACATGGCCGGGTACCCGAAGGCCTCGAACGCGGACAAGATGGAGAATCCCCGCATCAAGGTCCTCGGCTTCGACGACTGCGCCGCGACCGGGCGCGTCGAAGGCGAGTGGGACATCGCTGCCCCGCCGCTCCACGAGTGCTGGAACGGAGCGATCGGGCCCGGCGACTACTTCGCCAAGACCATCCTCGACCGCTACCCCGCTCAGGACAGCATTGGCCTCGTCCCGTCCGCCCTCAGCGGGGAGAAGGTGGAGACGTTCATGAAGGCGGGGGGGAGCAAGTACAACTGGATCCTGTCGCGCGCGAAGGCGGCGCAGGAGGCCGGGGGCGTGATCGAGGGCATTCTGTTCCATCAAGGCGAGTCGAACTGCGGCGACCCCGCGTGGCCCGGCAAGGTGAAGACGCTCGTCTCGGACCTGCGCGCGGACCTCGGCCTCGGCGACGTGCCGTTCCTCGCGGGGGAGCTCCTCTACTCGGGGTCGTGCGCGAGGCACAACTCGCTCGTCGGCCAGCTCCCAGGGCTGGTCGCCAACGCCCACGTCGTCTCGGCGGAAGGGCTCGCCATCGATCCTGCCGACACGTGGAATCTCCACTTCGGCCACGACGCGCTGGTCACCCTGGGCACCCGCTACGCCGAGAAGATGATCGGCGTCCTGGGTCTCTGAGCGCGGATTTCACATCGTCCCTCTCGGCGCTCGCGCGTGCGGCGCCGCGCGGGCTTGGCGCGCCGATGACACACCGATGACCAGGGGTGATATGAGCTTGGCAGCCTCCCTGTTGCGGATCGATCCCCGAGACGATGTGGCCGTCGCCGTGCGCGGCCTGGCCGCCGGCGATCCGGTGGCCGAGGCGATCACCGCCCGCGCCGACATCCCGGCCGGGCACAAGGTGGCGCTGCGCGCGGTGGCCGCCGGCGAGCCGGTGCGGAAGTACGGCTGGCCGATCGGGCGGGCGACCGCGGATATCCAGCCGGGCGACCACGTGCACACGCACAACCTGGCCACCGCGCTCTCCGGCCTCGACACCTACACCTACGAGCCCACGAGCCCGGAGCCCCTCTCCGCGACCGAAGACCGCACCTTCCTGGGTTACCGGCGGAAGAACGGGCGGGTGGGCACCCGAAACGAGATCTGGATCCTGTCGACGGTGGGCTGCGTCGCGCGCACCGCGCAGAAGGTGGCCGCCGCGGCGGACAAGCGCTTCAAGGGCCGCGTGGACGGGGTCTACGCCTTGACCCATCCTTACGGCTGCTCGCAGCTCGGGGGCGACCTCGACGCGACCCGCCGGATGACCGCGGCCCTGGCTGGCCACCCCAACGCGGGCGGCGCGCTGATCATCGGCCTGGGCTGCGAGAACAACCAGCTCGGCGTGCTCCTCGAGAGCGCCCCGCAGCTCGATCGCGAGCGCCTGCGGTCCTTCGACGCCCAGGCGGCCGAGGATGAGCTCGAAGCGGGCCTCGAGGCCGTCGAAGCGCTGGTCAGGGTCGCCGAGCGGGACCGCCGCGAGCCCTGCCCCGTCTCCGACCTGGTGATCGGCCTCAAATGCGGCGGCTCGGACGGCTTCTCGGGGCTGACCGCCAACCCGCTCGTGGGCCGCATCGCCGACAAGGTGTGCGCCGCCGGCGGCTCGGCCATCCTCACCGAGATCCCCGAGATCTTCGGCGCCGAGCGCCTGCTCATGGCCCGCGCCGAGAGCGAGGGGGTCTATGCCGACGTCGTCGGCGTGGTGAACGACTTCAAGCGCTACTTCATTGCTCACGGCGAGCCGGTGTCGGAGAACCCCTCGCCCGGCAACGTCGCCGGCGGCATCACCACGCTGGAGGAGAAGTCTCTCGGCGCGGTGCAGAAGGCCGGCCGCGCGCGGGTGTCCGAGGTGGTCCGCTACGGCGGCCAGATCCGCGGGGCGCCGGGCGTGGCGCTGCTGGAGGCCCCCGGCAATGACGCTGTCTCGTCCACGGCGCTCGCCGCCGCGGGCGCGACGGTGATCCTCTTCACCACCGGCCGGGGCACGCCGCTCGGGTTTCCCGTGCCGACCCTCAAGCTCGCCACGAACTCCAGCCTCGCCCAGCGCAAGCAGCGCTGGATCGACTTCGACGCCGGCCGCGTCGCCTCGGGAGAATCGATGGACGCGGCCGCCGGCGCGCTGATGGACCTGGTGCTGGCCACCGCCTCGGGCCGGAGTACCCGCGCCGAGGAGAACGAAGAGCGCGAGATCGCGCTCTGGAAGCGGGGCGTCACCCTCTGAGGCTAGGCCGCCTCGCGGCGCTCGACGTCGAGCCGGAGCGGCTCGATCTTGCCGACGATGACGAGGTAGCTGAACGCGCCGAGCAGGCAGAAGCCGCCCGCCACGACGAGCGGGATCGTGAACGAGCCCTGGGTCAGCGAGACCATCACGCCGGTGAACGTCGTGATGACGATGCCGGCCAGGTTCGACGCGAAGTTCTGGATGCCGCCGATGGTCGCCACGTGGCGCGGCGTGGGCGCGACGTCGCCAGGGAGCGACCAGATGCTGGCGCCGGCGAACGCGAGGCTCGCGTACGAGACGCCGAAGAGGACGAGCATCAGCGTGATGTCGGACGTCAGCGCCGACAGCGTGATCGCCGACGACATCAGCATGCCGCCGACCATGCAGGTCTTGCGCGCGGCGGTGAGGCTGAAGCCGCGGCGATAGAGCGCGTCGGAGACGAAGCCGCCGATCCAGCCGCCCGGAATCGCCATCAGCGCGGGGATCATGCCGAGCGTGCCGAGCGCCTTGAGCGAGAAGCCGCGCGTCTGCACGAGGTAGCTCGGGAACCACGTGATGAAGAAGTAGTTGGTGAAGTTGAGGCAGAAGAAGCCGAGCATCATGCCCCAGAGCGTGCGGTGGCGGAAGAGCGACGCCCACGTCACGCCGCCTGGCGCGTCCTTGGCGGGCGCCGCGTGGACGACGTCGGTCTCGCCCGTCATGTCGCCGTGCGCGGGGCCGCGGTAGATGACGACCCAGCCGAGGATCCACACCGCGCCGAGCAAGCCCGTGATGATGAAGGCCGCCTTCCATCCGAGCGTGTCGACGATGAGGGCGACGAGGGGAATCGACAGCGCCGAGCCGACGCGCGCGCCGCTGTCGAAGATGCCCGTCGCGAGGGCGCGCTCGCGCGGCTTGAACCACTGGCTCACGAGCTTCGCGCAGGCCGGGTAGGCGCCGGCCTCGCCGACGCCGAGCAGCAATCGGCAGCCGAACATCCCCGCGACGCTCGACGCGCCCGCCGTCGCCGCGGTGAAGAGCGACCACCAGCCGACGGCGAACGGCAGCGCCATGCGCGCCCCCACACGGTCGATGAACCAGCCGAACGGCATCTGCATGAGCGCGTAGGTCCAGAAGAAGCCGCTCATGATGAGCCCCATCTGGGCAGGGCCGACGCCGAGCGCCTTCTCGATCTCGGGCGCCGCGACCGCCAGGTTGGCGCGATCGATGTAGTTGAGGGCGACGGCGAGAAAGCACAGCAAAAGCACGACCCAACGCATCTTTCTCATCTGAATGTCTCCTTGGCCGGCGTGTCTGTTCGTGCGATCGGCAGCTCTCGTGCGATTGCGGCCGGGCGGAGCTGACTTGCGTTACGTCGGGCGCGCGCGGCGCTACGGCAACGGCATCGGGCTCGTGGGCTTATCGGTGGTTCGATTGCGGCGGCTGCGCGCGGTCGGCTGACGACGCGCAGCCGCCCGCGGCGGCCTCACGCGCTCATGCGGGCGCGGTCGCGCGAAGCGACGCGCGCAGCCTGGGCTGCTCGATCTTCAAGTCGAGCTCGCGCGCGAGCTCGACCACGGGGGCGAAGCGCCGCCGCTTCTTCTCGCCGTGGCTCTTCGAGATCTCGGACAGCCGGTGATCGAGGAACGGGTTCTCGAAGCGATCGCGCACCTCGTCGAGGTAGGCGCGCGCGGCGGCGCCCTTGCCGAGCGCGTCGAAGACGGGCACCACCTCGTCGCGCCACAGCGCCTCGAGGTCGGCGCGCAGGGCCCGATCGCGCATCGCGCTGCGCGTGTTCTCGTCGGCGGGGCGCCCGTCCGTCTGCCAGCGCTCGGCGAGGTAGGTGTGCCCGAGGTTCAAGAGCAGAAGCTTCAGGCGTTCGTAATGGGGCAGGTCGTCCGTCACGATCATCGCCTCATGCCGGCACGGCAGCACCATGCCCTCGCGCCGCTCGATCGCCCAGAGCGCGTAGGGCTCGGCGATCGCGCCGACGGGGCGGATCGGCTCGGAGACGATCCGGTCGACGAGCGAGTTCACCCAGACGCACGTGTGCTTGATATAGCGCAGGAAGGCGGCGTCGGCGCCCCACCGGCGCGCGACGCCGACGACCAGCGCGCGCAGCGTGTCGCCGTTGTTCGACACGAGCTCGCAAGGCAGCAGCGTGAGCGGCGCGGCGCCCGCCTCGAAGCGCGCGCGCAGCAGGACGACGAGCTTCGCGGCGAACCCGCGCGGCGCGCGCGCGCCGGGCGCGAGCGACGCCTCCGTGTCCTCGTGGAAACAGGCGTATCCGCTGTCGCTCGTGTTCGAGAGCACGACGCGCGCGTCGCGCGCGAAGCGCTCGAGCACGAGCGGCCAGTCGGTGTTCGCGTCGAGCGCCTCCGTGATCGAGCTGCACTCGATCGTCGTATCGACGACCTCATCGCGGCGCAGCCCGCGGATCCGCACGGGGTAGCGCGCCCGCGCGCGCAGCGCGTCGACGCGCGCGCGGCTCTCGGGGTTCGACGTGGTCTGCACCACGGTGACCGTCCCGAGCGCGTCGCCGGCGCCGAGCGCCTCCGAGATGAAGAGGTCCGCGTGAGCCTGGAGGAACCGGCTCGTGCCGAATTGAAGGATCGGATTGCCCATGTCAGCCCTCCGGCGGCTCACGATGAGGGGATGTTGGAAGTCGCTGCTCGTCCTCGAGCGGAGGCGTTCGGATCGTCGTCGTCCGCAATCCGCTCGGGGAACGCGCCGAGCCGCGCGCGCTCACGACAGGCCGACCATGATCTTGGCCGTTCGACCGGGGTAGGCAGCCCAGTCGGCGAGCGCCTCGGGCACGCCTTCGATGGGGATCGTCTTCGAGATCAGCAGGTTCGGGTCGAACGTGCGCCGCTCGAAGAAGGCGATCACGTCCGAGAACTCGCCCATGCAGTTGCGCGACCCGAGGATGTCGAGCTCCTTCATCACGAACAGCTTGGTCTCGTAGCTCACCGGCTCTTTGCCGTACCCGATGTACACGACGCGACCGCAGAACTTCACCCACTCCACGGCGTCGCGGTACGTCGCGACCGCGCCCACGGCCTCGATCACGACGTCCGGGCCGTCGCCGTTCGTCAGGTCCATGACGCGCTCGCGCGCGTCGGCGTTCGCCTGCACCGCCTCGCGCGCGCCGAGCGCCCTGGCGAGCCTGAGCTTCTCCTCCTGCGTGTCGAACGCGATCACGCGCGCGCCGCGGCTCACCGCGCCGGCGATGGCGCCGAGCCCCACGCCGCCGCAGCCCATCACGAGGACGGTCTCCTCGGCCTCGACCCGCCCCCGCGCCGCCGCGTGAAAGCCGACGGAGAACGGCTCGACGAGCGCGAGCTCGGTGAGGCTCAGCCTCCGTGACGTGAACAGCTTCTGGTACGGCACGGCCACGAGCTCGGTGAGCGCGCCGTCGCGCTGAACGCCCATGGTCTTGTTGTTCCGGCAGGCGTTGCGCCGCCCCGCGGAGCACGAGGGACACACGCCGCACGCCGTGTACGGCGTGAACGTGACGTCGGCGCCCACGCGCCAGTCCGCCTCGACGCCGGAGCCGAGCTCCACGATCGTGCCGGCCACCTCGTGACCCAGCACCCGGGGATACGTGACCATCGGGTTCTTGCCCAGGAACGTGTTCAGGTCGGAGCCGCACAGGCCGACCCGCTGCACGCGGACCAACACTTGATCGTGCGCCGGCCTGGGCTCGCTGATCTGGGTCACCTGTGCGACCGACGGGCCGGTGATCGTCAGGGCTTTCATGCTGTCATCACCTCGCGGAGCGACCTCGTTGACCCGCGGCTCTCACGGCGCGCTCCGACGCCGGGCCGCTTCGTTCGGCGAGAAAAGTACATGGCCGCGTCGAACGGCCGGATCCGCAGCGACGCGGCGTCGCTTTACGACCCGTGACGGTGGCGGCGGCCGCCGCCTCCGGCGTGGCGCTCGGGACGCCGCCGTTCAGGGCCGGCGCGCATAGAACTTCTGCGCGTTCGTGTACATGACCTTGTCGCGCACTCCCTGACCGCGCTCCTTGAGGTACACCTCGGCGATCGCGATCTCCGAGGCCAGGCTGCCGCCCATGTCGACCACGGGCCAGTTGCTGCCCCAGATCAGCCGGTCTTCGCCGAAGGCGTTCATCAGCACGTCGAAGTGCGCCTTGTACGCCGCGAGGTCGGTCGGCGCGCTCCAGGGATCGTCCTCGGTGGCGGCCGGATTGTACATGTCGAAGAACGACGAGAATTTGATGTAGATGTTCGGGTGCTTGGCCAGCCGCTGCATCGCGTCGACCCAGGCCGGATCCGGCGTCGCCCCCTTCGCGCCCGCCAGGTGGTCGATGATGATGCGGAGCTTGGGCACCGCGGTCGCGAGCGCCTCGACCTTCTCCTTCGGGTTCAAGGCGCCGCGGCTGATGATGTCGAGCGTCATGCCCTTGGCCGCGAGCTCCTCCAGCGAGGCGAGCTGCTTCTCGTCGAGCGTCAGCTTCGGGCTCCAGAGGAAGCCGCGAATGCCGACCACGCGCGGGTCCGCGGCGAGGCGCGCCAGATCGGCGCTGAAGGTCGGCGAGCCGATCTCGAGCTGCGCGACGAGGAACTTGAAGAAGCCGTTGCCCTTCGTCATCTCGAGGACCTTGAAGTTGTCCTCGACGACGGGGCTGGCCTCGACGACGCCGGTGCCGACGATGCCGTTCTGCATCGCGATGGCCTGGTATTCGTCGGGCAGCACGTCGCGGTAGATCGGCTTCTGCTTGGCTTCCGGCCAAACGACGCCGCCTGGCCGCGTGACCTGGTAGAGATGGATGTGCGTGTCGAGGATCGGGCCGCGCTGCTGCGCCGGCGCGGTGAGCGGGGCCGCCGCTTTGCTCGTGTCGTCCGCGCTCTCGGGCGGCGGGGCGGTGGTCGAGGAGGACGACGCGCACGCCGCGAGCGGCGAGAGCACCGTCATCAGGCACAACCTGGCGACGGTGGTCCTGATGCTCGTGAGCGCGCTCAGGTGGAGCCTTTCGGAGCCGGCGGCGGACCCGATCCCGACGGCGATGATGCCGGTACGCATGACAATCCCCTCAGGGTAAAGCCGAAGTACGAGAGCTATATGTTAACGTTAACATTCAAGATGTCAACATCGATCCGTTCGTCCGCCCGACAAGCCTGGGCGGCTCCCTGGCGATGAGCGATGAGGTGAGCCCACGAGGGTGGTGTCAGCACACGAATGCGGCCGCGGGGGCCTGGAGATCGGTAGATCGCGTAGAATAAGAATGTTCTATCGATCCGGGCACGTCTGGCGGTCGAAGCTTGACGTCCCGGATACGTTTGGGTTTCCTTCTCCACGTGAACACGGGAGCGCCGCGATGACGATGAAGGAGCAAAGCTTCGAGGCCGCCTTCGGCCGCCCGGCGAAGGTCGTGGCCGAGGCGCCGGGGCGCGTGAACCTCATCGGCGAGCACACCGATTACAGCGGCGGGTACGTGCTGCCGACGGCGATCCCGCAGAAGACGCGTATCGAGATGGCGCCGCGGGGCGACGGGCTCGTCCAGGTCGCCACCACGAGCGTGAACCGCGGCGGCCAGCGCTGGTTCCGCGTCGGCGAGGAGTCGCGCGGCGGCCTGTGGCTCGACTACGTGCAGGGCATCACCGCCGTCCTCCGCGGCCGGGGGGTGTCGATCTCGGGCTTCGACGCGAGGATTGAGTCGTCGGTGCCGCTCGGCAGCGGCCTGTCGTCGAGCGCCTCGCTGCTCGTCGCGCTCGCCCGCGCCCTGCGGCAGATGCTCGACCTCTCCATCGACGACGTGGAGATCGCCCGCATCGCGCACGCGGCGGAGCACGACTTCGTGGGCGCGCCCGTCGGGAACATGGATCAGATGGCCGCGAGCCTCGCCGACGAGCACACGGCGCTGTTCATCGACACGAGGACGCTCGCGTTCGAGCGCATCCCGCTGCCCGCCGAGGCCGAGCTGCTCGTCGTGAACTCGGGGGTGGCGCACCAGCACGCGAGCGGCGACTACAAGACGCGGCGCGCGGAGTGCGAGCGCGCCGCGGCCCTGCTCGGCGTGCCGCAGCTCCGGGACGTCGACGCGGCCGCCGAGCAGCGCATCGCGTCGCTGCCGGCGCCGCTCGACCGGCGCGCGCGCCACGTCGTCACCGAGAACGCCCGGGTGCTCGCCGCCGTGGCCGCGCTCCGCGCCGGGGACCTCGGCCGTTTGGGCGAGCTCTTCGACGCGTCGCACCGGTCGATGCGCGACGACTTCGAGGTGTCGGTGCCGGCGGTCGACGCGCTGGTGGAGAGCGCGCGGGCGCAGCCGGACGTCTTCGGCGCCCGGCTGACCGGCGGCGGCTTCGGCGGCTCGATCGTGGCCCTGGTGAAGCGCGGCTGCGCGGCACAGGTGGGCCGGGCGGTCGTCGAGGCCTACGCGCGCACGCCGGGGCGCCAGGCGACGGTGCTGGTGGGAGGGCCCGCCTCGTGACAGCGCGCTACGGCGCCGCGGCCGCTGGCGAATCCACGGCGCCAAGCCTCGGCCCGGCCGCGGGGCTCGTCAACCGGGATACCAGGTGATCCGCGGGTCGTCGGGCGCGCGCACGTGGTCGAAGGCGGCGTCCGTGAGCCGCGCCAGGTCGTACTGCGGCCGCCAGCCGAGCAGGAACTTCGCCTTCGTGTTGTCCAGCCAGGTCGAGCGGTACGGCGTCTTCACCCTCACGCTCGGCAGGCCCCGCGTGGCCTCCAGGTAACGCGCCAGCTCACCGTAATCCACCGGCTCATCCATGCAGATGTTGAAGGTCTGCTGGCGAGCCTTCTCGTGGCCGATGGCCTTGAGGATCGCGGCGACCAGATCCTCCACATGCACGAAGTTGCGCTTCACCGGCGCGCCGTCGGGGTCGAGCATCACGGGGACGGCGCCCGAGCGGACGTAGCCGTCTGCCGCCTGGGCGCCGACCAGATCGCGCCACCTCGGCCCTCCGAACACGTCGTCACCGAAGGAGAGCTGCGCCTTGAAGTCGTCCTTCTCCATGATCCACGGCGCGCGCAGGCAGCATCCGTTCAGACCATACTGGATGTAATACTGCTCGAGCATGACCTCCTCGAGCACCTTGGACAGGGCGTAACAGCCCGGGTAGGCGCTGTGCTTCTGCGCCTCCGTGACCGGGACGGGGTGCGGGTAAAAGAAGTGGCCCATCCCGGCGTCGCCCCCGATCAGGATGAACTGCTCGAACGTGGGGCTGACGCGGCACGCCTCGAGCAGCCAGAACATGCCCTTGATGGCCACGTCCATGATGCTCTCGGGGGTCTCCTTGCAGGTCGCCAGGTGCAGCACGTGGGTCACGCCCTCCACGGCCTCGTCGACCACGGCCCTGCTCTCGATCGACCCGCGCACCACCTCCATGCGCGCCGTCGGCTGCAGCATGCGGTTATGGCACAGCGCGCGGACCTTCCATCCCTCGAACCCGGGGTCGGACAGGAACCTGCGGATGAACGTCTGGCCGACCTTGCCCGTCGCCCCGGCGACAAGGATTCGCTTCGTCTCGCCCATTCTATCGCTCCTCGCTCTCCTGCATCATCGATGAGACCGCGCTTCGCCACCCCTGGCCGCGGGGGCCGAGCGGATCAGGAGCTGCTGCATGACGATGAAGCCGAGCAGCAGCAGCCCGATGCTGATGTGGTGCCACGGCGACGGCAGCCGCCCATCCAGGTTGATCACCGCCCGCACGATGCCCGTGATCATCACGCCCATCGCGGTGCCGACGACGCTGCCAGCACCCCCGGTCAGCAGCGTCCCGCCGATCACCACCGAGGCGATGGCCTCGAGCTCCAGCCCGGCGCCGATGTTCGGCTTCCCCGCGCTGTCGATCAGCGCCGTGGTGACCCCGCCGAGGCCCGCGCACAGACCGCTGAGCGCGTACAGGGCCACCGTCGTGGCGCCCAGCGGCACCCCCATGAGCAGCGCGGCCTGCCTGTCCCCGCCCATGGCCAGGACGTTCCGGCCGAAGCTCGTGCTGCGGTGAAGGACAACGCCGAGCGCGAGGACGATCAAGAACAGGAGCGCCGTCGCCGGGACCCAGGTCCGGCCGAGGCCCGGGATCATCGCCGTGAAGCCGAGCTCATCGACGATCCAGTCGAGCGCGGGATGATCGACGGCGATGGGCTGCATGCTGACGAGGAACGCCGCGCCGCGCGCGAAGAACATGCCCGCGAGCGTCACCAGGAATGGGGGCAACGAGAACTCGTGGATCAGGTACCCCGTGGCCGCGCCGAGCGAGACCGCCACCGCGAGGCCGACACAGAACGCGAGCAGCGGATGACAACCGCCTGTTATCAGCGTGCCCACGACGACCGTCGTCAGCGCGACGACGGACCCGACCGAGAGATCGATGCCCCCCGACAGGATGACGAACGTCATGCCCACCGCGCAGATGCCCATCGCCGCGTTCCCCTTGATCAGGTCGACCAGGAAGCGCAGGCTGCGCGCCGACTCGTAACCGACCAGCACCCCCGCGTAGAGCGCGACCAGGAGGACCGCAGTCGCCACGAGCGGCACATCTCGCCGATCCAAGCTCCGCATCGCTATTGCCCCCGCTTGAGGCCGAGCAGCGCCATGAGCCGCCGGCGCGACTCCTCCGAGACGAGCAGGCAGCTCACCAGCATCACGCCGGCCTTGGGCATCGGCTCGATCTCCGAGGGGACGTGCTGGATGTACATCGTGGTGGAGAGCGTCTGGATGAGCAATGCTCCGATCAGCGTGCCGCCCAGGTAGAAGCGCCCGCCGGTGAGCGCCGTACCGCCGATCACCGCGGCGAAGATGGCGTCGAGCTCCCGCAGGCGCCCCACGCGGTCGGGGTCGGCCGTGGAGATGTACGAGGCGGCCACGAGCCCGGCGATGCCGGCGCACAGGCCGGAGAACCCGTACAGCCAGAGCTTGATGCGGCGGTCGCTGACACCCGCGAGCCGGCTCGCGCGCTCGCCGTCGCCGATCGCCTCCATGAACAGGCCGAGCGCCGTCTTCCGGCAGAGCAGCGCGGCGACGACGAACACGGCCGCTACCAGCAGCATGGAGAACGGCAAGCCGCCGACGTGACCGTTGCCGATGAACGCGAACGTCGCGTCCACGTGCGTCACGGGCTCGGCGCGGGTGATGAGCATGGCGACGCCGCGAACGCCGACCATGCTGATCAAGGTCACGACGATGGGCTGGATGTTCAGCGACGTCACCAGCGCGCCGTTGAACAAGCCGACGCCGCCGGCGACCAGCAGGGACAAGAGCGCCGCGACGAGCGGCCCGTGGCCGGCGTCCTTCATCAGGATGACGCAGGTGGCGCCGGAGAGCGCCATGACCGAGCCGACCGACAGGTCGATGCCCCGGACGGCGATCACCAAGGTCAGGCCGATGGCGAGGAGCATCACCTCCGCGCCCTGGTTGAGCAGGTTGATGGGTGTCCCGTAATACGCCCCGTCCCGCTCGACGATGGAGAAGAAGTTCTTGGACAGGAAGAAATTGAACAGGAGGAGCGCCAGGAGGCCGAGCAAGGGCCAGGCTTCGCGGCGCCCGCGCCTGAGCAGCAGGGCGCCGGCGGCGGCGGTGAAGAGGATGATCCCGACGCCCGTGGGGCTCGCGTTCGTGCGCGCGGCTTCAGCGATCTTCTCGAGCATCGCTCGGCGCCTCCTTGTGCTGGGCAATGGCCTGGATGATCGACGAAGGGGTCACCGACGCTCCCGCGAGCTCGCCCTGCTGCTTGCGGTCCCTCAGGACCACCACCCTGGAGCAGTTGCGCGCGATCTCCTCGAGCTCCGACGAGATCAAGAGCGTGGCGACCCCCTTCTCGCCGAGCGACCTCACCAGCGCCTCGATCTCCAGCTTGGCGCCGATGTCCACGCCGCGCGTGGGCTCGTCGAGCAGCATGACCCGTGGCTGCATGGCCATCCAGCGCGCGAGCAGCACCTTCTGCTGATTGCCGCCCGAGAGCAGCTTGACGGGCGTCTCCGGGGACGGCGTCTTGATGCTCAGCGCCTTGATGTAGTGCTGGACCAGGCGATCCTGCTCGCTCCGCGGGAGCACCCGCAGCGCCCCGCGGGAGGCCTGCAAGGCCAGCACGAGGTTCTCTCGCACGGAGAGGTTCGGGACGATGCCCTCCACCTTCCGGTCTTCCGGGCAGTACGCGAGCCCCGCCCGGATCGCGCGCCGCGGCGTCTTGATCTCGATCCCGCGGCGGTCCACCGCGAGCTCGCCGCGATCGGCCGGCTCGATGCCGAAGAGCATCCTCGCGGTCTCGCTCCGGCCCGAGCCGAGCAGCCCCGCCAGCCCCACCACCTCGCCGGGCCGCAGCGCGAGATCGATCGGCCCGACGACCCCCTTCCGCTCGAGGCCGCGCGCGGCGAGCACCGGCTCCGCGGCGCTCGCGTCCTCTCCATCGCCGGCGGGGCTGCCCTTCGCGGGCTTCTCCTCGTCGCCGAGCTCCACGCCGAGCATCGCCTGGACGAGCGAGAGGCGCGGCAGCGCGCTGCTCGCGTATTGCCCGACCAGGCAGCCGTTCCGGAGCACCGTGATCGTGTCGCTGACGGCGTAGACCTGATCCAGGAAGTGGGTCACGAAGAGCACCGCCAGCCCCTGCGCCTTCAGCCTCTGCATGACGTCGAAGAGCCGCTGCGTCTCCGCTTCGTCCAGGCTGGAGGTGGGCTCATCGAGGATCAGGAGCCGGGCGTCGACGGCGAGCGCGCGGGCGATCGCGACCATCTGCTGCAGCGCGGTGGAGAGCGACGCGACCGATCGCGACACGTCGAGGTCCAGCGAGAGGCGCGCGAGGGCCTGACGCGCCTTCGCGCGGACGGCGCGCTGGTCGATGAGGCCGAAGCGCCGGGGCTGCCGGCCCAGCATGATGTTGTCCGCGATGGAGAGGTGCGGGATGAGGCTGATCTCCTGGTGCACCGCGCTGATCCCCAGCGACTCTGCGTGGCGGGGGGAGGTCGGCCGGATCGACGTCCCGTCGAGCCGCAAGGCCCCCGCGTCCGGGAGATACACCCCGGTGAGCAGCTTGATCAGCGTCGACTTGCCGGCGCCGTTCTCCCCCATCAGCGCCTGGATCTCGCCCGCGTGCGCCTCGAGGTGAACGTCGTGCAGCGCGCGAACGCCGGGGAAGGATTTGCTGAGGCCCTCGACGGAGAGCAACGCTTTCGAACCAGGCATGCGGCTGCTACTCCGTGGGTGAGGGCCGCTCGACCAGAGGGCTCACGTGCGTGGGGGTGCTCGCGCCGCCGCCTCAGGGCGCCGGCGCCGGCTCCTCTTCCGTGGGTTCAGTAGGCCCGCGAGCCGATGGTCGCCGCCGCCTGCTCGCGCTCGAAGACCTGGCCAGGGACGACCGTGCGCTTCGGCACCGCCTCGCCGCGCACGATCTTCTCGATGGTGTCGAAGAGCAGGGGGCCGTGCAGCGGGTTGCACTCGACCGTCGCGTTCAGCTTCCCCTCCATCATGGCCTCGAAGGCCGGCTTCACGGCGTCGACCGAGACCACCACGATGTCCTGCCCGGGCTTCAACCCCGCCGCCTGGATCGCCTGGATCGCGCCGAGCGCCATGTCGTCGTTGTGGGCGTAGACGGCGTTGATCTCCCCCTTGTGGGCCGAGAGCAGCGTCTCCATCACGGCTTTGCCCTTGGTGCGCGTGAAGTCGCCGCTCTGGCTCGCGATGATCTTCATGTCCGGGTGCTTCGCGATGGCCTCGGCGAAGCCGGATTTGCGCATCACCGCCACGTCCGCCGCCGGCGTGCCGACGAGCTCGATGATGCGCGCCTTGCCGTTCGTCTGCTTCGCCAGCCACTCGCCCGCCTGGCGCCCCTCCCAGACGAAGTCCGCGACCATCACCGTCGCGTACAGATCTTCTTCGGCGTCCACGCCCCGGCTCGTGAGCACCACCGGGATCCCGGCGCGCTTGGCCTCCTTCAGCGTCGGCTTCCAGCCCACGGACTCTTGCGGCGCGATGACGATGACGTCGACGCCCTTGGTGATGAACCCGTTGACGGCGTTGACCTGGTTGTTGTGCACGTTCTGGCCGTCGGCGAAGAGGAGCTGCACGCCGCGCTTCTCGGCTTCCTCCTGGATCGACTTGCTGTGCGCGATCCTCCACGAGCTCTCGGCGCCGGTCTGCGAGAAGCCGACGACGATCTCGGACAGCTTCTTCGGCTTCTTTCCCGCGGGCTCGGTGCCGGATGCCGGCTTCGGCGCGGCGCTGTCGGCCTCGCTCTCCCCGCGGGAGCAGCCGGCGCCGATGGAGAGTGCGCCCAAGATGGCCAGGAGCGCCCTCCGTGACACGTGGTTCTGGCGGTGCATGCTATTCTCCCTTCCTGCTGTCCCTTCGGACGCGGTTCGATGGCCGGCCCAGCGCGGGCGCCGATGCATCGCTGTCGATGCAGCCCTCGGGGCCGAAGGGCCCGGGCGCACGCGAGTCTACCCAGCGCGAAGCGAAAGGATACCAGAAACCGTTGTGAACGTTAACATGGCTGATGTCAACCAAAATGGATCGGCCGCGCCGAGGGCGCCGCCGCGCTCGGATGACCCGCTGACCCGCGCCGCTCTCGCGCGGCTCGAACGCGCCCCCCGAGCAGCCCCCTCGTGACGCGCCGCTCCGGAGGAGCCCCGCCAGCCGTCGGTGTCCGAGCGCACCGACTAAGTAAATAGTGTTGACTTAGCCTTTGTGATCGTTAACATCTCAAATCGTCCTTAAGGCTTTCTCAGCAGGGCCGTTATGCGAACCGGGAATTTTCTGGATCGGTCGCGGCGTCGACTCCGTTCGTTCGGCCGCCGCGGACGCGCGACACCTCGCTCGCCGACGCAGCGGTCAGGCCCTACCCGCGCCGGGCACACGAGCGCTGGTGCGATTGGCACGCGCACTGGCACGGTTCCAATCCGACTGCCCTGAAATACTGCGCCTATCAAAAACTTACCCAATCACTGAAGGGGAAGTCCAACGTGAACAAGAACCGCTCTTCTCGATGGCTTTGCAACTCGGCCTGGATCGCGCTCGGCATCGCGGCGCTCGCCGCCTGCGGTGATGGAGGCGACGGGGGCGACGGCGGCGGCGGCGGCGCGGGGGCGGCGGGCAGCACCGGCACCACCACCAGCGCGAGCACGACCTCCGGCGCGAGCACGACCAGCGCGAGCACGACCTCCGGCGCGAGCACGACCAGCGCCAGCACGACCAGCGCCGGCACCGGCGGGTCGAACGAGGGCGGCGGCGGTTCGGACGCCTCGAGCACCACGTCCACCGGGACGGGCGTCCCCGAGCCCATGGGGAAGTTCGTCGGCAACATCACGACCAACGGCAACGTGCGCGACGGCTTCGCCAAGTACTGGAACCAGATCACGCCCGAGAACGAGGGCAAGTGGGGCTCCGTCGAGAGGTCCCGCGGGAACAGGGACTGGAGCGCGCTCGATCGGATCTACAAGTACGCCCAGGACAACAACATCATCTTCAAGCACCACGTCTTCGTGTGGGGCGCCCAGCAGCCCGACTGGGTGGGTCGCCTCTCCGGGGGGGAGCAGCAGGCGGCCGTGCGGGACTGGATGAAGGCGTTCTGCGAGCGCTACCCCAAGACGAAGTACATCGACGTCGTCAACGAGCCGCCGCCCCACACCACGCCCTCGTACAAGAACGGCATCGGCGGCGACGGCGCCAGCGGCTGGGACTGGATCGTGAACTCCTTCAAGTGGGCGCGCGAGTTCTGTCCGGACGCGGTCCTGATCCTCAACGACTACAACAACATCGAATACGAGAACGACCACAACAACTTCATGCGGATCGCGAGGGCCGTCATCGGCGCTGGCGCCCCGGTCGACGCGCTCGGCGCGCAGGCCCACGACGCGTACAAGATCAACACCAACACGGTGAAGGGCTACATCGACAAGATGGCCTCTCTGGGCAAGCCCGTGTACATCACCGAGTACGACATCGGCCTCGGGGACGACAACCAGCAGAAGCGGGTGATGGAGGAGCAGTTCACGATGTTCTGGAATCACCCCTCGGTCCCGGGCATCACCCTGTGGGGCTACATCGTCGGCGCCACCTGGCGGGACAACACCGGCCTCCAGCACCCGGACGGCAGGCTGCGTCCGGCCATGCAGTGGCTGATGGACTTCCTGGACCGCGGTTGACGCCGCGCTGATACGGTCTCGCGTCGGGAGCGCCGGGAGGATATCCCGGCCCCTGGACTCGAGACGACGGATCAGTCGATGGTGATGTCGCCCGGCCCCGCGACGGGGGAGGAGAATGTCTCCTCCTTGGTCTCCTCACCGGTCGGGATGCAATCGACATCGGAGCAATCCTGTCCGTTCCAGAATCGGAGGTGCACGGTCAGCGTGCCTTCCTCGATCGCGACGAGCTGGTCGCACGACGCGGGCGAGTCGGGGCCTCCCCGGCACTCGGCGGGCAGATCGCGCCGCTCGAAGACCCGCCTGTCCCAGGTGAGCTCGACGGTGCCGTTGGGCTCGAGGGTGCTGAGCTCAGCGGTGAGGCAATCCTGCGGGCATCGGCAGGATCGCCCGACCCTGATCGACAAGGACGGATCGGGGGAAAGCTGACGTTCCCGGCGTTCGACCAGCACTCGAGGCAGCCGTCGTACAAGGCGTGCGCGGTGAAGGTGCGTCGCGAGGAGGATCGCGGGTAGAGGCAGCGTGCGAGCGCCGGGCTCGCCGGCACGTCGAGGAGCGCCGCGAGCCGACCCGTCGACTACAGCCCTTTCCAGTACGCGAGCGCCGATTTCACCCTGCTCTTCGGCGGCTTCATCCCTGCGCTCGCCCAGTCTTCGATCTCGTCCTGCTCCATGAGCTCGAGGAACGACCGGATGGCCTTCCTCTCGCGCTCGTCGAACCGTTGTGCCCTCGCCCAGAAGAGGTCCCATTGCGCCCCGCTGCGCTTCTTCGGCGGAGTCAGGTTGAATAGCACGGAGTCGAGCGCGACGTCCACCTCGCGGGGCGACTCCACACAGCCCGTCATGTAGGCTGGCAGGTAATAGCGAAAAGCGGCGGGCGTGAAGAGGGGCAAGGCATCCTTGTGATCGCGCACCATCTCGACGGAAACGTCCCTCCAGTCCTTGCCTTTGAAGGCGCCCTCGATCTCCCGACATTCGGGATCGGTGCCGTCCTGTACGGCCACGAGGTGCTCGTCGCCTGGATAGGGCGTGGCGCTGAATCCTTCGAGGATCTTTCCCTTCACCGCGTCCCGCGCTGTCCGGATCGTCTCCATGGCGTCACTTTTTGACAGTCACCGTGTTGCCAAGCTGGATCTTGCGGATGTTGCCGTCCTTGTCCACGAACGGAGAATTCGAGGTGATCGTAACGACGAAGGTGCTCCCAGCCTTGAGCTTGGCGACATCGAGATCGGCGGGGACGGTCCCGCGGATGCGCCCCACTACGCCGACGCCGTTCAGCTTGCCATAAAAATGAGCCGATATCTCGCCCTTCACGATCGTGTCCGAGAGATTTCGGATGACGTATTTGCCCTCGGGCACCTTGCTGAAGTCGGCCTTCTTCGCCATCTCCATCAGCTCCTCGACCACCTGCTGCTGCGATTTGCCGGGCCGATCGCTCGCCGCGCCGTTCGTGGTGGTGTCGCCGGTCGGCGTCGCGTCCTTGCTGACCTCTGCCACCCCTTGCTTCAGCGCTTTCAGGACGGCGCCAGTGGTCTTTCCTTGCGAGGACGCGAGGCGGCTGACCAATGCTTCGGCTTGCTTGTCCGTCAGGTCGGTGGGCACGATCTCGAAGAACTCCTTGACGGCGGCGTCGTCGAGCCCGATGTCTTCCTTCTGGCCTGCCGCGAACTCCTGGAACAGCCTCGAGACGGGGGGCGGCGCGCCCTTGATCCTCTTCTTGTTCTCCACGCTCAGGTCCTTGAGCTTGGTTGACTGCGTGCCGGTAGCGCCGACCGGCGTGCCCGTGGTTTGCGCCGGCTCATCCTTGCCGCCGGCGTTGGCGGCGCCGTCGGCCACGGGCGGCTTCGGTGCGCTCGTCCCCGTGCCCTCGCCGTCCTTCTGGGCTTGACCGGCCTCCCGGGCCACCCTTTCTTTCAACGCCCTCTTGATGTCCTCCACCTTCATGGTGGCGGGCACCTTGTCCGCCACCTGGTCGGTGCTCGCCAGGATCGTCTGCAGCTCTTCCTTGCTGAACTCGTCCATGTGCTTAGAGACATATTCGGCGTACTCCTGAGCGACCTGCTTTTGCACGTCGCTCAGGGTTCCGCCCTTCTTCGCCGACTCCTCCAGCATCTTCTTCAGCTCGGGGTCGCTGTCGATCAGCTTCTTCATCTCCTCGGGCACGGCGACTCCATCCTGCTCCATGGCCTTGAAGAGAGCCTCGAGCGGGCTGTCGCCTTCCAGCGAGATCTTGGCCTCGGCCTTGCCGGAGATCAGCAGGATCACGGCGGCGGCGACCTGGGCGTGGATCACGGCCCTGCCGGCTGCGCTCTTCAGGCGCTTCTTCGCAGCAGCCGCCGCGGCCGCCGCCGCGCTGAGCGCGACGATCGCGCCCGTCTGGGCGGCGCATCTGGCCATCATTACAGCGATGCAGTTCCGCAGGGCGGCGTTGGCCTCGGCGATCTGCTGCATGTGCTCGTGGTAGCCCGGGTCGCGGCGCGAGAAGCACTTCTGCTGCAGCTTGGTCCTCTCGTCCACACAGCCGTACCCCGCCGCGACCTTGGAGGTCGCCGTGGCGCAGCTGTCGCCTTGCATGGTACAGCTTCGTTGCTTGTCGCAATAGCTGTGCATCTTGGTGTGGAGGGCCGTCACGACCTCGTCCGTGCACTTGGTGCTCTTGGTCTGCCGCTGGAGGCGCGCGGCCGAGCTCCCGCCACCTCGCGCGAGGTCGAGCTCGCTCGAGCCCGACTGTTGCACCACGTGCGTCAGCTCGTGGGCGAGCAGGCGCCGGCCCTCGTGCGTCCCCGGGGCGAACTGGCTCGCGCCGAAAACGATGTGGCGTCCGACCGTATAGGCGTTGGCATTGACGTCTCGCGCCGATTGCTCGG
This sequence comes from Sorangium sp. So ce394, assembly GCF_051474665.1. Classification (NCBI taxonomy): domain Bacteria; kingdom Pseudomonadati; phylum Myxococcota; order Polyangiales; family Polyangiaceae; genus Sorangium; species Sorangium sp. So ce394. The sequence continues at coordinate 12,689,965 of NZ_CP150339.1, forward strand.
CGGCGGGCCCGGAATGCACGCGAACGCGCGAGAAGTCGTGACCAAAACGCTGCTCCATGTCCTGTCGTAATGCCGGGTTGAGCGGCCTTCCAGCGCCTGCGAGCACGCTCTGCACGCTGGGCGGCGCGGTGATCGTGTCGCGTCCGACCGTATGCGCATCGTCGTTCGCGTCTCGCGCCGGTCGCTCTGCGGCGGGCCCGGAATGCACGCGGATGCGCGAGAAGTCGTGACCGAAACGCTGCGCGTGGCGCTGGATGCTCGGCGCCGCGCGGCCGGCGGCGAGATGGGCCGGCGCTGCCAGTACCTGATCCGCGACCCGATCGGCCTCCTTCTCCAGCGGGTCGTCGCTCTCGCCGATCATGAGATCGGCCTGCAAGCCGGGGATGAGCGGCTCGGCCCAGGGATCCTGCGGCGGCCGCGCCGCCCGTTCGGCGGATCCAGCTTTCGCGGTGCAACGCGCGCATGTGGCGCCGCAGGCGCAGATCGGCTTTCGCTGGAGCCCCCAGCCCGGCAGCGCCGTATGCGTCCGCGCGAGGCTGGCGGGGACGGATGTCCGATTTTGATTCGGCTGCTGCGCGAACATACGCATCATCCATCTCCCGCTTTGCTGCCTTTGACGAAGCCCGGTGCTCCCATCAAGGGCGCATCGGACGGGCGCTCGAACGCCCTGGTGAGGGACACCAGGAGACGCAACGATCGCCGTGCCCGTCAAGCCGTTTCTCCACCAGCTCGCCGGTGTGCCGGGCTTGCGGCTTGGACGTTACTCGCTACGCCAGGCGGCTCGCCGGCGGGCTGGCTCCCCGGGTCGAGAGCGCGGCACGGCGGCCGGCTACGGCGTGGTCGCTCACGCTCGGACGAGGCGAAGCCTCCGGGCTCTCGCGCTCCGGATTCCCAGCAATGGCGAGCGCCTTGGGCGGCCGCGAGGAGCATGCCGCCGCTAGGCGGTGGAGGCGGCGCCGCGGGTCCTCGGCAGCCCCGGCCGACGACCCGCGCCCGCCCGGGCGGCGACCGCGGGCCGTCTCGACTCCCCTTACCCGCGATCCTCCTCGCGACGCACCTTCACCGCGCACGCCTTGTACGACGGCTGCCTCGAGTACTGGTCGAACGCCGGAAACGTCAGCTTGTTCGTGATCTCGTAGTGCATCGGGATGAAGATCTCCCCCGGCTGCACCGAGTTCGTGACGAACGCCCGTGCCTTGATCTCGGCGCGGCGCGACGCGATGACCACCCACTCGTTCATCTCGACGCCGAGCTTCTTCGCGTCGACCGGGCTCACCTCGGCGTAGATCTCCTTCGGATAGAGCCGCTGCAGCACCGCCGACTTCTTCGTCCGCGTCTGCGTGTGCCACTGGCTGGAGCTCCCTCGCCCGGTGAGCAGCGTGAACGGATACTGCTCGTCGGTCGGCTCCGGCAGCTGCCGCGGCGCCTGGAACGCGAACTTCGCCCTCTGGTCCGGCCGGTAGAACGCGCCGTCCTCGAACAGCCGCCGCTCGTTCGCCTCGAACGACGCCCCCTCGGGGTACGGCCACTGGATGCCGCCCCGCTCGTCGATCATCGCGTAATCCTCGATCCCCGTGATGTCGCACGGCTGCCCCTTCGAGAGCCGCTTCAGGATCTGGAAGACCGCCTCCGGGCTCTTCCACTCCTTGAACAGATCGCCGCACCCCCAGTACTGCGCGACGAGCTGGAAGATGTGGAAGTCGGCCAGCGCCTGCCCCGGCGCCCGCGCGACCTTCTTCACGAGGCCGATGCGCCGCTCCGAGTTGATGAACGTGCCCTCCTTCTCGGCCCACGAGGCCGCCGGCAGCACGAGGTGGGCGCGCTCCGCCGTCTCGGTCGTGGCGTACATGTCCTGCACCACGAGGAACTCCAGGCGGCCGAGCAGCTCGTGCAGGTCCTCCTGGTTGATCCACGAGTGGGCCGGGTTCGTCGCGATGATCCAGAGGCCCTTGATCTTCCCCTTCAGGATGCCTTCGATGATCTGATCGTACGCCAGGCTGTTCCGGGTCGGGATGACCTCCTCCGGGACGCCGAGGATCCCGGCGATCTTCTTCCGGTGCTCCTCCTTCGTGAAGTCGTGGCCGGCGAACAGGCCCGTCGTGTTGCTGAACATCCGCGAGCCCATCGCGTTGCACTGGCCCGTGATGGAGTTCGCCCCGGTCCCGGGCCGCCCGATGTTCCCCGTCATCAGCGCGAGGTTGATGAGCGACTGCGCGACCCGCACGCCCTCGTGGCTCTGGTTGACGCCCATGGTCCACCAGAACGACACCCGCTTCCCGCTATGGATCGTCTCCGCGAACGTCGCGAGCTGCTCCTCGCCGATCCCCGTCGCCGCGGCGACCCGCGCCGGCGTGAACTCCTCGACGTGCGCCTTGAACTGCTCGAACTCGACCGTGTGCGCGTCGATGAACTCCCGGTCGATCCACCCGCGCTGGATGAGGATGTGCGCGATGCCGTAGAACAGCGTCAGATCCGACTTCGGCTTCAGCGCATAATGCGCCGTCGCCGCCATCGCCGTCTCGGTCTTGCGCGGATCCACGACGAGGATCGCCGGACGGTTCTTGTTCTTGCACAGCCGCTCCCACATGATCGGGTGGGCGATGCAGAGGTTCGAGCCGACGAGCACCACGACGTCGGACTCCTCGAAATCGCGGTACGTGTAGGGCGGCGCGTCGAACCCGAACGACTCCTTGTAGGCGACCACCGCCGTCGCCATGCACTGCCGGGTGTTGCCGTCCCCGTGCAGCATGCCCATCCCGAACTTCGCCAGCGCCCCGAGGAAGGCCATCTCCTCGGTGACGATCTGCCCCGTGCTGATGAAGGCGACCGACTCCTTGCCGTGCGCCTCCTGGATCGCCTTGAACCGGTCGACGAACGTGCGCAGCGCGACGTCCCACTCCACCCGCTCCAGCTTCCCGCGGGCGTTCCTGAGGAGCGGCGCGGTGGCGCGGTCGCTCGCCCGGAGCGGCGTGAGCGCCTCCCAGCCCTTCGGGCACGCCATCCCGAGGTTGACCGGATAGTCGGTGTTCGGAGAGAGGTTGATCGCCTCGCCGTCCTTGAGGTGGACGTTCAGCCCGCACCCGGTCGAGCAGAAGCCGCACACGACCGTGGTCGTCTGATCGGGCTTCAGCCGCGCGGGCACCCGCCCGAGGCCGAACTCGCCGGGGGTGAGCAAGAGCTCGCGCGTGAGCGGCCCGTTCCGCTGGAGGAGGAGGTTGTCCGCCTTCTTGGGCTCCGCTTCCGTCTTCTTGGCGTCGGGGGTGGTCATCAGGAGAGCCCTCCGGGCATCTTGGACGCGGGCGCGGCGGCGAAGAAGAGGTACCGCTCGAGGAACTCGCCCGCGAGGCAGAACAGGAAGGCCACGACCGCCATGGCCATCAGGACCTCGGAGCTGACGCCGCTGTTCGGCGCCGAGAAGAGGCTGAGCGCCGGCAGGACGATGCCGCCGAGCGCGCCGCAGGCGAACCGCCAGCCCGTCGCGCCCTTCAGCTCCCCCGTCATCAGGATCGCGCTCCGCTTGAGCGTCGAGTGGCTCCGCTTGCGGAGGTGCCGGAACATCGAGAGCTCCACGAGCAGCTTGAGCCCCATCGCCACGCACAGGAACCCGCTCAGCGCGCGGAAGCCGCCGGTCAGGAGCAGCGCCGCGTGCTCGTCGCTGAGGAGCAGCGCCACCATCAGGACCGTCGAGCTCCCGAGCACGGCCGCCGTGCTCGCGAACTTGAACCCCGTGAGGCCGCCGCTCCAGTGGTCGCGCTGGGTCGCCGCGTAGACCATCACCGAGCAGAACACGCCGAGCATCCCGCTCAGCGCGACCGCGTAGGACAGCGGCGTCTGCAGCTGGCCGAGCGGCGAGAGCGGCGCGAGCGCCGGGATCGAGGGCACCCAGAACGAGGCGGCGTAGAGCGTCCCGGCGCCGGCGAAGAGCGAGAAGCCGAGGATCTCCCGGCTGAGCCACGACGTCTTGAGCCCGAGGAACGCCCGGAACGCGAACTGCGGCCGGCCCAGGTGGAGGAGGCTCGCGCCCAGCGCGGCGAGCCCGAAGACGAGCGCGAAGGTGGCGCTGTGGCCGCCGAAGCCCCGCGTCGCCCGCGCGCCGAGGAGCTCGTTCAGGGCGAGGCTCACGCAGAACGCGCCGACCGAGAGCTGCGTGAGCACGAGCATCGCGACGAGCGGAGGGTGGGAGTGCTCCCGGCTCACCTGGTAGAAGTCCGCGGGGAGCATGTTGCGCGGGAGCGACTTCTTCGTCTTGTAGCTGGTCGTCGGGATCGTGATCTCCGGCGCCGCCGCCCCCGGCAGGAAGACGTTGGTCTGGCTCTCCTGCACGGCCTGCGCCTGATCGACCACCGTGATGCGGATGGCGCCGTTCGGGCACGACTGCACGCACGCCGGGGCCTCGTCGTTGGCCAGCCGGTCGCTGCACATGTCGCACTTGCGCACGATCCCCCGCTCCGCGTTGAACTTCGGAGCGTCGTAGGGGCACATCAGGATGCAGTACTGGCAGCCGATGCACTGATCATCGAGGTGCTTGACGATGCCGGTGATCGGGTCCTTCTCGTAGGCCTTGACCGGACACCCCGACATGCACGCCGGGTCCAGGCAGTGGTGGCACGCCGTGGTCACGCTCTGCTGCGCCGGCGCCTGGGGCGTGCCGCCGTGGAGGAGCCCGACCGAGCGCCACACCTCGTCCTCGTCGAGGCCGTTCAGGCTGTGGCAGGCGGTGACGCACGCCTTGCACGCGGTGCAGGCGTCCAGATCGACCTCGAAGGCGTACTGCTGCCCGGGCTTCGGCTTCTCGAACGGGATGAGGTCGCGGTAGTACTTCGACTGGGCCGGGAGCGCGTGCTCCTCGTGCAGCTTGGAGAACCGCTCGACCGCCGTGAGCTTCTGCTGGTCGGCGAGCAGCGCCTGGAGCAGGTTCTTGTTGCTGTCCTGGATCTTCGGCGGCGAGTTGACGATGGGCAAACGAAAGTGAGTGTCCGACACCTTTGCAACGCTCATCGAGATTCCCTGTCTACCCGGCGCGGAAGCCCAGCCCGGAGAATTCCAAGAGACACAGAGACAGCGGCGGCGTGCCCGTCGCGAAGCGGAGCGCGGCGCTGCCCAAGAAGCCCATCGGGTCAGCTCGCCACGCCGCGCGGCTGCGCCGCGTCCAGGACCTCGACGCGCCCGCCCCGGATCCGGGTGGGATACACGGGGACGCGCACGGTCGGGTCGTCGAGGCACTGGCCCGTGCGCAGGTCGAAGCTCTGCTTGTAGATGGGCGACGCGATCTTGGGGACGCCCCCCTTGTCGCCGACGATCCCGCGGGAGAGGACGAACGCCTTGCTGAACGGGTCGAAGTTGCTGATGGCGTAGATCTCCTCGCCCTCGCCGACCCGGACGACGGCGACCTGGCGCTTCCCCACGAGCGCGCAGACCCCCGTGTTCGGGATGATGTCCTCGACCCCGCAGACCTCGACCCAGCCCTGGCCCGCGCCCTCGCTTCTCGGCGATTCCGACATGTGCAGCTCGTTCATGGCGATTTCCCTCGGAAGAGGCCCCTCGGCCCGCGGTCAGATCATCTCCTCGACGAGCGTCGACTTTTCCTTCCAGGCCGCGGGGCGGTGCTGCGCCCGCTCGCTGACGAAGACGATGCTCCGGTCGGGCTCGCCGGCGTTCACGAACGGGCGGAACTGCTTGAGCTTCTCGGGATCGGAGACCGCGGCCTTCCACTCGCACTCGTAGGTCGCGATGAGGTGGGCCATCTCCTTCTCGAGCTCCTCGCAGATCCCGAGCGAGTCCTCGATGATCACCTGGCGGAGGTAATCCATGCCGCCCTCGAGGTTGTTGAACCACGTGGCCGTGCGCTGGAGCCGGTCCGCCGTGCGGATGTAGAACATCAAGAACCGGTCGAGGTACTTGATGAGCGTCGCCTCGTCGAGATCCGCGGCGAAGAGCTGCGCGTGCTGCGGCTTCATCCCGCCGTTGCCGCAGAGGTAGAGGTTGTAGCCCTTCTCCGTCGCGATGATCCCGAAGTCCTTGCTCTGCGCCTCGGCGCACTCGCGCGCGCAGCCGGACACCGCGGACTTCAGCTTGTGCGGGCTGCGCAGCCCCTTGTAGCGGTTCTCGACCGCGACCGCGAAGCCCACCGAGTCCTGCACGCCGTAGCGGCACCAGGTGCTGCCCACGCACGACTTCACGGTGCGGAGCGCCTTGCCGTAGGCGTGCCCCGACTCGAAGCCGGCCGCGATGAGCTCGCTCCAGATGTCGGGCAGCTGCTCCAGCCGCGCCCCGAACAGGTCGACGCGCTGGCCGCCCGTGATCTTCGAGTACAGGTTGTACTTCTTCGCGACCTGCCCGAGGGCGATGAGCTGATCGGGCGTGATCTCGCCGGCCGCCACGCGCGGCACCACCGAGTAGGTGCCGTCCCGCTGGACGTTGGCCATGTAGCGATCGTTCGTGTCCTGGAGCGGGAGGTGCTTCTTGTTCAGGATGTGCTCGTTCCACGTCGAGGCGAGGATCGAGGCCACCGCCGGCTTGCAGATCTCGCACCCCTTGCCCTTGCCGTGGCGCTCGATGAGGTCGTCGAAGGTCTTGATCGCGTGGACCCGGACGAGGTGATAGAGCTCCTGCCGCGAGTAGTTGAAGTGCTCGCAGATGTAGTTGGTGACCGCGACGCCGGCCTTCTTGAGCTCCTTCTTCAGGATGTCGGTGATCAGCGTGGTGCACGAGCCGCAGCCGGTGCCCGCCTTGGTGTGCCCCTTGATGGCGGCGAGCGTGACCTGCTTGTCGTCGCAGATGGCCGAGCAGATGGCCTTCTTCGTGACGTTGAGGCACGAGCAGATCGTCGCGGTGTCGGGCAGCGCCTCGACCCCGAAGCCCGCCGGCTTCGCGCCCTCGCGCGCCGTGACGATGAGGTCCTCGGGGTTCGGCGGCAGGACGATCTTGTTCTGCACGAGCTGGAGCAGCTGCCCGTAGTTCGAGGCGTCGCCGACCAGGATGCCGCCGAGCAGGTGCTTGCCGTCCGAGCTGACGACGAGCTTCTTGTAGACGTTCGACGTCGCGTTCATGAAGCTGACCACGCGCGCGCCCGCCTGCGCCGCGAACGCGTCGCCGAAGCTCGCGACGTCCACGCCCATCAGCTTGAGCTTGGTGCTCATGTCGAAGCCGGCGAAGGTCTCCTTCCCTCCGGTGAGGGCGTCGGCCGCGACCTTGGCCATGTGGTAGCCGGGCGCCACCAGGCCGTAGAGCTGGCCTTGATAGCTCGCGCACTCGCCGATCGCGTAGATGTCCGGATCGGACGTCTGACAGCGCTCGTTGATGACCACGCCGCCGCGGCTGCCGATCGCGAGGTCGCACGCCCTGGCGAGCTCGTCCCGCGGCCGGATGCCGGCGGAGAAGACGATCATGTCGGTCGCGAGGTCGGTCTGGTCGGCGAAGAGCATCCGCGCCACGCGGCCGTGCTCCGCGACGATCTCCGTGGTCGAGGTGTTCGTGTGCACGTGGACGCCGAGCGACTCGATCTTCCGGCGGAGGATCGCCCCGCCGGCGTCGTCGACCTGGAGGGCCATCAGGCGCGGGGCGAACTCCACGACGTGGACCTCGAGCCCCATGTTCTTGAGCGCGTTGGCCGCCTCCAGCCCGAGCAGGCCGCCGCCGATGACCGTGCCGACCTTCGCGCCCTTCGCGTGGGCCGCCATGGCCTCGAGGTCCTCGATCGTGCGGTAGACGAAGCAGCCCTTCGTGTCCTTGCCCTTGATGGGCGGCACGAACGGGTACGAGCCCGTGGCGAGGATGAGCTTGTCGTAATAGACCGTCTTCCCCTTCGCGGAGGTCACGGCCTTCTTGCGGCGGTCGATCGATACGGCCTTGTCGCCCAGGTGGACCTGAATCCCCGCCTCCTCGTAGAGGCCGGGCTTCACCATCGAGAGGTCGTCGGCCGATTTCCCGCTGAAGAAGGCGGACAGGTTCACCCGGTCATAGGCGAGCCGAGGCTCCTCGCAGAAGGTCGTGATGTTCCATTCGCGCAGGGAGCCACCGAGGACCATGTTCTCGATGAGCTTGTGCCCGACCATGCCGTTGCCGATGACGAGGAGGTCCTTCTTCTTGCTCATGCAAACCCACCTTTGGACCCGGTGAGTCACCCTCACCGTCACTGCCGTACTGCCGTCCGAGCGCGGCGCAGGCCGTAGTCTCGGACAGGATCTTGTCTACTGTGGGCTCTGTTTCACAACTGTTTCGCTGGAATAAATTGTGTGTCCGATGGCGCGCTCGAGCGCGGACATCCCCTCTGTTTCCTGCGTGTTTCGCGGCGCCCGGCGAGCGCAACGAGGCTGCGCGCGAGGGCGATCTCGACAGCGTCGGTGAAAGGAAATGCGCGATTATCGCGGATCGGGAGGAGTTTGTTTCGTGCGTGTGTCGCGCCGCCGGGGCGACTGCATTGCAGCTCTGAAAGGCGGCGGCGGGCCGGTCACCCGCGCGGGGCGGCCTCGGCGACGAGGGCGAGCAGCTGCGCCGTGGCCACCGGCTTGGTCAGGTGCGCGTCGAAGCCGGCCTCGCGCGAGCGGCGGCGGTCCTGATCCTGCCCGTAGCCGGAGACGGCGGCGATGTAGGAGCCCCGGAGCTCGGGCTCGGCGCGCAGGCGCCGGACGACCTCGTAGCCGTCCATCCCGGGCAGGCCGATGTCGAGCAGGACGAGCTCGGGCTTCGACGCGCGCGCGGCCTCGAGCGCCGCCGGGCCGTCGTGCGCCATCGCGACGGTGTGGCCGTGGAGCTGGAGGATGCGCCGCAGGCCCTCGGCGGCGTCGACGTTGTCGTCGACGAGGAGGACGCGGAGGGCGCCCGCGCCGGAGCGCGGGATCTCGGTCGAAGGCGCCGCGGCGCTGTCCGCCGACGCGCCCGCGAGCGGGAGCCAGACGCTGATGGCGGTGCCCTCGCCGGGGCCGGCGCTCATGGCCTCGACGCGCCCGCCGTGCAGCTCGGCCAGCCGCTTCACGAGCGTGAGCCCGACCCCGAGGCCCCCCTGCGAGCGATCCAGCGTGCGCCGCGCCTGCATGAACGGCTCGAAGACGCGCGGCAAGAGCTCGGCGGAGATGCCGACGCCGGTGTCCGTCACCCGGATCCACGCGTCGCCGCCGCTCGCCGCGCAGGAGAGCGACACGCGGCCGCCCGGGTTCGTGTACTTGATGGCGTTGGTGAGCAGGTTCACGACGATCTGCTCGATCCGCACCCGGTCGCCGTGCACGAGCACGCCCGGCTCGACCGACAGGGCGAGCTCGTGCCGGCGCTGCGCGAGGAGCGTGCGCACCGACTCGACCGCGGTCTCGACCACGGCGCCGACGTCGAACCGCTCCCGCTTCAGCTCGATCTTGCCGCGCGTGATCCGGGAGACGTCGAGCAGGTCGTCGACGAGCCGCACGATCGTCTTCACCTGCCGCTCGAGGGTCGCGAGGATCTGGCTGTCGTCGCGGTCGCCGCGGTCGCCGCGGTCGCCGGTGCTCATGCGCAGGAGCTCGAGGCCGGTGGTGATGGGCGCGAGCGGGTTGCGGAGCTCGTGCGAGAGCATCGCGATGAACTCGTCCTTGCGCCGGTCCGCCTCGTGGGCCTCGCGGTACAGCCGGGCGTTCTCGAGGGCGACGCGCCGCTCGCGCTCGATGATGGCGGCGCGCTCCTCGTGCAGGCGGGCGCGCTCGAGGGCCTGCGCGCACTGGCGCGACAGCGCGAGCAGGAACTCCTGCTCCTCGTGATCGAACGGGCGGGGCTCCGCGAAGCTCAGCCCGAGCGCGCCGATCGGCCGCTCCTGGACGAGGAGCGGGAGACAGCAGAGCGAGGAGGTCGTGGAGGTCAGCGCGGTGGCGGCGAAGTCCGGGTACCGGGCGGCGCACTCCTTGCGCGTGCGCAGCCAGACGGGCGCGCCGGTCCGCAGGGGGTCGACGAGGGGGAGGCCGTCGGAGGCGGCCATCCTCCGGAAGCGCTCGACGATCTCGGGCTGGTAGCCGACCGCCTTGAGGCACTCGATCGCGTCGCCCGCCGTGATGACGATCGACCCGGCGTACGCGCCCGCGGCGGCGGCGCCCTGGTCGACGGCGACCTCCGCGACCGCCTCGCAGGTGAGCGCGTCGGCGAGCGCCGCGGTGATGCGCTGGAGGCCGGCCATGCGCTGCGCGGCGCGCTCGGCGGCCCGGCGCGCCTCCTGCTCGGCCAGGAAGCGCCGCCGCGCCTCGGCCTCGGCGTCGCGGGCCATGTCGTAGAGGCGCATGCGCTGCAGGGCCACCTGGATGCACTGCGCGAGCTCCTCGGCGAAGGCGAGATCGGCCGCGGTGTAGGTGCGGCCCGACTCGGCGGAGGCGAGCGTGAGCGCCGCGAGGACGCACTCCTCGCCGCGGATCGGCACGATCACCGCCGAGCGGCAGCCGAGCGCGCGCAGGGCGGCGAAGTGCTCGGCGTCGCGCGCCACGCCGGCGAACACGCTGTCGGGGATCTCGGACAGGAGCCGGCCGGGGCCGCCGTGGAGCACCTCGTGCAGCGGCGTCTCGGCCTCCGGCGGGATCCGGCTGCGCTCGGCCAGCCTGGACACGAGCTCTGCCTTGGCCGGGTCCGCGTGCGCGATGACCCGGGCGCGCAGGGCGCCGTCCGGCTCGATCGTGTGGACGGAGCACCAGTCCGCCACGGAGGTGACCGCGAGCTCCGCGACGCGCCGGTAGCTCGTGTCGCGGTCGAGCACCGGATCGAGCAGGGCGGTCGCGTCGGCCAGGAAGCGGCGCGCCTCCTCGGCGCGCTTCTGCTCGCTGATGTCCGCGACGAGCGTGAAGAATCCGGCCACCTCGCCGCTCGCGCCGAAATGAGGAATGTACTGGATGCGGACGTGGCGCCTGCCGCTCCTGCGGTACACGAGCCGCGACTCGAAGTCTTGCGGTTGCCCGCCGAGCACCGCGTCGATGCGCGGCTTCACGGCGGCGTAGGCGGAGTCGCCGATCACCTCGCGCACGTGCCGGCCGGCGAGGGAGACGCGATCCTCGCCGAACCAGCGCTCGTAGGCCCGGTTGACGATGCGATAGCGCTCCTCGTCATCGATATAGGAGATGAGCGCCGGCAGGGCGTCGAGCAAGAGCTGGATCTGCTCGCCTTCCAGCGCCGCGCTCGGCTCGCCGCCTTCGGTCATGCTGCCGCCGGCTTGAGCCGTGGTGGGGACGTCCGGCCTTTGCATCTGGGCTCATGCATATCCGCAATCCGCGCTGATCGCCACATGTCGGTTCTCCGCGCTCGGTCCTCGGTCCGAGCGTGCTATGGTCGCCGCCGATGCGGATCCTCGTTGTCGGCGCGGGCGCGGTGGGCGGTTATTTCGGGGCGAGGCTCGCCCTCGCCGGGCAAGACGTCACCTTCGTCGCGCGGGGCGCGCACGCCGAGGCGATGCGGTCGCGCGGGCTCATCCTCCGTACGCCGACCGGCGAGGTGCGCACGCCGCCGCTGCGCGTGGCGCCGCTCGACGGGGTGCGCGGGCCGTTCGATCTCGCGCTCGTCGCCGTGAAGTGGCCGTCGCTCGGCGACGTCAGCGCCAAGCTCCCCGGGCTGCTCGCGGCGGACGGCCTCGCTCTGCCCCTGCTGAACGGGCTGGAGTCGGAGGATGCGGTCGCGCGCGAGGTCGGCGCCTCGCGGGTGCTGGCCTCCATCGCGTACATGTCCGCGGGCCTCAGCGGCCCTGGGGAGATCGAGACGCTCGCGGCGACGCGCGCCGGCCTCGCGCCGTACCGGCCGGGGCAGGAGGCGCGGGTCGAGGCGACCGCCGCGCTGCTCGAGCGCGCCGGCATCCCCGTCCGCCGGGGCTCGGACTACCGGGCGATGCTCTGGGAGAAGATGGTCTGGAACGCCCCCTTCAACGCGATCTGCGCGCTGACCGGCCAGCGCGCCGGGGCGGTCGTGGAGCGCATGGAGGACCTGCTCCGGGCGGCGATGCTCGAGGTGATCGCGGTCGCGCGGGCGGAGGGGGCGGACATCTCCGAGGCGACGGCGGACGCGATGATCGCGCTCACGCGCGCGGACTTCCCGCTCACCGAGCCGTCGATGCTGCAGGACGTGCGCGCCGGCCGCGCGACCGAGGTCGACATCCTCCAGGGCGCCGTGGTCGATCGCGGGCGCCGGGCGGGGATCGACACCCCGGTGCTGCGCACGCTCGCGACGCTCGTCCGCGGCCTGTCGCTCCGGGCGAGCGCGCCGCCTGCCGCCGGGTAGGCCCCGGGCCCGCGGCGGGGCCGGGGCGGGCTCACGACGTCCCATGTCGGCTCAGAACACCGTCCTGGCGGCGAGCCCCTTGCCCATCGGAATGATCTGCACGCTCCCGACCTCGGTCACCGTGCGCTTCGCCGGGAAGATGAAGCCGCTCAGGATCTGCAGCGCGCCGATGGCCTGACCGAGCCCGTCGGCCACGAGCAGCACCTTGTTGGTCGCCTCGGCGTTGCACGACCTGTCGCCGCCGCATTTGCCGCGGGTCCCGAGATCGATCCAGGGCCCCGCGATGGGCACCCAGAGCGCGCGGTCCGCGGGCTTGTCGCTGAACGTCGCCACGACGGTCGAGATGCCGTAGGTGGTGCCGAGCACGGCGACGCCGCTCCAGATGAGCCCGCGGTTCGGCACGGAATCGGTGATGGTGACCGTGTCGCGCGTCCTTTCCTGAGCGTGCGCGGCTTCGGTGAATCCCATGGTAGCCACCGCCACGGCGGCGGCCGAGGTGAGAAGAGCGAGCTTGTTCATGCGGTCCTCCTGGCCGCATGGCGCATGAGCAAACGGGGTGCCGGTGCGGCGCGCGTCGGCGCGCGTCGACGCGCGGCGAGCGTCGACGCGCGGCCGACGCGCCACGCCGGTCGTCTCGTGTGGCGATCTGCCCCGCGTGGGACGGGGCGCCTCGTGGTGCTCGCGCCGAGAGGCGCGATCTACGCGAGAAACCGCGTCGCGCGCTCGCGTCCTCCCTCCTCGGCCGCGGGCTCGACGCTCGCGGGTCCGTCACAGGCCGAACGGCTCGAGCGCTCCAACATCGCTACACCCCCGAACGGACGGGCTCGCGAGCGCGCCCATCCGCGCGGAGAAATGGACGTGGAAGGAGAGGAGGGGAGAGCGTCGCGGTCGTTTCTTCCCGTCTTCCCTCCTGTTCGAGCCCGGCGCTCAACCTTGATGGAGCAGAGAGGGTGACGCGACGAGAGGAGGGGAGTTCGAGGAGCTGGAGAAAGCGTGTGGACCGGAGGGCCTCATCCGCGATGTCCGCGGCGCTCCCTGGGGAGGAGAGGCCCGGGTCCGGGGGACTTGCCGATCAGGCGCCGCCAGCGCCGCCAGCACCGCCCGCGCCGCCAGCAGCGCCGGTGCCGCCTGCGCCGCCGGTGCCGCCGGTCGCGCCAGTGCCGCCCGCGCCGCCGGTGCCGCCGGTCGCGCCGGTGCCGCCCGCGCCGCCGGTGCCGCCCTCGCCGCCGGTGCCGCTCGTCGCGCCGGTGCCGCCCTCGCCGCCCGTGCCGGCGCCAGCACCACCGCCGCCGTCGCCGCCGGCGCCACCACCGCCGCCGCCGCCGCCGCCCGTGCCGGCGTCGTCCAGCGGGAAGGCCGGATCGAGGCAGAAGAGGCCGTGCGGCGTCTCGCTGCAGACGGTCCCATCATCGCACTCTTCCCCGACGTCCTCGCACTCGGCCGGCCCGAAGAAGCAGAAGCCCACGACGTTCGTCTCCGTGCCCAGGTTCTCGCAGGAGAAGAGCGGCAGGAGGCAGTCGCTGTGGGCCTTGCACGCATTGACGCAGAGCCCGATGTCGCCCGGACCGGCGTCCCGCTCGAGCGGGTAAGCGCAGAGGCCCTTCTGCAGACCTCCGCAGTCGAGGGCGGGATCGCCATTGAGCCCGCAGAGCTCGGCGCACATGGCGACTTCGTCGGTGACGCCGACGCACCACCCGGCGCAGGGATCGTTGCCGTCCTCGTCGAGCTCGCACTGGGTGCCGTTGGGCAGCCCCTCGTTCGGCTCGTCGACGCAGACGCTCGACCGGGGGTCGCACACGCGGTCGCTGCACTGGAGGTCCGCGCCGCAGCCCGGCAAGCAGACCGTCGCCCCCTGGAATGCCTCACAGCGCAGCTCCTCGCGCCCCTGGCACTTGTCCGGATCGACGCTCGCGTCGCCCTCCGTGAACGGGGGATCCCCCGGAATGCAGCCGAGCAGGCAGAGGTCGCCGATGCACGCGCTGCCTTCCCCCTCGCAATCGTCGTCTCCGCCGCACTCCTTCGTGCAGTACCCGCCCGCAGGGCCGCCGCCGAAGAAGTCGTTGGACCCCTCCAGAAAGCAGATCCCGTCCGGCCCGCAGTCGGCGTCCGCTTCGCACGCGGCGCCGAGGAACTTCGCGAGATCCGGGCCGCTGCTGCCGGTGCTCACGGCGACGGGGCCCGTGGTCGACGCGGACGTGGACGAGGCCGAGCCCGAGGCCCCGGTCCCGCCAGCGCCATCGTCCGGATCGTCAGAGCCACAACCGATGAATCCTGCCGAGGTGGCGACCGCGGTGAGCAAAACCGCCGAAATGCGTTGGATTTTCATGCCTGTCTCCGGAGCCAAGAGGCGGTGCCCAGGTCGGGCGCCTGCATGTGGTTTCCGGACAGTAACGGAATCGGTGAGGCTCCGCCATACCTGGGAACCGAGAAGCTCGCGAAATGGAGCCTCCGCAAAAGCGGACGACGCTCCGGGGGTGCAGCCGCCGGCAGCAACGCAATCGGCGCGATTCGCGGCTTTCTCAGGGGGCGCCCTACCTGGCGATCAGGCATTCTTGGTGGCTTCTGGCAGATACCGCACTGCGCGTCGATCGGCCCCGGTGAGCGGCCAGCGATACCGGAGATCGGTCGCGGGCGCCCAGCCGGCGTGCGCCGGCGGCTCGTCGCGGGCGAGCAGGACCCAGATCTCGCGCCGCTCCGCCGGCTCGCGCGCCGTGAGCGCCGCGCCGAGGGGCAGCCACGCGTCCGGCGCGAGCGTCGCGCGGGACATCGCCACCTCGAACGACCTCCCTGCCCGCACGAGGTCCTCGCCGCGCGCGCGCTCGACCCGCGGTGCTTTCTTGAGCTCGCCCTCCTGAACCAGCGTGCCTATCGCCGTCCGCAGGAAGGCGACGCGCTTTTGCAGGGGCTCGACCAGGGTCACGTCCAGATCCGGCCGCAGCAGCGCGAGCGGCAGCCCGGGCGCGCCGGCCCCGGTGCCGACGTCGACCACGCGCCGCCCCTCGGGGACGTGCTCCGAGAGGAGCCGCGCGTCCGCGAGCATCAGGTCGGCGAGCTCATCGGGGCTCCGCGCGGCCGTTAGATCGACCTTCGCGTTCCACCCCTGGACGAGCTCGAGCCAGCGCGCGAGCGCCTCGCCGGCGCGGGAAGGCAGGCTCGGCTCGCGGCCGGCGAGCACCGCCGCGATCTTCTCGGTCATTCGCGCCGCGGCGCTCTCCGTCATGGGCGCAGTGGAGCACAAGACCCGGGGCGGATGCACCCGGCGGCGCGGCGCGGCCCGCGGATCACCGCGCGCGGCGCGGGCGCGCGGGCCGGGCCGGCGCGGGGGCGCGCGCGGCGCCGGCGCCGCCGAGCGGCAGCGCGCGCTGGGCGCCGACGTCGTAGATGAGGCGGCCGGAGCGGTCGATCCGCGCCGCGGGGTTCAGCGTGTGCGGGGCCCGCGCGCCGGGGCCGAGCAGGTGGACGACCGCGAGGCCGCGCGCCACGAGGGCGTCGGCGATGAGGCGGCGGTGGCAGCGCCACCAGAGCGTCTCGGCGCACATGACGGCCATGTGCCGTCCGGCCCGGGCTTCCGCCTCCACCTCGGCGAGCGCGCGCTGGAACTCGGCCGTCTCCATGTGGTCGGCGTAGGCCCGGAAGCTCGGGTTCTCCCAGGCGATATGGGGCGAGCCGTCCCGCCCGGTCCGCCGGCCGCCCAGCGCGTCGCCGCGGAAGACGTAGGTCACCCCGAGCGGCGGCAGCGCCTCGGCCAGCGCGGGGCGGCCGAGGTGCGGCGAGCGGCTGGATCCCGGGAACCTCCGGACGTCGACGAGCGTGTCGGCCGGCCCCTCGCCGAGCAGCTCGACGAGCTCCTCCACGCTGCGGGTGCCGTGGCCGATGGTGAAGACGGTGTCCACGCGGAGAGCTTTGCGTCCCGGCGGCGGGCAGGCAACGCGCGGCGGAGGCGCGGGGCGGGCTCTGCCGCGCCGGCGCGGCCCTCATGCCCCGGCGGCGCGCCGCCGGCGCGCGCTACCCCATCCAGCGCAGCAGGTGCTCGAGCGCCCGGCGCTCCTCCGCGTCGGTGACCGATTTGAGCGCGCGGTTCACCTCGCCGACGGCGGCCGCCGCCAGCAGCGCGACGGCCGCGGGGTCCGGCGCGCCGCGCCCGCGCAGCCACGCGAGCGCCTCGTGCTCGGTGTTGACGACGATGTGGCACCGGCTCGCGTCGTAACGGACCGGCCGCCCCGAGCGGCTCTCGACGACGGCGCGGACCGGGGACCCCGCGAGGCCCATCCGGGCGATGGCCTCGCCGAGCGCCGCCGCGAGCGGGCTCTCGGCCGGGGCGCCGCGCCGCTCGGGCGAGGCGCCGGGCAGCGCCGCCGCCTCGCCGCCGATGAGGCCGCGGACGCTGCGCCACAGCGCGCCGACCCACGCGCGCGCGCGGCTCGAGTCGGGCGCGCCCGCGGCGGCCTCGGCGCTGGATGCGCCCGCGGGGGATCGCTCCAGGGTCATGCCCGCGGCGGCGCGCGCGCCGCGGGAGCTCGGCGGCGCTTCGGCGTTCGCCGCGAAGGCGACGGCCCCGGCGGCGACCCCGACCTCGGCCGCGCCCGCGCCGGCGCCGGTCGACGCCGGCGGCGCCGCGGGCGCGCCGAGCTCGCGCAGCGCGCCCGGGGCGGCCCGGTGGCGCAGCACCTCGACGAGCGGCGAGCCGTCGTCGAGCAGCACGAACGCCGGCGTCTCCTCCGGGAAATCGCCGTCCGCGCTCCCGCGGCGATCGGTGATCCACAGGCAGCCGCGCGCCGCGAGCTCCGCGCGGACCTCCGCCGGGCCGACGGTCTCCCCACCGGCGGTCCGCGCGGCGAGCCTGCCGCCGGAGAGGCGGCCGAGCAGGTGCAGGTTCCACAGGTACGGCGCGGCGGCCGCCTCGTCCGAGAGCTCGGCCGCCATCGAGGCCGCCGCCGCCATCGCGAGCTCCGCGACCGTTTCCCACGGCGCCGCGTGGAGCGGCCACACGAGGAGCATCCCCTCGACCGGCGCGAGCCCGCTCACGCCGCCGGCGCCCGCCCCGGAGAGCAGCGCGCGCGGCGTGAAGCCCTCGCCGGCGTCGCGGCCCTCGCCGGGGCCGCCGCCCTCGCCAGGGCCGCCGCCCTCGCCAGGGCCGCCGCCCTCGCCAGGGCCGCCGCCCTCGCCGGGGTCGCTGCCCTCGCCGGCGCCGCGGCCCTCGACGGTCGCCGCGGAGGGCGCGCCGACGAGCACCCGCGGCGCGCGGGGCCACCGCGCCGGCAGCCAGAGCGCGCCGGTCACGAACAGCGGCCGCGGCCCGCCCGTGGCGGCGTCGATCCACCGCGTCGCGAGCGCGTCCCCGGGCGGCGCGAGCCGGCCGCGCAGCCACCGGCCGGCGGCGTCGCGCACCGCCTGCCGGAGCCTCGCCGCGTCCGCGCTCGCCTTGAGCCCGTCGAAGGCGCGGTTCGGCTCGAGCGCGTCGTCGTTGACGGCCGCGCACAGCGGCCACCCGTCGCCGGCGTCGATCGCGCAGAGCGGGCGCCGCCCGACGTGCACCGCGATCCCGGCCGCGCCGGCGTGCTCCGGGGCGAGCAGGCCGATCTCGCCGTGCGCCGGCGGCGCGCCCTCCTGCGGGGCGAAGGGGAAGACGGCGAAGCACGCCGCGCGCGCGGCGTCGTCGAGGCCGACGACGGCGAGCGGCGGCGCCGCGAGGCGCTCCTCGGTCGCGCGATCGCGCGCCACGACGTCGGTGATGTCCTTGACGACCACCGCCGTCGCGAGCTGCAGCCGCTCGGGCGTGCTCAGCGCGAGCACCGGCCGCTCGTAGCGCTGCTTCGGGTAGGGCGGCGGCGTCGAGGTGCACAGCCACGTGGCGCGCGGGTTGAGCCGGAGCTCGTCGAGCGACCAGAGGGTCCCCTCGATGTCGGGGAACAGCGGCGCGCTCGCGGCGCCCGCGACCACGCGCTTGCCCTGGGCGAGCGTCCGCAGGACCGCGCGGCGCGTGTGGCTCCGGACGAACGGCGGCAGCTCGTCGAAGTGGGGCGCGAGCGAGATCAGGTAGCGGCCCGCGCCCTTCGCGAGGCGCGTCAGCAGCGCGTGCACCTCGTCCCTCGGCGGGTCCGCGGCGGAGACGCGCGCCACGATGCGCAGCGGGATCGGCAGGTCCACCTCGACGCGCCGCTCCTCGCCGCCCGGGCCGACGAGGCGGGCGTCCGACGCCGGCCCCTCGACGATCTCGATCTCGCCCTCGAGATCGCGCACGCCGAGCGCCGCGGGGCTCACCCGGAGGAGCGGGTGCGACGGCGCGCCCGGCTGCGCGAGCGGCGCGGGCGGCGCCGGCGCGGCGCCGGCGCCCGCCCGGCGCTCCTCTTGCGTCTCTTGCGTCTCTTGCGTCTCTCGCGCCCTCTCGGCGCGCTTGCGGAGGTTCTGCTCGATGGCGGCGCGGAGCCGCCGCGCCGGCACCCCGGCGGCCGCCGGGAGGACGCGGCCGCCGGCCCACCGCAGGAGCGCCGCGCGCTCCCGCGGGTCGCGGACGACGAGGGGGTGCCAGGCGAGCGTCTCGAAGCCGGGCGCCTCGTCGAGCACCGGGATCGGCGCCGGCGGCGGGTGCGTCCGGTCGACGGCCTCGAGCGAGCACGCGACCTCGTGGCCGCGCGGGTCGAGCATCGCGAGCAGCGGCAGGCGCCGGATGCGCGCCGCGAGCCCGCCGGGGCCCGCCTCGGCCGGCGTGCTCCGGGCCCGCTCCGCGAGCGCCCGCGCGCAGTCGAGGAGGTAGGCGGCGAGGCGCGCGTCCGGCCTGCCGCCGTGGCGGAGCGGATCGTCCCGCAGCCCGAGCCGCGCGCGCGCCGCCGCGTCGCCCTCGAGCGCGGCGACGATCGCCTCGCAGAGCGCGCGCTCGACCTCGTGGACCGCGGCGTCGTTGCGGGGCGACACGACGCCGTTCCACGCCCGGTTCGGCACCGCCGCGTCGTCGTCGATCGCGACGTGGGCGGGGCCGAGGAGCGGCGCGGCCTTCAGGGTGGCGAGCGGCTGCGACGCGTGGTGCCACACCTCGACCATCGCGTCGCCGGGCGTGGCGAGGGCGAGGAAGCCGGCGCCGGCGACCTCGAGGACCGGCGCGTCCGCGGCGCCCTTCGGCGCGAGCTTCTCCAGCGACGCCGCGAGCGCGCGCCGCCGCGCCGGGCCGCGCGCCTCGAGCTCGTCCTCGCCGAAGAGCCCCGGCGTGTAGGGGACGAGCTCGCACCCCGGGATCGCGGTGGCGAGCCAGTCGAGCTCGCGCTGCGAGGCGGCGAGCACGGGCCGCCGGTCGGCCGCGCGCCCCCGCGCCTCGGGCGGCGCGGTGCAGAGGCCGCCCGCCGCCCGCGCGAACGCGGCCAGGCCCTTGAGGCTCATGAGCCGGCTCGACCCGTGCAGCGGCCAGAGCCGCGCCTCCAGGAGGCCGCCGAAGCGCGACGGCGCGAGGTCATCGCCGCCGCGCCGCCCCGGCGCGCCGCGCCGCGCCTGCCTGCCGCCGGGCGCGCCGAGGCGCGGCGGGGCGCAGAACAGCGTCCCGATCGCGGCGCGCAGCGGGCCCCTCAGGCGAGCGAGCTCGCGCTCGGGCGGCGGCGCGCCCTGGTGCGCGGCCCTCGGCCCGAAGAGCCGCCGCGCCTCGGCGTCGGCCGCGGCGAGCGCGACGCCGAGCGCGTGGCGGATCGCGCGGATGAAGCGCGCGTCGCGCTCCACGCCGTCGTACCCGAACCGCGGCCGCACGCGCCCCTCCCACGCGAGCGCGATCTCCACGGGCAGGGGGACGGCGGCGGGATCGAGCGCCACGGTCTCGAGGTGCCGCCCGTCCACGAACACCCGGACCTCGGCGCCGCGGTGGGCCTCGCCGCCGTCGGCGAAGACGGCGAGCTCGCCGCGCAGGCCGTCGAGCGGCCCCTCGTCCACGTGGAAGGCGGCGCGGAAGGCGTGCTCGGGCGAGGGCGGCACCACGGGCTCGCCGGTCGCGTGCAGGAGGAACGCCCTGCGGCGCCCGGCGCCGAGCTTCGCCTGCTCGATCATCGCCTCCGTGTCGGCGAGCGGGAGCCCGGCGAGCGCGCGCTCGACGAGCCCCCCGCGGCTCCAGATCACGTCGCTGGCCCAGGGGGAGAGCTCCTCCGGGAGCCTCGCGTCGCCGCGATGGATGAACAGGG
This sequence comes from Sorangium sp. So ce394, assembly GCF_051474665.1. Classification (NCBI taxonomy): domain Bacteria; kingdom Pseudomonadati; phylum Myxococcota; order Polyangiales; family Polyangiaceae; genus Sorangium; species Sorangium sp. So ce394. The sequence goes on from NZ_CP150339.1 coordinate 12,710,325, forward strand.
TCGTCGCGTCGTGCGCGTCGAGCGCCGCGAGCGACATCGGCCGCCCGTGCCCGTCGCGGAGCAGCGGGAGCTCGCGCGCGGCCTGCGCCTCCGGGGGCAGCCTCCCGCCCGCGCGCGCCGCCCCGGTCGCGACGCACGCGAAGGCCGCGAGCGCGTCCTCGATCCGGCCGCGGTCCTCGTCGAGGACGAGCGCGCCCTCGGGGATCGTGCCCTCGCCGCGGGCGACGGCGGTGAGCGCCGCGAGCGCGTCGAGCAGCGCGCCGCTCGCCGCCTCGCGGAGGCGCGCGCGGAGGGGCGCGTCCTCGCGCAGCGCCGAGCGCGAGGCGTTGGTGGGCAGCTCGTCCGCGTCGACGACGAGGCGGACCGGGAGCTCGACGCCCTGGTAGGGCGCCGAGGGGAACCGCGGCTCGAAGTGGAAGCGCTCGCGGACGAGCAGCACGCCGTGCTCGAGGTAGTCGACGGCGGGCAGGCCGGAGAGGGGCAGGGACGGGGGCGGGGACAGCGGCGGGACGGGAGACAGGGCGTTGGAGAGCGGCGACGAGGGCGCCGCGGGCAGGGGCGTGGCGGCGGCCGGCGCGGCCGCGAGGTCGCGGGGCGCGACGATCTCGATCGCGGCGCGGCGCGCGCCGTGCACGTGGAACGGCACGCGCACGAGCGCCGCGGGCTGGCCGCCCGGGAGGGAGCGGCGGAGCGGCTCGCCGGCGAGGGTGATCGGGATCGGGAAGTCGGCGGTGGCCGCGGCCAGGTGGGCGAGCTCCGGCGGGGTGTCGCCGGTGAGCGCCCGGCGCAGCACCGACCATCCGAGCCGCCGCCGCACCTCGACGCGCAGCCCGGCGGCGGGCATACCGGGCGGCCGCGGCACCTCGTCGCAGGCGGGGGCGGCGGCCGGCGCGAGGGCGTCGGCTGGCGCCTCGAGCAGGGCGGGCGTGAAGCGCACGCGCGTGCAGGTCGCCCCGGAGGCCTCGCCGGACGGCCCGCGGCCGGTCGTGATCAGGTCGACGCGCGCGGGGCGCAGCCCGAGCGCCGCGTTCACGCCGAGCGCGAGCAGCCGGAGCCTCCGGGACGGCGCGTCGGGCGCGGCGTTGAGCACGTGGTCGAGCAGGCGCGTGAGGACGGGCGCGTCGGGCGGCGCTCCGTCGAAGGTCACGGCGACGTCGTCGGCGTCGTACTCGAGGTCGATCCGCGTCGCGCCGCCGGCCGCGGCGGCGCGGACGAGCTCGAGCAGGTAGAGGTCCAGGTCGACGAGCAGGTGTTCCCGGAGCTTCTGGACGGCGCGGCGGGCATCGACGCGGATGGCGCCGCGGGCGACGATCCGGCTCACCGCGGGAGCCCCTTCGGCGCGCGCGCGAGCGGCGGCGGGCTCGCCGCGAGGTCGAGGAGCCGGTCGCTGTCGTCGGGGTCGAGCGGCCCCTTGGCCTCGACGAGCAGCGCGCGGGCGAGCAGGTTGCCGGCGGTCACGGGATCGACGGCGGCGCGCCTGCGCGCGAGCGCCACGGTGTCGCTGTCGACGTTGAGGTAGAGGGCGTGCCCTGGCCGGAAGCGGGCCGCGCGCCGCACCACGTCGCGCGCGGCGTGGCAGCTCCGCTCGGGCCCGCCGCGCTCGCGGGCGGGCAGGAGGATCGCGCCGCGCTCGCGGAGGGCGCCCTGGATCTGGCAGAGGCTCACGCGGGCGACCCGGTGCCGGGCGCGGGCGAGGGCGCCTTCGACCACCTGGAGCAGCGGCGCGTCGGCCGCGCGGGCGCTCTCGGGCGCCTCGTGCACGAGCAGGTAGGCCGCGCGCGCGTGCTCGATGCGCGCCGCCGGGAAGCACCGCTTGAGCAGCGCGACGGTGGCGGGGTGGTTGCACAGCACGACGGGCAGGCCGCCCTGCGCCATGGCCTCGGTCAGCGCGTCGGCCCGATCGGCGACGAGCAGCGGCTCGCGCCCTGGCGCGAGCGCCCGCAGGCCGGCGCGCGCCCGGTCGCCGGCGACGGGGCTCGCGAGCGGGAACGGGATCTCGTCGGGATCGAGCGCGGTCGGCGGCGACAGCGCCGCCTCGAGCATGGCCGCGTACGTGGCGGCGGCGCGCTCGCTGGCGGCGGCCCTCGCCGCGGCCTTGGGGAGGCGTGCGGCGAGCTTGCGGCGGAGCGGCCCTTTGACGAGCTCGCGCACGCGGGCGAGCGCCTCCCAGAAGGCGTCGTCGCGGCGCACGTTGTCGCGGCTCAGGGTGTGCTGGAGGTGGGGGCTCATCACCTTGAACCGAACGCCCGACAGCCCGCCGAAGAGCTCGTCCGTGGTCTCGAACAGGGTGAGGCCGCGGTTGTAGAAGCCGGCGAAGCTCTGGCCCTGCTCGGCGGCGGGCTCGCCGCCGGTGGGGGGTGGGAGGTGCTGGGCGCCGGCGGACGGGCCGACCACGAAGGTGGCGTCCTCCTCGACGGCGGTCACGGACACGGGGGCCGCGACGGAGAGCGGGGCGTCGATGCGCTCGACGGATGCGCGCGCGTTCCCTTCGTGGTCGGCGATGCTGAGGGCGATCTCGCACTCGGCGTGGCGGCACCAGCGGCGGAGCGCCGCCCGCGCGCGCCGCGCGTGCTCCACGAACGCCTCCCGGCTGAGCCGCTGGATCAGGGTCACGCGGGTGCCGCTGCCCTGTCGGGGGCCGGCGTCCTCGAGCTCGTAGCTCGTGTCGCTGCGCAGGTGGAGGAGCCAGGCCTGGCCGTCGCGCCACGTCTCGACGTCGACCTGCTCTGGCTGGATGGCGAACACGGAGACGAAGCCGACGCCGTATTTGCCGATCTTGCTGGGGTCGCCTTCCTTGGACGAGCTGAAGAGGGTGAGGAGCGGTCCCTCGATGTCCTCGCGGCTCATGCCGCTGCCGTCGTCGGCGACCGAGGTGGCGCAGGCGCCGGGCAGCGTCTCGACGCGCACGGAGATCTTGCGCGCGCCGGCGTCCATGCCGTTCTGCACGAGCTCGCGGAGGAAGGCGTACGGGTCGGCGAACTGCTGCACCATGTCGGCCACGGGGCCTGGGGGCGGCGCCTTCGGCGCGGCGCGGTCCTCGCGGGACGATCGGTAGGGGGCCATGGCGCGTTGCGAGGGTATCACAGGGCGGAGGTGGTCCTCGGGCGTGTCCTGGAAGGCTCATGGGGTATCCCAGGGCGGAGGTGGTCCTCGGGCGTGTTCTGGAAGACTCATGATGTCCCTTCCCGGCGCCCTGCAGATCGCCGTCGTGGCCCCGGCTTGTTCGCCTCGTCGCCGGGGCAGCAGGGATGGTCGGCGCAGCGCCGCGCCTCGCTGCCGGGGCACGAGGGATGGTCGGCGCAACGCCCCCGCTTCGCCGCCGGGGCAGCAGGGATGGTCGGCGCAACGCCCGCGCCTCGCCGCCGGGGCAGAAGGCACGCTCCTCGCTGCGTGGCCGCCTCGCCGCGGGGATGCCGGGATGTTCGCTGCGACCCATGCGCCTCGCGGCCGGGGTTGCGGGGAGGGTCGTCGCCACCACCGCGTCTCGCCGGTGGGGCTCCGGCGCGCGCGGGACGCGCGGGACGCGCGGGATGACTGACGTCTTGGACCCTGGCGCCGCCGTTCGCCGCGCGCCACCTCGCCGTCACGCTCCTTCGAGCGGCACTGTTCCGACGGCCGGGGCGGCTTGACGTTTCTGCTTGCCTTTCTACCCTCGTTCGGATGCAAAACCTCACGCTGTCAGATCTGAAGCTCGGACTCACCGACCTGTTCGACAAGCGCAAACCGGCGCTCTTGCGCACGAGCTCCGGCAAGACCTACGAGCCGATGCTCGCGAAGAAGCTGGAGGAGATCTCCGCGCTTCCTCCCGTCGTGATCGGAGGGAAGGCCCTAGCGGCGGAGCTCGAGGAGACCGACGTGGAGCACGATGGCTTCGGCAAGGCGGTCTGGTACATGACCGAGGCTTACCTCCGGCACCCGCAGGCTTCGGCGGAGACGGTCGCTGCTGCGACACGGATCCGCCGCGCGTTCATCCCCGCCCTGTCCGAGCTCAAGGCGAGCTATGCGGATGAGGCCAGGGCGGCCATCGAGCGCAAGAAGATCCTGAAGCAGCACAAGGCCGATCTCGAGCGCTTCCCCGCCGCCGGCGGAGAGACCCTCCATGACTGGATCAGCGGCTTCCTCGACGCCGGCGAGCGGCTCCACTCCATGCTCAGCGATCGCGCCGACATGAAGGAGACCTCGCGCAAGGGCGCGGGCGCGCTCCGCGCCGCAACGATAGGCCTCCTCTCCCGCCTGCGCGCAGGCATCGCCGACGAGGTAGAGCACAACCCGAAGCTGCCGCCCGACCTCGATGCCCAGGTGTTCGGCTATCTGGACGAGCTCCATGTCCCCCGCGCCGCCGCGGCCAGGGTGAAGAAGACGAAGAAGGCCGTGCCCGAGGCGCCCGCGCCGCCGGAGATTGCCTGAGCACCGGGGAGGCCGTGTACACCACTGAGCTGGCCTCCCGCCCTCGCGCGCGGGCATGGGTCCTCGATACGATCGTTGGATATCTCACCGGGGTGCGGCGCGTGTTCGAGGTCGAGTGCACCACGTCGATCTACTCCGGCCTGCTCCGGATGTCGGATCTCCTATCCCTCCAGCCGAACCTCGACATCAAGCTCTACCTGGTCGCGCCCGAGGAGCGCCGCGACAAGGTCGAGCAGGAGATCCAGCGCCCGACCTTCGCGCTGCGCGAGAAGGCGCTTCCCGAGGTGTGTGGCTTCCTGCCGTTCAACAAACTGTGCGAAACCGTCGAGGGAATCCGTAAGCTCCAGCTCGCATCGTCCCTCCAGCCCAACTTTCTCGAGAAGGTGGCGGAGTACTTCGCTCAGGAGCCCGACACCTGACGCCCCACCCTGCACGGCGGCGCCAGCTCGCGCTATCCTCCTCCTGCCGGTTTCGGCCGAGCCACGCCACGACCCGAAGGAGCCCGCCGTGCCCATCGTCCACCACGCCGTCCGCCTCTCCAGCCCGAAGGGCTTCGGCCATCGCGTGCCCCCCGCTCCGCTGGGCGTCGCCCTCCAGCAGGTCGACGTCGCGGTGCGACGCTCCGTCCTGATGGCGTTCGAGGGGCGGAGCGTCGCGGCCGGACGGCCTCGTGCATGGTTCAACGCCGCCTGCGACATCCGGCTCGTGGGCGTCGAGGGCAACGACGACACGACCTTGCACTTCGAGGCCCCGGAGCTCGGCGAGGCCGCCGAGGAGCTCTACCATCAGGCGGAGATATGGCCGTCGCGGCCTCCTCCCGGTTGGACAGGGTTCGACGTGCTCGCCGGCGTCCTCCAGGACGTCGGCGCCGGTAACCCGGACAGCGAGCGCTTCGATCGCCCCCTGCTCCAGCGCGTCGCTCATTTCGGCCGGTTGCTCGAGGGCGGCTTCGACGCGCTTCGGGTCGAGGAGCACCGGACCGGCGCTCCCGGCGAGGCCGTGCTCGACCGAGCTACGGTCGAGACGGCGAGGAAGCTCAGCGCATCCACGCCAAGAGCCCAGGCCGTGCGCATCGCTGGCCTGCTCGACATGGTCCGGATGAGCACCCAGTCCTTCGCGATCAAGCTCGACAGCGGAGAGGAGATCCGGGGCGTGCTCGCTGGGGGGAGCGTCGAGGCCGCCCGCGAGCTCCTCAGCCGTCGCGTCCTGGTCCACGGCCGGGCAGTGTACCGCCCTTCGGGTCGTATCCTTCGGCTCGACGCCGAGCGGATCGAAGATGGGGAGGGGATCTCCGGCTTCTGGTCGAAGGTCCCGAAGCCCATCTTCGGTCGTCGCAGGGAGCCGCGAGCGCTCTACAGACCGCAGACCGCGACGTCCGGCGTCAACGCGATCTTCGGGAAGTGGCCGGGCGACGAGACGGACGAGGAGTTCGACCAGGCCATCAAAGAGCTCTCATGACTGGGCTCGTTCTGCTCGATACTGTGGTCGTCCTCCATCTCGTACGAGGGAACGAGACCGGCAGGGCGATCGATGCAGCGATGCGCCTCGGCAAGCGCGCGGAGCGCCCGCTGATCTCCGTCGTCACGGTCGGCGAGGCGCTCGCGTTTGCGCAGTACCGCGGCTGGGGCGAAGACAAGACAGAACGTCTCCGAGCTCTCCTCGGGCAGCTCGTGCCGATCGATATCCACGATGAGGCCGTGTTCGAAGCCTACGCCGCGATGCATACATACCTGGTGCGAAAGGGAAAGAAGCTGTCCGATAACGATATCTGGATCGCGGCATGCGCTCGGGCAGCATCCGCTACCCTGATCACGACGGACAAGGACTTCGACCCACTTCACGGCGAGTTCATCCAGCGCGTCTGCTTCGAGTGAAAGACAAGGTCCCCTGAACGTGTCGAACCCCTCCGCTCAAATCGTCCAGAAGCTCTGGTCCTGCTGCAACGTCCTGCGCGACGACGGCCTGTCCTACGGCGACTACGTCCGATCTGCCGATCAAACCAATCCTCGATGAGCTCTCACGTTCCTGTGACCGCCAAATCCCCCGCGCCCCTCACCACCCCTGCGCCGCTCCTGCCCACGCAACTCGCTCTCCGCCGCTCTCCGCCGCTCTCCCCGTAACGCGCCGCTGAGCCGGCCCGCTTTCTCGCCGCGTAAGGCGGCACGCTGATGCCGCGCGCATTCTCATCGCAATCGCATCGCGCCGACCCGGGAAACCCTTCCCCCGCGCGCTTCGTCCACGGTATAATTTAGCTTCTTGCCCTCGAGGAGATGTGAGCCTGATGGAATCTGCCCCCAGCGCGTTACTCGGCGAGCTCTTCGCCCGTTCTCCCGATCTGCTCTTCATCGCCTCGGCCGACGGGGCGCTGCTCCACGGCAGCGGCGGGCTGCGCGACGCGCTGGGCCCCGGGGTCGAGGGCGGCGCGCTCCTCGCGGATCTCGCGCACCCGGACGATCGCGCGGCGCTCGCGGCGGCGTGGTCGGCGCTCCTCCAGCGCGGCGAGCCCGTCTCGTTCGACGTGCGCCTGCGCGACGGCGGCGGCGCCTACCGGCCGCTCTCGTGCACCGCCAGCCGGTCGTCGTCCGATCGCGGCGCCGTCCTCGGCTCGCTCCGCCCCGCGGCCGCGCCCGCGGCGACCGAGGAGGAGCTGAGCACGCTGCGGCTCAAGGCGCGCATCCTCGACGGCATCGCCGAGCACGTGGAACCCATCGCGATATGGGCGACCGACGGCGACGGGACGTACGTCTATCACCAGGGCAAGGCCGTCACGAAGACCGGGTTGACACCGGGGCAGCACCTCGGGCGCAGCCTGTTCGACCTCTATGCCGCCTCCCCGGACGCCGCCGCTGAGATGCGGCAATGGTACGACGGCCAGGTGCGCCACGGCCGAAGCGAGGCGCACGGCACCTACTGGGACACCTGGCTCATCCCGCTCCGCAGCGCGCCCGGCGAGCGCGTCGACGGCGTGCTCGGGATCTCGCTCGACGTGTCGGACTCCAAGAACGTCGAGAACGAGCTGCGCATTCAGCTCGACCGGATCGCGGCGCAGCAGAAGGTGATTCGCGATCTCTCCACGCCCATCATCGAGGTCTGGGACGGCGTGCTCACGCTGCCCATGGTCGGCACCGTCGACAGCATGCGCACCGCCGAGGTCATGGACAGCCTGCTCCAGCAGATCGTCGAGAAGCGTGCGAGCTTCGCCATCCTCGACCTCACCGGCGTCGAGGTCGTCGACACCAAGGTCGCCTCCCACCTCGTCGAGCTCGTCACCGCGATCCGGCTCCTCGGCGCCGACGGCATCGTCGCCGGCATCAAGCCGACCGTCGCCCAGACCATGGTCGCCCTCGGCCTCGACCTCTCCCAGCTCAACACGCAACGCAACCTGCGCGCCGCCCTCAACTACGCCATCCGGACCATGACCCGCGCCCAGGCCGCCTCGCTCGCGCCGAGCCACCCGGCGCCCGGCAAGACGCCGTCCCCCTGAACGCCCTCCCGGCGCGCGGCCGCGCCGCCCCGCGCCCAGCCGCGCCGCCCCCACGCGCGGCGCGCCGCCCCGGGCCCGCGCAGGGGCGCGCCTCGCCCGGGGCGCCGCGCGCGGCTCACTCGTCCACGAGATCGAAGACGATGCCCCCCTGCGTCTTGATCCGGTGGGTCGACCGGTTGGCGCTGTTCACCGGAGAGGGCGTCAGCGGGTTGGGCGCGGCGCCGACGATCACCGGACGATCGGGATCGCCGTTCACGAAGGCGATGAGCACCTCGGTCCCCGGCTTGAGCGGGAAATGCGTGCCGTAGTTCGCGCCGGCGTGGTTCTGGAGCATGCGCACCGGCCTCGACGTCAGGCCCCCGGCCGCCCCCGTGTCGAACAGGAACCGGACCATGTACCTGCCCTGATCGTCGATCTGCGCGTCGTTGCCCCCGCCGCCCGGCCCCGCGTCGACGATCCCCGTGACCACGCCGCTGATCCGAGGGACCGGCGTGACGCGCGGCGGTCGATACGTGTTCTTGCTCGGGATCGCCCGGAAGGTGTTCACGTAGCGCTGGGGCGCCTCGCCCCCGCCCCAGCCGCCGGCGGGCTGCGTCGCCTGGTGCTCCACCTCGACGAAGAGCAGCTCGAGCCCCTCGAGGTTCGGGTGCCCCTCCAGCGTCGACCGCGCGCCCGCGCCGATCCCGCACACGGCGCTCCTGCCCGTGTAGACGAGCTGCGTCGCCTGCCGCTCCTCGGCCCGGATCTGCGCCAGCACCTTCCCCTCCGCCGGCGTCTTGTAGTGCCCGCCGAACTCGATCACGCCCCCCGCATACCCGGCGGGCAGGACGTGCTCCGACGTCAGATCGAGCATCGGTTGCCGGTAGTTGTAGTCGCGGGCCACGAACACGCTCGGCACGAGCCGCGATGTCGCCGCGATCTCGAAGACGTCACGGGTCTCCCCCCGCTCGCGGAACTGGACGGACGCGGCGGCCCCGGCCGCGGGCTTGAACCCGCTGGCGTCGTCGGTGAAGACCATCGTGTCCTGACCGTCCTGGTGCTCGAAGAAGAAGCTGATCCCGACGTGCTCGGCCAGGCGGCAGATGAAGGCGAAATCGGTCTCCTGGTACTGCACCGAGAACTCCCGCTGCGGATAGCTGCCCATCAGCCGGAAGTCCACGTCGCTCCCGCTCAGGCCCACGAGCTCCAGCTTCTGCTTGATGATCTCCGGCACCGCCTTGTTCATCGAGATCTCGGTGGTCTCGACCAGCGTGAGCCGGTGCGCGCGCGGGACGATGCGCAGCCGGTACGCCCGGTGGTCGAGCAGCGTCGCGAGGCGATCGTGCACCTCGGCGACCATCCCGTGGATGCGCCGCAGCTCGACGCCGTCCCGCTCGAAGATGAGCGCGACGCTCTCGCCCGCGAATGCCTGGCCGTCGACCGCCGCCTCGTTCGGGCACGCGACCTCGACGTCGAACGCGAACAGCTGCGAGATCGCCTCGCGCCCCGAGAGGCTGTTGAGCTGGAGGACGTCGGACGACAAGCCGGCGAGCTCGATGCGAATGTCTACGGATTCGTGCTGGGTGGTCATCGTCGCAGCTCCATCCATCGTGCTGTGGGAGAGGATCTCCCGCCTCGGTGCGCCGCCCGCCAGGGCGCCCGGCGCGCCCGTCGAGGCGGGCCTTGCGGGCTATCGTTTGCGCTCGAACCGTTCGTAAAGGCTCCTCCTCAATGCGGGGGACGGGGTCGGCAGCGACGGGCGCTCCGGCGGCGGGGGCGGCGGCCGCCGGGGCGGCGGGGCCGCCGGCGGCTCGTCCGGCTCGAACGACCGCGCGGGCGAGGCGCTGATCACCGGCTGCGGCGGAGGCGACGGCTCCGGCAGCGCGGGCGCCGGAGGCGGCGGCTCCGCGGCGGGCAGGAGCTCCGGGGACGACGGCTCCGGGATCCGCGCGAGCGAGGGCTCCGCCGCGGCCGCGGGCTCCGGATCGAGCGACGGCGCCGCGGGGACGGCGCCGCCGGGCGCGTCGGCGCGCGGCTCCCAGTCGTCCTCGAACGAGAGCGCGAGCGTGCCCGAGCCCATGCGCTCGTCGGCCGCGACCGGCTCCCGGGCGAGCATCGACGGAGGCAGCCCGGCGCCCGGGGGCGCCGGCTGGAACGGGAGCGCCGGCGCGTCCGCCGCGTCGTCGGCCTCGGACAGCAAGGCCAGCGTCGTGAGGGGAGACCCCGCCGGGGCGTCCTCCGCCGAGGAGAGCGAGAGGGTCCCGGTGTCGAACCGGGGCGCCGGCGCCCCCGCGCCCGCGGCGTGCCCGGCGGTGTCGCCGGGGGGAGGTCCGTCGCGGAACGGCGTCGCCGCCCGGACGAAGGCCGCGACGCCGTCCTCCGCGAGGCTCATCGTGCGCGACCCGGCGGCCGGATCGGCCTGGGTGGCGCCGAGGACGCCGTCGTCCGGGCCGAGCGCGCGGCCGGCCGCGTCGGCCGCCCGGGCGAGGCCGGGGCCCGCGGCGCCCGCCTCGGCGGGCCGCTCGGGCCACTCTAGCGGCTCCCCGGGGAGCTCGACCCCCGCCACGATGGCGGCCGCCGCGAGCGCGGCCTCGTCGGGGACGGCGAAGCTGCCCCGGAAGACGAGGGTGCACCGCTGCTCGTCGCCGTCGATGCGCAGCGTGTCCGCGTGCAGATCGAGCGGCTGGCCCTCGCTCACGCCGAAGGCCGAGAGGCCGTGGATGCGCGCGCGGCCGCGCGCCTCGGGCAGCCGCATCCGGAGGCGCGGCAGCGTGGGGTGCAGCCCCGTGAGCTCGATCCATTCGCCGCCGCGCAGGGGGCGCGTCCGCTGATCGGGGGGCGCGGCCTGGTAATACGCCCACGCGAAGGCGTCGGGGATGTCGGCGATGGGGGCGTCGAGCGCCTTGCGCGGGGTGGCGCCGAGCAGCCGCCTGCGCGCCGGCCAGGCGCGCGCGATCGGGCCGAAGCCGGCGGCGCGCGCCGGATGGAGCGGATCGAGGATGTTCGCCTCGGGATCGGACGGGTCGCCGGTCGCCTGAACGCCGAGGAAGTTCTCGTGATCGCTCTCGCCGCGGAGCGCCCGCTCGTACACGATCGGCATCCGCTGGAACCCGGCCCTGTCCTGGACGAGGAGCTCCTTGTCGAGGAGGACCTCGCCCTCGTCGGAGATCGTGAGTCGCACAGGCAGGGAGTGCACGGGCGCGCCCGGCGGCGGCGCGTGGGCGTGGCCGGTGAAGAGCACGTCGGCCTGGTCGAGGCGCGGCGCCAGATCGCTCGTGAGCCTGACGCTCCGGCCCGGGTTGTTGCCGTGGTGCACCTCCCCGTGGAGGATCTTCTGCGGCTCGACCCTCGGCATCTCCGCGTCCGCCGCGAAGGCGAAGGTGGCCTTGACGATCACGGTGATGCGGAGCTCGCCCCGGTGACGCCAGGCCACCGAGGTCGCCGCGGCTCCGTTCAGCGGCGTGACCCTCTCCGGCGCCGTCGCACTGTTCGCCATTCCACGGGTGTATAGCACAGCCGCCGTCGCGCCCCCGGCCGAACGCGCGCCGCGCCGGGCCGATCTGCCGGCGGTGCGCGCGCGGCGGCCCTGCTGTAGGGCGCCGCGCGGGTCGGCGGCTGCGCCCGAGAGGGTCGATGGCGCGCCGCGAGGGTCGGTGGCGGCGCCCGAGAGGGTCGTTGTCGCCATAACGAATGGCTGGGGGCGAGCGCCGTATCGGCCGCTGCGCGGGGCGGCGGCGCGCAGAAACTTGCGGCCGCCCTGCGCCCATGCGACCCACTGCGATCATGAAGCTGGCTGGAACCGCTCGCGCGCTGGCGGCGCTCGCCGTCCTCGTCATGATTGGCTCGTTCGGCTGCGACACGGTGGCCACGCTCGTCGCGCCCGCAGTCCCGGTGGTCATCGAGAAGGCGACCGCGCCCGGGGACCCGGCCGCGCCCCAGGATCCGGCCGCCGCGCCCGAGCCGCCCGAGAGCCGGAAATGCTGCTTCCGGAGCGGCGACAGCGTCGCGAAGGTGTGCGAGAGCAAGGAGCGCTGCTGCTCGGGCAGGTACGACCGCAGCGAGTGCGAGGATTCTGGCGGCCTCTGGTTCCAGAGCGCCGACGGCTGCGCCGGCGCCTGCTGAGGCGCGCTGGCGGCCACACCGCCGCGCCGGGAACCGGGCGTCCGCGCCGGGAGGCGATCGCGCCAGGAAGGCTGGCGCCCGCATGGGCTGACGGCGTACGAAGGGGCGTGCGCGAGCTCGACCCCGACGCCCTGCACCGGCTCGTCCAGCGGGTCACGGGCCATGGTCCGTCGTCGCTTTCGCCCCTGCGCGGCGGCGTGTCGTGCCGGCGCTACCTGCGCGTCGTCACGCCGGCCGGCACGGCGGTCGCGATGTTCGCGCCGAGCGCGGACGGCGATGGCGCCGCGGCCGGCGCGGCTCCCCCGCGGTGGCCGTTCCTGGAGGTGCACGCGCTGCTGCGCGAGCGGGGCGTCCGGGTCCCGGCGCTGCTCGCGGAGGACTGCGAGCACGGCCTGCTCCTCCTGGAGGACCTCGGGGACCGCACGCTCGCGGCCTTCGTCGAGCGCGAGCCCGCGCGTCGCGCCGAGATCTACGCGCTCGCCGTGCGCGATCTGGCGCGGGCGCAGCGGGCGCTCGCGGCGCTCCCGCGCGGCTCGATCGTGGACGCCTGCGCGCTCGACGCGACGCTGCTGCGCTGGGAGCTCGACCATTTCCGCGCGTGGGCGCTCGACGCGCGCGGGCTCCGGCTCGACGACGCCGCGCGGGCCGAGTTCGACGCGCTGGCGGATCGGCTCGCCCGGCGCATCGCCGCGTGGCCGCGCGGCTTCGTCCACCGCGACCTCCAGAGCCGCAACCTCATGGTCGTGGACGCGCCGGGCGGTGGCCTCGAGCTCGCGTGGCTCGACTTCCAGGACGCCCTCCTCGGCCCGCGCGTCTACGACCTGGTGACGCTCCTCAACGACAGCTTCCAGGACCTCGATCGACCGTTCGTCGAGGCCCGGCTCGACGAGTATGCGGCCGCCGCCGCGCTCGATCGGGCGGCGCGCGAGGCGCTCGGCCGGGAGTTCGAGGTGGTGACGGTCCAGCGCAAGCTCAAGGACGCCGGGCGCTTCGTCTTCCTCGACCGCATCGGCGCGGATCCGAGCTACCTGCGCTACGTCGAGCCCGCGCTGGCGACGGCGCGCGCCGCGCTCTCGCGGCTCGGCGATGACGCGGACATGCGGGCGCTCTCGAGGATCGTCGCGCGGGCGTGAGGGAGAATGCAAAAGGCGCAAAACCCGTCTTCCGTCTTCCGTCTTCCGTCTTCCGTCTTCCGTCTTCCGTCTTCCGTCTTCCGTCTTCCGTCTTCCGTCTCCCGTCTTCCGTCTTCGTGCGCGTGCGCGTGCGCGATTCACCGGAATGAGCGCGCACGCGCACGCGCACGGAAGAGCGAAGACGAAAGACGGGGACGAAAGACGGGGACGAAAGACGGGGACGAAAGACGGGGACGAAAGACGAAGACGAGAGACGGAGGACGATGCGGCAATCCCAGCCCAAAACCGCCCCAGCCCCCAGCCCTCCGCAACCGTCCGGCTCAGAGATCCGACGCCTCGAGGAAGCGCTGGAGGAACGTGACGCCGCTCGTCCCACCGGCCTCCGGGACGCCGCCGAACATCGCGAACTGGTGCCATACCCAGTCGGCGTTCAGATAGGCGTCCTTCTCGCCGTCGTCGAGCGAGGAGCACACGTGATCCCAGCGCGGGTTGACCCCGGGGAGATAGCCGCTCTTGTCGGGCGGCAGGCACGAGACGCGGGCCCCGTCCGAGCTGCCCGCGAGCCTCCGCTGGATCGCCGCGTTCGCGTCGAGCTGGTGCCCGCCGGTCATCCGCAGCCGGCGCGAGGCGTCGCCGCTGTACCAGCGGAGGATCGTGGCCTCGCTCTTGGCGATGCCGCGGGCGTCGAAGGCGAACACCTCGCTCACCCGTCGCAGGTTGGCGGCCAGCGCCTGCCACAGCGGCAGCCCGCCCGCGCTGAAGCCCGCGAGCCCCAGCTTCCCGAGCCGCGCCCCGCCCGGCCCGAGCCCGATCCTGCGCGCGCCCGCGAGGAAGCGGAGCGCCGCCTCGGCCAGGCCGGGCAGGCCCGCGCTCGTCGCGGCGCCGAAGCTCGTGCCGCTCGGCCACGGGTGCAGCAGGACCACCGCCCTGCCGCTCGCGGCGAGCGCCTCCTCGAAGCCGCAGCGGAGATACACCCAGCGGGACTGGTCGCGCGGATCGCGCTCGAACACGTCGCGCGCCCAGTACGACGCGCTCGGATCCGGGTCGGGGCTGAGCAGGTACCGATTCAGACCGAACATCTCGTGGCGCTGATCGACCCGGGTATACGCGTACCCTTCCGGCCGGTAGAACACGAGGGCCGAGACCCCGGCGTCCGGCGGCGCCTTGCAGGCCTCCGGGATGCTCGCGAACCAGATCTTCGGCTCTCCCGCGGTGGCGCCGAGGGCCACGAGCTCCGTGCCGGGCCGGTGCTCGCGCTGGTACTCGTCCGAGTACCGCGCATAGGCCATCCAGAAGGGGGTGATGTCGACGAAATCGGTCCTGATCTGCGCGAGCGCGAGGCCCGGCGTCGACGTCACGTCGACGAGCGGGTGCGCCTGCCCGAGCGCCGGGTCCGGGGCGGGGCCGAGCGCCGTCCCGCCGCCGGCGACGTCGAAGGCCTGCTCGACCGACAGGACCTCTTCCTGGAGGGCCGGGACGTCCTCGAAGGCGCCGAAGGCCGCGGAGAAGCGCGCCGTGAGCGCGACGCGCGCCGCGCCCGCGGGGACGTCGAACTCGCGCAGCCCCGGGCCCGCGCGGGCGAGCGGCAGCGGCGCGCCGTCGGCCGTCGCCTGCACCTCGGAGAGCGCGTCCGGCAAGAGCGGGCTGCCCGCGTTGCGCCAGGTGACCCGGAGCTTCAGCGGCATGCGGCGCTCCGGTCCGGACAACGCGCGCGCGGCGCGGCGGCGCGGGTGGCGCGGCTCGGGCCGCGGCCGGCGAGGAGGCAGCGCTGCGGGTCGGGTGGCACGGTGCGCCCAGGATACCAAAAGGCGCGGGAGAGCGGGAGAAGAGGGGAGTCCGGAGGGCCTCTGGCCCCGTGTCGATCAGCCGTTCGGCGGGCTGGCGCGCCGCGCGGCCGTGAGGCGCTCCTCGCCTCCGCGGCCGCGCGGCGCCCTCGGTCCGGCCGTCAGCGGTTCGCGCAATAGCCGAAGGTGGTGCTCGAGCCGGCCGAGAGCTTGGCGTTCCACGTTCCAGAGAACACGAAGTTGGTGCTCGTCGCGTCGGCCTTGACGTTCCAGCTGTTGTAGATGGTGCCCTCCCTGGGCACATAGAGCGTCCACGTGACCTCGCGGGTGTCCTTGTTCGTCAGCTTGACGTCCTTGCAGTACCCGCTGGACCAGGACGTCGACGTGGTGATGCTGACGTCGACATTGCCGCCCTCCACGCGCACGCCGGTCCCGGTGCCGCCGCCGGAGCCGCCGGAGCCGCCGCTGCCGCCGGCGCCACCGCTGCCGCCGGAGCCGCCGCTGCCCCCGCCGCTGCTGCTGCTGCTCGTGGTCGTCGAGCTGCTGCTCGTGGTCGTCGAGCTGCTGCTGGAGCTGCTGCTGCTGGAGCTGCCGCCCTTCACGCTGGCGATGAAGCGGTCGTAGGCGGCGACGTCGCCGGTCTGCGAGAGCATGACGATGGCGACGCCCATGTCGACCGCCTTGGCGACGTTGTTCGCGTTCAGCCAGGTGGTGTCGACGTTGATCGGGCCGCCGCCGAACGTGTACGCGTCGACGATGACGAGCGGCAGGGCGAGCGCGGCCGTGATCTCGCGGTAGGTGAAGTTGTCGATCTTGCCCTCGGTGAACGGGAACTGCTTGCCCGTGAGGCCGACGTACTTGACCACGCTGCGGTCCCAGCCGTCGTAGAAGTCGCCGACCGACGAGGCCCACTTGGTGGCCCCCGGGCTGAACCACGGGCTGAAGTCGATGACCACCTTGCACGACGGGCACCCGGAGCGGATGGCGCCGAGGATCTGGTTCATGAAGTTGTCGGACTCCGTCTCGGTGAGCGCGTTCTGCTGCGCCGTCTGCGAGAACTGGTACCAGTCCGGCTCGATGTGGATGAGGGCCTCGACCGACCGCCCGCCGAAGGACGCGTTGATCGACTGCGCCGCCTGCTTGTAGGCCTCCACCATCTTGCCGATGTTGCTGCGCACGTACGCCGCGCCCCGCTGGCACAGCGGCGCGCCGGAGTCGCCGTCGCAGTCGCGATCGGACCCGAGCCCCTTCTTCGTCATGTCCGTGGCGATGTAGCCGAAGAAGTAGGGGGTCTTCCCCTGGTTGACGATCTGCTGAAGCTTGCTCTTATGTGTGGAAGTGAAGCCGTTCGACTGCAGCCAGTCGCCCACGGCGACCACGTCGACGTTGGCCGGCCCGGACGAGCCCGGCGCCCAGTTCTGGCTCCACTGGGGGGCAACGCCGAAGCGCATCTGCGACGCCGCCGCGGCCGCTGCGACCTCATCGGCGAAAATCTCGTTCTCTTCCGAGACGCTGGAGCCGTCGTCCGCGGCGACGATGCACCCGCCGAGCGCGGCGAGCATGCACGAGACCGCCCCAGCACCGAAAAGCGAACCCTTGATCTTCGTCATTGCGTCAATCTCCAAGTGGCCGAGCGGCTCGGCGCCGCGTCGGATTTTTCTCACTCCCGAGCGCCAGCATCGGCTTGGCGCGGGGCACTCGTTGAAGGTGCCAGGGGGACTGCAACGACCGGGCCATCCATCTCTCGAGATCGGCAAACGCCAATTCATGCGCAGATTTTCGACGGTGCCTGTCCGCGAGAGATGGTGAGTGAGCGCGCGAGTGGATCGCCGATCCGGGGCACGGACGATCCACCGCGAAAACCCTGATTCCATTGGGAAAAGCGCGGGAAAGACGCGGGGAAAGCGCGGGAAAGGCGCAGGGAAAGCGCGGGAAAACAGGGGAAAATTCGCGCAAACATAGGAGAATGCGACCGTGGCAAAGGGCCACATCAGGGGATCACGATTCGGGTGCTCGGCGCGGCTCGCACCCACGAACGTTCGCTGTCTCACCGGGAGAGGCGCCATCTCGCGCCCGGTAGCAGAAGATTCCACGAAAGAGGCCTTGAGGACGCAGCCTGGCAGTAATATTCAAGCTGACGACCCTCGGTCTCGCCGCATCACATCGCGCATGTCTGACATGTACCGACATGTAAGATTGGTGTGCCGCTCGTCAAAAGCGCTTGAATTGCGAGGTTCGCTGGATAGGATGTACATCTTTTATCCAGCTAGGCACTCCGGTAGTCTGCGCCGCATGAACGCGAACCGTGGAGTGGACCGATGAGCGCGCCCGCGCTCATCGAGATCGAGGACGCCGAGGTGTACCGCGGCGATACGCGCGTCTTCGAGGGGCTGTCGCTGCGCATCGAGCAGGGGGAGAGCACCGCGATCCTCGGGCCCAACGGGGCGGGGAAGTCGACGCTGCTCCGGCTGCTCTCGAAGGAGATCTATCCGGTCCACCGCGAGGGCTCGGGCGTGCGGATCCTCGGTCGCGAAAGGTGGGAGGTGTTCGCCCTCCGGCGCAGGTTGGGGCTCGTGTCGTACGAGCTGCAGATGTCCTATCCGCGGGAGGTGCGAGGGGCCGACGTGGTGCTCTCCGGCTTCTTCGCGAGCGCCGGGCTGCACGAGCACCAGCCGCCGACCGGCGCGCAGCGCGGGCGCGCCGAGGCGGTGCTCCGCGAGCTCGGCGTGGCGCACCTCGGGGACAAGCCGATCGCGGAGATGTCCGCCGGCGAGCAGCGGCGCTGCCTGCTCGGGCGCGCGCTCGTGCACGACCCGGAGGCGCTCGTGCTCGACGAGCCGACGACCAGCCTCGACCTGAAGGCCGCGTTCGAGCTCGTCGACCTGCTCAGGCGCCTCGTGCGGAGCGGGAAGACGCTGATCCTGGTGACGCACCACGTGCAGGAGATCCCGCCCGAGATCGAGCGGGTCGTCCTGCTGAGGAAAGGCCGCATCTTCGCCGACGGCCCGAAGCGCGAGGTGCTGACCGACGAGAACCTGTCGCGCCTGTTCGACGTGCCGCTCTCCGTGGTCGAGCGAGACGGCTTCTACCAGGTCTTCCCCCGCTCCCCGTGACACACGGCGCTCTCGCGACTCACCCGCCGCCGGAAATTACCGATCCCCGATCAGATTCATAGAAAGCGGTAGGCCCCCAGAGAGGGTGTTCTCGGGGCGGGGTGGGGGATGGGCCGATGTCTGAGCCTGAACCATGAGTCATCCGGCTTGCCGGATGGCTCATGGTTCAGGCGAGTTCGGCGGGGCCCCCACCCCGCCCCGAGAACACCCTCTCTGGGGGCCGGGCATTTCGTCGAAGCCCCCCCCGCGCTACCCGATCTCCACCTTGCTCCACATGTCCCTCCGCATCCGCTCCTTGCGCCGGTCGGTGCGGGTCACGAGGCGCGCCGCGCCCCACGCGGCGAGCAGCTGGCCCTCCTGGCCGAGGCCGGGCAGCACGCTCCGGCCGACGAGCAGCGTGCGCTCGATCGGACCGCGGATCGGCTCGCCCGCCAGCCCGAGATAGCCGGGCGGGTCGACCTCGAGCTGCCGCACCATCGGCTCCGCGCCCGGGGCCGCGCCCTTCAGGGCGGCGCGCTCGATCAGGCGGCGGCGCTGGCCGTCGTAGAGCCACACGGGCAGCCCGTCGTGCACCGAGTCGACGAGCACGAGGTGACGCTCGAGGAAGGGGAGCTCGGCCGTGAGCGCGTCGAGCACCGCCTGGCGCGCCTCGAGCAGCGACAGCGGGCTCCGGTCGGGCAGCAGGATCTCCGCCACGAGCAGCGTGTCGGTCGACGGCGGCGGGAGGTCGCAGCGCTGGAGGTGGATCACCGGGCGCCCCGGCCCGGACGGCCGCGTGGCGCGCGGCGAGCTCGGCCGCCCGCCGGAGGCGTCGCCCGGCGCGCGCGGCGGCGGCGGGGCGAGCGAGCGGCCGGCAGGCACGGACGGGAAGGGGAGCAGGAGCGACTCGGGGCCGAGCGGCTCGGGCAAGCCCTCGCGGCGCACGATGAGCGAGACGACGAAGCGGCCGACCGAGGAGGTGATGCGAGGCCACTCGCGCAGCGCGCGCTTGTGGATGCCCTCGCCGCCCGAGAGGCTCGCGAGCGTCTCGCCGTCCATGTCGGTGATGACGAAGCTGCTGCCGTTCGGGTGGTCGTCGCCGTCGACGACGACCCCCGCGGCGGTGCCGCGGCGGACGTGGACCGAGGCGGCGCGCTCGTCGAGGAGGCAGCGGCCGCCGTGGGCGAGGATGCGCTCGACGAGGAACTCCTCGAGCTCCTCCTCGCCGCGCGGGAGCATCATCAGCCCGCGCGTCCACGCCCCGTGCAGGCGCGCCACCGCGAAGGGGGGCGGGAGCGCCGAGAGATCCGTGGCGAAGAGGACGGACTGCGTGACGATCGAGCGGAACAGGTGGCCGCGCGGGAACTCGACGAGCAGGTCGGCGTCGGGCTCGGCGCGCGCGTACGGGAGCATGGCGGCGTAGCGCGCGGTCTCGCGCCGCTCCCAGAACGTGCCCGGCGGCCAGACGGCGTCGTGCGAGAACGCGTCGTCGGCGGCGCCGTTGACGTGGGCGAGCTCGGCGTAGAGCTCGTCGACGACGCGCCGGAGCTCGGGGAACTCGCGGTCGATCTCGCGGCCGAAGAGGACCATGTCGGGCGGCACGTCGAGGCGCCGGCGCGGCGCGACGACCTGCAGCATGGGCATGGCCGGGACGATGCGGCGCTTCCAGGTCTGCGACTGGGCGAGCTCGACGAGGAAGCGGCGCCACGCGGGCGAGGGCTCGGCGAGCATGGTGAAGGCGCGCCGGCGGAGCACGTGCTGGTCGAGGCGGTAGGTGGGCGGGCGCTCGCCGTGCCCGACGACCATGACGGTGAAGTCGCGCCGCGCGAGGAGCGCCGCGGCGGTGAGCGCGCCGATGGAGCGGCCGAGGACGATGACGTCGTAGTGCTTGTGGATCACGCCCCTTCCCCGACCTGTTCGGGCGCGCGGCCGCCCTGGGCGAGCCCGAGCGCGGTGTCGACGCCGGCGATCGTCGCGCGCGCGCGCCCGCCGGGCGCGGCGGGCGGCGCGACCCGGAGGCGCCCCTCGGCGATCCACGAGAGGGCGCGGACGAGCAGGGCGTGCTCCTCGACGAGGATGCGCGCGGCGAGGGCGTCGCGGTCGTCCCCGTCGAGGACGGGGACGGCGGCCTGCGCGAGGATGGGCCCCGTGTCGGTGCCGGTGTCCACGAGGTGGACGGTGCAGCCGGTGATGCGCACGCCGTGATCGAGCGCCTGCTGCTGGGCGTCCACGCCGGGGAAGGAGGGCAGGAGCGAAGGGTGGATGTTGACGACCCGGTGCGGGAAGGCGTCGAGGAAGGTCGGCGTGAGCAGGCGCATGAAGCCGGCGAGGACGACCCAGGCCGCGCCCGCCTCGCGGAGGGCGGCGACGACGGCGGCGTCGAAGCTGTCGCGATCGGCGAACCCCTGGTGCGAGATGACGCGCGTCGGGATGCCGGCGCGCTCGGCGCGCGCGAGGCCGGCGGCGCCGGGCCGGTTCGAGAGGACGAGCCGCACGCGGGCGTCGAGGCGGCCGGCGGCGATGGCGTCGAGGATCGCCTGGAGGTTCGAGCCGCGGCCGGAGATGAGGACGCCGAGATCGAGGGGGGGCATGGGGGGCAGATACTACGGCGGGGGCGGGCGCGGGAGAGATCCGGGGCGGCAGCGGCCGTCCGGCGCCGGCGCGGGGGCCCGGCCCCGGGGTCATGGCGCGCTGCCCTTCGCGCGAGCGGCGCAAGAGCGCCTCGGCTCGCCGCGGAGCGTCGCTTGCGGCCTCGCCGCGGTCGCCTATCCTCAGCCCATGGTCGCCGTCGCTCCGCTGTCCGAGCCGTTGGCACCCCTGTCCGAGCCCTTGGCGTCCCCGTCCGGCCAGGGCGAGCAACGCTTCGTGATGTCCAACGTCTCCTGGGACGAGTACGTCGCGCTGCGCAAGCTGCTCGACGATCACCCGGGCCTGCGGATGACCTACTGCGAAGGCGTGCTCGAGCTCATGAGCCCGTCGGCGGACCACGAGGATGTCAAGACGCGCATCGGGCGCCTCGTCGAGCTGTGGGCGCTCGCGCGCCGGGCTCGCCTCTACGGCTACGGCTCGACCACGTACCGCCGCAAGAAGAGGCAGCGCGGCCTGGAGCCCGACGAGTGTTACTGCGTCGGCAAGGTGAACACGAAGCGGCCCGACATCGCGATCGAGGTGTTCATCACGAGCGGCGGCATCGACAAGCTCGACGTCTACCGGGGGCTCGGGGTGCCCGAGGTGTGGATCTGGAAGGAGGGACGCATCTCCGTCCACCGGCTGGGGGAGGGTGGGTACGAGCCGATCGAGCGGAGCGGGTTGCTCCCCGAGCTCGATCTGGACGAGCTCGCGGAATGCGCGCGGATCCCCGATCAAGCGGACGCCGTCGACGCCTACTGGGCGCGGCTGAACCGCGGGGGATGAGCGGCGAACGCGGCCCCGCCGGGGGTCGGTCCCCGCGGGTCGGCCACCTACCAATGCCGCGCCGCTCGGGTTAGGGTGGCGCCGCCACGATGTCGGAACGCCCGCCCGAGACGACCCTGACCCCCGAAGAGGCCGCGAAGCAGCGGGCGGTGTCCTACCTCGGGCGGGTCATCTCGAAGCGCTACCGCATCGACGAGGTCATCGCGATGGGCGGCATGGGCGCGGTCTACCGCGGCGAGCACGTGCACATGCACAAGCGCGTCGCGATCAAGATCCTGCACCCGGACACCGAGCGGCTCCCCGAGCTGGTGCAGCGCTTCGAGCGCGAGGCGATCGCCGGCGCCCACATCCAGCACCGGAACGTCGCGACCGCGACCGATTTCGGCGAGGCGGAGGACGGCTCGTTCTTCCTGGTCCTGGAGTACGTCCGCGGCACGACGCTCCACGAGATCATCCGGCGGGGGCCGATGCCCGCGGCGCGCGCCGCCCTGATCGCCCGGCAGATCGCGGCCGCCCTCGGGGCGACCCACGCGATGAGCATCGTCCACCGCGACGTGAAGCCGCGCAACGTGATGGTCGTCGAGCCGCAGGGCGACCTGGTGAAGCTCATCGACTTCGGCCTCGCGAAGGTGAGCGTCGATCAGCTGCGCCGCTCCGTCGCGTCGCCGGAGTCGACGCGCATGGAGGGGGAGTCGCGCCCGGTCCGGCTCACGACGGCCGGGGTGATCTTCGGGACGATCGCCTACCTCGCCCCCGAGTCGGCGCTGGGGATGGATTTCGTCGACGAGCGCGCGGATCTCTATGCCCTCGGCCTGATCTTCTACGAGATGCTGGCCGGCAAGCACCCGTTCCTGGCCAAGGATCCGGTCGAGCTCTTCAACCAGCAGCGCAGCGCGCCCGTCCCGGCGATCGCCGAGCACGCGCCCGGCGTCGCGGTCCCGCCGGCCATCGAGGCGGTCGTGCGGCGCCTCCTCGAGAAGCAGCCGCGCGCCCGCTTCGAGAGCGCGGCGGAGCTGATCGCGGCGCTCGACGCGGCGTGCGCGGCGTCGGGGATCGTGATGGACGAGCCCAGGGCGGAGATGGGGTCGAGGGCCGAGATGACGTCGGTGCCCGCGATCGGCGAGGCGGCGCGGGTGCCGAGCAACCGGCCGCCGCTGCCCAGCGCCGCGCCGCCGCGCGAGCCGAGCAACCGGCCGCCGCCGCTGCCCAGCGCCGCGCCGCCGCGCGAGCCGGAGGCGGGCTCCGGCGGCTCTTCGGCGATCCTCCTCGGGGATTCGTGCCTGGTCTCGCTGACGGACGTGGCGGACGAGCTGGAGCCGGCCGCGCAGCGGGCAGCCGGCGAGCCGGCGGGCGGCGGCGCGAGCGCGTCGGAGCCGGCGCGCGGGGGCGATGAGGCGACGGCGGGGGCGGAGGGCGAGGACGAGGAGGACGCCGCGAGCTACTCGCGGCCGACGCCGGTGCGCAATACGCCGACCCTCGTCGCCGAGCTGACGCGCGACTCGCGCCCGACCGCGGTGGGCGGCGCGGCGTTCATGGCGCAGGTCGCCTTCTCGCGCGAAGAAGCCGCGCGCGACGCTGCTGCCGAGGTCGAGGCGGCGCCGCTGTCGAGCGACTCGCGCCCGACCGCGGTGGGCGGCGCGGCATTCATGGCGCAGGTCGCCTTCTCGCGCGAAGAAGCCGCGCGCGACGCTGCTTCCCGCGCGGGCGCGCCCTCGCCGCGATCGGGGGAGCAGACCGCGTCGCAGGAGCCGGCGCCGCTGGTCTCGACGCCTCCGCCGGAGGAGGCACCGTCTCCGGGGCCAGCGGAGCCGGTACGGTCGCTGGAAGAGCCAGTGCCCGAGGAGCGGGAGGGCTCGGCCACCACGCAGCCACCGATGAGGGCGACGTTGCCCGCGCCGTCGGAGCGTGGCCGGTCGGCGCCCCCGCAGGAGAAGCCGTCGCAGCCGGGCACGGCGGAGCTGCCAGCGCACGCGGGGGAGCGGGCGTCGTCGAAGCCGCCGTCGGCGTCCGCAGCAGGGCCGGCGTCATCGAAGCCGCCGTCGGCGTCGGCAGGGGAGCGGGCGTCGTCGAAGCCGCCGTCGGCAGGGGAGCGGGCGTCGTCGAAGCCGCCGTCATCGCCCGCGGCGGGGCCGGCGCCCTCGAAGCCGCCGTCGTCGCCCGCGGTGGAGCGGGCGTCGTCGAAGCCGCCGTCGTCGCCCGCGGTGGAGCGGGCGTCGTCGAAGCCGCCGTCGTCGCCCGCGGTGGAGCGGGCGTCGTCGAAGCCGCCGTCATCGCCTGGAGCAGAGCCGGCGCCGTCGAAGCCGCCGTCGTCGCCCGCGGTGGAGCCGGCGCCGTCGAAGCCGCCGTCGTCGCCGGCAGCGGAGTCGGCGCCGTCGAAGCCGCCGTCATCGCCCGCAGGGGAGCCGGCGCCGTCATCGCCTGGAGCAGAGCCGGCGCCGTCGAAGCCGCCGTCGTCACCCGCGGCCGGGCCGGCGGCATCGACGCCGCCGTCATCGCCGGCAGCGGAGCCGGCGCCGTCGTCGCCCGCGGCGGAGTCGGCGACCTCGAAGCCGCCCGCTCCCTCCGCAGAGGACCCCGCGCCCGCGAAGACGCCCGTCTCGCCCGCGAAATCGCGGCCGCCGGTGACCGAGCCGCCTCCCGTCACAGCGTCCGCATCGCGGCCGCCGGACGAGCCGCCTCCGGAGGACGACGCGCCCGCGTCGGAGCCGACCTCCGAACGAATGAGCGGCTCGCGGCCCGCCTTCGCCCCCACGCTGCTGCGGGAGCTGGAGGCCGCCGAGGCGGAGCGCGTCGCCCGGGAGCGCGAGGAAGAGGCCAAGCGAAAGCTCGCCGAGGAGGCCGAGCGCGCCGCCAAAAAGCGCGAGGAAAAAGCCAGGCGGAAGCGCGCAGCCCAAGAGGCCCGCGCGTCGCGACGGCGCGACGAAGGCGCTGGCCGCGGCCTGGGCCGGCTCGCCCCGTACCTCGGCGGCGCCCTCGTCGCCGTCGGCGTCATCGCTGCGCTCGCCAGCAGCGGGCGCGCCCCGCCCGAGCCGGAGCCCCAGCTCGGCCAGGCGGCGCCGGCCGCAAGCGCGCTCGCCACGAGCGAGCCCGCCCCGGCCGACGCGGCGGCCGCCCCGGAGGCCTCCGGGCCCACCACCGCGGCGCCCGAGGACGCTGCGCAGGCATCGCCCGCAGCGCCCGAGGCGCCCGCCGAGCCACCGCCCGACGAGGCGACCCGGAAGGCGCTCACCGACGCGGCCCGGGCGCGCCGGTGGGTGAAGGCCGCCGAGGCGCTCAACCTGCTCGCCGAGCGCGATCCGACCGCGCTCCGCGAGCGCCCGGTCGCGATCGCGGCGCGCAACCTCGCCATCGCCATCTCGAAGACGGGCGAGGAGCTCGCCGACCAGGTCTTCGACGCGCTCGCGCGCCGGTTCGGGACCGCCGGTCTCGACGTGCTCTACGAGATCGTCGAGACCCGGGGCCGCTCCACCCCGGCCACCCGCGCGGCGAAGCTGCTCCGCGATCCGGAGGTCGCGGCCCGCGGGACGCCGGCCGTCCGGATCTCCTTCGAGCTGCGCGACGCCACCTGCGGCGAGAAGATGCCGTTCCTCGACCGCGCCGTCTCCGAGGGCGACCAGCGCACCCTGGTCGTGCTCGAGACGGCGGTGAGGCCCTGTTACACGAAGAACCGCACCATCGACGAGGCGATCAAGAAGCTGAGGGCGCGGCTCGAAGGCGGGTGAGCTCGCGCCGGCGCCCGGCTGCCTTCGCCGTCGCGCCGGGCCCTTGCGTGCGCCGCGCCGGCGCCGTCAGCCGAAGCGGACGCGCTCCTCGAAGGGCACGTCGCCGACGGGGACGATCTCGCCGAGGACCCACGCCCGCTCGCCGCTGTCGGCGAGCGCGTCGATGGCCTTGTCGGCCGCGGACCTGTCGACGACCGCGACCAGGCCGACGCCGAGGTTGAAGGTGCGCCGCATCTCGGCCTCGTCGACGGGCCCGCCGCGCTGGAGCAGGTGGAAGATGGCGGGCCGCTGGTAGGAGCCGAGGTCGAGCTGAGCGCCGAGCCCGTCGGGCAGCACGCGCGGGAGGTTGCCTGGCAGGCCGCCGCCGGTGATGTGCGACAGCCCCCGGACCGCATCGCCGCAGGCGGCGAGGAGCGCGGTGATGGCGCGGGCGTAGATGCGGGTGGGGGTGAGCAGCGCCTCGCCGACGGTGGCGCCGAGCTCGTCGACGCGGTCGCCCATGCGCAGCCCCATCTCCTTCTCGAGCACCCGGCGGGCGAGCGAGTAGCCGTTGGAGTGCAGGCCGCTGGACGCGACGGCGAGCACGGCGTCGCCGGGGGCGATGCGCTTTCCATCGAGGATGCGGGAGCGCTCGACGACGCCGACGGCGAAGCCGGCGAGGTCGTATTCGCCGTCGGCGTACATGCCGGGCAGCTCGGCGGTCTCGCCGCCGATGAGGGCGCAGCCTGCCTGCTTGCAGCCGTCGGCGATGCCGCGGACGACGGCCTCGCCGACGTCGACGTCGAGCTTGCCGGTGGCGAAGTAGTCGAGGAAGAAGAGAGGCCGTGCGCCGACGGTGAGGACGTCGTTGACGCACATGGCGACGAGGTCGATGCCGACGGTGTGGTGAACGCCGGTGGCGAAGGCGACCTTGAGCTTGGTGCCGACGCCGTCGGTGCCGCTGACGAGCACGGGCTCGGACAGCCCGCCCGGCAGCGCGCACAGGCCGGCGAAGCCGCCGACGTCGGCGAGCACCTCGGGGGTGCGCGTCGGCTTGGCGAGCCGCTTGATGCGCTCGACGAGCGCGTCCCCTGCATCGATATCGACCCCCGCTTCCCGGTATGTGACGCTCATGCGAGGCGCCATCCCATACCTCGGCGGCAAAGGGAAGCGGGCTCGCTCCCGGCGAGACCGCCGCCTCGCTCCCCGCGAGGGCACCGCGCCTGCTCCCGGCGAGGCCGGCGCCTCGCTCGCGGCGAGGCCGGCGCCTCGCTCGCGGCGAGGCCGGCGCCTCGCTCCCGGCCAGGCGACCGCGCCGCTCGCCACGGCCGGCGAGCGCGGCGGCATGCGGCTGAGGCGCACCCCGCTGCGCCGCCGCCGCAAGCGCAGCGCCGCACGGTTCCCCGAGCGCGCCCGCTCCTCGCGTCGAGGCTCGCGTCGAGGGCCGCCGCCCGGTTGCCCACACCGCGGCGCGCATTCTCTTCGCGCGTCCTTCCGCTTGCCGGTGCGACTTTCTCGCTGGATCCGACCATCTCCGGCCGATGTCGATTCTTCGCTGCGGTGCTGTCGTGAGCGGCTCTCCGGCCTTGTCTTCTGCGCCGCGGTCGACATCCTAGGCGCCCATGTCCGCCGCGCCCGATCCGCCGCCTGCCCTCGTCCTCGTCGCCGCCGCCGTGGTCATCGAGCGCGGCCGCGTGCTGCTCACGCAGCGCAAGGTGGGCGCCCACCTCGCGGGCGCGTGGGAGTTTCCGGGCGGCAAGGTCGAGGCCGGCGAG
Source organism: Sorangium sp. So ce394 (assembly GCF_051474665.1). NCBI lineage: Bacteria > Pseudomonadati > Myxococcota > Polyangiales > Polyangiaceae > Sorangium > Sorangium sp. So ce394. The sequence goes on from NZ_CP150339.1 coordinate 12,737,216, forward strand.
GATCCGCGGGACGCCCTCGTCCGCGAGCTGCGCGAGGAGATCGGCGTGGAGGCCCGCGTCGGCGACATCGTGGAGGTGACCTATCACCGCTATCCGGCGAAGCCGGTGCTGCTGCTCTTCTACGAGGCTTCCTTCGCCGAAGGGTCTCCCGCTCCGGCCGCGCTCGACGTCGCCGCCGTGCGCTGGGCCGAGGCGGCCGAGCTCCGGGACGAGCTCTTCCCGCCGGCCGACGTCGCGGTGCTCGCCAAGGTGCGCGCGCGCCTCGCGGTGGCCTAGCCCCAATGCCGGTCAGTTAGGGGAAAACCGCATAAATTCATAAGGTTGCGGGTGCTGTGGGCCCGCGACGAGCGGTGCGGCTTCCCGTCACCCCCATCCGGGGACACGAGCGTGTTCATGGCACCGCGGCCGACCGCCAGCAGGAGCCGATCGAGGTCGACGCTATCTCGCGCACTTGACGAGCTTCTTGGGCGGGCGAGAGGCGCAGCGGCAAAAGCGGTGCGCTCACCGGAATAAGCTAAGTATGGCTTTCCGCGATGCGCTGCTCGCTGCCGCCGACTACGTCGGCCCGGCTGACGTCAACAACATCTGCAAGCACTTGCCGGCCGAGTGGATCGAGCAGGCGCTCGCCGCGACCGGTACTGCTACGCTGCGGCGTCGACGCCTGCCTGCCGAGCAGGTCATCTGGCTTGTGCTGGGCATGGCGCTGATGCGCGATCGGCCGATCGAGGAGGTCGTCACCAAGCTGGATCTTGCTCTGCCCGGTGCGAACGGGGCGATCGCCCGCAGCGCCATTCCCCAGGCGCGCGCTCGGCTGGGCGACGAGCCGATGCAGTGGCTGTTCGAGCGCAGTGCCCTGGCCTGGTCGACCCAGAGTGCCGACGCGAATCGCTACCGCGGCCTGGCCGTATACGGCATCGATGGCACGACGCTGCGCGTGGCCGACACGCCGGACAACCGTGCCGAGTTTGGCGGCGCTTCGAGCTCACGCGGTGACAGCGGCTACCCGCAGGTGCGCTTGGTGTGTCTGATGGTGCTGAGCTCTCACGAGCTGGCAGCTGCCAACTTTGGTCCTTACGCAACTCATGAACTGAAGTACGCACGGCCTTTGGTTGACCACATCCACGATCGCTCGCTGACGATCGTGGATCGCGGATTTTTCGGTGCCTCCTTTCTCATCGGGCTGACGAGATCGGGCAGCGAACGACATTGGATGACCCGCGCCCGCTCCACCACCAAGTGGCGCGTGATCAAGCAGTACGGCCCTGACGATGCGCTGGTAGAGATGGCCGTCAGCTCCGAGGCCCGCCGCAAGGACCCATCTCTGCCAAACACATGGCACGTGCGCGCCGTCCGCTATCGGCGACCCGGACATGAGCCCAAGACGCTGCTGACCTCGTTGCTCGATCCAGTGGCCTACGCGGCGAAGGAACTGGCGGCGCTCTACCACGAGCGCTGGGAGCTGGAACTCGCCTACGACGAGCTGAAGACGGAAATGCTCGATCGACGTGAGAGCATCCGCAGCAAGACGCCGATGATGGTGCGTCAGGAGATTTGGGGCCTGCTGTTGGCCTACAATCTCGTCAGGCTGGAGATGGAGCGCGTGGCTGCCGAGGCGCGCGTCCCTCCGACGCGCATCAGCTTCATCATGGCGCTACGTCTCATCCGTGATGAGTGGCTCTGGTCGAGCGACTCCCGTCCCGGAGCCATCCCCGGTCATCTGCACAACCTCCGCCGGGATCTGAAGCGCTTCATCCTACCCCCACGCCGCGCTGAACGAACGTACCCTCGCGCGGTGAAGGTCAAGATGAGCAACTACCCGCGGAAGCGGCCGATCTGAAGGGGATGGAGCTTAACTGACCGGCATTGGGCCTAGCCCCGCGTCGCCCGAGCGCGGATCGGCGCGAGCCGCCGCGCTCGTCGCTTCACGTCAGGCGCGTGCTCGCAGCCGTCGTCGGTGGCCCCTCAGCGCGTCGACGGAGAACGCGCCTGCGCCGCCGAGCGCTAGGGCGACCAGCCCCGCGATATACAGCAGGTTGAGCTCGTACCCGGGCGGGCCGAACACCGGCCCATCCGCCGTCAATCCGATGGTGTTGACGGCGCTGAACCCATGCTTGAGGTGAACGGAGAACATCGCCGTCAGCATCGTGGCGATGAGGGGAACGGCGACGATCGCGGTGAACGCGCCCGCGAGGACGGCGACGCCGCCAAGGAGCTCCACGAACGGCACCGCCCAGGACATGAGTTTCGAGAAGGGGACGCCGAGCTGGGTGAGCAACGCCTCGAATCTGGCGGGCCCTCGGCCGAGCTTCACCCAGCCATGCACGATGAACCCATAGCCCATGACCAGGCGCAGGAGCAGGGGGGTCCATTGGCCGGCTCGCGCTTCGGGGATCGATGGTTTGTTAGCCATACTAACGATGTCTCCTGCCCGAGCGGGTACACGATGCCCCGCGAAGCTCGGTTGGCTGGCGGGGCGGATGAGGGAGCGAGCCCCGCGGTTGGCTGGCGGGGCGGATGAGGGAGCGAGCCCCGCGGTTGGCTGGCGGGGCGGATGAGGGAGCGAGCCCCGCCGTGGGGGCTCGCCGTGGGGAGCTCACATGGCAGGGGGGCAAGCCTCGCCGCGGACGTCGCCGAGCAGGCTCGCGAGCCGCTGTCGGGGGAGCTCGCCGACGGCGCGCTCCACCTCCTGACCGGCGGCGTCGACGGTGAGGAACGTCGGCACGAAGCGCACGCCGTAGTGGGCCGCGAGGGCCTGCCCGCGAGGGTCGTCGACCCGGACGCGCAGGACCGTGCCGGCCTCCTTGGCGCACCGCGCTTCGAGCTCCTTCACGAGCGGCGCCATGCGCTCGCACACCGCGCAGTGCGCGCTCTCAAACTCGACCAGCCGAGGCATCCCCTGGGGAAGCGCGGCGTCGCCGGGCTCGACGGCGCCCTCCGGGGCCGCGCACGCCGACGCGGGGCCGCTGTCGCAGGGCGCGCCTGCGGCCACGGCCGCCGCGGGCGCCGGCGAGAGGGCGCCCAGACGGCCGGTCGCGAACGCGATCCCGAGGACCACGAGCAGCGCCCCCGTCACGCGCTGGAGGGCCGGCGTGGCCGGCATCAGGCGGCGCGCGAGCGCGACGGCCGCGGGCCCGACGAAGGCCGCGACGACGAGCGGCGCGGCGAGTCCCGCGGCGTAGGCGCCGAGCTGGACCGCGCCGGCGAGCGGGCTGGCCCCCGCGCTGGCCGCGTAGGTCAGCGCGGCGCCGAGCACCGGGCCGACGCACGGCGTCCACCCTGCCGCGAAGGCGATCCCGAAGAGCATGCCCCCCCAGAAGCCGCCCGCGGCCGGCAGGCGGGCGAGGAGCGGGCGCGCCTCGCGCTCCAGCCACGGGAGGCGCAGCACGCCGAGGAGCTTCGCGCCGAAGAGCGCCAGGATCGCGCCGGACGCGAGGGCGAGCGCGCGCCGGTGGGGCGCGAGGGCCGCGGCGATCGCCGACGCGCCGGCGCCGAGCGCGACGAGCACGAGCGCGAGGCCGATCGCGAAGCCGACGCCGGCGAGGCGCACGCTGCGGCTCGCCGCCGCGCGGTCGGGACCGCCGAGCGCCCCGGCGCCGCCGAGGGCCGACAGGTAGACCGGGAGCATCGGGAGGACGCAGGGCGACGCGAACGTCAGCAGCCCCGCGCCGAAGAGCGTCAGCAATGAACCGAGCGTCATGGGTCCTCGTGGTGCACTGGATCAGGGCCTGCCAAGCGCCGGCGCGAGCGCCGCCACGTCCACTTCAGCGACAGCGAGCACCGGCTGCTCCACGCTCCTCGCGCAGATCGCGTTGCCGAGCGGCCCCCGGGTGCACCCCACGCCGCGCCCCGCGAGCGCGCGCGCCGCCGTCGCGGCGTCGGACCCGGGGGGCGGCACGAACACCGTGAGCGGCTTGTCCCCGCTCTCGTACATGAGCGCCGCCGTGCGCGTCTCTCCGATCTGGCAGAGGCGCGCCCCGAGCAGCCGGGCGCCGGACACCGCCGGGACGGTCACCGCGTAACCGAGCTTTCCCTCGAGCCACCCGGCGACGGCGCCCGGATCGGAGGACTCGAAGTCGCACGGGCGCTCGCGCGCGAAGCCGCGCACGTGGTGGCTCACGAGCTCGTCGGCCATCGCCGCGCCCACGCCTCGGCTCGGGCTGCCGACGAGCAGCGCGGCGGCCGCCGCGGCGGCGGCGAGGGCTCCCGTGATCGCGAAGGGGCGGCGGCGCGGCGCGCGCGCGCTCCTCGCGGCGGCCTCCGCCCGATCGCGCAGGCGCTTCGGGACCTCCCCGTCCGCCTTCGCGACGAGCGCGCGCCGCACGCCGCCGAGGACCTCCGCGGCGCGCCGGCAGGGCCCGCAGCCGGCGACGTGCGCCTCGATGCGCGCGGCGTCCTCGGGCGTCACCTCGTCGTCGTGCCACGCCGAAATGTTCTCGAACCACTCGCGGTTGCACCCTGCCATGACGTCTCCTCGTGCCGTTCGGAGAGGCCCTCGACGAGCGCGAGCCGCGCCCTCGAGAGCCGTGATCGCACCGTGCCCACGGGGCACCCCTGGAGATCCGCGATCTCCTCGTAGGAAAGGTCCTCGACCTCCCGCAGGAGCAGCGCCTCGCGCCACTCCGGCGGCACGCGCGCGAGCGCGCGCTCGACCTCGTCCGCGAAGCCGCGTCCGAGGAGCTCCGCCTCCAGATCCCCCTGCGGCTCCGGCACCGACTCGGCGCCGCGGCCGCCCTCGATGACCTCGAGGCGCTGCCGGGCGCCGCGCGTCGCGTTGAGCAGCACCGATCGCTCGATGCGGAGCAGCCACGCCCGCATGCGGCCCTCGTCGCGCAGGTCCGCGTGCCGCTCGATCGCGCGCACCACCGTCGCCTGCGCCAGATCCTCGGCGTCCTGCTCCGAGCGCGTCAGGCGGCGCGCCGCGCGCAGGAGGCACGGGAGCTCGGCGAGGAGCCGATCGAGGAACGAGGCGTGGGGAAACGTGGGCATGGGCTGGAGGGGGAGCGGGAGGGCTTTCGCCGGCCTCGTTTCCCTGACACTCCCAGGACACGGCGAGGGGCGCGAAAAGTTCCCGACCCCGCGGGCCGTGCTCGCGCCTTCGTGCTGTAGCGATCCTCACATCTCGGTGAATGCCGTCCGTAGCGCGGGCAACAAAGGCCGCGGGAGGAGAATGGATCATGCGATCGATGTCGACGCTGTCGAGGCTCTGGACCGCCGCCTTCGGGCTCATCCTGCTGCGCGCGGGCGTCGTCTGGGCGGCCAGCGCGCCGTCGTGGGAGAGCTTGCCGCCGATGATCACGCCGCGCGGCGAGCACACGGCCACGGTGCTCCAGGACGGCCGCGTGCTCGTCGTGGGCGGGTACCCGGAGCTGGACGCCTTCTATTACACGAACAGCGAGGCTTGGAGCCTCCGGCAGGTCGAGATCTACGACCCGGCGACCAAGACCTGGTCGCCCGCGGCGCCGCTTGGCCGAGGCCGCGCCGGACACGCGGCCATCCTCCTGCCGAACGGCCATGTGCTCGTGGCAGGCGGCAGGCAGGCGAGCGAGCAGACCGAGGGGACAGAGCTGTCGTCGGCGGAGACCTACGATCCGGCGAGCAATACCTGGACGGCTGCGGGGAATTTGCCGTTGCCCCACCCCGACCCGTCGATGATGCTTTTGAACGGCAAGCCGGTGCTGGTCGGCCTGGCCTGGAACTCGCGCGCGATACTCGACATGTTCCACACGGCCGTCTTCGACCCGGAGACGCGCAACTGGACGGAATTGCCGTTCTGCGACGGCGCGAGCAGGGTCTACCCCGTGGGCGCGACGCTGCTCCACGACGGCCGCGTGATGGCGGTCGGAAGCGGCTGCAGCGTCTATGATCCGGAGAGCCGACTCTGGACCTGGGAGACCGGGGCGGTGCTGTCGACGATCGAGTACACCTACCCTGGAGCGGTGACGCTCCCAGGCGGCGGTGTGCTGGTCGTGGGAGGGACCACGAACGGTCCGGACCCGGAGGTTCACGCCTTCGCGCAGGTCTATCTCCCGGAACACCGGCGCTGGGAGCCGACGTCCGGGCCGTATGCTCCGGCCACGACGCCGTGTCGGCCGACGGGCAGCGCGAGCATCATGGGGATGCGCACATCGCTGCTCCCGAGCGGCAGGGTGCTGTTGACCGGAGGCGTGGAGCCCTGCTGGGCGCGGAACTCGGAGGGCATCATTATCCCCTTCCACGCGACGAGGTCGATCTTCGACGAGGCGACCCTCGCCTGGTCGCCCCTCGAGCTGGAGCCGCCGGTCACCATGGCGCGCGCCCATCATTCCGCCACGCCGCTCCGGGACGGCAGCGTGCTGATCGCCGGCGGATATGTCGATGTTGGCGGGGCGACGGCGTCCGCCCTGCTCTTCCGCGAGCGCTCGCAGCTCGGCGCGGACTGCGAGACGGACAGCGACTGCAACAGCGGCTTCTGTGCGGATGCGGTCTGCTGCGACGCGGCCTGCGCCGGCCCGTGCGACGCCTGCGCGGCCGCCGCCGGAGCGTCGCAGGACGGTGTCTGCACGCCGGTCACGGGCGTCGCGTGCGACGACGCGGACGCGTGCATGGCCGGGGGCGTCTGCGAGGCGGGCGCGTGCGTCGGCGGCGAGGCGGCGCCGGACGGGACGCCGTGCAGCGACGGCGACGTGTGCTCGACGGCGAGCGTCTGCGAGGCGGGCGCCTGCGTGGGCTCGAGCATCGCGGTGTGCTTGCCCGCCGACGTTTGCCACGAGGCGCCGGCGTGCGACCCCGACACGGGCTGCGCGGCGCCTGGGCCGGCAAAGCCTGACGGCACGCCTTGCGACGTCGAGGGCACGGAAGACGGATGGCACGAGACGGGGCGGACAAACGCGGGTCTCGGGGACGACGACCCGATCACCACGGTGCTCCCGGACGGGACGGTCCTCGCGATCGGCCGGCGGGACCGCACCGCCTCGCCGGGATACGTGGGGTTCTGGACCCTCTACGATCCGAGCACGGGCGCGTGGCAGCCCGACCAGGAGATCGGCGGCGTCGACGCCCCAGCGACATCCACGTTGCTTCCGGATGGAACGGTCCTGGTGATGGGGGTGACGGGCTCTGGCTCGACGGTGAGGCGGTTCGACCCGGCGACGGGCGCGTGGACGCCGGCCGCGCCCCCCCTCGCGGCGCGGTCCAGGCACACGGCCACGCTGCTGGCGGACGGCCGGGTTCTGGCCGTGGGCGGCGATGGACACGCCCTCTACGCTGGCGGGAACGGGGTGGAGATCTACGATCCGGTCGCGGACACGTGGACCGCGGCAGCGCCGATGATCGCTTTACGACGGGATCACACGGCGGCCTTGCTGCAGGACGGCCGCGTCCTCGTGGCGGGCGGCTCCCATAACCGCGCGCGCCACTCGAGCGCGGAGGTGTACGATCCGGCGACCAACACATGGACGTCGGTCGGCTCGATGGGCTGGGGGCGCGCGGAGCACACGATGACGCAGCTCGTGGACGGCCGGGTGCTCGTCGTCGGGGGCGTGGCCGACGAGAGCGTCACGGAGGCGGAGATCTTCGATCCTGCGAGCGGCACGTGGACCTCGGCGGGCGAGATGGCCACGGCACGGATGTCCCCTGGCGCGGCGCTCCTCGCCGACGGCAGGGTGATGGTGACGGGCGAATCGATCGCCTCCAACGACGGTGCGCTGGCCGCCGAGATCTATGACCCTGCGAGCGGCACGTGGGCGCTCGCGCCGGCGCTGGACGTGATGCTCGGCCGTCACGCGACGGCGCGGCTCCGCGACGGCCGTGTCCTGATCGCGGGCGGCCACGCCGGCAATGCGAGGCTCGGCTACGGGTATCAGCCGATCGCCAATGCGTGGCTGTATGTACCGGCGCAGCCCGCGTCGCGCGGGACGTGTCAGACGGGCGCCTGCGTGCCGGGGGGCGACGGAAGCGGCGGAGACGGGGGCGGCGGGAGCGGAGAAGGCGGCGCGGGCGCGAGCGGCGGCGCTGGCGCGAGCGGCAGCGGTGGCGTCGGCGCGAGCGGCGGCGGTGGCGTCGGCGCGAGCGGCGGCGGCGGCGGCGGCGCGAGCGGCGGCGGCGGTGGCGCTGACGCGAGCGGCGGCGGTGGCGGCGGCGCGAGCGGCGGCGGTGGGGATGCGAGCGGCGGCGGCGGCGCGAGCGGCGGCAGCGGTGGCGCCGGAACGGGCGGCGGCGGCGATGCGAGCGGTGGCGGCGGCGCTGGCGGCGCAGCCACGGGCGGCCATGGCGGAGACGCGAGCGGCGGCGGCAACGCAAGCGCTGGCGGCGCCGGCGGCGCGGGCGGTACGGGCGGCGCTGCTGCAGGGGGTCACGGCGGCGATGCCGGCGGCGAGGGCTCTGCCACATCCGCCACGACCAGCGCGACCGGCGCCGGGAGCGACGCGACCGCGAGCTCCAGCGCCGGCGCGACCGGCACGCAGAGCAGCGGTGGCGGAGATCTCCCGCCGCCGGGCGCAGGGGGAGGCGGCGGCTGCCGCACGACGCCAGGCCATCAGGAGGGACCGGCCTGGCTGCTCGCGCTCGGCGCGCTCGCCAGCACGCGGCTGCGCCGGCGCACGACGGTTCGCGGCCGTCAGCGCGACCTCGGGCGACGAAGCCCTCGAAGCTAGCTCGTCGCCGCGCCCCGGCCGCCAGCTCTCCCTCGGGCGACGAAGCCCTCGCGGCTAGCTGGTGGCCGCGCCGCGGCCGAGCTGCACGGGCGGCGGGGTCCGCGTGATGCTCCGCCAGGTGTCGACGGCCCAGTCCCGGTCCGACTCCTCCTTGCAGACGATGGTGCAGCGCGCGAGCCGGCCGGCCTCGGGGCACACCATGATGGCCATCAGCACCCAGCACGGCTCCGGCTCGTCATCGCTCTCGCCGTGCATCCACAGCGCGGCGCCCGCGACCTGCCCCTCCTCGTGCTCGTAGCGCAGCCCGGACATCTCGTGCGGCGGGAAGGTGTCCAGCACCTCCTTGGCCGTGAAGGGCGCGCCGTCGTGCCGCCGATAGATCATCGACGAGAGCGAGACCTCGCGGCGCTCGCCCGGATCGAACATCCGCAGCGTCTCCCCGCCGTACAGGAGCTCGGACTCGAACGAGGGATCCACCTGGATGGCCCAGCCGCAGTGGAAGTAGAACCGGATCGGGATGAGCTCGCAGGTGGGCGGCATCGCGGCGCTCAGCGTAGGCGCTCCGCGCGGCGAGCGCACGCGAACCTGCCCCATCCTGGCCGCCGGGGGCGCGGCGCGCAGCCGCGCGGGCGCCCGCGAGGCGGCGGCGATGGGCCGGGGGCCGCCGCGCTCAGCCGTCGGCGGCAGCCGCCGCGCTCAGCCGGCGATGCCGGGCCGCCCGGGCGAGAAGGGCGACAGATCCAGCGGCGGCTGCTCTCCCGCGACCAGCGCCGCCACGATCTTCGCGGTCACCGGGGCGAGGAGGACGCCGTTGCGGAAATGCCCTGTCGCGAAGACGAGGCGCTGGAGCTCCCCCTCGCCGAGGATCGGCAGATCGTCCTTCGTGTGCGGCCGGAGCCCGGCCCAGGTCCGGCCGATCGGCGCGTCGCCGAGCGCGGGCGCGAGCTGCAGCGCCGCGGTCAGCAGATCGCGCACCGCGCGCGAGGTCACGGCGGGGACGTAGCCGGCGAACTCCATGGTCGCGCCGACCAGCACGCGCCCGTCGTCGCGCGGCGACAGGTAGCACCCGGGCCCGTAGATCACCTGCGTCAGCACCGGCGACGCCGGCGTGAGCTCGACGATCTGCCCGCGCGCCGGGCGCACCGCGGCGGGCGCGAGCCCCGAGGCCTCGAGCAGCGACGACCAGCTCCCCGCGGCGAGCACCGTCCAGCGCGCCTCCACCTTGGTCCCGTCCTCGAGCTGCGCCCCGCGCGCCTGCTCGCGGTCGACGAGGACGCGCCGGACGGTCGCCCCGGTGCGGAACTGCACGCCGGCGCGCTCGGCCGCGATCCGCAGCGCGCGCATGAGCGACGGCGGATCGATCCGCGCCTCGTCGGCGAACCACACGCCGCCGGCGACCTCCTGGCAGAGCGCCGGCGCGCGCGCCCGCGCCGCGTCGCCGTCGCAGATCTCCACGGCGAGGCCGGCTTCGCGCTGCCAGGCGACCTCGCGCGCGATCTCGTCGCGCCCGGACGGCGTGAACGCCACGCGCAGCGCGCCGCATTGCCGGTAGCCCACGTCGATGCCCGTCGCCTCGGCGAGGGAGGCGGCGAGCTCCGGGTAGAGGCTCCGGCTCGCGAGGCAGAGCCGCGCGAGGGGGCCGTCGCCCGCGGCCTCGAGCTGGGGGCCGATGATGCCCGCCGCCGCCCAGGAGGCGCCCTCGCCCGGGTTGCGCTCGAGGACGCGGACGGACAGCCCGCGCCGCGCGAGGGCGAGCGCCGACGCGCACCCGGCCACGCCGCCGCCGATCACCACCACGTCGCTCATCGGCGCGTGCATAGCACGCCGGGCGCCGCGGGGAGGCGTGCGGGAGCGCTGCGGGCGGCTGGCGCCGGAAGGAGCGACCCGATGCGTTGCGCGATCACCTCTTCCGCGGCTTCCGTGGAGGGGAACCGGCCTCGGCCAGCGGCCGCTGCTGCCGCGCGTGGGCGTCCTGGCCTAGCGGGCGCGGCGACGAGGGGCGTCGCGGAGCGCCTCATCGAAGATGGAGTCGATCTCCTGACGCGCGGCCTCGTCGTGGTCTCCGGCCTTCATCCGCTCCCAGACCTGGGCTCGCTGCCACTGCTCCGCCCAGCTGAGCTGCTGGAGAGAGTCGCTGCCGGGCGCCGGCAGGGGTGAGGGGAAGCCCTGCGGACCCCCGGCAGGGTTCGGGAAGGGCGGAAGGGCGGGTGGACGATGTGCCGGCGCGTGAGAAGGGGCTAGGGTACTGAAGCAGCAGGAGGGTCGTATGCGGATCGTCATGGAAATCCCGGAAGACGCGTTTCGTACGCCCAAGACCCCGCAGCAGGTCGCGGACGAGATGCGGCAGGCAGCGGCAGTTTTCTGGGTCGCTCGAGGGGACGTCGCGCCGGAAGCGGTGAACGACATTGCCGGGCCGTCCGTGCCCGAGAAGGAAGGCACGCTGTACGAACTGCTCATGCAGGGGCCCAACGTGGGTGACGATGCCGACTTCGAGCGACCCGTTGAGCACGGGCGGGAGTTGCCCGAGTGGGATACCTGATCGATACGAACGTCGCCTCCGAGCTGCGCAAGGCGGGGGCGGCGCACCCCTGTTTCATCGCCTGGTCGAGGCGCGTGGAACAGAGCGCCATGTTTCTCTCCGTGCTTGTGGTCGGGGAGATTCGACGCGGCATCGAAAGCTTGCGCCGCAAGGACCCGGCACAAGCACAGATCCTGGAAACGTGGCTGGCTCGCGTCCTCGTTGCCTTCAGTGGGCGGATATTGCCAGTGACTCAGGAGATAGCAGAGACCTGGGGTCGCCTGTGCGTGCCCGACAAGTTGCCGAGCGTCGATGGCCTCCTCGCGGCCACGGCCATCGTGCACGATTTGACCCTCGTTACCCCTTTTGACGAGCCCTCCTCCCAGCCTTGAGGACACGACCCGTCAAGCCCTGGTGCAAGGCCATCGGCTCGCACGAAGAGACGTCTCCGAGTTCGCCCGCGCGTCATGGAGGGAGAGCGCGCGCGGTGACGTTACTCCGACGCCCCTCCTTCGCGCTCCTTGATTGTCGCTGTGGGGCCACTCGCACTCGCCTCGGCGTCGGAGGGTTCTGTCGCGATTTCCGTGGCCGCTGAGGCGGTTTTCGGAGCCTCGGTGGCGGTTTCTTGAGCCGTTGAGGCGGTTTTCGGAGCCTCGGTGGCGGTTTCTTGAGCCGCTGAGGCGGTTTTCGGAGCCTCGGTGGCGGTTTCTTGAGCCGCTGAGGCGGTTTTCGGAGCCTCGGTGGCGGTTTCTTGAGCCGCTGAGGCGGTTTCCGGAGCCGGGGTGGGGGGGGCCCCGGCCGTCGAGGCGGTTTCCGGAGCCGGGGCGGGGAGGGCCCCCGCCGTTGCGCCCCCCTCGGCCGCCGGCGCCGTCTCGGCCGCCGTCGCGGCCCCCTCCGCGCTCGTCGCCGCTGCCGCGGTCCTGGGCGCCTTCGCTGCAGCAGCCTTCGGCGCCTTCGCCGCTGGCTCCGGCGCCGCGGTCGCCGCCTCGGCGCCCGCCGTCGCCTCCGCGGCCTTCTCTGGCGCCTCTGCCGCCTTCGCCGGCGTCGCCTCCGCGGCCTTGGCCGGCGCCCCCGCCGCCTCCGCGGCCTTGGCCGGCGCCCCCGCCGCCTTCGCCTTCTTCTCCTTCGCCGCCTTCGCCTCGAGCGCGCCCGCCGCGATCGGCTCCCGCTTGCCGTGGCCGACCGCGCGCGGATCGCCGTACGGGAACGCCGCGCTGCCGCTCGCGTCGATCGGCTTGCGCGGCGCCTCCGGGTCGGTCGCCGGGCTCGGCGGTGGCGCGATCGGCCGCGGCGCGCGCAGCCGGTTGCCCGGGCCGGCCTGCGTCCAGACCTGCACGTCGCCGAGCACGCGCGTCCGGTTCGCCATCCGCCGCTGGCCCTTCGCGCCGAGCAGCCGCTCCAGGAAGGTCGGCGGCGACGTCGCGCCGGGCTCCCCCTTCACCCAGCACGTGTAGTCGCCGATGCCCGTGCCCCGGAACGTCTCGCGGCAGACCGCGATCCCGAGCTCGGCCGCGATCTCGCTGAGGAGCCGACCCGGCTCGGTCTCGACCGTCCTGTGCTCGTTGACGAAGGTGACCTTGGGCATCGCTCGACGGGCAGCGTCCTGCTCCCCCGCGGCGAGCGCGTCAAGAACCGCCGCTCGCGTCCCTCGCCACCCTCACGCGTCCATCGCGTTCCTCACGCGCCTTTCGCGTCCCTCACGCGCCCTTCGCGTCCCGCACGCGATGGAGCACCCGCGCGATCCCGAACAGATTCCACCCCGCGAACCCGAGGAACAGCGCGAACAGCGCGACCGCCCAGCGCGACGCGCGCGGCGAGCTGCCGTCGATCAGCAGCCAGGCGTCGTCCGTGACGGCCGTCCCCGTCTGCTCCTCGACCTCGGCGGCCAGCCGCGCGTGCCGGATGCCCGCGGCCTTGAACGGCACGAGCCGCCCGGCGAACGAGCTCGGCGGCACGAACCGCGGACCCTCGAACCCCTCCGGCACCCGGATCTCCACCCACAGCCCCGGGTTGCCAGCCACCGGCGCCAGCCGGAACGAGTCGCCCTCCGCGGCGCGGCCGTACCGGATCGCCCCGCGCGTCCCGAGCAGGCCCACCGCCCGCACGTACCGGTTCGCGAGCTCCGCCGTGGGGCGCAGCGGCGCGAGCTCCCCCACGTCCACGGGACGGCCGGGCGACAGCGCGTAGCGCGCCTCCCCGAACAGGGCGACCGCCATCCACAGCGCGGCCACCGCGGTCACCGCCATCAGCACCACCGTGACCGTGCGCTCCTGCCGCGGCGGCGACGGCAGCGCGAGCAGCTCCGGATCCGGCCCCGTCACGTCGAGACCAGCGCCGCCCGGACCGCGCGGGCCGTGCGTCATGGATTCAAGGGTCGAGGTCGGGTCGGTGGGCACGCTTCGCCGAGTATACAGCCGGAGCGCCGGCCGCGGTGCAGGGAGCCGCGCCGCGCGCTCCCTCCTCATCCATCCCGCATTCCATCCCGCGTCGCGCGCGGCCCGTCCCCATCTCGCGCGACGCGGGATGGGATGAGGGCGCGGGCCTCGCAGCACCCCGTCCGAGACAACCCGCGCCCGGCGCGGTTCCGGTCGACGCGCGCTTGCCCGCCCGCGGCGGCTTGCCTAGCCTAGCCGCGATGGCCTCGAAGAACGACAGCTCCATCGTCTGCCCGTCGTGCGGCGCGAACAACGCCTCGGTGACGGCGAGCGGGCGCTGCGTCGCGTGCGGCGCCCGGATGGGCTCGCTGCAGCCGCTCCGCGACGCCGACCTCGACCGCCACCGCCGCTACCAGCAGGAGGGCTTCTCGATCCTCTGGTGCCTCATCGCCCTCGTCCTCCAGAGCGTGCTCACCGCGGCCCTCGTCGGCGGCCTCCCCATGATCGTGCAGCAGCTCGACTTCGAGGGGTCCAACGGGATGATCGTCGCCATCCCCGTCTGGTTCATCGGCGGCGTCCTCCTCGGCATGATCTCGCCCGGCAAGACCTTCCTCGAGCCGGTCGTCGCCTCGTTCCTCGTCGCGATCCCGACCGTCTTCTACCTCCTGCAGAGCCAGACCGTCCGGACGATGCCGCTCTTCATGTACGTGATCATGGCGCTCATCGGCGTGCTGTTCACGCTGATCGGCTCCTACCTCGGCGAGCGCATCCAGATGGGCCCGCCCCCCCCGAAGCCGGCCGACTGAGGGCGCCCGGCGTGACGGCGAGGCCCGGCGCGACCAGGAGCGCAGGCGCAGCAGGGACGGCAGCGCAGCGGGCGGCGGCGGCAGCGCGGCGGGTCGCGGCGGCGCTCGCCGCGGTCGCCGCCCTGGCGGCCGCCGCCGGGTGCGGCCGGTCGGCCGAGGAGCAGGAGGCGGACGCGCTCCTGCACGCCATCGACACCCTACGCAACGCCCCCAGCGAGCCGCGCGCGGGGCGCGAGGCGCTGCTCGCCGAGCTCGAGCGGCAGCCCGCGTCGACCCCTCCGGCCGCGAGCGCCAGGGACACGTGCGCGCGGGCCTACCGCCTGCTGCTCGAGGCGACGGCCGCCGAGGCGCGCGTGCGCGCCCTGCTCGAGGCGCCCGAGGGGCCCGCGGCGCTGTCCGATCTGACCGACCTCGCCGCGGCCGACGCCAAGGTCAAGGAGAGCGCCGAGGTCATGCCGAGGTGCGCCGAGGCGCTCGCGGGGCTCCGCCGCGCCCGGCGCGGGATGTGACGGCCCGCGCCGAGGCGCTCGCGGGCCTCCGCCGCGCCCGGCGCGGGATGTGACGGCCCGCGCCGCGGCGCGCGGTGCGTCGTGGGGGGCCCGCGCGGTGCGTGGGGGGGGCCGCGCCGCCGAGAGAGATCGCTTCCGGACCGGGCAAGGGATCCGCGCTCGCGGTCCCCTGTGCTAAGACCGCCCTGCCATGTTCGACACGCTGACACGGGGCTTTCGTCAGGCCAGAAACCGCCTCGCCGGGCTCACGGAGCTCACCGAGAGCAACATCGACGCCGCGCTCCGCGAGGTGAGGCTGAGCCTGCTCGAGGCGGACGTCGAGATCGGGGTGGTCAAGGCGTTCCTCGCCCGGGTCAAGCAGGCCGCGCTCGGCCGCACCCTGGAGACGCGCGTGAAGCACGCCGGCGAGGTCCACCAGGTCTCGGCGAGCGACCACTTCATCAAGATCTGCCACGACGAGCTCGAGGCGATGATGACCCACGAGGGCGACGAGATCGCCTGGGCCGACGGCGGGCCCACGGGCATCATGATGGTCGGCCTCCAGGGCTCCGGAAAGACGACGAGCTGCGCGAAGCTCTCGCGCTACCTCGAGAAGCAGGGGCGCAAGCCGCTGCTCGTCGCCGCCGACATGCAGCGCCCCGCCGCCGTCGAGCAGCTCAAGGTGCTCGGCGAGCAGCTCAAGATCCCCGTGTTCAACCTCCCCGGCGAGTCGCCGGTCGCGATCTGTTCCGCGGCCCGGGGAGAGGCGAAGCGGCTCGGCCGCGACGTCATCATCTACGACACCGCCGGCCGCCTCGCGATCGACGAGCCGCTCATGCAGGAGCTCGCCCAGATCAAGGAGGCGACGTCGCCGGAGAACATCTTCCTCGTGGTCGACGCGATGATCGGCCAGGACGCGGTGAAGACGGCGCGCGGCTTCAACGAGCGGCTGTCGATCAGCGGCGTCGTCCTGACGAAGCTCGACGGCGACGCCCGCGGCGGCGCGGCGGTCAGCATCAAGGAGGTCACGGGCGCGCCGGTCCTCTTCAGCGGCATCGGCGAGACGGCGGACAAGTTCGAGCCGTTCCGCGCGGACGGCATGGCGAGCCGCATCCTCGGCATGGGCGACGTCGTCGGCCTGATGCAGGACTTCGAGGAGGTCGTCGACCAGAAGAAGGCCGAGAAGGACGCCGCGCGGATGCTCCAGGGCGACTTCACGCTCGACGACTTCCTCGACCAGGTGCGGATGATCCAGAAGATGGGGTCGCTGAAGGACCTCGTCGACAAGCTGCCCCTCGGCGGCATGTTCCCGGGCGGCCTGCCGCAGGACGTCAACCTGGACGACCGGGAGCTCGTCCGCATCCAGGCGATCATCCAGTCGATGACGCCCTTCGAGAAGGGCGACCCCTACGCGCTCGTCCGCGAGCCGAAGCGGGTGGAGCGCATCGCCAAGGGCTCGGGCTCGAAGCCCGAGGCCGTGAGCGAGCTCGTCCAGAAGTTCCTGTTCATGCGCCAGATGATGAGCGGCCTGGGCCAGAACATGGGCCTCATGGGCAAGATCCCGGGCATGAAGCAGATGGCCATGGCCAAGAACATGCGCGAGATGCAGAAGCAGATGATGGCCGGCGGCGGCATGCCCGGGATGGGGATGCCGGGCATGGGCCTCCCGGGCATGGGCTTCCCGGGCATGGGCTTCCCGGGCATGGGGATGCCGGGCATGGGCGGCTTCCCGGGCGCCGGCGCCGGGGGCCCGACCCTGACGAAGATGAAGACGCTCAGCGCCAGCGAGCGCAACGCCAAGAAGGCGCAGCGCAAGCGCGAGCGCGACGCCCGCAAGAAGGGGCGGAAGTAGCGGCGGCCGCGATGCGCCGCCCCCGCAGCCAGCGGCGCGCGGTCGACGAGGCGCGCGAGGCGCACGACGCGGGCGCGCGCCGGCGGGCCCTCGGCCTGGTGGCCGCGGTGCTCGCCGCCTCGTGCGCCTCGTGCTCCCGCGGCGGCGGGGGCGAGCAGGACGCGGCGGCCGCCGGGTCGGCAGGCCGGGCGCCGGCGAGCAGCGGCGCGGGCGCCGGCCAGGGCCAGCGGAGGGCGTCCGCGGCCGTGAAGGAGCTCGAGGTGCGCAAGCTCTCGCCCGGCGCGGCGGTCGCCATCGACGGCCGGCTGGACGAGCCGGCGTGGCAGGCGGCGGCGAGGACCGGCCCGTTCGTCAACGTGGGCACCGGCCGCGAGGATCCGTCGCTGCCCACGCAAGGCGAGGCGCGGCTGCTCTGGGACGATGCGTTCCTCTACGTCGGGTTCGACGTCAGCGACGCGACGATCACCGGGGGATTCCCGCAGGACGCGCGGGATCCGCACCTGTGGGAGCGGGACACGGTCGAGGTGATGATCGACCCGGACGGTGACGGGGACAACAAGGACTATTACGAGATCCAGATCAGCCCCCAGAACCTCGTCTTCGACGCTCAGTTCGACGACTACAACGCTCCGAGGGGCGGCCCGAGCGGGCCTTTTGGTCATCAGGAGTGGAGCGCGGGGCTGACGAGCGCGGTGACGCTGAGAGGGACGATCGACGACGGCTCGGACCAGGACCAGGGGTACGTGGTCGAGGCGAAGATCCCGTGGAGCGCGTTCGCGAAGGCGAAGGCGGCGCCGCCGTCGCCGGGGGACGCGTGGCGGATGAACTTCTATGCCATGCAGAACAACGGCGGCGCCGCGTGGTCGCCGATCCTGGGCGAGGGGAACTTCCACCGGGCGCGGCGGTTCGGGCGGGTCCGGTTCGCCGGGGCCGGGGGCGAGGCGAGCGGCGCGGGGGCGCCCGCGCGCGACGCGGGCGCCGCGCCCGTGACGGCGCCCGCGCGCGACGCGGGCCCGGCGCCCTCGGCGGCGCCGCCCGGCGCGGAGGGCGCCGCGGGCGAGAGGCCAGGCGTCGCGGCGCCCTCCGCGCCGGCCGGTCCGAAGCCGGGCTACCGGGCCGATCCGCCGGACCGCTGAGCTGCGGTGCCCGGCAGGCGCTCAGCGCTTCGCGCCACCGGCCGCGGCGCACGCCCGGGGCGCGGGCTCAGATCCGGGCGGCGTGGCTCGCCGTCGGGCGAGACGCGCCCTGCGGCGTGCCCGCCAGCGCGGCGTCGCCCATCGTGCCCGCCGTGGCGGTCGAGCGGGTCGTCGGCTCGGTCGCCCGCTGGACCCGGATCCGGTTGTGCACGTCCTCGACGCCCCGCACGCCCTCGGCGACGTGCTCGATGATGCGCTTGTGGTGGCGCTCGGGCACCGTGCCCTCGAGCGTCACCTCGTTGTTCTCCACCCGGACCGTGACATCGCTCACGTCGATGTCGCCGCGGTCCGAGAGCATCTCGCAGATGTCCTCCTGGATGCGCGCGTCCGAGCGCTTGTAGCCCTTCGGTCCACGGCCGAGCGCGCTGCGCACGCGATCTCCGACCTTGTGGAGCGCGTGGCTGACGCCCTCCAGCGCCGAGTGGCCGGACTCGCGTGCCGTGCGCGCGAGATCGTGGCTCTCCCCGTGGTACGGGCCGTCGCGCCACGCCTCATCGACGTGGGCATCGGGGCTCACGACGCGGGTCATGCCGAGGTGATACGCGCCGCCGAGGTTGAAGCTGTACGCGCTGGCCGCGGGGGGAAGGGGATTGCCGCCGAAGCTCCAGCTCGCATCGCGGCCGCCGACGTAGTCGCCGCCGCGATCGTCATGCGGAAAGCCGCGGTCCTGGTCGTCGAGGCCACGGCCTTCGCCGGCGAAGCGACCGTCATCGAGAGAGCGGCCCAGGTCGTCGCGCTGCGTCGTGGGCCTGTACGTGCGACCGTGCTCACGACCCCAGTCGCGGTGGTCGCGCGGGGCGTCCCCGCGATCGTAGATCGGGAGCGCGCGGCGGCGCTCGTCGCGAGCCCAGCCGCGCTCGGTGGAATAGCTCCGGTCGTCCCCGTAGCGCTGCTCCCAGCGGCGCTCATTCCGTCCGTAGTCCGTGTCCCTATCGAATCGATCTCGCATCCTGTGCCTCCTTTCCTCCTTGCGAGCCGTGGGCGTCAAACACGCCTCCGACGCGCGACTGCGCTGCGCGGCAGATCTCGCCACCCTGGTAGCGTGGAGCACGAACATGGGTCGCGTCGGCGCCCATTGCTACCGGGGAGAACCCTTCGTCTCGCGCCGGGGTGATCCCGAGGACGGCAAGTCACCGGATCAGCACAGAAGAGGCTGCTTTGAGGGATGGAGATGCCCGGCGCCGCCGGCTGGACCCCGGGATCCGCGCCCGAGCACGCGCTCGGTGCCGCGCGGGGTCCTCCTCGAATGGCGACGTCGCTACTGCTCTGCGCCGATCTCGCCGAGGAAGTCGTTGTAGGCGCCGACCTGCTTCGACAGGACCACGCCGACGCCGAGGTCGAACAGGCTGCCTTCGACGAGCTGCGGCGCGAGGATCTTCTTGACCGCGTCGAGGCCGATGCTCTTGATGCCGTAGACGATGTAGGGACCGAGGTACCCCTCGTAGTACTGCCGCTGGACGTGCGTGGCCCTGATGCGACCCTGGCGCATGTACTCGGCGGTCTGCGGCGCGAAGTCGAAGGCGACGATGGGGAGGCCCGTCGCGCGCGCGGCGTCCGCGGCCAGCACGCATCGATACGAGTCGCTGAACATCCCGATCAGGCCCACGACGGGCGGGTCCGCGTCCTCGATCTGGCCCCTCATCGCCTCGACGTCCTTGGCTTCGTCATCATAGATCGATTGATGTACGATAACGTCGTAACCGGCTTTCTCGAACACGTCCCTGGCGCCGTCGGTTCGATGGACACCGTCGAGCCAGATCGGGTCGGCCCAGCCGTGGATGAGCACCGTGCCCGGCCCCTTGGGCAGCATCCGGAGCAGGGTGTTCCCCGCCGCTTCCCCGGCAGAATAGCTGCGTATCCCGACGTAGATCGAGCGGTTCGAGCCCGCCAGATCGGTGTCGAGCGTCACCACGGGGATCCCCTTCGCGGTGGCCTTGTCGAGCGCGGTCGCGTTGCCTTCGCCGAACGGCGTGATGGCTATCCCCTCGGCGCCCTCCGCCAGCGCACGTTGTATCTGCTCCGTCTGGAACTTCGTCAATTGCTCTTGATCTGTCGAAGCATCGGTGGACCCGAGCACGTTCCCCGTGGCCCTCCCGGAGACCCCGAGCTCCCCCATGGCGCGGTTCGCGCCCGTGGCGATCGGCGCAAAGAAGTCGTGGAGGGACTTCAGCAACACCGCGATCTGCATCGGCTGGATCGAGCTCTTGTTGATCTCGGCGACGAGCTCGTCGATCGTCGCCTCGATCCTCTCCGGGATGAACTCGTTCGGAGGGAGCGGTATTCGCTTGATGGGTGCGGCTGTCTGCGCCGCGTCCGTATCGCTCGCGCCGCAGGCCGCCGTCATCAGCGCGAGCCCGATGGCGGCTGCCCAATCTCGCCCAGTCATCGTCATGAGTCCCCTCCTGATGCGTCGTCGCTCGTTCGTACGTGGCTCGTACGGTCGCGCGCGCTGCCCTCGCGCGCAGATCAGACCTGCAACGACCTCAGAGACACGGCATCACAGCGAGGAGCGGCCTGTCAAGTGGCGCCCAGGGAAGAAACTTCAGATCTGGATTGGGGATCACGTAAAGCTGCTGTGGAAACCCGTGTGGCCAGGATCCATCCTGGGAGACCGCGGTACGTGTACGTGGTTGGCGGCCCCTCTGCCAGCGTCACGGCGCCGCTCGTGGACACCGCCATGAGCGGCTGAGTCGCAGCGGCGCGCGCCCCGGGCCCCCAGCCGGCGAGCGCGCGGCCGAGCGAGGCGAGCAGCCTGCGCAGCGGCGCGCCGGCGAGGTGCCGCGCCGCCCGCGCTCGCGGCCCGCGGGGCGGTGACAGCGCCCTCGCAGCAAAGCGGGCCCATGCGGCGGCCGCTGCGCTAAGCTCCGCGCCCTGTGCCCGTCCTCACCGCTCACGATCTCCACAAAGCCTTCGGCCCGCAGACCATCCTCGACGGCGTCTCCGTCACCATCCGCACGGGCGAGCGCGTCGGCCTCGTCGGGCTGAACGGCTCCGGCAAGAGCACGCTCGCCCGCATCCTCGCGGGCGTCGAGCAGCCGGACGGCGGCACCATCTCCCGCCGCCGCGGCGCCGAGATCGGCGTCCTCTCCCAGGACCCGGTCTTCGAGCCGTCCGACACCGCGCGCGACGTCGTGCTCGCCGGGCTCTCCGCGTGGCACGCCGCCAAGGCCCGCCACGACGAGGTGAGCCGCGCGCTGGCCGCCGGCTCCGGCGACGCCGAGGCGCTGCTCGCCGAGCAGACCGAGGCCGCGGCCGACGTCGAGCGGCTCGGCGGGTGGGACATGATGCACCGGGTCGACGCCATCATCGGCCACGTCGGCGTCACCCGGCCCGACGCGCCCATGAGCGTGCTCAGCGGCGGCGACCGCCGGCGCGTCGCCCTCGCCCGCCTGCTCGTCTCGCGACCCGCCCTCGCCGTGCTCGACGAGCCCAGCAACCACCTCGACGTCGAGACCGTCGAGTGGCTCGAGCGCTACCTCGTCGAGGAGCACCCCGGCGCCCTGCTCCTCATCACCCACGATCGCTACCTGCTCGACCGGGTCGTCGAGCGGACGCTCGAGATCGACAAGGGCAAGGTCTACAGCTACGACGGCGGCTACGAGGAGTACCTCGAGCAGAAGGCCGAGCGCCTCGCGCTCGAGGCGCGCACCGAGTCGAACCGGCAGAACTTCCTGCGCACCGAGCTCGAGTGGCTGCGGCGCCAGCCGAAGGCGCGCACCGGCAAGCAGAAGGCGCGCATCCAGCGCGCCGAGACGACCAAGGCCGCCCCGCCGCCGAAGGCCGAGCGCACCGCGCAGCTCTCGGTCGAGTCGGTGCGCACCGGCAAGACCATCCTCGAGCTGAAGAAGCTCGGCCTCGCGGTCGACGGCAAATGGCTCGTGCGCGGCCTCGACTTCTCCCTGACCAAGGGCGAGCGCGTCGGCATCGTCGGCCGCAACGGGACGGGCAAGACAACGATGCTCCGGGCGATCCTCGGCCAGCTCGAGGCCGGAGCCGACGGCGCGGCGCCCGCCGACCCGCGCGGGCCCACCATGGAAGGCGAGGTCGTGCTCGGGAAGAACACGAGCGTCGCCTACTTCGACCAGCACCGCAGCGGGCTCGACCTCGACAAATCGATCTTCGAGAACATCGCGGGCTCGCACACGCGCGTCGAGGTCGGCGGCCGATCCATGGACGTGCGCAGCTACCTGGAGCGGTTCCTCTTCGATCCGAACAAGGCGCGGCAGCCGGTGGGCTCGCTGTCCGGCGGCGAGCGGGCGCGGGTCGCCCTGGCGAAGATGCTCACCCAGAGCGTCAACGTGATCATCCTCGACGAGCCCACGAACGACCTCGACGTGATGACCCTGGCCGCGCTCGAGGAGATGCTCATCGAGCTCGACGGCTCGGCGCTGGTCGTGACCCACGACCGCTGGTTCCTGAACCGGGTGGCGACCTCGATCCTCGCGTTCGAGGGCGGCGGCCGGGTGGTGCGGTACGCGGGCAACTACGACGCCTACCGCGAGCAGCGCGCCCACGCCGCGGCCGAGGCGGAAGCGGAGGCGGCGGCGCGGGCCGCGAAGGCGCAGGCCGCGGAGCCCCGGCCCGCGCAGGCGGCGGCGAAGCCCGCGGCGCGGGCCGGCGACAAGCCGAAGCTCACGTTCGCCGAGCGGACCGAGCTCGAGGGCATCGTCGGGCGGATCGACGCGGCCGAGCAGAAGGTCGCCGAGCTCGAGGCCAAGCTCGCCGATCCGACGCTCTACGCGAGCCGCGGCGCGGACGTCGCGGGGCTGCTCGCCGAGCTCGATCGCGAAAAGCAGGAGGCCGCGCGCCTCGTCAGCCGGTGGGAGGAGCTCGAGACGAAGCGCGAGGCCGCCGGCAAGGGGTGACCGGCCGCGCGGGCCCATGCGACGGCCCTTGTCGGCGCTCCGCCGCCCGGCGACCATGGCCCCATGATGACCGTGTTCGAGGTGGTCCTCGCCCCGGGGACAGGCAGCGCCGACCTGCTCAGCGCCGAGGTGCTGCGCGAGACCGGCGCGCAGATCATGACCCTCCAGGAAGCGGAGGCGGTCGGCTTCCAGGGCCTCAAGGCGCTGGACGGCGCCGGCGACGTCCGGCTCATCGCCGTGCGCGCGAGCGACGCCCCCTGGATCCACCGCTGCCTGGAGACCAGCGGGGCGGTCGTCTCGTTCCGGGCCCACCAGGTCGACTGAGCCGCCCCGGCGCGACCCGCGCGACCGGCCCCCCGGCACCCATGGCGGCCAGCCGATGAGCGCAGCCCGAGAGCTCCGGCGCTCGCCGCCGGCGTCCCTGCTCCAGACGGTCGATCGCCACCGAGCGCAGGCGTCCCTGCGCCTCGACCCCGCCCGGCGCTCCGAGCTCGGCCAGTTCCTGACGCCCCCCCGCCTCGCCTCGTTCATGGCGTCGCTCTTCCAGCGCCTCGGCGGGTCGGTCCGCGTCCTCGACGCCGGCGCGGGCGTCGGCTCCCTCACCGCGGCGCTCGTCGCCGAGGCGTGCTCCCGGCCCGACCCGCCGACGGACATCGTCGCCGTCGGCTACGAGCTCGACGCCGCGCTGGTAAAGCATCTTTCCCAAGGCATGCGCGCGTGCCGCGACGCCTGCCGCGCGGCGGGCATCGCGTTCCACGGGCGCGCCGTCCGCGCCGACTTCATCGCCGCGGCCGTCGAGGAGCTCTCCCTGCCCGGGCCGCGCGCGGGCTTCACCCACGCGATCCTGAACCCGCCCTACAAGAAGCTCGGCGCCCGCTCGGCGGCCCGGCGCGCGCTGCGCCGCGCCGGGATCGAGGCGAGCAACCTCTACGCCGCGTTCCTGGCGCTCGCGGTGCGCGTCCTCGATCCCGGCGGCGAGCTCGTCGCCATCACGCCGAGGAGCTTCTGCAACGGCCCTTATTTTCGCGCCTTCCGCGAGCTGTTCCTGCGCGAGATGTCGCTCTTCCGGGTGCACGTCTTCGAGTCGCGGACGGCGGCGTTCGCGGAGGACGACATCCTGCAGGAGAACGTCGTCGTCTGCGGCGTGAAGGGCGCGCCGCCGGGCGCCGTGCTCGTCTCGTCGAGCAACGGCCCGGACGACGGGCCGATCGCGGCGCGGGTGGTCCCCCTCGCCGAGGTGGTGCGGCCGGGCGACCCGGAGCGCTTCATCCACGTCGTCCCGGATCAGGCCGGGAAGGACGTGGCGGACGCGTTCGCGCGGCTGCCCGCGCGCCTCGCCGATCTCGGCCTCTCGATCTCCACGGGCAAGGTCGTCGACTTCCGCGCTCGGGCGCTCCTCCGCACGGACCCCGCGGCGGACACCGCGCCGCTCATCTACCCCGCGCACCTCGACGCCGGCGTGGTCCGCTGGCCGAGGCCCGGAAAGAAGCCGAACGCCCTGGTCGATTGCGCCGCGACAGCCCACCTCTGGATGCCGAGCGGGACCTATGTCGTGGTCAAGCGCTGCTCCTCGAAGGAGGAGCGCCGGCGCATCACGGCGGCCGTGTTCGATCCGGAGGGGGTGCCCTGCGCGCGCGTGGGCTTCGAGAACCACCTCAACGTCTATCACCGGGGCGGCGCCGGGCTGCCGCCGCTCCTCGCCCGCGGCCTGCGCGCGTTCCTGAGCTCCACGCTCGTCGACACGTATTTCCGGCAGTGGAGCGGCCACACGCAGGTCAACGCCGCCGACCTCCGGCGGCTCACGTACCCCGCCGCGGCGTCGCTCGAGCGGCTCGGCGCCCGCACCGGCGATCGCGCCCTCGGCCAGCGCGAGATCGATCGCGCCGTCGAGGAGGCGCTCGGCGCGGGCCCGTGAGGCGCCCTCCCCGGCGGCGGCCCGCCGGCATGCCGTGAATGCCAGTCCGGCGCCGGACGCAGAGAACATGGCGTTTCGGCGGGCGCGCCGAAGCCGGCGAACCTCGCCTTCGGGGACATCGACGAGAGCCGGTGTCCATCGCCACGAGGGGAATGCTCTCTCCGAGGAAAATGGCGAGTCTCGTGCGCGCGCGTGGCTCGCTTCACCGCATCTTCTGCTGTGCGAAAGATGCGGTGTGGTTGCTTTATCGACCGGCGATGGTAACAACACCGCATGTTTCATTCCTCTCTGCGTGGTCACGCGCTCCTCGCGCTCTTCGCCCTCTCCGCGCTCGCGCCGGGCTGCGGATCGGAGCGGCCGCAAGCGGGCGATACGAAGCCGCCGGCCTCGGGGCCCGGCCAGGGGGCGCCGTTCGAGAACCCCGGCGGAATGTGGATGCCCGAGCAGATGGCGCAACACAAGGATCAGCTCGAGGCGCTCGGCCTCGAGATCGATCCGGCGTCGCTCACCGATCCCACGGCGTCCCCGCTCGGCGCGGTGGTGAGCCTCGGCGGCTGCTCGGCGTCGTTCGTCTCGCCCGACGGGCTCATCGCGACCAACCATCACTGCGCCACGCGGGCGCTCCAGTACAACTCCACCCCGGAGCAGGATCTCCTGACGAACGGCTACCTCGCGAGGACCCGCGCCGAGGAGCGGTGGGCCGGCCCCACCGCGCGCGTCTTCGTGACCCGCGCCTTCCGCGACGTCACCGGCGAGGTGCGGCGCGGCCTCGAGGCGATCTCGGGCGATCTCGAGCGGTATGAGGAGATCGAGCGGCGCAAGAAGCGGCTCGTGGCCGCGTGCGAGGAGGGGCGCCCGGAGATCCGGTGCTCCATCGCCGAGTATTTCGGCGGCGGCCAGGTCTCCTTGATCGAGCAGCTGGAGATCAAGGACGTCCGCCTCGTCTACGCCCCGCACGAGGCCATCGGCAACTTCGGCGGCGACGTCGACAACTGGCGCTGGCCGCGCCACACCGGAGATTTCACCTTCTTCAGGGCCTATGTCGGCAAGGACAACCGCCCCGCGAGCCACGCGGACGACAACGTGCCTTACCGCCCGGCGCACCACCTGAAGCTCGCCTCCGCGCCGCTCCACCAGGGCGACCTGGTGATGGTCGCCGGCTACCCCGGCACGACGAACCGGCTCCGGACCGCGGCGGAGGTGGAGTCCGCCGTGTCGTGGCAGTACCCGAAGCGGGTCTCGTTCTACGAGGAGTCGATCGCCCTCCTGGAGGGTCTCGGCAAGAACGACCCGGCGGTGCGCATCAAGGCGCATTCCACCATCCAGGGCTACAGCAATTACCTGCTCAAGACGCGCGGCCTCCTCGAGGGGCTGGTCCAGGGCGGCCTGGCCAAGGAGAAGGCCAAGCTGGAGGGCGAGCTCAAGGCCTGGATCGACGCCGACCCGGAGCGCAAGGCGGCCTACGGCGGCGTGATCGAGAAGATCGCCGCGCTGCACGACGACCAGCGGACGACGCGCGACCACGACGCGGCCGTGGGGGAGATCCTCTCGTCCGCGAGGCTCCTCGACGCGGCGGTGACCCTCGTGCGCATGGCGGAGGAGCGGTCCAAGCCGGACGCCGAGCGCGAGGCCGAGTACCAGCAGCGCAACTGGGAGCGGCTCGAGCAGGCGCAGGTGTCGCTGCAGAAGTCCTACGACCGCGCGATCGACCGGAGCACCTTCAAGCTGGCCCTGAAGCGCGCGCTGCGGCTCGATCCGAAGGACAGGCCGGCGCTCGTCGGGAGCCTCGCGGGCGGGGTGCCGCCGACCGAGGCCGCCCTCGGCGCGGCGGTCGACGCCCTCTATGAGAAGACGGCGCTCGAGGACGCGGCGACCCGGGTCAAGCTGCTCAAGACGGCGACGACCGAGGAGCTCAAGGCGAGCGGGGATCCGATGATCCGCCTGGCCCTCGCGCTCGCGCCCGTCGACAAGGCCATCGAGGCCCGCGACAAGGCCTACGCCGGGGCGATGGCCCTCGTGAAGCCGCGCTTCGTCGAGGCGCTCCGCGCGTACCGGGGCGGCATGCTCGCGCCCGACGCGAACGGCACCCTCCGCATCACCTACGGCACGGTGCGGGGCTACCGCCCGGAGCTCGACAAGCCGGTCTATCGGCCGTTCACCGTCCTCAGCGAGGTCGTGAAGAAGACCACCGGCAAGCCGCCGTTCGACACCCCGGAGCCCCTGCTCGAGGCCGCCCGCGAGCGGCGCTTCGGCCCGTACGTGGACGACGATCTCGGCGAGATCCCGGTCTGCTTCCTCAGCGATCTCGACATCACCAACGGCAACTCCGGCTCCGCCACGCTGAACGCGCGCGGCGAGCTCGTCGGCCTCGCCTTCGACGGCAACTACGAGGCGATGGCCTCCGACTGGCTCTTCATGCCGTCGATCACCCGGACCATCCACGTCGATCACCGCTACATGCAATGGGTGATGGACGCCGTGTCCGGCGCCGACGCCGTGCTCAAGGAGATGGGCGGCTCGCCCGTCCTCCCGTAACTCAGCCCGGGCGGCGCCGGCGCGCGATCCGATGCGACCGCATCGTCACGCGCCGGCGTCGTCGGACGAGACCCGCACCTCGCCCTCGGCCACCGTCCACAGGATCGACGTGCAGCTCCTGCCGAACGCCCGGTCGTGGGTGACGAGGAGCAGCGCGCCCGGGTAGTCGGCGAGCGCGCGCTCCAGCCGCTCGATCGAGGGCAGATCGAGGTGGTTGGTCGGCTCGTCCAGCACCAGCGCCCACGCGTGCTGCCCGAGCCCGAGCGCGATCATCAGCTTGCGCGCCTCGCCCGGCGACGGCCGCGCCGACGCGAGCAGCCGGCCCGGCTCCACCCCGAGCGCCGCCACCAGCGACATCACCCGCCCGCGCTCCTCCGGGGGCAGGCGCCGCGCCCGCGCGAGCAGCGCCTGCTCCTCCGCCTCGCCGAGCTCCTGCGGCACATAGAGCACCTTCTCGGACGGCACCCGCGCGCCCTCGAGCAGCGCCTTCACCAGCGTGGTCTTGCCGCTGCCGTTCGGGCCCGCGACCCGGATGCGGTCCTCGCGGCCGACGCTGAGCCGCACGTCCCGGAGCAGCGCCCGCCCCTCGCCGCCGGCGCGGATCTCGGGCGCGTCGAGCACGAACAGCCACGGCGCGGGCGACCGCTCGTAATCGACGAACACGCTGCGGCCCACGGCCTTCTCGAACTCGAACTCCCCCGCCTCGGCCGACACCTTCTCGAGCTTGCGCCGCGTCACGCCCACGGTGCGCGACAGCCGCGCCTCGGCCGCGGCCACCCGGATGCCCGCGAGCATGCCGCGGGCGTCGTGATCGCGCGGGCCCTTGACCCGGTTCTTCGTGCTCCGCTCCGCGTCGGCCGCGGCCTGCGTCCGCCGCTCCTCGCCGAGCCGGCGGCGGAGCTGCCGCTCCTCGGCGCGCAGCCGCTGGTGCGCCTCCTCGCGGCCGCGCGCCTCCGACTCCCAGAGCTCCTTGGCCGCGCTGTACCCGCCGGGGTAGAGCCGCGCCGCGGCCCTGTCGACCCGGATCGTGCCGACCGTCAGCGCGTCGAGGAGCTCGCGATCGTGCGAGACGCACGCGCCGATCCCCTGGAATCCGCCGAGCGCGCCGGCGAGCAGCGCCCGCGCGTCCGCGTCGATGTGGTTCGTCGGCTCGTCGAGCAGGAGCACGTCCGGCTCGGCGGCGAGCGCCGCGCCGATCTGCCACCGCTTGCGCTCGCCCGGCGACAGCGTGGCCCAGCGCTCGAGCTCCGCCGGGTCGAGGAGGAGCTCGCCGCGCAGCCGGCGCGCGAGGCCGTCCTCGGCCTCGGCGAGCGCGCGGATCGCCGCGTCCGCGTGCTCCACGGCCTGCGGGCAGACCGCGATCGTCGCGCCCCGCGGCTCGACGCGCAGGCCCCCGGCGTCGGGCTCGAGGTCGCCGGAGAAGAGCCGGAGCAGCGTGGTCTTGCCGGCGCCGTTCGGCCCGACGATCCCGTACCAGCCGGGCGTGAGGCAGAGATCGACGTCGGTGAGGATCGGGGACGCGTCGGAATAAGCAAAGGAGAGGCGGTGCGCGCGCAACGACGACATACAAGCTCCTGAATCCGAGGGCCACGCGGCCCGGTCACGGGACGGGCGGGCTGCGCCGCGCGCCAGGGCTCATGCGACCTGGCGCGCTCGCGACCCGCGACGGAGACCGATTCAGGAGCTGATCTTCACCGGAGCACTCTCCTCTTGCGTCAGCCGCACTCTGTAACAGACGGACCTGGCTCACGCAACCTCCGCCCCGCAGGCGGCGCGGTGTCGCGGCGCCGCAAGGGCGCGCGTCAGGCACGTTCCCCCGGCGGACTGGGCCTCAGGGAAACAGCTTTGCCGCGAGCTCGGGCTTTCCGGCCAGGAGCTCCCGCAGGCTCGGGGTCACGCTCTCGAGCAGCGCGGGCCCGAGCTTCGCCTCCTCGACCCAGCGCCAGTCGATGGGGCCGAGGGGCGGCTCGGGGTCGTACTCGATGAGGCTCTGGATCGTGCGCGCCACCTCGTTGCCCGCGAGCCGCGCGACGAGGGCGAGCGCCATGTCGATGCCCGCCGACACGCCCGCGGCCGTGATGACGTTGCCGTCCTCGACCCACCGCTTGCGCACCGGGACCGCCCCGAGGCGGCCGAGGTGCTCGAGGAAGGTCCAGTGCGTGGTCGCGCTGCGCCCCTCGAGCAGCCCCGCCGCCGCGAGGATGATCGACCCGGTGCACACCGAGCCGAGCACCTCGGCGCTCCTCCCCGCGGCGCGGACGTACGCCATGAGCCCGTCGTTCGCGATGGCCTTGATCGGGCCGGCGAGGCCGCCCGGGACCACGAGCCCGAACGGCGCCGGAACCTGCTCGAACGTCCGCTCCGGCTGCGCGCCGAGGCCCACGTCGGTGGGCACGGGCTCGAGCCGCTCTCCGACGGTGACGACGTCGAACGCGCCGAAGCGCTCGAGGTTCTTGATGACCTGGAGCGGCCCGACGAGGTCGAGCAGCGTCATGTCCGGATACACGAGGAACGCGATCTGCCTAGTTTGCATGGGCCCTCCGTGGTGGGTTGGCGAGCCGAGATCCTTACGCGGCCAGGAAGCCGCCGTCGACCGGGAGCGCGGCGCCGGTCACGTAGCCCGCGCCCTCCGAGCAAAGCCACAGCGCGGCGCCCGCGATCTCGTCCTCGGTCGCCATGCGCCCCAGCGGGTGCTGCGCGACGAGCGCCCGCACCAGCTCGGGCGCGAACGCCTCGGCCTGCTCCATCGCGGGCGTGCGGGTGACGCCGGCGCAGAGCGCGTTCACGCGGATCCCCCGCGGCGCGACCTCGAGCGCCACCGACCGCGTCATCCCGACGACCGCGTGCTTGGACGCGACGTACGCGTGGTGCGCGGCCTTCCCGGCGACGCCGTAGATCGAGCTCATGTTGACGATGGCGCCCCCGCCCGACCCGAGCATGGCCGGGATCTCGTGCCGCATGGCCAGCCAGACCCCGCGGGCGTTCACCGCCATGACGTCGTCCCACACCGCCTGGTCGGCGTCCTCGAGGCGCGCCATGTCGCCGCCCACGCCCGCGCAGTTCGCCGCGACGTCGAGCCGGCCGAAGCGCTGCACCGTCTGCTCCACGGCGCGCCGCACCGAGGCCTCGTCCCGCACGTCGGTCGGGACGAACAGCGGCGGCGCGCCCTCCCGCTCGATCGCCGCGCAGGCCCGCCGCCCGGCGTCCTCGCCGCGCGCGGCCACCGCGACCCGCGCCCCGCCGCGCGCGAACGCCCGCGCCGTCGCGAGGCCGATGCCGGAGGTGCCCCCGGTGACGAGGGCGACCCGCCCGGAGAAGTCGTACGTGATCATGACAGCTCCCTTCCTTGTGAAACCGCGCGGCGTCCGCGCCGAGGCCGCGTGGAACTACGCGGCGTCCGCGCCGAGGCCGCTCCGGATGAACCGCACCGCCTGCTGCGCGAGGCGGCGGCGGCGCTTCGGACCGAGCTGCTTGCGCAGCGCGTCCGAGGCCAGCACCTCGTGGAGCTCGGCCCCGAGCTCCTGGAGCACGACCTCGGTCAGCCCGGGGCCGACGACGGCGGAGACGAGGCGCGTCGCGACCTCGAGGCTCGTGTCGGTCGCGCGGAGGGCGCCGCTCGCGACGCCCTGCTCGAGCAGGGCCCGGAGCTCGGCGACGCCGGCCTCGCAGATGGCCCGGTGCAGGCCGCGGACCTCGGCGTCCGCCGTCGGGTCCGCGGCCGCGGCCGACAGGCGGGCGAGGCGCGGGTGCTCGACGAGGAACGCCATGCCGCGCTCGATCTGGGCCTCGAGCCGCGCCCAGAGGTCGCCCTCCAGGGCCGCGGCGCCGACGAACTCGCGCTTGCGCCGCGGCGCCTCCTCGGTGAGCAGCCACCGGTACAGATCGAGCTTGTCCTCGAAGTACTGATAGAAGCTGCCCTTCGGGATGCGGGCGCGGCGCGCGATCTGCGACAGCGACGCCTCGGCGTAGGTCCGATCCGCGAACTCGGCGATCGCCTCGCGCACGAGGCGGTCCCGCCGCTCCTCGGGCAGCCCAAAGAACGTGCTCTTCGGCATGCGACCGATCAGTCATATGACCGATCGGTCGCATGGTCAAGGAGGCGCGCCGGGCTGTGGGCGGGATCGCGGACGCGGCGCGGTCGCCCGCCGCGCCGCCAGATGGGCGATGGCGGGCGAGTTGGGCGATGATGGAGGCGTGAGGGCGGCACCCGCCCCGCGCACCCCCTTTCTACCAAGGACCGATCCGTGACCAGCACCCAGCCGATGATCCAAGGAAGCGTGGCCCCTGGCTTCGAGCGCGTTCGCGACGCGTTCGTCGAGAACCTCACGCGACAGGGCGAAGCCGGCGCGTCGTTCTGCGCCTACGTGGACGGCGTCGAGGTCGCCCACCTCTGGGGAGGCGAGGCCCGCCCCGGCGTCCCGTGGACCGCGGACACCCTCGCGTGCGGGGCCGCCGTGGGCATCGGCGTCGCCGCCCTCGTGGCGCAGCGGCTCGCGGACCAGGGCAAGCTCGACGTCGACGCGCCGGTCGCCGCGTACTGGCCGGAGTTCGCGGCGGAAGGCAAGGGCGCGATCACGGTGCGCATGGTCCTCGGCCACAGCGCCGGGCTGCCCTGGTTCCCCGACCCCGAGCTGCGCGTGCGCCTCGACCGCCCCGAGACGCTGCTCGACAGCGAGGCGATCCTCCGGCTCATCGAGGCGGCGCCGCCGGTCTGGGAGCCGGGGACGCAGTGTGGTTACCACACGGCCACCTACGGCTGGCTCGTCGGCGAGATCGTCCGCCGCGTCACGGGCAAGAGCCTGGGGACCTACCTGCGCGACGAGATCGCGGGGCCGCTCGGGGCCGAGTACTGGATCGGGCTGCCCGAGGCCGAGCACCACCGGGTCGCGTGGATGAGCCCCGATCCGATCACGGATACCGACCAGTTCTACAAGTTCCTCAACGCCGACACGCCGCCCGGCAAGGCGATGTTCATGAGCCCCCACCGGCGCTTCGGGGACATGATCCGGGATGGGATGAACCACCCGACGTTCTGGCGGGCGGAGCTCGCGTCCCGCAATGGGGTGGGGACCGCCCGCGGCGTCGCCCGGCTGTACGCCATGCTCGCCTCGGGCGGAGAGCTCGACGGCGTCCGGGTGGTCTCGGCCGACTCCACGGCTCGCCATATCGAGGTGCAGTACGACGGCAACGACTTCATCTGGGGCAACCCGCTCCGGGTCGGCCTCGGCTACATGCGGCCCTCGGCGAGCGTGGGCATGGGCCCGCACGACGAGGCGTTCGGCCACCCCGGGTTCGGCGGCGCGATCGGCTTCGCGGATCCCGTCTCCCGGGTCGGCTTCGCCTTCCTCCCGAACCGCATGGTCCTCGCGCTCACGACCGACGCGCGGGCCGAGACGCTCGCGTCGGCGCTCTACGCGTGCCTGAAGACCTCCGCCTGAGGGCCGGTGGTGCCGCATTGCCGGCGTGCGCGTTACCATGGAGTGACGGAGATCCATGATCTCCTGTTCCCGCCCTCCTCCCGCTCTCCCGCGATCCTGTTGAAATCTCACCGCCGCCGGGGGGCTCTCGTCCTTCGGCGGCGGCGCGCGACGTCGCGGCACGTCGACGGCCCGCCGCCCCGGCCGACGCGGCGGCGCGCGACGGCTGCGGCGGGTGCGGCCAGCCGCGCGTGGGATCGATCGCGCCGCGTCACGGCCGCCGCGACCACCTCCGGGAACGGTGATCGCGCTCCGGGACGGAGCGAGGCGTTCATCTTGCATAGCGGGCGAGCTCGACGTCGTGCAGTGCTGTCTCGCTGCAATCCGCGTCACATCGAAAGTGAATTACTTCGCCGCCAGCATCTCTGGAAGGGGCCACGGGCGTTCGATCCAACGCACGCCTCGGGCTCTGTCGTCGATGAGGCGCGCTCCATGGAGCGCGCGCCGAGGCGGTGTGCCCGGGCCGCGCGTCATGCATTCAGAGATGAAATGCGCGGTGAGCGAGGCTTTCATTGCTGCACAGTCGCTCCCGAGAGCTCATGCGGATCATCCGGTCGCCGCTGGCCAGGGATCGCAATGCTTGTCCACCGGATGGCCACTGCAGTGTCGTCCAGGTGCAGTAGGTCTCGCCGGCGCCGCCTCCATGAGGACAAGCGCGCGTCGGGCGCGCAGAAATGTATTTTTATTTACGCTGCCTTGCTGTCGCCGTCGGCCACCGCGCCTGCAGACTCGGTATGCCCGACGCTTCGAACGCGTGACTGAACCCACGCCCGAACGCGCGAACGCGCGAGCCAACGCGCCAACGTCGTCGTGAGGAATTCTCCTACAAAGAATACAGTTGCGCATTTGTCCGCATCGTATATACCACGCTGTCATCAGATGGAGGAGCACCGACGACTCATCGGACGTCCGCAGCAATGAAGAGAGCTTAACGGTTCTCTCGTTGGCTCTGGTCTCATGATGCACCGGGAGATGCCCTCGCTGCAGTCCAGGCGATCGTGAGTCGCGCGCTCGCATCATCGCGAGCGCGACGACGACCGAGGAACGCGGCCACGCCGCGCGGGAGCCGAGCCCATGGCTCGCGCCGCGCGGCGGCCGCGAAGCGCCTTGCAGGCGAGCGATGCGCCCAGGTGGCCACGCACCAGAGTATTGCGGGGTTGCGTCCCGAGTCGTCCGACGGGTGCTCTCTCCAGCGCTAGGCAAGCTGTTCTCGGAGCAGCGCCGACCAACGCCATAGCGCCGCCCAGAACAACATCTGAGGCACCACCCCACTGCACGTTGGTGGACGTGCGCCGTCATGGCGTTGCGGCCGTGTCCTCCCCACGTCACAGGAGAGCCCAATGACTCGACTGAACTTGTTTGCCCCCGATGTGCGAGAGAACCCATACCCCTTCTATGCGGCGCTGCGGCGAGGGTCGCCGGTGTGCCAGGTCGAGCCGAACGGGATGTGGGTCGTCACGCGGTACGACGACGTCGTCGCGGCGCTGAAAGATACGCAGGTGTTCTCGTCGGCGGGGCTGCGCGTCGCCTCCGAGCCGCCTCACCTGCAGCGCCACAACCCCCTGTCCGACTCGCTGATCCTCGCAGACCCGCCGCGGCACAGCCAGCTGCGCAACCTCATCGGCCGCGCGTTCACCGCCGCCACGGTCGGCTCGCTGGAAGCCGACATGCGCTCGACGGCGGCGCGGCTCGCCGACGAGATGTCGCGGCGCCGCGTGGTCGACTTCGTGTCTGATTTCGCACATCCGGCGCAGGCGAACGTCCTCGTCCAGCTGCTCGGCCTGGACCCGGCGCGACAGGGGAGCTTCCAGCGCTGGACGACGGACATCCTCGGCGTCGCGGCGATCGCGCCGGACGACGAGCGGCGGCTCTTCGAGGTGCGCAGGACCATCGACGAGATGGAGACGTGCATGAGAGAGCTGCTGGAGAGCCGCCGTCGCCAGCCGGGGAGCGATCTGGTGAGCGGCCTGCTCCGGTCGCGGGTGAACGACTGCGCGCTGACCGACGAGGACCTGATGGGCTTTCTCTTCCTGCTCTTCGTCGCAGGGCTGGAGACGGCCGTCACGCTGATGACCCACACGGCGTTGATCCTCGCCCGTCGCCCGGTCTGGATGGATCGCTTGCGGGCGGAGCCCGGGCTCAGCGCGCACTTCATCGAGGAGGTGCTGCGGTTCGAGCCTCCCGTGCACGCGACGATGCGGCTCACCCTCGCCGAGACGGAGCTCTCGGGCGTCCGGGTCCCCGCGCACGCCGTGGTGGCGCTGCTCGTGGGCTCGGCGCTGCGCGACGAGGCGAAGTTCCAGGACCCCGATCTCTTCGATCCGGCGCGCCGCGCGCCGGCGAGCCTGGCGTTCGGCCACGGCGCTCATGCCTGTATCGGGGCCATGCTGGCCCGGGCGCAGGCCCGGGTCGTGCTCGATGAGCTCCTGCGCCGCTACCGGCGCGTCGAGCTCCGCGCCGAGCGCCTCGACTGGAACGTCTCCCTCAACACCCGTTGTCCGCTCGCGCTCCCCGTCGAGGTGATCCCCGCCTGACGACATCGCCGCTCGCGCGCGGCTCACCACCCATGAAAGCAGAAGAAGATTCACGGTTTGCGTTGGAGTGTAGGATGTCGTCCGGTCGAACAAGCGTCGTGGTCAGCAAGAACGAAGCGGACCACTTCGAGTATCCGTTCTCTGCGTCGTGTCACCCCATGGTCGACGCCGCCGAGCGCCGCACGCTGCAGTGGGTGCGCCGGCTGCGGCTGGCGCCCGACGAGCGGGCGCTCTGGCGCATCAAGGCGGCGAGCGTCGCTCACCTGGCGGGGTGGGTGTTCCCCTCCGCGAACGTGCAGGTCTTGCAGGTCGCGTCCGATTTCACGGCCGTGCTGTTCCTGCTGGACGACGCTTACGACGAGGGCTCGCTCAGCGCGGACCCTCAAGGCGTCGCGAGGCTGAACGAGAAATACCTGGGCGAGCTCTTCGGCTATGTGCAGCCGGACATGGACGACCCGCTGACGCGCGGGTTGCTCGATATCCGCGACAGGATCAGGGAAGGTAACCCCCACTTCTTCCTGAACCGATGGCTCTCGCATTTCCAGTACTACTACGAGGCCAACCTGTGGGAGGCGAACAACCGCATGCGCGGGAGGGTCCCACGCCTCGAGGAGTACGTCATGATGAGGCGCTACAGCGGGGCGGTCTACCCCTACTGTGATCTGATGGAGCTGCAGCTCGATCAGCCGCTGCCCCTCGAGGTCGTCCAGCACCCGCTGCTCCGGAGCGTCCGCGAGATCTGCAACGATATCCTGTGCTGGACGAACGACTACTTCTCGCTCGAGAAGGAGCTGCGGTCGGGCGAGGTGCACAACCTGATCGTCGTGCTGCGAGACAGCGACGGCGTCACGCTGGAGGAGGCCACCGCGCGCCTCAGGCGCATGCACGACCAGCGGGTCTCGGACTACCAGGACGTGAAGGACAGGGTGCTCTCGCTGTGGCCGACGGACGGGATCCGCCAGTACCTGGACGCGACCGACGCGATGATCGCGGGCCATCAGCGCTGGGCGATCGCCGCGCTCCGCTACGCCGAGGTGCCCGGGGTCGCCGCGCACGCCGGCTGAGCGCTCGCGGTATGCGTGCGGCTACGCGTGCAGTTATGCGTGCATTTACGCGTGCAACCTCGCGGCCGTGCGCCTCATGGCGTACGCGATGCCCGCCTTGAGGTTGGCCCGCGTCTCTATCGAGCCGAGATCCACGCCCAGCGCGACGAGGCTCTGCGCCACGGCGGGACGGAGCCCCGTCAGGATGGCCCGGCTCCCGAGCAGGCCCACGGCGTGGGCCAGGCTCATCAGCCTGCTCGCCACGCTCGTGTCCACGCTCTTGACGCCGGTGACGTCGACGATCACGACCTTCGCAGCGCTGGCCGCGACGCCCTGCATCGCGGTCTCGATCATCTGCGCAGCCCGCTTGTCGTCGATGGTCCCGATGATCGGCATCACCATGATGTCGTCGGTGATCGGGATGAACGGGGTCGACAGCTCGAGCAGCCGATCTCGCTGGCTCCGGATGATCTCCTCCTGCATCTGGACGCGCTCCTCCTGCAGGCGGACGCGCTCGGCGAGCTCCACCTGCAGCCTGTCGTTGACGGCGCGGAGCTGCTCGTTGGACCTCCGGAGCTCCTCGGTGCGCGCGGAGACCTCCCTCTCGAGCCCCTCGTACATCTTCGCGTTCTCGATGGAGATCGCGATCTGCGACGAGAGGATGCCCAGGAGCTCGAGGCGATCCTTCGTGAAGACGCCGGTCGAGAGGTTGTTCTCGAGGTAGAGCACGCCGATCAGCCGACCTTGACGCATGACGGGAGAGCAGAGCAGCGACTTCGGGCGCTTCTCCTGGATGTAAGGATCGGTCGAGAACCGGGTCTCCTCGGCCGCGTTGTCCAGGAGGACGCTCGTCTGCGTGCGCTGCACGTAGCTGATGAGCGAGCGCGGGGCTCTGCCGAACGAGTCGACGGGGACGCTCCTCAGCACGTGCGCTTGCTTCGGCTGGGTGGTCCCCTCCACCTCGACGAAGAGGCCCTCGCCGCGCGCGAGGGCCAGCGCGCCGGACTGCGCGCCGACGTTCTCGAGCACGATCGTCATGAGGCTCTCCAGCAGCTTCTCCAGGACGATCTCGCTGGCGACGGCCTGCGACGCCCTGACGACGCTGAGCAGGTCCAGGGTCGCGCCGTCGTGGCTGGTCACCGCCACCGAGGAGGGCGGCTCGGGCGTGCCCTCGAGCATGAGGTGCGGAAACGCGGACACGAGGCTATGGCACTTCGCGTTCGCCCCCCAGAGCGCGTACCCTCGGTAAGCCAGCGTCATGTAGTGGTGAGCGATCTCGTGCCGGCCGATGGATCGGTAGAACGCCGACGCCAGCTCGCACGAGAGCGCCTCGTGCTGGATGTATCCATGCTTCCGGGCGCCCTCGATCGCGCGGTCGTACAGGGCCATGGCCTCCACCACCTCCTGCTTCACGCGCGCGAGCTCCGCGCTCACGAGGTCGTGCCTGTGGCGGTTGTTCGCCGGGGCGGCGCTCGCCCAGGCCTCGAGCCGCCGCTGGTTCTCCTCGACCCTGGCGAGCGCGGCGCCCTGCTCGCCCTCCGCCGCGCGGCCCAGCGCGGCGAGGATCGAGAGCGAGTAGTAGAAGTTGTGCTCGACGACGATGGCCATGCCGCCGACCGCGTCCTGGTACTCCTCGGCGGCGCGGAGGCAGTCGTACGCCTGCGCCGCGTGGCCGAAGGTGTACAGCTGCATCGCCTTCGCCACGTGAAACGAGAAGATCGAGGTCCTGCTCTGCCCGAGGCGCGGCATCATCGTGGTCTCGTCGAAGCTCTCCCCGACGAGCCGCAGCTTCTCCGCGGACGGATCCTGCAGGCCCTTCACGAGCTGTCGCCAGATGCTGGCGTAATAAAGCGAGTACTGGTTGTTCAGCTTCAGGGAGAGATCGACGGAGTGCTTCAGCCGCCGCTCGGCCTCGGCGAGCTCGTCGCCCACGAGGAACGAGTGCAGCGAGTGGTGAATCGAGCCGTGCAGCGCGTACTCGATGTCGCCCGTGTCCAGGCCGACCTGCACGGCGTGCTGCAGCGGATCGATCGTCTCCCGGAGGTGCCGTTTCCAGTGGTAGATGAGCACGTGCACGGTGGCGTGGATCTTGGATTCCAGGTCGACCGCGCCGAACCGACGGGTGAGATCGATGGCCAGACCGCCGAGGGCGAAGGCCCGGTCGGTCTCGTTCATGAAGCACTGGACGACGCCGTAGATCAGATAAGCGAACGCGGCGAGCGGCGAGTTGCCGTGCCGTATGCAGATGTCCACCATCGTGAACGCGAACTGCGGGACCAGGGCCGGCTGCGCGAGGTACACGGCGGGGGTCGCCGTGCACATGATGCGGATCGCCGCCCGCATGCGCTCGTTCGTCATCGAGGGGAGCTTCGCCAGGCCGGCCGTGTCGACGTCCGGCGGCGGCGCGCTGCGCAGCGGGACCTCGAGCAGGGCGAGCACGCTCAGCGCCAGCTCGATGGCCTCGTTCATCCGGTTCTGCAATAGACAGAACTGGATGCGCAGCTCGTAGATCCGGATCTTCTCCAGCACGTCCCTGGCGCGGTCCACGGCGACCTTCGCGCACGCCTCCGCGCGCTCGAAGTCCATCGCCAGGTACTCCAGCTCGACCAGATCCGTGTAGACGGCGAGCGCCAGATCGTGGTTCGCCTCCCACGCGTCCTCCGGCAGGAAGTCCGCCGCCGCGCGGAGGCACTGCACCCCGGGGCCGTACGCGGTGGAGCGCCTCGCCTTCTGTCCGGCCCTCAGGTTGAGCAGCGCCGCCTCGTAGCGCTCTCGCCGGTCCACGATCAGCTCCGCCCCCACGTTGAGGTGCATCACGATGTCGTAGATCCGCTCCTCGATCGACTCGATCGGGGTCTCGCTGATGAGGAGCCGGCCGAGCTCCAGGTGCGTCCTCTCCTGCTCGATCTGCGTGAGCAGCTTGTAGGCCGCCTGCTGCACGCGGTCGTGCAGGAACTTGAACGTGACCGGGCCCTCCTCGTCCTCGTCGAGGAAGCGCGCGATCTTGTAGTCGCCGTCGACGGGCACGACGAGCCCCGCGTCCAGCGCGTCCCAGAGATCCTCGTCGGTGGCGCGCACGTCCTTGTGGTGGAGGAGGGCGAGGATCCTCAGATCGAACTGGTTGCCGATGCACGCGGCGAGCTTCAGGACCCGCTGCGTCGACGCGCGGAGCCCCTGGATCCGCCGGACCATGAGATCGACGACGTTGGCCGCGACGTCCATCCGCTCGATGTCGGCGATGTTCCACGTCCAGGCGCCCGTCTCCGAGCTGAAGCGCAGGTGACCGTCGCGACAGACGCTCTCGAGGCACTGGATGGTGAAGAAGGGGTTGCCGTGCGTCTTCGCGAAGATGATGTCCGAGAGCGGACGGCACTCCTCGGGAGGCGCGTCGAGCGTGTCGGACACGAGCTGATTCACGTGCTCGGGCGCGAGCGGCTTCAGCGTGATCGTGCGCACGCGCGCCCCGCTGCGCAGCAGCGCGCTCAGCGTCACCCGGAGCGGGTGCGCGTCGTCCACGTCGTTGTCCCGGTACGACCCGAGCAGGAGCAGGTGGCGGATGTCGGCGTCCTCCAGGAGGACGCTGATGAGGTTGAGCGAGCCCGTGTCGGCCCACTGGAGATCGTCGAGGAACAGCACGAGCGCCCGCGTCTTCAGCGCGATCGCGCCGATGAAGCTCCGGAACGTGAGGTTGAACCGGTTCCGCGTCTCCATCGCGCCGAGGGCCGGGACGGGCGGCTGCTCGCCGAGGATGAGCTCGATCTCCGG
Organism: Sorangium sp. So ce394; assembly: GCF_051474665.1. NCBI lineage: Bacteria > Pseudomonadati > Myxococcota > Polyangiales > Polyangiaceae > Sorangium > Sorangium sp. So ce394. Next base: position 12,777,215 of record NZ_CP150339.1, read on the forward strand.
GATCACCTCGGCGATGACGCGGCCGTTCGGGGCCACCGCCGCGAGGATCCGCGCCTTCCAGTCGGCGAGCTCCTCCTTGCTCTCGGTGAGGATCTGCCGGACGATCTCCCGCAGCGCGGCGATGACGGCGGCGTACGGGACGTTGCGCGTGAACTGGTCGAACTTGCCGGCGGCGAAATAACCCCCCTGCTTCGCGATCGGCTTGTGGATCTCGCTCACCACCGCCGACTTGCCGACGCCGGAGTAGCCGGCGACGAGGACGAGCTCCGACGGGCCCCCCGCGCCGCTGATGCTCCTGAACGCCGAGAGGAGCGCGCCCACCTCCTCCTGCCGGCCGTACAGCCGCTGCGATATCTGGAGCCTCGTGGGCTTGTCCTTCCTCCCCGGCACGAAGTCCAGCGCTGGCGCGCCGTGCTCCAGCATGTCGAGGCAGGCCTTGAGATCCGCCTTGAGGCCGAAGATGCTCTGATACCGCTCCTCCGCCGTCTTCGACAAGAGCTTCATGATGACCCTGGAGAGCGCCTCCGGGATCTCCGGCCGGAGGAGGTGCGGCGCGACGGGCGTCTTCGCGATGTGATGGTGCACGAGCTCCAGCGGATCCGTCGTCTCGAAGGGGAGCCGCCGCGTCGTGAGCTCGTAGAGCGTGACGCCGAGCGAGTAATAGTCCGAGCGGAAGTCGATCGAGCGGTTCATCCGGCCCGTCTGCTCGGGCGAGATGTACTGGAGCGTGCCTTCGCCGGCCGACCAGGGGTCGTACACCGCCGCGCGCTCCCCCGGGAGGAGCGAGGCGATGGAGAAATCCGTGAGCTTCGACGTGCTCACGTCGCTGTCGACGATGATGTTGCTGGGCTTGATGTCCTTGTGGATGATGTTCCGCTCGTGGATGGCGCCGAGCGTGTCCGCGAGCTGCAGCGCTATCCGGACCGACTGCACGAGCCCGATGCCCCGGCCATTGCCCCTCTCGCCGATGCCCTCGTCGATGATCGCGCGAAGCGAGCGGCCCGCGAAGTACTCCATGATGAGCGCGGCGTAATCGAGGCGGACCTCGAGGTCGTAGACCTTGACGACGCCATCGAGGTCGAGGTTCCGCGTGATCTCGTACTGGCGCTTCAGGATCGCGACGTTGCGGGTGCCATTGACGCCCTTGCGCGCCACCTTGATGACGCACATCTTGCCCGTGCTCTTCTTCCGGCCGAGGTAGACGCTGCTGCGAGCTCCGTCGTGCAGCGTGTCGAGCAGCTCGTGATTCAGTAGTTCCACCATGACTGCTACCCCCTGGAATGATAAGGCTATCGATCCGGCGCGGTGTTCGGTCTGTGTCGAGGAGGCCCCGGGAAGACGGCAGTCCTCAGGGGCGCGGAGATCGGCTGCGTCGCTGGAAGCGCGCGCGAACCGCGCGAACCGTGCGAACCGTCGGAAAAACGGACGTGCTCGGCGGGGCGCATCACCGTAAGCAATCGAAACGAGCGGCTTGTGTCAAGGTCGAACCGCCGCTTCTCCACCGCACGGATCGTGCGCTCTCACGCGGGGCTCCGCGGTCGAGACGCCGCGCGTCACGGCTTCGGCGCGCGAGCCCGTTGGAGCGCCGGAGCGAATGCGACGCCGGCCTCTCGTCGCCGTGCGAGCGCTCACGGCCCCCGCGGCGCAGGCGCGCTCGACGGCGTGTACATCACGTGATGACGGCTTCGCCCCGCGAGAGCCACGATGCTTTGGCCCCGCGCGCAGGAAACGCCATGGAACACCAGGATGGACGGAACCCCTTAGGGGAGCTCCTGATATTCGCGGCGAGTCCGCATGTCGACAGGTCATTGCGTTGGAGCGCAATCGGCTCGTTCGCAATCGGGCGAGGCGCGGCGTGATCCACGCGCGGTCACGGCGGCGACGTCGCGGGCGCGGGCCAGGGGCAGGGAAGGGGGCTGAGCTCGTGGTGGGAAAGGTGGGTGTCGCGTGAGCTCATGTGGGGAGAGCAGGACGACCGAGGGCCCGGTCAGGCGTTGCACCCGCCGGGCCCGCGTGGCTCCGGCAGCGCGATCTCGCCGCGGGAGAGCGCCTCGAAGCGCGCCAGGATGACCTGCCAGCCCTCGTCGTGGCGGGCGCGCATCGGCGCCGCGCGCTCGCCGGCCCGGTCCCAGCCGCGGTGCACGACCTCGACCCGCGTCTGCGCCGCCACGAGCTCGACGAACTGCACCTCGACCTCCTGCGACGCGGCGGGCGCGCGGCCCGGGTGCCACGTGAACGCGAGCCGCCACGGCGCGTCCCAGGCGACGACCGTCCCCCAGAGCGCCTCGGTGCCGTCCCGAGCCCGCTCGAAGACGCGGCCGCCGACCGACGGCTCGATGTGGCACGACGCCGCCGCGCCGCGCCCCACCGAGTGCGTGGCGAGCGGCCACCAGTCGGCGATCCGCCGGACGAACAGGTCGAAGGCGTCCGCCTGCGAGAGCGGCACGATCAGCGAGCGCCGGATCGGCGGGACGACGTCGGCCGACATCGCCGGCTACTTCCCCGCCGCCGCCTCGGAGCCCGGCCGCCGCGGCTCCCGCGCGCCCGCGAACGCCGCGCCCTCGCGGCCGATCGCGGGCGCGTCGGCGATGTGCCCGCGCTCGTCGAAGGCGTGGCCCATCGCGCCGAGCGCGCTCCGCAGCTCGTCGGGGAAGCCGCCCTTCTCGATGAACAGCTTGTCGGGGTAGTCCTGCTGGTGGAAGCGCGGCGCGTTGACCGCGGTGGTCACGTCGAAGCCGAAATCGACCACGTTCGAGAGGATCTGGAAGACCGCCGTGAGGATCGTGGGGCCGCCGGCGGCGCCGAGCACGAGCTCCACGCGCCCGTCCTTCCCCGTCACGATCGTCGGCGACATCGACGAGAGCATGCGCTTGCCGGGCGCGACGGCGTTGGCCTCCCCCTGCACGAGGCCGAACTGGTTCGCGGTGCCGGGCACGGTGGCGAAGTCGTCCATCTCGTTGTTCAGCACGAAGCCCGCGCCGGTCACCGTCACCCCCGAGCCGTACCAGCCGTTCAGCGTCGTGGTCAGCGCGACGGCGTTGCCCTGCGCGTCGACCACCGAGAAGTGCGTCGTGTGCGGGCCGCGGCCGCCCGAGTCCTTGACGCCCGCGCCGCGGGTCAGCTCGTCGGTCGGGGTCGCGCGGTCCGGCGCGATCGTGGCGCGCTGCTTCTCGGCCCACGCGACCGAGAGCAGCTCCTCCACCGGGTTCTTCACGAAGTCGGGATCCCCGAGGATCTCGTTGCGCGCGAGGAAGACGCGGCGCATCGCCTCGGCGACCACGTGCACGTGCGACGGCGAGTGCCAGCCGAGCTTGGCGACGTCGAGCCCATCGAGCTGGTGCGCGATCATCGCCAGGGCGAGGCCGCCCGACGAGGGGAGCGGCATGGAGGCGACGCGGCGCCCGCGGTACTCGAACACGATCGGGTCGCGCCACTTCGCCTTGTAGCCCTTGAGGTCCGCGGCCGACATGATGCCCTTGCCGCGCCGCATCTCGGCGACGACGAGCTCGGCGGTCTTGCCCTCGTAGAAGCCCGCGGGCCCCTTCTCGGCGATGCGCTCGAGCGTCGCCGCGAGCTCGGGCGACTTCCAGGTCGCGCCGACCTGGATGGGCGCGCCGCCCGGCAGGAACAGCGCGGCCGAGGCCGGGAAGCGCGCGAGCTTGCTCGAGGCCGACTTGACCGTGGTCGCGAAGTTCTCGTCGACCGGGAAGCCCTCCTTCGCGAGCCGGATCGCCGGCGCGATGAGCTCGGCCCAGGTCTTCTTCTTGGAGCCGAGCTTGTCGTACGCCTCCCAGAGCCCGGCGACGCTGCCGGGCACGCCGGCCGCGAGGTGGCCGACGCGGGAGCTCTCGGTGGGCTTGCCGTCCTTGCCCTTGTACATGTCGTGGGTCGCCCTGGCCGGCGCGGTCTCGCGGAAGTCGAGCGCGTGCTCCTTGTCGCCGACGCGCGCGACGAGGAACCCGCCGCCGCCGAGGTTGCCCGCCGTCGGGTGCACCACGGCGAGCGCGAACGCCGTCGCGACCGCCGCGTCGACGGCGTTGCCGCCCGAGGAGAGGACGTCGGCGCCCACCTTCGTGGCGAGCGCGGCGTCGCTGGAGACCATCGAGGGCCCCCGCACCGGCGGCGCGCCCTCGGGGTAAGGCCACCCGGCGGGGAACCGCGACACCGGCGCGGGCGGGGGGGCCGGCGCGGCCGGCGCGGGCGCCGAGGCGGCGGCGCTGGGCGACGGGGGCGGGGGCGGCGCAGGCGGCGCCGGCGGGACGGCGGCCTCGCAGCCGGCGAGGGCGAGGAGGACGACGGCGAGCAGCCGGTGAGAGGCGCGGAGCTTCATCGCGGCGGCTTATAACCCAGGCCCAGCGCCGCTCGAAGGCCGGAGGCGCAGCCGCGCGAGCGCGACCGCGCGCCGCCCGCGCGGGCGCCGGTTCTCCACACGCCGCGCGCCGCCCGCGCGCGGGCGCGGGTTCTCCACACCTCGCGTGCGGGCGCGGCGCGGGTGGATCGCGCGGCGTCTCCATCCGCGCCGCGCGCGGGGACGCGCGGCGCCCGGGGTGCGCGCGTCCCGCGGGTCTCCGCGCCGCGCCGGCGCGCGCGGCGGAGCGTGCGCCGTAATCCGTCACAGCTGTTCGGGTTTCTGCTGATCAGCTGTACCGCTCTCCCGCGAGCGGGAGAGCGACGCGCCGTACAGGGCGCGTGGAGCAGGGCGTCTTACCGAGGCGCCCGGAGACGCCTCTAGGCGCCGTGAATCGATCCGTGTTGGTCGTTGGCTTGGGGGCTTCGCCGCGCTTGGGTATGATCGGCCCCGGATGTTTCCGACGGAGCCCGCTCCCGAGACGATTGGGGCCTACAAGATCCTCCGGCGCCTGGCCGGTTCTGGGCCCACCAGCGTCTATCTCGGGCGGCTGGACGGCCCGCTCGGGTTTCGCCGCGTCTGCGTGCTGAAGCTCGTCCCGAATACGGCCGAGGGCGATCCGCGCTTCGCCGACGAGCTCGCCCGCGAGGCGTCGATCTGCGCGTCGATGAACCACCCGGCCATCGTGCGGATGTTCGACTTCTTCGAGCACGCGGGCCGGCTCGTGCTCGTGCTCGAGCACGTCGAGGGCGTGAACCTCAATCGGCTGCTCCAGCACCTCGCGGCGCGGCAGCAGAAGCTCGCCGACGCGGCGGTCTACTACCTGGTCCACTGCATCGCCGGCGCGCTCGCGCACGCGCACGGGCTGACCGACGAGCACGGCAGCCCCGCGCCGGTGATTCACCGGAACCTCCACCCGGAGAACATCGTGATCGGGTGGGACGGGCAGGTGCGCCTGACCGGCTTCGGCATCGGCAAGATCCTCGGGCGCACGCCGGACACCATCGCGGGCGTGGTGAAGGGGGCGCCGGGCTACATGGCGCCCGAGCAGGTGCGCGCCGAGCGGGTCACGGTCAAGGCCGATATCTACGGCCTGGGGCTCCTGCTCTGGTCGCTGCTCTCGGGGCGGCGGCCGCCCGCCGACGGCACCAAGCCGCCTGGGATCGCGTCGATCCGCCCCGAGATCCCGCGCCCGGTCGTGGCGCTGCTCGACACGGCCCTGGCGCTGTCGCCGGACGATCGGAAGACCACCACCCAGGAGATCGAGCAGACGCTCGCGAAGGTCGCCCGCCCGGAGAAGGGGAAGGCGGAGCTCGTGACGCGCGTGCAGTCGGCGCACGCGACGATCGAGATCGAGGACGCGGATCCCGAGGAGGACCGGCGGCCGACGATCCCGGTCAAGGGCAAGGGCGGGCAGACGGCGCGGCCCGCGGCGGACGCGGCGAAGCGGCTCGCGAAGGATCTCTTCGCGAAGGATCAGGCCGCGAGGGAGGGCGGCGCCGCGCGGCTCCGGCCCGGCGGCGCGCGGGCGGGGACGACGCCGCCCGCGCCGGCGCCGTCCGAGGCGCTGGCGGCGGCGGCGCGCCCGGACGGCAAGCTGCCGGCGCGCGCGCCTGGGCCCGAGCCGATCACGATCCCGGTGCCGGCGGCGCCGGCAACTCAAGCGCCGCCGACGCCGGTCGCGGCGGCGCTGCCGGCCGCGGTCGGGGTGAAGGGCGCCGACGGGCGGAAGCCGGCGCTGCCGGATCGCGAGACGTTCGGCCGGCTGTACGAGGCGTCGAAGCGCGCGGCGGAGCGCGACGCGGCGGCGGCCGAGGAGGTGCTGGCGGGGGGCGGGCCGGCGACGCTGCCCGAGCTGGAGCCGGTGTTCGAGGAGGACGACGCGACGATCCCGGGCACGGGCGCGCCGTCGGTCCGCTTCGGGACGTCGATCTCGGCGATCCCGGAGGCGATCCGCTTCGGTCCGCCGCCGGCGCTCCCGGCGGATCTCACGCCGGCGTTCTTCGCGCCGCCGCCGAAGCCGCCGTCCAACTCGCCGGTGACGCCGTCGGGGGTGACGGTGCCCATGGGCACGACGGGCCTGACGCCGCCCGGGGTGACGGTGCCCGTGGACCGCACGGCGGGCGGGGGGGTGCCGTACCCGAGCGCGGCGGGCCTGCGCGGCCCTTCGGCGGAGTCGTCGCCGCCGCCGGGCGGGCCGCGGCGCCAGCGTTCGCCCACGCTGGGCTGGCAGGCGCCGCGCTCGCTGTCGCCGGTCGGGACGATCGCGGTCTCGGCGATCACGGCGACGGTGGTGGCGGCGATGTGGATCTACGTCGCGCGCCGGGAGCGGCCCGTGCCGGACGCCGCGGCGCCGGTCGAGCAGGCGGCGACGGCCGCCGAGCCCGTCGTCACGGCCACGGCGGCGCCGGCGCCGCCGCCGAGCGCTGCGACCTCGGCGAAGCGGGCGCCGGGCGCGAAGGCGCCTTCCGCGAAGGAGCTGGCGGCGCAAGAGGCCGCGGCGGCGAAGGAGGCGGCGAGGGAGGCCGCGGCGGCGAAGCAGGCGGCGGCGAAGGAGGCCGCGGCGGCGAAGGAGGCGGCCGCGAAGGAGGCCGCCGCGAAGGAGAAGGAGGCGAAGGAGGCCGCCGCGAAGGAGGCTGCCGCGAAGGAGGCTGCCGCGAAGGAGGCTGCCGCGAAGGAGGCTGCCGCGAAGGAGGCTGCCGCGAAGGAGGCGGCGGCGAAGGAGGCGGCGGCGAAGGAGGCCGCGGCGAAGGAGGCTGCGGCGAAGGAGGCCGCCGGCCAAGGGCGGGGGGTCAACCCCGCCACCCTGCCCAAGGGGCAGGGCGTGCTCACGGTGGGGTTCCCCGATCCGGGGGGCGTCTACGTGACCGGCAAGTACGCGGGGGACGTCAACGAGCCGCTCGTCATCCGCTGCGGTCGTTTCTTCGTGCGCGTCGGGAAGCCCGGCAAGACGAAGTTCCCCGAGTGGCTCAGCGCGGGCGTGACGGCGCAGGTGCCGTGTCAGGGGGCCACGGCCATCGATATCAAGCCGACCGCCCCGCCGAAGCCGCGAAAGAAGCGGTAGCGCGGCGCCCGGGAGCGGTGCTGGGACGAGGAGGGGCCGAACCGTCAAGGCACCAAGGCGTCGGGTGCATCCGCTGGTTGGGTCGTCTACACCAGCACCTTGGTCGTTGAACGGCGGCGGAGCCCGTCGGTCGCAGCGGCGAGCGGGAATTTAACGCAAAGGCGCAAAGGCGCAAAAAGGCAAGCCCCGGACCTCCAAGGCCGCGATGCACCTCGATCGCCGCATCGACGACGATCTTGGCTATCTCATTCTCGTTCATCCCCCTCTCCGTCGTTTTGCGCCTTTGCGCCTTTGCGCCTTTGCGTTAAATTCTGCTGCTCTTCAGAATATGCGCTGTTCGTGCGGATGGCCTTCTCGGTCCGTTGGTGCCGAATCCGGATCTCAGGGCAGCGTGTCCTCATCAGAGTCCTGATGGTGTGTCAGCGCCCGAGCCGATCGAGCCTGTCCTCGGCCGCTTCGAGGCGGCTCGCGCCCTCGGCCGCCTTCTGCTGCGCCTCCGCCGCTCTTCGCTCCGCTTCGTCGGCGCGCTTCCTCGCGGCCCGCGCGGCCTCCTCGGCCTTCTCCGCGGCGCGGCTCATCCTGGCCGCCTCTTTCGTGAGGCGATCTGCGTCCTTGGCGGCCCGCGACGCCTCGCGGCTCGCCTGATCCCGTTCTCTCTCTGCCGCCGCGAGCTGCGCCTTCTGCTGGCGCTGCTCTGCCGCGAGCCGCTCCTTCCGCTCTCGCCTCTCGGCGGCGAGCTTCGCCTTTTGCTCTCGCTCGTCGGCCGCGCTCCGCGCCTTTTTCTCGCGCTCCTCGGCGGCGAGCTTCGCCTTTTGCTCGCGCGCCTTCGCGGCGCGCTGCTCCTCGCGCTCTCGCGCCTTCGCGGCGCGCTGCTTCTCGCGGGCGCGCTCTTCTGCGGCGCTCTCACGCTCTCTCGCGGCGCGCTGCTTCTCGCGCTCCTCTCCCGCCCTCTTCTGCCGCTCCGGCGCCTCCTTCTCCGCGCGCCCCCGGCGTCGCGCCGGCGCCTCTGCCTTCGCCCCCTTGCTCCCGCGGCCCGCCCCGGCTTCGGCGGGCCTCTCGGAGGGCCGCCCTCGCAGCAGCCCGAGCATGTCCGAGAGATCCCCCGGCTCGAGCTCTCCCGACAGCCGCCCTCGCGCGAGCAGCTCCAGATCCGACGGGCTCGCGGTGGGGGTCGCCAGCAGCGAATCCCGCAAGCGGTCCATCGGATTGCCCTTCTCCCGATAGCCCCCCTCCGCGAAGAGCGCCGGCGCCGCCCGCAGGAGCTCGTTCACGATCGCGCGGTGCTCCTGGCTCGCGTCCTTCAGCCCCTGCGCGCCGCCCGGCCCGAGCGCCCCCCGCTGGGCCTCGCGCAGCCGCTCGCCCGCGTCGAGCAGGCCCTCCATCCGCTGCGGATAGCGGCGCGCGAGCTGGTTCAAGGTCCAGGCCGCCGCGGTCGGCCGCCGCAGCGCCTTCACGCGATCCGACGCGCCCTTGTCCCCGGCTTGCCGCAGCCGCTTCGCGAGCTCGTCCCGGGCGCGCGTGAAGTCGGCGAGCGGCTTCTTGTAAAGGGCGTCGACCTCCTCCTCCTCGTCGACGACGCCACCCGGAGGAGGAGCACCGCCGCGCGTTCCCTTGGTTCGAGAGGCCATTCCCGCGCAAGCTCAGCCGAGCTCCCGCGAGCTTACTCCGCTCAGGCGGCCTCGGCCAGCGTCGACGGCACCTCCGGGAGCTCCCAGCCGCGCGTCCGGATCTCCTCGTTGATCCAGCGGATGTGGCGCCGCTCGTCCTGCCAGTTCGCCTCCACCATCCGCCGGACCTCGTCCGGCAGATCGCTCGCCAGCGCCGAGGCATAGGCGTCGTTCGTGAGCTCCTCGTTGCCGCGCATGGCGACGAGCGCCGTCCGCTCCTCGCGCGCCGACAGCTCGGTGTAGCGGCGAATGCACTGGCCGCGCTCATCGGGCTGGTCCGGCGGCGAGGCGCCGAGCGCGTCCAGGAGCTCGCGCTCGTGCCGCTCGTGATCCGCCCGGAACCCCTCGAGCTGCTTCTTGATCTCCGGCGTCTTGCACACGCCGATCGCCACGCGGTACGCCTCGGCAGCCGCCCTGTCGAGCAGGATGAGCCCCATGATCTGCTCCAGGGCCGCCGCATCGCCGATCTCGCCGCCGCCCGACGAGCGCCGCTTCGTCGCCGAGCCCGGCTCCGCCTCGGCCGCCCCTCCGGCGCCGGCGCCCTTCCCCGAGGCCTCGGTCGCGCCGCCCAGCGAGCCGCTGCGCTGGAGCTTGCCGAGCATCACGCCGTCGATGCCGGGCACCTGGTGCAGATCCTCCCAGCTGCGGAAGGGGCCGCGCTCGCTCCGGTGCTCGATGATGAGGCGAGCCCGCTCGCCGTCGACACCCTCGATCGCGGTGAGCTCTTCTTCCGTTGCCGTGTTCAGATCGATGCGCGGTTCGCGCGATGACTTCTTGGTCATGGTCGAGCCTCCCCCGGCCGTTTGTAGGGCCGACGGAAGCCCGCCGAAAGCTGGCATGGCTGTCAATCCGGCGCGGAGCTCGAGCGGCCGGCGCGCTGTGGGAGGAGATTGGTCTGCGCTGCGGGGTTGCGTCAGCGCTAGAGCGGAGCGTCACCCGCGAGGGCGACGGCGGTCACCCGCCACGCGCCGTCCGGCGAGAACGGGTCGACGCCGCCGAGCCGCGTGGCCACGGCGTTGCGGAAGCCCTCCTCGTCGGGGCACGCCGCGGCGCCGGGATCGCGCGCGTAGGACAGCCGCGCCCCGCCCGGCAGCACCTCGCCGGCGGCCGACGGCGCCGCGAGGAGCGAGAGCCCGGCGGCGACGGCCCCGGCGATGACCTGGCTGGGCCGCAGCGTCCGCAAGCGGGGTCTATTTACGGGAGACGCTCTCGATGTGGAACCCCCGGCGGCGATCGGGGGTGCCGGGCTTGCGCAAGCGCGGAGCGCGGCCCGTGAGGGGCGGCAGGGGGCGTTCTTGACGTCAGGAGCTGGTGGAATCGAAGAGCACTTTTGCGTCGGTGATGAGAACGGCGCGGCGGAGCCAGCGATCGAGCTCGGTCATGTCGGTGCTCGCGAGGACGCGCTCGCGGACCTCCGGGGGGATGTCCAGGCCGCGCGCTTCGAGCACCGTCAGCACGGCGTTCGCGGCCTCTTCCCGCTGCCCCTTGGCCACGTAATTGCGCGCGAAATCGCTCTGGAACTCGTAACCGCTCTTCATTTTCGCCTCCAGGCTTCGCCTCGCTGCTTCGTTCAGAGAGGATAGCACCACATCGAGGTAGAGGGCCTGCCGCTCCTGATCCAGCCCGGCGGCGGCCGCCAGGGCAGCCATCGCGATCGCCAGGCCGGCCGCGCTCTGCCCGTGCGCCATGACCGACAGCACCGCGACCTCGGGCCTCGCTCGGGCGTCGGCCGGCTCGGTCACGACCGGGACGGCGCTGGGGCCGAGCACGTAAGGCCTGAGCACCCAGTCGGGCGGGCCGAGGTCGATCGGCTGGGCGCTCCAGGCGGCGATCGCCTCGTCGGTGGTCGCGACGAGCAAGCAGGCCCGGCACCGGTAGCGCGCGCGGACCGCCACGAGATAGGAGGGCCAGGCGTATTCCTTGTCAGGATCCCGACCGAGCTGCGCTTCGACGACGATCGCGAGCACGGGGCGGCCGTCGAGCAGGAGCACGACGAGATCGGCGCGGTGCTCCACAGGGACGATCTCGGTCAGGTCGGCCGGCTCGATGCGCGCCTCGGTGAACCGCGGCACCGGCGCGCCGAGGGAGTCGCGCAGCACCTCGGCCGCCAGCGTCGGCCGGTTGCGGAAGAGGTGCAGCAGCGCCTCATGGATCATCGATGGCATGACGGGGGTCCTCTCGGCCGGGCCAGCAGAGAGAGCGCTTCACGAGCGCGTGCCATCCCGCGGGGGCGGCGCCGGGGAGAAGCAGCTGGCTCCTATGTGATATTTACGGGCACGAGGAGCGACCGATTTGCCTTTGTGCGCTGCCCGCCGCGCTCCGGCGTAGCTCGCGGGGCATCCTCGGCTCGGCCGAGGCAAGCCATGCCGTCGTCGGCCCGCGAGGAAATGGCACATTCCGTCTCACCCCATCACAGCTTGGGCCATGCCGCGGGGGGTGATCGGCGCCAGAGGCCGTGATCTTGTCGTGTCCGCAGTGGCACACGGGTTGCGAGCATGCCGCCGCATGAGGCGCACCTCTTCTGCTCTCGCATTCATGTCGCTCGTCCCCCTCTGCACGGCGATCGCGTGTGGTCCCGTCGAGACGTCGCAACCCGGCATCCCGGACGACAGCGACGACCCGACGAGCCCGGAGCCGACGTCCGCGTGCGAGCCCCGGCAGGCCGGGCTCTCGGCGGATTTCGAGCTCACGATCGAGGGCTGGCCGGGCGACACGAACGGTTACTTTCTGTACAACGTCACCGCGCCCTGCCAGGTGGAGGCGGCCACCCCGACGTCGCGCGACCTTCTCTGCACGGACGGAGACGGCGAGCACAGCCTGACGCTGACCATCGCCGATTCCCGCATTGCCGACGCCATTCCCGCGAGCGGTCCCGTGTTCCTGCGGGCGGCGCGGACCGACCCGGAGTTCGGCGAGAATCAATGGTTCGTGGTGCGCGCCGGCTCCGAGGTCACGGGCGCGCTGCTCGCGGGAGGCGTCCGAGGTGGATACGAGACGCCAGAGCCCGGCGACGGCTATTTTTCGCCGATCTGGACGGTGATCGGCACGGAGGAAGGATGCCCCGTGGAGGTCGAGGACGAATGCTTGACCCGCCGCAGAGCGCGGATGGGCTTCTGGGTCGACGACGTCCAGGGAGCGTCGATCCTCGACGGTCACGAGGGGGACATCGACGCGAGTGGGACGTATCGTGCGGTCGTGGGCGAAAGCGTGGACGACATGATGGGGAGCTTGCCCCGCTGCGGGGGCGACGATCCGCGCTACGCGGACAATCTGCGCGTCTTGATCGGAGCAAAAGCGCAGGAGGGACCTCCGGGGACCGCTCGATGAGCTCTGCGACCGGGGCGCGGCGGCTGCGCCGCCCCTGCGTGCGTCAGCAACCCTCGTAGCGCAAGGCTCTACCTCGCGAGTCCTTGCTCCTCGAGGTGCGTCCCGGGGACCGCCGTCGCCTCCGCCGGACGTGCGGTTTCCCAAGGAACCGCGGCGACCCCGCGCCGCGCGCGAGCTGCACGACCGCTCCGACGAGCCGTTCCCCTGAGCGGCGCCGCGGGCATTTGGGCCACCCCGCGCGCGCGCAGAACGACTACGGCTTCAGGCAAACCGCTTCCAGGTTGTTGCCGTCGGGGTCGTGCAGGAAAGCGGCGTAGTAGGTCGGGCTGTAATCCGCGCGCACGCCGGGCTTGCCGTTGTCTCGGCCGCCGGCCGAGAGGCCCTCTCGGTAAAACCGATCGACCGCGGCACGATCCGCGGCGCGCAGGGCGATGTGCGCGCCGGGGCCCCGGGGGCTGTCGTCCGCTTGCAGATAGAGGGCCGGCGCGCCCTCGGGGCCGAAGCTCGCGGAAGCTTCGTCGCGGGAGCAGAGCACGTGGCCGAGCGGCGCGAGCGCGGCGGTGTAGAAGCGCACGCTCGCGTCGATGTCCTTCACCTTCACGCCGATGTGATCGTACATGGTACCTCCGGTGGAGGAGGGCCCATCATGGGGCGCCTCCACGTGGGGGACCCTAACGACGGAGCGCGGGGCGTTCTTGGAGAATGTTGCGATCGAGGCGCGCTGCGACGTCTCTCGGCCACCCCACCCGCCACCGCGGTCCGGTGAGAACGGAGAGGCGTGGCCGATCCGCCTCGCGACTGCCGCTGGAAGCCGTTGCTCGTCGACCCTTCAAGAGCAGAAGCTGCGCGCGAGCGCTCGGCCCAGAGATGGCAATCACCGGAGGTGGGAGGTGCGTGATGATCCCTCGGGCCATCGCTGCCGCTGCGATGCTGAACCTCGTTTCTGTGCCAGTCTTTGCGCAGCCGGCAACCCGCGGAAGATGCGAGGATGCGTGCGACGCCGGAACCGAGAGAGTCGAGGCGTTCTGCCGCTTGATTCCAGACAGAGCTCTCCGCGAACGGTGCTGGGTCGCATCGATCTCGTGCAATGCCACATGCAAGCACGTATGCAGGGGCCGTTCTGCTGGTGAGCCGAGCGCCGGTGCGTACGACTGGCCTCGCACGCTTGACGCCATGCTGAACAACGTTAGCATCCAGTCATGGAAAACGTCTGGGCGGAACGGAAGCTGACCTTCATCCCGCATGGTTCGGACGAGCGCTTCTTCCTGTTCATCTGGCTCGGCCGCCCCTATACAGAGCCCGGGAAGGTCTGGCGGGTGGATGTGGAGATTCAGCACGGGACGGAGGAGCCACTGCGGACGCACGCCAGTGGGGACGACTCGATGCAGGCGCTCCAGACGGCGTTGGCTGCGATTCCAGATCTGCTCAATAAGTGGCGGGATCGAGGGAGACTGATATGGGAGGGGGCTGACGGGACGGGGTTCGGAGACTAGCGATCAAGCTGCGACGTGTGGCCGGCCCGCTCGCATCCGCCAGGAAGCGAGGATTAGCCGCGGTCGTGATATCGTCCCGTTGTTATCTCCGAGCAGATCTCGGGGCCAGGTTCCGTGGACTTGGGGCAAAGTTTGTCGCTTTGGCAACAGCCTCCCTGAGCTCTGGCGTTGCAGCCTTACGGCGTCGGTTGGCGCCGTTGGAGGTTGAAGCCATCGATGTCGATCTTCACCTCGTCCTCGAGGTGGATCAGGTCGAGCTGCTGCGTGCCCGGGTCGAAGACGCTCACCTGCTCGCCCTTCGCCCAGCGGATCTCGCGCTCGGCGAGCTCGGTGACGATGCGGACCGGCAGCTCGTGGTCGACGAGGCAGCCGTCGATCACCGCCTCGCGGTACGAGTAGCGGAACGTCGGCTCGCCGAAGATCTCCGTCGTGTGCAGGGCCGGCGTCGCGGTGAGCCCGATCTTCACCGCGTCGAAGTGGTCGAGGATGCGCCGGTACTTCGAGATGTAGTCGTCGAGATCGCGGAAGCCGAGCTCCGCGTCGCTCATCTCCCGGTCGAGCCCGTAGCCGCGGTGGCACTCGTCGACCACGAGGCAGTCGTACTGATCCACCGGCGGCGTCTCGCCGGCCTCCGACGGGTAGAGGATGCGCTTGACCATGCCCTGCACGGTCGCGATGTGGAGCTTCGTGTCGGGATCGGGCTTCTGATCCTTGAGCTCCTTGAGGTCGAAGATCTGCGCGAACGTCTCGTGGCGAAGAGGAACGGGACCTTGTACCGGTCCTTGCCCCAGGGGCCGCCGGCCGGCGCCGCGCCGTCCGCCGCGCCGAAGCCGCGGCTGTAGCGCTTGGCCTGCTCGATGGCGCCGGCCACGTCCTTGCGCTTGCGCTTCGCCTCGACCACGGCCGCCGCCTCGAGCCCGAGGAAGAGCACGTAGTCCGCCGGGCCGTTCGCGGTCGGCCACTCGGCGATCGCCAGGTTCTTCCCCTTCTGCGGCCTGGCCCCGCGCTCGTGGCTGAGCCGCTCCGAGTCGACCTCCCACCCCGCGTCCCGGAGCTGCGCGTCGATGAGCCGCCGCGTGGCGGCCTCGTCGAGGTGAACCGCCTGCGCCGCCTCCGCGGCGCGGTCGACCGTCGCCTGGAGGACCTCGGGCGGCGCGGCCGCGGCCTGGGCCTGCAGGGCGGCGAGCTCGGCCGCGAGCTGCGCCTTCTGGCGCTCGACCGCCGCGACGTCCTTCGCCCGCTTCTGCTCGACCTCCGTGGCGAGCGCCTCCCAGAGCGCCCGGTCCTCGGCCTCTTTCCGGGCGCGCTGCTCCGCCGTGAGCCGCTTCCTGGCCTCCTCCTCGGCCGCGGCGCGCACGGCCTCGATGTCGACCTTGCTCTTGGCCAGCTCGTCCCGCAGCCGCGTGAGCTCAGGGCGCGGCGGCGCGCTCGTGCCGCCGCGTGACGGCCGCGACGGCGATGGCGATCAGCGCGGCGAGCAGGAAGCCCCCGCCGAAGGCGAGGACGATGATCCAGGGCTGCATCGCCCTGCCCAGGCCGTCCGCGAAGCCCGCGGCGGCGGCGCGGCTCGCGCGCTCGATCGCGGCGCTCGAGCAGCCCGGATCGCCGGCGGGGCAGCCGGCGAGCTGCTCCACGAGCTCCGCCGTCCCCTCGCGCGCCACCGCCCTCGCCGCCGCGCCCGAGCCCTGCTCGACGAGGGTGACGAGCGCCCGATCGTGCTGGAGGGCGCCCTGGACCACGGCGCTGCTCACCGCCTCGCTGGTCTGTGCGATGACCGGCGACAGGCGCTCCGCCTGCAGCCCCATCTCCGCCGCGCCGGCCCGGACCGCGTCGTGGACGAGCGCCCCCACGAGCGGCCGCTCGCGCGCGCCCTCGGCCGGCGTCCCCTCGGCCGATCCGCCGGCGGGCGCGGACCGGCCCTCCGCGCCGCGATCGAGCGCCTCGAGCGTGCCGCGGGTCGCTTGCTTCGCCGCCTCGCGGACGCACCCCGGCGCGAGCGCGAGCAGGAGCGCGGCGAGGAGCGCCGCGGCGACGGCTCGACCGGAGCGCGCCGGCTCGCCCGCGCGCGGCGCCGCGGGCGCGTCCGGTCCACTGGAGAGCGAGCCTTGCACAGCCGCGATGGCCTTCATCAACCGTGCCCGCCGCGCCCTGCGCAACGCGCGTCGCCCCGGCCCCTCGCTCCCTGCCCTCGCCTGCGCCTGCGCCTGACCGAGCGCGCGGCGCCGAACAGGAGGCCGAAAGGAAGGGACAGGAGAAATTCTTCACGTCGCCCCGCCTGCCCGTGGGCTATCTCTCCCGGCGCAGATCGCGAAACTAGGGAGAATCCATGTACGAAAGAATCATCGCTGGGGTCAGCTGCCTCGGTCTCCTGGCCGCGTGCGGCGACGATCCCGACGTGGGGCCGGGGCCGGTCGGCCAGGGGGACTATCAGGCCACCATCCGCTGGACGAGCCACGGCGTCCCGCACATCCTCGCCGAGGACATCGGCAGCGTCGGATTCGGTCTCGCCTACGCCGGGGCGCGCGACTTCGTCTGTACGCTCGCCGATCAGGTCGTGAAGGTGCGGAGTGAGCGCGCGAAGACGTTCGGCCCCGGCGAGGACGACGCGAACGTCGACAGCGATTTCACCTACCTCGCGCTCGGCGTCGTCGACCGCGCCGAGGCCATGCTCGGGCGGCTGTCCCCCGACGGCAGGGCGCTGCTCGACGGGTATGTCGCGGGCTACAACAAGTACCTCGCCGACACCGGCGCTCAGGGCCTGCCCGAGCCCTGCGCCGGCGCGGGGTGGGTCAAGCCGGTCAGCGCCGTCGATCTCGCCGCGTATTACCTCCACATCAACATGTTCTCCGGGAGCCTGCAGCTGCTCGATTACCTCAGCCGCGCCGCGCCGCCGGAGGCCTCCGGCGAGGACGCGGGGTCGTCCGGCGAGGGCGCGAAGGCCCCCGGCGACCGGGCCCGCTCGCGCGATCTCGAGCTCCCCGACTTCACCCGGCTCCACCTCGGCAGCAACGCCTGGGCGATCGGCCGCGATCGCGCCGAGGGCGGCCGGGGGATGCTCGTCGCCAACCCGCACTTCCCCTGGGAGGGAGAGCTCCGGTTCCACGAGGCCCACCTCACCATCCCCGGGCAGCTCGACGTCTACGGAGCTGCCTTGACCGGAATGCCGATCATCAACATCGGATTCAACGAGCATATCGCGTGGACGCACACGGTCTCTCCGGCCAACCACTTCACGGTCTACCGGCTCTCCCTCGATCCGGACGACCCGACCGCCTACGTCTACGAGGGCGAGACCCGGGCGATGGAGCGCCGCGAGCACACCATCGATGTCCTCGAGGACGACGGCTCGATCGCGCAGGTGTCGCGGGTGATGTACCGGAGCCACCACGGCCCGATGCTCGGGGCGTCGGTCCTCGGCTGGTCCACCAAGCAGGCCTTCGCCCTGCGCGACGCCAACGAGGACAACGGGCTCGCCCTCGACCAGTGGCTCGCGATGGACCGCGCGAGGAGCCTCGACGAGCTCCGGCGGGCGCACGAGGAGCTGCGCGGGATCCCGTTCGTGTTCACGACCGCCGTGGACGCGGAGGGGCAGGCCCTGATCATGGACGGCTCGCGCGTGCCCCACCTGAGCGCCGAGGCGGTCAGCGCCTACGAGAGGGCGCTCGGGCGGGACGGGCTGACCGGCGTGCTCGCGAGCTCCGGCATCGTGCTGCTCGACGGGAGCGAGGAGCGCGACGAGTGGGTGGAGACGCAGGGCGCCGGCGCGCTCGTGCCGTGGGGCGACATCCCCTCTCTCTCGCGGACCGACTTCGTCATGAACGCCAACGACACGGCGTGGCTCGCGAACCCCGCCGCGCCGATCACCGGGTATCCGAGGCTGTTTGGCGCGCCGGGCACCCCGATCTCGGCGCGCACGCGCATGAACCTCGTCCTGCTCACCGAGCAGGGCGAGGACGGCGCCTCCGGCGAGGACGGCCTCTTCTCGCGCGACGAGCTCAAGGACGCCATCCTCAGCAACCGCGGGATGACGGCCGAGCGCCTCCGCGCCCAGGTGGTCGAGCGCTGCGACGGCGCGGCGCCGGTCGACGTCGAGGGCGAGCCGGTCGACATCGAGGGCGCGTGCGCCGCGCTCGCGGCGTGGGACGGCCGGGTGGACCTCGAGAGCGTGGGCGCCGTCGTCTGGCGCGAGCTGCTCGGGCGGTTCTCGGCCCCGGACATGACGGACGCGGGCAAGCTCTACGCTCAGCCGTTCGACCCCGAGGATCCGCTCGAGACCCCGCGCGATCTCGTCGAGCCCCCGGCCGAGGGCGCGGATCCGATCCTCGTCGCGCTGGCCGAGGCCACGCTCGCGCTCGCGCAGGCGGGGCTCGACCCGACGACGCCGCTCGGCGAGGCCCAGTTCACCATGAAGGACGGCGCCATCCCCATCCACGGCGGCATCAACCGGGAAGGGGTGGCCAACGTCGTGCTCTTCTCCACGGCGAGCCTCAACAGCACCCGCCTGCCCAGGCTCAACACGGGCGAGATCGTCTCCGCGACGACCGGCCTCACCACCTCGGGCTATCCGATCAACTTCGGCACGAGCTTCGTCATGGCCGTCGAGCACACGAGCGGCGGCCCCCGCGCCGAGGCGCTGCTCAGCTACTCGCAGTCGACCGACCCCGCGTCGCCCCATTTCGCGGATCAGACCGAGCTGTTCTCGCGCAAGGAGTGGCGGCCCGCGCTGTTCGCAGAGGAGGAGATCGCCGCCGATCCGGAGCTCGCCGTGAAGGAGGTCTCCGGGCGGCGCTGACCCGCGGCGCCGCTCGCGCGGGCCGCTCCGCTCGCGCGGGCGACGCCGAGGCGCGGCGCGCCGGCCTCACGCGGCGTCGATCGTCCGGAGCAGCGCGTCGAGCTCGAACGGCTTGCTGATCACCTCGCGCGCGTGCGGCGGCATCGGCTGCTTGATGTTCGACGCCGCGGTCATGATGACGACGGGGATGTCCTCCAGCCCGGGGACGGCGCTGAGCTCGTCGCACACCCTCCATCCGTTCATCTTCGGCATCATCAGATCGAGCAGGATCACGCCCGGCCGCGCGCCGTCGTGGAGGCGCTCGAGCGCCTCCCGCCCGCTGAAGAAGGGCGTGGCCTCGTACCCGAGGTCGCAGAGCGCCTCGGCCAGGGTGGTCGCCAGATCCACGTCGTCATCGATGATCAGGACTGACTTGCTCATGGGGGAGGGGGAGTTCGACGGTGAAGGTGGAGCCGGCGTCGAGCTCGCTCTGCACGGAGATGCGGCCCTGCATCCTCTCCACGAGCTGGCGTGTCACCCACAGGCCGAGCCCGAGGCCGCCGTAGTTGCGCACCGAGACGGCGCGCTCGAATTGCTGGAAGATGCGCGCGTGGTCCGCCGGGGCGATGCCGATGCCGTGGTCCCGGACGACCAGCCGAGCGGCGCTGTCGCTCCGCTCGACGGAGATCTCGACGGGCGCCCCGCGGCCGAACTTCCACGCGTTCGACAGGAGGTTCACGATCACCTGCTCGATCCGGAAGCCGTCCCCCTCGCAGACGACCGGGCCTTCCGCGTGGATCTCGACCTCCGGCGCGACCTCCGCGACCCCCTCCAGGAGCCGGCCCACGACGTCGCGCACGGTCTGGGTGAGGTCGACCGGCGCGCGCTCGACCTCGAGCCGGCCGGACAGGAGCTGCGTGGCGTCGAGCAGCTGCTCGACAAGCTTGAGGAGCTTCTTCCCTTGCCGCTCCAGGTTGCCCAGCTTGGGCGCGATCTCCCGGAGGGGCATCGACCCCGCCGCCCGCTGGAGCCGCTCCAGCGAGGTGATCTGCAGGAGGAGGGTGGCGATGGGCGTCTTCAGCTCGTGCGAGGCCACGGTGAGGAAGTTGTCCCGAGCGCGGAGCACCTCCTCGATGCGCGCGGTGCTCTGGCTGCGCTCGATCGCGATGCCCGCCAGATCGCAGGAGATCTCGAGCAGGGCGAGATCGCGTGAGCTCGGCGCGCGCGGCTCGCGGTAATAGAAGGCGAACGTGCCGAGCGGCTCGCCTTGGCCGTCGAGGATGGGCGCGGAGGTGCATGCCCTGAGGTCGTGGGAGAGCGCGAGCTCGCGCGCCCGCGCCCAGAGCGGATCGTGCTCGATGTCCGACACGATGACGGGCTGCTTGCGGTGGACGGCGGTGCCGCACGAGCCGCTGACGGCGCCGATGCGCAAGCCGTCCACGTCCTGGTTGTATGCCTCAGGCAGGCTGGGCGCCGACGCCCAGCGGAGGTGCGTCTTCGACGCGTCGACGAGGAGGACCGAGCAGAGCGCTTTGCCCGACTGGGCTTCCATGAACCGGATCAGCGCGTCGAGCACCAGGGAGAGCGGCTCTCCGGCCGCGACCATCCGGAGAATCCGGTTCTGCCCGCGAAGCAGGGGCCCGGCGCCCCGCGCCGGACCGTCGGCCCGGGCAGGATCGCCCTCGTCGAGCCCCACCGCCAGGCAGGGATCCATGGGTCTCAACGCTTGCATGCGCCCCGGTTCCATTGCGTAGTCGGGCGTCGCGCTGTCGCAAGGGGAAACGCTGCTGCGCAGGCGCCGATTTTGCCTTACGACGGACGACGGACGACGGCGAGCGCGCGGCCCGCTCCCGCGCGTCGGCCCGCCCCGCGCGGCGCGCCGACGCCGCAATCGACGCGCTCGTCTGGTGTGGCGGCCGGCGTCTTTGCTTTATGCTGCGGCGCCATGCTCGACACGCGGGAGCTGCCCCTCCTCCGCGCCCTCGCGGGCCGGTATCCGACGACCGAGGCCGCGCTCTCCGAGATCGGCCACCTGCGGGCGATCCTGTCGCTCCCGAAGGGGACGGTGCACGTAATCAGCGACGTCCACGGCGAGCACAGGAAGCTGAAGCACATCATCAACAACGCCTCGGGGAGCCTGCGGCCGCTGGTCGAGCGGGTCTTCGGCGACCGGCTCACGGCGGACGAGGAGCGCGCGCTGCTCTCGATCATCTACTATCCTCGCGAGAGCTACGCGAAGGTCGCCGCCCGCGGCGAGGCGGAGCGGCGGGCCTTCTTGCTCTGGACGCTCGCGCGCGAGGTCGAGATCATCCGCGAGCTGTCGCTGCGCTACACGCTGCGCCAGGTCGAGCAGGCGTTCCCGGACGACATGCGCGGCCTGCTCCGCGAGCTCGTCTCGGCGCGCGCCGCCCTGGGCGAGGGCTCCTACCTCGACGCGCTCATCGACCCGTTCGTGCAGCATTGCCGCGAGATCGAGATCTTGCGCGCCACCGCGCGCGTCATCCGGAACCTGACCGTCTTCGAGCTCGTGGTCGCGGGCGATCTGGGCGACCGCGGCCCCCGGCTGGACAAGGTGATCGAGTACCTGATGCGGCAGCCGCGGGCGCGCGTGGTGTGGGGCAACCACGACGTGAGCTGGATGGGCGCCAGCCTCGGCCAGGAGGCGCTCATCGCCACCGTGGTGCGCCTCTCGCTCCGGTACGGGCGCCTCTCGCAGCTCGAGGAGGGCTTCGGCATCCCGGTCGCGCCGGTCGATCGCCTCGCGCGCACCGCCTACGCGGACGACCCGGCGGAGCGCTTCGCGGTGCGGGGCGAGGGGCTGCGCGACGCGCTGCTCATGGCGCGGATGCAGAAGGCGATGGCGGTCCTGCAGTTCAAGCTGGAGGGGCAGCTCTGCCGGCGGCGCCCGGAATACGCCCTCGGGCACCGGTGCTTGCTCCACCGCGTCGACCCGCGCGCGGGCACGGTGGCGATCGACGGCGAGGTGTACCCGCTGCTCGACGCGCGCTTCCCGACGGTGGATTTCGGCGATCCGTACGCGCTCACGCCGGAGGAGGCGGCGTGCGTCGCGCTGCTCAAGGAGTCGTTCTCGAAGAGCCCGGTGCTGTCGCGCCAGATGCGCTGGATGGTGCAGCAGGGGACGACGTGGCTGCGGCGCGATCGGGCGCTCATCTTCCACGGCTGCGTCCCGGTGGACGGCGAGGGCGCGTTCTTGCCGTTCGAGGTCGACGGCGAGCCTCGCCGCGGCAGGGCGCTGTTCGACGCGCTCGAGCGCGTGGTGCGCCGGGCCTTCCGGACGGGCGCGCCGGAGGACCTCGACATGCTCTGGTACCTCTGGACCGGCCCGCTCTCGCCCATGTTCGGCAAGGACCGGATGACGACGTTCGAGTCCTATTTCGTCGCCGACGCGAGGACGCACAAGGAGACGAAGAACCCGTATTTCCACCTGATCCACGACGCCGGCTTCTGCGGCCGGGTGTGCCGCGAGTTCGGGCTGGACGAGGAGCGCGGGCTCATCGTGAACGGGCACGTGCCGGTGCGGGTCGAGCAGGGGGAGTCGCCGATCAAGGCGTCGCACCGCGCGGTGACGATCGACGGGGCGTTCTCGGAGGCCTACGGCGACAAGGGGTACACGCTCGTGCTCGAGGCGAGCGGGGCGCGGCTCGCGCAGCACCACCATTTCACGTCGGTCGAGCAGGCGGTCGAGGCGGGGGAGGACATCATCCCCGTGGTCTCGGACGTGGAGGTCTACGAGGCCGAGCGCCGGGTGGGCGACACCGAGAAGGGGGAGGAGCTGGTGCGGGAGATCGAGATCCTGGAGCGGCTCATCGCCGCCTATCGAGACGGAGCGCTGCTGGAGCAGCCGAGGTGAGGTGAGGCGCGGCGGTGATCGCCGCGCCTCGACGGGTCACGGGAGCATGCCGTCCGCGATCCACTTCTCGATCACCTTCTCCTGGTCCTCGGTCAGGCACTGGGGGTTGCTGTCGTCGTTCTCGTCACCGGTGCAGCCGCGGCCGGGCGGCATGATTCCGCTGTCGATGAGCAGGAGGGCGCACTCGCCCTTCGTGAGCGTCGGATCGAGGCAGACGTCGATGGTGGCATCGAGGATCGCCGTGTTGAAGTCGGTGACCCTGAACCCGTTGCGCGGAGGCTCGCGGGTGGTGTGGCAGGCCCCGCAGCGCGCTTCGAGGATCGGCTGAACGTCCTCCGCCCAGCCCGTGAGCCCGGAGCCCTCGCCGCCCTCGCCGCCCGCGCCGCCCTCGCCACCGCCGGCGCCGCCGACGCCGATGTCGCCGCCCGCGCCGCCCGCGCCGGTGTCGCCACCCGCGCCGCCCGCGCCGACCGCCGATGCACCGCCGTCGCCACCAGCGCCGCCAGCGCCGACCGCGGAGGCACCGCTATCGCCACCGGCGCCGCCAGCGCCGACCGCGACGGTGGTGGACTCGCCGCCCGCGCCGCCAGCGCCGACCGAGACGGCGGTGGACACGCCGCCCTCGCCGCCAGCGCCGACGGTGGTGGACTCGCCGCCGGCACCGCCCGCGCCGACCGCGACGGTGGTGGACTCGCCACCGGCGCCGCCAGCGCCGACGGTGGTGGACTCGCCGCCGGCGCCGCCCGCGCCGACCGCGACGGTGGTGGACTCGCCGCCCGCGCCGCCAGCGCCGACGGTGGTGGACTCGCCACCGGCGCCGCCCGCGCCGACCGCGACCGTCGAGGACTCGCCGCCCGAGCCGCCGACGCCGGCGCTCGTGGTGGTGGTCGTGGGATCGCCGCCCGAGCCGCCGACGGCGGCGCTCGTGGTGGTCGTGGGATCGCCGCCCGAGCCGCCGACGGCGGCGCTCGTGGTGGTCGTGGAATCGCCGCCCGCGCCACCGACACCCGTCGTGGGATCACCGCCGGTGCCGGTCGCGCCGCCCTCACCGCCGGTGCCGGTCGCGCCGCCCTCGCCGCCGGTGCCGGTCGCGCCGCCCTCACCGCCGGTGCCGGTCGCGCCGCCCTCACCGCCGGTGCCGGTCGCGCCGCCCTCGCCGCCGGTGCCGGTCGCGCCGCCCTCACCGCCGGTGCCGGTCGCGCCGCCCTCACCGCCCTCGCCGCCGGTGCCGCCGCCCTCACCGCCTTCGCCGCCCTTCCCGCCGGTCCCCGTGCCAGTTCCGGTTCCGGTGGTGCTGCTGCTGGTGCTACTTGAGCCGGTGGTCGTGTCTGAATCGTCGTCACCGCACCCAGCGAGCGCGACGAGCAGCATGCCCGTGGTCATGAACAGACGGATGGAAGTACGTGGAATAAAAACCATGCGCGGAGAATAGGCGTGCGTTGCGTCGCGGGTAAATGCCGCTGACAGCGAACGCAGGATTTCAGCATTGCCATCTCGGCGGATTACGCTTTCGCTGCATCCGCGCTCCATCCGCATCACCTGGCGCCCGTGCTCGGCCGGCGGCTCGCCCTGCGATGACGGACGCCGTTCGGCCCGGCTGGCCTCGAGCGGCCGTATCGGTGGCGTGACGCCCGGCTGCGTCCTCGCGGGTCATCTCCCGAGGACCGCGCAGCGTGGGCGGCGGCGGTTCCTGCCCGCGAGCGCCGGTCCGCCACCGCGGCCCCGGGCCGCGCGGCGGCGCCCTCATGGCCCGGGGAGGGGTCGCGCGACGTCGAATGACATAGATAGTTAGACGTACGAATCGTTCCGCACGCCTTCGCCCGCCCGCCCCCGCGCGCACGGGCGCCGCGCCCGGCCGGGGTCACTTCGCGCGCACGCCCTCCGGAGCCCCCGTCGCGTTCGGGAACCTGGACTTGAGATCGTCCACGCCCCGCTGTGGGTTCGCGATCGCCGCGAGATCGGCGCGCTCCTTCCGTTTCTCGGCGGTGTCGATCCCGGCGCGCTTGTCGCGCGCCTCCACGAGGGCGGCCGGCATCTCCCCATCGCGGTTGTACGACCACGCGAGGAGCGGCTGGCCGACCGGGAGGTCGTGCGCGGCGGGGTGTCCCAGGTGTCCGGTGTCCCAGATGTGCCACGTCTTCCCGTAGCTGTTCATCTTCTTCTTGAGCGCCGCCTTCTCGGCCACCGACGGCACGCCGGGCAGCGTCAGCTGGCCTGAGAGGATCTCGTAGTTGTGCGGGTGCCAGCGCTGCTTCTCGTCCTCGGGCAGGCCCTCGAACATCGCCTCGGAGATGATGTACTCGACCCCGATGATGTTCGCGTCCTTCGTGTTCCCGTCGAAGATCACACACTGCGTGAACTCTTCATTGATCCCTTTGCAATAATGATGGGCCTCCATGTGATGGTCCGGGTTCTCCTTCATCACGTGGAACCCGTCCAGGTAGTGGTCGATCGCTCGCACGGGGCTCAGGTCCTGGAGCGCCTCCGCGCCCTTCTCGAGGATCTTCGTGTCGATCTTCTTCTCCTGTCCCGGCGGCGCGCCTCGATTCGAGGGCGGCGCGTCCGCCTGGCCGCAGCCGGCGGAGGGCCCAGAGGCAAGTACGAACATGGCAATCGCAAGATGAGGACGTCTCGCCATCGTCAGGATCTCCCCGGAAATGCGGCGTGCGCGATCGGCCAATCGGCCAAAGCAGCGTGCAAATCTGCGGCCACCTCCGAAAAAACGCGCGCGCCCCCGGATCGCGGGGGCAGGCCGTGGCCCTCTTGCGCAGGTTGTGGCGTTCTGCCACGGGTGGATTACCGCGCTGCGCCATCGTGTTTCCGTATTGCCGCGCGACTCCGGCCATGGTTAACCGGTGAGCGTTCCAGGACGCACCGTGTCATCCAGCGCGCCACCCTCGCTCGGGCGCATCGCAAGGGCGCGCGGGGCTCATCCCAATCGACGCTTTGCTTGACTGTCACGGTTCACCTCGGAGCCCATCCTTCATCTCATTGACAAAAAGGGGAGCACCTATGCGCCTCACACGGTATGCGACATGGATCATGGCGGCGGCGGTTGTCATCGCGCCGGCCGCCTGCGGTGACGACACGTCCGACAATCCGAGCAGCTCCTCGACCGGAGCGGGCGCCGGCAGCGGCACGAGCGCCAGCGGCAGCGGCAGCGGCAGCGGCACGGGCGGCAACGGCACCGGCGCGGGCGACAGCACCGGCGGCGGCGGCAACGGCACCGGCGCGGGCGACAGCACCGGCGGCGGCGGCAGCGGCGCGGGCGACAGCGCGAACCTCCTCCCCTGCGACGCCGGCTGGCCCGAGGTGGAGAGCGCGATCGCAAAGGATCCGGAGATCGAGGCGGCCGTGGCCGAGCTCGTCGGCAAGCTGAGCGTCGAGCAGAAGGTCGGCCAGATGGTGCAGGCCGAGATCGGCTCGATCACGCCGGACGAGGTCAAGCAGTACAACATCGGCTCGGTGCTGAACGGCGGCGGCTCCTGGCCGGGCCGCAACAAGGGCGCGACGGCGGCGGACTGGGTCGCGCTCGCCGACGACTTCTACCGGGCCTCGGTGGACACGTCGGGCGGCCGCACGGGCATCCCGATCATCTGGGGCATCGACGCCGTGCACGGGAACAACAATGTCCGCGGCGCCACGCTCTTCCCGCACAACATCGGCCTCGGCGCGGCGAACGAGCCCGGCCTGCTCGAGCGCATCGGCGCCGCGACGGCCAAGGAGGTCGTCGCCACGGGCCTCGACTGGACCTTCGCCCCGACGCTGGCGACCGTCCGTGACGACCGGTGGGGCCGCACGTACGAGGGCTACTCCGAGGATCCCGAGATCGTGAACGCCTACGCGGGCCGCGTCGTGAAAGGCATCCAGGGCGCGGCGAACAGCCCCGACCTCTTCGGCGCTGCGCGCGTCATCGCGACGGCCAAGCACTTCATCGGCGACGGCGGCACCGACAAGGGCGATGATCAGGGGAACAACCTGTCGAGCGACACCGAGCTGTGCGAGATCCACGCCCAGGGCTACCTGTCGGCCATCCCGGCGGGCGCGCAGACGGTCATGGCGTCATACAACCGCGTGCGCGGCGACAAGATGCACGGCAAGGGCGATCTGCTCACCGGCGTGCTCAAGGACAAGTTCCATTTCGACGGCTTCGTCGTCGGCGACTGGAACGGCCACGGGCAGGTGGACGGCTGCACCAACAGCTCGTGCGCGGCCGCGATCAACGCCGGCGTGGACATGATCATGGTCCCGACCGACTGGAAGGCGTTCTAC
Source organism: Sorangium sp. So ce394 (assembly GCF_051474665.1). Classification (NCBI taxonomy): domain Bacteria; kingdom Pseudomonadati; phylum Myxococcota; order Polyangiales; family Polyangiaceae; genus Sorangium; species Sorangium sp. So ce394. Next base: position 12,804,028 of record NZ_CP150339.1, read on the forward strand.
ATGAACACCCTCTCGCAGGTGAACTCCGGCACGATCAAGATGGATCGGGTCAACGACGCCGTGACGAGGATCCTGCGCGTCAAGATGCGGGCCGGGCTCCTCGGCCCGAAGAAGACGAAGGGCGCCCCGTCGGAGCGCATGTTCGCGGGCGAGCAGTCGGTGCTCGGCGCCAGGGAGCACCGGGACCTCGCGCGCGAGGCGGTCCGGAAGTCGCTCGTGCTCCTCAAGAACGCGGGCTCGGTGCTCCCCCTCGAGCCGTCGTCGAGCGTGCTCGTGGCGGGCAAGTCCGCGGACAACATCTCGAACCAGGCCGGCGGGTGGTCGCGGACGTGGCAGGGCACGGAGAACACGAACGCGGATTTCCCGGGCGCCACGTCCATCTACAAGGGAATCCAGGAGCTCGTGTCGGCGGGCGGCGGTCAGGCGACGCTGAGCGCCGACGGCGCCGCCGCCTCGTCGGGCAACTTCGACGCGGCGATCGTGGTGATCGGCGAGACGCCCTACGCGGAGATGAAGGGGGATATCCAGCCCGGGAAGGACGCTGACGACAACATCGAACACGCGAAGACGCTGGAGCACGCGCGCTTCCACCCCGAGGACCTCCAGGTGCTCAAGGCCATCCGCCAGGCCAAGCCGGAGCTGCCGATCGTGACGGTCTTCCTGTCGGGCCGCCCGCTGTACGTGAACAAGGAGCTGAACGCCTCCAACGCCTTCGTGGCGGCGTGGCTCCCCGGCTCGGAGGGCGGCGGCGTGGCCGACGTGCTCTTCGGCGTGGAGGAGTTCCAGGGCAAGCTCTCGTTCTCGTGGCCCGGGAGCGAGTGCCAGCGCGTGAACCGCAACGACGGTCAGATGGCGCTGTTCCCCTACGGCTTCGGCCTGAAGACGACGGACCAGGACACGCTCGGCACGCTCGAAGAGACGTCGACCGGGAACGCCTGCAACTGACCCCCTCCCCCCGCGCCGCCGCCGCTCGCCGGAGCGACGGCGGCGCCCCTCATGGCTTCGCGAGGAGCACCACCTTGCCGGTGGTCGCGCGGGACGCGACCGCCGTCATGGCGGCCTTCGCCTCGGCCATCGGCAGCGCGGCCGAGATGAGCGGCTTGATCGCGCCCTGGCCAACCATCGCGTAGAGCGCGTCCTGCGCGGCTCGCGTCACGGCAGGCTCTGCGCGGCTGTAGGTGCCCCAGTAAAAGCCGAGGACGTCGTAGTTCTTCACGAGCATGTGGTTCGCGCGCGCGGCGGGGAAGCGGCCCGACGCGAAGCCGATCACCACGATGCGGCCCTCGAAGGCGACGCATTTGGTGGACTGGTCGAAGACGTCTCCGCCGACGGGGTCGAAGATGATATCGGCGCCTCGGCCCGCGGTCCGCTCCTTGACGATGGCGACGAAGTCCTCGCGCCGGTAGTCGATCGCGACGTCGGCGCCGAGCGCGCGGCAGACCGCCGCCTTCTGCTCGCCGCCGGCGGTCGCGATGACGGTCGCGCCGGCCGCCCTGGCGAGCTGGATCGCCGCGCTGCCGACGCCGCCCGCGCCCGCGTGCACGAGGACCGTGTCGCCGGGCCTCACGCGGGCGCGCCGGTGCAGCGCGAGGTAGCCTGTCTGGTACGTGATGGTCAGCGCCGCCGCGTCCTCGAACGGCATGCCGCTCGGGAGCGCGTAGGTCGTGCGCGGGCCGGCGATCGCGTGCGTCGCGTATCCCCCGGAGCCGGGCAGCGTCGCGGCCACGCGGGTGCCCGGCGGCAGCGACGGCGCGCGGCTCTCGACCACCACGCCGGCGACCTCGAAGCCGGGGATGAACGGCGGAGTCGGCTTGACCTGATGGGCGCCTGCCGTGAAGAGCACGTCGGGGAAGTTGATCGCCGACGCGGCGATCTCGATCCGGACCTCCCCTTCGGCGAGCGGGGGGTCGTCCACCTCTTCCCAGACCAGGATCTCGGGGGAGCCGAAGGAGTGTCCGCGCCAGGCGTGCATCGTGCGCGGACCTTAGCAGAAACGCCGGGCGACCCCGGCGCTGCTCCCTGCCCCGGCGTTGCTCACCGACCGACAGCGGAGCGTCGCGCCGGGCGCTCCGGCCGCTGGCTAGCGGACGATCTCGATCGGCAGCTTCGCCGTCACGGAGCCCTGCTCTTCGCCGTCGAACGTCACCTCGACATCGTAGGTCCCCGGCGGGAAGAAGTCGTCTTCCGGGTTGTTCGTGTCGGAGGGCCCGTTCCACTGCCGCCCCGACCAGCGGAACGTCTGGGTCGCCGTCGTCGCGTCGACCTGCACGGTCGCCGCCTCGTCCGGCGCGCAACACCCCACGTCGCACAGGCAGTAGCTCTGCGGATCGCCCGCCTCCGACTCCCCGCTGATCCGGTACGCGACGAACGAGAGCGGATCCGCGCTCGGCTCGACGCAGCGCCCGCACCCGTCGGAGGCCGCGATCGCGATCGGAGGAACGCTGGAGTCGGTCGTGACCTCGTACGTGAACTCCGCCGGCTCTCCCACCCGGTAAATGCACCGGCTCGACGAGATCGATATCTTCACGCCCGGGATCGTGCCCTCCACGTCGCGCACCGCGCACGGCTCGGCCCCCGGCGGCGCCCCGCCGCCGCCGGCGTCGGTCCCGCCGCTGCCGGCGCCGCCCGCGCCGCCCCCGCCCCCGTTGCCGCCGCCGCCGCAGCCCGTCAGGCACACGCCGGACAGCACGGCCACCGCCAGAGCTCGAAGCATGTCATTCGCCATTCGCTCACCTCTCATCCTTCGCGCCACCTTGCTCGTCGGCTGTGGCGCACGGGCATCAGCGCGGCAAAGAAGATACCTCCGGCGAGGGCGCGCGAGATCGGCCGGAGCAGGGCAGGGCCCTGGCCGCCCCGGGCAGCGGTTGTGCCACCCTGGGCCGCCGCGCGCCGGGAGCGCGCCGCCGCGCTGGCGTCACTCGGCCTCGGGGTACCAGCACGCCACGCGGTGGCCGCTCCCGGGGACGAGCTCCTCGAGCGGCGGGATCTCGACATCGCACTTGCCCTCTTCCGCCTTCCGGCAGCGCGGGTGGAACACGCAGCCCTCGGGCGGGTTGATCGCACTCCCGGGCGCGCCCGGGAGCAGGCGCCGCGCCTTGCCCCCGCGCTCGATCGAGGGCGTCGCCTCGAAGAGCGCGCGCGTGTACGGGTGGTGCCGCCGCTCGGTCACGCGCTGCGCCGGGCCGATCTCGACGATCCGGCCGAGGTACATCACGGCGACGCGGTGGCTCACGTGCTCGACCACGCGGAGGTCGTGCGAGATGAACAGGAGGCTGAGCGAGAGCTCGTCCTGGAGCTCCTCCAGCAGGTTGACGATCTGGGCCTGGACCGAGAGATCGAGCGCGCTCACGGGCTCGTCGCAGACGATGAAGTCCGGGCGCACCGCGAGCGCCCTGGCGATCGCGACCCGCTGCCGCTGCCCGCCGGAGAGCTCGTGGGGGAAGCGCTCCATCATGTCCGGCCGCAGCCCGACCCGCTGGAGCACGCCCTCGACCATCGCGGTCTCCTCGTCGCGGCTCCGCGCGAGGCGGTGGATCACGATGCCCTCGCCGACGATCTCGCGCAGCGTCATGCGCGGGTTGAGCGAGCCGTACGGGTCCTGGAAGACGATCTGCATCCGCCGGCGCATGGCCCGGAGCGCGCGGGCCGAGAGGGTCGTGAGATCCACGCCGTCGAAGAGGACGCGGCCGACCGTGGGCTCGATGAGCCGGATGGCGAGGCGCCCGAGGGTGCTCTTGCCGGAGCCCGACTCGCCGACGAGGCCGAGCGCCTCGCCGCGGTCGATGTGGAAGCTCACCCCGTCGACGGCCTGCACGAACGCCGGCTTCGCGAAGGGGCCGCGCTGGACCGGGTACAGCTTCGAGAGCCGCTCCGCCTGGACGAGCGGCCGCTCGCCCCGCGCGCTGTCGAAGCGCAGGCTCCCGGGGGGCATGCTCTCGGGGCGCGAGCTCCCGGGGGGCATGCTCTCGGGCGGCATGCTCTCGGGGCGCGCCGCGCCGGCGCCGTCGCTCGGACCGGGCGGCGGGAGGCCGCGGTCGCGCGTCACGCGGCGCCCTCGCCGCCCGCGCGCCCCGGGCCCGTGAGGAGAAAGCAGCGCGCCGCGTGGCGCCCCGCGCCGGGCGGGACCGCGTACATGTCCGGCGGCTCGACGCGGCAGCGATCGAACACGGCGTCGCAGCGGTCGCTGAAGCGGCAGCCGCGCGGCGGATCGCGCAGATCGGGCAGCCCGCCCGGGATGGTCGGCAGGCGCAGCGAGCGCTGGCCGCGCACGCGGGGCGGGCGGAACCCGCGCGCCGGGATGCTCCGGAGGAGGGCGCGCGTGTACGGGTGCGACGGCGCCGCGAGCACGTTGCGCGCGGGCCCCTGCTCCACGACGACCCCCGCGTAGAGGACGACGATCTCGTCCGCGAGCTCGCCGACCACGGCGAGGTCGTGGGCGATGAGCAGGAGGCTCATCGACGTCTCGGCCTTGATGCGCTCGAGGAGGTCCAGGATCTGCGCCTGCGTGGTCATGTCGAGCGCGGTGGTCGGCTCGTCGGCGATGAGCAGCGAGGGCCCTGGCGCGAGGGCCATCGCGATCATGACGCGCTGGCGCATCCCGCCGGACAGCTCGTGCGGGTAGCTGTTCGCGCGCACCTCGGGCTCGGGGAAGCCGACCTTGCGCAGCAGGCTCACCGCGTAGAGCCGGGCGTCGCCGCGGGACATGGGCAGGTGCAGCCGGACGGCCTCGGCGATCTGCGCGCTGACCGTGTAGACGGGGTTCAGCGAGGTCATCGGCTCCTGGAAGATCATGCCGATCTTCCCGCCGCGCACGGCGCGCATCTCGCGCTCGCCGAGCGCGATTAGGTCCTGGCCGTCGAGCTCGATCGAGCCGCCGTCGATGGCCGCGTAGGGCGCGGGCAGGAGCCGCAGGATGCTGAGCGCGGTCACCGTCTTGCCGCACCCCGACTCGCCGACGAGCGCGACGGTGCGCCCGCGCGGCACGGTGAACGACACGCCGTCGAGGGCGCGGGTGACGCGGCCGTCGGCGGTGAACGAGACGCGGAGGTCGCTCACCCGGAGCAGCGCGGGCGGCGGGGCCTCCTCGGCCACCGGTGGCGGCGCCGGGCGGAGCAGCGGGAAGGGGCGCACGCTCGTCGCCGAGCGCTGGGTGACGGCGGGCTCGTCGTCGTCGAGCAGGCCGCGGGCGAGGGGCGGGGCGCTGGGCGTGAGGGGCGGGGCGCCGGGCGTGAGGGGCGGGGCGCCGGGCGTGAGCGGCGGGGCGCTCGGCGTGAGCGGCGCGCCGGACGCGGGCGGGACGCTGGGCGTGGCGGGCCTCCCGCCGCGGTCGTGCCGGATGAGCGGCAGGGGGAGCGAGTGCCGCGCGCCGGCGTCGTCGTCCTCGTCGTCGTGCCCGGTGCTCACCGTACGTACACCTCGAGGAGAGGGCCGGCGCCCTGGGAGATGCCCATCGACGTCGCGGCCCCGACGGCGTCGCTGCCCGGCGCGAGGATGGCGATGCCGTGGTCGTCCTTGCGCCGCTTGGCCCAGTCGCGCACGAGCGAGGTGACGTCGATCCGCAGCGGCGTCGCTGGGCGGCGCCGCACGATGGCGGCGGCCTCCGGGATCGACAGGCGCGGCTGCCGGCCCCACGTCGCCGTCTCCGAGCGCCACGGCTCGAGGATGCGCGCGACCTCCAGGGTGAGCGCGCGCTCGGCGGGCGGCGCCAGCGGGGCGGGCTCCAGCAGGACGAACGCGCTCGCGATGTCGGCGTCGACGCCGAAGGTCGGCGTGAACCGGAGCAGCAGGACGACGTCGCCCGCCCCGGCGTGGCCGAGCGCGACCGCGTCGGGCACGCCGGGCGCGGCCGCGGCGCCGCCGTCCTCCGCGAGGACGGCGAGGTCCGCCGGCGGGAGCAGCACGCGGCGCGCGTCGATGGGCGAGGGGAGGTCGCTCGGCGGCCGGCAGCGCCCTGCGACGCAGTAGCGGGCCCCGCAGACGCCCGCGCCCGCGCACACGCCCGCGTCCGTCGCGGGGGCGCCGCCGCAGCCCAGGAGCGGCGGCGCCGCGACGAGCAAGGCCACGGGCGCGAGGGCGGCGAGCAGACGCACGGCGGGGGCGACCATAGCAGAGGGCGGCCCCGCTGGCAGGGCGCGGTTCGCTGGGGGCGCGGGGACATCGCGTGTCCGGGGCGCCGCGGGGAGGGCGAAGGGGAGGGGAACGAAGGGGGAGGGGAACGAAGGGGAGGCGGTGAAGAAGCGGAGGCGATGCGAGGCCGCCGGCCTCGCGATTCCTGTTGTCGGGCAGCGGCCGCTCTGCTGGGATCCCGCGTCGTGCGCGTTCGAGCCATCGCCGCCCTGAGAGCGCTCGTGATCCTGGCCACCTTGCCTGTGGCGCTCGCTGCCTGCGGGAAGAAGGCGCCGCTCGGGTCGCCGTGCCGCGCCGACGACGACTGCGCTTCCGGGCTCGCGTGCCACCGGGAGCAGTGCTTGCACGAGGGGAGCGCCCGGCGCCTCCGCGACGAGGAGCAGCGCGCCTCGGGCGGCGCCAGCGCGAGGAAGGTCGGCGATCGCGTCGAGGTCGAGTGGAAGGGGGCGTACAAGCCGGCGATCATCACCGGCGTCGTCGCCCCTGGCTCCTACCGGGTCCACTTCGAGGGCTACGACGCGCAGTGGGACGAGGTCGTGACCGAGGCCCGCATCAAGGGCGGCGCGCGCCCGGGTCCGGGGTCGAGGCGGGCGACTCCGGCGGCGAGCAGCTCGCTCGCCGAATGGCGGAACGAGGGGGCCGGGGCGCGTGCAGCTCGCCGGCAGGACCGGGGATGGCGCCGCGAGGGCTGCTGAGCGGCCGTTCGTTCAGCGGGTCTTCGCGCGCGGCGAGACGGCGGCCCTCCGCCGCGAAGCAACGCGGTGACGGGCCGGCCGGCGGCCCATTCGGCGCGCGGATCCGCGCGCCGTGCGGGAGCTCATCCACGATGGATGCCCCCGCTGCCGGCGCATCATACGGCACGACGTGAGTGCCAGAGGGGAGGTCGCATGACGAGCGCGGGACTTTACACCGAGGGCGGGTACCTGGAGAACAACAAGACTTGGCACGCGGAGGACTCCCCGTGGAAAGCCAAGCAGATCATCCGGATCCTGGAGAAGAACCACATCCAGCCGAAGGTCGTGTACGAGGTGGGGTGCGGCGCCGGAGAGGTCCTGAATCAGCTGCATCAGCAGCTGCCGGCGTCGGTGGAGTTCCACGGCTACGACATCTCTCCCCAGGCGTTCCAGCTGGCGAAGGCGAGAGAGAAAGATCGGCTGACGTTTCATCAGGAAGACCTCCTGGAGAAGGATTTCCAGTGCGACGTCCTGATGATCATCGACGTCATCGAGCACGTGGAGGACTACTACACCTTCCTGCGGAAGCTGAAGGGCAAGGCAGAGTACAAGATCCTGCACGTGCCCCTGGACCTCTCGGTCCAGGCGGTCCTGCGGATGAAGCCCATCCTCGACGTGCGCAGGAACGTGGGGCACATCCACTATTTCGTGAAGCAGACGGCGCTGGCGAGCTTGCAGGAGGCCGGCTACGAGATCGTCGACTGTTTCTACACCGCCGGATCCGTGGAGCTCTCGAGCAAGTCCTTCAAGGCGAAGCTACTGAGGTATCCGAGGCGGCTCTTGTTCGCGCTGGATCAAGACTTCACCGCCCGCGTGCTGGGCGGGTATTCGCTGCTCGTCCTCGCGCGATGATCGATGCCCGGGAGGGCCCGGCTCGACGGCAGCGCGGGCGCGCCCGCTCGGCTCAGGGCTTCCGGGCGACGGTGGCCCACATGCGCAGGTCGACGACCAGCGCGAGCTCGCCGCCGCGCTGCCGCGCCCTCGCCTCTTCCTGCCGGATCCGGTCGACCCCCGCCGCGAAGGCCTCCGGCGTCAGCAAGGCGAGCTGGCTCGTGTCGCGCGGATCGATGCCCTTCGCGAGGGCCTCCGAAGCGGGGACCTGCCGCTCGATGTGCGCGGCGAGCCTCGTCCCGTCGACGCGGAACCCGCTCTCGTCGAGCCAGCGCCGCACGGTGTCCACCGATGCGTACCGCTTCAGGTCGAGCTCCCGGGTCGAGTCGAAGTAGTCGTAAACGAACCAGCGGTCGATCCCCTGGTGCGGATCGAGGCCGATGTTGATGAGGATCCCTCCGGGGCCGAGCACCCGGTGCGCCTCGGCCATGAACCCGCGCGGCTCACCGAAGTGGTGCAGCGCGTTGATGCAGAGCACGCAATCGAACCCGGCGTCGGGAAAGGGGAGCTGCTCCGCCGAGCCGTGGACCAGCGTCGCCGACGGCAGGCGAGCGCGCGCTTGCTCGAGCATGCCGGGCGACGCGTCGAGCCCGGCCACCTCGAACCCGTTCTTGTGCAAGAGCTCCAGCCAGTGCCCCGTCCCGCACCCCACCTCGAGCGCGCGCCGCCCTCGTGAAGGCCCGAGCACGTCGAGCACCACCTGCTCGGCCCCGGCGTACCTGCCCCCCTGATAACGCCGATCGAAGACCCCCGCGATCTGTTCGTAGTCGGTGCGTGTCATGCCGTGTCTCCTCGGGCCTCGCGCCCGGCCTCGCCGTCGCCAAGCTCGCCTGTCGCAGCCGGGCCGCCGTCGCGCCGGCGCTCGGCAGTGAGCCTGCAATATACCAGATTTGGCCTCCTGTAACTTCGGCTAGCGCCGAGTCAGGCGCGCGGCAGACAGCGATCCGCGGCATGCGGCGATCAGAGGAGCATGCTATGGGAATATGATCCCTGCCCCGAGCAGACGCCGGGGCGCGCACGTACCGCCTTGCTTCAAAAGTGCGCCTCAGACCACGACGCCGCGCATCGCCGAAATGTCTCGGCGTGCGCCAGGTGCGCTCCACCGGAATGGCTGGTCACTCCATGAGCAAGACAATGCCGCCCGACACCGATCGATCGGTACCGTTCCTCCGGCGTTCCCTCGCGGCGGGCATGTCCGCCGTGGCGCTCTTCTGCCTGACGGGGGTTGCCTGTACCGGGCAGCTCGGCAACAGCGACGGCAGCCCTGGTGGCGACATCAGCGACCCCATCGATCCCATCACCGGGCAGCCGACGGCGCAAGACTGCAGCGTCGCTCGAACGAGCCCGAGCGTCCTGCGCCGCCTGTCCCGGCTCGAGTACCAGCTGACGCTCCAGGATCTGTTCCAGCTCGCCGAGCCGCCCGTCGTGGACACCATACCGGAAGATACCGGCCAGGGCGGATTCCGGACGATCGCCGCCCTCCAGAACGTCTCGGATCAGCATCTCCGCGCCTATCTGGCGACGGCGGAGTCGCTCGGGCAGGAGCTCATGGCGGACGAGGCGCGCCGGGCTTCGGTGCTCGGCTGCGAGCCGGAGGCCGCCGATTGCCTCGAGCGCTTCGTGCAGCGCTTCGGCAAGCTGGCGTATCGAAGGCCGCTGTCGGCCGAGGAGGTCAGCGACCTGGTCGGGCGAGCGACCGAGGTCGCGCAGGACAGGGCGGACGCGTTTCGCTTCGTCATCGAGGCGCTGCTCACCTCGCCCAGCTTCCTGTTCCGGATCGAGGTCGGCGCGAACGGCGCCGAGACGTCGCCCCTGTCGTCGCTGGAGCTCGCCTCGCGGCTGTCGTTCACGCTCTGGGGCCGGTCGCCGAGCGCAGCGCTGCTGTCGCGCGCGGAGGCCGGCGAGCTCGACACGCCCGATGGGCTCCTCGCGGTCGCCGAGGAGATGGTCGAGGACGAGCGGACGCCGCTCTTCTTCAACGCCTTCTTCAAGCAGTGGCTCACCTTCGAGCAGCTCCGCCCGCCGGCCAACCCGGACGCGGCGACGCCCGCCCTGCTCGCGGACATGATCACCGAGAGCGAGCTCGTCCTCGACGAGCACGCCTTCACCCCAGGCGTCGACTTCTTCGACGCGCTCACCGCGAACCACACGTACGTCACCCCGGCGCTCGCGAAGTTCTACGGCCTCGAGGCGACGGGCGACGGCGTGACGCGCGTGGAGCTCCCGGCCGGGCACCACCGGGCGAACACCGGGCTGCTCACGCACGCCAGCCTGATCAGCGCCAAGAACGACGGCGACCTCATCGCCGTGCGCGGCCAGTGGCTCCGGGCGGCCTTCCTCTGCCAGAAGATCACCATCCCCGCCGGGCTGCTCGAGGAGCTGGAGAGCGAGCTGTCCGGCCTGAGCTACCTCGAGGTCCTCGAGAAGCGCAACACCCAGGCGGGGTGCGCCGGCTGCCACGCGCTCATCGATCCTATCGGCGTCGGCTTCGCCCAGTACGACAAGGAGGGGCGGTACGACGGGAGCATCGGTATCGACGAGTTCGGGCTGGAGCCGCGCTTCCAGGGCGCAGCCAACGAGTCGTTCGACTCGCTCGCCGCCCTGGCGGCGGAGCTCCGGCGCAGCCCCGATCTCGCCGCCTGCGTCGCGGAGAAGCTGTTCACGTACACCCAGGGGCGCGAGCCCGCGGTCGAGGATCGCTGCGCCCTCGACGCCGCCGCGGAGAGCTTCGCGCAGGACGGCAACCGGTTCCGTTCCTTCCTGACCGCCATCGTGCGGTCTCCGGCGTTCCGGCTGCGGAGGGCGCCAGAGTGATGTGCTCGCAAACCGTCCGACCGATGATGGAAGAGGAGTGTCGCCAGTGAAGATCTCGAGAAGAGCTCTGCTCCGCGGCGCCGGCGTCGCGGTCGCCCTCCCGTTCCTCGACGCGATGCGGCCGCAGCGCGCCAGCGCCGCGCCGGCGGACCCGAAGCGCTTCGTGGCCTTCTTCGTCCCCAACGGCACCGATCCCGGCGCGTGGCACCCGCGCACGGCCGGTCCGCTCTCGGCCGAGGGCCTGACGCCGTGCCTCGTGGACATGAAGGGCTTCGACGCCGAGCGCGAGTGGCCGGCGGGGGATGCGATCTGGCGCGATGTCACGATGGTGTCCGGCGTCGATCACCAGGTGATCTGCTCCGACATCCACAGCCCGGCGATGGCGCTCTGCGCCCACACCGACGGCGGCGGGCAGGCGGTCCCGAAGAAGGCGACGCTCGACCAGTACCTGGCCGATCACATCGCGGCCGAGACCCCGTACCGCAGCCTCAACCTGTCTCCGACGGGCGACACGGCGGTCACGCAGGGCTTCATCTCGTTCCGGGACGGCGGTCAGGTCGAGGACGCGTTCCGCGAGCCGGCCACCCTGTTCGACACGCTCTTCAGCAACCTGGGCAGCCCGAACGAGGAGATGGACAACATCCGGCGGCGCCGCGCCAGCGTCCTCGACTGGGTGAGGGAGGACGCGAGGCGGCTGAACCAGCGCCTCGGCGCGGCGGACCGGGCGCGCGTGGAGCAGCACCTCGAGTCGGTGTTCGAGCTGGAGAGGCAGATCCAGTCCACGACCCAGTCGAGCTGCACCGTCCCCGGCAAGCCCGCGCGGGGCCTCGACCTGCACGGCAAGTTCAAGCAGATGATCGATCTCGGGCTGCTCGCGCTCACCTGCGATCTGACGCGGGTGCTCGTCTTGCAGTACTCGAACAGCTGGGGTCTCGACTTCTCCGGCTACGACCTGCCCGACGGCGTGGGGACCTGGAGCGACCACTTCATCTCGCACAAGCTCGGCGACCGCGATCGCGCGACCGACCTCGACAGCCTGCCGCAGGCGGAGGCGATGCGCATCGCCAACGCCCGCGTCGTGCAGACCTCGCGGTTCAAGGTGCGCCGCTTCGCGTACCTGCTCAACGCCATGAAGGCCGCGACCACCGCGACGGGCAACCTGCTCGACGAGTCGCTCGTGCTCTACACGTCCGAGAACGGCGACGGCGACTCCCACGGTCGGAAGAACATGCCCATCATGCTCGCCGGGCACGTGGGCGGCTTCGAGACGGGCCGCGCCGTGCACGCGAACAACGCGCCCACCGGCGCGCTCCATTGCTCGATCATCAACTACTTCGGCGTCGAGCTGTCGAAGTACGGCGACCCTGCGGGCGGGCCGATCGCCGGCCTGTAAACCTCCCGGCGTCGCGGGCGACGGCGGAGCTGGCTCGGCGCGTCGAGGTCGGCCGCCGCGCGGACGGCCTCGACCGCCTGGGCGCCGAAGCGCTCCGTTGAGCAGCTCGTCCGCTGCCGGCGGGCAGGGGACGTGCATTCGGTCCGGGCAGCGTGAATCCGTGCGGGCAAGAGCGGTACAGCGCACCGCGCGGGAGCGGCAGCGCGCGGCGTGACCAGGCGGCGCGCGTCTGCTGAGAGCGAGCGCCGTGGGCGCCAGAGGAGGGGGGAAGCATGGAGCTGCTGGGGCGGTATTGGTGGGTGATCGCCGTGAGGGGCGTCGTCGGGATCCTCATCGGGATCCTGTTCTTCCTGTGGCCGCTCCCGTCGCTGGCCACGCTCGTCCTGCTGTTCGGCGTGTGGGCGCTGCTCGACGGCTGCGCCGCGCTCGCGTCCGCGATCGGCGGCCGGGGCGGGGGGATCACCGTGGTCGAGGGCCTCTTCGACATCGGTATCGCCCTGCTGACGTTCTGGCGGCCCATCATCACCGCGCTCTCGCTCTACGGCCTGATCGCGGCGTGGGCCATCGTGACCGGCATCTTCCGGATCATCGGCGCGGTGCGGCTCCGGCACGTGATCGCCAACGAGCTTTGGCTCGGGCTGAGCGGCGTCACCTCGGTGATCTTCGGCGTCCTCATGGTGGCGCTGCCGGCGGCGGGCGTGCTGGCGATCAGCTGGCTCATCGGGTCGTTCGCGATCGCGGTGGGGGCCATGCTCCTGGCGCTCTCGCTGCACCTGCGCCGTGCGGCGGGCCCGGCCGCGCCGGTGCGTGCCAACTGACGCGCCCTGCCCGACCGCGGCGCGTCCGTGGACGCGCCACGGGGAGGCCGGAGCCGGCGACCTGGAGCGGCGGCCTGCCCGTCAGTCGATCTGCAGGTGGTAGTGCGCGGGCGTCGTCTCTTCGATGACCAGGACGCCCCCGACCTCGGAGGCGCTCTCGAGGAACGCGCGCTTCTCCTTCGGCGACATGGTCCTGTTGCGCACGTCCACGGCGCCTCGGCGCAGGTGCGCGGAGACGTAGACCCCCCGGTCAATCTGGTCCTGGATGACGGCCTCCATGGCGGCGACCGCCTGCTCCGGCGCCTTGCCCGAGCTCGCCCGGTACGCCTTCGTGATCTCCTGGACCGCCGCCTTGTTCCGGTAGAGCTTGAGGAGATCCTCGCCGAGCCTGAGCTTCGTGAACATGGCCCTGGCCTGTCGGTTCGCGTCGCGTGTCCCGCTCGTGATCACGAGGTGCTCGCGCGTGCGGCGCGCGTAGCCCCGGTCGATCCGCTCGAGCTTGGCGGCGATCGGCGCGGGGAGCGTCACGCCCGGCAGCACCTCGTACGGCGGCGGGGTCCACGGCTCCGTGGGCACCGCCTTCCCGAGCGCCGTCAGGGGCGGCAGCTGCGCGCGCCGCTCCTCCTCCTCCGACGGCAGCTCGTCGCACTCGGGCTGGCTCGCCGCCGCGGCGGCGCGCGGCGCCCCCGGGGGCCGCGCCGCCGCGCTCGCCGCGCCGGCCGCGCTCGCCGCGCCCTGGGCCCGCGGCGCCGCGCTCGGCGGCGCCGCGGGCGCGCTCGTCTTTGGCCAATCGAGGCCCGGCAGGTCGATGCCCGGCAGCTCGACGGACTCGAGCTTCTCCGTGCATCCGGCCGCGCAGAGCAGCGCGGCGGCGAGGGCGCACAGGCGGTGCGGCGGCTCCTTGGAGCGTTCCTTTGCGGCGGCTCGGCGTGTCGGAGGCATCGGCAAAGCCGCGCCAGCGTGCCATGGCGCGCGGCGCCGGCGAAAAAAACGGCGGCGCGCGGCCGAGCGCCGCCGAGCGCCGGCCGGGCGACGCGTCGCCGGCGATCTCGACGCGCGCGGCCCCACATCGGCTACAGAACCCCTCATGCCCCATGTTCCCTTGACCGGCCGTGTCGCCCTCGTGACCGGCGGCGGCACCCGCCTCGGCGCCGCGACCGCCCGCGCCCTCGCCGCCGCGGGCGCCGACGTGGCCGTCCACTACGCCACGAGCGGCGCCGGCGCGGACGCCGTCGTCGACGAGGCGCGCTCGCTCGGCCGGCGCGCCGTCGCGCTCCAGGCCGACCTCCACGATCGCGCGGCGGTCGCCGCGCTCGCCCGAGCGGCGCTCGACTGGTCGTCTGGCCGGCTCGACCTCCTGGTCCACAACGCGGCGAACTTCGAGCGGGTCCCGCCGGCCGAGCTCTCCGCCGACGCCTGGGATCGCGCGCTGGCGCTCAACGCCACCGCGCCGTACCTGCTCACGCTAGAGCTCGCCTCCGCGCTCCGCGAAAGCCGCGGCAGCGTCGTCGCGATCGTCTGCGTGAGCGCCGAGCGCCCGTGGAAGAACTACATCCCCTATTCGGTCTCGAAGGCCGCGCTCGCCCACCTCGTCCGCGGCCTCGCGGTGGGGCTCTCGCCGGACGTGCGCGTCAACGGCATCGCGCCTGGGACGGTCCTTCCGCCGTCCTCGTATGACGAGGCCACGCTCGCTCGCCTCCGCGAGCGCATCCCGCTCCGGCGGCTCGGCGAGGCCGAGGACATCGCGCGCGCCGTGGTGTTCCTTGCGGAAAACGACTTCATCACCGGCCAGATCCTCGCGATCGACGGCGGCGCTTCGGTCGCGTGACGCGCTGCCTCCCCTGCGGGGCGATCCGCGCGCGGGGTCGGGCGAGCGCTTTGGCTTGAACGACCCTGCCCGATCGACCCATAGTTTGAGCCCCATGAGCACCACGCCCGAGACCAGCGCCGCCCCCGTCCAGGCGGATCCTGCCCACAGCGCGCCCACCGGCAGCGGCCCCGCCGAGGCGCCCGCCGCTGCGGCCGCCGGCGCCGAGGCCAAGCCGGCGAGCCACGACTCGACGCTGCCGGAGGCCCTGATCGCGTTCATGCTGGATCGCTGGGCGCCGGCGTCCCGCGAGCTCCCCGAGCCGATCGCGCACGCGGACGTGTTCGCCGCCCGCCGCCGCGCCCTGTCGAAGCTGTTCCCGGCGGAGACGCTCATCATCCCCACGGGGCACGAGAAGGTGCGCTCCAACGACACGCACTTCCGCTTTCGCCCCGGCTCGGACTTCTTTTACCTGACGGGCAACCTCGAGCCGGACTGCGTGCTCGTCCTGCAGCCGCAGGAGGGCGGCGGGCACCGGGACATCCTCTTCGTCGAGCCGAACCCCGGGCGCAGCGACAAGACGTTCTTCACCGATCGCGCGAAGGGGGAGCTCTGGGTCGGCCCCCGGCTCGGCGTCGAGCAGAGCCGCGCGCGCTTCGGCGTCGACGAGTGCCGCGGGCTCCCCGAGCTGGACGCGTACCTGAGCGGCCTCGTCGGCACGGTGACGCGCCCGCACCGCGTGCTCCGCGGCATGTCCGATCGCGTCGACAAGCTCCTCGCCAAGCACGATCGCGACAAGCAGCTCGGCGAGGCGCTCTCGGAGATGCGCCTCCTCAAGGACGCGCTCGAGATCGAGGAGCTCGAGGCGGTGGTCGCGTCGACGAAGCGGGGCTTCGAGGACGTCATCCGCGCGCTCCCCAAGGGCCGGAGCGAGCGAGAGCTCGAGGGCGTCTTCAACCTGCGCGCCCGGGTGGAGGGCAACGACGTCGGTTACGGGACCATCGCCGCGGCGGGCCACCACGCCTGCATCCTGCACTGGACGAGGAACGACGGCGCGCTCGAGCCGGGCAAGCTCGTGCTGCTCGACGCCGGCGTCGAGGGCAACGCGCTCTACACCGCCGACATCACCAGGACGCTGCCGATCAACGGGAAGTTCTCCAAGGAGCAGCGCGAGATCTACGAGCTCGTGCTGGAGGCGCAGGAGGCGGCGATCCACGAGGTGAAGCCGGGCAACGATTTCATGGAGCCGAACCGGGCGGCGATGCGGGTGCTCGCGCGGGGGCTCGCGCGGCTCGGCATCCTGAGCGTCTCGGCCGAGGAGGCGCTCAAGGAAGACAAGCAGTTCTACCGCCGATACTCGCTCCACAACGTGAGCCACATGCTGGGCCTCGACGTGCACGATTGCGCGCAGGCGCGGCAGCAGGTCTACAAGTACGGCAAGCTCAAGCCGGGGATGGTGCTCACGGTGGAGCCCGGCCTGTACTTCCAGCTCGACGACGAGACCGTGCCGGCGCGCTACCGCGGCATCGGCGTGCGCATCGAGGACGACGTCCTCGTCACGGAGACGGGGAGTCGGAACCTGTCGATCGATATCCCGCGGGCCGTGAGCGACGTGGAAGCGTGGATGGCCGGACTCTGGGCGGCGCCGAAGTGACGTGAGCGGCGGGTCGCCCTGAGCGGCGCGGACCGGGCGGCATTCCACGCGCGGGGGAGCCGCCGGCGGAGGGGGGAGGGGCGCGGGCGGGCGGCGGGGGTCCCCCCACAAACTCGCGCCTTGTGGGGGGCTATTGCCACTCGGACGGGTGAGGGAGGACTGGGGGCGACTCGCTTCGATGCGGGCCGGCGCTCGGGTTTGTGGGGCCCACCCCCGCCGCCCGCCCGCGCCCCTCCCCCCTCCGCCGGCGGCTCTTTCCAGGGGAGCAGCGGGGGCGGGAGAGGGGGAGATTGCCGAGCTCGTCAGGGGGGAATGTGGGGGCGGTTCCAGGATGTCCGTGGTCGCGGGGGCACCGCTGCGCTGCTGATGCCGCGGTCATGGGCGCAGCGGGCGCGCGGGCGCGGCACGGTGATGCGTCGCGCGCAGTACGTCGACGCCAGAGCGATGGCTGCTCGGGGACGGCGGCGCTACCCTGCCGATGAGGAGACCCCTATGCACAAGTCTCGCCTTCAGCGTGGGTCAGGGACCGCAACTCACCCAACCGGACGCGCGGTCGCGACGTCGTTGCTCGCGGCAGCGGCGCTGGTCGCGGTGTCCGGCGCGGCCAGGGCCGACGGAACGGACAACCGCGGCGCCGGGGTCGCGCTCGCGGCGCGCTCCCCCGGGATGCTCGAGCCTCGCCTCCCCGGATACGTCAGCCCCGCGCTGCCCGGCGACGTCCATCGCTCCAGCGGCCTCGATGTCCTGAACGAGCCGGTCGCGACCGCGGGCGAGCCGCTGCACGGGCTGGCCTCCGAGCTCGACGAGACCAGCTACGACATCCCCGGGCAGATCGTCGTCGACGCGCGCGACGACCTCGACGAAAGCTCGCTCGCGGCGCTCGTGCGCGACTTCTCGCTGACCGCCATCCCGACCGCGCTCGCCTCCGAGACCCGGATCCAGATCGCCACCGTGGAGGGCTCGGTCAACGAGACGCTCCAGCGGCTCGCGCAGGACCCGCGCGTGGAGGCCGCCGAGCCGCTCGCGTGGGTGCGCGCCTCGTTCGCCGCGAACGACCCGCTGCTGAAGGACCAGTGGCACATGGCGCGCGTGGGCGCCGAGCGCGCATGGGACTTCGCCACCGGCCGCGGGGTCACCGTCGCCGTGGTCGACACCGGCATCGCCTGCGAGGACCACGGGCCCTTCACCAAGGGGACCGACCTCGCGTCGACCGAGTGCGTCGAGGGATGGAACTTCGTCACCAAGACGAGCCACGCGAACGACGACCAGGGCCACGGCACGCACGTGGCGGGCACGATCGCGCAGTCGACCAACAACGGCATCGGCGCCGTGGGGCTCGCGTTCCACGCGCGGCTCATGCCGGTCAAGGTGCTGAACGAGAGCGGATGGGGCACGACCGCCGACGTGGCCGACGGCATCCGCTGGGCGGCCGAGCACGGCGCCCACGTCATCAACCTGAGCCTCGGCGGGCCCCGCAACTCCAAGGTCCTCCAGAGCGCGATCGACTACGCGATCTCGCGCGGCGCGGTGGTCGTCGCGGCGGCCGGCAACACCGGCGGGCGCGTGCAATTCCCCGGCGCCTCGGACGGCGTCATCGGCGTGAGCGCCACCGACGCGAACGACAAGGTCGCGCGGTTCTCCTCGCGCGGCCAGGGCGTCGACGTCGCGGCGCCCGGGGTGAACGTCACCCAGCAGACCATCTGCAACCGCGGGCGCGACAAGTGCGAGGGCTACCCCGTGTACAGCGGCACCTCGATGGCCGCGCCCCACGTGGCCGGCGCGGCGGCGCTGCTCGTGAGCCTCGGCGTGTCGGACCCGCGCGCGGTCGAGGACGCGCTCCGCGCGGGCGCGCGCGTGGTCGACGACTCCGACGGCGGCAAGCTCCTCTACGGGGCCGGCATCCTCGACGCCGCGAGCTCGGTCGTGCGCGTCACGCAGAGCCACATCGCCGTGCGGCTGCTCGCGCTGCTCGTGCTCGCGACGTGGGTTGGCCGCCGCGCCCGCAAGAAGGAGGCGAACGCCACGAGCCCCTGGCAGGCGAGCTTCCTCCTCCCGGCGCTCGCGGCGGGGCCGGGGCTGTTCTTCTTCGCCCCGTGGCTCCTGCCGCGCGTGGACCTCGCCGTCGACGTGCTGGCCCGGCCGATCGCCGACCTCGACCTGCTGATCGGCGCCTCGGTCCACCGCTGGCTGCCGCTCGCCAACGCGCTCATCCCGCTCGGCCTCACCTCGCTCTTCTTCGGCGTGAAGAAGCTCCGGCCGGCGATCGCGGGCCTCTCCGTCGGCACGGCGGCCTACCTCACCTCGGTCGTCGCGCTCGGCGAGGTCGCCGGCCCCCTCGGCCGGATGGCCCTCATCGTCTGGTGCGCGGTCAACGCCGCCGCCTGCCTCTGGATCGCGCGGACGAACCTCTCCACGCGCTGAGGCGGCGCGCCGCGCTGAGCCGGCGCGCCCCGCTCGCCCACGGCCGCGCGCAGGAGCCGGTCGTTATGACCTCCCCGTCAAAACGAGCTAGGATGCCGGCCATGCGGTCCGGCACCTTGCTCCTACCTTTCGCGCTGCTCATCGGGGCGTGCGGCGGCTCTTCCAGCGAGACGCCGTGGCCCGCGGAGCCGGAGCGCCCCGCGCTCGGCCCCGCCGACGAGGCGGCGCCGGAGCCGATCGACGCGAACGCGATCCCCGAAGGCGCGGCCGAGGGCTCGGCCGGTCAGGCCGACGCCGGCCGCTGAATCGACGGCGGAGGACGGCATGGCGGACAGCCGGATGGCGGGCGCGCAGCGAAGGGCCTGGCTCTCCGCGGCCCTGCTGTCCGTGGCGCTGCTGGTCGCGCCGCTCCTCTTCTGGCTGCTCGTGCCGCGCCCCGCGCCCGTGATGCCAGCGCGGCGCGAGCCCGCCTCGGCGCTGCTCCCGCCGCCGCAGCCGGAGCGCGCGGCGCCGCGCGAGGTCGAGGTCGAGGCGCCGCCGGCTCCGCCACCGCCGCGCGAGACGACGGTCGCGCGCGCTGAGCCGGTCCGCGGCGTCGTCCTCGATCCGGAGGGCCGCCCGAGCGCCGGGGCCGTGGTCCGCTGCCGCGACGAGCCGGGCATGACCGCGAGCGCCGACACGGAGGGCCGCTTCGAGCTGCCGCCCGAGGCCGACGGGTGCACCGCGACCGCGGCGCAGCCCCCGCTCGGGGACGCCGAGCCCACGCGCCTCGCCGCGGGCCGCGACAACGTCCTCCACCTGGTCGCGGCAGGCGCGATCGCGGGCGAGGTCGTGGATCAGTCGGGCAGGCCCGTCGAGGCATACCTCCTGGCGATCGAGTCGTTCGTGCCGGCTGGGGACGCGGTGCGCGGGAGCGTCGACGGCCGCGCGCGCCAGGTGACCGATCCGGGCGGCGCGTTTCGATGGAACGCGCTCGCGCCGGGCCGCTACGTGCTGACGGTGAGCGCGGCCGGCCGCCCGCCGACGCGGAGCTCGGGGGTCGACGTCGAGGCGGGCCGCACCACCGAGGGCGTGAGGATCGTGCTGTCGCAGGGGGCGACGCTGAAGGGCAGGGTCATCGACGCCGCCTCGCGGGCGCCGGTCGTCGAGGCCCAGGTCGAGCTCGACTCCGTGACCTCGTCCGGCGCCAACGCGATCTCGCTCGTGCTCACCGACGCGAACGGCGAATACGCGCTCGAGGGGGTGCCGGCGCGCGGCCCGTTCTCGGTGCGCGTGCGCCACGAGGACTACATGTCCAAGATCGTCTCCGGCCTCGACGCGCGCGGCGCGGGCTCGGCGCGCGCCGACATCGAGCTCCGCATGCTGGACGACGGCGGATCGCGCGAGGAGCTCACGGGCATCGGCGCGATGCTGTCGGTCTCGTCGAGCGGCGTCACGATCGCGGGCCTCATCGAGGGCGGGCCCGCCGCGTCCGCCGGGCTCCAGCAAGGCGACGTCATCGTCCGCATCGACGGCGAGAACGCGAAGGAGCTCCCGCTCGCCGACTGCATCCAGCGCCTCCGCGGCCCGGTGGGGACGCGCGTCTCTGTCGGCGTCGAGCGGGACGGGCAGGTCATCGACGTGACAATGCGGCGCGACATCGTGGTTCGGTGAACGTCGGGGCCCCGAGGTGCTAAGGGTCGGTCCATGTCCACGCGCCCTACCGCGCTTCCCCCGGCCGGAGCTCCGGACGTCCTCTACCTGATCGACCTCTCGGGCTACGTCTTCCGCGCCTACCACGCGATCAGCCCGCTCTCGAGCCCGAGCGGCGAGCCGACGCACGCGACGTACGGCACCGTCGCGATGCTCGCGAAGCTCGTGGACGAGCGGAAGCCCGCGTACCTCGGCGTGGCGATGGACTCTCCGGGCAAGACGTTCCGCGACGATCTCGACCCGCGCTACAAGGCCCACCGGCCGCCGCCGCCGCCCGACCTCGGGGTGCAGATGAGCCGGTGCCGGGAGATCGTCGAGGCGTACCGCATCCCGATCTTCATCCAGGAGGGGCTCGAGGCGGACGACCTCGTGGCCGTCGCCGTCGAGCGGGCCAAGGAGCGGGGGCTGCGCGTGGTCATCGCGTCGAGCGACAAGGATCTCATGCAGCTCGTCGACGGCGACCGGGTGATGCTCTGGGACGCGATGCGCGACAAGGTCTACGGGCACCCCGAGGTCGTCGCGAAGTTCGGCGTGCCTCCGGAGCAGGTGCGCGACCTGCTCGCCCTCGTCGGCGACAGCTCGGACAACGTCCCCGGCGTCCCCGGCGTGGGCCTGAAGACGGCCGCCGAGCTGCTCGCGCAGTTCGGCTCGCTCTCGGCGATCTACGCCCGCCTCGACGAGGTGAAGAAGCCTCGCATCCGCGAGTCGCTCAAGCAGCACGAGGCCGACGCGCTCCTGTCGCAGAAGCTCGTGACGCTCGACGGCAGCGCCCCGGTCTCGCTCGACCTGGAGACGCTGCGCTACGGCGGCGCGGACACCGGGAGGCTCCGGGAGCTCTTCACCGAGCTCGGGTTCTCGCGCTTCCTGAAGGCCGTCCGCGCGCCCGAGCCCACGGCGCGCGCGTCGACCTACCGGGTCGTCGCGACGCGCGAGGAGCTCGAGGCGTTCGCCAAGTCGGCGCGCGCGGCCGGGCGCCTCGCCATCGACGTGCACGCGACGAGCCGCGAGCCGATGAGCGCCCACGTCTGCGGCGTCGCGCTCGCCTGCGAGCCGGGGCAAGCCGTCTACGTCCCCCTGGGCCACCGCTACCTCGGCGCGCCGGCCCAGCTCTCGATGGGCGACGTCGACGCGGTGCTCGGCCCGCTGCTCGCCGACCCCGAGCTTCCGAAAGTCGGCCACGACGTGAAGTTCTGCGAGGTGGTCCTCCTGCGGCACCGCATCGGGCTCGTCGGCGTCGCGTTCGACACGATGCTGGCGAGCTACCTGCTCGATCCCGAGGGGAAGAACCAGCTCCACGAGCTCGCCGAGCGCGAGCTCGGCGCCAAGGTGCAGACCCTCGACGAGGTGGCCCCGAAGCGCCGCGGACAGGCGCAGCGCGGCCTCGACGAGATCGAGCTCGGCGAGGCCACGACCTACGGGGCGGCGTTCGCCGACGTCGCGCTCTCGCTCACCGACCGGCTGCGCCCGCGGCTCCGCGCCGAGCGGCTCGAGGACCTGCTCGTGCAGATCGAGCTGCCCCTCTCCGCGGTGCTCGCGGAGATGGAGCTCACGGGCGTCCTCGTCGACCCGCACGCGCTCGCGCAGCTCGGCGCGCAGATGACGACCGAGCTCGCGGCGCTGGAGCAGAAGGCGCGCGAGATGGTGGGGCACGACATCAACCTGGCGTCGCCGAAGCAGCTCGAGACCGTCCTGTTCGACGAGCTCAAGCTGCGCTCCCAGCGCAAGACGAAGACCGGCCGCTCGACGGACGCCGACGTGCTGGAGACGCTGGCGGAGGACCACCCGTTCCCCGGCGTGGTGCTCGAGCACCGCGTCATCGCCAAGCTCAAGGGCACGTACGTGGACGCGCTGCCGCGCCTCGTGCACCCGACCACGGGCCGGATCCACACGCGCTGGAGCCAGGCCGTGGCCGCGACGGGGCGGCTCTCGTCGCAGGATCCGAACCTGCAGAACATCCCGATCCGCACGGAGCTCGGCCGGATGATCCGGCGCGCGTTCGTCGCGCCGCCCGGGAGCGTGATCGTGAGCGCCGACTACTCCCAGATCGAGCTGCGCGTCCTCGCGCACCTGTCGAAGGATCCGGTGCTCGTCGACGCGTTCCGCACCGGGCAGGACGTGCACGTGCGCACGGCCATGGAGATCTTCGGCGTGGACGAGGCGGGGGTCACCGACGAGATGCGGCGCCGGAGCAAGACGATCAACTTCGGCGTGATCTACGGGATGGGCGAGGCGGCGCTCGCGAAGCGCCTCGACATCTCGCGCGCGGAGGCGGCGCGCTTCATCGACGCCTACTTCGCGCGCTACCGCGGCGTGCACGAGTTCATGGAGCGGACGATGGCCGAGGCGAAGCGCTCCGAGTCGGTGCGCACGCTGCTCGGCCGGCGCAGGCTGCTCCCGGACCTGCGCAGCAGCGACCGGATGCGCCGCGCACAGGCGGAGCGCATCGCCCAGAACACCCCCATCCAGGGGACGGCGGCGGATCTCTTGAAGCTCGCGATGGTGCGCATCCCGCGCCCCGTGGTCCCCGGCGCGCGCATGGTGCTCACGGTGCACGACGAGCTCGCGTTCGAGGTGCCGATCGAGGCGGTGGACGAGGCGAAGGCGAAGGTGCGGGAGGCCATGGAGTCGGTCTTCCCGCTCGACGTGCCGCTCCTCGTCGACATCGGCCACGGCCCCACCTGGGCCGACGCTCATTGAGGGGCGGACACCCGCTTCGGATACGGGCCCATCTCGACGTTTTCGGTGCTCGGCGTACCGGAGTACGCCTCCGCGCCGAAAACGCCGAGCTGGACCCGTCTCCTGTGCGGGTGCCCGCCGCTGGCGTCGTAGGTGGAGAGAGGGGCGGAGCCACGCTCGCCGCGGCCGCGACGGCAGCGGCGGAACGGCAACGGGCCTACGGTGGTGCGGGGGGACAAAACGACGACGCCCGCTTCACCTTGCGGTGAGCGGGGCGTACGTACGGAGGGGTTGTTGCTCAGCCCGCGGCGGTCTTGGCGGCGACGCTCGCCTTGTGCAGGGCGAGGGCCAGGCGGCTCTTCACGCGCGACGCGCGCTTGGCGGGGATCGTCCCCTTCGAGGCGGCGCGATCGAGCGCGCTCACCGCGGCGGTGACCAGCGCGGTGGACTCTTGCGGGACGCCCTTCAGCCCGGTGCGCGCCTTCTTGACGACCGTGCGGAGCTCCGACTTGGTGGCGCGGTTGCGCGCGGTCCTGGTGATGCGCTGGCGGTTGCGCTTGTCGGCGGATGCGTGATTGGCCATGAGAAAAGCTCTCCTACTTCTTCGCCTGCGCCTCGGCGGGCGTGGCAGCGCGCTGGGCGTCCGGCGCGTTCTGATCGTAACCCGCCGGATGGATCGGGAACTTGGGGGTGCCGTGAGCGCGCTCGAAGCGCTTGCGGCGGGTGCCCGAAGTGCGCGCCTTGCGCCGACGGATGCGCTGGGTTTGCTGAGTCGCGGAAACCATGGGGGCGCGCATTCTACCTGCGGGCACCCTCATGTCAACCGGGACGTGGGGCCCTCCGGTGCCCGGGTCCGCCCGGGGGTCGGGGCCCCTGGATTCCCGAGAGCTAGGGCCGGATCGTGGCGTTCACCGAGAACGAGGGCTTCGAGAACGGGCCCACGTTCGCGGCCTTGAGCGCCGCCTGCACGCAGCTCGACTGGCCGTTCGAAGCCGCCCAGCCGCTGACGCTGACCTTGCTCACCTGGCCGGTCGACGAGAACGTGATCTGCGCCCGCGACACGTCGTCCGCGCCCGCGACGCACGCCTTCGCGTTGCCCATGACCGAGCCGAGCGCGGCCTGGACCGAGCCCTGCGACGGCTGCTCGGGGACGTTCTGCTGCCGCAGCGGGCCCGAGGCCGGCACCGGCGCCTCCGACACCACCGACGGCTGCTTCTCCCCCTCGTCGCCCACGGCGGCCTGCATGGCGGAAGGCAGATCCCCCGGCTTGCCCGCCGGCGTCGGCGCCGCCGCCACCTTTCCCTGCTCCGGCTTCGGCGCCGCGGTGGGCGCAGGCGCCTCGGGCGCAGCCGCTGGCGCCGCCGCGCCGGCGCCGACCGGCGCGGCGGCCGTCTTGGGCGCCGCGGCCAGCCTCTCCGCCGTCGCCGTTTCCACCGGCTGCGGCTCGGGCTCCGCGTTCTCCGTCGGCGCGGCGGGCGCGGCGGCGACCGGGGCAGCAGGCGCTGCCGGCTTCTCATCGCGCGGCGCGGCGGGCGTCACGTCCGTGGTCGGCGCTGCCGCGGTGGCGGTCGCCGTCTCCTGCTGCGACGGCGCCTTCGTCTTCACCACGACGGCCACCGCGGCGGCCAAGCCCAGGGCCGCGAGCGCCGCGCCGGCGATCATCCCGCCGGACCGCTTCTTCGCAGCAGGCTGGGCGACGGGCGCGGACGGGGCGCGCGGCCTCCTCGCGGACACCGCCGCGACCGCGTCCTGCCTCTCGCTCTCGAGCGTATCGGCCATGCCGAGCGGCGCCTTCTCGGCGGCCTCCACGTGCTCCGGGGGGACCGACGCGCTGAGCCGGTTGAGATCGATGACGCCGGAGTCCTCGGTCACCCCCTCGGCCGGCCGCAACGCAGGCGACGACGCGCGCATGACGCCGGAGATCGACCCCCGCCCCGGCGGCGACGACACGCGCCCGGGCGGCATCGAGCCGCGTCCCGAGGCCGGCAGCGGCGTGGACAGCGGGCCGCGTCCGGACGGCACCGGCGTGGACAGCGGACCGCGCGCGGACGGCACCGGCGTCGAGAGCGCCGGGCTGCTCCCTGTCGCGCCGCTCGCGCGACCCGGCGCCTGGCTGGCGCGCTCGGCGATCTCCTTCAGCGACTGGCGTTTCTTCTCCGGGGGCCGCGAGGCGCTGCCGCCCGACAGGCTCGCTTCAGACTTCGAGGCCCTGCCTGCTTCCGATCCGTCCGCCATGGTACTGCGCTCTCCTGCGGTGCGTGCTTCTCGCGAAATGTCCCCGGCCTGCTCCTCGCCAGGCTCTGCGGCGAGATCCGGGGCTGCGAGGAGGTCGGCCACCGCCGCCGCATCCTCCGATCGCCGGGATAGAGCGACCTCGACGATGCGAGCTGCCCGCGTCTCCCACGCCGCCTCGTCGACGGTGGGGGCAGGCCAATCGTTGAGCATCTGGTCGAGGTCGAGCTTGCTGGTGACGTTCATTCGGCGTCCCCTCCGAAACCACGCTCCGCGAGGTATGCGCGGAGCTTGCGGCGCGCCTCGTGGACGCGCCAGGCGACTGTTCCTTCCGGACACCCCAGGATCCTGGACGCGTCCTCGTGGGGCACGCCGTCGATGCACACGAGGATGAGCGTCGTCCGCAGCGTGTCGGAGAGCGTATCGATGCCGTCGCAGAGCGCGGCCGCGAGCTCGCGCCGCTGGGTCGTCGCGGCCGGATCGACGCCGTGGCTCGGGCGCGTCTCGAGCAGCAGCGCCTCGATCCGCGGATCGTCCGTGGGGGTCGAGTTCCTGGTCGGCTTGCGCGCCCGGATCATGTTGAGCGAGAGGTTCACGGCGATCCGGTAGAGCCAGGTGAAGGGCTCGCTCCGCCCGTCGAACCGATCGAGCGCCTGGTAAGCCCGGACGAAGGTCTCCTGGGTCACGTCCTCGGCCTCCGCGCCCGAGCGGACGAGGTGGAACGCCAGCCGGAAGATGCGCTTCTGATATCGACGGACCAGCACCCCGAACGCCTGGGCATCTCCGCCCCGGGCTTGATCGACGAGCTCACGATCGGTGGTCTTGGCCATCCTAGCCGCCTCGCGGTGCGAATTGTCTCCCGCGCACGGACGACAGCGCAGCCGCGGACAGCTCTTCGCGACGGCCGCTGACCGTCTCGGCGAGAGAAGCCCCTCGCGGCGAGCCCTGCTTCGCGGAGGCGGAGCAGGGCGATGAGGAGGCAAGTTCCACGTTCAGGCGCGCGAAGATAGCCGAACACTCCTCCTAGGACAAACCATGCGCCCTGGACCTTGGGCGTCGCGGCGCGACTTCGACCGGCCCGGCGGCACGCCCGCGCCGGCGCGCCCCAGCCGGCGCTTGCCCGGCGGCGGCACCCTGGCCGGCGCGGCGCCGGTCGGGGCGCGGCCGGCGCGCTGGCCGCGCTCGCCCGCGTCGCTGCTATGGTCGGCGGATGCGACGCTTCTCGAGCTGGATGCGCACCCTGGGGCTCATCGCTGCGGCCTTCGCAGGGGGGGCGGCGACTTCCCACCTCGCGGGCGCGAGCACACAGGCGCAGAGCCCCTACGCGCCGCTCGAGCAGCTCGCGCGCGTGCTCGTGCTCGTCGAGAACAACTACGTCGAGCCGGCGCAGCGCAACAAGATCATCGACGGCGCCATCAAGGGCATGGTCGCGGAGCTCGATCCTCACTCCGCGTACATGAACGCCTCCGAGTTCGCCCAGTTCCAGGAAGAGACCGGGGGGACGTTCGGCGGCGTCGGCATCGAGGTCGACACGAAGGACGACCAGATCACCGTGATCGCGCCGATCGAGGGCTCGCCTGCGGCGCGGGCGGGCATCCGCTCCGGCGACCAGATCATCGCGATCGACGGCCGACCCGTGCGCGGCGAGCGCCTCGACAAGCTGGTGAAGATCATGCGCGGGCCCCCCGGCTCGCGGGTGAAGCTCACGATCCGCCGGCAGGGCGCGGCCGAGCCGCTCACGTTCGACCTCGCGCGGGAGCAGATCCACGTCACGAGCATCGCCGCGAGGCGCCTCGATCGCGACGTCGCGTACGTCCGCGTGAAGCAGTTCCAGGACGGCACCCACGAGGAGATGCTCCGCGCCGCGGCGACGCTGCGCGCCGCATCGAAGGCGCCGCTGGCCGGGGTGATCCTCGACCTGCGCAACAACCCCGGCGGCCTCGTGCACGAGGCGGAGGCCCTCGCGGACGAGTTCCTCTCGTCGGGGACGATCTACTCGACGCGCCAGCGCAACCAGGTCGTCGACGAGGCGAAGGCGCACGACGGCGGCGCGTTCGCCTCGCTGCCCGTGGTCGCGCTCGTGAACGAGTACTCCGCCAGCGCCGCCGAGCTCGTCGCGGGCGCCCTGCAGGACAGCGGTCGCGCCACGGTCGTCGGCGCGACGACCTTCGGCAAGGGGTCGGTGCAGACCATCTACGAGCTCCCCGGCGGCGCCGGGGTGAGGCTCACGACGATGCGCTACTACACGCCGAAGGGGCGCTCGATCCAGGCCCAGGGCATCCGGCCGGACATCGTCATCGAGAGCGCGCAGCAGCCGCTGCCGGCCGCCATCCTCCGGGAGCAGGACCTCGAGGGACACCTCCCCGCCGAGGGATCGATCGGCGACGGCTCGCCGAAGGCCGTGCTCGTGGAGAAGCGCGCGGCGGCCGCCGCGCGCGGCCCCGAGGGCGACGTGCCCGCCGATCCGACCCGCGGGAGCGATTTCACCCTCGCGGTCGGCTACCAGCAGCTGCTCCGCGCGATCCCGGCGAGGCGCTAGCGCGAGGACACGCGCGGAGCGACCGGCGCCGATGGCCGCTCCTGTCCGCGCCGGCCCTCGGCGCCGGCCTCGGGCCTCGACCGGCGTCAGGCCTCGGCGCCGGCGCGGAGCCCGGTCGTCACCGCGTCGAGCACGGTGCGCGCTCTCCCGGCGATGGTCGCCCCCGCCGCCAGGATCCCGGGGGCGGCGCGGACGCCCTCGCACCGCACGCCCACCGACTCCAGCGCGCCCGGCCGCTCGCCGCGCGGCCAGGCGACGACATCGAGCTCCGGGCCCTGCATCGAGCTCACCACGCCGAACGCGCCGCGCGCGTCGCCCAGCGTGACGGGCGCCTCGACCGAGAGCGCGAACGGCGCGCCGCCGCGCGCCGGGAGGTCGGGACCGGCGCCGCGCTCGGGCGGGGCATACACGATGCCCCCGCCGGCGAGGCCGCCGATCGCCAGGATCACCGCGTCCGCGGCGAGCGGCACGTCCTCGCCCTCCACGTGGACCGAGACGCCCTCGCCCGCTCCGCCCGGCCCCCCGAGGTCACCGCCCACCGCGCGCACGCGGCCGTGGCGCCGCGCCGCCCCGATCGCGGCGAGCAGCGCGTCGCGCGCCGCCTCGAAGCGGAGCCCCGCCGGCGAGCCGGCGCCGATCAGCGCCTCGCCCACGGGGACGCCGAGGCGCGCCGCGAGCGCCTCGGCCCGCGGCGCGCGCGCGCCGAGCCAGGGGCCGAGCAGGATCGCCCCCGCGCCGCCCGCGCCCTCGAGCGCCTGCCGGAGCCGATCGAGCAGCCAGGAGAGCCGCGCCGGATCGTCGTGCCGGGCCGCGAGGTCGCCGTCGGCGATCTGCCGCTCGTCGTCGAAGCGCAGCACCGGCGCGTCGACCGGCAGGAAGCGGAGCCCCCGCGCCCGGGCGAACGGCTCGTCCGTGAGCGCCTCCGCGAGCGCGTCGGCGTCCCAGGCGGCGCGCGCGGCGCGCGGGATGAGGACGCGCGTGCGGCGGAGCGAGCCGAGGTCGAGCAGCGCGCGATCCCTGCCGCGGGCCGGGCGGATCCGGCCGGCGACGGTCGCGAGGCGCACGCCGGACGCCTGCGGCACGTCCCACAGGCCGAGCTCCGCCGCGAGCTGCCTCGCCGCCGGCGCGAGATCGCTCGCGGGCAGATCGCTGCCGAGCAGCCGCGCGGCCCGCTCGACCTGCTCCCACGGGACGTCGTCGACCGCGCCGCCCGCGAGCGCCGTCTCCCCGACGCCCGCGGAGATCACGGTGACCTGCGCCCCGCGCCGCCTCGCGCTCCACGCGGCGGCGAGCCCGGCGACGCCGGCGCCGATCACGAGGATCGATCGCGCCACGCCCTCTCCTCCGGCTCCCGTGCGGAGCGCGGCGACCGGCGATCGCTGTCCTCGCACGCCGCCGCGGTCGCCTCGTCGCCCGCGGGCGCGCCGAGCTCCGACCGCACGCTGGCGATCGCGAGCGCCTCCTGCCGCGCCTGCTCCGGGCCGAGCGCGACCGCGCGCGTCATCGCCTGCTGCGAGAGGAACTCCACGGCCTGCCGCATCCCGTCGCGCGGCGGGAGCGAGAGCTCCTGCGCCACGATCTGCCCGCACCGCGCCGCGCAGCGCATGCCCCCGCACGCGCCGAGGCCGAGGCGCGTGCGGCGCGCGACGTCGGCCACGCTCCGCGCGAGCTCGTGCCGGAGGACGTAGCGCACCTCGGCCTCGACGACGGGCTCGCAGGGGCACACCGTCGCCGCCTCGCGCGGCCGCTCGCGCACGCGCTCCTCGATGCGGAGCGCGCGCGAGCCGTGGCGGTAGACGAGCCGCCGGGCGGCCACCGCGTCGATCTCCATCCGCCGCGAGAGCGCGAGCGCGTCCACGGGGCGGTCGCCGCCGGGCAGCGCGGTCGTGTGCGTCACGCAGCGTGCGCCCAGATCGAAGCGCCGCGCGAGGACGTCGGTCATCTCCTGGGCGAAGAGCCGGAAGCTGGCCAGCTTCCCCCCGATCATCGAGTAGAGGCCCGGCGCGCCGTGCGCCGCGTGGTCGATGATCTGGTGCTCGCGCGAGAGCGCGTCCTCGGTCGGCCCGTACGCGTAGAGCGTGGGCCGCACGCCCGCGTACGTGCCGATCGCGCGCGCCTCGTGGATCTGCGGGAACACGCGGGCGATGCCCTGGACCAGGTACCTCACCTCCTCGCTCGTCGCGCGGACCTGATCGAGGTCGCCGTAGAAGTCGTCGTCGGTCGTGCCGATGACGCTCATGTTCTGCCAGGGCTCGAGGAAGATCTGACGGCCGTCGATCGTCCTCGCCATGATCGCGTAGTTGGTGAGGCGACGGTCGAACACGACGTGCACGCCCTTGCCGGGCCGCACCCGCGAGCTCGCGGCGGGGAGGCCCGCGAGCGACGCCGTGATCGGCGACCACGCGCCGGTCGCGTTCACGACCGTGCTCGTGCGGAGCCGCCCGCCCTCTCCGGTCACGCGGTCCCGGTAGCGCACGGCGACGACCTCGCCGGTGTCCTCGCGGCGCTCGACCCGCTCGACCGTGTGCCCGACGTACACCTTGGCCCCTCGCTCGATCGCGTCGACGGCGTTGGCGATGCACAGCCGCGCGCCGTCGATCCCCCACTCGTCGAAGCTGAAGCCGCCCACGAGATCGCCGTGCAGCCCCGGCTCGAGCCGCCGGAGCTCGTCGGGCGAGAGGCGCGCGTGCGGCTTGCCGCGCTTGAGCGGCTGGTACTTGTCGTACGCCTCGAAGAAGCCGTCGGCGAGCGTGTAGAGGATGCGCCCGTGCCTCGCGTCCTCGAACGGGACGAGGAAGGGGATCCGGAACAAGAGGTGCGGCGCGATCGCCTGGATGTGCCCCGAGTCGCGGCACGAGTTCTCGGTCACGTGCGGATCGCTGGTCAGGTACCTGAGCCCGCCGTGGATCATGCCGCTCGAGTTCCCGCTCGCGCCGAACGCGAGATCGTTGCGCTCGAAGAGGGCGACCTTCAGGCCCCGCTGCGATGCGTCACGCGCGACCCCCACGCCGTTCACACCGCCGCCGATGACCACGACGTCCACGTCGGTGTCGGCGCGGCGGGCCGGCCTTGCGGCGCTCGAGGGGAGGATCGTCACCTGCGGCGTATAGCATGCCAGAACTTTTCCACGAGCGGGCCCAGCCTCGCGCGCGGCGCTGCAGATGCTGGCCGAGGCCGCCCGTCCGAGGCCGGCCGTCAGCCGCGGACCCGGATCGCCCAGGTCAGCTTCGCGAGGTTGCGGAGCACGTTCGGGACGCGGCGCGTGAGGTTGATCGAGGGGCGCCGCTTCTCCAGCACGCGGACGGGGATCTCCTCGATCCGCAGGCCCGCCCGGTAGGCGCGGATGACGAGCTCGCTGGCGAAGACGTCCTTGTCCACGACGCACTCGCGGACGATCCCGAGGAGCGGCTCGCGCAGGAACGCCTTGAGCCCGTGCGTGTCCGTCCCGCGGAAGCCGAGCGTGGCGCGGAGGAGCCCGTTGTACATCTGGCTCGCCGCGTGCCGCGCCCACGGGCGATCGTCGCGCGCCCCCTGGATGAGCTTCGAGCCGATCACCATGTCGACGCCGCCCGCCCGCAGCATCGCGATCGCGCGGCGCTGGAAGTCCACGTCGCACAGGTCGATCTCGTCGCAGAGGACGAAGCGCCCGCGCGCCCGCTCGATGCCCGCGCGGAGCGCGGCGCCGTAGTTCGGCTCGCCGATCGAAAAGTGCCGCACTTCCGAGTACTTGCGCTCGAGCTCGCCGGCGATGGCGAGCGTCCCGTCGCGCGAGCCGTTCTCGGCGAGCACGAGCTCCCAGCGCCACCCGAGCGGCAGCAGCCGCTCGCGCAGGTCCACGACGGCGGCGTGGAGGATCGCCTCCTCGTTGTAAACGGGGATGACGATGGAGATCTCCGGCGCTTCGCCCGCGTCCCCGCGGCCAGGCTCGGCGGCGCTCACGGCGCACCTCCGAGGAGGGCCTGCGCGCGGAGCGCCGCGTCGCGCCCGAAGTGGAGCGCGTCCTCCATCGAGGAGTAGTTCCAGCCGCCGTACCGCCCGGATGAGAGGATGCGCTGGCCCTCGAGGAACGGCCGCACGGCCTCCAGCGACCCGAAGTAGCTGTGATCGAACACGACGTACGCGTGATCGATGCGGCGCAACCGGGCGAAGCGGACGGCGCTCGGGGCGGGGATGAGGCCCATCTCGACGAGGCCCTCCGCGACGCGGGGGAGCAGCGCCGCGAGATCGGGCTCGGCGCGATCGGCGAGCTCGACGTAGAGGCCGGCCTTGCCCGGCGGGGCCATGGCGGGGGAGAAGTTCGAGTAGCAGCCCACGCGGTAGAACGGGTACTTCGCCTCCGGGACGTAGACCCAGTGCAGCGGCTTCCCGCACGGGGTGTCGAGCGCCACGTCGAGGTAGTGGAGGTGCGTGCAGCGCAGCCGGGAGGCCGCCTCGGCGACGGACCGAGGCGCGTCCGCGAGGAGCCTCACGAGGGCAGGCAGCGGCGCGGACGAGATCAGCACGTCGTACCGGACGATCTCGTCGTCGAACACGAGCTCGCGCGCGCGCCAGTCGATCGCCGCGGGCGCGCGGCCGAGCTCGATCGCCGGGGTGCCCGCGTCCCGCGGCCGCTGCTCGGCGAGCGCCCGCGCGAGCCCGTGCGTCAGCTGGCCGATGCCGAGCCGCGGATAGAGGAACTTCGCGTTGTAGCCGAGCTCGCGGTCGTTCAGCCCGACCGCTCCGGCGAGCACGTCCTCGAGCTTCGGCAGCGGGACGAAGCGGGAGCACCAGTCGGCGGTGATCTCGCTCGGGTGCACCCCCCAAAGGCGGCTGTTGTAGGGGATCATGAAGTGGCGGCTGATCCCCTCGCCGAAATGCGCCAGGCAGAACTCCTCGAAATTCTTGGGCTCGGGCCGGTCCTTGGCGAAGTGCGCCTCGATGAAGCCGCGGAGGCATTCGTAGGCGACGGCGGGCGGCAGGCCGAAGGTGTTCGCCTGGAACGGATAGCGGGTGTACGTGCCGTTCGACCAGATCATCGAGCGCCGCTCGATCTCGAGGGGATCGGGGCCCAGCCAGCCGAGCGCGAGCGCGCGGGTCGCCGGGTCGCGCAGGTGGAGGAGATGCCCTGTCCGATCGAAGCGGAAGCCGTCGTCCTCGAGCGTGATCGCGTGGCCGCCCGGGCGCGGCAGGCGCTCGAACAGCCGGTGCGGCACGCCCGCTCGCCCGAGGTGGTACGCGGCCGCCATGCCCGTCAGGCCGGCGCCGAGGATCGCGACGGGAACGCTGGAAATCGTGGGTCGGGTCATCGCTCGCGGCCCGGCCGCGGCCGCGGCCGCGAAGACACCACCTCCCCGGTGCGCGGTCAAGGCGCGGTGCCCGGCCGGGGCGCTCGCCCATGCTGGATTTCCTGCCCTCGGCGTGAGGCGGCCCGAGCTCCGCGCGCGCCGGCGAAGAGCGCCGTTGGCGCCTCCGCCCAGAGCGACTAAGTGTGTCTAGGTCCCGTCGCGCGCGCCCGGCGCTCCGCGGCGTCCGAGGTATCCGAGGTCGAAGATGCCCATCCCCCGCCGGAAGTCGGTCCAAGTCACCGGGAGGACCCTCTACCTGACCGAGGACCCGGAGCTCTTGAAGCAGCAGCTGGCGGGCGGCGAGCTTCGGTTCGATCCCGCGCAGCACGCGCTGATCGACAACATCTCGACCGACGAGCTCACGCCGGGCTGGGTCTGTTACTACTACGACGAGACGCTCGCCCGGTACTGCCTGGTGGGGCTGCGCGGTGGGCTCGTCGAGCGCGACGCCATCAAGAACGGCGGCTTCGGCGTCATCGTCAGCGGTCGCTCGAAGGGGTGCGGCAGCTCGCGCGAGACGGCGCCGTACTCGGAGCGCGAGGCCGGGATCCAGATCGTCGTCGCGCGCAGCATCGAGAAGATCTACGGCCAGAACTGCCAGAACATCGGGCTGCTCACGACGACCGACTTCTCGCTCCTCGATCGGCTCGCGCGGGGCGAGGAGATCCCGATCGGCGAGTTCACGCGCGGGCTCGACCCGATCAGCGCCGACGTCGTCGAGTACGGCGGCCTCTTCGCCTACAACAAGGCGCGGATGGCCGGCGAGGTCTCGCCGCCGACGCTCGACACGCCGCCGCGGCCCATGACCCTGTGCGAGAAGATCATCGCGGCGCACGCGATCGTGGACGCGAGGGCGGGCAAGATCGGGGTCCCGGCGGTGAAGCCGGGCGACGCGCTCTTCGTCCGCATCGACGTGCGCTTCTCGCACGAGTACGTCACGCCGATGGCCGAGTCGCTCTTCCGGGCGGGCTTCGGGCCAGACGCGGTCGTGACCGAGCCGGAGAGCGTCTTCGCCTTCCGCGATCACCTCACGTTCCTCGATCGCGTGATGCCGGAGGCGCACCTCAAGCTCGGCCTGCGCGAGCAGGCGGCATCGCTCGCGACCGTGCAGCAGGCCTTCACCGAGCGGCACGGGGTCAAGCTGTACGGCGAGGTCGAGCGCGACGGCAGGACCGTGGGCTCCGAGGCCATCTGTCACAACAAGGTGATCGAGGAGCTCGCGCTGCCGGGGCAGATCGTGGCCGGGACCGACTCGCACACCTGCATGGCGGGCGCGCTCGGGTGCTTCGCGTTCGGCGTCGGCTCGACCGACATGGCGAACGCGTGGCTGACGCGCGACGTCCGCGTCGCGGTGCCGCAGTCGGCGCGCTTCAACCTGACCGGGCGGCTCGGGCCGGGGGTCACCGCCAAGGACGTGATGCTGTTCCTGCTCTCGCAGCCGTTCTGGAAGACCGGCCAGGGCATCGGCAAGGTGCTCGAGTTCGCGGGCGACGGCGTCCGCGCGATGGGGCTCGACGAGCGCGCGACGCTCACGAACATGGCGGTCGAGGCGGGCGGCTTCACCGGCATCATCGAGGCCGACGAGGAGATCGTGCGCTACCTCGTCGAGCAGCGCGGGCTCGCCGCGGAGGACGTGCGCGCGCGCATCGTGCGCGCGGACGCCGGCGCGGAGTACGTGGCGACGTTCGACATCGATCTCGCGGCGATCGAGCCGATGGTCGCGACGCCCGGCGATCCGCGGAACGGCGTGCCGCTGCGGTCGCTCCGTGAGGTCGCGGGCGGCGAGGTCAAGATCGACATCGCGTACGGCGGCTCGTGCACGGGCGGCAAGAAGGCCGACATGGACATGTACGCGTCGGTGCTGCGCCGCGCGGTGGAGCAGGGCAAGCGCGTCGCCGACGGCGTGCACCTCTACATCCAGTTCGGCTCCCAGGACATCCGCCGCTACGCCGAGGCGAAGGGCTACCTCGAAATCTTCGAGAAGGCGGGCGCTGAGCTCGTCGACCCCTCCTGCGGGGCGTGCATCAAGGCCGGACCCGGTGTATCCGACCGCAAGGATCAGGTCACGGTTTCGGCCATCAACCGGAACTTCCCGGGCCGAAGCGGACCCGGCCGGGTCTACCTGGCCAGTCCCCTGATCGTCGCGGCCAGCGCGATCGCGGGGAAAATCGCTTTCCCGGAGTCATGACGCAGAGCGCCTATCGCGGAGTTACACACATAGTGGCCGCAATCGGCATCATGGAAAAACGAATGCTTTCCACGGAAGTGCGCCGTACGCTAAGGTGCTCTTCTGTGGCGGATCGGGAGGAGCCCCAAGAGCGTATGACCGACAAGGACACGCTGGCGAAAAACAACGAAGCCTCGAAGACGGACAAGCGGAAGCAGAGCCTCTACTTTCCGGAGTCGATGCTGCAGGAAATCAAGGAGGAAGCGGCGCGGCTCGATCGCTCGCTTTCTTGGGTCGTGCAGCGCGCGTGGAAGCTGGCGCGGATAGACATCAAAAAGCTTCCGAGTGTCAACGACGTGGCTGACGACGAGGACAGCGGCGACTAACATCGCCGCGAGCCTCGCGTAAGCCGCGTCGCTCGGGGATCGATGGGTCGAGAGCTCTTCGCCGCCGGGAAGGACGGTACGCGGATTTATGTCCGCTACCGGGAAGGTCCCGGCGGCATCGGAAGCTTGGCCAGCGGGGTCGGGGCGGGCTCGGAACGCCTCACCGCGGTGCTCTGTGACGGCATCGCGTGCGACGGCTTCATCTGGAAGTACCTGTGGGACGACCTGGCCCGTACGGTCAACGTCGCCCACTGGAACTATCGCGGCCACGGGCGGAGCAGCCTGCCGGTCGATCCGAAGGCGGTCGAGCTCCGCGACCACGCGAGCGATCTCGTCGCGGTGCGCGCGGCGATCGGCGACGGCCCCGTGGTGCTCTTCGGGCACTCGATGGGCTGTCAGGTCATCCTGGAGCACCTGCGGACCCACCGCGAGGGGGTGCGCGGGCTGGTGTTGATCTGCGGCTCGTCCGGCAGGATCACCCACCATTTCAAGGGCACGGACGTGCTCGCGCAGCTGCTGCCGCGGCTCATCGAGCAGGTCGACGCGTACCCGCACATCGCGCGAGCGATCTGGAGCCGCGTGCCCGCGCCGATGGCGCTGCGGATCGCGCTGCTCGCCCGCGAGGTCGACGCGAGCGCGGTCACCCCGGCGGATCTGCTGCCGTACATGCGGCACATGGTCGACATCGACTTCTCGATGTTCCTCCACATGCTGCGCAGCGCCGGCGAGCACTCGACGCTCGATCTGCTCCCGCAGATCGATCTTCCGGCGCTCGTGATCGCCGGCGACCGCGACACGTTCACCCCGCCGCGTCTCGCCGAGGAGATGGCGGCGGCGCTGCCGCGCGGCGAGCTGATGATGGTGAGCGGCGGCACGCACGTCGTCCCGCTGGAGCGCAAGAAGATGGTCATCGAGCGCGTGGAGCAGTTCCTGCTCGAGCGCGTCCTCGGTGGAGCCCCGGTCGGGAGAGGCGCGAGCGTCGGGCCCTCGCAGGCGTCGGCCAGCGGGGAGATGTCGCACCTGCCGGCGGAGGATGGATCGGCGCAGCCTTCGGCCAGCGATGAGTCGGCGCAGCCTTCGGCCGAAGGAGGGCCCTCGCCGGGGGATCCGCGCGGGCTGTCGAACGACCGATGAGCCTCCGCGCGCCAGACGGACCAGCGCGCGGGCGTCTGCGACGGCGCGGCGGCGCGGCGGCGCGGCGCCTGCTCGTCGCGGCGGCGCTGATCGCGGCCTCGTGCGCACGGCCGTCGTCCGAGCAGGGCGGCGGGGCCGCCGGCGCGATCGCGGCGCTGGCGGAGAACGAGATCGTGCTTGCGCCCGGCGGGGTCCCGGCGCGCTCATCGGGCGAGCCGCCCGCGTCCCCGGCGCCGCGCGTTGGAGCGGCAGGGGACGCGCAGGTCGCGCGCGCGGCAGGGGACGCGCAGGTCGCGCGCGGGGCGGAGGACGCGCAGGTCGCGCGCGCGGCGGAGGACGCGCAGGTCGCGCGCGCGGCGGGGGACGCGCAGGTCGCGCGCGCGCTCCAGCGCTCTCCGGTGCGCGCGCTCCGGCTCACGGGCAAACCGACCGACGGTCGGTTCGAGGCGATCCTGGCCTTCGGCGCGGGCGTCGAAGCAGCGGCCCCCCGCGAGGTGAAGGTGAAGCTCGCGCCGGCGCAGAAGAAGGCCCCGCTCGCGTTCCGGCGTCCGGTCGCGTTCTACCGGCTGGCGAGGGCGCTCGGCGCGCACGTCGTGCCCGCCGCGACGGCGCGCCGGATCGGCATCGGCGAGCTCGCGGCGCTCATCGGCCGCGAGCCGAACGGGCGCAAGCTGCTGCGCCGCTTCGCGGTCATGAACGACGGGACGGTCGACGCGCTGGTCCTCGCGCCCGCTCCCGGTCCGCCGGGACCGCGCTGGGTGTCGTCCCGGCGGCGGTCGGTCCGGTTCGATGACGCGCCCGAGCTCGACGTGTGGGCGCGCTGGGCGCGCGCTCGATCGCCGGCGCGCGGCGAGCGCGCCTCGATCCTCCGCGATTACCTGGAGGTGCTCGCGCTCGACTACCTGGCCGGCAACGGGCTCCGGAAGGAGATCGTCATCGACGTGAGCGCGGGGGCCCTCAGCCTCGAGGCCAACGCCAGCGCGTTCCCGCTGCACGTGAAGGCGCACGAGCTGGATCGGCAGCTCGATCGCTTGGTGGAAGCCGCGCGGTTCCCGCGGGCGCTCCGCGACGCGCTCGCGCGCTTCGGCCCCGAGCAGGCCGCTGCGGCGCTGCGCCCCGGCGGGATCGAGGACGAGCTGGTGCCGCCGCGCGCCCTCGTCGAGCTCGAGGAGCGGCGGCAGGCGCTGCTCAGCCTCATCGAGGCGAAGATCGCCGACAGGGGAGAGGACGCCGTCCTCAGCCTCTAGCGCGGCGCCCCGGCCCCGCCTCGGCCCAGCGCGAGCGCCTCGCCGCGCGCGCATCTTGATCTCCGGCGGCAGCAGGGCGATCACGGTGAACGTGATCGACGTGGCGACCCTGCAGCGCTGGACGGAGGACATCGGCTACAGCGCCGAGCTGACGAAGCCGTCCACCCTGCGCATCCGCCCCCGCGAGGAAGGCGTCGTCGAGCTCCCGCCGTTCTACGTCCAGTGCACCGAGAACTGGGTCGTGCTCTCGATGTTCGGCGTGTTCGACTCCATCGACATGCAGGGCCGCGACGAGGCCGGGGCGAGGCTGACCCCCCTGGCCGAGGACACCGGCCAGATGCTCGGCCTGCTCCGTCACCTGCTCGAGGCCAACCGCGACATGCGCACCGCCAAGTTCGCCCTCGACGATCGCAACGAGATCCTGCTGTGCGCCGAGCTGCCCACCGAGTCGCTCGATCGCTCCGAGTTCGTCGACGCGGTCGAGCGCATCATCGAGTACGCCACCGCGTACCGGCACGCGCTGCTCGGCACCGACACCTGAGCGGCCGGCGAGGGACGGGCGCCCTGCCAGCGCCCGGCGCGATCACTTCTGCGTGATCACCACGCGGTTGTCGTCCCGGTACGTGACGTTTCCCGACTCTCCGCGGCAATCCCAGCAGGTCGCCCACGTGAGCCGCCGCCGCACGTAACCGTTGAAGCCGAGCGCGATCGGCCCTGGGTCGCCCTTCAGCAGCAGCGACGACGCGATCCGGTACCGGTCCCCGGGGAGCTTCAGGAACGCGACGATGAACGAGTCCTCGTCGGACTTCCCCGTCACCACGAGCACCTCCTCGCCCGGCACCGGGTTCCAGAGCAGCGGCGAGGTGGTGAGCGTCGTGTTCGGGGGCGGGCTCGCCTCGGGCTGGATCGCCGGCGTGCCGCTCGGCGAGAGGCGCGTCCGGCCCCGGCTGAGCACGACGTTCACGTCGTCGGGCTCCTTGAAGAACTTGACCTCCCCGCCGAGATCGCGGAGCTGCGGCACCGACGCGAGCAGCTCCGCGACCTGCTGCGGCCCGATCTCCGCGCGCCGGTACGTCTGCTGCCACTGCGGCGACGGGACCGACGCCGCGTTCGGCGCGCCGTGGCAGCACCGGAAGCCGATGTCGTCGCCCGACGCGCCCGGATCGACCGCCGCGCGGCGCGCGCACCGGTGATCCACGCCGCTCGCGCTCGCCGTGGCCCCGCGCACGGCGGCGGCCTTGGGCTGGAGGTTCTCGATCGGCGCGACGTCGCTCGCGGTCCACTCGCGCACCGCGGCCCCCATGCCGAGCACGCCGAACCCGGACGCGCACGACGCCGGCGCCTTGGCGCACGCCGGGTCCCACGCGGCGCCGCCCGCGTAGGGCGTCCCCTCGGGGCCCTTGCACGCGCGCTCCCACTCGAGCTCGGTGCACAGCCGGCCGCCGGCCTGCTCGCAGAGCTCCGAGGCGCGCGCCCGCGTCACGCCGGTGAGCGGCGGCTGCGCCGGATCGTTCGGGTACAGGTAGCGATCGATGGTGAAGCCGCCCAGCTCGACGTCGAGCAACGCCGGCTCCAGCGCCGGATCGCGCCCCTTGTCCCCGGGCGTGCTGCCCGCGACGAGCTTCCCGGCGGGGATCTCGACGCGCGCCGGCCCCGCGGGCACCGCGCCGGCCTGCGGCCTCGCGCTCGCGGCGGGCGACTCGTTCTCGGCCGCCTCGAGCACCTTCCCGGACGGCGCAGGCGCAGCCGGCGCGCCGCCGTCCGCGCGCTTCTCCCCGGCCTGCTGCTGCTGCTGCTGCTCCGCGCGGTCGCAGCCCGCCCCTCCGGCGACGCCGGCGGCGACCAGCAGGATCAGGGCAGCGGCGGGCGTCCTCGTCGGCACGGTTCCTCGCAAGCGCTCCGCCTTATGTCGCAGGACCCCTCGCCCGTCAAAGTGCCCGCGCTATGCTGGCCGGATATGGGGCAGGGCGTGAGCGACGCACCGGATCCGATGGCCTCGCAGATGGCGCAGCTCCTCGCCGGCAGCGACCTCGACGAGTTGCGCGAGATCGTGAGCCGGTGGGTCGCCGAGGCGCCGACCGAGGGCGTGCGCCGCCACTACCAGGAGCTCGGCGGGCGCCTCGTCGATCTCAAGGCGGCGCTCTCCGAGAACCCCGTGCAGCCCACGGTCGCCGAGCTCGAGCAGGCGCTCACGATGATGCTCCGGCTCGCCGCCGCGAGCCCGAGGACATGAGCCGAAGGTGACGCTCGCCGACTTCCCCCCGTGGTTCCTGCGCGCCTTCGCGCTCTGCTTCGGCCTCCTCTGGGGGAGCTTCCTCAACGTCGTCATCCACCGCGTCCCGCGCGAGCTCAGCGTCGTCCGCCCCGGCTCGCGCTGCCCCGCGTGCGGCACGCCGATCCGCGCCTACGACAACATCCCCGTCCTCAGCTACCTCCTGCTGCGCGGCCGCGCCCGCTGCTGCGGCGCCCCCGTGTCGCCGCGCTACCCCCTCGTCGAGGCGGTCGGCGGCGTCCTGTCGCTCGCCATCGTCGAGCTCATCATCCTCCGCCTCCCCTGGTCGACGCCGATCCTCCACGCGCTCGCCACGTACACCGCCGATCTCGCGCTCGCGCTCGGGCTCGTCGCCGCGACGTTCATCGACCTCGAGCACATGTACATCCCCGACGGGATCACCATCGGCGGCGCGGTGCTCGGCGTCGCCACCGCGTCGCTGCGCTCGATGGCCTTCACCGACGCGCTCCTCGGCGCCGCGGTCGGCTTCGCCGTCGTCTGGCTCCCGTTCGTCGTGATCTACCCGCGGCTCCGCGGCGGCCGCGTGGGCATGGGCCTCGGCGACGCGAAGCTCCTCATGCTGGCGGGCGCCTGGTTCGGCTGGGGGGGCGCGCTGTTCGTGCTCGGCGCCGGCGCCGTCCAGGGCTCGATCGTGGCGATCGCCCTGCTGCTCCTGCGCGGGAGCATCGAGGAGCCCGAGGCGGTGCGCCTCGAGCGCGAGCAGATCCGCGCCGAGCTCGCAGGGATGTCCCCCGAGGAGCGCGCCGCCGCCGAGAAGGAGCTCGCGCAGGATCCGCTCGCGGAGGAGCCCGGCGAGGGGTTCGGCCAGGCCCGCATCGCCTTCGGCCCGTTCCTCGCGCTCGCGACGCTGGAGTGCCTGCTCGTCGGGCGCGACATCCTCGACGCGTATTTCTCATGGATCGACGCCGGATGAAGGCCCTGCTCCGCCGCGCGCTCGCCCTCGCGCTGCCCCTCGCCCTCGCGGCCTGCGGCAGCTCGCTCCCGCTGCCCCCGACGGGCCCTCACTTGCCGAGCGAGCCCGCCGTGGTCGTGCCCTACCCGCCGCCGCCGGCGCGGGTCGAGATCATCTCGCCGCCCGAGAAGCCGGGCCTCGTCTGGATCGACGGCGAGTGGCAGTGGCGGAGCCGCCGCTGGGCGTGGCAGCCGGGACGATGGGAGGCCGTCCCGCCGGGCGGGTATTTCGCTCCCACCGCTACCGTGCGCCGCGCCGACGGATCCCTGGTGTGGTTCGCCGGGGTATGGCACGTGCCCGGCAAGAAGTGATCGACGCCGCGCCCACGCGATGGAAAGTCACACCGTGCCGAGCTGCCCGACGCCCGCGCTCGCCTGAACGGCGCCGGCGAGCGGGCGCGGCGCGCCGTCACCTGCACGGATCGATGAGCCCAGCCCCATGATGCTTGCCTGGTCGTTCGCAGCGCGCACACCCGACGAAATCGCCCGCCTCCTCCGTGCTCTCGGCAAGCACCGCTACGTGCGCGAGGTCGATCACCGGCTCCACTGGTCCGTCGATCACGCCCTCGCCGAGCTGCCGGAGTTCGCGCCGCACGCCGCGGCCTTCGAGGCGCGCCTCAGGAAGGAGCGGGGCCTCGAGCTCGGCTCGCGCGATCCGTCGCTGTGGCGCGAGGCGAAGACCGAAGAGGTGATCGCGGCGCTCACGGCGTTCTGGACCCCCGACGCGGCGGCGCTGCGCTACCAGGACCGCCTGCTCGAGGCGCTCGCGCGGACGGGCCTCCCCGAGGCCACGCACGCCCCCTTCGCGTCGGCCCCGGACGATCCTCCGCACCCGGAGCTCGTGCTGCTCGACTGGGAGCTGTACCCCGTGGACGAGCTCGATGCGGACCGGCACGCCGGGGCGCTGGCCGCCATGGAGGAGGCCGAGGAGGAGGTGAACGCGTCGGCGCCGATCTACAACGAAGGCCCCGTCCTCGCCGCGCCGGAGCTCTGCGAGGGGGCGCCGGACGGGGCGCTCGAGGACGACTTTCTCGTGTGGTCGGACGGCCCCTACAGCTACTCGGACTACGTGTTTCGCGGGGTGGCGAAGGCGGCCAAGCTCGTGGATCCGCCCACGGGCTACCGCGATCTGTAACCGCGTTCGCCGCGTCAGTACGGGTCGGGCTTCGGCGGCGGGACGGTCGGATCCACCTCGGCAGGGGGCGCGGCCGGCTGAGAGGTCGCGGTCGCGGTGGTGGTCGCGGCGGCGCTCGCTCTGGCCGTGATCGCGGGAGAGGCGGCGGGCCCCTTCGGCGCCTGGTGGAGCGTCACCTCGAGCTCGATGTCCCTGTCGAACACCAGCATCCGTCGCTGCGCGACGTGGCCTGGAGCGGAGACCTCGATCCGGTGCGCCGCGCCGTCCTTGAGGAGCTTGCCGTCGAAGGGGTTCGAGGGGAGCTCCACCCCGTCGACGAGGATCTTCGCGCTGGCCGGGCTCGCTTTGATCGACGCCCGGAGGAGCGCGGCGTCGGTCCCGGGCCGCGGAGGGCTGCTCTCGGCCGCCGATGCGGAGGGCGCGGGCGGCGCTGGCGCGGGCGGCGCGCTCTGGGCCGGCGGCGCGATCGCGCGGGCGCTCGGCCGACCCGGATCGCGGACCTTCAGGTACAGCGTCGTGGCGCCGATCAGCGCGATGACCGCGGCCGCCGCGACGAGCGGCAGCCGCGAGCGCCGCGGCCCCGGCTCGGGCCGCGCGGCCGGGGCCGGCTCGGTCCGCACGACGGCGTGGAGCGTCGCCTGCGGAGGGTTCGAGCGGTGGAGAGGGCGCTCGGGCGCCGAGGGCTCGGAGGCCGTGATCGCCCCCTCTTCGGCGGAAGGGTGCGAGTCGAGCGGCTCGCGCATCGGCAGCGAAGGCAGCCTCGACGCGCGGCCGCCGAGCTCCGCGCTCCCCGCGTCGGGGCCGTGCTCCTGCAGCTGCTTCAGCTGGCGATCGATGATCGCCCGGATGTCTGCGCGCTCGCTCGCGAACAGCTCGCTCACGAGCGCGCCGACCTGCTCGGCCGTCACCTGCTCTCCCAGGCGCTCCGCGCAGCGATCGAGCTCCGCGCGGAGGTCGGCGGCCGTCGCGTGGCGCCGGTCGCGCGCGTGGGCGAGCGCTCGGGCGCAGATGCGCGCGAGATCGACGGGCACGTCGGGGCGCGCGGAGCGCACGTCCGGGATGTCCCGCATCAGGCGCGAGATGATCTGCGGATCCGTCAGCCCACGCCAGAGGCGGCGGTTGGCGAGCATCTCCCAGAGGATGACGCCGGCCGAGAAGATGTCGGCGCGCCGATCGATCTGGGACGAGTGCGAGAACGCCTGCTCGGGCGCCATGTACGCGACCTTGCCCTTCAGCGTGCCGGCCTCCGTCTCGACCACGCGGTGCGCGGCGAGCGCGATGCCGAAGTCGACGATCTTCACCTGGCCGTCGTACGTGATGAAGATGTTGTGGGGGCTCACGTCGCGATGCACGACGTTGAGCGGCGCGCCGTCGTAGTCGACGAGCTCGTGGGCGTAGTGGAGGCCGGCCAGCACCTCGCTGAGGATCCACAGCCGCACTGTGAGCGGGATCGCGCGCGCCTGCTCGCGCGCGCGCGAGATCACCCGGCTGAGCGGCTGCCCGTCGAGGTACTCCATGGCGATGAAGTACTCGCCGTCCGCGATGCCGACCTCGTTGGTCTGCACCACGTTGCGGTGGTTCAGCCGGGCGGCGAGGCGGGCCTCGTCGAGCAGCATGTCCCGGAACTCGGGCTCGTCGGCGATGTTGGGCCGGAGGCGCTTGATGACCTGCAGCTTGCTGAAGCCTGCCGGCCCCACCGCGACCGCGAGGTGCACGTCCGCCATGCCCCCGCGCCCGAGCGTCGCGATGAACCGATACTTGCCGAGGCTGCGCGCGTGCCGGT
Organism: Sorangium sp. So ce394; assembly: GCF_051474665.1. Lineage (NCBI taxonomy): Bacteria > Pseudomonadati > Myxococcota > Polyangiales > Polyangiaceae > Sorangium > Sorangium sp. So ce394. The sequence continues at coordinate 12,848,245 of NZ_CP150339.1, forward strand.
CGGGAGGGGACGGCGGCACATCCGGCGGCGCGTCCGGGCCGACGGTGGTCGGCGCGTCGCGGTCCGGGCGCCGCATGGGGATCGTCGGCGGGGGCTCGGAGGAGGCCACGGGGGCGGGCAGCTGCCGGGAGCGCAGGGTCCTGGCGTCGATCGCGGCCTGCACGTGCTCCGGCGGGCCCGAGGCGGCGAGCTCGTTGCTGCGAGCGGAGTCCACCGCCCAGTCAGCCTCGTCGTTCGTCCCCTTGTGCTCGCTCACCGCAGAATGGTCCTGATCCAACGCCGTGCAGTCAAGCCGACGGCAGCGCGCGCAAGCGCTCGCGCAGCAGCGGGCGGACGCGGAGCGGCGCGCCCACGACGGCGCGCCGGCGTCCAGCCCGTAACCGCAGCATGAACCATCCCCCGGTGCCCCGCACCGGAGCGCGCATCCAGCCTCGAGAACCGCCGAGGCCGACATCGGGCGCCGCTGGACACACGAGCGCGGCGGGGTGTCTCCCCCCGGCAACCCGAGGCGGCTCCTGCTATTGTGAGAAGCGTCACTTTCTGCGAGCTTTCTGTACCTCAGAGGAGAGTGTGAGAAGCTCGCCTGGACGTGCGCACCATGTTTCGTGACGAGGTAGCCGATGCCCTGTGACTCGATTCCGCGGCGCCTGCTGGGTCAGGCGAAGGTGCGGCCCGAGGCTCCAGCCCACTACGTGAAGGAGGGGGGGTTCTGGAGGATGACCAGCTTCCGGGAGTACGCGAGCGAGGTGCAGCGCGCCGGCAAGTCGCTCATCGCGCTCGGCGTCGCGCCCGGCGACGCGCTGAGCCTCCTCGGCTTCAACCGGCCGGAGTGGGTGGTGCTCCACGTGGCCGGCATGGCCGTCGGGGGCGCTCCCGCGGGCATCTATACGACGTGCTCGCCCGAGGAGGTGCGCCACGTCGTGCATCACTCGGCCTCGAAGCTGGTGCTGGTCGAGAACAGGGCCCAGCTCGAGAAGGTCGTCCGCCAGTGGGATCGGCTGCCGCAGCTCGCGTGGGTGGTGCTGATGCGGGGCGCCGCGCCGACGGGCGATTCGCGGGTCCTGTCGTGGGACGAGTTCCTCGCCAGGGGCAGCCGCGTCCCGGACGAGCTGTTCGAGCAGCGGCTCGACGCGCTCGAGCCGCGGGGGCTCGCGACGCTGCTCTACACCTCCGGGACGGTGGGGCCGCCGAAGGGGGTCATGCTGAGCCACGAGAACCTCACGAGCTCGGCCGACGTGGCGGCGCGCATCGTCCCGTTCTCGCCCTGGGACATCGGCCTGTCCTACCTGCCGCTGTCGCACATCGCCGAGCAGATGTTCACGATCCACCTCCCGGCCTCGGTCGGCGCGGCCGTGTACTTCGCCGAGTCGCTGGAGGCGCTCGCGGACAACCTCCGGGAGGTGCGGCCGACCGCCTTCTTCGGGGTCCCGCGCGTCTGGGAGAAGATGCGGGCCGGGATCGACGCGAAGCTCTCCGGGGCGAAGGGCCTGCAGAAATTCACGCTCCAGCAGGCGCGGCGCGTCGGCCTCCAGCACAGCGAGCTCCGCGCCCGGGGCGAGCCGCCGGGGCCGCTGCTCGCGCTGCAGCACCGCCTCTACGACAAGCTCGTCTACTCGAAGGTGAAGGCGGCCATCGGGCTCGGCCGGGCGCACGTCTGCAGCACCGGCGCGGCCCCCATCGCGAAGGAGCTCCTCGAGTTCTTCGCGTCGCTCGACATCCTGGTCACCGAGGTCTACGGCCAGTCGGAGGTGACCGGCGCGACGACCTACAACCTGCCGGGCAGGACGAAGCTCGGCTCGGTCGGCCCGGTGGTGCCGGGCATGGACGTGCGGATCGCCGACGACGGCGAGCTCCTCGTGAAGGGGCCGACCGTGTTCCTCGGCTACTACAAGGACCCCGAGGCGACGGCGCAGACCCTGGTCGACGGCTGGCTGCACACGGGGGATCTCGGCCGGTTCGACGAGGAGGGGTTCCTCCACATCACCGGCAGGAAGAAGGAGATCCTCATCACGGCCGGCGGGAAGAACGTCTCCCCCAAGAACATCGAGGAGGCGCTGAAGCGCCACGACCTCATCGCCGAGGCGGTGGTCGTCGGCGATGGGCGCAAGTTCCTCACCGCCCTGCTCGTGCTGGCGCCCGACGCCGTGAAGCGCTTCGCGGCCGAGCGCGGGCTGAGCGGCGACCTCTCGCCCGCGTCGCCCGAGCTCCGGGAGGCCGTGCAGCGGGCCGTCGACGAGGTGAACGGTGAGCTGGCGCAGGTCGAGACGATCAAGAAGTTCTCGATCCTGCCGCGCGGCTTCACCATCGAGGACGGCGAGCTCACGCCGACGTTGAAGATCAAGCGGCGCAGCGTGAGCCAGAACTTTGCGCGCGAGATCGAGGCGATGTACGCCGAGTAATCATGCGCAACGAGCCCGCGACCGCCGTCTCCTTCGATTTTGGTCAGACCCTGGTGGAGCTCGATACCGGGATGCTCTCCGCCCGCCTCGCCGAGCGGGGCATCGCCGTGTCCCGGGAGCAGCTGGACGGCGGGGTCGACGAGGGGTGGCGCGTCTACAACGACGCGATCCGGCGCGGGCTCGGCGGGCACCCGTGGAAGATCATGATGGGCCGCCTGCTCGAGGCGGGCGGCGTTCCGGCCGGCGCGGTCGACGCGGCGGTCGACTGGCTCTGGACGGAGCAGCCCCGGAAGAACCTCTGGCGCCGGCCGATCGCGGGGATGATCGACGTTGTGGTCGAGCTCGGGCGGGCCGGCGTGCCGGTCGCGGTGCTGTCGAACTCGGAGGGCCGGCTCGCGGAGCTCGTCGAAGAGCTCGGCTGGTCTGCGCACTTCGTGGCGATCGCGGATTCGGGGCGGCTCGGGTTCGAGAAGCCGGGCCGGGAGATCTTCGCGTGGACGGCCGAGCGCCTCGGCGCGCCGCTCGCCGCGGTGGTGCACGTGGGCGATTCGCTCGCTGCCGATGTCGACGGCGCGCTCGCGGCGGGGATGCGGGCCGTCTGGTTCAAGGGCGATCCGCAGGGCGCCGCAGCGCGGCCCGACGCCGATCGCGTGGCCGTGTGCGACGGCGCGGACGCGCTGCGCCGCGCGCTCCGGGCGTTCGGCGTGCGGTTCTAGGCGGCCCGCCGCCGTCGCGGTCGGCGCGGGCGCCGCGCGCGCGGCGCCCGTCGCCTGGAGGGCGGTGGCCCGCGAGGGCGCGGCCGGCGCGCGAGGCCACCGCGGGCGGCGCTCCCCGGGCGCTCTCCTTTCGGTGAGCACGAACGTCCCGGGAGGCGCCGCCGCCCCGCGCGCGTCCCGCGCGCTCCGCTCCTGGATCTGCTCGCCCTGCTGCCCCGCGCCGGCGCGGCCGTCTCCGGATCGTGCACCCGATGCACGTCTTCCGGATGGTTCGGGCATTGCTGGAGCCGGCTCACGATGGTCGTCAAGGATGCAAGCTTCGAACAAGAGCCCGGGAGCGGAGTGCGGCAAGCGGACGTTCCCGCCGTCGTCCCTCGCGTCCTCAGCGAGGTTCGCCGCGCGGACGAGCGGCTTGTCTCGCTCGTGCAAGAGCGCCCCGTGGCCACGCTGTGCGCGGTGGCTGCGGTGGGATACCTGATCGGACGGGTCGTCACACGGCTGGGTTGAGGAGGTCACCATGACGGAAGGCGAGGTCGAGGCGACACAGGAGCGCGAAGCGCGAGAGAAGGCGAACGACGCGCTCGGCCGGCTCGATGCAACCGAGGTCACGCGGGCGGTCTCGGCGTTCGCGCGGGAGAACCCGCACGTCGCGCTCGCTGCGGCGGCTGGGCTCGGGTTCCTGCTCGGCGGGGGCCTGACGCCGCGCGTGCTCAGCAAGCTCGGGTCCCTCGCGACCCGGAGCTACGTCAAGAGCACCTTTGCCCAGGCGATCGGTGCCTTCGTCGACGAGCAGGCGCGGTCCCAGGGCCAGCTCGGCTCGTCGCCCTGATCCCCCGCACCCGCGCGAGCGCGCCCTGCGCCGCCGGTGTGCGGGATGCGCGTCCGCCGCCGTGCGCGGAGCGCGCGGCCCCACCCTCCGTCCCCCCGATGCGCGCTGCCCCCCGGGAAGCGCGCTGCCCCACCTCGCGCCGTCGCGCTGCGCCGGGCGAGCCCCTTCAGGCCCTGCGGCTGTACGTCTTGCGGATGCGTCGACCGCCGCTCTCGCTCAGCACCTCTTCGACGGTGCGGGACACGTCGGGCAGACATCGGACCGAGAGCACCGCGCCGCCGCCGGTGCCGCTGGCCTCGTCGAGCCGGCGCGCCTCGTACTCGGGCAAGCGCGCGCCGAGCACGGCGCCGAGCAGGGTGCCGGCCGCGCCGGCGGCGCCCGCTCCAGCGAGGCACGCGACGATGGGCCCCGCCAGGAACGCGTCGAGCCTCGGGATGATCAGCGCGCCTCCGGCCGTCATCGCGGCGAGCGCGCCCCCGACGAGGCCTCCGATCACAGCGCCCAAGGCGGCCCCTTCGGACGCCTTGCTGTGGATCGTCAGCTCGAGCTCGTCCAGACGGGAGTGCTGCTTGGGCACCATGCTGATGTCCTCGGCCGCGACGCCCAGGGCGAGGAGGCGGCCAAGCGCGCCCGCGGCTTCCGTGCGGCCTGGGAAGAATGCAGTGAGCGTCCGGTAATACATCATTCGACGAGGACCCCTGTGACGCGCTTCGCGAGGTGTCTCGCTCAATCCATCTGCTCTCGGAAAAGCATCGCTTGTGCCGCTCCGGCTGCGCAGATGTCGCTCGGCCGCCGGAAAGCGCTCGGGAAATGATGGAAGGCGCCGCACCGCGCTGGGACGGTGCGGCGCCTTCGCGCCCTGCTCTGGGGGCTCGCTCAGCGGACGCCGAGGTCGTTGACGAACGAGCGCTCCGCGGTGGGCGCGCTGGTGCTCTCCTGGATCTCTTCCTGGGCCCGCCGCGCGGCGCCCAGGGCGCGATCCTTGACCTTCTCCGCGCGCTCGCGCAGCCGGCCGGTGCTGTCGCGCAGCCGGCGGCGCGCCTCGTCGCCCGACGTCGGCGCGACCAGGACGCCGACCCCGACGCCCACCGCGACGCCGAGGCCGAGCCCGACCGAGACGGGGACGATCCAGTCGAGTGAGCTCCTTCTCCTGTAGGGGAACATGTCGGCCATGTAACTGACGAGATCGGTTGCCTTCATTGTGGCTCCGTCGGTTCACGCAGCGTGCGGGGCGCGAACATCGCGCATCCCTCAGCGTGGATTCACGTTGGTTGGAACGGGGACCGGCGGGACGTGAGGCAGCGCGCATGCCAAGGGCATATTGCGCACGAAGGGAGCAGGGCGCGCGGGCGCCCTGCCCGAGAGCGAGGGTGACGCGGGGGAGCGCCGCGGCGTCAGCGGCAGAAGCCGTCGACGCAGATCCCGCCGTCGGCGCAGGACGTCTCGGGCTCGCACTCGCCGCCGAGGTTGTCGCTCGACCCGCACACCTGATGCACGCCGGAGAACGTCGTCACGGTCCTGCACTCGCTCAGCGAGGGCGACTGGTTGGCGCAGGCGTTCGGGTTCGACGGGCCGCACGAGATGTAGCAGCTGTGGTGCAGGCAGATCGACCCCGGCGCGCAGACGTCCTGCGCCCCATCCTCGCCGCACACGAAGTTGCTCGACTGATTCGGGATGCAGCCGTTCTCGACCCAGACGTCGCCCTCGGGGCAGTCTTCGCCGTCGCTCCTCGGAACGCAGGCGCCGTCGACGCAGACGGCAGAGGGGCCGCCGCAGTCGTCGGTGATGACGCAGGGCTGCGCAGGCTGGGAGCAGATGCCGAGCGTTGTGTCGCAGCGGTAGCTGCTGGGGCAGTCCGCGTCCTCGCTGCAGGCGGGCGTGCATTTGCCCTCGACGCACTTGTCGTTGACCGGACACTGGGTCTGGTCGAAGCACTGGTCCTGAGGCGCGGTGCAGATGCCGCTCACGCAGAGGTAGTCGGCGCCGAGGCTTGCGCAGTCGGCGTCGGCGCCGCACGCGGCCGGGGTCGCCGGGACGCAGGTCGCGTCGTCGCCCGCGCCCTCGCAGACATAGCCGTGGACGCACCCGAGGGGCTCGCCGCTCGGGAGGACCTGATCGCAGCTGCCCGGCTGGCAGGTGCCGTCCGGCGCGCAGGTCTCGCCCTCGGCGCAGTCGTCGGGGTTGCCGCAGTACACCGCGTCGCTGCCGCCGCCACCGCCGCCGCCGCCGCCCTGCCCGGTGGAGCCGGTCGCGACGCACGAGGCGGTGTGATCGTCGTCGACGACGCACTCGAAGCCGTCGCTACACCCCCAGGCGGTGCAGTCGCCGACGTGGCATTCGTTGTCCTCGCCGCAGGTCTCGTTGATCCCGCAGTCGGCCGGCTCGTCACAGCCGTCCGAGCTCGGGATGCCGGGCCCGCAGTCCTCTGCATCACAGAAGTGGCTGTCGGCGTCATCGTAGATGGGGCAACCCGCGAGGAGGGGCGCCAGCACGCTCGCGAGACCCAGCAGAGTAAGTCGCTTCATTCACCGTCTCCCGAAGGCATTCGGCCGCCCGGCGTCGAGGGGCGGCGCCCTCGCGCGTGACGGTCGCGACCGGACGAGCGTAGCAAGCGACATGCCCCGAACAAGCCCAGCGAGACGCGGCGCATTTCGGCGGCCCGCGCGCGCGCCGTGAAGCCGCGTTCACGTCGGGATGTGGCCCGAGCGCGCGACGGTTCGCGGCGGATGCGCCGCGCCCGGCGGAGGCTGGTTCGCGGCGGATGGAGGCGGCGGGTGGACGCGGCGGGGAGCTCGCGCGGCCGGCGCTCGGCGGCCGGCTCGCGGCGGCCGGACCGGATGGCGCGGCGCGGCGCGGACCGCTTGGGGCATGCAGGGGAACCCGTGCTACCGTTCCGCCGAGTTCCGGGCGGCCACCTCCGAATGAGGGATCCCGGCAGGCTCGCGCCTGTGGGCCAGCCGTTCGCGAGGACACGGGGACCGGTCGAGCCGATGGATGTCACCTGCGAGCGTTGCAGCACCGAGTACGAGTTCGACGACGCCCTCGTGTCGGAGCGCGGTACGACGGTCAAGTGCACGAACTGCGGCTACCAGTTCAAGGTGCGCCGCACCGACGGCGCCCTCCCCGAGAAGTGGCTGGTGCGCACCCTCGGCGGCCGGGAGCTCGAGTTCAGGATGCTCCGGGAGCTCCAGGCGGCGATCTCTCAGGGCCACGTCACCCGCGACGACGTGATCTCGCGCGGGAACGCGCGGCCGCGGCGGCTCGGATCGATCGCGGAGCTGGAGCCGTTCTTCAAGGGCCCGGGGAGCATGGTCATGGCCGGGACCGCGCTGGGCATCGGCGGGCCGTCGCCGGTGCCCAGCCGCTCGAGGTCGCTGACGCCTCCAGGGCTCGGCGGCCCGGCGCCCGTGCAGACCGAGGGCTCGGTCGCGATCCCGCTCCCGCGCGCAGAGCCCAGCGCGGAGGCGGGTCCCGGGTCGATCCACGACGACGAGACGGTCGTGCGCGATGTGCGGGAGGTCCAGTCCGCCAGGGAGCGCCCCTCGCCGCGCCGCGCGACGCTGCCCGCCGCCTTCGAGCCCGAGGCCAGCGCTCCGGCGCGGGCGATGCTCAAGCCGAGCGCGCTGCCAGGGGTCGTGGTGCCGCCGGAAGAGGCGCCGCCGCTGCCGGACGCGCACCCCGCGCGCCGGCAAGAGCCGCGGACGCTCCGCGGCGCCGGGGTCGCCGAGGCGCGCCCGGGCAGCGTCAAGCCGGGGGTCGAAGCCGGCGGTGAAGCGCAGGGGCGCGCCTCCGGGCTCGGCCCGCTGCGGATCCCGAACAGCGCCCCGCCGCCGCGCGCCGACCGCGCGGCCGCTCCTGCTTCGGCCGACGGCCAGGGAGACGAGGGCCCCGTAGCGAGGCGCGGGTCGCCGCGCGCGGCGGCCGAGGATCGCGCGGGGCGGAGGGCGGGGGCGATGCCGCTGGTGTCGCCCGCCGACCCGGACGGCGGCCCCTCCTACACCGACGACGGCGACGGCGACACGCGGATCACCTCGCTGCCGATGAAGAGGACTGGGATCGCGCGGTGGATCGTCGGGCTCGTCGTCGTCGGTCTCGCGGTGGTGAGCGTCGCGACGCTCGGGCCGAGGTACTTCAAGCCGGCCGTCCAGGCTCGTCCGGCGACGAGCGACGATCGCGTCGCGACCCTGCTCGCCGACGGCGAGCGGAGCCTGACCGAGGGAGATCTCGAGACCGCGAGGGACAAGCTCGTCAAGGCGAGCGCGCTCGCCGAGGACGATCCGCGCGTCGCCGCGGCGCTGGCCCGGGTCGAGACGGTGAACGCGGACATGCGGTGGCTGCGGCTGCAGCTACTCGCCGAGGGCGATCCGGATCTGGACACGATGCGGCACGAGCTCAAGAGCGCGATCGATCGCGCCCGCAAGGCGGTCGATCACGCGCGGCGCGTCGCGTCGGCGGACGCCGAGGTGAGCCGCGCCGCGATCGATCTGCTCCGGGTGCAGGGGGACCTCGCCGCGGCGCGGCAGCTCGTCGCCTCGATCTCGGCCGAGAGCGCGCAACCCGAGAACTCGCTCACGCTGGCCGCGCTCGATCTCGCGGAGGCTCAGCCGAGCTGGGCCACGGTCGTCAAGCGGCTCCGGGCGGCGGCGAGCGTCGAGCAGATCCCCGGGCGGGCGCGGGCGCTCCTCGTCTATGCGCTCGCGCGGTCCGGCGATCTCGCGGCCGCGCGCGTCGAGAACGATCGCCTGCTCGCCATGAGCCCGCCGCACCTGCTCGCGCGCCCGCTCCGGGCCTTCATCGACCGCGTCGAGAAGGCGCCGGACGAGCACGACAAGCCGAGCGGCGGCGCCGAACCGGCCTCGAGCGCGCGCCCGGAGAGCTCTGCGGCGGGCGCTCCCGTCCCGAGCTCTCCGGCGGCGGGCGCTCCCGGTCCGAGCTCGCCGGCCGCGCCGGGGCGCGTTCGCCGGGAGCCGGACGACGGCCGCGTGCCGGACGACTACGTCGCCCCGGGGGGGACGATCGATACGAGCGACCTCCCCGGCGTACACCCGCCGCCGACCGCCTCGCCGAGCACGACGGCGCCTGTGATCGACACCTCCGATCTGCCCGGGATCAAGCATGAGTAAGCGCCGAGCTCGACGGTTGCGGTGGCTCGGTGCGGGCGCGCTCGCGGCGGCGGCGTCCATGGCGGGGTGCACCGGGAGGGAGCGGTCGGCGCCGCTGCCGGCCCCGGCCGCCGGGCGCCTCGACGAGCCGGCGGTCATCGAGATCGATCTCTCGCGCGGGCTCCCCGAGAGCGCGTCGGCGTCGCTCTTCGGCCCGCCGAGCGGCAGGACCCATGCGCAGCTCGTGCGGTCGTTGCGGGAGCTCGCGCATGCCGAGAGCGCGAAGGGCGTCCTCGTGCGGCTCGGGAGCGCGCGCCTCGCCTTCGCGCGCGCCCACGAGATCGGCCGGATCCTCGGCGACGTCCGCAAGGCGGGGCGACCGGTCGTGTGTCACGCGGACGAGTACAACAACGCGACGATGCTGCTGGCGGCCGCCGCCTGCAGCAAGCTCTGGCTGAGCCCGGCCGGGCAGGTCGACACGGTGGGGATCGCGGCGCAGCTCATGTTCGCGAAGGGGCTGCTCGACAGGCTCAACGTGGACGTCGACTTCCTCCAGGTGGGGAAGTTCAAGGGCGCGAGCGAGCCGTTCACGCGCGAGGGGGCGAGCCCCGAGGCGCGTCAGTCGCTCCAGTCGGCGCTGGGCGGGCTCCGCGAGGCGTGGCTCTCGGGCATCGTGGAGGGGCGCGGCAAGCAGGAGCTCCGCGAGGCCGTCGAGGACGGCCCGTTCGCCCCGGAGGAGGCGAAGGCGAGGGGGCTCGTGGACGAGCTCGGCGACGTCGAGGCCGCGCTCGAGGACGCGAAGAAGCTCGCCGGCACCGAGCTCTCGGTGCCGCGGTTCGGCGGCGCCCCGCGCGACCCGAGCCTCTCGCGGAGCCTCGTGGACGTGTTCCGCTCGATCTCGGGGGCGAGCACGCTGGGCGCGCCGCACGTGGCGGTCGTGCCGGCGATCGGCGGCATCACCATGACCGCCAGCGGGATGCCGCTCGGCTCGTCGGACGGGATCGGCGAGCGCGAGCTCGGGCGGATCATCACGCGCCTGACGAAGGACACGAGCGCGAAGGCGGTCGTGCTCCGGATCGATTCGCCCGGCGGGTCCGCGCTGGCGTCGGATCTGCTCTGGCAGAAGCTGATGCGCCTGCGGGCGGAGAAGCCGCTGGTCGTCTCGATCGGCGGCATGGCGGCGAGCGGCGGCTATTACCTGGCCTGCGCCGGCACCAAGATCCTCGCCGAGCCGACGAGCATCATCGGCTCGATCGGCGTCGTGGGCGGCAAGTTCGCCGTGGGGAAGGCGCTCGCGGACATCGGGATCAACGCGGAGACCGTCGCGGCCAACCCGGATCCGACGCGGGCGGCGCGCGCCGCGTACATGTCGGCGCTCACGCCCTGGGACGAGCCCACCCGCGCCCGCGTGCTCGCCAGCATGGAGGCGGTCTACGATCTGTTCCTGAAGCGCATCACGGCGGGGCGGAACCTCCCGCTGGAGACGATCGCGCCGTCGGCGGAGGGGCGGATCTTCGGCGGGGTCGAGGCCCAGGAGCGCTCGCTCGTCGATGAGCTCGGCGGGCTGGAGCGGGCGATCGGGCTCGCGCGCGAGCTGGCGGAGCTGCCCGAGGACGCGCCGGTCGAGATCGAGCAGGACGATGGAGGCCTGCTCGAGCTCCTGGCCGCCGGAGACGAGACCGGCGAGGACGCCGCGCGGGCCCCGGACCGCGCCGCGCTGAAGGAGCGCGCGCGGGAGGCGATGGCGGGCGCCCTGCTGCCCGAGTGGCTCGGCGTCGCGCCGGAGATCGGGACCTTCGCCGCCTCCATGGCGCCGCTCCTGGCCGGAGAGAGGGCGCTCACGGTGCTACCGTTCGCGGTGACGCTCAGGTAAGGCGCGAGATCGCACCGGAAGACTGGCCTTGTACCACGGTCGTTCTGTTAGGCTGATCGGGTTCAGCATACCCGAAGCGGGTCGCCGAAATGAGCTCTTCACCTCCGGAACGGGCAGCATCAGCGTCGGGCGCGCGGAGGTCGCTGCATTCGCCGGAGCTGATGGAGCCAGCGGGGCCCGCCTCCGCGGGGCAGCTGCTCATCGGAGGGAGCCGGGCCGTCGCGCCGGTGTCGCGCCACCGCGGCCCGCGCGCTGAGGAAGCCTACTGGCGCGCGCGCGTGGACGAGCTCCGCGCCGCCGGCGACGCGCAAGGAGAGCGCGAGGCGGCCCTCGCCCTCGCGAGGATCCTCGCCGCGCGCGGCGTCGAGCTCGACCGGGCGGCGGCGCTGGCCCGGAGGGCGCTCTCGCTGGGCGACGACGCCGCGATGAGGAGCGAGCTGGCCGGCTGGCTGGCCGGGCTGGGCGAGCCGGCCCTGGCCGCAGCGGCGCTGCGCGGCCTCCGCGACGACGCGCAGCCACCCGGCGCGACGGCGCGGATGCTGGTCAAGATCGCCGTGCTCCTGGCGCGCGCCAGCGACGTCGCGGGCGCGGTCGACGCGCTCGAAGAGGCGAGCGAGCTGGCCCCGGACGACGCGATGGCGAGCGAGCTGCTCGGCACGATCGCCGCCTGGGCGTCGGAGGAGGTGTTCCCCGCCGCCGCGGCGAAGGCGTACCTGGAGGCGGCCAAGCGGCGCGAAGCCGCGCGCGAGCGGGAGGCGGCGTTCGAGGACCGCCTGCGCGCCTTCGAGATCGCCCCCCACGACGACACGGCCGCCAAGGCCATGGCCGCCGCGCTGTTCGTGCGCAGCCGGCACGGCGCCGCCGACGAGGTGCTCCGGGCGCACGCCGAAGCGGTCGCGGCGCGGGCGTCCAGCGGCGAGGGCGCGTCGGCCGGCCCGCCCGCGCTGCAGCGCGCGACGGAGGTCCACGGCCACCGGCTCAAGGGCGCGACGAGCGAGGGCGACTGGGCGCGCGCGGTCGGCTGCGTGCTCGACGCGGGCCTCGACGGGGAGGTCGACGGCGACGCCGCCCGCGCGATCGACGAGGTGCTCGAGCAAGCAGGGCTCTACGAGCTCGTGGCCGCGCGGCTCGAGATCAGGGCCGAGCAGCGGGCCGGGGCGCCGAGGGCCGAGGCGTACGCGGCGCTCGCGCGGCTCTACGCCGGCCCGCTCGCGAGCCCCGATCGCGCCGTCGAGGCCTGGATCGAGGCCGCGGCGAGCGACTCCAGCAACGCGGCGGCGCGCTCGGCGCTGCGCGAGCACGCGGCGACCTTGCACGACATGGCCCCCCTCGTCGAGGCGCTCATCCGCATCGGCGAGGGCTCGGACGCGCGGGCGAGGGAAGACGCGGCGGCGCGCATCGACGCGCTCGCGGAGCTCGCGCGCCTCGCGGAGGAGAAGATCGGCGACCCCGGCCTCGCGCGGTGGGCGTTCGAGGCGCTGAAGCGCGCCGGCGGCGACCCCGAGCGCTCCGCGGCGGGGCTCGAGCGGATCGCCGATCGGCTCAAGGCGCAGGACGAGGCGCTCGCCGCGGCGCAGCGCGCGCTCCGCGGCGCGGACACGGCCGAGGGGCGGATCGACGCGCTCCGCCGGCTCGTCGTGATCTACCGCGGCCGCCCGGACGAGCGCGCTGCCTACGAGGAGGCGCTCGTGGGGCTCGCGCGGGCGCTGCCGACCGACCGCGGCTGCCTCCTGGCGCTCGATCGGGTGAGCCGTCGGACCGGGGGCGGCGCCGCGCTCGACGCCCTGCTGCGCGCGCGGCTTGCCGACGCGGCGCGGCCGCCGTCCCCGGAGGGCGACGGCGCGCGCTCCGTGAGGTCCGAGGCGATCCGCGCGTCCGCGCTGACGCGGGTCGAGCTGGTGCGCGCCCGGCTCCTCCTGTCGGCGATCGCCCGGCGGCAGGGCCAGGACGCCCGCGCGCTCGACGAGGTGTCGCCGCTGCTCGGCGAGGCGCCGGGGCACCGCGGCGCCGCCAGCGCCGCGCTCGTGCTGGCCACGCGGGCCGGGCGCCTGCGGGAGCGCGCCGACGCGATCGTGCAGCTCGCCGCGCCGGTCTGGCCGGCGCTGCGCGCGGTGCTGCTCGCGGTCGCCGCGGCGCTCTACGAGCAGGTGCGCGCCGCGCCGCTCGCGCGCGAGGTCGCGGTGCTCGCCTGCGAGGCCGATCCGTCGAGCACGCGCGCCGTGGCCACGCTCGCGTCGATCCTCACGGCGGAGCTCGCCGCCGCCGCCGAGGCGGGCGAGGCGCCTCCGTTCGAGGTCGACCGCGCGGTCGCCGCCGCGATCGAGCGCTCCATCACCACGGTGTTCCCGCGCGGCGCGCTCTGCGACGGCCTCGCGAGGGCGCTGGAGGCGCTGGGAGAGCTGCCGCTCGCGCTCGCGTGGACCCAGCGGTGGCTCGCGCTCCGGCCCGGGTCCCCCCAGGCGACCACGGAGCTCATCCGCCGCGCCGCGGTCGCCGGCGACGCGGCCCGGCTCTCGGACGCGCTCGCGTGGATCCTGGCGCAGCCGAAGCCGCTCGGCGAGATGGCGGCCCCGCTGGCGAGCGCGCTGCACGCGCTCTACGACCTCGACCCCGAGCGCGGCACGGCGCTCGCGCGCCGATCGCTCGACGTCTTCGGCCCGCAGAACCCGCTCCTGCGCGAGCGGCTCCTGGAGCTCGCGCGCCGCGCCGGCGATCCGCACCTCGCCGTGACCGTGCTCGAGCGGTGGCTGGCCGTGGAGATCACGGCGTCGCACGCCACGGAGCTCATGTTCATGCTCGCCGACTGTCGCCTCGACGGCGGCGACCCCGACGGGGCGGCGCAGGAGCTCGCGCGCGCCGCCGCGGAGGAGGCCGACCCCCAGGAGGTCCTCGCGCGGGTCCAGCGCATCGAGGCGTCGCTGCTCTCCAAGGGGCTGAGCTCCGACGGCGCCATCGCGCTGGCCGACGCGAAGGCCCGGGCGTTCACCGCGCAGGGCGGCGACGCCGCGGCGGAGGCGGCGGCCGCGTGGCGCGAGCTCGGGAGCCTGCTCTGGGACCTGGCGGAGGATCATCGCGGCGCCGAGACCGCCTTCTTCCGGGCGAGCGAGGTCGCGCCGAGCGGCGGGACCGAGCGCTACGCGCGCGACATGTGCGAGTTCGCGGGCGTCGAGGCCGCGATCGACGCGATCGTCGCCCGGGCCGCCGAGGCGCGGGGCGACGGGGGAGCGCAGCCCGCCGCCGAGGAGAGCGCGTGGTCGGGCGACGTCGGACCCGAGCGGCGCCGGCGCGCCAGCCTGCTGATCGAGGCCGCCAACCTCGCGCACGAGCACGGCCTGCCCGAGCGGGCGCTCGCCGCGGCGGCGAGCGCGATCGAGCTCGATCCGCTCCGCGCCGACGCCGTCGCGCTCGTCGAGAAGTCGGCCGACGCCGACGGCGGCGTCGCCGTCCTCGACAAGACCTACCGGCTGCTCGCCGACGCGGCCCTGGGCTGCTACGGCCGCCGCGCCGCCCATTACCGCGCCGCGCGGCAGCTGGAGCGACGCGGCGCCTTCGAGCTCGCGCTCTCGCACGCCGTGGCCAGCTTCGAGGCGGTGCCCACCGAGGGCACCTCGTACGTGCTGCTCGCGCGGCTCGCCGAGCACGCCGGCGAGCCCTCGGAGGCCGTGCGCGCGCTCGAGCGGGTGGCGGCGACCGCCGATCCGGCGTCGCGCAACGCGTGGCTGAAGCGCGCCGCGGCCCTCACCGGCCGCACGGAGGAGGGCCTCCGGCTGCGCCTCGACATCCTGCTCCGCGCGATGGTCGTGCGCCCGGATCCGGCGATCGTCGAGGACGTGGGCGCGGCGATCCGCGACCTGGTCGCGTTCAACGGGCAGCCGGAGGTCGAGGCCATCCGCTTCGATCGCGCTGTCAAGGCCAGCATCGCGAAGCTCGAGGGGCCCGACGGGGCTCGCGCGGGGCTCGCGATGGCGCGCATCGCCGTCGAGGTCCTCGACGCCCCCGCGCTCGCGCTCGCCGCGATCGAGCGCGCGATGCTCGCCGACGGCGACGTCGACGAGTTCCAGACGCTGCTCGACATCGTCGGCCAGCTCGCCCGGCAGACGGAGCCGGCGTCGCACCTCATCGCGGCCGTGTACGCCGCCGCGATGAGGCCGCACTCGAGCGTCGGCCCCGGCCTGCTCCGGTGGGCGAGCAAGCTCGCGGGCGCGCTCAACGTGCCGCCGGTCGCGGCGGCGCTGCTCGTGGAGGCGGCCCGCCGCGCGCCCGAGGACGACGTGCTCGCCTACGAGGCCGAGGCGGCGGTCGAGGCCAGCGGCGACGAGGGGCTGAAGCGCTCGCTCGACGACGCCCTGCCAGTCGCGCGGCGCCTCGAGGCGCTGCTGCACCTCGCCGACAAGCACGAGCGCGAGGGCCAGCGCGCCGAGGCCATCGTCGCCATCGAGCGGGCGCTCGCCGGCGGCCAGCTCCAGGGCGAGGCGCGCGCCGGGGTCGTCGCCCAGCTGCGGCGGCTGTACGCGGCCGAGGAGCGCGGCGGCGATCTCTTGGCGCTCCTCCAGGCCGAGCTCTCGCGCGTGGACGTGACGGGCGCAGCCCGCCTCGAGATGACGCGCGAGCTCGCCGGCATCCTCGCCGCGGGCGGCGATCTCCACGGCGCGCTGGAGCTCCTCCTCGAGGCCGCGCAGAAGACCCCGTTCGACAAGGCGCACCTCGACGAGCTCATCCGGCTCGCCCGGCGCGGCGACGATCGCCGGCAGCTCTTCGACGTGCTCACGCGCCTCCAAGGCGCCGCCTCCAGCGACGAGGAGCGGCTGCTCGTGCTGCGCGAGCTCGCGCCGCTCGCCCAGGAGCTCGGCGATCGCGGCACCGCGGTGGCGCTCTTCGAGGCGATCGCCCGGCTGGACCTCACCGACCTGCACGCCCTCGAGGTCGTCGAGCAGGACGCGAGCGATCGCGGCGATCACGCCGCCGTCGCCGCCCTCCTCGCGCGCCGCATCGAGGCGGCCCCGCTGCCGGACACGCGGCGCGCGCTGCGGCTCCGGCGCGCTGCCCTGCTCGAGCAGCGCCTCGGCCTCCTCGACGAGGCGTGCGCCGAGCTCGAGGCCCTGCTCGCGGCGTCGCCGGACGACGTGAGCGCGCTCCGGTTCCTCGCGGACATCTACGAGCGGCTCGGGACGCCGCTCCGCGCCGCCCCGCTCTGGTGCAGGCTGGGCGATCTCGCGACGACCACCGACGAGCGGGCCGAGTACAACCTCCGCGCGTGCAGCAGCTACCTCGGCGGCGGGGACGTCGAGTCCGCGAAGGACACCCTGGAGAGCGTCGCGCGCATCGCGCCGCGCGAGGCCGTGATCGAGCTCCGCGTCGAGATCGCCCGCCGGGAGGGCGACGGCCACGCGCTCGCCGCGGCGCTCGATCAGCTCGCCAGCGCGTCGCGCGACGCCCCCGAGCGGCGCGCGCAGCTGCTCGTCGAGGCGGCGCGCGCCACCTCGATGCTCGGCGACGACGCCACGGCCCTCGAGCGCGCTCGCCGCGCCGTGAAGCTCGCCCCGGAGTCGCCCGACGCCGTCCTCGAGGCGCGCCGCATCGAGTATCGCCTGCGCGGGACCGGGACGCCGCGCGACGCGCAGGCCGCGGTCGAGGAGCTCGGCCGCATCGCGCCGCGCCTGCGCCCCGCGCACGTCGATCTGCACGCGTTCCTCCTGGCCGAGACGCTCGACGTCATCCAGGGCCACGGCGCGGGCATGCGCGAGCTGACCCGGCGCCACGCCGAGGTCGGCCCGAGCACGCTCGTCGCGCTCGGCATGGCGGAGCGCCTCGCGCTGAAGCGGAACTTCTCCGCCGCCCTCCCGCTGTTCGAGCGCGCGCTCGGCGGCGATCTCCAGGGCATGCGCGCGCGCGGCCGCGTCGCGCTCGCCGCCGCCGAGACCGCGCAGAACGCCGGCGAGCTAGAGACGGCGGCGCGCCTGCTCGAGGAGGCCGCGGCGGAGCCGGAGACGCGCGCGCTGGCGCTGCGGCGCCAGCTGGAGCTCACGGCTTCCCGGGGCGAGCCCGAGGCCGCCCGCAAGGCCCTCGAGGAGCTCGTCGCGCAGAGCTCGGGGATCGACCGGGCGCGCGCGCTGACGCAGCTCGCGCGCCTGCACGCGTCGAGCGATCCGGAGCGCGCGGCGCAGATCCTCGCGCAGGCCACGGTGCTGGCGGGCTCGGATCGCTCGCTCGGGTTGAAGATCGCCGAGCTGAACGCCGAGCTGGCCAGCGAGCGGGCGACCTTGCCGCCCGAGGAAGTGCCTCACGCCGGACCGGCCCGGGTCGTCGTCACGGAGCCTGCCCCGGCGGCACCCGAGGCGCAGCCGGGCGGTCCAACCCCGTCGGCCGGCGGCGCCGCGCCCGCGAGCAGCCGCGCGCCGTCGGTCGGCGCCGCGCCCGCGAGCAGCCGCGCGCCGTCGGTCGGCGCCGCGCCCGCGAGCAGCCGCGCGCCGTCGAGCGGCGTCGCGCCCGCGAGCAGCCGCGCGCCGTCGAGCGGCGCCGCGCCCGCGAGCAGCCGCGCGCCGTCGAGCGGCGCCGCGCCCGCGAGCAGCCGCGCGCCGTCGAGCGGCGTCGCGCCCGCGAGCAGCCGAGCGCCGTCGAGCGGCGCCGCGCCGGCTTCCGGCAATCCGAACATCGATCTGGTCGAGCTCAACGACCCGCTCGACGAGTCGCTGATCGCGGCCGACGCATCGCGGGCCAGCTCTCCCGCGCTGTCGGACGACGACCTGCTCGAGGGGCCGGCGGTCGCCCCGCCCGCGGGGGCGTCGCCCTCGGGGGCCGCGGAGGGCAACGCCGCGCGCAGCGGCGCCGCCTCGGGCCGCGCCAGCGCCGGCGCGCAGCACGCCTCGCCGCCGGTCTCCGCCCCGGTGTCGCTCCAGCCGCCCTCCTCCGCGACGCGGCTCCTCACCACGTGGCCGCCGTCCGCGGCCGAGAGCTTCGAGGAGGCCGCGCTCTTCCGCGAGCTCGCCGCCGGCTCGTACGAGGCGGGCGAGCGGCTCATGAAGAGCTTCGCCCCGCGCGACGATCGCTCCCGCGAGGCGCTGGCGGTCCGCCGGATGCAGGCCCACCTGCGGCTCGGCGATCGGGGCGCCCTCGAGCGCCTGCAGGCGGCCGCGATCGCCGACAAGAACATGACGTACGCCCGCGCCATCGAGCACGTGCTGCGCGCCTTCGAGGGCGACGAGCCGTCCGACCGGCGCGGCGACGGCGCCGTCCTGCCCCCGCTCCTCGCCGCGCAGCGCGACGCGCCGGAGCTCGTGAGCGCCCTGCTCTTCCGCGACCTGGAGTCTCCGGTCAACGAGGCGCTCGCGCTCGTCTGGGAGACCGGCCTCTACCGCCGCGACGCGGGCCAGTCCGGGCTCGTCGCCTCCGAGCGGGTCCAGCCGACCTCGCCGACCGTGCTCGGGGAGCTCTACGGCGCCGTGGCCGGTCACCTGGGTCTCCTGCGCACCGCGCTCTTCCACCAGCGCGCGCCGTCGCCTGCGCCCCCGTCGCCCGAGGGCCAGGTCATCCGGGTCAACCCGCCGGCCGTGCTCCTGCGGGGCGAGATCCGCGAGGACAGCGCCGAGCTGCGCTACCTGCTCGGCGCTCACCTGGCCGGCGCCATGCCCGACTACGTCCTGGTGAACACCAGCGCCGAGGACGAGCTCCGCACGCTCCTCTCCGCGATCGTCGCCGCCTTCGGCCCGCTGGAGGCGACCGCGCACAGCACGCGCGGCAACCCAGCCGTGGTGCGGCTGGAGCAGAACCTCTGGCAGCTCATCCCTCCGCGCGCCGAGCGCCGCCTCCGCGAGATCTGCGACAGCGCCAGCAAGATGACCTACGAGGCGGCCGTCAAGACGACCCGCACCGCGATGCGCCGCGCCGGCCTCTTCGCCGCGGGCAACCTCGCCACCGCGGTGCGCGCGACCCTCAAGGAGCGTGGCCTCGAGCTGGCCGTCCCGCTCTCCCAGCCCGAGGGGCTCGCCGCCGCGTGCGCGGCGCACCCGGAGATCGCCGATCTCGTACGCCTCGCGACGCGGATGGAGTACGCCGAAGCGCGATGGCAGCCCGGCACGGTGCCCTCACTCCGGCGGGTCGACACGGGCAGCTCGCGCTTCCGCGCTGGCACGTAGGCGTCGTTGCCGCCGCCGCGCTGCCGCCTTCGCCGCCGTGTCCTCCGCGCCCGACCGCGCGCCCCGCGGCGCCGGCAGCGCCCCTGTTGCACCCCGTCCCTCCGAGGTCTCCCGTGTGCACGCCCACGCTTCACCCCGCTGCGACGTTTGCGGCCTGGTCACCTCGGTGCGTCTGTCTCAACGCGACAGCGCTGTCACAGCCTCGCCGCCCGTTGCGCGCCGCCCAGCGGGCAGGATGCACGCCGCGCGCTGCTCCGTCGACGGCACGCACGGCACGCGCGGCACGCGCGGCACGCGCGCCTCGCGTTGCCCGGATCGCCGGCGGCGCGTTGGCACGAACATCGCCTTCTCTTTCCAGCGTGATTTTTCCCTGCGCCTGCTCGGGTGCGGACCCGTTCGGGCCGCGCGCGTTCCCCTCCTCGGCTCGGCGGCTTCCGGTCGCCAGCGTCCTTCCGGCGCCGCCGCGCGCTCCCACGGCGCCGCGACGGCGCGCGCGCTGCGCCGAGCGCGCCGGGCTCTCGGCGAGGAGGGCGCCGTGAGCCCGCGACCCGCCGTGCGCGCCCTGCTGTTCGCCTGCCTGCCGGCCTCGGTGGCGTGCAGCATCCCCCTCGAGGACGCGGACTCCGGCCCCACGAACGCCTGCGACCGGTCGGTCGAGTGCGGCCCGGGGGCGACCTGCGCGGAGGTCGACGGGCACCGCGCGTGCGTCTCGACCAGCGCGCACCTCGACGGGCTCCTCCTGGAGATCCGGCCGCGCGTCTCGCGCGAGGTGAGCGCGGAGGTCTCTCATCTCCTCGATGTCGACGCCGGCAGCATCTTCCCCCCGGACGACGCCGGCGGGCAGGTGCATTCCCTCGATCTCCGGATCCCCCCGCCCGCGCGCGTCACGGTCACGTTGCGCCTCGGCGGCTCCTACTGCGGCGACCTCACCGGCGGGGACTTCCCGGTGAGGGCCGAGTTCCGGCGCATCGCGCCCCTGCTGGGCTTGCCCGCCCAGAGCTACGCGGCGATCTCGGAGCCGAACGGCTCCGATGGCCACCGGTTCCAGCTCGCGATCCCCCCCGGGAGCTATCACCTCTACCTGGTACCGCAGCCGCACAGCCGCTGCAGCGGCGACCTCCCCCCGCCGATCTTCCTGCCGAACCAGCAGGTGCCCGAGCAGTGGACGCTCGGCGTCAACGCCGAGGCTCCCGCGGTGCTTCAAGGCAGCCTGCAGGTGCCGGCGGGCCTGAGCGTCGACGGGTGGAAGCTCGACGTCGTCGACCCGCTGACCGGCAGCGTCATCTCGCAGGTCGGCGTCCTCGAGCAAGGCGAGCCCAGCCCGCCGGGGACCGCGTCGCGGGTCGAGTTCAGCCTGAAGTTCTACTGGACCGACAGGGAGAAGAGCCAGAAGAGCCCGCTCATCCGGCTGCGGCCCAAGGACGGCGAGCCGCGGCCCACGGTCTACTGGGAGCTCGCCGCGATAGCGCTCCACGGGTCCACGGCGAACCTGACCCTCTCGCTGCTCCAGCTCGACGCGGCGGCGCGCCGCGTGGAGGGCCGGACGCTCGACGCGAGCGGCAACCCGGTGCTCTCCGCCGTCCGCATCCAGAGCGCGACCATCGACCAGGCCCCGACCGCCGCGTACAAGCTCGACACCGAGACCGACGCGAGCGGCCTCTTCAGGGCCGACCTCCCGCCCGGCGAGTACGTCGTCTTCGCGCAGCCGATCAACGACACCACCAAGGCGAGGGCCAGGCAGTCGCTCAGGTTCGCCGCCGGCGACGACTGTTACTGCGGCCAGTCGATCCTCATCCCGGAGGCCGGGGCGCTGCGCGGCCGTGTCCAGGGGCCCGCGGGCGAGCTGATGGACGGCGCGAGCGTGGTCGCGGTCCCCTCCCTCGGCGACGCCACGAACTACCTCAACCAGGTGCTCAACCCGGAGCCGCTGCTGCCCCGGCAGGCGTCCGGGGTCCTGCGCAACGGCGCGTTCTCCATCGGCGTCGATCCCGGGGAGTTCGACTTCTCGGTCCGGCCGACGCCGGGGTCCGCCTACCCGTGGCTCGTGCGGCCGCGCCTGGTGGTCCCTCCGACCGACGCCGCGGTCATCGATCTGGAGCTCGCCATGTCGTACCCGGCCGTGCTCCAGGGCGTGGTCCGCGACGCGTCGTCGGGCGACCGGCTCGCCGACGCCGCGGTCGTGGCCTGGCTGCCGGTCGAGAGGAAGACCGCGCAGGGGACGGTCACGGGGGTCATCCAGATCGGCGAGACCCGGTCGGAGGCCGACGGCTCCTACGTCCTGCCGCTCCCCCCATCGACGTCCCGGTGAAGTCGGAGCGAAAAAGGGCGGTACCAGCTCAGCGCAGAGCGAGATAGGCTAGCGCCCGTGGCGCAGCCGACGCGCGGTGGGACATCGGAGCCTTCAACAGAGGATGGCTTGACCCTCGCGCCACCTCTGCGCGGCGAACCGGGGCAGCGTGCCGAGGAGGAGCGCGCGAGCGCGTCCCTGCCGTCGGCGCAGGAGCTCGCCGTCGCGCTGCACGAGGTCTCCAACGCGCTGACGGTGATCGTTGGCTGCATCGAGCGGGCCCAGGCCGATCGCGGCGCTGAGCTGAGCCGCGCGCTCGGCGTCGCCGTGTCGCGGGCGCGCGACGCCCGCCGCCTGATCCGGCGGGCGATCGGCGCGGACGCCGAGGGGCGTCCGGCCGGCGACGGCGAGGTCGCGTCGACGCCGCTGGGCGAGCCGACGCGGCTGCTCGCCGATGTCATCGACGACGCCGTGACCGGGCTCGAGCCCGAGGCGCGCCGCTCGTCGATCGCGCTCCGCGCCGAGATCGATCCCGACGTCGCGCGGGCCTGCGTGAGCAACGGCGCCGCGGTGGTGCAGATCTTGACGAACCTCTTGCTCAACGCGGTCGCGCTCTCGCCGCGCGGCTCTGCGGTGCGCGTGGATGCCAGGCTGGACGGCGCGGCGGTGATCGTCGGCGTCGCGGATCAGGGGCCTGGGGTGCCGCCGTCGCGGCGCGCGACGCTGCTGAGCTCCGGCGTGTCGACGCGTCCTGGCGGGGCTGGCATCGGCCTGCGCCACTCTGCGGCGCTGGCGAGCTCCGCGGGCGGCGCGCTCGCGCTCGTCCCCTCGGACGAGGGCGCCCGCTTCGAGCTGCGCTGGCCGATCGAGGGCTCCGCGCCCGCGCTCGCGGGCGGCGCGCCCGGCAACGACGGGGGAGCCGGGGAGGGGGAGGCCGGGGAAGGGGACGCCGATGAGGCGCCGCCTGCGCCGCGCAGCACGACGTCGCCGCTCCCCGGGGCGGTCCTCGAGGGCGTGAGGATCCTCGTGGTCGAGGACGACGACGCGGTGGTGGATCTGCTCGACACGGCGCTCACGGCGCGCGGGGCGAGCATCGTCAGCGTGCAGAGCGCGGTGGAGCTCCCGGGCGCGCTCGCGTCCGGCCCGTTCCAGGCGGCGCTGCTCGACATCTCGCCGATCGCGCAGGACGTCCTCGGCACCGTCTCCGCGGTGCGCAGCGCCAACCCCGACGTGCGGCTCGTGGTGATGTCCGGCAGCGCCGTCGCGGCGCCCCTCCCGCCGAACTCCGGGGTGTCGTGGGTGCGCAAGCCGTTCGAGATCCGCGAGATCGTCGAGGCGCTCGTCCGCTGACGGGAGGGGCGGCGCGGCGTCTGGAGGCGCGGCGCGGGGGCTCGCGCGGCGCTTCCGTGGGGTGAGGGCGCGCTCCGGGGGCTGCTCCTGGTCGGCCGGCGCGGATGCGTCCCGGCCGCGCGGCGCTGCAGCGGACGATCGGCCGAGGGCGCACGGCCGCCACGCCGGCCAGAGCAGCCTGGGCGCCGCGCCGGCCGTGTGACGACTTCGAGAGGATTAGCTTGACTTCCCTGGCCAGCTGGGTAGGTTCCGTCCCGCGACCCACTCGCGAAGGTGGCGGAATTGGCAGACGCACTAGCTTGAGGTGCTAGCGGGTAACACCGTGGGGGTTCAAGTCCCCCCCTTCGCACTCTGTCTCTCTCTCTCGACGCATCGTTCTCCAATCCTTGTGCGCACCTGGCTGAGCGGGTTCCCATCAGCTGGTGTGCAGTGCCAGCGGCGGCCATCCCGCGTCGCGGGGGCCGCGCGGTTTTGGAGATCGCGTCTGAAGCTCGACGGCCTTCCCTGACACCGCGCTGCTGAGCGCTCGTCTGTGCCCAGCGCGACGCACGCGAGCTGCACCCGCCGTGGGGGGAGGGGAGCTCCGGGAGCGTGCGACAGGACCAGAACGCCTGTTCTGGGCGGATTTCACGCGAGTGCGCGCGGCGCATGCACGGGAGAGCGAGCTTGGAGCGCTTCAGGGCTCCTCCGTACGGGGGCCCCGACGTGCCGTTTCGGCTGCCCTGGCGCGGTCCGGTCGTATTCGGCATCTTCGTGCGATTGCCGACGAGAATCGGCAGTCATCTCGCTCGCCGCAAATTCGCAGAGACCTCGGCGCGGGCTGCGATGCATCGGAGCTGGGCTTCAGCTTGCGCGCGAGGGCCTCGACTCGTTGGTTGATATCGGCGTCGACGACGAGCTCGCCACGGTCGATTAAACCATCTTCGACGGAGAATTCCTGGCGCTCGACCGGAATGCTTTCGCGGAAGAGGCGGCGCGCGATGGATACGACGGACGCTTGACCGCCGCGCCACGACAGGGTGCTATGCGCGACAGACGAAACGACGCCGCGCTGGGCAAGCCAGCACGGCGGCAGCTTCCCTCGATGGCGCGACGTGAGCCACGCGTATGTGCATCCGCCGAGAATGCTTGTCGCAGGCTGAGACCGCGCCATCTTGCTTCGTGGCGCTATCGTTTCTAGCCGCGAGCCTGGCTGTCGCCGAGCCAAGCCGCGCCGACCCACCTCGGGTCGACGAGGGCGGGCCTCCGGCGAAGGCGGAAGGCAAGCCCAGCGTCGATGTCCAGGCGCTGATCCGCGTGGGAGACGTCGCCCGCAACCAGGGACGATGGGAGCGGGCAGAAGAGGCCTATTACCTCGCGTACAAGCTCGGCGCAGGCGGCAGGGCTCGCTGCGAATGGGGAATGGCGCTGCTCGCCCTCCGGCGGCACGTCGACGCCGCGATGGCCATCGATAGATGCCTGGAGGATCCCGGGGCGGGGACCGCCGCGCAGCGGCGCAGTTACACGGACGGCCTTGAGAGAGCCCGGCGCGAGGTGGGCCAGATCGACTTCGACCTGAGCCATCCGGGCGCGCTGGTGACGATCGGCGGGGAGGTCCGGGGCAGGGACGTGTCGAAGTCCGGCTATACGTACGTCGAGCCCGGTACGCACACGATCAAGGCCACGCTCCCCGGCTTCCTCGATGCCGAGCAAACCGTCCAGGTGGAGAAGGGGACGGCGATCAAGGTCGCGCTCCGGTTCGTCGAGGAGCCCAAGGAGGCCCCGGCGCCCGCGCGGGCCTCGACCCGGCCCGCGACCCCCAAGAAGGCCGTGGCCAAGCCCCCGCTCGAGCCGCCGGCCCAACCGGCTCCGCCCGGGCCGTTCGATGGAATGGCGGGCGCGCAGCGGATTTGCGGGATCGGCGTGACCGCGCTCGGCCTCACGGGAGGTCTCGTCGCCTCGGTTCTCGCGGCGCAGTACGCCGAAGAGGCGGAGCGGCGCGCCGCGCGGCTCCTGCGGAACAACGGCAACAGCCGCTCGATCTGCGCGTCGCCGTCGCCCGAGAACGCCCTGGCATGCGCTGAGATCAACGATTTGTACGATGCGCACGAGGTGGGCCGGGACGTCGCGACGGGCTTCTTCATCGGCGCAGGTGTCGTCGCTGCCGCGACGATCGGCTCGTTCATCATGCATGGCATCGAGCGGCGCCGGCCGCCTGTGCGTGTGGCGCCGGTGATCGCCGGCGATCGGGCCGGCGTGTCGTTCAGCGGGGTGTGGTGAGGTGACTGCGATGCCGCGATCCATCCAGCGCGCGCGTTCGTGGCGCTCTGCCTTCACGGAGGCCGTGGTCCTGATGCTGGCCTCCTGCGGTGCCGGCACCGGGTGCGCGGAGGTCCCCTGCGGCCCTCGCCTGCGCTGTGAGCCGCCGGCCGAGGAGGAGCTGCCCGACAAGGAACCTCCTTGTCCCGATGAACCCCAGGGGGGCCTCGTTGCGACGGACGAGTGCGGCGTCTTCGTCAGCTCGAGCCTGGGCCACGATCGAAACCCGGGGACGAGCAAGGCCCCCGTCAAGACAATCGCGAGGGCCATCGAGCTCTTGGCCCAGGAGCCCCAGCGGCCTCCGAGGGTTCATGCCTGTAGCGAAAACTTCCCCGAGGCCGTGCGCGTCCGCGGGACCCTGGAGATTTGGGGCGGATTCGACTGCCATCTCGAGTGGATCCACGATGGCGGCGGGAGAAACACGGTGATCGAGCCCGAGCCGGACGAAACACCGCTCACGTTCGAAGCCGATGCCACGGCGACGGTCTTCGATCTGGAGGTACGGGCGGCGTCGGCCACGGCGCCGGGCGGCTCGTCGATCGCGGCGATCATGCTGGAGGGTGCTCGGGTCACCCTGCACCGCGGCGCGCTGGTCGCGGGCGATGGCGCGCGGGGCCGCGACGGCGCGCCTGGCGATCCGAAGAACGCGCCGGGCAGGGCGGGACGCCACGGCCGGTTCGGCGAGGACGCGTGCACCGGCGACTTCGTGCTCGGCGGCGACCAGGTGCATACCGCCTGCGAGCAGGCGGACTCGATCGGGGGGCGAGGCGGGGATGGAACGGTCGACCACGGAGCGCCCGGCGGCGACGGCGAGCTGATGCCGATCCCGAACCTCAGCGGCTTTGGCCTCGGTGGCCGAGGTGCCACGAGCACCGACGATTGCTTGGCCGGGCAAACAGGCGCGAACGGTCCTGACGGCGCGCACGGGCTGGGCGCGCGCGGCCTGGGCGCGTTCAGCTCGCGAGGGCACTACCTCGGGGTGAACGGCGGCGACGGCGGCGACGGGGGCCCCGGGCAGGGGGGCGGCGGCGGGGGCGGCACGCGGGCCGGCGCGATGTTCTGCGGCACCGCGCGCAACGCCGGCGGCGCCGGCGGCGGCTCCGGCGGCTCGGGCGGCTGCGGTGGGCGCGGCGGGCACGGCGGCGGCCATGGGGGCGCGAGCGTCGGCCTCGTGATCCTGAACGCGCGCGTGGAGCTCCACGGCACCGGGGTCACAGCCGCGCGAGGCGGCGACGGCGGCCATGGCGGCGTCTTCCAGATCGGCGGGGCGCCCGGGCTCGGGGCGCCTGGCGGGCAGGGCTTCGGCGGCTCGCCTTTCGGGTGCTCCGGCGGCGATGGCGGCAAAGGCGGCAACGGCGGGCACGGCGGCGGAGGGCAGGGCGGGCCCTCGATCGCCGTCGCCGTGGTAGGCCCCTCGCTCCCGGTGGTGATGGAGGCTGAGCTCACGGCGGGAACGGGTGGCAAGGGCGGGCTTGGGGCGAACCCGAGCGTCGCTGGGTCCGCCGGCGACGATGGGCTGGCCATCGCCGTGGCCGGCTTTCCCCAGTGAGCCGAGGAGGAACGGATGCAGCGGTCGAAGCTCGTTGGAATCGCGATGGTCGCGCTCGCGGCGGTCTCCTGCGGCGACGACGGGGGCGAACACCCCCCCATTCCCGTCGACGTCGAGGAGCTGCTCGCGCGAGCCGGGCACAGCAAGGACGATCACAGGTTGGCTTCGAGCCTCCGGCAGCGTGGTCTCTTGTGCAAGGACGGCCTCTGGCTCCCCGAGGTCTACTGGCCCCCGCTCGGGCCGCCGCGGATCGAGCGCATGGTGCTCGTCGCATGGGACATGCCCGCTGGCACGTTCAGAGGGTGGGAGCTCGTGCAGAACGCGTCGGACCGCCGCTACTGGTCCGTGGCGCTGTCCGCCGAGGAGGTGGGTTTCGGCTGCGAGGAGCGCTACACGACGAGCTTCTTTCTCCTGGCGAGCTGGCCGGACAACAACGTTTCCAGAGCGATTGGCCTTGAGCGAGCGGCTCAACTTGCCCTCCAGGAGGACATTTCCTCTGATGACGCTGTACTGGTGAAACACTACACCTTGATCGACGTCGAGAGGGCCAGCGTGCCGGTGCCGGACACGGCGACCTATTACCTGCAGAACCTGTTCACGGGCGCCACATTCAGCATCGACGTTCCAACCGAGGGCGACGGTTCTCCGGATTATGTGACTGAGATCGAGGTCGATTACGGCGAGCTCGGCCTTGGCGCGATGACCGATGTGGCGACCGGCGTGGTGTACAAGCGCGAGGGCGTGGAGCTGACGAACCATTGCCTTACCGTGACGGACACGACCCTGCCGTAGCGCGCGGTACGCCTTGGTTCCTGGACGGCGTGCCTTGGTTCCTGGACGGCATGCCTCGGTTCCTGGACGGCGCGCCTCGGTTCCTGGACGGCGCGCCTTGGTTCCTGGACGGCATGCCTCGGTTCCTGGACGGCATGCCTCGGTTCCTGGACGGCATGCCTCGGTTCCTGGACGGCGCGCCTCGGTTCCTGGACGGCGCGCCTCGGTTCCTGGACGGCATGCCTCGGTTCCTGGACGGCGCGCCTGCTGTGCTGCTCGCATTCTCGCACCGAACCGAGACGCGGCGCTGAGTACCCGATCGAGCGTGCTCGGCGGGTATGCGCACCCGTCAACGTATCCGCACCTCGATCGAATCTGTCGCGCACGGTAGTGCTCAAGTTTGCCCGGAGAGAGTTTACATGAAGGCGGGAAAGCAGGAAGATCATTGACCTTTTCTTCCCGCCTTCCCGCCTTCATGTTCAATTTTGAGCACTGCCTCGCGCACGCCGAGCGGCACGCTCCCGCGCGCGACCTGTGCTTCATGCCCATCCGCGCCACCATCTCTCCAACAATGCGCCGCAGGTCCCGCCTCCGCTTCGCCAGCGCGATTCCGACGCCGCCCCGTCCGCAGCGGCAGATCGCTCCCGCGCTCAGCCTGGCCGCGCGCTCCTTGACGCTCGCCCCATCCTCCTCCACCCTCGCATCGGATGTCCCGCGTCCGGCGACCCCACCGTAACCGCAGCGCGATCCTTCGCTGGATCTGCGCCGCGCTCTCGGTGTTCCTCGTCGTCGGCCTCGTCGCTCAGGGACACACCTTCCAGGCGCTCGGCGTGGCGCTCGCGTGCGAGCACCCGATGCTCGAGCCGTCGTCCTCCCATGACGACGGTGAGAAGAACGCGGCGCCGGACGGCTCGCACGACGACGACTGTCCGCCCGGGTGCAGCGACTGCGCGTGCGGCCGCATCCCCATGACGCTGTCCCTCGAGGTGGTGCTGCCGTACATCCTCCTCGAGGCCTACGAGATCCCCGCATCGTCGCCCCCGGAAAGGCCAGGGCGCTCTCCTACCTACCGCCTCGAACGGCCGCCCCGACGCCCCAGCGCTTGAGGCGCCCGCGTCAGGCATCGCATCCACGAGCACGGCCGCCGGCCTCCGGCGCGTGAGCGCTCCAGCGCCACGCCGCCACGGGCTCGGCCCCCTCGCGCGCTCCTGACCGGACTCAACCGCGGTTCTTCGCGCGAGCGCTCCACGCGCTCGAGGGCTGCCCGTCCATGCTTCGCTCCTGCGTGCCTCGTCCGTTCGTCGCTTCCTCGATTGCCCTTGGTCTCCTGCTGTCCCTGTTGTTCGCGCCCGCGGCCGTCCTCGCCGCGGAGCCGCCCCTCGGCCGCGCCCGCGTGGCCGACCTCGCCCGCGCAGCGCCGGGCGCGCGCGTGGCCACGGCAGAGGCCGGCGTCGCCCGCGCGGCGACCTCGGCAGCCGGCGTGCTCTCGCTCGAGAACCCCGTGCTCACCGGGATGGGCGGCGTCCGGCTCAACCCCGACGGAGGCAAGCCGGCGGCCGCGACGGCGTCCCTCGAGTGGCCGATCGAGCTCGGCGGCCAGCGAGGCGAGCGCGTCGCCGCGGCCAGAGCCGAGCAGCGCGCCGCCGACATCCGCGCCGCGGACGGCCGGCGCCGCGTCCTGCTCGCCGCCCTGCTCCAGCACGCCCTCGTGCTCCGCGACGAGCGGCAGGTGCAGCTCGCCCGCGCGCGCGTCGCCCTCGCAGAGCGGCTCCACGCCGCGGCGGAGCGGCAGCGCAAGGCGGGCGAGGTGCCGGAGGTCGACGTCGCCCTGGCGCTGCTCCAGAAAGGGCGCGACGTCGCCGCCGCCAAGGCGGCGGAAGGCGCGCGCGACGCCGACAAGGCCGCGCTCCTCGCCCAGCTCGGCCTCCGCTCGCCGGCGGCGCAGGCCCTCCCGGTGGAGGGACCCCTCGTGCCTCCCGGCGAGCCGCCGCCGCTCGCGTCGATCCTCGGCGAGGTGGAGCGGCGCCCCGATGTCGGCGCCGCCGAGGCCTCGGTCGACGCCGCCCGCGCCAAGGCCGAACGAGAGCGCGCGGCCGGGTGGCCGACCGTCAACGTCGTCGCCCAGGTCGAGCGCGACGACGGCGCGAACATCGGCATGCTCGGCCTCGCGGTCCCGCTGCCGATCCTCAACGCCAACCGGGCCGGCGCCGCGACGGCCGCCGCCGAGATCGACGTCGCCCGGGCGCACGCCGACGCCGCGCGGGCCGGCGCCGTGGGCCAGATCCACCAGCTCTACGCGCGCTACCGGGCGACGAAGGAGGCCCTCCAGGCCCTCGCGCCGACCGCCGCCCTCATGGAGCAGGCGGCCGCGATCTCGGCGCGCGGGTACGAGCTCGGCGAGAAGGATCTCGCGAGCGTGCTGCTGGTGCGCCGCGAGGTCATCGAGGCAGAAGCGGCGCTGCTCGAGGCCGAGCACGCCCACGCGGCGGCCAAGATCGAGCTCTTCGTCGCGGCGGGGAGGGCCCTCCGATGAGCGCCCCCCACCGAAAGATCGAGCTCTCGCCGAAGGCGATCGCCGCGACCCTCGCCGCGGTGCTGGCGCTCCTCGTCGGGGCCGTCGCCCTCACCGTGCTCATCGAGCATCGACGCCACGGGCACGACCACGAGGCCGGCCATGGAGAGCGCGACGGGCACGACCACGGCGAAGGCGAGCGAGGGCACGCCCACGGCGACGAGCGCGACGAGGACAAGGGCCACGCGCACGGCAAGGACCACGCGCGCGGCGACGACAAGGGCCACGCGCACGGCGAAGACAAGGACCACGCGCACGGCGACGACGAGGAGGCGCACGCCCACGCCGGCGGCAGGCTCGAGCTCTCGCCCGCGATGCTCCAGAACGCCGGGCTGGAGATCCTCACCGCCGGACCGGGCAAGGTCGCGGCGACCGTCACGCTCCCCGGCGAGGTGGCGCTCAACGCGGAGGCCATCGCGCACGTCACCCCGCGGGTGCCAGGCACCGCGCGGGAGGTGAAGAAGCAGCTCGGCGACACGGTGAAGCGCGGCGAGGTGCTCGCCGTGCTCGACAGCCGCGAGCTGGCCGAGCTCCAGCGCGAGCTCCTCGCGGCCAAGGAGCGCCTCGCCCTCGCCGAGGCGAGCTTCACGCGCCACGAGGCGCTCTGGCACGAGCGGATCTCGGCCGAAAAGGAGTACCTCGCGGCCAAGCAGGCGGTCGCCGAGGCGCGGATCGAGCACCGGAGCGCCGCCCAGAAGCTCAGCGCCGCCGCCGGCTCCGGCGCGGCCAAGGGCACCGGCTACGCGCTGGTCGCCCCGATGGACGGCACCATCATCGAGAAGCACATCGCCATCGGCGAGGTCCTCAAGGAGGACACCCAGGTCTTCGTCATCGCCGACCTGTCCACCATCTGGGTCAACGTCACCGTCTACGCCAAGGACCTCAGCCGCGTGCAGGTCGGCCAGACGGCCTGGGTCAAGGCCGAGGGCATCGACCAGGCCGCGCGCGGGTCGGTGGCGTACCTCGGGCAGGTCGTCGACGAGCAGAACCGCTCCGCCGTGGCCCGCGTCGTCCTGCAGAGCCCCGGCGCCGCGTGGCGCCCCGGGCTCTTCGCGACCGCCGACATCGCCGTCGAGGAGGCGGCCGCGCCCGTCGTCATCTCGGACGAGGCCATCCAGCGGGTCGAGGGCAGGGAGGTCGTCTTCGTCGAGGAGGGCGGCGGCTTCGAGGCCCGCGCGGTGAAGGTCGGGCGGCGGGGCACGAGCGCGCCGGGGCTCGGGGACGAGGGCGCCGACGCGCAGCCCGGAGCCCAGGGCGCCGAGCCGCAGCGCGGCGCGGCCGTCGTCGAGATCCTGGCGGGGGTCGCCGCCGGCGAGCGCTACGTCGGCAAGAACAGCTTCATCCTCAAGGCGGAGCTCGGCAAGTCCGAGGCCGGCCACCAGCACTGAGGAGCGCGGCGACCCATGCTCACGTTGCTCTCGCGGCTCCTCTCGTTCTCGGTGCGCCACCGCTTCCTCGTCGTCGCCCTGACGATCGCGGTCGGCGCGCTCGGCGCCTACAACTTCACGCGCCTGCCGATCGACGCGGTCCCGGACATCACCAACGTCCAGGTGCAGATCAACACCTCGGTCAAGGCGCTCTCCCCCGTCGAGGTCGAGCGGCAGGTCACGTTCCCCATCGAGTGGGCCATGGGCGGGCTCCCGGGCGTCCAGCAGGTGCGCTCGCTCTCGCGCTACGGGCTCTCCCAGGTGACGGTGATCTTCGACGACGGCACCGACATCTACTGGGCGAGGCAGCTCGTGGCCGAGCGCCTCGGCGCCGCCAAGGAGAGCCTGCCGCCCGGGCTCGGCGAGCCGCAGCTCGGCCCCATCGCCACCGGCCTCGGCGAGATCTACATGTGGACGCTCGAGGCCGCGCCGGACGCCCGGCGGCCCGACGGCCAGCCGTACGATCTGACCGATCTGCGCACGATCCAGGACTGGATCGTGCGGCCCCAGATCCGGACCGTGCCCGGCGTCACCGAGGTCAACTCGATCGGCGGCTACGAGCGGCTCTACCAGGTCTCGCCGGACCCCGCGAAGCTCGTCGGCTACGGGCTCTCGTTCCGCGACGTGCTCGAGGCGCTCGCCCGCAACAACGCCAACGCGGGCGGCGGGTACATCGAGCACAAGGGCGAGCAGTACCTGGTCCGCGCCACGGGCCTCGTGCAGAGCGAGGAGGACATCCGGGGCATCATCGTCGGCAACCACGGCGAGGTGCCGATCCGGATCGAGGACGTGGCCGAGGTCGGCGTCGGCCGGGAGCTGCGCACGGGGGCCGCGACCGAGGACGGCGAGGAGGCGGTCATCGGCACGGCCATCATGCTCGTCGGCGAGAACGGCCGCGCCGTCTCCAGGCGCGTGGACGAGCAGATCAAGGCGGTCAACAAGTCGCTGCCCGAGGGCGTGACGGTCAAGACCGTCTACGACCGCACCTACCTCGTCGACGCCACCCTGAGCACCGTGCGGAACAGCCTGCTCGAAGGGGCCGCGCTGGTCGTCGTCGTGCTCTTCCTCCTGCTCGGCAACCTCCGGGCCGCGCTGATCGCCGCGCTCGCCATCCCGTTCTCGATGCTGATCGCCGTCACCGGCATGGTCGAGGGCAAGATCAGCGGCAACCTGATGAGCCTCGGCGCCATCGACTTCGGCCTCATCGTCGACGGCTCGGTGATCATCGTCGAGAACTGCGTGCGGCGCTTCGCCGAGGAGCAGCGCCGGCTCGGCCGCGCGCTCACCCGGGAAGAGCGGCTCGACCTCGCCTACGACGCGTCGCAGGAGGTCCGGCAGGCGACGATCTTCGGCGAGCTGATCATCGCCATCGTGTACCTGCCCATCCTCACGCTCACGGGCATCGAGGGGAAGATGTTCCGGCCCATGGCGCAGACCGTCGTCCTGGCGCTCGCGGGGGCGACGATCCTGTCGATGACGTTCGTCCCGGCGCTCGTCGCGCTGCTCCTCACGGGCAAGGTGTCGGAGAAGGAGAACTTCCTCTTCCGCCGGGCGATGAGCGCCTACGGCCGGGCGCTCGCCTGGGCGCTGTCCCACAGGCCGCTCGTCGTCGCCGCCGCCGGCGTCGTCCTCGTCGCCTCCGGCCTGGCCGCCGCGGGGCTCGGCCGCGAGTTCGCGCCCAAGCTGAGCGAGGGGGCGCTCGCGCTCCAGCCGGCGCGCATCCCCTCGATCAGCCTCACGACGAGCGTGGCGATGCAGGCGAAGCTCGAGCGCCTGCTCAAGGAGCGCTTCCCGGACGAGATCGAGCACGTCTTCGCCCGCACCGGCACGGCCGAGGTCGCGACCGATCCGATGGGCCCGAACGTCTCCGACACCTACCTCATGCTCAGGCCCCGGAGCGCGTGGAAGAAGGCCGCCACGCAGGAGGAGCTCGCCGAGGCGATCGAGGAGGCGATCCGGGAGCTGCCGGGGCAAAACTACGAGTTCAGCCAGCCGATCGAGCTCCGGTTCAACGAGCTGATCAGCGGCGTGCGGAGCGACGTCGCGGTCAAGGTCTTCGGCGACGACCTCGGCGTGATGCTCGAGCAGGCGAACAAGATCGGCGCGCTCCTGCGGGCGACGCCGGGCGCCGCCGACGTCAAGGTGGAGCAGGTCACGGGCCTGCCGGTGCTGACCATCGACGTGGATCGGCGCATGGTCGCCCGCTACGGGCTCAACGTCGCCGACGTGCAGGAGGTCGTCGAGGCCGCGATCGGCGGCGTGAGCGCCGGCGAGGTCTTCGAGGGCGACAAGCGCTTCGACCTCGTGCTGCGGCTCCCCGACGCCATCCGCCGCGACGTCGCGGCCCTCGAGCGGCTCCCGATCCCGCTCCGGGGCGCGCCGGAGCACGCGGCCGGGCCGAGCGGCCCGACCGTGGCCGCGGCGGCTCGGTCGCCCGAGCGCGCGGCGTTCGTGCCGCTCGGCGCGGTGGCCGACCTCCGCCTGGAAGACGGCCCGAACCAGGTCAGCCGGGAGAGCGGCAAGCGCCGCGTCGTCGTCCAGTGCAACGTGCGCGGGCGCGACCTCGGCGGCTTCGTCGCCGACGCCGAGGAGCGGATCGACGCCGAGATCAAGCTCCCGCCGGGCTACTGGATGTCCTGGGGCGGCCAGTTCGAGAACATGCTCGCCGCCCAGCGGCGCCTCGCCGTGGTGGTCCCGCTGGCGCTCGGGCTGATCTTCGCCCTGCTCTTCCTCTCCGTCGGGACGCTCGGGAATGCCGCCCTGATCTTCACCGGCGTCCCGCTCGCGCTCACCGGCGGCATCTTCGCGCTGTGGGGCCGCGGGCTCCCGATCTCGATCTCGGCGGCCGTGGGCTTCATCGCGCTCTCGGGGGTCGCCGTGCTGAACGGGCTCGTGATGGTGACGTTCATCGAGAACCTGCGGCAGCGCGGCGAGGGGCTCGACGACGCCGTGCTCCACGGCTCGATCGCGCGGCTCCGCCCCGTGCTCATGACGGCGCTCGTCGCGGCGCTCGGCTTCGTCCCGATGGCGCTCGCCACCGGCACCGGCGCCGAGGTGCAGCGCCCGCTCGCGACGGTCGTCATCGGCGGGATCCTCTCCTCCACCACGCTCACGCTGCTCGTCCTGCCGGTCCTCTACCGGCTGACGCACCGCGAGGAGGCGCCCGCCGCCCGCGAAGAGCCGGCGGATCCCGGAGCGAGCCCAGCCAGTTGAGTGAATCGCGCCCGTCGGCGCGGCGGCGGGCGCTCAGCTCGCCAGCGGCAGCGAGAAGTGGATCGTCGTCCCCTGGCCCGGGGTGCTCTCGACGGCCACGGTCCCGTGGTGCGCCTCGACGATGCCGCGCGCGATGTACAGGCCGAGCCCCGCGCCGGTGCGCGACTCCTGCGCGGCCTTCCAGTAGCGATCGAAGAGGTGCGGCTGGTGCTCGGGCGGGATGCCCGGGCCCGTGTCGGCCACGGAGAAGCGCGCGAGGCCGGCGATCCGGCAGAGCGACACGCTCACGACCCCGCCCTTCGGCGTGAACTTCAGCGCGTTGCCGAGCAGGTTCGAGAACACCTGCAGCACGCGATCCCGGTCGGCGAGGACCTCCAGGCCCGCGTCGAGCGGCCCCTGCGTCACCCGGCAGCCCTTGGCCTCGGCGAGCGACGCGGCGGCCTCGAGCGCCTCGCGCACGAGCGCCCCGCCGCGCTCCACCCGCGGCGACACCACGAGCCGCCCCGCCTCGATGCGCGACGCGTCGAGCAGATCCTCGATGAGCCGCGTCATGCGCTGGATCCCGCGGTCCATCCGGTCGACGAGCTGGACGGCGTCGTCCTCCTCGCCGTCCTTCCGCTGGAGCAGATCGCTCCGCAGGAGCGACGCCGTGATCGCGATCGTGTTGAGCGGGTTCCGGAGGTCGTGCGACACGATCGCCAGGAGGTCGTCCCGGGCGCGCGTCGCGGCCTGCGCCTCGTTGTAGAGCCGCGCGTTCTCGAGGGCGACCGACGCCGACTGCGCGAGCTGCGTGAGCAGCACCTCGTCGCTCTCCACGAACGGCCCGTCGCGCCGGTCGAGCAGCAGGATGCTCCCGATGCTCTGGCCGTCCCGGCCGCGCAGCGGCGCCGCGACGAGCGAGCGCGGGTGCAGCTCCGAAGGCGCGCGCGACAGCACGTCGGCGCACGTGGGATCGCTCGCGATCTCGTCGCCCGTCAGCCGGACGCCCGTGCTCCTCCGCTCGATCAGGCCGAACGCGACCTCGCGGATGCTGTCGCGGTCCTCCCGCGCGGCGTACTCCTCGGACAGCGAGATGCCGGTCATCGACCGCTGCGCCACGCCCCGCGCGGCCAGCCGCGCGACGGCCACGTTCGCGTCGAGCAGCGCGCGCGCCTCGTCGGTGGTGCGCTGGATGAGCTCGTTCAGCGAGAGCGACCGGTGGATGCGCAGCGTCGCCTCGGTCAGCTGCGCGAGCTGGTTCGCGTGGCGCGCGAGCGCCCGGCGCGCCTCGTCCTCGCGGCGCTCCGCCTCGTTCAGCCGGAGCACGTAGCGCAGGCTCTGCACCAGCCGCTCGGGCGTCAGCAGGTTCTTCGGCACGTAGTCCGCCGCCCCCCGCTTCATCAGATCGACCGCCAGCGACTCGTCGCCCTGCCCGGTCAGCATGATGAACGGCGCCGTGAGCTTCGCCTTGCGCGCCGCCTCGATCACCGTGAGCCCGTCGCCCCCGGGCAGGTAAAAATCGAGCAGCACGCAGTCGATCTGCTGCTCGTACAGCACCGCGAGCGCCGAATCGACGGAATCGGCCTCCCTGATCTCGGCGTCGACGCGGCCGCTGCGCAGCGCGCGCAGGATCGCGATCCGATCGACCGTGTCGTCGTCGACAACGAGGAGACGAACCGACCTATGGCTCAAGGCATCTCCACGAGCGTCCAGTACCGGTTCAGTGCCGTCATGAGCTCGACGAAGCTCATGAAAGTCACGGGCTTGAGCAGGTAGCCGGCGACGTTCAGGTCGTACGCGTCCACCTTGTCCCGATCGTCGTTCGAGGTGGTCAACACGACGACGGGCGTCGCCCTCAGCGAGGCGTCGGACCGGAGCTCCCGAAGAAACTCGATGCCGTTCATCCTGGGCATATTCAGGTCGAGCAGGACGAGGCGCCGGTCCCTGGGCACCTGGGTGCCGCGCAGCAGGTCGAGCCCCTCGACCCCGTCGCCCGCGACCCAGAGCGGGTTCGTGATCTTGCCCCGATCGAACGCCCTGCGGACGTTCATCACGTCGACGGTGTCGTCCTCTACCAGGATAATGTTCAGGATTTTACCGTCCATCCTCGTCCTCGCTGAGGGGCAAACGCTGGCCCGTCGATAGCATACGAGAGCACCGCTGCACGTGGGCAGGGCGATGGCGACGGAGCTGGAGGCCGGCTCACTCGTTTCCGGGTTACGGAGACACCGCTTACGGCCTGCTTCGCGCGGCTGAAGGTAACGTGGGCCCGCGGCGCCGGGAAGAGGCGATCGGCGGCGAGGTAAGCCCGGGCGCCCCACGACGGCCGCCCGCGCCACGCCGGTGTGCTCGCACTCGTCGGGGGCGCGCCCGCGCTCGAGGCCCACGGTCGCGCCGCCGGGGCGCGGCCCTCGGGGCTACGGCCAGCTGCCGCGGTTGCCCGCGCGGCCGACGAGGTGCGCCACCGCCGTCACCAGGCTGTTCGGCTCGATCGGCTTGGCCAGGTGCATCTGGAAGCCGGCGGCGATCGCCTGCCGGCGGTCCTCCACGCGCGTGTACGCGGTGAGCGCGAGCGCCGGGATCCCGCTCGCCGGGACCTCGGCCCCCATCGCGCGCAGCCGCCGCATCATCGCGTAGCCGTCCTCGCCCGGCATGCCGATGTCGCTCACGAGCACGTCGAACTCGCCCGCGCGGAGCGCCTCGAGCGCCGCGCCGGCCGAGGCCGCCTCGCTCACCGCGGCGCCGGCGCGCCCGAAGATGATGCCGAGCAGCTCGCGCGCGTCGGTCTCGTCGTCGACCACGAGCACCCGGATGCCCTCGAGCAAGCGGCGCGCGGCGCCCCCCGGCGCGTCGCTGCCCCGGCGCTGCGGCGACGGCTGGGACGAGTGCGGCTCGGCGTGGATCGGCAGCCGCACCCGGAAGCGCGCGCCCTTGCCCTCGCCGTCGCTCTCCGCGTTCACGGTGCCGCCCTGCGCCTCCGCCAAATGCCGCACGATGGCCAGGCCGAGGCCGAGGCCCCCGTGCGCCCGGGTCATCCCGCCGTCCGCCTGCCGGAACCGCTCGAACAGGAACGGCAGGAAGCTCTTCGGGATCCCCTCGCCGTTGTCCTCCACCTCGACCTCGAGCATGGCCTCGACGCGCCGCGCGAAGGCCCGCACCTGCCCGCCCGAGGGCGTGAACTTCACCGCGTTCGTGAGCAGGTTCCACACGATCTGCTGGAGCCGATCGGCGTCGCCGAGGAAGATGCCCACGTCCTCGACGACCCAGGCGTTGACCGTGACGCCCTTCGCCAGCGCCGCCGGGCGCACGAGATCGAGCGCCGCGGAGAGCACCTGCCGCACGTCGACCGGATCGGTGCGGAGCTGCAGCTTCCCCGCGATGATCGTCGAGGCGTCGAGCACGTCCTCGATGAGCTGCGACTGCGCCTTCGCGTTGCGCTCGATCGTGGAGAGCCCCCGCTCGAGCGACTCGGCGTCCACCTCGCCCGTCCGGAGGATCCGCGCCCAGCCCAGGATCGACTGGAGCGGCGTCCTGAGCTCGTGCGACACCGTGGCGAGGAACTCGTCCTTGAGCTTGTTCAGCTGCTCGGCGTGCTGGCGCGCCCGCTGCTCCTGATCGAGGAGCTGCGCGCGCTCGGCCTCGGAGCGCTTCTGCTCGGTGATGTCGTGGAACGAGATGCCGACCCCGTCGCCCAGCGCGACCGCGATGGCGCGGAACGTCTGCGGCGCGCCGTCGTGCGCGCTGGAGAGCTCGACCCGGGCGGCCTCGCCGGCCTCGACGACCTTCGCGTACGTGTCGAAGGCGCTCGCGAGCGAGCTGCCCGGCATCTCCACGAGCAGCCGCTTGCCCTCGAGATCCTTGCCGCGGCCGCCGACGATCGGCCCGGTGGCCGGGTTCACGTAGACCCACTCGAAATCGGCGATCGCCCCGGACGCGTCGCGCACGCTGCGCAGGATCATGAACCCGTCGGGCGACGCCTCCTGCACCGTGCGAAACCTCGCCTCGCTCGCGCGCAGCGCCTGCTCGATCGCCTTCCGCTCGGTGATGTCCGTCGCCGTGCAGGTGATGCCGACGATCTCGCCCGCGTCGTCGGCGAGCGGCTCGATCGAGATGTCGAGGTGCTGCGTGCGCCCGCCCGAGTGCAGGGCGATCTCGCGCCGCTGGCCGACCCCGCTGGAGAGCACCTCGCGCTTCGCCCGCTCGAGCGCCCTCGCGGCGTCCGGGTCCTCCAGCACCTCCGCGTCGGCCTTGCCGAGCACCTCGCGCTCCGACTTGCCGAAGGCGTTGTGCATCCACGTGTAGCGGAGGTCCCGGTCCTGGTTGAACACCATGACCGGCGACCCGCGGAGCGCCTTGCGGAAGCGCTCCTCGTTCACCCGGAGCGCCTGCTCCGCGCGCAGGCGCTGGGCCACGCTCTGCTGGAGCTCGAGCGCGAGGCGCTCCGCCTTGCGGCGCGCGCCGATCTGCTCGGTCACATCGAACGCCGTCGCCATGACACCCTCCACGGCGCCGCTCACGCCGTGGAGCGGCTTGCACAGGACGTTGTAGAGCCGCTCCACGAGCTCCCCGGTCCAGTGCATGATCCGCACCGGGATCTCGTTCGCCACGCTCGGCTGGCCGCTCGCCATGACGGCCTCGAGCTGCGCGTGCAGCGGCTGCCCCCGGAGCTCCGGGACCGCCTCGGCGAGCGGCTTGCCGAGCAGATCGTCGCGGCCGACCATCTGACAGAACATCGGGTTGGCCAGCTCGAACACCAGCCCCTCGCCCCTGAGGAGGCAGATCGGCGCCGGCGCCTCGGCGAGCAGCGAGCCGCTCTTGCCCCGCTCGAGCTCGGTGCGCTTGCGCTCGGTCTCCAGCGCGGCCAGCTGGAGCCGGGTGTGCTCGCCGACCGCCTGCGCGATCCCCGCGTCCACGCGCTCGGAGAGCGCCTCGAGGTCGCTCAGGCTCGGCGTGATCCCCGCCTCGTGCAGCTCGCGGAGGATGGAGCGCCGGAGGAGGCTGTACTCGCGGACCATCACCTCCAGGTCGAACCCGTTCTCCCAGCGCGCCTCGCCGTGCTCGCGCGCGGCCTCGTCGCTGCCGTGCGTGGGAGCGCCCTTCTCCAGGCTGGCGGCCACCTCGTCGAGGAAGGTCGGCAACGAGTTGATGATCAGCGGCTTCGGCATGTTTCGCGCCACCGAGCTTCGCCTGCGCAGCTCGCCGACGAACCGCTCGATGATGGCCTCGCGGCGGGTCCTGATGAGCGTGGAGAGCGGGGTCGTCATGATCGGGTCGTTCGCGGCGCCGGCGCCGTCCCGGCAGCCATCGCCGTCAGGGGCCCGGGCAGCGAGCGGGGAGCGGCCCTGGACGACCTGGGCCGCGGGTGGCGTCGAGCACGACATATTCGGCGAGCTTGCCGAGCGCCACAAGGCGCCCCGCCAGCGCAGCCCGCGCGGCGCCGGGTAGGCGACCGCGCCCTTCGTGGGGTAGCCGTCTGTCGTCCTCCGCCGAGGTCGCCCTCGACATGGGTGTTGAGCTGAGCTCGGCTTCCTTCGCGCGCGCACAGGCCCAGGCGCGGGCAAGCGCTGTGCCGAGCTCGGACGACCGGTGTTCGCGGCGATGTGCGGCGCACGACGTCACGAACGAGACAATTTGCCGCAGCGCCTGCGTCCGCCCGGGCCGTGTGACGGCCGGTGAAGCGGGCTGTGGGGCGCCCGGAGGAACAACCGTCTTGATCGACACGCGGGTCGACATGGGACGTCGCGGCACGGCGGCTGCAAGAACGGCGACAACGGCGACAACGGCAACAACGCTGGTTCGAGACGCTGGAACACCAATTCACCCGATCAGGAGGTTATCATGCTCAGTTGGAGTGTTGCGTTCTTTATCGTCGCGATCATCGCCGCCGTCTTCGGCTTCGGCGGCATCGCCGCGAGCGCCGCCTCGGTGGCGAAGCTGCTCTTCGTGATCTTTCTCGTCCTGGCGGTGGTCTCTCTCGCGCTCGGCCGCCGCGTCCGGGCCTGACGCCCTCCACGCCGCCCCTCGAGCGCCGCGTGGGCGCCCGTCTCACACGGGCCCACGCGGCGCCGTCGAGCCCGGCGCCCGAGCCGACCCGCCGCCCGCGCGCCTTCTCATCCTCTCCCCTGCGAACCCCCAACTCCATGCCTTCGTTTGCCGCGCGCTCCGGCGCTGCGCGCACGCCGTCCGGGCGCTGCGTGATGACGCAATGCGTTGTGGGTTGTCGCGCCTTGTGCCGGCGATGCCTGCTTGCACGTGCCTGGCGGCCACGATCGGGGCGATATGTCTCGTCGGGCCGGGCGGTCTCCGCGGTTCTGCCTGGCACGCCCGTCGCAAAGGCGGATGGAGGAACCCATCCAGGGCGCCGCGAGGAACGAACCCGGGCAGCTTCGATGGGGCTTTTCGCGTCGTGCCGGGCTCTCGCCCGGGCGCAAGGTCGGGCCAAGCGGCAGACCGGAGGAGAACATCATGCTGACCGTCCGTACATTCCTTCCTATCGCCATCGTCATGAGCGTCGTCGCGGGCTGCGAGTCCCCCACAGACGCGCAAGCCAAGGCCGAGCGCGCGCAGCGCGAGGCGGAGCAGAAGGCGGCGGAGGTCGCCACCGAGCTCGACAAGAAGGTCGCCGAGATCGACCAGCGGGCCGAGAAGGAGACCGACAACGCCCTCCGGGAGGCCGCGGAGAAGCTCAACAACGCTGCCCTGGAGGCCCAGGAAAAGACCGTGGAGGCCCAGGCGGAGCTCCTGAAGGCGCGCGACGACGTGCGCGCCTCCGCGACGCGCAAGGTCGAGGACCTCGAGAAGGACGTCGCCGAGCTCCGCGCCAAGGCCGAGAAGAAGCTGTCCAAGGCCGAGGTCGACAGGATGGTGAAGGACCTCCAGGACAAGTCGGAGGCGGTGCGCAGGAGCCTGCGCGACCTTGACGCGGCCACGAGCACGAACCTCGAACAAGTGAAGAAGGGCGTCGACCAGCGCGTGGAAGAGCTGGATCGCGCCATCCAGGAGGCGAGGCGGCGCGTCTGACGCGCCCGCGGCCCTGCCCAGCAAGCTCGACAAGAGGAGGACACCATGGAGAACCAGAAGGCGACTCAGCAGACCCAGTCGGCGGACATCGAAGGCGAGGGCAACCACACGGCCGATCGGCGCTACCGCGAAGGCGTGCAGAGGTCGGTGAAGGACGGCAAGATCGAGCAGCACGCGGAGGAGGCCGCCGAGGCGCTGGACGGCCCCGAAGGCGACGCGCTGCGCGAAGCCCAGGAGGCGACCCGGCGCGGTCGGCCGAGCTGACCCGGCGAGCGTGCGATGATCCGCGAGCTCCGCTGCAAATCCTGCGGTCGCCGGTACATCTTCGTATCGACGGCGGCCGCGCCCTGCCGGGCCTGCGGCTCGGCCCTCGAAGAGATGGAGCTCGAGCGCGGCGTCTACGAGCTCGCCTCGGACGCCGCGCCGAGCGCCGCCTCGCCGGAGCCGAAGGCCGCGGCGGACAAGATGGTCCCCGAGGATCTCGGCTACGGAGAGTCGCACGGGTACGGGCCCGCGCACGGCGGCCCGACCGGCCCCGGCGACGCGCCGGCGCCCACCCCGTGAGCCCACCGGCCCTCATCTCCCTCGACACGCGATGGCCCGGGCTCCCCGGCTCGGGGCACGGCGTTAGAGCACCGATCAGCTCGAAACGCCCGAGAATGAAGAGATTGGAACCACATAGGCACAGAGAACACAGAGGGATGAAAGGGATGAAGAAGAGATTCCGAGCGCTCTCTTCTCTCTCCCTCTGTGTCCTCTGTGCCTATGTGGTTCATTTCCGCGGGGTTTCACCCCGTTCGGCGTCCTAGGACATGGCCGGTCGACAGGCGCGCAGGCGCTCGCGGCGCGCGTCGAGCGCCGGTGCCCGCCTGGGCGGTGAACCGAGCGTGAGGAGGAGGAGCGCGGCGGGAGGGCCGCCGCCGTCAGGCCGCCGTCGCGGTGCGCGCCGGGGCGTGGCTCTGGCCGTGGGAGCGGCGGGAATGGGCGATGAGCGCGTCGAACAGCTCCAGCATCTGCTGGCCCAGCCGCTCGTTCGCCTCCTCGCTCAGCTCCGCCTCGATCCGAGGCAAGAGCTCCCGCTCCTCCTCGTCGGCGTGGTGCATGACGAGCTCCCTCAGGGTGGATAGCCTGGCCTTGAAGCTCGGGTCCTCTGGCGCCGTGTTGACGACGCGCCGGATCTCGAACCGCGCGACCGTGTGCTCCTCGCAGGCCCCGCCGATGAGATCCGGCTCGATCGCGAGCAGCTCCGGGAAGAGCACCACTTGCTCGGCGAGCATGTGGGCGAGCAGGTGTTTCGTGAGCTCGTCCGTCACCCGCCGGACATCGCCGACGCCCGAGGCCGCCAGCTCGAACAGCCTCTCGGCTTCGCGGTGCTGCCCTGTCAAGAGCTGTGTCGCTTTCATGCATTCTCCTCCCGGACACCGAACGTGTGCGTGTTGTCGATGGACGTGAAACAGGGATCTCGTCGCCCTCGCGCCAGGGCCGCTCAGGCGGCGGCCGAGAGGTGCGCGAGGCCGCGCAGCGGCTCGCCCCTCGGGCCCTCGAGCGAGAAGGTGACGGCGCCGCTCCTGCCGATCAGCCCGCGCATCGTCAGCGACAGGCCCGCCAGCTCATGCGCCGCAGGGGCCAGCGGGTCCGAGCCGGGGCAGAGCACGACGCGCTTCACGCCAGGGAGCGCGCCGAGCACGGCGCGCACGAGCGCGGACCGGACCACGAGCTTGTTCGCGGACGACGCCGCGACGAACACGGCCGTGCTCACCTCGCCGAGGAGCAGGAGCTTCTCCTGCAAGCGCGACTGGAACGTCGACGCGTGCTCGCTCGGCAGCTGAATCACCGTGTGGATGTCGCGCGTCCGGGTGCTCAGCCAGGCGGCGCACTCGGTCCAGGGCGCGCCGGGCTCAGCAATCAGCAGGCAGGTCTCCTCTCGACGCTCGCCCTTCTGCCCCCTCTTCTTCATGGGGCATATTCAAGCAACTCTCGTGCCGAATCGTCTTATTCCGGACGTGAGCACGTCCGGGGCGCCAGATGTGATCTGGAGATGTGGAATTTCGCCTCTCACCGCCGGCTCGGACGGACTCGACAGATCGAGCGAGGTCGAGGTGCTCAGGCCAACACCAGCACACGATGGCTGCCGCAGGATCCAGAGAAATGAAGCGCTCAATCGCGGTATCTCGATCCGCGGACGGAGACGCATCGCAACAAACCGCGAATTCCCTGCTCTCCTCGAACGCTCGTTGTTCGATCGCTCAGCCTGCGATCCTTCGCCGCGGGCCGCGCCGGTCCTGCCGGTCGCCATGCCTGGCCGCTCGCCAGCGCGCGGATCGCCAGCCGTCAGCGCGCCCGCGCGCCACGAGCGCGCTCGCCGCGGGCGCGCCTCGGCCTCGCGCGGACGGCCGGGGCCTGCGCTGCATCCACGCGGCACCCGACGCTTTTCGTGGCCGCGGCCGCCTGGAGGCGGCCCTCCCCGCCGCGCAGCCTCTCGCCGCGGACGGGCGAGGCGCGCCACGTGCATCACCGGACGACGTGCTGCCTATCTGTGGAAATCCAGGGAGCTGGTAACGCCATCCGGCGAGGCGCTGGAGAGCGCCGCCACATCTCGGGGGCGCCTCGGCCGGGGAGGGGGGCGCGCCGGCGCCGCGCCATGGGCCGCTGCCGGCATGGTTGAGGCAGGAAAGCCCACCTGTGGCGAAACGTCACGTTGAAGAATCTCAAGGATGAGCGAGCTGGGCTTGATGGCGCGGTGTCTCCGTGGCACGTTCCCTGCAACTGCAGGCAGCGGTCGACCTAGTGAGCTGCCGGGGAAGGACACGCGATGAGCGGCAGGATACTCGTCGTCGATGACGACGAAGCGACGTGC
Organism: Sorangium sp. So ce394; assembly: GCF_051474665.1. Taxonomy (NCBI): domain Bacteria; kingdom Pseudomonadati; phylum Myxococcota; order Polyangiales; family Polyangiaceae; genus Sorangium; species Sorangium sp. So ce394. The sequence goes on from NZ_CP150339.1 coordinate 12,892,619, forward strand.
GATCTGGTCGAAGCCCTCCTCAAGAGGCAGGAATTCTCCGTGGCGGCGCGCACCTCCGCGAAGAGCGCGCTGGAGCTCGTGAGCGAGGACGACTTCGACGTCGTGTTGACCGACGTCGGCATGAGCGAGATGAGCGGCCTCGAGCTGTGCGAGCGCATCCTCGGCGCCCGGCCCGACATGCTGGTCATCGTCATGACGGCGCTCGGGAGCATGGAGACGGCGATCTCCGCGATGCGCGCCGGAGCGTTCGACTTCGTCACGAAGCCGCTCGACTCGAACCTCCTTGGCCTGACGGTCTCGCGCGCCGTCCAGCACCGGCGCCTCCGGTCCGAGGTGAAGCGCCTGCGTGAGGCGGCCCACGACGTCCAGCAGACGAAGGGCCTCGTCGGGCGCAGCCCCGCGATGAAGCGCGTCTACGACCTCATCGGGCGCGTCGCGCGCAGCGACGCCTCGGTGCTCGTGCACGGCGAGACGGGCACCGGCAAGGAGCTCATCGCGCGGGCGATCCACGAGGCCAGCGGCCGCCCCGGCCCCTTCGTCGCCGTCAACTGCGCCGCGGTGCCCCAGGCGCTCCTCGAGAGCGAGCTCTTCGGCCACGCGCGCGGCGCCTTCACCGACGCGAAGACCCAGCGCACCGGCCTGTTCCTCGAGGCGAGCGGCGGCACCATCTTCCTCGACGAGATCGGCGAGATGCCGCTCGAGGTCCAGCCGAAGCTGCTCCGCGCGCTCCAGGAGCGGAAGGTGCGGCCGGTCGGCTCGAACGCCGAGATCCCCTTCGACGCGCGCATCGTGACCGCGACCAACCGCGACCTCGAGACCGAGGTGTACGAGAAGCGGTTCCGCGAGGACCTCTACTACCGCGTCAACGTCGTGAAGATCGACCTGCCGCCCCTGCGCGAGCGCGGGACCGACGTGCTCCACCTCGCGATGCACTTCCTCGAGAAGTTCTCGTCCAGGAGCGGCAAGGGCGTGCTCTCGCTCTCGACGGCGGCCGCGGAGAAGCTCACCGCCTACAACTGGCCGGGCAACGTGCGCGAGCTCGAGAACAGCATCGAGCGCGCCGTGGCCCTCGCGCGCTTCGAGCAGATCACGGTCGAGGATCTGCCCGAGAAGGTCCAGGCCTACCGGCCCGACCGCTTCGTCGTCGCCGTCGACGAGCCGGCCGAGATCATGACGATGGACGAGCTCGAGAAGCGGTACATCAAGCGCGTGCTCGCGCTCGTCGGCGGCAACAAGTCGCGCGCCGCCCAGATGCTCGGGTTCGACCGGCGCACGCTGTACCGCAAGCTGGAGCGCTACGGGGAGCAGGATGGCTCGGGCGGGGACGAAGGCCCAGACAAGGACAAGGCGGCCTCTTCGCCGGGGTCGGCGAGCTCTGCGCTCAGCTGAGCTGAGATGAGGCGCGAGGTAAGGCGGAAGGAATGACGGAAAAGGCGCTCCCCGAGTCGGTCTACAAGCTGTTCGCGCGCACGGGGCACGACGTTCGAGGGCCGGCGGGCGTCGTGGCCGGCGCGCTCGACGAGCTCGAGCGCGCCCTCGGCGGCGAGACGACCGCTCGGAACGCGGCGTTCTTCACGATGGCGCGCCGGGGCGTGCGCCGCCTCCTGCGCCTCGCCGACCGCTACACCGCCGCCTCGGAGCTGTCGCGGCAGCTGGACGCCCAGGTGCAGTCGCTCGACCTCGAGCCGCTCGTGCGCCAGGCCGTCTCGGAGGCGTCGTTCGTCTACGGCAGGCGCCAGGTCACGGTGGCGCTCGACCTCGCGCCGCTGCGCGGCTTCGCGCACCCGTCGTCGATGACCGCGGCGCTCGCGGACGCGCTCATGCTCGCCCTGCGCGCCGCCCGCGCGCGGGTCGCCGTCGAGCTCGCGGCCCACGGCGACAAGGCGCGCGTGGTGCTCACGAGCGACGCGGACACGACCTCGGTGGAGGAGCTCTTCGAGACGGCGCTCTCCCCGGAGGCGGATCCGCTCGACGAGGGCGCGCTGCCCGTCCGCGTCATCGACGGCGTGCTCAGGGCGCACGGCGGCACGGCGCGGGTCGAGCGCGTGGGCGCGGAGACGCGCATCACCTTGGAGTGGCCGCTGAACGAGGCGGATCGTAAGGTGGGCGCGCGATGAGCGAGGAGCTGCCGCAGGTCCTGGTCCTGGACGACGATGACGACACCGCGGCGCTGCTCGGCATGGCGCTCCGCCGCCGCGGCTTCCGCGTGGCCGTGGCGCGGTCGTGCGAGGAGGGGCGCGCGGCGCTGGCCGAGCGCCCGGTCGACGCCCTGGTGACCGACGTGTCGCTCCCGGACGGCAGCGGCCTGGAGCTCGTGGCGTCGCTCGAGACCAAGCCGCGCGCGCTCGTCGTGGTGAGCGGCTTCGGCGGCGACGACGACCGCGAGAAGAGCCGGGCGGCCGGGGCGCACGTGCACCTCGTCAAGCCGGTCGACGTGGCCCGGCTCGTGTCGACGCTCAACGAGCTGCTCGGTCGCCCGGGCTGAGCGCCCGGCCGGCTCACTTGTCGACGGACGCGTAGAACGAGACGCCCCTGCGGTTCTCGTCGAGGCGCAGCGGGTGCTGCAGCGCCGGCAGCGCCCGCTGGGCGCAGTCGAGGCGCTCGCAGGTCCGGCAGGTGACGCCGACCGGGACGGCCGCGCCGATGTTGTCGAGGTCGATCCCGTCGGCGTAGACGAGCTCGCGGGCGTAGCGGACGTCGCAGCCCATGCCGATCGACTGGACCGTGTGGGGGACGTGGTAGCCGCCGCGGTCGCTGCGCACGGTGCGCGCGATGCAGAAGTAGACCGCGCCGTCGGGCATCTGCGAGAGCTGGATCCGGATCATGCCGGGCGTCATCAGGGCGGCGTGCACGTTCCAGCGAGGGCAGGCGCCGCTGAACCGCGCGAAGCGGATGCCGGAGCCGCTGAAGCGCTTCGAGATGTTGCCCGCGATGTCGATGCGGACCATGTGCATCGGCACCCCCTCGGCGCCGGGGCGGCGCAGCGTCGTCAGCCGGTGGCACACCTGCTCGAAGCTCGTGCCGAAGCGGTGCGCGAGGAGCTCGATGTCGTAGCGCTCGGCGCGCGCGGCCTCCAAGAACGGCTGGTAGGGCATGAGGATCGCGGCGGCGAAGTAGTTGGCCAGCGCGACGCGCGCGAGCGCGCGGGACTCGGGGGTGGTGAGGTTCTCGTCGCGCAGGATGCGGTCGATGGCGGCCGACTGCGTGAGCAGCCCGAGCTGGTGCGCGAGCTGGAACCGGCGGCTCCGGGGCGGCAGCACCTCGGAGATGCTGAGCACGCGCCGCTCGGGATCGTAGCGCCGCATCGCCTGGCGCTCGTCCGCGACCCGCACGATGCGCACCTCGATGCCGCGCGTCGCGTGGAGGTACCGGACGAGGCCGCGGTAGACGTCGTCCGCGTCGAGCTCCGCCTCGCGCCAGAGCGCCTCGGCGCCCTCCTCGAGCTCCGGGAAGTGGTTCATCCGGCGCTGGATCAGGTCGCTCACCTCCTCGGACGGCAGGCGCGAGTTGTCGACCGCGACGAACCCGTCGCCCGCCAGCCGCTCTCCCAGCGTGTCCAGCGACTCGCGGGTGGTCGCGTACGTGCGGTAGAGCGTGAGCACCGCGCGCGCCACGTTCGGTGAGCTGGCGACGAGCTCGCGCAGATCCGCGTTCGTGAGCCCGTGGCTCTCGAAGATGGGATCGCCGAACACCTCGTGGAGATCCGCTGTCAGCCGGACATCCTCTTCCGACGCGAAATTCTGGAGATCGAGCTGGAATATCTGGGCCAGCCGGATGAGCAGCGGCGCGGTCAACGGACGCCGGTTGTTCTCTATCAAGTTCAGATAACTCGCCGAGACACCGAGGCGCTCCGCCAGATCGACCTGCGTCATGTGCTCGCGGCGCCGGAGCGCGCGGACTTTGGCTCCGAGTAGAGGTGCATCGGCCATGAGGACCCTCCCGAACGTAGCTGAACTTACTGAACCCACGTGTAGGTGAAGCGCCCCACCGTAGAAATTTACAATAGTTTACACGTTGACTGCCTGTAAAGGCCTTTCGTCGACATCGTTATCCGCCTGCATTTCAAAGCGAAGTTGACGTTGAAACCCCGTCGACAAACATAGTTTCGTTGTAACGACGCGCAGCGTTGCAGGAGATGTGGATGAGCCAGAATCATGCGACCTCGAACCTGAGCCTGCTCGCCCCCCGCGTTGCGGGCGACGAGTCTGTCCTCACGCCAGAGGCCCTTCGCTTCCTCGCGAATCTCGGACGTAAGTTCGCTGACCGGGTTCCCGGCCTTCTCGCGCGGCGGCGCGCGGTGCAGGCGCGGCTCGACGCGGGCGAGCGGTTCGATTTCCTCCGGGAGACGCGCGACGTGCGCGAGGGGGACTGGACCGTGGCGCCGCTGCCCGAGGACCTGCTCGACCGGCGCGTGGAGATCACCGGGCCCGTCGATCCCAAGATGATCATCAATGCCTTGAACTCCGGCGCGAGCGTGTTCATGGCGGACTTCGAGGACGCCACCTCGCCGACGTGGAAGAACCTCATCGAGGGGCAGGCGGCGCTGCGGCTCGCGGCGCGGCGCGAGCTCCGTTACGAGGATCCGGCCACGGGCAAGCGCTACGCCCTCGGCGAGCGGCTCGCGACGCTGATCGTGCGCCCGCGCGGCTGGCACCTCTGGGAGAAGCACGTCGAGCTCGACGGGAAGCCGCTGCCGGGCGGGCTCTTCGATTTCGGCCTGTTCTTCTTTCACAACGCGCGTGAGCTCGTCCGCCGCGGCACCGGGCCTTACTTCTACCTGCCGAAGATGGAGAGTCACCTGGAGGCGCGCCTCTGGAACGACGTGTTCCTCTTCGCGCAGGAGGCGGTCGGCCTGCCGGCGGGCACGATCAAGGCCACGGTCCTCATCGAGACGCTGCCCGCGGCGTTCGAGATGGACGAGATCCTCTACGAGCTCCGCCAGCACTCGGCCGGGCTCAACTGCGGCCGTTGGGACTACATCTTCAGCTTCATCAAGAAGCTCCGGAACGACCCGACCTGCGTGATGCCGGACCGCTCGCAGGTGACGATGGAGCAGCACTTCCTGCGCTCGTACACCCAGCTGCTCGTGAAGACCTGCCACCGCCGCGGCGTGCACGCGATGGGCGGCATGGCGGCGCAGATCCCGATCAAGAGCGACCCCGACGCGAACCGCGCGGCGCTCGAGAAGGTGCGCGCCGACAAGCTGCGCGAGGTCAAGGACGGACACGACGGCACCTGGGTCGCCCACCCGGGGCTCGTGCCGCTCGCCCGCGAGGTGTTCGACGCGCACATGCCCGCGGCGAACCAGATCGAGCGCAAGCGCGAGGACGTCCGCGTGGAGGCGGCCGACCTCCTGCGCGTGCCGCCGGGCGCGCGCACCGAGGCCGGCCTGCGGCACAACATCCGCGTCGGCATCCAATACCTCGAGGCGTGGATCAGCGGCCTCGGCTGCGTCCCGCTCTACAACCTGATGGAGGACGCGGCCACCGCGGAGATCTCGCGCACCCAGGTATGGCAGTGGATCCGCCACAAGGCGACGCTGGACGACGGCCAGCCGCTCACCGTGGAGCGCTTCCGCGCGGCGGTCGACGGCGAGATGGCCGCCCTGCGCGGCGCGCTCGGCGAGGCGCGCTTCGACGGCGGCCGCTTCGCCGACGCGCGCCAGCTCTTCGAGCGGCTCTCCGTCGGGGAGACCTTCGAGGAGTTCCTCACGCTGCCCGCTTACGAGCTCTTGATCTCGCGCGCCGGAGGCCAGGGCGCGTGACGCTCGGCCACCCTGTTTCGACGTCGACACAGCGGCAGCTGCCGCCTGCAACCCCAACGCACTAGGAGCCCAGTCATGTCCGCTGCTTTCCCGCTCAATACGCCGATCTCCGCCGATTCCCTGCACGCGACGCCGAGCGACGTCGCCCCCGGCCGATGGAGCGGCATCGTGCGCCCGTACTCGGAGGCCGACGTCGCGCGCCTCCGCGGCACCGTCCGTATCGATTACACGCTCGCCTCCCTCGGGGCGAAGCGGCTCTGGAACCTGATGCACAGCGAGCCCTACGTGGCGGCGCTCGGCGCGCTCACCGGCAACCAGGCGATGCAGCAGGTCCGGGCCGGGCTCAAGGCGATCTACCTGAGCGGCTGGCAGGTGGCGGCGGACAACAACGAGGCCGGGACGATGTACCCCGACCAGAGCCTGTATCCGGCGAACAGCGTCCCGACGCTCGTGCGGCGCATCAACCAGGCGCTCCTCCGCGCCGACCAGATCGAGACCGCCGAGGGCAAGTCGGGGCGCTACTGGCTCGCCCCCATCATGGCCGACGCCGAGGCCGGCTTCGGAGGGCCGCTGAACGCCTTCGAGCTCATGAAGGGCATGATCGAGGCCGGCGCCGCGGGCGTGCACTTCGAGGACCAGCTGGCGTCCGAGAAGAAGTGCGGGCACATGGGCGGCAAGGTCCTCGTCCCGACCAGCCAGTTCATCCGCACCCTCGTCGCCGCCCGCCTCGCCAGCGACGTCATGGGCGTGCCGACCGTCCTCGTCGCGCGCACCGACGCCGACAGCGCCAAGCTCATCACCTCGGACATCGACCCGCGCGACAAGCCGTTCATCCCCGGCGAGCGCACGCCCGAGGGCTTCTACGTGCTGAAGGGCGGCCTCGAGGCGGCCATCGCGCGCGGGCTCGCCTACGCGCCCTACGCCGACCTCGTCTGGTGCGAGACCTCGACGCCGGACCTCGACCAGGCGCGGCGCTTCGCGGAGGGCATCCACAAGCAGTTCCCGGGCAAGCTGCTCGCCTACAACTGCTCTCCTTCGTTCAACTGGAAGAAGCACCTCGACGACGCGACCATCGCGCGGTTCCAGCGCGAGCTCGGCGCGATGGGGTACAAGTTCCAGTTCGTCACCCTCGCCGGGTTCCACGCGCTCAACCACAGCATGTTCGAGCTCGCCAGGCAGTACCAGCGCCGCGGCATGTCCGCGTACTCCGAGCTCCAGCAGGCCGAGTTCGCCGGCGAGCAGTTCGGCTACAGCGCCACGCGCCACCAGCGCGAGGTCGGGACGGGCTACTTCGACGAGGTCGCCCAGGTGATCTCGGGCGGCGCGGCGTCCACGCTGGCCCTGCACGAGTCCACCGAGGCCGCCCAGTTCTGAGCGCCCGCGCGGGCGCGCGCCCTCCGCCGGGCACGTCCGCGCGTCGTCCACGCTGCCGCCGGACCGCGCCCCGCCCCGAGGAGCGGGCGTCCGCGGCGGGCGCGGCCGCGCGGCGCCCTCTTCCACGGTGGTCCAGGGGGGGCCGTTCGAGTAGGCTCCGCTCGGGCGGCGGCGCCCGGCTGCGTCCGGCCGCGGTCGCCCGAGCCGAGGTGAAAGACAGCTGTGACAACGCAGAGCCCCCGACCGAGCGACGCTGACAGCGGCGGCGCCGCGTCCAATTTCATCCGCAACATCATCGCCGAAGACCTCGCCGCAGGGAGGCACACGCGGGTCGTGACCCGGTTCCCGCCCGAGCCGAACGGATATCTGCACATCGGACATGCGAAGTCGATCCTGCTCAACTTCGGGCTGGCGGCCGACTTCGGCGGCGTGTGCCACATGCGGTTCGACGACACGAACCCTGCGGCCGAGGACCTGGAGTACGTCGAGTCCATCCAGCGGGACGTCCGCTGGCTCGGCGGCGACTGGGGCGACAAGCTCTTCTTCGCGTCGGACTACTTCGAGCGGCTGTACGCGTTCGCGGTGGAGCTCATCCAGAAGGGCAAGGCGTACGTGTGCAGCCTGAGCGAGGCGGAGACCCGCGAGATGCGCGGCACCGTCACCGAGCCCGGGCGCGAGAGCCCCTACAGGAACAGGTCCGTCCAGGAGAACCTCGATCTGTTCGCGCGCATGCGAGCAGGGGAGTTCCCCGAGGGCGCCCACGTGCTCCGGGCCAAGATCGACATGGCCGCTCCCAACATGAAGATGCGCGATCCGCCGATCTACCGCATCAAGCGCGCGCGCCATTACCGGACGGGCGACGCCTGGTGCATCTACCCGCTGTACGATTTCGCGCACAGCCTCTCCGACGCGATCGAGGGGATCACCCACTCGATCTGCACGCTGGAGTTCGAGAACAACCGGGAGCTCTACGACTGGATCATCGAGAGCCTGGACGTCCCGTCCCGCCCCCGGCAGTACGAGTTCGCGCGGTTGAACCTGAACTACACGGTGATGAGCAAGCGCAAGCTGCTCGGGCTCGTGAAGGGCGGCCACGTGAAGGGCTGGGACGACCCGCGCATGCCCACCATCGCCGGCCTCCGGCGCCGCGGCGTGACGCCCGAGGCCATCCGCGCCTTCTGCGAGGAGATCGGCGTCGCCAAGACGAACAGCATGGTGGACATCGCGAAGTTCGAGTCGTGCGTCCGCGACGACCTGAACCTCCGCGCGCCGCGCGTGATGGCCGTGCTGCGCCCGCTCCGCGTCGTCCTCGAGAACTACCCCGAGGGGCAGGTGGAGCAGATCGACGCGCCCTACTGGCCCGACGACGTGCCGAAGCAGGGCTCCCGCAAGGTCCCCCTCTCGCGGGTGCTCTACATCGAGCGCGACGACTTCCTCGAGGACCCGCCCAAGAAATGGTTCCGGCTCGCGCCCGGGCAGCAGGTGCGGCTCCGGTACGCCGGGTTCATCACCTGTCGAGAGGTGGTGAAAGACCCGACCACGGGAGAGGTGGTGGAGCTCCGGTGCACCTACGATCACCCCACGAGCAGCGGTGAGGCGCCCGACGGCCGCAAGCCGAAGGGGACGCTGCACTGGGTCTCGGCGGCCCACGCGATCTCCGCGGAGGTCCGGCTCTACGACCGGCTGTTCGCGGCCGAGCGGCCCGACGCGGTCGACGAGGGGCGGGATTTCCTGGAGAACTTGAATCCTGGTTCGCTGGTCACCCTGACCGGATGTCGGGTGGAACCGAGCCTGTCCAGCGTGGAGCGGGGCAGCCATGTCCAGTTCGAGCGCCAGGGGTTCTTCTTCGTGGATCCGGTCGACTCCGCGCCCGGAGCGCCGGTGTTCAACCGCACCGTGGCGCTCAAGGACTCGTGGGCGAAGCTGGCCGCCGAGAAGCCCGCTCCGGCCGCGGCGCCCGAGAGCGCGGCCGCGAAGGCGCCGCCGCCCCGGCCGAAGACCGAGCGCGCGACGGTGGAGGAGCGGCTCGCGCGGCTCGATCCGGCCCGCGCCGACAAGGCCAGAAACCTCATCGAAACACGCGGGATCCCCGGCGACGACGCCGTCGTCCTGGCCGAGGACGACGGCCTCCTGCGGCTGTTCGAGGAGGCGGTGGCGGTCCACGACAACCCGAGGAGCGCCGCCAACTGGGTCATCCACTCGATCTCGCGCGAGCTCAGGGACAGGAAGGCAGGCGACCTGCCCTTCTCAGGTGCGCAGCTCGGCGAGCTCCTCGCGCTGATCGATGATGGGACGATTTCGACGAAGATAGCAAAAGACGTCCTCGTTGAGATAATGCAGCGGGGCGGTAGCCCGCGGGCGATCGTCGAGCAGAGAGGGCTCCGGCAGGTGGCCGACGAGGGCGCGGTGGAGCGCATCGTCGACCAGATCATCGCCGGGCACCCCGGCGAGGTCTCCCGCTTCCGCGCGGGCAATACGAAGCTGATCGGGTTCTTCGTCGGTCAGGTCATGAAGGCCTCCGGCGGCAAAGCGAACCCCGACCTGGTCAATGCGCTGCTGACCAGGAAACTGGCGTAACTCTCCCACCCACACGCTGCTTCGCTTCCCCCCTGCTCAGGGTGCGCGGGAGTGCTGCGCTCTGCGTTGTCCCCCGCCCGGCACCTGACTACGTGATGCGTGTCATGGCAGTGTGGAGAAACATGTCCCGCAAAATGTCTATAAAAAAATTGAACTTATGAGCGGGAGTGGTGTAGATGAAATAGGACTATGGAATCTGCACGCCAATTCGCTCTCATCGTCTGCGTGGCGGTGTCGACCTCGCAGGCCGCTTGTATCGCGTCTACCGAGCTCGATGGTCTCGAGGGTGAGGATGAGCTGGTGGCGGAGGTGCAGCAGGAGGTCGTGGTCTACAACGCGCTGACCCACAACGCGCTGACCCACAACGCGCTGACCTACAACGCGCTGACCCACAACGCGCTGACCCACAACGCGCTGACCCACAACGGTCTGATGGGCAATCCGTTCACCAGCGAGGCGCTCCGTGACCCCGAGTCGCGGGAGCTCCTCAGCTTCATCGTGAGCTGCGCTCTGCCCGAGCACGAGAAGATTACGGTCGAGGTCGACCGCCGCTCCTACACCTTCGTCGGGGAGCTCGGGCTCGCGCCCGAGTGGGGCCGGAGGAACGGCTCCTGTGGTGAAAAGTGCCAGGAGTGGGTGTCGGCCTGCCTCCTCTCCCGCGTGAACTACCGGGGCGAGCACGTGCCGATCTCGCTCCGCGGCAAGGACGACGCGCTCTCGTCCACGAGGAGGGAGCGCGACACGTACGAGGAGGCGGAGGCGACCTACTACGGCAACGTCTTCCTCAAGAACCAGCGTCGCTTCGCCTGCCTCGCGCCAGGGCAGAGGTCGATCCCCCGCGTCTGCGGCCCCTCGCTCGACGACTGCGTGGTCGACGTCGTGGGCAAGTGTGAGGACGTGTGCGACGGCCCGCGGCACGACGGCAGCTACACGGACTGCCGCGACCGGAAGCCCCTCATCGAGCTCCCGTGCGGGACCCGCATCTTTCCGCGCGGCACCGACAGCTACAAGGCCTCGGTGAGCGTCTTCCTCGAGTAGCATCGAGCAGCGTGGAGTCCGGGGCCGTCCTCGCGAGCCGATTCGTCGTCGAGCAGCAGGTTGCGGCCGGGGGGATGGGGACGGTCTATCGCGCCCACGATCGCCTCGACGCGCGCCACGTCGCCCTCAAGCTCCTGCACAGCCGCGAGGCCTTCGACGTCGAGCGCTTCGAGCGCGAGTCGCAGATCCTCGCCGAGCTGAGCCACCCCGGGATCGTGCGGTACGTCGCCCACGGCCGGACGGGCGCCGGGGACCACTACCTCGCCATGGAGTGGCTGGAGGGCGAGGACCTGGCGGCGTGCCTCGCGCGCCGGCAGCTCTCGCTCGCCGAGAGCCTCGGGGTGCTGCGCAGGACGGCGGACGCGCTCGCCTTCGCGCACTCGCGCGGGATCATCCACCGCGACGTCAAGCCGAGCAACATCTTCCTCGTCGCCGGCGACGTCGGTCAGCTCAAGCTCGTCGACTTCGGGATCGCGCGGCCCGACGGAGAGTCGCGGCGGCTGACCTACACCGGCGGGATCCTCGGGACGCCGGGGTACATCGCGCCCGAGCAGATCGAGAGCGGGAGCTCCCTCGACGCGCGCGCGGACGTGTTCTCGCTGGCGTGCGTGTTCTACGAGTGCATCGCGGGCCGCCCGGCCTTCGAAGGGGCGCACGTCATGGCCGCGCTCGCCAAGCTCCTGTTCCAGCAGACGCCACGGCTGCGCGACGTCCGCGCGGACGTGCCGGAGCCGCTGGAGCAGCTCATCGACCGGATGATGGCGAAGAACCCCGAGGAGCGGCCGCGCGACTGCGGCGAGGTCGGGGTGCAGCTCGCGCAGCTGGCGGAGGCGCTCGACGCCTGGGCGACGCCGCGGCCCGCCACGCTGGCGTCGCCGCGCGACGCGACCATGCGCTCGGCGCGGCCCCCGGGCTTCCTCACGCGCAGCGAGCAGCGGCTCGTGTCGCTCGTGCTCGCCGGCGAGCCGGACGACGTCGAGATGAGCGTGGCGGCGGCCGGCGGCGTCCCGAGCGCCTCGGACGTCTCGAGCGTGCTGCAGGAGATCTCGAACGAGGGCCCGGGCTCCTCGGTGCCTCGCTCGGAGGTGCGCGCCGCGGTGGAGCCGTACGGCGCGCACATCACCGAGATCTCGCGCGGGTCGCTCATCGCGATCCTCGCCGGCGCCGGCAGCGCCGTGGACCGGGCGGAGCGGGCGGCGCGGTGCGCGCTCGCCCTGCGCGCGCGGTTCCCGGGCATCCCGCTCGCCGTCGCGACGGGGCGCGGGGTGTCGTCGGCGAAGCTCATCGAGGGCGACGTGATCGACCGGGGGGTGCGCGCCCTGCGGGCGGCGCAGGGCGGCGTCGTCCGGCTCGACGACGTCACCGCCAGCGTCGTCGGCGGCCGGCTCAAAATCGACACGGACGAGAAGGGGCCGTTCCTCGCGAGCGAGACGGCGGCCGACGAGAGCACCCCCGTCCTGCTCGGCAAGCCGAGCGTCTGGGTCGGCCGCAGCCGCGAGCTGTCCATGCTGGAGGGCGTGTTCTCCGGCTGCGTGAGCGAGTCGCTGGCGAGCGCGGTCTTGGTGATCGGCCCGGCCGGCGCCGGCAAGTCGCGGCTCCGCCTGGAGTTCCTCACCCGGGTGCGGCGCCAGTTCGGGACGGTGGAGATCCTCGCCGGCCGGGCCGAGTCGGTGGCCGCGGGGTCGCCGTTCGGCCTCATCGCGGACGCGATCCGCAAGTCGGCGGGGATGCGCGAGGGCGAGCCGGTGGAGGCCCGGCGGCGCAAGCTGAAGCGGCGGCTCGGGCGCCACCTGAGCGGCGACGCGCTGAACCGGGTCGCGGCGTTCCTGGGCGAGCTCACGCGGACGCCGTTCCCCGACGGCGAGACGAGCGGGCTGCGCGCGGCGCGCGAGAACGCGATGCTGATGGCCGACGCGACGCGCGCGGCGTGGGAGGACTGGCTCGCCGCCGAGTGCGCGGCGCAGCCGGTGCTGCTCGTGCTCGAGGACCTGCAGTGGGGCGACCCGGCGACCGTGCGCCTCATCGACCAGACGCTGCGGAACCTCCGGGATCTGCCGCTCACGCTGCTCGCGCTGGCCCGACCCGAGGTCACCAAGCAGTTCCCCGGCCTGTGGACGGATCGCGAGGTGCAGACGATCAAGCTCGGGCCGCTGCCCGCCAAGGCGAGCGAGCGGATGGTGCGCAGCGCGCTCGGCGAGGACACGCCCGCCGAGATCGTGGCCCGGGTCGTGGAGCGGGCCGACGGCAACCCGTTCTACCTGGAGGAGCTCATCCGCGCGGTCGCGGACGGCAAGGGGGACGTGCTGCCCGACTCGGTGCTGGGCACGGTCGAGGCGCGGCTCGACGCCGAGGGGCACGAGGCGAAGCGGGTGCTGCGGGCAGCGAGCATCTTCGGCGATCGGTTCTCGAAGCTCGCGGTTGCGGCGCTGCTCGGCGGCGCCTCGCGCGTGAAGGAGACCGAGACGTGGCTCGACGCGCTGGCGGCGCGCGAGCTCATCGCGCCGGCCCAGACGCCGGGGTGGCTCATCCCGACCGACTACGTCTTCCGCCACGCGATCGTGCGCGAGGCCGCGTACGCGATGCTGACGGAGCCGGACCGCGCCCTCGGCCACAAGCTGGCCGGCGAGTGGCTCGAGCGGAGCGGGCACACCGACGCGATGGCGATGGCGGAGCACTTCCGGCTCGGCGGCGAGCCGGCGCGCGCGGTGAAGTGGTACCGGCGGGCCGCGGAGCAGGCGCTGGAGGCGAACGATCTCGCGAGCGCGCTCGCGCGCGCCGAGATGGGCGTGCGGTGCGGGGCGGCCGACGAGGAGCTCGGGCGGCTGCGGCTGGTGGAGGCCGAGATCAGCCTGTGGCAGCAGGAGACGGCGCTCGCCGTGCAGCGCGGCACCGAGGCGGCGAGCCTCGTCCGGATCGGCAGCTCGGCGTGGTTCCGCGCCATCGGGCAGGTGATCGTCGCGGAGGGGAAGCTCGGCCACTTCGATCGGGTCGAGGCCTGGACGACGCGGGTGGCCGAGGCGGCGGGCGCGATGAGCGCCCGGATCATGTGCCTGTGCGAGGGCGCGACGTACCTGGTCTTCGGCGGCCGTTACGCGGCGGCCGACCGGCTGATCCAGATGCTCGAGGCGGTCGCGAGCGAGCCCGCCGGGCTCGAGCCGCAGGCGGTGGGGCTCTACCAGCAGGCGCGCGCGTTCCGGGCGCAGACGAAGGGCGACATCGGGGCGGCGCTGAGCGGGCTCACGGCGGCGCTCGCGGCGTTCGAGCAGGCCGGCGATCGCCGGAACGCCTGCACGGTGCGCGAGAACCTGGGCTTCTTGTACGGCGAGCTCGGCGACTTCGAGGTGGCGGAGTCGGCGCTCCGCACGGCGCTCGCGGCGGCGCAGCGCATGGGCCTCGACGACCTGGAGACGGCGGCGCTCCAGAACCTCGGCTACGTCATCGCCCACCTCGGGCAGCTGGAGGAGGCGAAGCTCCTCGAGCAGCGCGCGGCGGCGGCGTTCCAGCAGCAGGGCGACCGGCGGATGGAGGGCGTGACGCTGACGTACCTCGCGAAGATCCTGCTGCTCTCGGGCGACCCGGCGGGCGCCGAGCGCGAGGCGCGCGCGGCGGTCGAGGCGCTGACGGTGGTGCCGCCGCTGCGCGCCGCCGCGGTCGCGGTGCTCTCGCGCGCGCTGCTCGCGCAAGGCCGGAAGGACGAGGCGCTGCCGGCCGCGCGCGAGGCGTTCGCGCAGCTCGAGGAGGCGGGCTCGCTCGAGGAGGGCGAGGCGCTGGTGCGGCTCGCGTACGCCGAGGCGCTCGCCGCCGCCGGCGCCGAGCGGGAGGCGGCGGAGGCGCTCGCCGCCGCGCGCGAGCACCTGCTCAGCCGCGCGGAGAAGATCAGCGATCCGAGCTTCCGCGAGCGCTTCTTGACGTGCGTGCCCGACAACGCGAGGACGCTGGCGCTCGCCGGGTGACGGGTCAGGGGGCCTCGCCCCCGGCCGCGCGCAGCGCGGCGGGCGCGCCGGCGGGCTCGCGCCGCTCGCCGTCCCCGGCCGCTTGCGGGCTCGTCCGGGAGCTCAGGAGGCGGAGGGCCTCGCGGTAGCCGTCGACGGTCCCGACCTCGACGTACGCGTGCCCGGCGGGGACGCCGAGCGCCACGCCCCCGCGGGCGATGTACTCGTTGACGAGGGGGCCGATGTGCTCGTCGCGCCGGCCCCGCTCGCACCAGAGCCCGTAGAGCTCCTGGAGCACGGCGCCGGTCAGCTTGAAGGCGCCCCAGATCCAGCGCGACGCGGCGTCGCGGCGCCTCGCCTGGATCTCGACGACGCGCCCATGGCCGTCGGTGACGACGGCTTCGAAGCGCCCCGGGCGGTCGAACGGGAAGAGGAGGAACGAGAGCGCCTGAGCCACGAGCGCGGACAGCCCGTCTTCGGGGAACCAGAGCGCGTCCGGGAGGCCGACGAACACGAGATCGTCGGGCGCGATGAGCGGGAGCGCGCGGAAGACCGCGTCGCAGAGGCCAGCCGGACGCGGCTGGACGGCGTACGACAGGCTCGCCTGCCCGATGGCGGCGCCGTAGTACTCGAGGAGCTCCGACCTGCCTGGCGAGACGACGAAGCAGATCCGGGTCGCGCCGGCGCGCAGCATGCGCTCGACGAGGTGCTCGCTCGCGGCGCGGGGCTGCACGGCGCCCTGCTCGAGCCGGCTGCCGATCGGGAGGAGCTCGTTCGAGAAGGCGAGCGGCTGAATCCGGGGCTCCCGGCCGGCAGCCGGGATGAGCCCCCACACGGTGGCCTGTCGTCCTCTCACGCGCGCACCCCCGCCGAGAGCGGCCCGCCGCGCGGCGCGGCGGAGCGGCGGTGAGGGGCGGCGCAGCGCTGGATCACGGGCGCGCCGCGCTCGAGATCGCGGCGCCCTCGCTTCGATGAAGCGATGTAGTCCATGTCGAGGAAATCACGTTCATGTCCGGGATTGCCACGCGCGGCGCGGTGAGCGGCGTGACGTATATTGTGCTGCGCGGGGGCGGCGCGGCGGCGCTCCACGGTGAGCGCGGGAGCGAGATCCCGCGGCGACGAGGCGAGCTCACGGCCTTGGGACGAGCGTATACCGAGCTCCAGGTTCACCATCTTCAATGCTCGCTCCGGCGAGCGCGAGCGACGCTTACTTGTGGGCATTTTGTTCAACCAATTCAAATGGTTGTGCGATCCTTGCGCCGTGGAGACGCCGCTCGCCCGCGCGATCGAGGCGGCGCCGCGTGACTGGGTGGAGGACGCCGATGCGCGGGGCGTGTGAATCGGAGTTCAACATCGTACCTGCGGACCTCGAGATCAAGTCGAGCGCGAGACCCGCTTTGTCAAGCTGAGCCCGGATCGCGGCTATCGATTCGTGATGGACTCATGACATGTCAAGCCGATCGCGATCCACCCTTGTCAAGCCGGCGCGGGGCTCGCGCGGCGCGCGCTCGCGCGAGCGAGTGGCAATCGCCTCAGGATTGACGCTCTCACAACGCGCGATCCCGGACAGGAAAGTTGGCAGTCTCTACAGTGAATGCCCGAGAGGGCATCAGGCACGGACGTAGCGAGCGGTGATGTGACGACCCGCGTCAGGTTTCTGTCACGACGGCAGGCGACGACCCCGCGCGGGTGATCCCATGGAACACATCGACTGCCGAGGTGCGCTCACGCGGGCAACGTCGGCCGATCCACGGCGGGCTCTGCGGCTTCGCGCTCGGCGATGGCGGCGGCGTGGCGGCGCAGCCGGTCGGCCATCACGTTCGGGATGCGCTCCGCGGCCAGGAGCGCGGCCGAGAGCGCGCTCCGCGCGGCGGCGAGCCGGCCGCGGCGCAGCGCGGTGACCGCGCGGATCTCGAGCACCTCGATGTGCTCCTGGCCGACCGAGCTCTGCGCCGAGCGCTCCACGAGCGCGTCCCACGCGGCGTCGCTCCCGTCCCGCGTCGCCAGGTCGATCATCGCGCAGAGCACCTCCTCCGAGGGGACCATCAGCGCGTCGACGCGCCCCTCGGCGCGCGCTTGCTCCTGCATCTCGCGCATCCGCTCGAACAGCGCGCGGGCCTCGGCGTGCTCGCCGCAATAGAAGAGGAAGCGCGTCTTGAGGAGCAGGGCGACCGGCCGGCACATCCCGCAGAAGCGGTGCTGCTCGATCTCCAGCGCGCGCTCGATGTGCGGCTTCGCCGCCGCGAGGTCGTCCATGAGGTAGAGGTACTCGCCGAGGTTGTACTCGCCGATCCGCTCGAGCCCGCTCTGGCCGAGCTCGCGCGCGAGCGAGAGCACCCGCTCGAGGTCGGCGATCATCCGGGCCTTGTCGCCGCGGCACGCCCAGAGGAGCGCGCGGTTGTTCGTCACCGAGCCGAGGTGCAGCGTGTCGTGGTGCGCCTCGCAGAGCGCGATCGCCTGGCCGAGCGCCTCCTCGGCGTCGTCGAGGCGGTCGAGCCCCTGGAGGACGAAGCCGAGCATGAGCAGCGAGATGACCCGCGTCTCGTAGCCGTCGGCCCCGAGCGAGGCGGAGTCGGCCGCCGCCCGCTCGAGCGCGGCGGCCGCCTCCTCCTCCCGGCTGAAGCGGTGGAGCGAGCGCCCGACGCCGAGCGCGAGGCGCGCGGCGAGCGCCGGCGACAGCGCGAGCCCCTCGGCGAGCGCGCGCGCCTCCTCGACGCGCTCCTCGGAGCTCTTGAACTCGTCCATCCAGTCGAGCGCCGTGGCCTCGTCGAGGAGGATGTCGATCTGCGCCGGGACGTCGCCCCGCGCGCGCGCGATGGTCCGCGCGCTGGCGAAATCGGCGAGCGCGTCGTGGTAGCGGCCGAGGCGGTAGCGCATGAGGCCGCGGCCCCGGTGCGCCGCCGCGCGGTCGGGGCGCGCGCGGCCCGGCGCGCCGGGCGCGTGGCCCTGTGGGGCCCCGGCGCTCGGGGCCGTCGGCTCGATCGGCTGCTCCAGCGCGCGGCTGTAGAACGACTCCGCGTCGAGGTAGGCGTGCCGGGCGCGCGCGCGCTCGGCCAAGGTGAGGTAGGCGGCCTCGGCGACCTCGCCGAGCCCCGCCTGGGCCGCGTGGTACGCGAACGGGAGCAGGCGCGCGTCCTTGAGGTGGGGCGCGTCGCGCTCGCCCTCCTCTTCGTCGGCGGCGTCGCGGTGCAGCTTGAAGGCCGCGAGGTGGGCGCGCCGGCGGAGCGCCTCGGGCGCGCCGCGGGCCACCGCCTCGCGGACCAGCGCGTGGCGGAAGCCGATGCGGCCTCGGCGATCCTGGACGAGCAGGCCCGCGGCGAGCAGCCGCTTCACCGCCACCTCGCCGTCGAGCGGGAGGTCGTCCGCCTCGCCGTGCTCGTCGAGCCGCTTCAGCACGCCGGCCACCTCGGCGACGGCGACGTCGGGGCCGAGGAGCGCGATGAGGCGCGCGTGCGCCTGCAGCGCGGGCGGGAGCGCGTCGATCTCGCCGAGCGCGAGCCAGTCGAGGAGCGGCATGTCCGGCAGGCGATCGAGCTCGTCCGTCGCGAGGTACCAGGCGTCGCCCCGCGGGTGCCGGCGCACGATGCCCTCGCGCTTGAGGCCGCGCACGAGCTCGATGAGCAGGAGCGGGACGCCCTGCGCGCGCTCGACGAGATGCGCGAGCGCGGGCTCGGGCACGTCCTCGGCGGGCAGGAGCAGCCGCCGGCAGAGGGCGATCGCGCTCTCGCGATCGAGCGCCTCGAGGCGGTAGGTCTCGCGGCGCGCGGCGCGCTCGCCCCAGTCGGGGCGCGCGCTCTCGAAGCTCGGCCGGCCGAAGGCGCAGATGAAGAGCGGCGCCTGCGCCTCGGCGAGCGCCGCGTACTCGAGCGCGGCGAGCGCCGCGTCGTCCGCCGCGTGCGCGTCGTCGAGCACCACGAAGAGCGGCGTCCTCCGCGACCGCCGGCGGAGCGCCTCGCCGGCCGCCACGGTGAGCGCGGCGCGGAGCGCGCCGGGCGCCGCGGAGAGCGCGCGGAGCTCCGGGTAGCGCTCCTCGGCGAGCGCGCCGTCGCTGATCCAGCCGAGCGCGAGCGCCACGGCGGCCCCGAGCCGCTCCTGCGCGGCGCCGAGGCGGCGCCGGAGGAGCTCGCTGCCGCCGTCGGCGGGCGGGGACGACGGCAGCGCGAGCGCCTGCTGGAGGATCTCCCGGACGACGCGGTCGGCCCCGCCGGCCACCGGCTCGCCGGTGCGGAGCTCGATCACCTCGGCGCGGCCGTCGATCTCGCGCAGCCGCTGCACGAGGGCGCCGGCGAGGCGGCTCTTGCCGTGGCCGGCCACGCCGATGACGCTGGCGATGGTGGGCGTCGCGTTCGCCGCGGCGTCGCGCGCGCCGGCGACGAGCGCGTCGAGGACGTCGTTGCGGCCGAAGAGCGGCTGCGAGCCGGTGTCGAACGCGGTGTCGGCGTCGGGCCGGGCGGAGGTCGGCCCGGACCGAACGGAGGACGGCCCGGGCGGGGGGAGGGAGTCGCCCGGGGGCTGCGCGCCGCCGTCGCCGAGCGCCTCCACGGCGGCCGGCGACAGGGTGAGCCCCGGGGGGCGGTTCGGCGCGAAGCGATCCTCCCGGTGGAAGAGCGGGCTCAGGAACCGGCGCGAGCCGTCGGGCCGCGGCTGGACGGACACGGACGCGAGGTCGAGCAGCCCGCGGGCGAGGACGCGCTGCTGCTCGAGCTCTCGGCCGGCGTGCATCGCGCGGCGCAGCGGGCTCGCGCCGTCCGCGTGGTCGAAGACGGCGACGAAGCGGTTGCCGGCGGCGTGCGCGAGCTCGCCGCCGAGCGCGCCGAGCCTCCGCTGGAGGGCCACGACGTCGAGCTCGGCCTCGAAGAAGAGGAGCGCGACCGCGCGCCGCTCGACGCGGCGGGCGCTCGGCGGCGGCTCCGTGGTGAGGCGCCGGAGGCGCGAGGGGCGGCGCTCCTGGGCGCGCTCGAAGGTCTCCAGGGCGGCGCCGAGCGCCGCGGCGGTCTCGAAGCGCTGATTCCTGTCCTTGGCGAGGCACCGGAGCACGATGTCCTCGAGCGACCCGGAGATCGGCGCGATCGAGGAGGGCCGCGGGGGGCGGCGGCTCAGGTGATCCTGCCGCACCAGGGCGGGAGGGCCCCAGAACGGCGGTTTGCCGGTGAGGAGCTCGAACAGCACGACGCCGAGCGCATACACGTCCGCGCGCACGTCGATGTCGCCGTGGCCGTCGCACTGCTCGGGCGCCATGTACTCGGCGGTGCCGGGCGCCTCGCTCTCGGCGGTGATGCGGAGCGACGGGTCGCGGTGCCCCGCCGCGAGGCCGAGATCGATGATGGTGGCGCGGTGCCCGCCGTCCCGGGCGGCGGCGGACAGCGGCGCGCCGGGATGGATGAAGATGTTCTCGGGCTTGATGTCGCGGTGCACGTAGCCGCGCGCGTGCACCGCCTCGAGCGCCCGGAGCGCGGCGCGGACGAGGGAGCACGCCGCGCGCGCCGGCACCGGGCCGGCGATGCCGGAGGCGACCATGCGGTCGGCGAGCGTCGGGCCGTCGAGGTAATCCATGACGAAGTACGGCAGCCCGGAGGGGAGCTGGCCGCACGCGTGGACGGCGGGCACGTGGGGCGGGCCGATGTCGTGGAGGGCCCGCATCTCCTCGACGAGGCGGACGCCGGCGTCGGGGCGGTCTTCGCGCGCGACCTTGATCGCCACGGTCGGACCGCCGCCCTCCGGCTCGGCCGCGAACACGGCCCCGAACCCGCCCGCGCCGGCGAGGCGGACGTCGCGGTAGCCCGCGATGCTGGGCGGCGGCGCCTCGCGGGGCCAGCCGGTGTTGGCGTCGTCCGCGCCGCTCGGGGCGCCGGGCTCCGGACCGGCGTGCCGCAGCGCCGGGCCGTGCTGCGGGCACCCGGGGTCCGCGCGCGCGACCCGCCTGCCGCATTCCCTGCACCGCGCGGCGAGCCCACCCGCGTGGGCGCCGCGTCCGTCTCGACGAACATCGGGCGACATGGGGGGCCTCAGGGCAGGAACGTCGTAATCACCGCGGACGACGACTCGCCTCGATCGTTGGTGCAGCTCGGGCGATAGCCGCTGGCGGCGTGGAGCGGGCCGCACACGAGATCGCATGAGCCCACGATGTGAATGTTCGGGCATTCCCGGACGCCGCCCTCCGGGTCGGGGAGCCCCGTAGCGCAGTCCCTGCTGTGGTCGCGCGACCTCTCGGCGTTGGACTCGTTGTAGCAGGCATAGAAGCGGGGGGCGCTCGTGAACAGGTCGCCCCAGAACGCGCCCTCCTCCCTCGGAAAGGACGCCATCTCGCTCCGGTCCGGGTACCTGAGGGCCTGATGCGTCCCGCGCGACGAGATCATCACCGAGACGCCAGCCCGGTTTGCGCGCGAGGCCACGCAGGCCGAGACCCACTGCCTCCGGGAGGCGCTCAGCGGCTCGTCGGTCCAGCTCGGGGCGAGGCCGAGGTGCCCCCAGTAGACCTCGTCGTGCGGTTCGTCGAGCTCGTCGCGCCACGAGAAGCGGAGCGACTGCGACGTGCTGAGCGCGCAGCTGACAATGTATTGAAGGAGCTGCCTGGACATCGCGCCGAGCTCCCCTGGGTCGGTGATGGCGGAGAAGGCGGTCGGCGCCAGGCTGCTCCCCTCGAGTCTGTTCGGGGCGAGCGCGTTGGGGTTGAGGGCGTTGGGGTTGAGGGCGTTGGGGTTGAGGGCGTTGGGGTTGAGGGCGTTGTGATTGCGGAGCGCACTTGAGGCTGCCTCGACCGACCCCGACTCCACAGGAAATCCGTCGCTGCCACCGCAGCAGGGCAGCAATGCGACCAACGAAAGCGTGCGCAGGTGACGCGCGTGAATTCGCCCTTTCATCAGTTCCCTCCCCCGTTCCGCCAGCAGATGGAATAGGCTACCGTCGGGACAACGATGGATTTACTGTACCACCAGGTGAAGCGACGTGTAGCGACAACACGATCGTCACGTGCTGGTAAAAACGTCGCTCGGGTGAGCCCTTAGTCGTATCGGGGGGGTTATGACATTGGATGGGTTGGCGACGCGCGATAACGAGACGAGGGCGTTTTCCCTAGAGGAGAGGTCGTTCTCCCGAGGAGAGCTCCCGTGCGGCGCGCGCGCGGGCAATTACAGTGTTGTGGCGCCCATCGCCCGGGGCGGATGTGGCGCTGTGTACGAGGCGAGACATCTCCAGACGGGCGCGCGCGTGGCGATGAAGGTGCTGCACGGGACGCTCGCCGCCTCGCCGAAGATGGTGAAGCGCTTCCTGCGCGAGATCGAGGTGGTGAGGCTGCTCAACCACCCTGGCATCGTCGACATTCATGACGCCGGCGAGCTCCCGGACGGCCGGCCGTTTTACGTGATGGAGCACCTCGACGGGCTGACGCTCGACGTGCTCCTCCGGCAGGAGGGGAGGCTCTCGCCGGAGCGGGCGCTCGAGCTGCTCGAGCCGGTCTGTTCGGCGCTCGACGCGGCGCACGCCGCCGGCATCATCCACCGCGACGTGAAGGGCAGCAACATCTTCGTCTCGCGGGGCGCGCCGCGCGCGGTCAAGCTCCTCGATTTCGGGATCGCCAAGCTGATGGAGCCCGAGGAGGGGGCGAGCGGCTTCACCACGGCGGGGAGGGCGCCAGGCACGCTCACGATCATGGCGCCCGAGCAGATCCTCGGCGGCCCCCTCGACGCGCGCGTCGACGTGTACGCGCTCGGCGTCCTGCTCCACCGGCTCCTCACGGGCAAGCTCCCGTTCTACTCGCCGGACGCGGCCGAGCTGCTCCGGCAGCACCTGGAGGAGCCGCCGCCGCGCCCGAGCCGGCGGACCCCGCTGCCGCCCGCGCTCGACGCGATCGTCCTGCGCTGCCTGGAGAAGCAGCCGGAGCACCGCTACCCGTCGGTGAAGAGCTTCCTCTGCGCGCTCCGCGAGGCCGTGGGCGAGCCGACGTCGGGGCGGAGCAGCACGCCGGAGCTCGAGACGGACGCGATCGCGGTGTACCTCGACCTGCGGCTGCGCACCGACGCCGACGATCTCGACGACGCGCTCGCCGAGGAGCTCGGCCTCGTGCTGGACCTCGCGGAGGAGCGCCTCCGCGACGCCGGGCTCACGCTGGTGTCGGTGACCGGCAGCGAGATCCTCGCCGCGCGCTTGCTCTCCTGCGACGCCTGCGAGGCGCTGCGGGAGCGGGCGGCGGTGATCGCGATCGCCGCCGCGCTGCACGAGGAGATCGCGCAGAGGAGCCGCCCGGACGCGCGCGTGCACCCGAACCTGTGCCTGCACGCCGGGCGGGTCGTGGTGCGCTGGATGCCCCACCCGGAGATCATCGGCGGCGACCTGGCGCGGGTCGGCGCGTGGGCGCCGGCCGAGCCGGTGCACGGGCTCTGCGCGACCGAGGAGGCGATCCGGGGAGTCGACGGACTCGAGCTCTCCGCCGGGCCGGGCCGCCTCGCGCTGATCGGAGAGCCCTCGGCGCAGTGCTCCTCGCCGGCGCCGACCTTGCGCAGCCGCGCGATCTGAGGCGCCGGGGCGCGCGGCCCTCGCCGCGCGCCGCGCTACGCCCGCCGCGCCGCGCCCGCCGCGCCCGCCGCGCCCGAAGCCCGGCCCCCTGCGAGGTGCAATGTCAGGGAAGCGACGGGCGCGCGCTCGGCGTGGACCCCCTGGCGGACTCGGGATCTCCCGGAGTCGATATGACGACGCAAAAACGATCAAGAGGCGATTGCCGCCCGACGATAGATGCCATTATAAAGGCGGCCCGCGGGTTGCTCGACCTCGCGTCCGCGCCTCGCCGCTCCGGAAAGCTCTCATGTCCATGCGCCTCCAGCAAGCTATCCAGACCCTCCTCGATTCCGCCCCTCTCCTCCGCGACGCATCGAGCAGCGGCAACGTCCGGGTGCTCGCGTCGCTGCTCGGGCCAGCCTTTCGCGGCTTCGTCCAGCGGCGCGGCAAGGGCGTGGGCTCGACCGATATCTCGGTTGGATACGAGGCCAGCTTTAACTGGAGTTACGGGCGGGACGACCCAGACATGGCGAGGCTCTACCATCTGGCCAAGACGTCCCAGTGGAACGCGACGACCGACCTCGACTGGTCTCGCGACGTCGATTGGCTCGATCCGGCGATGCCGCTCTTGCCCGACAGCTGGATGCCGCCGTCCAAGCTGCCGATCTGGGGGAGGCTCTCGGAGCGGGAGCGGGCGGCGCAGCGCCACGGGCTCCTCTCCTGGATGCTGAGCCAGTTCCTGCACGGCGAGCAGGGCGCCCTGTTCGCGGCGTCGCAGGTCACCGAGTGTGTGCCCTCGCTCGACGCCAAGCTCTACGGGAGCACGCAGGTCGCCGACGAGGGGCGCCACGTGGAGGTGTTCCACGCCTACCTCACGCAGAAGCTGGAGAAGCTCTACGAGATCAACGACAACCTGTATGTCGTCATCGACGCGATCATGAGCGACGGCCGGTGGGACATGAAGTTCCTCGGCATGCAGATCATGATCGAGGGCCTCGCGCTCGGCGCGTTCAGCTCGATTCGACAGGTGACGAGCGAGCCGCTGCTCAAGGACGTCCTCCGGTCGGTGATCACCGACGAGGCGCGCCACGTGCATTATGGGGTCCTCGCGCTGACCAGGTTCTACCGCGAGGGCATAGGCGAGCGGGCGCGGAGGGAGCGGGAGGACTGGGCGTTCGAGCTGTCGCTGCTGCTCCGCAACCGGTTCTTGGCGCACGAGTTCTATGACGAGTTCTATGCCCACCGCATGACGCGGTGCGAGTGGGACAAGCTCATGCTCGAGAGCGACCTGATGGGGTTCTTCCGCCGGACGATGTTCAAGCGGATCGTGCCGAACCTGAAGCGGATCGGCCTGCTCTCCGGGCGGATCCGGCCGCGCTACGCCTCGATCGGGCTGCTCGAGTACGAGCACGGGCGGTCGGCCAGCGAGCTGACGGCCAAGGAGCTGCTCGACGACGCGTGAGGCCGCGGCGATCGAGGCGCGGCGGGGGCGGCGCGGGCGCCCGCGCCGGCCTCCGGGAGCCGGTCAGCAGGTCGCCCCGATGCAGGCCGCGACCTCGACGGCGCACTCCTCCTGGATGCAGTCGAAGTCGCCGTTGCAGACGGGGAGCAACGGGAGGGCGCACGTCATGACCTGATCGACGAAGAACTGGACGTCGGCGCAGCCCCGCGACACGCAGCTCGAGACGCACGCCAGGCTGAAGGCGGGGGGCGACTGCGCGAGATCGATGCACCGGGAGGCGCAGGTGATCACCTCCAGGCAGTCCGCGGGCTCGCACGCGCCGCAGTCCGCCGGACAGTTGGAGCACGTCTCGAAGCTCTCGCAGACGCCGTTCGGGCACACCGAGCACACGCCGCAGTCGCGCTGGCACGACGCGCACGTCTCCGTCCCCGAGCAGGCGCCGTCGCCGCAGGAGGCGCAGGCGCCGCAGTCCGCGGGGCACGAGAAGCAGCTCTCGAGCCCGACGTTGCACACCCCGTTGCCGCAGGATGCGCAGGCGCCGCAGTCGGGGGCGCACGAGGAGCAGTCCTCCGGCGCCGCGCAGCGGCCGTCGCCGCAGCCGTCGCACACGCCGCAGTCGGCCGGGCACGTGAGGCACGTGTCGGCGCCGCCGCACGCGCCGTCGCCGCAGCTGGGACACGGGCCGCAGTCGTTCGGACAGCTCGCGCACGACTCGCTCGCCTCGTCGCAGGCGCCGTCGCCGCAGCTCGGGCAGAGGCCGCAGTCCGAGGCGCAGTTGCCGCAGTTCTCGGGGGCGGCGCAGGCGCCGTCGCCGCACGCCCCGCAGACGCCGCAGTCGCTCGAGCAGCTCGCGCACGACTCGGCGCCGTCGCAGGCGCCGTCGCCGCACCCCTGGCAGAGGCCGCAGTCCGGGGCGCAGCTCCCGCAGTCCTCCGCGCCGTCGCAGACGCCGTCGCCGCACGCCGCCGAGGGCCAGCCGCCGGACGGGCCGGGATCGTCCCATGCCTCGGTGCGGCCGCAGCCCGCCCCGAGCCCGGCCCCCGCGGCGGCGACGAGCGCCGACCACGCGAGCGCGCGCGCGGAGAAGAAGAGGCCAGGGCGATGCCGCCCGGACCGCAGCAGGAAGCTCAGCCGGCTAGTGGTACCCATACGATCGGCCCCATGCGAGATCGGGTTGTAAGGAGGCGCGGGAGCGGTCCGCGGCTGCGCCGCGCTGAGCCGTCCGCCGACGGCGTGCGGACGGAACATACCTGGAGAGCGCCCGCGCGATGGGGGCAAAGCACGGGCGCGCCGCGTTTCGCCGCGCGATCGGGGCGATGACGGCGGGCGGCGAGCTGCTGGCCCGGCGGCGCGGTCGGATGGGCCGGGGCGGAGCCGCGCGGCACAAGGGCACAAAATGAAAGAGGGCGGCACCTCCGGAGAGGCGCCGCCCAAAGCGCTCCGCAGCGCGCGCTTCACGAAGGAAGCGACGCGCCGCGCAGAGGGCTCACTGCTTGGGAGCCTCGGCCGGGTTCGCCGCCGCCGGATCGGCCGGAGCCGAGGGCGCCGCCTCCGGGGTCGCCGCGGGCGCCGTCTCGGTCGAGGCGGGGGCCGCGTCGGTCGACGCCGGGGCCGCCGACGGGTCGCTCGCGGCCGGGGCGCTGCCGCCGCAGGCAACGGCGAGGGACGAGACGGACACGGCGACGAGCGCAAGAACGAGCTTGTTCATGGGAATCCTCCGAAAAACGGGGCGGCGAGGCCACCCCCAACCAGCAAACGTAGGAGCCGCAGTCCAAATCCGGCGGCCACCCACCCAGACGCCGCAGGGGGACAGAACGGCTCACAGTTTTTTCGATGAGCCGCCCGGGCCCCACCAGGCGTCTAGAAAACTGTGGGAGGCTCGGGGCTCTCCCGACGCTGCCCCGGACAGGAGACCGGGGCGCGGCGCGCCGCGTCGGCCCAGGGGCCGGTTCCCGCACGGCGGCTCGAACACCCAGGCTGCTCCTTTTCAGGTACACGAACCCATGGCTCTGAGACCCCAGCGAGGGCGCCTGCGCCTTGTCGAACCGGTCGTCCCGGCCGCCCCGGCTGCGGAGGCTCAGGCGGACGTGGGCGAGGCCGGCCCCGCCTTCGCCCCGGAGGAGCGCGGCCGGAGCGATGTCCGGTCCGGGGGCGCGCGCGCTGGGAATGCCGCGGACAGGCGGGGCGCCGTCGCGGGCGCGCCGGCGGAGCGGGGGGGAGGCCTTACGGAGCTGCCGGACGCGCAGCTCGTGGTGCTCGGCGCGCGCGGGGACGTGGGCGCGCTCGAGCAGCTCTACCGGCGGCACGCGGCCTTCGCCATCCACCTCGCGACGCGCATCGAGGGCTCGGCGCGCGACGTGGAGGACATCGTGCACGACGCCTTCCTCCGCGCCTTCGAGCGCCTCGGCGACCTCGTGGACCCCGCGGCCTTCCGCGCCTGGCTCGGCTCGATCGTCGTCCACAAGGTCCGCTCGCGGATGCGGCGCACGCGGCTGCTCGGGATGCTCGGGATGGGCAAGTCGAGCGAGCCGGTCGATCTCGACGCGCTCGCGAGCCCGGCCGCCTCTCCCCACGCGCGCGCGCAGATCGCGCAGATCTACGCCCTGCTCCAGACGCTGCCGGCCGACGACCGGATCGCGTGGATCCTCCGCTCGGTCGAGGGGCACGATCTCGAGACGGTCGCGCAGATGACCGACTGCTCGCTGGCCACGGTCAAGCGGCGGATTTCACGGGCGCAACACTTCCTCGACGGTCATTTTGTGGATCCCACCAACAGCGAGGCGTCATCATGAGCCGGCGAGGGCTACCCCGGATCGCTCCGGCAGATCTGCGCGACCACGCGACCGAAGAGCGGATCGCGCGCGTCTGGGACCGCATCGAGCACGACCTCGCGGCGCGCGAGCCGTCGTCGCCGCGCCGCGCGGGCGTGGCCGCGATGCTCGCGGCGGCGGCGCTCTCGGCGTTCGCCGGCGGCCTGTGGCTGGGCAAGGCGATCTGGAGCGACGAGCGGGCCGCGACGCCGCTCACCGCCGTGGCGCCGACCGACGACGTGCCGTCGCTGGTCGACGTGTTCGCCGCGGGCTCGCGGGGGCGCACCTTCCAGCTGCCGGGCGGCGGGACGATCTCGCTCACGGCGGGCACCACCGTCGAGGTCGAGCAGGCGGACGGCGGCGCGCTGACGCTGCGGCTCGTGCAGGGCGAGGCGTGGCTCGACACCGTGAGCGGGACGCGCACGGCGGCGCTCTCGATCGTGGCCGGGGAGGCCCGGCTCGCGGCGGCGGCGGGCAGCGTGCTGCGCGTGAGGCACAACGTCGACGACATCGACGTCAACGTCGCGGACGGGTCGGTCAAGCTCACGTCGCCGGCCGGCTCGCGGGAGCTCGGGCGCGGCGACGCCGAGGAGGGCGTGCCGATCCGGCAGCCCACGGCGGTGGTGGCGCCGCCGGAGGAGCCCCGGCGCGCCCGCGTGGCGTCGCTGCCGCGCTCGAGCGCGGAGGTGGCGCCGGTCGCGCCGCCGTCCGACGCGCCGGCGGCCGCGGCGCCGGCCGCCGCGCCCGACTGGCGCGCGCGGTACAACGCGGGCAACGTCGCCGAGGCGCTGCAGAGCCTGAAGCAGCAGAGCGGCGGCGTCGACGGCGCCATCGCCTCCGCGAAGACGGCGAGGGAGCTGATGGACCTCAGCGATCTCCTGCGCGCGAAGGGCGGCGATCTCTCCGCGGCGATGCGCGCCTTCGCGCGCGTCGTCGAGAGCTTCCCGACCGACGCGTACGCGCCGATCGCGGCCTACAAGCTCGGCGACCTCTACGCCAGCATGGGCGATCAGGCGCAGGCGGCGAAGTATCTGGACCAGGCGCGCTCGCTGTCGCCCGAGGGCAACCTCGCGGAGGACTCGTTCTGCAAGCGCATCCGCACCGAGCTCGTCGCCGGGCGCAAGGAAGAGGCCTCGCAGATGGCCAAGGAGTACGTGGCCAAGTACCCGGACGGCCGGTGCGAGGACGTCCAGCGGCTCGTCTCGGGCGACGCGGCGGCCGAGGAGGGCGAGGAGGAGGCCGCGCCGCCCCAGCCTCCGCCCGCCCCCGACGCGAGCCCCACGCCGTGATCCGCGCGCGCCG
Organism: Sorangium sp. So ce394; assembly: GCF_051474665.1. Lineage (NCBI taxonomy): Bacteria > Pseudomonadati > Myxococcota > Polyangiales > Polyangiaceae > Sorangium > Sorangium sp. So ce394. The sequence continues at coordinate 12,921,368 of NZ_CP150339.1, forward strand.
GTCCCCGAGCGGCGCTCGGCGGCCCCGGCTCTCCGACCGACAGGCTTGACATCCCGTAACGGCTCTGCGCTTGCTTGCTGCGCCGGAGAACCGCTTAGGATGACCACCGCCGTCCGCACCAGCTCCCTCCCCGCTCGCAAGGACGTTCTGGCTCTCCCGTCGTGGAAGCTGGTGTTGCCACGAGGCGGCTACGTCTCCTCGATGGAGGCGTTCACCACGGCGATGGGCCTCCCGGGGTTCTCGCTGCTCGACCTCGGCACGCTGGCCGGCGGCAAGGACGCGCACCGCCTCCTCGGGCTGCGGTACCTGATCGCCAACGGCGAGGTGTGGAGAGAGCACTTCGGCTGGCAGCGCGCGCTGGAGGCGGCGCTGCGCCGGGAGCTCCTCGGCGACGAGCGGGTGAAGGAGCTGCTGTCGGCGGCGGAGGGCCTCTTGTCCCGGATCCGGGAGGCGCGCGCGTCGATCACGCCCGAGGACCGCGCCGGGTTCGCCCGGTACCTGGAGGGCGGGCTGCTCCGGGCGCTGAAGCGCCGCGACTTCGAGGAGGAGCGCTTCCTCAAGTTCCTGATCCTGGAGCAGGACGAGCCCTCGCTGCGCGATCAGGCGGCGGAGCTCCTGCGCTCCCGGGCCGGAGAGCTCCAGCGGGACGACGCGCAGGCGCTGGATCTGCTCTACGCCGCCGTGCACCGGCTGGACAGCTACCCCGCCACGACGGTGAGCGCGGGCCAGCTCAAGTACGTCCTCGTGGCGGACAAGGGGGAGATGGGCGTGCGGGCGACGCGCGAGGCGATCGCGCTCGGCAAGGTCCCCGTGGTCCTCTACAGCCTGAAGGACGACGAGAACGCGCTGCAGGTGCGGATCGCGCGCGAGGGCGGCGGGTTCGCGGTGGGCCTCGAGGGGAGCTTCCGCGAGAGCTACGCGAACTATGTCCAGATCGCGGACAAGGTGAGGGCCGAGTTCGAGCGGCGCTTCGGGGACGACTGGGAAGAGGAGCTCTCGCGCGCGGGCCTCTACCCCGGGTACGGCCCGCTCGCGGAGAACGCCGCGGCGATACGGCACTTCCGCCAGAAGAACATCGTCTTCATCGGTCCGATGCAGGACGTCGTGGAGAACGCCGGCGACAAGCGGAAATTCCGCCTGATGGCCCAGGCGTTCGACGCGACGGCGGTGACGCCGGGCCTCGTCATCGACAGCGACGATCCCGACGAGATCCAGCGGACCATCGTGGAGACGCACGCCGCCGGGCGCTTCACCTTCCCGGGGCGCCTCAAGGCCGCGAACGGCGGCGGGGGGCGCGGGCAGGCGGTCATCCCGACCGCGGAGCAGGTGCCCCAGGCCATCCAGAAGGTCCTCGGCGAGATCAAGGCGTACAACTGGCAGCCGGGCGTGATGTTCGAGCAGAACATCCCGGAGACGATCCACCTGGAGGTGCAGGTGCTGCGGGATCGCTACGGCAACACGCGGCACTTCGGCATGCGCGACTGCAGCGAGCAGCGCGCCAGCCAGAAGATCCAGGAAGAGGCGCCGCCGGCCCTGCTCCGGCGGTACCCCGGCCTCGAGGAGCGGATCTGCGGGCTCGCCGTGCAGATCGCGGAGCGGGTCGGCTACGTGGGCGCGGGGACCGTGGAGCTGATGTTCAAGGACGGGAAGTTCTACTTCCTGGAGATGAACACGCGCATCCAGGTGGAGCACCCCGTCAGCGAGGAGAGCTACGCCATCAAGCGGAAGCGGAGCCGCGTCCCCGTGAACCTCGTCGCGTGGCAGATGCGCATCGCGGACGGGCAGGCCATCGACTTCGAGCAAGAGCAGGTGGTGCAGACGCACTGCAGCCGCGAGTTCCGCATCAACGCGGAGAGCTGGAATCCGGATCTCAGGGACTCGCGAGACGGCGGGAAGGGGCTGTTCCTGCCGAACGCCGGCATCTTCGACCGCATCGTGCTCCCCGACGCCGGCGCGATCCGCGAGGCGCTCGAGGACAAGGGCCTCACCGACCTGAAGATCCGGTTCGACTGCGGCTTCGAGGCCGGGGACGTCCTGGTCAACAAGGACCCCACGTTCGGCAAGCTCATCGTGTCGGTGAGCAGCAAGGACCCGGACAAGGCCTATGAGCTCTTGCGGCTCGCGTCCCTCGAGGTGCTGAAGAAGATGAAGATCGAGGGGCGGCAGGTGCGCCCCGATGGGACGCCGATCGCGGGCTCGCCGTTCAAGACGAACCTCCAGGATCACGTGCGGATCCTGAGGCTGCCGCTGTTCAAGCGCCATTCGAGCTTCGACGATCGAGGCCGCCACGTGAACTGGGTCGTGGCCGCGTTCCGCGAAGAGGCGTAGCCCGGGGAGGTCGCCGCGATCGGGCGGCGGGCGGCGTCGCGAGGAGATGGCGGCCAGTCCGATCCGGAAGCGCCGAAGCACCCAGCCGGTGGACCGCCGTGCGCGGTGGGGCCCCGGAGGCTCGGCGCGAGACACGACGCGACGAAAGCGCTGGCAGCGAAATATTACGAGCGCGCGCCGTCGCCCTCGTTCGAGGGCGGCGCCGCGGTGGTGTCGTCCGGCAACCGCGGCCTGGGTGAGGCGGTCGCGGTCGACAAGATAGAGGCAATTCAGACCGCAACGGGGTATGTGGCCAAGTACCCCGATGGCCGGTGCGAGGATGCCCAGCGGATCATCTCCGGCGCGGCCGCGGTCGCAGCGGGAGGGCCTCCGCCGCCTGTCCCCGGCGCGCGCCCCGCGCCGGGATCCGCGCGCGCGCGCCCTCGTCGCGCTCGCCCTCGTGCTGGGCTCCGCCGCCCCCGCCGCGGCGGCCGAGCCGCGGGCGTTCGTGGCGAGCAGCGGCTCGGCCCCTGCGCCGAGCGCGCCGCAGCTGCCCGCCGCGGCTGCGCCCATCGAGGTGCGCGTCGCGCTGTCGCGCGGCGCGGCGGAGGAGGTCTCGAGCGTCCGCGTGCGGCGCCTGCTCGAGATCGAGCTCCCGGACGGCGCGGCGCTCGCCGCCGAGCCGGTCGGCCCGCTCGGCGACCGCGTGGCGAACGTGTGGGTCGACCGGCCCACCGCCGCCCGCCTCGAGATCCAGGTGCGCCTCGACGGCCGCGCGGTCGTGCGGCGGCAGATCGCCGTCTCCGGCCTCACCTCGGACGTCGCCGCGCGCCTCGTCGCGATCGCCGCCTCCGAGATGATCCTCACCGAGATGCGCCGCGCGCGCGCCCCGCGGCGGCCGCCGCCGCCGCGGCGCCCCACCCCGGACGAGGTCGAGCTCGCCTCGCGCGATCTCGACGCGCTGTCCGTCTCGGCCGGACCTTACGCGGCGGTCGTCTCGGGCGGGCCGCACGTGCTCGGCGGCGCCGGCCTGACGCTCGGCCTGCGGCGCCTGCGGCTCACCGAGTCGCTGTTCGCCCGCCTGCTGGCCACCCCGTCCGGCGGCGAGACGCTGCGCTGGCTCGAGGGCGGCTTCTCGGGCGACTACCGGTTCTGGCTCGCCGCCTCGTGGCGCCTGTCGATCGGCGCCGCCGCCTCGGTCGCCTCGGTCCGGCTGCCGGCCGCCGCTTCCGTCGACGGCATCGCGGGCGAGCGCGACACCTGGTCCGCCCGCGCCGGCCTCGGGCTCGGCGTGGAGACCCGGCTGGGCGGCCCCCTGTGGCTCGGGCTCACGCTGGACCCCGGGGTGGTGCTTCGGCCGGCGCCGTACGAGGCTGAAGGCGGCGCCGCGGGCGCCGTCGAGGGGGTCTGGCTGGGGGTCGGCCTGTCGCTCGCCACGGAGCGGCGCTCCTCGCCGCCGCGGTGAGCAGAGGGGCGCGCTCCCCCGCGGCGGTGAGGAGAGGGGCGCGGCGCCGCGGCGGCGAGAGCGGCAGGCGCTCCGCCCCGCGGCGGTGAGGAGAGATGCGCGCCTCGCCGCCGCGGCGCCGCGCCGCCTGCGGGCGCGGATCCGCGGTATCGTGCTCGTCGATGGATGACGAGATCCTCGAGCAGCTGCGCGAGCGCTACGCGTCAGGGAACCTGATCGTCTTCGCCGGCGCGGGCGTGTCGGCCGCGGCGGGCATGCCGACCTGGAAGCAGCTCGCCGAGCGGCTGCGCGACCGCGCGCGGAGGAAGGGCGCCGACCCCGCGGTGGTCGACGAGATCCAGCAGTACATCGCCTCGAACCAGCTCATCAACGCGCTCTCCGCCGCGAAGCTCGCGCTCGGGCCGCAGGACTTCAACTGGACCGTCGACAAGGAGCTCGACGACACCGGCCGCGAGGTGCCCGAGGTCGCGCAGGCGATCGCCGCGCTCAAGCCGAGGCTCAAGGCGGTGCTCACCACCAACATCGATCGCTTCCTGGAGCGCGCGTTCCAGGGCGAGTGGCGCATGGTCGACCGGCCGACGGCCGACATCGCCATGGACAGGCGCTTCATCCTGAAGCTGCACGGCACGCTGCGCGCGTGGGACACCTGGGTGTTCTCGCGCGACCAGTACGACCGGGCGATCTTCGGCTCGCCGCTCCTGCAGGACGCGTTCGGAGCCCTCTACCGCACGCACTCCATCCTGTTCGTGGGCTTCGGCCTCGCCGACGACAACATCGACCAGACGCTCGCCCGCGTGCGCGCCCTCGCGGGCGGCCAGCCGCCCATGCATTTCGCGCTGCTCCCGAAGGGCGTGCCCCCGTTCCGCCGCCGGCTGCTCGAGGAGTCGGGCATCCGGCTCATCGTCTACGAGAACCAGGCCGGCGATCACGCCGAGGTCGCGCAGCTCCTCCTCGGCCTGGAGCCGGCCGCCGCGCCGGCGCAGCCGCCGCCGCCGCCGCGCGTCGCGACGCCCGCGCCGGCGCCGCAGCCGGCGTCGAGCGCGCACCCGACCGCGGTCCCGCCGGCGAACACGCACCCCGCCAAGGCGCGGCCGGTGCGCGTCTTCTTCTCCTACGCGTCGCGCGACGAGGAGCTGCTCGCGCGCCTCGAGGCGCACATGAGCCCGCTCAAGCGCGAGGGGCTGATCGCGCCGTGGCACAGCGGGAAGATCGGCGCGGGCGAGGACCTGGAGCGCGCGATCGGCGAGCAGCTCGAGGCGGCCGATCTGATCCTGCTCCTCGTGAGCGCGAGCTACCTCGCGTCCGAGCAGGGCGACGCGCAGGTGGCGCGCGCCATGGAGCGGCGCGCCGCCGGGCAGGCCGCGGTCGTGCCGATCCTGCTCCGCCCCTGCGACTGGGAGACGACGCGCTTCGCCGAGCTCCAGGCGGTGCCGCGGGACAAGAAGCCCGTGAGCAAGTGGTCGGACGAGGATGAGGCGTTCCTCCAGGTAGCGCGGGAGATCCGCGCGGTGGTGACGAAGCTGCGCGCCTCGCTCCGGTGAGCCGGGCGCCCTCGCCCGGGCGGCGGCTCCGCCGCGGAGCGCGCGTATTCCGCACTCTTCCGCCTCCTCGCCTCGTGAGGGATCGCCGCGGCGCGCGCCCGGGCGAGGCGGGCCGGGCGGCCTCGCCAGCCCGGGCTCTCGGGGTTTTCTCGGGCTCTTCTGGGCCTCTGGCCTTGCCGCGCTGCGGCCCGCGGCGGGCGCGGACGCACGCCGCGACGCGCATGCGGCTTGCTTGGCCCACGGGGCGGACCACGCGAACGAGCGGAGAGGTGGCCATCGTGAGCCCATTGCACAGAGAGCGGATGGTGACGGCGCGCGAGAGCAGCCAGCCCGAGGCGCGGATCGCGGACGAGGAGCCTCCGCCGGAGTCGCGCCGGCAACCGGCCGTCTACACGGCGTGCGGCGGACCTACCGGAGAGCCCTGGCCGGAGCGCTCGCCCGTGCTCACGCCGGAGGAGGCGCGCGAGCTGTCCGAGCGCTGGAGCGCGATCCAGGCGGGCTTCATCGAGGCGCCGCGCCTGTCGGTCGAGCAGGCCGACGCGCTCCTGGCCGAGGTGATCCAGCGGGTCGCGCAGAGCTTCCGCGAGGAGCGCGGCGAGCTGCAACGCCTGATCGACGGAGCGCCCGGGCAGCCGGAGGCGTCGACGGAGGAGCTCCGGCTCGCCCTGCGCAGGTACAGGTCGCTGCTCGGGCGGCTGCTCGCGTTCTAGCGCTCTTGCGTCCCAGCGCCGCGCGGCCCCGGACGCCCCGCCCGCGAGGGCGTGCGACCGGGGCGTGCGCGCCGCGCGACGTCGACGAGCGGCGCCCTGTAGCGGGGGCTCATCGCTTCTGGCATGGTCGCCGCCATGCTCGTCCGCAGTGCTCTCCCCTCGGTTCGACGCGGCCCGCAGCGCGACGCAGGCCGCCTGCGCGGCGCCGCGCTCCGTCGCCGCGCGCCGGCGCTGCTCGGCGCCGCGCTCGCGCTGCTGCTCGGGTGCTCCGGCGCCACGCAGGCCCCCGCCGCGCGGCCGGCGCGCGTCGTCAAGACGCCGCCCGCGCAGCCGAAGGCGCCGGAGGGGCCGCCGCTCTTGCCGGCCCAGGTGGTCGCGGAGCTCGAGGACGAGGACGCGACGCCCTACTTCGCCCGGCGCGGCGACGAGGCGCTCCTGCTCTACGCGGCGGGCGGCAGGTGGAGGACCCGCGTCATCGGCGCGGACGGCGCGCCGCGGGGGGACGTCGTCGACGCCGGGCCTGCCGCCGCCGACGTGCCCGTCGCCGCGCTCCGCGCCGGGCCGCAGGGCTACATCGCCGCGTGGATCGAGCAGATCGGCGGGAGCCGCGCGGTGCGCGCGCTCGCGCTCGACCCGGCCGGCAAGCCGGTCGCCCCGGCGAGCGCGGTCGCGCAGACGGCCGAGGAGATCACGTGGCTCGACGTGCTCCCGAACGCGAAGGGGGCGCTCGTGCTGTGGGAGATGCCGCGCGAGGACCGCGTGGACGTGGTGATGACCGTCCTCGCGCAGGACAAGGGCGCCGCGATCAAGCCGACGGCGCCCGCGTCGGTCGCGCGCGGGGTGCTCGGGTGGAACGCGGTCGCCACCGAGCGCGGCGCGGCGGTCGCCCTCGTGCTCCCGCCGGCCGCGCCGCCGCCCAGGGCCCAGGGCAAGGCCGCGCGCAAGGCGGACGCGGACGACGTCGCCGAGACCGCGAAGCTCGGCTCCGTCTCGCTCCTGGAGATCGACGCGGCCGGGAAGGTCTCGGCGCCGGTGGCCGTCAGCCCCGAGCCGACCGCGCAGATCGATCTCGAGATCGCCGAGGTCGGCGGGCGCTACCTGCTCAGCTGGACCGACGAGCGGGACATCGACAGCGCCGTGTACCTCGCGGCGGCCGAGCCGGGCGGCAAGGTGGTCGTCGCGCCGCGGCAGGCGACGCCGCCGTCCGGCGAGCAGGCGCTCGTGTCGCTCGTCGCGCCGCCCGCCGGGGCGGGCGGGCGGGCGCTGCTCGCGTGGGAGGACGTCTTGCGCCCCCGCGGCGGCGACGGCGGCGCGGAGGTCGGCGGGGCGGGGCGCCTCATCCACCTGGCGTCGGTCGGACCGGACGGCGCGCTGGGCGTGGAGCGGGCGGCGCTCGTCTTCAGCGCGAGCGGGCCGCCGGACCTCACGGCCGACGGCGATGGCTTCGCCGCGGTGACGCTCGCGCCGGCGACGCTCAAGGCCGCCCGCGACCCGGCGGCCGCGCCGCCGATCTGGCCGACGTTCGTGCGCTTCGGCCCGGATCTCTCGGTGCGGGCGGCGGAGCCGGTGCGCGCCGCGCCGTTCGCGGCGACGGGCGGCGTGCCGTACCTCGTGCGCGGGCTGAGCTGCCACAAGGGCGCGTGCGTGACGCTGGCGAGCGCGGCGGCCGGGGCCGGCGCGCAGCAGGGCGGCGCGCAGCAGGGCGGCGCGCAGCAGGGCGGCGCCGCCAAGGCGGCGGGCGCGGCGGGCGCGGTGGGCGCGCGGGCGCCGCTCGCGCTCGTGTCGCTGCCGGTGCGGGAGAGCGCGTGGCGCGCGCCCGCGTTCCGGGAGGACCGGGATCCGCCGCCGCGCGCGACCGCGGTGCGCGCGCTCGCCGAGGGCGACCCGCTCGCCAAGGTGGCGGCCGCCGAGCTCGACGGCGGCGCGGCGCTCGCGGCGTGGGTCACGTACTTCGTGGAGGGGGCGTCGGACGGCGCGCCCCGCGGGCAGGACCTGTCGGCGACGCTGGCGGTGCGCGCCGTGTCGCCCGGCGGCCTCGGCAAGCTGAACGTCCTCTCGCAGAAGGCGTCGTCGCTCGGCGGCGTCGCCATCGCGACGGCGCCGCCGGCGCCGGCCGATCCGAAGGGCAAGGGCGGCGCGGCGCAGGCCGAGAGCGTGATCGCGTGGGTCGCGCGCGAGCGGGGCGAGACGCAGGTCTACGTGACCAAGGTCGACGCGACCGGCGCGAAGATCGCGCAGAAGAAGCTCACCACGGCCCCGCGGAAGAAGCAGGGCGGCGCCGCGAGCGAGGCGTCCGACGTGGCGATCGCCTACGACGGCGCGGGCGGCTTCATCGTCGCGTGGGTCGACACGCGCGACGGCAACGCCGAGGTGTACGCGGCGCGGGTGGACCGCGCGCTGAACCGGACGGCGCCGGACCGGCGCATCACGAACGCGCCGCTCGACGCGGCCGAGGTGCAGATCGCGGTGCGCGGCCAGGAGGCGTGGCTCGTCTGGTCGGACGCGCGGCCGGCGGGCGACGCGGCCGGCGCGGCGGGCGGCGAGGCGACCGGCGACGTGTTCTTCGCGCGGCTCGACGCGAAGACGCTGCAGCGGATCGGCGACGAGGCGCGGCTCCACGCGTCGTCCGAGCACTCGCGCAGCCCGGTGCTCGCGCCGCACGAGGGCGGGGTCCTCGTCGGCTGGGTCGACGAGCCTGCAGGCGACGGCGCGGCGGCCGGCGGGGGCGCGGCGGCCGGCGGCGGGGGCGCGGCCGGCGGGGCGGGCGGGCGCGCGCGGCTGGTGCGGCTCGACAACGGCGGCGCGATGCAGGGCCCGCCGGTGACGATCGAGGGTCCGGACGGCGCCTCGGTGTCGTCGATCGCGCTCGCGTGCGACAAGGCCTGCCGCGGCGTGCTCGCGTCGGCGCCGGGGGACTCGGTGGCGCTGAGCGCCTTCACGCTGGCGCCCGGCGAGGCGGCGGCGCCGCCCCTGAAGCCGCTGGCGTGGCTGACGGGCAGCGCGTCGCGGGACGTGTCGCCGGCGCTCGCGGGGCGGTCCGGCGCGTCGCTGTTCTTTGCGGACGACGCGGTGAGCGGCTCGGGGCGCGTCCGGTGGATGACGATCGCGTGGCCGTGAGCGGCGCGGGCCGGGCTCGCCCGGGGCGCGCCGCGCCGGCGCGCGCGGGCGCGCTCCTCCTGGGGGCGCTGGCCTCGGCGCTCGGCTGCCCCGGGCCGCCGGAGGTGCCGGCGCCGCCGTCGCGCCGGCCTGGCGCGGCGGTCCTGCCGGCCTGCAAGGGCGGCGGCTGCTCGCAGGCGGGGGCGCTGCTCGAGGCCGCGCGGGCGTTCAGCGACGTGCGGCACGACTACCTGCTCGACACCTCGAGCGCGATGGTGCCGGGCCGCGGGCTGTCGCGGAGCGCGGCGGGGGCGTTCTCGCCGGTCGGCGTCGCCTGCGCCCAGCCAAAGGCGGCGGCGACGCCTGCGCCGGCGGTCGCGGGCGCGACGTCGGCGCCGGGCGCGACGGCGGCGCCGGGCGCGACGTCGGCGCCGGGCGCGACGGCGGCGCCGGGCGCCACGGCCTCCGCGGCGGCGCAGGGCGGGCCGGCGCCTGGCGAGGGCGAGCGCGCGATCGACTTCCGCTACGTGGGCATCGCCGTCGACTCGGTCCTCGTGGGGGCCGACGTCGATCTGCCGGCGTACTTCAGCGCCGGCGGGACGCTCGACAAGCGCCGGCTGCGGCTGGTCGCGATGGCGCTGGTCGCGGACGAGGACCCGCAGTTCTTCGAGCCGACCGAGAGCGTCGTGCCGGCGCCGGGCGGCGGCTGCGCTTGCGGCCGCGCGACGCACTTCATCGGGGCGGTGAAGCGCGGCGCGATGGTCGCCTACGAGACGGACGTGACCGCCGGCGAGGCGCACGGCACGGCGATCGGCCTGTTCAAGGCCCGGATCGAGGCGGGGGACCGCCGCGTCACGATGACCTCGGTGGGGGAGCTGGCCATCGAGGGCGTCGAGGGCGCGCCGGTGGCGGGCGCGAAGGGCGGCGGGCAGGCGTTCGGCGCGCTGCGCCTCGAGGTGAAGAAGGCGGTGCCGCTGGCGTACGCGATCTACCCGGTGGCGGACGTGTGCCGTTTCTCGCTCGCCGAGCCGGAGATCACGCCGCAGCCGGTCGATCTCGGCGTGGTGCCGTACGGCGCCACCGGGACGGCGCAGGCGCTCCTCACGAACCGCGCGCAGGTCGACATCCGGGTGACGCACGGCGAGCGCACGGTCGAGGTGCCCGCGCACGGGAGCGCGGAGCTCACGTTCTCATGGGCGCCGGAGGGCGCGACGGCCGGCTGCGAGCGGCAGACGCGGCGCGACACGTTCGTCGTGCAGCCCAAGGACGCGGCCTCCCCGGTGGTGCCGCGCGAGCGCGCGGTCGTGGTGCCGCTCCAGGTCACGACGGGGATGCCGACCTTCTCGAAGCACGAGCCGATCGCGACCGAGACCGGGCGGTCGCCGGACTACGGGCGGGCGAGCGTCGACTGGACGTGCCCGGCCGGGTACGTCGTGGACCAGTGCGAGCCGCAGCTGTCGAGCTGCCTGTCGTCGACGGGGAGCTGCAACGCGGAAGGCTACCGGCTGACGGCCGAGGCGACCGCGGACGGACGCGGGTGCGCGTTCCGGTGCACGGGGCCGAGCTCTTCGATCTGGGGCGACCACGGGTGCGCCTACACGGCGGCGATGGTGTGCCGGCTGGGGTGCAAGTAGGGGCGGGAACCGAGCGGCGCTGGTTCCTCAGGTGCGCCGGGCTCGGCCGGGTGTCGTGGAGGACGTAGCGGGAAGTGCCTGGGGCTTCACCGGAGGTGGTGGAGGACGTCGCGGAAGTGCTTGGTGGGACGAGCTCGCGCCGGCCGAGCCATCGACTCGGGGCACGCCGGTGGCCTCGCGCCCTCTATCGTCACCAGAGCCGGCGAATGCCATACTGATCGAAGACCGTCTCGTTCGTAACCAGCGGGACATCGAGCGATAGCGCCTGCGCGATGAGCATGCGGTCGAAAGGGTCCTTGTGTGGCCCCGGTAAGCTTCCGGCGCGCTGCCCATCTGAGACCGAGATGCTGAGAGGTGTGAACCCCTGCCTTTTCAAGCACTCCAGCACATCTGCAGCGACATCGAGAGCTCCGGGGAGCTTTCCGATCCTCGCTTTCGTGGCGATTTCCCAGGCGCTTGCCGCGCTCACCAAGACTTCATTGTTTTCATCGGCGAGAAAGGCCCGCGCCGGGAGTGAAAGGCGTTCGTCGCCGTCGAGCCACCAGAGCAGCGCGTGAGTATCCAGCAGGGCGCGCACCTCACTGCCCCCACGCAGCGAGCTCATCGTCTGGTAACGGCTCGAAGAAGGCCGCGTCAACCTTCGCACGACCGCGCATGCTGCCGAACACGCGCGCCGGCGCAGGGACGTTTACTGGGACGAGGCGAACCACCGGCTCGCTGCCACGAGAGATCACGATCTCCTCGCCGGCGCACGCTTCCTCGATGAGGCGCGAGAGGTGGGTCTTGGCGGTATGAATGGTGACTTGCTTCACCCGGGATCCCCTTGAGCTCGGTCGGCGGAGCGAGTGTGGACTAAGATGTTAGTCCATGTCGATGCGCGGGGCAATCCCTGCGCTCATTTCGCGAAGAGCGCCCGACCAGGACCGGGCCGGCCACGGCGTCCGGGAAGTCCCTGGGGCTCCGCCGGAGGTGGCGGAGGACGTCGCGGGAAGTGCCCGGGGCTTGGCCGGAGGTGGTGGAGGACGTCGCGGGAAGTGCCCGAGGCTTGGCCGGAGGTGGTGGAGGACGTCGCGGGAAGTGCCCGAGGCTTGGCCGGAGGTGGTCGAGGGCGTCGCGGGAAGTGCCCGGGGCTTGGCCGGAGGTGGTGGAGGACGTCGCGGGAAGCGCCCGGGGCTTGGCCGGAGGTGGTAGATGAGCGTTCCGGGGAGGCTGCGCTGCTGCGGGCCGTGCTCAGAACATCAGGAGGACACGCATGTCGTCGACATCCACGCCGCGCAGATTCGGTCGCGCCACGGCCGCCATCCTCTTCATCGGGCTGGCTTCGTGCCGGCCCGGAGGCACCAAGGCGTGCACGGAAGCCGCTTGCAGCGACTACCTCGAAATCCAGTTCGAGCCCGAGCTCGTCGCGACCGGTCGCTATCATTTCATGATCGATGTGGACGGCGTGACGCGGCGCTGCTCTGCATCCCTGCCCGGCCCCGGCCAGCAGGAGTTCATGGCCGAGTGCAGCATCCGTCAGGGGAAGGGCTCCTCCCTGGCGGGCGTCACGGTCTACGGTGTGCGATCGAAGGTGGTCGCTCTCCGCGTGGCGCGTGACCAGGCGGTCATCCTGGATACCCGCGTGGCGCCGTTCTATGACGTCGAGCGACCCAACGGTCCGGATTGCCCGCCCGAGTGCTCGGTAGCTCGTGTCACGGCGCAGATCAAAGAGCCGGCTCCGGGAGTCCAGCGATGACAGGAGCGGGCAACCGGCGGGCTCACGGCCGCGGCCGCCGCCATGCTCGGCTGCGCTGAAGCCGCAGGCTCCCGCGTCGACGACGTACCCGCGTCACCTGGCGTGTCGCTGTGGCAAACTGCCTCGCTGTCGCGGCCCGCGCGGCATGGCCTGTGGCCGGCAAGTGCTATAATTACCGCCATCCATGCTCGACAAGCTCGACATCGCCCGGGCCCTCCGCGAGGTCGCCATGCTCCTCCAGATCAAGGGAGAGAACCCCTACCGCGCGCGCGCCTACGAGACCGGCGCCGAGGCCCTGGAGGAGCTCACGGACGACCTCGGCGAGCTCATCCAGCACAAGCGCCTGACCGAGCTCAGGGGCATCGGCGCGGCGCTCGCAAGCCAGATCGCCGAGCTCTACAAGACCGGGCGCTCCGAGCAGCTCGAGAAGCTCCGCGCCGAGCTGCCGCCCGGCGTCCTCGAGCTCTCCCAGGTGCCGGGGATGAGCCTCAAGCGGATCAAGGCGCTCCACGACGCGCTCGGCGTCGGCAGCGTCGAGGAGCTCAAGAGGGCCTGTCTCACCGGGAAGGTCCGCGCCGTGAAGGGCTTCGGCGCGAAGACCGAGGCGAGCCTGCTCGAGGGGATCTACCGCTACGAGACGCGCGACGAGCGCGTCCTCCTCGTGGACGCGCTCGAGCTCGCCGAGCCGCTCCTCGCCCACGTGCGCGGGTGCGAGGCCACCGAGCAAGCCGACCTCGCGGGGGCGATCCGGCGCTGGGAAGAGACGGTCGCCGACGTCGACGTCGTGGCCGCGACCGACGACGCCGCGCAGGTGGTCGACTGGTTCGCCCGGTTCCCGCGCGTCGCCGAGGTCGAGGCGCGCGACGACGCGCGGTGCACGGTGAGGTTCTCGGGCGGCCTCCGGGGCGAGCTCCTCTGCGTGCCGCCCCGGTACTACGCCGCCGCGCTCCACCACAGGACCGGAGCGCCCGCGTACCTCTCGGCGCTCGGCGCGCTCGCGCGCGAGCTCGGGCTCACCCTCGACGAGCGAGGCCTCCTCCGGGGCAACAAACGCCTCTCCGCGAAGACGGAGGAAGATCTCTACCGGCACCTCGGCCTCCCGTACATCGCGCCCGAGCTCCGCGAGGGCGCCGAGGACATCGTCGCTGCCGCCGCGCGCGACGGCCGCGACGACGCGCTCATCGAGGAGGGCGATATCCAGGGGATGGTGCACTGCCACACGGTGTATTCGGACGGCAAGAACACGGTCGAGGAGATGGCGCTGGAGGCCGAGGCGATGGGGATGAAATACCTCACCATCACCGATCACTCGCCCGCCGCCCACTACGCGGGCGGCGTCGGCCTCGACCGGCTCAAGCAGCAATGGGACGAGATCGCCCGCGTGCAGGAGCGCGTGCGCGTGAAGCTCCTCCGGGGCACCGAGTCCGATATCCTGGAGTCGGGCAAGCTCGATTATCCGGACGCGATCCTCGAGCAGTTCGACGTGATCATCGCGAGCATCCACTCGCGCATGAAGATGGACGCCGACCAGATGACGCGCAGGCTGGTGAGCGCCATGAAGCAGCCGGTCTTCAAGATCTGGGGGCACGCGCTCGGCCGGCTCATCCAGCGGCGCGAGCCGTTCGCGTGCCACGTCGAGGAGGTGCTCGACGCCGTGGCCGAGTCGAGGGCCGCCGTCGAGGTGAACGGAGATCCGTACCGCCTCGACATGGAGCCTCGGTGGATCAAGGAGGCGCGCAAGCGCGGTATCCGCTTCGTGATCTCGACGGACGCCCACTCGACGAACGCGCTCCACAACCTGCGCTTCGGCGTGGGGACCGCGCGGCGAGGCGGCCTCCGCCGGGACGAGGTGCTGAACGCGCTCGGCCCCGCCGCGTTCAAGAAGGCCGTGCGGCCCGCCGCCTGACGCGCGCGGCACGGCCGGCCTCGGGTCCGAGCGCGACTCCCCGTGCCGACGCCGCGGACGACGCCCGGGACGCGCTCCACCGCTCCCTGGGAGCGGTCGAGGCATAAGGAGTACCATTTACTTTGTCGCGCCGCGGGCCGCGCGCGCCACAAAGGACAATCCATCATAGCGGACCTTTGTCCGTTTTCCCAGGCTGTCCGCGTTGACGCGCGCGTCATCGCCACCTGCGCGCCGAGCACCTCGACAGACGGTGCGCGCCGTGTGACCGTTGAGCGGTCATGACGCCGATGCCGATCCCTCCGCCCGCCGAGAACATCGTCTCTCTCATCGGCCGCACCCCGATGATCCAGGTCACTCAGCTCGACACCGGCCCGTGCGAGCTCTTTCTCAAGATGGAGAGCCAGAACCCCGGCGGCAGCATCAAGGATCGCATCGGCCTGTCGATGATCGAGGCGGCCGAGCGCGCCGGGCAGCTCGGCGGCGATCGGCGGCACCTGGTCGAGGCGACGGCGGGCAACACGGGCCTCGGCCTCGCGCTCGTCGCGGCGCGGAAGGGCTACCGGCTGACGCTCGTCATCCCCGACAAGATGAGCCAGGAGAAGGTCTTTCACCTGAAGGCGCTCGGCGCGCAGGTGGTGATGACGCGCTCCGACGTCGAGAAGGGCCACCCGAGCTATTACCAGGACCTCGCGGCCCGCATCGCGCGCGAGGAGGGCGCGTTCTACGTGAACCAGTTCGAGAACCCCGCCAACGCGCTCGCGCACGAGACCGGGACCGGCCCGGAGATCGACGCGCAGCTCGATCGCCGCATCGACGCGATGGTGTGCGGCGTCGGCTCCGGCGGCACCATGACCGGGCTCTCGCGCTACTTCGCGGCGGCGCAGCCGCGCTGCGAGATGGTGCTCGCCGACCCGGAGGGCTCGGTGCTCGCGGGCTACGTCAAGACCGGCAACCTCGGCAAGGCGGGCTCCTGGCTCGTCGAGGGCATCGGCGAGGACTTCCTCCCCCCGATCCTCGACCTCTCCCGGGTCAAGCACGCGTACACCATCTCCGACCGAGAGAGCCTGGAGACGGCCCGGCTGCTCCTCTCCAAAACGGGCATCCTCGCCGGCTCGTCGTCGGGGACGCTCCTCGCGGCCGCGCTGCGCTACTGCCGCGAACAGTCGTCGCCCAAGCGCGTCTGCACGCTCGTGTGCGACAGCGGCAACAAGTACCTGTCGAAGATGTACAACGATTTCTGGATGGCCGATCAGGGCTTCACGGACCGTGAGCCCACAGGCGACCTGCGCGACGTGATCACGCGCCGCCACGCCGACAGGGCCGTGGTCACGGTGCAGCGGACGGACGCGCTCCTGGTCGCCTATGCGCGGATGAAGCTCTACGACGTGTCGCAGCTCCCGGTCCTGGAGGACGGCAAGATCGTCGGCCTGGTGGACGAGTCGGACCTCCTCCTCGCGGCCGTCGACGACGTGTCGCGCTTCCGGCAGCCTGTGGAGACGGCGATGACGACGCGGCTCCGGACGGTCGACGTGCGGACGCCGATCCGGGATCTCCTCCCGATGTTCGACGCGGGGCTCGTGCCCATCGTGACCGACGGCGACGAGTTCGTCGGGCTCGTCACCCGCATCGATCTGCTCAATCACCTGCGACGCCGGGTGAAGCTGCACGAGGTCTGAGCCGGGCGAGGGCGCGCCGGTGCGCCTTGTGGCGAGGGCTGGCTCGTGGTGACATGCGCGCCATGCACAAGGCGCACGGAACGGGCGTGGTCGGCTTCCTTCAAGCGGGTGCCAGGGGGGCGGCGGCGTACGCGCTGGGCCCCGCGGCGCTCGCCCTGTCGGCGTGCGCGTCGGCCGCGGGGTCGCCGCCCGCCGCGGCGCCGCCGCCCGCGGCGCACGCGGGCGGGGAAGCGCCGTCGTCCGCGGCGCCGGCCGCGCCCGCGGCGCTCGACGTCGCCACGGCGCGGGTGGTCGACCTGACGCACCCGATCACGCCGCAGATGCCGCTGTTCCCCGGCAACAAGCCCTATGCGTCGGAGACGCTCAGCACCGTCGAGAAGGATGCGTATTACTCCAGCCGGTTCTCGATGGACGAGCACGCGGGCACGCACGTGGACGCGCCGGCGCACTTCAAGGCCGGGGCGCCGACCGTCGAGCAGATCGCGCCGGAGCAGCTCGTCGGGCCGGCGGCGGTCGTGGACGTGACGGCGAAGGTCGCGGCGAGCCCCGACCATCAGGTCACCGTGGACGATCTCCGGGGCTGGGAGGCGCGGCACGGGGCGCTCGGCGCGAAGCACATCGTGCTGATCCGGACCGGGTGGGGGGCGCGCTGGTCCGATCCGGTGAAGTACCTGAACCAGGACGCGAAGGGCGTGATGCACTTTCCCGGGGTCTCCGTGGAGGCGAGCCGCTATCTGCGCGAGCGCGGCGTGCGGTGCGTGGGTATCGACACGCTGTCGACCGATCCGGGGCCGAGCCAGACGTTCGAGCAGCACAAGGCCTTCCTCGGCGCGGGCGGCTACCACATCGAGAACCTCGCCAACCTGGAGCAGCTCCCCGAGGCCGGGGCGGTCGTGGTGGTCGCGCCGCTGCCGCTCGCGCACGGCAGCGGGGCGCCGGCCCGGGTGCTGGCGCTGGTGCCGCCCGGGTCCGGGGGCCAGGGGAAGTAGGCGGAGATCGAGGGCGCGAGCCGCTCTGTCGACGGGGGGCCTTGAGGCGCGCTAAGGCAGGAAGACGGTGATCACCCGCGTGGTCGAGTCCGGGCTGCCGGTGAGGTTGTTGACGCAGCTCGGGTAGTACATTCCGCGCATGTTGAGCTGCTGGCAGTAGCTGTCGCACGTCCCGCGGATGCTCACCATCCCGCATGGCTGCGCGGCTCCGCTGGCGTCGAGGTGACCCGCGGCGCACTCTCGGGCCAGCGACCGCGCGTGGTCACGGTTGGCCGCGTTGTAGCAAGCATTCAGGTACGGAGTGGGGGCGAAGAGATTGCCCCAGAACGCGCCTTCCATTCGCGTGTAGCTCGCGAGCTCGGGGGAGTCGGTCTTGTCGATGGCCGGGTGGCTGGCCCTCGAGGAGATCGTCACGGAGAGGCCGTACCAGTTCGTCCGCGACGCGAGGCACGCCGAGATCCACTGCTGGTCGGTCTGGCCGAGCGGCTTGTCGATCCAGCTCGGCACGAGGCCGATGAGCCCCCAGTACACCTCATGACGGACCGTGCCCGCGCCGTCGGTCCACGAGAAGCGGAACGACTGCGCGGGGGTGAGCGCACAACCGACCACATAGCTGAGGAGCTGGCGCGACAGGTCGCCCGCTGCGCCCGGATCCCGGATCGCGCTCAGGGCCGCTGGGCTGAGGGCGCCGGGGCTGAGGGCGCTCAGGCTCAACGCGTTGGGGTTGAGCGCGTTGGGGTTGAGCGCATTGGGGTTGAGCGCGTTGGGGTTCATCGCATTGAGGTACTCAAGCGCATTAGGGGCAATTCCTACAGGCCCCTCCTCCTCTCCCTGGTCCGTGACGCAGGACACGAGAAACACGAGCGCCATCGCTGCGAAATCAGCGGTGCTGATCCGGTACATAGTCGTTCCCCCCCCCGGGTTCGTCCCTTCGCGGTCTCGTCGAAGGTCGATTTCTTTCTACCGGTGAATAACCATCGGTGTCCAGTGCTCAAGAGAGCGTCTGTGTAAAATTGTTGAATCGATGATCGCGAGTCTGCTCTGTCCGGAGCGTGGAGGGCGAGCGCAAGTCTGTGTGTCGCGCCGAGCGCCGCCGCTCATCGCGCTTCGTATCGAATCGAACGAAGGGCGATTGATGATCGAAACCTCACAATGAATGAAGGCCTGACAGAACGAGGGCGAGCGGCTTGTGTGCCGCTGACATGCGCTGTGCGACGGCGTGCGCGCCTGACCGGGTCGGCAGCGGCGCGCGATGGCAAGATTCCGACGGGAGGGCGGGACGGGAAACGATGGGGCGCAGGGATCGGTCGCGAGGACGCGCCGGGCGCCTCGCGCCCAGCTCCCCCCCGTGCGGCTCGCGGGAGAGCGAGCGCGACGGGGCCTCGGCGCGCTCGTTGCTCGGCGGCCGCCGAGCCATGTCGACGAGCACCGGAGAGACCCAGGAATATGACGTGATCATCGTCGGCGGAGGGCCGGCCGGCCTCAGCGCGGCGCTCATCCTGGGCCGGTGCCGCAGGCGCGTCCTCGTGTGCGACTCGGGGCGGTACCGAAACGACGCAGCGGTCGCGATGCACGGCTTCCTGTCGCGCGACGGCATCGCGCCGTCCGAGCTCAGGCGGCTGGGGCGCGAGCAGCTCGAGCCCTACGGCGTCGAGATCCGGGACGTGGCCGTCGCCGACGTCCGCCGCGACGCGAAGCGGTTCGAGGTGACGCTGGAGGGCGGCGAGCGCCTGCGCTCCCGCAAGCTGCTGCTCGCCACGGGGCTCGTCGACCGGCTGCCGGATCTCCCGGGCCTTCCCGCCATGTACGGAACGAGCGTGCACCACTGCCCCTACTGCGATGGCTGGGAAGCGCGCGAACAGCCGATAGGCGTCTATGGACAGGGCTGCACGGGGGTCGCGCTGGCCCTGAACATGAAGACGTGGAGCGATGATGTGATCCTGTTCACGGATGGTCCAGCGTCGCTGTCCAGGTCCGACGTGGCACGGCTCGCGCGGCACGGGATCGGCGTGCGCGAGGAGCGGATCGCCCGGCTCGAGGGCAGGGACGGGGTGCTCGAGCGCGTCGTGCTCGAGGACGGCAGCGCCGTGGAGCGGCGCTCCCTCTTCCTGAAGACGAAGCAGGAGCAGGGGTCGGAGCTGGCCAGGAAGCTCCGCTGCAAGGTCACCGAGGAGCGCGGCGTGGAGACGGCGGCCAAGCACGAGGAGACGACGTGCGAAGGCGTCTTCGTCGCCGGGGACGCGTCGAAGGACGTGCTGCTCGCCATCATGGCCGCCGCCGAGGGCGCCGACGCGGCGTTCGGGGTCAACTGCGCCCTGCAGGAGGAGGATCTCCTCTGATCGGCAGCCCTCAATCGCCGCGGCCGCCCGGGCCGCGGCCGCGGCCGGGGTGCCCCGGCCCGTGCGGCGGCGGGCCGGGACGCCGCCGCCGCTCCGCCTCGAACTCCTCGTAGCGCGTGAGCTGGTCGGGCGTGAGCACGCTCTTCACGCGGGCGTCGGTGCGGTCGCGGAGGGCGTCGAGCCCGGGGCGGCACTCGGAGAGGAGCCGGTCCCGCTCGGTCTCCGCGTCGGCGAGGGTGGCGCGGAGCTCGCGCACCTGGCGGTCCGTGAGGTCGAGGTGGCGGCGCATCGCCCGGAGGCGGAACTGGGCGCGCGCCTCGGCCGGAGGACCCCGGAACGTGGCCTCGAGGTCGCGCAGGGCCATGCTGCGGCCGAGCGCCGCGCCGGCGACGCCGCCGAAGAGGAAGACGGCGGCGAGCACGGCCAGGGGCTTCCAGCGCGCAGGGGCGGCGGGCGGAGGCGCGGGGGGCGGGGGCGCGGGAGTGGAGGAGGACGGCGTCATTCGATCGCCTCGATGGCCTCCACGGAGGCCATGATCGCGCTGTCGACGTCGCGCTGCGTCTGCAGGAAGAAGAGGACGCTCGCGGCCGCCGCGAAGGCGGTGACGACGATGGCGGCGCGACCGGAGCGGACGATGCCGTCGGCCATCGCGGGCCGCGCGGGCCGGGGCGCGGCCGTCGCGGCGCGGACGACGGCCTCGGTGAAGGCGGCGTCCGGCGCGAGATCGGCGGTCGCGGCCGCGATGCGGGCCAGCGGGTCGTCGGCCGCCGCGGCGGCGCGCAGCACGGCCTCGGTGAAGCGGTCGTCGGCGTCGAGGCGAGCGGTCGCGGCCGCGAGGCGCGCGAGCTCCCGATCGAGCTCGGTCCGGTCGTCGTCGCGGTCAGGCATGCGGCGCCTCCTCCTCGGTCCGTCGCGCGCGGAGCGCCGCGCGGGCGCGCACCAAACGTTGCTCGACGGCGCCCTCGGAGCAACCGAGCGCGGCCGCCGCCTCCTTCGCGGGCAGCCCCTCGACGGCGACGAGGACGAGCGCGGCGCGCTCCTGCGGCGGCAGCGCGGCGAGCAGGGCGTCGAGCTCGCGGAGCGCGACGCGCGCCTCGGCGGACACGAGGCCGTCGAAGCGCGGCTCGGTCGCCTCGCGCGCCTCGCGCGGGGTGTCGCGGCGGCGCCGGAGGGCGTCGAGGCAGGCGTTCGTCACGATGCGGTACAGCCAGGTCTCCACCTTCGATCTCCCGTCGTAGCGCCCTTCGCGCAGGGCGCGGTAGGCGTCGACGAACGCCTCCTGCAAGGCGTCCTCGGCCTCGGCGAGGTCGCCGACGAGGCGCGCCGCGAGGCGGTACATCGGCGCACGCGTGTGCTCGACGATCTGCCGGAAGGCCGCGTCGTCGCCCCCGGCGACGCGCGCTGCGACGAGCCTCAGGTCGACGATCACGTGCCCCCGCGATTCTGCGCCCATCGCTCCGCGCGCGCCATCGGGACCGGCGCTCAGCGGCGCTCGAGGTCGCGCTCCCCGCCGCGCTCGCCGCGCTCGCCGCGTTCCCCGCCGCGCTCGCCGCGGAACGGGCCGCGCTCGGGCCTGCCCGCGGCCGGCCCCTGCTCGAGGCGGTCGGCGAGCGCGTTGCGCTGCGCCTCGTCGAGGACCGGGACGATCGCGGCCATCGCGTCGACCATGCGGTCGAGGTGCGCCCGCGGGCCCACCTTCGCGTCGGCGGCCGAAAGGAGCGCGCTCGCGTCGAAGCGATCGGCGGCGAACGCCTCGAGCCGCGCGCGCATCTCGGCGCGCCTCGCCTCGTGATCCGCGGGCCGCGCGCTCCTGTCGGCGTCGCTCGGCCGCATGCCCTCGAGGGCCCGGTCGATCTGCGCGCGCTGATCGTCGCGCAGGTCGAGCCCGCGGAGGAGGTGGCCCAGCGGGCCGCCCTTCATGCCCGGGCCGCCCTTCATGCCCGGGCCGCCCATCCCGCCGCGCTCGCCGTCCGGGCCGCGGTGGTGCCGGCCGCCCCGCTCGCCGCGCGCGCCCATCGCGCCGTGCTCGTCCATCTTCGCGGCGATCGCGTCGACCAGCTGCCGGCGCTGCTCCTTGGTGAGCGTGGCGTGCAGCGTGCTCAGCGCCCCGGCGACGCGCGCGCGGCGCTCCTCGTCCGCGCGGCCGGCGTCGGGCAGCTTCGCCGCGATCGCCGCCCGATCGAGCTTGCCCGCGCGCACGCCCTCGGCGAGCGCCGCGAAGCCGGCCCCGTCCCTCGGGCGCGCCGGCGCGCCCTCGCGCAGGCCCTCGAGGGCGCCCTCGATCGTCGCCTTCTGCGCGTCCGACAGGTCGAGCTCGTGGAGCGCGGCGCCCAGGAGGCGCTCCGGGCCGCCGCGGTGCCCGCCGAAGCCCTTCCGATGACCGGCGGCCTCGCCGGGGCGGCCGCCCCTCGAAGGCCCCTGGGCGAGCGCCGCCGCGGCGGCCTCCTCGCTCGGCGACGTGTCGCTCTGGCCCGTCTCCGCCGTGCAACCGGCCGTACCGACGAGCGCGCCGACGAGCGGCAAGATCCCACCAAGCCTCCACCAACGAGACTGCATCATGGACTCTTCTCCTGGGTCGCCCGCATCGTGCCGAGCGGGTCGTTCGTCCCTGGGACGCCGCCGGGCAGGGGCTCCCTACGGAGGTCCGCTTTTTTTGGAGGCGGGCCCGGCAGCCAGCCGGCTGCCCGCCGACGCGGGCCCGCGCGGCGTGGCCTCACCGCACGCTGGCGATCAGGTAGATGCGCGTCCCTTGCGGCGTGGAGACCTCGGCCTCGTCGCCCTCCGACAGGCCCAGCAGGGACGCGCCGAGCGGGCTCGTCGTCGCGAGGGTCTGCACCTCGACCCCCTCGAACTGCATGCGCTCGCCGCCGCCGGCCGGCAGCAGGAAATAGAGCGCGCGCCGCTTCCCGCTCTCCAGCTCGACGAGCGCCGAGCTCTCGATGCGGGCGCCGGGGCCGAAGTCGCGCACCGCGCAGGCGCCGAGCTTCGCGAGCGCCTGCTCGAGCTGATGCACGCGCTCGCTGTGGCCCCGCGCCACGTACGACGCCTCGGTGGCGCGCATGTCCTTGTCGCCCTCGGCGCGGTTCTCCTCGTGGGTCGCCGCGCTCGCGGCGTCGCGCGCCCGCTCGGTCGAGCGCTCGAGCTCGCGGGCGAGCTGGTCCTTGAGGGCCGCGAGCAACGCGCGCTTGTCGATGGCCGGAGGCATGGACGGCCGACACCCTACCAGACCGGATCGCGGCGGTCACTCCGCCGTCAGCCGGGAGCGCTGCCCGGGACGGCGGCAGGCTGGCGCGCTCCGGAGCGCCCCTCGCCCCGGGGCGCTGAGCGCGATGTCGCCGGTGTCGGTGACCGACCCGGCGAGCGGAAGATCGACGCCGAGGTGAGCGTAGAAGTGACGCCCGCGCACGAGGTTCCCACCGCGCTCGAGCCGGGCGAGCACATCGACCTTCGGGCGCACCTTCCCGGAGGAGCCGCGCTCGACGGCGGCCGAGAACGACAGGAGGCGACCGAGGACCGACGAGCGACATCGAGGCGCTCCTTGCGGATCTGCAATGCAGGCCTCTCTCGTGGAGCAGAGTTGAAATCACGCGCTCCTTGCAGAGGTGCAATCCATGAGCGCTGGCTGCAGACGCGCTTATCGTTCGCGTGAATCGAGTGTTTCAAAACGGTGAACAACGCAGTGAGCAAGAGCTGCCAGGAGCAGCCCGGAGCGGCCAGGACCAGCCTGGAGCAACGGGCGCTCCTTTCGCGACGAGGCACCTGCGCGATGACGATCGCGCACGAGCTCAGGAATTCCTTTACCGAGTAGGGTCGGTGGTGTAGATTCCTAATCTGCCCACGCCGCTGCTCCGAGACGGAGTGCATCGGCACGAGGGCGCGAGGCCGCGGCGCGGTTGCGCCGTGAGACCTCGCTCTGGCGAGCGATCCGAGCGGCATGCGGGACATGACGCGAGGGCTCCCGTGATCGCTTGCCAGGCCGGCGTTCCATCCCCGTACGAGCACACAAGAGGAGTATCGTGAGCCTGAATGCCCAGGAGCGGCTGCGCGTGCTCGTCGTCGACGACGAGCAGAGGATGCTGGACAGCATCGCGGCGATCCTCGCCGATGACGTCGACGTCACGACCTGCGTGTCCGCCCACCGGGCGCTCGAGCTGCTGCACACAGGCCAGTTCCACGTGGTCTGCTCCGATTACAAGATGCCGGGGATGAACGGCGAAGAGCTCCTCAAGCGCGTCGCCGCCCTGCCGCTCTACACGAGCTGCCTGCTGATCACCGGCGCCGAGGAGTTCATCCGCTCCAGCGAGGGCGGACGCCACTACGTCATCCTCAAGCCGTTCGACCCCGCCCGGACCACCCGGATCGTCCTGGAGCTCGCGCGCCTCGCCAGCACGAGGCGGTCGGTCGACGCGCTCGCGGGCTCGTCGTCCACGCCGCGCGAGACCGTCGCGCCCCCCTCGCTGCGGAGCGCGCCGTCGCACAGGTCGCCGGAGACCCGCGACGCGCCGGAGTCCTCGCAGCGCGCCAGGGTGAGCTCGTACCCGCCCCCGTCCTCCCGCACGTCGATCTCCCTCGGCGGGGCGCGGCTCGTGGACGCCGTGCTGCCGGCCCGAACCCTCAAGTGACGGCCCGCCGCGGCGTGCACGGCGCCGAGAGGGCCGGCGGAGGTGGCGCCCCGCGATGATGAGCCGAGATCCGCTCGGCGCGGCGGAGCAGATCGCGACGGCCGAGGAGATCGTCGCGGCGATGCGCCACGATCTGCGCAATTGCTTCGGGACGATCCGCAACGCGGCGTTCTTCCTCAAGCGCAAGATCGCCCGGGAGCAGGCCTTCCAGGGCGATCCGCGGGTCGAGCAGTTCCTCCACGTCATCGACGAGGAGGCGATCGCGGCGAGCGCGCTCGTCGACGGCGTCACCGACGCGAGGCCGCACCTCCGGCGCAAGCCGGTGAGCGCGAGCGCCCTCGAGTGCGTCCGCCTGGCCGCGGCGTGCGCGCGCATCGCCGAGCCGGGGGTCCGCGTGGATCTCGACGCGGTGGACGGCGTTGTCGAGCTCGATCCGGCCGAGCTGTCCGTGGCGGTGCGGTGCCTCGTGGAGAACGCGGCGGAGTCGATGCCCGGCGGCGGGGTGGTCACGCTGCGCGGGCGCGTGGTCGGCGCGCGCTACCGCATCGAGGTCAGCGACGCCGGGGCCGGCGTGCCCGCGGCGGAGCGCGAGGCGATCGCGCGCCCGTTCTACACCACCAAGCCCGGCCGCCTCGGCCTCGGGCTCAACATCGCCGGGCGCGTGGCGCGCCGCTACTACGGCACGCTCACCATCGCCGACGCCGCGCCCTGCGGCACGCGGGCCTGCGTCGAGCTGCCCCTCGCGGCCACGCCCGGGCCGCCGCCCGCGGCCGGCCCCGCGGAGCCGCCGCCGTGACGGCGGGCGCGCCGGAGGCGCCGCGATGAGCATCCGCGCTACCCTCGCGCTGATCTTCGCCGTGGCCGCGGCGGTCGTCCTGCTCGCCTCGGGCGCGCTCTACGTGACGTCCGACCGGCTCTCGCTGCTCCAGCGGCGCTCCGAGCTGTCGTACGAGCAGCTCACCCGCCACATCACGCTCGCCAACCACGCCGGGCGCTACATGCGGGAGGCGGCGGAGATCTCCCTCGGCGGCGGCGACACCGAGGAGCTCCGCTACCTGACCGAGGTCGTCGCGCGGGACCTCGCCGCGGTGGAGGCGATCGAGCGGGCGTGGGTCGCGGATCCGCGCCTCCGCGAGGAGCCGGGCGAGGCGCAGGAAGAGGACGAGCGGCTGCGAAAGATGCGCGCGAGCCTCGCGACGATCGCCGGGGACGTGGGGGAGGTGACCCGCATGGCGAGCGGCGGGGAGCGGCTCGCCGCCCACCGGCGGTTCGCGGAGCGGCCCGAGGACGAGTACGAGCGCGGGTTCTTGCCTCACATCGACGCGGCCATCCTCGACGCGCGGCGCGACGTCGCGCGGAACGCCGCCGCGGCGGGCCGCGAGAGCGCGCGGATCCGGATCGCCAGCGTCGCCTCGATGACGGCGGCGCTCGTGCTCCTCGTCGCGCTCCTCGGCGGGCTCCTGCGCGCGATGGCGCGGGGGTTCAGCGCGCTCGCCGAGTGCTCGCGGCGCATCGCCGGCGGCGACCTCGACTACCGCGTGCCCGACCTCGGGAAGCACGAGTTCGGGCGCATCGGCGCCGCGCTCCGCCACATGGCCGAGCGCCTGCGCGAGGCCCAGGAGTCGCGGCTGCGCGTCGAGCGGCTCGCCGCCATCGGGCAGCTCGCGGCGAGCGTCGGCCACGAGCTCCGCAACCCGCTCGGCGCCATCCGGAACGCGGCGTACTACCTCAAGAAGCGCCTCGCCGGCACCGAGCTCGGCGCCGACCCGCGCGTCGCCCAGTTCCTCGTCCTCATGGAGAAGGAGCTGCTCTCGTGCACCCGGATCATCGGCGATCTCCTGGACTTCGCGCGGGAGCGCAAGCTCTGCCGCTCCGCGTGCCCGCTCGCGCCCCTCGTCGACGACGCGATGTCGGTCGTCGAGGCGCCCGCGCACGTGCGCCTCGTGAACCAGGTGCCGACCGCGCTGCCCGTGCCGAGCCTCGACAAGGACCAGTTCCGTCAGGTGCTCGTCAACCTGATCCAGAACGCGGCCGAGGCGATCCCGGCCGGGCGCGAGGGCCGCGTGGTCGCGTCTGCGCGGGTGTGCGACGGCGCGCTGGTCCTGACGGTGGAGGACGACGGGGCGGGGATCGAGAGAGAGCACCTCGCGAAGATCTTCGAGCCGCTCTTCAGCACGAAGCTGAAGGGGACGGGCCTCGGCCTCGCCATCACCGCCGGCATCGTCCGGATGCACGGCGGCGCGATCGGGGTGGAGAGCGCGCCCGGCGCGGGGACGACGTTCATCATCCGGCTGCCGCTCGCGGCGGCGCCGGAGGTACACTCGGCGCAGCCCGCGTGAGCGGGGAAGGGACAGCCGTCGATGGAAGCGACCAGGCGGGTGCTCGTGGTGGACGACGAAGAGGGGATGCGCGCCACCGTCGCCGCGAACCTCGAGCTCGAAGGGTACGAGGTCGTCGAGGCGCGCGACGGCGCGCACGCCCTCGAGCTCGTGCGGCAGCAGCGCTTCGCGCTCGTGCTGACCGACGTGAAGATGCCCGGCCTCAACGGGGTCGAGACGTTCCGGGAGCTCCGGCGGATCCAGCCGGAGCTCACGGTGGTGCTGATGACCGCGTTCGCGATCGAGCAGCTCATCGAGGAGGGCATCGGCGAGGGGGTGTACGCGGTCATCTACAAGCCGTTCTCGATGGATCACCTCATGCGGATCGTCGCGCGGGCGCTCGGGTCGCGCGGCGTGCTCGTGGTGGACGACCTCCCCGCCGTGGCGGAGTCGATCGTGGCGGGGCTCAACGCGGCGGGGCTGCGCGCCGAGGCCGTGTACGACGGGCAGACGGCGATCCAGCGCGCGCGCGACGAGGCGGTCGACGTGTGCGTGCTCGACCTGCTCATGCCGTCCCTGGACGGGATGAAGACGTACGAGCAGCTCCGGCGGATGAGCAGGCCGATCACGGTGATCGCGATGACCGGCCACGCGGCGCCGGAGCTGATCCACGCGTTCACGAGCCGGGGCGGGTACGCCTGCCTGCACAAGCCGTTCGGCGTGCGCGAGCTGATGCACACGATCGCGCGCGCCAGGAGCGATCCAGGGACGTGCTGAGGGCTGAGGGGGCCGCATGCGCTTGACGGTGCTGCTCGTGGACGACGACGCGTCGTCGCGGATGGTGCTCGCGACGCTGCTCGAGGACGAGGGCTTCCAGGTCGACCTGGCCGGCTCGTTCGCCGAGGCGGGACGGATGCTCGCGGCGGAGGGCGCGGCGTACGATCTCGCGCTGCTCGATCAGAACCTCGGCGACGGCCTCGGCACCGACCTCCTGCCGGCGCTGCGGGCGCGCCTGCCTGCCGCGAAGGCGGTGCTGCTCAGCGGGTGCGGCGCCGACGACCTCGGCGGGGCGCCGGCGCCCGACGCGGTGCTCGCCAAGGGCATCGGCTTCCCGGAGCTGCTCGAGCGGCTGCGGCGGCTCGTCGGCTGACGCCTCGAGCGCCTGGATTACCGAGCTTCGGGCGGCTGCACGTCGCGGGGGTGGAGCGGGGCGGCCCCGGTCTCGGCGCAATCGCAGACCTGGCAGCCGTTCCGGTCGGTCACGCAGCGCGGTTCGAGGCCCGGGCACAGGGGGCGATACTCGGTCGGGCAGGTGCCTTTCGTGGCCGCCGAGCTCGACACCGTGGTCGCGGGGGACACCGCCGGGCATGGAGAGAAGCCGTGGTTGCACGCGTGGCCGCACCCGAGGGCGCCGCCGGCGGCGAGCGCGGCGAGCAGCACGAGCAGCATGTCGGAGCGGACGGCGCGCGCCGTGACGCAGCGCCGCGCGGGGGCGGGCTTGAGGCGGCCCTCGCCGGGCGGGGCGGCGTCGCGCGGGCCGGCGAGCCGCTCCCGCTCCGATCGGGCCGAATGGCGCGCCTCGGCGCCGGTCAGCGAGAGGTCGTCCAGCGCGCCTGTCTGTGCGTGTTTGATTCTAAGCATGATCCGCCCGTCCTCTCGAAGCGCGGAGGCTCCGCGAGCCCGCAACCGTTCATGCTATGGGGGGCCGGCCTCGCTGGCAAGCAGGCTCATTTTTCCGTTCGCAGCGCCGCTTCCGCCGCCGGACGCGCGGTGCGATGGCCGATGTGGGTGATCCTGGGGCTCGACGGGAGCGGACGCCGATAGGCCGCGGGGCCGCAGCGGTGGGCCGTTTAGACCCGGCGCAGCCTCTCCGCCGCGCGCTCCAGCGTCTCGTCCCGCTTGGCGAAGCAGAACCGCAGGACGGGCCCTGGCCCCACGCCGGAGAGGAACGGGGAGATGGGAATCGAGGCGACGCCGTGCTCGCGGATGAGGCGCAGCGCGAAATCGGCGTCTCGCTCGGCCGTGATCGCCGAATAATCGAGCACCTGGAAATACGTGCCCTCGCACGGCAGCGGGCGGAACCGCGAGCCCTCGATGAGCCTCAGGAACCGATCCCGCTTCGCCTGGTAGAAGGCCGCGAGATCGGCGGCGAGCGGGTCGCGCGTCACGACCTCGGCATACGCGTGCTGGATGGCGGCGTTCACCGCGAAGGTCACGAACTGGTGCACCCGCTGGATCTCGGCCGAGAGCGGCCGCGGCGCCGCGCAATAGCCCACCTTCCAGCCGGTCGTGTGGTACGTCTTGCCGAAGGAGCTGATGACGACGGAGCGATCCGAGAGCTCCGGATACCGCGCGAGGCTCTCGTGCCGGCGCCCGTCGAAGAGGATGTGCTCGTAGACCTCGTCGCCGACGACGAGGACGTCCCGCCCGTCCACCACCTTCGCGAGCTCGCGCATGTCGTCGGCCGACAGCGCCGTCCCGGTCGGGTTGTGCGGCGAGTTGATGAGCAAGAGCCGCGTGCGCGGCGTGAGCGCGCGCCGCACCTCGTCCCAGTCGACGCGGTACTCCGGAAAACGGAGCGTGACGAACACGGGGGTTCCGCCGTTCAGCTGCACGGCGGGCGCGTACGAGTCGTAACAGGGCTGGAACAGGATGACCTCGTCCCCGGGCCGGACGAACGCGGTGATCGTGCTGAAGATGCCCTCGGTCGCGCCCGAGGTGACCGTGATCTCGGTCGCCGGGTCGTAGCGGCGGCCGTAGAGCCGCTCGATCTTCATCGCCAGCGCCTCGCGCAGGGCCAGCACGCCCTGCATGGGGGCATACTGGTTGTGGCCGGCGCGCATGTGGCGCGCCACGGCCTCGACGAGCTCCGGCGCGCAGTCGAAATCCGGGAAGCCCTGCGACAGGTTGATGGCGCCGTGCTCGTTCGCGAGGCGCGTCATCTCCGTGAAGATGCTGACGCCGGTCGACGGCAGCTTCGAGGGGAGCAGGGGCGTGGTCATGGCGGTCTCCTCGGCCGGGTTTCGACGGGCAGGGACCTTAGCATGCGGCCGCCTCAGCCGGCGCTCCGGTCTTGCCCCGGCCGCTCGGCGACGATCACCGAGTTGATCACCTCGTCGTGCGGGTGGATCTCCAGGAGCGGCTCGAACGGCGCCATCCCGTGGATGTCGACCTCGGGGTAAAGGAGCGTGCGCAGGCGCTGCGAGCTGCGGACGAGGAGCAGCGCGCCCGGGCGCATGGCCCCGTGCAGGTGGTGGAGCAGGCGGCTCTTCTCGCGCCGGTTCATGCCGACGAGCGCGGCCAGGAACACGCAGTCGAACTCCGAGAGATCGGAGCAGGACAGGGCGTCGGCGCAGACGAACCTGAGCCGCTCCGACAGCCCGAGCCGCCGCGCGAGCGCGCGGGCGGCGGCGTACGCCTCCTCGTCGACGTCGATGTTGCTGACCGGGAGGCCATAGCGCTCCGCGAGCAGGATCGAGGTGAAGGGGAGCGGGCCGGAGCCGATGAACAGCACGCGCCGCGGCAGCTCGTCGCGCACGCCCCGCAGGCTGGAGAGCTCGAGCCGGGTCAGCTTCTCGTAATTGAGGGCGTAGGGGAAGCTCCGGAGCTCGGCCGCCGGGTCGTCCGCGGCGGCGATGCGGCGCGCCCAGTGGCGCTCCAGCTCGAACTCGCCGCGCGAGCAGACGCGCCACAGGCCCTCGCGGATCGCGCTCACGACCGGATCGCCGAGCACCTCGTCGACCTCGCCGCGCGACCGGGACATGGAGATGCTCACGAGCTCGCTGAACAGGTGGTTCACCCGCTGGCTCGGCTCGAGGGAGCCCATGGTCGCGAGCTCCTGATAGATGCGGTGGATGCGTGTCGAAAGCGAAGGTGTGGTGATCGTGCCCATGACGCCCTCGGTTCAGCGGAGCCGCTCGTCAGGGGCGTTGTCCCAGGGGAGCGCCGCGGTGCTCCCCTCGTACGCCGCCGGCAAGAGCGCGCGGAGCCGCGCGGCGGCGTCGTCGGGCCAGTGCGCCGGTACGTAGGGCATCCGCTCGTCGAGCCCCGTCCGGAGGGTGAAGCGGGCGCGGACGCACTCGGGGAGGTCGCGGCAGGCCGGGATGTACCAGAGGCTCAGCGCGGTGCGGTCCTCATCGCTGTCGTTCGCGTGCGTGGCGTGAAGGAGGCGCACGTCGATGACGACCAGATCGCCGGCGTTGACCGGGAGCGAGACCTCGTCGGGATAGCTGTGGAAGGCGGGAGAGCTCGGATCCCGCATGCGCTCCAGATCCGGGATGCTGGCGTCGCGCAGGGACTCGTGGAGGGGGTGGCGCCTCCTGTGGCTGCCCGGGATGACGCGGAGACAGCCGTTGTGGCGCGTCGTGTCGACGAGGTAATAAATGAAGATCAGCTCGTGCGGCTCCGGCTCGTACGCGAGCTGGTGATTCCAGGTGGTGCAGTCCTGGTGCCAGAAGGTCCGCGGTGTCCTCGGCAGCTTGTTGAAGACGATGCCGTGCTCGTAGTACGGCTCGTCGAACCCGAGGCGGCGGAGCGCGGCGCGCGCCCGCGGGTGCCCGATGAGATCGACGAACCCCGCCTCTCGCAGGAGATCGAAGAGGCTGCCGATGGCGACGTGCTTCTCCTGGTACTCCCTCGCCTGCTGCGGCGCGAGGATCCGCCTCGCGAGCGCGCGGTAGCGGAGGACCTCGTCGCGGCCGAGCACGCCGGGGAACACGGTGTATCCGTCCGAGAGGAGGCGCGCCCGCTCCGTTCTCGCTGGCGCTGTATCCGGGAGAGGGCTCGCGATCGGCTCATCCATCACATCCATAAGGGCTCCCTTCTCAAGCAACGTGTCCCCGCCAGGCCCGGCTCCGCGCTCGACCGGCGACAGGAGGCGCGCAGCCGGGGGGCGGAGAGGCGTGGCGGGTGATCAGGCGCGAGCTCGCCGGGCGCGCCGTGAGACCGGGCCCGGGCCGCCGCGCGACGCCGGCGATCGCTGCGCCGCGAGCAGGACCGACCTGCCGGTCAACCCGTCGCCGCCGGCAGGTCCCTTATGTGTCGCAAGCAATAAAAAGTCAATTGCAAATGAATTGCGATAAAGTGAATGGCGATCGCCGGCGGCGCAGGCGAGCGAGATGAGACGGAAATCGAGTTGCAGTTGACGGCGCGGCGGTGCGTCCGATCTGTGATTTTCCGGCCGCGATGCGCCGCGGATCAGGCGGCCCGCGACGGCGCGAGGTGCGGCGCCTGGCGCCGGAGGATGCCCTCGGCCGTGTACAGGCGGGAGAACAGGTTGCGCGTGGCGGGTTCCGGGTCCTCCCAGAGCCGCCGCAGGGTCCGCTGATCGATGAGGCCGGCGCCGCTCAGCACGCAGCCCGGCTCGAAGAGGATGGCTGCCCTCTCCAGGAACGGCCTCGAGAACCACATCTCCGCGGGGATGGGGAAGCCTTGCTTCTTTCGCGAGGCGATGACCGGGGGAACGAGAGCCGCGAGGGCCTGCTTGTAGATCCCCTTCTCGTGGCCGTCGAGCTGCTTCAGCTTGCTCTGGAAGGCGAAGGCGCTGCGGACGAGCCCGGCGCTCGCGAGGGGCGAGCGGGCCTCGACGCTGTGGCGCATGCTGATGAGATCCATCTGCCGGAACTCGTAGACGACGAGCCGGCCGTGGAAGTGAAGGAGCTGCACGGCCTGCAGGCCGTCGAGCGGCCAATCGCGGTAAAGCGAGAGGATCTCGCGGTATTTGGCGGTCGTCAGCCGCGCGGCGTCGTGGTGGGGCATGAGCTGCCCGAGGTCGGCCGCCCCGCACCAGCGGAAGGTCGCGTCGTAGCGCTCGGCGAGATCGGAGAGCGGCACGTCCGCCATCGCCCGGCCGTAGGAGTAACCGTCGAAGATCTCGTCAGGCCCGCTCCCGGAGAAGATGACGCGCGCCTCTCGCCCGGCCTCCTCGAAGAGCCGGATGAGGCACGGCGCCTCCTGGGAGCCCAGCGGCTCGCCGGCGATGGCGATCCACCGGTCGAGGTAAGCGCAGTAGTCGGTGTCCGACAGCGTGATCTCGGTGTGCTTCGAGGAGAGCTCGCGGGCCAGCGCTCTCGAGTAGGCGAACTCGTCGAAGACGCTGGCGCTCCGCGGGAGGAGCCGACCCGTCAGCCGACCCGTCGGCCGGAAGCCGATCGAGAAGGTCCTCATCTCGAGCCCCGCCCGGCGCGCCGCCGCGAGCACGGCCGTGGAGTCGATCCCGCCGCTCAGCAGGAGCCCGTAGGGGACCTCCAGGTCGAACGTCCTGCGGCAGCCGTCGACCACGGCCTGTTCGATCTCCTGCTTGATCGCGGGGACGTCCGTCCTCGAGAGGTCGCCGCGCGGGATCCTGTAGAAGCGCCCCGTCTCCTGCCGCTCCGGCGTCCTGGCCAGCCAGGTGCCGGACTCGAGCTTGCGGATCTGCCGGATGTGCGTCCCGCTGCCGAGGATGAAGCGGTGGGCGGTGAACTCCGCGAGGCCGTCGAGATCCCAGTCCTTCCTCCGGTAAGGATCCTTGATGAGCGGATCGATCTCCGAGGCGAAGACCAGGGCGTCGTCGTCTTCCCACAGATAGACGGTCTTCTGCCCGGTGGGGTCGCAGGCGATGAGGCCCGTCTGCGTCGCGCGGTCGAACAGGGCGAAGGCGAACATGCCCTCGAGCTGCTCCAGGCAGGCGAGCCCCCAGGCCTCGTACGCCGCGAGGATGACCTCGGTGTCCGAGGCGGTCCTGAACGGGAAGCCCGACAGCCGCTCTCGCAGGTCGCGGTGGTTGTAGATCTCGCCGTTATAGACGATGGCGAGGCGCCCATCGATCGAGGTGAGCGGCATGTCCGCGCCCGGGTTTCCGGCGTCGGTGACGCGCAGCCGGTTGCTGCCGAGGAGCGCCCAGCTCGCGCACTGCAGGGCGCCTCGCGCGTCCGGCCCGCGGTGGTGCATCGCCTCGAGGAGCGAGGCCATCTCGTCGTGCTGCGCGGCCGCGATGGGCCGTTTCTTGTTGAAGATGCCGGCGATGGAACACATCGAGCACTCTCCTTCGGAGGAGGGACGGCGGCCCGCGGGGGGCGGGCGTCAGGCGGTGACGGGCTCTCGCGAGCACGCCGGGAACGCTTGCGGCACGAGCCTCGGGAGCGCCAGGTGGAGGTAGAGAGAGCGGGTCAGGCTGAACAGGAGGAAGGCCATCCAGAGCCCGTGGTTGCCCCAGCGGGTCGAGAAGGCGAGCCACGCGGCGAAGAAGACCGCGGTGGCGGCGAGCAGCGAGTTGCGGACCGGGCCAGCCCGGGTCGCGCCCGTGAAGACGCACTCGAGGATCATGCTCCAGAAGATCGCGAGCGGGAACAGGACCATCCAGACGTAGTAGCGGCCCGTCGTCTGCAGGATGGACTCCACCGGGGTGAACAGCCCGAGGATGGCCGGCTGCGCGGCGATGCACCCGAGGCTGATGACCAGCGCGGACATCGCGGCCGTCCAGAACGAGAGCCGCAGCGTGTCGTGGAAGCGCCGCCGGGACTGAGCCCCGATCGCCTGGCCGGCGAGCATCCCCGCGGTGTTGCCGAGACCGCCCAGCGCGCTGGAGATGACGATCTGCAGGTGCATGAGGATCGCGTTGACGGCGAGGACCTCGGGGCCGAGGAGCGCGCTCTGGCGGGTGATCCAGCCGAAGACGCCGAGCAGGCAGGTGGTGCGCACCAGCACGTCGCCGTTCACCCGCCACATCCGGGAGATGGCGTGGAGATCGGCGAAGTCCTGCCACCGGAGATGGACGCCGCGCAGGTGGCCTCTCTGCCAGATCACCAGGAAGCCGACGAGGACCTTGCTCACCTCGGCCAGCACGGTGGCCCAGGCGACGCCGCTCACCCCGAGGCCGAGCACCTTCACGAAGGTGACGGTCAGGATGAGGTTGAGGAGGTCCATCCCGACAACGAGGAGCATGGCCCACCGCACCTCGGCCATGCCGATGAGCCAGCCGGCGACCACGTAGCCCATCAGCACCGCAGGCGCCCCCCAGATGCGCGCCTCGTAGTAGGTCGCCGCGTGGGACTCGACCGCTCCGTGGGCCCCCATCAGATCGAGCCCGGCGGCCTCCAGCGGGGACTTCAGCAGCAGAAAGACGCAGCCGACCAGCCCGGCGAAGACCAGCGGGCGAAGCAGCTGCAAGGCCGCCTCGCGGCGATCCTCGGCGCCGCGCGCCTGGGCGGCGAAGCCGCTCGTGCTGGTCCGGAAGAAGCCGAGGAGCCAGTAGAGCGTGTTGAAGATCTGGCTGCCCACGGCGACTCCCCCCATCGTCGCCGCGTCGCCGAAATGCCCCATCACGGCGGTGTCGGTGGCGTTCATGATCGGCCCCGACAGCCCCGCGAGGGTCAGGGGAAGCGCGAGCCTCCAGTACGACCCGAAGCTCAAGGGCGGCTGGCCGGGCTCGGTTCGGTGCTGGGCCATCGGTCGAATCCTCGTCAGCGCTCGTCCAGCGTGAAGGAGAGGAGGTGTGTCAGGATCCTGTCGTAGGGAGCGGACCAGGTCTTCCGTCTCAAGATCTCGAGCCTGAAGCCCCGCCGCAGGGCGTGCGCCACGATGCCCCGGAGGTCGCTCGCGTTGGACAGCACCGTGACGACCCTGCCGCCCGGCGCGAGCAGCTCCCGCGAGGCGATCTCGTCGAAGAAGCGGACCATGATGGCCGAGCCCGAGGAGTTCACGCGCGTGAGATCGGGATCGTCCGAGCGGAGCGGGTTGGCGGGCGGGTTGAAGACGATCACGTCGGCGCGCTCGCCGCGCGGCAGCGCGGAGAAGAGATCCGAGACGAGGAAGCGATGCCGGTCGGGGTCGCGCGGCCCCGTGTGCCGCTCGAAGCTCGCGAGGCTCGACGCGACGCTCGCTTCGTGGATGTCCATGGCATGGATCTCCCGGGCGCCGCGCCGTCGCGCGAGGACGGGCTCGACGCCCGCGCCGCACCCCATCACGATGACCGAGGCGCCCCGCGTCTCGACGAGCCCGTCGTGGAGGGCGTCGAAGATCACCTCGCTCGTCCCGCCCGGCACGAGGACGCCGGGCGGGACCGCGAAATCGAGCCCGCGGTAGGCGTAGTCGCCCCCCGCGACCTTGGTGCCCCGGTTGACCCGCTCGATCTCCTCGGCGGAGAGCGTGGGCGGCAGCGAGAGATAGAGGGCCCTCTGCGGCTCGCCGAGCGCGGCGAGCTCGCCAGGGGTGAAGAGCAGACCGTCGATGTCCTCGATTCGCGGCGTTCGATCATCCATGGCTCACGTCTCCCGCGCGTCCGTGTCGCGCGTCAGCAGCCCGTAGCGGCGACTCGGGGGCTCCTCGCCGGCGGCCGGCGGGACCGGACCCCTCCTCGCGGCGGCCGCCTCTTCCCGCGCCGGGGTCGCGTCGATGCGGCGGACGGCCCGCGGGAGCAGGACGCCGAGCAGCGCGAGCATGCCGAGGAGCCCCGCGAGCGCGGAGAGGTGCACCGGCTGCCCGGCGCCCGCGAAGCGGTGGCGCGGGACGGCGTCGACGTCGAACGCCGCGAGGCCCTTGTCGTTGAAGATGAGCGGATAAAAATAGTGCTTCAGCTGCTCGTGGTAGGCGGCGATGCTGTCCCGGAAGGCGAGCTCCGTGGCCATGTCCGTGCCCGCCATCCGGTCGAGCAGGAGCTGCAGCGCGAGGGGCGGCAGGGCCAGGGCGGCCCGCTCGGTCCAGCGCTCCCGGCGCGCGAGCGCCGCGTGGTACGCCTTGACCTCCCGGGCGACGTGCGCGTCGCCCATCTCGTGCATGGCGTAGTACCAGGGCCAGGAGAACCGGTCCTCGGGCACGGGGGTAGAGGCCCACTCGGGGCGCCGCGCGAAGAACGGATCGAGCGTGGCGCGCTTCGGCCGGTCCCATCCGGCGTTCATCTCCTGGCGCTGCGCGAGCGTGAGCTCGACGCCGCCGCGGGCGGGAGAGGCCGTGAGGATCGCGAGGTTGACGAGCGCGGGCAGGAGGACGCAAAAGGCCATCCAGGCGCCCACGAGCGCGATCGCGTTCCACGCGGACGAGCGGCGCAGCGCGGCCACGAGGAACACGAGGACGAACCAGAGCGCGACGTACGCGAGCGAGGCGAGCGCGAAGGCGCCGGCGCGCGCGTCGATCGGGAGGCCGAGCCAGGCGGCGGCGAAGGCGAGCAGCGCGAGGACGACGGCCGAGACGAGCGCGGCGCGCAGCGCGAGCCGGACGGCGAGCAGGCGCGACAGGCGCGTCGGCTGGGAGCAGACGAGCGCCTCGGTGCCGAGGTCGTCGTCGCGCGAGCGGACGTCGTAGCTCACGCCGATGATGAACAGCGGGACGAGGAAGATGAGGACGAACCCGCAATCGAAGCTGCCGGCGAGCTGCTTGAGCGGGTTGGCGATGTCCGTCTGGTAGAGCTGGGGCACGAGGCCGATGAAGCGCAGGTGCCGGCTGTAGGGGTGCACGTCGCGCAGCCCGGTCGACAGCGCCGTCCATTCGTTCGGCGCGTGCGCGATCGGCATCGCGAGGTAATAGAGGACGAGGCCGAGATCGTCGTCCGGCGCGTGGGTCTCGCGGAGATAGCGCTCCTCCTCCCGGAGCGCGGGCTCGAGCGCCGCGATGACCTCGCGCTCCGCGGCGACGCGGGCCGCGCCGTCCACGATGGCGGCGGCGCCGGCCGCGAGCAGGAGCGCGGCGGTGACGAGGAGCACCCGCGCGCGGAGCAGCTGGCGGAGCTCGAGGCGGGCCCACGTGAGGAAGGGGCTCATGTCGCCTCTCCGTTGCGGCGGGTGAAGAGCGCGACGCCGAGCGAGAGCGCCGCCGCCCAGGCGAGCACGGCGAGCCCCGCCGGGGCGACGCGCGACAGCGCCCAGACGGCGGGAGGCCGCCTGTGCTGGAAGGGGGAGAACTCGCCCCACTCGGCCCGATCGACCCGCTGCGCCTTGTCGTTGTGCCAGCGGATCTTGGTGGTGTGCAGGTGGTTCAAGTGCTGGATGAAGGCGTAGCGGTGCGCCTCGGCCTGCTGCTCGAAGTCGACGAGGTGGTGGGCGTCGGTGCCCGCGAGCCCCATCGAGAACGACCGGATGGCGAGGAGCGGCGTGAACAGGCCCGCCCGGAGCGCGAGCCCGTCCTGGGCGCGGTGCGCGTCGAACAGGCGCGTATAATAATGATTGAACAGCTCGGTGGTGATCCGCTCCCCCTCGCGCATGACGATGCCTCCGTAGTTCACCGGGAGGTCCTCGACCCGCGCGGCGCCGTGCTCGGCCAGGGTGCGGCGCTGCAGCTCCTGGAAATGGGGGTTATTGGGATCGTGGCTGTCGCCGACGTCGCGGATGGCGCGCGCGAGGTCGAGCTCGACCTGGGCCCGCGAGGGCGTCGGGTGGAGGCGGCTCGCGGCCTGGGTGGCGAGCCGCGGCACGACGATCCAGAGCGCGACCCAGAGGCCGAGCAGCGTGAGGAGGGCGGCCTGCGCGCGGCGGTGGAACGACGAGACGAGCACGCCGAGCGCCGCGCAGGCGACCAGGTAGACGGCGTAGCCGCCCGCGAGGAGGGCGGCGCGCAGGAGCGTGTCCCCGGAGGCGTCGAGGACGCCTGTGAGAAGCGCGCCCGCGAACGCGAGCGCGAGGAGCGGCGCGAGCCACAGCGCGACGGCGAGCAGCGCCCCGAGGGCCTTGCCGGTGATGAGGACGCGCGCGGTGACGCCCTGCGAGAGCGCGAGGGCCCAGGTGCCCGCCTCACGCTCGCCGGCGACGCTGGCGAAGGTCATGCAGAAGAGGAGCAGCGGGAGCAGCGCCTGGAGGACGAAGGCGGCGCTCGGGGTCCCGAAGCGCGCGAGCTCGCTCGACTGCGCGGCCTCGCTGAAGCTCAGGGCGTTGCGCTGGTGCGGCTCGAGGAAGATGGATGTGCCGGCGAAGGACTCGAGCCCGGGATCGAAGAAGCCGAGCGGGCTCGGGGGGCGGAAGGCGAAGGACCCATAATGGGCGGCGCGGTGCGGGTGGCGGTCGGGCTGCTCGACCCACTGGCGGTGGACGAGCTCCTGGAGGGCGGCGCGCTGGCGGGCCTCGGCGGTGTGGCGCGCGGCCTCGAGCAGGAACGCCGCGACGAGGAGCGCCGCGACGAGCGCGGCGGCGATGCGGAAGGTGCGGTTGCGGAGAGCGCGGATCGCCTCGTGCCGCGCCGCTGTGAAGAGGGCTCTCATGCGCTGACTCCCTGAGGGTCTCGTCGGACCGCGGCAGCGTCAGAAGCTCAAGGTGCCAGTCACGTACGCCGAGCGACCGTTGCCCGGGTTGTGCTGGGACCCTACGGCGCCGAAGTCCTTGTACCAGATGGACGTGTCGTACGACCGGTCGAGCAGGTTGTTCACCTCGGCGCCGACCGAGAGGGCCTCGGTGACGTCGTAGGCCGCGCTCGCGTTGACGACGACGTAGTCGCCGACCTTCCGCGCGCCGTGCTCCTCGGTGAAGTTCTCCTTGTTCAGGTAGTAATCGCCCTGCGCGTAGCAGAAGAGCGAGACGAGCAGATCCTGCACGGGGTGGAGGTCGATTCCCCCCTTGGCGCTGAAGCTCGGGACGTGGTTGAGCTCCTTGCCCTCGTTCGCGGCGAGCGCCGGCCCGGGCTCGACCTGCTCGGAGAGGGTGCGGCTGAACGCGCCCCACACCGAGAGGAAATCGAACGGCCGCAGCGTGAGCTCGACGTCGAAGCCGCGCCGCAGCGTCTCGCCGACGTTCTCGACGTCGCCGGAGCCGTCGCCCTTGTCCCGCACCTCGCCGCTCGCGCGCTGCTCCCAATAGGCGAGGTGGCTCGTGACCCACGGGAAGACGCTCGATCGATGGCCGACCTCCCAGCCGTCGTTGATCGACGGATCGAGCGGCGTGCCCTGAACGGCATAGGCGCCCTTGCCCGTGCCGATCTGGAACGTGCGCCCGTAATTCGCGTACACGCTCTGCCCTTTGACGGGCGTGACCATGACGCTCGCCTTCGGCTGCCAGATGAAGCCGTAGTCGTTGAGGTCGTAACCGACC
Organism: Sorangium sp. So ce394; assembly: GCF_051474665.1. NCBI lineage: Bacteria > Pseudomonadati > Myxococcota > Polyangiales > Polyangiaceae > Sorangium > Sorangium sp. So ce394. The sequence goes on from NZ_CP150339.1 coordinate 12,960,692, forward strand.
CTGCGGGCGGCCTCGCCCTCGGGCTGCTCGAGGAAGCTGCCGGCGCCGGCCAGGCGATCGGCCCGCAGCGCGGCGACGAGCTTGATCGGCTTGATCGGGCTCGCGCTCGCCTGCACGTAGGAGCCGACGGCGTGGAGGGCGAAGTCCTCGTCGCGGAACGCGGGGCCTTGCCGTTTCCGCTCGACCGTGGGGATGCGCTGGTACCGGCTGTCCTGGAGCTGGTAGTCGACCCCCCACTCGACGGTGAGGCCGAGCGCCCGGGGGTCGCGCGCGCGGTACGTGAGCACCGAGATCGCGCCGTACTGCCGGTCGTCCTCGACCCGGAGCTGCTGGTCGAGGTCGGGATCGAACTTCACCCACCGGTCCCGCAGGAACGCCTGCCCATAGCCCTTCAGCTGCCACGAGAGCCCGTCGGCGAGCTCGCGATCCAGGTGGACGCTCGCGTGGAGGGTCGCCTGCCGGCCGCCGTCGGTCGCCGCGTGGGCGGGCGACGTCGTGGGGCGCGCGCGCGCGTCGTCGCCGGACAGGTAGCCGGGGGCGTCGGCGTCGAGGAGCATGCCGCGCAAGAGGAGCCCGACCCGGAGCTCCCTGGACGGCTCGTAAAACCACTTGGCCGAGCCGGCGACCCGGTCGGTCCTCGCGTGATCGCGGTAGCTGTCCGAGCCGCGGTAGCCGGCGAAGTAGGTCTGGCTGAGCGCGTCGCGCTCGGTCGCGACGAGCACCTGGGGCTCGACGGTCCAGAAGCTCCCGGCGAGGAGCCGGGCGATGCGCTCGTTCCCCGTCTTGCGGGTGATGACGTTGATGTTGCCAGCGACGTTGTTCAGCCCGTAGCGCGGGTCGTTCGTGCCCTTGACGACCTCCATCCGCTCGATCTCGAGCGGGAAGACGGCCTTCATGTCGGGGAGGCCGACGTGGTGGTTGCTGGGGATGCCGTCGATGAGGAGCTTCGTGTGGGCGACGTCGCCCTGCGTGTTGAAGCCGCGGAGCCCGATGTCGGCGTTGATGATGCCCTGGTTGAAGGACTCGATGGTAACCGCCGGCACGCGCCGGAGCAGCTCGAGCGGCTCGGCCGCGCTCTGCTCCTGGATCTGCTCGCCGCCGAGGATGTCGACCGAGGCCACGACGTCGGCGCTGTCGAGCGGGCCGATCCGGTGGCCGACGACGACGACCTCCTCGCCGAGGTCGGCGGGCGCCTCGGGCGCCGCGGTCTCGAGGGCGCGTCCCGGCGGCGCCGCGCCTTCGGGGGGCGCCGCCGCGGCGGCGGGGGTCGAGAGCAGCGCGGCGAGCGCGGCGGCGAGGCCGGAGGTGCGCGCGCGCGGGGTCATGACAGGGCCTCGGGCGCGGGAGCGGCGGCCGCGCCGCTGCGCGGGAGGAGCGGGGGAGCGGCGTCGCCGGGAAGGTCGAAGTGCCGGCGGTACAGCGCGAGGACGTCGGCCTCGGACATGCCGGCGGCGCCCGTGACCTCGACGAGCCGGCCGGCCTTCATGACGCCGATCCGGTGCGCGATGCTCGCGACGGCGCCGAGGTCGTGGGTCACCATCAGCACGGCGGCGCCGCGGTCGCTCTCGCGCCGGATCGCGGCGCAGAGCTCGCGGACGGCGCCGGGGTCCAGCCCGGAGGTCGGCTCGTCGAGGAGCAGGGCGCCGGCGCCCTTCGCCTGCGAGAGGGCGAGGACGACCTTCTGCCGCATGCCCTTCGAGTAGCCGCTCGCCGGGCGGTGCACGGCGCCCTCGGGCAGGCCGGCCGCGGTGAGCAGCCTCGAGAGCTCCGCGGAAGAGGGCACGCGCGCCCGCGACAGGCCGAGGAAATACGCGAGGTTCTCGCAGCCGGTGAGGTGCGGATAGAGCCGCACCTGCTCCGGGACGTAGGCGATCTGCCGCCGCGCCGCGATGGGGTCGGGCTCCACGTGGGTGGAGCCCACGTGGGCGGCGCCGGAGGAAGGCCTGATGAAGCCGAGGAAGAGGCTCAGCGTGGTGGTCTTGCCCGCCCCGTTGGGGCCGAGGAGGCAAAACACCTCTCCGGCCGGGACCTCGAGATCGAGCGCGTCGAGCGCGGGGACGCCCCCGTAGGACTTCGAAAGCTTGTTCGCCGTAAGCATGGCAGGTCCGCCGGGGGCGATCGCCGCCGGCGGCGCACGCTATGCGATCGGCCCAACTGAAAGTCAATTGCAAATGTGATGCATTTACATTCGCGTCTCTCCTGAGCCTGACGGTCGACGCGGCGCCGCCGCAGCTCCGCCGACCTCCCCTGGACGACGCGGCCCGAGGGCTGTTCGCCGGCGCCTCGCGGCGGGTCCGTGCGCTCCGGACGATCGCGTGGGTCGACCCGGGGAGCGAGGGCGACCGCGCCCGGGGCGGGCTGGACGGCGGCGCTCCGCCCGAGGTCGCCTACCGGCTCCGCCCCGGCGCCCCGCGCGCGTGATACGGTGCCCGCCGCCGGCGCCCGGGGGGAGCGGAGCCTCGCTCGCCGCCGCGCGCGGCAGACAGGGGGACACGTGCGGTTGAAGGACAAGATCGCGCTCATCACCGGGGCGAGCAGGGGAATCGGGAGGGCCAGCGCGCTGGCGCTGGGCCGCGAGGGGGCCGTCGTGGTCGGCGTGGCGCGCACCGCGGCGGACCTGTCGGCGCTCGAGCGGGAGCTCGGCGCCGCGGGCGGGCGCGGGCTCATGATCGAGGCCGACGTCACCCGCGCCGCCTCCGTGGCCGCGTGCGTGGAGCGGGCGATCCGCGAGCTCGGGCGGATCGACATCCTCGTCAACAACGCGGGCATCGGCGGCTACCGGCCCTTCCTCGAGTGGTCCGAGGAGGACTACGACCGCATCATGGCGACCAACATGAAGGGGACGTGGCTGTTCTGCCGCGAGGTCATCCCCCACATGCGCCGTCAGGGCGGCGGCCACATCATCAACGTCGCCAGCGTCGCCGGCCTGCAGGGCTATCCCAACGAGGCCATCTACTGCGCGTCCAAATTCGCGCAGGTCGGCCTGACGCAGGCGCTCGACCGCGAGTTCTGGCAGGAGAACATCAAGGTGAGCGCCGTCTGCCCGGGCGGCGTCGAGACCCACTTCGCCCTCGGCGACGGGCGCACCGCGGGCTCGGAGCGCATGCAGGGCTTCTCCACCGCGGAGGACGTCGCCGAGGCCGTGGTGCTCGCCGCGCTGCCGCGCGACCGCTCGCGCATCGTGCAGATCGTGATGCGGCCGATGAACGAGGCCACGTAGCGCCGCCCGCTCCGCGCGGACGACGGGCACATGACGTCTTCTTCTTCAGGCGATTGGCCGACGGTCACTCGATGAAGACCACGTGCCAGAGCGCCCTTGAATCCTCCATCCCAGCGGACGGCGGCCCGCGGTGGACGAGCGATCCGTGACGCGTCGCCCGAACCGTTCGATCGTCGTCATCCCGGTCCTGCGGTGCCATAGTGGCTTCGACGTGAGGTCACGCTGCGCCGCGGCACGGCTCTTCCTGGTCTCGGCGGCGCTCGCCGGCGGCGCGGTCGCGCGCGCTCAGCCGCCCGCTGCGCCCTTGCGCATCGAATATCGCGCGGAGGCTGGATGCCCGACGGAGGCGGATTTTCGCGCGCGCGTCGGCGCCCGCCTCCGCCGGCAGGTCGGGGAGGGGGACGCGGCGAGCGCGTATGTGGTGACCATCGAGCGGCGCGAGCGCCGCTTCATCGGGCGCCTCGGCGTCCGCGCGGCGGGCGGGGCGGTGTCCGATCGCGATGTCGCGGGCGACACCTGCGACGATGTCGTCGCCGCGCTCGCGGTGGTGACCGCGCTCGCCATCGACGCCCAGGCCGGGGAGGCGCCCGCCGCGGTCGCGGCGCCGATGCCTTCCGCGTCCGCGAGCGCCGCCGCCGCGCCGACGCCGCCGGCCAGCGCCCCGCCGGCAGGTACCCCGCGGGAAAGCGCCCCGCGGGCCGACAGCGCGTGGGCGCGGCCGCCCGCGCCAGCGGCGGACGTCGCGGCGCGCCTGACGCTCGGCGCGCAGCTCCTCTTCGGCGCGATGATCGGCCCGCCGTCCTTCGGCGCGCGCGTCTTCGCGGAGCCCCCGTTCGCCGCGACCGATGGCGGCGTCGGCCCGCTGCGCTTCGGCGCGGCCCTCGAGGCGTCCTCCGACACCCCGTCGACGGGCGGCGCGGCGTCGTTTCTGCTCGCCGCCCTCGCCGCCGACGCGTGTCCGATCGGCGCGGGGCTCGGCCCCGTGCGCCTCTCCCCCTGCGCGCGCGTCGAGGGCGGCCTCGTCGCGGCGCGCCGCCGAGGCGTCGCCCCGGCGCGCGGGGCGACGCGCGGGTGGCTCGCGTTCGCCCTGCCGGTGCGCGCTCGGCTGCCGCTCTGGGGCCCGCTCGCGCTCGACGCCGAGGCCGGGCTCCGCATGCCGCTGCTGCGCGACGGCTTCTTCGCCGAGGGCGCCGAGGTCGTCGCCCGCCCGCCGCCGGTCGAGGGCGTCTCCGCGCTCGGGCTCGGGCTCACGATTCCGTGATCCCGGCGCCCGCCTCCGAACATAGCTTGCAGCAGACCATGATCAGCGCGATCTCAGCCGACCACCCTGCGCGCGCGGAGGCGGCGCGCGACGCGGCCATGACGGCGCACGCGGAGCGCGCCGAGCAGGGCGCGCCGCCGCCCTCCGCGGAGCGCTACCGCGCGATGGTCGACGCGCATTTCGACTTCATCTGGCGCTCGCTGCGCGGGCTGGGCGTCCCCGCCGGGTCGGCCGACGACGCCGCGCAGCACGTCTTCCTGATCGCGTACCAGAAGCTCGGCGAGATCGCGCCCGGCCGCGAGCGCTCGTTCCTCTTCGGGACGGCGCTGGGGGTCGCGGCGAACGCGCGCCGGGCCGGGGCGCGCCGGCGTGAGCTCTGCGACGACGAGGCGACGGCGATCGCGGTCGACGGCGCGCCGAACCCGGAGCAGCTCATGGAGATGAAGCAGGCGCGCGCGCTGCTCGACGAGGTGCTCGACGCGATGGAGGAGGACCTCCGCGTCGTCTTCGTCCTCTTCGAGCTCGAGGGCGTGCCGACGGAGGAGATCGCCGCGATGCTCGCGCTGGCGAAGGGGACCGTGGCGTCCCGCCTCCGCCGCGCGCGAGAGGAGTTTCGGGCGATCGCGAGGCGCGTCCAGGCGAGGGCGCTGCACGGCGGAGGCAAGCGATGACCGATCCGAAGCGGCTCGGAGAAGAGGAGACGACCGAGTTCGAGCGCGCGCTGCTCCGCTCGTGGAAGCGCGAGGCGCCGCCTGCTTCGGCGCGCGCGCGCGCGCTCGCCATCGCCGGGCTCGCTGTGGGGACGAGCGCCGCGCCCGGCGCGCCCGCCGCACCCGGCGCATCCGCCGCGCCCGCGCCGAAGGCGGCGGCCGGCAAGCTGCTTTCGCTCGCGAAGTGGAGCCTCGGGGCGGCGATCGGCGTCGGGCTCGTCGGCGCGGGCGTCGCGCTCCTCCGTCCCTCGGCGCCCTCCTCCGCGGCGGCGACCTCGAGCGAGCCGCCGGCCGTGAGCGCACCGCCCACCGCGGGCGAGCCGCCGGCCGTGAGCGCACCGCCCGTCGCGCCCGCGCCGGCGCCCTCCGAGCCTGCGACGCGCGCGCCGATCCCGGTCCAGGCGAGCGCCCCGCCGGGCCCAGCGCCCGCTGCCGCCGCGAGCCCGCCGCGCCCGAAGAGCGCGGCGCCGCGCTCGCGCTCCGCCCCTGTCGCGTCGACCGACACGCTCGGCGAGCAGGTCGCCATGATCGATCGCGCGCGCGACGCCCTTGGCGCCGGCGACGCGGCGGGGTGTCTCTCAGCGCTCGACGCCTACGACAGGAGGTTCCCCCGGAGCGCGATGGGCGAGGAGGCCACGGTGCTCCGCATCGAAGCGCTGATCCGCCTCGGCGATCGGGCCCGCGCGGCCGATCTCGGCCAGCGATTCCTCGCCTCGCGCCCGACGAGCCCGCACGCCGCCGGCGTGCGCGCGCTCCTCGGCGCGACGACGGAGCCGTGATCGAGCGGCGCGCGCGGACATGGCTCCTCGTGCGCGCCCCGTCGTCAACGTGCTTTTGAGGGCCCCGGAGAGTGGGTCTATCGTGGTCGGTTCGTCTGACGTGTCGAGCGCAGTCGACACGCGATAGCTCAGCGGAGAGGTTTCTCATGGTTTGGTCATCAGGGATCATGCGCCGCGCGCGGAAGGCGGCCGCGCTGGGAGCGGCGGTGGCGGGCCTCTCGCTGCCGGCGAGCGCCGCGGCGCAGCAGGCGCTCGCTCCCCGGTGGGAAGAGACCGAGCTCCGGGACGACATCGCCGAGCGGCGCGAGCGCGCCGCGCTCCTGGCCACGCACTTCCACGACGCGACCCGGCTGCACTCCATGGGGAAAGCGCCGCCGATCCTCGTCAGCGGTCTCGGCGGGGTGAGCCTCGCGATGAGCCTGGCCGGGGACCTGGGTGCGCCGCCGCTCATCGCCTTCGCCTCCGGCTCCGCGACGTTGCTCGCCGGAGGCCTCGCCACGCTGGCCGTGCCGGAGACCTACCGGCTCAACACCCTCACGGCCACCGCGCTGCTCTCGCAAGGGAGCGTGTGGCTCGGGCTCGCGTTCCTCGAGGACGACCCGTTCGCGAGGTTGACGCCGGTCGCGCTCTCGGCGGGCTGTTACGCGGCCGGCCTGCTCTCCGGTCTGAACCTGGCGCTGTCCGACTACACGCCAGTCTCCCGGCTTCGCGAAGGCCACGCGCTGGTGGCGACGCCCGCGTGGCGCGCGCGGCTGTCCGGCGCGCAGATCGCGAGCATCGAGCGGGACCTTTTGGGCACCGCGCCTGCGATCCCGAGCTGGGCGATCTACCTCCCGGTCGCTCTCGGCAGTGTCGCGGCCACCGTGCCGGCGCTCGACGGCGATCTGCCGGTGGGACAGCGGATGTGGAGCTTGTCGCTCGGTCTCCTCAACGCCACCTGGTCGCTCGCCGCCATGTTCGAGCGCGAGCATCCGGCGCAGTCCTACGAGCGGGACCTGCGCAGGGCCGGCCTGCGCGTCGCGCCGTCGGGACCCGACGGCAGCGCGGGCCTCACGGCCTCGGGCACGTTCTGATGGGTTGTCCCGCGAGCGCCTCCCAAGCTGCTCTCTCCGGGGCGGGCGCCCGGTGGGCCCCTGTCGTGGCCCGCCATCGCTCCGGGCTCTCCTCGGTCGATTGGGGAGGGCCCAGCGGGGGCTGCAGTGATCGTCACCATTTCGCGCCTCTTCGGGCGCTGATCAAGGAGGATTCGTCATGCGCAACATTCTTATCACCGTGTTCGTGTTCATCGCAGGGTGTGGCGATGATGCTCAGGTCGCGGGCAAGGTCGCTTGCGACTTCAACGGCACCGCCAGCGGTGTGACGGTCCATAGCTGCGGTGAGATCGACGACGACGGCACGGGTGAACAGGAGAGCCAGTGCAAGAGCTCCGGAGACGTCGAGGCCAAGCTCGTCGATAGCTGCTCTAGGGCCGACGTCCTCGGCACCTGCATCCTCACCCGTGACGGCGAGACGATGACGCTGTATTATTATAGCTCGGAGATGGTCACGGAGGATGTCGTGAAGCCGATCTGCGAAGGAGTGAATGGCACCTGGACGGCGAGCTGACCACCTGTCGCGGCGCCGCCGCTCGGCGCACCTCCGTAGGCGCGAGCCCGGGGGCAAAGTGCAGCGATCCTTTCGGCGTGCACGGGAGGGGTGGACGACCTCCCCCTGACCGAGACGGACGTCGCGTCCGAGGCCCGCCGGTGCGGCGCCCTGCGGCACGCAGATGATGGCGAAGTTCATCGCGGATCCCGAGGCCCCCCTCTTCGCCTTCCGCATCCGTCGCGGCGAGCCGCTTCCCGTCAGATGCCGGCTCCGCGCACCAGAAGGACCATCCCCGTCCCCATCACGGCGGCGCCGGCGTAGCGCAGCCCCCGCGACAGGGACTCTCGACCAGCGGCGAGCTCGCCGAGGACGAGACCGCAGAGATGAAGCACGGTCGTGCTCAGCAGAAAGCCCATGGCATACAGCGCCGGGCTGACCGCATGAGGCATCTCCAGGCCGTGGGCATGTCCGTGAAAGACACCGAACATCGCCACGCATCCGGAGAGCAGGAACGGTGAGGAGCCACGGGTCGTGGTGACGATGCCGAGGCCGAGCGCCGCGACCGACGCCGCGATGCAAAGCTCGCCCAGGGGCATGGGCCATCGCGCCATTCCCAGGAGGCCGCCGACCAGCATCGCGGCGACGAACGTGGCGGGGATCCGGAGGAGGTGCTTTCCGCCGAGCTGCGAGCTGACGACACCGACGCTCACCATCGCGAGCAGGTGGTCCGCGCCGAACACCGGATGAAAGAGGCCCTTCAGAAATCCCGCATCGGCGCCGCCCGGGTGCGCCCAGCTCACGGTGGGCCACGAGACGAGCGTGGCGACGAGCAGGGCGCGCGCGCCGGGACGTGAGGCCCATCCCATCGTCTTTTGGATCGTGGATTTCATGAAGCGCCTCTCCTCGTCAGGCGTTCGCCGCGCGCGCTGCCGTCGATGCAGGATCGCCGTGGAAGAGCTTGTAGGCGAGCGCCGCGAGCAAGAGCTCGGTACCTGCGATGAGCACGTTCGGGTAGAGCGGGACGCCCGCGACGACCGGGAGCGGCACGTCGGGTCCCGCGAGCAGGCTGGTCCCCGGGATGAGCCACGTAATGTAGAAGAAGGGCGTCCAGATGATGACGACGATCCAGGCCGCCACGTTGAACCCGACCTGCGGCTCCATGGACCGCCGCCACACCATCCACAATCCGACGATCGTCACGCCGCACAGGATGAGCAGCATGAGGGCGTCATGAAAGCGCGCATGCTCATGCCACGCAGGGTTGAACAGGTGGGTTTTATTCCAGTCCACGCCGACAGCGACGATGGCGCCGCTCGCCAGAGCGAACGTGAGAACGACTCTTCCAAGGGTACTTCGGTTCATGGTGATAGGCTCCTGGCTCACGTTGGTTGAAATAGCCCGCTTCCCTCGTCGGCGCGGCCACCTTGCGTTGAAATTCATAGTAACCTCGTCGAGGATCGCGAGCGGACCGGCCCCGTCGGCGTTGCCGATCTTGATGAAGCCAGCCCCCCTCGAACCAGGGTCTTCGCAGCTGCACAAGGCCAACGTCCCTGAGATCGATGCGACCGACATGGCCGTGAGCCCGACCTTTCCCTCCCGCACATGATTATTCATGGGCTCTCCGCGGTGAGTCGCGAAGACCATAGCCGTCCATTTGTAAAAATAACAATATATTGATCCAATCGATCGATTTGATCTGCTGATTGATCCGTGGTACGGTCGAATGTCGTGGACCTACGACACCTTCGCTATTTCCTGGCCGTCGCCGAAGAACGCCATTTTGGCCGCGCCGCGCGGCGTCTGCACATCGTTCAGCCGGCGCTGAGCATGCAGATTCGGGCGCTCGAAGACGAGATCGGCGGCGCGCTGTTCGTGCGGACGAGTCGGCGCGTGGAGCTGACCGAAGCCGGCGCATTGCTGGTCGTCGAGGCGCAGCGGGCGGTCGCGCAGGCGGAGCGGGCCAAGGCGATCGTCCAGCAGTCGCTGCGCGGCGACATCGGCAAAGTTCGCATCGGTTACGCGGGCAACGCGATCCTCACTGGCAAGACGACGGACCACCTGCGAGCGTTCCGCAAAGCCCATCCTGCCGCGGAGATCGAGCTGCGCGAGATGCCACCTTCGAGGCAGGCGGAAGCCGTGCTGACCGGCGAGGTTGACGTCGGCTACTGCCCGGCGTTCGCTCTCAAGGTAGATCCGCGGTTGAGCGTCCAACCGATCGGCGCTTGGTCGCTGGTGGTCGCGATGGCAGAGGAGCACACGCTCGCGGCGCACAGGCGCGTGACGCCGAAGATGCTCGCTGGAGAGCCGCTCATCATGTTCCCATCGGAAGAGGCCGGTGGCGACGTGCTGAAGAGATTGATTCTCATGATAGGACGCGAGCCGCGCCGGGTCCACCGCGCCGACACCACCTTGAGCATGCTGTCGTTGGCCGGCGCAGGCCTGGGCGTGGCGCTGGCTCCAAAACCGCTGATTCAGGTGAAGGTTCCCCGCGTCGTCTATCGTCCGTTCGTCGCGCCGAAGAACGTCTTCGCCGAGCTGCTCCTGATCGGCCGCGCTGACGAGACCTCCGGCGCTGTACGCGCCTTCGTGAAGCTAGCATCCGGCTCCTCGGATCGCGCCACCTCACAGGGCGCCCCGATGGGCGGCACCGGAGCCGGCCTCGGCGGCGAAGCAGGCGGAAAACGATGGCGGTCGCCGCTATTTCGGCGACCGCTTGTCACCGACCCGTTTCTCAGGCGGGATTTCTGACGCGCGGAACCAGCGCGGGGCCCGGGGTCGGCGGTCACCTCGCCGGCGTCATCGATCCCGGCGCAGATCCGGGGAGCTCAGGTGGCGGCTCGATGGCGGCGACGGCTTGGTCCCGGACACGATGTATCCGACGCTGCCGCCGGCGCTCGCGTACGTCTTCTGGGCGATCGCCTCCGCGTTGCCGCGGACGGCGGCCATCGCCGCCGCCCAGCAGTCCTCGAACTCGCGCTCCTCGCCGCCGCCGGCGAGGAAATAGCGATGCGTGTCGGCGCGGCTCCAGATCCAGAAGTCGCGCCGGGCGAAGTCGGCGATCTCCTCCACGGTCGCGCGCTGCTCCGCGGACGCATAGGGCGGCAGGACCGCGCTCGCCTTGTCGTTGAGATAGACCTGGATGTCGATGAGACCGTGCTTGGCGAAGAGCTCGGGGACGAGCTCGCCCATCGAGTTGTTTCCTTCGCCGAGGGCCGCCTTGCCCCGCTCGCACAGGAGCTGGAAGCGGACGAGGGTGACGGTCTGCTCCACCGGCGCCCGCAGCGCGGCCGCGTCGAGCAGGGCGCCGGCCAGGTTGTTCGGCTCGGCCGCGGCCACGAGCCCGCCCGGCCTCGCGACACGGACCATCTCGGCGATCATCGCGCCCGGATCCGCGGCGTGGATCAGCACCGTCTGGCACGTCACGAGATCGAACGTGTCGGCCTCGAACGGCAGCCGCTCGGCGACCGCGACCTGATAGCGAAACCGCTCCGCCTCCCCGCGCGCCGCCGCGCGCTCGGCGGCCTTTTCGACCCAGACGGGATCGCGGTCCACGCCGGTGATGCGGGCCGCCCTGGGCAGAACGCCGCCGAGCACACGGCCCCAGTGCCCGACGCCGCACCCGACGTCGAGCACCTCGCGCACGCGGCTCAGGCCCCAGCGCCGCGCGAGGAGCTCGACGTAGTCGCGATTCCACCAGCCGTCGCGCGTGTCGCCGAAGTACTCGGCCGAATGCGAGGGGTTACCGGAGAACTCATTTCCCATGACAGCACACCTTGATCGGGCCTCACGAGCAGGGGAGTCCAACGTATCGCCTCCGGTGCGCTGGCGGCAACTCGTGGCCGCCGGGAGCGCGCGCGTTGGGGCGGCGCGCGGGAGCGCGCGCGTTGGGGCGGCAAGCGGGAGCGCGCGCGTCGCGACGCCGTCACAGGGACTCGAGATAGGCGACGAGGGCGCGCCGATCCTCGGCCGACAGGTGGGCGGTGTGTCCCATGGAGCCGTCCACCCCCTGGAGCAGCGCGAGCAGCGTCGGGTAGCGGCCGTCGTGGTAGTACGGCGCGGACCTGCCGACGAAGCGCAGCGAGGGGGTATCGAAGGCGCGCACGGCCTCGAAGCGGGTCGCGCTCCGCACGTCGTGGCGCGCGCCGTCGGTGGTCAGCTCGTCGCCCAGGTGGCAGCTCGAGCAGCCCGCCTCGCGGGCATGGAACAGCGCCTCGCCGCGCGCGGCGAGGGCGGCGCGCGCGCTGGCTGCCATGGCGCCTGCGTGTGCGCCGCCTGCCCCCTCTGCGCCGGCCGGCGATGGCGCCACGAGCGCGGCGCGCTCCTCGGCCGTGAGGTCCTCCGCGCCGCCGGGCGGCTCCATGGCGCGGAGGTAGGCGAAGATCGCGTCGCGGTCGCCCGCGGTCAGCCCGGCGCCTCCGAGCCGCGACAGGGTCCGGGCGAAGTGGCCCTCCAGGTCCTTCTTGTCCCCCAACCACCCGTACGGCGCGGTGCCGGAGAGCCGCCCCATCAGCATCGGCGTCTGGCGCGGGCCCTCAGGCGTCGACCACGTGAGCGCGTCGTCGCGGCCGTCGGGGTGGCAGCTCGCGCACGCTCGGCCGTCGAACGCGATGCGCCGCCCGCCGGCCGCGTGAAAGAGCCGCTGGCCCTCCGCGCGCTGCTCGTCGAGGCGCGACGCGCGGGGCAGGACCACGACCGGCAACTCGCCCGAGAGCTCCTTGCTGGGGGCGCTGATCACGGCGGACGCCGGGGCGCGGACGGCGGGCAGGATCGTCAGCTCGCCGTCGAACCGGGTGAAGACCACGGCGCGCCCGCGCGCGCCGTCGACGGCGATGGCGGTGGGCCCGAAGCCCACGCGGGCGCGGTAGAGCTCGCGATCCCGCGCCGACCCGGCCGCGCCCGGCTGGCCGGGGATCGCGGCGCGGGCGTCGTAGGCGATCACCTCGTCGCGGCCGAGGCAGGTGACGAGCAAGACCTCCTCGGCGGGCGCGATCGCGGCCGCGCGCGGGAGATGGCAGCCGTGGGTGCCGAGGTGGGTCGACACCGGCGGGACGTCCGCGCGCTCGCCCGCCGCGTCGACGACCGCGATCTGATGGATCACGGTCTGGGCGAGCGCGGCCCCGTAGCCGCCGCTGTTCGCCTCGCGCCCCGGGTCCACGAGCGCGATGGGCGCGAACACCGCGCCGCTCGCCGCGCGCGCCAGCGCGAAGCCCTGCGAGCCGCGTCGCTCGACGCGCACCCGCGCGGGCGCGTCGGACGGCAGGAGGCCCTCCAGCCCGCGGGGCGCGCTCCGAGCCGCCACGCTCGGCATGAGACGCGGAGCCGTTGGCTTCTTCCCGACGACGGTCCGACGGCGCCACTCCACGCCGTCGGTCGAGAGCTCCCGCGCCGCGGTCGGGGCGCCGCCGTCGCCGAGCGCCACGGCGCTGATGCGTCCGCCCACCGCGTGAGCGACGAGCGCGCGCCGGCCGTCGGCCGACGCGACGACCGCGGCGGGATCTCGCGCGAGCGGGAGCTCGCCGAGGCGCCGGAGATCGGCGGTCGCGAAGCTGGTGAGCGCGGGCTCCCACCGGCTCGCGACGAGCAGCGTCGCGCGGTCCGGGGTCATCGCGAGGCCCACCGGCTCGCGCGCCACGGGCACGAGGCAGCGGCGCGCGAGCGGGGCGGCGGCGCCGGTCGGCTCGAGCACCTCGAGCAGGCCGCGATCGCGCAGCGAGGCCACGACGCTGCCGTCGCCCAGCACGATCACCTGGGCGGGCCGGCCCGCGAGCGGGGTGCGCGCGAGGGCGGCGCGGGCGTCGAGGTCGACCGTGTGGAGGGCGCGATCGTCCTCGTCGGCGACGAAGGCGAGGGTGCGGCCGTCGAGCTCGGCGAGGGCGACGCCGGAGCCGGTATGGGTCGGATCGAGCGGCGCGGGCGCGGGGGCAGGGGCGCGCCGGGCGCAGGAGGGGGGAGGGGAGGCCGGAGGCGTCGATGCGGCGGCGGGGGGGCTCGGTGGGGTCGAGACGGCGGCGGGGGCGATCGGCGAAGGCGGCGGCGGGGTCACGTCGCGCGGGGCGGGGGTGCAGGCGGAGAGGACGAGGGCGAGGGCGGTCGGGGCGGCGGCTCTCATGCCCGGACCATCGGGGCGGCGGGCGAGAGTGTGACGGGCGCTCTGACGTATTTGGAGTGACCCGCGAGCCGAACGTCCGCCGGCCCATTTCCTTGCTGGGCGGCGCGACCTATTCGCGCGAATACGGAGATTGGCCGCGGTGCCTCGCCGTCTACATGCTATAGCCCGCCGCTAGGCCCTGCGACGCAACTGATTGCGACGTTGGCCGGACATGGAAGGCATCGGGGGAACGAATGAACGGAGGAGACCAGATCGCGAGGGCCGTCGGAGCGATCGTGGACTCTGGCGCGCTCGCCAACGCAGCAACGATGGTTTGGCGTGACGGTAAGGTGATTCAGCGCGCGTCTCTCGGGTGGCGAGACCTGGAGGCCAAGCTGCCCCTTGAGCATGACAGTCTGTTCCGCATCGCGTCGATGACGAAGCCGATTACGTCGACGGCGGCGCTCATGCTATTCGAGGAGGGGCGCTTCGCGCTGACCGATCCGATCACTCGCTGGGCACCGGAGTTCAGAGACATGCGCGTCCTGCGTTCTCCCACGGGCCCGCTCGACGAGACCGACCCGGCAGAACGACCGATCACTTTCGAGGATCTGCTGACGCACCGCTCGGGACTTACCTACGGGGCTTTACATCGTGGACCCATCGCGAAGGCCTATGGGGAGGCGCTGGGAGGCGATATCGACAGCCACGTAGCGCCCGATGATTGGATCTCGCGGCTGGCTGCTTTGCCGTTGCTCGACCAGCCGGGGGCCACCCTTCACTATGGTCACTCGACCGATCTCCTTGGGTTGCTCATCGCGCGCATCGAGGACGCGCCGCTCGGCGACGTGCTCAAGCGCCGAATCTTCGATCCGCTTGGCATGGCCGACACCGGCTTCATCGTGCCACGTGAGAAGCGGGACCGGCGAGTCAAGAACTACGGGTTCGATGGTTCGGGCCGCCTCTCCGCGCGCCTCACCTGTCCAGGCGACTCGACGGTTCCTGAACGGCCTGATGACATGGAATATGTCTCCGGCGGCCAGGGGCTGTGGTCGACGTTGGACGACTATCTCGCATTCACCCGCATCTTCCTGGGAGCAGGCGCCGTGGACGGCGTGCGTATATTGCAGCCCGAAACTCTCGCCTTGATGACGTCCAACCGTCTCACGGAGCAGCAGCGCGCTACGGCTGAAGTGGGCGGCATGCCGCTCTTCCGGGGCGGTCACGGGTTCGGGATGGGCGTCGCCGTGGTGCTCGATCCGAAGAAGGTCGAGCCCACGGTGTGTGGGGGCCGCAAGGGTGCAGTCGGTTGGCCAGGCGGGTTCGGAGGCTGGTGGCGCGCGGACGCCAACGACAACTCGGTGCTAATTTTTCTGGCACATAACATGGTCGAGCGGGATCAGCTCAGCAGAGGCATCGGCTTGGGAGTCTACGAAGCCATCACCCAGTTCCAAGCCTTGGCGTCGGCCGAGGACCGCTGACGACCTCATCACTCAGCAGCCGCCTAACAAGCCGTTGCGGCTGACGGGGACGCGCGCTGACGCACGTGCCCCCGCAGCTGGACGGCCAGACGTTAGGCCTCGAGCAGGCCCACACACGAGCGTCTCATGTGCCCGCATGTGCTCCTATGCCGTCGAGCGACCCATCTCCTCCTACGCGGTCGAGCGCTCGCCGCGTCAACTCCGGGTTGACACTGTGTACTGCCGCGCGTGACGGCGCCGGTCGCGCCGCTGGTTTCAGGGAGCGTGACTGCGCATTCCCGGCGAAATCATCCAACGATATCAGATATCGGCCGCGATCGTGGGCGAGCTAGCGTGTGGATCGCGCGTTGCTAGAAGCCTGCTGTGACGAGCGAAGCGCAGAGCGCCTCCGGACCGGGGGCGCTCGCGCGGCGCCGTCAGATCCTCAACTTACTTGGACAAAGGATTGAAACGATGAACCTTCGATCGACGTTCGCTCGTCACCTGCTGCTTGCCCTCGGCGCCGCCGGGATCGTCGCGACCGGCTGCCTCTCGGAAGAGGAAGCCCTGCTCGAGATGGGCACCGTGGAGGGCGCGGCGAGCACCGCGCGGCTCGAGGGCGAGTCGCAGTCGTGGTCCACCTCGTCGGGGGACGGGATCGACGCGAGCTCGAGCTCCGTGCGGCTCAAGGCGAACGCCAGCGGCGACTACTTCCAGTTTTCGAAATCGGTGGCCGCGGGTGAGTACAGGGTCGTGGTGCGGTATGCCCAGCGGAACATCTACGGCAATTACCGGCTCGATCTGAACGGCTCCTCCGCGGGGAACCTCGACGGCTACTCCTCCTCGTCGAGCGACAGCTGGAAGACGGTGACGCTCGGCACGAGGAGCCTCTCGGGCAACGTCGCGTTCAAGCTGGTCTCCGCCGGCAAGAGCTCCAGCGCGACGGACTACGATATCAAGATCGATTACATCGAGCTCGTGCCGACGGGCAGCAGCGGCACCGGCGGAAGCGGCGGCAGCGGTTCGAGCAGCAGCAGCAGCTCGGCGTCGAGCTCCTCGTCGAGCGGCGCGGGCGGGAGCGGCGGCAGCACCACGACCGGGAGCGGCGGGGTCGTGGACTCGACGATCGTCGTGCGATCCGGCCAGGTCTACGACGGCGGCGGCAGACGGTTCATCGCCGGCAGCGCGCTCGGCGACGGCAGCCAGTCCGAGAGTCAGAAGCCGGTGTTCAAGCTGGAGGACGGCGCGGTGCTGAGGAACGTGGTCCTCGGCGCGCCGGCGGCCGACGGCATCCACACCTATGGGAACGTCACGCTGGAGAACATCGTCTGGGAGGACATCGGCGAGGACGCCCTCACCGTCAAGGCCTCCGGCACCGTCGTGCTCAACGGCGGCTCGGCCGTGAACGGCGAGGACAAGGTGTTCCAGATCAACGCGGCCAGCACCTTCCGGGTCTCGAACTTCCGGGCGTCCAACGCGGGCAAGTTCATCCGGCAGAACGGCGGCACCACGTTCAAGGTCGACGTCGTCATCGACGGTTGCGACATCTCCCACATGGATGAGGCCATCTTCAGGACGGACAGCAGCACCAGCACCGTCACCATGAGGAACACGCGGTACAGCGACATCGGCGACTCGCTGTTCATCGGCCTGTCCTCGTCGCGGATCACGACGTCCAACAACACCGAGTACTGACGCTCCCCCCCCGGCGTGCTCGACGCGCCCCCGCAAGCGCGCGGCGCTACCGCGAGCGCTGCTCGCCTGCGTGGAGGCCGCGCAGCACGATCGAGAGCCCACCGAAGAACTCCTGCTCCGGCGGCACGCGCCGCGCGTCGCGGGCCGTCGCCGAGAGGAACGGGTAGTCCTCCTCGGAGAGCGCCGCCAGCTGCGTCGTGCCCTCGCCGGCGAGCGGCCCGAGGTGCTCGGCCTGGAGCGCGCCGATGACGTAGCTGATCAGGCTGCGAAAGGCGATGACCCGCTGCGCCCCGGCGAAGCCCGCCTCGGTCAGCACCCCGAGCAACGCCTCGCCGAACCGGCGCACCCCCTCGGAGCTGTGCCGATGCGTCAGCGTCAACGGGACCACCGACGGGTGCGCGCGCACGGCGTCGCGCACGCGCGCGACGAGGAGCGTCACCCGCTGCGTCCACGCGGCGCGCGCCGGCACCTCGACGTCGACGGCGCCGAGCACCAGGTCGAGCACCAGCCGCTCCAGCTGCTCGCGATCGCTCACGTACCGGTAGAGCGCCATCGTGCTCATCCCCAGCTCCCCGGCGACCGCGCGCATCGAGAGCGCCGCGAGCCCCTCTCGGTCGATGACCGCGAGCGCGGCGGCGGCGATGCCTGGCTGAGTGAGCGAGCGCGGTCGGGGCATGGCCTTGACAGCGTACCGCGTACGCGTATGTTGGGTAAGTATACACCGTACGCCTACGGACCGCCGACGAGATGAAGAGGCGCGTGCGGGAGGAGGAAAGCTCGATGTCCGAGCGGTTGAAGCCCGGCGCCGTCGTCGCCGGTCGGGATCTCGTGAGCGTCACCGGCGCGCCCGTCCGCGTCCCGGATCCGGCGCGGCTGACGCACCTGCAGTTCCGGCGCTTCGCCGGCTGCCCTGTCTGCAACCTGCACCTGCGCTCCTTCGCGCGCCGCCACGGCGAGGTCACCGACGCGGGCGTCGTCGAGGTGGTGCTGTTCCATTCGCCCGCCGACGAGCTGCGCGCGCACGTGGCCGACCTGCCGTTCGCGGTCGTCGCCGACCCGGACAAGGCGCTGTACGGCGAGTTCGGCGTCGAGTCCGCGCCCCGCGCGCTCCTGGATCCGCGCGCCTACTGGCCGATCCTCAGGGCGATCGCGGCGAGCCTGCCCGCGGTCCTGGCGCGGCGGCAGCCGGCCCCCTCGCGCAATCCGCACGGCGGCCGGCTCGGCCTGCCGGCCGATCTGCTGATCGCGGGCGACGGGCGGGTGCTTGCCGCGAAGTACGGCGAGCACGTCGACGATCAGTGGTCGGTCGACGTGCTCGTGGCCCTGGCGCGCGCGGCGCGGAGCCGCGGGAACTCGATGTGACCTCGCGCGCCGTGCGACTCTGCAGGTCACGAGGTCACGAAAAAATTGCGCGTCAGGGCGGGCTCGCCGAGCCCTGCACCCATGCGACGTGTGACGCCAGGGACCAGCGTGTGGGCTCCTGCGAAAGCAGGAGACCGTGGGCGCGACCGCCGAGCCGACCCCCGATACCCACATCCGAATCGACATGAGCGCGAGGAGAACCTCTCATCGATCTCCCACCTTCCGCCGCGCTCCCGGAGCGGGGCGGGCACCACCCGGGTCGACCGCGCTTCATGGCAATGGATCTAGCGCCCGCGCGCTGTCAAATGGTATCACCGTGTCACGGCTCGCTTGCTGCTAGGCTCGACCGTTCCAGCATCAAGGTATTCACGGGTTTCTCCTACCTGTTCGCACCTGGTGTCTCGACGGCGATCGGCGCTCGTTTCGATCGGCGCTCGGTTGTCCCCCCATCGCGAGGGGCCTGCGGAGGCGCGCCGGGAATCGCCACTTCTGGCCGCCTTGCAAGGAACCGATGGACAACAGGCTCGGCTCGCTCTCGTCGACGACGCTGCTGAACGGCACGCCCACGCCGATGGCCCTGCTCTCCGGCACGGGGCAGGTGATCGCCTGCAGCCCCGCCTGGGAGCAGCGCGTCGGCCCTCCCGGGCTGCTCCTCGAGCGCGTCCATGAGGGCGATCGCGGCGAGCTGTCGGCGCGGATGGCGGCCGCGCGCGACGCGGCGGGCAGCACCTCCGCGACGGCGCGCCTCGTGGACGCCCGCGGCAAGGTCACCTCGATGCAATGGACCCTGTGGCGCGCCGACGACACGGCGCTCTGGGCCGCCGTGAAGCCCGATCGCGAGGCGTGGGAGACGCAGGCGCGCATCCTCGTCGACGTGTTCCAGACCATGGATGCGGTGATCTGGGCCACCGACAAGGAGGGCGTCCTCCGGGTCTCCGACGGCAACGGGCTCGCGCACTTCGGGATCAAGCCAGGTCAGATCGTCGGAATGACCATGCGCGATCTCTACGGCGAGGGCTCGCAGGTCCTCGAGCTGTGCAGGCGCGTGCTCGCCGGCGAGACGATCCGCACGGACACCGTGGCCGACGGCGTGCACTGGATCGTGCACTACGCGCCCCACCGCGGCGACGACGGCGAGGTCGACGGCGTCCAGACGTTCGGTATCAACCTGGCCGACCACGTGACCCTCGCCGCGCAGGCGGAGCTGCTCCGCACGTGCATCGACAGCATGCCGATCATCATCTGGGCGTTCGACAAGGACGGCATCTGCATGGTGGCGCAGGGCGGGGCGCTCGCGCAGGTCGACGCCGTGGAGCGAAACGGCGTCGGCAAGCACATGCTCGAGCTCTGCGGCAGCTCGCCCGACGTGCGCGAGGCGTTCCAGCGCGCCCTCGCCGGGGAGATCGCGCACACCGAGCAGATCCGGCAGGACAGGATCTGGCGGACCAGGTTCGTCCCGCAAAAGGACGTCCTCGGCGAGATCATCGGCGTCGGCGCCATCAGCGAGGATGTCACGCAGCAGCGCCGCGTCGACCAGCAGCTGCGCGAGCAGCTGCGGCTCACCCAGCAACAGCAGGAGTCGATCGCGCGGCTGTCGAGCCCGATCATCGAGGTCTGGCAGGACGTGCTCATCGTCCCCTTGATCGGCTCGGTCGACGCCGATCGCGCGGCGATGGTGATGGAGTCGCTGCTCGCGGCCGTCGTGGAGCGGCAGGCGGCCTTCGCCGTCCTCGACCTCACCGGCCTCGATTCGGTCGACACGACGACGGCGCAGCACCTCATCAAGATCACGAACGGGCTCACGCTGCTCGGCTGCCGGGCCGTGGTCACCGGGATCCGGCCGCCGGTCGCGCAGACGATGGTCGGGCTGGGCTTCGATCTCTCGCAGGTATGCACGCTCCGCAGCCTGAAGGAGGCGCTCCGCTGGTGCATGAGCGAGGCGCGCCGCGGGTCGAGCGACGCGCGCCTCGGGTCGGGCGCGCCGCGCCTCGGGTCGGGCGCGGCGCGGCGCGGCTGAGGCCCGCGCCGCGCCGGCCGGGTCGCGCGCGCGGCGAGGCGCGCGCCGCCCGCTCACCCGGGGCTCGACGGATCCGCCGGGTCCGTGCCGGCGTCGCGCTCGTCGCCGTCGCGGATGCCGTCGCCGTCGCGGTCGACGCCGCACCGCGGGCCCGCGCCGGGCGGCATGCACGTGTACGTCACGCGGTGGCCGGTGAGCACCGAGAACCAGCGCAGGCCGACGTCGCCGACCGGCGGGGCCGCGCTCCGATCCGTGATGAACTGGCCACCTCCGACGTAGAGCAGGCCGACCTCCTCCAGGAGGAAGGGGACCTTCGCCACGAGGTCGCACTCCCCGGCCTCGGCGCGGTCGACGAGCAGGTCGACGCGCGGCCAGGCCGCCGCCGCGTTGTGCGCGCCGAGCGTGACCTGCTGGCCGACGATCGGCGCGAGGTTCGTGTCGAACGCGAGCATGAACTCCACCGCTTGCCGGCGCAGGACCTCCCCGGAGGGGCCGAGCGGGAAGCCGTTCGGCGAGAACACGCTCTCCTCGAACCCGATCGCCTGGTGGAACCGGAAGAGCGTGTCCATGACGCCATCGTGCATGAACCCGAAGCCGCGGATCTGGTCGCCCATGAAGCCGTTGTCCCCGGGGTGGAAGAGGCTCGGGACCGCGGCCATGCCGAACATACCGACCTTCTGGTACAGGTTGCGCAGGTGGGGGTTCTTGAAGCTCTGGCCGTTCTCCTGTCCGATGCTCGAGCCGTCGGACCCGAAGAAGCCGGGGAACGGCTCGCCGGCGGCGGCGTTCCCGTCGGGGTCCAGCGTGTGGCAGGTCGCGCACGAGAACGTGCCGTCGCCGCCCTCGCGGACGAAGTGATCGCGCCCGGCCTGCTGATCGGGGGTGAGGGAGTTGTCGAGGTTCCGGATCGGGTTCGGCGGATACGTCAGCTGGAGGATGAAGTCGGTGAACGCCTCCATGTCCTCGTCCGGGATGGGCGCGTGCCGGCCGAGCAGGTTCGTGAAGCCGGTCTGGAACTTCTTGAACGCCGCGCGCTCGTCGAACGCCCCGCTGTCCGGCTGCGCCGTGGGCTCGTCGTTGCCGCCCGTGCGGTCGCCGCGCCAGTGCATCGGCCCGTGGTTGGCCATGCCGCGCAGGCTCTGGGTCGTCATCGGCCCCTTCATGGGCTTCAGCGAGGTGTCGGCGGGGAACGGCGGGTTGATGCTCGTGAACGGCCCGGGGTTTACCTGCGTGGTCCCGTCCGGGTTGCCGAGGTCCCAGGCGATGCTGTCGAGATCGCCGAACACGTGGCAGCTCGCGCACGACGAGTCGCCGTGGCTCGACGAGAGGCGCGCGTCGTGGAGGAACACCCGCCCGCGGACCACGCTCTCCGGCTCGGGGTTGTGGAGGGGGAGGTGCGCGAGCTCGGCGCGCGTGGCCGTATCGACGATCGAGATGGAGTTGTCGAAGCGCGTGAGCACGTACAGCCGGCCGCGCGGCTGATCGAGCGCGAGCCCGCTCGGCCCGCCGCCGGTGACCTGGATCTGGCTCGCGAGGCTCGGCGTGAAGGTGTCGCTCTCCAGCTGGGCCGTGTCGAACACGCCGATCTTGCTCGACCCGAACGCGGCCACGTAGAGCTTCGAGCCGTCGCTGGTCACCGCCATGTCGACCGGCGTGGCCAGGCTCTTCTCGCTCTCCGCGTTGGGCACGGGGGCGCAGCACGTCGAGTAATCGATGTGCTTGTTCAGGTGGCGCGGCAGGGCGGAGCCGCCGCCGAGCACGGTGATCCGGCTCTCGTGCAGGTGCCCCCGGACGCTCGAGCCGGCGAAGATGCCCGGGCCCTCGAAGCGCTCGAGGTTGAACGCCTCGGTGTTGGAGACATAGACCTTTCCGTTCGCCGGGTTGACGACCATGTTGTAGAGGATGGTGCCCACGCCGGTGAAGTAGCCGGCGCTGCCGGGGCGCTGCTGCGGGGGCGTCGCCATGGCGTCGATGACGAAGACGTCCTTGTCCGGCAGCGAGAACATGACCTCGTCGTCCCAGGCGCGGCCCGCGATATCGACCCAGTGGTCGCCGTCGTGGCGGACGATGAGCGACGTCGACGGCTGCGGCTCGCCGAGGAAGTTGGTGAGCGGCGGCGGCAGCCCGCCGCCCTCCTCCACGAGCACGCGGTGCACGGCGGTGGTGCGGTTGCCGGTGTGGAAGCCCGCGGCGTACACCGAGGCCCCGTCCGGGCTGACGGCGAGCGCCCTCGGGGTGTCGGTGAAGAAGGTGAGGATCGAGAGGGGCGAGCCGCCGAGCGAGGCGTCGTTCACGACCGTGCCGGCGTTGAACACCCAGACGTCCGCGCGGCCGACCCCGGGCGTCGTCAGCTGCGGATCGAACGGCGCGTTCTGGCCGCGGTGGGCCGTGGTGATGAAGGCGCGCGAGCGCCCGGGGCCCGCGAAGACGATGTCGCGCGGCTCGTCCCCGACGAGGAGCGTGCGCACGACGCGCGGATACCGCGGGAACGACACGTCGACGACGCTGACGCTGTCCGAGAGGTGATTGACGACCCACACCTCGTGGTTGCTGCGCGCGGCGACGGCGACGGGCTCGAGGCCCACGCTGACGGAGGAGAGGTGGGAGAGGCCGCCCGAGGTGACGCGAAAGATCTCCAGGCGATTGTCGGGCGTATTGGCCGCGAGGAGCAGGGTGCGGTCGGGCGAGAGCGCGAGCGGCCTGACCTGGCCGCTCTCGAAGAGCGTATACGACGGAGCGGCCTCCGCCTGGCGCCCGGCCAGGAGGCCCGCGAAAGCGGCGGCGGTGACCAGCAGGGAACTGGGAGAGCGTGCATGACGATGTAGGAGCATCCTGACCTCCTTGCGGGGTTAAGAACGGGATATCCCCTCAGGATAGAACCGCACGGCTGCGTTCCGGAATCAAGTGTTTCGTGCATTCGTCGATGCGCGCGAGCCCGCATTCGTCCCCCGCGGGAGCGGCGCTCCTGGATCGACGCATGCATTGGCGGAATGAGCGCGGGCGCCGATTGCGCCGCAGAGTCGCCCGCTTATCGTGCTCACCCCGGGCAGGACGGGTGGCTCAGGTTACAACTTCGCGCGCGGCGAGCTGCCCCGCGATGAGCTCCGCATACACGCCCTGCTGCGCGACCAGCTCGGCGTGCGTCCCCCGCTCTACGAGCCTGCCCTGGTCCATGACCAGGATGACGTCCGCGTCCCGGATGGTGCTCAGCCGATGGGCGATGACGATGCGCGTGCAACGGAGGCCCGCGAGCTGCTCTTGCACCTTGCGCTCGGTGATCGCGTCGAGCGCGCTCGTGGCCTCGTCGAGCAGCAGGATGGCCGGCTCGCGGACGAGCGCGCGGGCGAGCGCGACGCGCTGCCGCTGGCCGCCGGAGAGCGAGCCGCCCCCGTCGAGCAGGAGCGTCTCGTAGCCCATCGGCATCTTCACGATCTCGTCGTGGATCTGCGCCCGCTCCGCCGCGCGCTGGACCGCCTCGAAGGTCAGATCCGGATCGGAGAAGGCGATGTTGTCCCGGATCGAGGTGCCGAAGAGATAAGGGCGCTGGGCGACGATGCCGAGCTGGCGCCGGACCGAGCGCAGCTCGAGCTCGCGCAGGTTCGCGCCGTCGTAGAGGACGCGGCCCGACGAGGGCGCGTAGAGGCCCAGGAGGAGGCTTGCTAGCGTCGATTTGCCCGACCCGGAGCGCCCCACGACGGCGACGAGCTGGCCGGGGGCCACGCGCACCGAGACGTCGTCCACGACGAGCGGATCGAGCGGCCCGTAGCGGAACGACACCCCGTCGAGCTCGATGGCGCCGCGGAGCCTCTGCGACGCGCGCGCGGCGGACGGCTCCTGCTCGAGCGGCGCCCGGAGCACCTCGTCGATGCGCTCCGCATAGCCGTCGAGGAGCTGGAGCTGCGCGGCGGTGGCGGCGAGGCTCGACAGCGGGCCGAGCAGGCCGACGGCGAAGGTGTTGAGGGCCAGCATCGATCCGAGCGAGAGCTCGCCGGTCAGGACCTGGCCGGCGCCGATCAAGAGCACGACGAGCGGCGCGCCCATGGTCACCGTGGCGTTCACCGACTCGGAGAGCGCGCTGAGCCGGCCGCCCCGCAGCGAGGTGTTGAGGACCTCGACGAAGAGGTCCGACCAGTGGACCTCGGCCCGCTGCTCGCATCCCATGCCCTTGAGCGTCTCCATCCCTGCGAGCATCTCGATCTGATAGCCCTGGAGGCGCGCCTGCTTCGTGAGCAAGGTGGCGTTGATCTCCTTCTGCTTCGGGCGCACCAGCAGCACGGCCGCGATCTGGAGCGCGCCGAGCGCGATCACGACGGCGCCCAGCGTGGCGCTCACCAGGAGCAGGAGGAAGAGGTAGAGGAGGACCATCGCTCCGTCGAGCAGCGCCGAGAAGACGCTGGCGGTGAGGATCTCGCGGATGGTCGTGTTGCTGTTCAACCTCATCATGAGATCGCCCGCGGATCTCCGCTGAAAGAAGGCGTAGGGGAGCGAGATGAGGTGATCGAGGAAGCTCGCGGTCATCCTCGCGTCGAAGATCGCGCGGAGCTTCAGGAGCAGGTGCGAGCGGACCATCGACGCGAGGAAATGGAAGCAAACGATCGACGCCAGCCCGACCGACACGACGAGCAGCAGGTGGCGATCGGCCCGGGGCACGACGCGGTCGACGACGGCGCCGATGAGCAGGGGAAAGGCGAGCGCGAGCAGCTGGAGGAAAAAGGAGGTGGTGAAGATGCGCGCCCAGCTGCCGGAGGCGAGGAGCATCTGGTGGACCGGGCGGCGACCCTTGGCCGCGGCGCCCGGCTCGAACCGCTCCGACGGCTCGAAGACGAGCGCGACGCCGGTGAAGAGCCGGCTCGCCTCCGCGAGCGGCACCCGGCGGCCGCCCACCGCGGGATCCACGATGTCCACGCCGCGCCCGCCGAGCCGCTCGAACACGACGAAGTGGTTGAAGCCCCAGTGCAGGATCGCCCCCGGGGCGAGGTGCGCGAGCGCCTCGAGCTTCAGCTTCACCGCGCGGGCGCGGAGGCCGAAGTGCTGAGCGGCCTGGACCAGCTTCCGCGCGGTCGTCCCGTCGCGCCCGGCCGCGAGGACCGCGCGCACCTCGTCGCGGCCCACGCCCTTTCCGAGGTAGGCGAGCACCATCGCGAGGCAGGCCACGCCGCACTCGGTGTCGGTCAGCTGCTGCACGAACGGGATCCGCCTGGGTCGCGCGGTCATCCGGAGCCGCTTGAGGGCCGGCAGCCGGGCCACGAGCCCGCCGGCGTCGCCGGGGGCGGTCATCGGCCGCCTCCGGCGAGCAGGCGGAGCCCGGGGATCAGCGCGACGAGCAGGCTCTCGGAGCGCACCTTCACCTCGGCGACGCCGCTC
This sequence comes from Sorangium sp. So ce394, assembly GCF_051474665.1. Taxonomy (NCBI): domain Bacteria; kingdom Pseudomonadati; phylum Myxococcota; order Polyangiales; family Polyangiaceae; genus Sorangium; species Sorangium sp. So ce394. Next base: position 12,986,235 of record NZ_CP150339.1, read on the forward strand.
ATCCCCGGGTAGAAGTCGAGCGACCGCCGGTCCACGCGGAAGCCGCCGGAGGGCAGGCGCGCCTCGACGAGCACGACGGGGCCGTCGATCTTCACCGTGTCGGCGATGGGCTGACGCAGCGACCGGCGCACCTCGCCCGGGCCGATGAGCTCGGTGCCCACCGACGCGATCTCGAGATCGAGGTAGGCGTAGCTGTACCCGGTCACCTCGAAGCGGAGCGGCATCCCCGGGCGGAGCTGCGGGCGGTGCTGGCCCGGGAGCATGGCCACGACCGAGCCGCGCGCGTCGTCCCCGAGCAGCGTGAGCACCACGTCCCCCGCCTCGAGGCGCTGCCCGCTGCGGATGCGGAGATCGCCGGCGCGCCCTGCGTGCGGCGCGCGGATCGTCTTCTCCTCGAGCTTCACGGCGGCGAGCTCTCGCTCCGCGCGCAGCGACGCGAGCGCCTGCTGCGCGGCCTGGTCGGCCGGCTCGCGGAGCAGCTTGACGAGCTGGGCGTCGAGCTCGCGCTGGAGGCGGTCGAGCTCGGCCGAATCGCGCGCGGCCTCGAGGCGGACGAGTGGCTGCCCTGCCTCGACGCGCTGCCCGGCGCGGACCTCGATCGCGCTCACCGAGCCGGGCACCGCGGCGGTCACGTCGCTCCTGCCGGCGATCTGGACGACGGCGGGGCCGCTCGCGATCTGGTGGACCTGGGCGACGGCGCAGAGCAGGAGCGAGGCGGCGAAGGCGAGCAGCACGAGCCAGTACGCCCAGCCGGTCCAGGGGGAGGCGAGGGCGAGCACCTCGCCCTCGGCGCTCCTGCCGGCGGCGGTGAACTCGAGCGCCTCGGGGCGGAAGATCCTGGCGGCGCGGCTCACGGCGCGCCCGCTGCCGGAAAGACGCGCGCCATCGCGCCGGCCACGAGCAGCTCGCGCGGCGCGTCGCCGGGCTCGATGCGCGCCTCGACCACGACGGCGCGGGACACGGCGTCGATCTCCGGCGCGATGGTCTCGACGGTGCCGCGGAGCTCGACGCCGCCGGCGCGGACGCGGACGCTGGCGTTCTCGTCCACCTCGCCCCGTTGCTCCTCGGGCACGCCGAACCGGACGAGCAGCCCGTCGTCGCTGATGAGCCGCAGGATGGGCAGCGTGGTGCCGACGCTCTCGCCCGGCTCGGCGTAGCGGGCCACGACCCGGCCGGCGAAGGGGGCGCGGATCTCCGCGTCTGCCTCCACCTTGCGGAGATGGCCGACGCGCGCGCGCTTCTCGCGGAGCTCTGCGGCGGCGGCGTCGACCTGGAGCCTCGCCACGGCGGTCTGGTGCTCCGCGGCCGACAGGTCTTCGCCCGAGGCGAGCCCCTCGACGGCCAGCGCCTGCTTTCGACGGTGGCGCTCTGCGGCCTCGGCGAGCTCCTCCCTGGCTCGGCTCAAGGCGACCTCCGCCCCCCGGAGGGCCGCTGTGGCGATGGCGGCGTCGGAGCGGAGGGTCTGGAGATCGAGGGTCGCGAGGAGATCGCCGGCAGCGATCCGATCGCCGAGGCGCACGTGAACGGCGCGGAGGCGCCCCTCGTTGCGCGCCGCGAGGTCGACCGATCGATGCGAGAGGAGGACGCCGACGAAGCCGCGGTGAGCGGGCGGCGGTTCGCTCTTGTCCGGGGGAGATGCATCGATGGTAGGAGCGGCCGGCAGGGCCGCTGCGCGGAAGGCGCCGAGGTGCGGCTCGAGGACCGCGACGTCCGGCGCGCGGAGGCCAGCCAGGGCGAGCGCGCCGGCGAGCGGGACGGCGACGGCAGCGCCGGTAATGGCGAGCTGCTGATTCCTGAAGGGCCAGAGCATGGCGGCCGGGGTTGCAACGCATGTGCCGGTGTGGGTGGGCTGGAGAGCGCCACTCGCGCAGGGCGCTGAGCTGATGAGTTGCTCTATCGCGCAACGGATTGCTCTCGTTCACGGGGTACGCCGCGCTCGGCCGGCGGAAGCGATCGCGCGTGCGAGCCAGCCTACTGGGCACTGCGATCGCGGGGATCGGCGGCGCGCGGCGCGAGCTTCGATCGCTGGCACGAAGCTCGCTTGGGGAGCCGCCGCCGGATCGAGGTGATCCGGCAGAGAGGAGATCACCATGGTGGACAAGTCGATTGGAAGGACCGAAGAGACGGTGATTGGAGTGGAGGAGGTCGCGGAGATCGAGCTTGAGCTCGACGAGCTCGATATCGTGGCTGGTGGAGCGGTCGATCTGCATGGCTGCGGCTGCGGCTGCCCCAATCTCAAGAACCCCAACCGGTGAGATGCGGTATCCCAGCGCCGCCGGGTTCGTCCGGACCTGGCGGAGCTGGGAGCTCCAGCGTCCTGCTCGACGAGCTGCACATCGCGCCTCGGAGGGCGCGGCGCTCATTCGCGCGCCGATCGGGAGCCGCCCGAGCGCTGCACCCGCCGCCGAGGTGCGCCGCGCCGCTTGACGACGCGTAACATATCGGTTACACGTCCGCCGATGGACGCGGTTGCTCAGGCGCTGGCGGATCCGATCCGGCGGGAAATCCTGCGGATGCTGCGCGGCCGCGCCGCTGCGGCCGGCAGCATCGCCGGCGCGTTTTCGGTCAGCCGCCCGGCGGTCAGCCGGCACCTGCGGGTCCTGCGCGAGGCGGGCCTCGTGCGCGACGTGCAGCGCGGCCGCGAGCGCGAGTACAGCCTGGATCTCGGCGCGCTCGCCGAGCTCGAGGCGTTCCTGCGAGAGCTGCGCGAGGAGAGCCCGTGGCACCGCCGGTTCGACGCGCTCGAGACCGAGGTGCACCGCGTCGGCCGGCAGCGGCGCATGGCGGCCGCGACCCCGTCCCAGAACGAGACGAAGCGAAGGAAGGAGACAGCATGAGCCCCCGACCCACCGGCCGCGTCCGGAGCACGGCGACAGGCGCCGATCTCGTGATCCAACGAAGCTTCCGCGCCCCCATCGAGGACGTCTGGCAGAGCGTCACCGCGTCGGAGAGCACGGCGCGCTGGATCGGCCCGTGGGAGGGGGAGGCGGGGCCCGGCAAGACGGTGCGCCTCCAGATGGCGTTCGAGAAGGGCGCGCCGTGGTGCGACATGACGATCGACGCCTGCGAGCCGCCGCGTCGCCTCGCGCTCTCGGCCAAGGACGATTACGGCGAGTGGCGGCTCGAGCTGTCGCTCGCGGCGAAGGGCGAGACGACCGAGCTCACCTTCATCCAGCACCTCACCGATCCCGCGCTCGCCGGCGATACCGGGCCGGGCTGGGAGTATTACCTCGACATGCTCGTCGCCTCCCGGCTCGGCGAGCCGCTGCCGAGCTTCGCCGACTATTACCCGTCGCAGCGCGATTACTACCTGGGCGACGCGCGCACGCAGGAGTAGCCGGCCGCGCGGGGGCTCGGCGGGTCCGAGCCCTGCTGCCGCGTCGCTCGCCTCGACGGCGTCGCGTCGGCTCCTCCGCGATCTCGCCTGAGCCTGGGTCGGCCCCGCGCCGCGATGGCAAGGCCGAGCGTCGCGAGGACGGCGGCCTCCAGGGCGCCGCCGAGCCCGGGCTTTCGCGCCGCGAGAGCGCAGCCGCTGGACGCCGGAAGCTCGCCTTCTGGAAGGTCGGGCGAGCCTGCCGCGGGGGCGCTCGTCGCGCGCGCGCCCGCTTCGCCGACCCTCGTCATCGACAGGGCGGCGCGCGCGCCGCGCGCGCTCGTGAACGACTCGCCGGTGGAGCCGCCCGTCCCGCCGGCGCCGCCGCCCTCGCCCTCACCGCTCGACCCGTCGTCGACCTGGAACAGTGTATTTCCCATCACCACGTACCAGGCGCCCTGGAGCCAGCGCGCATGTCCCAGGTGCGAGCTTATCTCGCGCGGAGCGGCGCCGGCGGCGCCGAGGTAGCGCTTCGGCGGGGTGAGGAACATCACCTCGCCGGTGTCGCTGATGCCGTCATGGCCTAGACGCGCGGGCGGATCATCGAGCTGGCTGGGGGTGCTGGAGCTGAGCTGGTGCTGCGCGCCGCTCGGGGTCCTGAGCCAGACCTGCTCCGCGCCGCTCGAGCCCTTGAGAAACGCGATGTAACCCGCGTGGAGCTGGTAGGCGCCCGTCTGGGCTCCCTCGGGGCGCGCGACAGGGGCGACGCCGAGCGGCACCTGTCCGGAAGGTGTGGCCAGGATGCTTTGAGACTGACCGGAGCTGAGGGCCTTCGTGAATACCACGTTGAGCCCGTCCGTCACGGGGCGCGAGATTCCACCGCCGCTGCTGACCAGCAGCGTGCTCGTTCCATCCCTGCGCGTGTAGAGCGACCCGGCGACGTTCACATACACGAAGAGCCCGTCCTCGGCGACATCCATGCTGGGGCGGTCCAGCGCGACCCCGAGCGCGAGCTCGTCGGTGCCCGACGCGAGATCGCGCACGTACGTACCGCTCCCCGAGTAGGCCATGGTATCGCCGCTCACGAACGCCATGCGGCCGTTCTCCGCCAGCATCAGCAGGGCGCCGTGGCGCCACTCGTAGACGGCGGTCGGGGGGCGACCGATGGCGGGCGGCGCTGGCACCTCCATCGCGGCGCCGGCGCCGGTGAGGAACGCCCTCGTGGCGTCGTTGAACTGGTACGGATAGGCCAACTTGATGGCTCGCGTGCTGTCCCGTGTCGCCCGATCGAGCAGGAAGATCTCCTGTCGCCCCTTGATGAACAGGATCCGCGTCGCGTCGAAATCGAGGATGCGTCCGGGGACCTCGTCGATCGCCTCGAGCAGCGGGCTGGCCTCGACCAGGATCGTCGGCCCCTGGAGGACCATCATGCTATGGATGTCCAGCACCTCGAATTTCAAATTGAATTTACGGCCGCTGTACGCGCTGAGGTCGACGACGGCGTCGAGCGCCGCGGTGGCCCGCGCGAGCTCGACCGAGGTCGACGGGCTCGTGTCGAGGAAGGTGGCGATGGCCCGGATGGAGCAGTCCGCCGGGTGGTCGTCGACGCAGGTGGCGGCGATCCGGAGCGACGGATGGGCGACCGCCTCGTGCGTCGGCGCCAGGACCTGGGCGGTGGGCGTTTGGTCCTGGAACACGGTGCGCTGCGCGGACACGCTGGTGCCCTCGACGTCGGTCGCCGTGACGGTCAGGGCGTGCTCGCCATAGGGCAGCCCGAAGGTCGAGATGCCCGCCTTGTACGTGGTGCCTCCGATGTTCGTGAGGATCACCGATCCTGCGCCGAGCTGCGCCTGGACGCGCGCGATCTGGACCGTGGAGCTCACCTCGACGCGAACATTGACATACGTCTGGCTCCACGCGTGCTGCCCGGGCTCCACGAATGTCACGGTGATGGCCGCCCAGGCCTCGCGCGTGGGCAGCATGGCGAGCGCGCAGAACAGCGACGCCAGCAGAAAGCGGATGACTCGCATGCTTCTCCTCACCTCTCGCACCTCACCGGTGCGCTCGTCGGACGATCGTCCGGAAAATCGTCTGCTCCGTGGCGGTACGGCGGCGCCGGGGCGCTCAGGGGAGCATCGTGGCGACGAAGGCGTCGGTGCCGGCGGCGTACGGTATCGGGCCGGTCCCGAAGTCGGTCGCTCCCTCGACAGCGCCGGTGAGGGCGATCGTGCCGTTCGGGGCGATGGCGATGTCCTTGGCGCTCGCGTCGAAGGTGCTCGTCCAGAGCGTCGTGCCGCTCGCGTCGAGCTTGGAGAGCCCGTGGCCGGCGATGACGATGCTGCCCGAGGGGTCGAGGGCGAGCGCGTCGCCAAAGGGGATGGGCTGGCTGGAGACGTGCTCGCCCGCGGCGTCCAGCTTGATGAGGACGGGCCCTTCGGGGAACACGCCGCCGCCGAGGTCGACGGTCCCGTCGGTGTAGGCCGTCAGGAGGATCTCGTCGTCGGCGTCGACCGCCAGCGCGAGGGCGGACGTTCCGATGCCTGTGTCGGCGGGGTCCGAGGGACCGAGCTCGCGGCTCCAGACCACGTCGCCGGTCGGGGTGAGCTTCTGGACGGTGAACCGGTGAGCGCAGGGGCAGGACGGGTCATTGACGATGGACGTGCTGATGGACGCGCTCGCCGCGATCACGAAGCCGGCGCTGTCGACCGCGAGGAGGACGTTGTCGCTCTGACGCTGGTCTTCGACGTGATACGGGATCCCCGCCGTGAGCGGCTTGCTCCAGAGCAGGTTTCCTGCGCTGTCCAGCTTCGTGACGTAGGGGCTGGATGGATCCCAGTACCACTCGCCCAGGAAGAACGCCACGTAGACGTCGCCGAGCGCGTCGACGGCGAGTTGTTCGAACAGGTGGCGCATGCGCCTGTCCACCACGGATCGCCGGCTCCAGATGTGGTTCCCCTCGGGGTCGAACTTGGCGACGAAGACTCCTTCGGAGCCGAGAGGGGGCAGGGGCTCGCAGCCGCCATAGCTCATGTCCCGCGTTCCGTTGTTGTTACCGTGGATGCCGGCCAGCAAGACGTTGCCGCTCCCATCGACGGCGACGGCGTGCCCGGTGTCCGCGGAGTCGCTGCCGAAGCGCTTGCTCCAGAGCAACGCGCCGGCGGGATCGAGCTTGAGGAGAAACACGTCCGTGGGGCCGGCGCTGGTCAGCGGGCCGGCGCCGAAGTCGACGGTACCTTCGAAGGAGCCGGTGACGTAGTAGTTGCCGGCGGTGTCGCTCGCGATGGACCAGCCTGCGTCTGCGCCGGCGCCGCCGTATCCTTGCGACCACGGCGGCTGCAGAGGACAATGGGGCTCGCCGTCGCAATCCTCGTCCTCCGGCGTCACGCAGATCTCCGCGGCGGGCGTCACCTCGCCGACGCAGGGACCGTACCCAGCACCGTCGGGGAGACATGTCTGCGCGCCAGGAGCGCAGGGGCCGGCGCCCCGGGTCCCGGCGGGGCCAGAGTAACACGCGACGACGGAGCCAGGCATGCACGTCGCAGGCGGGTCGCCGCCGCCGCCCGTGCCGGTCGCCCCTGCGCCGTCGCCGCCCTCGCCGTCGTCGCCGCTCCTTGGCGGGTTGAACGTGGCGACGTAGGCGTCGTCATATCCTCCTCCGTAGGAGATCGGGCCGGTTCCGAAGTCCACGGGGCCCACCGCGAAGCCGACGGCGCCGACAGCGCCGTTCGGGGACAAGGAGATGTGCGCATAGGCATCGAAGTCGACCGACCAGAGCTCCGTCCCGCTCGCGTCGAGCATCGCGAGGCCGCGCCCCGCAACGATGATGTCGCCGGCGGGATAGACCGCGACGTCGCTGCCGAAGCGGACGGAGCGGCTGAACATGGGCTCGCCTGCGGCATCCAGCTTGACGAGGGCGGAGCCGGCGGGGAGGATCCCGCTGCCGAAGTCGACGGATCCGTCCGTGTCGCCCGTCACGAAGATCTCGTCTTCCGCGTTGATCGCCACCGCGCGCGCCGTCGCGCGGCCGCCCAATGAAGGATCCGAGGTGGCTTGGAAATCTTGCGACCAGAGCAGATCGCCCGTCGGAGCGTACTTCAAGACCACGAAGCTCTTCGAAATGTTCTCAACGTTGTTCGCGCGGAGGTTCACCACCGCCACGGGGTTACCGGCGCTGTCGAGCGCGAGCCGCGCGCTGATGACGGAACGTCCTGGTAGCTCCTCTGTCCACAGGATGTCCTTTCTCGCTGCGCCGATCTTCGCGAGGTGGGCGCGCTCCCATTGGAGGTACGCGACGTACATGTCGCCGTGAGCATCGACGGCGATCTGCTCGACGGAGTACACGTCCAAATCAGCATAGGCACCACGGCTCCAGAGGTGGTTGCCGTCGGGATCGAACTTGGCAACGAAGAAGGCGGGGCCGTAGGTGTGGAGAAGACACCCGTGCAGATCGAGGCCCGGCTCCCCGGGCGGGAGGTCGTACCTGCCGGCGAGGAAGACGTTGCCGTCCTCGTCGACCGTCAGGACGACTTCGTCATCGTAGTCCTGGGTCCCGAAGCGCTGGCTCCAGAGCACCGAGCCCGCGGCGTCGAGCTTGAGAAAGAAGATGTCCGACTGTCCGGCGCTGGTCAGAGGGCCGGTACCGAAATCGACGGTTCCTTCGAAGGAGCCCGTGACGTAGTAGTTGCCGTAGGCGTCGCTCGCGATATCCCAGCCCTGGTCCCTGCCAGGGCCGCCGAAGCCCCGCGCCCAGGGCGGCGGCTGAGCGCAGCGGGGCTCGCCGTCGCAGCTCTCGTCCTCCGGCGTGGCGCAGAGCTCTCGAGCGGGCGTCACCTCGCCCGTGCATGGGCTGTAGCCGAAGCCGTCGGGGCGGCAGGTCTGCGTCCCGGAAGCGCAGCGCCCGACGCCCTTGGTCGCGGCAGGGCCCGTGTAGCAGGCGACGACCGAGCCCGGCACGCACGTGCCCGGCGGGGTGCCGCCCGTCGAGCTGCTACCACCGGCGCCGGGCGCGCCGCCGTCGCCGCCAGTGCCGGGCGCGCCGCCGCTGCCGCCTGTGCCTGCTTCGCCGCCGCTGCCGCCGCCGCGTCCGATCGGCTCGCACGCGGTGAGGCCGGCAAGGGCCGTGATGGTCAGGGCGGAAGCGGCCCACAGGCGACCCTTGGGGCTCCAACCTCCATGCGCAATGTGTTCGGCCATGGCCGCTTCGTTGCTCGAAGGGAGCGCCGCATTCATCCGGTCTCTACGAAGATGCGGATCGACCACTCATTCCCTGGCTCAGCGACCGCGCTCCTTGCTACAGTGCGGTGTCGTCCTGTTCGAGGCAGGCCGGCCGTCGGGTCTGAGCAGGTCAGAGGAGTTGCCATGGCGGATTTCAACACAGTTGCTCTCGAGGAGGCGACCTCGGCCGATGCCCTGCTGCTGTCCAACCTCCTCGAGCTGTACATTCACGACCTCAGCGACGTGTTCCCCGGCCTCGAGCTGGGGCCGGATGGGCGCTTCGGGTACGACAAGCTCCCTCTTTACTGGTCCGAGCGGGAGCGCCGGTTCGCCTTCATCGTCCGGTGTGACGGGCGCATCGCGGGCTTCGCCCTGACGACGCGGGGCTCACCGGCGGCGGACAACCCGGATGTCCTCGATGTCGCCGAGTTCTTCATCATGCGTCGGTACCGCCGTTCCGGCGTGGGCCGCCGGGCGGCCGTCCTTCTATGGCAGCGCTCTCCGGGCGCGTGGACCGTGCGCGTCTCCGAGGGGAATGCGGGCGCTCTCCCGTTCTGGCGCAGCGTGGTCGCGGAGTTCACGAGCGGCGCTGCGACGGAGACGACGCGCCCGGGCCGTCCGCATCCCTGGCGGGTGTTCTCCTTCGAGAGCGCGCCGGTGCGCACCACCCTCTGACGCCTCCGCGGCGCGACGGTGGATCCCCGGGCGCCGCCGTGCGCGCGGAGGGCACACCCCCGCGCGCTGGGCTATCTTCGAGGGGACATGACCGCCGGCGAACAAGGCACGCCCAGAGGCCCCTCTCTGCGGATCGTCTGCGTGAACGACGTCTACGCGCTCGACAACCTCCCGCGCCTCGCGAGCCTCGTGAGGCATCACGCCGCCGGGCCGGCGGATCGCTTCATCGCCGTGCTGGCCGGCGACTTCCTCGCGCCGAGCCTCCTCTCGAGCCTCGATCACGGCAGGGGCATGGTCGACTGCATGAACGCGGTGCCGATCACGCACACCATCTTCGGCAACCACGAGGCCGACATCGAGCTCCCGGAGCTCAGGGCGCGGGTGCAGGAGTTCCGGGGAACGTGGCTCAACACCAACATGCCCTCGTTCTCTCCGGCGCTGCCCACCCACGAGATCCTCGAGATCGCGAGCCCCGGCGGGCGCGCGGTCCGGGTCGGCCTCCTCGGCCTGCTCGTCCACGTGAAGGGCCTGTACCGGCGGGGCGCGTTCGGAGGATGCGCCATCGAGCCGGCGAACGAGGCGGCCGTCCGCTGGGCCGAACGGCTCGTCCGCGAGGAGCGCTGCGCCTGCGTGATCCCGATAACGCACCAGAGCCGCGACGCGGATCTCGCGCTCGCGCGGGCGCAGCGCGATCCGCCCTTTCCCGTGATCCTCGGCGGCCACGAGCACGAGGTGCTCATCGACGACGTGGACGGCTGCTGGGTCGTCAAGTCCGGCACCGACGCCGAGAGCGCGGCCGTCATCGATCTCGCGTGGCCCGCCGAGCCTCCGCCCGCCGGGGGGCCCGACCTGCCCGCGGTCACCGTCCGGCTCGAGGACGTCCGCGCCTATCCCGAGGATCCGGCGATGCGCGCGCGCGTGGATCGCCACATGCAGATCGTGCGCGACCTCGACGCGGCCACCCTCCTCCGGCTGCCCCCGGGGAGCGCGCTGTCGTCGATCGGCACGCGGACGCGGCAGACCTCGCTCGGAACGCTCCTCTGCTCGCGCATGCGGGACACGCTCCAGGCGGACGGGTGCCTCTTCAACGGCGGCGGCATTCGCGGGGGCCGCGAGTACCGCGAGCGCTTCACTTACGGGGATCTCAAGGCCGAGGTGCCCTTCAGCAACGAGCTCGTGGTGGTCCGCCTCCCCGGCCGCGTCGTGCGCGAGGCCGTCGCCGCGTCGCGGTCGCGCGCCCCCGCCCAGCACGCCGGCTTCCTCCAGATCGACGACCGGATGGCGATCGACGACCGGGGCGTCCTGACCGCGATCGGCGGTCTGCCGCTGGTCGACGATCGCGCGTACCGGATCGCCCTCCCGCGAGCGCTCCTCGGCGGCATGGATGACATCGCCCCGCTGGTCCGCTTCGCCGAGGCGCACCCGGAGGAGGTGCCGCCCGCGGACACCGGGCGCGAGCCGAAGCTCGTCCTCGTCGAGTCGTTCGCCGTGGAGCTCTGGCGCCAGCTCGGGCCCTTCGACGCGATCGACGCCGACCGCGACGGCCGCGTCTCGGCCGACGAGCTGCGGGCGGCCGTCTCGCGGGCGACCGCCGAGACGCCGTCCGAGGTGGTCGTCGGCGAGCTGCTGAAGGTGCTCGATCGGGACGGGGACAGGCTCGTGACGCGCGGCGAGGCCGGCGCGCGCGACCCCGCGCCGGCCGCGGGGTCGCGCGGTCAATCCGACCAGTGATAGGTCTCCTCGGGCCTCCCGCCGAACGTGGCGCTCGGGGCGGTCCAGGTGCGGAACCGCCGCTCGCCGCGCACGTAGCCGCGGACCCCCTCGGCCGCGAAGAACGACGTCATCGCGTGCCGGAGCTTCGGGAACTCGTCCAGGAGGCCGGGCTGCACGGGCCACAGCGACTCCAGGGCGAACGCCATCGTGGCGTCGGCCAGCGTGTAGCGGCCGGGGAGGGCCCAGTGCTCCGCGCTGGCGGCCGTGCGCGCGAAGTAACGCTCGAGCAGGTCGAGCTTCTGGCCCATCGCCGCCCGGTGCGCGGCGCGGATCTCGTGGAAGCGCGGATCGAAGCACGTCACGCCGAGGTCGCGCAGCACCTCGTTCGCGACCTCGGTCACCTCGTCGATGCGCGCGGCCTCCTCGAGCGTGCCGCCGTAGAGGCCGAGCTTGCGGGCCACGTAGCGGCCGATCGCCTGCGACTGGCAGAGGACGAACGCCCCGTCCTCCAGCACCGGCAGCTGCCCGAACGGCGTGATCGGCAGGAACCGCTGCTTGCCCTGCGGCCCCTGCCAGAGCTCGATCGGGATCGTCTCGAGCTCGTACCGCGCGCCGGCCAGCTCGAGCAGGAGCCGCGCCGGCTCGATGAGCCCGCGTATCGGGAAGTAAATCAGCTTCATCGCCGTCCTTTCGGTGGTCCCAGTCGGGGTTCCGGGGATCCCTACCGGCAGGGTGCCCGGACCTCAACTTCTCGGGGGGCGCCCTGCCCCCTCGCGGCGCGGCTCAGAGGCCGAAGAGCTCCTGGAGGAACACGCCGCCCCTGCCGGCCCCCGCGTGCGTGAAGAACAGGCGCCCCGCGTCGAAGCTGCCCCCCTCCGCGACCCACTCGGCCGCGTGCGCGCGCAGCCGGGCAACGGGGTGCGGGGGGAACGCGAACGGCGAGCGCGAGCGGTAGACGAACGTGGCGTCGTAGTCGACGGGATAGCTCGTGACCGTCAGGTAAAACCACCCCTTCCGCGCGAACACGAACGGGGACTCGGTATGACCGCTGTTGTTCATCGCGGTCTCCGGCCCGAGCGTGAGCGCCATGGCCGGCGGGCTCCAGTGGACGAGATCCAGCGACGTGCGGTAAGCGACGCCGCTCCGCCGCGATTCCCGCGACGCGCAGCGCGTATAATAAACCACCCACAGATCGCCGAGCCGGACGAGCATCGGATCGCGGGCGACGCAGATGTCCTCGAAGAGCGTACCTCCGTGGCGGGTCCAGGCGATCCCGTCGCGCGAGCGCGCGATCCGGAAGCCGGATCGGTCGGGGTCGGGCGCGCCCACGTGAAAGATCATGACCAGGCTGCCGTCGCGGTCCCGGACCACGTGCGGGGCCCAGATCCAGCGTTCGTCGGGGAGGGCACGGGTGGAGAAGCGCTCGGGCGCCAGCGCGAAGCTCGGCGAGGCGGCTTCGACCCAGCGCGCCGGCCCGGGCCCGGCCGCCGTCGCCAGGACGAACTCGATCTCGGTGTCTGGCCGATAGGGCTCGCGGTTGAAGATGCCCGTGAGGAGCCAGCGGCCGTCGGAGAGCTGGACGATCGAGTGATCGTTCACGTAGGACGGTGCCTCGCGGAGGGCATTGGCGTCGAAGATCTTCCTCGCGGGGCCCTGCGTCAGGTGCGGCGCGGGGGGCCCGGAGAAGAACCGCAGCGTGTAGCCGCGCTCGCTCCACGGCGCGGGGGAGCTCCGCGCGTCGATCTCGAGGATCGGGCGCTGGTCTGCGCCGCACTGGCCGGGGAGCAGATCGATCCAGAGCGCGTCCTCCGCGAGCGGCCGGACCGGGTTCGCCTGCATCTCGTGGATCACGCCGACCTCCCGCCCGTCGAGCCGCACGCGCGCCGTCTGGGGGGCTTTCGCCGCGGAGTACGCGCGGAGGAGCAGGAGCCCGCGCGCGTCCGGCGGGCAGTCGACCTCGATCCGGGTGATCCCGCGGCCCTCGCGCGACCGCGAGACCCGCCGGAGCTCCGAGCGCTCGGCGTCGAAGGCCGCGCGCGCGCGGCGCCGCATCCCTTCGAGGTGGACCTCCTGCTCGCCGATCTCCCGAGGATCCGAGAAGGCGTAGGCGAGGCCCAGCGAGCGCGCCCGCAGCGGCGTATAGGCGCCGGTCGGGCCGGCCTCGATGCCGAAGCGCAGGCCGGAGCGGCTCACGATGGGGTCGGCCACGTGCAGGCGGTACAAGGAATGGTCGAACAGGGCGTTCCGCCAGCGATTCTCGGGATGGATGACGATGAAGCGGAGCAGGCCGCTGAACGGATTATGGTGCGCGCCCAGGAAATAGAAGCCGCCGTTGAAGTAATCCTCGGTGCCGGTCCCGATCTGCAGGGGGTACGACATCCTGTCGGTCCGGATCATCTCGTCTCCCTCGAGATAGGTCCGGTCGTTGGGCCGGCCGCCGCTGAGGTGCTCCAGGACGGCGACGAGCTGGAGCGGGCCCTCGCCCTCGAAGAGGGGCATCGTCGTCTCGCGTCCGGGGGCCACCTGATCGCGGTATTGCGCGAGGAGCCGCACGCCGGGGCGGGCGGGCGCGAGATCGACGGCCGCCTCGAGGCCCGCGATGGATGACCCGGGCGCGGCCCCGAGCGACAGGACCTCTCCCTCGGCGAGCGGAATGGGCAGGCGCGTCGCGAGCCTGCCGAACCCCGCGGCGTCGGGCGCCCGGGCGGCGTGCAGCGCGCTCCGGAACGTGGTCCATCCGCCGTCGGCCTCGGCGCCCGTGCTGGCCAGGCCGAAGAAGAACGACGCGGGCACCGGCGGCTGCTCACCGATCCTCACGTCCAGGTCTTTCAGGCTTCCCGCGGGGATCCGGAGATCGAGGCCCGATACCGTGGCTGGGCCGATCGCCAGGACGAGCGGTGCGCCGGGGCTCGGGGCCTGCCGGTGCGTCGGGGCGGGCAGGGCGGCGGTCCAGTCCTCGGTCATGAACCCCGCGAGCTCCTCGGGCGTCGGCCCCGACGCGGCGCCGGGGCCCTCGCGGTAGGTGACCTGGTAATAGATGGGGACGCCCCGGAAGCGGACCTTGGCCTCGCTGGACCAGGCGAAGGGGACGTAGCTGGTGAACGCGCCCGAGCTCGCGTCGACGCCGAGCACGAGGGGCGGCTTCCAGGGGCCGCGGCCCTCGAAGAAGTCGTGGGGTGAGCCGCGGAAGGCCGTGCGCCCGTCGATCTCGATCCAGATCTCCTGGCCCGGCTTGTCGAGCTCCGCGCGCGGGGCGGTCATCCATATCCGCGTGATTCTCCCCTCGCCGCGGGCGTGGAACAGGACCCGGTGATCCCCCTCCTGCGCGACGCCAGCGCGATATCCATCGTTGTTGCCACCCGCGGGGTCGTGGGTGGTCACGCTCCGGGATATCCACCCCGGGTGAAAGGAGAGCAGATTCTCCAGCACCGGAGCGATGGACGCGACGCCCGGCGTGACGGCGAGGGCCCCGCCGAGGAGATGGCGGCCCGCGCGCGAGACGAGGGTGTCCAGGCGTGCGCCCGCGGCGCGCGCGATGTGCTGCCCGAGGTTCATGAGCACAACCTAAGGGGGAGATCGGCGCCGGGGGAGCGGGCTCGGCACCTCGCTTGCATTAACGCGAGGCGAAACCAGGCGCGACGCTCCGGGCGCGCATTCAAGGAGTGATTCATGCGCACCCGTGGCGGCCCTCGCCTCCTCGAAGGAACATGCCGCATCGCGCCTTCTGCGCGCTGGCGCGGCCTGCTGCTCGCGCTTCTTTCCATCCCGTCGCTCGCGGGCGCGGGCGGCGCGCCGGCAGGCCACGTGGAGCGACGCGACCTTCCGGGAATCTCCTCCAGGGCGCGCGGGCAGCTCGATCGCGCGGCCTACGCCGAGCGGCTCCGCGCGATGTGGCTCGGCGAGTGCATCGCCAACTGGACGGGGCTGACGACGGAGGGCGTCCGCATCGAGCGCCCCTTCTTCACCGACGCAGACTGGGGGACACCCCAGGGCCGCAACGGGGCGCGGATCGACTTCGTGCTCCTCGACCCGTGCCCGGCCGATGACGACACCGATATCGAATATGTCTACTTGCACCTCATGACCGAGGCGCGGACGCTCTTCCTGTCTCCCGAGGCGATCCGGGACGGGTGGCGAGCGCACATCAACGATTTCATCTGGGTCTCCAACCGGAGGGCGCGCGACCTCCTGGAGCGAGGCGTGCTGCCCCCCAGGACGAGCCACCTGGCGCTCAACCCGGACGCGCTCCACATCGACGCGCAGCTCACCACGGAGATCTTCGGCGCCCTCGCGCCCGGCATGCCGGAGCTCGCGCTGCGGATCGCCGACCTCCCCATCCGGACCACGGCGCGCGCGCACGCCGCGCACGCCGCGCAGTTCCATGTCCTCCTCTTCTCGCTCGCGGCGACCGTCGATCCGGAGAAACCGCGGCGCGAGGAGATCGTGCGCATCGTCCGCGAGGCCAGGAGCTACCTGCCGGATGCGTCGAAGGCCGCCGATGTCATCGATTTCGTGCTCTCGGCCTATCTATCGGCGGACGATCCCGAGGATTGGGAGAGCGTCCGCGACGCCATCGCGCATCGTTATCAGGAGCAGGCCCGGGCGCACGGCTTCGTCTACCGAGGGTTCACGGAGTCCGCGATCAACCTGGCGACCGGGACGATGGCCCTCCTGTTCGGCGGGGGGAGCTTCCGGCGCACCGTCCAGATCGGCACCCTGTCCGGGTGGGACTCCGACAACGGCACGGCGACGATGGGCGGGCTCGTGGCGCTGATCGGCGGCATGGAGGAGCTGCACCGCGCCTTCCCGGGGGCGCGGCTCGCCGAGCGCTATCGTATCCACCGCACGCGCCCGACCCTGCCGGACCGGCTGCCGGAGGACCGCGAGGCGGAGGACACCTTCACGGCGATTGCGCAGAGGATGGTCGCGCTGGTGGATCTCGCGGCGCAGGCTGACGGCCCGCGGCCGCGCGGGCCCCGCGCGCGCGGCGCACCCGATCGACGGCCACCGCGGCCACGATGATCGCGCCCGTCGCGATCTCCTGCACCCAGCTCGGCAGCCCGAGGTGGACGCCGCCGGTCCGGATGACCGTGATGAGCAGCGCGCCGACCACGCTCCCCGCGACGCTCCCCTCGCCGCCCGAGAGCGGCGCGCCGCCGATGACGACCGCCGCGATGACCTCGAGCTCGAGGCCCACCGAGTCCGTCGGGTCGCCCACCGTCAGCGTCGAGAACTCCATCACGCCCGCGACGCCGGCGAGGAGGCTCGACAGGGTGTACACCGCGATCTTCACGCGCCCGGTGTCGATGCCGCAGAGCCGCGCCGCGGCCTCGTTGCTGCCGACCGCGAACACGTGGCGCCCGAAGCGCGTGAAGGTGAGGACGGCGAAGACGAGGAGCGCGAGCGCCGCGGTCGTCCACAGCCCGGGCGCGGCGAGGTCGGCCGAGAGCAGCGCGTCGAGGCCGCGCGGGTCGGCGTCGACCTTCTGCTCGGACGCGAGCCCCTTCGCGGCGCCGCGCAGCGCGCTCATCGTGCCCAAGGTCACGACGAAGGGCATCATCCGCGCCCGCCCCACGAGCGTCCCGGCGACGACGCCCGCGAGGCCCGCCGCCGCCGTGGCGGCGAGCGCCGCGGGCAGCGCCGGCGCCCCCGCGCGCAGGAGCGTCGCGAGGACGACCGTGGTGAACGCGACCAGCGAGCCCGTGGAGAGGTCGATCCCGCCGGTCGCGATGACCAGGGTCATGCCGAGGGCGCAGATAGCGACCACCACCGTCTGCCGCGCCATCGTGAGCAGGTTCTGGCTGCGCAGGAACGTGTCGGGCGCGAGCGCCGCGAAGAGCGCGTAGACGAGCAGCAGGGCGACGAGCGGGCCGAGCCACGGCGGGCGCTTCTTCACGAGGAGGCCTCCAGGAGGAGCGACGCCGCGGTCCACGACGCCGCGGGCCGCGGCGGATCGAGGGTCCCCCGCCGGAGGACCGCGATGCGGTCGCACGTCGTCACGAGCTCGTCGAGCTGGCTCGACACGAGCACGATGGCCTTGCCGGCGCCCGCGAGCTCGCGGAGCAGCGAGAGCACCTGCGCCTTGCTCGCGACGTCGATGCCGCGCGTCGGCTCGTCGACGAGGAGCACGTCCACGTCCTCGCGGAGCAGGCGCGCGAGCTGGACCTTCTGCTGGTTGCCGCCCGAGAGCTCGCCGGCGCGCTGCTCCGGCCCCGCCGCGCGGATCGCGAGCGCCTCGATCCAGCGCGCCGCCTCCGGGAGGAGCGCCCTCGGCGCGGCGACGAGGGGCGCGCGCGGCGAGAGCCAGACGTTCTCGGCGATCGAGCGGCCGAGCATCAGCCCTTCCCCGCCGCGATCCTCGCTGAGGAGGCCGACCCCGCGGGGAGCGCGCAGCGCGATCGTGCCGCTCTGCTTCGGGTCGAGCCCCGCGAGGATGCGGAGGAGCTCGGTCCGGCCCGAGCCGACGAGGCCGGCGATCCCGAGGATCTCCCCGCGGCGCAGCGTCAGCGACGCGCGCCTCGGCCGCTTCACGCCGGAGACGTCCCTGACGTCGAGCACCACCTCGCCGCCCGGCGGCGGCCCCTCGGACGCCGCGCGCTCGCGGGCGTCCTCGAGCGCGCGGCCCAGCATTTCGTGGACGATCTGCGCCGGCTCGGTCTCGCGCGGATCGCCTTCCCCGGCGACGCGGCCGTCGCGGAGCACCGTGTAGCGGTCCGCGTGCTCGCGCACGTCCGTGAGGAAGTGCGTCACGAGCAGCACCGCGAGGCCGGCGTCGCGCAGGGCGCGGACGCGGTCGAACAGGCGCGCGGCGTCCGCGTGGCCGAGGCTCGAGGTCGGCTCGTCGAGGACGAGCAGCCGCGCCGCGAGCCGCCCGCCCTCGCGGAGGCCGCCTTGCGCGAGCGCCCGCGCGATCTCGACGAGCTGCTGATCGGCGACGCCGAGCTCCCCGGCCGGCGCGTCGAGCGGCACGCGGCCCGGGCCGTCGGCGACGAGCGCGAGCGCTTCCCGGGCCATGGCGCGGGCGCGCGCGCGGTCGCGGATCCCGGGGCGCGCGCGCGCGGCCGGCTCGATCCCGAGCACCACGTTGTCCGCGACCGAGAGGTGGGGGCAGAGCGTCCGCTCCTGCGGGACGAGGACGACGCCCGCGCGGCGCGCGCCTTCGGCCGACGCCGGCGCGTACGGCGCCCCCCCGAGCCGCAGCGAGCCCGCGTCGGCGCGCTCCATGCCGAGCAGGATGCGGGTCAGCGTGCTCTTGCCCGCGCCGTTCTCGCCGAGGAGCGCGTGGACGCTCGCGGGCGCGATCCGCAGCGAGACGCCGCGAAGCACCGCGCTCGGGCCGAACGCCTTGGCGAGGCCGATCACCTCGAGCAGGGGCGTGCGCTCTGCCATCACGAGCCGCTCACTCCCCGAGCCACCGGGCGAGGTCGGGCCTCACGATCTCCTGCACCGCCGGGTCGTCGAGGTCCTGCTTCGTGACGACGCGCGCGCCCGTGTCGATGCGCTTCTCGACCGGCTCGCCGCGGAGGTGCGCCGCCATCGTCTTGACCGCGACGTACCCCATATAGAACGGGTTCTGGACGACGAGCGCCTCGACGTCGCCCTCGCGCAGGGCGCCGAGGAGCTTCTCCGACGCGTCGAAGCCGACGAATTTCACCTTGTCGGCGGCGCCCGTCTTGCGGAGCGCCTGCAGCATCCCGAAGGTCGTCGATTCGTTCGGCGTGAACACCCCGGCGATCGTCCCCTCCGCGGCCTTGTGCGCGAGGAGCACGCTCTCGCTCTTGTTGAACGCCGTCTCGGTGGTGGCGCCGCCGTACTGGTTCTCGCTCGCGAGCGTGATGTCGGGCATCGCGCGCACCGCGTCGAGGAACCCCTTCTCGCGGCCCTGCGTGCTCGCCGAGCCCTCCTGATAACGGAGCATGAGGACATTGCCCTTCCCGCCGATCGCCTTGGCGAGGTGCTCTCCCGCGAGCTTGCCGGCGCCGTAATTGTCGGTCGCGACGAAGCTCACGTGCTCGTCGCCGGCGAGGTCGGAGTCGAACACGACCACCGGGATCTTCGCCTGCGCCGCCGCGCGCACCGGCGACCTCAGCGCCGTGCCGTTCAGCGGCGCGAGCACGATGCCGGACACGCCCTGCGCGACGAAGCTCGAGACCACATCGATTTGCCCCTTGAGGTCGTCTTCCCTGAGCGGCCCCTTCCATACGATGTCGACATCGAGCTCGCGCGAGGCCTTCACCGCGCCCGCGTGCACGCTCTTCCAGAACTCGTGCGTCGTCCCCTTCGGCACGACGGCGATGCGGAGTCGCGCGCCGCTCTTCGGCGCCGCGCCTGCGTCCGTCGACGTCGTATCCGGCGAGGTCTTCGAGCATGCGGTGAGAACGGTGATCGCGAAAGCGCACGCGAGAATACTGACGTTCATCGGTGCGCGAGGATAGTCGACGGAGCGCGGTCGCGCTCGCGCTGGAGAGCGCGTCGGTGTCATGAAATCGGCCGCAGGCGCTTCGCGCAATGGCGATGCAGGCCGGGGAGAAACGATGGCGATTCGGGGAATGCGCGTCGTTTACGAGCGGATCCCGAGGGCGTCGAGGAGATGCGCCGTAGCCGGACTGTCTGCGCCGGAAGCGCCCGGGCAAGATCCAGTTGCGCGAGGGCTGGACGAAAGGCGGCCGCCAGGGCGTCGACGCGGGGCAGAACGCGCGCGAGGCCCGGAGATCACCGGCAGGGCCACCGGCCGCCGTCGAGGTCGAGCGGCATCTCCATGCTGTTGAAGTTCCACGCGTTCGTCTGCTCGCAGAAGAGCGACCTGTCCGTCATGTGCCCCGAGAACGGATCGTCGTACTCCACGTGGAACACGGCCTTGCCGTTCGCCACGAAGGTATCGACGAGGATCTCGCACTCCTCGAACTCGAAGCACTGCTCGTTCAGCGTCCAGTCGAAGTATGGCCACAGGTCCTCCGCCTGGTCGATGTCGCCCTTGAGCCCGACGGACATGCCCATCCCGTGCGCGAGCTCCGCGATGAACCGGTTGTAGGCGATCTGGTCCTCGTAGGTGAGCGGGAACCCGGATTCGTTGGCGTACCCGTCGACCTCGTCGGGCTCGATGGCGTCGAAGCCCTTGTCCTTGCAGGTCTGGAACCGGGCCTGCATGATCGGCCCGAGGACGTCGATCTGCCGGATGTCGAGCCAGAACGAGCCCTCCCAGTGGTAGTCCGGTTCGCCTTTGACCGACTCCGGGAAGTCGCCGGCGTCCGACCGATAGTCCTCGAACGCGCCGACGTCGACATAGCAGATCACCTTGGCCCCCCTCGCGTGGAGCGCGGCGACCGTCTCTGCCGGCGTGAACTCCCAGTCGATGTCGTAGACCACGGGAGACGGCAGCTCGAGCGGCGCGCCGGTGGGATCGACCAGGCCCATGTCCTTGGGGTCGTCGAGGTCCAGGGGATGGTCGATCATCCAGTGCCACGGCGTGTCGAGCGCCGGGATCCACAGGTCGGAGCCCCCGCCGGCGGCCGACGTCGAGGAGGTGGCCGCCGGGGCTGGCGAGCTCGAGCCGCCGCGCGCGTCTCCGCCCGCGCCGCCTGCTCCGCCAGGATCCGCGCCGGCGTCGCCGCACGCGACGTGCATCGCCGAAAGGAGGGGAATCAACCAGGGGACCACTGCAGGCCACGATCGATGCATGATGGCGCTCCTCTCATCGCTCCGGAGCTCGATCGCTCCGGGGTGTGCGCCTCGACGCCCACCCGGCATCGTGATGCCGTGCTCCTGGAGCTTCACCCAGGTCGCGCAGCGACGGAACCACAGAACGCGCAGCGCGCCGGGGCGGCCCCCGCGGCTCCCGCCGCCGACCAGCGTGCCTCGCCGCCCGCGCCGCGCATCCCCCCGCTTCGCCAGGCCGGGCGACCCACCGCCCAGCCCGGGGATCCACCTGCGACGAACCACGGACGCCCGCCCGCGCACAAGATGGACGCCTGCAGTGAAGTCCAGTAGCGTTCCATGCTCCCGGCGAAACACGCTGGAGCGAATCGAGCACCTCGAGGCCGCGCAGCGGTGGAAGGCGGCCGACAGCGAAGCGCGACGTTCAGGAGGGGGTCGACCATGAAGCTGAGCGTGCAGAGCATCATGACGCAGGGGCGACGGTCGTACGAGACCGGCCTCGAGAGCGGGCAGCGCCTCGCGCGCGAGCTCGCCGATCCTCCGAAGGTGGTGTTTGCGTACCTCACCGTGAATCACGATCAGGCCGCGTTCCTGAGGGGCCTGCGCGAGGGCCTCGGGGCGGGCGCCTCGATCGTGGGCTGCTCCGGACAAGGGGTCATGGGCCGCGGGGGCGTGCGCGAGGAGGGGTACGCCGCGAGCGTCCTCGGCCTCGGCGGGGACGGCGTGCGGATCGCGGCCGCGAGCGTCGAGGAGCTCCAGACCGACACCGCGGAGAAGGGCCGGCTCTGCGGCCAGCGTCTGCGCGCCGGCTCGCCGGAGCCGCCGAAGGTCGTCATCTTGAATTACGATCCGCTGTCGGGCATCGACGCGCACGTGTTCCTCGACGCCCTGCACGCGGAGGTGCAGTGCCCTGTCGTCGGCGGCGCGTCCTCCCATTTCTTCGGGCGGGAGATGACGGAGACCTTTCAATACCACGACGACCGCGTGCTCACCCACGCTGCGGTCGCCTGCGCGCTATGGGGTGACTTCACGGCCACGATCGCGAGCTGTATCGGGTGCTCGCCCGTCGGCCTCGAGATGACGGTGACGCGGGCGGAGGGCAACTACCTCGTCGAGCTGGACGGGCGGCCTGCCCTCGAGGTGTGGGAGGAGATGACCGGCGGCGCCGCGCCGCCCGGCGACGTCGGCAACACCTCGGCCGTCGCGATCGGGATGGCGGTCGATGGCGCGGGCGCCGCGACGGAGCAGCTGATCCGGTGCGCGCTCGTGCTCGACAGGAGCCGCAGCGGCGTCCTCCTCGGGGCGGCGATCCCGACCGGGACCCGGGTCATGCTCCACCACCGGACGGTCGACGACGTGCTCGCGAGCGCAGACCGGCTCGTGCGCGAGCTCAAGGCCCGGCTCGAAGGCAAGAAGCTCCGCGCCGTCTTCGGCTTCGAGTGCGGCGCGCGGACCAAGCCGTTCCTGGGAGACGCGCTGACCAACAAGGAGAACCTCGACATGCAGGCGGCGCTCGGCCCGGACGCGGCGTGGGCCGGCGTCGTGTGCTGGGGCGAGATCTACCCGGTGGCCGGAAAGCCGGTCTACCATAACTACACGTATCCGGTCCTCGCCCTCGCGGAGTGAGCGTCCCATGGCGACGGATCCCGCGGCGCTGGTCGAGACGCTCAAGGCGAAGGCCACGCTCCTGCTCCATCGAGAACGGGAGCTCTTCGAGCTCCGCCAGGCGCGCCGCCGCACGGAGGAGTGGCTGCGGGCGTTTCACGCGCTCTCGCCGGAGCTCCAGGACACCGACATGGCGGGCCTGATCGCCAGGTGGAGCGACCTCCTCGTGGGGAGCCTGAGCTTCGAGAGCGCCGGCGCGCTCGAATACGAGGCGCCGAGCGGGCGCGTGACGATGCAGACGATGGACCCGGGGCCGCCTCGCGCGCTGACCCACGTCGAGGCAGAGGCGGACGCGCTCTTCCGGGCGAAGGGGAGCGGGCGGTGCGATCCGAGCGCCCCGCCCGCGCTGCGGAGGCTCGCGGACGCCATCGGGCTCGAGGAGTTCCTCTGGCTCTCTTCCAACGTGCGAAGGGGCAGCGTGCGCAGCGGCTCACGCCTCCTCCTGTTCGCGGGCAGCTCGCCGCGGACCGCCAAGTTTCACAGGTTCTCCGAGGAGGATCAGAACCACTTCATGCTCCTCGGCAACCACCTCGCGGCGCTCGTGAACAACAGCATCCTCGCGGCCCAGGTCGAGCGCGAGCGGACCGAGATCGTCGCGGCCAACCGCGAGCTGGACGCCAGCCTGCGCGAGCTCAGCAGGACGCAGCGCGAGCTCATCGCGTCGACCAAGCTGGTCGCCGAGACGTCGCGGCGGGCAGGGATGGCCGATATCGCGGCGGGCGTGCTGCACAACGTCGGCAACGTCCTCACGAGCATCAACGTCGGCGCGGAGCTCGTCGCCGAGCGCCTGCGGGCGTCGCGCGTCGGGAACGTGGGCAAGCTCGTCCGGTTGCTCGAGGCGGAGGGCGAGAACCTCCCGGCCTCGCTCTCCACGGCCGATCGCGCCTCGAAGATCCTCAATTTCCTGAGGGAGCTCTCGGCGCACCTCGCGACCGAGCGCGACGAGATCCTCTCGGAGGTGACGCGGCTGCAAGAGTACCTCTCTCACCTCAAGGCGATCGTGAACAAGCAGCAGAGCTATGCGACCGCGCTCGGCGTGACAGAGCTCTGCGAGCTCCCGGGGCTCGTCGACGACGCGATCGCGCTGGTCTCCGCGTCGCTCGCGCTGACGGGCATCGAGATCGCGCGGGATTACCAGCCCGTCGCGGGGGCGACGCTGGATCGCCACAAGGCGCTGCAGATCCTCGTCAACCTCGTCCGCAACGCCGCGGAGTCGATCGCCGGGTGCGGCCGGGAGGGCGGGCGCATCGTCGCCTCGATCCGCGGCGACGGCGGCGCGCGGTTCCAGCTCATGGTCGAGGACAACGGCGCCGGGATCGACGAGCAGCTCGCCTCGAGGCTGTTCACGCAGGGCTTCACGACCAAGCCGAGCGGGCACGGCTTCGGCCTCCACACGAGCGCGCTGGCCGCGAAGGAGATGGGCGGCACGCTCACGTGCCGGAGCGCCCCTGGGCGGGGCGCGACGTTCATCCTCGACCTTCCGCTGCGCCCGCGATGACGAGCGTTCTACGCGGCCGCGCTCCCGCGGCGGCCTGCGCCGAGCGTCCTACGCGGCCGCGCTCCCGCGGCGGCCTGCGCCGTTTCCCCCCTCGGTGAGCTTCGCTTCGTGCTTCGCGATCCACTTGCGGAGCCGTTGCGAGAGAGGTGACCGTCCGTTCTCGTAGTTGGCGACCGAGCTGCGCGCGAGCCCGAGCTTTCCGCCGAGCTCGGCCTGCGAGAGCCCGAGCTTCTCGCGAAGCTCCTTCAGCGACGTCGAGCCCGTCGTCGCTTGCTCGCGCGCCGCTTGCTCGCGCGCCGGTGCGCTCGTCGCCGGTGCGCTCGCAGGGCGAGGCCGCGCGACCTCGATCGCACGCACTTCCCGCGGTGCGGGCTCGGCCTTCACCGGCGGCTGCTCGGTACGCGCGCCTTCCGACGCGGCGCGTCGTGCCACGGTCGCTCGGACGCTCGTCGCGCTCCCCGCGAGCTCCCCGCCGCAAAACGGGCAGTGATCGAACACGAGGACCTTGCCCGAGTCAGCGCGGAACTCGATGCCCTGGATCGACGCCGGGAGCCCTTTCGCGCGGCGCTCCTCGCTCGACCATCCGTAAACGACCGTGAGCCCGGGCCCCTCGAGGTTGACCGGAAGATCGGCTTGACTCATCCGAAGGCAGACCGTCCTGCCATCGCGTGTGCACTGTCGTCCGATGATGGGCATTGTCATCTCCTCGCTTCGAAGGGGGGCGAGCGCGGGCCTACCCGGTCGAACTTTGCGCGGTACTGTTCACCTGTCAAGTTAGATATGCACCGAGTGCGTCAGGCGATGCCTGGGCGAGGGATTTCGGCACAGCGGTCGGGTCTTGGCGCGGGTCTCCTCGGGCTGGACCGTGACCGGTGGGGGGGGGGGTGTGTCGGCGCAGGCGGGCACTTGGCCCCCGTCCGCCGCGTGCTCGCCCGACCCGCGCGCGTTCGGGCGGGCCGGCGGACGTCGAGTCGCTTCCGGGGTCCGTGGGCTACCAGGGCGGCATCGGGCCCGACTGTCGGGGCCGGTGGTCCGTCATGGTAGCGTCTCTCGTCGAGAGCGATGAGAAGGACACGGCATGGCATACGAAGTCTCCGACGATGCCATCGCCGAGCAGGCCAAAGGGGGTCGCCTCCGCCGAGCAATCCCGCCAGGGATCTGCCTCGCGAGCGAAGAGAAGTGTTTAACGCAACGGCGCAAAGGCGCAAAGGCGCAAAAAAAGCACATAATAATTTTGTTTTGCGCCTTTGCGCCTTTGCGCCTTTGCGTTGAACTCTCTCTCCGGATCCCTGGCCGGACTCCTGGTGCGCGGAACCAGCCAGCTGGCGCGAGGGGTGCGCCGCGGCGCGTC
Organism: Sorangium sp. So ce394; assembly: GCF_051474665.1. Taxonomy (NCBI): domain Bacteria; kingdom Pseudomonadati; phylum Myxococcota; order Polyangiales; family Polyangiaceae; genus Sorangium; species Sorangium sp. So ce394. The sequence continues at coordinate 13,011,318 of NZ_CP150339.1, forward strand.
GGGCCGCCGGCCGGCACAGCAGGAAAACGACGCCGTCCCGTGCGGTTCGAGCGAAGGACGACCGAGGGCGCCGGCATCCACAGGACAGCCGAGCAGCGACGCTGGGCCCAGCTGGACCTCTAAGGTCGAGCCCGCCGGCGCCCATTCTTCCGATCGAGGCGCCCCGCGCCTCGCGCAGGGGAGTGACGCCGCGGGCGGCATCCTTGCGGGGCGCCGCATCGACTCGGAATCGTAGCGAGACGCGGGCTCATCCGCGAACAGCCGCAGCCTGCGAGCCGCGCGTGGGCGCGCACCGTTCCGCGCGGCACGCGCGGCGAAAGGAGCATCATGGTCGTTGTTGGTATGCGAAGCGCAAAAGCCTTCCTCGCGGTAACGATGGCCGCGAGCGCCATCCTCGGGTGCTCGAGCCCCCCCGCGGCTGCCCTGGGACAGGATCCGGATGGGGTCGACGCGTCGGACATGCCGCTGGTCGGCGATGAGCCGGTGTCCGAGGCGGACGCGAAGCTCCTCATCGAAGGCGTCGCGGCAGCCTATGCCCCTGAAGCGCAGGCCCACGGGGCGCAGTTCACCGTGCGTGTCACGGGCTCGTTGACGCGCATCGAGTTCGCCGCGGACCGCACCTGGAGCATCCTCGTGGGGTCCGACCTCTTCCGTCCCGGCCTCACGCGCGACCTCGCGACATTCATCGGTTGCCACGAGGTGGGCCACGCGCTCGGCGGCTTCCCGTTCAAGGACGGCCCGCTGCAGCGCATCCAGGTCGAGGGGCTCGAGCAAGGCCAGTTCGGCACGGTGAGCTCCTCCGAGGGCCAGTCCGACTACTTCGCGTCGAAGGACTGCCTGCCGCGGATGTGGGGCGATGACATCGACGAGAACAGCGCGTACCGGACGCGGGTGTCGCCGGCGACAAAGTCCCGCTGCGACGGCGTATGGGCGGGCGACGCGGAGCGCGATCTCTGCTACCGCATCGCGGCGGTCGCCAACGACTTCGGGGTCTGGCTCGGCCGGGCGCCGGTGTCGACCGACACGCCCTCGACGACGGTCGTGACGGGCACCAACGTCAACAACACGGGGGGTCAATGCCGCGTGGACACCATCTTCGCCGGCGCCCTGTGCCAGGTGCGAAACCCCGGCACCGACATCCCCGGCCTCGTCCCGCCGTACGCGCGCCTGGTCGAGATCGATCCCACGGTCGAGGCGGACGCCGCGTACGCCGCCTGCGCGGAAGGACCCGGCGCCCGCCCGCTCTGCTGGTTCCGGCCGAACTCCACGCCGTACGACTGCTCGTCCCTGCCCGAGCTCGGCGACTGCACCGTCACCGAGGAAGGCGTGTCCGCCACGCGGTTCTGTTCGGCGCGGAGCGGGATCGAGATCTTTCCGTGCTTTGAAGGCACGAGCTGCGCGCTGGACGAGGAGGGCTTCCCGATCTGCGAGCTGCAGACGAACTGAGGCAGCACGCCGAGCGACGCCGCTCCCGGAGGAGAGATACCCGCCCTCGTTGCGCGGGTCTCGGGGCGGTGTGCAGCCATCAGCGCTGGACGGGCGCATCGCGCTCCGCGTCTCCTGTAAAGTTTCCGTGTTGCAATCGCGCATTTTCAGCATGGCCCTGGCCGGTCTTGACGCCGAATTGGGGTGAGCCCAGCGTCGCGACATGCGGATGCCGTGGTGGATGGGGGTCCTTGCCTCGGTTGCGCTCGTGCCGGCTTGTGGGGGCCAGGTCGATCGTCATATCGAAGAACCGCCGGCGGACGGAGGCGAGGTCGGATCGACGACAGGCGCTGGCGGTGCCGGGGGCGCGGGCGGTGCCGGGGGCGCCGGCGGCCCAGCGAGCGCCGTGGAAGCCTCCAGCTCAGGCGGCCAAACCTCGTCGACAGGCATGCCGAGCGAGCCGGACGCGGGCGCCGGCGGCGCCGAGCCGGGGTGCGATCCGCGCGTGTACAGCGGCTCTTTGAGCGTCGCTCACCAGGACGGCCTCGAGGACCTGCGCGGCGTCACCGTGCTCGATGGCACGCTCACCATCGGCGGCGACGTCTCCGACCTGTCCCCCCTCGCGTGTCTGAGGACGATCAAGGGTAAGCTCCAGATCATCGACGCCACGCGGCTCTCCAGCCTGGATGGCCTCGGCTCCCTCTCCTACGTCGGCTTGCAGCTGCAGGTGATGCGGAACCCCTCGCTGCTCAGCCTCCGCGGGCTTCGGAGCCTGCGAGAGGCCGTGGCGGTCCTCATCAGCGAGAACCCGCTCCTCGAGAGCGTCGTCGGCGTCGGGGTGAAAGCGGCCGAGTGGCGCGTTGTCGACAACGATGCCCTCGAGTCCTTGTCAGGACTCGAGGACGTCGAGGAAGGGGTGTTCTGGATCGAGGGCAACGACCGGCTCGCGACGCTGGACGGGCTGCGCAGCCTGCGCCGGGGGTGGCTCAACCTTGTCGACAACGACGCGCTGACCAGCCTCGAGGGCCTCGGCGCCGTCGACGGCCTCGAGGAGCTCTTCATCTCCGGGAACGACGGGCTCGTCAGCTTGCAAGGCCTCGAGCGGCTCACGGCCGTCAAGAAGCTCACGTTGCGGGAAAACCGGCAGCTGAGCTCGCTGCGCGGCCTCGACGGCCTCATCTCCGCAGGCGTCATCGCCATCTCGTCGAACGAGCGGCTCGTGGACCTGACCGGGCTCGCGGCGCTCGAGACCGCCGACGCTCTCATCGTCAGCGGCAATTCAGCGATGAGCAGCCTGGACGGCGCGCCCTCGCTCCGCGGTGTCCTGCGAGCCACCGTCGACTCGAATCCCGAGCTGGTGAGCGCCAACGCCTTCGCGCACCTTCGCTCGGACCTGGACCGCGCGCCGTCGCTCTCCTTCTCGAACAACCCCAAGCTCACCACCATCGGTCTCGGCGACGTGACGCGGCTGGCCGAGGTGTCCGTCACCCGCTGCGGCTCCCTCGCGGACCTGTCCGCGTTCGCCGGCATCACGGAGATGTCGACCCTCATCCTGGGAGAGAACTCCGGGCTCGTGAGCCTCATGGGGCTCGAGCTGGTCTCGGAGCTCGATGGGCTGCAGATCATCGACAATCCTCGGCTCACGAGCCTCGTGGGCCTGGATGGCCTCGTTTCCACGCGCCGCATCGCCATCTACTCGAACGAGCGGCTCGTGGACCTGACCGGGCTCGGAGCGCTCGAGACCACCGACGTCCTCATCGTCAGCGGCAATTCAGCGATGAGCAGCCTGGACGGCGTGCCATCGCTCCGCGATGTCGTCCAGGAAGCTACCGTCGACTCGAATCCCGAGCTGGTGAGCGCCAACGCTTTCGCGCGCCTTCGCGCGGATCTGGACCACGCGCCGTCGCTTTACTTCTCGAAGAACCCCAGGCTCGCCACCATCGAGCTCGGCGACGGAGCACGGCTGCGGCAGCTGTCCGTCACCGGCTGCGGCGCCCTCTCGGACCTGTCCGGGTTCGCCGGCGTCACCGAGATGTCAGCCCTCGCCGTGAGCCATAACTCCGGGCTCGTGAGCCTCACGGGGCTCGAGCAGGTCTCGGACCTCGATCGGCTGGAGATCTACGACAATCCGCGGCTCACGAGCCTCGTGGGCCTGAGCGGCGTCCGCGACGTGCGAAGCGGGCTCGATATCTCCAACAACGCCGCGCTCACGAGCCTCGACGGGCTCGGCGCGCTCGGCGCGGGCGACGGCGCGATCAGCCATGTGACGCTCGCCGACAACCCGGCGCTCGTCGACATCGACGCTCTGCGCGGCCTGGCTCGCGTGGGCCAGTTGAGCATCCGAGACAATGACGCATTGGTCGGGCTGACCGGGCTCGAGGACCTGACCACGATCGATCACCTCGACGTCGAGGGGAACCGGTCGCTCGCGACGCTTCGCGATCTGGGAGCTCGATCGATCAATATTACGATGGAAATCCGGGACAACGAGAGCTTGCCGAGCTGCGAGGTCGAGGCGCTCGTGGAGCGCCTCGACTGGCCGCCTCTCATGGTGCTCCAGGAGAACAACGGCGCCGGCGCCTGCCCGCCCTGAGTCGGGGGAGCGCCTGACGCGCCAGCCCACCCGTGATAGCCATGCCGGCATGACCGTCCGTTGCGCCGAGCGCTTCGCCATCCGGGGCCGCCAGGGGCGCGGGCTCTTCCCTCCGGGAGCGTGGGTGTTTCCGGCAGACCTCGAGGTCGTGGAGGAGCTCCACGCCGCGCTGCAGGCGACCTTCCGCGAGCGGCACGCGGTCACGCCGGCCGAGCTCGAAGGCCAGGTGCCCCGCGCGTTTGCCTTCGACGACCTGCTCGGGTTCCTCGCGCGGCGGCGGCCGGCGTTCGACCGCGCGCTCGCCGGCATGCGCTCGCCCATCGAGGCGTCGCGGATCGCGACGCTCGCCGCGGTCCTCGGGCTCTCGCGCGACCAGGTGACGGCGGCGCTGCGCGCCCGCGCGACAGGCGCCGACCTCGTCGAGGGGTCGACCGTCGTCGACAACTCCCTGTCGCTCGCGGCGCAGCGCGTCGAGGTGCTGCGCGAGCTCGGTGCCGCCGCCGCCGTCATCGAGCTCGAGCTCGAGCTGGCGCGCCTCGTCGCGCAGCCCTCGTGGACGCCGCAGGTCGATTGGCGCGAGCTCGTGCCCGACGCCGTCGAGGTGGCCTCCTATGTCGATCCTGCGTCCGGGGCCGCCGAGGTCGACGTCGACATCGCGCACCTGGTGCTGCTCGCGGCCCAGTGCTGCGTCGACCCGACAGCCCATGCGGTGGGCGGCGACCACGACGGGCTCGTGTGGACGTCGCTTGCCGAGCTCGACGGCGATGCGCCGGCGCCGGAGCGCGCCCCTGGCTCGATCCTGGTGCGACCCTCGGTCGTCGGCGAGGAGGTCGAGCGCCTCGAGTTCGCGGCCGTCCCCGCGGCGCTGCGGGCGATCGCGCCGGCGGGCGCCCTGCTCGCCGTCACGCTGGTGGACGACGAGGCGTAGCGTCACAGCCTGCCTGGGCGGTCGACCGGCGCGATCAGGCGGTGATGCCGCCGTCGATGTTCAGGTTGGCGCCGTTGACGAAGGCGCCCTCGGGGCCGGCCAGGTACGCCACCATGCTGGCGACCTCGTCGCCTTGTCCGTAGCGCTGCACGGGGATCTGGCCTTTCAGCCCGGAGGCGAGCGGGCCGTCGGCCGGGTTCATGTCGGTGTCCACGGGGCCAGGCTGGACGTTGTTGACCGTGATGCCGCGTGGACCGAGATCCCGGGCCCAGCCGCGTGTGAGGCCGGCGACCGCCGCCTTTGTCGCGCCATAGACCGACATCCCGGGCATGAGCGCCACGTCGCCGGAGACGCTCCCGATGTTGATGATGCGCCCGCCCTCGCCCATGTGGCGGACAGCCTCCTGCGCGGCGACGAAGAGGCCCCTGACGTTCACCGCCATGACGCGATCGAACTCCTCCAGCGAGAACTGATCGAGGGGCGCCATGGCGGCGACGCCGGCGTTGTTCACCAGCACGTCGAGCCGGCCGAGGGCCTTCACCGTCTCGGCGACGGCGCTCCTCACCGCGTCGGCGTCGCCGCTGTCCGCCCGCACGGCGATCGCCTTGCCGCCCGCCGCCTCGATGGCGCCCACCACCTCGTCCGCCTTCGCGGGCGACGCGGCATAGGTGATGGCCACGGCGGCGCCCTCGCGCGCGAGGCGCCTGGCGATCGCCGCCCCGATACCCCGCGAACCCCCGGTGACCAGCGCAACCTTGCCCTTCAACGTACCCATGGCCAAGTCCTCTCTTTTTTATGGAACGATCGTTCCTGAAATGGAAGCTAAGTAGGGTACTGCAGTCCGTCAAGCGATTTATGGAACGACCGTTATGAAAAAAGCGACGGGGGCGCTCCAGCGGGGTCGAGGGCGGCCGCGCAGCTTCGATCAGGAGGCGGCGCTGGAGCGGGCGATGGTCCTGTTCTGGGAGCGGGGGTACGAGGGGACGTCGCTCGACGAGCTGAGCGCGGCGATGGGCATCAGCCCGTCGAGCCTCTACGCGACGTTCGGGGGCAAGGAGCAGCTGTTCCGGGCGGCGGTCGACCGGTATCTCGCCGGGCGGGGCGGGTACATCGACCGCATCGTCGCCGAGGAGCCGACGGCCCGGGGCGCGGTGCAGCGGCTGCTAGAGACGGCGGCCGACGAGCTCACCCGGCCCGATCACCCGCCCGGGTGCATGATCGCGCTGGCCGGGACCCAGTGCTCCCCCGGCGCCCGGCCCGTACAGGGCTTGCTGCGGGGGTACCGAGAAACCTGGCACAGCGGGTTCGAGGCGCGGATCCAGCGAGCCGTCGAGGCCGGCGAGCTCGCGCCCGACACGGACGCCGCCGCGCTGGCCACGTTCTATGTGACCGTCTTGCTGGGGATGTCGGTCCAGGCGCGGGATGGCGCATCGCGGGAGAGCCTCCGCGCGGCCGTCGAGGTCGCGATGCGGGCATGGCCCGGCGCGCCGGGATCTCCGGCGCTCGGGCCGGCGGCTACATCCCGTACGGGTATCGGGCCAGGTTGACGGCGCCGCTCGCGCGGACCTGCTGCAGGGCCTTGCCGTACTGGAGGAGGAGGCCCAGCGCGTACTGGAACCGCTCGCGGATGCGCCCGTCGTCGGGCGATTGCGGCGTCGCCGGATCATTGAGGAGCTCGCGGACGTTGCGCACGATCACGTGATCCGGGATGTAGCAGAGGTAGGAGTTCTTGTAGCTGCTCATGCGCAGCTCGGCGATCGGGTAGGCGCCTCCCGGGCCCGCGGAGACCGCGACGATGAGCGCGGGCTTGTGCGCGAGCTCGCCCTTGGTGCAGAAGAGGAAGAAGTTCTTCAGCCCCGCGGGGACCATGCCGTGCCACTCCGGCGCCACGATCACGAAGGCGTCCGACGCGGCGAGCTCGGCGGAGATGGGCGACCAGAGGCGCTCCCATTTCTCCGAGGGCTGCCAGGCCTCCGGGTCCCACAGCGGAAGCGGGTTGTCGGCGAGATCGAGCTGGTAGACGGAGGAGACGTCCGGCGCCGACGACAGCTGTTGCTGCACGTAGCGGGCGACCTTCCCCGATTCGGAGCCATTGCGGTGACTACCTGAGATGACAGCGAGCTTCATAGGGTTTGCGTGCGGCGGTCGAGGCGCCGCGGGGCGCTCCTTGCTATCGGTGAATTGAGGCGCGCGATGCTACCCCGCGCGCGCGCGGCGCGTCGAGGGCCTCGACGGCGCGCAAACCCTGCCCGCGCGCCGTCCGCGAGCGCCGCGAACGTCGCGACGACCTCGCGGCGCGGGCGATCCGCCCGCTCGGCGGAGCGCGGGCGCCGGCCGCGCTGGCGCCCCGTGGAGGTGAGAAGATCGGAAGATCATTGAGCTTTCTGCCGAGCCATCCCGCGCCCGGCGCGGCGCCGATCCGCGCTGTCGACAGGCGCCGTGTCGAGGGGGCGAGGTCGCCGGCGCGTGGCGACTCCGGTCCACGGGGCGCCGCGTCCATGGCGCTTTTGCGACGCGTCGGGCCCGCTCGTTTCGTCACTGTCAGGAGCGCGCCGTTGGTCTACGATGGCCGCGACGCGCGCCGGGCCGCCGGCCCGCTGGCCGGCAATCCGGCGGGGCGTCGCCGGGGGAGGGCGGGTGACGGGGACTCGAGAAGAGCGGAAAGACGCGGAGAATGCATCGTTCTCCGGGCCAGAGAGCTCCGGCGACGGCGGCGTTCGGCGCGAGCTCGACCGGGCACCCGCGGCGCTCTTGAGCGAGCGCGATCTCCACCTCGCGCTCGCGCTGGCGGGCGTGGCCGTCGCCACGGGCGAGCCGTCGACGGCGCGCATCCTCGCCGTCAGCCGGGAGTTCTGCGCGCTGACGGGCTACTCCGAGGCGGAGCTCCTGGAGCGCACCTTCGTCGACCTCACGCACCCCGACGATCGCGCGCGGGATCTCGCCGTCTTCCACCGGGTCGTCCACGGCGCGGAGCGCGAGTGGCGCAGCGAGAAGCGGTTCGTCCGGAAGGACGGCGGCGTCCGCTGGGTGGTGGTGCGCGGCTCGGTGTTCCGGGACGAGCGCGGCAAGCCGCTGCGTGCGGTCGGCGTGGTCGAGGACATCACCGCGCGCAAGCAGGCGGACGAGGCGCTGCGCCGCAGCGAGGAGCGCTTCCGCGCGGCCCAGGAGCTCTCGCTCGACGCGTTCATCGTGCTGCGCCCGGCGCGCGACGAGGCGGGCGAGATCGCCGACTTCCTCTTCGATTTCGCGAACCCGGCCGCCGGCCGGCTCCTCCGCGCGCCCGTCTCGGCGCTCGTCGGCCGGCGGCTGCTCGACCTGATGCCCGAGCAGCGGACGGAGCTCTTCCCGCTCTACGTGCGCGTGGTCGAGACCGGCGAGCCGCACGACAAGGAGATCGCGTACACGGCCCGCGGGCACCGCGTGTGGGTCCGCAACATGGCGGTGAAGGTCGGCGACGGCGTGGCGGTCTCCTTCAACGACATCACCGCGCGCAAGCAGGCCGAGCAGGCGCTCCTCGACGGCGACCGCCGCAAGGACGAGTTCCTCGCGATGCTCGCGCACGAGCTCCGGAACCCGCTCTCGGCCATCCAGTTCGCGCTCCGCATCTCGCAGATGCCCACGGTGCCCGAGCCGCGGCGGGCGTGGGCGCAGGCGGTCATGCAGCGGCAGCTCGGCCAGCTCGGCCGCATGGTCGACGATCTGCTCGACGTCTCGCGCATCACCCGCGGCAAGATCACGCTGAAGCAGGAGCCGCTCGATCTCGGCCACATCGTCTACCAGGCGGTGGCGGCGGCCGCGCCGCTGATCGACGCCTCGAAGCACGAGCTCGCGCTCGACGTGGGGCCGCGGCCGCTGCCGGTGTTCGGCGACACCGCGCGCCTGGAGCAGGTGATCGTCAACCTGCTCACGAACGCCGCGAAGTACACCCGCGAGGGCGGGCGGATCTGGCTCTCGGCGCGCCAGGAGGGGTCGGAGATCGTCGTCCGGGTGAAGGACACGGGGTACGGCATTCCGGAGGAGATGCTGCCGCGCATCTTCGACCTCTTCGAGCAGGCGCACCCGACGCTCGGCCGCGCGCGCGGCGGCCTCGGCATCGGGCTCACGCTGGTGAAGCGGCTCGTCGAGATGCACAGCGGCTCGGTGGCGGCGGCGAGCGAGGGCGAGGGCCGCGGCAGCGAGTTCACGGTGCGCCTGCCCGCCGTGGAGCCGCCGGCCGAGGCCGAGGGCGCGGCCGGGCCGGTCTCCGGCACGCTCGCGCGCCGGATCCTCGTCGTGGACGACAACCGCGATCACGCGCACGCCCTCGTCCTCCTCCTGGAGCAGGCGGGCCACGTGACCGCGCTGGCCCACGACGGTCCCTCGGCGCTGGAGGCGGCGCGCTCGTTCGCGCCCGAGGTGGTGCTGCTCGACATCGGCCTGCCGGCCATGGACGGCTACGAGGTCGCACGGAGGATGCGCGGCGAGGCGGGCGCCGGCGCCCTGCGGATCCTCGCGTTCACCGGGTACGGCCAGCAGGACGACGTGCGCCGATCCAGGGAGGCGGGGTGCGACGCGCACCTGGTCAAGCCGATCGCCCCCGAGGTGCTGTTCGCGCACATCGCGGGCGGCGAGCGGTAGCGAGCTCGGGCGGGTCGAGCGCGCGGGGGCGATGCGCCCGCGTCAGGACGCGGCGCGCACGGCGGCGGGCCCGATGAGCCCCAGCGCGACCATGTCGTCCAGGTACTTGTGAATGAGCGGCTCGCTGACGTGCGGCAGGGTCGCGAGATCGCCCCCCCCGCCGCGCGCCGCGAGCTGCCGCAGCCGGGCGAGGAGGCGCTCCGCGTCGAACACCTCTCCGTCGGCGCGCGCCGGGCGCTCCCACGCGTTGAGGATGGGCAGCGGCGAGTGGCGCCTGAGCGGCTCGCTCAGCTGCATCAGCCGGTCGCGGAACGCCGCGTACCACGCGGCGTAGTCGTCGACGCGCTCCACCGGGTAACCCGCCGATCGGACCCACGAGACGATGACGTCGAGCGAGATGCCGTCGTCCCAGTAGGGGTTCACGACATGATAGGTCGCGCGGCTCGCCCTCTCCCCCTCACCGCCCGTGGGGGGCCGTTGATCGACGGCGACGGTCCCCGTGCGGGGCCGTCGATCGACGGCGACGGCGGCGATGCTCCGCGCCACGGCGTCCACGGGCAGGCCGTCGTAGTGGCCGTCGCGGTGCGGGCGGCCGCCCTCGTAAAACGATCTCGGGGCGAGGCCCGTGTACACGACGCCGCACAGGAGCCGCGTGAAGAAATCCGGGACGTTGATCTGGGAGCGATACAGGCTGTGCGCCATGATGCCGCTCGGGCGGTAGACGTTGACGGGGAGGCCGAGCGCGTCGTGGGCGTCCTGCAGCAGCACCTCGCTCGCCCACTTGCTCGTCGCGTACCCGACGGCGTAACCGGCGCTGAGCGCGCGCTCCGGCCAGAGCTCCCGGATGTCCTCGTCCTCGCGGATGGGGCCGCTCCGGTCGAGGCCGCCGACCGCGGCGATGGTCGAGATGTAGTTCATCGACTTGACCCGGTGCGCGAGCGAAAGGCGGATCGCCTCCACCGTGCCGAGGACGTTGGGCTCGAAGAGCTGCGGATAGCTCAGGGCGTGGTTCACCAGGGCGCCGTTGTGCACCACGCAGTCGACCTCCACGCAGAGGTGCGCGTAGAGGTCGTCCGCCAGGCCGAACCTCGGCTCCACGAGATCGCCGGCGAGCACGACCAGCCGGCCGTGCGCCGACAGCGCGTCGAACCTCTCCAGGAGCGCGGGATCGGACTCGTAGGTCGCGCGGAGCCGATCGAAGGCGAGCGCGTCGTCCGGCGAGCGCACGACGCAGTACAGCCGGCCCTCCTCGGGCAGCCGCTCGAGGAGCTCCAGCGCGAGGAACCGGCCGAGGAACCCGTTGGCGCCGGTCAGGAGCGCCACCCGGGCCTGCGCCGGCAGCGCGGCGGCCGGCGTCGCGCGCCTCGCGGCCGCGAGCTCGTCCGGCCCGAGGAACCGGTCGAGCCGCAGGTCCGCCGCCCGGACGACCTCGGCGCCGGCGCCGTGCACCTCGTCGAAGCGCGCGGCGCGGCGGGGGGCTTCGCCCGCCAGGGCGTGCTCCAGGTGATCGGCGATCGCGCGGACGCTGCTCGTCGGGTTGAGCACGAGCCCCACGGGCACGGCCACGCCGGAGATCTCCTCGATGAGGCGGCTCAGGCGGACGGCGCTGAGCGAGTCGCCGCCGAGCTGCGCGAAGCTCCGCGCGCTCCGCGGCTCGACGCCGGTGATCCCGAGCGTGGCTTCCAGGGCCTTCTTCACCACCAGCGCGGCGGACGCCGGCGTCGCCCCGCCCTCGCGGAGGCTGCGGAGCTCCTCGAGCTGGGTGCGCTCGATCGTCGCGTAGAGCGCCTCGAGGCGGGCGCTGTACCTGGCCTTGAGCCGGGCGCGCGCCGGCTTCTGCGTCTCCGTGAGCAGGCCGCTCGCCCGGGTGAACGGGGCCGGCTCGATCAGGAAGTCGCGCGGGATCTCGTAGCCGCGGAGCTGGTTCTCCCGGGCGATGCGGTCGATCTCCGCGCGGAGCAGCTGCCTGACGGGCTCGCCGTCGGGCTTCACGTCGCGCTGCCGCAGGTGGGCCGAGATCTCGCGCATCTCGGGGACGACGACGGCCAGGAGGTACGAGCGGGTGCTGTTGCCGTAAAGGAAGATCTGCTGGATGAAGGGGCTGCCCGCGCTGTAGAGGGCCTCGAGCCGCGAGGTGGCGACGAACTCTCCTTGCGACAGCTTGAGCACGTTCCGCGCGCGATCGATCCAGACGACGGTGTCGGGCCCGCGCTGCTCGACGATATCGCCTGTGTTCATGAGCCCTTCTTCGTCGAAGAGCGCCCTCGTGGCCTTCTCGTTCTTGTAATAGCCGGGCACCATGAGGCTCGATCGGATATGCAGCTCGCCGCGCGGGTACGGCTGGTCCGCGGCGGAGTAGCCGAGCTCCGGGACGTCGACCAGCTTGAACTCGGTCACGAGCTCCCGATCCAGCCGGCCATCGGTCGTGAGCGAGGAGGCCTCCGTGGAGCCGTAGCCCTCGAAGACGGGCACGTCGAAGCAGCGCTTCAGGAACGAGAAGACCTCTGGCGGCGTCGGCGCCGACCCGATGCTCGCGAGGAGCAGCCGGTCGCCGAGCAGCGACCCGCGCATCTCCGCCATGATCTCGCGCTCGATCCGCCGTCGCGCGGCGTCGTCGCCGCCGGCGCCCAGCCCTCGAGCGCGCCTCAGGACCTCGGCCTGGAATTGCTGGTGAATCAGCTCCGCGATGCGCGGCACCAGGAACAGCGTGGTCGGCCTGGCCAGGCGGATGTCCTCGAACAGGGTGGACATGTCGCTCTTCAGCACGAAGTGCGTGATCCCGCCGCGCATGAGGGAGCGGCCGACCTGGCTGCGCCCGATGAAGTGGTTCATCGGGCTGTAGTTGAGGCCCACGTGCGGCAAGAGGTCCAGGCGCGGATCTTGGCTCCTCGTGAACGCGAGCTGCCAGTACCGGTGCCAGAGGCTCTCGGGGATCATCGCGCCCTTCGGCGAGCCGGTGCTCCCGGACGTGTACATGAGGGTCATCAGCGGATCGGGCTCGCCCCGCTGCGCGGGCAGCACCTTCGGCGCGATGCCCTGCTGCCGGCCGAGCCGCTCGACCTCGTGCATGGCCCGCACGGCGAGGCGGCGGCCTCGCGCCTCCAGCGGTCGCAGGGCTCGCCTCGCGCGCTCGAGCTCGCTCTGCCCGCAGCGATCCCCTTCCAGCAGGTCCATGACGACGATGCTGCGCACGGACGGGCACCGCGGCAGGACGTCCTCGATCCGCGCGAGCTGGCCCACGCTGCAGATGACGCAAGCGAGCTCGGCCTCGGTGACGATGAGCTCCAGGTCGGCGGGGGGCAGGTCGGTTTGCAGCGGCACCGAGACGGCGGAGAGGTACATGCAGGCGAGGCCGGCCACGACCCAGTCGGTGCTGCCGAAGCCCGAGATGCCCACGAAATCTCCCGTGTTCGCGAGCTTTTCGTGCTGGAGGCCGCTGGCGAACGCCTCGACGCGGGACCACACGTCCGCGTAGCTGACGGCGCGGAACTCCGGCAGATAGCGCGGCGCGCTGCCGCCGTCGGCCGCTGTCGCCGCGGTGTCGAGCGGGCGGTGGCCGACGCAGGGGCGGTCCGCGTAGAGCTCGAAGGCCGTCGCGACGCACTCGATGGTGGTGTGACGGCTCCGGATCTTCTCCAGCGCCGCCGGGGAGGGCAGCGCCCGGCGGAGCTCCTCGTCCGTCTGCACGAGCCGGGCGCATCGCTCCAGCGACCTCGTGAGGAGCAGCTCGTTCGAATCGTCGTTTTGGGTGATCTCCGATTCTTGAGGATCGCGGGTATCGCTCGACGGGTCCATGCGCCCGCACGTTGAGCGGAGCGCGGCCCCGGGCAAGCCTCGGTCGGACATCGGCCGTCGCGCCGCGCCAGGCGGCGATCGGGCGAGCGCCTGCCTAGACGTATCGCTGCTGCGGGGTCTTCTCGGCCTGGTGGGCGGTGCTCGCGTTCCCCGGTACGCCGGCGAGGGGCGATGCATCGAGCTGCGCCAGGAGATCGGCCGGGCCGTCGTACACGGCGATGGCGCCCTCGAGGGCGCTGTCGGTCCAGCCGCCCGAGCGGAAGCCGATCGTGCGCAGCCCGGCCCGCGCGGCCGCCTCGACGTCGTACGGCGTGTCGCCGATCATCACGACCTCGCCGTGCGGCAGCTTCAGGTGGTCGAGCGCCGCCTGCACGATGTCCGGATCCGGCTTGGACTGCTCGGCGTCGCTCGACGACGTGGCGCTCTCGATGACCCCGTCGGCGCCGGTGAGCTTGAGGAGCTCGCGGAGCTTCTCCTTCTGGGCCGAGCTCGCGATGACGATCCTGAGGCCGCGCCGGTGGAGCTCCTCGAGCAGCTCCTTCGTGCCGGGGAAGGCGCGGAGCTCGGGCAGGAGCTGCTTCATGAAGATCTCCGAGCAGCGCCCGCTGATCCTCTTTCCCTCGGGGCTCTCGATGGAGATCCCGGTCACCTCGGGGAGGAGCTTGTCGCCGCCCATCCCGATGAGGCGCCGCACCTCCTCGAACCGGACCTTGTGCCCGAACTCCTCCAGCGCATCGACCCAGGCGCGGGCGTGCGCGTCATTGCTGTCGATCAACGTGCCGTCGACGTCGAAGATTACGCCGCGAATGGCTGCCATGACCGGGGTCCTCTCCTGGTTTTGTAGATTTCTCTGCGTGTGATACCGCTGCTTCGAGCTGGTCTGTCCGGCGGCGGCGCGCCGAGGGCGGCTCGCCGCCGTGGCTCTCCGCTCAATCGCCCTTCTCGTAGGACCGGATGGACAACATGTAAGCGATGATCGCGTCCACGTCCGCGTCGGAGATCTCCTTCTCCGAGAAGGAGGGCATCGCGCCGAGCCCGCTCCGGATCTGGAGCCGGATGGCCGCCGCGGGCGCCGGCTTGTTGTTGAGCCCTGGGCCGAGCCCTCCGGCGCCGCCCGGGTGGCACTGGTTGCATTGCTTCATGAAGATCACCTCGCCGCGCCGCTCGGGCGGCTCGTCGAGCGGGGGCGGCCCGAGGATAGGCTCGCTCCTGCGGGAGGAGCCGCACCCGGCGGCGAGCCCGAGCGACGTGGCGAGGAGACCGCAAACGACAGCGCGCAGGACCATGATCGCCTCCTCCTTCAGCCTGCGGCCGCCGCGCGGGTGATGCGGAACAGCGCGCCCGTGCCCTGCTTCGGTTTGGCGCCCTTCTCATCCATGAGCATGACGCCGAAATCGACGACGTAGAGCGACTTCCCCGCGCGATCGAAGCGCACGGTGATGGGCCGCTCCAGGCCGCCTGTCTTGAGCCGCGACGCCGGGCCGTTGTCCTTGCCGCGGTTGACGGCGAAATCGCGGATGACGCCGGTCTTGAGGTCGACCCGGACCACCTTGAAGCCGACGGGGTGCAGGACCTTGCCGACGTCCGGCGCCTGATCGCCGAACTGCGCGACGAACGCGTCGCCGACGAAGCCGAACGACGGGTCGCGCGAGATGTCGATGCCGTTCGACGAGCTGTGCACGGCGAAGAGCGCGACCGGCTGCGGCGGCGGGTTCGGCAGCGTCTCGAGGAGGGCAGGGGGCGGCTGCCCGCCGGGCGGGGCATAGCGATCTTGCGCGACGGGGCGGCCGTCGGCGAAATCGGGCCATCCGTACCAGGTGCCCGGCGTCACGGCCCACAGGGAATCCGCGTTGCCCCAGACCGGGCGGCTGCCGCGCTCGTCATAGCCGTTGTCCGTGACGAACAGCTTGCCGTCCGGCGAGAACGCGAGCCCGAACGGGTTGCGGAACCCCCAGGCGACGAGGTTGAGCGTGCCCCCGCGGGCGGGCACGCGCATGACGGCGCCGCTGCACGGCACCTTCCCGGGGATGACCTGTCCTTTCTGCGTCTGGGTGCCGAACCGGACGAAGGCGCCGGTCGTGGCCTCGTCGTCCTCGTCCTTGGTGAGCGGGTTCGGCGAGGTGAGCGCGGCGCCGGTCAGCGTCACGTCCTTGCAGGGGACGTCGTGGAACTCGGGGTGTCGCTTCAGCCAGCCGAACTTGTAGTTGTCCTCGCCGACGACACCGGAGTTCGTGGCGGTGCCCTGACCGAAGTAGATGAAGCCGTCGGGGCCGACGACGGGCCCGTTCGTGTGGTGATCTCCGAAGCTCGGGAGCCCTGTGACGAGGGTCTGTTTCTCGCCGCCGGGGGTGATCCGGAGGATCCGGCCGCCCTCGGTCACGCCGCCCTCCGAGACGATGAACGCGCCGTCGGCCCAGGCGACGCCGGTCCACGGCGGGTTTTTCCCGGTCGCGACGACGGTGGTGCGGCCGCCCGGCTCGATCCGGAGGAGCCGTGGCGTGGTGAACACCTCGCCATAGGAGTACCCGGCCTCGGTGACGTAGACCTGCCCGGCGTCGTCGAACGCGACGCCGGTCGGGAAGGTGAGGCCGGTGGCGACGACCTCGATGACGTATCCGGCGGGCAGCTCGATGTCCGCGGTGCGGATCGACCGGGCGGGGGACGGCGGCGTCGTCTCGCCGCCGCCCGAGGAGGCGCGGGCGCTGAAGCAGCCGGGCGCCGCCGCGAGCGCGGCGAGCCCAAGGAAGAGGAGCGTCGGTGTCATGCGAGAGCGCGGCGGTGGACGGCTCGTGGCTGGGGTGTTCAAGCGTTCTCCTGTGGGTCGGTGCGAACGAGGGGCGGCGGCCGGCGGCCGCGTTCCCGGACCGTGCTGCCAAGAAGTCGCAGGACTCCGGGCGCGCGTCGAGCAATGCATATGCCGAGCGCGGTGGGCGCAGCGCGGGCGAGCGCCGCGACCGGCGCCGCCGTGGCGACCTGGCAAGGCTGTGGCAGATCGCCACGCGGCGGGCCGGCGGTCGCCGCGGGGGAGCGGGCAACCCTGATTTCTGCGTCGACAGGCGCGTCCGGATCTGGTGGAACGGGAAGGCATGACACGGGCAGCGGGGAGCTCACGAGCTGCAGCGCTGGTCCGGTGGAGGGCGACATGGCGAGCTGGGATCCTGCTCAGTACCTGAAGTTCGAGGACCAGAGGGCGCGTCCGGCGGTCGATCTGCTGGGGCGGGTCGATGTCACCGTCCCGGGCGACATCGTCGACCTTGGCTGCGGGGCGGGCAACATCACGCGCCTCGTGGCGCAGCGCTTCCCGGACCGCGGGATCGTCGGGGTCGACAGCTCACCGGAGATGCTGGCGAAGGCGCGCGCCGCGCTGCCGGGGGCGCGGTTCGTCGAGGGCGACATCGCGCGCTTCGCGCCGCCCGCGCCGCCGGCGCTGATCTTCAGCAACGCCGCGCTTCACTGGCTGGACGACCATGCGGCGCTGTTTCCGGCGCTCCTCGGGCGGCTCGCGCGCGGCGGCGTGCTGGCGGTGCAGATGCCGCGGAACCACGGCGCGCCGTCGCACACGGCGATGGTGGAGGTGAGCCGGATGCCGCGCTTCCGCGACAGGCTGGCGAGGTTGGTGCGGGAGAGCCCGGTCGCGGCGCCAGCGGCGTACTACGGCGTGCTCGCGCCGCACGCGGCGCGGATCGACCTGTGGGAGACGGAGTATCTGCACATCCTCGAGGGCGAGAGCCCCGTGGTCGAGTGGACCCTGGGGACGGCGCTGCGGCCGCTGCTCGCGGCGCTCGATGGCGAGGACGAGCGGGCGGAGTTCCTGGAGGCGTACGGGACGCGGGTGGCCGCGGCGTATCCGAAGGCGGCGGACGGGAAGACGCCGTTTCCGTTCCGGAGGTTGTTCCTCGTCGCGACGGCGCGGTGAGCGGTTTGCGGAGCCGAGCCGGCGCGGGAGCGGCTCCCGCGCCGGATCAGCGCGTGTACTCGATGGCGCCGACGCCCTCGGCCTGGGGGAGGACGGTCACGAGCGCCTGCGCCCCGAAGGAGCTGGACGACAGCGAGGAGCGGACGGCGACGAGCCATGTCTGGTCGCTCTGGCGCGCGACGAGGATGACGCACCGCTCGCCCTGAGGCGAGCCCGCGCGCGCCTCGGCCTCCGGGACGACGCGCGCCTCGGAGGCGGCGCAGCCGTGGACGTCGAACTTGCGGTGCGACAGGGCGGTGAGCGCCGCGCTCGCCGCCTTCGTGGCGCCCTCGTCGGCCGCCGGTGCGGCGGGGGCCGGCGCGGGGGCGCAGCCGGAGGAGAGCGCTGCGAGGAGGGGGAGCCAGCGGATGAGGGCGATCGTGCGGGTCACGGCGATGTCGTATCGCGGAGGCGGGTCCGGGGGAAGCGCTGAGCTCCGGGGAGAGTCGCTGGGGCGGTGGGGCGAGCGAGAGGCGAGAGGTCGCCGAAGCTCGTCCTCTGTTTGGGGGGAGGTGTTGACACGGAACGAATCTGCGGTGCCGAACCGTCGCGATCCGTCGCTTCCTCCGGGATTTGGGGGGCACCAGGCCGCTGATCGCACCCGTTTGGAAGGCATCGACCCAACCCGGTCCAACCCGACGTTTGCGGGACTGCGCCGGAACCTCGCCGCCGCTGCTGCTCAGGCGCAGTCCCGCAAACGCCTATTCGTTGAACGCGAGCCGTCCCGCAACCGAACTCTGTCCCAACGGGATCGCCATCGCGGGTGGCAGCTTCGCGCGGCGAGAGAGCTTCAGGTCAGGTCCGCGACGTAGAAGCCGTCCCGCTCAGGGCGCCGAAAGAGCCGCCAGCGGGCCGCGCCGAATCCGGAGTCTTCGTTCGCCTGCGGCGCACTTCGCCTCCGAAGGAGGGATTTGGGCGGGCGCTCACCGGTCCCGGGGGACCGGATCGTCCTTCACCAGAACGCCGTGCAGCCTATCATGCCGCCACCGGTACAGCGTCCCGGCGCAGACGCCCACGTCAGACGGTCCGGACGGTGCCGCCGTCGATGATGAACTCGGCGCCGTGGATCGCGGCGGCGCGATCCGAGGCCAAGTAGGCAATGAGATCGGCAACCTCTTCGGGCTCGGCCGCACGCCCGATCGGGATACCGCCCAGAGCATCAAGGACTACTTGCCGCGCCTCCTCGACCGTGCCACCATTGGCGGCCTGCAGACGCTTCAGCATGTCGACGGACGACTCGGTCATGATCCAGCCGGGGGAGACGGCGTTGACCCGCACGCCCTTCGGCCCCAGCTCTTTGGAGATCGACTTGCTGTAGGTCCTGAGCGCGGCCTTTGCGGCGGCGTAGGCAGTGGTCGATTCGGGAAGCGGCAGGATGGATTGGATAGAGGTGATATGCACAATCGCGCCGGCACCCCGTTCCATCATCTGCGGAGCCAAGAGGCGATCAAGACGGACCGTGGCCATGAGGTTCAGGCTCAGTTCGGCGAGCCAGTGATCGTCCGTCAGCGCGAGAAAGCCGCCGCCCGGCGAGGCCGAGCCACCGATCACGTGGGCGAGGATGTCGACGCCGCCCATACGCTCGAGCGCCGCCTTGGCCAGGGTCTCGCCGCCTTCGGCCGTCGTCAGATCCGCGCGGACGAACTCGACGCCGTCGATGGGCTCCAGGGTTCCGCGGGCTGCGGTGATAACCCGGGCGCCCCCGGCCAGGAAGCGGTCGACGGTGGCGCGGCCCAGACCCTTGCTGCCGCCGCTCACGAGCACACGTTTTCCAGCGAACTCCGCGGGATTAGCTTTGATGCTCATATCGTGATCTCCAGTGCTTTGATAGCGTCGTCTTCGAGCGTGAAGCGATAGGTGAAGCGGATCGGGCTGCCCTTGAAGTCGCCATGGGCAAGACCTTCGACCACGACCTGACCGTCCTCGTGGCGAACGGCATCCGGCGTGAAGATCGCCTTGACGGCGATCACCTCGTCTTCAAACAAGGTTCGCAGCTCGGCGTGGCCCTCGTGACGTTTTCCGTTGTCCGAGAGGACCGCATCGGCGGCAAAAGGCTTCAGCATGCCGTCCACATGGAGTTGTGCGTTTGCCTCGACATAGGCGGCTATGGGTTTGGGGAGTGCGGGCGTCATGAGTGTTCTCCTCTGCGTTGTTCGCTTCGGAGACACTAGTCTCGCCAAACAAAAAAGAGAACGCGCGGAATCGTGCATGCTATAGGTAGCCAGGCTAAACAATGCGTGACGACCTATCCGGGCTTCGGGCCCTCCTCTGCGTGGCCGAAAAGCGGAGCTTCCGTGCGGCGGCCGCCGAGCTGGGGGTGACGCCATCTGCCGTTAGTCAGATCGTTCGCGCCCTCGAAGAGCGCGTCGGTGTGCGCCTGCTTCAACGAACCACACGTAACGTCGGTTTGACCGAGGCCGGTGAGCACTTCATCGGGCAGCTCAGGCCTGCATTCGACGGCATCGACGCCGCGTTCGAGTCGCTCATGGCCATGAACGGACGCCCATCGGGTCTGTTGCGCCTGACGATGCTCCGAACCGGCTACAACGACGTCATCAAGCCGAAGCTCGCGGCCTTTCTCGCCGCGTACCCCGACATCCGAATCGACATCTGTCTCCAGGAGGCGCTGTCGAACATCGTAGTCGAAGGCTTCGACGCGGGGATTCGCCTCGGCCACAGCCTCGATCGCGAGATGATCGCTGTTCGCGTTAGCCCGGACCAGCGCCTCGTGGTCGTCGGCTCACGGGACTACTTCGCACGCCGAGGCAAGCCCACGCATCCGCGCGAGCTTCACGGGCACGAGTGCATTGGTCTGCGCATGTCGACGGGCGCAGTCGCCCGGTGGAAGTTCGTCGAGGGCGACAAGGAGTTCGAGCTGGTCGTCGACGGCCGCGTCGTGACCAACGATGGGTCGGTATTGGTAGACGCCGCCGTCGAGGGCGTCGGACTCGCCTACGTCTTCGAAGACATGGTGAGCGGGCTCGTGTCCGAGAAGCGACTCGTGCGGGTGCTCGATGGGTATTGCCCGCACATCCCGGGCTATTTTCTCTACTATCCGAGCCGGCTGAACCTCGCCCCCAAGCTCGAGGTGCTGATCGACTTTCTAAAGATAGGTAGAAGGCGCGGCAAAAAGTACGCGTGACGGGGACCGTCGCGGCAAGGCGCGACCCGCATCGGCGCCACGCCCGATCCGGGACTCGCGAGACGGTATTTCCCTGAGGCATCCCCTCATATGACCGCGAAGATTTCGCGGAAGACACGATGGTCCGCCACGATGCGGTTGAACGCCATCATGAGCTGCTCAAGCCAGTCGTCGCGCATGGTGGGCATCGCGTGATACCAGTACAATCCCTGGCGGAAGAGCGAGAGCGTGCGCTTTTTCGTGGTGTTCACCTTCAGCGTGCGATCGAGCCCGGTCTCCTCGCTCGCGGCGCCGAGCAGCGTCAGAAGGGCGTGAGCGATGGCCGCCAGGAACAGGAGCCGATCGCGCCGCTGACGATTCTTGATGTGGGTTGCCGACAGACCCAGGCCGAAGTGGATGTCCTTCTCATCGCGGAATGTTTCCTCGATGGTGAACCTTTTGCCGTAGAGCTTCACTACCTCTGGCGCCTTCTTCTCAGTAAGCGAGGTCGCCAGACACCACGCGTCCTTCATCTCCTTGGCATGCACCACGACGACGGCCGGAACGGCCGTGCGATTTTTCTTTTGAAGGATTCTGAGTACTCTCTCACCTCAAAGCCTGTCTCCGCTCCCCGAGACCGGTGACCTGATCCTGCGTAAGCGGATCAGATGGGGCGACAACTTCTCTGACACGGGGGGGTCCAGCCCCCACTCAGTGCGTGGAGATTTCCCTAGCTTCCCTGCGTATTCTGACGGACGTGACGGCTCATTCCGGAGCGACGCGACGGCCCAGTCCGGCGTGACGTGGACCGGAGCGCAGCGACGAGCGCGGTCAGGTCTTCGTCTCGGTCACCTCGGGAGCCACCGCCTTCTTCTTCCGCATCGACCCGCCGCGGAGCGTCCCTCGGAACGGCCCGTCACGTGCGTCGGAACGAGCCGTCAGGTGTGTCGGAACACCCCGTCGGGTGGCCCGGAACGCCCGGTCGCGTCCCCTCGGAACGGGCCGTCACGCGCTCTCGGAATCGGCCGTCACGTCGGCCCGGAATACGCACCCTGGCGATCGCGCTCCTGAGCAGCGGCTCGCCCAGCGCCTGCGCGACATCCTCCGCCCCGGCGCTCACCCTCCCTCGGGCGGCTCTTCCAACGCCGCCTGCAGCGCGGCGAGCCCCTTCTTCAGCGACGCCATCTGCTTCTCGCCCAGCTTCCGCGTGAGCTCCTCCTCCAGCTCCATGAGCACCCCGAGCCCGTGGAGCAGCGCCTTCAGCCCGTGCGGCGTGAAGCGCACCCGCTTGGCCCGCCGGTCGTCGGGATCGGGCGTCCTCTCCACGACGCCCATCGCCTCGAGCTCCTCCACGAGCTGGCCCACCGCCTGCTTCGTCACCCGGGCGCGCTCGGCCAGATCGGTCAGCCGCGTGCCCTCGAGATCGATGTACGGCATGAGCGCGGTGTGCGCCCGGCGCACCCCAGGCGCCCCGCGCCGCGCGATGCGCGCCACCGCCCGCTCGTCGAGCAGCCGCGCCGAGCGCAGAAGGAGCTGCCCGAGGCTCGCGCGCTTGCGCCGCTCGAGCTCGGCGAGATCCCTGGGATCGAGGTCGTGCTTTGCCATGATGGTAAAGCTGCTTGACTAAATGGTCAAGCAGATTTACCAATTGGAGCATGCTGCGACAACTCGATCAAGCCCTCTGGGTTGCGGAAGACACGTTGAAGCTGCCAGCCATGCATTTCCCGGTGCGGTCTCCGGTCGTGCGGCTCGGGGACGGCGGGCTGCTCCTCTTCTCGCCGCTGCCGGGCGTGGAGCAGGTGGCGGGCGAGATCCGGGCGCTCGGGGAGGTGCGGGCGATCGTGGCGCCGAACCTGTTCCACCACCTCGGCCTCGCGCCGGCGGCGCGGGCGTTCCCGGGGGCGCGGCTGTACGGTCCTCGGCGGCTCCGCGAGAAGCGCCCCGACGTGGCGTTCACGGACGAGCTCGGCGACGCGCCGGACCCGCTATGGGCGGCGGAGATCGACCAGGTGACGGTCGGCGGGATGCCCAAGGTCGACGAGGTGGCCTTCTTTCACCGGCCGAGCAGGACCCTCTTCCTCTGGGATCTCTGCTTTCACATCACGCAGAGCGCGCACTTCCCGACGCGCCTCTTCATGCGCCTGAACGGGGCGTATGGGCGGTTCGGTCCGTCGCGCTTCGCGCGCTCGATGATGCGCGATCGCGCGGCGGTGGGCGCGGCGGTGAAGCGGATGCTCGCGTGGGCGCCGGAGCGCATCGTGGTGGCGCACGGCGACGTGATCGAGCGCGGCGGGAGAGCCGCGCTGGAGAGCGCGTTCGCGCGGGTGCTGTGAGCGCTGCGCCAGGCGGCGATCACGCCACCCCGACGCGCCCTTCCCGCCGCAGGTGATCGAGCCGGTGGGCGAGATGCGCGGTCTCGAGCCACTGGCGGAAGGCCGGGTTCTTGGCCACGTAGGCGGCGAAGGCGGCGTTCGTGAACGACTGCGGGTCGCACCCGCGCGCGGCGGCGATGGCGGCGGCTTGCTCCAGGAGGCGCACGGCATCGGACCAGGAGGTCTCGACGGTCTTCTCGCTCCCGGACGGAGCTCCCTCGCCGCCCTCGGCGGTGACGGCGGGGTTGTTCTCGACTTCAAGACGATCGACAGCGCGCATGGCGTGACTTCCTTTCCGGTTCCTTTCCGACGATCCGCCTGGGCCCACGCGCGAGATGAGGGCCGGGATCACGCGATGAGGTAAGCCCGCGCGCCGGAGATGCAAGGGCATGGCGCGCCGTCCCGGCGCCGACGCGAGGGGATCGGCCTACTCGACCACCCGGACCGTGGCGTCGAGCAGGTTGACGCCGCTCGCGCCGTCCCACGCCGCGCCGCTCGAGAGCTGGATCGCGTAGCGCGGGTCGTCGCGAAGGCGCTCGGACGCGTCCGGGAGCCACAGGCCGAGCTGGTAGTCGCCCGGGGGGAGATCCGCCGGGACCTGCGCCTCGAGGCAGAGGTCGCTCTCCTCGGCCGGCGCCCAGCGGCGCGGATCGGCGTCGACCTGGACGACGCGCCGCGCTTCGCCCTGCTGGAGCACGAGGTAGACCGGGCGCGGATTGTAGGCCCGGGCATATCCATCGTTGAACAGGCGCAGCCGCAGCGACAGCGGCTGTCCGCGACCGACCTGCTCGGGCGACGCGTGCCCCATCACCGCGAAGCGGTATCCGAGGCGGCAGGCGATCGTCTCGAAGCAGCCCTCGGACCGCCAGCCGTCGATCACGTCGGTGTGGTAGTCCGTGTTGATGAAGCTCCAGTGGTGCAGCGAGAGCTCGTCGAGCGCCGAGCGGCACTGGCTGCGCGGCGGATTGGGGGCGCACGTCTCGCCGCCGACGGGCGTGAACGCGGAGTCCGCGATGGCATAGTCCTTCTCGCCGGGCAGCTGGTAGGTGCCGACGTCGTCGGCGCTCGCGAGGAAGCAGTCGTTGAGGTGGCCGACGCGCGAGAGCGGCGCTCCGGAGAACGCCGTCTCCTCGGTCAGCGGGCCGCCGTACGCCTCGAGCTTGTGCGAGGGGCGGCGCGCGAGGGTCATCCGGTCGCTCGGCAGCGCCGCGAGCAGCGCGTCGAAGATCTGCTCGCGGCTGGCAGGGCTGGTGAGGTCGTTCGTCGAGGAGTGCCACTCGCCCCAGGCGCCGACGAAGCCGGGGTGCAGCACGGCGATGACGTCGGCGTTCTGCTCGAGCACGGGCTTGAGCTGGTCGATGTGGGACAGCACGCGGTCGAGCGGCGCGTCCGGCGCGGTGCCCGTGTCCGCATAGTAGAAGCGGGGGAGCACCTTCAGCCCCGCCGCGCGCACGGCGGCGAAGCTCGCGTCGAGCTGGTCGACGAGGTCCTGGTCGATGTCCCGCGTGCGGTAGTCGTCGATGAGCACCTTGCCGTAGATCAGCGTGTAGCCCTCGCCCCGAAGATGCGAGAGCGAGCCGAGGCTCCGGAGATCCGTGAAGCGGAAGAGGCCGCGCTCGGGGTTGAGCACGCCGCTGCACTCGGCGTCCCCGGAGGGATCCGCGCCCGCGGCGAACAGCTTCGGCGAATAGGAGCGCTCCACGGTGGCG
The DNA here is from genome assembly GCF_051474665.1 of Sorangium sp. So ce394. Classification (NCBI taxonomy): domain Bacteria; kingdom Pseudomonadati; phylum Myxococcota; order Polyangiales; family Polyangiaceae; genus Sorangium; species Sorangium sp. So ce394. Next base: position 13,035,833 of record NZ_CP150339.1, read on the forward strand.
CCGCTCAGCCCGCAGGCTCCGGGCGGATCGCCCGCGCCGCTGCTGCCGTCGCTGCCGCCGGCGCCGTCGCTGTTGCCGTCGCCGCCGGTGCTGCCAGGGCCGCCGCCGCTGTTGCCATTGCCCGCGCCCTCACCGCCGCCGCCCGCGTCGCTCACGCCGGAGGTCAGCGCGCCCATCGGGCTGCCGTCGCCGGCGTCTGGACCGCACGCCGCCACGAGCGCCAGAGAAACGCAGGCGACGCTCCCGCCGCGAAGCAGGCGCGACAGGACGTGACTCGATGACCGGATGCTGGGGTGGCGCATGAAGCGATCTCCTCTCCTAGTGAAGAATGAAGCTGGATCAGCCGACCTCGCGGGGGCGCTGTCCGATGCGCGCTGCTCGTTGCACGGTCGAGGCCAGCGGAGCCGCTCGGCGAAATGCGAGGCAGGGGAGGTGAGGAGCTGCGCAAGGATCGTACACTCGCGCACGAAGCGGACAGCGAACGGGGGCTGTCTACGCCCCGGCCGCCGCGCGGGACACCTCGGCGATCGCCCCGAGCAGCGCGTCGTTCTGCTCGGGCGTGCCCACCGTGATCCGCAGCTTGTCGTGGAGGCGCGGCGCGTCCCAGTAGCGCACGAAGATCGCCCGGTCGTAGAGCGCCCGGTACATCGCCTGCGCCGACAGCCCCCCTGCCGGCGGCGTCGCCAGGACGAAGTTGGTCTGGCTCGGCGCCACCGTGAACCCCCGCTCGCGCAGCGCCGCCGTGAGCCGGGCGCGCTCCGCGATCACCCGCTCCCAGCTCTCGCTCGCCTCGTCCCGCGCCGATAGCGCCGCGGTCGCCGCGGCCTGCGCGAGGATATCCGTGTTGTAGCTGTCGCGCGCCTTGTCGAGCGTCTCGATGAGCCGCGGGTGCCCGAGCCCGTACCCGAACCGGAGCCCCGCGAGCGAGTACCCCTTGCTCAGGGTCCGCAGGAGCAGGACGTTGTCGAGCCCCCGCGCCGGATCGAGCAGCGGGATCGCGTCGGCCTCGGCGAAATCGACGTACGCCTCGTCGATCAGGACCACGCCGCGGAACGCCCGCGCGATGCGCTCGAGCTTGTCGAGCGGCTCGCGCCGCCCCGACGGCGCGTGCGGGTTGACGAGGAGCGCGAGCCGGCAGCCGCGGTCGTTCAGGCGGCTCGCGAAGTCCTCCGGGACCGACCAGTCCTCCTCGAGGGGGACCTGGGTGATCGTCGTGCCATGGATCTCGGCGAGCACGTCGTAGAGCGAGTAGGTCGGGTACGTCTCGCCCAGGCCGAGGCCGCCGGGCTCGCAGAACACCGTCACCGCCATGCGCAGCAGCTCGTCGCCGCCGTTCGTGGCGATCACCTGCTCGGGCGACAGGCCATGGAGCCTCGCCGCGGCCTCGCGGAACTGCTGCGCGCGGGGCGGCGGGTACCGGCGGAGCTGATCGGCCGAGACGCCCCGGATCGCCTCCAGCACCGCGCTCGGCGGCGGGTACGGGTTCTCGTTGGTGTTCAGCTTGACCACGTCGGCCCGCTGCGGCTGCTCGCCGGGCGTGTAGGGCGTGAGGCGGTGGATGTTGTCGCGTTCGTACGGCATGGGGATGGCCGTCCTCTCGCCCACCGCCCCGCCGGAGACAAGCGCCTCGTCGGCCGCGGCGCGCGGCCGCTCGATCCCCGCGGACGCGCGCGCGCCGACCCGGACGGCGCTGCCCGGGCGCTCGCCGCCGCGGACGCGCGCCCGCGATGGCCTGCGCCGGTCGCGCCGGTCGCGTCGGTCGCGTCGGTCGCGTCGGTCGCGTCGGTCGCGCGGATCGGACTAAGATGCGCCGCATGACGACGACGCCCGAGCCCGAAGCCTTCCTGGTCCTCTCCTGCCTCGGCCCTGACCGAACGGGCCTCGTCGCGGAGGTGACCCACTACCTGACCGAGCGGGGCGCCAACGTGGAGGACAGCCGCATGGCGGTGCTCGGGGGCGAGTTCGGCATCCTCCTGCTCGCGTCGGGCCCCCCGGGCGCGATCGAGGCGGTGGAGCGCGACACCGGGGCGCTCACGCGGGCGACGGGGCTCACGGTGCAGAGCCGCAGGACCAAGAGCCCCGAGTCGCACCGGCGCGCGGCGACCATCCCCTGCGTCATCTCCGTCGACGCGCTCGATCACGAGGGGATCGTCCGCGCCGTGTCGCGCGCGCTCCACGGCGCGGGCGTCAACATCGTCTCGCTCGAGACCTCGGCCTACGAGGCGCCGGTGACCGGCTCGCAGCTCTTCCGGATGGAGGCCCACGTCGACGTCCCCGTCGGGGTGTCGCTCGCCCAGCTCCGCAAGGCGATGGACGCCGTCGCGGAGTCCGAGAACCTCGACATCGATGTCCGCTCGCTCATCAAGGGCTGACGCCGCCCCGCGAGAACCGGTATCTTCGCCGGCCATGCCCTTCAGCAATCTGAGCTCCCCCCGCAAGGTGCACGGCCTCGACGCGGAGATCCGCGGCGCCGCGTTCCTCGCGAGCCCCGGCCTGGTCGCGATGGTCTCGACCGACCCCGTGCGCCTCGGCGTCTGCCCGATCGGCGGCGCCGGCGCGAAGACGACGAACCTGTCGCTCTCCTCGGCGCACGACGTGGCGCTGCTCTCGAAGGACGTGGCCGTGGTGCGGAGCGACGACGCGGTCTGGGCGCTGCTCGGCATCACGCACGGCCCGAAGCTCGATCAGGTCGGGCGGGACGCGCGGCAGCTCGCGACGCGCCCGTCCGGCGAGACGGCGCTGTCGCTGGGCTGGGACGGCAGCGCGACGGAGCTGAAGCTCGACAAGACCGAGGTGAACGGCCGCACGTTCGCGGTGCGCGGCGCGGCGCGGGCGTTCGACGTGACCGACACCGAGACGCACGCGGTGATGGACGGCGCCGGGGAGGGGGGCGAGCTCCGCGTCCACCCCGGCGCGACGCCGGAGCCGGGCCCGACGCTGCGCGCCTCGCTGCCGCGCGCGGCCCAGAACCTCGACCGGGTGCGCGGCGGCCCGAAGCTGACGGCGGTGTACAAGCGCGGCGCGAGCGCGGCCTGCGCCGTCGTGCGGTCGTCGGGCAAGCTGGCGGCGAAGATGCTCGCCTTCAGCGATCCGGTCGCCGATGTGGCGGTCCTCGAGTCGAGCCTGTTCGCCTGCTTCGCGGACGGCCGCGTCGCGCTGTTCGACGGCGCCGCCATCGAGGCCGCCTCCGGCGCGCCGCTCGCGCCGACGGCCAGCGTCGCGCTCGGCGCCCGCGGCGAGCCGACCGTGCTGGTGGCCGCCGGCAAGGGGTCGCCGACGCTGTGGGTGGGCACGAGCGCCGGGGAGATCTGGAGCCTCGCGGTCGTGCGCAAGCAGGGCGGCTGAGGCGCGGCCTGTTCCGGCGCCCGGGGCGTCACGGAGCGCTGCTGGATCAAGATATCGATTCGTCCGGTTCCACATCCGCTAGCGCCAAACTGTCTTGCTTGAGACGACCCAGGTTTGCCGCTCCCGGGGCAATCGGCAGATCACAGAGCGACACACCGCGCAGGCTTGAACTGCGCGCCCCCCTCACGCCGCCCGCGCCGCGATCCGCCCCTCGACCACGCCATCCGGATCGACCGCGTCGAGCGTCGTCACGACCCGATCCGCCCCCGCGGCGGCCAGCAGCGCGTCGTCGGCGAGCCGCGCCACGCCGAGCGCGGTCATCCTTGCCGCCTTGGCGGCCTGCACCCCGGCGGGGGCGTCCTCGACGACGAGGCAGCGCGCCGGGGGCACGCCGAGCGCGCGCGCGGCGGCCAGGAACAGGTCCGGCGCCGGCTTGCCGTGCGCCACCGCGACGCCGCAGAGGTCGGCGTCGAACAGGTCGAGCAACGTCGTGCCGGGCGCGACGGCCGGGCGGCGGATGCGTTGCTGCTCGGCGAAGGCGTCGGCGCGGATCCTCCGGAGGAGCTGGCCTGCGTTCCTGGACGACGACGCCGCCGCGATGGGCACGCGGCGCGCCTTGAGCCCCAGGATCAGCCGCATCGCATCAGGGAAGACGACGAACTCCCCCGCCTCGATCTTCCGGAGCAGCGCCTCCTGCTTGCGCTCGGCGTAGCGCCGCGCGCGCTCGGCGGCGTCGGGCACGCCGAAGTAGTCGAGCGCCGCGCGCGCGCCGCTCTCGCGCGCCTTGCCGGCGACCTCGCTCTGGTAGACGGCCGTCGTGAACCGCTCGGGCGCGTAGCGCGTCTCGGGCGCGATCGCGCGCCACTCGGTCGCCATCAGCGCCTCCAGCGCCTCGCGCCAGGCGCGCTCGTGCGGCGAGTCGACCACCACCCCGTCGACGTCGAAGAGGACCCCCTCGAAACGCATGCCGCCGACATGGCACCCGCGCGCGGCACCGGGAGCCCCGAGCGCGCCCTGGCGATGCGATGCGCCGCCGTCCGCCCGCGCCGGCCGGCGGCCCGCAACGCCTGACGCGCCGCTCGCCCGCGCCCGCCCGTGCCGCCTGCCCGCGCCGTCCGCCCGCGCCGGCCGGCGGCCCGCAACGCCTGACGCGCCGCTCGCCCTCGCCCGCCCGTGCCGCCTGCCCGCGCCGCCCGCCCGCGCCCGCCCGCCTCCCGCCGCTGCGCCGGGGGTGCTGTGCTACGGTCGAAGCTCGTGCCGCCCGTCCGCACCGGAGCCAACCCCCACGCGACGCGCCTCCCGCGCGCGCTCGTCGTCCGCGATCCGGAGCCCGAGGAGCTCCGCGCGACCATCGACTGGTCGGACTGGTACCTCGACGACGCGGACGGCATCGGCGCGTGGGGCGAGCACGACGAGATCGCCCGCCTGCTCCTGTCCTCGATCGCGCAGCTCGCGCGCGAGCGCGGCTGGACCGACCACCACGCCGGGTCGGACCGGTTCTTCGCGTGGGTGCGCGAGGAGCCGCTCGTGCGCGTCTCGCCGGACGTCTACCTCCTCGATCACCGGCCCGCGCCGCCGCTGCCCAAGCAGTGGCAGACCTGGCTGCCCGGCCACCGCCCGCCGCGCTTCGCGCTCGAGATCGTGGCGAGCGACTGGCAAAAGGCCTACGAGGACATCCCGCTCAAGTACTGCCAGCTCGGCTGTCCCGAGCTCGCGATCTTCGATCCGCTGGCCGCCGCGCAGCGGCCGCCCGCCGGCAGGGTGGCGCTCCAGGCTTACCGGCGCGACCCCGACGGCGCGTACGTGCGCGTGCACGCCGGCGCCGGCCCCGCGTGGAGCCCCGCGCTCGACAGCTGGCTCTGCGTCGTGGGCAGCGCGGCCGACGCGCGGCTCCGGCTCGCGCGCCCGGACGGCAAGGGCGAGCTCGTGCCCACCCAGGAAGAGGTCGCGGCGACCGAGGCGCGCGCCAGGGAGGCCGCCGAGGCGCGGGTGCGCGAGCTCGAGGCCCGGGTGCGCGAGCTGGAGCAGCTGGAGCCGCGATAACGCACGTCGCGCCGGGCGCAGCGCCGCAGCGCCGCAGCGCACGACAGGAGCGCCGCGCCGGTCGACCGCGCGGTTTTGGCCGTGTTTTTCGCCGCGCCGGTTCCACCGCGCCGCGTTCGGCGGTACGCTCGCGCCATGTGTCGGAGCATCCGTCCTCTATTCAACTTCGAGCCGCCGGCGACGGAGGAAGAGATCCGGGCGGCCGCCCTGCAATACGTGCGCAAGGTGAGCGGCACCCGCACCCCCAGCGGGAAGAACGTCGCCTGTTTCGAGCAAGCCGTCGACGACATCGCCGCCATCACGCGCCGGCTCGTCGAGTCGCTGGAAACCACGGCTCCACCCAAGAACAAGGAAGTCGAGGCCGCGAAGGCCCGCCTCCGCAACGCGCGCCGCTTCGGCACCTGACGCGCCGGTCTGCTCCCCTCGGGCAGCGGCGGCAGGCAGGCGGCCGCGCAGCCTGAATCGCTGAACCTGGCTCCGGCGCGGCTGCTACGTTATGTTCGCGCGCATGGGCGACGCCGCCACCACCCAGCGCATGAGCGCTTCAGCGTATCTCGAGTGGGAGCGCGCGCAGGTCGCAAAGCACGAGTATCATCTCGGCGAGGTCTTCGCGATGGCGGGCGGCAGCCCGCGGCACAACTTCCTCTCGAACGCCGTGGGGGCGGAGCTCCGCGCGGCCGTTCGCGGCAGGCCGTGCCATGTCCTGTCACCGGACCAGCGGATCTCCGCGAAGCAGGGGGAGCGCTACGTCTACGCGGATGCCGTCGTCGCGTGCGGCGGTGTGCGGATGGAGCCGGGCACCAGCGACGTGCTCGCGAACCCGAGCGTCGCCGTCGAGGTCCTGTCGCCCAGCACCGAGGCGTACGACCGCGGCGAGAAGTGGGCAGCGTATCAGCGCATCCCGTCCCTCACCGACTACCTGCTCGTCTCGCAGACCTCGGTGCGCGTCGAGCACTTCCGGCGCGAGGCCGACGGCTCATGGCGCTACCTCGTGATCGAGGCGGGAGGCGCGATCTCGCTCGCGATCGGCGCCGCCGTTCCGGTCGACGCCATCTACGAAGGCGCCTTCGGGCTCGACGCCGGCTGAAGGGGCGCGCTCGGCGCCGCCGGCCCGCCGAAGGGCCGAGGGCGCGCCGCGGCGCGCGGCTCACGACCGCGCAGCGCGGGGCGAGCCGCCGTAGACGAGCCGGCCGCCCGTCTTCGACAGCGCGTAGGCGAACCCGAGCTCGAGGGTCGAGCGGGCGACGACGCCCCCGAGGTCCAGCCCGTGCTCCACCATCAGCTGCGCCGCCGCCGGCGTGATGCCGACGAGCACGACCTCGGCCCCGAGCAGCCCCGCCGCCCGCGCCGCCGTCATGAGGTGATCCGCAGCCGCGGCGTCCACCGCCGCCATCCCCGTCACGTCGATCAGCACCACTTGCGCGTGCCGCTCGGAGATCTCCCGCAGCATCGACTCGAGGAAGCGGCCCGAGCGCTGGCTGTCCATCGCTCCGACGATGGGCATCACCAGGATCTGGCGCGCGACCGGGACGACCGGGCTGGAGAGCTCATGGATCGTGCTGAGCAGCGCCGCCTGCTGCCGGTTCGCCTGCTCGAGCTCCTGGGTCCGCTCGGTGACGCGGCGGAGGAGCTGCGCGTTCTCGAGCGCCACCGCCAGGGTGTCGGCGATGCGCTCGATCAGCTCGAGGTCCTCGGGCGAGCACGCCGCGCGGCGCTCGCTGTCGAGGACCAGGACGCCCAGCGCCCTTCCCCGGGCGAGCAGCGGGACGCCGGCCCGCGTGCGGCTGCCCTTCCGGCGCGCCTCGACGACATCCGGCCAGAGGTCGTGCTCGCCCGCCAGCGTGTCGATGACGAACGACCGGCCGGCGCTCAGCACCCGGCCGACCAGCGACTCCCGCTCGAGCCGGGCGCACCCCTCGACGAGGCCCTGCTCGTCGGCGTCCAGGCTGATGACGAGGAGCTCGCGCGAGCGATCCACCGCCGCGCCCCCGCGCCTCCGGCTCGCGGACTTGCGGCTCGTCTCCAGGGTCAGCTGCTCCGACAGCGGACGAGACCAGGGCGTGGACTCGAGGGTCACGAGGTCCACGCCGGTGTCGATGAAGCGCGGGAGGCGCCGATCCTCGGCCTGCCCCGGCGCCGGGAGCTCGGCCAGCGCCGCCTCCACCCCCCTCGACACCATGTCGTGGAGCAGCTCGACGGCGCGATAGCCCATGTCGTGCTCGCGCTGGACCACGGCCGCATGGATGGTGCCCTCCCGGAGCATCGCGATCGTCTCGGGGATCAGATCGAACGCCACGATCTTGAGATCTCCCGCCCTCCCCAGGGCCCTCGCGGCCGCGCCCCAGGCCGGGCCGTTCTCGGCGCAAGCCCCGAAGGCGCCGGACAGCCCTCCTTCGCGCAAGGCGTCCAGGGCGAGCTGCATCGCCGCGGAAGTATCGTAGTGGCTCTCCAGCGGAGATCGCATCGAGATGGACGTCCCGAAGGCCGCCGCGCCGAACCCCGCGACCCGATCGCAACCGTTCATGGCGCGGAGCGACGAGACCTGCGCGCCCACGACCCCGCCGTCCGGGAGGAGCCGCGCCATCGTCTCTCCGGCGAGCCGGCCGGCAGCCACGTTGTCGGTGCCGACGTAGGCCAGCGCCCTGCTGCCGTCGGCCGGCGGCGTATCGAACGTGATCACCGGAATCCCGGCCTCCGCCGCTCGCCGGATCGCCGGCTCGAGGGCCGCGGCGTCGGCCGGCGCCACGGCGATGCCGCTCACCCCGCGGCGCACGCCCTCGTCGATGAGCGCGCTCTGGCCGCCCTCGCCGCCGGCGCTGCCGCACCGGTGGATCACGCCGACGCCGAGGGCGCGCCCCGCGACGAGCGCGCCCTCCCGCAGGTTGTTCCAGTAGACCACCGGCGCGCGCCGCGGCGCCCGGTAGACGCGGAGCTCACGGTCCGCGCCGCGCTCGCTCGCGGGCGAGGCCCCGCAGGTGTCGTCCTCCACCAGGGCGAGCTCCACCGCGCTCCATTGCGGCCGCAGCTGCACGCTCTTGATACCGCTCGAGATGATCTCCACGAGCTCCTGCGGGCTGGCCTGCGAGGCCACCGCGTTCAGCACCTCCTCGAGCACCCGGTTCTCGTGGGCCGACCGCGCTTTGTCGTCGAAGAGCTCGCGCCGCTCGAGCGCCGCGCCGGCGCTGCCGGCCAGGGCCATCAGCCGCAACCTGCGCTCGTCCGAAAGCGGCTCCGCGGCCGGCTGCTCGACGGCGAGCACGCCGACCGGCCGCCCGCGCATGCGCACCGGCGCGAGGACCACGACCGCGTCCGCGGGCAGCCAGTCGAGCGCGACCGCGCCCGGCAGGTGCTCTCGGTACCACGCGGCCGCCGCCACGGCGCGCGCGCCGTCGCCCGGGTCGAGCTGCGAGACCGCGCTGGCCGGCCCCGCGTCCGACGGGATCGGCAGCGGGCCTGAGAGCAGGCTCTCGAGGCCCACGGCGGCCCGGTAGAACAGGCGATCTCCCTCTCGGATCAGCAGGCCGCCGCGCCGCGTTCCAGGCAGGCTGTCCGTGGCGTCCTGTACGATGCGATGCAGCGCTGCGAAGAGGTCCAGACCGGTGATCATGCGTGTTCGACCTACACCCCACCGGCGGAGCGCGGCGCGGGGATCGTGCCAGCAGGCGCGATCGGCCGGTCCGTTGTCAAGCCATCCATCCGGCTCCGCCCCGTCATGCGATCGAAATCGCGGCGGGCGTCGAGCGCTTCGCGCTGGTCGCTCGAGGCCGTCCGGCAGCGGGGAGCGGGCTCGTCCGAGGCGGCGCGCTCGGCGGCATCGGCCGACGACCGCGGTGCGATAGCAACGGACAGCCGCGCTCCGGCACCGGAGAACATCATGAGATGTTCTATTCCTCAGCTCCTCCTCGTCCTCCCTGTGCTCTTCGCGATCCCCGCCGAGGCGGCGTCTCCGCCCTGCGCCCCGATCCGCCGGGGCGGCCCCGGGGACGTCGAGGACGCCGCCGTCCCCCCTCGCGGGCCGCGCCGCGACGTGGACGGCGCGGTCCCGAGCCACGGCGCGCCCCCGCCGCCGTGCCGCGCGGAAGACGCGGAGCCCGCGCGCCGCGAGGCGCCGCGCCCGCCCGCGAGCTACGTGTGCCACCGCTCGTGTCCCGGCGCCGCCCACCTCTTCAGCCGGCGGTACGGCGATCATCGCGAGCAGATCGGGTACTCGGTCGCCGCCGACGGCGCGGGGAACATCGTCATCGCGGGCTCGGCCGCGGGCACGGTCGACTTCGGCGGCGGGCCGGTCTCCGCCTCGGGGGCGTTCCTCGCGAAGCTCGACGCCGACGGAGATCTCCTCTGGGGCCGCGCCTTCGACGCCCCGTCATCGTTTGCCTCTGCCGTCGCCGTCGACGCCGACGGCGACATCCTGCTCGCGGGCGGCTTCCGCGATCCCATCGATCTCGGCGGCGGCCCGCTGATGAACCCCTTCGGCGGACTCCAGATCTCGTTCATTGCCAAATTCGACGCCAGCGGCGGCCACCTGTGGAGCCGCGCCGCGTCCGGCGACGAGCGCCACTTCCCGCGCTCCATCGCCGCGGACGGCGCCGGCAATGTCCTCGTCTCGGGCTCGTTCGAGGGCTCCCTCGACTTCTCCGGCGGAGCGTCGCCGCTCGTCAGCACAGGAGGCCTGTTCGACGAGGATATCTTCGTGTCGAAGCTCGACGCCTCCGGCGATCACCTCTGGAGCAAGGCGTTCGGCACCGTGGATATCGATCGCGGCGAGGGCCTCGCGGTCGACGGCGCGGGCAACCTCGTCCTCGCGGGGTTCTCCCTGGGCGGCGGCCTCGATTTCGGCGGCCGGCCGCTCCCGAGCGCCGGGAGCTCCGACATCTTCGTCGCCAAGCTCGATCCGGACGGCCATCATGTCTGGAGCCGGAGCTATGGAGATCCCGGCAGCCAGAACGCCTCCGCCGTCGCGGTGGATCCGCGGGGCAACATCCTCGTGACCGGGGGCTTCGCCGGAAGCGTCGACTTCGGCGGCGGACCGCGCCGCAGCGCGGGCGACAACGACGCGTTCGTCCTGAAGCTCGACCCGAGGGGCCGTCACGTCTGGAGCCGCCGCCTCGGCGGCGCGCTCCGGCAGGACGGCACGGCGATCGCCGCCGACGCGGACGGCAACGTGGCGGTCGCCGGGTTCTTCCGCGGCGCGCTCGATCTCGCGTGCGGGCGGATCGAGAGCGCGGGGGAGGAGGACGTCTTCCTCGTCAAGCTCGACGCCGCCGGCCGCGCGCTGTGGGGCGATCGCTTCGGCGACGCGCAGAGCCAGACGCCCACGGACGTCGCGTTCGACCCGGGCGGGGACGTCCTCCTCACCGGCTACTTCGACGGCGCCCTCGACTTCGGCGGCGGGCCGCTCGCGGGGCAGGGCGGCCGCGACGCGTTCCTCGCGAAGCTCGGGCGCTGAGCGGGCGGGCCGCGCCCCACCCGCCGAGCTCGGCGTGCGGCGCCGCTCCGACCTGCAGAGTCGCCCGCCGCCTTGCAGCGCTGCGCGAGGCGCCGATCCGTGCCACGATGCGGGCCGGATCGGCGCATGGGAAACAACCTGGAGCGGGTCGTCGGGGTGCTCAACGGGCTCCTCGGCGACCATCTACAGCGGACCAGCAACGGCCTCGCGACCGCGATGCAGCTCGTCCGCGACGGACGCCGCCTGCCGCTTGCCAGCGCATTCCCCGCGACCGCCGCTGATCGAGCCACACCCCGTGTCGTCGTGCTCGTGCACGGGCTGATGAGCACCGAGGAGATCTGGACGATGCCGGACGGCGAGACGTACGGATCGCGTCTTGCGCGCGACCTCGGGTACACGCCGTTTTACGTGCGGTACAACAGCGGCCTCCGCGTCTCCGAGAACGGCGAGGCCCTGGATGTCCTCCTCGAGCAGCTCGTCTGCGCCTCTCCGGTCGCCGTGGAGGAGCTGGTCCTCATCGGCCACAGCATGGGCGGCCTCGTCGCGCGCAGCGCCGCGCACGCGGCGAGCGACAAGCCTCGAAGGTGGCTGCCCCTCGCCAAGCGGGCCTTTTACCTGGGCACACCGCACCTCGGCGCCCCGCTGGAGCGCTTCGGCAACGCTGTCACGTGGGCGCTCGCGAGCATCGGCAATCCGTACACGAAGCTCATCGCCGATATCGTCAACCTCCGCAGCGGCGGGATGAAGGACCTGGGCTACGCCAACCTCCGCCGCGAGGACTGGGAGGGCGCCGGCGCCGACGCCCTGCTCCAGAATCGCCGTCATCCCGTGCCCTTGCTCCCCCACATTCGCCATCACCTCATCGCCGGCGCGCTCACGGCCGACCCGAGGCTCTCCCTCTTGTTCGGCGACGCGATGGTCTCGCTGAGGAGCGCCACGGGCCGGGCGGTCGCCGAGGACCGGTGCTCGCCCTTCCCTCAAGCGCACGCGCGGATCATGCCGTCGCTCGGGCACCTGCGTTTGGCCCACGACCCGGACGTCTACGCGCAGATCCGCGCGTGGTGCGAGGAGGCGGTGTGATGGAGCGGTGGCGCGGCTTGAAGGATCTCGTGCAGGAGGCGGTCGAGCACGGCTCGCGGGCCGTGGAGCGCCTGCAGAAGCACGCGGCGAAGCTGCCCTTCGATCTGCTGGAGCAGATTCCCCCGATCCAGGCGCCCGTGAGGGGGATTCGGGTCATCCACGATACGACGCTGTCCGGCGTCCACGGGACGATCCGCCTCGTCAACCGCGCTGTGGGGGCCACGGTGGATGTGGTCCTCGTTCTCCTGGAGCAGAAGGCACGGCCGGCGGAAACGCCGGACCGCAGCGCGGGCGCCGCGCCGGACGCGCCCTCCGGCGGCCCGGACGCCGAGGCGCCCTGAGCCCGGGGGCTGCCCGCTGCGCGCGGCTCCGCCGGCGCCCAACGACGGGCTGGCACGGCCGACGGCGCGGGCGGAGCGGCCCCCACGCATCAGCTCCCGGCCAGGGTCGAACGCCGCGTCACTCCCCGGCGCGCGGCGCGCCCGTGCGCTTCCACAGCTCGCGGCGGGCGGGCAGGGTCGCGCGCCACCGCGCGCGCAGCGCGCTCGGCCTCTCGCCGTAGCGCTCCTTCAGGAACGTGGCGCCGACCACGCGGTCGGTGCGAAAGGACCGGAAGTCCTGGCGGACCTCGCACCACGCCACGAGGAGGCGCGTCGACTCGCGATACCCGACCACGACGGGCCACACGACGCGCTCGCTCTCGCGGCCCGCCTCGTCGCGGTAGCGGAGCGCGATCTTCGTGCCGGCGCGGATCGACGCGCGCACCTCGGCCAGGTCGAGCCCGTCGGGGACCTGGTCCAGCGCGGGGGGCGTGCCCGTCGTCGGCTCGAGCACGAGCGGGCGCAGCCGCTCGGGGACCGTCGCGGCGATCTTCGCGATGAGGTCCTGCGCCGCCCTCCGCAGGGCGGCGTCCCCGCGGCCGGCGACCCACTGCGCGCCGAGGACCGCGACCTCGATCTCGTCGGGCGTGAGCATCAGCGGCGGCATGTCGAAGCCGCGCTCGAGCACGTAGCCGGTGCCGGCCTCGCCCCGGATGGGGACGCGCTGGGCGAGGAGATCCGCGACGTCGCGGTACACCGTCCGCTTCGACGTCTCGAGCTCCTCGGCGAGCGCCGCCGCGGTGACCGGCGCTCGCTGCCGGCGCAGGATCTGAAGGATCTGGAACAATCGGTCGGCGCGCCGCACGAGGATGCTGACACCAGGTTGTCAGCAGGGCGAGGCTACATCAAGCGCGGTCCACGGCGGACCCAAGCTCCCGGAGGTTCTCATGATCACGCTCTACGGCTTCGGCCCCACGTTCGGCTTGCCCGAAGCCAGCCCCTATGTGACGAAGACCGAGGTCCAGCTCAAGCTCCTCGGCCTGCCCTACCGGAAGGAGCGCGCGCGGCCCGACCTGTCGCCGAAGGGGCAGCTCCCCTTCATCGACGACGACGGCGCGCGCGTCGCCGACTCGCACTTCATCCGCGAGCACCTCGAGCGGAAGTACGGCAAGGATCTCGACGCGGGCCTCGACGCGCGGCAGCGCGCCGAGGCGTGGGCCATCGAGCGCATGCTCGAGAACCATTTCGTCGCGACCTCGGGGTACGCGCGCTGGCTCATCCCCGAGAACTTCGAGAAGGGCCCGGCGCACTTCGTCGACGGCGCGCCGGAGGAGCAGCGCCCGAAGCTGCGCGAGGAGCTCCTCGCGCGCGTCCGCGACAACTACCGCGCGCTCGGCATCGCGCGGCACTCGAACGAGGAGATCGTCGCGCTCGGCGTGCGCTCGCTGACCGCGCTCTCGACGCTGCTCGGGGACAGGCCGTACCTGTTCGGCGGGCGCCCCGCGGGCGTCGACGCGACGGCCTTCGCGGCGCTGGCCGGCATCCTCACGCCGTTCTTCGACTCGCCGCTCAGGCGCAGGGCCGAGGGCTTCGCGAACCTCGTCGCGTACACCGCGCGGCTCATGCGGGAGTTCTACCCGGATCACCCGTGGGAGGCGCCCCGGCAGGGGGCCTGAGCGCCGCGGCGCCGCCGCGGCGCCCCCGCTCGAGGGGCGGGGCGCCGCGGCCTGCGTTCCGCTGCCCGGCGCTACTCCTCGGGCGCCGGCGTCGGCGCGGGCTCGGCCGGCGTGGGCTCGGCGACGTCGACGCCGCCGCAGGCGGACCCCCACGAGGCCGGGGCGGGCAGGGGCAGCGACGCAACCGGCGTCGCGAGGTCGTCGAGCGCGTTCACGAGCACGCCGCCGTACGAGATCGAGTAGACGTAGTCCTCGATGAACACGCCGCGCTTCACGTCGGCGCCGCCGTAGTAGTAGCACCCCGACGTCGCGCTGAAGAAGCCGCTGTGGTCGACCGAGCCGAGGTGGCTGAACCCTTCGGCGACATCGACGTTGAAGAGCTCCAGCGTGCTCGCGACCGCGCCGGTCTCCCGGTCGTAGCTCACGACCGGGAAGGCGAGCACGTCGCGCTCACCGTAGTACGTGAACGCCTTGTGGTTGTACTCGGCCTCGGAAGACGTGTAGTCCCCCTCGAGCGACTTCTTGTGCAGGAGCTCCGGCGCCGACGGGTCCGTGACGTCGAAGATCTGCAGCGCCAGGCCGGTCACCACGCCGCTCTCGTCGCCGTCCCTGCCGATCGCCAGGAGGTGCCCGTCGTCGAGCGGGTGCATGTACTCGCTGAAGCCGGGGATCTTGAGCTCGCCCGCGACGGAGGGCGACTCGGGGTCGGAGAGATCGAGCACGAACAGCGGGTCGACCCGGAGGAACGTCACCACGTAGCCGCGATCCCCCATGAACCGGGTCGAGCGGATCTGCTCGCCCGGGGCCAGGTCGGTGATGGCGCCGATGCGCGAGAGCTCGGCCCCTTGCGCCTCGAGGACGAACACGCCGTTGCGGGTCGTCCACCGCTCGGTCCCGGGCACCATGGCGGTCGTCGAGACGCGGAGCTTGCCGTTGTGCTCGTCGAGCGAGAACTGGTTGAGGATGTGGCCGGGCACCGAGCCCGACGCGACGTACCGGGGCTGGCTCGGGTCGGCGACCAGATCGAACTTGTGCAGGTGCGTGACGTCCGTGCTCGCGTTCACCGCGCTGGGCGCCGTCGGCGCCTGCCAGCCGCGCGCGGCGACATAGAGGGCGTCGTGGCTCGAGTACACGGTGTCGGTCGCGCCGATGATCGAGGTCGACGCCGGCGCCTCGTCGAGGTCGGCGAGGTCGATCGACTCGATCTGCGTCAGGCCGTACGACGTCGTGCCCGCCTCGGGGACGTAGAAGTCCGCGCAGCTCGCGCCGAGCTCGGTGACCGTCTCGCCCTCCTTCTCGAAGCGGTACGGCAGCCACGCCGACAGCGACGACGCCTCGATGATCGCCGTGTTCTCGGCGCGGAGCTGCTCGAACGCCGCGGTCCACGCCTCGGCGGTCTCGGGGAAGGCGGTGAGGTCGGTGGGCCAGTAGTTGAGCGCGGGGCCGTGGGCGCCGCCGGACAGCACCGTGCGGACGTCGTCGCCCGCGCGCCGCGACGAGGCGTAGCCGCCCTCGAAGTAGAGCTCCCTGGCCACGCTGGGGGCGCCGCCCGCGAGGCTCAGGACGGTGAGCTTCGTGAGCGGGGCGTAGGCGTCGGGCGGCGGGGGCGCGTCGGTCACCGGCTCATCGGGGGACGGGGCGCCGGCCGGCGGCGTGGGCTCGGTGTCGCCGTCCGGCAGCGGCTCCGCGGGCTTGTCGGCGCCGTCCGGCGGCGGGTCGCCGCCTCCCGGGTTGGACGGCGTGTCGGACCCCTCCGGGGGGGCCGGCGCATCGTCCTGATCCGGCCCGCTGGATGGCGCGCTGCCCGGCGCGCCGGCGGGCGCGCCGGCGCCTCCGGGCAGGGCGATGCCGATGTCGATCCTGTAGTCGTAGTACCCCGGCCGCGGCTCGACGCCCGCCTTCTCGTAGATCGCGGCCCCGTTGACCGACGAGTAGACGACGACCTTGTCGCCTGCCACGAACATCTCGAGCGGGCTGCCCTCGATCGCGAGCGAGCTGCCCACCGCGAGCGACGACGCCGGCCACGCGGTCAGCGTGTAGAAGCTCTGGTCGTGCAGGATGTAGAGGTTGTTCCCGTCGGTCTTGACGATATCGGCCTCATCGACGCCGGCGACCTGGGTGTTCGTGTCCGAGTGGGCGGGGGCATCGCTCTCGCCGCCCGACGCCGCGTCCTCGGGGCTGCCGGCCACGGGCGGCGTCGGGGAAGGTACGCCGGTGGGGTCCGCGGCCCCCCCGGGCACGGCGACGCCGGGGCCGCCGAAGCCGACGCCGCGGCCGTCGCCGATCGCCCCGTAGCTCGCGATCATGGCGTCGATCTGGGCGTTCATCTTGGCGAGCGCGTCCTGCTTCAGCAGCGCTTCGAGGTCGTCGCACGACTGAGCCCGGTGGAGCGCCGCGCGCTGCGACGCGCTCTCGTCGGGTCCGGGTGACGAGGACTCCGTGACGCATCCGACGGCGAGGATGCCTGTTGCTAGGAGAAGCCAGAGAGAGGAATGGGCGCGGTGGGTTCGCATGGTGCCCGCCGGCGTCGCAAGGCCCGCGCCAGCCGCCCGCTCGCTCAATTCACCGCGAAATGCGGCGGTTCGCGCGCGCGCACGGCCCGCCGGGCGGCGCGAGGCACGACATGCCTGCGCTGGCGGGGGCCGCCTGGCACACGTGTGCCATGGATGGGTGATGAGACTGGCTATTTCCGCCAACACGCGATGAGACGGAGGTTCATTGGGCCCGGACGGACGCGCCGTATCGGGGGGCACGTGTCCGAGGGCGGCGGGGGCTCGCTCTCCCGGCCGGGACGCCTGCGCGCGGCGTCAGAGGGGAACGGGCGCGGGGGGGATCTTGAACACGTCCCATGCGGGCGTGTGGTTGCTCGTGTTCGTGGTCTGGTTCCAGAGATAGATCGACGGGTACGTGGTCACCGTCGTGCCCTCCACGACGACGCCGGTCACGTAGAGCTGCGACGCCTTCTTCTGCGGGTCCTTCTGGAGGGTGTAGCCGTCGCGGGACGACGAGAAGATGACCCAGTAATACGTCTTGCCGTCGACGGTCGTGGCCTCCGGCGACCACCTGGGCCAGCTGTTGTGGATCCCCGGGCTCGTGACGCCGACGCACGCCGGCGGATCGTTGGCCGCGAGCCGCGTCGCCGCGCCGCCGGCCGCGGGGACGACGTAGATGTCGGACGCGGGGTTATAGTACATCTCCCCCGGGCTCGGCGTCCGGTTGAACGCGATCAGCCGGTCGTCGGGCGAGAAGGCGGGGTAATACTCGTTGAACGCCGGCTCCGCGGCGCCCTGCAGCGGCGTCGCCGCGCCGCCCTGCCGGTCGTTGTAGGGCACCGTGTAGAGATCGCCTGCCCCGGCGGCGATCCGCCCGTCCTTGCCGGCGTCGGTGGACACGTAAACGATGGTGTCGCCGTCATGGCTCCAGTCCGGCATCAGCGCTCCGCGCGTGTCGCCCTCGCGCGGGATGAAGCCGTAAGCGGTCCCCTCCGCGGCCGCCATCTCTTCCTTGACCAGGTTGGGGTTGGCGTCGAGCGGGTAGGTCGGCACCTGCGACTCCAGGTCGATCCACGCGAGGCGCGCGTTCGGCATGGCGCTGTACGACTGGCCGTCCCAGACCGTGCCGCGATCCCGGCCATAGGAGGTGACGACGATCCGGTCTCCCGGGGAGAAGTGCGCTGCCGACATCCTTGGCGCGCCGAGCCAGGCCTGGCTCATCGCCTCCGAGCCGCCCGGCGTGACGTACGAGGGGACCTCGCCCACGGAGTCCTTCTGCACGGAGGCGATGGCGAGCCCCCACGGCCAGTGATCCGTGAAGATGACGGACTCGCCGTCGGGCGTCGACGTGTGGCACCCGATGCACCTCACCGCGCCGTCGTTCCGGAGGCCGCCGTTCTCGGTCCTGCGGCCGCCCTGCTGCACCTGCTCGACCTTGAGCGCGTCGACGACGCCCTCCTCGCCCACGCCGAACCCGGCCAGCCACGCGTCCGCCGGCCCTTCGCCGATCGCCGCCCAGTACACCATGCTGCCGCCGGCCGGGGCCGGCGCGATGGTGATCGGCCCGGAGGTGCCGACGAGCGGCGCGCCCGGCGCGCTCGTCGACACCGAGCGGATCGTGATGGTGATCGGCTCGTTCCGGACATGCGACGCCAGCTTCTCCCACATGTCCTTGGGCATCTTCCATTCGCGGTTCGTCGTGTAGACGACCAGGTCGTTCTTCTCCCGGTCGGCGTGCACGCGGATCTCGAACAGGTCCTGCCCCTCGGGCGCGGTCCACCGGAACCTCGGCCGCAGCCAGTTGTTCGGGAAGAGCGCCCCGATCTCCGGCTCGGCGAGGCACGGCCCGCCCGGCGCGCCGCTGCCCGGGGCGCCGAACAGCTCGGGCGCGTTGGCCGGCGGCGGCGCCCCGGCGTCGTCGAGCACCGGGGCCGCGGGGAAGTCCTCGCAGACCTCGCAGGGAGGCGGCTCGGCGGGGCCGCCGCTGCCCACGTCGAAGATGTTCCCCGTCCCCGCGCCGAACTCCTCCGGCGCCCCGCCCGAGCCGCCGGCGCCCTGGCCCTGCTGCGGGGAGCCGCTCGGGCTTGCCGAGCAGGCGATCACGAAGGCAGCGGCGATGAAGGCGGCGCCGACGCCGACAGATAGAGTCCCGATCCGATGTTGCAAGGTTCTCATTTTAAGTTCCTCCGTGCGCGCGCTCAGGGCTCGATTCGCCCGGACCACCACGCGGCTCGGCGCGCCCGAATCCGGGCAGACGCGCTGAGTGCGTGGTCGCCGTGGCGCTGCTGTTTCGTCGCGCCGGGCTCCGGCGGCCGATCGCAGATCGCGAGATCGCTCGGCGCGACGCGCCGCCCTTCCCGACGTGCAAGATGTAAAGAAAGCTCTTATCAGGTAGGAAGACATGGAACCTTTGCCCCTGTCAAGCGAGTCGCAGGGACATGTCGTCTGAAGGGGGCGCGCGGGGGCGCTCAGCGGCGGCACCTGTCGCCCGACGAGGCGCTCGGCGGAGCGCGCCGCGGGTCCTGAGGCGCCCGCATCCGGCGACGCCGGCGCTCCGGCGACGCCGGCGCGTTCCCGCGGCACGCGCCGGGGTGCTAGTTTCCCCGCGTGGCCTCGCCGAACCGCATCGGGTACCCGCTCAGCCCCCGGCGGCCGCCCCGCGCGCTCGTGCTCCGCGATCTGTCGCCCGAGGAGGCCAGCGCCGCGATCGACTGGTCCGGCTGGTACTTGCCCGATGATGCGGAGCGTCACGGCAAGGCCGAGCGCTCCGGAATCGTCCGCCTGCTGCTCTCGGTGCTCGCGCAGCTCGCGCGCGAGCGCGGCTGGGTCGACTGGTACGCCGGCGCCGACCACGCCTTCGCCTGGGTGCGGGCCGAACCGCTGGTGCGCGTCCTGCCCGATCTCTACGTCCTCGATCACCGCCCGTTGCCGCCGCTGCCGCGGCAGTGGCAGACGTGGCTGCCGGGCCACCGCCCGCCGCGGTTCGCGCTGGAGATCGTCACGGGCGACCATCGCCGGGCGTACGAGGTCGCGCCGGCCAAGTACTGGCAGCTCGGCTGCCCCGAGCTCCTGCTCTTCGATCCCGAGGCGGCCTCGGCCCGCGCGCCGCTCTCCGAGGAGCGGGTGCCGCTCCAGCTCTACCGCCGCGATCCGGACGGCACCTACCTGCGCGTCCACGCCGGCGCCGATCCCCTCTGGATCGAGGCGTTCGACGCGCACGTGGTCGTGCTGAAGGACGGCCCGCACCCGACGTTGCGCGTCGCGCGGACCTCCCGCGCGACCGATCTCGTGCCCGCCGAGGAGGAGGCCCTCCGCGCCGAGGGCGAGGCGCGCGCCCAGGAGCAGCGCGCCCGCGTCGCCGAGCAGCGCGCCCGCGCCGCCGCCGAGGCGCGCGTGCGCGAGCTCGAGGCGCGCGTGCGCGACCTGGAGGCCCGGGTCGCGCGCAGGTGAGCGCGCTTGCCGGCGCGCGCGAGGCGGGCACGAGGCGCGCGCTACGCCGGCCGCAAAATCTGCCGCACCGACTCCACGTCCGCGACCCGGTGCAGCACCGGCTGGAGGCCGGCGCCCGGGGCCTCGCCGAAGGCGCCGCTCGCCGCGACGGCGCGGGCGCGGGGGCCGTCGAGCACGAGGAACACGTCGCGGAGGCCGCCGGCGCCCGGCGCGTCGATCACGTCGACGATGCGCGAGCGATCGAGGTGCAGCTCCTCGTCGCCCCGCTGGATGAGCACGCGCCGGTCGGTGATGAGGTACCGCGTCCGCGCCGCGAGCCGCGCGGGGCGCACCACCGACACGTAGAGCATCGCCGCGCCCGCGGCGACGAGCAGCACGATCGTGAGCGAGAGCGAGGCGACGAGCGCCACGAACGACACGCTCTCCGGATCCATGCCCGCCGCGGTCACGATGCGGATGCTGCGCACGGCGTGCACCGCCGTGACCACGGCGAAGCCGCCGAGGAGCACGCCGAGCAGCACCGAGCCGACCCCGCGCAGGCCGTTCGGGAGCCACTTGTGCCAGCCGTCGGCCGGGTGCGCCGACCAGAGCACCCGCTCGCCCTCGTCGAGGCGCTGCGAGAGCAGCCGGTGGCCGTCGCCCGCGGGCGCCGACGGGACGACGCCCCGCAGGATCGCCCAGACGCGATCCGGGGCCACGACGCCGCAGAGCACGATCGACAGCCGCCGCCGGAGGGCGCCCGTGGGCACCGCCCTCACGAGCTCGAGGTCGCCCACGCCGGGGTGCTTCGGGTGCCAGTGGATGCGCGCGTAGCTGATCGACCGCCGCTCGATGGAGCGCCGGAGCTTCCCGCGCTGCACCACGATGTGCCGGTCGGTGAGCAGGTACTCGAGCTCCGACCGCCACCAGCGCGGCAGGTAGCTGAACGCCACCGCGAGGCTCGCCATCCAGGCCGCGAAGGCGAGCAGCTGGGTCGGCGACGCGCCGAGCGCCTTGCTCACGACGATGGCGGACGCCGTGCTGATCGCGGAGGTCACGCCGCAGACCACCGCGCCCACGACGTACAGGAGCGGCGTCGCGACGACCTTGGGGCGTCCGGACCAGAGCACGGGCTCATTGAACACCGAGTCGCGCATCTCGACGGATCTCCGTTCGGGGTGAGCTGGCCGGCGCCGCCCCCGCGCGCGAGGACGACCACGCTAAGGTGAACCCGCCGGGCGGGGTCGTAAAGGGGCGTCCTCGCATCCCGCCGCGGCGCGACGCGCGTCCGCTGCGGCGCGATCGATGCGCGACCGGAGGCGGCGTGCAGGAACTCCCGGAAGCACCTGCGGGAGCGGCCGGAAGCGCGGCGCGATCGCGACCGGAGCGCGGCGCGCGGCGCGATCACGACCGGAGCGCGGCGCGCGGCCCGGCCGATCGCCGCCCGTCAGCGCCGCAGCGGCGCCGCGGTCGCGGGTCAGCGCCGCAGCGGCGCCGCGGGCGCGGGCTTGCGCAGGCGCTTCATCGTCTGCTCCCGCTCCCGATCGCACTGCGCGCGCCGCGCCTTGGCCAGCGCCACCCAGTGGTCGTTTCCGGGGGCGCGCGCGATGTACGACTCCCACGCAGCCACGGCCTGCAGGTAGGCCTCCGCGCGCGCGGCGCCGAGCTCGGCGCTCCGCGCCGCGGCCCAGTGGCCGAGCGCCGCGTACCAGGCGTCGTCGTACGGGGGCACGTAGAACCAGCCCGCGCCGTTGATCTGCTGATCGTTCCGGTCGTAGGTCCTCGCGAGCCGGATGTGCTCGATGGCGCCCTCCAGGTCGCCCGACCGGTCGAGCGCCACGGCGAGCCCCCAGAGCGTGGTCACGCCGTAGCGGAACATGTCGAGCGACCCGAGCGTCGAGAGCGCCGCGCGGTAGCCCTCGACCGCGGCGGTGATGTCGCCGAGCGCCATGTGCGCCTCGGCCTGGTTGGCCAGCAAGAGCGCCCGCGACGCGGCGTGCGGCTCGAGCGCGAGCGCCTCGTCGTACGCCTTGATCTCCTCCGTGTACCTGCCGAGCCGCGCATAGCAGACCGCGAGCGCGTGCCACGCGTCGGCCCGGGAGGGCGCCGGCGGGTTGGCGCGCAAGAGCCCCTCGAGCGTCACGACCGCGCCCTCCACGTCGCCGAGGTGCTCCAGGATGTCGGCGTAGCGCAGCCGCACCGACGGATCGCGCGAGGCCGGCGCGCCGGCGCGCTCGTACAGGCTGCGCGCCTCGCGCAGCCAGAGCGGGCCGATCTCGTCGACCCGCTCGAGGAGCGGCGAGCGCCGGAGCCGGTCGTACCGGGCGAGGAGCGCGTCGGCCTGGGCGATGAGCGCCGCGCGCTCGTCGGCCGCCGGATCCAGCGCGCGGGACCAGACGGTCGGCGCCGCGCGGAGGGGCGCCGCCGCGAGCGCGAGCGCGAGGAGCGCCGCGAGGCCGGGCAGGAGCGGCGGCCGGGGCGAGCGAGGCGGCCGGGGCGAGCGAGCCCGCCCGGGCGAGCGAGCCCGCCGGGGCAGGCGCGGCTCCTGGCTCATCGCGCGCCCCCTGCGCCCGGCGCGGGCGCCGCGCCGCGCTCCTGCGGGGCGCGCCCGGCCGCTCCCGTCGCCGCGGCGCGCGCGGGCCGCTGGCCCCCGCCGCCGCCTCTCCGGAGCGCGTCGAGGCGCGCGCGCGCCGCCGCGGCCCACGGCCCCTGGCCGCCGGCGCCCGCCAGGTATGCCTCCCAGCGCGCGATCGCCGCCGCCGTCATGGTCCGCTCCAGCGCGAGCGCCTCGAGGGCGAGCCTGTCCTCCGGGACCGCGAGGTAGTCGAGGGTGCGCAGGCGCGCCGCCGCGCTGGCGAGATCGTCGGCGGCGTGCTCGCGGGCGGCGGCGCCGGCGTGCTGGTCGGCCGCCCGCGCCGTCGAGTCGGCGCGGTGGTCGGCCGCGCGGGCGCGTGCGGCCTCCGCGCGGGCGCGCGCCGCTGCCTGGGCGCGGGGGTCGCCCCCGGCGCCCGCGTCGGCCGCCTCGCCGTCGAGCGCGGCGTCGGCCTGGGCCTTGTCGCCGGCGCGGTCCAGCGCGAGCGCGAGCGACAGCGTGACGTCGCGGGCGAGCTGCGTCTGCGCGCGCTGGCGCGCCTCGCGCAGGTAGGCGATCGCCTCGTCGAGGTCGCCGCGGGCGCCCTGCGCGGCCGCGCCGGAGGGCGGCTTCGCGGCCGCGCCGGCGGCGGCCATCGACAGGTGCGCCGCCTCGAGCAGCACGAGCGCGCGCTGATCGGCGGTGCCGAGCAGGTCGATGCGCGGGACGAGCGCGCGGTAGATCGCGATCGCCTCGTCGCGCTTGCCGGTGCGGGCGAGCGACCGGGCGAGATCGTGCATCGTGTGCGGGTCCTCGACGCTGCGCGGATCGACGCCCCGCGCGCGATCGAAGGCGCGCCCCGCGTCCTCGGGGGAGCCGAGGGCGAGGGCGGCGCGGGCGAGCAGGACCTGCGGCGCGGCGTGCCCCGGGAGGAGCTGGTCGGCGAGGCGCGCCGCCTCGCGCGCCGCCTCCGGGTTGCTGCCGAGCTGCGCCTGGCCGCGCGCGAGCAGGTCGCAGTAGCGCGGGAGCTCCGGCGCGCGCGCGCGCTCCCAGACCGTGGGCCCCCGCGCGATGGCCCGGCTGGACCGCGCCGAGCACTCGGGCGGCCGCCCCGCCGCGGCCGCCGCGGCGACGAGCTCGCCGCCCGCCTGGCCGGCGTGGGCGGTGAGCGGGAGGGCGAGCAGGGCCGTAAGCAACAGCGGGCCGGGGTGCACGGCCGGAGTGTACCAGCGACGCGCCCCGGAGGCCCACGCCGGGCCGGCGGCGGCGGGCTGCGATCCGGTTGATCGGGCGGGCGATGGTCCGTTATGGTGCCCGAGGTGACAGCGCCGACGGGGGGCGTTCGCGGGTCGTGCTTCGATGGACTCCGCAGCCTTGGTGCCTCGTGAGGCCAGAGGAGGATCGACATCATGGGCGAGGTGATTCGCAAGGATGCGCCGGCGGACGACATCATCGGTGACGTGCGCGCGACGCTCCAGAGCGCTTCTGCGAAGGGGGGGTCCCTCCGGGAGCTCGCCGAGCAGCGGCTCGTGCCCGTGCTGACGCTCTTCGACGGGGTCGAGGCCCAGCGCAACGCCGCGCGGTCGGAGGCGGAGCCGCTGCTCGCCAAGGTGGAGGCCGAGTCCGAGCGCGCCGACGACGCGCTCGGCAAGGTCGCCGACGACGTCTGGAACGCCGTGGGCCGCCCCTCGGCGGATCCTGCGCTGTCGATCCTGTTCCCCGGCGGCGCGGCGTATTTCGCCGACTACGAGGACGGCGACATCACGGGGCAGCCGGATCGGCTGGAGGTGCTCGCGCAGCTGCTCGGCTCGGGGATCCACCCCAAGCTCAGCCTCGACAAGGCGCAGGCGGCGGCGGCCGAGGTGAAATCGGCGGCCGCGGCGCTGCGCTCGACGGTCGAGGCGACCCGGCTCCCGCTCGAGCGGCTGAGCGTGCTCGACCGCATCCGCGCCGCGGTGGCGAAGAGCGCGCACATCGAGCTCGTGCACCTGAAGCGCCTCTACAAGGCGGCCGGCTTCACCGAGGCGGAGATCCACGGCGTCATCCCGGATCGCGGCCGCGCGCGGCGCCGGCTGTAGGGCGCCGCGCCCGTCTCGTCGACGGATCGGCGGCTCGGTCGGCGCCGCAGCTCGTCAGACGGCGTCCGGCGCGGGCGAGCGCGGCGCCGGCGCCCTACGCCGGCTCACGGGCGATGGCCGGGGGAAGGGGGATACGGGCTGGGCGTGCCCGAGCCGAGCGACGTGCTGCGCCCGTAGCCGCCGTAGGGCGGGTAGGCCGGCATGTAAGGCCCGTTGGGGCCGTAGTAGACGGGGCCGTAGTACGGGGCGTCGTTGCCGTAGTACGGGGCGCCGTTGCCGTAATACGGGGCGCCGTTGCCGTAGTACGGGGCGCCGTTGCCGTAGTACGGGGCGCCGTTGCCGTAGTACGGGGCGCGCGGCGGATTGCCGTTCTCCGGGACGTACGGTGTGCCGATGAGCGAGGTGAGCGACGTGGCGAACGAGAGGTGCCGCGACGTGGCCTCCCGGATATCGGGGATGAGGTGAGAGATCCCCGGGTGCAGCTCGGGTCCGACGACGACGAGCTGCTCCTTGAGATGGGCCAGGAACTCCTGGTGCCGGACGATCTGGAGGTTGACGTACGTCCAGTCGAAGCTGCGTCCGCTGAGCCCTTCGAGCGTCTGTTGATCCGAGGCGCCCTGCTCGATCAGCGCCCGGCTGACCTCGTTGTCGTCCGGCGTCACGCCGGTCTGCGCGAGCGCGGCCCGGAGCTGCTGGTTCGCGGCGGTGTGGTGATTGAGCAGCTCCTGGGCGAGCTCGATGACGTGCGCGTCCGTCGCGCGGGTCCGGGCGGTCTGCGCCTCGGCGATCTGGACCGTATCGAAGGCGTCGATCACCGAGGCGAGCTCCGGGATCGAGAGCGTGAAGGCCAGCGATGCGGATTCGACCGCCTCTTCCGCGCTGTCCTGGTCCGCCGCTGCGAGGCCGCCGTCTCCCGCAGCGACGGAGCAGGCGCTGGTCCCCGCGAGCGCCAGGGCTGCGATCCATGCAAAACGAAGAGAGTCGATTCGAAACTTCATACTTCCCCCCATGTCAATGACGGAAGCGGCGCCGGCGCCGGAGCGCTTGGCGGTGATGCCTGGCCCGCCCCGTCACGTATCTTGAACTGCTCTGGGGATATGCAAGCGCGAGATCGTCAAATCGATGATGCTCACGAGCGCACAGGATCGGTTGAATCGTCGGCGTCGCGCGACGGACCGGCGCGCGGGTGCCACCTCTCGATGTGGCTGAACGGACGAGGGCGCTGCCAGGGCGGCGGCGCCCGCGTGGTCACGGGAGGTCGAAAGGGGCAGGGGAGCGGCGCTGTCGGGGGATCGGCGAGGTGCCATGTCCAGCCGCGGCGGAGGCGGCGGGACGGACATCGATGCTTTCCTGGAGGAGGCCCGCGCGCGGGCGGCGTGCTCCCGGCAAGTCGTACGTGAACGGCGCGTGAACGGCGCGCGAACGGCGCGCGAACGGCGCGTCAGTCCGCGGCCTTGGCCGGTTTGCGGGCCACGACGCCGACGGTGCCGTAGTAGATGCCCCACGCCGCGGGGTCGGCCGCGAACCTGGCGTATCCGGCGAGATCTTCCGCGCTGATCCGCCCGGTCGCGAGGTACTTGTCCTGGAGCTGGGTGGCGGAGAGGCTCATGATCTCGGACAGCGGGTGGCCGCCTGGGCACAGCGGCACCTCGTTCTCGACGGCCTCGATGGCGAGCCCTCGCGACGCGAGGATCGCGGGCAGGCGCAGGCCCAGCCCCGGGTCCTTGCCTTCGGCCTGGAACATCGCGAGGATCGACTGATTCACCCGATCGAAGGCCTCGATATCCGGGCCGGACGCGCCCCGGGCCGCGGTGAAGTCGGGCTCCTCGAGCACGAGGCGCCCGCCGGGCTTCAGCGCCGCGAGCATGGCGTCGAGGAGATCCTGGAAATGGGCGTTGTGGATGAGCACGTAGCGGGCGTGCACCAGATCGAAGCGCGCCGCGTGAAAGTCGAGCTGGCGGATGTCGCCTTCGATGATCCGGACGCCCGGCAGCTGAGAAGCATCCATGAACCCGACATCGAGGTCGACCGCGACCACCTCGCCTTCCTGGCCGACGCGCTCTGCCATCCAGGAGGCGATGGACCCGGCGCCGGCTCCCACCTCGAGGCAGCTCCAGCCGGGACCCATCCCGGACGCCTTGAGCAGGCGCCAGCTGGCGGGGTCGAAGAACCCCTCGATCCGCCGCAGGCGCTCCAGCTCTCGCGCGCGCTCCGAACCCGCAAACGTGTAGCTGTCCTCGGCCATAGGGATGGACATAATAGTCCATTCCGCTGAGGAAGAAGCGAACTTCTCCTCGCCCGGCCCTCCGCCGATTCGTGGAGTGACCTACACAGGGAGCTGTTCGGCCCAGGCTGGACAGCCGCGCTCGTCGCGGCGATATGTCCAGGCGTGAGCCTCCCCGCGGACGCCGCAGGAGGTGGTGGGCCCGCCGACCCGTACGTCCGCCTCGCTCACGTCACGCGAGCGCCCGGCGCAGCGCGAGCACCGCCAGCCCGCCCACCCCGAGCGTGGCCGCGGTGCTCAGGAACTTCCTTGCCGTGGAGGGCGGCGGCAGGAACGCCGTGGCGCTGAGCGCCGCGAGCGGGGGCGACGTGCGCGCCGGCGCCGACTCGGCGGCCAGCGGCGACGCCGCAGCGTGGATCGGCGCGGTCTCGGCGAACAGATCGAGCATCTCGCGCACGAAGGCGGGCAGATCCTGCGGCCCGCGGCTCGACAGCCAGTTGCCGTCGCGCACCGCCTCCTCGTCGCGCCAGACGCCGCCCGCGTGCACGATGTCGTCGCGGATGCCGGGCCAGGACGCGAGCTGCCGCCCGCTCACGAGCTCCGCCGACGCGAGCACCCAGGGGCCGTGGCAGATCGTCGCGATCGGCTTGCGGAGGTCGTCGAACGCGCGCACGAACCGGCGCGCCTCCTCGCTCTGGCGCAGGAGATCCGGGTTGATGAACCCCCCCGGCAGGAGCAAGCCGTCGTACTCGGCCGGATCCGCCTCGCCGAGCGTCCGGTCCACGCGCACCCGCGCGCCGGGCTCGTGGAGGTTCATCCCGCGGATCTTGCCGTGACGGAGCGAGACGACGTCCACCGTCGCGCCCGCGGCGCGGAGCGCCTTCATCGGCACGGTCAGCTCGATCTGCTCGAACCCGTCCGCCACGAGCGCCGCGATCCGCTTCCCTGCGAGCTTCTTTCGTTCCTTCATACTGCCCTCAACGGTTGTCGGGTGGGTTCCCTGGCAACAGACCAGGGCAACAGGCGCGCCAGGACGTGCCTGTTCCTGCTGCCCTGTTGGTCGTCCGGAGACATGTCCCCTCCCACGCACCTAGAGCCGGCGCCCCGCTCCGCAACCGAGGCCAGCGCAGATCCCGTGGGGGCCGCGAGCCCAGCTGCCCCTGTCGCCGCGGCCGACGATGAGGGTGTGTCGTTTTGCGACAGGCGGCCCATGGCGCAGGGGCGGGGGCGCGCCGTCACCTCGACGGGAGCAGCCTCGGGCGGAGCCACAGCAGGCCCAGCACGGCGGGCGCGAGGGCGGAGAGGCCGACGATCACGGCGCGCAGGAGCCGCTGCTTGCCGCGCGGCTTCCATCCGCCGCTCACGGCGGTCCCTTCCGGCAGCGGGGTGAACAGGTTGCCGTTCGTCGCGTAGGCGGTGCGGTCGTGCTTCAGGTGCAGCCGGTCGACGCCCCGCGCGAGCAGGCGCTCGGCGAGCCCCGGCGCGACGAGCGACAGCAAGGACAGCTGCCGGGCCGCGCTGCCCACGAACACCTCGCGCCGCGGCCTCCGCGCCAGACGAACGATGGCGCGCGCCACGCGCTCTGGCGGGTACACCGGGGGCATGGCCTTCGGCGTGCGCCCCGTGTAGTTGCCCGCGTGCTGGAAGAACGGCGTGTCGATGGTCGCGGGCAGCACGGTGGAGACGTGGATGTCGCGGGCCCGGAGCACCTGGAGCTCCTGCCTCAGGCTCTGGGACAGGCCGCGGATCGCGTGCTTCGAGGCGACGTAGGCGCTGACGTAAGGCTCCGAGAGCTTCGACACCATCGAGCCCACGTTGATGAGGACGCCGCTGCCTTGCCGCCGGAACTGGGCCAGGGCGGCGCGGGCGCCGTGGATGTAGCCGAACAGGTTGGTCTCGATGACGCGCCGGTAGGGCTCGGAGGGCGTCTGTTCGAAGAGGCCGAAGAGCGTCACCGCCGCGTTGTTGACCCACACGTCGATCCGGCCGAAGGCCTCGGTGGTGCGCCGCGCGATCTCCAGGACGGCGGCCTCGTTCGTCACGTCGGCGAGCACGACGAGCGCCTTGCCGCCGGCTTGCTCGCACTCGGCGGCGAGGTCGCGCAGCGGCTGCTCCCGCCTGGCAGCG
The DNA here is from genome assembly GCF_051474665.1 of Sorangium sp. So ce394. NCBI lineage: Bacteria > Pseudomonadati > Myxococcota > Polyangiales > Polyangiaceae > Sorangium > Sorangium sp. So ce394. The sequence continues at coordinate 13,064,665 of NZ_CP150339.1, forward strand.
AGCGTCACCGCGGCCCCGCGCCTGGCGAACTCCAGCGCTGTCGCGCGGCCGATGCCGCTCGATGCGCCCGTGATCACGACGATCGTATTCCGGAACTTGTCGCGCATGCCTCACCCCCTCTTCTGCGCCCACGCCGCGCGGCACGTACGCCCACGCCGCGTCGCGAGCGGCCGCGCGCGGGCGCGGCGTGCTCCGCGGTCACAGGTGGTCCTGGCCCCATGCAAGCGCCGGGCGAGCCGCGTAGAGCCGTGAGGGGGCTTGTGCCGCGCGAGCACCGACGCGCCCGCCTGCGCGGTCGCGTGCGCGTGCGCGTGCGATCGAGCGCGGGCCGGCGTCAGGAGGCCAGTCTGCGTCGCGAGCGCGCAGCGGTGCTCGATCGGGCGCGGCCCGATGCGCCGTTCCGGCTGCGTCTCGATCCCGGCGGCTGGATGCGGCTCCAGCATGTCGAGCGTGGGACGCTAGGCTGCAGGGCCCTCGGGGGCCTCGTGCGCATGGACGCGTCCGCATCGCCGGCGGCTCGGCACGGGCCGCGAACGCAGACGACCTGGGGGACACATCATGCGAAGCATGTTTCTGGTAGTGGTGGCCGCGCTGCCGCTCATGGCCTGCGGGGGAAGCCAGGGTGGCGGACAACCGACCTCGCCGGGGGCCGGGCACACGGGCGGAGAGACCCCCGGCGGCGCCGAAGGAATGGGAGCTCCCGAGAGCGGGACGCCCGGCACCGGGACGACGCCTGGCGGGGATATGGGATCTCCGGAAGAAGGCGCCCGGGGCGGGGCAGGCACGCAGGGCGGCACGCACGAGTGGGGCAGCGGCACCGGGACGCCGGGCGGAGCCGGCGGTACGACCGGCGGTGGGACGACGGGCGGGACGCCGGGCGGAGCCGGCGGGACGACCGGCGGTGGGACGACGGGCGGAACCGGCGGGACGCCGGGCGGGACGACGGGCGGGACGCCGGGCGGAACTGGCGGGACGACCGGCGGCTCGGGCACCCACGGGGGCGGCTCTTTTGCGCCGCCGAGCGGCGGGACCGGCACACCGGGCGGCAGCGGCACCCACGGCGGCAGCGGCACCCAGGGAGGCAGCGGCACCCAGGGAGGCGGCACCCGCACACCGGGCAGCGGCACCCAGGGAGGCAGCGGCACCCAGGGCGGTACGCGCACGCCGGGCGGCGGATGACCTCGGTGAGCCGGCGCGCCCGCTAGCCCGCACTCCGCCGCACCTGTCGCGGACCGAGACGGCATAGCGCGCTGCTATGCGAACGTGCTCGCTCCGCACGAGGGTCGCGCCGCGATCGCGCCGGCCGATATCGCGTCCGCGGGCACGCCCTTCTCCATCCTCGACCAGAGTAGTGGTCAAATTCGAACATGAAGGCGGGAAGGCGGGAAGACAACCTTGATGATCTTCCCGCCTTCCCGCCTTCATATTGACTCTCTCTGGGCAAAGTTGACCACTACCGGCCGCTCGGTCAGGATGCTTTCATATCGCAGGGCATCCTGAGAGCACACGCATGCTGCGCTGCCCTCCATGTTCGGCCCCGAGCTTGGCTGTCGACGACGGATGGCTCTTCGTGCGCGCGGTGGCACGCTGGCACGCTGACACGCTGGCACCGCTGGCACGTGCGTCCGTGGACTCTCACCGTGGCACGGTAATCGGCTGAGCGCCGGCGCGGAACGGATGGCGATCAAGCGCGTCGATGCCGGGCGAGCAAGGACACGCAGGCTGGTACGTGGGTTGCTTGGGTGCGTGCGCTGGGTGCTCGTAGGTCGCTCGTGTGCCCGTCGCACGTCGATGCGCGAAGCGCGGCTGACCACGCGAGCGTGGGGCGCAAAGCGAGGCCGGCGCGTGCCTTTCTCGTTCCTGCTTGTAACGCGCGCGCTCCGAACAGAGGACGATTGGGCTGCTGTTAACGGCGAGGAGATTCTTAGGGTTCGTGGGCGGAAGCTCGTGGGTCTCTTTGGGTTGGCCGTGCTTTGCGCGGCGCTTCCGTCGTTCGCGACCGATATCAAGGACCACGCTGGAGTCAGCTGCGCGGCAGCGCACAGCAACAATACCTATAGCCTACTGAACAACTCCTTCCCCGTGGCCGAGCAGCTCGGCACATCGGTGGCAAGCGCATGAGCCCTGGATCTCGTTCTCTCCCTCTCGGCCGAGCTGCCGCGCGCGCCCTGCTCGTCGCGGCTGTCATCGCGGCGCTGTGGGCTTATTTCTTCATGTGGAGGACGGTGAGCATCCGCAGCCACGCGGCGGACAAGACGCTCGTCGTATGGCTAGAGATGGATGGCTCCGCGTCCAGGCAGCTGGTGCTCGACGCTGGCGCGCGCGGCTCCACGTTCGTCTGGGGGCGCCCGTCGCGCGATACGTCGCTCGGCGTGTTCGCGCTGCAGAGCAGCGGCTCGGGCCCGATCGGCTCCTGCGGTCATCAGGGCCGGTGGTCACCAGCGTCGGACTATATCGTCATCGTGACAGAGCCGGAGGAAGGGGAGCTGATCGCGTGGTGCGAGCGCGCCTCCACGCTGGACGCGGTGCTCTCCGTCTGGTGAGAGGCCGAGAGCCCGCGCCGTCGGGGAGCCGCCCGCTCCCCCTCACGCGAACGCGTTGCGCCGCACGATGGTCGCGTCGCGGTCCGCGCCGACCGACACCACGTCGACCGGCACCCCCGTCTCCCTCTCGACCAGCTCCACGTACTGCCGCGCCGCCGCCGGCAGCTCGGTCATCGAGCGGGCCGCGTCGATCGGCTCGCTCCACTCGGCCACCGGCTCGAGCACCGGCTTCGCCGTCGCGATCTCGTCGATCGGGAACTCCCGCGTCCGCCCCGACGGCGTGTCGTAGGCGACGCACACCTTGAGCTCCGGCATGCCCGTCAGCACGTCGAGCTTCGTCAGCGCGATCCCGTCGAGGCCGTTCACGCGCGCCGCGTAGCGCAGCGCCGGCAGGTCGAGCCAGCCGGTCCGCCGCGGGCGCCCGGTCACCGAGCCGTACTCCCCGCCGACCGACCGCAGCCGCTCGCCCAGCGGGCCGCCGAGCTCGGTCGGGAACGGGCCCTCGCCCACCCGCGTGCAGTACGCCTTCGCCAGGCCGAGCACCCGGCGGATGCGCGTCGGGCCGACCCCGGCGCCCACGCACGCGCCGCCCGCGATCGCCGACGACGACGTGACGAACGGGAACGTGCCGTGGTCGATGTCGAGCAGCGTCCCCTGCGCCCCCTCCAGCAGCACGCGCTCGCCGCGGCGGAGCGCCCCGTCGATGAGCTGCGACGTGTCCGCGAGCAGCGGCGTGATGCGCTTCGCCAGCGGGGTGAGCTCCTCGATGATCGCGTCGAGCGACGGCGGCTCGCCGCCGAGCGCGCGCAACGTCGGCGTCCACGCCTCGAGCGACCGCGAGACCAGCTGCGCCAGCCGCTTCATGTCGCGCAGGTCGCCGAGCCGCGCCCCGCGCCGGGACGCCTTGTCCTCGTAGCACGGGCCGATGCCGCGCTTCGTCGTCCCGAGCCGCGTCCCGTCCGCCGCCGCCGCCTCGCGGAGCGAGTCGACGAGCGGGTGGTACGGCAGGATCAGGTGCGCGCGATCCGACACGAACAGCCGCCCCTGCGTCGAGCAGCCCCGCGCCTCGACCGCGTCGATCTCGGAGACGAGCACCCCCGGGTCGACCACCATGCCCTGCGCCATCACGCACCGGGCGTTCGCGCGGAGAATTCCGCTCGGGATGAGCCGTACGATCAGCTTCTCCCCGCCCACCACCAGCGTGTGTCCGGCGTTGGGCCCGCCGGCGTAGCGCACCACGAGGTCGGCGCTCTCCGTATAAAGGTCGACGACTTTACCCTTGCCCTCGTCGCCCCACTGCGCGCCGACGATCACGATCGCGGTCATTCCGAAGCTCCTCCCGAATCACCTGGCCCGTCCTCGGCCCGCTCGTCCCTCCGAGCGGCTCCGTCCGGGTCCACGTCCGCCTTTACCCCAGGCTCGCGTGCCGAGCGAGCGTCTACTTGCCGCTCGGACGCGGCCCCCTCGTCTTCAGCACGATCGCCTGGGCCGCCGCGGCGTCGTCGAGGCCCGCCGGGACGACGCCCGCCTCGGACCCCGGGCCGCCGGACGCCCCGCCGCCGCCGGCCGCCGCCTCGACCACGAGCGCCCCGTCCCGCTCGCGCACCAGGTGCGAGAACCGCCAGGACAGCGCGTACCCCTCCGGATCCTGGTCCGGCGCGTGCGTCACGACCGGGACGCCGAGCCCCCGCAGCGCCGCCGCGAGCGGCTCGGCGCGCTCCGCCCGCATCGCGAGGAGCACCCGCAGCGCCGGCTCGTCCGCGGCGCCAGCGACGTCGCGCGCCCACGCCACCGCGTCGAGGTTCAGGCCGAAGCCGACGGCCGGCATCGGCAGCCCGAACCGCGAGAGCAGCATGTCGTAGCGCCCGCCCGCCGCGATCGGCTCCCCCGGGCCGTCGGCGAGCACGTGGAAAATTGCGCCCGTGTAGTAGGCGAGGCCGCGGAGCTCGCCGAGGTCGACGCGGAGCGCCGGGCCGAGCTCCGGGCTCTTCCGCGCCGCGTCCCAGAGCGCGCGCAGCTCGGCGAGCGGGGCCTCGGCGGGCGTGCCGGCGAGGAGGCGGCCGGCGCGCTCGAAGACCAGGGCGCCGTCCGGGTCGGCCTCGCCGCCGCCCGCGAGGTCCGGGAGCGCGGCGATGGCGGCGACGATGCGGCGCGGGACGTCGGTCGCCCGCGGGCTGGCGAGCACGGCGGCGAGGCGCGACGCGTCCTTCAGCTCGAGCACCTCGGAGAGCTCGGCCGCGAGCCCCGCCGGGACCGCGTCGAGCAGCGCGCGCGCGATCATCGCGTGGCCGAGGTCCACCACGACGTGCTCGAGGCCGGCCTCCCGCACCGCGGAGGCGGCGAGGCGGAGGATCTCCAGGTCGCCGCCGAGCGCGCCGACGCCGTACAGCTCGACGCCGGCCTGCGGGATCTGCCGGTGGCGCCGGGCGCGGCCCTGGCGCCGCCGCAGGACGGTGCCCTCGTAACAGAGGCGGATCGGGCGGGGCGCGTCGGCGAGCCGCGTGGCCACGAGCCGGGCGATCTGCGGGGTCATGTCCGGGCGCAGCGCGGCGACCTCGCCCGACTCGGGCTCGATGAAGCGCAGCACGTCCGCGGCGTCGAGGGTGCCGAGGCCGCGCTCGAGCACCTCGGCGAACTCGAACGCGGGCAGCGCGACCGGCTCGTAGCCGTGCAGGACGAAGTGATCGAGCACGCGCTTCGCGAGCGCGCGGCGGCGCCGCGCCTCCTCCGGGAGGAGATCGCGCATGCCGGCGGGCAGCGGGTGCGCAAGCGCGCGGGGCGGCGCGGATACGGACGGCGCTGGCCGGTCCATTTCGGGCGTCGGAGCGTGGCGGTCATCCCCTCGGGGGGCATCCCATCGCGGAGCGTCGCTGGACATGGTGGCCCCGCTTATACCGGCTGAGCACGCGGTGCGCACGCGGCGCGCACGTCCGTTGAGCTTGCCGTGGCAAGCGGTTTGCTCATCGGAGCGCACCACCGGGCCCGTGGGCCGGAAGCGCACGCGGCGCCCTCGACGGAGAGATGGCTCATGGCTCTGACCGCCGTTCCGACCGATGTTCCGAGCGCCACCACGAGGCCCGAGACTCCTCTGGCGCCGTGCGGTCTCACCCCGCCGGGCGCGGTCGGTCCGCGCCCGGCGCCGCGGGCCGCGAGCGCGGGCCCGCTGGCCGAGGTGATCGGCAGGGCGAAGGAGGGGGACCGGGAGTCGCTCGACGAGCTCACGCGGCTCATCCGTCCGCACGTGGAGCGGCAGCTCGCGCGCTACCCGGTGTCGGACGAGGATCGGCTCGACCTCGTGCAGTCGACGCTGCTGCAGGTGGTGCGGACGATCCGCTCGTTTCGCGGCGACTCGAGCTTCACGACGTGGCTGTTCCGGGTGACGGCGAACGAGGCGCTCATGCTGATGCGGTCGCAGCGGCGGCAGCGCGCGCGCATCGTCGAGGGGCTCGATTTCGAGGAGCTCGGCCTGCTCCCGACGATGCGCAGCACCATCGGCGAGGACGACGCCGCGTCGGCGGCGGAGCGGGAGGCGTACGTCCGCGAGGCGCTCTGCGAGCTGCCGGAGGACTACCGCGACGTGGTGCTGGCGCACTACCACGAGGATCTCGGCCTGCAGGAGATCGCGCAGAAGCTCGCGGTGAGCGAGAGCGCCGTGCGATCGCGGCTCCACCGCGCGCGCGTGCGGCTGCGCGCGATCCTCAACGCGACCGCGTTCGGCCGGGAGATCGCCGAGGGCGTCGCGGCCTGAGGGGCGGCGCGGGCGGGATGGCCGCGCGGGCGGGATGACCGCGCGCGGCGGAAAGACCGCGCGGGCGGAAAGACCGCGCGGGCGGAAAGGCCGCGCGCGGCGCTAGCGCAGGACGGAGATCCGGGCGGTCGCGTCGCGCCAGCGGCGGAGGACGTCCCAGAGCTCGTTCAGCGTGCGGAGGATCACATCGGGGTGGGCGCTGAGCAGCTCCTGCTCCGAGGCGAAGCCGCCGAGGACGGCGATCGACCGCGCGCCTGCGCGGCGCGCGCACTCGATGTCCTGGGGGCCGTCGCCGACCATCACCATCCGGCGCGGCTGGATGCCGAGGAGCTCCGCGAGGTGGAGCAGCGGCGCGGGCGACGGCTTCTTGTCGGCGACGTCGCCGCCGGCGACCACGGCGTGGAAGCGCGCGCCGACGCCGAGCGCGGCGAGCACCGCGTCGGTGGTCGAGCGCGGCTTGTTGGTGCAGACGCAGAGCGAGAGATCGCCGACGTCCGAGAGCTTCTCGATAATGTCCTGCGCGCCCGGCATCCAGCGCGTGAAATCGAGCGGGTGCCGCTCGTAGTAGGCGAGGAAGTGCCGGAGGACCTCATCGGCGTCGTCGGACGACTCGGGGAGCCTGGCCGCGCGCGCGCACAGCGCGCGGGCGCCGTCGCCCACGTACCGGACGATCACCTGCCCCGGCAGCGGGGCGCGCCCCGTCGCCTCGAGTGCATGGTTCACCGCCGCCACGATGTCGCCTCGGCTGTCGATCAGCGTGCCGTCGAGATCGAACACGACCGCTGTAGGAGCCATCATCGCCCCGGAGCCTACGCCGGCGCCCTCGCTGACGGAAGGTGTGGCGAGCGCCGAGGTCACAGCTCCCGGGAGTGAAATGTGGCGGGACGATTCGAGCGCAGCTGCCGCGCCACGGCTGAGCTCGCGGGGGGGCCGCACGGTTCCGACGCTCAGGGATCCCAGCCCTGGCGCGCCTTGACCCCGCACGGCTGGGCGGGCGGGCCTTGGGCCGGCGCCACGTCGGGGCGTAGACTGACAGGCACCATGGACGGTGCGGCACGCCTGCTCGCGTGGTTCCACGAGGCCCTGGCGCGCCACCAGCCGGACGACGCGGTCTCGTTCATGGAGGCGCAGGCGCGCTTCACCTCGGTGCTGCAGGGCCTGATCGCGGTGGAGCGAGGCGGCGGGATGCTGTTCGGGATGGTCCTCGCCGGCGAGCACGTCGACGCGCTCGTGCGCGCGGCGCGCCCGGCGCTCGGGGAGACGGCGCACGCCTTCCGCGCGCACTTCGAGCGGCGCTACGGCGAGCGCGGCCGCAAGGAGGTCGCCCGCATCGCCGCCGACCTCCGCTACGCGCCGTTCCTCGACCGCGGCCCCCTCCGCCCCGACCCGGCCGTCGACGAGGCGCTCGCGCAGCTCATCGACGCTTGCCTCGACCCGCGCCGCGCCGCGCCCGGCGCGGGCAGGCGGGACGCGGCGCCCGCGGACGACCGGCTGGAGGACACCCTCCGCAGCGCCCTGGTGCGGGGCAGCTTCGCCTCCTCCGCGCCGCGCGCCGGCTGGTCCGTCGCGGTGAAGACCCCCTCGCCGGAGCGCCGGCGCGAGGTGGCCGAGGTCGAGGCGCAGCGCGGGGCGCTTCACCCGCAGATCGAGGCGCTCTATGCCGCCATCGACGGCCTCGCCCTCCTCGACGCGGGCGGCGCGCCCTCCCGGGTGCCGTGGCCCGCGGCGCTCCCGCCGGCGGCGATCGTCGTCCTGTCGCCGCTCGCGCAGGGGACCGTCCTCCGCAAATCGACCTCGTCGAGCAGGATGGGAGCGATGGAGCTCCTCACGCTCGCCCGGCTGCCGGGGCACATCGTGCACACGGAGTCCGACCGCGGCGTCGAGATCGAGCTCACGGTGGCCATGTACCTCGCGGTTCGCGCGGGGACCGCGGAGATCTACCTGACCGCCGGCGACTACGCCTCTCCGGCGCACTTGCTCGCGCCCGATCTCGTGAGCTTCCTGCGCGCGCTCCGCGGCGCGGGGCCGCGCCTCGACGGCGTCCTCGTGGCCCTCTCGGAGGTGCTCGGCGGCGGCGCGTCGGCCCTCGCGGAGGTGCTCCGCGGCCGCGCGCCGGCCGGCGGCTGAGCCCCGGCGGCGCGCCCTCGCGGCGCCGCGGGATCTCCGGCCGGACAGGGCGCCGGCAGATCCCTTATCCTGCCGGGGCGCCATGACGATCGACGCCACCCCCGACGCGTCCATCCCGTCGGTGCTGCCGAAGCTCGACGAGATCCGGCAGCGCATGGCCTCGCACACCGACCGGCGGGACGAGCGGCGGATCCTCGAGATCCTCGCCGGATCGACCGCCGCCGAGCTCGACGAGCTGCTCGTCCTGCTCGACCTGCCCGCGCTGCTGGGAGACATCGACGATCGCCTCCTCGGCCCCGACAACCGCACCGCGCTGCTCGAGCTCTTGACCGCCGAGCGCCTCGGCGACCTCGGCGTCCCGGCGCGCGCCGCGCTCGCCTCGGCGCTGCAGCGCGGACGCACGGGCCGCCGCGACGAGCAGGCGCTGCGCCGCCTCTGGCTCGGCACGCGCGGCGCCGACGTCACGCGGCTCAAGAACGCGCTCGACGGTCGGGGCCGCTACCACGACCTCCACCAGCTTTTTTATCACGACATCGACGACGACGGCCTGCGCGAGGAGCTCCTCGCGCACATCGCGGCCGAGGCCGTCCCGACGGGCGAGGTGAAGATCCTCTCCGACATCGACGACACCTTCTATGCGAACTGGAAGGACGCGCGGTATCCGAAGAAGACCGTCTATCCCGGCGTGCTCCAGTTCTACGCGGAGCTCGACCGCGGGCCGGGCCCGGAGCCCGGGCGGGCCGGCGACCTGACCTTCGTCACGGCCCGCCCCGGCGACCGCCTCGGCCTCGTCGAGGACGCGACGCTGAGGGCGCTCGCCGCGCGCGGCCAGCTCGCCGCGACCGTGCTCGCGGGCTCGTTCACGCGCCTCATCGGCAATCGCGCGATCGCGGAGAAGAAGCTCGAGAACTTCCTGGAATACCGGCGGCTGTACCCCGAATACGGCTTCGTCTTCGTCGGCGACAGCGGGCAGGGCGACATCCATTTCGGTCAGCGGATGCTCGAGCGCGCGCCGGAGTCGGTCCAGGCGATCTTCATCCACGACGTCGTCGCGACGCCCGAGCGCGCGCGGCAGGAGCTCGCGGTCTCGGGCGTGCACCTGTTCGACACGTACCTCGGCGCGGCCGCCGTGGCGCTCGAGCGCGCCCTCCTCCGCCCGGAGGGCGCGGCGCGCGTGGCCGAGGCCGCGCTCGAGGCGTTCGCCGCGATCCCGTTCCCGTCGCACGACGGCCGCGAGCCGCGCCGGCTCGAGATGGCGCGCGACCTCGCGCGGCTCAACGAGCTCCTGCCGCCGTCGCTGCGGATAGCGACGATCCTGTGAGCCGCGCTCCGAGGGACTCGAGCTCGACGCGAGGAGGGAAGACGGCGACGTCCTCGAGGTGAACGATCAGGGGATGTTGAAAAACTCCTGACAGCAGCCCTTCTTTACCCCGCACGGGTCGGGCAGGGCTTCTTGACAGGTCCCGACCTCCACGCTGTTGACGAGGCAGACGCACGTCGTCGTGCCGCCAGCGGGCGTGTCGCACCGCATCTCGTGCCGCTTGCCCAGGCACGTGGCCTCGCACGAGCACGTCGTCGCGCCGTCCTCGCCGCCTCCGCCGGAGCACAGCTCGCCGCCGGCGCATCCGTGCGTCTCCATGCACGTCTCCAGCGCAACCATCTGCTCCTGGCACGAGGGGGGCACATCGCGCGGACACGTGGAAGCGTAGGGCAGGGCACACGTGAAGAGCACGGCGGCCTTGTCCTCGCACAAGCCGCCGGCGTCCTCGATCCGGTCGTCGCAGAAGTCCTCGCAGTCCGACTCCTGAGGTTCGCAGCCGCTCGCATTGCGAGCGTTGCAGAAGTTCATGCACGCTTGCTTGGCATCCAAGCCGTCCGATCCGCCCGAGCCGGCGCCACCCGACCCCACAGGCTCATTGTCATCATCGACGGAGCCGCACGCCGCGAGCAGGCCCAGCGCGCCCACGCACAGCGTCATCCCAAGCCCCTTCAGAAAGTTTCGCATCGCGCGATGCTAGCCGGGGCCGCGCGCGCCGAGAACGACGAGCAACAAGCGGACGCCGCGCCTCCCCCTCAGGCCGCGCCGACCGCGGCGGCGAAGCGATCCACCTCGGATTCGTCGTTGTAGTAATGGACCGAGGCGCGCACCAGATCGGGAATCCCGCGCGCCTCGAAGTCGAGCAGCGTCCCCGCCGCGGTCGACACGCTGACGTGGATCGCCCGGGCGCCGAGCCGCGCCTTCACGGCCGCGGCGTCCTCGCCGTCCCGGGTGAAGGTCACGATGCCGCAGCGCTGCTCCCCGAGATCGCGCACGGCGACCCCGGGGAGCTCGGCCAGCCGCGCGCGCAGGCGCTCGGCCAGCGCGCAGACCCGGTCGCGGATCGCGGGCAGGCCCAGCCGGAGCGCGTACTCGGCCGCCGCGCCGAGCCCGAGCCGCCCGGCGACGTAGCTCTCCCAGTTCTCGAAGCGCCGGGCGTCCGGCCGCAGCTCGTACCGGCCCGGCGCGGTCCAGGTGGCCGCGTGGAGGTCGAGGAACGGCGGCTCCAGCCGGTCGAGCAGCGCGCGCCGCACGTAGAGGAAGCCGGTGCCGCGCGGCCCGCGCAGGTACTTGCGCCCCGTCGCCGACAGGAAATCGCAGCCGATCGCCTCGACGTCGATCGGCAGCTGCCCCACCGACTGGCAGGCGTCGAGCAGGAAGGGCACGCCCGCCGACCTGGCCCGGCGGCCGATCGCCTCCGCCGGGTTGACCAGCCCGCCGTTCGTGGGCACGTGGGTGATCGCGATCAGCTTCACCCGCTCGTCGAGCAGGCGATCGAGCGCGGACAGCGAGACCGCGCCGCGCTCGTCGCTCGGGATCGGGACGATCTCCGCGCCGGTGCGCCGCGCGACCTGCAAGAACGCGATGTAGTTCGAGGCGTACTCGGCCCGCGCGGTCAGGATGCGATCGCCCGGGCCGAAGCGGAGCGAGTAGAACGCCATGTCCCAGGCGCGCGTCGCGTTCTCGACCAGCGCGATCTCGTCCGGCGCCGCGCCGATGAGCCGCGCGACCGACCCGTAGACCGCCGCGAGCCGCTCGCCCGCCTCCGCCTCGGCCTCGTAGCCGCCGATGGCCGCCTCGCGCCGCAGGTGCTCGACCACCGTGTCGACCACCGCGGCCGGGGGCAGCGACGACCCCGCGTTGTTGAAGTGCAGGACGCTGGCGCAGGCCGGGGTGTCGCGGCGCAGCGCGGCGATATCCATCGTCATGACGTCATCTCCTCGCCAGGCCGACACGCTGCCGGCAGGGCAGCACCACGTCAATCGCAGAGGCCGCCCCCGGGCGCGGGCTCACTGCATCAGCCCGGTGCGCAGCTCGGTCGGGGAGTAGCCGAGCATGCGGCGGCAGGTCCGCGAGAAGTGCGCGAGGTCGGCGAACCCCGCGGCGTGGGCGGCGCCCGTCGCGTCGAGGCGGGCGAACGCCGCCAGCGCGACGAGGAGCCGGCGCCAGAGCTGGAAGGTGCGGATCGGCACCCCCACGTCGCGCACGAACAGCGCCTGCAAGTGCGCCTCGGAGATCCCGGCGCGCGCGACCGCGCGCCGCCGGTCCCCCGCCGGATCGCGCAGCGCCTCGAGGACGCGGGCGACGCGCCCGTCCGGGGCGCGCCGCGGCGACTCCTGCGCGAGCCAGGCCGCGATCTCCCGGGCGAGGCCGTCGAGGACGTCGGGGCGCGACAGGGACGCGGAGTGCGCCGCCACGGCCCCGTCGATGCGCGCGCGGAGGCGGCCCTCGAGCGGGCAGGCCCCGCCGCGCTGGCGCGTGTAGCCCGCCACGTGCGGCGTCACCTCGGGGTCGTAGAGGAGCCCGATCGTGGGCCCGGGGCACGAGGCGGCGTGCCACTGGTCCGGGGGCACCACGACCACGCGCCCGCGCACGACGCCGCCGCCCGGCTCCGGCGCGGTCACCGTGACGTCGCTCTCCAGCCCGACCAGGACCGCCGCGCCGTGCTCGGCGTGGAGGGACGACGCCATCGCCGTCGAGGCGCGCACCGCGAAGGACTCCGCGATCACGGCGCCGATCCGGGATTCGTTCAAGCGGCCCACGCCCTCGAATCCTACCGTGGCTCGCGACGGAGGTCGTGAGCGATGAACCTGTTCTCGGACGAGATGCGCCGAAACCCTTACCCCCTGTACGACCAGCTCCGGAGCGGCTCTCCCGTGCTCCACTATCCCCCCTCGGACACGTGGATGATCTTCGACTACGACGGGGTGAAGCGGGCGCTCCACGACCATGAAGCGTTCAGCTCCGTCGTGTCGCCGCCGGGCAACAGGACCTCCGAGTGGCTCCTCTTCATGGACCCGCCGCGCCACACGAAGCTGCGCGCCCTCGTCCAGCGCGCCTTCACCCCGAAGGCCGTGGCGGCGCTCGAGCCGCGCGTCCGCGAGCTGTCGCGCCGGCTCCTGGACCGCGCGATCGAGCGCGGCGAGATGGACCTGGTCGAGGACTACACGGTCCCTCTCCCCCTGCTCGTCATCTCCGAGATGCTCGGCGCGCCGATCGAGGACCAGCCGCGGTTCAAGCGCTGGAGCGACGTGATCCTCGACCTCAGCACTACGGTCTCGGGCACCGAGGCGGGGGCCCGGGCGATCGCCGCGTTCACCGCGGTGAGCGCCGAGATGCAGGCCTACCTGAGGGGCCTCATCGCGGCGCGGCGGGAGGCGCCGAGGGACGATCTCCTGACCCGGCTCGTCGACGCCGAGGTCGACGGCGAGCGGCTGGGCGAGGACGAGATCCTGGGCTTCTTCCAGCTCCTCCTCGTGGCCGGCCACGAGACGACCACGAACCTGATCGGCAACGCCGTCCTGTGCCTGCTCGAGGACAGGGCCGCGCTCGCCCGCGTCCGGGCCGAGCCCGAGCTCCTGCCCGCCGCGATCGAGGAGGTCCTGCGCTACCGCTCGCCGGTCCAGGCGATGTTCCGCGTGACGAAGCGCGACGTCCCGATGCACGGCCAGGTGATCCCGGCCGGCAAGCCGGTGCTGGTGATGATCGGCTCGGCGAACCGAGATCCGCAGCAGTTTCGCGACCCCCACCGCTTCGACATCGCGCGCGATCCAAACCCGCACGTCGCGTTCGGGCACGGGCTCCACTTCTGCCTCGGGGCGCCGCTCTCGCGCCTCGAGGCCAGGATCGCGCTGTCGGATCTCGTGACGCGGCTCGCGGACCTCCGGCTCGCGAGCGACGCGCCGTGGGAGCCGCGCCGGGCGATCCACGTGCTCGGCCCGACCCGCCTGCCGATCCGCTTCGCGCCCGGGCCGCGCCTCGACCGGTCCGAGACGTAAGCGCCCCTCGACGCGCGGAGCGTCCGGCTGTCCTGATGTCTGCCGGCCTGATGCCTGCGGGCCGCACCCGCTCCGCCGCGCGATCCGGCCGGAGCGGCCGCGCCTCGACGGCCCGCGGGTCCGGCGCGCGGCAGAGCGCGTCCAGCGCGGCGCGCGGCGCGGGCGGCGGCGACCCATGCGCCGCCGACGGCACGATCGCGGGTTGCTCACGACGCCTCCCACCCCTGGCACCGCCATTGCTCAACCTCGCTGACGCCGGTGCGGCGCGCTCGACGCGACGGCGACGGCGCGGCCCTCGGCGGCGCTCTCGTCGCGCGCGGCGCGAGGGCGCCGGCGAACCGCCGTCCCGCCGCCGAGGCGGCCGACAGGACAGGCATCGAGGAATCCATGAGCGAGCAGACCTCCATCAAGGTCGTTGTTCCACGCGAGATGACGCCGGACGAAAAGCAGATCCTCGTCGACGAGCTCTATGCCCTCCGCCGCCGGATCTTCGAGGGCGCGCAGCGGAAGCGGAGCTTCGCCAGCAACGTCGTCGAGGCCGGCGCGGAGCACGGCGCGGTCGTGCTCCACCGGGGCGCGGGCGGTCAGCTCGTCGGCTATTTCGCGATCGAGATCCTCGAGCGGGAGTCCTGCGGCGCGACGGTCGCGATCTTCCGCGGCGAGTCCGGCGCGCTCGGCGGGCGCTCCGGCGGCGATGGCGCCCTGCGCGTCGTCGGCGATGTCGTCCTGCGCCTCGTCCTGGAGCGGCTGATCCGCTACATGCTCGCCCACCCGGGTCGACCGGTCCATTGCCTGTGCTCGCTCGCGCACCCGTCGAGCTACGCGCTGTTCTCGCGGTTCGTCGACATCACCCACACGGGCCCGGTCGAGAGCCAGGTGGCGGGCGCCGACGCGCTCATGGCGGAGCTCGCCGCCTCGTTCGATCTCGAGTCGAGCGAGCATGGCAGCCCGCTCGTCTTCGAGGCCGGGCGGGCGGACGAGCCCGCCGACGACTGCGGCTTTCTGCACCTCTACGAGAACCCGTCGGTCCGTTGCTTCGTGTCGGCGCACCCCGGCACGGCGGAGGGGCGCGGGCTGGTCACGCTCGTGCCGCTGAGCCTGGGCGGCATGGTGCGCGCGGCGGCGCGCTATGCGGGGCCGTCGTCGAAGCGCGGGTAGGGGGCGCCTCGCCGAGCGCGCTTCAGCGCGCCCGGCGGGCCGGCGCTCCCGAGGGCGTCACTTCAGCACGTCCGCCAGGCTGTCGAGGAAGCGCTGGTTCTCGCGCTCGGTGCCGATGGTGACGCGCAGGCTGGTCGGCAGGTTGCCGAACGGCCGCACGATGACGCCCTTGCGGAGCAGGGCGTCGTAGACGGGGCGCGCTGGCCGCCCCACGTCGACGAGCACGAAGTTCGCCTGGCTCGGCGCCACCGACAGCCCGAGCCGGGTGAGCTCGCGCGTGAGCCGGTCGCGCTCGCGGAGGTTCAGCGCGCGGCTGTTCTCGACGTGCTCGGCGTCGTCGAGCGCCGCGATGGCGGCCGCCTGCGCGATCGCGCTCACGTTGAACGGCGCGCGCGTCCGGTTCATGTAGTCGATGAGCTTGGCCGGGCCCACGGCGTAGCCGACGCGGAGGCCGGCGAGGCCGTAGATCTTCGAGAAGGTACGCACGACGAGGAGCCGCTCGCGGAGGTGGCGGAGGCGCATGGAGTCCGGGAAGTCCGGCGCGTCGGTGTACTCGATGTACGCCTCATCCATGACGATGACGACCTCGGGCGGCACCTCCTTGAGCAGGCGCTCGACCGCGCCGCGGCTCACGTGCGTGCCGGTCGGGTTGTTCGGGTTCGCGACGAAGAGGAGGCGCGTCTTCGGGGTGACGGCCGCGGCCATGGCCTCGAGGTCGTGGCGCAGGTCCCGCAGCGGCACGGCGGTGAACGGGACGCCGTACGCGAGCGCGACGAGCTTGTAGACGACGAAGGCCGGGTCGCCGAAGACGATGTGCGACCCCGGCGTCGCGAAGGTGTGCACCACGAGGTCGAGCAGCTCGTTCGAGCCGTTGCCCTGGACGACCTCTTCCATGGCGACGCCGTGGATCGCCGCGAGCCGTTCGCGGAGCCGGTAGGCCGACGCGTCCGGGTAGAAGTGCATGTTCGCGATCTCCCGGCGCGCCGCCTCGATGGCGCGCGGGCTCGGGCCGAGCGGGTTCTCGTTCGAGGCGAGCTTCACGGCGTCGGTCACGCCGAGCTCGCGCGCGAGCTCCTCGATCGGCTTTCCCGCTTCGTAGGGAGCGAGCATCTCGACGGTAGGCAGAACAAGCGCAGACATGGGGGCGCACCGTATCACAACCTCCGAGGCGTGAGCGGCTGGATCAGGCGCCCGCGCTCGTCGCCTCGGTTTCCGGCGCGGGCATCCAGGCCTCCACGGCCGACCGGAGCGCCGCCCACTCGGGGAGCCACGAATGGGGCTCCGCGTCGTGCTCCAGCGCGTTGAGGATCCGCTCCTCGAGCTCGGGTTTTCTCTTGAGTATCGGGTGGAATCCAGGTGTGTGCTGGATCTTCGCGAGGATGTTTTTCCCGGCGAACACCTCGAGCGCGTGCTGACGGAAGCGCCCGCCGCTCAGGCAGTCTGGCACGTGGCGTTCGAAGGCCTGGAGCAGCTTGTCTTTGTCGAGCCGAGCGCCCTCGGTGTACGCGTCGGCTTTGTCTTGAAGCTCCTGCTTGGTGGCGTCGAGGCGCACCTGGGTCTCGAGCCGGTTCCGCCACGGCGCACAGCAGGTCAACGCGATCCGCGCCGCGGTGACGCGACCGAGCGCATCGAAGACGCGCTCGAGCTGCGCCACGTAACGGCTCTTCGCCGCTGGATCCCACCGGAGGGCGCGCGCCAGGACGTCGGGGTCGAGAAGATAATTCTCCACCTCTTTGCGCCGCCACATCCATCCGAGCACGAGCTGCTTCTCGCCCTGGCGTAGGGTCCACCGACGAGGGCCGGGGTCGGTGGCCTCCGTCCAGGCGCCGGGGTCCCTGGGGAAGTCGCCATCGATGAGCCCGCAGACGCCAGGGTTCTGGCGGCGCCGGCCGCGGATCAAGCCCGCGAAGGCGTCTTTGCCGCCCGAGGGCTCGACCTGAACGCCGGTGCCCCGGAGGATCGCGTGGAGGAGCCTGACGTCGGGACCGTTGTCTTCGCCCTCGCACAGCAGCACGCTCACAGGCACGGCCGTCCCTCCGGAAGCCGGTGGATGGTGTGAGGGCTGACGAGCGTCGAGACCGCGCGCGCGTGCGTCGTGAACAGGAATTGATTGTCCTCGCCGAGGCGGGGCAACAGGCCGAGCAGCGTCTGCGCGAGCGGCGGGTGCAGGTTCAGGTCGATCTCGTCGATGAGCACCACCGAGCGGTGGATCTGCTGCCTCACGAACTCGAACACGACCGGAAAGACGGATTGCTCGCCCGCCGACATCTCGCTCAGCGTGTACGTGCGGCCTCCGTCCTTCAGCACGAAGCGATCGTCCGCCGGCGTGGGTCCGTCGAACAGGGTCTCGAGCCCAGCGAAGCTGCGACCCGGGAACGCCGTCCGGTAGAGAGCTTCCAGCTCGCCGAGGTAGTCGCGCTCTGGGTGTGGTCCGAGCCGCTCCCGGTTTCGGTGCCAAATCTTGAGTATCGTATCGAGCCGAGCAACGGCGGTCTCAAACCGGACTCCCGTCTCGTTCGGCGGAGTGGGGTCGGACGCCTCGCGCTCCGACAGCTCGCGCGCGCCGGACAGCGCGATGTTGCGGAACTGGTCGTACCAGAACACCCCTGGCAGCCGAGAGAAGAGGGCGCGGAGCTTGGCGTCATTCCGGACCGAGGCGGCGACGTACGAGCGCCCTCGGAACTGGTAGATCTCGCGCGCGGAGCCGGTCGTCCTCACCCGAGCCCCCTCGAGACGCAACGTCACGACCCGGCTGTCCCCGGGCTCCCTGAACGACTCATGGCTCGTGGGGCTCACGAGGTCCCACCAGCGCCTCGCGGCTTCCTGTGTCGCGGCGATCTCGTCGTCTTCGAACTCGACCGTCAACTCGACGATCGGATCGCCGTGCACGAAATACCGCTCGGGTGCCCACCCGGTCCAGCCGAAATGGCGTATATCGGGGATCTTCCGCTGCGCCAGCGAGAGCGTGAGGGCGATGGCTTGCAGGATGGTCGTCTTCCCTGACGCGTTGTCGCCAAGGATCAAGTAACGATCGGCCACATCCCCGGTCGCCTTGTTCTTGAAGTCCAGCTCGACGCCGGGAGGAGCGAATTTCTTGAAGTTCTCGATCGTCGCTCGGCTGATCTTCATGGAGAGAACCTCGTCACGGGGAACCGACGGCGTGAGGTCTTACCACGCTCGATCGGAGCGGCCTACCAGCGCAGAGCCTCGCAATCGGGCAGCGCGCTGCCGCGGCGCCGCTCGGGCTCCCTCGACAAGGGCCGCCGCACCGGCGCGACCTCGGTCGACAGGCGCGACGCTCCGCGCCGGGCGGCCGGGCTGCTCGCGAACACCGTGGCGACGACGCCGTCGAGGAGCGATGCGGCGCCCGCCGGGAGGCGCTGGAGACGACGGAACGCAGTCCGTGTCACTTCGCAGGCCGTGCTGTAAACGGCGGGGCACACGTCGTGTCACTTCGCAGGCCGTGCTGTAAACGACGGGGCACACGTCGTGTCACTTCGCAGGCCCAGCCGCAAACGGCGGGCGTACATCGGTCACCCCCCGCAGCCCGGCGGTGCTCCTCGCCGCTCCTCCCACCTCCCCACGGCTCCACCGCCCCCGGCGCCCCGCGCGCCAGGGCCGCCGGCGGCCTCGTCCCGCGCACGGGCGCCGGGATCTCGCCTCTCGGTCCGCCCTCCGTGTGATACTCGCCGTCCCGATGAAACCCGGGGACATCGTCGCCGACCGCTTCCTGATCGAGCGCCTCGCCGGGTCGGGCGGGATGGGCTCCGTCTACCGCGCCCTCGACCGGCACACCGGCGAGACCGCCGCCCTCAAGGTCATGTCCGGCCGCGGCCTCGAGCACAGCGAGCGCTTCGCCCGCGAGGCGCAGGTCCTCGCCGAGCTCAGGCACCCGGGCATCGTCCGGTACATCGCCCAGGGCGCCACCGAGAGCGGCGAGCCGTGGCTCGCCCTGGAGTGGCTCGAGGGCGAGAGCCTCGCCGACCGGCTCCGCCGCCGCGGGCTCACCGTCGCCGAGAGCGTCACCCTCGGCCTCCGCGTCGCCGAGGCCCTCGCCGAGGCCCACCGCAACAACGTCGTCCACCGCGACCTCAAGCCGAGCAACCTCTACCTCGTCGACAAGGCGGTCGAGCAGGTCAAGCTCCTCGACTTCGGCATCGCGCGCCTCACCTCGCTCGCGCCCCTCACCATGACCGGCGTCGTCATGGGCACGCCGTTCTACATGGCGCCCGAGCAGGCGCGCGGCGAGCGCGCCGTCGGGACCCCGGCCGACGTGTTCGCCCTCGGCTGCGTCCTGTTCCACTGCCTCACCGGACGCCCGCCGTTCGTCGGCGACGACATCCACACCGCCCTCCTCCGCGTCGTGCTCGACGAGGCGCCCCGCCTCCGCGACCTCCGCGCCGACATCCCCGAGAGCATCGACGCCGCCGTCGCGCACATGCTCGCCAAGGACCCGGCCCAGCGGCCCGCGAACGGCGCCGCCGTCGCCATCGAGCTGCTCCGCGTCGGCGAGATCAAGAGCACCCCCCCGGCGCCCGTGAGCCGGCGCGCGAGCGCGCTCACGACCGGCGAGCGGCGGACCGTCTGCCTGATGCTCGCCCGGGTGGGCCAGCCGGAAGCGCCGGCCTGGCAAGGGCCCACCATGCCGATGACCCTCCCGATGACCATGCCCCTCGCGCGCACCGTCTCGGAAGACGAGGTGAAGCGCGTGGCCACCCGCTTCGGCGGGACCCTCCAGACGCTGGCCGACGGGCTCCTGCTCATCACCCTCGAGGGGCGCGGCCTCATCACCGACCAGGCGGCGCGCGCGGCCCGGTGCGCCCTCGAGGTGCGCGACCTCCTGCCCGGCGTGCAGATGGCCCTCGTCGCGGGCCGCGGCTCCGCCGACGACCGCCTCCCGATGGGCCCGACCATCGACCGCGCCGTGCGCCTGCTCGACCGCGCCGACGGCGGCTCCGTCCGCCTCGACGAGGTGATGGCCGGCCTGCTCGACGCCCGCTTCGACGTCGGCGGCGACGCGACCGGCCTCGTGCTCCGCGCCGAGCGCGACCTCGTCGAGGCGGCGCGCACCCTCCTCGGCCGGACGACGCCGTTCGTGGGGCGCGACCACGAGCTCGCCATCCTCGACGCCGTGCTCGACGAGTGCCTCGCCGAGCCGACCGCGCGCGCCGTGCTCATCACCGCGCCCGCGGGCCTCGGCAAGAGCCGGCTGCGCTACGAGTTCCTCCGCCGCGTCGAGGAGCGCGAGCAGCGCGTGCAGGTCTGGCTCGGCCACGCCGACCCGATGAGCGCCGGCTCGCCGTTCGGGATGCTGCGCCAGATGCTCCGCCGCGAGGCCGGGCTGTCCGGCGGCGAGCCGCAGGAGGTCCGCGAGCAGCGCCTCCGCGCCCGCGTGGGCCGCACCCTCTCGGGCGGCGACCTCGCCCGCGTGACCGAGTTCCTCGGCGAGGTGGCGCGGATCCACTTCTCCGACGAGGGCCGGGTCGAGCTGCGCGCCGCGCGCAGCGACCCGATGCTCATGGGCGACCAGATCCGCCGCGCCTGGGAGGACTTCGTGCTCGCCGAGTGCCGCGACGAGCCGGTGCTCCTCGTGCTGGAGGACCTCCAGTGGGGCGACGTGCCCACCGTCAAGCTCATCGACGCGGCGCTCGCGCTCCGGGACCAGCCGCTCATGGTGCTCGCGCTCGCGCGGCCCGAGGTCGAGGCCGTCTTCCCGAAGGTGTGGGTCTCGCGCGGCGTGCAGGAGATCCGGCTGCGCGAGATCGGGCGCCGGGGGAGCGAGCGGCTCGTGCGCGAGGTGCTCGGGGACGCGGTGACGCCCGACCTCTGCGCGCGGCTGTGCGAGCGCGCCGGGGGCAACGCGTTCTACCTGGAAGAGCTCATCCGCGCCGCCGCCTCGGGGCGCACCGAGGCGCTGCCCGAGACCGTGCTGTCCATGGTGCAGGCCCGCCTGGAGTCGCTCGACGGCGAGGCGCGGCGCGTGCTCCGGGCGGCGAGCGTCTTCGGCCAGAAGTTCTGGCGCGGCGGGCTGATGGCGCTGCTCGGCGGCGAGCGCCGGGCGCCGCAGGTCGACGGGTGGCTCGCGGTGCTCGTCGATCGCGAGCTCATCGCGCGCCGCGGCGAGGGGAAGTTCCGGGGCCACGACGAGTACGCGTTCCGGCACGCGCTCGTGCGCGAGGCGGCGTACGCGACGCTGACCGACGCGGACCGCGCGCTCGGCCATCTGCTCGCCGGCGAGTGGCTGGAGGCCGCGGGCGAGCGCGACGCGGCGCTCCTCGCCGACCACTTCGAGCGCGGCGGCGACGCCGAGCGGGCGGTCATCTGGTTCCGGCGCGCGGCGGAGCAGGCGCTCGGGGCGAACGACTTCCGCGCCGCCATCCAGCGCGCCGAGCAGGGCGCCGCGAGCGCCGAGGTCGACGGGGAGCTCTTCGCGGCGCTGCGCCTCGTCCAGGCCGAGGCCCACAAGTGGCTCGGCGAGGCCGCCGAGGCCGAGCGGTGCGCCGTGATGGCGATGAACGGCTTCCCGAGGAAGAGCGCGCTCTGGTACGCGGCGGCCGCGGAGGCGGCGTCGATGCGCGTGCGCCTCGGCATGGGCGAGAGGCTCGCGGACCTCGTCGACGAGCTCCGGGGCGGGCGGCCGAGCGGCGAGCGCGGCGGGCCGCCGGAGCTGCTCGACGAGGCGACCGGCGCCTCGGTGAGCGCGCTGGCGCGCATCGCCGGGTCGCTCCTGCACGGCGGCCAGTACGCCGCCGCCGAGGAGATCGTGCAGGAGCTCGCGCGGGTGGCGATGCCGCTCGCCGAGCGGGACGCGGCGGTGGCGGCGCGCCTCCACGCGCTCCGCGCGTCGCAGGCGCTCTGCTACGGCGACCCGGCGGCGTCGCTGGAGTGGACCGAGCAGAGCATCCCGGCGTACCTCCAGACGGGCGACATCCGGAACGCGTGCCTGAGCCGGGTGAACGCGGCGCACTGCCTCGTGCAGCTCGGGGCGTACGGCCGCGCCGAGGCGGAGCTGCGCGACGCGCTCGCCGAGGCGGAGCGGCTCGGGCTCTACAACGTGGCGGCGTTCGCGAAGCAGAACCTGGGGCTGCTCTGGATCCAGCAGGGCGATCTCGGCGCGGCGCGCGCGGTCACGGCCGAGGCGGTGGAGGCGTTCGCGGCGCAGGCGAACCGGCGGCAGGAGGCGCGGTCGCGCGCCTACCTCGCGGCGATCCTGACCCGGCTCGGCAGCCTGGGGGCGGCCGACAACGAGGCGGGCGCGGCCGTGGCGATGCTGGCGCACGTGCCGACGCTCCAGGCGCTGGCGCTCGCGGTGCGCGCGCGGGTGCTGCTCGAGCAGGGCCGCGCCCACGAGGCGCTCGAGGCGGCGCGGCGCGGGCTCGGGCTGCTCGTGTCGGTCGGCGGGACCGAGGAGGGCGAGGCGCAGATCCGGCTCGTGTACGCCGAGTCGCTCCGGGCCGCCGGCCACCACGACGCGGCGCGCGAGGCGATCGCGGTGGCGATGCAGCGGCTCGTCGCGCGGGCGCAGTGGATCCGCGACCCGGCGCGGCGGCAGAGCTTCTGCCAGGCGGTGCCGGAGAACGCCAAGACGTTCGCGCTGGCGGCGCTCTGGCAGCAAGAGGCGGAGCCCACCCTGCAATGAGGCGCCGAGTCGCGGGCCGGGCGCCGCGTGCCGCGTGCCGCGTAGAAGCGCGACGAGCCCGTTCGCCCGGCCGCGCAGCGTTGGCCGGCCGCGCGGCGTCGACGGAGCGCCGCCCGTAGCGTCGCGGGCGTGTGCTTTCGCCGGCGCTGGAACAGCCTTGATGCGAAGTCCATCCACGACACCTCCGTTACCCTCGTGAGAGCGCACGAAACGCGCGCGCCGCGGCGGCCGCGGCAGCTTGACTGTTTGTCGGAGCTCCGAAAGAATCGTCCGTCGGTAGATATGTATTCAGTACTCTTCCGGAACGTGCTGTTTCCCGTTTACGAGACGAAACTCCGAAGGAGGGCGACGCTGACATATCTCGATGAGCTGAAGCGGTCCCAGTGGCGGCCGGAGAGCGAGCTGCGCGAGCTCAACTGGCGAAAGATGCTGGCGACCCTCCGCTTCGCCGAGGAGAAGGTGCCCTTCTACCGGCGCCGCTTCGCGGAATACGGCGTGCGGGTGAAGGACGTGCACGCGCCCGCGGATCTCGTGCGCTTCCCCGTCCTGACCAAGGCCGATCTCCGCGCGCACGGCGGCGAGCTCATCGCGGAGGGCTGGAACGGCAAGCTCTTCAGGAGCGGCACGGGCGGATCGACCGGGGAGCCGGCGCAGTTCTTCTACGATCACACCACGTACGAGTGTCGTCAGGCCGCCGCCCTGCGCGCTGACGCGTGGGCCGGCGGCCGCATCGGGGACAAGGAGCTGTACATCTGGGGCATACCGACCCACGAGCCCCGATGGAAGAAGGTGAAGCGCACGCTGCACGAGGCGGTCCTCCGGAAGAAGACGGTCAGCGCGTGGAACCTGGCGGAGGCGCGGCTCGCGGGGGTGGTGGACGAGATCCTCCGCTACCAGCCGAACCTCGTCGTCGGGTACACGAGCCCGCTCTACTACACGGCGCGCTACGCGCTCGAGGCGGGGCGCAGGCTGCCGACGCCGAAGGGGATCATCGCGACGGCGGAGCGGCTCTTCCCGCACCAGCGCGAGGTCATCGAGAAGGCGTTCCAGGCGCCGGTCTACGATCGCTACGGATGCAGGGAGATGATGCTGATCGGCGCGGAGTGCGAGCGCCGCGAGGGCAAGCACCTCAACATCGAGAACGTCTTCGTCGAGGTCCAGTGCGGCGGCCGGCTCGCGCGGCCAGGCGAGCCGGGGGAGGTGATCCTGACCGACCTCCTGTGCCGGTCGATGCCGCTCATCCGCTACAAGAACGAGGACGTGGTGGTCGCGGCCGACAAGTCCTGCTCGTGCGGCCGCGGGCTGCCGCTGCTCGCCTCGGTCGAGGGGCGGGTGCTCGACATGATCGTCGGGCCGGACGGCCAGCTCCTCTCGGCCGTGTTCTTCCCCTACTTCTTCAAGGACAACCCGACGGTGGAGCGGTACCAGGTCCACCAGGACAAGTCGCGGGCGATCACGATCCGGATCGTCCCCAGCGCGGGCTACCAGCCGGAGACGTCGCAGGCGATCGAGCGCGATCTGCGCCGGTTCCTCGGCGAGCGGGCGGACATCCGGGTGGAGCTCGTCGACGAGATCCCGGTCACCTCGGGCGGGAAGTTCCGCTTCACCGTGTCCGAGGTGCCGATCGAGTTCGGGCGCGAGGCCGCGGCGTGAACGGTGCCCCCGAGGTCCGGCCGGCGGGCGGCGAGGGGCCGCGCGCCGCGCCGGGCCATCCCGCGAAGGTCGCCCACGTCGTCCTTTCGCTCAACGTCGGCGGGCTCGAGCGGGTGGTGCTGCGGCTGCTCGAGCGGACGGCGCGCGACCGGTTCGCGCCGATCGTGTGCGCGCTGGAGGAGCCCGGCGCGCTGGCCGAGGAGCTCGCGCGGCTCGGCGTGCCGCTCGTGGTGCTGCCGCGGCGGCCCGGGCTCGACCCGGGGCTGCCGGTGCGGCTGTCGGCGTGGCTGCGGCGCGAGGGGATCCGGCTGGTGCACACGCACAACCCGGGGCCGCACCTCTACGGCGCGCTGGCGGCGGGCCTCGCGCGGGCCGCGAGCCTGCCGGGGCGGGGCGGGGGGCCGCGCGTCATCCACACGAAGCACGGGCGCAACTACCCGAAGCAGAAGCGGAAGGTGCTGGTCAACCGGCTGGCCGCGGCGCTCACGGACCGGGTGGTGGCGGTGAGCGACGACGCGCGCGCGGTGGCGCTCGAGGTGGAGCGGGTCGATCCGGCCAAGGTGGTGACGATCCTGAACGGCGTGGACACGGACGTGTTCCGGCCGGGCGACGCGGGCGCGGCGCGGGCGCGGCTCGGGGTGCCGGCGTCCGGCTACCACGTGGGGTGCGTCGCGCGGCTGTCGCCCGAGAAGGACCACGCGACGCTGCTCGCGGCGTTCGCGCGGCTCCGTGAGGTGCGGCCGGACGCGCACCTCACGCTGATCGGCGACGGCCCGCTGCGGCCGGCGCTCGAGGAGCAGGCGGCGCGGCTCGGGCTCGGCGGGGCGGTCGCGTTCACGGGGACGCGCGGCGACGTGGCGGAGCTCTTGCCGGCGTTCGACGTGTTCGCGCTCGCGTCGCTGACCGAGGGGATCTCGCTGACGCTGATCGAGGCGGCGGCGGCGGGGCTGCCGATCGTGGCGACGCGGGTGGGGGGCAACCCGGAGATCATCGAGGAGGGGTCGACGGGGCTGCTCGTGTCGCCGGGGGCGCCGGAGCCGCTGGCGGCCGCGCTGGAGGCGGTCGCGGTGCGGGAGGACCGGGCCGCGATGGGGGAGCGCGGGCGGGCGCGGGTGATCGAGCGGTTCGGGCTGGACCAGATGGTCCGCGCGTACGAGGAGCTCTACGCCGAGGTGCTCGGGGGGTAGGGCCATCTGCGATCTCGTGGAGATCGGGATCACGCCCGATGACGGCGTATCCACCTGATACGCCGATGCCACCGTGAGCCTCGGGACATCGACGGAGCTGGACCACGAATCCGCGCTGTTTGCTCACCCCCCCGTGTCCTCGCCCCCGCCCGCGGCGCGTCGCGCGAGCCAGCGGCGGAGCTGGTTCCTGTGCATGCCGAGCGCCCGGGCCGCGCGCGTCACATTGCCCTGCTCACGGCGCAGCGCCGCCTCGATCTCCTCCTCGGCGGGCCACGACGCTGCCCGCTGCGAGGGCCGCTCCTCCGCCGCCGGCTGCGGCGCCCGCGCGGCGTCCTTCGCCGCCGTGCCGGTGGCGCTGCCGGACACGACCGCCGGCGTCCCGGGGAAGGCCAGCTGCCCCGCCGACGGGGAGAGGTGATGGTCCTGCACCACCGAGCTGCCCGCGAGGTGCGCCTCCTGCGCCGCTGCCCGGATCTCCGCGGTGAGCTCTCGAATGTTCCCTGGCCACGCCCGCAGGAGGCACGCCTCGATCAGCGACGCATGCGCCCGAGGGGGCGCGCTCGCCTCGGCGCGCGCGCCGGCCGCCGCATGTCGCAGGGCCGCATCGACGAGCCACGGGACGTCCTCCGGTCGCTCCCGGAGCCGCGGCATGCGGACCGAAGGCCGCGCGATGCGGAAGAAGAGATCGTCGCGCAGCTTCCCGGCGGCCACCTGCGCCCGCAGGTCCTTGTGGGTCGCCGAGACCAGCGCGAAATCCACCTGCACGGGCCGTGACGCCCCGAGCGGGAGCACCTCCTTCGCCTCCAGCGTCCTCAGGAGCTTCGCCTGCACGCCGAGGTCGAGCTCGGCCACCTCGTCGAGGAAGAGCACCCCGCCGCGCGCGGCCTGCACGTACCCTTCGGCGTCCGCCGCGGCGCCCGAGTACGCCCCCTTGCGGGCGCCGAAGAGCAGCCGCTCGGCCAGCCCCGCGGGGATGGCCGCGCAGTTCACGGGCACGAACGGCCCGTCGCGCCGCGGGCCGAGGGCGTGGAACGCCCGCGCCGCGTGCTCCTTGCCCGTTCCGCTCTCGCCGGCGACGTGCAGCGTCGCCCCGAGGCGCGCCGCCCGGTCGATCGCGTCCCACGTGCGGGCGAGGGTCGCCCCGAGGATCGTGCCGCCGGTGCGCGAGACCCCCGCGCGGAACGGCTCGACGTCGGCCAGGAGCAGGAACACCGACCAGCCCGTGCGCACGATCCGGAAATCGGCGCCGGTGCGCGCGCCCACCAGCGGGACGCCGTCGAGCCAGGTGCCGTTCCGGCTGTCGAGATCCTCGACCCGCCACGCGCCGCCGGTCCAGCGCACGCGCGCGTGCCTTCGCGACATCCGCTGATCGTCCAGGTGCACGCCCGCGACCTCGCACCGCCCGAGCTCGATCTCGCCGTCCTCCAGCGGGAGCACGTCGCAGCGCGGGCTGTCCACCGAGAAGATGAGCAACAGCCCGGGTTTCGGCTCCTTGGGACCGAGTTGCTCGGACGGGAGGCCGGGCGCGTCGTCCAGGGTCGTGTTCCGTGCGGGGAGCACCACGTCCCCGCGGAGTGTAACGCGGGTCTCTCGTCCGGTGCAGAGGGCACCGGCCGCGATCGACGAGCCTCCGCGCCGTTGCTGCAATGCGGCGCGCGCGCAGGATGCCCGGTGGCCGGCCCGTGTGCCCGCCCATGTGCCCGGCCCGTGTGCCCGTGCCCGCGCGCGAGCCATCCGACGTGCCAGCGCGCGGAACGCGGCGCTCGGGGCTCGCTTCTGTGCCGGCATCTATGGCACATGGATTGCTGTGGACCTGGGCAGGTCCATGGAGGGGTATGTCGTCCGCGCGGCGACGGGCCAGCGGAGGCTCGCTGGTCCTCGAAGGAGCTTTTCTTGCGAGCGCAGCTCGAGTGTTGGCCGCCGGGCGCGGCGAATGATCCAGCGCGACGTTCCCTCGCATGCCAGGGGCGCGTCGGGTATCCGGCCTTCGTCGGCGTAGAGCATGGAGGCCGGCTCGTAGAGGCACATCACCGGAGGCGTTCTGAGCCATGAAACGACATCTGTTGTGGATGTGGAGCATCCTCCTCGCAGCGCTCGCGGTCGCGTGTGCGAGCGACATGTCCACGCCCTGTGGAGACGGCTACTGCCTTGCGGACTACACGTGCCGCACCCCGATTGTCGGAGCGCCGCGGTGCGTCTCGCCCGACACGCCGCGCGACGCCTGCGGCAACGGGATCCAAGAGCTCGGCGAGGAGTGCGACGAGGGCGATGTCGAGCCGGGTGACGGATGCGGCGCGAGCTGTCGTTGGGAGGTCTGCGGCAACGCGATCCTCGATCCCGGTGAAGAGTGCGACGAGGGCGATGTCGAGCCGGGCGACGGGTGCAGCGCGAGCTGCCGGCGGGAAGTCTGCGGCAACGGGATCCTGGAGAGCGGCGAGGAGTGCGACGAGGGCGATGTCGAGCCGGGCGACGGATGCGGCGCGAGCTGCCGGCGGGAAGTCTGCGGCAATGCAATCCTCGACCCCGGTGAAGAGTGCGACGAGGGCGACGTCGAGGCGGGCGACGGGTGCGGCGCGACCTGCCGGCGGGAGGTCTGCGGCAACGCGATCCCCGATCCCGGCGAGGAGTGCGACTGTGGCGCCGATGCGGTCGCGCCCCGGGACCCGTTATGCCGCGACCGCCAGAACGCGCCCGCTGGTGGGCTGTGCCGCCCGGACTGCCGGCTTCATTGCGGTGACGGCGAGAAAGCAGAAGAGGAGATGTGTGATCCCGCTGCTCCAGCGACCGTCTCCTGCGTGGATCTGCGTTTTGACTTCGGTCGCCCCGGCTGTGCGCGTGCTTGCGACTCGCTGGACGTCGAGGGCTGCGGCGAGTTCGGGTGGCGCTTTATGCATACGCCGTCCGAGTTGCCCCTTACAAGCGTGTGGGGCAGCGGGCCCAAAGATATCTACGCCGTCGGGTGGAACTCCCTGCTGCACTACGACGGCACCTCTTGGACACAAAAGTTATTGTCGCCCGGGATGCACCTGTTCGATGTGTGGGGCAGCGGTTCGAGGGACATTTTTGCCGTCGGATCCTCCGATTCCGGGAGGTTCGTCGCTGGGCTGCATTATGACGGCAGCTCCTGGACACCGATGAATTTGCCGGTCACTTGGCCTGGGGAGCTTTACGGCGTGTGGGGCAGTGGTCCGAGCGACGTCTTCGCCGTCGGATTCTCCGGTTTCGAGGCCGCCGGCGCTGTGCTGCATTATGACGGCAGCTCCTGGACATCGATGGATTTGCCGGTTGCTTTGCCGGACTACGCGGCTCTCTTAGGCGTGTGGGGCAGCGGTCCGAGCGACGTCTTCGCGGTTGGGAATGCGGGGATGTTGCTGCACTATGACGGCAACTCCTGGACGCAGATGGCTCTGCCGGTCACTTTGCCGGACAACGTGAATCTCTCCGGTGTGTGGGGCAGCGGTCCGAGCGACGTATTCGTCGTCGGGGATCCGGCCATCGCGCTGCACTATGACGGTAGCTCCTGGGTACAGATGGATTTGCCGGTCGATGCGCCTCTTGCTGACGTGTGGGGTGGCGGGGCCAATGTCTTCGCCGTCGGACACCCCGGTGTCGTGCTGCACTATGACGGCAGCTCCTGGACGCGGATGGTATCGCCGATAGATAGCCCTCTTCGGGGTGTGTGGAGTGGCGGCGCCAATGATGTCTTCGCCGTCGGAGGTGCCGGCGTCGTGCTGCATTTTGACGGCATGGCGCGGATAGAGCTAGAGCTGCCTTTCTCGGCCCCTGCACTGTACGGTTTGTACGATATGTGGGGCAGCGGTTCGAGCGACGTCTTCGCCGTCGGGAACTTGGGCATGGTGCTGCACTATGACGGCAGCGTCTGGACCTCGATGGCTCCGCCGGTCGATGTTTCGCTCAGCGGTGTGTGGGGCAGCGGTCCGAGCGACGTCTTCGCCGTCGGGGACGGGGGCACGGTGCTGCACTATGACGGCAGCGCCTGGACCTCGATGGCTTCGCCGGTCGATGTACCTCTTCACGAGGTATGGGGAAGCGGTCCGGGCGACGTCTTCGCCGTTGGAGATTCGAGCGCCTTGCTGCACTATGACGGCAGCGCATGGACCTGGACCTCGATGCATTGGCAGGTCGCTGTGCCTCTTCACGACGTATGGGGCAGCGGTCCGAGCGACGTCTTCGCCGTCGGAGATGCGGGCGTCGTGCTGCACTATGACGGCAGCGCCTGGACCTGGATGCCTTCGCCGGTCACTGTTTCGCTCAGAGGCGTGTGGGGCAGCGGTCCAAGCGACGTCTTCGCCGTCGGGGACGGGGGCACGGTGCTGCACTATGACGGCAGCGCCTGGACCTCGATCGCTTCGCCGGTCCATGCGCATTTCATGGACGTGTGGGGAAGCGGTCCGAGCGATGTCTTCGCCGTCGGGGACGGGGGCACGGTGCTGCACTTCGACGGGGTATCCTGGCTGCCCGTTGACTTGGACCCTCTGGATGTGGTGGCTGTATGGGGCACCTCCACCAGCGACGTGTTTTTCCTCGGCGAGCAGGGGCGCAGCTATCGGCTCGTCCGGACGCCGCTCCGTCCTTGAAGGCGGAGGACGGAGGCTCGCCTCGGCCGGCTTCGTTCAGCGATGGACGCCCTGGAGCATCCCCCAACGCCCCCGGGCGTCGCCGCAGCCGGTCCATCGCCTCTGCAAGGGCCATGTTCCCGGCCCACGGCCCTGGACCTGTGAGGCGCGCGCAGCGACATTGGCATGAGCCCGGAGAGCGGAATATCCTTCGTGCCCGTGATGGACGCCCGCGGCAGCGGTTCCGACGACGAGGAGGCCGTCACCCCGCCGCCGGGCCAGAGGGGGCGTCCGCAGGCGAGACAGGGAGTCGGCCTATCGATGACCCTGGTCACCGAGGCGCCGCCGCGCACGGCGTCGACCGCCTACGATCCGCCCACCGACGAGCGCCCCGCCGGGGCGAGCGGCGCTCCGCGACGAGCGCCGCAGGCGCCGCCCGTCGCCGCCGGGACGTTCCTCGGCCACTACGAGCTCATTCGCGAGCTCGGCCGCGGGGGCATGGGCACGGTCTTCCTGGCCCGCGACGTCCGGCTGGGCCGGCTCGTGGCGATCAAGCTCGTCACCACGCTGACCGGCCACCGGCTCGACCGGTTCCTCGTCGAGGCCCGCGCCACCGCGCGCTGCAAGCACGAGAACATCGTGACCATCCACGATGTCAACGAGCACGGCGGGCACCCCTACATGGTGCTCGAATACATCGAAGGCCAGAGCCTCCGCGCGTGGATGACGCAGCGGCGGCCGGCTGGCGCGGCGAGAGGCGCTGCCGCCACCCCGCTATCGACGAGCGCGGCGGTGGAGGTGATGGTGCCCGTGGTGCGCGCCCTCGCGTGCGCCCACAAGCTCGGCATCGTGCACCGCGATCTCAAGCCGGAGAACATCATGCTGGAGGCGTCCGGCGCCATCAAGGTGCTCGACTTCGGCATCGCCAAGCAGCTCGACGCCGACGCCGCCTCCGCGCGCGACGAGCGCGCTCCCCACGCCCCCACCGATGCGATGGGCGCGCTCCCCCTGACGCGCGACGGCGCGGTCATGGGCACGCTCGCCTATATGTCCCCCGAGCAGCGGGCCGGCGAGGAGATCGACCACGCCACGGATATCTGGGCCGTCGGGATCATGCTCCATGAGCTCGTGACCGGCGCGCACCCGTTCGAGGAGGCGGGGGCGCCCGGCTCCGCGCGCCCCGCCGCGCTCGACGCGCCGGTCCGGGCGATCGGCGCGGGGTGGGGCGACCTCGGCCCGCTCGGACCGATCATCGAGCGGTGCCTGCGCTGGCAGCGATCCGAGCGCTTCGCCTCGGCCCAGCAGCTCCTCGCCGAGCTCACGCCGCTCCTGCCCGGGCGTCGCGAGATCGTCCTCGGCGCCGCCGAGAGCCCTTTCGCCGGCCTGTCGGCCTTCCA
The DNA here is from genome assembly GCF_051474665.1 of Sorangium sp. So ce394. Classification (NCBI taxonomy): domain Bacteria; kingdom Pseudomonadati; phylum Myxococcota; order Polyangiales; family Polyangiaceae; genus Sorangium; species Sorangium sp. So ce394. The sequence goes on from NZ_CP150339.1 coordinate 13,096,010, forward strand.
GGAGGTCGACGCCGATCGCTTCTTCGGTCGCGAGGACGACATCGCCGGCATGGTCGCGCGCCTGAAGAGCCAGCCGCTCCTCGCCATCGTCGGCGCCTCGGGCGTGGGGAAATCGTCGCTGGTGCGGGCGGGGATCATCCCGGCGCTCAAGCGCTCCGGGGCCGGGTGGGCGTCGCTCGTCCTGCGGCCAGGCCGCGAGCCCATGGCGGCGCTCGCCGATCTGCTCGGCCATCCAGCCCTCCGGGAGGAGGCCGAGGCCAAGACCGAGGACGGCGCGCCCGCGGCGCTCGCCCGCGACTCCGCGCGCGGCCAGCGGATCGAGCGGCTGCGCGCCGAGCCGGGCTACCTCGGCGCCGCGCTGCGCGCGTGGTCCGCCCGGAACCAGCGCCGCGTCGTGCTGTTCGTCGATCAGTTCGAGGAGCTCTACACGCTCTCGTGCGACGCGCGCGAGCGCGCCGCCTTCTTCTCGTGCCTCGAGGGCGTCGCCGACGACGCCTCCTCGCCCCTGCGCGTCATCCTCTCCACCCGCTCGGACTTCATCGAGCGCGTCGCCGAGGACAGGCGCTTCATGGCGGGGGTGACCCGCGGGCTCGTGTTCCTCTCGCCCATCGGCCGGGAGGGGCTGCGCGACGCGCTCCTGAAGCCGATCCAGGCGGCGCGGTACGAGATCGAGGACCCGGCGATGGTCGACGGCATCCTCGATGTGCTGGAGACGACCCACGGCGCGCTCCCCCTCCTGCAGTTCACCGCGGCCAGGCTGTGGGACATGCGCGACCGCGAGCGGCGGCTCCTGACGCGGGCGAGCTACGAGGCGATCGGCGGCGTGGCCGGCACGCTGGCGAGCCACGCCGACGCGGTGCTGGCCGGGCTCGGCGGCCGCCAGGCGAAGCTCTGCCGCGCCATCCTCGAGCGCCTGGTCACGCCCGAGCGCACGCGGGCCATCGCCAGCCTGGAAGAGCTCCGCGAGCTGCCCGGAGACGGCGATCCCGACGAGCTCGAGAGCGTCGTCCACCTGCTGGCCGACGCGCGGCTCCTCGCCATCGAGACCGGGCGCGACAACGCCGGCAGCCGGGTGGAGATCGTGCACGAGTCGCTCATCGAGCGGTGGCCGACGTTGCTGCGCTGGCTCGACGAGAACCAGGAAGACGCCGTGTTCCTCGACAAGCTGCGCGCCGCGGCCCGGCAGTGGGCGTCGAGCGGCGGCGCCGACGACCTCCTGTGGCGCGGCAAGCTCGCCGAGGAGGCGCGCCGCTTCCGGGAGCGCTCCGAGCGACGGCTGCCCGAGCGCGAGCAGCGCTACCTCGACGCCGTGATCGGGCTGGCCGGCCAGGCGCAGCGCAGGAAGCGCAACCTCATCGTCGGGACCATCGCGAGCCTGGCCCTCCTGGTCGTCGGGGCCACCGCGGGCATCGTCACGGTGGTCCGCCAGAACCGGGTCATCAGCGCGCAGCTCGCGGACATCCGCCGGACCGAGGACAGCCTCGAGGAGGCGCTCGCGCGAGAGACGGCGTCCCGGCAGGCCGCCGAGCAGGCGAGGATGAGCACGGAAGAGCAGCGGAAGCGGGCGGAGCTGCTGCAGAGAGAGGCCGAGGAGGCCAGGGACAGGGCCGAAGCCGAGGCCGAGCGGGCGCGCGCCGCGGCCGGCGAGGCGCGGACGGCGCGCGACGAGGCGCGGACGTCCGAGGTCGAGGCGCGGCGCGCCAAGGCCCAGGCCGATGACGAGCGGGCCAGGGCCGGCGTCGAGGCGCGGAGGGCCAAGCAAGCCGCAGACGACGAGCGGCGCAGCAAGGAAGAGCTGGAGCAGCTCATCCAGCGCTCCGTCGGGCGGATCCGGGACCGCTTGAGGTAAAAAGCGCTCCGGGGGATCATCGAACCATCCCCCGTGCAGAGGACGCCGACGAGCACGCGCGCCGCGATCTGTTCATGGCTCTCGATCGCGGTCCTCGCGTCCCGGGCCGCGCCCGCGTGGGCTCAGGCCGAGGCGGCGTTGCCCCCTTGGCATGAGGGCGTCCCCGAGGAGCGCAAGCAGGCGGCGCTGGAGCTCTTCATGCAGGGGCGGGACCTGCACCGAAGGATGGTGCTCGGCGACGCCAAGAAGAAGTACGAGGAGGCGCTCGCCCTGTGGGAGCACCCGGATCTCCGGTTCTATCTGGGCAGGGTGCTCAAGATGATGGGGATGCCGCTGCTCGCCTACGAGAACCTGCGCCTGTCCCTCCGGTGGGGGCCGGCGTCGCTCGATCCGGAGGACCTCGAAGAGGCGCGCGCGCTGATGAAGGAGCTCGTCGAGCGGGAGCTGGCCGTCGTCGAGATGCGCTGCGATGAGCTCGGCGCCGCGGTGCTGCTCGACGGGAGGCCGTGGTTCGTCGGCCCGGGCTCGGCGCGCCGGTTCGTGACGCCGGGAGAGCATGTCATCAGCGCGCGGAAGGAGGGGTATTTCCCCCTCGTCGAGCCCGTCGTCGTGCTCGCCGGGGCGCACGCCTCGGGCGCGCTCACGCTGAGCGCCGACGGCCTCGTCACGGTGCGCCGGTGGGCCGCCTGGAAGCCGTGGGCCGTGGTCGGGGCCGGCGCGGGCCTCGGGCTGGCGGGCGCGGTGTTGCGCTGGCAAGCCGACGAGCACATGGAAGCGGCGGAGCAGCAGTTCGAAGACACGTGCACGTCGAGCTGCGCTCCGACGACGACGGACACGACCAGCCGGGGGCTCACGGAGAGCCGCGTCGCCACCGGCCTGTTCATCGCCGGCGGCGCGACCCTGGCGGCAGGCGCGGTCCTCGTGTTCCTCAACATGCCGCGGACGTATCGCAGCGAGGATCGAGGCGGCGTGGAGCTCCGGATCGTGCCCGCGGCCTCGGGCGCGATCGCCGGGCTGTCGGCGCGGCTCTCCTTTTGAACCGCCGAAATGCCTATTCGCTCGGATCGAGCTCGATCCCGGCGGTCCACGCGCCGCCCTTCCCCTCGTCGCGCAGGGTCGCCCGTCCCGCGGCGACGTCGAGATCGAGCGCCGGATCCCCGCCGTTCTGGGTCGTGTTCGCGTCGTGGACGCGGACGACCCGGCCCTCCTCCACCGCGCACCCGGACATGCCGGTGGTGCCGGCGCCGTAGAGCATGCGGCCGCCGCACTCGATGCGCGTGCGGCACTTGTCGGACCGTGGAATCCACGAGGAGCGCAGCGCGCATTTCGCGCCCGCCTTCACCGGGCTCGGGCCCGTGGTCTCGGTGACGCGCGCCGACCGGCGCAGCGCCTTCCCGGTGGCGTCGAGGAGCGGCTCCCCGCCCACGGGCGCGCTCTGGGGAGACAGCGTGAGCTCGACGCGGTACGCGGGCGCCGAGTCGCGCCAGACCGCGCCGGTCCGGCCGAGGCTGTCGAGCGACACCTCGGCCCGCTCCCCCGCGCGCGTTCCCTTGTCGTCGTAGGAGAGCGCATAAACATAGGTGCCGGGCGCCGCGCCCCCGTCCTCCTCCACGCCGCTGCGGAACATCGACATGCCATTGAGCGGATCGCTCGATCGATAGATTGCCCTCCCGCCGCAGACGACGTCGAGCGCGGGCACGCGGAGGTCGTCGCCCGAGCTCGTGAGCTTCGCCTCGACGGTGCACGGCGCGCCGGCCGAGAGGGGGAGCCCCGTGGCGCGCGCCACGGTCGCCTTCCACGTCGCGGTCCGGGTCGCGAGCGGCTTCTCCGGGGCGGGCGCGGCCGGCTCCGGCGGCGGCGGCGCGGGCTCGGGCGGGGGCGCCGGAGACACGGGGACGGGCTCGGGCGGCGGGGCCGCGACCGGCCGCGGCGGGCCGTTGATCGCGTAAGACTCCGGCCGCCTCATCGCGTAGCCCGCGACCATGGCGCAGAACCCGACGCCCGCGATCGTCGCCAGGACCGGCACGATCAGCGAGCGCTTCGGCCCGCCCCGCAAATCGTCGAGCTCGCGGCCGAGCTGGTCGAGCACGCGGCGGGCCTCGTCCATCTGACGCTCGAGCTGCTCGACGCGCGCCGCCCGGCCTTCGTCCCCCTGATCCTCGAGCTCCTTCCTGGCCGACGCGAGCTGCTCCTCGAGGCTGTCCACGCGCCCGCGCAGCGCGTCCCGTTCGTCGCGGTACCGCATCGCACAACGATAGCACCCGCGGCTCGCCCGACGCGCGGGCGCGCGGCTCGCCCGACGCGCCGCCGGCGGAGCGCCTCGCGCCGCGGGGCGCTCCGCCGACGGCGCGGCAATCGTGGGGCGGCCGTGTCCGCGGTCTGACGGTTCGCCGCGGATTCCGCGGCAGAATGCCAGACTTCTCGCCCGGGCCCCCGGTCCAGCGTGTACGCTGGAAGGGTCCGCAGCCGTCGTGGGGAGGGCGACCAGGGGTTGACAGCAGGAGGCCGTCAGAAATGGGTCAGGGTCGCCAGCGCAGTGGAGTGCCGTTGCCGGAGCAGTGGGGTGATCTGCCCGGCACCGCGTCGCGGCGGGCCAGGGGAACCTCCGGCGCAGCGGGCCGGGCCGACGTCCCGCGCGGAGCGGCCAGCCCTCGCACCATCGGCGTCGTCGCCCCCTTCCTTTCCGGCGCGTTCTGGGGCCCTGTCCTGATCGGCATTCACGAGGCGGCGCAGCAGCGCGGCCATCGCACGCTGGTGCTGCGCGGCACGCCGTCCGAGGTCCAGGCGCCCTCGCTCGGGGGGGAGCAGGTGGACGGGTGGATCGTCATCATCGAGTTCGACGGCCTCTCGGAGCTCGCGCGCGCGGGGGTCCCGTTCATCACGCTCGGCGCCCGTCCCGCCGACATCGTCTGCCCGGCCGTGCTCCCGGACAACCACGGCGGCGTCCGGAGCGCGGTGCTCCACCTGATCGAGCACGGGCACCGGCGCATCGCGTTCGTCGGCAACTTCGCCGCGTACGACGTGCGCGAGCGCCGCGACGCCTACAAGGACACGCTCGCCGAGGCGGGCATTCCCTTCGATCCCGATCTGGTCATCCCGTGCGATAACAACATGTACAGCGGCGGCCGGGCCGTCGCGCCCGAGCTCCTCGCGCTGCTGCCCGGGTGCACGGCGGCGGTCTTCGGCACGGACAAGAACGCGCTCGGGATGATGTCCGCGCTGAAGGCGGCGGGCGTCCGCCTCCCCGAGGATTTCGCGATCATCGGCTTCGACGACGTCGCGGAGGCGCAGAGCGCCGATCCGCCGCTGAGCACCGTGCGCCAGCGGTTCGAGATGATGGGGAGCGCCGCGTGCGAGCTCATCTTGACGATGATCGCCGGCGAGGCATTCCCGGCCGAGGGCGTGCGCACGGCGAACGCGCTGATCCAGCGGAGCTCGTGCGGATGCAATGTGATCCAGAACTTCCTCGACGCGAGGGACGAGGCGCCCGAGGACGACGCCGTCGACGCCGTCGCCCGGCAGCTGGTCGAGCTCTTGATCCTGCCCCGGCCGCTCCCGCCCGACACCCCGCCGACCGACGTATGGCCGGCGGTCACGCGGGTGGTCGACATGTATTTCTCGGCGCTCCGCGGCGCCGCGCCGGCGCCGGCCGCCGAGCTCGAGCGCGCTTATCGGCAGGCGGTCGACATCACGCCCGATCTGGGCGCCCTGCTGGCGACGGCGCGGCTCCTCGGCCAGCTCCCCGAGCGGCGCCGCGCGCCCCTGGACGCCGCGGCCAGGCGGCGGGTGGAAGACTTCCTGGAGCTCGCGCGCCTCGCGATCGCGCGGGCCCGGCTCGCGGCCGAGACGCAGTATGTCCACCAGCTCGGGGTGCTCGCGAGGACCAATTACGAGGTGAGCTTCGCCCTGCTCGGCGGCACTCAGCAGGAATACCGGTCGCTCTCGTGGCTCGAGACGACCACGGTGGTCTGGGGCTGCCTTGCCTTATGGGACGATCCGGCGGCGCGCGCGGAGCTCGTCATCGCCGGCGCGTACAGCCGCGACGGCGGCCCGGTCCCCCCGGACGGCAGCCGCTGCCGGCTGGGGGCGTTCCCGCCGGAGACGATGCTGCCGCCCTCGGCGACGGACGGCACGTATTCGGTGTTTCTCTTGCCGATCCGCTCTGCCCAGCGCGATTGGGGGATATTGGCGCTCGTCGGCCCGACGATCGTCGCGATGACCGGCGACGAGGGCACGGTCGCGATCTGGGGGACGCTGCTCGGCGCGGCGCTGGAGCGCGACGCGCTCGTGGAGTCGCTGTCGGCGCAGCACGTCGACCTGCAGAAGGCCTATGCGAGCGAGCGCGCGCTCTCGGAGACGGTGCGCGAGCTGGGTTGTCCGCTCATCCCGCTGCTGCCCGGCGTGCTGCTCGTGCCGCTGATCGGGATGATCGACGGCGGCCGCGCCCAGCAGGTGCTCGAGAAGGTGGCCGAGGGGGTGAGCCGGCACGAGGCGCTCCGCGTGCTGCTCGATCTCACGGGCGTGCCGTTCGTGGACGCCCAGGTCGCGCATTCCCTCGGCATGACCAGCCGCGCGGCCGCCATGCTCGGGGCGCGGGTCTATCTGGTCGGCGTGCGGCCCGACATCGCGATGAGCCTCGTCGACGTCGACCTCGGCGCGCTGGCCACGTTCTCGTCGCTGTCGGCGGCGCTCCGGGAGCTCGCGCCCGCGGGGGGGCGCTCGCTCAAGGCACGGCGGGGCGCGCGCTAGCGCGCAATCTCGTGGTGCGACCGGACGCCGGCGCGGCGCGCGGGTCGAGCCATCCTCAACGAAACGCTGAAACTGTTTCCGCGTGCCGTCGCTTGTCCGGCAGGGCGCGCTCCTCAAGCATGGAGGACCACCACGACGAGGAGACAAGCATGCATCGGTTTGCCCATCTCAAGCTCGAGCTCGCGAGCCTGACCCTGGCCGCGGGCGCGGCCCTGGTCGCGGGCGCGGCGGCCTGCGGCGCCAGCGCCAGCCCGGCGCGGCCGCCGCAGCCCACACTCGAGGTCTATGCTCGGCTCGACGCGACCGGCGTCGGCGGCATCACCCAGATGCCCGACGGACGGGTCATCATCGGCTTTCACCCGTTCTACGCGCCCGAGGTGCAGGTCGCGCTGCTCAACCCAGACCGGGAGTCCACCACACCGTACCCGAGCGCGGAGTGGCAAAGCTGCAAGAACGCCGACGGCAGCTGGAAATCCGACTTCAACGCCTGCCTGGACTGGGTGCTCGGCCTGCACACGGACCAGAACGGCGTCCTCTGGCTGCTCGACTCGGCCAAATCCACGGACAAGGCGGCGGGGCGCCCGGCTGGCCTCGTGCCCAAGCTCGTCGGGTGGAACACCCACCAGAACAAGCTCGAGCGCGTCGTACCCATCTCACCGGAAGCCACCCTCACCGAGTCGCAGCACAACGACTTCGTGGTGGACCTGAAGCACAACGTGATCGTGATCGCCGATGAGGCCATCGGCGAAGGCTCGGGCGGCGTCGGCGACAAGGCGGCGCTCGTGGTGGTGGACCTCTCCACCGGCGACAGCCGGCGCCTCTTGCAAGGCCATCCCAGCGTGATGCCCCTGAAAGAGCCCATCCGCTGGGACGTGGGTCGACCGACGAGCGGCTCCGCCGACCTGTACGTGGGCGTGGACGGCATCGCCCTCGACACGAAGAGCGAGTGGCTCTACTTCGCCCCGCTCAACGCTTACAAGATGTACCGGATCCGGATGAGCGACCTTCTCGACACGTCGCTCACCGCCGCGCAGCTCGGGGCGAAGGTGGAGACCTACGCGGACAAGCCCTTCAACGGCGGCCTGGCCATCGACCGGGACGACAACCTGTACCTCACCGAGGTCGGCGAGCGCGCCGTGGGCGTCATCCCGTCGGGCACCCGCAAATACGAGCGCCTGGTGAGCGACCCGGACATGGTCTGGCCGGACGGCGTCACCTACAACAGCGACGGCGCCATGTACACCGGCGCGGCGCAGCTGTCCCTCACCAGCGCGCTCCAGGCCGACGGCGTGGCCAGGAACAAGGCGCCCTACCTGGTCTATCGCTTCAAGCCCCTGGCGCCGGGCACACCGGGCTTCTGAGGCGAGAGGTCGCGGAGCTTCGCCGCGAGGAAGTCGACGAGGGCGCGCACCCGCGCCGGCACGAAACGATGGCTCGGCAGGATGGCGTTGAGCGGATAGGGCTCACCCTGCCAGCCGGGCAGCAGGCGCACAAGACGGCCCTCGCGCAGATCGTGCACCAGATCCAGCTCGGATTTGTAGAGCAGGCCGGCGCCGGCGAGGGCCCATTGGTGGGCGATGGCCGCGTCGTCGGCGTCGCGGTCGCCGTCGACGCGCACCTCGGTCCATGCGCCGCCCTTCTCGAAGCGCCAGGCCACATGCCGCTTGTGGTTGACGTGGAAGGTCAGGCAGTTGTGCTGGGCCAGATCCTCGGGCGAGCGCGGCGGCTCGTGCCGTGCAAGGTACGCGGGGGAAGCGCAGAGCACGCGGCGCGTCGTGGAGAGCGCCCGGGCCACCAGCCGCGAATCGCTGAGCTCGCCGTAACGCAAGGCCAGGTCCACCACGTCGCGCATCACGTCCTGCACGCGATCGGTCACGGACAGGGCCAAGCGCACGCCCGGATGGGCCGCCACGAACTCGTCGAGCCAGGGCAAGAGCACGCTGCGCGCGAGATCCGACGGCGCCGCCACGCGCACCGTGCCCACGAGCGAGCGGCGCTGCGACGCGAGCTGCGCCTCGCCTTCTTCCAGGAGGTCGAGCGCGCGGGAGGCGTAGTCCAGGAGGATCTGGCCCTCCGGCGTCAGGCGCAGCGCGCGCGTGGACCGCTCGAACAGCCGCTCGCCCAGCTGCGTCTCCAGCCGCTTGAGCATGGCGCTGGCCGCGGCCGGCGTGACGCCCAGGACCCGCGCCGCCGCCGTCAGCGTCCCGCGGCGGGCCGTCTCCACAAGCACGCGCAGATCTTCGACGTTCTCGATGCTCACGTGAATAGTTTCGCCCGAGGAGCGCTCCGGGGCGAACCCCAAGCTGGCCGGCAGGGATTCTGGATTTTCCTTGACCGCGCCGATGGCCGAAAGTACGTTGGTCTGACCAAAGGACAATATGACCAACGTGCCACGCTTCCGGACCGTGTCCCGTTCGGCGATCTACGTCGACGTCGCCGACCAAATCCGTGACGCGATCCTCAATCGCTCGCTCTCGTCGGGCGAGCGCCTGCCGCCCGAGCGCGAGCTCGCTCAGCAGTTCGGGGTCAGCCGCGCGACGATCCGCGAGGCGCTCCGCCACCTCCAGGCGCAGGGGCTACTCGCGTCGCGCGGGCGGACCTCGCCGATGCAGGCCGCGAGCCCTGACGCGGCGGTCGATCGCTTCTGCGAGGCGCTCACCCACGTGGTCCAGCTCCGGAACGTGTCGCTCCCGGACCTCATCGAGCTTCGCGTCGCGATCGAGACCGCCGCGATGACCCGCTCGGCGGCCGCGCCTGTCGCCGCTCACCTCGATGAGGCGCGCGCCGCGCTCGAGGAGATGGCGCGGGAGCATATCTCGCCCACCGATTTCTACGACGTCGATATCGCGTTCCACGCCGCGCTGGTCGCGGCCTCTGGCAACCAGGCGCTCTCCCTCGTGATGGTCGCGGTCAAGGACAGCATCCGGCTCCACCTCGAAGAGGCGCTGCGGGCGCGCTCGTTCGCGGCGATCCGCCCGCGGGTGGTCGAGGAGCACCGGGCGCTCTTGCGCGCGATCGAGCGCGGTAACGCGAAGTCGGGCGCGACGCTCCTCAGGGCGCACCTCTCGGAGTTCTACGGCACATGAGCCCGCTCGATGAGCTTGCCCTCACGCTGCGCGATGGCCTCGTCACGGATCGGGACGTCATCGAGGGGTATCGCCACGATAAGGCCCTGTGGGCGCCGGGCGGCTGGCCGCTCGCCGTGGCGCGGCCGTCCTCGACCGCCGACGTGCAGGCGCTGGCGCGGTGGGCGACCAAGCACCGCACCGCCCTGGTGCCGCGCGGCGCCGGGACCGGGGTGGCGGGCGGGGCGACCGCCACCGACGGCTGCGTGGTGGTGAGCTTCGAGCGCATGAACCGGATCCTCGCGATCGACGAGGCGGCCATGCTCGCCGTCGTCCAGCCGGGGGTGCTCAACGGCGAGCTCAAGGCCGCGGCGCAGGAACGGGAGCTGTGGTATCCGCCCGACCCGTCGAGCTACGCCATCTCGACGATCGGCGGCAATGTCGCCACCAATGCCGGCGGCCTGTGCTGCGTGAAATACGGTGTCACGTCCGACTACGTGCTCGGCCTCGAGGCGGTGCTCGCGGACGGGACGGCGCTCCGCACCGGCGGCCGCAGCCGCAAGGACGTCGCCGGCTATGATCTGACGCGCCTCCTGGTCGGCTCCGAGGGCACCCTCGCGCTGATCACCGAGATCACGCTGCGCTTGCGGCGGCGGCGCCCGCCGGCGACCACGCTGGTCGCGACGTTCGGGTCGCTGGAGGCCTCGGGGCGGGCGGTCGCGGCGATCGTCCGGTCGGTCGACGCGTCGATGCTCGAGATCATGGACCGCACGGCGATCCGCGCCGTCGAGCGCTTCCGCCCGCTCGACCTCGACACCGAGGCTGCCGCGATGCTCATCGCGCAGAGCGACGCTCCCGGGTCCGCCGAGCTCTCCTGCATGCAGGCGGCCTGCGAGGCCGCCGGCGGGACGGTGGTCGCCACCACCGAGGACGAGGGCGAGGGGCAGATGTTGCTCACCGCGCGCCGCCTCGCGCTCACGGCGCTCGAGCAGCTCGGCACGGTGCTCGTCGACGACGTCGCCGTGCCGCTGCCGCAGCTGCCGGAGATGTTCCGTCGAATCGAGGCGATCGTCGCCGCGAGGCAGACCACCGTCGCGACGGTGGCGCACGCGGGCGACGGTAACCTTCACCCTCTTGTCGTGTTCGATCGAAGCGACGCCGCTGCCGAGGCGCGCGCGGTCGCGACCTTCAACGAGGTGATGGCGCAGGCGCTCGATCTGGGCGGCACGATCACTGGCGAGCACGGCGTCGGCACGCTCAAGCGCGGCCTCCTCACACGCCAGCTCGGCGCGGCGTCGCTCGCGCTGCACCACCGCATCAAAGATGCTTTCGACCCGGGCGGCATCCTCAACCCCGGAAAGGTGATCGCGCCGGCCGGAACGCTCACTTCACGGTGAACTTCGCCGTCGTGAACTTGACCGTCCCGCTGTTGTTCTGGGCCTCGACCAGCAGCTTGATCTCGTGCAGATTCCCCAGGGGGAGGCCGAGCGCTTCCCACTTGGTGAAGTGTTCGGAGACGGAGATGGTGCCGCACGTGCGCGCCGTCCGCCGGATGCTGAAATACTGATCGAACGTCGCGCTCGGACCCGTGATGGCCGGCTTGTTCACGCGGGTCTTCTTCCACACGTCGTAGGTCTCGCCATCGGCGGTGAGCGTGCCCACCTCGTCCCGCGGCGTCCCGTCGGAGGAGAACCCCGCCGGCTTTTCGCTCCCCCAGTCGTCGAGGATGTAGAACTCGCGCAGCGGGTTGACGGTCCAGCCGTAGATACCGATGTACGTCAGGCCGCCGTTCTCCTCCGTCTTGGTATGCGCGAACTCCGCCGAGATGGTGCCGATCTGGGTGTGCTTCTGGGTTTGGTTGTAGTCGAGCCCGACGCGCGCCAAGAAATCCTCGACGTTGTTCCATTCCGCGCTGAACGTGGCGTCGACGCGGTGCACGGTCATGCAGCCCGACCCGCCGCCTTCCGCCCAGAGCTCGTAACCGTAACCATTGCCCGCATTGCCTCGGCTGTTCGAGCAATACTCCATGCCTCCGGTCAGGGGTGGCGCCGGCGGGCAGGCGTCCGCGCCGCCGCCCGTGGTCCCGCCGCCGTCGCCGGCGGAGCCACCGCCGCCCGTCGCGCCGCCCGCGCCACCAACCCCACCGCTGCTGCTGCTCGCGTCGCCGCCCCCCGTGACGCCTCCCGTTGTGGCGGTACCGCCCGCGCCCCCGGCGCCCGGTTGACCACCGCTTCCGCCTCCGCCGGTGGATCCTGCGATCGATCCGCCGCTCCCGCTTCCGTCCTTCCCCTCCCCGGAGCCGGCGCAGCCCGTGAAGGCCGCGGCAGCCAGGCAAGCGGCGAGGGTACCCTGCGACCAACGGGACGGGACGACAACGCTCATGCGCGGAGCATGCCGGTTATGCACATTTTGATCAAGCGAGGCGAACCGTCGAAAAGATAGCTCGTCGTCGGGTTGCCGCGTCGGGCAGAAGTTTCCATGTTAGCGCGAACATCACTTCACTTCGTCGCTCCCGACACTGCCGAGCGAAGACCATAAGGTCTCTCTGAGCAAAGCATCGTTTCCACCGGCGGCTACAACGGAGCCGCCGCGAAGCGGCGCGGGAGCCCGGCCATCCCCGGCCTGACTTCGGGCGGGCGGAACGAGGGCACCGCTGCGTTCCACACCGCCCGCCCGAGATCGGCTAGGGATGGCGCTGGCCTCCGGGCCGGAGGCTCAGCTGGATGGGGTCAAGCAGACCGGGGGGGAGCGCGACGATGGGTCAGGGCGGGCGGGACAGCGGCGTCGCGGTGCCGGAGCAGTGGGGCGAGCTCCCCGGCGACCCGGGGCAGGGCTCGGGACGAGGGGCCAGCTCCCTGCCTCCCGCGCGCAGCACCCACCCGCCCGCGCGCCGCACGACCGCCCCGCCGGTCCAGGGCGCGGCGCCCGCCGCCGCGGACCGCCCGGTCACCGTCGGCGTCATCACCCCCTTTCTCGACGGGTCGTTCTGGAACCCCGTCCTGATGGGCCTCCATGCGTCGGCCCAGGAGCGCGGGCTCCGCACGCTGGTGCTGCGCGGCACGCCCTCCGAGGTCCAGGCGCCGTCGCTCGCCCGGGAGCAGGTGGACGGGTGGATCGTCGTCATCGAGCTGCACGGCCTCTCGGCGCTCGCGGCCGCGGGGGTCCCGTTCATCACGGTCGGCACCCGCGCCGCAGAGGTCGACTGCCCGGCCGTGATCCCGGACAACCGCGGCGGCATGCGGAGCGCGGTGCGCCACCTGATCGAGCACGGGCACAGGCGCATCGCGTTCGTCGGCTACTTCGACGCGTACGACGTGCGCGAGCGCTTCGCGGCCTACAAGGACACGCTCGCCGAGGCGGGCATCCCCTTCGATCCCGATCTCGTCGTCCGGAGCGACAACAACTGGTACAGCGGCGGCCAGGGCGCCGCGCCCGCGCTCCTCGCGCTGCTGCCCGGGTGCACGGCGGCGGTCTTCGGCACCGACAAGAACGCGCTCGGCATGATGCCCCCGCTGAAGGCGGCGGGCGTCCGCATCCCCGAGGATCTCGCGATCGTCGGCTTCGACGATGTGGTGGAGGCGCAGGGCGTCGATCCCCCGCTGACCACCGTGCGCCAGCGGTTCGAGATGATGGGGAGCGCCGCGTGCGAGCTCATCGCGTCGATGATCGCCGGCGAGGCCTTCCCGGCCGAGGGCGTGCACACGGACAACACGCTCGTCGTGCGGAGCTCGTGCGGGTGCCACACGGTCGAGGACTTCCTCGACCGGGAGGACGCGGCGTCCGAGGAGGACGCGCGCGGCGCCCTGGCGCGGCAGATGGTCGAGCTCTTGCTCCTTCCCCGGCCGCTCCCGCCCGACACCCCGCCGAGCGAGGTCTGGCCGGCGGTCGCGTCGGTGATCGACGGCTACTTCGCGGCGCTCCACGGCGCCGCGCTGCCCTCGGCGGCCGAGCTCGGAGCCGCCTGTCGGCAGGCGGTCGGCATCACGCCCGATCTCGGGACCTTGCTGGCGGCGATCCGCCTGCTGGGCCAGCGCCACGAGCGGCGCGGCGCGCCCCTCGACGCCGCGGCCAGGCGGCGGGTGGACGCCTACCTGGAGCTCGCGCGCCTCGCGATCGCGCGGGCCCGGCTCGAGGCCGAGACGCAGGTCGTCCAGAGGCTCGGGGTGCTCGCGAGGACCAATTACGACGTGAGCTTCGCCCTGCTCGGCGGCACCCAGCAGGCGTCGCGGTCGCTCGCGTGGCTCGGTACGACCACGGTGGTCTGGGGCTGCCTTGCCTTGTGGGAGGACCCGGAGGCGCGCGCGGGCCTCGTCGTCGCCGGCGCCTACAGCCGCGACGGCAGCCCGACCCCGCCGATCGGCAGCCGCTGCCCGGTGGAGGCGTTTCCGCCGGCGGACATGCTGCCGCCCTCGGCCACCGACGGCACGTACATGGTGCTGCTCTTGCCCATCCGCTCCGCGCGGCGCGACTGGGGGATCCTGGTGCTCGTCGGCCCGACGCACGTCGCGATGGCCGGCGACGAGGGCACGGTCGCGATCTGGGGGACGCTGCTCGGCGCGGCGCTGGAGCGCGACGCGCTTGTGGAGTCGCTCTCGGCGCAGCACGCCGATCTGCAGAAGGCGTACGCGATCGAGCGCGCGCTCTCGGAGACGGTGCGCGAGCTGGGCTGTCCGCTCATCCCGCTGCTGCCCGGCGTGCTGCTCGTGCCGCTGATCGGGATGATCGACGCCGGCCGCGCCCGGCAGGTGCTCGAGAAGGTGTCCGAGGGGGTGAGCCGGCACAGGGCGTTTCGCGTGCTGCTCGACCTCACGGGCGTTCCGTTCGTGGACGCGCAGGTCGCCGACACGCTGGGGTTGACCAGCCGGGCGGCCGCGCTGCTCGGGGCGCGGGTCTACCTGGTCGGCGTGCGTCCCGAGATCGCGATGAGCCTCGTCGGCGTCGACCTCGGCGTCCTGGCCACGTTCTCGTCGCTGTCGGCGGCGCTCCGCGAGCTCGCGCCGGCGGGGAAGCGCGCGCGCAAGGCGGCGCGGCGGGCGCGGTGAGGGCGGCCGCGGCCACGATGTGGTCGAGGCCGCGCGCTCCCGCGCCGCTGCGCCTGGCGCGCGGCGGGGCGCCTTGACGCGCCGAGACGCGGCTGGCGTAGAATCGAGCGATGCTCGCCGTGCACTGCCCGCGTTGCGGGCGTCCTGCGCCGGTATCGCTCGCCAGCCCGGATCTCATGGAGTGCGCGGCGTGCCACTACCGCGGTCCGCCGCCCGCGGAGGCGGCGCAGGGCCTGCGCGCCGCGGCGCACGTCGTCTTCCAGACCGACGCTCGCCGGCGCCAGCTCTCGGACGCGCTGCGGCGGATGCTGGTCGCGGCGTCGCGGCGGCACGCGCGGCTCCTCGTGGTGTTCTCGCTCGCGTCGGTGCCGATCACGGCGCTCGCCGCGATCATCCTGCTGGGGGTCTGGGTCAGCCCCGATACCGAGGGGAACCTGGTCACCGGCGGCATGGTGGTGGCGGCGTGGCTGGGCACGGTCGGGACGGGCGCGGCCGTGCTCGCGCTCATGCGCCGGCGGCAGCGGCGGATCGAGGAGGCGTGCGCCGCGCGCCCGCCGGCGGCCCCGGGCGAGCCGGCGGCGTGCCACGTGTGCGGCGCGCCGCTCGGCGGCGGCGACGGCGCGATCGCGCGGTGCGGCTTCTGCGCCGCCGACAACCTGATCGCGCCGGCGGTCCTCGAGCGCGTGCGCGCGCGGCAGGTGGTGATCTTGCGGTCGTTCGAGCAGGCCGTGAGCGCCGAGCTCGCGTCGTTCGGCCGCGCGACGTCCGGCGCCGCCGCTGCGGTCGTGGCGACCGCGGTGGTGGTCCCGATCGCCGCGTTCGTCCTCGCCATCGCCGCCGTCCTCGTGGGCGAGTCGCGGCGGCGGCCGATCGACGCCACCGTGCGCTACGCGGCCGTCAGCACCCCGGTTGGGCAGTGCATCGGTAAAATTGTGCCAAAAGCGGATGGCGGTACGGTTGTGCGGTTCGGGGGGTTCCGGCGCGTGGAGCTGCCCGAGGAGCAGGCGATCGCGCCGGGGGCGCCGGTCGAGGCGGTGTCGCCGGGGGCTCTCGTTGGCCGCTTCGTGACGGCGAAGCAGGGGGCCGGGGTCGTCGAGGGGGTGTTTCTGTCGCCGCTCACGGGCAACTCCGCCGAGGTGAAGCGCGAGGACGGGACCTCGTTCACGAGCAGCGTCGCAGGGCTTTGCCTGAGCGGCGTGCTGTCGAGGTGATCCGTCACCGTTTCGTGCTCTTCCGTCTCGTGCTGTTCCGTTTCGCGCGCGTGTCCCGCAATGGACCTCGATGGGTCGATTGCCGTCCATCGAGAAACGCGCTGCGCAATCCGTCGTGACGGCGCTGCTCGCAATGCCGGCAGGCTTTCGACGGTCGATCCTGCGCGGCGGTGCGGGGGGCTACGGCGCGCTGGCTGCGTAGGGAGAAGTTAGTTGTTCCGTGCCGGCGCCCTCCACGTATAGTGGGGGTGGTTGGGTCGGACATCGTTGGGATTCACACCCGGTGGAGACAAGATGAGCCAAGGTGGCTGGGGCGGGGGATCAGGGGGCGGTCAGGGCGGTGGTGGTTACGGTCAGCCACCGGGCGGCGGCGGTTACGGCCCACCGCCGGGGCAGCCGGGGGGTGGTTACGGCCAGCCGCCGGGCCAGCCTGGCGGCAGCTACGGCCAGCCGCCGGGGCAGCCGGGGGGTGGTTACGGTCAGCCGCCGGGCCAGCCTGGCGGCAGCTACGGCCAGCCGCCGGGGCAGCCGGGCGGCGGTTACGGCCAGCCGCCGGGGCAGCCGGGGGGTGGTTACGGCCAGCCGCCGGGGCAGCCGGGCGGGTACGGTCAGCCGCCGGGGCAGCCGGGGGGCGGCTACGGTCAGCCGCCGGGGCAGCCGGGCGGCGGTTACGGCCAGCCGCCGGGGCAGCCGGGCGGTAGCTATGGCCAGCCCCCGGGCGGCAATTACGGTCAGCCGCCGGGCGGTAGCTACGGTCAGCCCCCGGGGGGCGGCTATGGCCCGCCTCCTGGCGGCGGGCCTCCTGGCGGCGGGCCTCCTGGCGGCTACGGCCCGCCTCCCGGCGGCGGCGGCTACGGCCCGCCGCCTGGCGGCGGCGGCTGGGGCCCGCCTCCTGGTGGCGGCGGCTGGGGTCAGCCGCCTGGCGGGGGGTTTGGTGCGCCTCCTGGCGGTGGGGGCTACGGTCCGCCGCCGGGCGGCGGCCCTTACGGTGCGCCGCCTGGCATGGGCAGCCCGACGTCGTGGGGGGCGGGAGATGCCGCGTCCTTCGGCTGGGAGCGGGTGAAGCGCGATCCCGCGGTGATCATCGGCGCCGTGGCCGTCGTCGGGCTCGCGGCGGGCTTCCCCAACTTCATCGGTGGCGGCCTCCAGGCGGCGCTCGCGAGCGACGCGCCGGCCGCCGGATCGGCCATTCAGGTCCTCATGCAGCTCTTCGGCTTCGTGGTGGGCAGCTACTTCGCCGGAGGCCTGTCCAATCTCCTCCTGAAGGTGGCGCGCGGCCAGCCGTACGCGTTCAACGACATCCTCGGCGGCGGGCGGTGGTTCATGTCCATCCTGGGCGCCCAGATCTTGACCTCTCTGGCCATCGGCATCGGCATGGTCCTCCTGATCGTCCCCGGCGTCATCCTCGCGCTCGGCCTGAGCATGACGAACATGTGCATCGTCGATAAGAACCTGGGCGCCGTCGACGCGATGAAGGAAAGCTGGCGAATCACGACCGGACACAAGGGCGGCATCTTCGTCTATGGCCTGCTCGTCTTCGCGCTCGTGGTGGCGGGCATGCTCGCCTGCTGCGTCGGCACGCTCGTGGCCGGGCCGATCGCAGCCCTCGGTTACGTGTACATCTACCTGCGCCTGACCGGCCAGCCGACCGCAAGCTGAGCCTCGGCGGCGGCCCGTCCGCCCCTCCCCGGACACCCCGAAGCCCGCTCTCCTCCAGCGCAGTCCCCGTCGATGTTCGGAATGCCGGACCCTGGCCGTCCGGGCTGAACGCCCCGCGCTGGGCGCTCCAGCTCCGCTTCACCCGAGCTCATCGCCGGTTGCGCGATGGCGGTGGGGCGAGGAGCGGGTTGGACCCGCCTGAAGCGAGCAGAGTTTCGAACCGCCAAGGGGCCAAGGACGCCAAGAAGAAGGCAATGTCTTGGCGTCCTTGGTGCCTTGGCGGTTTATTTCTCGCTCGAACAGGCGATCGGTGTTCTAGAGCGGTTTTCGCTCGGGCTTCATGCAGACATCGTCCGCCTCTCGTCCCCCGTCCCCCGTCCCCCGTCCCCCGTCCCCCGTCCCCCGTCCCCCGTCCCCCGTCTTCCCTCTTCCGTGCTCGTCCTTCGTGCGCGTGCGCGTGCGCGCCGATTCCGGGGGAATCGCGCACGGGTAGTGGTCAACTTTGCCCAGAGAGAGTCCACATGAAGGCGGGAAGATCATTAAGTTTTTCTTCCCGCCTTCCCGCCTTCATGTTCAAATTTGGCCACTACTCGCGCACGCGCACGCGCACGGAAGAGGGGAGACGGAAGACGGAAGAGGGAAGAGGGAAGAGGGGAGACGGAAGACGGAGGGCGAGTGAGAGGCGAGAGACGGGGGACGGCGTACCCTCCGGCGCCTCCGGACCCCCGCTAAGGCCCGCGCCGCCCCGAGTTCCCTCTCGAGACAAAGCACCTCCGATCGGTTTGCGACCCCAGAGACCGCATGTTAATCGGTGTCCCCTCGGAGACTCCAGCGCAGCGAGGCGCGGAGCCGGGGGGAGATCGCGGCGCGCGGACGCTCTGTCCGCCGCGCCGTCCTGCGCCGCCCGCTCGCGAGGTGCTCTCTCTCGCCGCCCGCTGCTCGTCCAGACCGGAACGGAGCATGATATGCCTGACCATGTCCTGATCACGGGTGGCGCCGGATTCATCGGCTCCCACCTCGCCGACGAGCTGCTCCGCGCAGGCCACCGCGTCCGCGCCCTCGACTGCCTCGTACCCCAGGTCCACGGCCCCGACCGGCGCCGCCCCGCGCACCTCGACCCGGCCGTCGAGCTCATGGTCGGCGACGTCCGCGACCGCGACGCCGTGAGGCGCGCCCTCCACGGCGTCGATGCGGTCGTCCACCTCGCCGCCGCCGTGGGCGTCGGACAGAGCATGTACCGCGTCGAGCGGTACACGTCCGTCAACACCGTCGGCACCGCCGTGCTCGCCGAGGCCCTCGCCGAGCAGCCGGTGCGGAGGCTCGTCGTCGCCTCCAGCATGAGCGTCTACGGAGAAGGCCTCTACCGCCGGGCCAGCGGCGAGCTCGTCGCCCCGCGCAGCCGGCCCGTCGAGCAGCTGAAGCGCGGCGCCTTCGAGATCTGCGCCGCGGACGGCGAGCCCCTCGTCCCCGTGCCGACGCCCGAGGACAAGATCCCCGCCCTCGAGTCCGTCTACGCCCTCTCCAAGTACGATCAAGAGCGGCTCTGCTTCATCGCCGGTCGCGCCTACGGCATCCCCGTCGTCGCGCTCCGCCTCGCCAACGTGTACGGCCCGCGACAGGCGCTCTCCAATCCTTACACGGGCGTGATCGCCATCTTCGCCTCGCGCCTGCTCAACAACCGCCCTCCGCTCGTCTTCGAGGACGGGCTCCAGCAGCGCGACTTCGTGAGCGCGCGCGACGTCGCCGAGGCCTGCGCGAAGGCGCTCGCCGAGGACGCCGCCGCCGGCAAGGCGCTCAACATCGGCACCGGCCGCCCGCGCTCCATCCTCGACGTCGCCGAGGCGCTCTGCAAGGCGCTCGGCAAGCGCGAGATCGAGCCCGAGATCACCGGCCGGTGCCGCGTGGGCGACGTCCGGCACTGCTTCGCCGACACCCGCGAGGCGCGGCGCGTCCTCGGGTTCGCGCCGTCCGTCCCGTTCGAGCGCGGGCTCCTCGAGCTCGCCGGCTGGATCGAAGGGCAGATCGCGCGCGACGGCGCCGCCCAGGCGCGCACCGAGCTCGAGGCGAGGGGGCTCTCGCTGTGAAGCCGCCCGTCCTCATCACCGGAGGGGCCGGCTTCATCGGCTCGAGCCTCGCCGATCGGCTCCTCCGCGAGGGGGAGCCGGTCCTCGTCCTCGACAACCTCTCGCGCGCCTTCGTCGAGCGGAACGTCGATCTCCTCCGGGAGCGCCACGCCGACGGCGTGGAGGTCCTCCTGTGCGACGTCCGCGACGAGCAGGCCGTGAGCGACGCCGTGCGGCGCGCCTCGTTCGTCTTCCACCTCGCCGCGCAGGTCGCCGTCACGCGCAGCGTCGCGGACCCGGCGCTCGATTTCGAGGTGAACGCGCGCGGCACGCTCAACGTGCTCGAGGCGCTCCGGAGGCTCGATCGCCCGCCGCCGCTCCTCTTCGCCTCGACCCACAAGATCTACGGCGCGCTGGCCCACCTCCCGCTCGAGCGGCGCGAGGACCGGTACCAGCCCCTCTGCGAGCGCGCGCGCGAGCACGGCATCTCCGAGGCGCAGCCGCTCGATCTCCGGAGCCCCCACGGCTGCTCCAAGGGCGCCGCCGACCAGTACGTCCTCGACTACGCCCGCACCTTCGGCCTCCGCGCCGCGGTGCTCCGGATGAGCTGCATCTACGGCCCCCGGCAGTTCGGCAACGAGGACCAGGGGTGGATCGCCCACTTCGTCGCGCGCGCCATCCGCCGCGACCCGATCACCCTCTACGGCGACGGGCTGCAGGTCCGCGACGCGCTGTTCATCGAGGACCTCGTCGACGCCCTCCTGCTCGCGCGGCGCGAGCTCGAGCCCGCCTCGGGGTGCGCCTTCAACATCGGGGGCGGCCCGGAGAGGGCGGTGAGCCCGGTCGAGCTGCTCGATCTCATCGCCGAGCTCGACGGCCGCCGCCCGGTCGTCTCGCTCGCCGCGTGGAGGCCGGGCGATCAGCGCTACTACGTCTCCGATTGCAGCGCGTTCCAGGCGCTCACCGGCTGGACGCCGCGCGTCGCGCTCCGCGACGGGCTGCGCGCGCTCTATCAATGGCGCCTCGGGGTCGAGGAGCGCCTCGGGGCCGTCTACGGGGACGTGCCCGCGTCCGTCCGGCTGAGCCGCGCGGACCGGCGGCTGGGGGTCGCCTCGTGAAGGTCGCGCTGGTCAACCCGCCCTGGCGCTTCGAGGGCAGCGTCTACGCCGGCTGCCGCGAGGCGCACCTGCCGCTCGAGCTCGGGTACGCGAAGGCGCTGCTCGAGCGCGCCGGCCACGAGGCCGCCCTCATCGACGCGCAGGCGCGCGGGATCGACCTCGGCGTCGTGCGCGCCGAGGTCGCCGCGCTCCGCCCGGACATGACGGTGATCACCACGGCGCCGAGCTACCTCCTCTGGCGCTGCCCGCCGCCCGAGCTGCGCGTGCCCATGGCGGCCGCCGCCGCGCTGCGGGGCCACGGCGGCCTGCTCGTCGCGGTGGGGCCCCACGGCTCCGCCACGCCGCGCGCGGCGCTCCGCAAGCTCGGCGTGGACGTCGTGGTCCTCGGCGAGTGCGAGGAGATCCTCGTCCTGCTCGCGGGCGCGACCGAGTCGCGCTTCTGGCAGATCCCGTCGATCGCCTACCGCAGGAACGGCGTCGATCACGTGCAGGGCGGCCCCTACGCCGCCTGCATGAGGGCGCTGCCGCCCCTGCGATGGGACGCCGCGACGATCGCGCGCCACGCCCACCACCACCACCGCTTCGACGCCGTGCCCGACGGGCCGAGCGCCGAGATGGAGACCTCGCGCGGCTGCCCCCACCCCTGCGCCTCCTGCGCGGCGGCGCGCCTCCGCGACAAGCCCCGGCGGCGACCGCTCGCGACCGTGCTCGACGAGCTCGACGCGCTCCTCGCCCAGGGCGTCCGCCACGTCTACTTCATCGACGAGCTCTTCCTGCCCGACCGGGCGCTCCTCGAGGCGCTCTGCGCGCGCGACGTCGTGTTCGGCGTCCAGCTCCGGATCGACGCCTGGTCGCGCGAGATGCTCGACCTCCTCGGCCGCGCGGGCTGCGTCTCGATCGAGGCCGGCATCGAGCGCGCCTCGGCGGACGGGAGCGACGCGCCCGGAAGGCGGCGCGTCGCGTCGGTCGAGGAGCTGACCGGGCTGCTCGTCCACGCCCGGCGGAGCGTGCCGTTCGTCCAGGCGAGCCTGATCCACGCGGACGCCGACGACCCGGGCGAGGCGGCGTCGTGGCGGCAGCGCCTGCTCGGGCTCGGCGTGTGGGCGAACGAGCCGGTCCCGATGTTCCCGTACCCCGGCTCTCCGGCGTACGCCCGGCGGTGGGGCGCGCCCGACGACGGCGCCTGGGAGCGAGCGCACGCCCATTACATCGCCGAGCACCGGGCGCTCAGCGACCTGCAGGACGGCCCGCCGCTGCCGCTCTCGGAGCTCGAGCATGGCGCGTGGTGACGGCGACCTCTCCGGCGCGGCGGCGCCGCGGCCCGGCCGGGTGCTCATGACGGCCGACACGCAGGGCGGCGTGTGGACCTACGCGCTCGAGCTCGCCGCCGGGCTCGCGCGCGCCGGCGTGGCCACGGCGCTCGCGGTCATGGGCGGGCCGCTGGCGCCCGCGGCGCGCGCGGCCGCGGCCGCGATCCCGGGGCTCGAGCTCGTCGAGAGCGCCTACCGGCTCGAGTGGATGGACGACCCCTGGGACGACGTCGCGGCCGCGGGCGACTGGCTGCTCGACCTGGAGGAGCGGACGCGCCCCGACGTCGTCCACCTGAACGGCTACTGCCACGCCGCCCTGCCGTTCCGGGCGCCGCGCGTCGTCGTGGCGCACGCCTGCGTGCTGTCGTGGTGGCGCGCCGTCCACCGGCGGCCGGCGCCGGTCCGGCACGACGTCTACCGGGCGCGCGTCGCGGAGGGGCTCCGCGCCGCCGAGGCGGTGGTCGCGCCGAGCGCGGCCATGCTGAGCGCCCTCGCGGGCGAGTACGGCGCGCTCGGCCTGGGGCGCGGGCACGTCGTCCCGCACGCGCGCGACCGCCGGCGGTTCGCGCCGGCCCCGAAGGAGCGGTTCGTCTTCGCGGCCGGCCGGCTCTGGGACGAGGCCAAGAACCTCGCGGCGCTCGAGAAGGTCGCGCCGCGCCTCCCGTGGCCCGTGCTCGTGGCCGGGAGCGACGTCGCCCCGGGCGGCGTCGGCCGCCGCGCCGGGGAGAGCCTCTGCTCGCTCGGGTGGATGAACGAGGGCGAGCTCGCGTGGTGGATGGGCCGCGCCGCCATCTACGCCTTCCCGGCGCGGTACGCGCCGTTCGGCATGTCGGTCCTCGAGGCCGGCCTCTCCGGCTGCGCGCTCGTGCTCGGCGACCTGCCCAGCCTGCGCGAGCTCTGGCGCGACGCCGCGGTCTACGTCCCCGCGGACGACCCGAGCGCGCTCCTCGGCGCCCTCGACCAGCTCATCCAGGACGCCGCGCGCCGTGAGGCGCTCGGCGCGCTCGCCCGCCGGCGCGCGGTGCGCTTCAGCCCGCACGCCATGGCCCGCCGCTACCTCGAGGTCTACGCCGTCGCGCTCGCGGCCCGGCCGGAGGCCGCCTCGCGGGCCTGCTCTCCCTCGACGCCCACGCCTTGCGGGACACCATGCGAATAGCCCTCTTCTGTCACTCCTTGCTCTCCGACTGGGACCACGGGCACGCGCACTTCCTCCGCGGGATCGCGGCGGAGCTCGACGCCCGCGGCCACGACGTCCTCGCCTTCGAGCCGGAGGACGCCGCGAGCGCCGAGCGCTTCGAGGCCGAAAGCGGCCCGGCCGCGCCGTGGGAGTCGGCCGCCGTGTACCCGCGCCTCTGCCCGCGCCGCTACGCGCCCGCGGCGCTGGACCTCGACGCCGCGCTCGCGGGCGTCGACGTCGTGCTCGTCCACGAGCGGAACGACCCCGAGCTCGTGCGGCGCCTCGGCGAGCACCGCGCGCGCACCGATCGCTACCGCCTGCTCTTCCACGACACGCACCACCGCCTGCTCACCGATCCGGCCGCGATCGTGCGCCGCGATCTCTCGGGGTACGACTGCGTGCTCGGCTTCGGAAAGAGCCTTTGCGATCTCTACCTGCGCCGCGGCGTCGCGCGGCGCGCCGTGGTGTGGCACGAGGCCGCCGACGCGCGCGTGTTCCGGCCGCTGCCGGGGGTCGAGAAGGAGCGCGACCTCGTGTGGATCGGCAACTTCGGCGACGGCGAGCGGACGGCGGAGCTCCGCGAGTTCCTGATCGAGCCGGTGAGGGCGCTCGGGCTGCGCGCGCGCGTGCACGGGGTGCGCTACCCCGACCACGCGCTCGCGGCGCTCGCGGACGCCGGCATCGAGTACGCCGGCTGGCTGCCCAACCACCTCGTCCCCGACGCCTACGCGCGCGCCCGCGTCACGGTGCACGTCCCGCGGCGGCCGTACGCCGCGCTGCTCCCCGGCATCCCCACGATCCGGCCGTTCGAGGCGCTCGCGTGCGGGATCCCGCTCGTGAGCGCGCCGTGGACCGACGCCGAGCGCCTCTTCTCGCCCGGCCGCGACTACCTGGTCGCGCGCACCGGCGCGGAGATGACGGAGCACCTCCGCGCGCTCCTCGCGGACCCCGGATTCGCGCGCGGCGTGGCGGAGCACGGGCGCCGGACGGTGCTCTCGCGCCACACGTGCGCGCACCGGGTCGACACGCTCCTCGACGTCGTCGACGAGCTGCTCCTGCGGCCGTCGCCCTGGCTCGCCGGCGACGAGGAGGACGAGCTCGAGCGGAGCGGCGCGGCGTCCGGGGTCCGCCGCTGCGACCCCGCGCATCACCGGAGCCCGCTCGCGTGAGGCGCGGCGCGGGCGGGCGTGGTCTCGGCGCCCCGCGAGGGGCGGGCTTGCGACAACGGAGGTGTTCCGATGGTGGACGCGAACGGGAGAGCGGTGGGGAGGAGCATGCGCATCCTGGTGACGGGGGGCGCCGGCTTCGTGGGCTCGCACCTGTGCGAGCGGCTCCTCGCGGATGGCCATGAGGTCATCGCGCTCGACGACTTCTCGACGGGCTCGCCGACCAACGTGGCCCACCTGATGCGGAGCAGCCGCTTCTGGCTGGTCGAGCGCGACGTGACGCTGCCCTTCGACTACGAGATCGACCGGGTCTACAACCTGGCGTCGCCGGCGAGCCCTGCGCGTTATCAAGGCGACCCGGTGCGCACCACGATCACGAACGTGATGGGCACGCTGCACGCGCTCGAGTGCGCCGAGCGGCACGGCGCGCGGCTGCTCCAGGCGTCGACGAGCGAGGTGTACGGCGACCCGGACGTGCACCCGCAGCCGGAGAGCTACCTCGGCCGGGTCAACCCGATCGGGGTGCGCGCCTGTTACGACGAGGGCAAGCGCTGCGCGGAGTCGCTGGTGATGGACTTCCACCGTCAGGGCCGGGCGTCGGGGCGGATCGCGCGGATCTTCAACACGTATGGTCCGAGGATGGCGATCGACGACGGGCGCGCGGTGAGCAACTTCATCGTCCAGGCGCTGCGGGGGGAGGAGCTGACGATTTACGGGAGCGGGGCGCAGACGCGGAGCTTCTGTTATGTCGACGATCTCGTGGAGGGGTGTGTGCGGCTCATGGAGCACCCGGTGGAGATGGGGCCTGTCAATCTGGGGAATCCGGTGGAGGTGACGGTGCTCGAGCTGGCGCAGGAGATCGTGCGGCTCACGGGCAGCGCGAGCCGGATCGTGTTCCGCCCGCTGCCGGAGGACGATCCGCGAAAGCGGCGGCCGGCGATCGATCTGGCCCGGCGGGCGCTGGGGTTCGAGCCGCGGGTGGCGCTCCGGCAGGGGCTCTACGCGACGATCCAGAGCTTCCGCGCGGCGCTCTCGGGGGCGGGGGAGGGGCCGCGGCGGGGCGAGGCGGCGCTGGCGAGCTGACGGCTCGTCGAGCGCCGGCGGAGGCGGCCCTATTGGGCTGGTCTGCCCTGCGGCTCCGCGCCGCGCACCGCGCGGAAAGCGTCGGCGGTCGCCTGCGTGTTCTGCGTCGTCACGAACTGGAGCCGGTCCCCCTCGAGCCGCGCCACGTGGACCAGGATGCCCTGCATGTCGGGCGCGGGTTTGCCGTCGGGCGTGAGGACGCCTGTCAGCACCCATGCCCACCGGACCACCGCGACGTCCGGCGCCACGAAGCGCGTCTCGACGCGCACGCTCTCGAGGCGGCTCTGCCGGAAGACGGTCTTGTGAATGCCAGCGTGGTTTTCCCGGATGGTCGCGCGCCCGTGCCACCACATCCCGAAGATGTTCACGAAGTCCGCGTCCTCGGCGTGCAGGGCGGCGAACGCGTCCATGTCGTGTCGGTTCCAGGTATCGTTGAACGCGGCGACGAGCTGCTCCCCGAGCGCCTGCTGCGCGCGCGCGTCGGGCGCTGCCGCGGCCGCCGCCGGCGCGGGCGCCGTGGGCGCGGGCGCCGCCGGCGCGGAGGGCGGCGGCGAGGCGGTGGCGCACGCGAGCAAGAGGAGCGGCAGTGCAGCGGTGGCGAGGGCGCGATGCATCGCGTGCCATTACATCCAGGCGACGCGAGACGTCAACCTGCGGCGCGTCGCGCGGCGTCCCCGCTCGCTGCGCGGGGGGACGGCGGCGCCGCGCAGCCGTGCGTGTCATGCTCTCGGACCTCGCGATCGGAGGCAGCCGTGACGACCCACCGACGAGCGACGAGCACAGCAGCGATGATTGGCGCGCTGGCGACCACCCATTGCGCCGGCGGCGCCGACGGCGCGCCGACGACGGTCGAGTCGGCGCTGGTGCGGGTCGACGCCGGGCCGGTGAGGGGCGCATTGCGCGACGATCATCGCCTGTTTCAGGGGATACCGTACGCCGCGCCGCCGGTGGGCGCGCTGCGCTGGCGCGCCCCGCAGCCGGTGTCGCCCTGGACCGAGCCGAGGGACGCGACGCGGCCGGGCAGCCCGTGCCCTCAGACACCGACGGCGTACAGCCCGCTCGGCAGCGACGACGAAGATTGCCTGTTCCTGGATGTCGTCACGCCGCGTTCGTTGGCTCCAGGGCGCCTCCTGCCGGTGATGGTGTGGCTGCACGGGGGCGGCGAGGCCACGGGCGCCGGCAGCGTCTTCGACGCCCGTCGGCTCGCGGTCGGCGGCGACGTGGTCGTCGTGACGATCAACTTCCGGCTCGGCATCTTCGGGTTCCTCGGTTATCCGGGCCTCGACGGCTCGGGGACGTTCGGTCTGCAGGATCAGCAGGCGGCGCTGCGATGGGTGCAGCGCAATATCGCGGCGTTCGGCGGCGACCCGGGCAATGTCACCCTGTTCGGCGAGTCGTGGGGCGCCTTCGCCGCGAGCGCGCAGCTCACCTCGCCGGCGGCGGCCGGGCTATTCCATCGCGTCGCGCTGCAGAGCGGCTTCGCGCTGGCGGACTATCCGGCGGGCACGTTCTATCCGGAGCTGCCCGCGCTGCCGCCGTTCTGGTCGCCGCTCGCCGAGCTACGGGCGACGGGGGAGGCGCTCGCGGCCGAGCAGGGGTGGGTCGAGCCGGCGAGCGAGGCGGCGGTCGCGATCGAGCGCATGCGCGCGCTGCCGGTGGCCGACCTCCTGCCGCACACGGCGCGCTTCGTGGCGCCCGCGTTCGGCGACGACGTGTTGCCCGAGAGCCCGGCGGAGGCGCTGCGGGCGGGGCGATTCCATCGCGTGCCGGTGCTCTCGGGCGCAACGCAGGACGAGGGCCGGCTGTTCGTCGCGCTGTTCTACGAGCTCGCGGGCGCGCCGGTGACGGCGGAGCGGTATCGCGAGCTGCTCGTCGAGGCGTTCGGCGAGGCGGCCGGGCAGGTCGAGGCGCGCTATCCCCTCGAGGCGTACGAATCGCCGGCCCTCGCGTGGGCGGCGGTGATCACCGACCGCGTCTGGTGGCGCGCCACGCAGGAGCAGAATCGCGCGCTGGCGGCGCACGCGCCGGTGTTCGCCTTCGAGTTCGCCGACCGTGGCGCCCCCGCGGCCGTCCCCGCGCCGCCGGGCTTCCCGCTCGGAGCGCATCACGCCTCGGACGTCGTGTACCTGCTCGATTTCGTCGGGGAGGAACCCGGGCTCGCGCCCGAGCAGCAGCGGCTATCGCAGCAGATGATCGCGTACTGGTCCCAGTTCGCGCGCGGGGGAGATCCGAACCGCCCCGATCTGCCGTCCTGGCCGGGGTTCCGCGCGGGCGACGCGCCGCACGTGCAATCGCTCGCCCCGGGGGACGGCGGGATCCGCGGCGTCGACGTCGAGGCCGCGCACCAGCTCGAGTTCTGGTCGCAGCTGTGAGGCGCCCTCGCCGCGCTCACCAGCGCTTCTGGACGTTCCCGATGAAGTTGTAGGGATATCCGATCTCGAACGCGCTCGCGTCGTCCAGCCTCTGCACCTCTTCGGCCGAGAGCTTCATGTCGGCGGCCTTGAGGTTGTCGTCGAGCTGCTCGAGCGAGCGCGCGCCGAAGATGACGGACGTGACCGTCGGCTTGGCGAGCAGCCAGGCGAGGGCGATGGCCGCCGGCGTGGTCTGCTTCTCCTTCGCGATCGCGTTCACCGCGTCGAGCGTCCGCCAGCCGCGGTCGTTGTCGTAATCGGCGAAGCGCTGCTTCCACTTCTCGAGGCGAACGCCTTGCGGCGGCGGCTGGTCCTTCGCGTATTTCCCGGACAGGAAGCCGGCGGCGAGCGGCGACCACGGGAGGACGCCGATGCCGAACCGCTCGCACACCGGGATATGCTCGCGCTCGAGGTCGCGCACGAGCAGGCTGTATTGCATCTGCAGCGCGACGAACCGATGGAGGTGCTCGGTCTTCGCGATCCACTGGCTGTCGGTGAGGCGGTACGCCGCGTAGTTGCTCGCGCCGAGGTAGAGGACCTTGCCCGCCCTCACGAGATCGTCGAGCGCGCGGAGGGTCTCCTCCTCCGGCGTCTCGATGTCTTGCATGTGGATCTGGTAGAGATCGATGCGATCGGTCTTGAGGCGCCGCAGGCTGTCTTCGACCGTACGGACGATGCGGTAGCGGGAGGCGCCGGAGGAGTTCGGCCCTTCGCCCATGCGGAAGCGGAACTTGGTGGCGAGCACCACGCGATCGCGGCTCTTGGCCTCCGCCATCCACGCGCCCACGATGCGCTCGGACAGCCCGTCTTGGCCGTAGACGTCGGCGGTGTCGATGAAGCTCACGCCCCGCTCGAGCGCTCGGCTCATGATCGCAAACGACGTCTTTTCATCACAGCCGACCTTGTGCATGAACGACTTCTCGTCCGCCTCCCCGAAGGTCATGGCGCCGAGGCAGAGCACGGGGACTTTGAGCCCGCTGGTTCCTAGCGACCGGTACTCCATGGCGAGCAATCTCCTTTGAAATGCGCGGGAGTATAGCGCTGGGCCACGCGGCGTCGACGCGCGCGTCGAGGCGCCCGGCCTCTGCGCCTGCCTCGGCGCCTGCCAACCGCTTACCTCGAGCTTCGCCGCCCGCCCCTGCGGCCGCGCCGGTACGGCAGACCTGCGCCGCATCGCGTCGGTGTGGCTGGCGTCGGTGACGCGAGCAGGAGGCTCGAGGGCGCGTCATGCCGCGCCACTAGATCCGTTCGCCAGGCGCGGACCTCGCGCCCGCGGGCGACCGCCGCGCGCCAGTTTGTGATTGACGCCGGCCATGTTAACGTTCACATTCCGCGCTGCGGAGCTCCTCTCGCCGTGCCCTGAAAGGCCCTCACGCGCACCGGGCCCTGCGCCCTCATGCGCGTTCACCTTGACGGTCGCGCCATGGCTCCAGACGAGGCGCGCGCAGGGGGAGGAGCAGCAGTTGGGCTCGGCTGGGACGATATCCGGGCGCACTCCATGCGTCCAGCGACCTGCGATCGTGGCCTGGCTCCGTTACTGGATCTACAACGACACCGGCGGGAAGCATTATTCTACAGCGATGATTGCGTCATGTGCACCTCGCCCTGGGTGAATCCCCAGCGCAAGGACTGGGAGTGATCTCGCGTGGAGGGGGCTGGAGCGCCAGCTCCCGGCACCTCCGCGCTGCCAGGGGCGAGGTTGTACTTCGCGGCGGACTTCGGTATCCATGTCGTTCATGAACTGCTTGCAACTCTGCTGCTCTGCGGCCACGTCCTGGCGCAATCTCACTGCCCCCTTGTTGATGCTCGTTGCACTGGGGTGCTCCTCGGAGAGCAGCACGAGCGGGAACGCCGGCGGCAGCGGCGGAGGCACGGACACGAGCGGTGCCGGCACGGGCGGCGCCGGCACGGGCGGCGCCGGCACGGGCGGCGCGGGCGGCGCGGGCGCTGGCGACGCCGGCACGGGCGGCGGAGGCGCGGGGGGAACCGGGGGCTCCGGCGGGAGCGGCGGATCGGCGACGCCGGTGGACGCCGCAGCCATGGTCCCCGACATGGGCATCGGGACCAACATCGGCAACACGCTGGAGAACACCACCGAGTGGGAGACGGGCTGGGGCCAGCCGCTGATCACGCAGGCGTTCATCAACGGCATGGCCAGCCATGGAATCAAGACGGTGCGCGTGCCCGTGGCCTGGGACACCTACGCCGTCAACGGCGCGATCGACGCCGCCAAGATGGCCCGGGTCAAGGAGGTGGTGGGCTGGATCGAGGCGGCGGGCATGTACTCGATCGTGAACATCCACTGGGACGGGGGCTGGATCTTCAACGAGGCCAACGCCAACAAGTACAAGCTCACCGACGACGTCAAGACCAAGTTCGCGTCCTACTGGACCCAGATCGCCACGGCCTTCAGCGACGTCGGTCACAAGCTGATCCTCGAGGGGATGAACGAGGAGGGGAACTACTGGGTCAACGGCGTTCACGACGGGGGGACGCCGGACTACGCCGCCCTGAACGAGATGAACCAGCTCTTCGTCACCACCGTGCGCGAGCAGGGCGGCTACAACGCGAGCCGCGCCCTGCTCATCTCCGGCTTCGTGACGGACATCGACAGGACCTGCGTGAGCGATTTCAAGGTGCCGACCGATCCGGCCGGCACGGGTAGCCTCTTCCTCTCGATCCACTATTACACGCCCTACACCTTCTGCGGCCTCGATACGGTGGAGTCCTGGGGCTCGCCCAAGACGACGTGGGGCACGGACGCCGAAAAGGCGGAGCTGAAGGGCTTGTTCGACAAGCTCGGCGCGTTCAGCGCTGAGCGGAGCATCCCGATCATCCTCGGCGAGTTCGCCGTCACGCTGGGCGAGAAGTACCCCCGTGAGCCGGCGTCGCGGAGGCTGTGGATGCAGTCGGTGGTGGAGGCGGCGCAGTCTCGCGGCATCGTCCCCGTGCTGTGGGACACAGGGTCGGAGATCAAGCGCACCGACGGTTCGTTCTCGCCGGAGTGGCAGGCCGTCATGGACGCCGTCGACCGTTAGCGCGGCTGCGGAGGTCGCCCCGGAACAGCAGAAAGGCCGCCAGGGCGCCGAGGCGAGAGGGGAAGGAGCTAGGGCCCTCGCCGGTCGGCCAGGCGCCACACGAGCGTACGCCACGCGCCGCGCTCGAAGATCTCCGGCCTTCGTCCGGCGAGGAGGGGCGCATACCGCGCGACGATCTCCGGGACGTCGGTGGACACGAGGCCCGAGAGGATCAGCGTGCCGAGCGGCGCCAGGCGGGCCGCGATGAGGGGGGCGAGCTCGGTGAGCACGTCGCGAAGGATGTTGGCCACGACGATGTCGAAGCTTCCATCCGGCCACGTCGTCGCGAAGCGCACGCGCGCCTCCACCGCGCTCCGCCGGGCGTTCTCCGCAGAGATGGCGATCGCGGCGGCGTCGATGTCGACCCCGATCGCCTCGCCGCGGAGCTTCGCGGCGGCGATCGAGAGGATGCCGGTCCCGCTCCCGACGTCGAGGAGGCGGAAGCCGCCTCGCGGCGCGAACGCCGCGAGCGCCTGAAGGCACATCCGCGTGCTCTCGTGCCGGCCGTCGCCGAAGGCGTGGCTCGGGCCGAGGACGATGGTGCGCTCGTCGGCCTCCGCGTCCCACGGACCGGTGACCACGCGAAAGCGCGGCGGTACTTCGACGATGGTCGGACGGTCGCTCATGCGTCGCCGAGGCCTGCCGCCGCGCGGACGGCCCTCCCGCCGTTCATCGACCTCGCTCCTCTCCGCCCGCCCACCGCTCGAGCCCGACCCGCGTCGCCCCCTCCGCCTCCGCCGGCCAGTACACCTCTTCCCGCGGGATCACGAGCCCCGAGGCGCCCTGGCCCTTCAGCGCCTCTCGCTGCTCCGCCACGAGCGCCGAGATGTCCTCCACGCCCACCGTCCACTCCTCGGCGAACCGCCGCAGCGTCGCGCCGCGCAGGCCGAGCTGGATCGCCCTCCGCGCGACCGGCGCGCCCGAGGGATGGTGGTCCGGATCCCACTGGAGCCGCACGTCCGAGCGCTTCAGATCTCGATTCCACGATTCCTGGCTCGGGTGCAGCTCGGGGACGAAGCTCGACGGCACCGCGGCCGCCAGGATCGCGTCGAACCCCGCGCGCCGCAGGCGGATGGCGAGCACCGCCTCCTGGTCGGGCTTCGTGCCCCAGCCCGAGCGGTACATCATCCAGAGGAAGTTCGGCTTGATCCAGCTCATGCGGCCGAAGCTGAACTCCGGGCCTCCGAGGCGCTGGTGCAGCGCCGCGTGGCGGGCGATCGAGGGCCGGTACGCCTGGTAGACCACGATGGTCTCGGCGTCGAACTGCGCGAGGATGTGGCGCCCCGCGGCGGGCCAGCGGGCGGCCTGCGCAGCGTACGGCTCGAGGACCAGCTTCTCCATCGCTCCCTCTCTCGTCCCTCTCCGGCTTCCCCGGCGCGCCGACGTCGGTCGCGCGAGGCCGCCAGCATAGCGCGCCCGCGCTGCGGATGGCGCCGTGCACGGCAGAGCTGGCGGACCGAATCAGCGTCGCCGCGGAGAGCCGACCTCGCCGCGCTCGCCGGCGGCGGCGCGTCAGCCGGCCGCGACGCGCACCACGAGCTTGCCGAAGTTGCGCCCCTCGAGCAGGCCGATGAACGCCTCCGGCGCGTTCTCCAGCCCGTCGACGAGGTCCTCGCGCAGCTTCACCCGGCCGTCGGCGACCCACTCGCCCATGTCGCGGCGGAAGGCCTCGAAGCGGTCGGCATAGTGATCGAGGATGACCAGGCCCTGCATGCGGATGCGCTTCTGCAGCACGGCCGTCATCAGCAGCGGCAGCCGGTTCGGGCCGGGCGGCGGCGTCTCCTCGTTGTAATGCGCGATCAGCCCGACCACCGGCACGCGCGCGCCGACGTTGAGCCGCGGCAGCACCGCGTCGAACACCGCGCCACCGACGTTCTCGAAATAGACGTCGATGCCGTCCGGGCAGGCGACAGCGAGGCGCTCGGCGAGCTGCGGATCGCGGCGGTCGAGGCACACATCGAAGCCGAGCTCCTCGACGGCGTAGCGGCGCTTGTCGGCGCCGCCGGCGATGCCGACCACGCGCGCGCCCTTCAGCTTGGCGATCTGCCCGACCACCGCGCCGACCGCGCCGGTGGCCGCGGCCACGACCACGGTCTCGCCCGGCGCGGGCCGGCCGATGTCGAGCAGGCCGACGTAGGCGGTGAACCCGGGCATGCCGAGCACGCCCAGCGCCAGCGACGGCTGCGCCAGCTCGCCGAGCTGCATCAGATCCTGACCGTCCGAGAGCGCGTAGTCCTGCCAGCCGGCGTTGCCGAGCACCAGGTCGCCGTCGCGGAACTGCGGATGCTTGGAGGCGATGACGCGGTTGACCGTGCCGCCCACCATGGGGTCGCCCAGCCGCACCGACGGGGCATAGACAGGTCGGGTTTCGTCCATCACCTGACGCATGTACGGATCGAGCGAGAGGTACAGGGTGCGCAACAGCACCTGTCCTTCGCCCGGCGTCGGGACGGCGACCTCCTCGAGCCGGAAATCCTGCGGCGTCGGCAGGCCGCGCGGACGCGCGGCGAGGAGGACACGGCGGTTGACGCTATCGCTTCGAGGCATGGGCTACTCCGGGGGTGAGGTGTGGTTGACGTGGGGTGGAACAACGTTCTGCTCGCTCGCTCCGGCGCGCCGGCACGGGCGAGGCGAGCGCGGCGTGGACCTTCGAGTAGACCGGTCGTCTAGAAGGCGGGCGTGACGAAAGGCGGGGGTGCATGCTCCTCTCCCGCCTCAGGCCGTCTGCGCCAGACCCAAGAGCTGCCGCGTGCCGGCCATGGCCGTGTCCAGCGGCGCGCGGTCGCGGGCGATCTTGGCCAGCAGACTGGCGCCGAGCCAGCTCTGGTAGAGCGCGACCGCGACCGCGTGCGCGTCCGGCGCGGTCGCCAGCGAGCCGTCCGCTCTGCCCGCCTCGATGCAGCGCGCCAGGCGTTGGATGATGCCGCGGGTGCCGCGCTCCAGCGCCGCGCGCATGCTCTGGGACAGATCGGAGACCTCCGCGCCGAGCTTGACCACGAGACAACGGCTCTGCGCCTCCTCGCCGGTCTGCGAGTCGAGCCAGTCGTGGAAGTAGGCGACCAGCCGCTGCGCGGCCGTGCCCGGCTGCGCCAGGAGCGCGTCCATCCGCGCGAGGTAGCCGGCGAAATAGGCCTCGAGCACCGCCTCGCCGAAGGCCTCCTTGGAACCGAAGTAGTGATAGAACGAGCCTTTCGGCACCTGCGCCGCCGTCAGCACCTCGGCCAGGCCGACGGCGGTGAAGCCCTTACGGAGCAGCAGCGGCTGGGCCACGTCGAGGATGTGCCGGCGGACGTCGATGGCGGCGGCAGTCCCGTTCATGACGCCCCACCGTAGCAGCTAGTAGACCGGTCGTCTAGGGAGACGGACCCGACCCAGGTTGAGGCAGCCCGGGGCGCGAGCCCCACGCCTTCAAGGAGCGTTCGCCGCGGCGCTCTGTCCGGGATACATCACCCTTCTCAGCCCGAGCCTCGTCAGCACGAAAACGGCACGTGAGGCGGCGAGGCGTTCAGCCCTCCAGCCCGGCGCGCCGCCAGCGGCGCACACCGGTGAGCCTCGAAAGCACCTGTGCCGCCGTGCGCCAGCTGGAGCCGACGGGGGTGTGCCAGCCGGGTGATGCCAACCCTTCACAACCGCTCATAATGTGGCCGGCACGTCGCATGCCTGTCTGCCGTCCATCGCTTCTGAGACGGACTGACAGGGAGGCTTTTCATGCGCTCGTTCTCCAGGACAACCATGCTCGTTCCGCTGCTCGCGCTCGGCGCCGGCTTCACCGCCTGCTCGATCGGATCGAGCGAACCGGGCAAGCCCCCGCAGACGACCGTCGCGCAGAGCGCCCTCACGCTCGCGGCGAGCTGCGAGGAGGTCGAGGGGATGCTGCGCGAGCGGCTGAAGCAGGACATGCTCGATACGATCGAATCGAGGCGGAAGCTCGCCCTGGAGGAGCTCGAGGCCGGGTGTTTCTGGTGGGGCGCCGGCGGCGGCGGCTCCGCCGACGGCACCTCGACCGGGGCGGGGGACCCGGTTCCGCACGACCTCCCGTCCCCGCCCGCGGAAGACGACGGGGCCGCCACGGAGCACTCGACGACGAACACGCAGGAGGCGGACGTCGACGAGGCGGACTTCATCAAGAACGACGGCGAGCACGTCTACCTCCTCGCCCACGGACAACTCCAGATCTTCGACGCGTGGCCCGCCGCCGACACGCACCGGATCGCGGCGGTCCCGATCGAGGGCGAGCCGAAGAAGCTCTTCGTCCACGAGAATCGCGCCCTCGTGTATTCGTCGGCGCCCCCGGCGCCCAACGAGCCCGCCGAGTACCGCGAGACCGCGGACTGCACCTATGGATACGACTGCGATTTCACGGGCGACGGCACGCCGCTCCTCGTCACCGAGCTCGACATCAGCGATCTCACGGCGCCCACCGTCGTGCGGACATTGAAGTTCTCCGGGTCGTTCATCAATGCCCGGCGCATCGGGAGCGCGGTGCACACGGTCGTGTACTCCCCCGGACCGACGGTGGAGGGGCTCGCGCTCTCGCCGGAGGGGCTCGACCTCTGCGCCATGGCCGAGGAGGGGCCGACCCCGCTGAACGTGGCTGCCGTGAACAGCGCGTTCGACGAGATCGCGCAAAAGAACCTCGAGGTCATCGACGCGGCCCCGATCGAGGTCGATCTGCCCACCGTCGAGGAGACGGTGTACCGGGACGGCGAGGCGATCGCGACGAGCGCCGAACCGTTCGCGGGCTGCGAGGGCTTCTATCTGTCGAACACCGGCGACGGGCAGAGCTTCCTCTCGGTCGTCTCGACCGAGCTCGGCGGCGAGGCGATCGGCCAGGCCACGATCGTGGGCAGGCCCGGCGCCGTCTACGCGACCGCAGCGTCGCTCTACGTGGCGAGCCGGCACCAGTTCGGGAGCACGTACGGCTGGTTCTACGAGGACGGGGGGACGACGCCCGACGCGACGACGATCCACAAGTTCGCCCTGAGCGAGCGCGCGCTGCCGAGCGCCTACCTGGGGAGCGGCGTCGTGAAGGGGCGCGTGCTCAACCAGTTCGCCCTGAGCGAGCACAAAGGCTATCTCCGCGTCGCGACCACGACAGGCCACCTCCCCGACCCGGACACGCACAACACGGTCGCGTCGCTGAAGCTGGAGGGCGGCGAGCTCGTGGTCAAGGGCATGGTGGACAACCTCGCTCCCGGCGAGGACATCCGGTCCGCGCGCTTCTACGGCGACGTCGGGTTCGTGGTGACCTTCAAGAAGACCGACCCGCTCTTCACGCTCGATTTCTCGGATCCCGAGGCACCGAGGGTGCGCGGCGAGCTGAAGATCCCCGGGTTCTCGACGTACATGCACATGATCGACGAGGGGCACGTCATGAGCATCGGCTACGACGCCGACGATCAGGGGGAATTCGCCTGGTTCCAGGGGATCATGCTCCAGATCTTCGACGTCACGAACCTCGACGCGCCGAAGCTCATGCACAAGGTGGAGATCGGGACGCGCGGCTCCACGAGCGACGCGGCGACCAACCACCTCGCGTTCAACTACTTCGCCCAGCGGGGGCTCCTCGGGATCCCCATGGTGATCTGCGAGGGCGGCGACGGCGGAGAGTACGCCGACACGATGACGTTCAGCGGGCTGCTCGTCTACAAGGTGGACGTCGGCGAGGGTTTCACCTCCATGGGCGGCGTCGCCCACCCGCTGCCCGACGCGAGCGCCGACCCGTACACCAGCTGCGGGAACTGGTGGACCCGCGGCAGCTCGCAGGTGAAGCGGAGCGTCTTCATGGAGGATTACGTCTACTCCGTGTCCGACGACGAGATCCGCGTCGCCGACGTGAGCGATCTCTCGGCGCCCGCAGCCATCGTGTCGCTCACCCCGTGAGCGCGACCCGCCGCGCGGGCGCCGGCGTCGCCCCGGCGGCCTGCGGCGAACGCAGGCCGAGCGCAGGCCGTGCGCTCCTCCCGCGCTCGCCGGGGCGCCGCGCGCCGGCGAGGCGCGGTCGCGCCGGACCGGGCAGCCCGCGTGCTAGAGCTCCGGCCATGGAAGCGCTGGATGTCCGCGCGGATCAGCTCGCCTCGGCGGTCGGCGCGCGGCCCGTTCTGCTGCTCGCGTTGCTCTTGGCCGGGACCGTGGGGGCCCTCCTCGGGCTGGTCGCGGTCGCGCGCCTCTCCGAGCGCCACGCCCGCGCGCTGTGGGGGCGGGCCGCGGGGGCTTACCGCGCGGCCGCCGAGCACCCGATCACGCAGCGGCTCTCCGCCCGGTTCCCCGCGATCGCGCGGGTGCTCCGCGATCTCTCCGCGTCCGAGTACCTCGTCATCCACCTCGGCCTCGGCCTCGCGCTCACCCTGGCCGCGCTCGTGTTCGTCGCGATCGCGCAGTCCGTGAGCGGTAACGCGTGGATCGTTCAGGTCGATCTCGCGCTCGCGCGCGCCCTCCATGCGTCGTCGAGCAGCGCCGGCGTGACGGCGCTCGGCGCCTTCACCCACCTCGGCAGCGGCTGGGCGCTCACGGTGCTGGCCCTCGTCGTGGCCGCGCTGCTGCTGAGCCGGCGGCAGCGCGTCCTCGCGGTCGGCTGGCTGATCGCGCTCGCCGGGGGCGGGCTCCTCAACCAGGCCCTCAAGGCCCTGTTCGCGCGGCCGCGGCCGCTGTTCGACGAGCCGCTCGCGGTCGCCGCGGGGTGGAGCTTCCCGAGCGGACACTCGATGGGCACGTTTGTCACGTTCGGCATGCTCTCGTACCTCGGTCTCCTGTTCCTCCGGACGCTCCGCGCTCGCCTCGCGCTCGTCGCGTTCGCGCTCAGCTGGACGGTGGCGATGGGCTTCAGCCGGATGTACCTCGGCGTGCACTACCTGAGCGACGTGCTCGCGGGGTTCGCCGCGGGCAGCATGTGGCTGGCCGTCTGCATCTCCGGGATCGAGGTCGCGCGGCGCCGGCCGGGCAGGGCCGGCGGCCAACCGCTCCCGGCCTGAACGGTCGCGGCGCCTACGGGCTCTCGGCGCCCGCGCGGAACAATCAGTTAGCCACACTAAGTTACTCCTCGTGGCTGTGAGACTCTCGGCGACCCACGCGGGGACGATCGGACCGCTCGGCACTACGATCCTCCGGGTGAGGGTGGGGATGCAGATCAGCGGCAGGAACAAGATTCCCGGGAAGATCACGGAGATCGTGGTCGGCGACGTGATGGCCAAGGTGGTGATGGAGGGGCCGGGCGGCACGGAGCTCGTCGCGGTGATCACGAGCGACGCGGTGAAGGAGCTCGGGCTCTCGGTCGGCAAGGAGGTGCAGGCGCTCATCAAGGCGACCGAGATCATGGTGATCGCCGAGTGACCGGCGCCGGCGGCGGGCCGGCGCGGGGCGCGCCGCCCGGGCTCACCGCTCCACGAGCACGAACCGCGTCCGCCCTTCCCGCCACGCCAGGAGCAGCACCGGCCGCTTGTCCGTGGCGTCGACCTCCTGCTTCAGCTGCTCGGGGCCCGTCAGCGGCTTCCGGTTCACCTCCAGGATGACGTCCCCCGGGCCGAGCCCCGCCCGCGCGGCCGGGCTGCCCGGGCTGAGCCCCACGACGAGCGCGCCCTTCACGTCGCCGGGGATCTCGAACCGCCGCCGCAGGTCGTCCGAGAGCGCGGCGATCTCGATGCCCAGCGCGCCCGTCGGCGTCGGCGCGGGCGTGGGCGCCTCCGCCTTCGGCTCCGGCAGCTCGTCGAGGGTCGCGGCGAGCTCCAGGCTCCGGCCGTCGCGGAGCACGCGCAGCTCGACCCGGGTGCCCGGCTTCGTCTCGGCGATGCGCATCCGCAGGTCGCGGCCGTCGGCGAGGTGCTCCCCGCGCAGCGCGACGATCACGTCGCCGCGCCGGAGGCCGGCCTTGTCGGCGGCGCTCCCCGCGGACACGTCGCTGACCACCGCGCCGCGCGTGTCCGGGGGCAGCCCGAGCGCCTCGGCGAGCCCGGGCGAGACGTCCTGGATCGCGACGCCGAGCGCGCCGCGGATCACGCGGCCGTGCTCCACGATCTGGTCCATCACCGCGCGCGCGAGCTTCGAGGGCACGGCGAACCCGATGCCCTGGTTGCCCTGCGCGCCGCGCGCGAGGATGGCCGTGTTGATCCCGATGAGCTCACCCGCCATGTTGATGAGCGCGCCCCCCGAGTTGCCCGGGTTGATGGCCGCGTCGGTCTGGAGGAAGTCCTCGTAGTCGACGATCCCCATGTTGCCGCGGCCGACGGCGCTGATGATCCCCTGGGTGACGGTCTGGCCGATGCCGAACGGGTTGCCGATCGCGAGCGCGAAGTCGCCCACGCGCACCGCGTCCGAGTCGCCGAAGGGCGCGAACGCGAACTCGCCCCCCTCGAGCTTCAGCACCGCGACGTCGGTCTTCGCGTCCACGCCGACGACCGTCGCCTTCATCTCCTGCCGCCCCGGCACGGCGACGCGCACCTGATTGGCGCCCTGGACCACGTGCGCGTTGGTGATCACGTGGCCCTCGCGCGACACGATCACGCCCGATCCGAGGCTCTGCTCGCGCTGCACGAGCGGGCCCGGCGCCTGGCCCTCCTGGCCGCCCCTGTCGTCGCGCCCGTCGCGCCCGTCGCCGCCCATCCCGAAGAACTCATGGAAGAACGGGTTCGAGAAGAACGGGACGCGCTCGGGCGCCGGCGGGCGCACGAACCGCACCGAGGAGACGTTCACGACCGCGGCGCTCACGCGCGACACGATCGGCGCGAAGCCCTCCTGGAGCGAGACCGCCTCGCGGGCAGAGGGCGGCACGTCGAGCGGCCCCGGAGCCGGCGGCGGGGTCGCCTCGGCGATCTGCTCGACCCGGCGCTCCGCCCGATCCAGGCAGCCGAGCGGAAGCGCGGTGATCATGGCGAGAGGAACGACCCAGCGTGCGCGCATGCCGGCGCGGTATTCATCTCCCGTGCCCTCGCGCGCCGCGCCCGGCCGCCGGCGCGGAACACGGCTGAGGTGGCCAGCCGCGCGAGGTGGCGGCGTATGCATGTCCCTCCGCTCCGGAGCGAGCCGGAACGCCGAGGCCCACGGCCGACTCCGCCGCGGCGATTTGTCTCAAGCTCCCCCCGCCGCTCGCGTCACTGTGGCGCGAACGCCGCGCCGCGCGTGGGCGCGCTGGAACGCCGGCGCCGTCAAGCGCGAAGCCCTGCCGCGCTCGCCTCATCAGCTATCCGCCAACCCCCGCCAGCACCCTGCGTCGCGTCAGGCGCGTCATCCCTTCGTGCGGCTCCCGGCCTACGCGGGTAGGACGCACGCACGCACGCACGCACGCACGCACGACGATCCCGACGACCAGGAAAGGCCGAGGGCAGCGAGGCGCGCCGAGCACAGCCGCTCGGGCACGGCGAAACGTCGAAGC
The DNA here is from genome assembly GCF_051474665.1 of Sorangium sp. So ce394. Classification (NCBI taxonomy): domain Bacteria; kingdom Pseudomonadati; phylum Myxococcota; order Polyangiales; family Polyangiaceae; genus Sorangium; species Sorangium sp. So ce394. Next base: position 13,136,354 of record NZ_CP150339.1, read on the forward strand.
GTCGAAGCGTCGAAGCGGCGAAGCGTCGAAAACAACGAGGTGTGATTTACCGCTAGAGGTGTGAGGCGCGTTTACGATATGGTGCATCCTAGCGCCGTTGGCCTCTGCTGAGCGCAACGTGCGTTATCGAGGTGGCTGTGGGCTTGAGAACCTCTTATCTGGCTTTGGCGTTGGGATTGCTTCAAATCACGGCGGGTTGCGGCGGGGACGTCTCGTCCCCGGGCGACGCCACGGGCTCCGGGAGCGGCGCGGGCTCCGGCACCGGCGGGCCCGGCTCCGGCGGCGCCGGCGGCGAGCCGGAGTTCACGGTCGGCAGCGGCCCTGGCCTCGGCGGCAGCGGCGCGGGCGAGCCGGATCCGTGCGACGTCGATGAGCCGCCGCCCGAGTGCTTCCTGCCGCCCGATCCCGCGTGCGGCGACGGGGCGAAGAACCAGGAGGCCGAGACCTGCGACGACGGCAATACCCTGCCCGGCGACGGCTGTTCGGGGCAGTGCCAGGTCGAGCCCTACTGGGAGTGCACGACGCCCGGCCAGCCCTGCCGGCTGACCATCGCGTGCGGCGACGGCATCCTCCACCCCGGCGAGTTCTGCGACGACGGCAACACCGCGGACGGCGACGGCTGCAGCGCCGATTGCCTCTACGTCGACTCCTCGTACGTGTGCCCGAGGCCGGGCGAGCCGTGCATCCTGCTCTACGACTGCGGCGACGGCCGCGTGAACGGCTCCGAGGAGTGCGAGGACGGCGACGATCCGCCCGCGTCCGGCGACGGCTGCGACGCCGAGTGCAAGCGCGAGCCGGGATATCAGTGCAGCCGGCCCGGTCAGCCGTGCACGCCGCTGCCGGTCTGCGGCAACGGCGACAAGGAGACCGGCGAGGGGTGCGACGACGGCAACGCCACGAGCGGCGACGGCTGCTCGAGCCTGTGCCGGCAGGAGCCTTATTACTACTGCCCGACGCCCGGATCGCCCTGCGAGCGGCTGATCGAGTGCGGCGACGGCGAGGTGCAGCCGGGAGAGCTCTGCGACGACGGCAACGCCGAAGGCGGCGACGGCTGCAGCGCCGACTGCCAGGTGCGGGACCCGAACTACGTGTGCCCGGAGCCGGGCGAGCCGTGCATCCTGCTCTACCGGTGCGGCGACGGCCGCGTGAACGGCGCGGAGCAGTGCGACGACGGCGAGGCGGTGCCGGAGAGCGGCGACGGCTGCACCGCGGACTGCCGCCTCGAGGAGGGCTGGGTCTGCAGGCCGGGCCAGCCCTGCACCGTGAGGACCTTCTGCGGCGACGGGGTGGTGCAGGTCGGCGAGCAGTGCGACGACGGCGGCGGCGCGTCGCCCGCGGGCGGCGACGGCTGCACCGCGCAGTGCAAGATCGAGCTCGGCTGGACGTGCCCGCCGGCCGGCGGCGCCTGCACGCCGCCCCCGCCCCCGGTGTGCGGCGACGGCGTGATCGGCGGCGACGAGGTGTGCGACGACGGCGACGGCACGCCGGCCAGCGGCGACGGCTGCAGCGCCGATTGCCGGACCATCGAGAGGGGGTGGGACTGCTCGCGCGTCGGGTTCCCCTGCAAGACGGTCTGCGGCGACGGGATCAAGGTCGGCGCCGAGCAGTGCGACGACGGCGATCTCGTCTCCGGCGACGGCTGCGACGATCGGTGCCGGATCGAGCCCGGCCGGGTGTGCGACGATCGCGAGCCCCAGGACTGCAGGGGCCGCTCCGTGTGCGGCGACGGCGTCCGCGAGGGCACCGAGGTCTGCGACGACGGCAACGGCAACTGGCGCGACGGCTGCACGCCGGACTGCAAGCGCGAGCCCGACTGCAGGGCCGGCGCGTGCCTCTCGATCTGCGGCGACGGCATCCTCCTGCCCGGCGACGCCACCGAGCAGTGCGACGACGGCAACACCGAGAGCGGCGACGGCTGCTCCGCCACGTGCCGGATCGAGCCGGGCTACGTCTGCACCGTGGCGCCCACAGAGATGCGGCTGCCGATGGTCCTCCGCGACTTCATCGGCTGGTGCCCGAGGGAGACCAGCGCGAGCAATTCCCAGTGCGACGCCCGCCTGACGGACCGCCTCATCGGGCACTTCGACTTCGAGATCACGCCCAGCGGTACCACCTTGCAGACCGACGGCACCGTCGAGTCGACGCTCGACGCCGACGGCAAGCCCGTGAACGCCCACGGTAACGGCTACTTCGAGCCGGCCAGCAGCAACGGCTGGACCACGGGGCAGGAGAACTTCCAGTGGTGGTACCGGGACAACCCGATCTTCAACAGGACGCTCGTCACGACCATCCAGCTGACCGAGATGGGCGCCGGCAGCGGCAGGTACGTGTACCAGCGGAACCCGTTCTGGCCGTTGGACCTCGACCCGCCCGGCGCCGATCCCGCGCTCGACAGCCTCGTCGCCGCCGGGCTGGAGCGGGCGCAGGACAACGGGCACAACTTCTACTTCACGAGCGAGGTCCGCTACTGGTTCCAGCACCGCTCGGACGGCAACGCGAGCAACAACCCCGTGCTCACCTTCTACGGTGACGACGACGTCTGGGTGTTCATCAAGAACACGCTGACCGCGGACATCGGCGGCATCCACGGGCAAGCCCAGGAGAGCGTGACCATCCTCGACAACGGCGACGCCCAGGTGACCCCCTGCCCCACCTCTTCCGGCTGCCCGAACCGCGCGGCCTACCCCGTCGACCTCAACCTCGAGCACGGGAAGGTCTACGAGATCGCGGTGTTCCAGGCCGAGCGCCACGTCACCGGATCGAACTACCAGCTCACGCTGGCGGGCTTCAGCGCCGGAACGTCGGTGTGCACGCCGCAGTGCGGGGTCGAGCCGCCGGTCGTCACGCCGGGCGAGGAGTGCGACGACGGCCGCGCGAACGGGACCGGCTACGGCCAGTGCAACAACTGCCAGCTCGGCCCCTACTGCGGCGACGGCGTGAAGAACGGCCCCGAGGCCTGCGACAACGGGGTCAACAACAGCACCTACGCCAACTCCTCGGGCGCCTGCGCCCCGGGGTGCGTGGCCCCGCCCCGCTGCGGCGACGGCCTGGTCAACGCGCCCTACGAGGCGTGCGATCTCGGCTCCGGCAACACGGCGAACGGCTACGGCGGCTGCACGACCTCGTGCGAGATCGGGCCGTCGTGCGGCGACGGCGAGGTCAACGGCCCCGAGCAGTGCGACGACGGCAAGAACGACGGCTTCTACGGCACCTGCAACCCGAACTGCACGCGCGCCCCGCAGTGCGGCGACGGCCGCGTCGACGAGGAGTGGGGCGAGCAGTGCGACGACCCCACCGACGCGAACTGCGTGGGCTGCCAGCTCGGCGTGCATTGCGGCGACGCGGTGGTGCAGTCGAACTACGGCGAGGAGTGCGACGACGGCCGCAACGACGGCGGCTACGGCGAGTGCGCCCCGATGTGCCTCTACGGCCCGCGGTGCGGCGACGGCGTGGTGCAGCCCGACGAGGAGGACTGCGACCTCGGCGAGGGGATGAACACCGGCGCGTACAACGGGTGCAACGCCTCCTGCACCTACGGTCCGTACTGCGGCGACGCGGTCATCAACGGCGCCGAGGCCTGCGATGACGGCGTGAACGACGGCTTCTACGGCAGCTGCTTCCCCGACTGCACGCCGGCGGCCCAGTGCGGCGACAGCCACGTCGACGAGGAGTGGGGCGAGCAGTGCGATCCCCCGAACGAGGCGACCGGCTGCAGCGACAACTGCCGCCTCGGCGCCCAGTGCGGCGACTCCGTGGTGCAGGCCCACCTCGGCGAGCAGTGCGACGACGGCAAGAACGACGGCGGCTACGGCGAGTGCGGCCCGCAGTGCAAGTACGGGCCGCGCTGCGGCGACGGCGTCGTCAACGGCCCCGAGCAGTGCGACGACGGCAACAACACCGGCGGCTACGGCAAGTGCGCGCCGGGGTGCAAGTACGGGCCGCACTGCGGCGACGGCATCCGCCAGAGCGCCTACGAAGAGTGCGACGACGGGAACAACAGGAGCGGCGACGGCTGCAGCTCGGCCTGCGAGTACGATAGCCAGCCGCTCTAGTCAGAGCGCCGCGTGACAGGGGCGCGCGCCCGCGGGCGGCGCCCCTGTCACGGCACGTCCGGCGCCCTCGGCCGCACCGTGGTGTCCCCCGGCGGCTTCTCCAGGAGCGGCGGCCCCCCGACCGGCAGCCAGATCTCGAAGACCGCGCCCCCCTTCTGGGCCTTGCGGTAGCCGATCTCCCCCCCGTGCTCGAACACGATCCGCTGCGCGATCGCGAGCCCGAGCCCCGTCCCCTTCTCCTTGCTCGTCGCGTACGGCTCGAACAGGCGCGGCACCATGTCCTCGGCCACCCCCGGCCCGTTGTCGCGCACCACGATCCGCACGCGATCGTTCGGCAGCGGGCCGATCGTCACCGAGACGCGCGGGTCGCGCCGGACCGCGCCCGCCGCCTCCAGCCCGTTCTGGACCAGGTTCGTGAGCACCTGGATCAGCTGGTCCCGGTCCGCCGAGACCTTCGGGATCGGCTCGGCCACGAGCTCGACCCGCGGCGACGCCGCGCCGCCCGTCGTCCCGCCCGTCTCCTCGCCCGCCGGCGCGGCGTGCAGCGTCACCACCCCGCGCGCGATCGCCACGAGATCGACCGGCTCCGGGTTGGGCGCCGGCAGCCGGGCGAACCGCGTGAACTCGGTCACGATGTTCGCGATCCGGTGCACCTCGTTCAGCACCGTCGACGTCGCCTCCTCGAAGTAGTCGTCGAACGCCGGATCCTCGCGCTGCCGCAGCCGGCGCAGCGTCTCCACCGCCGCCCGGATGGGCGCCAGCGGGTTCTTGATCTCGTGGGCGATCTGCCGCGCGACCTCGCGCCGCGCCGCGATCCGCTCCGTCGCCGCCAGGCGCTTGCGCATCGCGGCGAGCTCGTCGATGGTCGCGTTGAACGCCGCCGCGAGATCCGCGATCTCCCGCCCCCCGCGCCCCTCCACCCGCCGCGGCGCGCCGCTCATCACCTCGCGCGTCTCGCGGGCCAGCGCCGCGATCGGCCGCGACAGGCTGCGCGCCAGCACCACGGCGATCCCGAGGGCGATCGCCAGCACCGTGGCGCCGGTCAGCGCGATCGAGCGATCGAGCCGGGCCAGCGCCTGCCTCAGCGGCTCGCGCGACACCGAGGCGACCACGTCGAGCCCCGGGATCTCCGGGACGTCGAGGACGCGCACCACCTCGGCCTCGCCGCTCCGGGGCGCGCGCCCCCCCTCGGGCGCCGCCGTGAGCCGCACGTGGTACGCGTCGCCGATGCGCGCGAGCACCGGGCCGATCCGCCGCGCCCCCACGAGGCCGATCGTCACCCCGTGCCGCGACAGGGCGCAGTGGACCTCCAGCGACGGCTCGCCGCCCGCCTTCGCCGGCCGGAGCCGCGGCGCGCCCCCCGGGGCCTTGATCGCCTCCGCGAGCCGCGGGTCGCGGGCGCCGATGCGCGAGGCGTCCTCGGCCGCGAGGACGCTCCCGTTGGCCGCCACGAGCGACAGCTCGTCGAGGCGCAGCGCCTTGGCCTGGCTCGGGACCAGGCGGCGCAGCGCGATGCGGCTCGTCGGGTCCATCGCGTCCGGGTCGCCCTTGGCCCGCTCCAGCTCGACGTGGGCCTTGTCGACGAACGTGTCGTGCTGGCAGAACGGCGGCAGGAGGTCGCGCAGCGCCTCGGCCTCCCACGCGAGCTGCTGCCGGACGCCGGCGTGCGCCGCGTCGATCCGATCGGCGAAGCCGCTCTCGATGATCTCGCGCGACGCCTCGCGCAACGTCAGGCCGACGAACGCCGTCGCGATGATCGCGACGAGCCCGAAGGCGAGCAGGAGGCGAGCGGCGAGGGGCATGGCGGCGCGGCCACGGCCGCCCGGCCACCCCGGCGGCCAGGACGGCCGGGCGGCCGCCGCGGTCTGCGGCGGTGTTCAGGGTCGAGCCTGGAGGAACCGGCGCCCGCGCCGAGCCCCCGCGGCGGTCCTTCTCCGCCGCGTCTCCGTGCATACGCCATCGGGTCGAGGTCGTCCAAATTCATCGCGACTTCCCCACACGCCGGCCCTGGCCGTGCGGCCGCCCCTGCGCCCCTGCGCCCCTGCCCAGAGGCAGCGCTCCGGTCCGCGGCTCGCCTGCCGCGGCCCCTCACCGCGCTTCTGCCGCGCGCTCTCCTTGCACCGGGGGGCACTCGCCTCTTACGCTCGGGCGTCCTCGGGGTCGTCGGGTGCGCGCTGGCCCACGCGCGCGCCGCCGCTCGACCGCGCTGGAACGCACGAAATGAACTCCAAGCAGCTCTCCATCCCCATCGCCGTAGTCCTCGCGCTCGTCGGCCTCGGGTTGAGTTTCGCGTCGAGGTCGCTGGCGGAGTTCTCGGGCCAGCTGTTCATGTTCTTCGGCTTCTCCGCGGCGGTGGCGGTGGTATACGCGAGCCTCGCGGGCAAGGGCGGCGTCCCCCTCGGGGGCCTGCGCGACGCGCTCCGCGCGGCCGCGCGGGGCAAGCGGCCCAAGCTGCCCGAGGGCGCCCCCGCCGACATCGCGGAGACCTACGAGCAGATCGCCGAGCTGGCCGGCCGGCAGGCCGAGCTCGCGGAGGAGCGCCACGCGCTCGCCGAGGAGCGCGACAAGCTCGCGCGGGAGCGGGACGGCCTGAGCCGCGAGCGCGACGGGGTCGAGCGGCAGCGCGACGCCCTGGAGCGGGAGCGGGACAGCCTGAGCCGCGAGCGCGACGGGCTCCTGAAGGAGCGCGACGGGCTCACGAAGGAGCGCGACACCCTCGAGCGGGAGTGCGCGAACCTCACCCGCAAGGTGAACGACCTCGCGCAGCGCGGCCCCGACATCGACGTCGACGCGCTCGTCGACGCCGTGCTGCGCGCCACCGCCGGCGAGCGGGTGCGCGTCCCGCCGGGCGCGCCGCCGGAGCTCTCGCGCCTCTACTCGGAGCTCACCGGCATCGCGGAGCGGGTCACCCAGTCCGAGCTGCGCGACAAGCAGCGCCGGTCGGAGCTGGCCCAGGCCACCGTGCTGCTCGACGAGCTCCTGCCCAAGCTGAGCGACGGCGTGAGCAGCGTCATGCACGCGAGCGAGCAGGCGACCGTGTACATCCGCGACATGACGACCGCCCTCGCCAACATCGCCCAGTCGGTCGAGTCGCTCGCGTCGAGCGCCGAGGAGTCGAGCTCGAGCATCCTCGAGATGACCGCCACGAACGAGGAGGTCGCCGAGAACGTCGGCGAGCTCGGGTCGAGCGTGCGCGAGACGGTCTCGTCGATCGAGGAGATGGCCTACTCGATCCGCGAGGTCGCGAAGAACGTCGACGCCCTGGCGCTGACGGCCGAGGAGACGAGCTCCTCGATGAACCAGATGGACGTCTCCATCGATCAGGTCCAGTCGAACGCGAACGAGACGGCCCGGCTCTCGGAGGAGGTGGCGACCGACGCCGAGAAGGGCGCCGAGGCCATCCTGAAGACGATCGGCGAGATCTACCGCATCAAGGAGTCGAGCCAGGAGGCCGTGGCCGTCATCTCGAACCTCGGCTTCCGGATCGAGGCGATCGGGCAGATCCTGGCCGTCATCGACGACGTCGCCGAGCAGACGAACCTGCTCGCGCTGAACGCCGCGATCATCGCCGCCCAGGCCGGCGAGCACGGCAAGGGCTTCGCCGTCGTCGCCGACGAGATCAAGGACCTCGCCGAGCGCGCCGGCGGCAGCACGAAGGAGATCGCGGAGCTCATCAAGACGATCCAGTCCGAGTCGAAGAACGCGATCGCCGCCGTCGAGCGCGGCGCGCACAACGTCGACCGCGGCGTCGAGGTGTCGAACGAGGCCGAGCGGGCCCTGAAGAAGATCCTGGAGAGCTCGCAGAAGTCGACGAACATGGTGCGCGCCATCGCCCGGGCCACGGTCGAGCAGGCCAAGGGGTCGAAGCAGGTCACGGACGCGATCGGCCGCATCGCCGAGACGGTGCAGCAGATCGCCGCCGCCACGGCGGAGCAGGCGCGCGGCTCGGAGCTCATCATGAAGAGCGCGGAGAAGATGCGGACCATCACGCAGCACGTCGAGCGATCGAGCCAGGAGCAGGCGCGCGGCGGCCGCCAGATCACGAGCGCGATCGAGCAGATCTCGAACCAGGTCCACAGCCTCAACGCCTCGCACCGCAGCCAGACGCGCGGCGGCGAGCAGCTCATCGAGGCCGGCAAGCGCATCGAGGAGGCGGCGCGGCAGCAGGATCAGGCGGTGCGGCAGCTCGTCAGCGCCACCGAGCGGATGCGTCGCACGGCGGCGATTTGACCCCCCGCGGCCCTTCCGCGCAGAGGCAGCGTCGATGGCGCTAACGATCGTGGTGCTCTCGCCCGGCGGGGCGGGGAATTCGCCCGGCGGGGCGGGGAGGGAGGGCGAGCTCTCGCTGACCCTGGACGCGCCCCGCATCATCCTCGGCCGCGCCGAGGGCTGCGAGGTCCGCCTCCCCGACACGAGCGTGAGCCCCCGGCACGCGTCGATCCGGCAGCGCGGCGCCACCTACCTGCTCCTCGACGAGGGCAGCGAGAACGGCACCTTCCTCGGCAAGACGCGCATCGCCCCGCGCACGGCGATGCCGCTGCGCACCGGCGACCGCATCCGCATCGGGCGCGTGTGGCTCGCGCTCCGGATCGAGCCGGCGGTCCCGAAGGCCTCCCCCACCGCGGCCGCCAAGGAGCTCGCCCTCGAGCTCGTCGCCCGCGGCCTCGCCGCCCAGGGCGAGGATCCCACGCCGCGCGTCGTCGTCGTGGACGGCCCGGACCGCGGCCGCGCGCTGCACGTGGAGGCGCCCGGGCGACCCTACTTCGTCGGGCGCGCCCAGGACGCCGATCTCACGCTCGACGACCCGGACGTCTCCCGTCGCCATGTGGCCATTACGCGCAGAGGCGACCAATTCTCAGTTCAGGATCTCGGGTCGCGCTCCGGCGCCTCGCTCGACGGCGTTCCGGTGCCTCAGTTCGATACGATCTGGCGGCCTGGACAGGTGCTGGCGATCTCGGCCGATCGGCTTGTGTTCGAGCATCCGGCCGCCGAGGCGCTCGCGGAGATCGAGCGCAGCCCGTGCGAGCCGCTCCCTGCGGACGCGGCCGTCGAGCTTCCTTCGGCCGAGGAGCCGTCCGCACCGTCATCCTCGCCGACTTCCACGCCGACGCCTTCGCCTGCCTCCGCGAGCACGTTATCGCCGCTCGCGCGGCCTGCCGCGGCGGCGCCGCGCGTTGCGCAGGGTGGCGGGTGGGGGTTCACCGAGGCGCTCATTGCGTTGCTCGCGCTGGGTGTGCTGGCTCTCAGCATCGCGGGTCTGATGTGGCTGCTTGGACGCGGTTAGCGTCTTGACGTCGCGCGCGCGCAGAGGTCGAAGAGCCCAGTCCCGGAGGGTGCGCATGCGTGCGATCCGAATGAGCGCTGAAGGCGAGATCGAGTTCACCGAGGCGGAGCTCCAGGCGGAAGGGATCCGGTGCGGCACGTTCGACCCGGGCGCAGCTGCGCTGGCCTTGCAGCGCGTGAACGCGGAGCGCGGGTGGACGGAGCACGACGAGGTCCGACGCGACACGAGCAATCCTCGCGATGAGGCGGAGAGCGCGCGGGAGGCCGACGAGCACTGCCACCTCGGCGACGAGGTGCGGCTCTTCCTCGAGGGGCAGGCCCTGTACGACGTCCGCTGCATGAACGACGAGTGGTTGCGGATCTGGGTCGGCGCGGGCGATCTCGTGGTCGTGCCGGCGCGGCGCTACCACCGCTTCGTGGCGAGCAAGGCCGCTGCGCTCCGCTACTTGCAGCCGTACGGCGGCCGCCACCTGCTCATGCAGCTCTACCGCGTGTCCGACGATCGGACGCGCGCGTTCTGATCTGGAGGTCCTCGATGGCGCGCCCTTACCGTCTCGTCACGTCCGCCACGCGCATCCCCGTGCCTGGCGGCAAGCTGATCGAGGAGCTCTTCGGCCGCGTGAACACCGGCACGGACGGCTTCAGCCTGGCGCACATGGTGGCGCCGCCCGGGTGGAGCGAGCCGGCGCAGACGCCCGCGTTCGGCGAGCTGACGCTGATGATCCGCGGCCGCATGCGCGTCGAGATCGCGGGCGAGACGGTCGACCTCTCCGCCGGGCAGGCCCTCTGGACGGAGCCCGATCAGCGCGTCCGCTACAGCAACCCGTTCGACGAGGAGAGCGAGTACTTCGCCCTCTGCATACCGGCGTTCGCGCCGGACCTCGCGCGGCGCGACGCCGGGTGAGTTGCGTGCGGGCGGCGATGGCCGCGCGCGGGGTGGGTGGTGGCCGCGTGGCGATGGACGAGAGCGCGCGCGCGGCGCAGATCCTGGATCCCGGGTGCGCGCCGAGCGCGTACTATGGCCTATGCTCTTCGATCCCGCGGAGTTCCGGAAGGTGCTGGGCCAGTTCGCGACCGGAATCACGCTCGTGACCACGGTGCAGGACGGCACGCCGCACGCGATGACGGTGAACTCGTTCAGCGCCGTCTCGCTCGAGCCGCCGCTCGTGCTGTTCTGCGCGGACCGGCGCTCGCGCACGAGCGCGGCCATCGAGGCGTCGGGCGTCTTCGCGGTGAACATCCTGCGGGAGCAGCAGCGGGACATCTCGGATCTGTTCGCCGGCAAGGGCACGGACATCGATCGGCAGGCGGTGCTCACCGAGGCGCACGTGGCCGAGTCCGGCAGCCCGATCCTCAAGGACGTGCTCGCCTTCATCGACTGCAAGGTGGAGCACGCGTACGACGGCGGCGATCACATCATCTATGTCGGCCGCGCGCTCTCGTCCGGCCGGGGCGAGGCGGGCGCGCCGCTCCTGTACTACCGGGGCACGTACCAGGCGCTCGACGACGTCTGGCGGTGGCGCGACCGGTACGCGGCGAAGGAGCAGGCGACCCCGTTCCACGAGCTTGTCGACTTCTTCGATCGCATGCAGGCGGAGGGGCCGTACGCGACGCTCATCGACGAGCTCGTCACGCTGGCCGATCCTGGCGTGGAGGAGCGGTGCCTCGACCTCGGCTGCGGCACCGGCCGGCTGACGCGCGAGATGGGGCGCCGGTGCCACGAGGCGGTCGGGATCGACGCGACCGCGGCGATGGTCGAGCGCGCCGCGCAGCGGGCGAAGGCGCTCGGCCTGGACAACGTGACCTTCCGGGAGGCGCTCGCGACGCGGCTCCCGTTCCCCGACGCCTCGTTCGACGTGGTGACCGCGTCGAACCTGCTCCTGCACGTGCCCGAGCCGGGCCCGGTGCTCGCCGAGGCGGCGCGCGTGCTCCGCCCGGGCGGCCGCCTCGCGCTCCTGGAGCCCGCGCCCGGGATGAACCGCGTCGCCATGGCCGGCTACCTGCGCGGCCACCGGTACAACCCGCAGACGGCCCACGCGATGCTCGCGTGGGCCGACGCGGCGGAGGTCACCTACCGCCACACCGAGGACCGGCTCACCGCCGATCTGAGCGGCACGGGCTTCGAGATCGATCGCCGCGAGCGCCGGATGAACGGCCTCGCGCTGCTCTGGATCGCGCACAGGGGGTGAGCCCCCGGCCGGAGGGGCTCACGCCGCCCGCCGGCTCACGCCGCGCGGCGGAGCCCCGCCTCCTCGACCAGCCGGGGCACCCAGTCCTCCGCGCCGATGGAGCGCATGTGGATGCCCGAGAGCCCGGGGACGTCGCGGAGCCCGCGGATGAGCTCCAGCGTGATCCGGTAGCTCTCGCCCTCGGCGTCGCCGCTCTGGCGGACGCGCTCGATCAGGTGCTCCGGCACCACGAGGCCCGGCACCTTCTGCAAGAAGCTCAGCCGGTCCACGCCGGCGAACGGGAAGATCGCCGCGATGAAGTGGGCGCGCTCGTGGAGCCCGCGCTCGACCACCGCGGCCATCCAGCGGCGCATCGGCGCGAGCTCGAACACCGCCTGCACCTGGATGAAGCTCGCGCCCGCGTCGATCTTCGCGCTGAGCCGGTCCATCGCCCCGGCGATCGCCTGCTCCCCGCACGGGAAATCGATGGTCCCGACGTGGAAGTAGGGCGCCGGCGAAATGACGTCTCCATTGTAGAGCCTCCCCTCGCGCGTCATCCGGCGGGTCAGCTCGATCGCCGCGTAGCTGTCGACGTCGCTCACCTCCTTGGCCTCGGGATCCGAGCCGATGGCGCACGGATAGCCGCCCAGGATGATGATGTTCGAGAGCCCGAGCGCCGCCATCCCGAGCAGGTCGCCCTGGAGGGCGATCCTGTTCTTGTGGCGGAGCGAGAACTGGAGCACCGGCTCGAGCCCCTCCTGCTTGACGAAATGGCCGACTGCCATGTTGGCGCAGCGCGCCTGGGAGAGCAGGTGATCGTTGATCTGCACCACGTCGACACACCCGGCCATGTTTCGGGCGTGCTTCAAGAGCTTCTCCAGGTCGTAGTGCCGCGGGGGCGTCAGCTCGGCGGACACGAGGAACTGGCGCTCGCTGAGGAGGCGCTCCATCTTCGACTTCGACACCATACCGTGCTCCTTCCGTCACTCGACGAACTTGAGGACCCGGACCTTGGCCCCGCTCTGGCCGTGGAATCGCGCGGCCGCGCTCGCGATGCGCGCCGCCTCCGCCCGCGCCAGGCTGCAGGGGAACCCGTACTTCTTGAAGACCCGCTCGCTCGCGATCTCGAGCGCCTTCCGGCAACGCGACACGAAATCGTCGATGGAGTAGCTCTCCCCGACGTCGAGGTGTTCTTTCACGACGAGCGACGGAGAATAACAGACCTGCTGCTCGCCGCTCGGCCACTCGATCACGAAGCGCATCTCCGGCATACGTCGCTCGTCCTAGTTATGGCGGGATCCGAGGAACTCGCGGTAGACGCCGGCCGCGATGCGCGCCGAGCGCTCCCACGTGTACCGCGCCGCGGCCTCGATCGCCGCCGCGCGCAGGCGCCGCCTCACGCCTCCCTCCAGGATAGCCTCCATCGCGGCCGCGAGATCCTCTGTTCTCGAGGGATCGACGAGCAGCGCGCTCTCCCCGTCTCGGAGGAACTCGGTGAAGGGAGGTTGAGCAGAGCTCACCACCGGCGCGCCCGACGCCATCGCCTCGAGCAGGACGAGCCCGAATCCCTCGCGGACGGACGGGAATACGAACGCGTCGGCGAGGCGGTAGAGCGGCGGGATCAGCGCGTCGGGGAGCACGCCCGCGAGGACGAGCGGCGGCGGCGCGCCCGCGGCCCGCGCCCCCGCCGCAGGCGCGCCCGCGGGCGCGGGAAAGACGCCGTGTTCCCGCGCGATCGCCTCGAACTCGCGCTGGTACGGCGCGTAATCGAACAGCGTCTCTCCGCCCGCGATGATCAGCTGGGCTCCGGGCAGCCGCCTCCGGACCGACAGGAACGCCTTGAGCAGACCGATCGAGTTCTTGCGCGGCTCGACGCCGCCCACGGTCACGTAGAGCGGCGACCCGGTCGCGTCGAGCCGCGCCCGGAGCTCCGCGTCGCGCGCGTCCGGCGCCGGCGAGTACCGCCGCAGGCTCACGCCGTTCGGGACGATCGCCGCGTCGACGCCGAGATCGGCCCGGAGCGTCCTCCGCCACGCCTCGCTGACGACGAGGCACGCGTCCGCCTCGCGCACCGAGCGCTCCTGGCAGGCGCGCAGGTAGGGGCTGTCGTAGTCGTCGAGGTGGTGCACGGTCCGGAGGAAGTGGGGCACGCGCCCCTCGGCGCGCAGCGCGGCGAGCGCGTTCGCGCTGATGCAGTCCTGGGAGTGCCAGATGTCGTGCCGCGCCCCGAGGCGGCGCAACCCGGCCTCGAGCTCCGCGATGCGCTGCCGCACGACCGCGTCGATCCCCTCCGGCGGGGGCGCGGCGGGCACGAGGACGGCGGGGCAGCGCGGCGGCCGGTAGAAGCCGCCCTGGTCCTTGTTCAGCGCGTAGATGCAGACGTCCACGCCGAGGTCGTGGAGCGCCTCCGCGAGCTCCACCGTGTGCACGACGCCGCCGCGCGGCTTTGTCGAGTAGGTGAGCAGCGCGACCGAGAGCGGCGCGCCGGGCGCGGCGCCGGCGCTCATCGCGCGCCCTCGCCCGCGAAGCCGGTGAGCGGCTCGGCCGACAGGTCCCAGAGCGTCTGCCGCTCGCCGGCGGCCTCCAGCGTGAGCCGCCGCGAGCCGTCGACGGCGCCGACCGCGGCGCTCGCGATGCCGCGCCGGGCGAAGGCCGCGAGGACCGCGCCGGCGGCGTCGGGGCGCACGCTGAGCAAAAAGCCGTAGCTCGGGAACGCGAGCAGCCAGCGCGCGATCGAGAGATCGCGCGCGTCGCACGGCCGCGGGACGGCCGCGACGTCGAGCACCGCGCCGACGCCGGACGTCTCCAGGAGCATCAGCAGCGTCCCCGCGACGCCGCCCATGCTGATGTCCTTGCCCGCGTCGCACAGGCCCGCCTCGGCGAGGGCGGGCAGGACCTCGAGATCGCCGCGGAGCCGCGCCGGGTCGGTGCCCGTCGAGGCGTCCCAGAAGGGGTGCTCCGCGTGCATCCTGCCGCGCAGGTCGATCGCCGCGACGAGCACGTCGCCGGGGCGCGCCGCGAAGCTCGTGATGAGCCGCCGCGCCCGCCCCGCGATGGCCACGGCGAGGGCGTTGTAGGGGCTGCGCGCGCTCGTATGACCTCCGACGATCGGCACCCCGTAGGCGCGCGACGCGGCGACCATGCCCTCCCAGACCGGCTCCAGCGCGCCGGCCGAGGTCCCCCAGACGACGTCGACCACGGCGATGGGGCGGCCGCCCATCGCGTAGATGTCGCTGACGTTGACCATCACGGCGCTGTAGCCCGCGAACCGCGGGTCTCCTTCGAGGAACGTCGGCCAGATCCCCTCGGCGGCGAGGAGCAGGTAGCCGTCGCCGTCGGGGATGGCCGCGCAGTCGTCGCCGAGCGCGGCGGGCCGATGGACCGCGCCGGCCGCGTCGCCCGCGCCGGCCGCGTCGCCTGCGCCACCCGCGCCCGGCTTGCCGGACAGGTACCGCGCCGGGATCTGCACGTCCCGCTTCGCGAGGATGCCGAGCGCGCCCCGCAGCTCGGCCGCGATGCCGGCGAGCATCAGCGGAACCTCTGCCCGGGCGGCGGGCGGGGCTCGTCGCCCGGCGGGTAGCTCGCGAGGTCGGCCTCCATCAGGTGGTGCGGGCGATCGCGGAACGACCGCTCCTCGAGGGAGCGCCAGTGGATGCTCTCGAAGAACGGCACGTTGGCCGCCTGCACGAGCGCGAGGAACCTCTGGCACCCCCAGCCGTGGGCGGAGGTGACCGCCTTGTGGACGAGGCCGCGGCCGACCACGCCCTGCTTGCGGTGGGCGCGCTCGACGGCGAGCCGGCCGCCGTACCAGAGGCCGGGCTCCGCCTCGTAGATGCGCACCGTGCCGACGACCGCCTCGCCCCCCGGCGCCCCGCGCAGCACGGCGGCGATGGGGAACGCCGAGGCGTCCCAGTCGTCCTCGTCGGTCGTCTTAAACAGCCCTTGCTCGTCGCAGAAGGTGGCCCGGCGCAAGCGGAGGTACGCGAGATACGTGTCCCGCGTCTGCACAAGCTCGAAGCTGTACTGAGGCGTCATCGGAGCTCTCCGAGGTTGATGTCCATGCCGCGCCCGCGTCCGGCGGCGCCGCGTCCGGCGGCGCCGCGGCCTGGCCCTCCGCCTCGAAGCCCGAGAGCCCCGAGCAGGCGCCGCAGCGGGCGCAGCCCGCCTTCACGTCGTTCGATCGCAGCCCCGCCCGCGCGAGCAGCGGGCCGATGTGCGCGTAGAGCGCCCGCATGAAATCCCCCGAGGGCGGCGCGCGATCGGCCGCGGGCGTCCCCGGGATGGGCACGAGCGGGACGAGGAACGGATAGACCCCCATCGCGATGAGCCGCTCGCTCGCGTCGAGCAGCGACGCCAGCGAGTCGCCGAGCCCCGCGATGAGGTAGGTCGACACCTGGCCGCGGCCGAACACGCGCACGGCCGCCTCGAACGCCTCGAAGTACCGGGCCACGCTCACCTCGGCCTTGCCCGGCATCGCGGCCGCGCGCACCTCGTCCTCGACCGCCTCGAGGTGCATGCCCAGGCTGTCGACGCCGGCCGCGCGCATCCGCTCGAACCAGGCGAAATCGTCGGGCGGCTCGCACTGCGCCTGCACCGGCAGGTCGACGCGCGCCTTGATGCCGCGCGCGCAGTCGGCGAGGTGCGCCGCCCCGCGGTCGGGCGACCGCGGCGTGCCCGTGGTGAGCGTCACGTGCCGCACCCCGTCGAGCCGCGCCGCCGCCTCGGCGACCTCGCCGAGCTGCTCCGGCGTCTTCTTCGCGGTGGTGCGCCCGGCCGCGAGCGACTGCCCGATCGCGCAGAACGTGCACGCCTTGTCGCGCTCCGAGTACCGGATGCACGTCTGGAGCACCGTCGAGGCGAGGACGTCCGCCCCGTGCAGGAGCGCGATCTTGGGGTAGGGGATGCCGTCCCTGGTCGAGAGGGCGTAGAAGCGCGGCGCCTTCACGAGGGCGATCGGCGCGAGCGCCCTGCCGTCGCGCTCGACGGTCCCCGCGCCGTCGCGCCCGATCCGCGCCACGAACGGCGACGCCGCGGCCTGGTCGGTGTGGATCGGGATCATCACCGTGGCGCCGCGGAGCGTGGCCGCCACGTGCTGGGTCGGCCCCGCCCCGCCGCGGCGCGAGGTCCACGCCGCGCGGCGGCCCTCGCCGCCTTCCGACGCGGGCGACGTGGGCGACGCGGGCTCGCCCGGCGCCGCGGCGCCCGCGGCGCCCTCGGGGGCCTCAGCCAGCCTCAGGCCGAACGACTGGAGCTCGGTGATCAGCGTCTGGGTATCCATGGTCCACCGCCGCAGGATCGAGGGAGGAGGCCTTGGGGCTGCCTGCGCCGAGCACCATCGGTCGCTCTGCCGTGTCCATCCAAAGCCGCAGCAAGTCGGGCCGGGCGTAGTGCCCCGCCGCATCCATCATCCGTTTTCGCTTCGTGATCAGGGCGAAGTCGAGGTCCGCGACGGCCATCCCCTCGCCGTCGGTCACCGGCGGGCACGCGTGCGCGCCCTCCGGCGTCACGATCGCCGTCATGCACCCGCCGCGCAGCACGCCCTGGATTTGCTCGTTCGGCGCGACCTCCCGGACCTGCTCCGGCGTCAGGAAGGCCGTGGCGTTCACCACGAAGCACCCCGACTCCAGCGCGTGGTGCCGGATGGTCACCTCCATCTGCTCGGCGAAGATCGGCCCGACCAGGGAGCCGGGGAACTGGCTGCAATGGATCTGCTCGTGCTGCGCGATGAGCGCGAACCGCGCGAGCGGGTTGTAGTGCTCCCAGCACGCGAGCGCGCCGAGCCTCCCGACCGCGGTGTCCACGGTCCTGAGGCCCGAGCCGTCGCCTTGCCCCCAGATCATCCGCTCATGGTAGGTCGGCGTGATCTTGCGCCGGTGGAGCACGAGGGCGCCGTCCCTGTCGAAGACGAGCTGCGCGTTGTACAGCGTGCCGTGATCGCGCTCGTTCACGCCGAGCACCACGACCACCCCGTGCGCGCGCGCGGCGGCGGCCACGGTCCGCGTCACCGGGCCGGGGACGGTGACCGCCTCGTCGTAAAGGCGCATGTGCTCCTTGCCCATGGCGGGCGGCGGGAGCACGAAGGAGAAGTAGGGGTAATACGGGACGAACGCCTCGGGGAAGACGCAGAGCTCGGCGCCCTCCTTCGCGGCCCTGGCGATCGCGGCGACGACTCGCTCGGTCGTCCCGTCCCTGCTGCCGAGGACGGGACTGGCCTGCACCGCGGCGGCCCGGACTTTGCGGTTGTACTCCATGGACGGCGCTCGGGTCAGAGCGTCCAGGAGTGGACCATGAACGCGTTCTCCCGGCGGTGGATCAGCTGGATGTCGAGCACGTCGAGCGGGCTGATGGGCTTGATTCCCGGGATCAGCGCGTGCTCGCCGTGGCCGTAGAGCGCCTGCAGCGCGAACCGACACGCGTACACCTTGCCGCCCTCCTCCATGAACCGCCCGATCTGCTGGTTCACGGCGAGGTGCCCGGAGAACGCCTCGCTGCCGAGCTTCGGAAAGCCGCGCTGCAGCCCCAGCGTGACGCCCGGCCCGTACAGCAAGATGGATGTCTCAAACCCTTTACGCTGAAGGCGGATCGCCGTCAGCACGTTGACGAGGCCGATCGAGCCCTCGAAGGCCACGGTGTGAAAGGTGACCAGCGCCTTCTCTCCCGGCTTCGCCTTGACGTCTTCGAAGACCTTCTCCTCGTAATCGACCAGGAAGTCACCAGCGTTGTAGGCGGGATACGTCGGCTTCGGCATTGGTTACCTCTCTCCTAGAATGAATAAGTTGAGACCATAGTGATTTTCTGAACGCAAGGAAAATGCAGGAGCCCGCCCTCTTTTGATCGCGACTGGATCGCGAAGAGGCGCGGAGGAGGTGCGATTGTGGATCTCGCGTCGACGCGCGCCGCGGGCGGACCGAGCAGCGCGCGGCGCGGGCCGGCCTCGTTGGTTTCGAGGGTCTATCTCAGCGATTTCGAGGAGGTTTCGCGCGCTTATCGGCGCGCGTGAGCGCGGCTCGATCGGTGTCGCGCGCTCGTGCGTCCGAGCGGCAAAGGCCGGCGGGAATGCCGGCGGATCGTGGCGCCCTCGGGCGCCCTGCTATCGCTGCTTCTTTCGCCCCTTGGCGCTCTTGCCGCCCTTGCCACCGTTGCCGCCCTTGCCGGCCTTCAGGCCCTTGGCGGGCTTCGTGCTCTTGCTGGCCTTGACACGACGAGTTGTCCGTGCGTCCGTCGCGTCGCGCCGCAGCCGGCGCGGCTTCGACTCGTCCGACATCCCGTCTCCGGCGAGCCGCCGGCCGTAGATGGTGCGCCGGAGGATGGCCACGTCCTCGATCTGCACGAGCATCGCGTCGCCGATCGCGATCCGGTCCCCCGACCGGCGGCCGATGACGCGCAGCCCCTCGTCGTCGATCTCGTAATCATCCCGGCCGAGCGACTCCATGCGGACGAGCACGTCGACGAAGGGATCCTCGATGTTGACGTAAACGCCCGTCCCCACGATGCCCGTCACGGTGCCCTCGAAGGTGTCCCCGAGCCGGGAGCGCATGACGAGCGCGCGGTGCAGGTCGACCACCTCGCGCTCCACCTCCATCGCCTTGCGCTCGCGCTCCGACGCCACGATGGCCGCCTCGCGCAGCCGCTCGAGCGCCGCCTCGCTCCGGTCGACGCGCTCGCCGCGCAGCACCGCGCGGATCGCGCGGTGGGCGGTGATGTCGGGATACCGCCGGATGGGCGAGGTGAAGTGCAGGTACGCGCTCGAGGCCAGCCCGAAATGGCCCACGTTGGCCACGTCGTACACCGCCTGCTTCATGGCGCGGAGCAGGAGCATGTGCAGCACCTGCTTCTGCGGGTGCGCGTCGAGCTTCTTCAGGAACGCCGACAGCCGCTTCGGATCGGCCGCGTCCTCCGGGTCGAACGCGAGCCCGAGCTCGCCGCACATCGTCGCGAAGCGCTCGAGCTTCGCCTGGTCCGGGGGCGCGTGGTACCGGAACACGGTGGGGATGCCCTGGTCGACCACGAACTGCGCGCAGGTCTCGTTCGCCAGGAGCATCATCTCCTCGATGAGCTGGTAGGCCTTCGCCACCCCGGGGTCGTGGCTGCGCTTCTGCACGTCGACGGGCGCGCCCGTCGACGGATCGAGCACCACCTTCGCCTCGGGCAGGTCGAGGTCGAGCGCGCCCCGCCGCATCCGCCGGCCGCGGAGCAGCCGGGCGAGGTCCCACATCACCTGGAGGTCGTTCCGGAGCGCCTCGGCCTCCGGGCTGCGCGGCGGATCGGGCGTGAAGCCGAGCGCGCGCGCCACGCCGGGGTAGGTGAGCTTCGCGATCGACCGGATGTACCCCTCGATGACGCGGGCGCGCCGCACCGTCGCGGTCGCGTCGAGCTCGACCTCGACGCACAGGCAGAGCCGGATCACGCCCGGCAGGAGGGAGCAGAGGTTCGACGACAGCGCCCGCGGCAGCATCGGGATCGCGCGATCGGGCAGGTAGATCGAGTTGCCCCGCCCGAGCGCCGCCTGGTCGAGCGCGCTGCCCGGCCGCACGTAGTGCGATACGTCGGCGATCGCGATCCAGGCCCGGTACGAGCCGTCGTCCTCGCGGATCACCCAGACCGCGTCGTCGTGGTCGCGCGCGTCCTCCGGGTCGATCGTCGGCATCGGCAGGTGGGTGAGGTCGGTGCGCCCCTCGAGCGCCTCGGCCGGCACCTCGCCCCCGAACGCCTCGGCTTCGGCGATCGCCTCCCTCGTGTGCTCCTCCTCGATCCCCTCGCGCAGCAGGATCTTGGCGACCTCCACGTTCGGGTCGCCGGGCGTCCCGAGCACGGCCTCGAGCACGCCCTCCGGGTTCTCGTCGGGCAGGTCCGGGAAGCGGGCGATCGACACGACCGCCGCGGCGCCGTCCTCCGCGTCGGGCGGCGCGAGCGGCCCGCCCGGCTCGCGCGGCACGATCACGATCGGCCCGCGGACGCGCCCGTCGTCCGGCTCGAGCCAGGCGCTCCTGCCTCGCCGCCTGAGCACGCCCGCCACGCGCGCGTGGCGCCGCTTGACCACGCGGACGATCTCCCCCTCCACGCCGCGCCGCGAGCGCGTCGCGATGCGCACCGCGACGGTGTCGCCGTGGAGCGCGCCGCCCATCGCCTCGGGCGAGATGTAGACGTCCTCGGCCGCCCCGCCGAGCGACACGAACCCGAAGCCGCGCGGGTGCACGGTCAGCGTCCCCTCGTGCTCGGCGCCGCGCGCCTCGACCTGCTGGCGGCTCACGCGGAACCGCTGGCCGGGGAGGGCGACGATGCTGCCCTCCGTCGACAGCTCCTCGAGCAGCCGCTGCAGCTTCGTGTAGCGGCTCGGCTCGACCCCGAGGCGCTCGGCGATCTCGTTGGCGTGCAGGGCGCGCTTGAATGACGACAGCAGGCCGACCACGGCCTCCCGGCGGCGCGCGCCGGAGCCGGTCGTCGGGGAATCTCCGCGAGATGAGGAACGCATGAAACTCGACTAGCACGAGTCTCCTCTCGCTGGCTGTCGCCGCCCGGGTCCGGTATGCCTCGAACCCACGCCTCTGGCGCCGCCACGGACCGATGCTGCTGAACTCGATCGCCCTGCTCCTCGCGCTGATGCTCCTCGTCTTCCTCGCCGGGAGGGGCAACGTCTTCGCGGTGCGTCCGGCGCGCGACAGACGCGACGCGCGTGAATCCTCGGAGGCGCATCGGGCCGGCCCCGAGGGGCCCGCGACCCAGGCGGCAGGGCCCGCGACCTCGACCGGCGAGGCGCAGGCCGGGCGCGCCCGGTTCGTCGTGACGCTCTTCCGGCTCGCGCTGTTCGTCGCCATCGCGGCGAGCGCGGCGCTCGTCGTCGAGTACCAGAACGCCGGCGACCCCGCGTTCTGCGGCGTCAGCTCGGGCTGCTTCGCCGTCCGGGTGTCGCCGTACAGCCGGCTGCTCGGGGTCCCGCTGCCGAACCTCGGCCTCGCCGCCTTCAGCACGCTCCTCGCCGCCTCGCTGCTCGCGCGGGAGCGCTGGCACCACGTCGCGATCGCGGCGGCCTCGGCCGCCGGCGGCCTCGCCGCCACGGTGCTCCTCGGCCTGCAGGCCTTCGCGATCGGCGCGTTCTGCGCGTGGTGCGTCGCGGTCGACGTCGCGGCCATCGCCGCCGCGGTCACGTCCGCGCTCGTCGCCTGGCAGGCGTGGCGCATGCCGCGCGCGGCGTTCGATCGCGCCGCGCAGGGCGGGCTGCCCGGCACCACGGTGTGGGGCGCGGCCGCCGTCGCGGCGATCGGCCTGCCGTTCCTCTGGGGCAGCTACCCGGTCATCCCGCCGCTCCCGCCGGAGCTCGCGGCGCTGCAGGAGCCCGGCAAGATCACGGTCGTCGCCTTCACCGACTTCGAGTGTCCCTTCTGCCGCCGGCTGCACCCCGAGCTGAGCCAGATGGAGGAGCCCTACGGCGACCGGCTGCGCCACGTGCGCAAGATGGTGCCGCTGCCCAGCCACCCCGGCGCGCTCCCCGCGGCGAAGGCGTACGTCTGCGCGCCCCCGGACAAGCGCGAGCAGGCCGCGGCGCTGCTCTACAGCGCGTCGCCCGGCAAGCTCACGGACGACCGCGTCGCGTCCGTCCTCGCGCCGCTCGGGCTCCCCGCCGACTTCGAGGCCTGCCTCGCCGCGCCGGAGACCCAGGCCACGATCGACGCGGACGTCGCGCTGTATGGGCGGATGGAGGCGCGCGGGCTCCCCGCCACCTACGTCGGGCGGCGGCTCGTGGTCGGCTACAACCCCGATCGCCTCCGCGATGCGCTGCGGCGCGAGGCCGCCGGGGATCCGCTCAGCCTGCCGCTCCCGCTGCTCTTCGTCGCCCTCTTCGGCGTCTCCGCGGCCGCGGTCGTCGTGGGCAGCCGGGATCGCTCGCGCGGCGCGTCGGGCGGGTCCGCGCCGCCCCCGTCATCGGCGGCGGCGGCGGCACCGTAAGCCGCGCCGCGCTGCGCTCGCCCGCCGCCTTTCGCGGCCGGTCGGCGGGTGACAGAATAGCTCATGAGTGATCATCCCGAGCTAGCCGGCAAGCTCCCGCTGGAGTTCTTCCGGCAACTACCCAAGACCGATCTGCACGTCCACCTCGACGGCTCTTTGCGCCTCGAGACGATCATCGACCTCGCCCGCAGCAACCGCGTCGAGCTCCCGACGTACGAGCCGTCGGAGCTGCGCCGGGTGATGAACCTGGGCCAGAACTGCGGCTCGCTCGTCGAGTACCTCAAGGCGTTCGACATCACGCTGCGCGTCCTCCAGACCGAGGAGGCGCTCTACCGCGTCGCCTACGAGCTCGCCGAGGACGCCGCGCGCGAGAACGTCCGTTACATGGAGGTCCGCTACTCGCCGATGCTGCACACCCGCCTCGGCCTGCGCCTCACGAGCGTCGTCGAGGCGGTGCTCTCGGGGCTCAGGGCGGCGCGCGACGCGCTGGGCATCGAGAGCAACGTCATCGTCTGCGGCATCCGGAACATCTCGCCGGAGTCGTCGCTGGAGATGGCGGAGCTCGCGGTGGCCTACAAGAGCCGCGGCGTGGTCGGGTTCGACCTCGCCGGCGCCGAGTACGACCACCCGGCGAAGCACCACAAGGCGGCGTTCCAGCTCGTGCGCCAGAACAACATCAACTGCACCATCCACGCCGGCGAGGCCTACGGCCCCGAGTCGATCGCGCAGGCGCTGCACGTCTGCGGCGCGCACCGGATCGGCCACGGCTGCCGCCTGCGCGAGGACGGGGGCCTGCTCCACTACATCAACGATCACCGGATCCCGCTCGAGTGCTGCCCGTCCTCGAACGTGCAGACCGGCGCCGTGCGCGACCTCGCCTCGCACCCGCTCAAGCTCTACCAGAGCCTCGGGCTGCGCGTGACGGTCAACACCGACAACCGGCTCGTCACCGACACGACGGTGTCGCACGAGCTCTGGCACTGCCACACGAAGATGGGGTTCGGCCTGAAGGAGATCAAGTCGACCATCGTGGCCGGCTTCAAGAGCGCCTTCCTGCCGTTCCACATCAAGCAGGGCTACCTCCGCCGCGTGACCGAGGAGCTCGAGCGCTTCTCCGCCGACGGCACGATCCGCCCCGCCCCGCCCCCGGCGCCCCCGGGCCACGAGATCCTCGAGCTCACCCCGATGGACGGGAAGGACGGCCGGCAGGCGGCGCAGACGCCGGTCGAGAAGGCCCCCAACTGACGCGCTGGCCGCCCCGCGCGGCGAGGGCGGCCGCGGGGCGCGCCCGGGCGGGGCTCAGCCGCCCTTCCACTCGGTCCGCTGCACCACGGGCAGCTGCAGCGCGCGCTCCCGGTCGAGATCGAGCGAGCCGAGGTGGATCGCGATCGGCGACTGCACCCACTTGAAGATCGATCTCGAGAACAGGGTCGCGAACTTCTCGGCCCACGCCGCGAGCGCGGCGGGGTCCTTGTCCGGGAACAGGCTGGGGAGCGCGGCGGCCAGCTCGTCGGCGGCGAGCTTCTCGGCGCCGTAGAGGTAGAGGCACGCGTCGAGCACCTCGAACGGCATGAGCTCGGCTTCCCCCGACTGGTTCTCGGCGAGCTCCGGCCCCGCCGTCGTGGCGAGCGTCTGCTGGATCCCCTTGAAGCCGAAGCGCTGCGAGAGGCGCTCGATGAGCGCGATGACCACGGTCTTCGGGAGGTTGGCGATCACGCTGAACGCCCCCTCGAGATCGCCGCCCACCGTGGTGTAGCCGAGCGCCTTCTCGCTCATGTTCCCCGTCTGCAGGAACAGCGCGCCGCTCGTGTTCGCCCAGTTCCACATGCGCCCGCCGCGGATGCGCGCCTGCACGTTCTGCCGCGTGAGCTCGGTGAGCTGCCGGCCCTCGCCGACCATCGCCTGGGCGGCCTCGAGCTCCCGGGGGAACGCGTCCTCGATCGGGATCACCGCGAACGAGGCGCCGAGATCGTCGGCGATCTGCGCGGCGGCCCGGTGCGTCGCGTCGCTGGAGTAGCGCGACGGCATGAAGAACGCGTGGAGCGACGCCTTCATCTGCGCGCGCAGCGCCTCGCCCTCGAGGCCCGGGTGGAGGAGCTGCACCGCGCGCCAGGCGACGAGCAGCGTGAGGAGCGAGTCGCGGCCGCCCGAGAGCGCGAGGCCGATGCCCCTGAAGGCGCCGATCTTGCGGTAGTAGTCGGCGACGCCGAGCGCGAGCACCTCGTAGAAGTCGTCGAGCAGCTCGTCGCGCGCCGAGATCGCCGGCAGCGCCGCCGAGGGCAGGAACGGCGTCGTGCCCGGCGGCGGGGCGGGGTAGGCGAGCCGCGAGCGGTCCGCGGTCTGCCCGGGCGCCCGGAGGACCTCCACCATGTGCGGGGAGGCGCGGCGGAACTCCTCGAGGTCGCTGCGCCAGGTGCTCGCCTCGCGGCGGCAGCGCGTCGTCCGGTCGAGGTCGACAACGGCCGCGGCGTACCCCTCGCGGAAGCGCGGCGCCTCCAGCATCGGGCGGCCGTTCTGGTTGATGAACCCGCCGCCGTCGAAGACGAGCCCGTCGTTGCCGCCGACCAGGTTCGCGTAGGCGATGGTGCACTGGTTGTCGGCCGCGCGCGTCGCGATCATCTCGCGCCGGGTGCCCGTCACCCCGGCGCGGAACGGCGACGCCGAGATGTTGCAGACGATCTCGGCGCCCGCGTAGCAGCGGCGCCGCATCGGCCCGTCGGGCGACCAGATGTCCTCGCACACCTCGACGGCGATCGTCCCGAAATCGAAGGCGAGGATGCGGTCGCCGCAGATCACGCCGTCGGCGTCGAGCTCCATGAACGGCATGCCGCGCGAGAACGTGCGCGCCTCGTAGAAAATGTTGTACGTGGGCAGCTTCTCCTTCGGGGAGAAGGCGAGCACCTGGCCGGCGTGGACGATCGCGCCGGCGTTGAAGAGGTCGCCCCCCACGCCGACGGTCACCCCGATGACGAACACGGTGCGGAGCGACGCCGTCTCCTCGGCGAAGCGGCGGAGCTCGCGCTGCTGGCTCGCGACGAACGCGGGCCACTGCACGAGGTCCTCGGACGCGTAGCCGCCGATCACCTGCTCCGGGAAGACCGCCAGGGTGACGTCGTCGCGCGCCATCGAGCGGGCGAGCGCGAGGCACCGGTCGGTGTTCGAGCGGACGGCGCCGACGGTCGCGTTGACGTTGGCGATTCCGATCTTGACGAGTCGCATCGGGCGGCAGCCTAGCGCGGCAGCACGGCGCTGAGCAGGGCGAAGAGCTTGTCGATCTCCCCGGGCGTCACGCGCCGGTTCGCCTTCACCCGGTCTCCCTCGGCGAAGAACTCGACCGGGTCGACGACCCGGACCGTCACGACGGCGATGCGGAACGAGGTCGCGCGCTCGATCTCCGCGTTGAGGAAGGCCGCGTCGCGGGCGGCGTCCTCGGGGCTCTGGCTCGCCCCGTCGAGCGCGACCGTGGCGCCGCCGTCCTTGGCCAGCGTCACGGTGGCCTCGAGCGATCTCAGCGTCGGCGGCACGCGGGGCGCCTCGCGCGGCCCCCGCAGCGTCCGCGCCGGATCGATGGCCGCGGCGAGCGCGGCCTCGTCGCCGACCGGCTCGGGGAAGCCGCCCGTGCCGATGAAGCGCCGCGCCTCGCGCGCCCGCGAGACCGGCAGCACCACGAGGAAGTTCGGCTCCACGGTCGCCACCACGCGCGTGTGCCCCTTGAGGGTCACGCGCACGGCCGGCACGCCGAGCCCGCTCTCCTCGGCGCCCGGCGGCTGGCTGCGCGAGAGGAGCGTGTCGAGCCCCGTCTTCAGCCGCTCCGGCGGCACGTTGTGCTCGAGGACGATCACCGCCTCGTGGGCCGCGTCCGCGCGCGGCGCGGTGATGAAGGCGCGCTCGAGATCCCGCTCCGGATCGAGCCCCGTGCCGGTGAGCACGGGGCCCCACAGATCGAGCGCCGCGAGCCGCGCCATGATCGGGTGGCCCCGGGTCCGATCGGCGAAGACGAGCACCGAGACCTTCCCCCCGGCGATCGACTGCGCGATCGCGGCCGCGTTGCGCGGCTTCGGCGGCGGCGGCGCCTCCACGAAGGCCGGCGCCGCCGCGGGCGCGGAGCCGCACGCGACGGCGGCGAGGGCGAGGCCGAGCGCGAGGAGCCGCAGCGGCAGGAGGCGCACCGCGGCGAAGAGCCCTTGACGAACGGACGGCATCACCCACGCGACGTTACCGGCACCCACCCGATCCCGCCAGCGGGGCAAGCCTCCCGCGTGGGCGCGCGCCGCTCGGCGAGGCGGCCATCCCTCTTCCTCGCGACGGGACCTGGAGTAGGATGCCCCTCCCGCGGTCCACGCCGAGCTCGTGCGCGCCGCATGGATCCGTGTCTCGCAACGCGGCGGACGCGGAGCCCGACCCACGTTGAAGAGGAGTGTCACCCCATGGCGGTCCGTCCATCCGACCTGCACGCGATCCCCCTGTTCGAGAGAATCACGGAGGACCACCTCGACGAGCTGATGAGGGCGTTCCAGCGCCAGGAGGTCCCGTCCGGCCACGTGCTCTTCGAGGCCGGGAGCGCGCCGGCGCACCTGTTCCTCCTGGTCCAGGGCGAGGTCGCGCTGCTCGAGGGGGGCGAGACGCGCTTCCGCCTGAGCCCCATCTCGCCGATCGGCGAGCTCGGCGCGCTCACCGGCTTCCGGCGGACGACGACCGCGGTGACGACGCAGCCCTCGGAGATCTGGCGCATCGGCGTCGCCGAGCTGCAGGACTTCTTCGAGGGGCACGGCGACGTCGCCTACCCGTTCTACAACAACCTGCTCAACGTCGTGGCCGGCAAGATCCGCCGCGACGCGCGGCGGCTCGAGGAGGTGCGCGCGAACCTCATCCGCACGCAGCGGGCGATGAAGCGGCTGCTCGAGCTCGTGCTCGACAGCGAGGAGACGCCGCTCAGCAAGGTCATCTGCGCGACGCTCGAGGAGCTCATCGAGAAGAACCGGCGCTCGCACTACATGGTCGAGCCGGCGCACACGCTGAAGAGCTCCGTCCGCCTGGACAGCGGCGCGCTCGTCCCCGTGGTCGAGCTCTCCGACGGCTGGCTGCGCCTCGCCGGCCTCCGCGACGCCGCGAAGGGCGCGCACTGGAGCGGCGTGCTCATCCTGCCCACGCGCGAGATCCCGGTGAGCGGGACCATCGACGCGATCGACGATCACGGCGCGCTGGTGAGGCTCGATCTCCTGATCGACGAGTACGCCGCCGCGCTCCAGGACTACCTGACGCGCCTCCAGATGCTGGATTTCGTGGTGTGATCTCGCGCCGCGCGGCCGCGATCCGCGGCCGCCGCGCGCCTCGCCCGCCGCTCCCCCGCGCGCGTCGCCGCGCCTCTGCCGCGCTCCGATCGCTCTCAGACCGCGATCGGACGGTCGACGACCGTTGCCAGGATCGCGCCGGGTGATCTACGGTTCCCGGAGCGCACGCTCCTCGGAGCGCTGAGCCGAAGTGGCGGAATGGCAAACGCGGCGGATTCAAAATCCGCTGTCCTCACGGGCTTGTGGGTTCGAGTCCCACCTTCGGTACCGATGCGGAATCCCTGGACGAGGCGCCTCTGCGCGGATCTCGTCCTCTGCGGGCGAGCGTGCTTGCGGCTCCGGGCCGTTCCGGCGGGGTGAGGCGCCCGCGATCGATCGTCGGCTGTCCTGGTCGCGGGGCGGCGGGGCGGGGCCAGGGCGTGGCGGGGGCCGGCCGTCCGCGACGTCGGGCGAGTCGGAACGCCGCGGTCCGCCGGAGCAAGCCGCCGTCGGGCTGCTACGCTCGGCGCGCATGTCGCGTCGGAGCGGAGGTATCGAGCGGCTGGGCGCGCTGATCCAGCGGGCGTCGTCGCTGGCGGCGCCGACGGAGGTCGACACCGCGCCGATGCCGTTCCGCGATTGGGAGGCGGCCGTCGGGTCCCGGATCGCCGCGCGCGCGCGGCCGCTCAAGCTGGAGCGCGGCGTCCTTCACGTGCGCGCGGCGAGCTCGACGTGGGCGCAGGAGCTCTCGATGCTCGGCGACGTGATCACCGCGCAGCTCCGCGCGCGCGGCCTCGCGGTGCAGTCGCTCCGGTTCCGCGTCGGCAAGGTGGAGCCGGTCGCGCGCCCGCCGTGGCGCGAGGAGGTCCGCCCCGCGCCGAAGGAGGCGCCGCTCCCGTCCGAGGTGCGGCGGGAGCTCGGGAAGGTCCCGGATCCCGAGCTGCGCGACGCGATCGCGAAGGCCGCCGCGAGGAACCTCGGCTGGCAGCAAGCCGAGGGGCGCGCGAGCGCGCGCCCTCGCAACGAGCCTCCGGCCCCCGCCGCGGCCCCGCCGCAGCCCTCCCGGGCGCCGGCGCCGCCGACGTCGTCGACGCCGTCGCCCTTTCGGTCGACCTCGCGCGCAGCCGCTCGCGACGCCGCGCCGCCCGCCCCGCGCGCGTCGCCGCGGGCCGCCGCGCCGGCGACCGCGGCGCCGGGCGACGAGGCGGCTACTTCGCCGCGACCAGCCGCTCGAGACCCTCGATCCGCTGCATCAAGAACCGCTCGGTCGGACCGAACGAAGGAGCCATCCGGCGCAGGTCGTCGAGGTAGATCCTGAGCGGCTGGATATCGAGCGACTTCACGCGGCGGACCACGGTGTAGAGCTCGTCGACCACGGGGCCGGGCAGCGGGCGGCGCGCGATCGTGAAGAGCTCGAACGCGTAGTTGACCCACGTGCCCTTGGTCGTCGCGCCCGCGAGGCGGGCCGCGTAGCGCGCGGCGAGCTCCGCGGCCGGCATCTCCAGCGGCACGTTCGTCCGCGCGCGGCTCAGGATGTCGATCAGCACGGTCTGCAGGATGCGCTCGGCCTCCTCGCTCCGCCCCATCGCGAGCGCCTTGTCGGCGAGGCTCGCGAGCAGGCGCAGCGACTGGAAGCCCTTGGAGCCGCCGTCGCCCGTCGGGCTCGTGAGCTCCGTCGGGTCGTCCGACATCTTGCGCATCTCGGTCAGCGCCATCGCGCCGAGCGTCGCGGTCGCGCGCCGGAACTCGACCCCGTAGGCGTCGTGGGGCCGCGACTCCTCGCCGCCGTAGAGCAGCATCTCCTGGCTGCCGATGATGATGCGATCGCCGTCGACCAGCTCGCGCTGGCCGGAGATGCGCGTGCCGTTCACGTACACGCCGTTCCTGCTCTCGAGATCGAGCACGGCCACGCCGTCGCTGCGCACCTGCAGCGTGGCGTGGCGCCGGGACACCAGCGGATCGTCGAGCGAGAGCTGGCAGTCGCCGCTCCGGCCAATCACGAAGGGCCCTTCGGGGAGCTCGAAATCGTGCGCCAAGTACCGGAGGCGGAAAGGCATGGTCTATTTCAGTGCGCCGAGGCGCTCGAGCCCTTCGATTCGCTGGAGGATGAACCGCTCCGCCGGGGTACGTTCTCCCGCACGCTCGCGGAGCCGCTTCGCGTAGCCACGAAGGATGGACATGTCGACGGCCTTCACCTTGCGCAGGACACTATACAGCTCATCGACGAGGTAGGCGGGGAGCAGGAGCTCGAGCCGCGTGTTCAGCTCGAAAATATAGTTGATCCACGACCCCCGGCCGGTGGCGGCGGCGAGGCGGGCGGCGTACGTGCTGGCCTTCTCGACCAGCTCGGGCTGGACGGCCCCGACGCCCCCCTCCCGCGCCTTGGTGAGGATGTCGTTGAGCGAGCGCTGGAGGATGCGCTCGGCCTCGTCGACCCGCCCGAGGGCGAGCGCCTTGTCGGCGACGCTGCCGATGAGGCTCAGCGCGTGCACGCGCTTGTCGGGGTGCTGCGGGATCAGCCCGGGCAGCGACCTGCGCGAGGCGATCGCCGTCGCGCCGTCGTCCTCGCCCGAGGACATCTCGCTCATGTCGACCGTGCGCGCGTTCGGCTGCCGGGTCCAGATCGGCGCGCTGCGCGGCGAGTGCGTCGAGCTCGGCTCGATCGCCCCGAGCAGGAACATCTCCTGCCCCCCGATCGCGATCTTGTCGCCGTCCGACAGGATCTGGCGGCCCGTGATCCGGGTCCCGTTGATGAGCACGCCGTTGCGGCTGCCGAGATCCTCGATCGCGACGCCGCCCTCGCCGACGGTCAAGAGCGCGTGCCTGCGCGACACCAGCGGGTCGTCGAGCGACAGCTGACAATCCGCGCTCCGTCCGATGAAGAACTCGCCGAGCGGCACCTCGAGATCGTGGGCGAGGTAGCGCAATCGGATGCCCATGA
The DNA here is from genome assembly GCF_051474665.1 of Sorangium sp. So ce394. Taxonomy (NCBI): domain Bacteria; kingdom Pseudomonadati; phylum Myxococcota; order Polyangiales; family Polyangiaceae; genus Sorangium; species Sorangium sp. So ce394. Next base: position 13,167,012 of record NZ_CP150339.1, read on the forward strand.
TCGAGCCATACCAACAGCCCAACAGGCCGTCAAAAGCCAGCTTCTGGGCCGCGTTGCAAAGGTTTGCAAGCCCACAAGAACGCCCGTCGGACGCGGACGGCGAAGTCCGCTTTCGTCGTACAGTATCACACCGTCATCACACCGGCAGGCCCAGCGCGATCGGCCTGGTCGGACCTCAGGGGTGGCTCGAGAGGACCCGGAGCAGCGTGAGGATGAGCCGCGGGTGCGCGAGCAGGCCATAGATCTTGAGGTCTCCGCTGGCCACGAGCCGCGCGAGCTCGCGGAGGGGGCCGCTCTGGCGGCGGTGCAGGAGGCCGAGCTTCGGGAGGCTCAGCCAGCGGTGGAACGCGATGTCCGGGAGCCGGAGCAGCGACGCCTCGTCGCCGCAGAACGTGACGGAGGGGATGCCGATGGCGCCGTCGTGGATGGTGAGGCGCCCGTGATCGAAGCGCATCGTCATCGACGTGCCGGTGTCCTGCGCGACGACGAGCACCGAGCCGCGCAGCGTCCGGAAATCGGACACGCGCCTCGGGTCGCGGCCGAGGTGCTCGCGGATGAGCCGGCCGAAGTGGGCGGCGAGCGCGTTGTCCTCCGCGCCCGGGGCAAGATCGACGATGGGCTCCATGGTGTCGCGCTCTCGGGTCGGGAGCGGCGCAGCGCCGCCCCCCGTCTCTCTGTGGCCGATGCGCTCCCCGGCAAGCCGCGTCGCCGCGCGCACCCGGCGGACGGCCTGGGCGGCGGTGGCGCGCCCTCGTGAAACGATAGGCACGACCGGCGGCCGAGGGTCAAGCGCGGCGCCGCGCGGGCCGCGCCTCACCCGGCGGCGCGCGCTCCGTCCACCCCGATGTCGCGGCGGAGCACCTTGCCGTCGAAGTCGATCGCGCTCACGGCGCGGAACGCGCGCTCCCGCGCCTCCGCGAGCGAGTCGCCCGCGGCGGTGACGGCGAGCACGCGCCCCCCCGCGGTCACGATCGCGCCGTCCCGCTCCGCCGTGCCCGCGTGGTTCACGAAGGCGCCCTCGACCGCGGCCGCGGCGTCGAGGCCGCGGATGACGTCGCCGGTCACGGGCGCCGTCGGGTAGCCGCGCGCCGCGAGGACCACGGTGAGCGCGTGCCGGCCGGGGGCGACGCGCGCCGCCCCGGGGTCGAGCGCGCCCGCCGCGGCCGACGCGCAGAGCTCGGCGACGTCGCCCTCGAGGAGCTCCATCAGCGCCTCGCACTCGGGATCGCCGAAGCGGACGTTGTGCTCGAGCAGGATGGGGTCCCCCGCGGGCGTGATCATCAGGCCCGCGAACAGCACCCCGCGGAAGGGCCTCCCCTCCGCCCGCATGCCGTCGATCGTCGGCCGGAGGATCTCGCGCTCGACGCGGGCGGTGAGCTCGGGGGTGACGCGGGCGCTCGGGGCGAACGCGCCCATGCCGCCGGTGTTCGGCCCGGTGTCGCCCTCGCCGACGCGCTTGTGATCGCGCGCCGCCGGCAGGACGAAGATCGCCTCCCCGTCGCTGAGGGCGTGGACGCTGGCCTCCTCGCCGACGATCGCGTCCTCGAGGATCACGGTCGCGCCGGCGTCGCCGAAGCGGCGATCCACGAGCATGTCCCTCGCCGCCGCGAGCGCCTCGTCGACGGTCGCCGCGACGACGACGCCCTTGCCGGCGCAGAGCCCGTCGGCCTTCACGACGATGGGCGCGCCGCGCTCGCGGATGATGCGGGCCGCCTCGTCGAAGGAGCGCGCGATCTGGAACGGCGCGGTCGGGATGCCGTGGCGGGCGGCGAACTCCTTGAGGAACGCCTTCGACCCCTCGAGGCGCGCCGCCTCGCGGCTCGGCCCGAACACGGCGACGCCCGCGGCGGCGAGCGCGTCGGCGACGCCGGCGCAGAGCGGCGCCTCCGGGCCGACGACGACCAGGTCGACGCGCTCGCGGACGGCGAGCCGGGTCGCCTCGTCGGGCGACAGCGAGGCGAGGTCGGCGCGGCGGATCGGGGCGCGGCCGGGGCCGCCTTGCGCCGTGGTGCCGGCGTTCCCGGGCGCCACGACGACCTCGGCGACCGAGGGCGATCGGGCGAGCGCGCGCGCGAGGGCGTGCTCGCGCCCCCCCGAGCCGAGCACGAGGATGCGGCGATCTGACCGGCGTGGTTTCGCAGTGGAGCTCACGCACGCGCGCTACCACGCGGCGGCCCTCGCTGTCGAGGCGCCTCGCGCGGTCGCCCGTCCGGGAGGGGCTCCGCGGCGCCCGACATCGTGATAGAAGCGCCCGCAGGGCGCGCGGCGCGGCTCGGCCAGGGCCGCGAGCGCGCGCCGCCGGGCCCCCTCGCGCGGGGACGCGCGAGGACCGGAGTGCGGACCCCTGAACATTCTGGAGGGGACAGCGGGCGCGGAGCCTCGGCGTCGATCGGCATCGAGGGGGCAGCGGGCGCGGATCCCCGCCGTGGAGACGAGCGATGACTCACCGGGCTTCGTGGGATGAATACTTCATGCGCATCGCCGAGGTCGTCGCGTCGCGGGCGACCTGCGACCGGAAGCACGTCGGCGCGGTGATCGTTCGCGACAAGAGCATCCTCGCGACCGGGTACAACGGCTCGATCCGGGGGCTGCCCCACTGCGACGAGGAGGGGCACCTCATCGAGGACGGCCACTGCGTGCGCACGATCCACGCGGAGGCGAACGCGATCATCCAGGCCGCGCGGAACGGGGTGCGGATCGACGGCGCGATGGTCTACGTCACGGCCTCGCCGTGCTGGGGGTGCTTCAAGATGATGGCGAACGCGGGGATCTCGCGGGTCGTCTTCGGCGAGTTCTACCGCGACGAGCGCATCTTCCGGTTCGCCACGGAGCTCGGGATCGAGCTCGCCCCGCTCACGCGGCGCGAGACGCCCGCCTGAGGCGTTGCGCGCGGGGGCGCGCGGTCGAGCGAGCCCTCGCGCAACTTGCGCGGCGGCTCGCGCAACGCACGGGCGACGCTCAGGCCTTGCGCGGCCGCGGCAGCCCGTACACGCGGATGCGCTCCACCAGCGTGCGCCGCGAGATCCCGAGCAGCGCCGCGGCGCGCGTCTGGTTGCCCATGCACTGCTCGAGCGCCTGGACGATGCGCTCGCGCTCGTGGGCCTCCATGGCATCGCGCAGCCGCGTGGGGCCGGAGCCCGCGCCGTCGAGCGCGCCCTTCGCGCCGTCCGGCACGCCCCTCGCATCCCCTTGCGGGGAGCTCGGGGACGCGGCCGCCGGGGCGGGCGCCTGAGACGGTTGCACCGGAAGGGTAGGCTCATGCGAGGGACGGGTGGGATCGGCCAGCGGGGAGAGGAGCAGGTGCTCCGGCCCGATGGGCGCCCCGTTGGCGAGGATCACCGCGCGCTCGATCACGTTGCGCAGCTCCCGGATGTTGCCTGGCCAGCTGTGGCGCTGGAGCGCGGCCAGGGCCGCGGGCGAGAGCGGGACGGCCGCGGCGCTCGCCTCGCTGGGGAACAGCTCCTTCGCCGTGCGCTCCGCGAAGAGCTGCGCCAGCGCCGCGACCTCGCCCGGGCGCTCGCGCAGCGGCGGGAGGGTGAGGGTCACGCCGTTCAGCCGGAAGTACAGGTCCTGCCGGAACGCGCCGCGGCTCACCTCGGCCTCGAGGTTGCGGTGCGTCGCCGAGATGAAGCGGACGTCGATCTTCGTGGGGGTCAGGCCGCCGACCCGCATCACCTTCCGCTCCTCGATGACCCGGAGCAGCTTGGCCTGGATCGAGAGCGGCAGCTCGCCGATCTCGTCGAGGAACACCGTGCCCCCCTCGGCCGTCTCGAGCAGCCCCGGCTTCGCCCGGACGGCGCCGGTGAAGGCGCCGCGCTCGTGGCCGAACAGCTCGCTCTCGAGCAGCGACTCGGAGAGCGCGACGCAGCTGAGGCGCAGGAGCGGCCGGCCCGCGCGCGGCGACGCCCTGTGGATCGACTCGGCGAGCACCTCCTTGCCGACGCCCGTCTCGCCGAGGAGCAGGATGTTGATGGGGCCCTTCGCGACGCGCTCGGCCAGCGCGTAGACGGCGCGCATGGCGTCGTCCTTGACGATGACGTCCTTGCGCGCGCCCCGCTCGCCGTCCCTCTGCCGGAGGATGACGCGCGCGGCGCCCAGGTAGATCACGTCGCCGGGCGCGAGCTCGACGGCGCCGCGCGCGGGCGCGCCCTTGCCGACGTCGATGAGGCGCTCGGTCGCCGCGCTGCTGTGCCGGGTGCGCACGCGCGTCCCGTTGCTGCTGCCGAGGTCCTCGATCCGGAGCGGCGGGCCGAGGTGCAGCACCGCGTGCCGGCGCGACACCGAGGAGTCCGGGACGCAGATGCCGGCGTCCTCGTCCCTGCCGAGGACGACGCTCCCGGAGCCCGGCAGCTGCCGCGTGCTCATCGAGCTCTGGGTGATGATCAGGACCTCGAGCGGGCCACCATCGCGGGAAACAAACTCCGGCTCAGCCACATCGCACCCCAGAGTCGCGCTGGGCGCCCGAGGGCGCCCTTCCACTGCACGCGTGCGATCCGTCCCGGGGACCGTTGCGGCAGCTCGCGCAGGACGGCGGCCAGGACCGAGGGCGCGCCTTGCAGGCCGCTGCGTAGCATGGACGCGCGCGCAGGGCGACTGCCGTCGCGCTCGCTTCGCCCGCTCGACCTCCGGCGGCGACGCAGGGCGACGATCGTCGCCCCGCCGAGGCGGCGCGCTCCCGGCGAGGCGGCGTGGGCGGTAGAATTTCCGCGGATGATCGCGCGAGACCCGTTCGGCTGGGTGGGCAGCACCATCGGCGGCAAGCTGCTGGTGGACGCCGTGGCCGGGGAGGGGGCGTTCGGCGTCGTCTACCGGGCGACGCACCTGGGCTTCCAGGAGCAGGTCGCGGTCAAGTGCTTGAAAATACCCGCGGATCTCTCGCTGGAAGAGCGGGGGGCGCTGCTCGACACGTTCGAGCGCGAGGCGCGGCTGCTGCACCGGCTCTCGCGCCGGACGACGGGCATCGTCCAGGCGCTCGACGTCGCCGCGGCGACCTCGCCGGAGGGCCACTGGACGCCGTACCTCGTCATGGAGTGGCTCGAGGGGGAGACGCTCGCGCAGCACATCGACGCGCGGAGCGCCGCCGGGCGCGGGCCGTACCCCGTCGACGAGGCGATCGAGCTCCTCGCGCCGGCGGTGTCGGCGCTCGCGATGGCGCACGACGAGCGCGTCTCGCACCGCGACATCAAGCCGGCGAACCTGTTCCTCGTCGGGTCGCCCGGCGCGACGACGATGAAGGTCGTCGATTTCGGCATCGCCAAGGTGATCGACGCGTCGATGCCGCTGTCGAAGGCGCTCGTCGAGACGGCGCGCTCGGCGACGCCGGCGCCCAGCGGGGCCGCGACCGAGACGACGCAGGAGCTCGCGGCGTCGCGGACGCTGCACGCGTTCACCCCGCTCTACGGCGCCCCGGAGCAGTTCAACCCGCGGCTGGGCGCGACCGGGCCCTGGACCGACGTGTTCGCGCTGGGGCTCATCCTGCTGCAGCTCGCCTCGGGCAAGCAGCCGCTCGACGGGAGCGACTGGGCCGATCTCTACCTCGCCGCCGTCGACTCGCGCAGGCGGCCGTCGTTCGCGGGGCTGGGCGTCGCGGCGAGCCCCGCGCTCGAGGGGGTCATCGCGCGCGCCGTCGCGGTCGAGCCCGCGGCGCGCTTCCGGGACGCGCGGGAGCTCGGCGAGGCGCTCGCGCGCGTCCCGGAAGCGCGCCGCGGCGCCGCGCCGAGGCCCGCCGATGCGCTCTCGGCCACGCTGCCGGACGCCGCCTCCGCGCCCGCGTCGGGGCGCGCGCCGCCCCCGGCCTTCGCGGCGCCCGCGCGCGCCGCGAGGGCCGCGCCGCCGGCCGGCGAGTACCGCGTCTGCACCGTGCTCTCGGCGGAGATCGTGGCCGGCGGCGATGGGCAGGCGCCGCTCGATCCGGAGCAGGAGCTCGAGCTCCGCGAGGCCTGCCTCGCGCTCGTCCGCGCGCGGGTCGAGGGCCTCGGCGGCGTCGTGGACGGCCGCGGCAGCGGCGCCATCTCCGCGCTGTTCGGCGCGCCGCGCGCGAGCGACAACGACGCCGAGCGGGCGGTCCGCGCCGGGCTGGAGCTCGCCGCGATCGACGCGGCGTCGCTCGGCGCAGAGCTGCCGCCGGGGTGCCGGCCGAGGCTGCGCGTGGGCATCAGCACGGGGAGGCTGTTCGTGAGCGGCGCGGCCGCGCCGGGCGCCCCGGTCGACGCCTCCGGCGAGGCCCTGCGGGCGGCCGCGCAGCTCCAGCAGGCCGCCGCGCCGGGCGCGGTGCTGATCGCGCAGCCCACGTTCCGGCAGGTCGCCGGCCTCTTCCAGGTCGAGCCGCAGGGCGGCGACGCGCCGAGCTTCCGCGTCCTCAAGGTCGCGAGCGGATCGATCGCCGGATCCGATTTCCTCGGGCAGGGCACCCGCTTCGTCGGGCGGACGGCGGAGCTGCAGCGGCTCTCCGAGGCGCTGGAGACCGTCGTCGCGGAGCGGCGCGCGATGTTCGTCTCCGTGATCGGCGCGGGCGGCGTCGGGCGCAGCCGCCTCCTGTCGGAGATCCGGTCGATGGCGCCGCCTCTTGCGGGCCCGTGCGTCGTGCTCGCCGCGGCGTGCTCCTCGCTGTCGATGGACGCGAGCTACCACCTCGCCGCGTCGCTCCTGCGCGCCCACTTCCGCGTCCAGGACGACGACGCGCGCGACGTCGTGCTGCGCAAGCTCAGGGCCGGCGTCTCCGGGGCGGGCGCGGGCGAAGGCGCCGACGGCGCGCCCCATCCGCTGGCCCTGGCGGACGCGCTGGACGAGATCGCGGCCGTGCTCTGCCCGCGCCGCGCGGCGCCGGCCGCGTCCGCGACCGCGATCGTCCCCGACGAGGGCGGCGCGGACGTCAAGAAGCGGGTGGCCGCGGCCGTCGCGGTGCTCCTGCGGGCCGTGGCCGCGCGCGGGGCCGTGGTCGTCCTGCTCGACGACATCCACTGGGCGGACGACGCCAGCCTCGACCTCTTCGACGACCTCGTCGTGCGCCTCTCGGACGCGCCGCTGCTCCTCGTCGGCGCCGCGCGGCCCGAGCTCTACGAGCGGCGGCCGCACTGGGGCGAGGGGAAGGCGAGCCACGCGCGCCTCGATCTCGGCCCGCTGTCGCGGCGGCACGTCGAGGACATGGCCCGCGATCGCCTGCGCCTCGCCGCGCCCTGCTCCGCGGAGGCCGTCCGCGCCCTGGCCGAGCGCGCGGAGGGCAACCCGCTCATTCTGACCGAGACGCTGTACCTGCTCATCGACGTCGGCGCCCTCGAGCGGCGCGCCGGCGAGCCGTGGATCCTGCACGAGGAGAAGCTCGCCCGGCTCTCGCTGCCGGCGACGATCCAGGGCGTCGTCCAGGCGCGGCTCGATCGGCTCGACGGCGAGGCGCGGGCCGTCCTGGCGCAGGCGGCCGTGGTCGGCAGGACGTTCTGGAAGGGCGCGATCGACCACCTCCGCGGCGTCGCGCCGCTCGATGGCGGCGCGTCGAGCACCGCGGACGTGCTGCGCCGGCTCCGGGATCAGCAGATCATCCGCGCGCGCGACGCGTCGACCTTCCCCGAGGACGGCGAGTACGTCTTCGCCGAGGCGGCGACCCAGGAGATCGCCTACGACACGCTCAGCCTCAAGGTGCGCCGCGCGATGCACCGCGCGGTCGCCGCCTGGCTCGACGGCATGTCGGCGGCGCCCCGGGGGCCCGGGGAGGTCGGGGCGGCGCTCGCGGCGCTGCACCACGATCGCGGCGGCGACGCGCGGAGCGCCGCGCTCGCCTACGCCCGCGCCGCGGCGAGCGCGGCGTCGCTCGGGCAGAACGCCGAGGCGCTGCGCCACTTCGAGCGCGCCCGGGAGATCCACGCGCGCGCCGAGGGCGGCCCCGAGGCGAGCGGCCCCGAGGCGCGCGCCGCGTCGGCGGGCGGCGAGCGCCGGCTGTTCGCGTGGCACGAGCGCGCCGGGCTCCTGCTCGACGCCGGCGACGCGCTCCGGCGGGCAGGCCGCCTCGACGAGGCGGAGCGCGCGTACCACGAGGCGCGGGCGCGGATCCTCCGCGTGGAGCGGCGCGCCTCCGCGCCGCCCGCGCGCGACCCGAGCGCGGCGCTGCTCTGGGACGCGCGCGTCGATTACCGCCTCGCCCTCGCGCTCAAGGTGCGCGGCGCGACGGCCGAGGCGCGCGCGCTCGTCGAGCGGGCGATCGCGCTCGCCGAGCGCGGCGGCGCCGCCCCGGAGGCGCTCCCGATGGTCGGCCTGCTCGCGGCGCTCCACCGGCGCGACGGCGATCTCGACGCCTGCCGCGCGGTCGCGCTCCGGAGCCTGCGCGTCTGCGCGACGCTGCCGCCCGGCGACGGCCGCCGCCGCGAGGCCGCGTCGCAGCTGCTCCTCGCGCTCGGGACGGTGTTCTACTCGCGCGGCCGGCTGGTGCAGGCCGAGCGCTGCTACCGCCAGGCCGCGCGCGCGGTCGACGAGCGCGCGTCCCCAGAGGCGCTGAGCTTCGCGCTGAACGGCGTCGCGGCGGCGCTGTTCGCGCGGGGCGACCTCGGCGGCGCCCGCGAGGTGTTCGCCCGCGCGCTCGCGCTGAAGGAGCGGCTCGGCGATCTCCAGGCGATCGCCTCCGGGCACAACAACCTCGCGGAGGTCGAGCTCCGGCTCTCGCGCCCGCGCGCCGCGCTCGAGCACGCGCGGCGCGCGGTGACGCTGGGCGAGCAGGCCGGCGCGGGCGCCGACCTGCCGGACGCGTACCGCAACCTGGCCGCGGCGCTGCTCGCGGTCGGCCACGTCGGCGAGGCGCTCGAGTCCGGCTGCGCGGCGCTGCGCCTCGCCGAGGTGGGCGGCGGGCGCGTGTACCTCGCCGACGTGGCGCTCGGCCTCGCGACGATCTGCCGCGCGGGCCTGCGCGACGCCGCGACGCGCCCTCGCGCCGAGGCCGCCGTCGCGCAGCTCTCCGCCTCGCTGGCGGCGCATTTCGTGGAGGGCGAGCTCGCCGCGCGGGCGCGCGAGTGCCGCGCGGTGCTCGCGGGGTCCTGAGGGGCCGCGCCTCTTCTCGTTGGGCAGCGCGGCGTGCCGCGCAGGAGACGTTCGTCATGATCAAGGCTTGGAATCAGGCAGCTCTCGTTTTGACCGCCATGGCCGCGCTCGGCCCGGCGGCGCTCGGGTGCGCGTCGGACCCTGAACCGACGAAGGGCGCGTGCCCGGGCGCGCTCACGGCCTCCGGCGCGTGCATCGGCGTCCCCGCCGGCGCGCTCTGCGGCGGCGACTTCTGCGCCGGGTCCGTCGATTGCGCCGAGGTGATCGAGGTCGCGAGCCCCGCGGCGCTCTCGCCGGCCGCCGCGGCGGCGGAGCCCGGGGCGTGCATCGCGCTCGGCCCCGGCACGTACGGCGCCGTCGATCTGCCGCCCGGCGTGAGCCTGCTGGGCAGGGGCGCCGGCTCCGTGACCGTGGCGGCGGTCTCGCTCGCGGCCGGCGACGGCGCCGTCCTCCGCGGGCTCACGGTCGGCGAGGGCGGCGTCGTGGTCGCGGCCGGCGCGCGGGCGCGGATCGAGGCGGTGCGCGTCGCCGGGAGCGCGGCCGACGGCGTGACGGTCGGCCTCGGCGCGACGCTCGACCTCGTCGACGCGGCGATCGAGGGCTCGGCGCGCTACGGCCTGAGCGTGTTCGACGCCGACCGCGTCTCGGTGGTGCGGTCCGTCGTCTCCGGCTCGCGGGGGCCGGGGCTGTGGGCGCAGTGCACCGGCGGCTGCGACTGCGAGGCGACGGTGGACCTCGAGGTCGAGGACGCGGTCCTCCGCGACAACAAGGTGGTCGGCGTGTCGCTCGTCGGGGCGCGCGCCTCGCTGTCCCGCATCGAGGTGAGCGGTAACGGCCTGACCGGGTTCGACCCGAGCGGCGGCGTCTCCGTGTCCAGCTGCTCGAGCCTCGAGGCGACGTCCCTCAAGGTGGCCGACAACAGCGGCTTCGGTCTCCTGATCGACGGCGCGAGCGCGGCGATCGGCGGGGACGGCGCGGGGTTCGAGGTGAGCGGCAACCAGCCCGGGATCTGGATCCAGAACACGACGCCGGAGCAGCCCGTCGCGCTCCGCGGGGGCGTCCTCGAGAAGAACAGGGCCATCGGCCTGGGCATGAGCGGCGAGGCGCGCGGCATCATCATCGACGGCATGCGCATCGCCGGGACCTTCGCCGACTCGGCGGTGGTGAGCGCGAGCGGCGAGCAGGCCCAGGAGGTCGTGGGCGACGGCGTGAGCTGGCAGGAGCGGGCGCAGGCGGCGATCCACGGGCTCGTCCTCAGCGGCAACGGGCTCGAGTCCATCAACCCGTCCATCGAGCCGTCGCGCCGGGCGAGCATACTCATCGACGGCGACGTCGGCCGGGACAGCCGCCTCGGGGCCATCACGCTCGAGGGCGGCGACGAGGAGGCGGGCATCGTGCAGCAGCGCCTGGCCGCCGGCGGCGTCAGCCCGCTGCGGAGCACGGATGTCCCGCGCATCACGACGAGCCCGGACGCGCTCTTCTCCGTGCCCGTCGCGCCCATCGCGCCGGCGGCGCTCGAAGCGCCTTGATGCGCCGGTCGTGCCCGCGGCAGCGACCTGGCACCGGGCTCCGCGACCGCGCCCGGGGTGGGTGCGGGAGCGCGTCGAGCCCACAAAAAGCAAGTGGGCCCGCCACACCCGCTTTCCGCTACCGTTGCTCCCTTCCGGGCCTGGCGGGGTTCACGGCGCGCTGTCGGCGGACCCATGAGGTCCAGGCGCTTTCGCCTGACGCACGGACTACGTAGTCGAACCTCGGCGCCGTGTCGAGCCTTATGAAGCGCGCCGCGGCGCGCTCGTGAGCGCCACGGCGTCTCGGCCGCGCGACGAACGCCCGAGGGCCTGCCTCCCCGCGTTCTTCCGCCGAGGGCCATCCGGATGCAGTCGGAGCGCAATTCGCCGCGCGCGCGGGGGGAGGGTGGCGGGGTGGGTGGAGCCGGAGCGCGCGTCGCCCGGGACTTGCCTCGTTCGGGAAGCCCCGTACGCTTGGAGGTGTCGTGGATCCGTTCGATTCCGAGGACGAGGGGCGGGGCAGCCGGCTGATTCCGGTGCTGCTCTTCACCGGCTCCGCAGCGCTGGCCGCGGCCGCGCTCCGGTTCGCCTGGCAGCAGCCGGTGATCATGGCGGCGGTGCTCGGCCTGGTCCTCGCGTTCGCGGCGGCCCGCTGGCTCGCTCGCCGCAAGCTGCGCCGGCTGCTCCGCTCGGGCGACGTGCGCTCGGTGCTGCAGCGCTGGTCGCCGACGCTGCATCGCATCCCGCACCCCGCCACGATGGCGCCGCTCATGACGGCGACGGCGTTCGCCGCCTACGGCTGGGTCGAGAAGGCGCGGGCGGCCATGGCGGCGGCCGAGCGGGGGCCGGCGTGGGACGCGGCGCTCGAGCACCGGCTCTTCCTGGACACGCTCCTCTACACCTTCGAGGGCGATCGCGACGCGGCCCTTGAGCGCGCCGGTCGCCTGGAGCGCCTCCCGCTCCCGAACGTCAGCTCTCCTTTCCGCAACCGGGTGGTCACCTTGCGGGCGGCGGCCGGCGCGCTCGCCCGCGCCTTCGCGCACACGAGCGTGCCGGGCGACCGCGCGCTCCTGGAGCGCGCGAGCGAGGTCAGCCCGCTCGTCTTCTGGGCCATGCGCTACGCCGCGGCCGTCATCGCCATCGACGAGGGCGAGCTCACCCGCGTCGGGGAGCTGCTCGCCAACGCGCCGTCGTGGCCGCAGGAGTCGACGTTCCGCGCCTTCCACGACGAGATCGCCGATCGCGCCGGCCTCCCGCGCCCGGCGAGCGCGTAGCGCGCCCGGCCGTCGCGCGCGGGGCCGCGAGAGGCCCCGCTCGACCGAGGGGCCCGCTCAGCCCTGGAACAGCGTGCGGATGTAGCAGTACGCGCGCGCCTCGGGGGCGGCGCTCTCGGCGCCGTGCGGCGGGTCCGGCACGAACGCGCCGAGCGCGCCGAGCGCGCCGTCGATCGCGAACGTGCGCAGCACGATCCTCGCGCGCGCGCCCGCGAAGCACGGCTTGCGGTAGGCGACCTCGACCCTGCGGGCGAGCACCGCCGTGCCGTGCCCGTGCTGCGCGAGCCGCCGGAGCGCCGCCTCCGCGAAGAGCCGCGGGTACACGAGCGAGTTCACGTGCTGGTTGCCGTCCGTGTGATCCAGGCCGAACGCGATCGGGATCGGATCCAGCGTCGGCTCCGGGTCGAACGGCTCCGCGCCCGCCGGCAGGCCCATCAGCGCCTCCGGCGAGCGCCAGGCGTAGCGCTCCGGCGGGACCGGCGGCAGGTCCTGCGCGTCGAAGCGCAGCACCTTGCGCGCGCCGGGCTCGGCGAAGGGCCGCGTGAACACGTGCTCCGCGAACACCCGGCCGACCTGGATCGGCTCGCCGGCGCCGGGCGGCGGCGGGCCGTAGGTCCGGCTGCGGCGCGCGCTGGCCGAGAGCCACATGGCCAGGATCAGCCGGTTCACCTCCGACGCGGCGTCCTCCGTGCGCGCGAGCTGGTAGCTGCCCTTGAGCGCTAGCGGCTCCCGCGCCGCGACGGGGCCGTCGCCGCCCTCGATGATGAGGCGGGTGAGGATCGGGATGATCCCCTGCGTGGTCATCAGCGCCTCGACGGGGCTCGCGCGCAGGAGCTTCACCCAGATCGCGGGCCCGAGGCCGTGCGGCAGCGCGTCCAGCATCACCCGTCCGTTCTGGCTGACGTCTTCGAAGCGGAGGTGCATGACGGCGGTCGCCTGCTGCTGCTCGGGGACGTGGGGCTCGTCGGGGAAGTAGTGCATGGCCCCTCTCCATAGCTGACGCAAAAGCGCGCCGCATGGCCGCGCGCGTGGTCGACGATCGCGCGGCCCCGCGGGACGGGGGCGGCGGCGCGCGCGTATGGTACGATCGGCGCGTGACGCTCCTGAAAATCGCCCACATCGGCAACCCCGTCCTCAGGCAGCGAGCGCGCGAGGTCACGCCGGAAGAGCTCTCGTCTCCCGCCATGCAGGCGTTCATCGACGACCTGGTCGAGACGATGCGCGACGCGAACGGCGCGGGCATCGCCGCCCCTCAGGTCCACGCGCCGCTGCGCATCTTCGCGGTCGAGGTGCAGAACAACCCACGGTATCCGTACAAGCCCAACATCCCGCTCACGATCGTGGTCAACCCCGTGATCGAGCCGCTCACGCAGGAGACGTTCGAGAACTACGAAGGGTGCCTGAGCGTCCCGAACCTGAGGGGCGTCGTCGATCGGTACACCGAGATCCGCCTGACCGGCCTGGATCGCGACGGGAAGCCGATCGACCGCGTCGTGCGCGGGCTGTCGGCGGGCACCTTCCAGCACGAGAAGGACCACGTCGACGGCGTGCTCTTCGTCGATCGCGTGAAGGATCCCCGCACGCTCTGCACGTGGGCGGAGTTCGACCGCTACCACAAGCAGCCCTTCGTCGAGCGCATCGTCCCGTTCATCCAGCGGATGGGCGGCTGAGGTGCCTCGCCGCGCGGAGCCTGCGCGATGCCCCTGAGCGCGGTGCCTGCGCGACGGCGCCGCGCCGCGCGCGCGCTCGCCGCGCTCTCGCTCGGCGCGCTGGCGCTGCTGCCCCTCTCCGCGTGCGATCCCAGGGAGGCGGCGACGGCCGCGAAGGCGTCGGCTCCGGCCGAGCGCGCTCCGGCGGCGGTCACCCTCCTCTACACGACCGACGAGCACGGGTGGCTCCTGCCCACCGCCGAGGGGGGCAAGGTCCTCGGCGGCGCGGCCGAGGTGCTGGCCGTGTGGCGCTCGCGGGAGGGCCATTGCGCGGGCCCTGCGCCCGGGGCTCCGCCCGATCTCCCGCCAGCGCCGGCCTGCGAGGACCCGTCGACGCTCGCGCTCTCCGGCGGCGACAACTGGACCGGCCCCGCGATCTCTTCCTATTTCATGGGCGCGCCGATGGCCGACGCGATGGCGCGGATGGGCTACGCCGCGTCGGCCTTCGGAAATCACGAGTTCGATTTCGGCAGAGACGCCTTTCTCCAGAACCGGACACGGTCTCGCGCCACCTACCTCGCGGCGAACCTGCGCGTGACCGATCCGGCGCTCTCCGCCTTCGCGTTGCCTTCCTTCGCCGTGTTCGAGCGGCGCGGGCTGCGCATCGGCGTCGTCGGCCTCTCGACCTCGCGCACCCGCGAGGCCGCGACGGCGAGCCGCTTCGACGGCATCGATTTCGAGGGCGAGGAGGCGGCGCTCTCGCGCGCCATCCCCGAGGCGTGGCGCGCCGCGCCCGACGCGCTCGTGCTCGTCGCGCACCAGTGCCAGGACGTGCTCGAGCCGATCCTCGCGCGTCACCCCGAGTGGCGCCTGTCCTTCGTCGGCGCGGGGCACTGCCACAAGAGGGCCGAGCTGCGCGTGGGCGGCGTGCCGCTCGTCAACCCCGGCTGGCGGCTGCGCAGCTACGCCCGCGTCTCGCTCGAGATCGACCCCCGCCGTCCGCTCCAGCGGCGCGTGCTGTCGGTCGCCGCGGAGGTCGTCGACGTGGCCCACCCGGAGGGCGCGCCCGCGGCCCCGCCGGACGAGCCGCTCTCCAGGGCCGCCGCAGGCTGGCAGCGCGCGCTGGACGCGGCGCTCGGCGAGCAGATCGGGTATTCGAGCGACGGAATGGAGCGCGACTCCGCCGAGATCCAGCGCTGGATCGCGGGGTCGTGGCGCGAGCAGCTCGGGGTCGACGTCGCGATCCTCAACAAGGACGGCATCCGGCAGGCCGTCCCCAGGGGGCCCATCACGAAAGCGACGGTGTTCTCCGTCCTCCCGTTCGACAACAAGCTCGTCATCTGCTCGCTGCGGGGCAGCGACATCCTCGAGACGCTCCGCCACCGCGACGCGGTGCTCGTCGGCCTATCGCCCTCGACCGGCGGTCGTTATGTCCTGCACGACGGGCGCCTCTTGGACGAAAACCGCCGCTACACCGTCGCGACGATCGATTTCCTCTACTACGGCGGGGACGGCTTTCGCTTCCAGGCGCAGGACCCCTCCCCGCGGTGGACCGGCCTCGACTGGCGCGCGCCGGTGATCGCGTGGACCAAGGCGCTCGGCACGAGCGCGAGCGCCCCGCTGGACGCGCGCTTCCGCTAGCGCCCGGCCGCACGCCCGCGCTCGGCGCGGGGCGTGCGGCGCGCTGGCGTTCGGCTCAGGAGCCGCCGCCGGTCCGCTCTTCGCGCTCGATCTGCTCCTGGTAGGCGACGCTGTAGCGCGCCCACGGGCGCAGCTTGAGGCGGCGGTACCCGATGGGCTCGCCGGTGCCCTCGCACATCCCGTAGGTCCCTTCCTTCATCTTGGCGAGCGCGCGATCGATCTCGGCGAGCACCCGGACGTCGCGCTCCAGGAGCTTCGACGTCAGCGAGGTTGCGCCTTCGGCGTTCGCCTCGTCCATCTCGTCGCCCACCTCCCGCGAGACGTCGCGCTCTGCGTGCTGCCGCTCGTCGATGTTGGCGACGAGGCTCGCCCGGCGCTCCTCGAGCGCCTGCTTGAGCTCGCTCAGCTGCTCCGGCGTCAGCTCGGGCAG
This sequence comes from Sorangium sp. So ce394, assembly GCF_051474665.1. NCBI lineage: Bacteria > Pseudomonadati > Myxococcota > Polyangiales > Polyangiaceae > Sorangium > Sorangium sp. So ce394. Next base: position 13,182,535 of record NZ_CP150339.1, read on the forward strand.
ATCGGAGTCGTCCGTATCGGGCGCCGTGCGGCGCACGGGCGGCCTCGGCATGGGGGCTGCCGTCGTGGCGTTCCCGGACGTCTCCGGTCGCGCCGGGCTCGTTCCGTCGCGACTCGCACCTTCACGGTTGTTCATGGTTTCCTCTCATCTCTTCGGGGAGCTGGGCAATTCGCATACCGGTCTTGAACGTGGGCGGAGGGCGCACGCGGCGCGTGCGTCCTCCGGAGGACACGACCGAGCAGGAGCGGCCACGCTGGGCTCCCGCTGTGATAGCGCATCCGCGGGCTTATGGCTTCGTGATGCCGGCCATCTGGAGCCCCGCCGCGAGGAGGGCGCCGATGTCCTCGAGCACGGGCTTGGACACGTTGATGGCGATCTCGGCGCGCGGCGCGGCGCCGCCCTGCTCCTGCGTCGTGATGAACATCAGCCCTTCGCCCTTGTGGGGGAGCTTCGCCAGCGCCTCGCCGAACCGCCGCGCCTCCGGCGGCAGCGCCATCGGGGCCGCGCCGGGGCTGTCCAGGGTCGTGAGGACGCTCTGCAGCGTGCGCGTGATCGGGGCGAGCGTCGAGAATCCACCCGAGACGAACTTCCCGGTCTTCAGCTTCTCGAGCCCCGGACGCGACGCGAGCGTGTCGGTGTCGGGGGCGCCCGCTTTCACCATGGCGAGCCGCCTCAGCAGCTCGCGCTTGTCGTGGCCGAACGCGATCCACGTCGTCTTCTCGTCGCCCATGAGGAGGAGGTGCAGCGTCACCGTGGCCTTGGGCTTCGGCTTGGCCTTGCCGGCGGGGGCCTGCGCCGCGTCGGCGTCGGGCGACGGCAGCTCGCTCGTGATCTGGATCTCGACGGCGAGCGACGTCTTCCCGAGCTCCTTCGGCGCCTGCACCGTCTTGACCGTCGGCAGGTCCTTCGGATCGACGTCGAGCTCCGGGAGCCGCTTGCGCAGCGCGGGCGTGTTGTAGGCGGCGACGGCGTTCTTCAGGTACTTGATGAGCGCGTCCGGCGCCTCCTCGAACCCGAACAGGTTCCAGCCGACGAAGCCGCCCATCATGCCGTCGAGGATCTCGTTCGGCGAAGGCTTGCCGGTCTTCGCGGCGGCGGGCGGCGCGTCGACGTACCCGTGCGCGGACACGCTCGGCGTCCGGTTGATCGGCAGCGACAGGACGTCGGCGAGCGCCTTGCGATCGGCGGGCTTGCCGATCTTCTCCTTCTCGAGCCACCCCTCGAGCATCTCGCGCAGCGTCTTCAGGATGCCGGTGTAGTGCGCCGGGTCGTAGCCGTGGTCGAAGAAGGCGCCGTGGCTGTCCTTCGGCACACGCCAGTAGAGCGCCGGCGCGGGGGCGGCGCGGCTCGCGCCGTCGGCCATCGTCTTCGCGAGCCACGACGACTGGCCCCGCAGCTCCAGGGCCGCCGTGAGGTTCACGCAGGTCTGGTTGTCGACCTTCAGATCGACGATCGCCTTGCTCGCGTCGTTGATCAGCGCCTCGAGCTCCGCCTGGACGGCGGTGGTCGCGTCGGTGAGCGCCCGGTCGAACTGGGGCTGCCCGATCGAGAGCTGGCTCTGCGCGAGGATCGGGAGGCCGCCGAGCTGCTGCTTGGCCATGTCGCCGTACTTCGTGCTGAGCGGGACGAAGCGGACCTCGCCGTGGAGGTCGCGCGCCTCGGGCGAGAGCGTCGGCAGCGTGCGCGCGAGGTACGGCCCGAGCGTCGTCACGTCCCGGTCTCGATCGCCGCAGAGGAGCCGCGCCGGCGTCGAGCCCGCGGACGCGGCGAGGAAGCAGCTCGACGACGCGGGCTCCTTGCCGCCGATCTTCCACATGCCCGGCTTCACCTCGGTCAGGGTGGCGCCGGCCTCGAGCGCGCCCCTGGCCCGCTCCAGCGACGTGAGCCCGAGCGACACGGCCGCGACCGGGTTGCCTCGCTTCGAGCTGTCGTCGAGCGCGACGACGAGGTGGACCGGCGCGTCGAGCGCGACCACCGCGGCGAGCTGGTTCGCGTCGATCGAGGGGCTCACGAGCTCGCTCAGGACGCCCGCGGAGAGCCCCTGCGCGCCCGCCTCGGCGAGCGCCGGCGGCATCCCGGCGCAGGCGGCGACGCTCGACAGCGTGGCCGCCGGGTTGCTCCAGCGGAGCACGCCCACGATGTCGGCGGGCTCGGCGACGGGGGAGAGATCGAACGCGGGGCTCGCGGGCTGGGAGGGCCCGGCCTTGACCTCGCCTTGTGCTCCTGCCGGCGCGGCAGGCGTAGGGGCCGGCCCGCAGGCGACGGGACCGGCCATCAGGACCAGGGTGGCGAGCGGCAGGAGAGTTCGCATGAGCGCCGGTTATACGGCCCCCGGACATCCGAGTCGACGCCCAAGGAGCGCGCGGCGGGGGAGATGGCGGTCCGCGCCGCCTCGGAGGGTGAGGCGCGGCCTCAAATGCAAACGAGCGCGGACGAAGCCGCGCTCGTTGCTACTTCACCGTTGTGCCAGCGGCGCCAGCACCATCGGGGACGCCGGTCGCGTGAGTCGCGTGAGCCGCGTCGGTTACGCCGGTTGCGCCGGCGTAACCGCTCGAGGAGCGCTCACCCCGCGGCGATCAGTTCGACTCCTCGAACTCCGCGTCGATGACCGAGTCCTTCCCCTTGCCGCCGGCGGGGGGCGGCGGCTGGCCGCCCGCGGCGCCGGGCGCGGCGCCCCCGCCGTCCTGCGGCGGGCCGGCCTTCTCGTACATGACGCTCGCGATGCGGTGCGCCTCCTTCTCGAGCCGCTCCAGCGCCGCGGTCACGGCCGCGTCGTCCTGCTTCTCGATGGCCGACCGGCTCTCGGCGATGATCCCGTTCAGCGCCGAGACGTCGCTCTCCGGCAGCTTCTCCTTGTTCTCGCTGATCGTCTTCTCCAGCGTGTAGCAGAGGTTGTCGAGCTTGTTGCGCCGCTCGATCTCCTCGCGGCGCCGCTTGTCCTCGGCCTCGTGCGTCGCCGCCTCGCTGACCATCCGGTTGATCTCGTCCTCCTTCAGGCCGCCCGACGCCGTGATCGTGATCCGCTGATCCTTGCCGGTGGCGGTGTCCTTGGCGTGCACCGACAGGATGCCGTTCGCGTCGATGTCGAAGGTCACCTCGATCTTCGGCACGCCGCGGGGCGCCGGCATGATGCCTTCCAGGTGGAAGCGGCCCAGGGTCCGGTTGTAGCGGGCCTCGGTGCGCTCGCCCTGGAGGACGTGGACCTCGACGCTCGGCTGGCTGTCGGTCGCGGTCGAGAAGATCTCCTTCTTCTGCGTCGGGATCGTCGTGTTCCTCGCGATCATCACGGTCATCACGCCGCCGAGCGTCTCGACGCCGAGCGAGAGCGGGGTGACGTCGAGCAGCACGAGGTCCTTCACGTCGCCCGAGAGCACGCCCGCCTGGACCGCGGCGCCGACGGCCACGACCTCGTCCGGGTTCACGCCCTTGTGCGGCTCCTTGCCGAAGAACTTCTTGACCGTCTCCTGGACCAGCGGGATGCGGGTCGAGCCGCCGACCAGGACGATCTCGTCGATCTGCTGCGGCGTCTTCTTCGCGTCCGCGAGCGCCTTGCGGGTCGGCTCGAGCGTGCGCTCGATGAGCGGCCGGATCATCTGCTCGAGCTTCGCCCGGGTGAGCTGCTTCTGGAGGTGCTTCGGCCCCGAGGCGTCCGCGGTGAGGAACGGCAGGTTGATCGTCGTCTCCTGCACGTTCGACAGCTCGATCTTCGCCTGCTCCGCGGCGTCCTTGAGCCGCTGCACGACCATCTTGTCGTTCGAGACGTCGATGCCCGTGTCCTTCTTGAACTCGGCCGCGAGCCAGTCCATGACGAGGTGGTCGACGTCGTCGCCGCCGAGGTGGGTGTCGCCGTTGGTCGAGATGACCTGCACGACGTTGTCGCCGACCTCGAGGATCGAGATGTCGAACGTGCCGCCGCCGAAGTCGTAGACGGCGATGACCTGCTCGTTCTTCTTGTCGAGCCCGTACGCGAGCGCGGCCGCCGTGGGCTCGTTGACGATGCGCTTCACCTCGAGGCCGGCGATGCGGCCGGCGTCCTTCGTGGCCTGCCGCTGCGAGTCGTTGAAGTACGCGGGCACGGTGATGACGGCCTCGGTCACCTTCTCGCCGAGGTAGTCCTCCGCCGCCTTCTTCAGCTTCTGCAGGACCTTCGCCGAGACCTCGGGGGGCGACAGCTGCTTGCCGCGCACCTCGATCGAGGCGTCGCCGTTCTTGCCCTTGCTGACCTTGTACGGGACGCGCTTCGTCTCGTCCTGCACCTCCTCGGCGCGGCGACCCATGAAGCGCTTGGCGGAGTAGATGGTGTTGGTGGGGTTCGTGACCGCCTGGCGCTTGGCGATCTGCCCGACGAGCACCTCGCCCTTGTCGTCCCAGGCCACGACGGACGGCGTGAGGCGCGAGCCCTCCTCATTCACGATGACCTTGGGCTCCTTGCCCTCCATCACCGCGACGACGCTGTTGGTCGTGCCGAGATCGATGCCGATGATCTTGCCCATGACGTTGAACCCTCCGAGGAATGTTTGCGCGACGGCTTGGTCGCCGCCGGGGGGGCGAGAAGACCCGACCGGCCAGCAGGGCCCGGCTGACAGCTGCCGCGAGCCCCTGCTCCAGAGCCGTCAAAAACCGCTGGGAATTCGGATACTTTCGCCGGATTTCGCGAGCTCGCTGGCTCGCGACCGCGAAACTAACCATGTGCATCCGAGCGTCAACGCCGCCCCTAGCAATTGTCGTGCGCGCGGGCCAGCCGGGCCGGACGCTTGACGGGCGCGCCCTCGGGCCGCACGTAGAGCGTCCGCGTTCCGCGCCGTCGAGCGCCTCGAGCCGGCGCTCCGGTTCGAGGTGCCGCGTCGGTGCGGAGCGGCGGGCTCCGCCGGCCACGCCAGGACCTCTCCGGCCCCGCGATCTCCTCACGCAACCCGCGCCGAACGCCCGTCCGGCAGACTCCGGCGCGGGAGCACGCCGCGGGAGCACGTGAAGACGCGGCGCGCCGGAGGGGCTTCTTGCGGTCCGAGACGCCCTGAGCTATAGGCGCCCTCCCTCGCAACACCCGAAGGACTCACCATGAAGCCCGGCATCCACCCCGAGTACAAGGCCTCCACGATCACCTGCGCGTGCGGCGCCGTCGTCGAGACCCGCTCCACCCGCGGCAGCTTCACGACCGACGTGTGCTCCGCCTGCCACCCGTTCTACACGGGCAAGCACAAGATCATGGACGTCGCCGGCCGCGTCGACCGCTTCCGCAAGAAGTACGCGACCGCTGGCAAGTAGGCGGGCGGCTCGTCCCCTCCTCGACATCCCTTCTTTACAGACACGCCCGTCACGCCGCCCCGCCCGGGGCGTGGCGGAGGCCCGCGCTCGTCCCGAGCGCGCCGGCCGGCCCGAGCGGCCGACCCGCGCTGCGCGAGCGGCCGAGACGGCGCGCGCGCCGGACGACGGACGACGGACGACGTCGTCCGTCCACCTTTCGCGGCGCTGATCGGCCAGGCCGATGCGAAAGCCGCGTGATGCGCTAGATTGGAACGCGTATGAGCGATCAGCCTGCACGTCCGTATATCGGCGGCCAAGCGGTGATTGAGGGGGTCATGATGCGATCGCCGAGCTCGGTCGCGATCGTCTGCCGGCGCCGCTCGGGGGAGCTCGTGGTGCGCGAGCAGCCGATGACCGCGGTCTCCAAGGGGCCGCGCACGTGGCCGTTCGTGCGGGGGGTCGCGACGCTCGTGGAGTCGCTGCGCCTCGGATCCCAGGCGCTCCGCTGGTCCGCCGATCTCTACGAGCAGGATCTGGCGGCCGAGGAGGCGGCCTCGGCCAAGGGGCCGGCCTCCAGGCGCTCGAGCGCCGGCTCGGCGAGCGGAGCGAGCCTCACCTCCCTGGCGCTCAGCATGGCCGCGATCGCGACGCAGGACGGCGAGCCCGCGCAGGTCGCGGGCGGCCCGGCGCCCGGCGGCAGCGGCGCGGACGGAAGCGCGGATGGAAAGAAGAGAGGCGGGGGGATGGGCATCATCCCGATCCTCTTCGCGGTCCTGCTCTTCGTGGCGGCGCCTCAGGCCGGCGCCGAGCTGGTCAACAAGGTCTTCGGCCTCGGGCTGGAGGTCACGTCGCCGGGGTTCCAGGCGATCACCGGCGTGGCGAAGCTCGCCATCGTCGTCACCTACCTCCTCCTGATCCGCCAGATCTCCGAGGTCCGGCGCGTTTTCCAGTACCACGGGGCGGAGCACAAGGCGATCTCCACCTACGAGGCGCGCGAGGCGCTCGAGGTCGAGAACGCGCGCCGCAAGACGGCCATGCACCCGCGCTGCGGGACGACGTTCCTGGTGATGGTGGCGCTCGTGTCGATCGTCGTGTTCTCGGTGGCCGGGGCGTCCCTCGGGGCGTTCCTGCCCAAGCTGCCCGGCGGCCGGCTCGTCGAGAGCGTCGGCTTCTTCTTGATGAAGCTGCCGTTCCTCCCGCTGATCGCCGCGGTGACCTTCGAGATCCAGCGGCTCTTCGCGCGCTATTGCACCACCGGCCCGCTCCGCGTGCTGCTCTGGCCGGGGTTCCTGGTCCAGAAGATCACGACGGCGGAGCCGGACGACGCGCAGCTCGAGATCGCCCTCGCCTCGCTCCGCGCGACGCTCTGGCGGGAGGCGTCGGTGACCGCGCCGGTCCAGCCCGATCGGGTGTTCGCCGACTACTCCAAGGTGCTGGCCGACCCCGGCTACGCTGGCGCCCACGGCTAGCGCGCGCCGGCGCCGCCGCACGCCGCCGCCGTCCAACTCCGCGTCGTCTTCGGATTGCAGATGCTACCTATCGCGAAACTCGAGGCGGTCCAGCGCCGCTTTCAGGAACTCGAGCACCTCATGTGCAGCCCGGCGGTGCTCTCCTCCCCGGCCGAGCTCCAGCGGCTCAACCGCGAGCGGACCGAGATCGAGCCCGTGGTCGTCGCCTTCGCGCGGCTGCGGGACGTCGACCGGCGCATCGCCGAGGACCGCGAGGCGCTGAGCGATCCCGACCTGTCCGAGCTCGCCCAGGCGGAGCTGCCCGAGCTCGAGACGGAGCGGGAGCGGCTCGCCAGCGAGCTCGAGGTGCTCCTCCTGCCGAAGGACCCGAACGACGCGCGCAACACCGTGATCGAGATCCGGAGCGGCGAGGGCGGCGAGGAGGCGGCGCTCTTCGCCGCCGACCTCTTCCGCATGCTCTGCCGCTACGCGGAGACGAAGCGGTGGAAGGTCGAGGTGCTCAACCTGAGCGAGGCCTCGGCCGGCGGCTACAAGGAGGTCGCGGCGCTGATCTCGGGGCAGGACGTCTACTCCCACCTCCGTTACGAGGGCGGCGTGCACCGCGTGCAGCGGGTCCCCACGACGGAGACGCAGGGGCGGATCCACACCTCGACCGCGACCGTCGCCGTCCTGCCCGAGGCGGACGAGGTCGACGTGCACATCGACGACAAGGACCTGGAGATCTCGATCGCCGCGTCGGGCGGCCCCGGCGGGCAGGGCGTCAACACGACGAACAGCGCCGTGCAGATCAAGCACCTGCCGACGGGCATGATCGTGAAGTGCCAGGACGAGCGCTCCCAGCTGAAGAACAAGGCGAAGGCGATGAAGGTGCTCCGGAGCCGGCTGCTCGAGATCGAGCAGCGCCGGCAGGAGGAGGCCCAGAGCGCGGAGCGAAGGACCATGGTCGGCACGGGGGAGCGCGCGCAGAAGGTGCGGACCTACAACTTCCCGCAGAACCGCGTGACGGATCACCGGATCGGCCTCACGCTGCACAAGCTCGACAAGATCATCGAGGGGGATCTCGACGAGCTCATCGGCGCGCTGCGCACGCATCGCCAGGCGGAGCTCCTGCGGCGCGGCGGGCTCTCGGGGCCCGCCGGCGGCGCGGTGGAGCCCTTGACGTGAGGGGGACGCCGCCCATCGATCTGGAGGCGCTGTTCGTCGCGCTCGTGCTGGCGCCGTCCACGTTCTCGCGGAACCGGTTTTACTCGCTCTACGCCGATCCCGAGGCGCGCCGGGTGCGGCGGCGGGCGGCGCTGCTCAGGAGCATCGTGCGGCAGCTGGTCGGCGGCGCGGGCCGCGCCGGGCTCGCGCCCGCGGCGAGCGGCGGCGCGCTCCTCACCTACGATGTGCCGTCGCTCGGGCTGAAGCGCACCGCCGCGCTCGACGACCTCGAGCTCGCCGTGCTCCGCATCGCGGTCGCGCGCGGGACGGTCCCCCGCGCCGGGCAGCAGGACGGCGGGGGCGCCGCGCCGAGCCCGCCGTCGGGCGCCGCGCTACCCGACGACCTGCTCCCCGAGCCAGCGGACAGTTCGCGGATCGAGCGAGCGCTCGCCCGGCTGCTGCCCAGGGAAGGGCAGGGCGGCGCGCTGGAGGCCGCCGGCGAGGGAGAGCCGGGAGAGCCGGACCCGGCGACCCGGACGCTGCCCCGCGACCGGGAGCGGCGCGATACGCAGGCGCCGTAGTACCGCGGGTCAGAAATCCCGTCAGGGATCTGCCTCGCGAGGGAGATTTCAACGCACAGTCGCAAAGGGCGCAAAGACGCAAAAACATTCGTCTTTTTACGCCTTTGCGTCTTTGCGCCTTTGCGTTGAAACTCTCCCCGGATCCCCGGGCCGGACTGCTGGTGGGTGGAGCTAGCGCTGCGTGATAGGGGTTCCTGACGCGCGGTACGACGCGGTACTAGTAGGCGACCATGTGCATCTTCTGCAAGATCGCGAACAAGGAGATCCCGTCGAAGGTCGTGCTCGAGGACGAGCACGTCCTCGCCTTCCACGACGTGAACCCGCAGGCGCCCACGCACGTGCTCGTCATCCCGAAGCGCCACATCGCGGGGATCGCCCAGGCCACGCCCGAGGACGAGGCCGTCCTCGGGCGGCTGCTGCTCGCCGCGCGGCAGGTCGCAGAGAAGACCGGCATCGCGGAGGGCGGCTTCAGGACCGTCGTGAACAGCGGCGCGAACGCCGGCCAGACGGTCTTCCACCTCCACGTCCACGTCCTCGGCGGCCGGCCCATGGCCTGGCCCCCCGGCTGAGGCGGCCAGCGCCGGCGCCGCTCAGCGGACGTCGCGGGCGGCGCTCACCACGGCGTCGAGCCACACCGCCTCGGCCTGGCCGAGCGGCGGCTGCCGCGGCAGCGAGGTCGGCAGCGCGCGCGGCCGCGACGCGCCATGGGCGCGCAGGTGCACGGACGTGACGGCGCCGACGCGCCCGCCGACGCCGAGGAACAGCGCGAAGAGATCCGGGCCGACGGCGCGCCGCGGGGCGGGGCGCACCGCGAGCTCGGCGCCCGACGCGAGCCGCGCGGTGAAGCCGGCGACGAGGTGATCGACCGGATCGCTCCACGGATCCGGCGCGCCGGGGGCGCCCGCCGCGATCCACGCGTCGAGCGTGAGCTCGCGCGAGGCCGCGTCGAAGTCGAGCCCCAGCGTGAGGCCGCGCTGCTCGAGCGCGCGTTCGACCTCGCCGAGGCGAGCCTCTCCGGCGGCGTGCACGAGCAGCGCGTCGCGGTCGATCACCGGCGACGCGGGCGGCGGCGGCACCGGGCGGCGCGCGGCGCGGGCGGCCTCGCGCGGGAGCAGGTTGCCCGGGTTCATGATGCCGGCGGGGTCGAAGACGCCCCGGAGCGCGTGGACGACGTCGGCGCCGAGGCCGAGCTCGGCGCCGAGCCGCGGCGCCTTGCTGCGGCCGACGCCGTGGTGGTGCGAGAGCGTGCCGCCGGCGTCGATCGCGGCGTCGAGGGCCGCCCGCCAGGCCGCGTCGTACTTCGCCTCGGCCGCCGCCACGGTCGGCGCGCTGCCCGCGAAGGTGAAGTAGATGCTGCAGCCGTCCGGGTAGGCGTGGGACAGGTGCGCCATCACGAAGACGTGGCGCCCGAGCGCCCCGCGCACCGCGCGGTAGAGCGCGTCGAGGCGCGACCAGGGCGCGGCGACCTCCATCGTGTCGCTGAACGCGCCGGCCATGAAGACGGGCGCCTGGCGGTAGCTCACGCTGTAGCGGTGCGCGAGCCAGTGGCGCGCCGGCTCCTCGCCGAGCGGCCTGGCCCCGGCGCGCCCGGCGATCGCCGCGGCGCGGGCGAGATCCTCGGCGCTCGCGCGCGCGGTGCCCTCGAAGATGAGGATGAGCGTCGCGCCGCGGAGCACGCGCGACCCGACGGCGTCCACGGCCTGGTTGAGGAGCCCCGGCGCGCGCAGGAGGCCGCGCAGCACGGCGGCGCCGGTGCCCGGGCCTCGCGCGCCGCGCGCCCGCGCGGCCGGCCCTTCGGTCGGCTCGTCGCCCGCGACGGCGTGGCCGCGCTGCCGGCGCACCGCGCCGAGCCTGGCCATGAAGGAGTCGAACGGGTCGTAGAGCCGCGAGACCGCCGGGCGAAGGCCGGCCTGGAACATCTCGCGCATCGCGTTCCACCCGGCCTCCAGCGTGGGGAAGGAGAAGGCGGCGAACGCGCGCGCCGGCGGGGCGGGGTGCAGCCGGAGCGTCGCGGCGGTGACCACGCCGAGCACGCCCTCGCTGCCGATGAGGAGCGGCGTCAGATCCGGGCCGCGCGTTCGCCGATCGAAGCGGACGACCTCGCCGCGGCCGACGACGCACTCGAGCGACGCGACCATGTCCTCGATCTTGCCGTAGAGCCCCGAGCACTGGCCGGCGCTGCGCGCCGCGACCCAGCCGCCCACGGTCGAGCAGAGGATCGACGACGGGAAATGGCCGAGCGTGAAGCCCTCGGCGTTGAGCTCCTCCTCGAAGCGGATGCCGAGGGCGCCGGCCTCGATCTCGACCGAGGGGGCCTGGCGATCGAGCGAGCGGCGGCGGGAGAGCCGCTTCAGGTCGAGCACGACCGTGCGGTCGTCCGGCAGGACGCCGCCGCACACGCCCGAGCCCGCGCCGTACGGCACGAGCGGGAGCCCCTCGTCCGCGCAGAAGCGGACCACCCGGGCGACCTCCTCGGTCGACGCCGGCCAGAGGATCATCCCGGGCCGGTGCTCGGCGATGCGGCCCTCCGTGACGGCGAGGTGGTGCCGCGGCCAGAGATCGCGGGCGTAGGCGATCTGATCGACGGGGGAGGCGCTGGCCGGGATCCCCGGCAGCGCGCGCGAGATCGCGGCCTCGAAGCGCATGCGTCAGGAGCCCCCTAGCGCGTCAGCTGCGCTCGGCAAGGATGATGAGCCGCGGCGACTCCGAGCCGAAGAAGACGCCCGGGTGCGCGGGGTGGCCGGTCACCTCGGTGACCTTGAAGCCGGCTTCGTGGAGCATCTTGCCGAGCTCGTGCAGCCCGTAGAGGCGGATCGAGTAGTCGATCTCGCGCGAGCGGCCGTCCTCGAACATGACCGTGCGCTTCACCTTGAGCCGGCTCGTGAAGAAATCGACCTGCATCTCATCCATGCAGACGCAGCCGTCCCCCTCGAACCAGACGAGGCTCGGCTGGCGGGACGCGACGTAGTCGCGGTTCACGATGTCGAGCAGGAGCATGCCGCCCGCGCGGAGGGCGCGGCGGATGCGGGCGAGCACGTCCGCGTTCTTCTCGTCGTCGAAGTAGCCGAAGCTCGTCGACCAGCAGTAGACGCCGTCGAAGGTCTCCTCGAACGTCATCTCGCGCATGTCGCCCTGGAGGAAGTTCAGCTTCTGGCCGCGGTCCTGCGCGTCGTCGGCGGCGCGGGCCAGCATGGCGAGCGACAGGTCGAAGCCGACCACGCTGTAGCCGCGGCTCGCGATCTCGATCGCGTGGCCGCCCGCGCCGCACGCGAGGTCGAGGATCACGGCGCCCTTCTCGACGCCGAGCCGCTCCTCGATGAAGTCGACCTCGCGGCGAACCACCTTGCTGTCGATCTTGTCGAGCGTGCGCAGGAAGTCGTCGCCGAAGAGCTCTTCCCACCACGGGCGCTTGCGGCGCGCGGCGGGCTCGGTCGACGGGCCGGAGTTCGGCTCGAAATCGAGCGGCTTGGCCGCGGGCTGCGCGGGGGGAGCGGAGATGCGCGCCGAGGGATCGCCGTGCGGCGGCGGCACGGACACGGGCGGAGGCGGCACCGACGTGAACGTCGCGAGATCCGGCGAGGCGAGCGCCTGCGCGCGCGGGCGCCGCGGCGGCGGCGGGGGCGGCGGGGGCGGCGGCGGCTTCTTGGGATGCGCCGCCTGGGCGTCGGCGCGGGCGGCCCGGCCCTCGTCGGTCAGCTCGGGCTCGACCTCCTCCAGCTCGACCTCGCTGCTCTTCGGCGGCAAGGTGATGCGCGTCGGGTCGACCTGCTGCTGCTCGCCTCCGCCTGCCTCGGGCGGGGCGCTCGTCGCGTCGGCCCTGGCCTCGTCGGCCAGCTCGGGCTCGGGCTCGACCTCCGTGAGCTCTTCCGGGCTCGACCCGGGCCGCCAGTCGAGCGGGCGCGCCTCGATCTCCGGCGCCGACGGCTGGGGCCGCCGGGGCTCGGGCTGGAGGGCGTCGAAGGCGGCGTCGCGCGCGGTCGGCGGGCCCTCCCCCGGGCCTTCCTGGTACGGGTCGAGGCCCAGCACGGTCTGGCGCGAGTCCGGCCCGCTCCGGAACTGGAGCGGCGGCCACTCGTGCTCGGTCGGGTCGGTCAGCAGCGGCGGCCTGGCGGGCTCGGGCTGCGGCTCGGCCTGCGAGGTGACCGGCGGCAGGTTCGACTCGATGCTGAGGATCTGGAGCGGCCGGATCACCGCGACCGAGTCCGGGTCGATGATCAGCCCCGGCGTCGGCATCGGCGGCACGCTCGAGGACTTCGGCGACGGCCGCGGGACCGCCCGCGGCGCGACCAGCTCCGCCAGGTTCGGCGGCGGCGCCGGCTTGCTGGCGGTCTTGGGCACCTCGATCGCCGGCTCGCTGGGAGGCCTCGAGGCGGCGCTCAACCATCCGTCGTCCTCCGCCTCATCGAGCCCCAGCGATCGCGGCGTCGCCGTGTCCGCTTGCGCGGCGCCCGAGTCGAGCGCGGCGCCCGAGTCGAGCGCGGCGCCCGGATCGTCGCCCTGCTGCGCCGCGTCTCCGGGCACGTTCACGAGCCGCCGCGAGCGGCGGCGCGCCGTCTTCGCGCCGTCGCCGCGCTCTGCCTCCGTGGCCCGCTCCACCTCCGCGGCCAGCGATTGCCAGGCCCGCCTCGAGGTGGGCGTGGCTGGCAGGGGGGTGCCGTGGCGCGAGCGCTCCGTCGGCGGCCCGGCGATGCGCGGATCGAGATCGAGATCCGGGATCTCCGAGGGCGGCCGGCTGGAGCTCCCGTCGGCCATGCCCGGGATGACGTCGAGGCGCGGCAGCGGCGTGGTGGTCGCGAGCTGCGGGCGCACGCTGGGCGTGCGCTCGGGCCGCGGAGCGACGGACGAGCGCGCGGGGAGCGAGCCCTCTCCCTGCGGCGCGAGCGCGGCCGCGTTCCCTGCCTCGCCCGGCGGGGGCGCGCCGGACTCTCCGGAGGCGCCGCCTTCCTGGGCGGCCTGGGCCAGGGGGTTGCGCGGCCGCTCGCTCGTCATTGCCTGCCCCCTCCGTCCATCGGCTCACCGTAGAGGACCGGCCCCGGAGCCCTGCTCCAGGGGGGCGACACCCCGCGCTCGACGAACAGGACCGCGGTGGAGCCGAGGTGGAACTTGCCGATCTCCTCGCCGCACGCGACCGGGAGGGCCGGCGAGATCGGGTGCACGCCGAGCGGCACGTCGCGCGCGTCGACGGCGCTCACCGTGATCCGTCCGACGATCATCGCGCCCACCATCACGACCGTCACGCGCCCCTGGCGCTCGGTGTCGATCACGATCGCGACGCGCCGGTTGCGCGCGAACAGGCCCGGGATGTGGCGCTCGCCGATCGCGTTCACCGGGAACAGCTCCCCCGGCATCGAGCGGATGAGGCTCACCTGGCCGGCGACGGGCGAATGGACCCGGTGGTAGTCGCGGGGGGAGAGGTAGACGACCGCGAACTGCCCGCCGTCGTAGCGCGACGCCTCCGCGGGGTCGCCCACGAGGTCCTCCACGCGGTAGGGCTGCCCCTTGATGAGCAGGCGCCCGCCCTCGGTCACGGGGCCGAGCGACTCGATCCGGCCGTCGGCGGGGCTGGTGATGGCTCCGGGATCGGAGCAGACAGGGCGCATCCCCTCGCGGAGCTTGCGCGTGAAGAACGCGTCGAAGCTCTCGTAAGGGCTCGTCAGCACCTCGGCGGCGTCCATGTCGACGCGGTACGCGCGCGCGTAGAGCTTGACCACCGCGTTCAAGACAGCGGCGGGTGCTCTGGCGTCGCAGAGGCGGCCAACGGCCCGGGTAATGCGCTCTCGCGGAAGCACCCGCAACAGCTGTGCGGCGGCGTAGGTGGCAACGGTCATTGTGCGGAGCGGCGGTAACAATGCGGGAAAGAGAGCGGTGCAGGAATGCTAGGCCTCGGGACGGACCTCGGTCAACGCTCGGGTCAGGCGAACCTTTCCGCGCCGGCGCGGTCCCCCCATCCAGCGAAGGAGCTCAGCCTTGACGCGACGCGCGACGCTCAGCGCGATCCGTGGCGCGACGAAAGGCCCGTCCCCCGCGCTCCACGTTTCTCCACGTCGCCGCGAGGGCGTCAACCGCGAAGCGCCGCCCCACGCAAATGGCGGCGCGAGCGCCGGCAGACCGCGCCGGCCGCGCGCTCCATTCTGAAGCGCCGATCCGGACCCGGCGCTGCAACTTCGATCGGCCTGGCCGGGGGCAGCAGAAAAGCGGAGCGATTTCAAGTCCCTGCGCCCTGGCACGCCGCTCGCTGAAGGGAGCCCAGGAGGCACGCGACGACGATGGAGATCAGGTTCTGGGGGGTTCGCGGGAGCATCGCTTCGCCTGGGCCGGAGACGGCGGCGGTGGGCGGAAACACCAGCTGCGTGGCGGTCCGCTGCGGATCGACGCGGCTCATCCTCGACGCCGGGACGGGCGTTCGCAAGCTCGGAGATGCCCTGCTCCGGGAAGGGCCGGTGGAGGCGACGGTGCTGCTCTCCCACCTGCACTGGGACCACATCCAGGGCCTGCCGTTCTTCGTGCCGGCGTACCTGCCGGGCTCGAAGCTGTCGATCGTGGGCAGCGCGCACGGGGCCGGGACCCTCCGCGAGGCGCTCTCGGCGCAGATGGCGGCGCCGAGCTTCCCGGTCCGGCTGGACGAGCTGGGCGCCCAGATCGCCCTGCGCGAGGCGCGGCCGGGCGAGGCGTTCGACGTGGGCGAGGTGCACGTGCGCACCGCCAAGCTCAACCACCCGGGCGGCGTGCTCGCCTACCGCCTCGAGCACGCGGGGAAGAGCCTCGTCTACGCGACCGACACCGAGCACTACGCCTGCGTCGATCCGGCGCTGCGCGCGCTCGCGGACGGCGCCGACGTGCTCATCTACGACGCGCAGTACACCCCGGAGGAGTACCGCGGCGACGCCGGGCGATCGAGGGTCGGATGGGGGCACTCGACGTACATCGCGGGCGCCGAGATCGCGCGGGCGTGCGGCGCGCGTCAGCTCGTACTCTTCCACCACGACCCGCAGCGGACGGACGCTGGCGTCGCCGAGATCGAGCGCCTCGCGCGCGAGCTCTTCCCTGCCTCGGTCGCCGCGCGCGAGGGGCTCTGCATCGACGTCGAGGCCGTCGCGCGGGCCGCGTGATGACGCGGGTGACGACAAGGGCGGCGACCTCTATGCTGGATCCTGCTCCGCTATCCATGTCGCGCCTCTCGCTGCTCGTCGATCTCGCCTCCCTCCTCGCCCGGGAGGTCGACTTCGACGCCCTCCTCGGCACGGCGTGCGAGCGGCTCGCGAAGGCGCTCCGCGCCGACCGCGCCACGATCTGGCTCGTCGACGCGGAGCGCGGCGATCTCGTGACGCGCGTCGCCGTCCTGCCCGAGCTCCCCGCGCTCAGGCAGCCGCTCGAGCGCGGCATCGCGGGGCACGTCGCCAGGACCGGCGAGGTCGTGCGCGTCGACGACGCGGCGCGCGATCCGCGCTTCGATCCGTCGGCCGATCGGGCGACGGGCTACACGACGCGCTCGATGCTCGTCGCGCCGATCCGCGAGGACGGCGCCGCGCCGATCCGCGGCGTCGTGCAGCTGCTGAACCGCGCGGGGGCGCCCTTCGACGAGGAGGACGAGCGCTACCTCGTCGCGCTCGCGACGCAGCTCGCCCGCGCGCTGCTCTTGACGACGCTCCGCGCGGCCGAGGGCGGCGGGCCGGGGGTCGTGCTGCAGGGGCCGTTCAACCGGATCGTGGGCCGCAGCGAGCGGCTGGCCGCCGTCTACGAGAAGGTCCAGCTCGCGGCGCAGACCGACGCGACCGTGCTCCTCCGCGGGGAGACCGGCACCGGCAAGAGCCTGTTCGCGCGGGCGATCCACGTCAACTCGCGGCGCCAGACGCGGCCCTTCGTCACGGTCGACTGCACGACGCTGCCGGCGCAGCTCGTCGAGAGCGAGCTCTTCGGCCACGAGCGCGGGGCGTTCACCGGCGCGGACCGGCGCGTGCCGGGCAAGGTCGAGCTCGCGGAGGGCGGCACGCTGTTCCTGGACGAGCTCGGGGATCTGCCGCTCGACATCCAGGGCAAGCTCCTGCGCTTCCTTCAGGATCGCTCGTTCGAGCGCGTCGGCGGTCGGCAGACGCTCCGCGCCGACGTGCGCGTCGTGTGCGCCACGCACTGCGACCTCGAGCGCGCGGTCGCCGAGGGCCGCTTCCGCAAGGATCTCTACTACCGCGCGCGCGTCGTCGAGATCGACCTGCCGGCCCTGCGCGAGCGCGGTCCCGAGGACGTCGAGACGCTGGCCCGCCACTTCGCGGACGTCTACGCGACGCGGTACGGCAGGCCCGCGCCGCGCTTCGATCTGGACGCGCTCCGCCACATCCGCGCCCACACCTGGCCGGGCAACGTGCGCGAGCTCGAGCACTGGGTGGAGAGCGCGATCGCCTTAGCGCCGGACGGCCGCATCTCCGCCGGGCACCTCCCGGCGCGCCGGCGCGGGGGCGCCCCGCCGCAGGCCGCCTCGGGGCCCGAGGGCGACGATCAGGTCGCGCTGCCGCTCGGCCTCACCCTCGACGAGGTGACGCGGCGCTACGTCGAGGCGATGGTCCGCGCGTGCGAGGGGAACAAGACGGAAGCGGCGAAGCGGCTCGGCGTCGGCAGGAACACCCTGGCGCGCGCGCTCCGCACGAAGAGCTGAGGCGGCCGCGCACGCGTCGCCGGTGAGGCGGCCGCGCAGCCGCCGGCGAGGCGCCTGCGCCGGGCGAGGGCGCCTCACCGAAGGCGCCTCGGCGCGCTAGGAGGCCTGCGTCACTCCGGGTTCAGGCGGAACCAGAGGCCGACGCCGACGATCCCCGCGACGTAGGACGCCCGCCACCTCTCGATGGAGTCGACCTCCACGTGAGGGCGCTCCAGGACGGCGTGCAGCTCGAGGAAGCTGCGCAGCTCGAGGTGGCGGGCGAGGCGCCACGCGGCGCCCCCACGCAGGCCGGAGGTGATCATCCAGGAGAGCTCGCCGCCGCTCGTCGGCTTCAGGCTCGCGTCGACATCCGCGGCGACGACCCCGGTCTGAAAGGAGGTGCACACGAAGACGGCCTCCTCGTGCCTGCATATCGACATGAGCCCGAGGCCGGCGGTGCTCTCCGGCCCCAGGATCGTCGCGGCGCTCGGGCCGCGGCCCAGCGCCCGGAGCACGCGCGCCTCGACCGACAGGGACGCGTCGAGCCAGCGGAGGGTGGCCTCCACCGAGGGGCCGATGCTCGCCGCAGGCAGCAAGCCGAACGCCAGCACGGACGACGCGCCGAGCTCGCCGACCCTGCGCGGCGCCGAGGAGGGCGGCGCGTCGTCGGCGCGCGACCGAGCCGGCAAGGCGAGGCTCAGCGCGACGACGAGGGCGATGCGATCCAGGTTCGGCACGCGCGCGACCGTAGGCGCGCGCTCCAGCGCGACGGAAGCCGGAGCGCGCGCGCTCGCGCAGAAACCGGCGAGCGCGCGCCATTGCGTCGAGCGGCGGCTTTTCCTCGACTCCGCGGTCTTTTGATCAGCGCGCCCTGCGGCGCGCGGCCTCGCAGAGGGCCGACCGGGTGGGGTCGCTCGGGAGCTCCGGCGGCAGCTTCTCCTCGCAGGCCACCTCGGGGCTCAGCGGGTCGAGCGCGACGCCCGCCGAGAAGGCGCTGCCTCCGTCGGCGCCTCCGTGGAGCAGGCCGTGCAGCGACCACCACCGGCCGTGGCGGCTGTTCACGTCCTCCACCCGCTCGACCAGCGGGGCGGCGCTCGCCCGCTCGCCGGAGGCCAGCAGGGCGGCGGCGAGGAAGCAGCGCACCGCCGGCTCGTGCGGCGCGAGCGCCTGCGCGCGGGCGTGCTGGACCGCGGCGGCGGCGTGGTGGCCGCGATCGTGGAGCAGCTGCCCGAGCCGCACCCGCTTGGCGACCTCCTGCCGGTGCGGCATGTCCCCGCCCGGCGCGAGGTCGGGCGGCACGCTCGCCGGCACCGTGGCGAGGTAGGCGCGCCAGCGCTGGTCCCAGGCCGCGAGATCCGCGCCGGAGATGTCGGCGATCGCCCGCTCCAGATCCGCGTCGCTGCTCGCGTCCTTGAGCCGGCGCAAGAGCTCGGGCAGCGCCGTGTCGCCCGCCTCCCTCGTCCAGTACCGGATGAAGCTCGCGACCTCGGCGAACACGATCGCCGCCTCCTCCGCGCTCGGGAGCATCGCGATCGAGGGGCCGATCTTGTCGAGCGGGCGCCCGAGGCCCTTCTGGATGCCGACGAAGGCGACCGCGTCCGCGGACGGCACGTCGTCCAGCGGGTCGGGCTCGCGCCAGCGGACCTCCTCGCGCTTGGCCACGCCCTCCTGCAGCCACAGCGGGGCGTTGTCCCGCGTGCCGCGCGAGAGCGCGAGGTGCGTGATCTCGTGCGCGAGCGTGTCCAGCCAGGGGTAGCCGTTCGGCGTCGCGCGCGGCGAGAGCATCGTCACCCGCCCCCACTTGGCGATGGCGACGGTGCCCGTCGTCCGCGCCGCGTCCTCGGGCAGCCCGGTCATCGCGGAGAGCGTGAACTGATCGCGGACGAGATCGATCCGCAGCGGCCGGAGCAGCTCGACCCCGAGGTCCTTCGCGAGCACGTCGCGCGTCTTCGCGGCCACCTCGACGAGCAGCGGCACGAGCGCGCGATCGTCGTCGTCCTGGAGCCGCACCCACACGCCGCGCGCCTCGTCGTTCACGACGACCGTCGCGGCGGTGGCGCGGGCGCAGCCGCGCGCGATGTCGCCGAGCGCCGCGCCCTCCGCCGTCGCCGCGAGATCGGGGCGCGCGAGGATCGCCGCGGCGGCGTCGCAGTCGCCCTCGTAGATGGCGAGCCGGCCGCGCTCGAGCGCGAGCGCGGGATCGACGGGATCCGCGCCTTCGAGGATGCCCCGCGCCGCCGGGGCGTCGATCTCCAGGATCGCGGTCCGCGCCCGCACCGCGCGATCGAGGTCGCCGACCGCGATGCGGCCGGACGCGGTCGCCGACACGGTCGCGAGCGCGGCGAGGACCACCGCCCGCAGGCCGCGCCTCGCGAGCGCCGTCGCCCCGCGCGGAGCCCTCGCCGGGGCCGCCGTAGCGCCGGCGCGCGTCATTTCAGGAGCCCCTCCGCGTAGCGCTTGACCGCCTCTCGCAGCCGCGGCTCCGAGGCGCTCCCGAGCCCCTCGAGGACGCGCCGGCGGAACTCCTCGGGGCCCTTGTGCTTGTCCTTGTCCGGGATGTCGGCCTTCCTCGCCATGTCCCTGTTCCCTTCCGACTCGGCGTCGCCGTCCTGGCTCTGGTCGTCGCTGCGCGACATCTCGAGCAGCCGCTGCGCGTCGCGCTGGCGCTCGTTGCCCTGCTCGCCTTCCCCCTCGGAGAGGGCGCGCTGGGCGTCGCGCATCGCCTGCTCGGCCTCCTCGAGGCGCTCGAGCATCTCCTCCGGCATGCGGCCGTCGCCCTGCTCGCCCCGCCTGCGCAGCTCGCGCGCGCGATCGGCGAGCGAGCCCTCGCGCTGGCTCGAGCGCGCGAGGCCCTCCCGCGCCCGCTCCGACGCCGCCTGCCGCAGCTGGCGCAGCGCCTCCTCGGCCCAGGCGAGCTCCCGGGCGAGCGCCTGCTGCGCCTCGCCCGCCTCGCGGCCGGCCCGCTCCTCGGGGAAGAAGCCGCCGCCCTGCGCGCCGAGCCGCTTCGCCTCGCCCAGCGAGCGCGCCGCGCCCTGGCCGCTCTCGACCGCCTCCTCGAGGCCGCCCTGCTCCAGCGCGCCGGCCATCGCCTCGGCCTGCTCCCTGCCGGCCGCCGCGGCGGACTCGGCCGAGCCCGGCGCCCCGCCGGGCCGCGGCAGCTCCTGCACCGCCTCGCGGATCGCCTCCGCGCGCCGCTTCGCCTCCTCGCGGAGCGCCGCGACGTCCTCGGGCCGCGAGGCGCGCATGAGCTCCTCGGCGACCGCGTTCGTCTCGGCGGCGTGATCGCGCGCGAGGTCCTCGAGCTCCCGCTCGCTCTGCGCGACGCTCTCGTCGGCGCGCGAAGCCTCCCCGGGATCGGGCCCCCCGCGCGGCGCCCCGGACTCCACCCCGCCGCGGCCGCCGCCGCCGAACGAGGGATCCGGCCGCCGGAGCCGCGCCGCGAGGTCGCGCGCCGCGAGCTCGGCGTGCGCCCAGTCGCCGGCGCCGCGGGCGCGCGCGACCCTGCGCAGGTCGCTCGCGACGATCTCGCCGAGATCGAGGCCGAGCTCGCCGAGCTTGCGCAGCTCGGCGCCCCCGCCGCCCAGCACCGTGACGGCCGCCTCGAGGCGGACCTCGCCGCCCTCGCGGTCGCCGCCGCCTCGAAGGAGCTCGGCCGCGGCCGCGGCCTCGTCCGCGACGTCGGCGAGCCGCTGCGCGACGGCCCGGGCGTCCCGGACGCCGAGGCCCCGCAGGCCGGCGTCGAAGGCGAGCAGCACGCCCTCGGTCTCGTCGAGCAGCTTCTGGTGCGCCGCGCGGGTGGTGGATTTCCGCTCGGCGCCGAGCGCCGCGTCGAGCCGGGCGAGCTGGCCGCGCGCGAGCGACGCGACGCGCCCCCGCACCCGGAGCCCGCCGTAGTCGGCGGAGAGCGCGCGCTCGACCTCCGCCTTCGCGGTCGCCTGCGCCTCGGCCTCGTGCGCGGCGTGCGCCGCGGCGCCGCCCGCCTCCGGCGTCTTCTGGCCGATGCGGTCCGCGAGCAGGTCGGTGAGGGCGTCGCGCGCCTTCGCGAGCGCGGCGTAGCGCCGCGCCTCGGGCTCGCCCACCTGCGGCGGGATGACCACGATCGCCTCGCTCCTGCCCCACTTCGGGCCCTCGATCGGATCGTTGTCCCGCGCCTCGATCCGCACCTCGATGGGCACGTACGTCCTGCGGAAGAACGGGTCGCGCGCCTTGAGCTCGTAGCCGCCGCGGTCGATCTTCGCGTCCCCCGCCGGCCGCGAGAGCACCCGCCGCTCCTCCTTCGCGCCGGCGCGCAGGACGAGGTCGACCTCGCGCAGGCCGTGATCGTCGGTGATCTCGTAGCGGAGCGGGATGCTGGGCTCGTCGAGGAGCCTGACCGTGCGCGGCGCGCCCTCGAGCGTGACGCGCGGCGCGTCGTCCGGGATCGACACGACGCGCTGCGCGTCGGCCTGCCGGACGCGGACCTGCCCGAAGCGCGCGGCCGCCTGGAGCGTCGTCGAGTCGCCGAGGGTCCAGTGGGCGATCACGCCGCCCTTGCCGTCGTCGACGAACGGGACCTCGGCGCCGCCGTCGGTCAGCACGAGCGCGCGCCCCGCCCGGACCGGGCGGCCGCGCACCGTGATCACGGTCCCCCGCGGCTGCATCGTCGTCGCGAACGGCAGGAGCACCTCGGCGCCCTCGTGCAGGTACTCGGGCGGTGTGGCCGTCATCTCGACCTCCTCGAGCCACAGCAGAGCGAGCGGCGCCTCGCCGCCGCGGGCGGCGAGGACGTCGAGCCCCTCGACGACGCGCGGCGGATCGATCGCGGCGGCCGCGAGCGCCGCCAGGCCGAGGCCGAGGCCCGCGCTCGCCCACCGCGCGGCCGACCGCTGCGCGCGCGCGAGGATGCGCGCCCGCGAGGCGCGGCCGAGCAGCCGCCGGAGGTGCAGGCCGGCGAGCTCCGGCGACCCGACCCGATCGTCGGCCGAGGCGCGATCCACGAGCGAGAGCGCCCGCAGGGTGGCCGCGCCGAGCGCCTCGTCCGTGCGACCGACGATCTCGCGCACGGTGCGCCGGGCGTCGCCGCGCCGCCGCCGCGCGACGACGACCCGCGCGACGATCGCCGCGAGCAGCAGCGCGAGGCCGGCGCCGGCGAGCCCGCGGGCGAGCGGGGAGCCCACGCGCGCCACGTGCGCCGCGCCGAACAGCCCCGCGAAGGCCGCGGCGGTGAGCGCGCGCCGCGCGGAGGGATCCACCTCCGCGTCCCAGATGGAGCGCAGCCGCGCGATGGACAGGGCCGGCGCCTCGTTATCCATGGAGAGGCAAGGGTAACCGGCGGCAGCAGGTGGTCCAGCGGATCGGTGGGATCCTCCGGGGGGCGGGCGCCCGGGCGGTCAGACGTCGAGCTCGCCGTCGGTCATGAACCAGCTGTCCGGGTCGAGGAGCACGCGCCGCAGCTCGTCCGGGAAGCTCGGGTCGAGGTGTACGATGAGCCACCGCGAGCCCACGCTCGGGGGGTGGGGGCGCGAGAAGAAGCCGAGCGCCCGCAGGCGCGCGCTGAACGCGGGCGGCGTCACGAGGAGCATCCCCACGGAGACGTGCCCCTCGCGCCGCATCGCCCGGCAGAACTCGAGGAGCAGGGCGTCGAGCAGGGGGCCGCTGTCCTCGCAGAACACGTCGGTCATCTCGACCTTGTTGTTCCGCACCGCGTAGACGGCGTAGCCGAGCAGCCGCCCGTCGTGCCTGTCGAGCATGCAGAAGAAGCGGTACCGGACGTTGCCGAGCTGCGCGTAGCGCCAGTTCAGGAACTGGGCGCTCCGCTCGCCGGCGATCGGCGACGGCTTCGCCCGCGACCACAGCTCGTCGAAGCGGTGGTCGGCGGCGTCCACGAGCTCGGTGCGCACGCGGCTGCCCCGCGCGAGCAGCGCCGCGGCGTCCCGGAGCGCCATCGAGGCGTCGACGGCGCGCCCGGCGGCGCGCACCAGGGCGTTGTCCGGCTTCACCGTCGCCCGCTGCACGGCGCGCTCGGCGGCCGTCGACAGCGCCTGCGTCAGGGGGGCGGGCGGGGCGCCCGGCGCCGCCGGCTCCCAGAGCGCGCGCCAGCGGGGGTGGGGGACCGCCGACGCGGCCCGCTCGGCGACCCGCTGCACCACCGCGGTGACGATGCTCTGCTGATCGCCGGCCGACGAGGCCGCGAGCTCGTTCAGCTTGTACGCGGCCATGAGGGGCCGCACCCAGATGGTGGAGTCCGCGATCTTCTTGTAGCCGGCGCGCTGGAAGATCGGGAACGAGGCCTTGTTGGGGAAGCCGAACAGGAAGTCGACCCCGGCGTCGCGGCAGCCCTTCGCGAGCTCGCGCTGGATGCTCATGGCGGCCCCGGCGATGCGGTGCGCCTTGGTCACGCCGAAATCGCCGAGGACGCCGGCCTTGAGCTTCCGCCCGCTGACGTAGACGTCGCGCGGGTAGAACGAGCCGCTGCCGATGATCTCCCGCGCCGGGCCGTGAAAGCCCATCCAGGTCCGCGGAGGGCCGGCCGGGTTCTGCTCCTGGAACCAGCGCATCCGCCGCTCCACGAACTCCTGCGAGACCTCGCCGTGGGCGAGGTTCTCTTTCCAGAGCTGCGCGAGGACGTCCCTGTGCGCGTCCGGCTGGACGCGGGCGGCGCTGTAGACCTTCTCCATGGCTTCCGGTGCGCTCTCCTGGCGCGGCAGAGCGGCGCGCCGGGCCCGTCATGGCCGAAGGCCGCGAGGGCGTCAATCGTGCCTGGCCCGGCCGCATCCGCGCGCTTCGCCGCTCCCGGGGCGACGCGCGGACGCATTCCGCGCCGGGCGCAGCGAGGCCGCGCGGCGACGGCCGGCGTCATCGCGGAACGCGAGTACACTCGCGCGATGCTCCGCCGCGCCCTCGCCGCCGTCGCCTGGCTCTCGCTGATCTTCGCCCTGGCCTGCAGCTCCGCGCTCCCGCCGTCCGCCCCGGGCGCGTCGCAGCCGGCGAAGGCCGCGCAGCCGCCGGGCGCGGCCGCGCGGTCTTCGACGGCTGCGACGCGCCCGACGCTCGATGAGCTCATGGTCGCGGAGGGCGAGCCAGGTCCGGTGCCGGTGACCCGCGCCGATCCGGCGCGCGGCAGCCGGCTCGCGCCCGTGACGATCGTCGTGTTCTCCGATTTCGAGTGCCCCTTCTGCAAGCACCTGGGCGGCACGCTGCGGCAGCTGGAGCGGAGCTACGGCCCGGAGCAGCTGCGGATCGTGTGGAAGAACTTCCCGCTCGCCTTCCACAAGCAGGCCCGCCCGAGCGCCGAGGCGGCGATGGCGGTGTTCGCGCACGCCGGCCCCAGCGCGTTCTGGGCGTTTCATGACGCCATCTTCGGGGCGGACGAGCGGCTCTCTCCGGAGCTCGAAGCGACGGCGCTCCGGCGCGCGGGGGTGACGCCCGGCCAGGTCGAGCAGCTCGTCGAGCGGAGCGGGGCGGCGCGCAAGGTCGACGCCGACATGGCGCTCGCCGCGCGGCTCGGCGTGGACGGCACGCCGGCGTCGTTCATCAACGGCGTCCTGCTCGTCGGCGCGCAGCCGGCGGAGCGGTTCGCCGAGATCATCGACGCGCAGCTCGCCGCGGCGCGCGCGCTCCGCGCCGCGGGGACGCCGCCGGAGCAGATCTACGCGGCGCTCGCGGCGAAGAACTTCGCGGCGCCCGCCGCGGATCCCGAGGAGGCGGCGGAGGAGGAAGAGCGCCGGGTGGTGCACCTCGTGCCGGTCGGCGACTCGCCCGTGCGCGGCAAGGACACGGCGCTCGTCACGATGGTGCTGTTCAGCGACTACCAGTGCCCGTTCTGCAGGCGGGTGACGCCGACGGTCGAGAAGCTCGCGGCGCAGTACGGTGACAAGCTGCGCGTCGTCTGGAAGGACAACCCGCTCCCGTTCCACCCCCGCGCCGAGCCCGCGGCGGAGCTCGCGCGGGAGGCGCGGGCCCAGAAGGGGGACGCCGCCTTCTGGCGGGCGAACGACCGCCTCCTCGCGCCCGAGGCCGGCCTCGACGACGCGGCGCTCGAGGCCCTCGCCGCCGAGCTCCAGCTGAACGTGGCGGCGGCGAAGCGCGCCGTCGCCTCGCGCAAGCACGCGGCCGCGATCGAGGCCGACATGGAGCTCGCCGACGATCTCGGCGCCGCGGGGACGCCGCACTTCTTCATCAACGGGCGCAGGCTGGTCGGCGCGCAGCCGATCGAGGAGTTCCAGGCGCTCATCGACGAGGAGCTCGCCAAGGCGGAGGCCATGGTCGTGGCGGGGACGCCGCGCGCGAAGGTCTACGAGGCCATCCAGAAGCAGGCTGTCCCGCCGGCGCTCCCGCCGAAGGTGTCGGTGCCGCCGCCGCCCAAGGGCCACCCCGCAAAGGGGGCGGCCGCCGGCAAGGTGGTCATCCAGATGTTCTCCGACTTCCAGTGTCCTTTCTGCGCGCGCAGCGCCGCCACGATGGATGAGCTCCTCAAGGCGTTCCCGGGCAAGGTCCGCGTGGTCTTTCGCCACCTGCCGCTCCCCTTCCACCCCGAAGCGCAGCTGGCCGCCGAAGCGGCCATGGAGGCGCTCGCGCAGCAGGGGCAGGCCGGCTTCTGGAAGATGCACGATCGGCTCTTCAAGGCCCATGACGCCGCGAACCTCGATCGCGCTGCCCTGGAGCAGCACGCCGCGAGCATCGGGCTCAACGCGGCGCGCTTCGCCCGAGCCCTCGACGAGCGCACCCACCGTGCCGCCGTCGAGGCCGACGCGGAGGCCGCGCGGAGCGCCGGCATCACCGGGACTCCGGGGTTCGTGATCAACGGTTACCTGGTCAGCGGAGCCCAACCGCTCAGGAAATTCAAGAAGGTCGTGCGCCGGGCCCTCAGCGAGGCGAACTGAACGCGAGCGACGCAAATACGGGCAGCTGGGCGCAACAAACGCAACAAACGCAACAAGACGGGCGCTGAACGCAAACGCACCTGCGCTGAAGGCGGCGTGAGCGCGCGGGGCCGGGGAGGTGCGAGCTCGGGTGATGGGCGCCGCGACGGAGCGCTCGATTGCGGGCTCCCGGGCGCGGCGCTCGGTGGACCGCCTTTCCGTTCGACATGCGCGTTTCTCGGGGCGCGTCTGTCGGTATCGCCCGCCGGGCTCGTGATACGCTGTCCCAATGCCCAAACCGCGCGGTCGAAGGACATCGGCCGAACCCAGGCGCACCGTCAAGGCATCGAGCGGGCGGGCGCGCGCGCAGCCTCGTGACAAGGCGGGCCAGCGCGGCGTCGCCGAGGCGGGCTCGCCGGCCGCGCTCCGCGACAGGCACGAGCGGCCGGCGGCCAGCGCGCGAGCGACGCCCGGGAAGGCGAAGGCTGCCGCCGCGCGGTCGGCCGCGCCGGCGAAGCGATCGACCACGTCGCGGAAGGTCGCCACGACGGAGCGCGCGGCGGCGCCGAGGAAGGGCGCCGCGACGGAGCGGTCGTCGGCGCGGAAGGGCGCCGCGACGGAGCGCTCGTCGGCGCGGAAGGGCACCGCGACGGAGCGCTCGTCGGCGCGGAAAGGCGCCGCGACGGAGCGGCCGGCGGCGAGAAAGGGCGCCGCGACGGAGCGACCGGCGGCGCGGAAGGGCGCCGCGACGGAGCGGCCGGCGGCGAGAAAGGGCGCCGCGACGGAGCGGCCGGCGGCGCCGAGGCTCCGCCCCGCGAGGGCGCGCGCCGACGAGCACGCCCAGGCGACGCCGCCGAAGCGGCGACCCCGCAGCGAAAAGCCCGCGAGCGAGGCGGACGACACGGAGCTCTCGCCGCCCCGGCCGCCGGAGCTCGACTGGGACGACACGCCGTCCGACAGCGCCGAGGAGGCGCTCGCCCAGCGCTGGGCGGCGCGGGGCGAGGCGCTCTTCCAGCAGCTCGCCGAGCACGGCGCCTCGCAGCACGAGCACCGCGCCGACCTCAAGGACGGGCGCTTCGTCTGGATCGCGCCGGGCGGCCGCGTCTCCGCCGAGGCGAGGGCGCGCCTCCTGTGCAGCTGGTCGCGCACCACGTCGGTCGTGGTCATGGCGTGGGCGGATCCGCTCGTCAGCAGCGCGGGCGTCGAGCGCATCGACGGGATGCCCGCGGAGCAGGACAGCGTCGACGAGGAGGGCGCCTGGCAGGTCGCGATGAGGGCGGCCGACGCCTGCGGCGCGGCGTACCTCTACCGCGTGTCCTCGCCGCAGGCCTGGTACTTCGTCGCGCTCGACGATCTCACGTTCTCGCCGAAGCGCGCCTCGTTCCACCCCGGCGCGCCGGTCGGCTTGGTGCTGCGCGCCATCGGCGAGGTCCGCGAGGCGATCGCGTCGCGCGCCGAGCCCGCCGACGTCATCCGCGACAGGATCTCCGCGCTCAGCGACTCGCTGTTCCACCAGGCCAGGTACGCCTACCGCGACACCGACTGGGTCGCGCGCCTCGATCGGACCGGCTCGTGCCTGATGCACCTCGCCAAGCGCATCCCGCGCGCGTGCTTCAGCGCGGTCGCGGCCGGCCAGCGCGTCGACGAGTGGCTGGATCGCGAGCTCGCGATCGAGCTGATCAACGCGCTGTCGCTCATCGAGGACGAGTGGAGCCTGTTCGGCTGACGGTCCGCCGCGGCGCGCCGCGCGGCTGAGCCCGCGCCGGCGCGGCGCCCCCGCCGCGCGCCGCGCGCGGCACCGCTCTTGAAAGATCGACACGATCCAAAAGGGAGCGGTGGTGAGGGGAGGCGGCGATGGGTCGAGCGAAGCTGTTCCAGGATCGCAGGGACGCCGGGCGCAGGCTCGGGCAGCTGCTCTCGGGGTACAGGAGCGAGGCGCCGCTCGTCCTCGCCCTGCCCCGCGGCGGCGTCGAGGTGGGCTACGAGGTGGCGCGCGCCCTGGGCGCGCCGCTCGATGTGTGGATCGTGCGCAAGCTCGGCGCGCCCGGGCAGCCGGAGCTCGGCGTGGGCGCGATCTCCGAGGGGGGCGAGGTGTACATCGACCGGAGCCTCGTCTCGGCGCTCGGCATCGCCGACGCGGAGCTCGCCGACATCGCGGAGCAGCAGGCCGCCGAGGTGGAGCGCGGGGTGCGGCGGTTCCGGGGCGACAGGCCGATGCCCCGCGTCGAGGGGCGGACGGTCATCGTCGTGGACGACGGCATCGCGACCGGCGGCACGGTGCGGGCCGCGCTGCGCGACCTGCGCAAGCGCTCGCCGAGGCGGATCGTGCTCGCGGCGCCGGTCGCCGCGCCATCGAGCCTGTCGTCGCTCGCCCGCGAGGTCGACTCCATCGCCTGCATCGAGGAGGACCCCGGCCTCCAGGCGATCGGCGCCTACTACGAGGACTTCTCGCAGACCTCCGATGACCTGGTCGCCTGGCTGCTCGCCGAGGCGCGGCGCGAGCTGCCGCCGCCGGAGGGCGCGGAGCGGCCGCTCCTCGTCCAGGCGGGCACGGCGGCGCTGCCCGGGGATCTCGCGATCCCGGAGCGCGCGATCGGCCTCGTGCTCTTCGCCCACGGCAGCGGCAGCAGCCGCAGGAGCCCTCGCAACCGCTCGGTCGCGGAGGCGCTCTGGCGGTGGGGGCTGGCCACGCTGCTGTTCGATCTGCTCACCGAGGAGGAGGCCGCCGAAGATCGCCGGAGCGCTCGCCTCCGCTTCGACATCGACCTGCTCGCCCGGAGGCTGCTCGGGGTGACGGACTGGGCGCTCGCGCGCCCCGAGCTCCGTCACCTCGGCGTCGGCTACTTCGGCGCCAGCACCGGCGCGGCGGCCGCGCTCGTCGCCGCGGCGGCGCGGCCTCGCGCCGTGGGCGCCGTCGTGTCGCGCGGCGGCAGGCCGGATCTCGCGGGCGCGGCCCTGACCCGGGTGCGGGCGCCGACGCTGCTCATCGTCGGCAGCGCGGACACCACGGTGCTGGCGCTGAACCAGGGCGCGCTCGAGCGCCTCGCCGGCCCGCGCCGCCTCGCCGTGGTGCCCTCCGCGACGCACCTGTTCGAGGAGCCGGGCGCGCTCGCGGCGGTCGCCCGGCTCGCGGGGGAGTGGTTCGCGCAGCACCTGTCCCCGAGGGGCGACGAGGCGCGGGCGTGATACGCCGCGATCACCTCGAGAGCCAGACCGTGTACGCGTGCGGCATGAACGGCGCGTCGTCGGGGTCGAACGGGCGGCTCCGGATCATGCTCCCCGCGTTGACGCCCACGATGAGCAGCCCCGCGAGGCCGTCGAGCCCGACCACGGTGCGCTGCGCGCGGCTCTCGCCGAAGATGCCGGCCACCTCGACGCGGCCGGCCTCGGCGCCCTGCCGGTCGACCTTCACGATCGCCCAGCGGAACAGCGCGGGCAGCTCCCAGTCGGCCACGAGGGTGATCTCGGCCGCCTCGAGGTCCGGCCCGCCGGCCGCGCCCTCCGCGGCCAGATCGAGCCAGAGGTAGGTGGCGCCGGTCGGCTCGATCGGGCGCAGGGGCGCGACCCGCCGCGGGAGCGTCGCGTAGGGCAGCGACCACTCGAAGCGCACCCGGCCGAAGTCGCCGAAGCGCTCCACGTCGGACAGGTGGGCGCCGTCGCTGCGGCTGCCCACGAACGCCCGCGCGATCGCGAACTCGAGGAGCAGGTCGTCGAGGTCCTTGCCGCGGGACCGGAGCGACGCCCGGAGCGCGTCGAACGTGTCGGGCTCGGCGCGGAAGCGCGCCGCGCCGCCGGGCGTGGGCTGCGCCGCGATGGCGAGCAGCGACATCGCGACCTGCGCCGGCGTCCCGGTGCCGTAGGCGTCGTCGAGGTACCACGGGAAGAGCAGGGCGCCGTCGAGGGCGCCGAGCGCCGCGCCCGTGAGCGCCCGCTCGGGCGCGCGCTGGAAGGCGTCGATCGCGGCGAGCTCCTCGGCCGGGCAGGGCGCCGCGATCGCCGCGAGGTAGCTCGCCGTCATGGCGAGCGCGCCCTCCTCGGCCCCGGCGTCGAGGCGCGTCGCGACGGCGTGGCCGAGCGCGTACGCCGCGTCGGACGCGCTCGAGCACCCGCCCCGCCCCGGCGCCGCGACGATGGCGAACGCGCTCGCGGCGTCGAACCGCTCGCCGATCGCCCTGAGGTCGTGCCCGACGCGCGCCGGGCGGCGCGGGCCGCGCTCCAGGTAGAGGTCGTACGCCGGGCTGCCGCCGCGCGCCCCGTCGGGGAGCGGCCGCGGCAGGCCGAGCGCGTCGTAGGCGCGCATCGCGGCCTCGAGGTCGGCGAGGCTCTCCAGGAGAGCGCTGCCGGGGACGCCCGCGGGCGCGTGCGCGCAGACGGGCAGCGCGAAGGAGCAGGCGCGCTGCGGGACGTCGCGCTCGTCGGGGCGCTGGACCGGCGAGACCACGGGGCGGCCGTCGGCCGGTGGCTCTGCGGCCTCATCGGTGGGCGCGACGCCCCGCAGGGCGCCCGGGGCGGGCGGCGGCGGACCGTCCGGCGCCGCGTCCGGCGCGCGCGCCGCCGCGGCGGGGGGGCCGCCGAGGGCGGCGGCCAGCGCGAGCAGCGCGAGCGCGCAGGCCGCCTTGCGCCGCGGCCGGCGCGGCGCGGGCGCGCGCTCCCGTCGCCCGGGTGGGGCGTGCGCGGGGCACGGTCTCGACTGCTCTTGGCGTCCTGGCGGTCTTCGCTCTGTGTGACTGGATCGGACACGCACGAGCATCGCTGCATCGTCGTATTCTCCAGGCGAGGAGATGTCGAGCGGCCGAGGTACAAAGGATGCCAGGAGGATAAAATTGTGGCTTCTCCTCGCGTTCCTGGCGTCCTCCTGATGCAGCGTGAATGTGCCAGGCATCACCAGCGGCGCTGAGACCCCTTAAGGCATTTCCGGACGCCCGCGGCACGTGCCTTGAATATCCGCCGCTGAATGAGGGCCTGCGTCGCGCGTTTCGCGGATGAGCCCGTGCGGTGCCGCAGAGGCTCACGCATTGTGCTGAATGTGCGCCGAACTCGTTCCGGTTCAGGATCATCCTCCAAATCGACTGGATCTCGCGCCCAGAACCGCTCCGGGTTCAGGCGACATGTGGCACCCTCGCGAGCTCGATGAATTCGAGTGCTCAGGCGCCGATCGCCTCGCGGGCACGGCCTCTGCAAAGCACGCTCGCATGAACCGCATATCCCGACGTCGCTTCGCCGCCGGCCTGGGCGCTGGTCTCCTCGCCGCTCCGTTCCTCGGGAGGATCAGCCAGCTTCGCGCCGACGGTGGTACTGCGCGCAACCTCGTCATCTTTTTCTCTCCCAACGGGACTCATCATCACCTCTGGCGCCCGACGGGCTCCGGATCGAGCTTCTCTTTCCCTGCGGGCTCGATCCTCGAGCCGCTCGCAGCGCACAAGTCCGATCTCATCATCTGCGACGGCATCGACTTCAAGGGCGTCGACAACCATGAGCCCGGCATGATCAACATGCTCACGGGCGGCGGGAACGCCGGCAGCGCGAGCCGCGGCCAGAGCGTCGACTGGTACGTCGCCCAGGAGCTCGGCGTCCGGCCGGTCAACCTCGGCATCTACACGAGCCCGTGGGGGACCGGCGCCCAGACCCGCATGTCCTACAGCGCGGCGGGGCAGTTCGCGCCCGTGATCGACGAGCCGCGGACCGCCTACAACCAGATCTTCGACGGCTTCACCGGCAACGGCGGCTCGACCGGAACCGGAGGTGGCGAGATCGATCCGAAGATGAAGCGCCGGCAGAGCATCCTGCGCGTCACGAACGGCGAGATGGAGGCGCTGCGCGCCGGCGTGCCCGCGCGCGAGCAGGCGAAGCTCGACGCGCACATCGACGGCCTCAAGCAGATCGCGCCCGGCGCGAGCACCGGCGCCGGCCCCGTCGCGGCGAGCTGCGGCACGGCGCCCCCGCCGCCGCCCTCGTTCAACCCGACCGACGAGGACGCCGTGCCCGACATCGCCGTCGCGCAGATGGACCTCGTCGCCGCGGCGCTCGCCTGCGGCCGGACCCGCGTCGCCACCGTCCAGTTCTCTCACACGGTCTCGCCGCTGCACCTCCGGTGGCTCGGCCTCTCCAGCCAGGATCATCACTCGCTCTCGCACGCGAGCTCGGGGGAGGACGTCGACAGGTTCCGCATCGCGGAGCGGTGGTTCGCCGAGCAGTTCGCTTATCTCCTCAAGAAGCTGAAGTCGACCGCCGGCTCCGGCGGCGGCACCCTGCTCGACGAGACGCTGGTCGTGTGGGCCAAGGAGCTCGGCGACGCGCCGCTGCACCGGTGCGAGTCGGTCCCGTTCGTCCTCGCCGGCGGGGGAGCCTTCACGCCCGGCCGCTACATCAAGTTCGGCGGCGCTCCCCACCAGCAGCTCCTGGTCTCCATCTGCCAGGCCATGGGCCTCAGCAACAGCACCTTCGGCGACGCCTCGAAGGGCACCGGCCCCCTGGACGGGCTCGCGTGACGCGCGGTCGTCCGCACGTCCGTCCACTCAAAGCACTTGGGATTACGAGGAACAAGCTTATGAACACACACGCGAAGGGACCCTTCGACACGGCGGACGCGCCCGTCTCCCGGCCCCCGCCGGCGAGCGACCCCCCGCGGCGCCGGCGGACTCCGCGCCTCGGCTACGCGCTCCTGCTCTCATGCGCCGCGCTGGGCGCCGCGGGCGCCGGCTGCAACGGCATGTTCGGAGGCGGCGACGAGACGAACGGCGGAGACGACACGGGCTCGCTGGACTCGGGGTGCGCCGACAACATCGAGTTCTTCAAGGCGAACCTCTGGGACCCGATCATGTCCTCGAAGTGCACCGTCTGCCACACCGCGAGCGGGCTCGCGAAGGGGACCCGCATGGTGTTCGACACCTCGGGTACCGACGAGGCGCTGCAGGCCAACTTCGAGGCGGTGCGCGCCATGGCCGCGCTCGAGGTGAACGGCGAGTCGACGCTCCTCCTGCGCCCCTCCGGACGGCACCCCGACGGCCACGCCGGCGGCGCGCTCATCCCGTTCCAGAGCGAGGAATACCAGTCCTTCGAGAAGTTCGTGAACCGCGTCAACCTGGGCGAGGGGTGCGAGGACCAGCCGACGGCCTGCGAGCCCAACATGGTGTCCGGGCGGCGCGTCCTGCGCCGGCTGTCGCGCGTCGAGTTCGACAGGACCGTGGCCGACCTCCTCGGCGTCGACACGACCGGCTACATCCTCCCGACCGACGCGAACGTCGAGGGGTTCGACAACAACGCCGACGCGCTCCTCTACGCCGGCGCCGACGTCCAGCTCATGCGGGACGCCGCCGAGGACATCGCCGCCAAGGTGGCCGCGGCGCCCGGGTCGCTCGTCCCCTGCCCGATCGAGACCGGAGACGACGCGTGCGCGACCGAGTTCTTCGAGGGCTTCGGGCGCCGCGCCTTCCGCCGGCCGCTCACGCAAGAGGACCGGTCCCGGTACATGGAGCTCTACCGCGGCGTGAAGGCCGACGAGGGCTTCGCCGGGGGCGTCCAGGCGATGATCGCCGCCGTGCTCCAGTCTCCGTACTTCCTCTATCGCCCGGAGCTCGGTGTGGCCGCGCAGGACGGCACTTACCAGCTCCTGCCGCACGAGATCGCGTCTCAGCTCTCCTACATGATCTGGAGCTCGATGCCGGACGACGAGCTGCTCAGCAAGGCGGAGTCGGGCGAGCTCGCGACGCCGGCGGCCATCTCCGCCGAGGTCGACCGGATGATGCAGGATCCGCGGGCCGACGCCGGCGTCCTCAGGTTCTTCAGGACATGGCTCCAGCTCAGCGCCAAGCCGTCGAAGGACATGACCGCGTACCCGGAGTACACCGAGGAGATCCGGCAGGCGATCGAGAAGGAGACGGCGGCCTTCGTGCACCACCTCCTCCAGGATGGCTCCGGCTCGCTGGGCGAGATGTACACCGCGAACTACTCCTACGTGACCCCGGAGCTCGCGTCGTTCTACGGGCTCCCGGCGCCGGGCGGGGCCGCGGATCAGTACGGCACGACGCGCGTCGACCTCACCGGGTCGAACCGGATGGGCATCCTCACGCTCGGCAGCGTCCTCAGCACCCACGCGCACGCCGGCGAGTCGTCTCCGGTGCACCGCGGCAAGTTCGTGCGCGAGCAACTCCTCTGCCAGCCGCTGCCGCCGCCGCCCGCGGGGCTCGACGTCAAGCCGCCCCAGCCCGATCCCACGAAGTCGACCCGCGAGCGCTTCTTCGAGCACTCGAACAACGAGGCGTGCGGCAGCTGCCACTCGCTCATCGACGGGATCGGCTTCGGCTTCGAGCACTTCGACGGCGTCGGCCGCTACCGTGACACCGACGACGGGCACCCGGTCGACGCGAGCGGCAACATCGTGGGGGCGGAGGGCACGAGCGGCCCGTTCGACGGCACCGGAGAGCTCGCCCAGAAGCTCGCGGAGAGCCCCGACGCGCAGGCGTGCTTCACCCTCCAGTGGCTCCGCTTCGGCTTCGGCGCCATGGACCAGGCCGAGCTCTCCTGCATGGCGGACCAGATCACCGGCCAGCTCGGGCCCGAGAACCTCACGGTCGCGGGCGTCATCAAGGCGATCGCGCAGTCGCCGCGCTTCACGAGGCGCCTCGCCGAGGCGGCGACGCAGCCGGATCCGTCGGAGGATCCCGGCGGCGGCGAGGAGGAGCCGTCGGGCGGCACCGACAACGACCCGCCGCCCGTGAACTCGGACTTCGACGTCAAGGAGACCGTGGACACGGTGTGGGACGGCGGCGGCTGCAAGTCGGTCGACGTCACCAACGTGGGCGACGCGCCGGCGACCTGGGTGATCACCCTGCAGACCGACGGCACGCCCACCGACGTGTGGAACGCCGTGGCCGAGGCGGGCAACGCGGGCGTGAAGTTCTCCGGCATGAGCTACAACGCCGAGCTCCTGCCGGGGGCGTCCGCGCGCTTCGGGTTCTGCTGGCGGGAGTGAGCCGCGGCGTGGCGCGCGCCACGTCGCGCGCGCCACGTCGCGCGCCAATTTGCCTGGAATTCTGCTATCCTGCGCGCCCCTCGTCCACACCCAGGGCGGGGCGAAAGCCCAGGACGCCTCAATGACCCATCCGCTTCACGACATCCTGCTCCCCGACAGCCGGCACGACTTCTTTCCCGTGGTGATCGAGATCCCCAAGGGGTCGAAGTGCAAGTACGAGCTCGACAAGAAGACCGGGCTCTTGATGCTCGATCGCGTGCTCTACTCGTCCGTTCATTATCCGGCCAATTACGGCTTCATCCCCCAGACGCACGCGGGCGACGGCGACCCGCTCGACGTCCTCGTCCTCATGCAGGAGCCGGTCGTGCCGCTCACGATCGTGAGGGCGCGCGCCATCGGCGGCTTCTTCATGCGCGACGACAAGGGCGTCGACGACAAGATCATCGCCGTCGCCGTCGACGACCCCTCCGTGGCCCATTACCTGACCCACGAGGAGCTGCCCCCGCATGTGACCAAGGAGCTCATGCGGTTCTTCATCGACTACAAGACGCTCGAGAACAAGCTCGCCGAGGTCGAGACGATGTACGACAGGAACCGCGCCCTGGAGGTCATCGAGGAGTCCGTCGCCAGCTATCGCTCGATCAGCGCCTGGTCCAAGGGCTGACGCGGCCGGGGCTGGGGGCCCGGCCACCGATGAGCATGGATGGATCGCGACCGGGGTGGATCACGCTTCCTGGACTTTCCTGCGTCCACCCCAGCGAAACCTCCGAAAAAATCCAGAAATTGGCCCAGGACCCCGGGTTGGCATCGAGGGACGACGCGGCACAGGGGTTGCAGTTCATCTCGCCGTGGATCGCTTTTCGACACTCACGGGAAATGGCCAGCTCGCCCGGCGGCTGGCCGCGGGACCCGAGGTCGAGGCGCGCCTGGCGATCCAGCGGCTCCGGGTCGGCTCTGGGTTGGCGAGCCGGCCGAGCTCGCCCGCATGGCGCACGACAGCGTGAATCGGCTCGACGCTCTGCGTCGAGCGAGACTCCCTCTCTGGAGAGCGAACTCGGTCCTGTGACGATCCTGTGAACGATGAGGCCTGCGGAGACAGGTAGAAGCGCTGAATCAACCAACCGACGAATCGAGTCAGGGCACGTGGAAACCACGTGAGCTCGTGAGTTATCAAGGCGACACCGCTTGATCGGGGCTTGACAACATGAGAGACATCAGCTTTTCTCAAGCAATGATGAGCACGCTTAAGAGCTTAGTTTCGGCGAAGGCGTGTCGCCGCTATTCCGCAGTGGCACTGCTCCTCGCCGGCCCGCTCGGTTGCTTGGGCAATCTGGGCAATGTCGACGGCACGCCCGCCGAGGACGACCCGAGCGATACTCCGGACGATAAGCCGCCGATCGACAAGCCGCCGCCGCAGCCCCACGACATCCCCAAGGTGTCGGAGTGCGAGGTCGAGGACCTGAGCACCCCCGGCCCGCGCACGGTGCGGCGCCTGACGGTGGAGCAGTTCGAGGCCACCGTGCGCGATCTCTTCCGGGATCCGAGCGTCGCCCTGCCGAGCATCTTCAACGATCCGCAGGTGCTCGGGTTCACGGCCGACGCGAACGCGCTCGTGATCCGCGACCTGACCGCCCAGCAGATCATGGACTGGGCCGAGGCGACCGCGGACTGGGCGGTGACGAACAAGCTCGACACCCTCAGCTCGGCCACCTGCCGGACGACCGACGAGGCCTGCCGCGGCCAGTTCATCCGCGACTTCGGCCGCCGCGCGTTCCGCGAGCCGCTCCCGACGGACCGCTTCGAGGCCTACGACAAACTGTTCGGGGCGGAGAGCACGTTCGAGGACGGCGCCAAGGTGGTCGTGAGCGCCATGCTGCAGTCGCCGTACTTCCTGTACCGCCACGAGATCGGCCGGGAGGCGGGCGGCGGCATCTACGAGCTCTCCCCGCACGAGATCGCGAGCAACCTCTCGTACCTCTTGACCGGGACCATGCCGGACGCGGCGCTGCTGCAGGCCGCCGACGAGGCCGCCGCCGCGGGCACCACGCTGAGCAGCGAGCTGATCACCCAGCACGCGCTGCGCATCCTGGAAGACCCGGCGACGCGGCCGCTCGCCGAGGCGGAGATGACGCGGTTCATGCGCGGCTGGCTCCAGCTGAACCGCCTGGTCACCGCGGTGAAGGACAACACGGTCTTCAACCTCAGCGACGACCTGCGCAAGGACATGATGTCCGAGACGCAGGCGCTCATCGTGGACACCGCGTTCAACCAGAACGGCACGTTCGCCAACCTCCTGCAGGCGGACTACACGTTCGTCAACAGCAGCCTGGCCACGCACTACGGCATCGGCGGCGCCGGCGGCACCGAGCTCACCCGGGTGACGCTCGCCCCCGGGCAGCGCGATCGCGGCATCCTGGCCCACGGCAGCTTCCTGACCGGGCACGGCGGCGCGAAGCTGTCCTCGCCGACCCAGCGCGGCAAGATGGTCCGCACGCGCCTGCTCTGCCAGCCGCTCGATCCCCCGCCGCCCGGCGTCGATCCGAACATCAAGCCCCTGGAGACCCCGGCGACCACGCGCGAGATGGTCGAGCAGCACACCCGCGCTGACTACTGCCACAGCTGCCACGTGCAGATGGACCCGATCGGCGTCGGCTTCGAGCACTACGACACGTTCGGCCGGTGGCGGAACGACGAGGCCGGGATCCCCGTCGACGTGACCGGGATGATCGTCGAGCCGCCTTCCGGGGAAGACTTCAACTTCAACGGCGTGACCGAGCTGGCCGACTACCTCGCGGCGAGCGACGACGTCAAGGCGTGCATGGTCCGTTACTGGTCGTACTACGCGTTCGGCGACACCTGGGAGCAGGACGGCTGCACGTACGAGAAGGTCCAGCAGGAGGCGTCGGCCGACGAGTACCGCCTGAAGAGCGTGTGGCTCGCGCTGACGCGCACGCCGCACTTCACCCGCAGAGTTCAAGGTCCGTGACCCCACGGCTGCAAACAAAGAAGAGATCGGTAGCAAGTGAAAGGATCGGTCATGCGCAGCCACAGTCGTAGGAACTTCCTTAAGGGTGTTGGGGCCAGCCTCGGGGCTAGCCTGCTGTTCTCGCCCTTCTATGACTCCATCGCCAACGCGGCTCCCGGGAAGAAGCCGAAGCGGCTCCTGATCTTCTTCACCATGGGGACGGCCCCCGAGGTCTGGAAGCCCAAGAGCGTCTCGGGGGAGACCCCCACGTTCAGCGAGGCCACCTCGCCGCTGGAGGAGGTGAAGGAGCACATCGTGATGCTGGACGGCCTCCCCAGCGCGAGCCCCGGCAACAACCACGGGTCCGCCGACGGCCTCACCGGGATGGGCTACTTCAGCAACGGCCCCTACGGGCTGATCTCGGTCGACCAGTTCATCGTCGAGAAGCTGAAGGGCGCCGGGCTCGCGACCCCCATCCCCTCGCTCCTGCTCGGCGCCGACACGAGCGGCGGCAAGACCGGGTTCTACAAGAACACCAACCTGGTGCCGATCGGCTCGCCGATGTCCGCCTACTCGACCGTGTTCTCGGGGGTGACCCCGTCGAACCCGACGAACCCGAACCAACCCGACCCCGCCGCCGAGGCTCGGCTGCGCCGGCGCATGAGCATCCTCGACAACCTCAAGGGCGAGATCACGACGCTCAAGGGGAACCTGGGCCAGGAGCAGAAGTACAAGCTGGATCTGCACCTCGAGTCGATCCGCCAGATCGAGAACCGGCTCTCGGGCTCGATGACCGGCGGGACCGGCGGGCCCACCGGCGGCGGCTGCTCCGTCCCGACGAGCCCCTCGGGCGACATGTCGAACCCGATGAAGGCCAACCAGCTTCACCTCGACATCATCGTGGGCGCCTTCGCGTGCGACATCACGCGCGTCGCGTCGATCCAGTGGGGCTCGGATCAGATGATGAACGTCAACCTGCCGGAGATCGGCCTGGCGGACGAGGAGCACAACGGACTGATCCACGGCAACGACCCCGGCCACGTGAAGCTGATCAAGCTCGAGAAGTGGCTGCACGAGCAGTTCGTCGGCGTCATCAAGAAGCTGAAGGAGCTGCCCGAGGCCGACGGCTCCGGCTCGCTCCTCGACAACACGCTGATCGCCTGGTGCCGCGACATGGGCGACGCGCCGGCGCACACCCAGAACGAGATGAAGTTCGTCCTGGCGAGCGGCACGGGCGGCTACCTGAAGACGGCCCCGGGCGGCCGGTTCATCAAGAGCCAGGAGCGGCACGAGCGCGTGCTGCTCAGCCTGTGCGACGCGATGGGCGTCACGGACTACTCCGGCTTCGGCGATCCGGCCCTGGGGGCGAAGTCGCCGCTCCCGGGCCTGGCGGCTACCTGAGAGCACGGGGCGCGAGCCCCCCCGCCGCGACAGGCGCGCCCCCACGCGCCTGTCGCGGCGGTCTCCGGACCGCGCTCTTCACGCGGCACGGCTGCAAGCTGCAAGAGAATCGGGTGCGAGCGAAAGGTCGTTCATGCGCAGCCTTCATCGTCGAGCTTTTCTTCAAGGCCTGGGCGCCAGCGTCGGGGCCAGCTTCCTGTTCACGCCGTTCCTCGACTCCATCGCCCACGCGGCGCCCGGGAAGAAGCCGAAGCGGCTGCTCCTGTTCTGCACGATGGGGACCGCGCCCCAGATCTGGAAGCCCACGAGCGTCTCCGGCGAGACCCCGACGTTCAGCGAGTCCACGTCGCCGCTCGCGGACGTGAAGCAGCACGTCGTGCTCGTGGACGGCCTCCCCAGCGGCAACCCCGGGAACAACCACGGCGCCCCCGACGGCCTCACCGGGCTCGGCTTCAGCGACCCCGCCAGGCTGATCTCCGTCGATCAGTTCATCGCGGACAAGCTGATCGCCGCCGGGACGAAGACGACCATCCCCTCGCTCCTGCTCGGGGCCGAGAGCACGGTGAGCGGCGGGAGGTCGCCGTACTACCGCAAGGACAACCTGCCGACGCTCGCGTCCCCGAAGTCGGCCTACTCCACCCTGTTCGGCTCGGCGATCCCGTCGAACACCACCTCGGACGAGGTGCTGCGCCGCCGCAGGAGCGTGCTCGACAACCTGAAGAACGAGATCAAGGCGCTCGAGGGGAACCTCGGCGCCGAGCAGAAGTACAAGCTCGGGCTGCACCTCGATTCGATCCGGCAGATCGAGGAGCGGCTGTCGAACGCGTCGTCCGGCGGAGGCGGCGCCTGCGCCGCGCCGACGGCGCCGAGCGGCGATCCGAGCAACCCGCTGGAGGCCAACCTCCTGCACATGGATCTCATCGTCGGCGCGTTCGCGTGCGACATCACGCGGGTCGCCGCGATCCAGTGGGGCTCGGATCAGGCCATGAACGTCGAGCTGGCGGACATCGGGCTGCGGGGCGAGGAGCACGGCTCGATGATCCACACCGGCGCTCCGGCGCACCTCGACCTGATCAAGCTGGAGAAGTGGCTGGCGCAGCGGTTCGTCGATCTCATCAACAAGCTGAAGGCGATCCCCGAGGCCGACGGCTCCGGGACGCTCCTCGACAACACGCTGATCGCCTGGTGCCGCGACATGGGCGACTCGCCGAACCACAACCAGAACGAGATGAAGTTCGTCCTGGCGAGCGGCGAGGGCGGTTATCTGAAGACGAGCCCCGGCGGGCGCTACGTGCGCAGCTCCGAGCGGCACGAGCGCGTGCTGCTCAGCCTCTGCGACGCGATGGGCGTCACGGACTTCAGCGGCTTCGGCGATCCGAACCTGCCGGCCAAGTCGCCGCTCCCGGGCCTCGCGGCCACCTGACGCGGCCGGCGCGCGGCGCCCCGGCGCGGGCGCCGCCGCCATCACGCGACCGCGCCGGCGGTGACCGCGCCGGCCGTGCGGTCTTCCCGCGCCCCGCGCCCGGCGTACACTCGTGAGCCATGACGACGAGCGCGGCGGCGGGGTACGAGGCGGATCAACGGCGAGACGACCTGTCCGCGTACGCGCGGTACCTGTCCGCGATGGACGCGTCGATGCGCCAGAAGGTCGCGCTCACGGCCGCGCACCTCCTGTGCGAGGGCCGCGTCGCCGACATGGGCATGGGCTCGGGGCAGGGCAGCGCCGCGCTGGCGCTGCTCTACCCGCGCCTCGAGGTGATCGGCGTCGACATCGATCCCACGGTCATCGAGCTCGCGCGCCGCGCTCACCGGCGCCCGAACCTCAGCTTCCAGCTGGGCGACATCGCCACGGCGGTCTTCCCGCCCGAGAGCCTCGACGGGATCTTCGACTCGTCGGTGCTGCACCACGTGACCTCGTACGGCGGCTATCGCCACGCGAACGCCGCGGACGCGCTCTCGGCGCAGGTGGAGCAGCTCGCGCCGGGCGGCGTGCTGGTGGTGCGGGACTTCGTCGACCCGGGGCCGCAGCCGGTGCTGCTCGACGTGCCCGCCGACGACGGCGACGGCGGCCCCGACCCCCGCAGCGCCTCGACCGCGGCGCTGCTCGAGCGGTTCGCCGGCGAGTTTCGATCGCTGTCGCCCGAGCCCGGGTTCCCGCTGGAGCGGCTCTCCCCCGGGCCGTCCGGCGCGCTTCCCGCGCCGCGCCCCGGGTGGCGGCGGTATCGGCTCGCCCACAAGCACGCGGTCGAGTTCGTGTTGCGGAAGGATTACCGCGCCGACTGGGAAGCCGAGGTCAAGGAGGAGTACACCTACTTCTCGCAAGCGCAGTTCGAGGCCCTCTTCGCCCGGCTCGGCCTGCGCGTGCTGTCGTCCACGCCGCTGCGCAACCCGTGGATCGTGCGCAACCGGTTCGCCGGCCGCTTCGAGCTGCGGGACGCCGCGGGCGTGCGGCTGCCGTATCCGCCCACGAACTACCTCATCGTCGGCGAGAAGGTGAAGGCCGGTCAGGGGGTCGCGTTCCGGCTCTGTCCGGCGGAGGGCCCTCCGCGGTTCCTGCGGATCGAGCACCACCAGGATCGCGCCACCGGCCGGGTGTTCGACCTGGCGGCGCGGCCCCACCCCACGCTGGACATCGTGCCGTTCTTCTTCGCCGGCGAGACGGCGTACGTGCTGGCGAGGACGAGTTACCCGCGTCCGATCGCGCGCGCCTGCCGCGAGGAGACGCCCCCCCTCGACGGCAGCGGCCCGGCCGACTACCTGGCCGAGCCGATCGCGGTCGTGCAGACCGAGCTCCCGGTCGGCCACACGGTCGAGCGGGCGCTCGGGCGCGCGGCCGGCGTGCGGGCGGAGGCGATCCAGCGGATGATCCCGGGGACGACGTACTACCCGTCGCCCGGCGGCATCCTCGAAGAGGTGCGCTCGATGCTCGTGGAGGTCGAGCCCTCGTTCGTGAACGCGCCTTCCGAGGACGTCTCCGGGTTCGGCACCTCGGGCCGCATCCGCGCGATCGAGGCGCGCCAGCTGCTGCGCGCCGCGCAGGTCGGCGGCCTGCCCGACGCGCGGCTCGAGCTGAACGTCTACGACCTGCTGGCGCGCTTCGGATTGTCGTTCGGGCCGTGGATCGGCGACGACATCGCGCTCCCCGAGGGGCCCTCCGCGCCGCCCGGAGCGGGCGCGGCAGGCGCCGCGCTCGCGAGCGCGGGCGGCGGCGCGGTGGCCGTCGTGGAGCCGACGTCGCTGCGCGCCCTGCTCGAGCGCCCGAGCCGCCGGCGGTACGCGCGGGTGGATCCGAGCGCCAGCACCGGGTTCCTCGAGGTGCGGCGGGCGCGCTTCGAGGAGCTGGCCGACGGCGGCGCCGTGGTGGCCGCGCGCGAGCTCGAGTACGTGGTGCCGCGGCCGCTCGGCGCGCTGACCGTCTCGACCGCGCTGCTCGCGCGCGCGCCGTCGGGAGAGGTGGTGCTCGGCGTGGACGACCACGACCTGCCCGCCGCCCAGAGCTTCTCGGGCAACAGCGAGCTCCTTGTCGCGCCGGCGTGGCGGCTGCCGCGGAGCGCGCGCACCCTCGCGGAGGCGGAGGCGTTCGTGCGGGCGCGGCTCCTCGTCGAGTACGGCGTCGACGCGGGCGAGGCCGTCGAGCTCGGAGGCGCCTACCGCCCCTCGGCGGGGCTGACGCCGGAGCTGGTCCACCCCATCGCCTTCGTGGTCACCGGGGTGGCCGCGGAGGCGCCGCGTGCCCCGTCGGCAGCCGCGTCCCCGTCGGCAGCCACGTCCCCCTTGGCAGCCACGTCCCCGTCGGCAGCCGCGTCCCCGTCGGGCGCCGCGCCCACGGCCGCGCCGATGTCCGCTCCGCCTCGGCGGCTTCACTGGGTGCCGCTGACCGCGCTGGTCGCGGGCCGGGAGCACCTGCCCGACGGTCATCTGCGGGTCGTGGCCCTGCGCGCGGCCCACGCGCTCGGCGCCGCCGTCTCGCCGCCGCGCCCGCAGTGATGGATTCCTCGCTGCCGAGCGGGTGAGCCGACGGCGGCCACGCATCGGGTGCTCTCATCACGATATTTCGGGGAGCGCTCGGCGCGATCTCGGGGTGTCGCGGGCGGAAGATCGACTGCGTGCCGCGCCGGCGCGCGAAACGGACCTGCTTTATCGAGCCGCGGATGACCGCAGGACGCGCGCCGAGCGCAGATGTCGATTG
Organism: Sorangium sp. So ce394; assembly: GCF_051474665.1. Taxonomy (NCBI): domain Bacteria; kingdom Pseudomonadati; phylum Myxococcota; order Polyangiales; family Polyangiaceae; genus Sorangium; species Sorangium sp. So ce394. The sequence goes on from NZ_CP150339.1 coordinate 13,225,964, forward strand.
CGTTCCAGCTGCCTGATGCCTGGACGCAGCAATCGCGCGCGATGGACGGCGGTCTCGAGACCTCAGCTGCATGCGCGCGCCGCGCTCTTTTGAGCGCAATCAGCGCGTCTTCGCGCGATGCGGCGCAGGGCTGACGCATCGAATGGCTGGCACGCGGGGCGCTTACAGCGCCGCACATCGCCGGCGATCGGCCGCCCCCCGCAGCGCACAGCGGGACGGAAACCCCATGGAACTTATGAGCAATTCCCTCAAGATCGCGATGGCGGGCCTCAAGCCCGCGAGCCGCTCCGTCCGACGCGAGGCCCTCGGGCAGGGCGTTCGAGCCGGCGCGGGGCGGGCCGGCTCGTTCGTCGCGCTGCGGGCGCGCCTGCTCGCGAGCCCCAGCCTGGCCGGCGCGCTCAGCTTCATGCAGGTCACCACCCGTTCGTGGGAACCCCACGAGCTCGCGGCGTGGCTCCACGAGCACGTGGTCGAGCCCGGCTGGATGAAGGCCCCTCGCGCGTTGCGCGAGCCGGGCGCGGCGCCCGTGGAGCTCTGCGAGCTCGACGAGCGGCACCGCGAGGTCGCGGCGCTCACCGGATGTGCGCGCCGGCGCGTGGCGCTCGCGCTGCTCGATTTCGTGGCGCCGAACCCCGATCGCGGGTTCCTCCGCGCGGCGCTGTACAGCGCGCGCGTGCGGTGGAGCGTCGTCGAAGGCCGCTCGGGCTGGATCCCGGCGCCGCGCGAGAGCGACCTCCTGAGCGACATCGTGCTCAGCCTGTTCGCCGCGGAGATCCTCTCGGACGCGGAGCTCTACCGGAGCCACATGACCGTCTGCGCAGGCTGCGGCCGGGTCGCGTTCGCGCAGGAGCCGCGGCCGCGCGGCGCGGGCTGCCCGCGCTGCGACGGCGAGGTCAGGTGGCAGTCGCGCTGAGAGCGAGGAATCGGCGCTGCCGATGCGGAGTCCTGCGGACATCGAGCAGGGTGAGGGCGCTCGTCCGTCCCGCGCGTGCTCCAGCTCCCTGACGCGGCGACTTCTCTTTTGAAGACGACGATTCCGGGAAAGGTGGGGTCGTCACGAATCGGTAGAGGGCGAGTGATGAGCTTGACGACTCGGCGTGAGCCACTCCAAGCTTGGCGCCGAGCCATGAACCTCGCCCGCCGCACCAGCGCCGAATTGGATGAGCTTGCCCACGCAGCGCAGCGCGATGGGTTTTGCTTGATCAAGAGCCTCATCCCGAAGAGCCTGCTGCTCTCGTGGCGTGAGGCCTTCGCGCCGCTCCTCGACGCGCACATCGCGCGCGAGGGGCACCTCAAGAACCGGGGGCCAGGGCGGTATTACGTCACGCTCCCCTTCAAAGCCCCCTTCGCGGAGCCGCGCATCTACGAAGACGAGACGATCCTGGGCGTCGTCGAGCGCCTGGTCGGCGCCGACATGACCATGGTCCAGCTCGCGACCGACACCCCGCTCCTCGGGTCCGATTACCAGGACGTCCACCGCGACACGCCGCCGCTCTTCCCGGAGACCGGCAGGGAGACGCCTGCATTCCAGCTCGCCGTCAACTTCCCCCTGGTCGACGTCACCGCCGAGAACGGCCCGATCGAGATCGCCCGTGGCACGCACATGCTCTCCAAGGCCGAGGGGATGCGGCGCCTCGAGCAGGGCGAGGTCGCGCTCGAGCCGATCCCCATGGAGCTCGGCGACGTCATGGTCCGCGACGTTCGCGGCCTGCACCGCGGAACCCCGAACCGCTCGCGCGAGCCGCGGCCCATGGTCGTCATCGGCTACAGCCGCCGCTGGCTCTTCCGGCCGGAGGTCTCGATCCGGGTGCCCCGCGAGAGCCTCCCCCACCTGTCGGAGCGGGCGAAGCGCATGCTCCGCTTCAACCCGATCGTCGAGTCGCTCGACGGGCCCGACGAGACCGAGGTCTACCAGGCCTTCGCCTATTGACCCGCGCCGTCGCGCGCCCGAACCGCCCGCGCCCGCGACGCCCTGTGGCTGCCTCGGGGCTCGTGGGAGGGCCGCCGCGTCGGCTCCGTCGACTGCGTGTGGAGGGGGCTTCCACGGCGCGATATGGTTCGTTAGCCTATCTAACTATCAACGCCATCTGCGAGCGTGGCTTGCGCGACGGCCCGCTCCCTCGACCGCTCCTGGAGAGGCCGCCTCGCGGCGCGATATGGTTCGTTAGCCTATCTAACGATTGCCGCCGTCTGCGAGCATGACGCGTGCGACCGCCCGCTCCTTGGACCTCGCCTGGAGGGGCCGCCGCGTGGGGCGATATGGTTCGTTAGTCTAACTATCAACGCTGTCTGCGAGCGTGACGTGTGCGACCGGCTGATCCCTCAGCCAGGTGCGCTGCCGCCGCACGAAGACGCGCGTGGAGCGCACGATGGCCGGCGCGAGCTCCGCGGCCGGCAGGCCACCTTCCAGGTGCTCCCGCACCTCGCGGTAGCCCACCGAGCCCATCGCCCGCGCGCCGCCGTAGCCGCGCGCCAGGAGCGAGCGGACCTCGTCCACCCAGCCCTGCTCCAGCCACCCGGAGACGCGCGCCTCGATGCGGCGGTCGAGCTCGGCGCGGTCCCGGTGCACCGCGAGCAGGCGCGCGGCGTGGCGGCGCTCCCGGAAGCCGTGCTCGGCGTGCCACGCGCTCTGCGTCCGGCCCGAGCGCTCGTAAATCTCCAGCGCCCGGCTCACGCGCACGAGATCGTTCGGCGCGAGGCGCGCCGCGCTCGCCGGATCCACCTCGGCCAGGCGCGCGTGGAGGGCAGCGCGCCCCTCGGCCTCGGCGATCGCGCGGTGGCGCGCCCGCACCTCGGGGTCGGCGGGCGGCGCCGGCGACAGGCCAAAGAGCAGCGCCTTCACCCACAGGAACGTGCCGCCGCAGACGATGGGCACCCGGCCCCGGCCGCGGATATCGCCGATCGCCGCCTCCGCGAGCTCCGCGAAGCGCTGGGCGTCGATCGGCTCCAGCGGATCGGCCGCGTCGATCAGGTGGTGCGGCGCGCGCGCCCGCTCGGCGGGCGTCGGCTTGCCGGAGCCGAGGTCGAATTCCCGGTAGATCTGCACGCTGTCGGCGCTCACCACCTCGCCGCCGAAGCGCTCCGCGAGCCGGATCGCGAGCTCGGTCTTGCCGCTCGCCGTCGGGCCGACCACGACGAGCAGCTCGCCCGGCGACGGCGGCGCGATCGTCTCCCACGACGGCGGCGCGGCGGCCGCGCACGGCGGCGCATCGGCCGCGCACGGCGGCGCATCGGCCGCGCACGGCGGCGCATCGGCCGCGCACGGCGGCGCGGCGGCCGCGCTCGCCTCCGGGGCGAGCCCGCGCTCGGCCTCGATCACCGCCGCCCCACGCGGTGCTCCAGCTCCGGCCAGCCGACGCGCATCACGATCGGCCGGCCGTGCGGGCAATGGCCGGCGAAATCCACCTCGTCGAGCGCCGCGAGCAGCGCGCGCGCCTCGTCCGGCGCCACCGGGTCGCCGGCGCGCAGCGAGCCGTGGCAGGCCATCGTCGCCAGCGCGAGGTCCACCGCGCCCGAGAAGGCGCGCTCGCCCGAGTGGCTCAGCTCGTCCACGAGGTCGCGCACGAGGCGCTCGGGGGCCGCGCGGCGGAGCAGCGTCGGCACCGCGTGCACCGCGAGCTGCGCCGCGCCCGCCGGGCGGACGTCGAGCCCGAGCCGCGCGATCGCCTCCTGCGCCTCCTCGACCAGCGACACCTCCGCGGGCGCCGCCGGGACCAGCACCGGGAAGAGCAGCTTCTGCGTCGCGACGTCGCGCCCGTCATACGCCGCGCGCAGCCGGTGGAACGTCACGCGCTCCGCCGCCGCGTGCTGGTCGAGGAAGTAGATCCCGTCCGGGCCCTCGCACACGAAGTAGGTGTTGCGCACCTGCGCGAGGAAGCGCAGCGATTTCCAGGCGAGGACGCGCTCGGCCGCGGCGAGCACGGACGCGCTGCCGGTCGGGTACGGCACGTTCGCCGGCGCGCCCGGCACGTTCGCCAGCCCGCCCGGCACGTTCGCCGGCTCGTCTGGCGCGATCCCCGGAGCGCCCGGCGCGATCGCCGGCTCGACCGCCCCGCCGCGCCGCTCGGCGAGCGCGATGTCGTCCCACACCCCGAGCTGCGCCGGCGCGCCCGCGCCGCTCGCGGCGGACCCGGGGCGCGCGGCCTCCGGGCGCCCCGGCGGGATCCCGACGAGGTCGCCGCCGAGGCCCCACGGGTCGGCCGGCGGCTCCCGGCGCTCGCTCGGCGCGCCCGCCGCGGGTGGGCCCGCCGCCGCGGGCGGGCCCGCCGCGGGCGCCCCCGCGGAGGGGCCGCTCGACCATACCCAGGCGTCTCCGGGCGGCGAGGCCGCGTCCTCGAAGAGCTTGCCCTTGCGGCCCTGGAAGCCGCCAGGGGCCGGCGCGGGCAGGCCGAACGCCGCGGCCACCTGCGCGGCGACGATCTTGTAGAGCGCGTCGGCGACGGCGCGGCCGTCGGCGAAGCGGACCTCGGCCTTCTGCGGGTGGACGTTCACGTCCACGAGCTCGGGAGGAAGATCGATGAACACCGCGCCGATGGGATACCGGCCCGGCTCGAGCACGCTGCCGTAAGCGAGCGCGATCGAGCGCGCCAGCGACCGGTCGCGCACGTGCCGCCCGTTCACGAACATCCACAGCCAGCCGGCGCCCGAGCGGGCGCGCTCCGGCCGCGACACGAACGCCTCGACCGTGAGCGGCCCCCGCTGCCCGGCGCACGTCGCGAGCTCCTCGCCCGCGAGCATCGCGCGCACCCGCTCCGCGCGGCTCGCGGCGCGCAGCCACTCCCGCGCGACGCGCCCGTCGCGCGAGAGCACCACCGTCACGCCCGGCTCGCCGAGCGCGACCGCCTGCGCGATCTCGGTCACGTGCGCCGACTCGGTCCCGACGGCGCGCAGGAACTTGCGCCGCGCGGGGACGTTGTAGAAGAGGTCGCGCACCTCGACCACGGTGCCGGCGGCGCACCCGCAGGGGACCACCTGCGCGGCGCCGCCGCCCTCGATCCGGATCTCCGTCCCCTCCGACTCGCCGTCGCGCCGCGTGCGCAGCGAGAAGCGGCTCACCGAGGCGATGCTCGGGAGCGCCTCGCCGCGGAAGCCGAAGCTCTGGATGCAGCGGAGGTCGTCGATCCGCGCGATCTTGCTCGTCGCGTGGCGCAGCACCGCGAGCGACGCGTCCTCGCGGCTCATCCCGCACCCGTCGTCCGCGATGCGCACCAGGCCGACGCCGCCCCCCTCGATGTCGACGCGGATGCGGCGCGCGCCCGCGTCGAGCGCGTTCTCGACCAGCTCCTTGACCACGCTCGCCGGCCGCTCGACCACCTCGCCGGCCGCGATCTGGTTGGCGAGGTCGTCCGGCAGGACGGCGACCCTTCGCGCCTCGGGCTGGGCGGGCTTCGATCGAGGATCCGCGCCGGCGATCCTCTCCGCGGAGCTCATGGCTCTTCGCCGGGGTCGACCGTCGTCCGGGCGACCGCCTGAAAGTAGAGCTTGGTGCGCTCCCGCGTCAGCGCGAGCGCCGCGGAGCCGAGGATGGCAAGCTCGAAGATCACGAAGCGCACCCGCTCGGCGGTCCACCAGAGGTCCGGGTTCGTGAGGCCGGCGCGCTCGGGGACGTCCGGCGGCAGGAGCGCCCCCGCCTGCGCCACCATGTCGATCCACGCGCCGCGGACGCCCCGGGTGAGCGCGTAATCGACCGCGGCGAAGGCCAGGTTGGCGAAGAGGACCTGGAGCACGAAGCCGCGCGTGCCGGGCCGCCCGCCGAGCGCCAGGCCGCTCGCGACGACGAGCAGCCCGCCGAGGAGCACCTTGCCGATGCTGAGCGGGAAGGAGACGTCCTGGTGCAGGCTGAGGGCGCGCGCCTGGGCCGCCTCGAGCACCAGGTACGTGAACTGGAATGGCTCCCCCTGGTCGCGTGCTTGCTGGGCGACGGCCATCACGTCGGGGGCCATGCCGCCGCGCAGGTACATGGCCGTCCCGCACCCCGCCATGAAGCCGCGCACGCCGATGAGCCAGGTGAGCAGCATGGTGGCCACCAGGTACCAGGGGCGCAGCGAGCGCGGGCGCGGGGGGCGGTGCGAGTCCACGTGGAGGCTGGCGTGTAGCACGTTCTCCGAGCCCGCGCGCTCTCTTCCATACCTGCTTACCTGCGGATCGCGGAGCGGGTAGCCTCGGATCGCGAGGTGCCTGCGCGCCGGCGCAGGTGGCGCGGTGCGGCGGGCCTGTACTAGAACTTCGAGGACGAGGTCCTGGTGGCGAAGAGCAAGAGCGAGCCGCGAACGAAGCGAACGAAGGGGACCGGTGCGCCGCAGCCCGCGGGGGCCGCGGAGGCGGGCCCGCTGCCCGAGCCGGAGGACGAAGGCGCGGACCGGAGCGCGGGCACGGACGAGGTCGCGGGCGCGGCCCCCCGGCCCGCCGCGAAGCGCCGCGCGCGCTCCGCGGCGAAGAACGCCGGCGGCGCGCGCGCCGAGGCGCAGCCCGCGGCCAGCGACGACGACGGCGCGCGCGACGACGAGGACGAGGGAGACGCCCCGCCCGAGAGCGGCGCCGCGCCGGCCGGCGACGTCGATGAGGGCGACGTCGTGGAGGTCGTCGGCGAGGTCATCGACGACGCGAGCCTCGATGTGAACGACATCGAGCTCCCGCGCGCCGCGCGCGCAGGCGCCGCCGGCGAGGGGCGCGGCGGCGACGCGGCGCTGTCGCGCACGGACCCGCTGCAGGCCTACCTGCGCGAGGTGCAGCGCCACCCGCTGCTCACGGCGGACGAGGAGAAGGAGCTGACGATCAAGTACTCGAAGACGCAGGACGTCGCGACCGCCGCGCGGCTCGTGACGGCGAACCTGCGGCTCGTGGTCAAGCTCGCGTACGAGTACCGGCGCGCCTACAAGAACATCATGGACCTCATCCAGGAGGGGAACATCGGCCTGATGCAGGCCGTGAAGCGCTACGACCCGTACCGCGGCGTGAAGCTCTCCTCGTACGCGGCGTGGTGGATCCGCGCGTACATCCTGCGCTTCATCCTCAACAACTGGCGCCTCGTGAAGCTCGGCACGACGCAGGCGCAGCGGAAGCTCTTCTTCAACCTCAACAAGGAGAAGGCGAAGCTCTCGGCGATGGGCATCGAGCCGACGGCGGCGGAGATCGCGAAGCGCCTCTCGGTCGAGGAGAAGGAGGTGGTCGACATGGACCGCCGCCTCGCGAGCGGCGAGGCGTCGCTCGACGCCCCGGTCGGCGATCTCGAGGGCCGGACGATCCCGCGCGTCGAGCTGCTCGTCTCGTCGGGGGCGAGCCCGGACAGCGCGTTCGAGGCGAGCGAGATGGGGATGCTCGTCCACGACCGGCTCTCGAAGTTCCGCGAGACGCTGAAGGGCAAGGACGTGATCATCTTCGACAAGCGCATGGCCGCGGAGGATCCGCTCACGCTCCAGGAGCTCGGCAACGAGTTCGGCATCTCGCGCGAGCGCGTGCGCCAGCTCGAGGCGCGGCTCCAGTCGAAGCTGCGGACGTACCTGCAAGAGGAGCTCGGCGACGCCGTCGAAGCGGACTAGGCCTTGTCGACCGTCGGCGAGCAGGGCGGGGCGAGCGATCGCGGGTGCCTCTACGTGGTGGCGACGCCGATCGGCAACCTCGGCGACATCACGCTGCGCGCGGTCGAGACGCTGCGCGCGGCGGACCGGATCCTCGCCGAGGACACGCGGCGCGCCCGCGCGCTGCTCGGCCACCTCGGCGTCTCGGGCAAGCCGGTCGACCGCTTCGACGCGCACGCCTCCGAGGCGGACGCCGCGCGGGCGGCCGCGCGGCTCGCGGCGGGCGAGTCGATCGCCTTCATGACCGACGCCGGCACGCCGGTCGTGAGCGATCCGGGGACGGCGCTCGTGCGCGCGGCCAAGGACGCCGGGGCGCGCGTCGTGGCGATCCCCGGGCCGAGCGCGGTGATGGCCGCGGTGAGCGCGTCGGGGCTCGTGACCGGGGGCTTCCGCTTCGTGGGGTTCTTGCCCCGCGGCGGGCGCGAGCGGCGCGAGGCGCTGGCCCTCGTCACGTCGACGCCGGAGGCGGTGGTGCTGTTCGAGTCGCCGCGGCGCTTCCGCGAGACGCTGGCCGAGCTGGCCGAGCGCATGCGCGGCCGCCGCGCGGTCGTCGCGCGCGAGCTGACGAAGGTGCACGAGGAGATCCTGGGCGGCACCGTGGAGGAGCTCGCGGCGCTCGAGCGGGAGTGGCTCGGCGAGATCACGCTGGTGCTCGCGCCCGCCGAGCCGGCCGCGGAGGGCGCGCGCCCGAGCGACGAGGAGCTCGACGCGCGCATCGACCGCGAGCTCGCCCAGGGGAGGCGGGCGAAGCACATCGCCGAGGAGCTGTCGGTCGAGCTCGGGCTCCCGCGGCGCGAGCTCTACGCGCGGGCGGTGGCGCGGCGGGGCTCGCCGCGCGAGTAGGGCGGGCGGCGCGCCGTCAGGTGTGCCGCCCCTGCCCCCGCGCCTTGAGGGCGTCGACCACGCGCTTCACGTCCTGCGCCCGGTCGCGCGGCACGATCAGGAGCGCGTCGTCGGTCTCGACCACCACGAGGTCCTCCACGCCGACGAGCGCGATCACCCGGCGATCGTCCGGCGCGCCGCCGGACCGCGCGCGCAGATCGACCACGTGGTTGCCCTGCGCGTCGACGAGCACCGACCCCGCGGGCGCGCTGTTGCCGCGCTCGTCCTTCTCGGCGAGCTCCCAGGCGCTCTGCCAGCTGCCGACGTCGCTCCAGCCGAAATCGCCGGGCACCACCGCGAGCCCGGCGACGTGCTCCATCACGCCGTGATCGACGCTCACGGCCGGCAGCCGCGGGAACACCCGCAGCACCGCCTCGGCCTCGGCGCCCTGCGCGGCGGCGCGGTCGATCTCGTCGAGCCCCTCGGCGAGCGCCGGCAGGTGGGCGCGGATCGCCGCCCGCATGTCGCCCGCGCGGAAGATGAACATCCCCGCGTTCCAGAGGAAGCGGCCGCTCGCCACGAACTCCTCGGCGCGCTCGCGGCTCGGCTTCTCGACGAAGCGCAGCACTTTGCAGGGCGCCGCGGGCGCCGCGCTCCCGGCGCCGTCCGCGCCGTCCGCCTCGATGTAGCCGAAGCCCGTCTCCGCGTGCGTCGGGCGGATGCCGATGGTCGTGATCGCGCCGCCCCGGGCCGAGGCGACGGCGGCCTCCAGCACCTCGAGGAACCGCGGCACGTCGGCGATGTGATGATCGCTCGGGAGCACGACCACGACCGCCTCGGGATCCTCGCGCGCGATGGTCGCCGCCGCCCAGCCGATGCACGGCGCCGTGTTGCGCGGCGCGGGCTCGACGAGCAGGCGCCGCTCGGAGACGTCGGGCAGCGCGGCCCGCGTGGGCGAAAGGAGGTGCTGGCCGGTCGCGATCCAGATGCGCTCCCAGCCGGCGCCTCCGCACAGCGGGAGCACCCGGCGCGCCGTCGCGGTGATGAGCGGCTCGCCGCCGAGCAGCGGCAGGAGCTGCTTCGGGCGCGCCGCGCGCGACGCCGGCCAGAAGCGCGTGCCCGCGCCGCCGGCGAGGATCAGGACATGGACGGGGGTCTCGGTCGAGCTCATGGGCGAACGTCGAGGGTTACACGCCGGAGGGTACCGCAGGGACGCGGCGCCGGGGCAGGGGGCCGCTCAGGTGGGGCCCGGCAGCGCGTACGCGTAAGCCACCATCGCGAGGCCGAGCGGGACGACCCACAGCGCGAGCGCGCCGGTGCGCCGCCGCTCGGCGAGCGCGCGGAGCGCGGCGGCCGCCGCGAGGGCGCTCAGGAAGGCGGCGAGCAGGCTCAGCGCCGCGGCGCCCGCCCCGGGCGGCGGGGCGCGGAGCGCGGGCGCCTCCGCGAGCGCCGCGGCGGCGAGCGCGGGGATGCTCAGCGCGAGCGCGAGCTCGACGGCGCGCGCGGGCCGGACGCCGAGCCAGAGCAGGAGCACGAGCGCCGCCCCGACGCGCGACCCGCCCGGCAGCGCCGCGGCCCCGTGCGCCGCGCCGACCGCGAGCATCCCGACGAGCGACGGCGCGTCGGTCGCGTCGCGCCCGTCGCGCCGCGGCGCGATCGCGGTGCTCGCGAGCGTCGCGCCGGTCGCGAGCAGGCCGAGCCCCACCGCGAGCGGATCCTGCCCCCACCGCGCGACGTACGGCCGGAGCGCCGCCGCGACGATCAGGCTCGCGGCGGCGCCCAGCGCGAGCAGCGCCGCGTCGCGCGCCGGCGGCGACGCCCGGAAGAGCGACGGCCGCCCGAGCGCGCGGGCGCCCTCGCCGAGCGCGCGGAGGAGCCGCCGCCGCGCCGCGACCGCGAGCGCCGCGGCCGCCGCGAGCGCTTGCGCGGCGGCGGCCCAACCATCGCCGTCGGCCGCGCGGAGCCAGAGCCGCGCCGCCGCGGCGTGCCCCGTGGCCGAGATGGGCAGCGCCTGCGCCGCCCCGTCCACGGCCGCGAGCACCGCCACGTCCACGAGACCCACGTCCGACCGATACCCCAGCGCGGCGCGTCCTGTCGATCCCGACCAGCGGCTCCGCGAGCCGCCTCCTCCGGCGCGGCCCGAGCCGACGCGCGAGGGAGCGGGCTCAGCGCGCGCTCGCTCCCGGGTCTGCTGGCTTGCCGCGCTTCATCTTTTCACCTACATACCGCCCCTGATCTGGCGCTCTCTCGCCCGGAGCGAGGGAGGGCGAGCCGAGCGAGGTTCCGTCCGATGTTGATGGCATATGCCAGCGTTGCCGCGTTCTTCCTGGTGGCGATCGGCTTCGTCCTCGGCTCTCTGCTGTTCGGGAAGCTGCTGCGCCCGAGCAACCCGTACCCCGAGAAGGTCGAGACGTACGAGTGCGGGGAGGCGCCCGTCGGGCCCGCGTGGTTCAACTTCAACCCGCGTTTTTACATCATCGCGCTCGTCTACATCGTCTTCGACGTCGAGATCGCCTTCATCTACCCGGTCGCGGCGGTGTTCAAGCGCTGGGTCGACCAGGGCAGCGGCCTCTTCGCGCTGATCGAGATCTTCCTCTTCGTGACCATCCTGATGCTCGGCTTCGCCTACGTCTGGGCGAAGGGCGATCTCGACTGGATCCGCGCCATCAAGGGCGATCCGCGCGGGGCCCAGAACGTGAGCAGCCGGTCTCGGGCGCGCGCGCCGATCGCGGGCGCGGCGGGCGAGGGCGCGCCGGTCGCGGCGGCCGCGGCCGCCGACGGAGGTGCGGAGTCATGACATCGAACCTGAACCTGATGGCCCCGCCCCGCGGGTGGGAGGCGAAGTACGAGAGCGACGGCGGCGGCGTCATCACGACGAGCGTCGACCAGACGGTGAACTGGCTGCTCAACTGGGGCCGGTCGAACAGCGTCTGGTACATGCTCTTCGGCCTGGCCTGCTGCGCCATCGAGCTCATGCAGACCGGCGGCCCCCGCGGCGACCTCGAGCGTTTCGGCGCGGCCCCGCGGCCGAGCCCCCGCTCGAGCGATCTCTTCATCATCGCGGGGACGCTGACGTACAAGATGGCGACCCGGGTGAAGCGCCTCTATGACCAGATGTCGGAGCCCCGCTACGTCATCTCGATGGGCAGCTGCTCGAACTGCGGCGGCCTCTTCCAGTACGCCTACTCGGTCTGCAAGGGCGTGGATCAGATCATCCCCGTCGACGTCTACGTGCCCGGCTGCCCCCCGCGCCCCGAGGCGCTCCTCGAAGGGCTCCTGAAGATCCAGGAGAAGATCAAGAGCGAGCGGGCCCTCGGCCGCCGCGGCGCGCAGGGCGGCTGAGCCGCCCTATCGTGCTCGTCTCCATGCTCGTCCCGCGATCCCGCACCCCATGACACCCGAAGAGATCTTCCAGGCGCTCCAGGCGAAGCTCGGCGAAGACGCGGTCTTCGACCTCCACCCCGTGTCCGCGAAGGATCGCGACGCCTGGTTCCAGGTCGCGCCGGAGAAGATCCAGGCCGTGGGCCAGCACCTGCGCGAGGCGCCGGAGCTCGATTTCGATTACCTGGAGTGCATCACCGGGGTCGACTACCCCGATCTCAAGAAGATCGTGGTCGTCTATCACATCTATTCGTACGCGAAGAAGCACCGGGTCGTCCTCAAGGCGTTCCTCGACCGGGAGGGCCCGGCGATGCCGACGCTCGTCGACGTGTGGTCGGCCGCGAACTGGCAGGAGCGCGAGTGCTTCGACCTGCTCGGCGTGCGCTTCGAGGGGCACCCGGACCTCCGGCGCCTGCTCCTGCCCGACGACTGGGAGGGGCACCCGCTCCGCAAGGACTGGCAGGAGAAGGCCGAGTACCACGGCATCCCGACGCAGCGGCCGAACCCCGTCGAGCTCTTCAAGATCAAGCTGCCGAAGAAGGAGTCGGAGGCGACATGAGCCAGGTCATCTTCAGCGTCGACCGCGGGGGCGCCGGCCCGGGGAGCGACCTCGACGACGAGATGACCCTCAACATGGGGCCTCACCACCCGTCGACCCACGGGGTGCTCCGCTTCGTCATCTCGACGGACGGCGAGATCATCCGCAAGGCGGTGCCGGACGTCGGCTACCTGCACCGGAGCATCGAGAAGATCGGCGAGCGCTGCACCTACAGCGGCTTCATGCCTTATACCGACCGCGTCGATTATGTCGCCGCGATGTTCGCCAACGAGGCCTGGGCGAGCGCCTGCGAGAAGCTGATGGGCATCGAGGTGCCGAAGCGGGCGCAGTACCTGCGCGTCATCTCCTGCGAGCTCAACCGGATCGGCAGCCACATGATCGCGCTCGGCGCGATGGCCATGGACGTCGGCGCGGTCACCCCCTTCCCGTGGGCGCTGCGCGAGCGCGAGCACGTCAACGATTTCATCGAGGAGCTGTGCGGCGCGCGGCTCACCTTCAACTACCACCGCATCGGCGGCGTCTCGTTCGACATGCCGAAGGGGTGGGCCGACAAGGTGAGGCGGTGGCTCGACCGCTTCGAGCCGATCATGGTCGAGTTCGACCGGCTCATCAGCCTGAACGACATCTTCATCAAGCGGCTCGCCAACGTCGCCGTGGTGACGGCCGAGGAGGCGAAGGACTGGGGGCTCGTCGGCCCCAACCTGCGCGCGTCCGGCGTGCGATGGGATCTCCGCAAGGAAGACGGCTATTCGGTGTACCCGGAGCTCGAGTTCGACGTGCCGGTGGGCCGCGGGCGCTACGGGACGGTGGGGGACTGCTGGGACCGGTTCTACGTGCGGGTCGAGGAGTGCCGCGAGTCGGCGAAGATCCTCCGCCAGGCGCTCGACAAGATCGACGAGCACCCGGAGGACGACATCCTGGGCAAGCTGCCCAAGAAGATGAGGCCCGACGGCGAGGCCTACGCGCGCATCGAGAGCGCCCGCGGCGACATGGGGTGTTACGTGATCGGGCGGGGCGCCGAGGAGGCGTACCGGGCGCGGTTCCGGACCGGGAGCTTCACCGCGATGGCGATGATCGAGGCCAAGAGCCCGGGGCTATTCTTGGCCGATCTCGTGGCGCTCATCGCCAGCTTCGACGTCGTGGCGCCCGAGATCGACCGGTAGCGGGCGAGCGGGGAGCCTCAGGGCTCCTCGCCGCCGGTATCCGAGCCGAACAGCTCCGGACACTTCTCGTCGACGGCCTCGCACTCCGGAGGCAGCTTGAAGGACTCGAGGTCCGACTCGCACGTGAGCGCCTTGATCATCTCGAACTGGCTGTCCGTGCAGGCCTTGAACTCGGCGACCGTGGCGGCGCACCCCGCGAAGTCCTCCGCGGTGCACAACTCCTCTTCCGCAGGCTCGTCGGGCTCGGCGATGCACTGTTCCTTGGCGGTCTCGCAGTCGAGGCCGGAGTCGGGCGTGGCGGCGGCGATCAGGCCGACGAGCTCGCACGCGTCCTCCTTCGTGACGTCCGCGGCCGACGCGGCGACCGCGTCGCACACCGCCTGCGCCTCCTCGTCCGTCAGGTCGCCGAGCTGCTTGTCGTCGAGGTCGCCCCCGGTCTCGCCGCCGTTGCCGCCGGTGCCGTCCGTGCCGCCGTTGCCGCCGGTGCCGTCCGTGCCGCCGTCGCCGCCGGTGCCGGTGCCGCTGGTGCTGCTGGTGCCGCCGGGGCCCGACGTGCCCTCCTCGCCATCATCGCCGCACGCCACGAGCGCGAGCCCCACCATCAGCATCCCAAGAACCTTCATCCGTGTCATCGAGCGCTCCATCATCGAGAATGTTCACCTGAGAGTCCGCGCGGCGCTGGAGGACGGCTCCGTCGAAGGAAGCGAACGGGCTGAATCGTCGACCCGGCAGGCGCGCGGCGCGTGAACATACTACGACCCCGATCGATTTTTCCTTCCCCGTCGGAAAAAAAGACAGCGCCCTCCGGCGCCGGCATCGCCGCGCGCGGCCGAGGCGCTCTCCGTCTCCCTCCGCGCCGCGCGTCCCGGCGTCCGTCACGTCGCGCGCGCGCGTCTCCGCGGGCGTGAGGGAGCCCCCGGCGTCGCCGCCGGTTCCACGCTGCGGCCCGCGTCCCGCTGCGCGGCCACGCGCTTCGGCGCCACGCGGCGCCAGGCCCCCACGAGCAGCTCCTCCAGGAGCGCCGGGTCGACGCGACGGAGCTCCACCCGCGTCCAGCCCTGGTGTCCCCACGGCGTCACCGAGAAGACGTCGGGCTGCGCCCGCACCAGGCTGTCCTGCTCCTCCAGCGACAGCTTCAGGACCGCATGCTCCTGCGCCACCCAGTGGGTCGCGAAGATCTTCCCCCGCACGCGGAACGACGGCTTGCCGAAGTGGTCCTGCACCTCGGCCTCGGGCAGCGACAGGGCGAGCGTTCGAAGTTCGTCGGAAGAGACCACGGCGATGCACCTCGGCAAGGGGGGATGGGTCGCGCTCGTGAAGGTATCTCAGGCCCGCGCCGCCTCGAAGATCCGGTAGAAGCTCGGCGTCTCGCGCACGCCCTTCACGGAGAGCCCGGCGGCCTCGAGCAGCGCGCGGTACTCGGCCTCGGTGCGCTCGCGCCCTCCCGTGTTCACGAGCATGTTGATGTCGCTGAACGTGAGGACCCACTCGAGCGCCGCGTTCCCGCGCTGGGCGGGGGCGGGCGGCTCCACGACGAGCAGGCGCGCCGCGCCGTCCATCGCCTCGCGGCACTTGCCCAGGATCGTGAGGCTCCGGGCGTCGTCCCAGTCGTGGATCACGCTCTTGAGCACGTAGACGTCGGCGGCCGGCGGCGCCGCGTCGAAGCAGCTCCCCGCGACGAAGGAGGCGCGGGCGGCGACGCCGCGCGACGCGAACAGCTGGAGCGCCCCCTCGCGCGCGTGCTCGAGATCGAAGACGACCCCCTCCACGCCGGGGTGGGCCTCCAGGATCGCGCAGAGCAGCGCGCCGTAGCCGCCGCCCACGTCGACCACCCGGCGCGCGCCGCGCAGATCGGCGGCCCCGACGATGCCGGGCGCGACCCCGCGGGTGAGCTCCACCATCGCCTGGTGGAAGATGGCGGCGGCGGCCGGGTCGCGCCCCATCTCGTCGAAGTGCTCGGTCCCGGACGGCGTCGCCGCGCCTCCGGCGCCCCACGCCATCCGGCCGGTGCGGACGCAGTCGGTCAAGCGGCCCCAGGCCTTCCACACGCCCGCCCCGCCCATGAGCCGGGACCACGCGCGCCGCGAGCTCGGGGAGCTCGTCTCGAGGCATCGCCCCATCTCGGTGAGCTCGAAGCGGTCCCCGCGGGGGGCGAGCAGATCGAGCGTGACGAGGGCCCGGAGCAGGCGCTCCGTCGCGTCGGGGTGCGTGCCGAGCCGCGCCGCGACCGCGCCGCTCGGGAGCGGCCCGTCGGCGAGGACGTCGGCGACGCCGAGCTCCGCGGCCGCGTGGATGACCTGCGGCACCCAGAGGCTCATGATCATCTGGTTGAGGCGGACGGCAGGGGGCAGATTCGTGGGAGACGCGCTCGACATGGTGTTCGCTCCTTCGGGGCCTACCTTGGGGAGCGCGACGCCGGGGGTATTGTAAAGATTTTACCTCGCCCCCTGCCGGGCCGCCGATCGCGAATCTGCCGTGCCGAACCGTCGCGAGCCACCGCCGTCGTCGGGAGCTCGGGGGGTGACGACGGATCGCACATCTCCGAAGCCATTGATATGCGTGCACAGGACGGATCCCGGCCGGTAAGCCCTGCACCTCGGCGGCGGCGTTCCTCGATGTACAGACTCGCCAGGATCTGGACGGTAAGGAAATACTCTGAACAAGGCCGCTCCGCTCGTCCGCCTGGCTCCTTCCTGATACGCTATCCTCGTGTTTCCTGCGCCTCTACCGATCGACGTCTTCATCTCGCATGCAGCCGCGAACGAGAAGCAGAAGGACGTGCTCAGAAAGCACCTGTCGGCCCTGAAGCGCGAAGGGAAAGTCCGCACCTGGCATACCGGGCGCGTCGGGGTCGGCAGCGATCGGGAGGCCGAGCTCGCGGCTCGCCTCGACGCGGCTCACCTCATCGTCCTTCTCGTCAGCGTTGATTATCTCGCCGCCGACGCGCAGTGGCGAGAGATGGAACGGGCGCTCGGGCGCCACAACGCCGGGCGGGCGCGGGTCATCCCCATCCTCCTCGACGCGTGCGACTGGGAGGGTACGCCGTTCTCCGCCCTGGCGCCGCTGCCCCCCAACCGCGTCCCCGTGATGTCGTGGAAGCGCGAGAGCGAGGCGTGGACCTCCGTGACGCTCGCGATCCGGGCCGCCATCGCCGACTGCGCGCACAGGAGCGCCGCGCCGACCCTGATGGACACGAGCGAACCGGCTCACGCGGCACGCACGGAGAGGACACTCGACACGTCCCCCGGCGCTGCGACCCTGCCCGCGGCTGGGACCGGCGGCGCCCCGCCCGCACGACAGCGCGGCAGCTCCAGGGCCTCGACGGCGGCTCGCGCGCTGATTGCCATCCTCGCGCTCGGCCCGGTCGCGGCGCTCGCGCTCTTCATCGAGCGATTCACCACGGCAGGTCAGCCGGCAGGCGCGGCGACGGCGGACGCGGGGCCGGCAGACGCGGGACCGACGGCGCGACCGCGGATCCCGCCGCCGAGGACCGTGACCGTCGGCGAGCCGGAGCCGCGGCCGCCGCGCAGGCCCTAGCGACACGGCGTGCGCGGCGAGGGATCACGGGCTCATGCCGGAGAGCTCGATCAGCGCGGCGCGGGCCTTGGTCGGGGTCGTCCCGGTGAACTGCTTCACGTCCCGCGCGAGGTGCGCCTGGTCGTAGTAGCCGAACCGCTGCGCGAGCTCGGCCCAGGTCCCGGAGGCGCCTGCCTTGAGGTGCTGCACCAGGCGCTCGAAGCGCACGAGGCGGGCGAGGAGCTTGGGGGGGACGCCGACGTGCTCGCGGAACAGGTCGATCACGTGCTTCTGGCTGTAGCCGAGCTCGCGCGCGAGCGCCCGCATGTCGACCGCGCCCCCGCGCTCCTCGATCCGCCGGAGCGCCCACGGCACCACGCCGAGCGCGTGCCGCGCCTCGTCGACGCGCTCGCCGAGCGCGCGCTCGATCAGGTCGAAGCGCGCGTCCCAGGTGGGGAGCTCCTCGAGGCGCTCGGCCAGGTGGGCGTGCTTCCTCGGCAGGAGATCGCGCGCGGAGATCACGCGCCCGGTGAGCTCCGCCATCGGTACGCCGAAGAGGAGCCGCGCCCCGATGGGGGTGAGGTTCACCTGGATCCCGCGCTGGAGGCCGTCGTGCTCGGTGACCGTGAAGCTGTCGTCGAGCCCCGCGACGAAGCCGCCCGGGTACGACGCGTGGCGGCGATCGCTCCCGGCGTCGAACACGCGAAGCGGCGGCCCGAACTCGATGATGACGACGACCTGCGGCATCGGGAACTCGGCCCGCCGCAGCGGCCCAGGCGTCTCCTCCGTGTAACCG
This sequence comes from Sorangium sp. So ce394, assembly GCF_051474665.1. Taxonomy (NCBI): domain Bacteria; kingdom Pseudomonadati; phylum Myxococcota; order Polyangiales; family Polyangiaceae; genus Sorangium; species Sorangium sp. So ce394. Next base: position 13,243,778 of record NZ_CP150339.1, read on the forward strand.
CAGTAGTCGCGGAGGTAGGGGCGGAGGCGCGGCGCCGGGGGCCGGGTCGCCATCTCCCAGCGGCTCTCACCGGACGTGCCGCGCGCGATCCGCGCGCGCTGAGCCAGCGCTTGCATCGAGGGGCAAGGCTACCCCTCGGCGCGGGCGCGATCCAGCCGCGCGCCTCAGTCGCAGGCGGGCGCCTCCTCCCGGTAGGCGATCCCGCTGTCGACCGGCGCCTTGCCGCCCTGATCGTGGGGCACGATCACGTGGCACTCGCCCTCGGTCACGTTGCCCGACGCGTCGACCGCCCGGACGCCGAGCGTGTAGACGCGCGCGTCGCCGTTGCCCTTCCGCTCCGCGAGGAGGTCGACCGAGCCGCAGCCGAGGTTCATGATGTCCACCTCGGTGTTGCCGTCGCCCGTGTCGTTCCGCGGCTCGTCGCTCGCCGCATAGGTGAACGTCACCTCGACCTCGTCGTCACAGGCGTCCTCGACCGCCACGCAGTCGTCCACCGAGATGGTGTGGAACGAGTGGTTCGGCGGCCAGAGCTCGGGGCGCCGGTCGGAGAGCACCGGCGCGACCGTGTCGACGACCACGAGCTCCGAGGCGCAGAGCGACACCGCGACCTCCGCCTCCGCGGTCACGACGATCTCGTGCGTCCCCAGGGCGAACGGCCCCTCCGCGGAGACAGCCACGCTCGTGTCGGCGCAGGTGCCCTCCGACAGCTGCGCGTAGATGGTCTCGACGTAGGCGCCCCGGTGCGTCGTGCACTCGACGACCCGCTCGTCGCCGCACGCCCACTCGCCCTCCGGGATCGCGCCGCCCGGATCGACGCACTCGGCCACGAGCGCCTGCGAGGCGGCGCCGAGCGACTCGTCATGATTACACCCGAAGAAAAGACCAGAGACGGAGACACCACTAAGCGTCACGAGGAGACTGGCTCTCTTCATCATGTGGATACGGATAGCAACGTCATCGCGTCTTCGCGAGAGAAAAGACGCCGAGTGAGCGCGGAAAATAAGGTGGGCTATCGCCCACTCGGGTGCATTTTGTTGAGCCGTTTTTGGAAGCGCCGGGAACCACGCCGCTTTCGGCCGCATCGGAGGTGTGCTGTTCGCCCATGAGCCCCCACGTGGGCCCCACGCGGGCGGACCGTCGGCGCGGGCGTAGGGGGCCCTGCTCAGGCGCTCGGGCAGGGGCGCCTCAGTGGACCGTCTTACAGCACCTGAACCCGAGGTGGTAATTCACGTGCCAGGCGTTCTCCATCGGCTCCACGTGCCAGCGCGGGCTGAAGGAGCAGTGATCGGGATACGTCTCCTGCCCCTTCGGCCGGGGGGCGTCGTGCGCGCGGGCGACCTCGACGTAGAACCAGGCGCTCCCCTTGAGCTGGCTGTACAGCTTGCCGTCGTCCCGATCGCGGCGGGTCATGATCTCGGCCACGTTGCCGTGCTGATCGAAGACCCCGAACCGCGAGCGGCACGCGGGGAACGAACCGGAACGCCCGTACAGGGGTGATCGACGGCGAGGCTCGGGAAGAGGAGAAGCTGCGAACGCCCACCTTCCCATGAGGCTGGTCCCTCCCCGCTAGCCTTAGCTCGCTCGCCGCCTCGCCCGCCGCCATCACCGTTGATGGATCGTACGTCAACCTTGACGTACGTCAGTTCTGTCGTATAAGGAGTACGCGATGAGGATCAATCCCGGCGGCTCACTTGGAGTTGACGAGATCATCGGTCGTGAGACCGAGATCGCGCGGTACTGGTCCGTCCTGGCGCGTCAGGGGCTCGTGCTCGGCGGGGAGCGCCGCATCGGGAAGACGCACATTGTCAAGAAGATGCACGCGCTCGGGCGCGATGGCTTCGTGACGGTCTACCAGGAGCTTGAGGCTGTCCATAGTCTCAGCGAGCTCGTGCGAACGTTCCACAGAGCCGTGCGTGACCAGCTCGACCGGCTCGGGAAGTTCAAGGCGAGCGCTCTCGAGGTTTGGGAAGCATGGGCACCGAAGCAGATCAAGAACGTCGACCTACCGGACATAGAGAGGAATTGGAAGGCGCTCCTCACCAGCGCGATCACCGACACCTTGAAGGCCATCGGCCCGGAAAATCGCCTGGTGCTGATCTGGGACGAGTTCCCGCTGATGATCCACAACATCAAGGCACGTCAAGGAGCTGACAGCGCCATCCAGTTGCTAGATCTCCTTCGCCACCTCCGGCAGACTCACCCCGACCGGCTACGTTTCCTGTTGACCGGGTCCATCGGCTTGCACTTGGTGCTACAGTCGCTACGCGCGGCGGGTAACGCCAACGCACCGATGAACGATATGCTCGACGAGGTGGTGCCGCCGATGTCAACTGGCGACGCGTTCACCCTCATCACCGAACTTCTCCGGGATATCGATCCCCAGGTGGACCGACCCGACCGTTTCGTTCCCATGGAGCAGAAGATATTCGAGGCCGTCGGTGGTTTCCCCTTCTACCTCCAGCACGTCATAGACCGCCTCAGTCAGCTCGATCGTATCCCGGTCCCAAGCGATGTCGACGTCGCGGTGGACGAACTGGTTCTCGCCCCGAACGACCCAGGCCACTTTCATTGGAACGTCGAGCGGATCAAGATCTACTACGATAAGCGTCATGCGACGATAGCGCTCGCGATTCTCGACGCGATCGCCGAGAAGGATCGGCCTATGCGCCTTGCCGCGATCGTCAAGGCGCTCGCCCATCACGCCGAGACACCGACCGCCGAGGATGTCCGCGAGGTCTCCCGACTCCTCTGTCAAGACCTGTGTCTCGTGCGGATCATCGACAAGAAAACCTCTTCCTACGACTTCCGTTGGCCGCTGGTCAAGCGCTGGTGGCAGAAGCATCGTCTATGACCCGCGCCCTCGTCACCTCATCGAAGTATAGCCCTGGTAACATGATGCCACAGGCGCTCGAAGCGCTGTTCGTCGGGCGGGAGAAGACGCTCTCCGACGTTCTGAAGCGCATCGCCGCCTCTGCTACGGGCAGTGGAAAGCACTATATTCTGCTCGTGGGCCCCCGGGGTGTCGGCAAGACTCACTTCGTCGCCCTCCTGCACCACCGGTTGATGACCGATCCACAGTATGAAGCTGCACGGAAGAAGCTGAAGATCGCCTATCTCAACGAAGAAGAGTGGGGGGTGGCCTCGTTCTTGGATCTGCTGGTCCGGATCCTCAACGCGCTCGCGTCTGGCGGCAGAGAAAAGGAACTCGACGATAGGATAGAGCGTATCTATCAGACCCACGAGAAAGATCCTACTCTCGCGCTGGAGGTCGCGCAGTCGCTCCTCCTCGAGGCTGTCGGTAGGGACACTCTCCTACTGCTCTGCGAGAACCTCGTCGACATCTTCACGGGATTGGGCGAGGAGGGCCAAAAGCGATGGCGAGCGTTCATTCAGGAGCACCCGTTCTGGACTATCCTCGCGACTACGCCGGCACTGTTCGCGGGCGTGCAGCTCCAGACATCGCCCTTCTATGGGTTCTTTACCGAGCGGAAATTGGAGAAGCTCGACTTCGAGATGGCGGTGCAGCTCTTGAAGAGGAAGGCCGAGGTCGATGGGCACCACGAACTTGCCAACATATTGGGCACGCCTATGGGGCGCGCGCGGGTCCGCGCGATCCACCACCTAGCGGGCGGCAATCACCGTGTCTATGTGATCATGTCTGAGTTCCTCGATCGAGAGTCGATCGATGATCTTATCAAACCATTCATGCGGATGGTGGACGATCTAACGCCGTATTACCAGGACCGCATGCGGCCACTCGCGCCGCAGCAGCGCAAGCTTGTTGAATTCCTTAGTCGGCATGAAAAACCAGCGATGGTGAAACTCATCGCGCAGAGATGTCTCATCTCGCAACAGACGGCCGCAAAGCAGCTAGGAGAGCTTGCGAAGCTCGGCTTCGTCCAGTCTATCCGAAGCGGCCGCTCAACGTACTACGAGGTTGCCGAGCCATTGATGCGGATTTGCGTCGAGGTGAAGGACAACAAGACAGCATATTTGAGGCTTTTTGTGCGGTTTCTGCGTGAGTGGTTCACGGCGCGAGAGCTCACGTTGCGCCTCCGCGACATTTGCAGCTCCGGTGTGCCGGAGCGTCATGTGGATAGGCTACACATAGAGATGGCGTTGAAAGAATACTCGGCCCTGCCGCACGAGCCAGTGCTGAAAGCATTGGAAGAGGAAGGGCTCCGTTGCGCCGCGAGCGGTGACTACGTTGGGCAAGCCGAGGCATATGCACGATTGTCCGACGAAGAAAATCGCGAGGAATATCATACTTTGTGTGTGAGTGCGCTATGTAAATTGGGTAAAGACGAGGAGGCTACGAGTCGCGTCGAGGCTGCTATTGCGCACTATCCACAAAGTTGCCGCCTTGCTGCTCAACATGCGGAGTTGCTCTTTCGCGCGAAGCGTTATGAGGAGGCGCTCTCTGAAATTGAGCGTGCCATGGTGATCAAGCCTGGTTATTCGCCATATCTTTGTTTTCGCGGTTCAATCCTCATGGCACTCGAGCGGTATGAGGATGTGATACGTAACGAGGATGTCGCACTGCGGCTCGATCCGAACCACCTACATTCGTTCGAACAGAAAGCTTGGGCTTTCTTGTCGCTCGGCCGTTTTGTCGAAGCGGAGACGGCAGCGCGCATGCTGCTCAGCCACAAACGGCACGCGCACGCTGCGTCAGCAGTTACTTCTCGTGCACTGTTCGGCCAGGGCAAGTATGAAGAGGCGCTGAAGATTATCAGGCGGGCGCTCCGCCTCGATCCTCAATGTGTTGCCGACCTCTGCTTTCAAGGAACTATTCTAAGTGCTCTCCGTAGATACGAGGACGTTGTCGTCAATGAAGAACGGCTTCTTGCTATTGATCCAACGCATTGGCATGGGCTCTATGTGAAAGGTAAAGCCCTGATGAACTTGGGTCGCTTCGACGACGCCGAGCGTGCTGCATTGAGCCTCCTTGAGCGGGTACCCCATGATCATGACGGCGTCCTACTGGCCTGTCTAGCGAAGAGCGGAGCGCACGGATTTCAGGTTGGAGCAGAGTATCTAGCGATGTCGCTGGCCTCGATCGGCAAAGCGGCTGGCCAGTTCGGGGGTGGAGATTTTGAGCCGGTGGGCGTCCTCGCGGCTATGATGCTGATGGAAGCTGCTGAGCGCGGTCCGCTAGAGATGGCCAAGCAGATCGTCGAGGCGCGTTTGACGTTGGAGAAGCCTGGGCTCGACGAACTCCTTGGCGACGCCCTCATGCGTCTTGTAAATCAATTTTCGGGCCAAGCCAACCTACGTGCCGAAGCGTGGGATGAGGCGCTCCCGATCCTCACGAGCGCGCTCCGTGATCTTCCTGAGTGCGAATTGCCGCTCAAAATGCTCGGCGCTGCGGCGCGGTACAGCCGGACACTAAATGTTGCTGACCTCCTCGACCTGCCGCTAGAGCAGCGGTCCCTCCTCCTAGATACCTTCGCACAGCAGCCACGCACTTATGTTAGCGCTGAGGCGGTCGCGAAGGCAGCTCCGCGGAGGAAAGCTCCGTCCACTCGGAGCAAGCGTACGAAACGTCTCATAAGCAGTGGTAATATGACGTGAGCGAGTGAACCCTTTCATCCCGGTGCGGGGTGGGCTTCTGACACGAGATGCCTGTAGGCGTCCGGTAACCGTATACTTTCGTCGATCCCCTGCGCCGCGTAGAAAACCACGTCGAAAGTGTCGATGGACGACAGCACACGCATCTGGCGCAACCTGTTGGCGATCTCCCAACCCGCGTGGCGAACACCTTCGCCGGGGGCCGGACAGTTCGGTAAGACCTTCCGCGCGACCAGGGACGAACTTGAGCGATGCGGTACCAGCAGGAGGTGCTGCCGCAGGTGCGCGAGGCGCGCGCGCCTCAGTGGACCGTCTTACAGCACCTGAACCCGAGGTGGTAATTCACGTGCCAGGCGTTCTCCATCGGCTCCACGTGCCAGCGCGGGCTGAAGGAGCAGTGATCGGGATACGTCTCCTGCCCCTTCGGCCGGGGGGCGTCGTGCGCGCGGGCGACCTCGACGTAGAACCAGGCGCTCCCCTTGAGCTGGCTGTACAGCTTGCCGTCGTCCCGATCGCGGCGGGTCATGATCTCGGCCACGTTGCCGTGCTGATCGAAGACCCCGAACCGCGAGCGGCACGCCGGGTAGGCGCCCGCCGGCTCGGTGTCGGTCGCGCACGTCTCGTAGGCCGAGCGCGCCGTGTCGGCGTCGCAGGGCTTGCCGTCGATGTCGCGGTGCCGCGTCTGCGTGTGGCAGACGGCGAGGTCGAGCTCGTCGCCGTAAGCGTACGTCCGCGGCGCGCCGCCCTCCGGGTCGCCGCGGCACGCGAGGCTCCACTCGTCCTCGGTGCAGAGGCGCTTGCCCTGGAGGCTGCACACCGACGCCGCCTGCGTCGGGCCCGCCCACACCATCGGCAGCTCGCACGGCTTGTTGGGGAACTCGAAGACGTCGATGCAGAACTCGGCCGGCCTCGCCTTCCCCCGCACGGTCTTGAAGACGGGCACCATGTTCTCGTGGCCGCCGCAGCGGGCGCGCTGCTCCTCCGTCTGGAGGACGACGCCGCGCAGCCCCTCGAGGCACTGCTCCTTCGAGCGCGTGTGCCGCGCGAGCGCCCTGTTGCCCTGGTTGATGCGCGACGGCCCGCCGCCGCCGAAGTTCTTCTCCAGGAAGAGCTCGGGGTTCCTGAACTTGCGCTCCCGCGGCGTGAGCTCCTTCAGCGAGAAGAGCCGCACCAGGTCCTCGCGCGCCTCGTAGTGGATCGCCGTCGGATCCCCGGCCGGCGGCGGCGCGCCGGCCGGCGGCGGCGGCGCCTCGCCCCCGGCCGCCGGCGGCGCGCCGGCAGACCCAGCCGCCGGCGGGGCCGCGTCCCCCGGGCCGGAGGCCGCCGCGGGCACCGCGGGGCTGGCCGCCGGCGCGGCGGCGTCGCCGGGGCCGCGATCGGGCTCGCCGCGGGAGCAGGCGGCCGCGGCCGCGGTGAGCGCCGCGAGCGCGACGCGCGAGGGTCGGGAGGGCCGTGACACGTGGAGCGAGGTCAGAGGGTCGCCGCGACGATCTCGGAGAGGCTCGCCTCGTCGACGATGCCGGTCAGGTAGGCGGCGACGTTCCCCTGCCGGTCGATCACCACGAGGCTCGGCAGCTTGTCCACCCCGTACCGGACCGACGCCTCCTTGGCGTCGTCGATGAGGATCGGGTACGAGAGGCCCTTCTTGAGGGCGTATTGGCTGGCCACGTGGGGCGGATCGTCCACGTTGACGCCGAGCACCACGAGCCCCTTCTTCTCGTACCGGCGCGCGATCCGGTCGAGGATCGGCGCCTGGACCGCGCAGGGGCCGCACCAGGTGGCCCAGAAGTCGAGGATCACCGGCTGGCCCTTGAGCTCGGCGAGCTGCATGCGCGCGCCGGGCTCGCCGTTGGCCGCGACCGGCAGCGTCACGTCGGGGGCCACCGCGCCGACCATGCCCCCGACCCCAGGCGCAAGCCGCGGCAGGATCGCAAGGCCGAAGAGCGCGCTCAGGGCGATGAGCACCGCGACTGCAGGGTAGAGAATCTTACCGGAATTGGACTCGGGTTCGGCCATACGGGGCCCTGGGCTTCATAGCAAATCTTTGGGCCTACGTCCGAGCGGCTCTGGTACGGTCCGGCGCCTCGACCGGCCAGGCGCTGCGCCGCCTGGCCCGGGGTCGGGGGCGCAGCGCGGCTCGCCGCGCGACGCCGCCGCCGCCGCCGGTGGGGGTCGGGGGCGCAGCGCGGCTCGCCGCGCGCTGCCACCGCCGTCCGGGTCACGTCGTCGCCCGCGCGCTGGAGGAACCATGCTGGATCGTCCGAATCTTTCACGAGAAAATCCCGCGGGGCCCCGCGGGCGGCGCCCGCCGCCCGGGCTCCCCCCGGCCAAGCGGGCGGCCAAGTGGCCCCCCGATGACAACGACCTGCCCGGAGCCCCGCCGGCGCCCGCCGGCGGCGGCTTCGCGGACGACGGCAACTTCAAGCGCGGCCGGTTCAGCCCGGTGTCGATCGTGGTCGGCCTCCTCCTCGCGCTCGGCGCCGCGGGCGCCATCTGGTTCGGCGTCAAGCAGGACAGCCAGAAGATGACGGTCGACGCCATCTCGAAGGAGAAGAAGAACATCTTCGTCCTGCCGAAGAAGGACCAGCTGCCCCTCTGGCGGAAGTGGGCCGCCTCGAACGCCGAGCCGTCGCTCCAGCAGGAGGCGCTCATGCAGCTCGCGTGGGCCGGCGACCCCGAGGGCGTCACGCACGCGACGACGGCGCTCTCGCTCCAGGACCACCGCGTGAAGGGCGTCGCCGCGCAGGTGCTCGCCTACTACGGCTCGCCCAAGGCCGACGGCGCCAAGCCCGCGCTGCTCGAGGCGCTCAAGGTCGCGGACGAGAGCGACCGGCCCCAGATCGTCTGGGCCCTCGTCGAGCTCAAGGAGCCGGCCGCGTTCAAGGACGCGATGGACCAGTACCGCAAGGGGTTCCTCTCGAAGGTCGAGCGGCTCGGCGGCGGCATCGCCTTCGATCCCGAGAAGCTCGCCGGCCTCGTGTCGCTCGACGAGCTCGCGAAGCTCGCGACCGACGAGAGCGCGTCGGTGCGGCAGCTCGTCGCGACGGTCCTGTCGCGCAACGCCGAGCCCAAGTGGACGAGCGCGCTGATCACGCTCGTGAAGGACAAGGACGTCGAGGTCGCGCGCGAGGCCGCGAACGGCCTCGGGCGCATCGGCGACGAGACGGCGCGCGCCCCGCTCCTCGAGGCGCTCTCGAACGCCGACAAGGACAGCCGCCAGCGCTTCCTCGAGGCGCTGCGCGACGGCATCGGCGGCGAGGGGCTCGTCCTCGCCCTCGACAGCGTGAAGTCGGACCCCGAGGAGACGACCTGGTTCCAGACGAAGCAGATCATGGAGATGCTGCGCGAGCTCGCCGATCCGCGCGCGGCCGACCCGCTCGTGAAGTGGATCGAGGCGAAGAAGCCGCCGCTGCACTGGCAGGGCGAGGCGGGGACGCGGCTCGCCGAGGTCGGCGACATCCGCGGCGCCAAGTACATCGGCGAGCGGATGCTGGCCGACCCGCTCAAGCTCTACAAGCTCGAGAAGTTCTGGGAGGCGGACGAGGGCGGGCACCTGTCGCGCACCGACCTGCCGCGCGTCGTCGGCGCCCGCATGCTCGCCGACCTCGCCACGATCCACGCGGACAAGGCCGCCGAGCTCAAGGCCGCGGCCGAGTCGCCGGTCATCCTGTGGCTCAAGGATCGCCCGCAGCCGCACGCGAACGGCCTGCGCTTCCTCGCCACGATCCGCTCCGAGAAGATCCTGAAGGACATGCGCGACTGGGCCTTCCCGACGGACCCGCTCCCGAAGGAGGGGCAGCAGCCGCCGTTCCCGGCGGCGTTCGAGACCGCGCAGAGCGCGCTCCGGTACATCGGGCGCATGAAGGACGAGCCCTCCTTCCCGCGGCTGCTCGAGCAGTTCAAGCGGAAGAAGGACCCGAAGATGGACATCACCCAGGACGGGCTCCAGGGCGCGGGGCTCGCGATGATGGGCATGGCGCTCCGCGCGGTCGCCTACGGCGCGGCGCAGGGGCTCGCCGAGTGGGGCGACCCGCGCGCGGTGGAGCCGCTGACGAAGCTCATCGAGGACGAGACGTGGCACGAGGAGGCCCGCCAGGCCGCGTGCGAGGCGCTCGCCTGGTGCGCCGACGACAAGACGATGGTCGAGGTGGCGAAGAAGGCGAAGGATTTCGCGAGCAAGAAGGAGCCGCGCAAGCAGCTCATCGGCGCCTGTTACGCGTCCGCGCTCGCGCTCCGGCCGGTGCCCAGCGCCGCCGGCGAGCTCGTCCCGCTGCTCACGGCCGACGTCGAGCCCGGGGTGCGCATGGCCGTCGCGCGCGCCATCGGCATCGGCGGCTTCGACGAGGCGGCGCAGAACCAGCTCTTCGAGAAGCTCAAGGACGTCGAGGTCCGGAACGCGGCGGCGCTCGCGCTCATCCTCGGCGGCACGAGCGACACCGCGGCGCGGACGGTCGCGATGTACGCCGACTTCGACAAGGGCGCGCTCGACGACCTCAAGGACCACTACTACCGCGCGTTCGGCTACTGGTCGGACGAGGACTTCAAGCGCGGCAACCTCTACCGGTACGTCGCGAACGCCGAGGCGGTCACGCGGGTGAAGGTCGCTGACGCGCCGCAGGAGTGGGCGCGGCAGCGGCTCCAGGCCCAGTTCGACAACCTGAAGTACGACAACGGCCCGCACTCCGAGACGCGCGTGGTCCTGCGCTACCGGCTCTACCAGGCGGCCAAGAGCGGCGACGGCGAGCAGAAGAAGGGCGCGATCGACACGCTCAAGTTCATGAAGGAGAAGGGCGCGCTCATGGCCCTGCGGCACGAGCCGGGCGACACCGGCGTGCTCGCGAAGCGCGCGTTCCACGAGCTCATGAACCCGAAGGCCACCGTGGCCGAGGACCTGAGCGCGCTCGCCCCGGCCAAGGGCGGGGGCGCCGACGTGCAGTAGCGGCGCGCGCCTGCGCGATCGTGCGAGGGGCCCGGGAGCCCTCGAGGGAGGCCGTCCTCCCCCGGGGATCCCGGGCTTCCTGTTTTTTGTCGAGGCTGCGCGGAGGAGCCCGCGCCGGCGCGTCGGGGGGGCCCTGGCGACGGGCGGCGGGCGCGTGTCGGGCTGGACAAAGCGCGCGTTTCGGAAGAGTGTTCGCGCCGAGGTGCACTGTGGCTACCTGGCGTGATGAGCTCAACGAGGCCGTGAAATCGAAGGCGGAGCGCGAGTCGGAAGAGCTCGCGCGGCACAAGAAGCGGGTCGCCGAGGCGCTCGCGGCCGCGGAGTCGGCCGTGTCGCAGGGGGCCGAGTCGCTGAAGTTCGCGCACGAGAGGCTGCAGGACAAGGGGCAGCCGGTCGTGCTCTCGCAGGAGCAGGACAAGCACCGGCTCGCGCTCGGCGAGTTCAGCCTGGCGCTGGAGCTCCTGCGGGAGTCGGCGATCGTCCGGGTGACCTTCGGCGACGGCAAGCCGCGCGAGTTCGACTTCGCGAAGGACAGACACATCGCGCCCGCCGACGTGGAGGAGTACATCGGGCGCCGCGCGCTCGAGCTGGTCCGCGCGGCGCAGAAGGCCGCGCCGTGGTGACCGCCGGGCGCGCCGGGGCGCGCGCGCCCCGCGCGGCGGGGCTCCGCCCGGGGCTCGTCGCGGGGCTGCTCGCCGCGCTCGGGGCGTGCGCGCCTCCGGCCGCGCCGCCCCGCGAGGCGGCCGCGCCGCCGGCCTCGGCGCCGGCCGCCGCGGCGCCCGCCGCGCCGGCCTCGATCGATCTCGACCCCGCCGCGGAGGCGCGGATCAAGGCGGACGTCGCGTACCTCGCGTCGCCCGAGCTCGCGGGGCGCGCCACCGGCGAGCCCGGCGCCGAGCTCGCGGCCGACTTCATCGCGCGCCGCTTCGCCGAGCTCAAGCTCGCGCCGCTGGGCGGGCAGGGGGGCGACGCGAAGGCGTACCGGCAGGCGTTCGAGGCGCGGGTGGGCGCCGACGTGGCGCCGGCGGCGCTCGTGGTGCAGCGCGCGGGCCGGAAGCAGGGCGTCGAGGCCGGCAAGCTGGTCACGGCCGACGGGAGCGCGAGCGGCGCGGTCTCGGGGGCCGCGGTGCTCGTGGGCCACGGCGTGACCGCGGCGGCGCTCTCCTGGGACGACTACGGCGGCCGCGACATCGAGGGGAAGATCGCGGTCGTGCTCGACGGCGTGCCCACGCTGGGCGGCGGCGCGGAGGCGGCGCCGCAGGCGGGGGCGGCGAAGGCAGACCCGCACGGCGGCGCGGCGAAGGCAGATCCGCATGGCGGCGCGGCAGCCGCCCCGCACGGCGGCGCGGCGCACGCGGACCCGCACGGCGCGGCGCACGCGGATCCGCACCACGCGCCGTCACCGCGGCCGGCCGACGCGCTCCGCGACTTCGGCAGCGTCCGCTACAAGCTCCGCACCGCCCGCGAGCACAAGGCCGCCGGCGTGATCCTCGTCGCGGCGGGCGACGAGCTCCCGCGCGTGTCGGACGACGCGGCGAGCATGGGCATCCCGGCCGTGGTGATCACGCGCTCCGCGGCCCGGGCGCTGTTCCCGACGGCGGGGCTTCCGCCGCCCGCGAAGCCCGAGGCCGCCAAGCAGGCCGCCGCGAAGCCCGCGGCCGCGAAGCAGGCCCCGGCGAAGGCCCCTGGGCCGAAGCCGCTCGACGGCGTCACCGTCGAGATCACGACCAAGGTCACCCCGCGGATGGCGCCGGCGTCCAACGTGATCGGCCTGCTCCCGGCGCGGGACGGCTCCCCGCACGCCGGCGAGTACGTCGTCGTCGGGGCGCACTTCGATCACCTCGGCCACGGCGGCAACTCGTACTCGCGCGCGCCCGGCGTGCACGCGGTGCACCCGGGCGCCGACGACAACGCCTCCGGGACCGCGATGCTCCTGGAGGTCGCGCGGCGGTTCGCCTCGCTCCCCGCGCGGCCGGACCGCAACCTGCTGTTCATCGCGTTCGGCGCCGAGGAGCTCGGCACCCTCGGCTCGCGCCACTTCGTCGATCACCCGCCGGCGCCGCTCGCGGGGACGAAGTCCGTCGTGGCGATGATCAACGCGGACATGGTCGGCCGGATGCGGGAGGACAAGCTCCTCGTCGACGGCCTCGGCACCTCGCCCGACTGGAAGCCGATCGTGGACGACGCCGCCCGCGGGCTCGGCCTCGCGCTCCAGTTCGGCGTCGAGGGGTTCGGCGCGAGCGATCACACGTCGTTCACCGCGTCGCGCGTCCCGGTCGCCTTCCTGTTCACGGGCGTCCACGAGGACTACCACCGGCCGAGCGACACGGCGGACAAGATCGACGCCGCGGGCGTCTCGCGCTGCGCGGTGCTCGCGGCGCGGATGGCGCTCGCCCTCGCGCAGCGCGACGCGCGGATGGCGTTCACCGACCCGCCGGCCGACCCTCACCGCAGCATGCGCCGCGGCTTCCGCGCGTCGCTTGGCACGATGCCGGACTACGCGTACCAGGGGCCCGGCGTGAAGCTCACGGGCGTGCGGCCCGACGCGCCGGCCACGCGCGCCGGGATGCAGGCGGGGGACGTGATCGTGCGCATCGGCGCCCACGCGATCACCAACATCCACGACTTCATGTTCGCGCTCGGCGAGCTCGAGCCGGGCCGCGAGGTCGTGATCGAGGTGGAGCGCGGCGGCACCCGGGTGCCGCTCAAGGTCATCCCCGCCCCCGGCCGATGAGCCGGCGCCGCCGCCGCATCGCGCCGCCGGCCGCTCCGCGCCGGCGGCGCAGGGCCCTCTGCCGGCGCTGCGCGGGGGGCCTCGTCCTGCTGTGCGGCCTCGCGGCGGCGCTCCTCGGCTGCGATCGCCGCGAGCCCGCCGCGACCGACGCCGCGGCCCCCGCTGCGCCCGCGAGCGCCGGCGCAACGGCGGACGCCGAGCCAGCGCCACCCGACGGCGCCGCGGAGCCGCCGGATGCCGCGGGGCTGCCCGACGCCGCGGGGCTGCCCGACGCCGCCGCGGCCCTCGACGGCGCGACCGCGTCGCCGTCGCCCGACGGCGGCGTGTCGGACGCCGGGCTGCCCGGCAGCTCCGCGGGGTGTCCGGACGACATGGTCCTCGTCGACGGCGACTACTGCCCCCTGGTCGAGCAGATCTGCCTGAAGCACCACAAGGAGTACGAGAAGGACCAGGCGCGGCGGGAGAGCCCGTACGGCGGCGTGGAGGGCTCGACCAGCGTCAGCGAGCGCTGCCTCGAGTACAAGCAGCCGACCGCGTGCCTCTCGAAGAAGCGCGCGCCGATGCGTTACTGCGTCGACCGGTACGAGTGGCCCAACAGGAAGGGCGAGCTCCCTGCGCTGCTCGTCTCGTGGCGCGAGGCCGTCAAGGCGTGCGAGGGCGTCGGCAAGCGCCTCTGCACCGAGGACGAGTTCAACTTCGCCTGCGAGGGCGAGGAGATGCTCCCGTACACGTACGGGTTCATGCGGGACGCGACGAAGTGCAACATCGACCGGCCGTTCCGCCAGCGCGAGCTGACGCTCTACCGCTACGAGCGGTGCATGCGGCACCCCAAGTGCAAGGCGGAGCTCGAGCGGCTCGATCAGCGCGTTCCGGCCGGCTCGATGCCGGCGTGCGTGTCGCCGTTCGGCGTCTACGACCTCAACGGCAACATCAACGAGTGGGTCGTGCGGCCGGGCCGCAAGTCCCCGGATCGGAGCGGGCTCAAGGGCGGCTGGTGGGGCCCGATGCGCGGCCGATGCCGCCCGACGGTGGGGTTCCACAAGGAAGAGGATTACGGCTACGAGCAGGGGTTTCGTTGCTGCAAGGACGCTGCGCCGCGGTGAGCGCACGGTGGCGCCGTCATTTTGGCGGGCGCGTGGCCGCCGACCGGGGGTACGCTCGCCTCCAGCGGGCCCGCGACGCGGCGCTCGCCGGCGAAGGGCCTGCGGTTGCTCCTCCGGGGGCCGGGGCTCAGATCTCAGCGGCGGGTCGGCACCGGCCCGCTGCTCACGCGGGGAAAGCCCCGCACCTGCGGGAGACCTTGATGAAGCGATCCATGTGGTTCACCAGCGTGCGCTCGGCCGCGGCGGTCGTCCTTGCTCTCGGAGGCCTCGGGCTCCTGTCCTCCGCGTGCCGGGGCAGCGAGGCCGAGGATCCCTCGAGCCAGCAGTACAACGCCTACAACCAGCAGCCTGGGTACCAGCAGCCCGGGCAGTACCAGCAGCCCGGGTACCAGCAGCCTGGGCAGTACCAGCAGCCGGGGCAGTACCAGCAGCCGGGGCAGTACCAGCAGCCGGGGTATCAGCAGCCGGGGCAGTACCAGCAGCCGGGGACGACCGCTCCGGCGACGACGGCGCAGCCGAGCCCGCTCGCGCTCCCGTGTACGAACGACATGGTCTGCGGCACGCACAAGTGCAACACGGCGGTGGGCAAGTGCGCCTTCCCGTGCGCCGCGAACACCGACTGCGCGGCGGGCTTCTCGTGCATGGGCGCCGGCTCGGCGACGGCGATCTGCGTGCCCGGCGGGCAGTAGGGGGCGCGTGGTCCTGCGCTGATCTGCGCCTTGCTTCGGTCGCGTTCCTGGTCTTGTGAGGGTGGCGCCTTCTCCGGCGCCGCCGCGGCGCTCGGCGCTCGCCGGGGCAGCCGAGCATGGCCTGGGGGCTGGCGCGTCCAGTCCCTCGGGGAGCGGAGCTGCCTGCCGCGACCGGATCCGGTCTCGGCGGGGCAGCTGAGCATGGCGTGGGGAACCGGATCCGGTCTCGGCGGGGCAGCTGAGCATGGCGTGAGGAACCGGATCCGGTCTCGGCAGGGCAGCTGAGCATGGCGTGAGGAACCGGATCCGGTCTCGGCGGGGCAGCTGAGCATGGCGTGAGGAACCGGATCCGGTCTCGGCGGGGCAGCTGAGCATGGCGTGAGGAACCGGATCCGGTCTCGGCAGGGCAGCTGAGCATGGCGTGAGGAACCGGATCCGGTCTCGGCAGGGCAGCTGAGCTGCCTGCCACCCGTCCCACGCAGGGCGCGGAGCCCGGGTGGCGTCATCCCGCAAGCGATTGCGCACTTTCGCAATGGAGCACGTCCCGGGCGACGCCGCCTCGCCGCCTTCGAGGCGGTGTCGGCTGCCTCACGCCGCGCGGCGTGGTCGCCACGCATCCTGGCCCCGCCCTTGCCATAGGCGCGCGTCACGCGGCCGACGGCCCGTTCGGGGCGGCCCGGGGACGACGAGGCGAGACGCTCGACCGCGGAGCGGACGGGGTGCGGCGCGGGTGTGCCTCACGCCGCCGGACGCCAGCGAGAAACCTTAAGAACAGGCATATCTCATGAGCATTCCCACGAGACGGCGCACACGTGCGCCTTCGGCCACGCACGATTTCGCGATGTCACGCCGTGCCACGGCCCGGCGAAAGCATCACTTTTCGCTCGCGGGGGTATGCCTCGCCGCTTGCGTGCTCGCCGTTGCGGCGTGCTCAGACTCGCCGCGCGAGCCAAGGCTCTCTCTCGGGCCAAGGCTCTCTCTCTTGAATGGAGACCTCGACATCGAAGGGCCCGTCCATCCCGAGGACGACCTGCTCGGCACGATCTGCTCGGGCTACGACGGCACAGAGCTCCCTGTCGATCTGCCGCGCTCCGAGACGGTCGCAGCAGGCGCGATCGGCGGGACGTTCTCGGCCTCGAGCACCGGCGAGGCGACGTACACGATGCCGCTCGCCGTTCCTCCGGGGCGCGCCGGCATGCAGCCGGAGCTCGCGGTGAGCTACGACAGCTCGGGCGGAGAGGGCGTGCTCGGTATGGGCTTCTCCGTGACGGGGCTGTCCGCGGTGACGCGGTGCCCGCGCACGATCGCGCAGGACGGCGAGATCCGGGCCGTTCATTACGATCGAGACGATGCGCTCTGCCTCGACGGGAAGCGTTTGGTCGAGGTGGGCAGGGCGGGGGATCTCGTGGAGTACCGCACGTTCCCCGATACCTTTACCAAGGTGATCGCCAGCTATGAAGGCTGGGACTGGGAAAAGGGTCCGATGTACCTCCGCGCGTACACGAAGTCAGGGCGGATCATCGAGTACGGGAACGAGCCGAGCGGCCGGGTCATGGCCAAGCTCGGTGTCGTCCGCGCGTGGTGGGTGACGCGCGTGAGCGACCGCTACGGAAACACGATGGACACGCGGTACAAGAGCGAGGAGCACCCGACGGAGAAGTACACCGTCGAGCACGCGCCGCTGCGGATCGATTACACCGGTCATCCGTCGTCCCCGGCGACGCGCGCCGTCGAGTTCGTGTACGGCGAGCCGCAGTGGGGGGGCCGCGTGCTCTACTCGCGTGGGATGGAGCTCCGGAGCTCGTGGCGCCTCGACGAGATCCGGATGCTCGGGCCGGGCGACGCGCTCGTCCGGAATTACCGCTTCTTGTTCGACGACGCACCCGCGACAGGGCGGCGGCTGCTCCAGCAGGTCGAGGAGTGCGCGTCGGACGGCGTGTGCAAGCCGCCGACACGCTTCGGGTGGCATCACGGCACGAAGGGGTTCACCTGGCTGGCGACGCCGCTCGAGGTTCCCACCTCCGATCGCGGCAGCAGCATGCTCATGGACGCGACGGGTGACGGGCTCGACGACATCGTGATGTCCGACGACGAGCTCGCGATCTACGAGGACGTCGAGGTGCCGCTCACCACCTGGTTCCTCGCTCCGAACCGGCTGTCGGAGGGGGTCTCGACCGCCTTCAACGTGGACAGGCTGGTGGCCGAGGTCACTCACCTGGATCCGGACACGCCCTTCCAGCCCGAGGTCGGCACGCCGATCGACTACAATCAAGATGGGCTCACCGACATCTTCATGCACGACCTGCAGGGTCGATGGCCGAACTGGCACGTCCTCCTCGCGGAGCGCGCGGGCAACTTCACGCGCCTCGACACCGAGGTCGCTCGCATGTACCCGCTCGGGTCGGCGTGGACGCCGGGCAGCATCAAGAGCCCGACGCATTCGGCACACCTGGCCGACGTCGACGGCGACGGCGTCTCCGACCTCATCCAGTGCGGCGACGACGGCATCAGCATGGCCTGGTGGGTGCACCTCTGGCGCCCCAGCGGCCCGGAGGGGCCCGGGTTCGAGCCCGCGCCGAGCCCGATCCCCGCGCTGTACGCGTACCCGTGCAACGCGGACCTGCACACGGTGGACGCGGACAGCGACGGCAAGATCGATCTGCTCGTGCACACGGCGGTGTGGATCGACGACGCGACGGTGACCTTCGGCACCACGTACGACGCGGTGACGTACCAGAGCCCGGGCGCGTGGTCGATCACCCCGACCGGCCTCCCGGTCCGGCTCCCCGGCGGCCGCATGCTCTTCCTCGACGTGAACGGCGACGGCCTGCCCGACGCGGTCCAGACCGGCCTTCCGGACCGGCAGCTGCGCACCTACGTGAACACCGGCGACGGGTTCGCCGCTGCCGTGAACAGCCTGCCCGAGCTCTGGCTCGAGGCCGACCGGTTCGCGAACCTCGCCGTGCCGATCGACTGGAACGACGACGGCCGCCAGGACTTGCTCATGCCGATGGCGGAGCCGGGTGGGGTGCCCGCGTGGATGATCCTCGAGTCGACGGGCAGGGTCGGAGACGGCACCTTCACGCTGGTGGACTCGCACCTGCCGGTCGAGCCCCTCATGCTCGACTCCGAGGTCACGCTCGCCCACGCGCAAGCTCCGCGGGTGACGGACCTGAACGGCGACGGCGTCCAGGATGTGCTGATGTCGGTGGGACGTTTCTTCCGCATCTTCCCGAACCTGCTCAAGGACGAGGATCTCCTCGCGAGCGTGACTGACGGCATGAGCTCGCTCGATCCGGACGACCCCGACTTCCTGCCGAACGTGACGATCACCTACAGCCACCTGTCGTCGCCGCACGCTTGGGACGGGTTGTCGCCGCTGCCGGACGAGCAGAAGATCTACAACCCGATGGAGAACGCCGTTAAGGAGGAGTGCGCCTACCCGCTCCGCTGCGCCCTGGGCCCGCGGGCGGTGGTCAGCGGTTACACGCTCAACAACGGCGCGAACGCCGAGCGGCGCTTCGAGGTCGCCTACAGGAACGGCCGTTACCACCGGCTCGGCCGTGGCTTCCTCGGCTTCGGCAAGCGGATCGTGCGCGATCTCGACACCGGCTCCGGGACCGTGGAGTTTTACGACAATGTGACGTTCGACGAGGACCTCAACGTCTTCCCCTACGCGCATCAGGTCATGCGGGAGGTGCGCTACAGCCCTCCCGAGACCCATGATCAAGCGCCCTCCGGGATCGTCGAGCTCTCGCACACGAGCTCGCTGATCCAGGCCGTCAAGACGAACGGCGGCAGCACGTACTTCACGTTGCCGGTCTTCCGCAGGGACATCAGGGGACAGGGAGAGTACTCGCCGGCCGGAGAGCAGAGCCTGGAGGCGTACGCGATCGACCGGGCGGGGTTTCCGCCGATCCTCATGAGCGACGCGACGATCGCCTATGGCAATTACGACGAGTTCGGCAACATCCTCGCCGAGTCGTCGTCCACGACGGGGGCCGATTTCTCGCTCCTCGTCAAGCGGAAGTACACGAACGACACCGCCGCCTGGCTGATCGGCAAGCTGGACGCCGTGAACGAGTGCAGCAGCGCCTCGGGGATCGACCAGTGCCGCACGATGTCGCGCACGTACAACACGCGCGGACAGGTCATCCGGGAGTCCGTCGGCACCGAGGGCGACCCGCAGACGGAGCTCCACCTCACGTATACGCGCGACGTGTACGGCAACCTCAGGATCACCCGCTCCGTCGATGCGTTCGGCGCGCGCCGCAACTCCTGCATCTCGTACGACGAAGAGCGCGTCTTCCCGTACGCGCGCTCGAACGCGGAGGGGCACGTCACGCGGATGAAGTTCGACCCCGGCCTCGGCGTCAGGACGGCGCTGGTCGATCCGAACCACCTCGTCACGCGCTGGGCGATCGACGGCTTCGGGCGGGTCACGAAGGAGATCCGGCCGGGCGAGGAGGACGAGGTGATCACCACGTTCACGCGGACGAAGGACGGCGGCGCGTCCGGCACCGAGTGGAACGTGAAGGTGCGAACGCAGGAGACCGGCGGTCGCGATGACACTGTCGAGCTCGACAGCCTCGGGCGTCCGGTCCGGTGGTGGACGCATCGCCCCGACGTGGGCGCCGGCGCCGGCGAGCGCGTCATGCAGGAGATCGTCTTCGATGCGCTGGGCGAGCACGTGGCGCGACGATCGCTGCCCGCCGGCGAGGACACGCCGCGCGATGCGCTGCGCTACGACGACACTACCTATGACGGCATGGGCCGCATCAAGACGCACCGGACGCCTTGGGGCACCACGACGACGTACACGTACCTGGGCACGACCGTCGAGGTGAACGGTCCACGCGGCGTGACGACCACGATCACGAATGACGCGCTCGGCCGGCCGGTGTCGATCACCGACGCGATGGCGGGGGAGACGCGTTATCGCTACGGGCCGTTCGGCGGGCTGTGGACCGTGACCGATCCGGGCGGCGCGGTGACGACGACCGAACGCGATGCTTACGGCCGCGTGCGAAAGATCACGGATCCCGATCGCGGCGAGACGATCACGCACTACAGCGGGTTCGGGCGGCCGACGTATGCGAAGGACGCGCTGGGGCGGGAGCGCTGGTTCGAGTACGATCGCCTGGGCCGCATGACGGCGCGCATCGACAAGGAAGAGGGCAGCGAAAGCACCTACCGCACCACGTGGACGTGGGACCGCGGGGCGACGGGGAAGGGCAAGATCGCCGAGGTCGAGACCCCCGAGCATCACAAGACGATCTACACCTATGACCCGCTCGGGCGGCTCGAGATCAAGCGGCTGGCGCTCGAGGGCGAGACGTTCACGACGACCTTCGGCTATACCCCCTCGAACCAGCTCAACCTCATCGCGTACCCCGCGGGCGACGGCGGGGAGCCGTTCTCGGTCCTCTACGAGCTCGACCCGCACGGCCACGTCCTCGAGGCGCGGAACGCCGAGACCGGCGATCCGTACTGGGAGCTGAAGGAGACGGACCGGGCCGGGCGGATCCGGACCGAGGAACTCGGCAACGGCGTCGTCACCGAGCGGTCGTACCACGCGACGAAGAACCGCCTGGAGGGCCTGCGCACGACGAAGGACGCCGTGGAGCTCCAGAACCTGGCGTACACGTACGACGACAGGCTCAACCTCGAGACCAGGAAGGACCTACGCCAGACGAAGACGGAGTACTTCTTCTACGACAAGCTCGATCGCCTGAGGTGCTCGCAGTTCCGCGATCTGCCCCGCTGCCTGTTCGTGGACACGTACGCGCCGAATGGCAACATCGACTCCAAGCTGGGCATCGGCACGTACGAGTACGACCCCGACCAGCCGCACGCGGTGATCCAGGCGGGGGACAGGTTCTACGGCTATGACGCCGTCGGCAACCAGATCTCGAGGCCCGGCGCGACGGTCTCGTACACGCCGTTCGACAAGCCGGAGACGTTCACGCTCGACGGCGGCGCGACGATCGAGCTCGACTACGACGGCGATCAGAACCGCATCCGGAAGACGACGCCGGACGAGGTGACCCTCTACGTGGGCGACCTGTACGAGCGGGTCACCCGGCTCGCTCCGGGCGCTGGCGAGCCGAGCGTCGAGCACCGGTACTCCGTGCTGGTGAACGGGCGGGCGGTGGCGCTCGTGACGCGCGCCGCGGGGGCGCCGGGCACGACGCTGTACCTGCATCGCGACAACCTGGGCTCGATCGACGTGATCACGGACGCCACCGGCGGCGTGCACGAGCGGCGCAGCTACCAGGCGTGGGGCAAGCGCCGCTGGCCGACCTGGGAGAGCGCGGCTCCGGGCTGGTTCGGCAGCTCCCCTGTCCGGCAGGGGTTCACGGGGCACGAGGGCGACGGCGAACTCGGGCTCATCAACATGCGGGGACGGATGTACGATCCCGTGATCGGGCGCTTCTTGACGCCGGATCCGCTCGTGGCGAATCCGCTGTCGGGGCAGAGCCTCAATCCGTACAGCTACGTCCTCAACAACCCGCTGGCTTACGTGGATCCGAGCGGTTTTCAAGCAGAGCCGGAGGCGCCGCCCGTCCATGCGGTCCGCTGGGAGGTGGACGTGGCGCGGAATACTGTCCATCTCTTCGGCCCGAAGAGCGCGAGCCAGCGAGAGAAGGAGCCGCGCGAGAAAAAAACGCGCGAGGAAGAGCCGCGCGGGGCCGCGGAGGTCGGCGTCGTCGCGCCTCCCGTCGACGTGAACGTGTACGGAACGAGCTCGGGGTACGTGCCCGAACCGGTGGCCTCCACGCCGGATCAAAGCACGGTCGGCAGCTTGGTGGGCGAGGGCCTGCTCGGCGTCGGGGAGGGGCTCGGCGAGCTCACCGTCGGGCTCGGGCGGTCGCTGGTGCTCAACGCGCTGACGTTCGGCGGCTACGGCGCCTACGAACTCGGGACCGCGATGTGGGACGGGTACAAGGAGGACGGCGTGGTCGGGGCGCTGAACGCCGTGAACCCCCTGTACCATGCGCTGAGGGCCGGAACGGACACGGTCCTTGCCGCTGTGGACGGCGACTACCGCGCCGCGGGCGCGGCGAGGACCAAGGCGGTCGTGCTCACGCTGGGCGCGGCCGTCGGGCTCGGCGAGGGGCTCACGGCGGTGAGCGGAAGAGCCTTGGCGACGAGGGCCGCGACGGGAGAAGGTTGGCTCGTCAGCAGGGGGGTCTTCAGGAACAGACACGGGCAGCTGACGAACGGCCGCTACATTCTTGACGAGCCGGGCATGGCTCCTCATACGGTAGGCAGCCTCGCCGACGGCAGGAGCCAGTTCTTGTACGGAGTGAACGAGAAGCAACTCGTTCTTGATGCTGCGGATTACGCCGATCAGGCAAACCTGTGGAGAGGAAGCGACAATAGCAAGGCAAGGATTGTTTTCGACGATTATATCGGAGTGCATGCCGGGACAGGTCAGAGAACGAACGTACTGAACCTTTACCGCACCGAAACGGGTTTCGTTCACGGTGCGCCGGGGAGTCCGCTATGAAACAGGATCTCAGCGACATCTTTCGGCACAGCCGCGCGCCATCGGCGACCTGGACGCACGAGAAGGTCCAGGATGTCCTTCAGGCGTTGGCAGCACACTCTTCAGGCTCCTGGGTGGACTGGGAGCCTTTCGACGAGCAGTGGGGACGGGTGCTCGACGCTGACAATAAGGTCTTGGGTCTTGTGTGTGCGCGTGTTCCGATAGGTGCAGCCCGGGATGACTTCCCACTCGCGGAGCTGCCAAGCGCTGTGACATGGATTCAATTCAGGCACATGCACGATCATAGATATCGAATTTCTCCAGAGCTTCTTGAGGAGGTGTTTGGACGCAAAATCTCGCGAAACGTCGACTACGAAGACCTGTCGATGAACGATCTGTGGTGGGCAACCGTGTCCTGACCGGAACGGGTCTCATCCACGGTGCGCCGGGGCGTCCTCTATGAAGCAGGATCTCAGCGATGCCTTTCGGCACAGCCGCGCGGCATCGGCGACGTGGACGCACGAGAAGGTCCACGATGCCCTCCAGGCGTTGGCGGCGCACTCTCCAGGCTGCAGCGTGGATTGGGAGCCCGGTGACGAGGAGTGGGGCCGGGTTCTCGACGCTGACACGGAAATCGTGGGGCTTGTCTGTGCGCGTATCCCGATAGGTGCAGTGCGGGACGACGTTCCGCGTTCGGAGCTGCCGAGCGACGTCACGTGGATTCGATTCAAGTCTACGAGGGAGCGAGACTATCAGGTTGCGCCAGAGCTTCTCGAGAAGGTGTTTGGGCGCGAGGTCTCGGGGAGCATCGACTACGAGGCCCTGTCGCTGGACGAACTGTGGTGGACAACGGTGATCTGACATGCACCGCACCAAGTCCGACAGCATCCACGGTGCGCCGGCGAGTCCCTTATGAAGATCGACGCTGTCCTCCCTCCGAACCGAGCGCCGACAGGCGATCGCCCGCCCCGGCCTCGTCAGGGCCGAATGGCCAGCAGCGCCGGCGTCTGACCAGGCGCCGCGGCGGCCATCGCGTCGATCAGCGCGCGCGGCTCGCCGGGCCCGGCGGCGCCCGTCTTGCGGAGCGGCTCGACCCGGCTGAGCGTCCACACGAGCGCGGCCGCCGCCGGCGTGGGCAGGCGGCTCAGCGCCGCGATCGGCGCCGGGGTGAGGGTGTTTCCGAGCTGGCGCACGAGGCGGAGCCCCTCCTCCAGGGCGCGCGCCAGGTCCATCGCTTCGGTCCACGACACGCCTGCCTTTCGCGCGTGTGCGGTGACGACCGCGACCATCACCGGCGCGACGAGCGCCGCGTGCGTGCGCAGCCAGCTCTCCATGTCGGGCTCCACGACGGCGGGGATGCCCGCGTCCGTGAAGACCTTCGCCCAGGCCGCGTCCGTCACCGGGGTGACCATGCCTCGGGTGACGATCCTCGACGTCAGCTTGCCGTCATCGAGGGTCGCCAGGATCGCGGGGAATCCGAAGGCGACGCGCGCCGCGCCCACCGCGTCGCGGAGGCGGCCGAGCGGCTCGAAGGTGTTGAACATGAACATCACCGTCCTCGCCGCGCTGGCGGACAGCGCGGGGAGCACCTCGTCCACCTGATGCGCGAGCACCGTCACGAGCACGAGGTCCCACGCCGTCGCCTCGTCGAGCGCGGCGCTCACGCCCACCGCGGCGCGCTCCCCCGCGGCGGTCACGATGGCCTCGTCCCGCCGCAGCTGCGCGAGCCGCGCCCCACGAGCGACCACCGTCACCTCGTGCCCCGCCCGCGCGAGCTGGAACGCGAACGTGCTTCCGATCCTACCAGCGCCCACAATGGCAATCTTCATGATCCACCTCAGAAGTAAGTGCCGAGGCTCTCCCTCGTGAAATTCGTCAGCTCAGCGGTGCGCCCCGCCTCGATCTTCTCCACCCAGGCGGGGTCGCTCAGCAAGGAGCGCCCGACGGCGACCAGATCGAAATCCCCGCGATCGAAGCGGCGCACGAGCTCACCGAGCCCCTGGGGCACGGAGGCTTCGCCCGCGATATTCCCGAACAGATCGCCCGACAGACCGACGGAGCCCACGGTGATGGTGGGCTTGCCGGTGATCTTCTTCGCCCACCCCGCGGTGTTCAGGTCGGAGCCGGCGAACTCGGGCTCCCAGTAACGCCGCTGGGACATGTGGAAGATATCGACGCCCGCCTCCGAGAGAGGCAAGAGCCACTGCTCCATCTCCTGCGGCGTCTTCGCCATCTTGTGATCGTAGGCGCCGACCTTCCACTGCGAGAGGCGGAGGATCACCACCATCTCCGGCCCGACGGCCTCGCGAACGGCCTTGAGGACCTCCACGGCGAAGCGCGTCCTCTCTCCGAGGGTCTTTCCGCCGTACTCGTCGGAGCGCTGGTTCGTCGCCTCGTAGAAGAACTGATCGATGAGGTACCCGTGGGCGCCGTGCAGCTCGACGGCGTCGAAGCCGAGGCGCTTCGCGTCCCCCGCCGCCCTGCCGAAGGCCCGCACGGTGGCCTGCACGTCCTCGCGGGACATGTTCGCCGGGCCCTCCAGATCCGCGGGCTGCTCGTGGCCGTTCGGATCTCGCGTCGTGAGCCCGACGTGCCACAGCTGGGGGGCCATCTTTCCCCCCTCCCTGTGCACGGCGTCGATGACCTTCTTCCAGCCGTCCAGCGCCCGATCCCCGTAGAAGTGCGGGACGTCGCGCAGGTGGAGCTTGCCCGGCCGCTCCACGACCGTCCCCTCCGACAGGATCAGCCCGACGCCGCCGGCCGCGCGCCGCGCGTAGTACGCGACGTTCGGCTCGCCGGGCGCGTTCCCCGGCGATTTCTGGCGCGTCATGGGCGCCATGACGAGCCGGTTCTTGAGCGTCAGCCCCTTCAGCTGAAATGGCTTGAAGAGCGCGCTGACGTCCTCGTGCTTGTTCGGATCCCGATCCGTCATCTCTCCGTCCTTCCTCCGGTCCCCCGCCCCCGCCGCCGCGCGCCTGGAGCTGCGCCCCGGCACCTCGGCGGCGACCGCGCCTGCGATCGCGACGCCCCTCGGCGCCGCGGCCGGCGTGCTTCGGGTAACAAACCAACTGGATGGTTGAAAACCTAGGGAGCGGCTCCGGCCCTGTCAACGGGGGGGCGACGTCGCCGCTGCGCGCGCCGCTCGCTTGCCGCTACACTGCCCTCGTGAACGGCGGTCCCGCGCCCTTGCACCGCGCCCCGGCGTGGGCACCCTGAAGGATCGACCCATGCCCTACGATTCGGCGGCGACAAAGAAGAGGCTCCTCGACGCCGCGCTCGACGAGTTCGCCGAGCGAGGCCTGGCCGGCGCGCGCGTGGACCGCATCGCCGACAAGGCGTCGGCGAACAAGCAGGCCATCTACGCCTACTTCGGCTCGAAGGAGGACCTGTTCCGCAGCGTGCTCGAGGAGCGGTGCAAGAGCGTGTTCGACGCCGTGCCCTGCGACCCGTCGGACCTCCCGGCCTTCGTCGCCGGCGTCTTCGACCACCTGGTCGAGAACCCGAAGAGCGTGCGGATGATGATGTGGAGGCAGCTGGAGCTCCCCGACGAGGCGGAGCACGAGGCGGCGGCCGCCAAGGTGTGCGCGCTCGGCGCGGCCCACGAGCTCGGGGTGGCCTCGAAGCAGTGCGCCGAGGACCTGTTCGTCCTCCTCCTCGGGCTGCCGATGGCCTGGTTCACGTTCGCCTCGACCCAGCCGGCGGCGAGGGGCGCGGCGGCGCAGCAGCGGCTGCACGCCTTCAGGCGCTCGATGATCGCGGCGGCGGAGGCGATCGTGAAGACGATGGCGGAGAAGAAGCGGTAGCCCGCTGCGGGCCGGGGGGGAGGCTCAGGCGGTGACGCCCGGCTGGATGCCGTTCATCGCCATCATCTTCTGCCGCTCGGCCTCCTTGTTGAGGCCGCGGTAGCGCTCGTCGAGCTTCGCGATGTCGAGCTTCAGGATCCGGCCGTACAGCTCGAGGGCGATGCCGACGATCGACGGGTGGCACGCGGACTTCACCCGCTCATCGTAATAGGGATACGCCGCCACGTGGAAGCGGCGCAGGTTGTAGAACGGGATGCCCGGGAACTTGTGATGCTCGTTGTGGTACGTGACGTTGTTCCAGAGGAAATTGGTGAAGTGCGCGCTGGTCCCGTACGTGCGCGAGCTGTACGCGTCCTCCCCCGGGAGCATCTCGTAGTGCTCGATCATCGAGGTCACGCTGGCGAGGATCGCGCCGAAGATGAACGGCAGGGCATAGAAGAAGAAGAACACCTGCCGCGGCATGACCCAGAAGAAGAACGCCATGAGCCCCCAGAAGCCGAGGATCTCCAGGTTCATCTTGACGCGCTGGAGCGCCGACAGCCGCTTCACGTAGCGCGCCATGCAGCCGAGGAAGTACAGCGGATAGGCGAACGTGTAGACCGCGAGGAGCAGGAGCTTCGCGAGGACGGGGTTCCGCGTGTAGTCCGTGACGACGAAGTTGTCGACGTCAGGGTACGTGTTCGCGATCTTGTGATGATGAAGGTGGTAGTTCGTGTACAGCGTCACGCTCATCCCGGTCGGCGCCCAGCAGACCAGGGCGATGAGGTACGAGACGAGCTTCGATCGCGAGCAGCTGCCGTGGACGGCGTCGTGCGCGACCGCGCCGAGGCCGCGGACGAGGTTGGCAATCGCGAACGAGACGACGATCCCGATCGGGATGGCGAGCGGGTGGTGCTGCGTCGCGTACAGCACCCACGTGAGCGCGGCCCAGATGCCGAAATGAAGCGGAATCTTGAGCAGGTAAATCGGGTTGCGCTTGTAGGCAGCCTGCAGCAGCTCCCGCGGTACCGTGTCCATGCCGGCCATACTGATCTCCGTGTTTCTCGCGCGTGCGCGGCCCGGAACTTCGCAAAAAACAGGCGAGAAAACAAGAGCACGCCCGCTTTTTACCCCCGCTCGCCCCCGCGGCGCGAATGCCGTTACGCAGGACGCCGGGAACCGGGGGTCGCGCCGCTTGAGGGGCGCGCCCACTGCCGCTAAGACGCGGCGATGGGGACTCGCATCGAAAAGGACAGCTTCGGGCCGATCGAGGTGCAGGCCGACCGCTACTGGGGGGCGCAGACGCAGCGATCTCTGGAGAACTTCCGGATCGGCGGCGAGCGCTTCCCGCGGGAGATGATCGCCGCGCTCGCCACGGTCAAGAAGGCCGCGGCGCTCGTCAACCGCGACCTCGGGCTCCTGCCAGCGGACAAATGCGGGCTCATCGTCGCGGCGGCCGACGAGGTGATCGCGGGCAAGCTCGACGACCACTTCCCGCTCGTCGTCTGGCAGACGGGCAGCGGCACCCAGACCAACATGAACGTGAACGAGGTCATCGGGAACCGAGCGATCGAGCTCAGCGGCGGCGTCCTGGGCTCGAAGTCGCCGATCCACCCGAACGACGACGTGAACCGGTCGCAGAGCTCGAACGACGTGTTCCCGACGGCCATGCACGTGGTCGCCGCGCTCCAGATCGAGCGCCGCCTGCTCCCGGAGGTCCGGCGGCTCCGCGACACCCTGGCGCAGAAGAGCGCGGCGTTCGCGGACATCGTCAAGATCGGCCGCACGCACCTGCAGGACGCGACGCCGCTGACGCTCGGGCAGGAGTTCTCCGGCTACGTCGCGCAGCTCGACGCCGGCGTCGCCGCGATCGAGCGGGCGGCGCCGCCGCTCTACGAGCTCGCGCTCGGGGGCACGGCGGTCGGGACGGGGCTGAACGCCCACCCGGAGTTCCCGGCGCGCGTCGCGGCGAAGATCGCCGAGCTCACCGGGGCGCCGTTCGTCACCGCGCCGAACAAGTTCCAGGCGCTCGCGTCGCACGACGCGCTCGTGGCGGCGCACGGCGCGCTGAAGACGCTCGCCTGCAGCCTGATCAAGATCGCGAACGACGTCCGCTGGCTCGCGAGCGGGCCGCGCTGCGGCATCGGCGAGATCACCCTCCCCGAGAACGAGCCGGGCAGCTCGATCATGCCGGGCAAGGTGAACCCGACCCAGGCCGAGGCGATGACGATGCTCTGCGCGCAGGTGCTCGGCAACGACGTCGCGGTCGGCGTCGGCGGGGCGAGCGGCAACTTCGAGCTCAACGTGTACAAGCCGCTCATCATCCACAACGTGCTGCAGTCGATCCGGCTGCTCGCCGACGGCTGCGCGTCGTTCGACGAGCACTGCGCGCGCGGCATCGCGCCGAACCGCGAGCGGATCGCCCGCAACGTCCGCGAGAGCCTGATGCTGGTGACCGCGCTGAACCCGCACGTGGGCTACGACAACGCCGCGAAGATCGCCAAGAAGGCGCACGCGGACGGGACCACCCTGCGCGAGGCGGCGCTCGCGCTCGGGCTCCTCGACGCGCGGACGTTCGACGAGGTCGTGAGGCCGGAGCGCATGATCGGTCCGTCCGCGGACAAGGAGTGATCGCGGCGCGGGGCGATCGCTCGCGGCGGAAGAGCGCGCGCGCCTCGCGCCGACGCGCCGCCCGCGCGTTGACACCCCGTCGCGTCCTGCGATAGACGAACAGCGCCTGCCAGCGGCGCCCGCTGCAGCTTCGCAGCGATTCCCACCCTCGCCGCCGGCCGACAGGGGATGCCGATGACAGCTTGCGCATGGACGCGCCGCGGCGCGGCTCCTCGGTGGTGCAGGGCGACGCGGCGCTCGGGCGCCGCCTTCGTGGCCGCGGCGGCGCTCTGGTGTGCGCCGGCGGGCGCGCAGCCCAGCCGGCCGCTGCCGGTCCAGCCTCCGGCCGCCGACCCGCTCCCCGTGCCCCTGCCCGCGGCTCCGGGGCCGCCCGCCGGCGCCACCTCCGTCGTGCCCCCCGGCGAGCCCGCGCCCGCCCCGCCGTCGGCCGCCCCGGCGACGCCGCCCGACGCGGGCGCGCCGCCGGCCGCCGCGCCGCCCGCCGCCGCGCCGCCCGCCGCCGCGGCGCTGCCGCCCGCCGGCGCCGCCTTGCCGCCCGCCGGCGACGCCTTGCCGCCGCCCGCGGGCGCGGCGCTGCCATCCGCGGGCGCCGCGGCCGCCACGCCGGGCGCGGCGGCCGCGCCGTCGCCCGCCGGCTCCGACGCCGCGCCGCCGTCCGAGGGCGCCGCGGGGCCGCCGTTCCAGCTCAGCATCGGCCGGCTCCTGCTCTCGCCGCTCGTGCTCGTGCAGGCGCAGGCCGTGCCGTACGTCGGCGACGACGCCTACCTCCAGGCGGGCGACGTCGCCGAAGGGCAGGGGTTCCGCGTCCGGCGCGCCCGCGTCGGCTTCGCGGGCACGCTCGCCGGGTACGTGCCGTTCGCGGTCTCGGGCGAGCTCGCCGCGGGCGCGGACGGCGCGCCGCGGCTCTCCGAGGCGTGGATCGGCTACGCCCACTTCCCGTTCGCAAACCTCTATTTCGGCGCGCACGACGTGCCGTTCAGCCGCTCGGCGATGACGGGCGCCGGCGAGGGCGCGCTCCTCGAGCGGCCGTTCGCCGTGCGCGCCATGGCGCCCTTCCGCCAGGTCGGCCTCCACGTCGAGGGGCACTTCCGGGACAGGACGTTCAGCTACTTCGCCGGCATCTTCAACGGCTTCCAGCGCTCGGATCAGTTCTTCGCCGGCTATGTCGAGAACGCCGCGCTCTCCGGCAACCGCTTCGACCACATAGCCTACGTCGCGCGCCTCGCGACCGAGCCGCTCGGCCCCCTCCCGCGCTCGCTGCAGGACCTCGCCGTCTCGCGCCCCCGCCTCGGCGCGGGCGCGAGCTACTTCTTCAGCGACGGCGGGACGCGCGACATCCACGGCATCGGCGCCGACGTCCTGTTCCAGGCCGCCGGCGCGCACGCGCTCGCCGAGCTCCTCTGGAACCAGAGCGACCCCGAGCGCGCCCCGACGCAGCCGCTCGGCCAGCTCGCCCCGGTCACCTCGCTCGGCCTCGTCGGCGAGGTGGGCTATTTCGTGAAGCGCATCAAGCTCGGCGCGACCGCCCGGTTCGAGTGGCTCGACCCCAACCTCGATCTCGACGACGAGACCGACAGCTGGGCGCTCACCGTCGGCGCGAGCTACCACTTCATCGACAACGTGCTCAAGGCGCAGGCCGACTTCACCCACCGGCAGGAGATCCACGGCGTCGCGCTCGACAACGACGCCGTGGCGCTAGGGCTCCAGCTCAACCTGTAGCGGCCCGCCATGCGAACCCGCCGCCCCGTCCCCGTCCTGCTCGCGCCGCGCACCGCCTTCGGCCTCGCCGGCCTGATCGGCCTGATCGGCCTGGTCGGTTGCGACGCGCCGAACCTCCTGCGCGCCAAGCCGATCGAGAACCGGTTCGAGCTCGTCGGCGGGCCGGTGGCGATGGCCGATGTCGGCGATTTCCTTCTGGAAAACGACGAGATCCGGGTCGCGATCCTCGGGGCGCGCCACTCGCCGGGGCCGGGCGTCTACGGCGGCTCGCTGGTCGACGCCGACCTGCGCCGCCCCGATCCGCGGTTCGCGAGCGCGTCGGGGCGCGATCGCTTCGCCGAGTCGTTTCCGGTGGCCAACCTGCTCGTGCCGGACCCGGGCGCCACCGAGGTCTTCGTGGCGAAGGACGGCGCCGACGGGCAGGAGGCGATCGTCCGCGTCGAGGGCGACGGCGGGTTCCTCTTCCACGCGCTCGGCGTGCTGAAGACCCAGGAGGACCTGCTCGGCCTCCTGTTCGACGGCCTGAAGCCGGAGATGCGCTTCCGCACCGACTACATCCTCCGCCCGGGCGAGCGGTTCGTCACGATCCGCACGACGCTGCTCTTGCCGGACAGGGCGGTGGGGTGCCCGAGCGTCGGCGCCTGCGCGCTCGAGTGCGAGAACGGCCTCGCGGCGGGCGAGGACGGCTGCCCCACGTGCGCCTGCGGCGAGCCGCTCTCGCTCGACAACTACGCGGGGCCGTCGGACATCTTCCGGGGCATCCTCGGCGACGTCCGCGGCGACGATCCCGAGCGGAAGGGCGGCATCGTCGCCGGCGATTTCGTCTTCTTCGGCAACCAGAACGACATCTTCGGCCCCGGCATCGGGTTCGACGAGGAGAAGGCGGTGTTCGACGCCCTCTTCTCCGGCCGGGACACGTTCCAGCGGCCGCTCAGCTTCGACTTCGTGGCCGCGGCGGGCGGCGACGTCAGCTACGGCTACTTCACCAAGGCGCGCCCGGGCGACCCGCCCTCCACGGTCAACGTCCCCGTGTTCACGAGCGCGGCCACCGCCTTCCTGAGCGCCGGCAAGAGCTGCCTCGCCGCGGGCGACGACGACGAGGCGTGCGACCACAAGCGGTCGTTCACCTACGAGCGCTACTTCGCCGTGGGCGAGGGCGACATCGCGAGCGTCGCCGAGGTGGTGTACGGCGCCCGCGGCGCGCCGACGGGCGCGGTCGAGGGCGCGGTCCTCTGGCGGTCGACCGGCGAGCCCGTGCCGAACGCGCGCGTCCACGTCTTCCGCGACCCCGACCCGGCCGCGCGCTTCGCGAGCGTCGACGCGCTCGTCGAGGCCAGCCTCGCGCGCTCGGGCGACGTGGGGCTCGTCAGCTCCATCGACGCCGACCTCGGGCTCGATCCGGTGGAGGACGGCGACTTCCGCGCGCGGCTCGAGCCCGGCGGCTACCTGCTCGTCGCGGAGAGCCCGGGCGGCGCGGCGTGTCCGCGCCGATCCGCGTGGCGCTCGGCGCCGGGGCCACGGTGTCGGTCGCGGCGGAGCTGCCGAGCCCCGCGCGGATCGCGTACCGGGTCGTCGACGAGGGCGGCCGGCTCTCGCCGGCCAAGCTGACGTTCGTCGCGCTCGACGCCGCGGGGCGGCCGCGCGAGGGCGACGGGACGCGGCGGGTCTACCTCGGCCACGGCCGGCTCGGCAGCGGCGTCCGGCAGATCGAGCGCTCGGCGACGGGCGAGGGCTCGGTCGAGATCGAGCCGGGCCGCTACCGCGTGCTCGTCACGCGCGGGCCCGAGTTCGGCCGGTTCGAGGTCCCCGACCTCGAGGTGCGCGCCGGGGAGATGCGGCGGATCGAGGCGGTCGTGCCGCGCGAGGTCGACTCGACGGGCTGGATGTCGATCGATATGCACCTGCACCAGCGCCCGAGCTTCGACAGCGGCATGCCGCTCGAGGAGCGGGTGACCTCGGCGGTCGTCGAGGGGCTCGAGGTCGCGGTGGCGACCGATCACGACGTGCACACCGATCTCGAGCCGGCGGTGCGGCAGCTGGGGCTCGAGCCGCTCTTGAAGACGGCGGTCGGCGCCGAGGTCTCGACGCTCGAGCTCGGCCATTTCATCGGCTTCCCGCTCCGCTACGACGAGCTCGCGGTGCCGGATCACGGCGTCTTCGACTGGGTCTGCCG
Source organism: Sorangium sp. So ce394 (assembly GCF_051474665.1). Taxonomy (NCBI): domain Bacteria; kingdom Pseudomonadati; phylum Myxococcota; order Polyangiales; family Polyangiaceae; genus Sorangium; species Sorangium sp. So ce394. The sequence continues at coordinate 13,276,611 of NZ_CP150339.1, forward strand.
CCCGGGCGGCGACGTGATCGACGGCGTCCGCGGCGCGGCGGCGGACGGCGAGGACGCGCTCGTGATCGTGGCGCACCCGCGCGACGGGTTCATCGGGTACATCGACCAGCTCGGCGTGGACCCGTTCACGCTGGACCGGACGATCCCCACGCTCGAGGCGAGCAACCCGCTGTTCCAGGCGGGCAGCTGCGATTTCGACGCGATGGAGGTCTTCAACGCGAAGCGGTTCGACCTGCTCCGGACGCCGACCGTGCAGGAGGTGGTCGATTTCAACCGCTGCCTGTCCCGGATCGACGCCGCGCGGGACGAGGCGGCGCTCGGCGCGGCGTGCGGCGGGATCCCCGTGGAGCTGCCGGCGTGCCTGCCCGGCGAGCGGTACGCGGTGTGCCAGCAGCGCGCCCGCTCGGCGCTCGCCTGGCAGGTCACGAAGCGGATCCTGACGAGGACGCCCGAGGAGCAGGACGCGATCTGGCGGTTCGACCGGACCGCGGCCGAGGGCGAGGCGCTCTGCCTGGTCGGCGAGGGGGGCGCGGTCCCGGAGGAGGACGCGGATCGGCCGTGCACGTTCCATGCGGGCCAGGTCGACGATCTGTTCCGCTACCTCGACCACGGCTTCTCGCCGACGCAGATCGGGAGCAGCGACAGCCACGGCGCGTCGCCGGAGCCGGGGTTTCCGCGCACCTATTTCCGCTCGCCGACCGACCAGCCCGCGGCGATCGATCTGGGCGGGGTCACCGGCGCGCTGCGCGCGGGCAGCGCGTTCGCGACGTACGGCCCGTTCGTCCGCGCGGGCGTGGGCGGCGCGACGTACGGCGGGGTGGCGCGGATCGAGGGCGACACGGTGCCGCTCGATCTGCGGATCGAGACGGCGAGCTGGTTCGGCGTGGATCGCGTCGAGGTGTACGTGAGCGGCCGGCTGGTCCGGGTGCTCGAGCCCTCGGCGGGGCCGTCGGCGATCGTGGACGTCGACGAGCGGCTCGAGCTGCCGGCGCCGGCGTCGGACGGCTGGGTCGTGGTGGTGGCGATGGGGTTGCGCGACGAGAACCTCCTCACGCCGGTCGCGCTGCCGGTCGCGTTCGGGGAGCTCCAGCTGCCGCGGGTGGCGAGCCTCGCGTTCACGCAGGTCGAGGCGCTCTCGCGGTTCTTCACGGCGTCTCCGCCGGTCCCCGACTGGTACCCGGTGGCGCCGTATGCGGTCACGAACCCCATCTTCCTGGACCGCGACGGCAACGGCGTTTACGACGCCCCGCTCGGCCCGCCTCCGTTCTGCGCGAGGCCCTGCGATCCGAGCGTGATCGATCCGTCGCAGTGCCCGAAAGGGCAGGAGTGCCTGCTGGACGAGCGGGTGTGCGGGATCTTCGTGCTGGGCCGCTGCGAGGACAAGCAGGCGTCGCAGCGTGACTAGCGTCCGGGCGGGGGCGCCCGTCCGCGCGCTCCGCATCGGGCGGGGGCGCGATGCGGAGCGCGCCGCAGGCTCAGTGGACCGGTCCGGTGCCGGACGGCGCGAGCGCGTGGGCCACGGCGCTCTGCAGCGTCGAGCGGGTGACGATGCCGCGGAGATCGATCCCGCCCTGCACGAGCGCGCGGGCGATCTCCGGCTGCATCCCCGTCAAGATCGCCCGCGCGCCGAGCAGACGCAGCGCCGAGGCGGTGCGGATCAGCGTGTCGGCGACCCCGGCGTCGACGTGCTTCAGGCCGGTGATGTCGATGATGACGACGGACGGGTTGTGGCGCTGGACGCCGGCGAGGGTCGCCTCCAGCACCTGGGCGGCGCGCGCCGCGTCCATCGTCCCGATGAGCGGCATGACCAGGACGCGATCGGTGATGGGGATGATGGGCGTCGCCATCTCCGAGAGGCGCAGGCGCTGCACCTCGATGATCTCCTCCTGGAGGGCCGCCCGGGCCTGCTCGGCGCGCTCGCGCTCGCTGAGCTCTTCGAGCAGCCGCTCATTGGCCTGGTTCAGCTCGTCCGCCTTCTGTGACAGGCGTTCGTTGACCGAGCAGAGCTCCTCGGTGCGCCGCTGCACCTCGCTCTCGAGCCGGTCGCTCATGGCGCGATGTCCCTCGGAGATCTCCTGCAGGCGGCTGTAGAGCAGCGCGTTCTCGAGCGCCGCTGCGATCTGCGCGCCCAGCAGGCGGAGCAGCTCGGTTTGCTCCGGCGTGAAGGCGCCGCTCGCGAGCGCGTTCTCCACGTACAGCACGCCCGTGAGCCGGTTCTGGTGGATGAGCGGAAGGCCCATCACCGATTTCGGCCGGCGCGCGGCGAGGTAAGGATCCGCCGCGAAGCGAGGGGTCGCGGCGGTGTCGTCGAGGATGACGAGCTCTCGCGTGCGCGCCACGTAGTGTACGACGCTGACCGGAAGATCCGAGGACTCCTCGAGCGGACGCCGGAGCTCCACCTCGATCGATTCAGGGTCGATCGTGATGGCCGCCTCGATGACCAGCCGGTCCTCGCGCGCGAGCACCAGGAAGCCGCGCTGGCCGCCGGCGCTCGAGAGGACGGCGCGCATCACGCGATCGAGCGCCTTCCCGAGCACGAGCTCGCTGGAGATCGCGTGCGTCGCCTGCAGCACCGCCGCGACGTCGACGAGCTTGTTGAGGAGCGGGTGGTTCACCGAAATGGTGCTCGATCTGGAGATGGCCTGATCGCGCTCCGCCGCGGGCGCTCTGTCCGCGGGGAGCGCGTCGAGCCCGTGCTGCCGGATCAGCGCCGCGGCCTTTCGCTCGGCCCCCCACTGCCGATAGGCGTGCATCGCCGCGTTCAGGTAGAGCGCCGCGATGCGCCGCCGGCCCTTGCGGGCGTAGTACAGCCCGGCCAGCTCCGACGCGAGCGCTTCGTACTGGATGAACTCGCTCTGACGGGCGGCGTCGATGGCGTCGTCGTAGAGCTCCATCGCCTCGGCGTCGCGGCCGGAGGCGCGCGCCATCTCGCCGAGCACCAGGAGGTGCTTCGCGCGGAAGTTGTCAGGGCACTGGGTCGCCCAGAGCTCGAGCTTCTTGAGCGACGCGGAGAGCGCCTCGGCGTGCCGCTCGCGCTCACGCTGGTCGCGCTCGCCGAGCGCGACCAGCGTGAGCGCGAGATAGAAGTGGTATGTCGCCTCGATCGGCATCGCCATGACGGCCCCGAGGACCGGGCGCGCCGCCTCCGCGGCAGCGAGCGCCGCATCGGGCCGGCCGTGGGAATAGAGCAGGATGAGCCGGATGATATGATAAAAGGCGATACCGCACCCGAAGCTCGCCCGGGTGAGGGCGGCCAGGTACTCCTCCTCGGGGAAGCCCTCCTCGCTCAGCGAGACGTCGTCCGCGGTGAGCCCCTTCAGATTGCGCAGGAATTGCTGCTCCAGCCGGATGGTCTCGAGGACGGCGCGGTTGCCTGTCTTTCGCGCGAACGAAGCGAAGCGCTCGGCGACGCGATGGATCTCATCCAGCGGGTCGCCCTTCTCGTACACCTGCCAGACGGTCTCGAAGGCCAGGTAGCTCGCGTACACCAGGTCGCCGGCCTCGAGGCAGGCGAGGAACGCCCTCTCCAGGATGGGCAGGTCGTTCCGGATGTGCTGGACCCAGAAGTTGATGTGATCGCCGTGGAGGTGCAGCAGCGTACCGCGCAGCGAGACGTCCCCGAGCTTCTCGTTCAGCCGTATCGACATCTCCGAGAAGCGGAATCCCGAGGGGATATCGCCGAACGCCGAGACCAGCATCAGCCCGTACACGCTGTACGCGAAGCACGACGCCTCGGTGTTGCCGTGCCGCAGCGACAGGTTGAGCATCTTCAGCGCGATGAGCGGGAACACGCCCGGCCGCCCGATGTACGCGCAGGGGGCGCAGTCGGCGAGCAGGTTGATGGTCGCGCGGATGTGCTTATCGGCGAGCAGCGGCGCATCCAGGATGTCCTCGATGCTCCTGCCCGCCATGCTCTCGGGGATCTGCGCGATCTCGGCCGAGACGGCGGCGCCGATCTCCTCGCTCGCCCTGGGGATCTCGACGCCGAACAGGCGCAGCGCCTCCTGTCCCACCGTGACGCCCTCGTCGTAGCGGCCGGCCACCTGATAGAGCTTCATCCGCAGGCTCTGGACCCGCGCCCGATCGAGGTTGGACCGCGCCGTGTCGAGCAGGCGCTGGAACAGCGCCTCTGCCTCGGCGAAGCGGCCGCACAGGTACTCGCACTCGGCCGCCTCCAGCGTGAGCGCCCAGCGCAGCGCGCGATCCGCGGAGGCGTCGTCGTCTCCGATCGCGCTCCGTCCGGCGCTGAAGTACTCCGCCGCGGCCCCATAGGCGGTCGCGCTCTTGGCCTTCCTCCCGGCGCGCAGGTTCAGGCGCCCGAGCAGCTCGCGCTCGCCGGGATCGGAGACGAGGGGGGCGCCGTAGTTCAGGTGGTTCACGATATCGAAGAGCTGCTCTTCCGGCGCCTCGCCGTGCTGACTGGCCAGCATCAGGCGGCCGACGCGCAGGTGGGCAGCGCGCTTGTGCTCGTCCGCGATGAAGGCGTACGCCGCCTGCTGGACGCGATCGTGCAAGAACTGGTAGGAGACGGCCAGCGACGCCTCGCTCGCGGGATCGCCCTGGGATGGCTCTCCCGGCTGGACGAGCCGGTAGTCTGCGTCGATGGGGAGCAGGACCCCTTCCTGCATGGCCTCCCACAGGTCCTGCGCCACCTGCGCGGCGGTCTGCTCGGAGATCGTCGCGAGCGTGCGCAGGTCGAACCTGTACCCGATGCACGCCGCGAGCTTCAGGGCGCGCTGGGTGGGCGGCGAGAACCTCTGCAGCTTCGCGATCATGAAATCGACGACGTTGTCCGTCACGGCGCGCGACTCGATGGCCGCGAGGCTCCAGGTCCATCTGCCGGTCTCCGGCTCGCAGCGGAGGAGCCCGTCGTCGCTCAACATCCGCAGAAATTGCCCGATGAAGAACGGGTTGCCCTGCGTCTTCCCGTGAATGAGCTCGGCGAGCTGCGCGACGTCCTGCGCCGCGCGGCCCAGGGCGTCCGAGACGAGCGCCGTCACGTCCTCCGGCGAGAGCGGCGCGAGCGGGATGTCCGTCACCGCCGCGTCCGCAGCGCGGACGGCGTCGAGGGTGATGATGAGCGGGTGCGCCGGGCTCACCTCGTTATCGCGGTACGCCCCGACGACCAGGAGGTGGCTCGTGTCGGGGTCGGTGAGCAGGAGACGCAGCAGCCGGAGCGACGCCGGATCCGCCCATTGCAGGTCGTCGAGGAACAGGACCAGCGGGTGTGACGGGGCGGCGAGTACGCCGAGGAGGCTCCGGAAAACCATGTCGAAGCGGTTCTGCGACTCGGAGGGGCCGAGCGCCGCGACCGGGGGCGCGTCGCCGATGATGAGCGCGAGCTCGGGGATGAGCTCGATCAGGACCCCGGCGCTCGCGCCGAGCGCCGCGCCGAGCTCTGCTCTCCAGCGGGACAGCGCCTCGGTCCGCTCGGAGAGGATCTGCTGCACGAGGCCCCTGAACGCCTGGACGATCGAGGCGCAGGGCACGCCGCGGTTCAGCTGGTCGAATTTCCCGTGCGCGAAGTGCCCCCCGACCCTGGCGATCGCTTTGTAGGTCTCGTGGACCAGCGCGCTCTTGCCGACGCCGGAGTATCCGGCGACGAGCACGAGCTCCGCCGCGCCGCCCCGGACCCGCTCGAAGGCGGCGAGGAGCCGGTGCCGCTCCGCGTCCCGGCCGTAGATTTTCTGCGGGACGCGCAGCTCGTAGCTGCGATCGCTCCGCCCGATCGAGAAGGGATGGACCCGGCCCGTCTGCTCGAGGGAGCGCAGGCACTCCGCGAGGTCGGCCTTGACGCCGTACGCGCTCTGGTACCGGTCCTCGGGGGTCTTGGCGAGGAGCTTCATGACGATCTCGGACACCGGCTGAGGCACGTCCCCGCGGCGCTCGTGCGGCGGCACGGGCGGCCGCGCGATGTGGCTGTAGAGGAGGTCCATGGGATCGGCGTCCGAGAACGGCAGCGCGCCGGTCAGCATCTCGTACAGGGTGACGCCGAACGAGTAGAGATCCGCGCGGTAGTCGATGCCCCTGTTCATGCGTCCGGTCTGCTCGGGCGATATGTACGCGAGCGTCCCTTGCAGGGTGGAGACCGAGGTCGGCTGCTGGAATTCCTGCTGGAGCCGCGACGCGGCGCCGAAATCGATGAGCGTGGCTCGGCGTAGGTCCGAGCCGATGATGATATTCCTGGGATTGATGTCCTTGTGCGTGATGTGACAGCGGTGCACCGCGCCGATGGCGTCGGCGATGGCGACCGAGAGCGCCAGCGCCGTGCGCAGATCCAGCCGGCGATCGTGGAGGAGCGCCCTCAGGGTCGTGCCCTCGACCGCCTCCGTGACGAGGGCGAGGCCGCCGCGGGTCCTCTCGAGCGAGCACACCCGCACCACGGCGTCGAGGTCCAGATCGCGGAGCAGACCGAACTCGTGCCGCAACAGGGCGAGATCGCGGACGCTCGGGTGCTCGCCCTTCAGCGTCTTGATGACGACCGGCCGCTGATCCGCGGTGCGGCGGCCGCGGTACACATGGGTCTTGCTGCCTTCGTGGATCAGCTGCTCGACAACAACTCCTGGCAAATCGAACGACGCTGTGGTGCCCATATGTGCATGTGCTCGATCTCGTGATGGCCCTGACACTCTGTTTCGTGTGGTCGATCGCGAGCCGAGAGCTTGAATATAGAACAATCTTCGTCGGGATCGCGCGAAGAACGCACGTGATGAAGACTCGACGTGTGCCGGGTCACGCTCTCGCGTCCGGCGCATTTTGTGCGCGGGGCAGGTCCTCTTCTTGCGCCGTTGCGCCGTTGCGCCGTTGCGTTAAAATCTCTCCTCTCTCTCGCTCGCTCCACCGGGCGGCGCGAGGCGGCGCAAGGCCTGATCGAGCCCGTCCAGGCCTGAAAGGTCGAGCCCGAACTCCCCCTCCAGCACCTCGCGCAGCGCGCCCGCGCTCGCGAGCGTGCGCTGCTCGACGCCTCCGTCGCGGCGCCGGTACGTGAGCTCGCGATCGAACAGCGTGACGCGCCCTTCGGCGGTCGGTCGCGCCACGACAAGGCTCCGCACGAAGAGCGACGCGGGGTGCGTCGAGACCCACCAGTTGAACAGGTCGTAGTCGGCGGGGAGCTGCTCGGTGAGATCGAACCAGTAGAGCGCGCGCCAGGCCTCACCCGACTTCACCTCGAGCGCCTGACCGCCGTCCTCTCCGCGCAACCGGAAGGTCTCGAGCGGCGTCTCCTGCTCGACGTCGTGCTCCAGCCTGAGCGGCGCGACCGGCGCGAGCGCCCCGAACCCGACGTCGGCGAGGTACGTCCCCTCCGCCAGCTCGACGTGGAGCAGCATGTGGCTGCGCGGCCTGGTCTCGCCCTCGGGCACGTTCCACCGCACGCGCGCCGCGAGCCCGCGCACCTCGAACCCGAGCGCGCGCAGCGCGTGCGCGAGCAGCCCGTTCTGCTCGTAGCAGTACCCGCCGCGGCGGCCGCGCACGAGCTTGCGCTCGAGCGCCGCGGGGGAGAGGTCGACGCGCCGCCCGGACCACGGGTCGAGGTTCTCGAACGGGATCGCGCGCGGATGCAGGGCGTGGATGGCGCGCAGCGTATCGAGCGTCGGCGCGCGGGGGCCGTCGTAGCCGATGCGCGCGAGGTAGGCATCGAGGAGGGAAGGATCGTTCATGCGACCATCCTGCTACGTGGACGATCTGGCCGGTAGAGGCCTCCATTTGAACGTATCGTCCACCAGGTGGTACGATCACCCGGCCGATGGACGAATGGGACGACCTCGCGCTGTTCGTGCGCATCGCGGAGCACGGCGGGCTGTCGGCGGCGGGGCGCGCGCTCGGCGTGCCCAAGTCCAGCCTGAGCCGGCGCCTCCAGCTCCTCGAGGAGCGGCTCGGGGTGCGGCTCGTCCAGCGCACCTCGCGCAAGTTCATCATCACCGACGTGGGCGAAGAGGTGCTCGAGCACGCGCGCGCGATGCGCGTCGCGGCGGACGCCGTCGAGAGCGTGGCGCGCCGTCGCGTCGCGGAGCCCAGCGGGATGATCCGGCTCACCTGCTCGAGCGGCATGAGCAAGCACCTCGTCGCGCCGCTCCTGCCGCGCTTCATGGTGCGTCATCCGAAGGTGGACGTGTTCCTCCACGCGACGAATCGCCTCGTGGATCTGGTCGAGGAGCGCTTCGACCTCGCGCTCCGCGGCTATGGCGGCCCGCTGCCCGACACCGGGCTCGTGCAGCGGCTGCTCTCGCCGACGCCGTGGGTGCTCATGGCCGCCCCGCGCTACCTCGACGCGCGCGGCGCGCCCGCGACGCCGGACGAGCTCCGCGCGCATCCCGGGCTGCTGCTCGGCGGGCCGAGCTCACGCGCGGTCTGGCGGCTGCGCTCCCGCGAGGCGATCGAGGAGGTCCCGTTCGTGCCGCGCCTGCGCACCGACGACTCCGTGACGCTCCTCGGCGCAGCCCTGGCGGGCCTCGGCATCGCCGCGCTGCCCGAGTACTCGTGCCGTGACGAGCGCGCGCGCGGGGAGCTGCGGCGCGTGCTGCCCGAGTGGCAGGTCGGCGATCACCGCGTGACGATGCTGATGCCCTCGCGCCGCGGCGAGCTCCCGGCGGTGCGCGCGCTCGCCGACTTCTTCGCGGTCGAGGTCCCGCGGCTCGTGCGGCGCGGGACCCCCCGCGCCGGCGCGAGCGCCGAGCCCGCCCGCCGGCGAGCCCGGGCCCGAGCGCCCTCGGACGGGAGAGGAGAAGGCGAATGACGCCGCAGCTCCCCGGGCTCGCCCCGATCGCCGCGGCGGCGCGGCTGCCTCGGCCCGGGGCTGCCTACCAGGCGCTGCTCACCGCGTGAGCGATGCCGCTTTGCAAGGTGCCCTTCGTCACGAGGCCGCTCAGATCGATGCCCAGGTGAACGAGCGTCTGGGCCACTTCGGCGCGAATCCCGGTGAGCACCACCTGCGCCCCGAGGAGCCGAACCGACCTCGCCGCCCGGAGGACGGCGTCCGCCGTGTGGCTATCGACCTCGCGGACGCCCGTGATGTCGATGATGGCCACGCTCGCGCCGGTCCTCTCGACCCCTTGCAGCAGCGCGTCGATCACCCGCTGCGCGCGCTCGTGATCGATGCCGCCGATGAGCGGCATGACCATGACCTTGTCCGTGATCGGAATGCACGGCGCGGACAGCTCGTCCAGCCGCGCCGCCTGCATGCGGATGATCTCTTCCCTGAGCCGCGCCGCCGCTTCAGCCTCTGCTGCTTGCCTGCGGGAGGTGACGTCCACGGTCACGCCGCGCACGCCCGCGAGCGCGCCGGCCTCGTCCTTGATGGGGACCATGCCCATCTCCACGTGGATCGTGCGCCCGTCCTTGGTGATCCATCGAACGGAGCAGACGCCCCCGCCGGCAGCCAGCATCGCGCCGGTCTCGGCCAGGGCCCGCGGCTTGTCGTCGGGGTGGGTGATGGTCAGCCAGAACTCACTCGTCGAATACCACTCGGCCGCGCTGTATCCGGTAAGCACCTTGACATAGTCGCTGACGAATTGAGCGCTCGGCGTCGCGGAGCCGTCGCCGAACCGCGTCTCCCACACGAGCGCCGGCACGTTCGCCAGGATGCTGTCGAGCCTCTGGCTCAGCGCTTGCGCCTGCTCGAGGACGCGGGTCTTCTCGGCGTCCAGCGCCGCGAGCTCGGCGAGCCGGACCTCGAGCTGGCCCGCCTGCTTCTCGATGATCTCCTCGCGCTGCGTGACGAACCATATCCCGATTTGAAACGTGGCATGGGACAGCAGCTCCTCCAGCGCGCGCGTCGCGGACGGCGGGATGTCGCGTTCGTTGTCCAGCCTCGCGAAGAGCGCCTTGCGCAGCGACGTGATCAACAGGCGCAGATCGTGCCAGCCGACCTGCACGGGCTGAGGGACATCGAGGAGCTCCGTCACGGCCCTCCGGGTCTGCTCGGTCGCGCCGCGCTCGACGTCGGCCGCGAGGGCGGCCAGGAGCCTGGAGACGAGCCGCCGTGCGGCCGGGGCACCCATGCTGGCGAACGCCCCCCCGCGCCGCTTCACGAGCTGATCACAGAGCTCCGCCGAGATCTCGTCGGACGCCCGTTCGATGTGCTCGCTCACCGATGTCGTCATCAGGTTGGCCATTTCACCATGTGATGTGAAACGTGCACAACGGCGCGCCTCTGTCCATGCAGCCGTCCGTGCCGTGCTCGAGCAGCGCTCTCTGGCCGAATTTCTTGAAGCACCCTTGGACGACGCCGCGGCACGCCGCACATGGAAACAACGGGGTTGCGTAGTGGATGATCGCGCTGTGCTCGTCCTCGAAGGTGGTGGCGATGTACCCTATGCCGGGCCCTCGGACGTTCATGCGGTATGCCGTGTCCAGGCTGGCCAAAGCGCCCTTCGGGTCCTTGATCTCCGGAGGGAGCCTCGCCGATTCCATGATCTTCATCCCGACCGCATGGAGGACCACGTCGCCGACCTGCTCGCCGACGGCCATGAAGATGGATCGAGCCGTCTCCAGCGGGTACCAAGCATCCTCGTCGATTCCATCCAGGCCATGAGCCTTGAGGATCCGGTCGATGAGCGTTTGTGACCGCTCGAGGCCGCGGATGAAGGAGTGCAGCGCAGCACCAGAGTATTGCCCATCGAGCTCCGACACGGATCACCTCCCAAGACACGTGGATGGTGCTGCAATCCTGCAGCGATGACAAGCTGATTCGGGGTCGTCGTCGCGCCCAGTCGGTCGGCGGGCACACGAGGCGCCGAGGGACGCGTGCAGCCCAGAGGCTGTAGAGCGAAGACAACCTCTTCTACGCGCAGGATTGTCGTGCGGGTTACTCTTCAGGGGTGCTGTGACGATGGGCGGAGGGCCGCCGCTCTCGGCAGCAGCGAGGCGGCCTCTTCGTCGTGGCACGACTTCCAACCAGGCTCGTCAGCGAACGGCGGCTCCGGAGCTCAGCGCTGATGAGCTGGAAAGAGCGGCCGGCCTCTGCCCTATCGTCTGTGCGTCTGTGGCTCAGGCGCTTTCCATCACGGGGCCAGGGGCGACGCGGGGCTAAGGCGGCTGCACGACCGCGAGGACCCCTCTCGGCTGCGACCCGAGGTCCAGCGTCGGGTCGACGAGATCGCGGTACGGGCCTCCGTTCAGCGACGCGACGACCCTGGCCGTGACGATCGGCCTCACCCCGAAGTCCTCCCGCCAGCGGTCGGCCACGTGGTGCGCGAAGTCGACGATCATGTCGGGCCGCGTGCTCATCTCCCCGAGCTGGCGATCGGTGAGCCACGCCTCGAGGTCGAGCGACTCGCGCACGCCGGTCCTCGGATCCAGCACGCGGATGTCGAGCTCGCTCACGTTCTTGTCGCGCAGCTTCATCCGCCACGAGAACCGGTGTCCGGCCTCGTTCCAGGCGACGTCGCCCGGATAGGCCCAGTGGCGGAGCGGCACCGCGAGGTGGACCAGGAGGTACCCGTGGAGCAGCGCGAGCGGCAGCCCGCGCCGCCGCCCCGCCGCGGGCGAGGGGACCTCGGCGCCGTCGCCCGGGCGGTCCGCGCGCCGGAACCGGAAGAGGAGCGGCAGACGCCGCCTCGGCCACGAGGGATCGGCGAAGAGCGCGAGCGAGGCGATCATCGCGTAGGGGAAGATCCCGATCTTGAAGAGGAGCGCGTTGGAGAGGTTGAAGACGACGGCGAGCGCCGCGCCGATCGGGAAGGTTCGTCGAGAGAAGAGCAGAAAGCCCATCGAGAGGTCGATGAGCAGCCCTGCCCACGAGAGCGCGAGCCCCGCGGCCGGCGCGGCGAGGAGCGGCCCGACGAGGGGCGCGCCGCGGCGCTCGGCGAGCCACATCGTGAGCGGCTGCCCCGCTAGCCAGTCGCCGTTCAGCTTCGCGACGCCGCCGTAGAAGTAGACGATCGCGATCTGGGCCTTGAGGGCGAACAGGTAGAGGCGCGGCGCGGTCTCGGCGGGCGCGCCGGCCGGCGAGGCGCGGCGCGCGCGGAGGCGATCGAGCGAGAGGGCGCGGTGCGCCGGGGCGACGGCGAGCAGCAGGCCGAGGAGGCAGAGGAGATAGAGGTGGTTGAGGTACTGCGCCTTGTCGAGGAGGAAGACATACGTGAGCGCGGCGCAGAGGAGCGCGGCGCTCACCCGGTAGAAGAGCCCGGCGGCGCAGAGGAGCGAGAGGACGAAGACGGCGGCGAAGTGCCAGTACATCCCCGTCCCGCCCCAGGGGCGGATGAAGGGGACGAAGCTGAAGTAGAAGCCCGGCTCGATGTAATAACGGTAGATCCGATCGTGGAGGACGTACCGGACGACCTCCCACGCGATCAGGCCGCCATAGGCGATGCGGAAGACGGCGAGCGAGGCGGCGTCGACCTCGGTTGAGAGGTAGGCCGCCCAGCGCCGCGCGAGGGCCCTAGTGGCGGTGGTGGGGGTGATGGTGGTGCTTGTGCTTGTGCTTGTGCTTGCCGTGCACGTGGATGTGGACCGATCGCCCGTCGTCGTCGTCGTCGTCGTCATCGTGGACCACCACCACGCCCGGGGCCGCATTGACCTTCACGCCCACGTTCCACGTCGTCGCCACGATCACGTTCAGGGCCGGCGCGGCCGGGCCGACGACGACGTGCACGCCGGGGCGGTAGCCGACGAGCACCACGTCGGCGTGGGTCGGGTGCGCCACGACGACGGTGAGCTTCACGGGGTTCACCTTGGCGGCGACGGTGCCGACGACGTAGAGGCCGCCCGGGCTGGGGGTCAGCACGACGACCTCGGAGCTCGAGCCCACGAAGCCGAGCTTGATCTTGCGGTCGCCGACAGGGATGGGCTTGAGGTTCGCGTCGAGGACGTACACCCGGACCTGACCGGAGGCCTTGTCCGCGACCACCTCGATCGTGTCGTCGCCGACCACCTGGATGATCCCGCCGTTCGGGCCCGTCTTGCCCGCGGGGATGGGCCTCTTCTCGGCCTTTCGCGCGCCCTCGACGATGACCCTCGTGCCCCCTGCGGGCACGTGGAGCGTGCCAATCCACGGCTTTCCGGCGACGACGATGTCGTACTTCACCGGAGTGAGGTCGGCCTCGAGCTTGGGCCCGGCCGCGACGAGGAGCCCTGTCTTCGCGTCGAGCGCGAGCGGGATCTTCTCCTCGCCGTTCGGCCCTTTCCAGGTGAGCGTGCCGCTCACGTCCTTGTCGATGGGCTTGCCGTCGGGCCCCTTCACGATCGCGCGCACGGCGCCGTCGGGCGCGATCTCCCAGCCGACCGAGCCGCCGTCGTGCTCCTCGGTGAGCGGCTCTTCGAGCGCGACCGGGGCCGCCTCGACCGACTCCTCGGTCACGCTGGCCTCGGCGCTGCTCTTGCAGCCGGCCGCGAGGGAGCTGCCGGCGATCAGGGCGGTCAGGGCGACCGCGGAAACGACGCGCTTGGCGTACATCAAAGCCTCCAAGCGGAGGAGGTTATCGCAAAGAGCGCTGCCGCGTCTCCGTGAACGCTCTCACGCCGCGGCGATGAGGGGCAGGGGCGACGACATCGGAGGCGCGGTGACCACTTCCCCCGCGATCGTCGGTCGCGCGGCGACTCTGAGGTGAGATCGTGAGCGTCGAAGGGGCCTTTGGCAGTGGTGGCCCAATTGCCCCCGGAGCGATTCACATGAAGGCGGGAAGGCAGGAAGATCATTGATTTTTTTTTTCGCCTTCCCGCCTTCATGTTTCGAATCTGGCCACCGCCCCTTTGGCGGTGCGACACACGGAATCACGATCGCCGTGGACGCTCGTGGCGGTTCGCCCGTCGCGATCGCGAGGGGTGCGGATGTGCTGGGCGGCTCGCCCGTCGCGATCGCGAGGGGTGCGGACGCGCCGGGCGGTTCGCCCGTCGCGATCGCGAGGGGTGTGGACGCCCTTGGCGGCCGGCCGGCGCCGTCGCGCGCCTCCTCCGGCGTGCCGCGGCCGTACGCGCGCCGCCGGGCTTCCCCCCAGTGGCTCTTCGGGCTAGCGTCCGCGGCGAGCTCGCCCAGCCATGTCCCAGCGCGTCTATGTCGGCCTCGTCGGCTACGGCCTTGCCGGCGCCGTCTTTCACGCCCCGCTGATCCGGGCCATCCCGCGGCTGCGTCTCGCCGCCATCGCGACCCGACGGGAGGGCCAGGTCATGACCGACCACTCGGGCGTCGCCGTGCATCCGACGCCCGAGGTGCTGATCGCCGAGCCCGGGATCGACCTCGTGGTCATCGCCTCGCCCAACGAGACCCATGTCCCGCTCGCGCGCGCGGCGCTCGAGGCGGGCAAGCACGTGGTCGTCGACAAGCCGTTCACGATCACGAGCGCCGAGGCGGACGAGCTCATCGCGCTGGCCGCCCGTCGCGGCCGGCTCCTCTCGGTGTTCCAGAACCGCCGCTGGGACGCGGATTTCCGCACCGTGCGCCACTGCATCGAGCAGGGCCTGCTCGGCGAGGTGGCCTCGTACGAGGCGCACTTCGACCGGTTCCGCCCTGCCATCAAGCAAGGCTGGCGGGAGGAGGCGGCCCCGGGCTCGGGCATCCTGTACGACCTCGGCGCGCACCTGATCGATCAGGCCCTGGTGCTCTTCGGCCTGCCGCGCGCCGTCACCGCCGACCTCCTGGCGCAGCGGCCCGAGGCGCGCACCGTCGACTATTTCCACCTCACGCTCGACTACGGCAGGCGCCGGGTGATCGTGCGCTCCTCGACGCTGGCGTGCGAGCCTGGCCCGCGCTTCGCGGTCCACGGCGACGGCGGGAGCTTCCTCAAGTACGGCATCGACGGCCAGGAGGATGCCCTCAAGGCGGGCAAGCGCCCCGGCGCGCCGGAGTGGGGCCGGGAGGACCCGCGCTGGTTCGGCACGCTGGTCACGGCGACCGGCGAGCGTCGCGCGATCGAGAGCCTGCCCGGCGCCTACGAGGCCTATTACGAAGGGATCGCGGACGCGATCCTCGACGGCGCCCCGCCGCCGGTGCGCGCCGAGGAGGCGCGCGACGTGATCCGCATCATCGAGGCCGCGATGCAGAGCTCGGCCGAGCGCCGGACGATCCCGCTCGAGTGAGCGTCCGCGACCGGATCAACCTCAAATAACTTCACAGCGTAGGCCCCCGGGGAGGGGGCTCATGGCGCGGGGTGGGGGGTGGGGGATGGGCCGATGTCTGAGGCGTAGACATGGCTCATCCGGCTTGCCGGATGAGCCATGTCTACGCCGAGTTCGGCGGGGCCCCCACCCCCCACCCCGCGCCATGAGCCCCCTCCCCGGGGGCCGGGCATCAGCGCGCTGCCGCGAGCGCCGCCTGCATCGCGACGCCCATCTCGGCCGGCGTGGCGGCCACCTTGGCCCCCGCCGCCTCGAGCGCCGCGATCTTCTCGGCCGCGGTGCCCTCGCCGCCCGCGATGATCGCGCCGGCGTGTCCCATGCGCTTGCCCGGAGGCGCCGCGCGGCCGGCGATGAACGCGGCCACCGGCTTCTTCATGTTCTTCTTGATCCACGCCGCGGCCCGCTGCTCCGCCGTGCCGCCGATCTCGCCGATCAGCACGACCCCGTGCGTCTCGGGATCCTGGTTGAAGAGCTCGAGCACGTCGATGAAGTCCATGCCGCCGACCGGATCGCCGCCGATGCCCACGCAGCTCGACTGGCCGATGCCGAGCGCGCTCAGCTGGCCGACCGCCTCGTAGGTCAGCGTCCCCGAGCGGGAGAGCACGCCGATGTGCCCCTTCTTGTGGATGTGGCCCGGCATGATCCCGATCTTGCACTCGCCCGGCGTGATCACCCCCGGACAGTTCGGCCCGATGAGGCGCGCCGGCTTCCCCTCGAGGAAGCGACGCACCCGCACCATGTCGAGCACCGGCACGCCGTCGGTGATGCAGATGACGAGCTTGCAGCCCGCGTCCACGGCCTCGGTGATCGCGTCCGCGGCGCCGACCGGCGGCACGAAGATGCACGAGACGTCGGCGCCCTCGTTGCGCACGGCCTGCTCGACCGTGTCGAAGATCGGCACCTTGTCCTCGAAGCGCTGGCCGCCGCGACCGGGCGTCACGCCGGCGACGACCTTGGTCCCGTACTCGATGCAGGCGCGGGCGTGCTGCGACCCGTAGGCGCCCGTGATGCCCTGGAAGACGACCCGCGTGTCCTTGTTGACGAGGATGCTCATCGCTTGATTACTCTACCTTCAACGTGGACAGGAGCTCGGCAATCGCCGGTCGCTCGCTGCTCAACTGGGTTCGGGGCTCGGTGCTCGCGGGCGCCCTAGGCGCCGCTCTGGGCCTTGCCGCGCGTGGCGGCGACGATCTTCTGCGCGCCGTCGGCCATGGAGCTCGCCGACTGGATGGTCAGGCCGCTCTCGTCGAGCAGCTTGCGGCCGGCCTCGACGTTGGTCCCCTCGAGGCGGACCACGAGAGGCACCTTGAGCCCGAGCTCCTTCGCCGCGGCGATGACCCCGGCCGCGACGACGTCGCAGCGCATGATGCCGCCGAAGATGTTCACGAAGATACCGCGGACCCGCTCGCTCTTGAGGATGATCTGGAACGCGGTCTTGACCTGCTCCTGCGAGGCGCCGCCGCCGACGTCGAGGAAGTTCGCCGGCCTGCCGCCGTAATGGAGGATGATATCCATCGTCGCCATCGCGAGCCCGGCGCCGTTCACGAGGCAGCCGATGTCGCCGTCGAGCGACACGTAGGACAGCCCGGACCGCTTCGCCTGGAGCTCGACCGGGTCCTCCTCGTCGACGTCGCGCATCGCGTTCCACTCGGGGTGCCGGAACTCGGCGTTGTCGTCGAAGCTCACCTTCGCGTCGAGCGCGAAGACGTCCCCCGCGCCGGTCACGACGAGCGGGTTGATCTCGAGCAGCGAGCAGTCCTCCGCGGTGAAGCACGTGTAGAGCGACGCCACGAGCTTGAGGAACTGGCGCTGCGTCTCCTTCGCGGTGAGCCCGAGCGCGATCGCGAGCTGCCGCCCCTGGTACGGGGCGAGGCCGAGCACCGGATCGACGAAGAGCTTGAAGATCTTCTCCGGCGTGCTGTGGGCCACCTCCTCGATGTCCATGCCGCCCTCGGTCGAGGCGATCACCGCGATGCGGCGGCGCTCGCGATCGACCAGCATCGCGAAGTAGAGCTCGCGCGCGATGTCGAGGCCCTGCTCGATGTAGAGCCGGCGGACCTTCTGCCCCTCGGGGCCCGTCTGCTTGGTGACGAGCTGCATGCCGAGGATCTTCTCGGCGAGGGCGGTCGCTTCGGCGCTGCCGCCCTTCGCGACCTTCACGCCGCCGCCCTTGCCGCGGCCGCCCGCGTGGATCTGCGCCTTCACGACGACGACCGGGTTGCCCGTCTGCGCGATCAGCCGGTCGGCGATCGGCGCCACCTCGCTCGCCTGGAAAGCGGGCTCCCCTTTCGGTACCGGCACCCCGTAGCGGGCGAAGAGCTGCTTGCCTTGATACTCGTGGATTTTCATGAGAGGGGCCGCAACCCTATCACAAGGGCGAGCCCCGCAAGGCGCGAAAAACAGGGTCGCCTGCGGTGGTTACGTGATTACATGGTGACGTGGTTGCGCGCTCGCTCCGTTTCGAGTGTTTCGCGCCGGCCGCCGCATCGATGGAAAAGTGCGACGCCGCGGCGCTCGACGCCGTCTGCCTCCGTCGCTGTCAGGCGCGCGGCCACGGGCGCTGACGGCGCGCTGACGGCGACGGCGTCCCGCGCCGCAGCGCCGCTGCCGTCGTCTCGTCACTTGGCGGCGTACGGGGGCGGCTCGGGCCGGCGGAGGGCCACGAGGGCGAAGAGGCCGGGCAGGATGTCGTCCTCGACCTTGGAGGCCTTGCCTTCGAGGCTGATCTTCAGCTCGTCGAACGGCGTGAAGGTGAGCCCGGCGCTCGCGGAGACGCTCGGCTGGGGCGCGAACAGGAACGCAGAGAGCGCGCCCTCGTGCTCGTGGAGAGCCTGGACTCGGAAGAGCGGATGGATTGGCAACGTCGGAAGGACATTGGCGATGACCTCGCCGCCCACCCACGGCTTGAGCTCGATCGCGCCGGCCTCGTCCGCCGCGCCGACGAGCCCGACGCTGCCGTCGATCGACACCGACAGCGCCTCGGCCGGGTAGAGCTCCAGGGCCACGACCGCCGAGTAGAAATCGATCGTCGGATAGAACGCCACGCCCGACCAGGTCGACCAGAGCGCCTGCATCGTGGTCAGGCCGGCGCCGAACGTCGGCGCGTCGACGTCGAGGTCGAAGCCGCCGAACACGTTGATCTCGTATCCCTCGCCGAGGACGAGCCCGGGCTCGACGCCGAGCATCCGGCCGGGGACCGTGCTGATCATCGTCGAGAAGGTCGGGAAGTAGTTGGTCCAGCTGTCCCAGTCCTCGATGCCAATCGCGTGCGAGACGATGCCCAGCCGGAGGTGGTAGTCCTCGCGGCCGATCTGGAGCATCGCCCACTCGGGCGGGCCGATCTTGAGCTCCGGCGCGGGCAGCGACCACGCGGGGTAGACGAACGCCGGCAGGCCGAACGCCGGCAGGCCGAGCGGCGCCGAGGCGGCCTGCACGTCGAGATCGAGCCGGAAATACAGCGACTCGGTCGCGAGCCGCAGCCCGACCTCGGCCTGGGCGACGGCGTCGAGGCGGAGGGCCCCCGGGGGATCGCGGTGCACGCCGGCGACGATGCTCGTCCCCCCGCCCACCCACGCGTCGATGTCGGCCGGGAGCGCGGCGAATAGCGGTAGCAGCTGGGCCTCCTCTCTCTCGTGTCTCGGGTGGGCGGCGGGCTCATCCTCGTCCGCGAGCGGCGGCGGGCGCGCCCGCGGCGGTCACCGCGCCGCGCCGGCCGTCGCCGCCCGCAGGCGCTCGACAAGCGGGCGCACGGCGTCGCTTCGCAGCTTGTACGACGCGCGGTTCGCGATGAGAAGGGTGCTCACCTCGGTGACCGTCTCGAGCACCTCGAGGCGATTTTCGCGCAGCGTGGCCCCCGTCTCGACGATATCGACGATCAGGTGGGAGAGGCCGACGAGCGGCGCGAGCTCCACGGAGCCGTGGACGGGGATGATCTCGGCCACCACGCCCTTGCTCGCGAAGTGATCCCCGGCGATCCGCGGGTACTTCGTGGCGACGCGCGGCAGGTCGGGGATCGGCGTCCCCTCCGGCCCGGCCACGACGAGGCGGCAGCGGCCTATCCCGAGATCGAGCGGCGTGTAGAGATCGTGGCGGCGCTCGAGGAGCGTGTCGCGGCCGGAGACCCCGAGGTCGGCGGCGCCGTACTCGACGTAGGTCGGCACGTCGTCGGGCTTCAGGAACACGTACCGGAAGGCGCCGTCCGCCGTGGGCCGGACCAGGCGGCGATCGCTCTCCTGGAGCGGCGTGCTGTCGAGGCCAGCGCGCTGCACGAGCGGGATCAGATCCTTCAGGATCCGCCCCTTGGGCACGGCGATGGTGAGCGGCTTGGTCATCCGGCCCGCCCCTCGACCCGCACCGTGTCGGCGCCGAGCTGCGCGAGCTTGCGCTCCATGAACTCGTAGCCGCGGTCCAGGTGGTAGACGCGCAGCACCTCGGTCTCGCCCTCGGTCGCCACGAGGCCGGCGATGACGAGCGAGGCGCTCGCGCGCAGATCCGTCGCCATCACGGTCGCGCCCGACAGCGGCGCGCCGCCGTGGACGTGCGCCGTGTGGCCGTCCACGTCGATGTGCGCCCCCATGCGCGCGAGCTCGGGCACGTGCATGAAGCGGTTCTCGAAGATGGTCTCGACGATGCGCGACGTGCCCTGCGCGAGGCACATCAGGACCATGAACTGCGCCTGCATGTCGGTCGGGAAGCCGGGGTGCGGCGCGGTCGTGACGTCGACGGCGCGCAGCGGCCGGCCGTCGCGGCGGACGCGCACGCAGTCGCCCTCGCGGCCCACCTCGACGCCCGCCTGGCGGAGCTTGGCCGCGACCGCCTCGAGGTCCTCGAGCGGCGCGTTCTCGATCAGCACGTCGCCGCCGGCGGCGGCCGCCGCGACCATGTACGTGCCGGCCTCGATCCGATCCGAGATGATCGCGTGGTCGAACGGCTCGAGCTCGTCGGCGCCCTCGATGTGGATGACGTCCGTGCCGGCGCCGCTCACGCGCGCGCCCATCTTGTTGAGCACCCGGCCGAGCTCCTCGACCTCGGGCTCGCGGGCGCAGTTCACCAGCGTGGTGCGGCCCTTCGCGAGCGCGGCGGCCATCATCAGGTTCTCGGTGCCGGTCACCGTCGGCAGATCGAACACGACCTCGGCGCCGCGCAGCCGCTTGCACTCCGCGACGATGTAGCCGCGCGACAGCCGGATCGTCGCGCCGAGCGCCTCGAGCCCCTTGAGGTGCTGGTCGACCGGGCGCGTGCCGATCTGGCAGCCGCCGGGGAGCGACACCTTGGCGCGGCCGAAGCGCGCGAGCAGCGGGCCGAGGACCATCACGCTCGCGCGCATCTGCTTGACGAGCTCGTACGGGGCCTCGGGCCGCACGTTGTCGCCGGCGCCGACCTTGACGAGCGGGGCCGCGACCTCGACGTTGCGGCCGAGGAACCGGAGCAGCGCGGAGGTCGTGTCGATGTCGCGGAGCGCGGGCACGTTGCGGAGCAGGCTCTCGCCGTCCGAGAGCAGCGTCGCGCAGAGGATCGGCAGCGCCGCGTTCTTCGCGCCGCTGATGCGGATCTTGCCGGAGAGCGGCTTGCCGCCCCGGATCCGGATGGAGTCCATGCCCCCGCTATCGCACAACCCGCGGCGGAACGCGATGTTTCGGGGGACGCCGCCCGCCGCTCTGTTGTCGCCCGCCGCGCGGGCGGGGCGCGCCGGCCGCGCGCGGCGGGCGACTCGGGCCCCACTTTCCCCGGCGCTGGTCTAGTCTCCTCCGGCCATGCGACCGAGCGCCATCGCCCTGTCCTCGCTGCTCGCCGTCTCCGTGGCCTCGGCCGCCGCCGCCCAGCCGTCGGCGGACCTCCGCGGGTTCCGCGCCTCGATCGACCCCGGGTCCGGCGTCTACTCGGAGCCCGCCGCCACCCCGGACACGGGCGAGTGGAGCGCGAGCCTCTGGGCCTCCTACGCCTACCGCCCCATCGTCCTCCGCCATCCGTCCTCGAGCGAGGCCCGCTTCGACGTCCTCCGCCACCAGGTCAGCGCGGACTTCGCGGCCGGCGTCGGCATCGCGCGGCGCCTGCTCGTGGGGCTCACGCTGCCGGTGGTCCTCTACCAGTCCGGGGACGAGCCCACGTCCGACGCCACGCGGGTGCTCGGCGACACGTGGGTCCCGGCGCAGGCGCTCGGCGATCTCGGCCTCGTCGGCAAGCTCACGCTGGTGCAGCCCACCGCCGGCGAGCTCGGGGGGCTCGCGCTCGCGCTGCACGAGCGCTTCACGCTGCCGACGGGCGACGAGGCGTCGTTCGTGGGCGAGGGGAGCGTCACGAACGAGCTCAGGCTCCTCGCCGAGTACCGCCTGATCGCGTTCGGCGCGCACCTCGCGGCCGGGCTCAAGCTGCGCGCCGACGAGGCCCGCTTCGGGTGCCGGGCGACGCCGGCCACCGCCGCGGGGGACCCGTGCCCCACGGTGTTCGGCCACGAGCTCCCCTTCGGCCTGGGCCTCTCGTTCCGGCCGCAGATCCTGGGCATCGACCCGGAGGGGCGCGCCACGTTCTTCCTGGAGGCGTACGGGCACCTGCCGCTCTCGCCGATCGCGCCGTTCGAGAACCAGGAGACGGCCGCGCTGGAGCTCGCCCTCTCGGCGCGCTACGCGCTCGGCGACGTCTCGTTCCTGGGCGGCGTCGGCACCGCGCTCGTCGGCGGCGTCGGCACCTCGCCGCTGCGCGCCGTCCTCTCGGTCGCGTGGACCCCGCGCGTCCACGACGCCGACGGCGACGGCGTGGACGACAAGGCCGACCAGTGCGGCGAGCTCGCGGAGGATCGCGACGGCTTCCAGGACGAGGACGGCTGCCCCGAGGGGGACAACGACGAGGACGGCGTCTTCGACGACGAGGACCGCTGCCCGACGCAGAAGGAAGACGAGGACGGCGTCGAGGACGAGGACGGCTGCCCCGACCCGTGACGGCGCCGCTGCGGCGCGCGGGGGCGCGCTGCACTAAGCTCGGGGTCTCCGCATGAGCGACGACGGTTTCACGAAGCACGGCGGCGGCCGCCACGAGGGGCCCGCCCGCACCTCGCCGTACCCCCTGAGCCGGCTCTCCGCGCCGCACGAGCTCGTCGACGTGGCGCGCGAGATCCAGCAGGCCGACGCGCTGCTCGGCGCGGTCACCGGCGGCAAGCTCGCGCAGATTGCCCGGCAGATCCGGTCGCTGCAGGAGCAGGCGCGGCAGGTCCTCGAGGCGGCGCAGCGCGACAGCGAGCTCCACCGCGCGGCGTGCAACTTCAAGAAGCGGCCCGGCCACGTCTACCACCTCTACCGGCGCGGCGACGGCGTCCGCTACCTCTCGATGCTCTCGCCCGAGGAGTGGGGCGGCGCGCCGCCGCACGCGTTCGAGGGCTCGTACCGGCTCGAGCTCGACATGTCGTGGACGCCGGCCGACGAGGCCGACGCGCACGACGCCGAGGCCGGCGCGCTCGCGAAGCTGCTCGGCCCCGGCGGGTGACGCGGCGCCCGCGCGCTCACGCGCCGATGCGGAGCAGCACCTTCCCGAACGACGCGTTGCTGGCCATGTAAATGTGCGCCGCGGCGGCATCGTCGATCGAGAAGACCCGGTCGACGACGGGCCGCACGGCGCGGCGCGCGAGCCACGGGGAGATGTTCCGCTCGAGCGCCTGGGCCGCCGCGATCTTCTCCTCGAGCGGGCGCGAGCGGAGCACGGTGCCGATGAGCTCGACGCGCTTGCGCAGGAGCTCGCGCAGGTCGAGCTCCGCGGACGCGCCGGCCGTCAGCCCGACGAGCGCGATGCGCGCCCGGGGCGCGCACGCCTTCAGGTCCTCGGCGACGTACGCGCCGCCGACGAGGTCGAGCACCACGTCGACGCCCGCGCCGCGCGTCGCCTTCAGCACCTCGTCGGCGAACTTCCCGCCCGGCGCCGCGACCCCGGCGTCGAGCCCGAGCTCCCGGCAGCGGTCCAGCTTGTCCTGCGTGCGCGACGTCCCCACGACGAAGCACCCGAGCGCGCGGGCGATCTGGAGGCCGGCCGTGCCCACGCCGCTGCCGGCCGCGTGCACGAGCACGCGCTCGCCGGGGGCGAGCCGCGCGCGCGTGACGAGCGCGTCGTAGGCGGTGACGAACGCCTCGGGGACCGCCGCCGCCTCCTCGTCGGAGAGCCCGTCCGGCACCGGCGCGACCTCGCGCTCGTGGGCGACGATCCGCTCGGCGTAGGCGCCGCCCGGGACCAGGCCGAAGACGCGATCGCCGGGCGCGAAGCGGCGCGCGCCCTTGCCCGCGGCCTCGACGACGCCGGCGTACTCGAGCCCCGGCACGTCGGGCGGCGCGCCGGGCGGCGCCGGGTACATGCCGAGCCGCTGCAGCAGATCGGCGCGGTTCACGCCGGCGAAGCGGACGGCGACGCGCACGTGCCCCTCGGGCACGTCGGGCGCGTCCACCTCGCGCACCTCGAGGACCTCGGGACCGCCCGGCTCGCGGATGACGACGGCTCGCATGATCGCCGCTCAGTCTTCCATGGGCGGCGGGAGCACGCTCTTCCGGTAGAAGTACTCCACCTTCTCCGAGTCCGGATCGACCGGCTCGCCCGCCGGCTCGGTCGGCGCGCCGCCGCCGATCGCCGCCTCGATCTGCACCTGCTCGAGCGCGTCCATCATCGAGGCCGCGCTCGGGAAGCGCTCGTCGCGGTCGAGCGCGAGCGCGCGCATCGTCGCGACGTCGAGCGAGTGCGGCACCTCCGGCCGCAGCATGCGCGGGCGGATAGGCTTGACGCGCTGGATCTCGGCGAGCAGCGCCGCCGGCGTCGGCGCCTTGAACGGCAGCTGCCCGGTGAGCATCACGTAGAGCAGCATGCCCACCGAGTAGAGGTCCGCGCGCGCGTCGAGATCGCGGACGCCCTGGGCCTGCTCCGGCGCCATGAAGGCGGGCGTGCCGGCCACCGAGTGGCTCCCCGCGGCGCCGGTCGAGACCAGGATCGACGCCGCGGACCCGGTGTTGAACGCCTCGGCGACGCCGAAGTCGAGCACCTTCACGGTGAGCGGGCCGCGATCGCCGCCGACGAGGCAGATGTTGTCCGGCTTGAGATCGCGGTGGAGGATGCCCTCGTTGTGCGTGACGACGAGCGCGCTCAGGACCTGGACCGCCACGTCCAGCACGACGGGGATGGGCATCGGGCGCTCGCGCCCGAGCCGCTCGGTGATGGTCTCGCCCTCGAGCCGCTCCATCACGAGGTAGGGCGTGCCGTCCTCGAGCACGCCGAGGTCGTAGACCTCGACGATGTTCGGGTGGCCGAAGCGGCCGGCGACGGCCGCCTCGTTGTGGAAGCGGGCGATCGCCGTCTTGCTCTGCGCGTACTGGGCGCGGAGCGTCTTGATCGCGACCCGGCGCCGCAGGCCGATGTGGATCGCGTCGTAGACCATCCCCATCCCGCCCTTGGCGATGACGCCGAGGATGCGGTAGCGATCGTGCAGCAGCCGGCCGACGAGCGGGGCCTCCTTCGTCGGCCGGGGCTGATCTGGATCGATGTCGGGCGGCAGCGGGCCGTCCACCGGCCAGAGCGACTCGCCCCTGCTCGTCGGCGGCACCCGCGTCGAGGAGGGCGGGGCGACGCTCGGCGTGAGCGCCGTGCCGTGCACCGGGCACCTCTCGGTGTCCGACGGGTGCGGCAACCCGCACGCCTGGCATCGGATGAAGTGCTGCGGCGGCATCGGGGACCCGGTCAGAGTACGGGTACATCCGCCCATGCAGCAAGCTCGTTCAGGGACCCAGCGTCCCGGCCGGGGGCGCCCGCCCACAGCGTGTGGTCGGGTAGCCAACGAATGTCATCTTCAGCAGCTGGGTTGGATCGGCTCGCAGCTTACGGTAGGCTGAGCTCAAACGTGCCGCAGCCGGTCCGGAAGCCAAGCCGACGAGCGCGGGCGGTACCGCAGCGAAGGCAGGTCCCAGAATTTGCGCCAGAACGGACACCAGCACGCAAGCCAGAACGTAAGCAGCACGTAAGTCGCGCATAGGTCGAACGTCAGCCGAACGTAGGGCGGCGCGGGACGGGCACGGGGTACGCTTTCCCCGAGTGCCAGCAGTGGGGGCCAGCGGGATGGGAAGGGGAAAGAGACAGAGGCCATGAGCACGGCGGAGAAGCTTTCGGACGGTGCCTCGGCCAGCGGAGAGTCCGACCCGCTGCTGGGAAAGGTCTTGAATCAGAAGTTCAAGATCCACTCCCTGCTCGCGACGGGCGGCATGGGCGTCATCTATCGCGGAGAGCAGATCGCCCTCGAGCGCCAGGTCGCGATCAAGGTCCTGACGCCGACGAACTCATCCAATCAAATCGACCCCAACTTTCATAAGCGCTTCTTCCTCGAGGCGAGCATCCTCGCCCGGCTCCAGCACCCGAACATCGTCACGGTCTTCGACTACGGCCGAGTCGAGAACATGGAGCCCGAGCGGTACTTCATGGCCATGGAGTTCCTCGAGGGCGAGACGCTCTTCCGGCGGCTGCGCAAGGCCGGCCGCCTGTCGGCGCCCGACGCGATGGGCGTCGCCCGGCAGATCGCGCGCGGGCTCCGCGAGGCGCACAAGCACGGGGTGGTGCACCGCGACCTGAAGCCGTCGAACGTCATGCTCGTCCCCGGCGAGGACACCGGGGAGCTCGTCAAGATCCTCGACTTCGGCCTCGTCAAGGTGCTCGCGGACGACTCGGAGGAGCTCACGCAGCAGGGCTCGTTCCTCGGCTCGCCGCGCTTCATGTCGCCCGAGCAGATCTCGCACGGCAAGGTCGATCTCCGGACGGACGTCTACTCGCTCGGCGTCATCGTGTATCAGATGCTCTGCGGGAAGGTCCCGTTCGAGGCGCAGAACTCGGTCCAGATCCTGATCGCCCACCTGCAGCAGCCCGTCCCGCGGATGCGCGAGCGCAACCCCGAGGCCGACGTGCCCGAGCCGCTCGAGGCGTTCGTGCTGCGCTGCCTGTCGAAGGATCCGGAGGGCCGCCCGGCCAACATGGAGGCCTTCATCCGCGGCCTCGGCGAGTGCGCGCAGGCGATGGGCCTGTCCCCGGCGTTCGGCTCGACGGGCCTCGTCACCATGGACTCCACCGGCACCGGCAGGATGCCGACGCCGATGCCGCCCGTGCGCGTGATGACCGCGATCCCCGCGAGCCCGTCGCCGCCGTCGTCGTCCGGCGGCGCGGCCTCGCAGGTGGACGACGCGTCGCTCGGCGCCGCCTCGCGCCCGGCCGACGCGGCGCCGCAGGGCCGCAAGGGCCTCGTGCTCGTCGCCGTCGGCGTCCTCGCCGTCGCGGGCATCGGGGTCGCGATGTCGCAGATGCGCCCGAGCGAGCCGCCGCCGGCCCCGGCCCAGCCGGAGAAGCCGCAGGTCGCCCCGGCCCCGCCGCCGGCCGACGTCGGGACGTTCGTGCTGATGGTCGAGTCCATGCCCTCCGGCGCCGAGGTCCTCGAAGACGGCAAGCCCCTCGGGACCACGCCGCTCCAGCTCTCGATCTCGAACAGCTCGGTGCGCGCCAACCCCCGCCGGCTGACTGTCCGGCAGGAGGGGTACGAGCCGTACTCGATCGTCCAGGGCCCGTCGGATCAGTCGGTTCGCCTGGTCGCCACGCTCACGAAGCGCGCGGCCGCGCCGACGAGCTCGCCGGCCGCGCCCACCCCGCCGCCCCCCGTCGCCCCGGCGCCGCGGCCCTACTCCGGGCGGCCCGCCGCGAGGCCCACGCCGACGCCCGACGCGCCGCCCCCTGCTGCTCCGTCTCCCCGGCCGCTGGACATTCAAATCGAGCGATGACCCGAAAGCGCCCCGCACGCCTGCTCGTCGTCTCCCCGTCTGTCCTCGCCGCGCGACCGCTCCGGGCGGATGTCCCAGCCGACGCGGAGGCGCCAAATTCCAGGCTCTCCGCGGCCGGGCGCCGCCCGCGAGGCGCCGGTGTGCTGCGCTCTGCGGAACGGGCGCACGCTCGCCGGGTCGGCCCCGCGCGGGTAGGCAGCGGCAGCCGCAGCGTCGTCGCCGTCGATCGAAGATCCCGGTATTCATCTGTTCCCGCCGGCAGTAGACTCCAGGCTCTGCGTCCCGCAGACGCGCTTCCCAGGCCGATTCCAAGCGGGATCCGTTGCTGAGGAGCAAGGAAATGAACCCGCTCGTCCCCGACTTCATCATCCAGCAAGACGCTCTCGGCAACACCGAGGGCAGCTTCACGGGGGCGGTGTTGATGATCGACATCCCCGGCTTCACCGAGCTCACGGAGAAGCTGATGCAGCACGGGCGCGCGGGCGCGGAGACGCTCGCGGGCACGCTCCGGTACTACTTCGACCCGCTCATCGCCGCGGTCCACCACGCCGGAGGCTTCATCACGAACTTCGCGGGCGACGCGTTCACGGCGCTGTTCCAGGACACGCCCGACCGCAAGGTCGCCGAGTACGTGCTCGGCGCGGCGCTCTCGATGCGCGATCTCTTCGCCGAGCACCCCGAGCGCGACACGCCCTTCGGCAGCTTCCCGTTCTCGTTCCGGATGGGGCTCGCGTGGGGCTCGGTCGAGTGGGGCATCGTCCGCATCTCCCCGGAGCGCGCGTACTACCACTTCCACGGGCAGGCGCTCGCCGCGTGCGTCGCGATCGAGCGGCAGGCGCAGAAGGGGGACATCCTCCTCGACCGCGCGCTCTGCGATCGCATCCCGCCCGCGAGCGCGAAGTACCACGGCGAGGGCGTCTACAAGCTCGGCGACGTGCCCGCGCCCCGGCTGCCGCAGGTCCCGCGCAACCCGCCGCGCGGCGACGGCGCCGCGTTCGTGGCGAGGGGCGTCGCGGACATGCCGCCGGAGGGCGAGTTCCGCAACGTCACGAGCGTCTTCCTCTCGTTCGAGCAGATCCCGAGCTTCGCCGAGCTCACGCGCCTCCTGCACGAGCTCTCGGAGCTCTACGGCGGCACCTTCACCGGCATCGACGCGGGCGATCTCGGCATCGCCGCGCTGATCCACTTCGGCGCGCCGATCACGCACGAGAACGACAACGATCGCGCGCTCGACTTCGCCCTCGAGCTGAAGAAGCGCGGCCTCCGGCAGATGCGCCTCCGCGCGGGGATCACGCGCGACGTCCGCTACGCCGGCTTCAACGGCGGCACCGAGCGGCACGAGTTCGCGTGCATCGGCCGCGCGACGAACCTCGCCGCGCGCCTCGTCGCGAAGGCCCCCTGGTCGGCGATCTGGGCCGACGAGCAGGTCTTCCGCGCCGGCGAGACGAGCTACCAGTGGACGACGGAGAACATCTTCCGGTTCAAGGGCTTCGACCTGCCCATCCTCGTCTACTCGCTCGAGCGCCGCCGCATCTCGGTCCAGAAGGAGTTCTACGACCTCGGCCTCATCGGGCGCGAGGCGGAGATCGAGCAGCTCGCGCGCTACGTCGGGCCGATCTTCGAGGGCAAGCCGGCCGGGATCATCTACATCGACGGCGAGCCGGGGCTCGGGAAGAGCTACCTCGTGCAGCGCTTCCGCCACCGGTGCGAGGAGCACCAGAGCGATCGGCCCTTCCTGTGGATCGACGCGCGCTGCGACCAGACGCTCCAGAGCTCGCTGAACGCGTTCGAGTTCGCGCTGAAGGAGTACTTCTGGGAGTCCTCCGCGCTCGGCAAGGAAGAGAAGCTCACGAACTTCGACGACGCGTTCGAGTACCTCCTCGAGCGGCTGCCCGAGAGCCAGAGCGCGCTGAAGCGCGAGCTCGACCGCGCGCGCTCGGTGTTCGCCGCGCTCATCGGCATCCGCTGGGAGGACTCGCCGTACGAGCGCCTGCACCCGAAGCTGCGGTACACGAGCACGCTCTCGGCGCTGTCCTTCGTCTTCCTCGCCGAGGCGTCGCTCCAGCCGGTGATCCTGCACCTCGAGGACGCGCACTGGGCCGACGAGGACTCGCTCGAGGCGGTGCGCGTGATCGCGCGCGCGTGCCGGGGGCTGCCCATCGCGATCATCTGCACGACGCGGCGCAAGGACGACGGCACGCCGGTGCGCATCCCGCTCGACCCGGGCATCTCCGAGAAGGTGATCGAGCTGAAGCCGCTGCCGCGCGAGCAGCTGCTCGCGCTCGCGGTCCCGTTCTTCGGCGGCCCGATGCCGGACATGCTCGCGACGCTCCTCTGCGAGACCGCGGGCGGCAACCCGTTCTTCGCGCAGGAGATCCTCGCCTACTGGCTCGAGGACGGGCGCTACGGCTCGAGCTCGAGCTCCATCTCGATCTCGAACACGTTCATGCCGCCGAAGAACGTGAACAGCCTGCTCATCTCGCGGCTCGACCGGCTCGACGCGAAGGTGAAGCAGACGATCGTCGCCGCGGCGGTCCTCGGGCGCGAGTTCGACCTGCGCGTGCTCGCGCTGATGCTCCCCGACGCCTCCGTGCTCGAGGAGCACGTGCGCATCGGCGAGGCGCAGTGCATCTGGTCGCAGATGACGGAGCGGCGCTTCCAGTTCAGCAACGCGCTCCTCCGCAACGCGGCCTACGAGATGCAGTCGCGCGCGCGCCTGCAGGAGCTCCACCGGCTCGCCGCCGAGGCGATCGAGAGCCTGTACGGCGACGACCTCGAGGACCAGCTCGTGGCGCTCGGCCGGCACTGGCGCCGCGCGGGCAAGGTCGATCACGCGCGCCGCTACTTCCTCGCGGGCGCCCGCAAGGCGGCGGCGCGCTACGCCCACGAGGAGGCGACGCGCCTCTACCGCGTCTACTTCAAGCTCTCGCCGGAGCCGACCCCCGAGAGCGTCGTCGTGCGCTACGAGTTCGCCCGAGACGTCCTCGAGGCGCGGGGCCGGTACCAGGAGGCGCGGCAGGAGCACATCCGCGTGCTCACCGACGCGCAGAAGCTCGGCGATCGCGCGTCCGAGTCGCTCGGCTTCCTCGGCCTCGGCCGCACGCACTGGGCGATGCAGCAGCCGGACGACGCGCGCACGTACTGGGAGGAGGGGCTGCGCGCCGCGCGTGAGGCGGGCAACCTCCCGGCCGAGGGGCTCACGCTCGCGAGCCTCGGGATGGCCTACGCCGTCCAGGGCCGGTACGACGCCGCCCGCACGCTCTACTCGCGCGCGATCGCCATCGAGCGGCAGATCGGCAACCGGCGCGAGGAGGCGAGGCTCCTCGCGGAGTTCGCGAAGCTGCACCGGCTGAGCGGCCACCTCGGCGAGGCCGAGGCCCTGCAGGAGCAGGCCGCGGCGATCGAGCGTGAGCTGGGCGCCTCTTGAGCCGGGGCGGGGGGCCACGGCGCCCCCCGCCCGCCACGCCGCCACCATCGTCGTCGCGACCCTCGCTGCCGCATACCTGCCCGGCTGCAGAATCGCTATGCTCGGCTCGCCTGCGGGTCGACGCTAGCGCCCCTCGAGCCTAGCGCGGCGCGGATTTCGCCACATCGTCCGAGAGGTCTCTCAAGAGCATGACACAGCAGGAAGCAGGGGACGTTGCGGAGCCGGCGCGTGAGGAGCAGCGCGGGTCGGCGAAGCGGCTCAAGCTGGTCCAGGCGGCCCTGGCCGCCGCGGTCTCGGGGACGCTGGTCGTCACCTTCGACATCTCGCTGGCGGCGCTCGTGTTCACGCACGACTTCGCGGACCGGCTGTCGAAGGGGATCGGCATCTTCCTCGTCAGCTCCGTGATCGTCGGGGTGATCGTCGCCCTCCTCAGCTCCTTCCGCCCCGTCATCGCCGCGCCGCAGGAGGACGCCGCCGTCATCTTCGCCTCGATGGCCTCGGCCATCGCGGCCGGCGTCCACAAGGTCGACCCGAACGCCGACGCGTTCCCGACGGTGATCGTCGCGATCGCGCTCACGTCGGTCGTCGCCGGCGGCTTCTTCCTGCTGCTCGGCATCCTCCGCCTCGGGGTGCTGGTCCGCTTCATCCCCTACCCGGTGGCCGGCGGCTTCCTCGCCGGCGCCGGCTGGCTGCTCGTCCAGGGGTCGCTCTCGGTCATGTCCGGCAAGCCGGCCACGCTGCCGATGCTGCCGGAGCTGTTCGCGAGCTCGCTCGACAAGGTCCTCACCGGCCTCCTGTTCGGCCTGCTGCTCGTGGCGCTCCTCCGGCGCTACACGAACCTCTTGCTCCTGCCGATCCTGCTCGTCGGGTCGACCGGCGTCTTCTACCTCATGCTCACCCTCGCCGGCTCGAGCGTGACGCAGGCGTTCGCGGACGGGTGGCTCCTCGGGCCGTTCCCGCGCGAGGGGCTCTGGCCGCCGGTGCAGGCCTCGGATCTCCAGAAGGTGAACTGGCCCGTCCTGTTCGACAGCGGCGGCAACATGGTGGCGGTGACCGTCATGGCGGCCATCACCGTGCTCCTGAGCGCGTCCGGCGTGGAGCTCGCCACCGAGCAGGAGATCGACCTCGATCGGGAGCTCAGGGCCACCGGCGTCGCGAACATCGTCGGGAGCATGTTCGGGTGCGTCGTCGGGTACATGTCGATGCCCGAGTCGTCGATGAACTTCAAGACCGGCGCGAACACCCGGCTCGCCGGCCTCTTCGCGGCGTCGGTCAGCGCGCTCGTGCTGATCATCGGCGCCGACGCGATCAGCTATTACCCGCGCCCGGTGCTCGGGGGGCTCATCGCGTACCTCGGCTTCCACTTCCTGATCAACACGCTGTACGAGGGCTATTTCCGGCTGCGCCGGACCGAGTACCTCGTCGTGGTGGTCATCCTCCTCGTCGTCGCGGTCTGGGGCTTCCTCCTCGGCGTGGCCGTGGGGCTCGGCGTCTCGCTCATCCTGTTCGCGCTCAGCTACAGCCGCATCGAGGTTATCCGCAACGCCATCTCCGGCGTGCACCTCCGCAGCAACGTGGCCCGCAGCGACGGCGAGGAGATGACGCTGATGGAGCGCGCCAAGCAGCTGTACATCCTCCAGCTCCAGGGCTATGTGTTCTTCGGTACGGCTTACAACCTCCTCACCAGCGCTCAGCAGCGCATCCAGAGCACGGACGCGGAGATTCGGTACCTGCTCCTCGACTTCCGGCACGTCAACGGGCTCGACTCCTCGGCCATCGCCAGCTTCCTCCGGCTCCGCCGCCTCGCGAAGGCGAACGGCGTGAGGCTCATCCTCACCGAGGTCCCGGCGGACATCAGGAACCACCTCGAGCGCGGCGAGGTCGTGATCGAGAACGACGACGTGTGCCGGATCTACCCGGATCTGGACCGCGGCCTGGAGGCGTGTGAGAACGAGATCATCCAGGAGGCGCCCCCGAGCATGCTGCCGCCGCCCATGCTCTTCTACGACCTCCAGGACGTCTTCAACGGCAGGGAAGACATGCTGCGCTTCCTGGGCTACCTGGAGCGCGTCGAGGCCCCGGCGGGGTTCGACCTGTTCCGGCAGGGCGACGTCTCCAAGGACCTCTACCTCATCGAGAGCGGTGAGCTGACGGCGTGGCTCGAGATCGACGGGAAGAAGATCAAGCGGCTCCGCACCATGGGGCCGGGCTCCGTGGTCGGCGAGTCCGGGCTGTACATGGGCGAGAAGCGCTCTGCGACCGTGACCGCGAGCCGCCAGGCCACGCTCTACAGGCTCTCGGAGGAGGCGCTGCGGCGGCTCACCGACGAGGCGCCGGAGCTGGCGGCCGCGTTCCACCACTTCGTGGTCACGCTGCTCGCGCGACGAATCGTCCACTCGACTGGTCCTGTCAAATCATTGTTCAACTAGTGCGAAGAACGTCCAGTCATGCCGCGTCCCCGCGAGATGCCTTGAACAAGAAGGAGAAAGGACGGACTAATGCAATACCGACGTAGACCCCTGGTGCTTGCTTCGCTGCTGCTGGGGGTCCTTTCGCTTATGGCTTGCGGCAAGAAGGAGTCCCCGGCTCCGGGGCAGGAGCCGGCCGCCGGCGCCAAACCAGCCGCGCCCGCCGAAACAGGCGAGCTGAACTTGCTGATCTTCCCAGATTACATCGACGAGAAGATCATCAAGGAGTTCGAGGCGCAGACCAAGGCACAGGTGCGCCTGACCCGGTACGACTCCACCGAGGAGATGGAGAGCAAGCTGGCGTACGCGGGCGCTGACAGCCAGTACGACGTCGTGATCATGGCCAGCCAGATCCTGCCCAGGATGGTGCGGCGCGGCCTGGTCAGGGCGCTGGATCACGCGCAGATCCCGAACCTCAAGAACCTCGAGTCGCGGTTCGCCGGGCCCGGGTTCGACGACGGCAACAAGCACGGCGTGCCGTACCAGTGGGGCACCGTCGGCATCGTCTACAACAAGAAGAAGCTGCCCAACCTCGACCCTTCCTGGTCGGTGCTGCTCGATCCGCAGAAGCTGGCGGGGACGTTCGTGCTGCTCGACGAGCAGCGGGACATGCTCGGCTCGGTGCTCAAGTACAAGGGGTACTCGAGCAACACCACGAACGCCAACGAGATCCGGGAGGCCGGGCGCGTCCTCAAGGAAGTGAAGAAGCAGCCGAAGTGCCTCGGCTTCAAGGGCGGCGTGGGCGCCATGGAGGACGTCAGGGCGGGCTCCGTGGACATGGCGGTCGTCTGGAACGGGGACGCGCAGAAGCAGATCGAGCAGGACAAGGAGCGCCTCGCGTTCGTGATCCCCAAGGAAGGCTCGGTCATCTGGGTCGACGTGATGACGATCGCGGCGAAGGCGCCTCACCCCGAGCTGGCCCACAAGTTCATCAATCACGTGCTCACGCCGGAGGGCGGCGCGCAGCTCTCGATGTACACGAAGTACGCGACGCCCAACGCCGCGGCACAAGGGAAGCTGCCGGACGCCGATCGCACGAACACGCTCATCTACCCGACGAAGGAGGTGGCGGATCGCCTGGAGCACCACCGCGATCTCGGCGAGGCGGCGAAGGTGTTTGACGAGGTCTGGACGGAAGTGAAGTCACAGTGACGCCATCGTGGCGTCACCATCGATGGTGGCGCGGCGCGCGACCGCGGGCTCAGGGAGGCACCTCTGCCCACGTGGCCCACGTGGACAGACACGCACCTGCCGTGAAGTCGCCTGTCTGACCCTGCGTGGCCGGCGGCGCGCTGGCTCTCCCCTGGACACTCCCGATGTGAGGCGGAGCGCGACCTCGTGTGAGGCGCGATGCGCGGCGCGTCAGCACGCGCGGCGGACACAATCCGCTCGCGCGCACGCCAGATTGCTGCGCGGAGCGCCGCGGAACGATGATAGGCTGGGCGTTATACCTGGGAGAAGCCCCTGATGAGTAGCCCTCTCGACCTTCCGTTCGCTGTTCATCCTCGACTCGAGACAGAGCGCCTGATCCTGCGTGAGATCGTGGAATCCGACGCTGAAGCCCTGTTCTCCGTCTGCTCCGACGATGAATGGTTGAGGCTGTGGGGCGCTCCCGTCCACAAGACGGTCGCCGACACAAGGAAGATGATCGGCATGCTCAAGCGCGCGCACCAGGAGGGGTCGCAGCTGCGATGGGGCATCAGCGTCCGGGGGTCGGACCACCTGATCGGCGCCGCCGGGTTCTTCCGCTTCCTGACGCCGCACTACCGCGCCGAGATCACGTACGAGCAGGCGAAGACGGCCAGCGGCAAGGGGTACATGACGGAGGCGCTGCGCGCGGTCGTGCGGTTCGGGTTCGAGCAGCTCGACCTGCACACCATCGAGGCGGGCATCGACCCCGAGCACGGGCCGTCGCTCCGGGTCGCGGAGCGGGTCGGCTTCCAGCGAGAAGGGTACCTCCGGGAGAACTACTTCTTCCAGGGGAAGTTCTACGACACGATCCTGTGTACGATGTTCAGCCCCAAGCCGGCGCAGCGGCCGTACAACAAGTGACGGGGCTTCTGCGGGTCTCGTAGGCTTCCAGGTCGTCCCGAGCTGTCCGGCCCCCGGAGCGGGCGGTCGTCGCGCGGGGCGGGGGATGGGCTGAGCTCGCCTGGGGCGTCCTGTCCCCGTCGTGCGCCGCACGACGGAGACAGGACGCCACTCGGGCTCAAACATCAGCCCATCTCCCACCCCGCGCGACGACCCCCCCGCCGCGGGGGCCTTCGTTTGTCCATGAATCGAGGCGCATCTGCGCTGGAGCGCATCGGCGAGCGTGAGGCCGCCTGACGGTGCGCGGCGCCTGACGGTGCGCGGCGCCTGACGGTGCGCGGCGCCTGACGGTGCGTGCCACTTGGCGGCGGGCCGCCCGACGGTGCGCGTCGCCTGACGGTGCGTGTCACTCGGCGGCGGGCCGCTGGGCGAGCTCGGGGGGACAAAAGGACAGCGCCCCTCCGCCGAACGGGGAGGGGCGCTCTGCGACGCTGGCAGGCACCAGCGCCGGCGCTGCTCAGAGGCTCATGTTGAGCGAGGCGAGGAACGTACGGCCGCTCTGCGGGAACTTCGCGATGGTGTACTGCGCGGCCGTCGGCGCCGTCCAGCGCCAGTCGCCGACGTTGTAGACGCCGACGTTGTACCGGAGGTTGCCGACGTCCAGCTGCCCGGAGACGACGATGTCCCAGATCACGGCCGGCTCGGTCTGGGTCTGAGGAGGAAGCGCGGGGTCCTCCTTGATATTGCGGTCGTACCGCGGCGCCTCGACCGTCAAGCGCGACGCCAGGACGACCGCCTTGCCGAAGAGCGGGGCCGCGCCGCGGGCCGACGCCATGTGCTCCGGCGAGTTCGGGACGTTGCGCAGCTTGTTGACGCCGCTGTCCTCCAGGTACCGCGCCTTCGCATAGGAGTACGAGAGCGACGCCATCCACCCCTGACGCCACTCGCGGCGCAGCTCGGCCTCGCCACCGACGACCAAGATCGGAACATCGGTGTTGTTGTAGTCGGTCGGGTCGTCTGGAATATTGCTCCCCTCCTGGAAGATCAGGTTGCTCAGGTGGTTCACGTACGCCGCGCCGAGCGCGGAGACCGTGGAGGAGAGCCGGTGGGTGAACTCGACCTCGCCCGACCAGACGTTCTCGGGTCGGAGATCCGGCGAGGGCCTGTAGGTCACGTGCGGAGTGTCATTCGCCACCAGCGGATTCGGAGGAAGAGCGTACCCGTAGAACAGCTCCTGGATGGAGGGCGCGCGGAACGCGCGGCCGCCGGTGATCTTCAGGTTGCCCTGCTCGTACGGCTTGACGATGAGCGCGATCCTCGGGCTCGGGACGGGCGTCGCATCCTCCAGCGTCGAGTAGTAGTCGAAGCGGGAGCCAGCCGAGATGCGGAGCCGCTCCGACGGCGTGATGTCGACGAGCGCATACGCCGCGAAGATCCGGTAAGGGTGCTTGTCGAGAGCGGTCGTATCAAGTTGCTTCGCAGGATCGTCGCTCAGCGGGAGGTAGACGAAGGTAGAGCAACCGGTGGGCGTGCCGTCGCAGGCCCTGTTGACGCCCTGCTGCGCGGCGGTGAAGTGCAGCTGCGCCTCGGCGCCCGCGGTGATCTTCAGCTGCGGGATCGGACTGAACTCGACCCGTTGCTCCGCGAGCAACCAGACGTCGTCGAACTTCTCCTTGTCATAGACCTCGCTCATGCCCTTCGCGGCAAACGGCGCGTAGTACCAGAGCCTGTCTCTGAACTGGTACAGGTTGATGCTCGCGCGGGTCAGCGTCGCGAGCTTGTCCCCGAAGCGCGGCGAGAGCGAGAGCTCGAGGAACCCACGGGTGTCCTTGTAGTACGTCTTGTCGACGCCGAGCTGCGTCGTCGCGACGCCGTTGGGGACCGTCTTGTCGCGGGAGTTCAGGTACCACTGCGCCGAGAACGACTTCAGCCAGAGCCGCCCCTGGAAGGTCCCCACCGTGAACTTGTCGTTATCCCGGGAGTGACCGTCGAACCGGTAGCGAAGCGGATCGTCCGGCCCCGTCTCGGGCGGGGGATAACTAGAGGTGAAGTGGTCCTGGTAACCATCGAAGAAGTAATCCCGCCCGAGGCTCCGCGCGGCGCCGACGGACGCCCAGACGCCCGAGTCGCGACCGAGCGGCAGCTGGAACGACGCGCGCCCGCGGACCAGCGAGTTGTCGGCCGTGCCCACGCCGAAGCCCACGCTGCTCGCCGTCGGGCGGCCCTTGGTCACGATGTTGACGACGCCGGAGAACGCGCCCGTACCGTAGAGCACCGAGCCCGGGCCCCGCACGATCTCGATCCGCTCGACGTCCTCCAGGTCCGTCCGGGCGAGGTAGTCGAAGTACGACAGGTTGACCCAGCTGTCGTTCATCGAGTGGCCGTTGAGCAGCGTCAGCATGCGGTTGCCGAAGTCGCCCGGCAGGTTGATGCCGCGGATGCCCGCGAAGGTGTACACGCCGTCGTATGTCGTGTAGACGCCGCGCACGCCGCGGAGCGCCTCGGCGACGGTCGGATAACCCATCGCGCGCAGCTCCTGCCCGGGGATGATGGTGACCGAGCCGGGGGCGTCCTCGACGGCCTCCGTCGAACGAGACGCGGCCTCGACCTCCTCGAGCTGCCGGAGCGAGATGTCGATCCGGGTCTGCTGGCTCGCCACGACGGTCGCGACCTGCTCCACCGGGCGGAAGCCGCGGAGCGAGACGCGCACCCGGCGCTGGCCGCTCTGCACGTTGAGCACCGCCGGCGTGAAGCCCATCGGCTTGCCGTCGACCTCGACGAGCGCGTCGCGCTCGTCCGCGTTGACCACCAGGCTGCCCGTGAGCGGGTTCAGACGGTAGCGCGCGGTCACCGTGCTCGCGGCCGCGACGTTCACGTCCTGCTCCGACGGCTGATACCCCTCCTGCGAGAGGTACAGGCGGTGCCGGCCCGGCGGCAGCGTGAGGTCGCACGGCGCGGTGCACGCCGGCGGGCCGCTCGCGTCGTTGACGCGCACCGTCGTGCCCGCCGTCTCGCCCACCACGCGCACCGTCCCGATGATGCGCTTCAGCTTGACCTCGACGTTCGTCTGCTCGCCGAGCTTCGCCTCGACGTTCTCGACCTCCGCCGGCTCGTACCCCTCGAGGTCGACGATGATCTTGTGCTTGGTGTTGGGCGGGAAGCCGAGGAGGCGCGGCGTGTTGCCGCGGCCGCCGAGATCACGGCGGTTGATGTACACCGTCGCTCCCGGCGGGTCCGTCGTCACCTTGATGACGGCGACGTTCGGGCGTATGCGCGCGAGCGCCTCCTCGATGGCGGGCCGGCGCGCCGCGTTGGGCTCCTGCTCGAGCGCCTGAACGTAGTAGCGGAACGCGTCCGGGTACTCCCCGAGCGCCTCGTACGTTCGTGCGATGTTGAAGATGACGTTGCGGTTCGGCACGAGCCGGTTCGACACCAGGAAGTGCTCCAGGGCGCCCCGGTAATCGGCTTTGGCGTAACGCTCCGTGGCGATCCTGAAGTGTAGATCGGCCTCATCGGCCAGATCGTCCGCCCAGGCAGGCCGACCGGAGAATGTGAGGAGTGAAACGAGTATGAGTAGGAGTGCGGAACGACGAAAGCTCATCTTTCGATCTCGATTCCCAGCGGTCGTAGTGGAGCGCAAGGCGCCGTCCGCCGGGGCCCAGCAGTCACGCTGAGACACGGCGAGCTTCGGACGAACAGCCGCATTGCCGGGTCAGCTTACCGTAAGCCGTGAGCCGATCCAACCTGTTCGCACAAGCGGCGGACGCCCCCACGTCCACGTCGCCGCCGCTGTGTAGGCGCTTCTGCGCGGGCCGCGTGACAGCGTGAGCGGGCCGCGGTCGAGCCCAGCGCGCGGAGCTCGCCGCGCGCGCGGATCTCCCCGGAACCGCTCGCGCTCCCGCGCGCCGGGAGGCAAGCGCCCGAGCTCGGGCTCGCTCGCGCGCCGCGCCCGAGCCGAGCCGCAGCGCGCCGGCTCGCGCCGCCGCACATGCATAAGCGATCGCGAGGCGCCGGCGCTCGCGCGGCGCGAGGCGGCGGCGCGGGCCCTCAGCGGTGGAGCGACTCGAGCTCGGCCGTGGAGCGGCGGCGAGCGCTCAATCGTTCCGCCAGCGGGTCAGCCGCTCCAGCACCATGATGAACACGATCACCCCGAACACGAGGATCGTCGAGATCGCGAACAGGTCCGTCCGCATCCCCCGCACCTGAGAGTGATAGACGAAGAGCGGGAGCGTGACCGAGCGAGGGCCGGACGTGAAGAAGCTGATCACGAAGTCGTTGAGCGACATCGTGAACGCGAGCATCGCGCCCCCCACGATGGCCGGCCAGAGGAGGGGGAGCGTGACCCGCCGGAAATGGATCCAGGACGAGGCGTAGAGATCCATCGCGGCCTCGCTCAGCGTCGGTCCGATGGAGATGAGGCGGCTGCGGACGATGAGCGTGACGAACGCGATCTCGAACGTCACGTGGCCGATGATCATCGTCGTCATGCCCAGGTCGAACCAGTCCACCACCCGGCGGAGCAGGTTGAACGCCATGACCAGCACCGCCGCGAAGGTGATGTCCGGCGCGACCGCCGGGATGTCCACGATCGACTCGAGCAGCCGGCTCACGGAGCTCGTCCACGGAAAGCGCATCCCGAGCGCGAGCAGCGTCCCGAGGACGGTCGAGACGAGCGTGGAGGCGCCGCCGAGCAGCAGGGTATTCACGGCCACCTCGCGGATCTCCCGGGCGCGGCGGCTGGTCTCGGGATCGGCGAAGAGATCGACGTACCAGCGCACCGAGAAGCCCGTCCAGACCAGGCCCCGCTCCGCGGCGTTGAACGAGTACATGGCCACCGCGAGCAGCGGCACGTAGAGCAGCCCGAAGCCGAGGAAGGCGGCGACCGTCGTCAGCGCGCGCCAGGGACCGCGATCGCTGTTCACAAGATCTCCACGGAGCGCCCGTTGCGGCGATACAGGGAGACGCCGCCCAGGGTCATGACGATGAGCAGGAGGCTCAGCGCCGCGCCATAGGGGATGTTCCGGCCGGGGCCGAACTGGTGCTGGATCAGGTTGCCTATCAGCCAGTGCTTCGCGCCGCCGAGCATGTCGCTCACCACGAAGACGCTCATCGCGGGGACGAACGTCAGGATCACGGCGACGCTGAGGCCGGGGAGGGTCTGGGGCAAGATCGCGGCGAAGAAGACGCGGAGCCGCGAGGCGTAGAGGTCCTGCGCCGCCTCGACGAGCGACCAGTCGAGGCGGTCGATGCTCGTGTAGAGGGGGACCACCGCGAACGGCAGCGAGGCCGCGACGAGGCCGAGCGAGACCGCGACCCAGCTCGGGTAGATGTCGCGGCCGGGGTCGACCCAGCCGAGCGACGCGGCGAGCTTGGCGGGGGGCAGCTGCGCCGAGAGGAGGAGCTTCCAGCTGAACGTGCGGATGACGAGGTTCGTGCAGAGCGGGACGAAGACGAGCGCCAGCCAGAAGAACCGCCGGCGCTGCGAGCCGCGGGCGATGAAGAAGCCCATCGGATACGCGAGGAGCACGGAGGCGGTCGTGGCGACCAGCGCGAGGACGATGCTCCGGATGAGGATGCGCGCGTTCTCGCCCGACGCGGAGCCGAAGATGCGCGCGAACGACTCGAGCGTCAGCTCCCAGATCAGCGCGCCGTCGGCGTCGCGCTTCACGAACGACACGACGAGGAGGGCGAGGCTCGGCAGGAGGAGGAACACGGACAGCCACGAGACGCCGCCCGCGATGAGCATGAAGCCTCGCGCGAGCAGCCGCCGCCGCGTCGTCAGCTGGCCATACCAGACCGTCGGCTCAGTCACTGAGCACCTCGAGCCGCTCGGCGGGGAGGGCGAGCCAGACGGACGAGCCGGGCTTGAGCATCGAGCGGGGGCTGAGCTGCACGCGCAGCGGCCCGGGCTCGATGATGAGCTCGACGTGGTCGCCGCGGTAGAAGCTCTCGCGCACCACGCCGCGCACGCCGTTCTCCGGCGGCTCGCTGTCGCAGAGCTCGATCCACTCGGGGTGGATCGCGAGCGTGCCGAACTCCCACTGAGGCGTGGTCTGGACCCTCAGCGCGCCCACCGTCGTGAAGACGAGCGTGGCGCCGACGCGCTGCGCCGAGATGAGGTTGGCCGCGCCGAAGAACTCGGCGGCGAAGCGGCTCTGCGGCCGCTCGTAGACCTCGGCCGTCGCGCCCTGCTGCTCGATGCGGCCCTTGTTCATCAGCACGATGCGGTCCGAGACGGTCATCGCCTCGTCCTGATCGTGAGTGACGAGCACGAACGTCTTCCCGAGCGCGCGCTGGAGGCGGCGCAGGTCGAGCTGGACCTCGGCGCGCAGCTTCGCGTCGAGGGCCGACATCGGCTCGTCGAGCAGCAGCACCTCAGGCTCGTTGACGACCGCGCGCGCGAGCGCGACTCGCTGCTTCTGACCGCCCGAGATCTGGTGCGGATACCGCTCCGCGAGATCATCGAGCTTGAGCATCGAGAGGCTCGAGCGCACGCGCTCGCGCACCTCGGGATCAGGGATGCTGCGCGACCTCAGGCCGAAGGCCACGTTCTCGAACACGGTGAGATGCGGGAACAGGGCATAGTTCTGGAACACCGTGTTCACCGGCCTGCGGTTCGCCGGCAGGTGGTCAACCGCCCTGCCCGCGAGGAGGATGCGCCCCCGATCGGAGCGATCGAGCCCCGCGATGATGCGGAGCAGCGTGGTCTTTCCGCAGCCGGACGGCCCGAGCAGCGTGACGAACTCGCCGGCCTCCGCCTTGAACGACACGTCGTTCAGTATCTGTGTCTTCCCGAAGCTCTTGCTGACATTCTCTACAACGAGGCTGCATCCCGGGTTGCTCTCGGCCGCGCTCTCGCTCGGGGGCCTCGTGATGCGCCGCGCCGACGACGAGAAGAAGTCTCTCAACCTCTGGATCACCCCAGCAAACCCTTTGCGCGTGGCGCTCTCGGAACCGCTTCC
The DNA here is from genome assembly GCF_051474665.1 of Sorangium sp. So ce394. NCBI lineage: Bacteria > Pseudomonadati > Myxococcota > Polyangiales > Polyangiaceae > Sorangium > Sorangium sp. So ce394. Next base: position 13,318,321 of record NZ_CP150339.1, read on the forward strand.
GAAGCCTCGGAGCGTACTACGCAGACCATGATGCCCTCCCGTTGTCAACTGGGTGCGCGCCGGGCTGACCGGCTGAGCGGCGCGCCCCGGACCGGGTTCTTTTCGCTCGCAGGCCGGGTACGCTACCGCCCTTCCCCTGGGCGTGCCACCTTTCTGCCGATCCTGCTCGCGGCGTGACGCGCGCGTCACGCAGGCCGGACGCGCGCCGCGCAGGCCCGGCGCGCCGCGCGGCGCCTGCGCCCTCGCCGCGCCTCCCGCGCGCTGCTGGCGCGCGCATCCTGCGCGCTCCCCGCCCGCGTCCTCCGCGCTTCCCGCGCGCTCCCTACGCGCTCCCAACGCGCACCGAACGCGCTGCTTGCCACCGCTCGGCGCCGGTGATTTCTTGGTCCACGCATGGGCCTGAGGAACGCGAGACCGGAGTTCGGAGGCACGCGTCGCTTCCAGGTCGTTCGCGTCGTGGGCGTCGGCGGGATGGGGGTTGTCTACGAGGCCTTCGACCGCGAGCGGAAGGGGCGCGTCGCGCTCAAGATCCTCCGCAATCTGAGCGCCGAGGCGCGCCTCCGGTTCAAGAACGAGTTCCGTTCGCTGCAGGACATCCAGCACCCGAACCTGGTCAGCCTCGGCGAGCTCCACGAGGAAGAGGGGCAGCTCTTCTTCACGATGGAGCTCATCCGGGGCGTCGACTTCGTGGTGCACGTGCGGCTCCACGAGGAGGGCGACGGCGGGCCGCGGGGCGAGCCCGCGGGCGGCGGGCGGCGCTCCACCCTGCCGTCGATCCCCCTCTGGCACGGGCAGGGCCCCGCGCCCGAGCAACTGCCCCGCATCAAGCGCCCCTTCCACGAGGCCCGCCTCCGCTCGGCGCTGGCCCAGCTCGCCCAGGGGCTCGCGGCGGTGCACGCGGCCTACAAGGTCCACCGCGACATCAAGCCTTCCAACGTGCTCGTCACCGCCGAAGAGCGGGTGGTCCTCCTCGACTTCGGCTTCGTCGCCGACGCGAGCGGCCCGGGGCGCGAGCAGGCCGTGGTCGGGACGCTCCACTACATGGCGCCCGAGCAGGCCGAGGGGAAGGCGGCCGGGCCCGAAGCGGACATCTACAGCGCGGGCGTCATGCTCTACCTCGCCCTGACCGGCGTCTATCCGTTCCAGACGGCGCCCAAGGCGACGATGGACATGATGCGGCGGGCCGAGCCGCCGCCGCCGAGCCGGCTCGTCGAGGACATGCCGGCGGACATCGACGAGCTCTGCGTGGACATGCTCCGCATCGACCCGGCCGCCCGCCCGACCGCGCGCGACGTGCTGCGGCGGCTCCGGGTGCAGGAGCTCATCGAGGAGCCGCCGGTCCTCTCGCAGCGCATCGGCTTCGTCGGCCGGCACAGCGAGCTCGCCGCGCTCGAGGGCGCGTTCGCCGAGGCGCGGATGGGCCGCTCCGTCACGCGGTTCCTCGAGGGCGAGTCGGGCGTCGGCAAGAGCGCGCTCCTGCGCCGGTTCCTCGAGCGCATCGACAAGGACGCGCTCGTCCTGGCCGGGCGCTGCTACGAGCGCGAGGCGGTCCCCTACAAGGCGGTGGACGAGCTCATCGACGCGCTGAGCCGGCACCTCGTTCGCCGCCCGCCCGAGGAGGTCAAGGCGCTCCTGCCGCCCAACGCGGGCCTGCTCGGCACGGTGTTCCCGGTGCTCCGCACGGTCCCCGCCATCACCGAGGCGCGCGCGCGGCGCAAGGCGATCGACCCGCCCGAGATCCGCGCCCTCGTCTTCGCCGCGCTGCGGGAGCTGCTCGGCCGGCTCGCGGCCGAGCGGCCGCTCGTGCTCGCGATCGACGATCTCCAGTGGGCCGACGCCGACAGCGTCGCGCTGCTCTCGGAGGTGATGCGCCCGTGGACCGAGGCCGATCTCAGCGCCGCGGCCAGGCCGGGCTCGTTCGCCGGCCTCGACGGGCCCGCGTGCGCGGGCGCGCCGCCCGTCGATCCCGCGCGCCCGCGCGCCATGATGCTCGTCGCGGCGGTGCGCACCGCCTCCGAGACGGCGCCGCCGGTCTCGCGGCAGCTCGGGGTGCCGGTCGACGCGCTCGGGCACATCATCCTCCACCGCCTGTCGCTCGCGGAGGCGCAGGAGCTCTGCGCGCTCCTGCTCCGGGGCGCGCCGGTCGGCCGGCCGCTCAGCATCGAGGCGATCGCGCAGGAGGCCGGCGGCCACCCGCTGTTCATCGACGCCCTGCTGCGCCACCGGATGGCGCAGGACAACGACGGCGGCCCGGTGCGCCTCGACGACGTCCTCTGGGCGCGGATCAGCCGGCTGGACCCGCGGGCGCGCCAGCTGCTCGAGCTCGTCGTCTGCGCCGGCGCGCCGGTGCTGACGTCGGTGGCCGCGCACGCCATGGCGGCGGATTTCGCGGAGCTCACGCGGGTGCTCTCGGCGCTGCGCGCGGCGAACCTCCTGCGGACCGGCGGCTCGGGGCAGGACGAGTTCGTCGAGCCGTTTCACAACCGCATCCGGGAGACGGTCACGAGCCGGCTCGACGAGCAGACGGCGCGCAGCTGGCACGGCCGGCTCGCGCTGGCGCTGGAGGCCTCGGGGCGCGCGGAGCTCGAGGCGCTGGCCGAGCACTGGCGCGCCGCCGGCGACTCCGAGCGCGCCGCCGGCTACGCGGTGCGCGCGGGCGAGCAGGCCGAGGCCGCGTTCGCGTTCGACCACGCGGCGCGCCTCTACCGGATGGCGATCGATCTCCACCTGCCCGGCGGGGCGGAGCGGCGGGTCGTGCTCGCCAAGCTCGGCGACGCGCTGAGCAGCGCCGGCCGCGGCGCCAAGGCCGCGGAGGCGTACATGGCCGCGAGCGACGGCGCCCCCGAGGCCGAGGCGATCGACCTCGGGCGCCGCGCCGCCGAGAACCTCCTCCGCGCCGGCTACGTCGACGCCGGCATGGCGGGCCTGCGCTCGGTGCTCGGCGCGGTGGGCATGCAGGTGCCGAAGACGCCGGAGCTCGCGGTCGCGTCGCTGCTGCTGCGGCGCGCGCAGGTCCGCCTGCGCGGGCTGAACTTCGTCGAGCGGCCGGCCGACGAGGTCTCGCCGGAGGACCTCATGCGCATCGACGTCTGCTGGTCGGCCGCGATGGGGCTCGCGATCGTCGATCCCACGCGCGGCGCCGACTTCCAGGCGCGCAACCTGCTGCTCTCGCTCAAGGCGGGGGAGCCTTACCGCGTGACCCGCGCCCTCGCCTTCGAGGCGACCTACCTCGCGATCGACGGCGGCCCGTCCGTCTCCCGCGTGACCGACCTGCTCTCGACGGCGAGCGCGATCGCGTCGCGCATCGGCCGGCCTCACGCGCTCGGCCTCGTCGGCTTCGTCAGCGGCGTCACGTCCACGCTGTTCGGCCGCTGGCACCAGGGCGTGGCGGATCTCGATCGGGCGGACGTCATCTTTCGCGAGCGTTGCACCGGCGTCACGTGGGAGCGGAGCTGGGCGCACACGTTCTCGGCCTGGGCGCTCTGGTATGGCGGCGAGACGCGCGAGTTCATGCGTCGGGTCCCGATGTACCTGCAGGCGGCCGACGAGCGCGGCGACCGTTACCTCGCCACGAGCCTGCGCTCGTCGCAGAGCAACGCCTACTGGCTCGTGCAGGACGACCCCGACGCCGCGCAGCGCCAGGCGCAGGACGCGATCCGGAGCTGGTCCAAGGCGGGCTTCCAGCTGCAGAGCTATTTCGACCTCGTCGCCCGCGCGCACATCGGCCTGTACCGGGGCGACGGCGAGGCCACGCACCGCCTCTTCGCCGAGCAGCGGGCGGGCCTCGAGAGCTCGCTGGTCCTGCGCATCCAGGCCGTGCGCATCATCATCACCCACCTCCGGGCCTGCGCCGCGCTCGCCGCCGCCGCCGCCGTCACGCCGGCCGAGGCGGAGCCGCTCTACGAGGAGGCGACGCGCGCCGCCCGCAAGATCGAGGCCGAGCACATGCCCTGGGCCGACCCGTTCGCCGCGGCGGTGCGCGCCGCGGTCGCGGCCGCCCGAGGCGAGGCGGAGCCGGCGGCGCAGCAGCTCGCCGAGGCCGTGCGCGGCTTCGAGGCCGCCGGCATGGCCCTCTACGCCGCGGCGGCGCGGCGCCGCCACGGCGAGCTGCTCCAGGGCGACGAGGGCCGCGCCGCCGTCGCCGCCGCGAACGGCTGGATGCAGGAGCAGGGCATCGTGAGCCCCGACCGCATGACGCGCATGCTCCTGCCGGGCTTCGCCAGGTAGCCCTGGGACAGGCGCTCGCCCGTCAGGGCTTCACGCGGAGGACGGCCGTGCCCTTCTGCTTCCCGTAGAGCTGCTTGATCTCGATCTTGTACTCGCCCGGGGACGACGCGCTGAACTCGACCGGCGACGCGCTCTGCGGCTTGCCCGTGGGCAGGTCGCGCAGCACGCGCTCGATGATGATCTTCCCCGAGGGGGAGCGGATCTTGATGTTGAACGGCGGCGTCGCCTCGTCGTAGGCGCGGAACACCAGGCGCACGGTGTCTCCAACCGAGACCGGGGTGGTCTGGCTGATCGTCTCGATGTCGCCCTCGTTCTCAACGGTATCGGCCACGCGTCGCTCGTCCCGTGAGGTACCGCACCACGGACCCTCGGCGCTCATTGTAGACGCGACCGGCGGAGATTCGCGAATTTGGAGCGCTTGTCCGCCCGGCGCCGCCCGCCGGAGGCGGCCGCGCGCCGGCCGCCTCCTCCGGGAGGGTCACGTCCTCGACCACCGCAGGCGCGGCTGGCGCGCGGCCCGGGCCTCGTCGAGGCGGCCCACCACCGTCCCGTGCGGGGCCTGCTTCACGACGTCCGGCGTCTCCTGCGCCTCCTTGAGGATGCTCAGCATCGCGGCCGCGAACTCGTCGAGGGTCTCGCGCGTCTCGGTCTCGGTCGGCTCGATCATCAGGGCGCCCGGCACGACCAGCGGGAAGTAGACCGTGGGCGCGTGGAAGCCGTAGTCGAGCAGCCGCTTCGCGATGTCGAGCGTCTTGACCCCGGTCTCCTTCTCGATCTGGCTGTCGGAGAGCACCACCTCGTGCATGCACGGCTGCGGCACCGGCGCGAGGTAGTGGTCCTTCAGCTTGGCCCAGAGGTAGCGCGCGTTCAGCACGGCCAGGCTGCTCGCCGCCGTGAGCCCCTCGCCGCCCATCTCCCGGATGTACGTGTACGCGCGGATGAACATCCCGAAGTTGCCGGTGAAGGCCCGGAGCCGCCCGACGCTCTGGGGTCGATCGCGGTCCCACGCGAGCGCGTCGCCGCGCCGCACGAGGACGGGCGCGGGCTGGAACGGCTCCAGGTGCTTCTTGAAGCAGACCGGCCCGGAGCCGGGGCCGCCGCCGCCGTGCGGCGTCGTGAACGTCTTGTGCAGGTTGATGTGGATGACGTCCATCCCGACGTCGCCCGGCCGCGCGTGCCCCATGATGGCGTTCGTGTTCGCGCCGTCGCCGTAGACGAGCCCCCCCTTGTCGTGGATGAGCTTGATGATCGCCGGCAGGTGCGTCTCGTACGCCCCGAGGGTGTTCGGGTTCGTGATCATCAGCCCGCAGACGTCGCCGTCCGACCCCTCGCGCTCGATCGCGGCGAGGACCTGCTCGGGGTGGGTGATGCCGTCGGCGGTCTTCTCGATCCTGACGGCGACCAGCCCGTTGAGCGCGCAGCTCGCCGGGTTCGTGCCGTGGGCGCTCTCCGGGATGAAGACCTTCCGCGGCGAGCGCCCCTTCGACTCGTGGAACGCCCGCATCATCATCAGCCCCGCGAGCTCGCCCTGCGCGCCCGCCGACGGCTGCAGCGAGCAGCCGTCCATCCCGCTGACCTCGCAGAGCGCCTCCTGCAGGCGCCACATCACCTCGAGCGAGCCCTGGCTGAGCTCGTCGGGCGTCATCGGGTGCAGCTTCGCGAAGCCCGGGATCCGCGCGGCCCACTCGTTGATCTTCGGGTTGTACTTCATCGTGCACGACCCGAGCGGGTACATCTGCCCGTCGATGCAGAAGTTCCACTGCGAGAGCCGGACGAAGTGCCGGAAGGCCTCCGGCTCGCTCACCTCCGGCAGGCCGGCCGGCTCCTTGCGCGCGAGCGCGCCGTAGTGGGCGCCGGGATCGACGTCGGGCACGTCGAGCGGGGGGAGCGACGCGCCGGTCCTGCCCGGCGTGCCTCGCTCGAAGATGGGGGGTTCGCGGAACTGAATGCCTCGCGGCTGCGGCTGGGTCATCGGGGGCTGTTATGTCAGAGGCCGGGGGGCTCGGCAGGTGCTTCTTCGGAGGGGGAGGCGGGCGGCTCGGGCTTTCCGGACTCCTGGTTGTCGCTGTCCCAGTCGCCGCCGCCGATGTCGGAGCTGTCGGAGCCCCCGATCGACTGCAGGTCCGGCATCATGTTGCGCTGCTTGACCGCTTCCCAGGGCTCGCCGACCTCATCCTTGTTGCGGCCGATCTGGCCCACGATCTTGTCGTCGACGTTCTCGCCCTCCGGCCGCGTGTACTTGAAGTACCCCCGGCCTTCCTTGGTCGAGTTGGGCCCGATGGCGCCGATGACGCGCTCGGTCCAGCTGAACTTGATGAGGTCGCCCGCCACCGACCCGTGCAGCTCGCCCCACCGATCCTTGACGGGCCGGAGCCAGCGGCCCTCGATGGAGTCGGAGTTCGGGTCCCGCACGAGGTGCAGGTAACCGTAGAGCTCGCTGTAATAGACGCCCGTCCAGTCGCCTCCTTCGGGCATGTCCCCGGCCTCCACCTTGGCCGTCTTCGGTGCGGGGTTCGAGCTGCAGCCCAGCGCCGTCGTCCCCAGCAGCAGGGCACAGGCGGCGCCGGCAATCCAAAGCCGTCGCGATACGTTCATGGCGGCGGAGCCTAGCACAGCACCTACCCGCACCCATACCGGCAACCCGCAGGTAACCCGCAGGTCGACGCGCGCGCGCCACGTCGGGGACATGCAGCCTACCTCTCCTCCTGAAGGAGGAGCGTAACGCACCGTTCGGCGCATCCGCGACCGCGTCAATTTTCCGCTTCACCTCTTCTTCGGCCGCGAAGCGCTGGTAAGCTTCCAGGCCATGATGAAGTCCTTTGTCTGCAACCGAGGTTTTGTAATTCCCGGTAGAATCGCTCTCTTGACCAGCGTCCTCGCTCTTGCCGCCTGCGAGGGCCAGCTCGGCAACGTCGACGGCACCCTCCCCGACGACGACGGCGGCGGCAGCAGCGGCTCCTGGAGCCACCCCCGCCCGGTGCCCGGGGGCTCCAAGCCGCTGCCGGCGGTCGCGTCGTGCGCGCCGGCCGGCAGCGGCTCCGCCGACGTCGCGGAGCCGGAGCTCCTCCTCCAGCTCTCCGACGACGACGAGAGCGCGTGGCTCGGGTCGCCGGCGGTCGCCGATCTGGACGGCGACGGCGAGAACGAGATCCTGGTGACGCACAACGGCAACATCGTCGCCTGGGGGCCCGACGGCGCCCAGAAGTGGCGGTTCGACGAGTCGCGGGAGTACGGCCGCATCTGGGCGAGCCCGCTCGTCGCGGATTTCCGCGGCGACGCGCAGCTCGAGGTGGTCATCGCGGCGCGCACCCGGATCTACATGCTCGACGCGAGCGGCCGGGTGGTGGACGGCTGGCCCGTCGCCTGGAACGACGAGATCCGCGCCCTCGCCGCCGGCGACGTCGACGGCGACGGCCAGCTCGACGTCGTGGCCGCGAGCACCGACAGGACCCCCGACATCCTGATGGCCTTCCACGCGAGCGGGGCGCCGGTCGCCGGCTTCCCGCCGATCGCGAGCAACACGATCGGGTGCGACGCCCGCCGCAGCGACGACGCCGAGTGCTGGATCGTGGGCGTCTACGACCAGAACCTGGCCATCGGCGACCTCGACGGAGACGGCGCGCAGGACATCGTCTCGCCGATGGACAACTCCTATGCCGGGTTCTACCACGGCACGGGGGAGGCATTCGACGCGAATCCCATGTTCGAGGGCCGCCCGAAGACGCCGGGCGTGCGGTACATGCACGACCTCGCGCTCGCGCAGCAGGGCTTCGGCGACAGCAGGGACCTGCAGGCCTATTTCAAGAACTCGGCCCCTGCGATCGCGGACGTGGACGGCGACGGCACGCCGGAGGTCATCATGCTCGCGGCGGCCGAGGACGTCGACATGTCGGACCAGTCCCAGGGCGTCGGCCTGTGGGTGGTCCGCAACGACGCGAGCCGCATCCCGGGCTGGGAGAGCCCGTTCTACGCGCCGGACTACCTGTCCGGCGGCGAGGACCTCGGCGGCAACATCGTGGCGGCGACGCAGCAGGTGACCGTCGCCGACCTCGACGCGACGCGCGCCGGCCCCGAGATGATCTTCGCGGGCCTCGACGGGCGGATCCACGCGGTCTACGCCGACAAGAGCGAGTACTGGGACGTCGAGTACACGGACGACACGCAGGTGCTCACGGGCGGCGTCGTGGTCGGGGACCTCTCGGGCGACGGCATCCCCGAGGTCGTGTTCAACACCTACTCGACCGAGGAGAACAGGAGCCACCTCTTCATCCTCAACGCGGGCGGCAAGCTCCTCCACAAGATCCCGCTGCCGCGGCTCGGCGCGATGCCCGTGCCGACGCTCGCCGACGTGAACGGCGACGGCACGATCGAGATCGTCGTCTCGCTCCGCGAGATCGGCTGGATCGACGGCCAGACCCCCGAGCCGAACACATACGTGTACACGGTGCCGCGGTCGTCGACGAACTGCCTGCTCTGGCCGACCGCCCGCGGCAACCTCTATAGAAACGGCTGGGTCCGCGCGGACTGACCGACGCGCGCCGCGGGGCCCGCCCGCACGGGCGCTCGCGGGAGGGGCCGATCGCTGCGGCGGCCGGCCCCTCGCCGTTCCGGCCTGCCCGGCCTCAGGCCGCGAGCGCCTCGCGGCAGGCGGCGACGGTCCGCTCGACGTCCTCCTCGGTGTGCGCGCCGCTCAGGAACGCGGCCTCGTACTGCGACGGGGGCCAGTAGACGCCGCGCGCGAGCATGCCCGCGTGGAAGGCGCTGAAGCGCTTCGTGTCGGAGGTCGCGGCGTCGGCCCAGGAGCGGACCGGGCCCTTCGTGAAGAACAGCGTGATCATCGAGCCGACCCGCTGGACGCACGCGGTCGCGCCGGCGCCCTCGGCGGCGGCCCTGAGGCCCTGCTCGAGGGACGCGCCGAGCTGCTCGAGCCGCGCGTAGAGGTCGGGCGTCAGGCGCTCGAGCGTCGCGAGCCCGGCGCTGACCGCCAGCGGGTTGCCGCTGAGCGTGCCGGCCTGGTACACGGGGCCGAGCGGCGAGACGACGCGCATCACGTCGGCGCGGCCGCCGTAGGCCGCGAGGGGCATGCCGCCGCCGACGATCTTGCCGAGCGTGGTCAGGTCCGGCCGGAGGCCGAAGCGCTCCTGCGCGCCGCCGCGGGCGAGGCGGCAGCCGGTCATCACCTCGTCGAAGATCGAGAGCGCGCCGTGCTTGCGGCACAGGTCGAGCACGAGGGCGAGGAAGCCGGGCTCCGGCGGGACGCAGCCCATGTTGCCGACCACGGGCTCGAGGATGACCGCGGCGATGTCGCCGCCGCGCGCCGCGAAGGCGGCCTCGAGGGCGGCCGGGTCGTTGTAGGGCAGGGAGAGGGTGGCGCGGGCGACGCTCTCGGGGACGCCGGCGGAGTCGGGCGCGCCGAAGGTGGCGAGCCCGCTGCCCGCCTTGACGAGCAGGTGGTCGGCGTGGCCGTGGTAACAGCCCTCGAACTTGATGATGGCGTCGCGGCCGGTGAAGCCGCGCGCGACGCGGATGGCGCTCATCGTGGCCTCGGTGCCGCTGGAGACGCAGCGCAGCATGTCGATGCTCGGGTAGAGCTCGCGGATCTTCTCGGCGAAGCGGACCTCGAGCTCGGTCGGGGCGCCGAACGAGAGGCCGCCGAGGGCCGCCTCGCGGACGGCCTCCACCACGGCGGGGTTCGCGTGGCCGAGGATGGCCGGCCCCCAGGAGCCGACGTAGTCGATGTACTCGGCGCCGTCGGCGTCGAACAGCCGCGCTCCCTGGGCGCGGGCGATGAAGAGGGGGTCGCCGCCGACGGCGCGGAAGGCCCGCACCGGGCTGTTCACGCCGCCGGGCAGGACGGCGGCGGCGCGGTCGAACAGGGCTTTGGAGGCGGGGGCTCGGCCCCCGCGGGCAGGCGGGGGGGCGCTCTTCTCGTTCGTCATCGTGCTCCGGGCCATAGCAGGGGCAGGGCGGGGGAGCGACGCGGATCGAGGCCGCCGGGCGCGGGGGCGTCGCGGCCCCGGACGCGCGGCGTCGCGCCGGACGCGCGGCGTCGCGGGCGCCGGAGGTGGCGCGGCGCGACGGTCCGGGGGTGGCCGCGGGCGGCCTTCGATCCACACGATCCTTTGCTGCGCGGCCGCGCTTGGCTATGGTGAGCGCCTGGAGAGAGGGGGCCGCGACCCGCGGCCCGAGCTGCTCCTGGGGACCGCGGGCGCGGCTCCCCGAGCACAAGCGTCTGGTGAGCCATGCGGATCTCCGAGGACCCCGCTCCGGGGCAGCGTCTCGGGCGATATGAGCTTCTGCGCCTCATCGGCGAGGGCGGGATGGCGCAGGTCTGGGCCGCGCGCATGGAGGGCTCCCGCGGCTTCCACAAGGTCGTCGCGCTGAAGACGCTCATCCCGGCGCTCGCGCGCGATCCGCAGTTCCAGCGCATGTTCCTCGACGAGGCGAACCTCGCCGCGAAGATCCATCACCGCAACGTGGTCGAGATCCTCGACCTCGGCGACACCGACGGCGTGCTCTTCCTCGTGATGGAGTGGATCGACGGGCAGACGATGCAGCGGCTGCTCCGGCCGGGCCTGCGCCCGATGCCGATCTCCCCGGCGATGGCGGCGCGCGTCGTGGCCGACGCGGCGCACGGGCTGCACGCGGCGCACGAGCTCCACGACGAGCGCGGGGTGCCGCTCGGCATCGTGCACCGGGACGTCTGCCCGCAGAACATCCTCATCGATCGCGACGGCACGGTGAAGGTGGCCGATTTCGGGATCGTGAAGGCGTTCGAGCGGCTGGGCGACACGACGCAGACCGGCGAGATCAAGGGCAAGGGCGAGTACATGTCGCCCGAGCAGGCGCAGGGGCACCAGGTCGATCGCCGCTCGGACATCTTCTCGCTCGGCGTGGTGCTCTTCGAGGCGGTGACGGGCGCGCTCCCGTTCCAGGTGCTGCACGACCTCGTGCTGCCGCAGACCGGGTCGTCGGAGCCGCCGCGGCCCACGCTGATCGCGCCGCAGTGCCCGCGGGATCTCGAGGAGATCATCCTGAAGGCGCTCGCGCGCGACCCGGACCGGCGCTTCCAGACGGCGGGCGAGATGGCGAGCGCGCTGGAGGACTTCCTGATGCGCAGGTCGGGCGTGATCACGACCGCGCACGTGGCGGAGCTCCTGATGGCGCGCTGCGGGGACAAGCTCGAGGAGGAGCGGCAGCGGATCGCGGACGCGATCGTCCCGCAGCAGCGCCCCGGGTGGCGGCCGAAGCCGGGGGCGACGCTGAGCGTCGGGCCTCCGTCGGAGGGCCGCTCGCGGAACGCGCGCACGGCGCCGCGGTGGGGGATCGGCGGGCTGATGCGCGCCGGCAGCGACGCGCTGCGCCCGGTGGCGCTGCCGTGGCTCGTGGCGTCGGTCTCGACGGGCGTCGCGGTGGCGTCGCTCATGTTCGTCGCGCTGAGCCGGCCGAGGGATCAGCGGCCCATCGTGGATCCGATCGCGGTGCAGACGCAGCCGAGCGCCGCGGTGGTGAAGCTGAACGGCGTGGTGCTCGGCGTGGGCAGCCAGGTCATCGCGCGGCCGAAGCCGGGGGTGTCGCTCGTGGTGGAGGCGCGGTCGAGCGACGGCGTCTCGCAGACGGTGGAGATCACGTCGGAGTCGCCCGCGCGGATCCAGATCAACCTGGACGCGAAGGGCGAGCCCGGCCCCGGGACCGCGGCGCCGCCGGGCAGCGGGCGCGCGCCGGCGGCGAGGTAGCCGCGGGGGCGGAGGCCGGCGGGCGCGGGTCACGTCGGGGCGTCCGCGAGCTCGCCGCGCAGCAGGCCGTAGAGCGCGGTGTCGGTGTACCGCCCGTCGTAGTACCAGTTCTGGCGCTGCTGCCCCTCGAGCGCGAAGCCGAGGCGCTCGAGCACGCGCGCGGAGGCGCGGTTGTCCGGATCGATCTGCGCCTCGACGCGGTGGAGCTCCATGGACTCGAAGCCGAAGCGGATCACGGCGCGCAGCGCCTCGGTCATGATCCCCCGGTTCCAGAACGCGGGCAGGAGCTCGTAGCCGATCTCCGCCGAGCGATGGGGCTTGTTCCAGCGCCAGAAGCCGCCTGTGCCGACGAGCTCTCCGTTCTCCTTGAGGGTGATGCCCCAGCGGATCGAGGTGTTCTCTCGGACGCCGGTCATGACGGTGGCGATGCGCCGCTCCGAGTCCGCGAGCGAGCCGTCCGGCCCGCGGCCGGCGTAGCGCACCACCTCCGGATCCGACTGGATGCGGAAGATGCGCTCGACGTCGCTGGGCGTGATCGCGCGGAGCGTCAGGCGCGGCGTCGTGAGGACGGGGAACGGATCGAACGACGTCATCGGCCGATGGCATCAGCGGAGGTCTCGGGGCGTCAAGCGCGGGGCACGGGCCGGGCGGCCTTGACGTCGCCGTGCGCTCGGCCGACACCTCTCGGGGAGGACTTCGCATGGCGCCGCTCGAGGAACTGGGTGCGGAGCCGCTCGCCGCGCTCGAGGAGGCGGAGGGCGCCGGCGGCGAGCGCGGGGTGGAGGGCGCTGGGGCGCCGGGGCGTCGGGTCCGCTTTGCGCGCGGGGTGTCCGAGCTGCCCGGCGATCTGCCGGTGGTGGTGCTCCACGAGGACGCGATCCTGCGCTGGCGGCCCACGCCGAGGCGGCCGGACGGCGCGCCCGCGCGGCTCTCTGACGTGGCGGTGGGCGCGGCGATCGCGGTCGAGCACGGCGGCATCTGGGACGAGGGGCTCGTCCTCGGGCGCGTGGTGCGCCCCGCGCGCGCGGGCGGCTTCCGGGTCGACGGCGACGTGGAGCACTACCCGTCGGTCGTCGACGCCGAGCGGGCGCACGGCCCGCTCGAGCCGGGAGAGCCGCAGGAGCTGCCGGCGGCGGCCGGGGATCCGGCGTTCGAGCTGGGCGAGCCGATCGGGCGCGACGCGCGCGGGATCGGCCGCAGGGCGAGGCGATAGCCGCGAGCGACGCAGGGCGAGGCGATCGCCGCGGGCGACGCAGGGCGAGGCGATCGCCGCGGGCGCGCCGCGCCTGCTGCGTCGCTCAACCGAGGTCGCTGACCGCGTCGCCGCCCGCCTCGGCCCAGCTGTCGCGGCTGCGCAGCCGCTCGCGGTAGGCGATCACCTTCGGCCAGCGCCCGGCGTCGTCGAGGTGCGATCCGCGGAGCAGCGAGAGGGCGGCGCCGACGGAGCAGTCCGCGAGCGACATGGAGCTCTTGAGCAGGTACGGGGCCTCGAGCTCTGCCTCGAGCAGATCGAGCGAGCGCGTCGCCTCGTCGCTGGCCCGCTTGACGACCGCCTCGGCGAGGGCGGGGAGGCCCGTCTTCGGCGCGACGACGTTGGTCCACCAGATCGCGCTGCAGTGCGGGGTCAGGTGCGCGCTGTCGAAGAACAGCCACTGGAGCGCCCTGGCCTCGGACGTCGCCACGTCGGGCCAGCGCGTCGTCCCGTGCGTGCGGCCGAGGTAGGCGATGATGGCGTTCGACTCCCGGAGCACGAGCGGGCCGTCCTCGAGGACGGGCACCTTCCGGTGCGGGTTCAGCCGGGCGAACGCCTCGGCGCGCTGCTCGCCTCGAAACAGGTCGACCTCGACCGGTTCGTAGGCGAGCCCGAGCTCGGCGAGGGCGAGGCGCACCTTGAGCGCGTTGGGCGAGTGGCGGAACGTGTAGAGGCGCATGCCGGCGCAGTAGCGCATGCGGCCGGAGGGCGCGAGCGGGCGCGGGTGGCGGGGATGAGGAGCGCGCGGGAAAGCGTGCGCGTCTGGCTGAATCAGGCGATGCCGGTGACGAGCGGATCGACCGGATCGGGCTCGGGCTTCACGGGGCCGGCATCCGGCTTCTTGTCGGGCCGAGGGGACGCCGGCGTGGAGCGTGTCGCCGTGTACAGATTGGGGAATCGACCTTCGGGATCGTCGTAATAGAAGAGGAACCGGCCAATGCGGACGGCTTCGTCGTAATGGCGGAAGAGCAGCTTGGCGGCGCGCGCCTGGTAGCCTTTCCAGAGCGTCTGTTCGGGCGTCGACGTGGCGCCGAGCAGGCGCAGGATCTGCTCCGCGAGGGCGCTCGCTTCCTGCTCGTCCTCGCTGCGGAAGTTCCTCTTGTCGTCTTTGATGGCGTCGCGGTGCCTGCGGTACAAATCGGCGACGCCCGACAGGTCGTTGGCGAGGTCGAGGTGACCGCTGCCCGCGCGCAGGTGCGCGAGCTGGGCGGTGGCCTCCGCGTCGCCGTCGAGGTGGTACTCGAGGGTCTTCAGCATGCGCGCGCGCATCTCGTAGGCGCGCTCGACGAGGGTGGCCGGGAGCGCCGCCCCGGAGTGCGTGGCCGAGGTGAGGAGGAGCTTGTGCCGGGCGAACCAGGTCGCCCAGGCGACGCTCTCGAGTCTGTCGATGAGCGCGGCGTCGAGCGCGCCCGCCGCGGCGATGGCCGCGATGCGCTGGCGCAGCTCGGGCGCGGCGAGCGTCTGGGCCACGCCGATGGCCTGCACGGCGGCTGCCTGGAGGTCGAGCCGCGGCGTGTCCAGCCCGACGAGCGGTATCGCGTCCAGGTCGGGCTTCACGCGCTGGAAGGCCGCCTCCGCGATATGGAGCTGGGTGGGTTCGACGGCGGGTGTCCCTGATTTGTTCGGGTTCTTGGGTTTGGGCATGGACGCAAGGACTAAGTCGCGTTGGAGAGAATGCCGCGAGCGAGCACGAAAAGGATGCGATTCATGAATATCGTCGTGCGGTTGCACGAATGGCAGGGGAGGTCGCGCGGGGCGTGGGGATTGAACGACGTGCTGGGCGAGCGGGTCGGTCGAGCTGGGAGCCCGGGCGGGTGGGTGGAGGAGCAGACGGTGCTCCGGCCGGTGCATCGGCTGGCCGGCGGCGGAGGACGCTGCGACGTTGTGGGAAGTGCGCCGGGCTTCGCGGCGGGTGGTGCAGGACGCTGCGGGAAGCGCGCGGGGCTTCGCCGGAGGTGGTGCAGGACGTTGCGGCAAGCGCGCGGGGCTTCGCCGGAGGTGGTGCAGGACGTTGCGGGAAGTGCGCGGGCTTCGCCGGAGGTGGTGCAGGAGTTGGGGGAAGCGCGCGGAGCTTCGCTGCAGGTGGTGCGGGACGCTGCGGGAAGCGCGCGGAGCTTCGCTGTAGGCGGTGCGGGCGTGCAGGCGGTTGCACGGGCTGCGTTCCGCTACGGCTTCGTCGGCGGCTGCAGGATGCGGAGCCGAGGGCAGGGCTGTGGCGGCTGGTTCGGTTTGCCGATCAGCTGATCGGAGAGGGATCGCCTTCCGGCATCACGGCGAGATTTCTCCACGAGCACCATCCGTGCCAGCTGCGGATGTGTACATGCTCAACACTCGAACTCGGTTGTCGATGGTGCGAGCTCAAGCATCAACTCCTTCCGTACCCACCATCGTCCTCTTGCCGCCGCTTTTGTTCAGCGCTAGCTTCGTAGCAGTTAGCTAGCTTCGCATCTGTACTATCGACTCCAGCTTCGTGTCCGCACTGGAACCACGGTTCAGTGCGCAAGCGTGATTTTGTGCTGAGGGCGAGGAGGGTACCGTGCGTGGCGACAAGGGCAAGAGGGCGAGAGGGCGACGGCAGCCTTCCCGACTGAAATTGCCCGCCTCGTCAGAGGCTGACACAGGAATGGCCGACAAGCCATCGTTTCCTGCGCCTGAGCGGCGCAGAACGCCCGGCGGCTCTGCTGGTAGCGGCCGAGAACAGCTTGTTGCTACGATCGGCTGCGCTGGTTTGGCTGTTGCCACGTCCGCGGTCAATCCGTTAAACCTAGGGATTGTTGCAGGAGCGGTCGTGCTGATTGTGTGGATGCTGCAGGGGCATGGCAGATGACAGAAACGATCACTTCTCTAAAGTGGGATCGGTTCTGGTTCCTCAAGCAATCAAGAGACTATTGAGAGCAATCCGTCATCGAAAGAACGCAGTCGGGTACAGCTGCTCTGCTTCATCGATGATGATGCGCGGTTTGTTGCATGAGCGCACAACCTGTCCTTCAAGGAGATGTCGGTGTCCCAGGAGATCGCACCACGCGTTGATATCGCGTTCCGCCTCGCGGCGAATCTCGTCCCGCTCGACCACGGCTACGCCCTGTTCGGCGCGATCTGTCGGATCGCCGGCGACCTGCACGGCGCGGGGTGGCTCGCGGTGCACCCGCTTCCCGGCGTGCCACGGCCTGACGGCTTGCTCGCGGTGGACGCACACCGCGGCCTTCGCCTCCGGCTGGAGCCTGGCCAGATCGCTCGTGTCCTCTGCCTTGCCGGCAAGCGTCTCGAGCTCGATGGACACTCCGCGCGAGTGGGCGTTTCCACGGTGCACGCGATCGAGCCCGCAGCGGAGCTGCGCGCCCGCATCGTCGTCATCAAGGGGTTCACCGAGCCGGAGCCGTTCCGGGAGGCGCTGCGGCGGCAGCTCGACGCCCTGGAGGTCGCCGCGCGCATCGAGCTCGGGCGACGGCGCACGATCACCGTCAACGGCTACACCGTCGTGGGGTTCGAGACGGCGCTGCATGAGCTGACGCCGGACGGTTCGCTGCGGGCCCAGTACGCGGGCCTCGGAGGCAAGCAGCGGATGGGGTGCGGTGTGCTCGTGCCGACCGGGCGTCGCGCTCGTCGAACGCAGGCGCGGGCCGAGGCGTGATGCGCTCGCCGCTCCTCGCGAAGTCGTACGACCGCAAGGGCTTCAAGCAAGGCCCGCCGGATTTCGCGCTCCTCACGCAGCACAGCCGCGACGTGGCCGCTGCGTGTCGGGCGCTGGCCGATGTGATCGGTGCGGCCGCACTGGAGGCGGCAGCGCTTGACGCAGGCGAGCTCGAGCGCTTCGCCATGACGCTGCGGCTGTGCGGCTGGATGCAGGACGTCGGGAAGGCCAACAGCGACTTCCAGGCGATGGTCCACGACCAGCCGCAGATCGAGCAGCTCGTGCGGCATGAGACGGTCTCCGGGTTCCTCGTCTGGCTGGATCCCGCGATCCGTCGCTGGCTCGCGCCGATGGAGGAGGTCCTCCTGGTCGCGACGTGGGGCGCGCTCGGTCACCACCGCAAGTTCGACGAGCAGGTTGGAATGAACCAGGGCGCCGCGCTGACCGTGCACGCAGCCCACGAGGACTTCGCGACGCTCCTCCGGGACATGGCGGCCGACCTCGGGCTGCCAGCGCCGCCCAGGTTCGAGCGCGATTTCACGATCGGCCGCAGCAGGCGGGACCGTGCGGACCGCGTCGCCGGGCCGATGCGACAGCAGATGGTCGACGACTTCCGGGACGCCGAGGCCGACTTCAAGGACGACCGCCAGCGCCGCTTCGTTGCGTTGGTGAAGGGGCTCGGCATCGCCGCCGACGTGGCGGCGAGCGCGGTGGCACGGCGCCACGTCATGGCAGCGCGCTACTCCCTCCCGGAGTTCATCGCTCGCAGTTTGTCGACGCGGCTCACCCGCAGCGAGTTGACCGGGCTGATCCATCGCTGGGCGTGGCGGACTTACGACGGCCGGGCGCCGGTGGACCTCTCGCAGCTTCCACCTGGTTTCGGGTACCGGCCGTTTCAGGAGGACGTGGCGGCGTCCCCTTCGCGCCTGACGCTGGCGGAGGCGGGGTGCGGCTCCGGGAAGAGCGTCGCTGCCTACCTCTGGGTGCGCGAATGGTGTGCACGCCGTGAGATCGCCGGTGCACCCGGCTTCCGCCTGTTCTTCTGCCTCCCGACCACCGGCACGACCACCGAGCACTTCAAGGACTACGCGATCGAGGCGGACGTCCCGGCGGAGCTTGTCCATTCGCGGGCGTCCGTCGACCTGCACACCCTCGCGACGACCGCCGACCAAGAGGAAGACGAGGACGCGGGAGACGGCGCAGATCGTTCGGACCGCGCCGAGTCAGCGAAGAACGCGCTGAGAGCCGAGCGGGACAAGATCGAGGCGCTCGCGCTCTGGGACGCGCGCGTCACGGTGACGACCGCCGACACCGTGCTCGGGCTGATGGCGAACGCACGCCGTGCGCTGTGCGCGCTGCCGGCGATCGTGCAGTCGGCGATCGTCTTCGACGAGATCCACGCGTTCGACGATCACCTCTTCGGGCACCTGCTGGTGTTCCTGAAGAACTTCCCGGGCATCCCGGTGCTGCTGATGACCGCGTCGCTGCCGGAGGCGCGCCGACGCGCGCTGGCCGAGGTTCGGCCCGACGTCCACGTCGTGCCCGGGCCGGCCGACCTGGAGACGCTTCCGCGGTACTGCGTGGCCGAGGCCGAGAGCTCGGAGGCTTGCTGGCCAGAGATCGACGCCTGCCTGCGCGGAGGCGGCAAGGTGCTCTGGGTGCGGAACCGCGTCGCGTGGGCGAACGCGGTGTACCGCAACGCGGTCGAGCGGTTCCCGGAGATGAGGGTCGACGTGTACCACTCGCGCCTGCGGTACAAAGATCGCAGCCGCCGACACCGTCGGGTGATCGATCGCTTCAAGCGCGCGGGGACGCCGGCTCTGCTGGTCGCCACGCAGGTGGCAGAGATGTCGCTCGATCTCTCCGCGGACCTGCTGGTCTCGGACGAGGCATCCGTTCCCGCGTTGATCCAGCGCCTCGGACGTCTGAACCGACGCGCCACGCCCAAGTCCCCGGGGAGCCCGAAGCGGGCGCTGATCGTGCCGGTCCCGGTGAAGGAGGCGCTGCCTTACAGCGCGGAGGAGATCGAGGCGAGCCGCGTCTGGAGGAGCAACCTCGCGAAGCTCGGGCGCGCGCTGCACCAGCGCGATCTCTCGGAGCAGTTCGCCTCCCTCGCCTCAGCGCATGCGATCGACTACGCCGCCGCCGAGGAGGCCGCCGTCTTCCTGGGGGTCCCAGAGCGCAGCGGCCTCTGGCGCACGCGGCCTGGTAGCACCCGCGGCGCCGGGTACACCGTCACCGTGCTGCTCGAGCGCGACGTGGCCGCGCACCGGCGGGACCATGGCGACAGCGCCCCGACCGCCGAGTGGCTCCGCGAGCACGAGGTGTCGATCCCGATCAGGCAGGCGGTGCACGGGTGGCCGCGCGTGGCCGGGCTGCCCGTCGCGCTCGAGGACGCTGTCGTTTACGACTACGACGAATCCACCGGAGAAGGGACCGGCGCGCGATGGCGAGAGAGCTGACCTACCGGCTCACGAACCCGAACTACACCGTCTACCACCGCGCGGCGCTCGGCGGCCTTGCATCGACGGTGCTCGCATGGCGAGCGAAGCCGCGCAGCGCGCCCGCCGGGATCGAGCACGACGTCCAGCGCGACCGCGTGCGGCTCGCGTGGCGGGACGACCTCTCCGATCAGGAGGCGCTGCAGCGGATCCTCGACGCCTCGTTCCGGCTCACCAAGGACAAGCTGATCGATCTCGTCGGCCAGGCTGTGGCCGAGGATAATGTCGAGCTCCGCCTCGCGATCCACAACGGTCTGTGCGCGACCTTCCTGCAGCACCCCAAGATGCGCCCCTCGGAGAAGGAGCCGAAGCGCGTCGAGATTCGAAGCGCGGACGACGAGACCCGCGGGCTGTTCACGTACAAGGCCGTCACCTCGTATGCCCACCAGAAGGCGCAGGGGACCGGGCTGCTCGAGCCGGCGAAGAAGGGCTCGTCGGCGGGGCGGTTCCCCGCGGTCGCGACGATCCCGCAGTCGGTGGTCCCGGGCGCCATGACGGGGATGCAGCCGCTCGAGACCACCGCGGAGGAGGCGATCCTGCTGCTCTACCTGATGGTGGGCAGCGCGGTGTTTCTGCTGCGTCCGAGGACGTACAAGGAAAAGATGCAGGCGTGCGTCGTCGTGCCGGACGTGAGCGATCTCGTCGCGTTCTCGAGGGCGTTGCGGGCGGTGGCGGGGGTCGACGTCGAGCGGCCGCGGCTCAGCAGCAGCTATCTCGGGCGCGTCGCTGGCGGCGCCGAGGAGGCGGCGCTGCGGTTGCTCGTCGATCTCACGGCAGACGACCTGCGCGATAGCCCCGGTGTGGCGGGTCTCCAGGCGATCGCGATGGGGAAGGTGGCGTGGGACAAGAACCAGGTCAACCGGAGCGCCACGGTGAGGATCGGTCTGACCTACCCTGAGCTCGACGTGTTTCGGAGCGCGAGCACGCATCTCGGGAAGACGAGGATCGTCCCGGGGAGCAAGGGCGACGGCTACGCCGTGCCGATGAGCCCGATCCCGGAGCTCGTCGCGGCGAACCTTGCCACCGGCCGGCACTGGGCGGCGCACTTCCGCGAGCTCGTGAGCGAGTCGAAGGATTTCTCGAGGATGCGCTTCGCGCAGAAAGGGCTGCAGAAGATGAAGGAGGCGATCAAGGACGGCGTGGACCAGGCCGTCATCGACATGTTTCACGAGGCGTGGCGCAAGACGATGGGCGCGCTCGGCGAGCGAGCGCGCCGCGACGGGCTGAGCTTCGAGCGGCTGACCGAGGTGGAGCGGGAGCGGATCCGGAACTCGATCCTGCGCTCCAAGACGGCCGACGCGCTTGCGGGCTGGTTCCTGCGTTTCTGCGCCGACGCGACCCGGGGTGCCTCCCTGCCCGCGGCGCAGAAGGAGGCCGCCGTGTTGCGCGAGTTCATCTTCAACGAACGGAATGCACAGCGGCTGCAGAACCTGCTGCTCTTCGCGCTCGTGAGCTACGCGAAGGACGACACGAGCGCGCGGACCACGGGAGAGGTGTGAGACGATGCCCACGAACTATCTCTACGGGACGGTGCTGACGGGCGAGGCGGTCGCCGCCAACAACCGGGGCGAGAACATCGGCAATACGACCACGCTGCAGAAGGTGTTCCTCCAGGACGACCTGCACACGAGCGTGTCGGCGGAAGCGATTCGCTTCGCGATCCGCTACCGGTTCCAGCTCCAGGGGCTCCGGGTCAACCGCAGCTACGACGGCGGCCTGGGGAGGCTGAAGTACGAGGACGAGAAGCGGACCGGCTGGGATCCCGCGGGTGCCGTTTTTGTCGATGATGATCTCATGGGTTTCATGGACGCGGCTGCCGCGGCCAAGGAGCGAGAGGAGGAAGACGGCGACGAGGCCGAGGAGGACGCGGGGGCCTCAGGCGCGAAGGAAGGCAACGGCAAGAAGGGAAAACAGGCTGCCAAGCCGAAGGGCAAGGGAAAGACGACGAAGCGCCCGAGCCCGCTCGCGGTCGGTCGCGCCGTGTCGTTGCGTCCGTACCGTGGAGAGCTCTCGTACAACGCCGTCAGCGGCGAGAAGGAGAAGGGGAAGCTCTCGCTCTACAGCGCCGAGATGCACACGACCGAGTATCAGTACTCGTTCGGCCTGAACCTCGGCGACGTGGTCGACAAGCGGAACATCGGTCACCTCGTCGACGCGATCCTCGATCCGCCGCCGGTCGCGGGCAACCACGCGCGCTTCGCGTACGATTTCTCGCCAGCGTCGATCGTCCTCCGGCTCACGCACGCGCACTCGTCCCGGATCCAGAACTGCTTCGATCACGACGAGGCGCGCCGCACCTACAAGGTCGATCGCCTTCTTCATCGCGTGCAGAGCGGCGACGTCCCCGCGGGCGAGCTCATCGTCGCGGGCGAGATCGCTGCCACGCAGGCTGGATCGCGGCTGAAGGAGCTCGGCGCGACCGTGCTGCCCGGGATCGCCGCGGCGGGCGTGGAGACGCGGGCGCGCATCGCCAGGCTCGGGGGGCCGTTCGCGGCGGTCGCCGCATCGGGCGCCGGCGGATGATCACCGTTCGCGTCCAGGCGCCGTACGCGAGCTTCCGCAAGTCCTACGCGCGATCGTTCGCCGAGAGCTATCCGTTCGCGCCGCCGGCGACGGTGTACGGCATGCTCCTGTCGCTCGTCGGCGAGCGATCGCGCGCGCGTCACGCCGGGGTGCGCCTGGCGTTTGCGTACGCGCGCCAGCCGACCGTCGCGACGACGCTCCGCAAGCTGAGCCGGTACAAGTACGGGGTGGCCTCCAAGCAGGAGAAGCTCGGCAATGCGCCGGACTTCGTCGAGACGCTCTGCGGGCTCGATTTTCTCTGCTGGATCGACAGCGCCGGCGAGGTCACAGGCGAGGGGCACGGCGCGGCTCGCCCAGGGCTGGAGGAGCGCGTGGAGCGCGCCGTGCTGTCGCCGGAGACCGTCACGCGGAGCGGCATCGTGTGCTTGGGCCTCAGCGACGACGCGGTCGACGCGGTGACCCTGGTGAGCGAACCGGAGGGCAGGTGGCGACGGCTGGTGCCGGATGAGGCAGGGGAAGTCGAGCTGCCCACGTGGGTCGATCACGTCGGCTCCCTCCACACGCGCTGGCGGCGGTTTCACTTCGACGCGGAATCGCAGGAGGTCTCCCGCTCGCCTCCGCGGGAGCACTTCGTGGAGATCGACGATCCGCGTCCTGGCCGAGGCGGATGAGCCGCCGGGAGACGTCGTCGAGATGACGCTCGCGTCGGCCGCGCTGAGCATCCGAGGGCGCATCGACGCGCTCCGCGGGCGAAGCGGCGACCTGTACCCGGTGGAGCACAAGCGCGGCCATCCTCGACGCGGTCGCTCCGCCGACGCGTTCGACGTGATCGAGCGCGAAGGTGAGCGCACGCGGATCGGAGCGCGAGAGGTGAGCGACATCGTGGTGCACGGTCATGCGCAGATCACCACGCAGGCGCTCAGACTCTGCGCCGCCGAGGAGATCGGTGTCCACTTCGTCGGCGTCGGCGGGGCACACATCGGCGTGTTCAGCGGCGGGAGTTCGGGCGTGCAGCGGAGGATCCGCCAGTTCCGCGGGCTGACGGACAACATCTTCGCCATCGAGCTCGCCCGGCGGCTGGTGACGGCGAAGATCGAGATGCAGCTTCGCCATGTGCTCAGGGCGTCGCGCAAGGACGACTCGTTGCGCGCGGCCGTCGAGGAGCCGATCGAGATCCTGCGTGGCAGCTTGCGCCGCGCCGCGGATCGCCTGTCGCTCATGGGTCAGGAGGGCAACGCTGCGCGTGGCTACTTCAGCGCGCTCGCGGTGCTCGTGCATCCGGATGCCGGAGACGCGCTGCGCCCGCGCGGTCGCTCTCGCCGGCCGCCGGAAGATCGCTTCAACGCGCTGCTCTCCTTCGGCTACACGCTGCTCTACCGGGACGTGCTCAGCGCGATCTTCCGGGTCGGGCTGGAGCCCGGCTTCGGTGTGCTGCACCAGCCACGTTCCGCAGCGTTCCCGCTGGCCTTGGATTTGACCGAGCTCTTTCGGGTCCCAGTTGTCGACATGGCGGTCCTCGGCGCTGTCAACCGCCGGACCTTCGATGCGGAGCGCGACTTCGCGATCACGGGCCGTCAGGTCTGGCTGTCCGATGTTGGCCGTCGCGCGTTCATCGAGGTGTACGAGCGTCGCAAGCACGAGGAGTACCGCCACGACGTGCTCGGCTTCTCTCTCTCCTATGCGCGCATGATGGAGCTCGAAGTGCGGCTGCTGGAGAAAGAGTGGTCGGGCGAGCCTGGTCTCTTTGCCCGCTTTCGTATCCGGTAGAGGTTCCCCATGCCCGAGCCCCGTCACTGGCATCTCGTCGTGTACGACGTCTCCGAGCCGAAGGCGCTGCGCAAGGTGCACAAGGTGCTGAGCGCCTGGGGAAAGCCCGTTCAGTACTCGGTCTTCCGCGTGCGCGGAACGGCTCGCGAGCTTGCGCGCCTGCGCTTCGAGCTGACCGGGCTCATCGCCTCGGAAGACCGCCTGATGTTCATCCGACTCTGCCCGGACTGCGCCACCAGGGTTACCGTTCAGGGCAAAGATCTGGCGCCGCTCGATCTTGAGCCACCGCCGTTCCGGATCGTGTGAGCCGGAGGATCAAGCATCGGCGCACGATGCCCGACGCGCCTCGGTCCTTGACAATCAAACCTAGTGATTACGATAATTTACGTCGTGCTGAGGGCTGGGCAGGTGCGTGAATGGCAGCAGATGCGAGTGAAGACGCGGCTGGAGGAGGAGCAGGCACGCGGGCGGGGCGGGGACCCCGGCCAAGGAAGGGTGGAGCTTGCAGGGGAGGTGAAATAGGTGAGCCATTTCAATGGTTTGTGCGAGCGGGGCGATCCCCGCCGTGATGCCGGAAGGCGTTGAGCACCTCACCGACGAGGCAAAGGCCCTTGCGCAGGCGATCAGCGATCCCCGCCGTGATGCCGGAAGGCGTTGAGCACTCGGGGAAGCAGGACGCCACCGCGGCGTCGAAGGCCCAGCGATCCCCGCCGTGATGCCGGAAGGCGTTGAGCACACCGAGGTGGACGCGACGCGCGCGCCTGGGCTGTTGCGATCCCTGCCGTGATGCCGGAAGGCGTTGAGCACGCGTCGCCCGCGCCGTCGGCGAGCGTCCACGTGAGCGCGATCCCCGCCGTGATGCCGGAAGGCGTTGAGCACCAGGCGCGGGTGCTGGACGCGCTCAGGCGTCACGGGGCGATCCCCGCCGTGATGCCGGAAGGCGTTGAGCACCGGTTAGCGGCCTGGCCACGAGCGCGGCAAACGCGGCGATCCCCGCCGTGATGCCGGAAGGCGTTGAGCACCGTCAGCTCGCGCGGGCGCAGAGCGCGACCACGAGCGATCCCCGCCGTGATGCCGGAAGGCGTTGAGCACACGGCGAACAGACTCATACGCGCCCCTCCTCCAGCTGCGATCCCCGCCGTGATGCCGGAAGGCGTTGAGCACGCGATGGTGCCGGGCGTCGCGGGCACCCCAGCCTCCGCGGCGATCCCCGCCGTGATGCCGGAAGGCGTTGAGCACCAGCCAGAGCCAGATGCGCCAGCGGGTGCGACAGAGGCGATCCCCGCCGTGATGCCGGAAGGCGTTGAGCACGGCCGGCCGCGTGGAACTCCGCTGCCGGCGAGCGAGGCGATCCCCGCCGTGATGCCGGAAGGCGTTGAGCACTACCTCACCCGGAGCGGGTCGCGCGCGCGCATGGGCGATCCCCGCCGTGATGCCGGAAGGCGTTGAGCACATGATCTCGGACTTGTCCGCGCCGCGCCGGATCGCGCGATCCCCGCCGTGATGCCGGAAGGCGTTGAGCACGCACCGGAGATGCGCACGCCGGCGACGCACTCGACGCGATCCCCGCCGTGATGCCGGAAGGCGTTGAGCACCGGTGGCCGTCGAGCAGCACGCGCCGCAGGTCCTCTTGCGATCCCCGCCGTGATGCCGGAAGGCGTTGAGCACTTGCCACGCTGTAGACACTTGCCGCGCGCTGGGCTTGCGATCCCCGCCGTGATGCCGGAAGGCGTTGAGCACACGAACGATTGGAAAACCGCGCTGGCCGCGCAAGGCGATCCCCGCCGTGATGCCGGAAGGCGTTGAGCACCCGCTGGTCCCGATCCCGGTGAGCGTGCGCGTCCCGGCGATCCCCGCCGTGATGCCGGAAGGCGTTGAGCACTCGTAAATCGACCGCTGCGAGGGCACGATGTACGGACGATCCCCGCCGTGATGCCGGAAGGCGTTGAGCACACCACCTCCGCCACCCTCATCCAGCGCGCCGCAGAAGCGATCCCCGCCGTGATGCCGGAAGGCGTTGAGCACCGCCTCGCGGCGCCCCTCTCGATTCCCTCCATGGCTTGCGATCCCCGCCGTGATGCCGGGAGGCGTTGAGCACACCGCCCTGGCGATCACCTGCCGCTGCTGCCGCGGGCGATCCCCGCCGTGATGCCGGAAGGCGTTGAGCACTCCGCGAGCTGCGACGCGAGTTCCGGGCGCTGGAGGTGGCGATCCCCGCCGTGATGCCGGAAGGCGTTGAGCACTCGTGGTCCTGCGACGTGTCGGCCTGCGGGAGGAGCGATCCCCGCCGTGATGCCGGAGGGCGTTGAGCACTTGCCGCTCGCCGACGTCCTGATCTCGGTCGGCAGGCGATCCACGCCGTGATGCCGGAAGGCGTTGAGCACTTTTTCGCTGCCCTGAAGGCCGCGCTCACCGCCGAGGCGATCCCCGCCGTGATGCCGGAAGGCGTTGAGCACGACAACACCGCGTTCCTCTATGCGAGGGTTATCGGCGGCGATCCCCGCCGTGATGCCGGAAGGCGTTGAGCACCGGGACGGCCGAGCGAAGCCCTACCCGTTCTCCCGCGATCCCCGCCGTGATGCCGGAAGGCGTTGAGCACAGAGTGTAAAGAGTCAGGTTCGTGGGGTTCGATGTCGCGAACCCCGCCATGATGCCGGAAGGCGTTGAGCACACCCCCGCCGACGTCCGCGACCGCGCCGCGGCGCTGCGATCCCCGCCGTGATGCCGGAAGGCGTTGAGCACCTGGGAGCGGGGCGCTGCTGCTGGTGCTGATGCTGGGCGATCCCCGCCGTGATGCCGGAAGGCGTTGAGAACTTGAGTCCCTTCCGCTTCACGAGCGGCAGCGGGGGCGATCCCCGCCGTGATGCCGGAAGGCGTTGAGCACATGGCCACGCCGCGCCGCCGGGTCGAGGGATTCCCGCGAGCGATCCCCGCCGTGATGCCGGAAGGCGTTGAGCACACCACGGAGGACGGGGCGAGGCTCTCGCAGGCCCAAGTGCGATCCCCGCCGTGATGCCGGAAGGCGTTGAGCACTCGCTCGGCCTCGGGGAAGCGCTCTCCGGCGTCTCGCGATCCCCGCCGTGATGCCGGAAGGCGTTGAGCACTAGAGGGTGGTAGCGCGCCCGCCTGGAGCCGTTGGCGATCCCCGCCGTGATGCCGGAAGGCGTTGAGCACGTCGACTTCGCGATCACTGGCCTGCCGACGATCCAGCGATCCCCGCCGTGATGCCGGAAGGCGTTGAGCACCAGGCTACGCACGCCGCGACCCGGCCGCCACTGAGCGGCGATCCCCGCCGTGATGCCGGAAGGCGTTGTGCACCTGAGGCACGGGCAAAGTGCGACGAACTGCGCGAGCGATCCCCGCCGTGATGCCGGAAGGCGTTGAGCACAGCGACGCCGACGACACCCGAAACGAGCCGCTGGGCGATCCCCGCTGTGATGCCGGAAGGCGTTGAGCACCACGACGCTACCGCGGCGCGCGGCCAGCCGCTACCGCGATCCCCGCCGTGATGCCGGAAAACGTTGAGCACGTGGACTTGGCGCCACGACGTCGGCGTACAGAGCGCGATCCCCGCCGTGATGCCGGAAGGCGTTGAGCACGCATCCTGGAGCGGATGGCCAAGGAAGAGCGGAGGAGCGATCCCCGCGGTGATGCCGGAAGGCGTTGAGCACGTGTCGGCCTTCAGCAAGCCGGCCGAGAGCACCGCGCGATCCCCGCCGTGATGCCGGAAGGCGTTGAGCACGGCATGGAGCGCGACCGGTCCCAGGAGATCTGCGTGCGGTGCGATCCCAGCCGTGATGCCGGAAGGCGTTGAGCACTCGCCCGGCGTCCAGGTGAGGAAGGTGCGCGCCGAGCGATCCCCGCCGTGATGCCGGAAGGCGTTGAGCACATGACGGCGCGGTGCAGGAGCGGGCGCATCCGGTGCGATCCCCGCCGTGATGCCGGAAGGCGTTGAGCACAGACCCGCCGCGATGCTGCTGGCCGCGCTGTTCGTGCGATCCCCGCCGTGATGCCGGAAGGCGTTGAGCACGTTGCGTTGGCGGAGAGCGGCGGGCGCATCTCCGGGTGATCCCCGCCGTGATGCCGGAAGGCGTTGAGCACGTGCGGGACGTCGGCGGGTTCTTCTGCCTCTTCCCGCGATCCCCGCCGTGATGCCGGAAGGCGTTGAGCACAAGCCTCCGCCGTTGTTCATGCCCGCGGTTCAGCTGCGATCCCCGCCGTGATGCCGGAAGGCGTTGAGCACTCGCTCAGCGTGTTCTTCACACCGGCGGCGAAGGCGTGCGATCCCCGCCGTGATGCCGGAAGGCGTTGAGCACAACGCATACGACAGAGCCGCGCGCGCACTCCTCGGCGATCCCCGCCGTGATGCCGGAAGGCGTTGAGCACTCACACGGCGCGGTCACGCTCAGGTCACGCTCCGAAGGCGATCCCCGCCGTATGCCGGAAGGCGTTGAGCACCGTTGCGTGCGCGATGCGTTCTATGCATGGCTGGCCGCGATCCCCGCCGTGATGCCGGAAGGCGTTGAGCACTTCAGGCGCGGCTGGAGCCAGCGTCGCGCGAGTCGCGATCCCCGCCGTGATGCCGGAAGGCGTTGAGCACGCGACGGCGAGCACCACCGTCACGCCAACGATAGGCGATCCCCGCCGTGATGCCGGAAGGCGTTGAGCACCTCTCTCAGCCCACGCGCAATGAGGGCCACTTTTAGCGATCCCCGCCGTGATGCCGGAAGGCGTTGAGCACAGACCTCGGGCGTCGCCTCCGGCGAAATTCCCCTGCGGTCCCCGCCGTGATGCCGGAAGGCGTTGAGCACCACGCCTGCGCCCACGTCCGGAGCTCCATGCCGGGCGATCCCCGCCGTGATGCCGGAAGGCGTTGAGCACTACTTTCTGCTGGCGCAGCTGCGCATCGTCGTCGCGCGATCCCCGCCGTGAAGCCGGAAGGCGTTGAGCGCTACACGCGCGCGGCGCCCGTTGCTGGATCCGCCTGCAAGCGATCCCCGCCGTGATGCCGGAAGGCGTTGAGCACCGCCGCACACTCGAATGCCTCGTCAAAGTTCGGCGCGCGCTCCCCGCCGTGAAGCCGGAAGGCGTTGAGCACAACGGAGCGCCGCGCAGAGACCAAGCGGTCAGGCGCGCTCCCCGCCGTGATGCCGGAAGGCGTTGAGCACGAGACGCCGAGCGCCTCGGCGAGGTCCTTCACCGGGCGCTCCCCGCCGTGATGCCGGAAGGCGTTGAGCACATCGTGTTCTTCACCGAGAGCTGACCCTCCCCCACACGCTCCCCGCCGTGATGCCGGAAGGCGTTGAGCACGGTCCGCCGGGGGCCGCGGCGAGCTTCACGAGGAGGCGCTCCCCGCCGTGATGCCGGAAGGTGTTGAGCACAGGCGCATGATGTGCTGGACCCGCAGCTCCCCGGTGGCGCTCCCCGCCGTGATGCCGGAAGGCGTTGAGCACCTGACGATGTGCCACCCAGACCTGCGCTCGAGGCTGCCGGCGCTCCCCGCCGTGATGCCGGAAGGCGTTGAGCACCCGCAGGACGAGGCGGCGATGCGCGAGGCGCGGAGCGCTCCCCGCCGTGATGCCGGAAGGCGTTGAGCACCCGCAGGACGAGGCGGCGATGCGCGAGGCGCGGAGCGCTCCCCGCCGTGATGCCGGAAGGCGTTGAGCACCCGCAGGACGAGGCGGCGATGCGCGAGGCGCGGAGCGCTCCCCGCCGTGATGCCGGAAGGCGTTGAGCACTGGATGATCACCTCGGCCGGGTCATGCTCGAGGAGGCGCTCCCCGCCGTGATGCCGGAAGGCGTTGAGCACGACACCTTCCCGCTCGCCCCCCTCACCGACACAGCGCAGGCGATCCCGCCGTGATGCCGGAAGGCGTTGAGCACAAGCGCTTCGAGGAAGGCTTTCGCCTGCCACCTGGGCGATCCCCGCCGTGATGCCGGAAGGCGTTGAGCACTTCGAGATGGGTCGAGCCTCCCGATCCAGGAGCCTCGCGCTCCCCGCCGTGATGCCGGAAGGCGTTGAGCACTACCTGCCGCCGCTACTTGGCGTGGCGCACGCGGGCGCTCCCCGCCGTGATGCCGGAAGGCGTTGAGCACGCGCGCGCGGGGGAGCTGTACACGGAGGCGGAGAAGCGCTCCCCGCCGTGATGCCGGAAGGCGTTGAGCACCCGACGACGTGCGCGTGAGTGGGAGGGAAGCG
The DNA here is from genome assembly GCF_051474665.1 of Sorangium sp. So ce394. Lineage (NCBI taxonomy): Bacteria > Pseudomonadati > Myxococcota > Polyangiales > Polyangiaceae > Sorangium > Sorangium sp. So ce394. The sequence goes on from NZ_CP150339.1 coordinate 13,348,157, forward strand.
GCAGCGCTCCCCGCCGTGATGCCGGAAGGTGTTGAGCACACCGCACCGGCCCCGCTCCTCGTGCCCTCGATCACGCGCTCCCCGCCGTGATGCCGGAAGGCGTTGAGCACAAGACGAGGAGGACTCACCGGACAGTGTGAGGGAGCGCTCCCCGCCGTGATGCCGGAAGGCGTTGAGCACTCGGACGAGCTGGCCCCGGTAGTGACCGCGCACATGCGATCCCCGCCGTGCCCGCCGTGATGCCGGAAGGCGTTGAGCACACGGAGCTGCCCGACGCTTGAGGAGGCATCATGAGCAGCGATCCCCGCCGTGATGCCGGAAGGCGTTGAGCACCCGACGATCGACATCATGAGCAGCATCGCGGCCCGGCGATTCCCGCCGTGATGCCGCAAGGCGTTGAGCACCCGCGCTACTTCGACGTCGAGACCTCGACGTCGATCGGCGCTCCCCGCCGTGATGCCGGAAGGCGTTGAGCACGATGATCTTCCGGGCGTGCTACGCGGAGCCCTCGTGCGCTCCCCGCCGTGATGCCGGAAGGCGTTGAGCATAGGGTGAAGGCATATAGCAATCGACCATGTTTCGTTATGTAACTTCCTGAAACTTGGCTCCGCGGCAGCCGATCTGTTCCATTGCGAGCTTTACCGGATCCGATACAATAAGAGCGACGAGCCAGCCCTCGATGCGAAAGAAGTGTGCGTCGCTTGGGACGCTCGCAGGATCGATCCGTAGCTTCGTGACCCCTCGGTACTGTCCAGCAAGATCGGCCCGGTGATCCCTCTCGGTCCACTTGGTGAACTCTGACCGGCTCTCGTCGAGGCACTTGACGACACGCAGCGCGTTGAGCACCTCGAACCCGACGTGCCCATGGATTCGTAGGGGAATTCGCTGGAGGTCGTCGCCAGCAACGGAGCCGATCGCTTGCGAAACCCGACGTGTAGCTACAGGGACAGCGAAGCTGGTCAGGGAAAAATCCAGAGGTATGCCAGGTCGAGAAATTGTTGCGATTGGGCTCCCCTGGAAAGCGCTCCCCGACCAGAATGGCGACTCCCAGCCGTCATCGGCAGTGATCTCTCCAATATGCCATCGCTGAGGAATGTTCACGTCGTCAACCAGCTCAAAGTAACGCATGTCACTGACCTGTGAGAAGGTTGTTTGTTGCACTCCCTGGTGTCATCGCCTCAGTTCGGATGACGGAAAGTTCGGCTTGAAAGGCTGTGGCGTATGCGTCCCCCGAGAGACCCTTTGTGGCGTCGAAGAATCGCTGGAATACAGCTTGATGATAAGCCTCGGGATGTGGTCCTGCATGACCTGGGACGGTCACCCGATTGGCGGCATCTTCCAGAGTCATTCCCGCTTTTCTGCGGGATGCGCGCGGGGCTTCGCCGGAGGTGGTGCAGGACGCTGCGGGAAGTGCGCGGGGCTTCGCTGTAGGCGGTGCGGGCGTGCCGCAAGGCGGACCCTCCTGTGCCCTCTACAAGGTGGCTTTCCCGGGGAGTGAAAGCGTGCTCAGCAGCAGTGCCTGCAATCCTGTCCGGGGAGGAGAGGGCGGACGTTGAACGATCGGCGGAGCAGCGCGTTTCAACCAAGAACCCTATCGAGGCCGTCTTTGAGAGCGGGTCGATTCTCGGGCGCGAAATCGACCACAAACCCGCCCTCGACGCCAAGAGCATCAGCAGCCTTCGCGTCGAGCTCGACTTCTAGCGAATCATGGGCCAGGGTCCACGAAACAATTCCCCCGTAGTGAGTCGATCCTTCCTCCGTGCACAGGCAATACGTATCTAGTCCGAGCTGTCGGTCCTGCTCGTTTGAAAGCAATGATTTCTGAATCTCAAGGCGCATCCCGCTGCCGTCGGATTGTTCAGCAAGTATGATCGCGTACGTGTTGAGGTCAGGGTCCTCTGCCACGGCCAACGCTTTCGCTTTGAATCTGCGCATTTTACTGTCCTCCCGCAGTCCAGTGCTGGTCCTTCCAGAGGTAGTGGATCTCCGCTCCAGAGGACGATGCCGCGTTCTTCATTGCACCCTTGCATGAGGGGCAGGGTGGGTACTGTCCCTGGATGATCATTGTGTCGCCGGCTTGAAGCGGAATTCGCGCAGCGCGCGCCTCCGTGTGTGTCGCCAATGATGACCTCGGGAAACCTAGCGCGGCTTCTTCAGTGGTCATTGCGCCACTTGATAGCGTGTCGGCGAATTTTATATGCCCGCGCCGATAGATCGTCACATCCGCGACATGCGGGGGCCGCCCAGAACCGAACGCTGCCCCCCTCGCCGTTCCCGCCGCAGCCGCGGATTCCTCGGCGAGCGTCCCGAGCCCTCTCCCCGCGCCGAACACGGTGGCCGCGCTGATGACTATCGTCTTCACCCCCGCCGCGCCGGCAGCGCGGTAGTCGTCCCGATCAATCGCGAGCGCCGTGTCCGCCGCTCCCCGCCCGATCTGGTAGAGCGGGTTGACGGCGTTCAGCGCGCCGACGACGCCGTCCTCCTCGTACCCGTCCCACACGGCGCGGCCCAGCTCGTACGTGCCGTAGCCCCCGAAGGTGAGCGCGCTCAGCACCAGCGACCGCGCGACGCCGAGCGCCAGCTCGCCCGTGCCCTCGCCGGCGCCGAGCAAGCCCTCGCCGACCACGCTGGCGGCGCTCGCGTGCTCCGGCGACGACGGCGCCGGCTGGGGCACGAAGCCCGCGCTGGTGCCGTAGACGCCGACGTCGACCGGCGGCACGGCGCCGCCGACCTCGGCGCCCGTGGCGTTGGCGTCGGCATCGGACCGCGCCTCGTGCTCCGGGAACCTGGCGACCACCAGCTCCTCGATCGGCGGCAGCCCGAGCTCGTCCGACGTGAACTCCGCGCCGGCCGCTCGCGATGACCCATCCCGGTCCTCCGGAACCGCCTCCTGAAAACCGCTCGGGTCGACGTACGCGAGCGGGTTGTTCAGCACGTAGCTGTAGGGGTTCCAGCTCTGGCCGAAGAGCGGCCTGGAGACGACCGGATCGGGCGTCGTGAACCTCCCGATCCTCGGGTCGTACAGCCGCCCCTTCATGTGGACGAGCCCGAGCTCGTCGTCGCTCCCGTGCCCGGTGAACCCGCGCGCCAGCAGCGCCGGCGGCGCCTCCGCTGCCGGCGCGCGCCGCCACGTCACCGGATCGCGGCGCGCGCCGAACGCGTCGTAGCTGCGCCGCTCCACCTCCTTGCCTGCGTCCTCGCCGCGCCCCTCGGTGAGCAGGTCGACCGAGCCGAGGTGGTCGACGTGGATGTACAGCGTCCGCGCCTCCTCGCCGGCCCTCTTCGTCAACACCGCCACGGCGCGCTCGCTGGAGCGAACCGTGTACCGATGCTCCACGGCGCCCGTCGCGAGGTCGGTGACCCGCTCGTACAGGTCGCCGGCATAGACCGTCTGCTCCGCGGGCGTGGTCTTTCTGATCCGCCGCTGATCGCCGTCGTAGTCGAGGTCGACCGTACCCGCCCCGCCAGCGAGCGTGATGGTCGCCGGCAAGTCGAACGCCGTGTACCAAATCTCCTCGACGCCCGGCCTCCGGATCTGGTTGCCCACGGCGTCGTACGCGAACACGTCGGCCCCCGCCGTCCTCACCGCGTGCGGGTGCTCCGGGTCGTACGTGTACTCGCCAACGTCGGGCTTCTCTCGGATGTTCCCGTTCGGCGCGTACGTCGTCCCGAACAGACAGAACCGCTCCTGCCGCGCGGCGCACGTCAGCCGATCGAGCCTGTCGTACCGGAAGTGCTCGGTCCTCTCCAGCCGGTCGTCGCGCCGCGAGGTGAGGTTGAGCCTGTCGTCGTACCCGTACCAGAGGTCCTGGAGCACGACGTGGTCCTTCATCGTGGCGACCCGGCGCAGCCGGCCTTTGGTCTCGTGGTACGACCGCTCCGTGGTCACCCCGTTGCCGAACTCCTCGGTCCGGATGCGGCCGGCGTCGTCTGTCTCCGTGAGCCGCCAGAACATCTCTCGGGAGCGCTCGTTCCGCAGGCCCACGAGATGGCCGTGCGCATCGAAGATGCGCCGCACCCCGAAGCGCCGCTCCCCCTCCGCCTGCGGGTACCAGAGCCGGAACGGACGGCCGTACACGTCGTAATCGACCGCGGTGGCGAACCGCTCGCCCTCGATCGCCAGCTCCTCCGCGCGCAACCTTCCCAGCGCGTCGTACCGGTACGTCGTCCTGTGCCCTTCAGGGCTCGCCACCTCGGCGAGCTTGCCCACCCCGTGCTCGGCCTCGTCCCAGGTCCAGGTCGTCGTGCCGTCGTCGTCGCTGCGCTCCACGGCCCGGCCGAGGTGGTCGTGCTTCCAGCTCACCTCTCGCCCGAGCGCATCCACCGTCGAGGTCCGCTGGCCGAACCCGTCGTAGTGCGCGACGGTGGTCCCGCGATCCGGGTCGATGTGCCGGCGCACCCGGCCGTATGCGTCGCGCTCGGTCGTCGTCTTCGCGCCGCCTGGGTCGGTGACCGTCCACAAGCCGCCGAACGGGCCGTACGCATACGACGTGACGCCCCCTTCCGGATCGACGATGCGCACCGGCCGCCCGAGCCCATCGTTCTCGATCGTGGTCACGCGCCCGCCCGGGCCTTCCACCTCCACCGTCCTGCCGAGATACCGGTAGCGCGTCTCCGCCCCCCACGCCGCGCGGTGCCAGGCGATCCGGCCCATCGCGTCGTGCCCGTACGTCTCGTCCTGCATCCGCTCGCGCGGCGTGCCCTCGGCCGCGGGCAGCGACCGCCGCGCCACGCGCTCGCCGCTTCGATCGAACGCGATCTCCTGCACCACGCGCTCCGCCGGCCCGTCGCCGGTGCGCGCCTTGTACGCCCACCCCCGGATCGGCCGCCCAAACCCGTCGAGCTCCACCGTCTCGTCGGCGCCGCCGTCGGTCCTGGTCCTGCGCAGCGTCTGCCACGCGTCGCCCCGCGGCCCGCCGTCGCGCGTGCGCGAGAGCGTCGCGCGCGTGGTCGTGCCGTCGGGCCGGCGCTCCTCGGTGATGCGCCCGAGGCCGTCGTGCGCCCATTGCGTCGCGAGGGCGTTCGGATCCACCACGGCCTCGAGCACCCCGTGGCCCGCGTCGTACCTCGTGTACGTCACGTGCCCTTCCGGGTTCCGCTGCGCGTACGGGAAGACTCCCTCGGCGTCGTACGAGACACATGCCTTCCGCCGCCCTCCGGAGGCGTCCTCCGCCCTCGTGTGGATCACGTTGCCGAACGCGTCGCGCGTGTACCGCACGCGGACCACGGTCTCCGGATCGCCGTCGTCGCTGCCCGCCGACTCGGTGCGCACGCGCCCGTGCCGGTCGTACGTGCGCGAGCTCGTGCGGCACTGCTCGATCGACAGCGCGCGGCTGCACTCCTGCTGCGTCTCCAGCAACCCGATGAGCCACGCGTCCTCGTCGTTCCGGAACGTCCGCTTCACCTTCAGCGTGAGGTCGACGCCCGCGGTCGACGTGCTCTCCTCCCGGACGTTGCCGAACGCATCCCACGCGCTCACGAGCCTCTCCGTACGGCTCAGGAGCTGCGCCGGCGCATACCACGACTCGCGAACGTACTCTTCCAGCGTCTTGCCGCTGTGCCGCCGGTGCTCGCCCTGCTCCCGCCGCTGCTTTTGATACACCGGCAGCGTGAAGTAGCTCTTGCCGCGGTTCGTCAGGATCGCGTGGATCAGCCGCTCGGTATACGAGAGCTCGACCCTGGAAACGCCCTTCTGCGACGGCTCGGGGGTCCACCGCCATTCCCGGACGACGTGACCCGCCAGGGGAAAGCTGCGGTCCAACGGATCGAACGTGACGTTGTCGAAGAACTCGGCGCTGCCCGCGCCAGAAGCGGCGTCGCGCACGATGCGCGCGCCGAAGCCGAGAAAGCCGCGGCCCAGCCGGTGGTACTTGCCGTTTCTGTAGGCCACCTGGAAGGTGCGCAGCCGATCCGCGCCGTTGTTCAGCGCATACCTGCTCACCACGCGCCGCGGCCCGAGCGCGCACCGCACCGGGTAATCGCACGCGCCGTCGCCCGGCTCGCCGGTGTCGTACCGGGGCAGGTACGTCCTCTTCTCGCCGCGCACGCCCGGCTCTGCGGCCGACAGGTGGCTGTACTCGATCTGCACCTTGGGCACGTGCGCCGCATCCTCCGGGTCGTACGCGCTCATGCCGTCGCTCACGGTCCACAGGAGGTCCTCCTCGTGCAGCCGGCTGCGGAACACCGTCAGCGCCTTGCCCACGGCCAGCACCACGTCCTGGTTGCCGTCGCCGTCCACGTCGGTGACGCGCGGCGCCCACGGGTGCGCGAGCGTGATCTCTCGGTCGACAAGCACCTCGCTCACGGGCAGGCGCGCGTCGGTCACCACGAAGGTCCCGTCGCCGGCGCTGCCCGTCGCCTGCAAGATCTTCCACAGGACAGGCCCGCCGGGCTCGCGCATCGGCATCAGCAGGTCCTGCCGCCCGTCGCCGTTGTGATCGATCGGCGCGGCCAGCTTCGCGAACGCGTCGGCGTCGAGCACGAACGAGGGCAGGCTGCTCACGCCGGCCGCGAAGCCGTCGCCCGTGTTGATGAACGTGCGCAGCTGGCCATCGTCGAAGCCCGTCTCCACCGCGTCCGGCAGCCCGTCGCCGTTCACGTCGAGCAAGATCACCCGCCCGCCGCTGCCGGCCTCGAGCACCGGCAGCCCCGTCGCGCGCTTCGTCCACTCGCCCGGCCGCACGAAGGACAGCGCGTCGAACGTGGTGCCGAACATGGTCCCGTTGCCCGTGATCGTCGCCTCGTAGACGAGCAGGTCGACCTTGCCGTCGCTGTCGACGTCGGCGAGGTGCATCTCGGCGTTGCAGGGGTGCCCGCGCAGCGCCGGGATCCGGCTCGGCTCCGGCTCGAAGCCCGACGCCGCCGGACGCCACAGGTGCAGCGTCCACTCGGTGAACACGCTCCCGGTGTCCTCGCACTGGAGCAGGTCGGCGACGCCATCGCCGTCGACGTCGGCGAGGTGCGCCGAGGCGTTGCGGCTGTTCAGATCGAGCGGCGGCGGGGCGCCAATCCCGAACTTGCGCCGGATTCCGGTGCTTTTCCGCCGGAACGTCCCCTCCGGCGTCGCCAGCAGCACGTGCCAATCGGAATACCGGCCATGGACATCGTGCAGGAAGACATCCATCCTCCCGTCGTCGTTGTAATCGATCGGCGTGCCGAGCTCCGGCTGGACCGGTGACGGCGGCGCGTGATGCATCTCTTGATGCGCGAGGGCGAGCGCGCCGAAGACCGAAGGGCCCCCTTCGGCCATGCGGTTCGGCGCGACGAAGAAGTTCGTGATGGGATTATCGTCGTCGACCGGCAGGTCCAGATCCGTCGTCACGAGGTCGTCGCGCCCGTCGCCGGTCGCATCCATCGTCATCAGGCTGCCGCGCTCGGACTCGGGCACCCGCAGCCGCGTCCCCACCTCCGCGAACCCCGGCCCCGTGCCGTGATGCCACCGGAAGCGCGTCGCCGGCTTGCACCTGCCGTCCGCCGCGCACTCCCGCACCGCATCGAGCAGACGCCGTCCGGTCGCCGGCCCGCTCGTGTACGAGAAGCGGTACTCCCGCACGAGCGCGCCGCCGGGACCGAGCATCCGGAGACGATCCAGCTGAAGCGAGCTCCGCAGCACCATCCCCCGCGAGTACAGCACGCGCCCGGCGCCCGGCCGCCGCGGGGCATACACGAACTCGACCGCTCGTGTCGCCGCCGCCCGCGGGTGCCCCGTGTACTCGATCCGCCGCGGCGCGTGCTCGACCGTGTAGCCCTCGCTCGCGCTCGTCTCGTTCTGGTAATGGAAGTCGATCGTATTGCCGCTCCGATCGCTCACCCGCGTCACCGACCACGCGCGGATGACGCCCCCCTTCGCGAGCACCTGCCCGCTCGGCTCCCCGCCGTACTCGAGGATGCGCCCCGCCCGGGTGAACACCCGCCATCGCTTCGGCCCTCTGGTCCGGTCCCACCCGCCCTCGTAGCTCGCGATCACCCGCGCGAACGTGTCCGGGACCGTCCGGTACTCGACGACCTCGCCGCCTCCGCCGACCTCCACCAGCCGCTTGCCATCGAGGCAGAGCGCGTCGCCCTCGTCGTACCGCACCGCCCGGATCTCGCCGTCCTGCGCGAGGTTCCGCGGACACCGCATCACCGCCGACAGCCCGGTCACGGAAAACCCCACGCCGAGCACGCCCTCACCCGATGCGCTGTCGTACTGCACCGCGAGCTCAGGCTCCATCCCCGCGCGCCCCGGCGGCACGGCGAGCGGAATCGTGTACGTCGCCTCTCCGGTGCTCGTCACCCCGAACGACCCGGCGATCGCGCCTGCCTCGACCGTCGCCGAGTGCGGCAGCTCTGCCGGAAATGGCGGCGCCGTCTCGTCGGGCTCCGGGCAGGGCGCGTCCGGCAGCTCCAGCAACGAGGCGGGTATCCGCGGCGAATCCGAGCACGCCGTCACGGCGAGCACGCACGCCGCGGCGAGCAGCGCTGCCAGGAGCCAGCGATGCGTGCGCCTCCGCGGACCACGAGGGCCGCGAGACCGCCACGGCACACAGGGCGACACGCTGACGGCAAGAGATGATCCGGCGCTCATTTGCAATGCTCTCCCTGGAAGCGCGCCGCTCCCGTATCTCCGGTATGGGATGCGATCAACCTCGCTCGCGGCTGGCGAACGCCGAGACGACGGAATGGACGTCGAAACTCCGTCCCGTCCCCACGAGCGCTCCGAGGAACGTCGGCGCGCTGGCGTGAGGCGCGCTCCACGCGCGCGATGAGCGATCGCCGAACAAACAGCGTCCGGTCACGCCGGCAGCGTCGCGCCGCATGCGCCGAGCTCGCCGACGCTCGCGACCCACGGAGATCGTCCTCGGCGTTCACGCGCACCTCTCGCCCCGCCGTGTGCCCGACCGTCGGCCGCGCGCCCCTCTGCTACCCTCGCGGGATGGACCGCCACCGCTCGCTCCGCATGACCCTCCTCCTCGCCGCCGGCGCCGCCGGCTGCTCCAGCGCGAAGAGCCGCGACATCGCGGTCGTCACGCTCGCCGAGCCGCAGGCCACGGCCGACGACGCCGGCGCCGCGGACGACCCGGCGGCGCCCGCGCCCCGGCCGCAGCGCAGCGCGGGCTGGATGCAGGAAGCGGACGGCACCGTCCACCGCGCGTCGACGGTCCGCTGCGACGCGACCATCGCGCAGCGCGCGTGCGCCGGCACCGAGCGATCGTTTCAATGCAGGACCGACGCCGACTGCACGCAGGGGCCGCGCGGCAAATGCGTGAGCTCCTTCGGGCAGATTGGCCCCTATTGCGGCTGCGAGTACGCCTGCGAGACCGACGCCGAGTGCGGCCCGTCCGAGGTGTGCGTGTGCAAGGGGACTGGCGCGCTCCGGGAGGAGCACTCCGTCTGCGCGAAGGCCCTCTGCGCGGTCGACGCGGATTGCCCTGGCAGCACCTGCGGCCTGTCGGCGTACTTCAACGGGTGCTGGGAGCAGGTCACGCTCGCCTGCAGGACCAAGGACGACGCTTGCCAGAGCGACGCCGACTGCGCGCCCGACGCGAACCCGGGGGTCGCCTGCGTCGTCCCCGACATCGAGGGAGAGAGCGCGCGCTGGGAGTGCGCCGGGATCTCCTGCGCCATCGGCCGCCCCCTCGTCGTCGAGGGAGCGCCGCGCGCCGCGCAGCGCGCCGCGCGCGACGACTGGCGCGCGCCCGCGGCGTCCACGGAGCTCGACGTCGCGTCGCTCCCGCCCGAGGTGCGCGAGCGCGCGGCGGCGCACTACGCCGCCGTCGCCGCGCTCGAGCACGCGTCGATCGCGAGCTTCGCCCGCTTCTCCTTGCAGCTCCTCGCGCTCGGCGCGCCGGCCGCCCTCGTCGGCGAGGCGCACCGCGCCGCGCTCGACGAGCTGGAGCACGCGCGCCTCGCCTACGACATCGCCTCGCGCCTCGCGGGCCGGGCGATCGGCCCGGGGCCGCTGCTCGAGGCGGCCACGGCGCCCGTCGGCGCGGGCGTCGCGGAGGTGGTGGAGGCGCTCGTCGAGGAGGGCTGCGTCGGCGAGACGCTGGGCGCCGCCGAGGGCCGGGAGCTCTCGCGGATCGCCGCGGACCCGGCGCTCGCGGCCGCGCTCGCGCGCATCGCCGCCGACGAGGAGCGGCACGCGGCGCTGTCGTGGAGGGCGCTCTCGTGGATGCTCGCGGCGTTCGGCGAGCCGGCGCGCGCCGCGGCGGAGCGGGCGTTCTCCCGCGCCGCCGCGCGGTTCGCGGTCGACCCGGCGCCGGGGCTCCTCGCGCACGAGGCGCTCGGCCTGCTCCCGGCGCACGCGCTCGGGGCGCTGCGCCGCGAGGTGCTCGCCGAGGTCGTCGCCCCCTGCCGCGCGGCGCTCCCGGGGCTGTCGCGCGACAACGCTCCTGCCGCCCCGTCGAGCTCGCCGCGGGGCGCCTCGGCCTGACGGACGCCGAGCGCGCGCGCCGCCGCGACGGGAGCTCCGATGACGCGCGCCGCGGGGCGACATCATGAGTCGCCTGACAGCGCTGTAGCCGGAGCGGCGATGTCCCATCCGCGACGGCAGAATGGAGCGCGCACCGGCGAGCAGGCGCGCGCGTCGGCCGGGCGAACGCGCTTCTCAAGCGAGACGGGCCTCTGCTACAACGCGACCTCGTCGCTCGCGTGCGCTGGGAGGGAACGTGGCGGACCAGGGATCATCCAAGGATTCACTTCAAGCATTCTTCGCTTCCTGCCCGGACATGCTGTTCGTCGCGGGACGGGACGGCAGCCTGCAGCAGGTCAGCGGAGCGCTGCGGCGCACCCTGGGTCCGGCGGCCGCGCCGGGGGCGGCGCTCGCCTCGCTCGTGGATGAGGCCGATCGGGGGCCGCTCGCGGCGGCCTGGTCACGGCTGCAGCAGAGCGCGGAGCCGCTCCGGCTCGCCCTGCGCTTCCGCGACGCGCGCGGCGCGGAGCAGGCCCTGACGTGCAGCGCGACCCGGTCGCCCGACGGCGACGCGATCTACGGCTCGCTCCAGGGCGCGCCCGCGCCGGAGGCGAACCGCTCGCTCAAGGAGCGCATCCTGGATCAGGTGGTCGCGCACCTCCCCATCGCGCTCTGGGCGGTCGATCGCGAGGGCAGGTTCGGCTACCAGGAGGGCAGGGCGCTCGAGAAGCTCTGCCTCACGCAACACCAGTGCGAAGGCGTGAGCCTCTTCGAGGCGGAGGAGGGGAGCGAGCTCGCCGGCGAGGTGAAGCGCGCGCTCGCCGGGGAGCTGATCCACACCTGCGATGAGGTGCAGGGCGCTCACTGGGACAGCTGGGTCGTCCCGCTCCGCGGCGGCGATGGCGAGATCGAGGGGGCGGTCGGGGTGGCGCTCGACATCTCGCCGGCGAAGTCTGCCGAGGAGGAGCTCCGCTCGCGGCTGCGGCAGATCGAGAAGCAGCAGGAGGTGATCCGCAATCTCTCGACGCCGATCATCGAGGTGTGGAGCGGGGTGCTCACCCTGCCGATGGTCGGCATCGTGGACAGCGTGCGGACCGCGGACGTGATGGACAGCGTGCTCCAGCGCATCGTCGAGCAGCAGGCGCGCTTCGCCATCCTGGACCTCACCGGCGTCGAGATGGTCGACACGCGGGTGGCGAGCCACCTGATCGAGCTCGTGACGGCGATCCGGCTCCTCGGCGCGGAGGGTATCGTGGCCGGCATCAAGCCGAACGTGGCCCAGACGATGGTCGCGCTCGGGCTCGATCTCTCGCAGATCGTCACGCAGCGGAACCTGCGGGCCGCCCTCAGCTACTGCATCCGCAAGATGAACCCGCCGCAACTCACGCCCTCCCCGAGCCCCGCTCTGGCGAGCGCCAAGCAGAGCTCCGCGACCGCGGAACGCGGTTAGATCCCGCTGTGCGTGCCGGGGTCACCCATTCGGTGGATTCGGCATCATGTGGGATGAGCGGGGCGATCCTCGAAACGGCCTTCTAAAGCAGATTCGCCACGGCCGTAGCAAGTTGCCACAGTGCGGGCGGCCACGGTCCCGAGGATTTCGGGGAAAAACGTGCTGTCGTCTTGTGCACCGATCTTGCACACGGGCCGGCACCTGAACACACCTGAGGAGGTCCTTACCTATGGTCGTATCGCGCAACGTTCTCGTCTTGACGGTCGGTCTTGCTCTCGGCGCCGGTTGCTCCAACCAGCCTGCGGCAAGCGACCCGAGCACGGTGAACGCACCGCCGCCGCCGGCCCCGACCCCGGCTCCGACCACGCCGCCGGAGACGGCGCCGGCCCCTCCGCCGAGCGTCGACGCGCAGGCGGGGACGACGCAGCCGGATGCCACCACGAGCACGACGCCGAGCGCGCCCGCCGAGGCGCCGCTCACCGACGAGCAGATCGTCGCCGTGCTCGACGCCGCGAACAAGAAGGAGATCGACGAGGCGCAGCTCGCGCAGACCAAGGCCAAGAACAAGGACGTGAAGGCCTACGCCAGGGTCATCGTCCAGCACCACAACGACGCGAAGGCAAAGCAGGCCAAGCTGGTCAAGAAGCTCGGCATCACCGCGGCCGAGTCGGACAAGAGCAAGCAGCTCGCCACCGAGACGCAGCAGGCGGTCGATCAGCTGAAGGCCCTCCAGGGCGCCGACTTCGATCAGCAGTTCGTGCAGCTCATGGTCAAGGACCACCAGACGACGCTCGACCTCATCGACCGTCGCATCCTGCAGGACGCGAAGAACGCGGATCTGAAGGCGCTGCTCGAGAAGGATCTCCGGCCGACGATCGAGAAGCACCTGAAGGACGCGGAGGCGCTCGCGCAGAAGCTCGGCCCTGCGGGGGCCACGGGCGCGGCGACCGGCGCGACGGGCGCTGGCGCCCAGGGGGCCGCGAGCGGCGGCCAGCACGCCGCCGGCGCGCAGTCGGGGCACCAGGCCGGTCAGACCGGCGTGACGGCGGGGAGCCCGGGCGGCCAGGGCGGCGTGCAGCCGCCGGCGGCGACCCCGGCCGCCGGCGCCGGCATGAAGTAGTCTCCGCGGCCCACGGCAGCGCCGAGACGGGCGCGCGGCGTCGATCGCGCGCCCGGGGTGGCGATAGAGACGCGCGCAGCTGGTCCAGTGACCGGCTGCGCGCGGTGCCGTTTTTGTGGCCTTGGGTCAGAACGGCATTGATGTCGAGTTACCTAGCACGCCGATCATGCCGAAATTCGGCGAATAAAAAAGATTTATGAGAAGAGGACCGCGAGGGCGCAAGGGACGCAAGGGGAAGAGAAGAATACAACTTCATCTATGTCCCGTTGCGCCTCTTGCGCCCTTGCGGTCTCTCCTCTTGCTGCATTGCCGCAATCTGTTGAATTTGGCTCTGGCGACGCCGCGCCCTCGGCTCAGCTCAGCGCCACCCACACCGACTTGAGCTGCGTGAGCTCGTCCAGAACCGCCCGCCCGTTCTCCCGCCCGAAGCCCGACTGCTTGTATCCGCCGTACGGGCTCGCCGCGTCGAACCGGTTGTACGTGTTGATCCAGATCGTCCCCGCCGCGAGCCGCGCCGCCAGCGCGTGCGCCTTGCCCACGTCGCGCGTCCAGATGCCCGCGGCCAGGCCGAACTCGGTCGCGTTCGCGACGCGCGCCGCCTCCTCGACGTCGTCGAAGGGGATGACCGCCAGCACCGGGCCGAAGATCTCCTCGCGGGCGATGGCCATCGACGGAGACACCGCCGAGAACACCGTCGGCTCCACGAAGAACCCCGGCCCCTCGCGGCGCCCGCCGGTCTCGCGGCGCGCCCCCTCGGCCGCGCCCCGATCGATGTAGCCGAGCACCTTCGTGAAGTGCGCCTCGGAGACGAGGGGGCCCAGCTGCGTCGACGGATCGAGCGGATCGCCCGGCACGAGCCGGCGCGCGCCGCTCGTGACCGTCTCCAGCACGCGATCGTGCACCGACCGCTCCACGAGGAGCCGGCTCCCCGCCGTGCAGAGCTCGCCCTGGTTGTAGAAGATCGCCGTCACCGCCGCCCTCGCCGCGCTCTCCACGTCCGCGTCCGCGAACACGATGTTCGGGCTCTTGCCGCCGAGCTCGAGCGACAGCTTCTTCAGCGTGCCCGCCGCCGCGCGCATGATCGTCCGGCCCGTCTCCGTGCCGCCCGTGAACGAGATCTTCGCGACACCCGGGTGCTCCACGAGCGCCGCGCCCGCCTCCTCGCCGTGCCCCGTGACCACGTTGACGACGCCCGGCGGCACCCCCGCCTCCGCGAGGATGCGCGCGAGCTCCAGCGTCGTCAGGCTCGCCTCCTCCGGCGGCTTGACGACCACCGTGTTGCCCACCGCAAGGGCCGGCGCCACCTTCCGCGCCGCGAGCAGCAACGGGAAATTCCACGGGATGATCGCGCCGATGACGCCGAGCGGCTCGCGCACCGTGTAGTTCAGGAACGGCCCCCGCACCGGGATCGTCTCGCCGCCGAGCTTCGTCGCCCACCCGGAGAAATAGAAGAACGTGTCCGCCGTCCGCGGCACGTCGATCGTCCGCGCCGCCGTGATCGGCTTGCCCGTGTCCACGGCCTCGAGGCGCGCGAGCTCCTCGCACCGCGCGAGGATCAGCTCCCCAGCCTTCCACAGGATGCGCGCGCGCTCGTTCGGATCCATCGCCGCCCAGCGCGGAAACGCCGCGCGCGCGGACGCCACGGCGGCGTCGACGTCCTCCCGCCGGCCGCGGGCGAGCCGCGCGAGCGAGCCGCCGGTCGCGGGGTTCGCGGTCTCGAACGTCTCGCCGGAGAGGGCGTCCCTGTCGGCGTTGTCGATCCAGAGCTTCTTCACGGTCTCGCGCGTCTCGGGCATGCTCTCGTCGTAAACCCGCGCACCCGGGCGCGGCAAGCGGCGATGACACGGGCCCTGCCGTGCGGGATACTCGTCCTGCCCATGGACCTCTCCGACCGCCCCACGCTGCCGTCCGTCCCTCCGCGAAGAGTCGTCACCGAGCTGCCGGGGCCGAAGGCGCGCGCCTACATGGCGCGCGGCGGCTTCGACATGCAGTCGCGCTACCGCGCCGTCGTGATGGACGACGCCGCGAGCCGGGGGTGCTCGCTTGTCGACGTGGACGGCAACGTGTTCCTCGACCTGTTCGCGAACTTCGCGCTCGGGGCGCTCGGCTACAATCACCCCGCGCTCGTCGAGGCGGCCCACGGCGAGGCGTTCATCCGCGCCGTCGCGAACCCGACGTCGACGCCGTTCGTGACGACGCCGGCGTGGTTCGAGTTCGTGGAGGCGCTCGAGCAGCGGTACGCCCCGCGCGGCATGGCGCGCGTCTTCTGCGTGGACGCGGGGGGCGAGGGCGTCGAGTCGGCGCTCAAGGCGGCGTTCATCCGGCACGGCGAGCGCCGCCGGGAGGCCGCCGGGCTGCCGAAGAACCCGCTGGAGCTGCCGGAGGAGCAGCAGCAGCGCATCCTCGACAACGCGGGGACCGACGCGGTGGTCGTGTCGTTCTCCGGCGCGTTCCACGGCCGCGGCCTCGGGCCGATGTCCGCGACGCACTCCAAGGTCATCCACAAGGCCGACCTGCCCGCGTTCCCCTGGCCCACGGCGCCCTTCCCCGCGAGCCGCTTCCCGCTCGCGCGCTTCGCCGACCAGAACGACCGCGCCGAGGCCGAGGCGCTCGCCGCCCTGGAGCGGATCCTCGACGCGCACCAGGGCAGGGTGGCGGCCGTGATCGTCGAGCCCGTGCAGTCCGAGGGCGGCGACCGGCACGCGAGCCCGGTCTTCTTCCGCCGCGCGCAGGAGCTCGCCGGCAAGGCGGGCGCGGCGTTCATCCTGGACGAGGTGCAGACGGGCCTCGGGATCAGCGGCACGCTGTGGGCGCACGAGCAGCTCGACCTGCCGCGCCCGCCCGACCTGATGTGCTTCGGCAAGAAGATGCAGATGGGCGGGTTCTTCGCGACGTCGGCGTACGACGTCGCGCAGTTCGGGCGCATGTACCAGACGCGCAACGGCGACCGCGCGCGGGCCGCGGTCGCGCTGGCGACGCTCCGCGCGATCGAGGCCGAGCAGCTGCTCGCCAACGTGCGCGCGACCGGCCGCCACTTCCTCGCGCGGCTCGAGGAGCTCTGCGAGCGCTACCCCGCGCTCGCGACCGAGCCGCGCGGCCGCGGCTTCCTGCTCGCGTTCGACCTGCCGACGACCGCGGCGCGCGACGACTTCCTCGGGCGCGCGCTGCGCCGCGGGGTGTTCGCGAGCTACACGGGGACGCGATCGGTGCGGCTCCGCCCGCACCTCATCACGACGACCGCGGACGTCGACGAGGCGGCCTCGGTGTTCGACGCCGTGCTGCGCGAGATGGCCGGATGATCGTCGATCCGCGCGACGTGCGCCCGGGGGAGGGGCCGGAGAAGGTCGCGCGGGCGCTCGCGCGGTTCTCCGTGGTCGAGGCGCGGGACGACGCGGCGTTCGACGAGGGCTACCGCGCGCTCGACGAGGTCTTCGGGCCGAAGGGCGAGCTCGAGCGCCGCGAGGTGCTCGCGGCGTGGTTCGCCGGGCAGCACACGGACCCGGCGGCGCCGATCGAGGCGAGGTACCACATGCTGCTCGCGCGCAGCGTGGACGACGGGCGCCTCGCCGGCGTGCGCGACGGCTACGTCACGCTCGACCGCGCCGCGCGGCGCTGCGTGGTGCTGCTCTCGCACGCCCTCGTCCTGCCGGCGTACCGCCGCTCCGGCCTCGCCGCCCTGCTGCGCGCGGCGCCCGTCGCGCTCGCGCGCCGCGCGCTCGACGGCGCGGGGCTCGGCGGCGGCGGCGCGGAGGTGATGCTCGCCGCCGAGATGGAGGCCGTCGACCCGGACGACCGCGACACGGTGGTGCGGCTCATCGCCTACGGCCGCGCCGGGTTCGCGATCATCCCGCCCGCGGTGCTCCCGTACGCGCAGCCCGACTTCCGCGACCTCGCGGCGCTCGGCGTGGCGCCGGTGCCGCTGCCGCTGCTCGCGGTGGTGCGCCAGGTCGGCGAGGAGGGGCGCGACGACATCCCGCGCGCCCGGGCCGCGTCGTTCCTGCGCCATTACCAGGCCGTCCACGCCGCCGAGGTGAGCCAGGGCGAGCTCGCGCCGATCCGCGAGAACGCGCTCGCGCGCCTCGCGGCGTTCCCGGGCGAGCGCGTGCCGCTGATCCGGATCCCGCGCGATACGGCCGAGATCGCTGGCTTCGCGCCGGTGCTCCGGAGCGCGGTGATGCCGCTGTTCCCGCCGGCGTGGCGCGGCAAGGCGCCGCTCGACGCGCCGGAGCGGGAGCTCGCGCGGCTCGTCGCCGCGTGGGCCTCGGGATAGCCGGGGCGGCCGGGCGGGCGGCTCCACGCGGGTCCTCCCCGGCGGTCTGCCGCGGGCTACGATGGAGATCGCCGGATCCGCCGCCATGCCGTCCACCACGACCCCCGTTTCGATCCGCAGGATCACCGACGAGAGCGCCTCGGACGTCGAGGACCAGCTCGCCGTCGAGGCGCCGCTCGAGATCGTCGTCGTCGCGCGCGCCGCGCACGCTCCCGGCGCGCGCCCCTCGGCCTTGCAGGAGCGCGCCCCGCGCCGGCTCGGGATCACCATGCG
This sequence comes from Sorangium sp. So ce394, assembly GCF_051474665.1. Taxonomy (NCBI): domain Bacteria; kingdom Pseudomonadati; phylum Myxococcota; order Polyangiales; family Polyangiaceae; genus Sorangium; species Sorangium sp. So ce394. Next base: position 13,365,663 of record NZ_CP150339.1, read on the forward strand.
CACGCCCGGCAACGACCGCGAGCTCGCGATCGGGCTCCTGTTCGCCGAGGGGATCATCTCCCGCTCGGCCGACGTGGTCGGCGTCGACGAGCTCTCCGGCCCCTCGGGCGATCTCGTGCGCGTCGCGCTCACCGAGGACGTGACCCTCGATCTCGGGCGCAGCGAGCGCGCGCTCGCGGTCGCGAACGCGAGCTGCGGCGTCTGCGGCAAGGCGTCGATCGACGTCGCGTCGTGCGCGCCGCCCGCGCCGCTCGCGCGGGGCGTGCCGCGGATCGCGCCGGGCGTCGTGCACGGGCTCGCCGCGCGGCTCCGCGGCGCGCAGCCGGTGTTCGGCCGGACCGGAGGGCTGCACGCGGCGGCCCTCTTCGACGCGGGCGGCACCCTCGCCGATCTTCGCGAGGACGTCGGGCGCCACAACGCGGTCGACAAGCTGATCGGCGCCGCGCTGCTCGCCGGGCGGCTGCCCGACCCGGGCGCGGTGCTCATGGTCAGCGGGCGCGCCGGGTTCGAGCTCGTGCAGAAGGCGCTGCGGGCCTCCATCCCGGTGATGGTCGCGGTGGGCGCGCCGTCGAGCCTGGCCGCCGAGCTCGCGGCGGCGCACGGGATGACGCTCGTCGGCTTCGCGCGCGACGGCCGGTTCAACGTATACGCGGGCCGGGAGCGCATCGATGTCGCGGTGGAGGCGGCGTCGTGACGGCGCGAGCTGGACGACTCCCGTGGCGTGGACCTGCGGAAGCATGGAGCCTCGACGGCAATCCCCTCAAAGCTGGCGAGCGAACCGGGACCGAGGCGCGGGCGTCTGGTAGACGCCGCGTCCGCTGTCCTCGTCGAGCTGGATCTTGATATGGCGGAAAACCCCGTCGAAGCCGGGAAGGTAGACCTCGTCGTTCTCCCACGCGAGCTGCCGCAGGCGGGACTCGCTGAGCTGATCCTCACCGGGCGTTCGCTCTGAGGTACCCCCGAGCGTCGGCTTGCCGAGGATCGGGTTGGGGGAGCTCTCCTCGGAGAGCTCGTCAAACCGGTAGGCTGTGCCGAGACGGACCTCGTCGATTGAGAGCCCCAGGACGCCAGCGAGCGCGAGCAGCTTGTACAGCGTCCAGCGCATCTGCTGGAGGATGTCCTCCCATTTCCCCTGGGTGACCTTCCTCTTGCACTCGATGATGTGCGCCTCGATGCGGTCATCCGGCCCGATGAAGAGCAACGCGCCATCGGCGTTCTTATCCCCTCGCAGGAACAGGAAGCGACCGGTCTCCTCGAATCTCCACTGGATGCAGATGTGCCCTTCGGGGATGGTGCACGCCACCTCGGCGTAGCCGTCCTTCTTGGTTTCCTTGATCGTCGCCCGTGAGGGAGCACGGAGCACCTCGTAGAAAGGTACCCCGTCTCCCAGCGCCGGCGTGATGATCGCGGCGAGACGCTGTTCGAGGCTGCCTGCGTGCCGTGCCATGACCTACTCGTTCAGGAGGCCATCGAGGTACGCGACGTCCTGGCTGAGCTTGACGATGGCCCGATTGAATGTGGGCATCACCAGGCCGGCCTCGGTGCGCTTCATCGCTACCGCGGTGGACCGTTCGCCGGTCGGATCCAGCTTGAGCTCGCAACCAGAGACGTCATCGAGATCGAGGTAATCGTTCGGGCCGTATCCGAGCACCTGCTGCGCCTTGGCGCGCTTGTCGGGCGGGAGGCTGCCCAGCTTGATGAGGTTGTTGATCTCCTGACAGAAATTCTCGCTGTGGGTCGTGACCCAGACGAAGAGCCCTTTATGCACCAGGCGCCCTATGACCTGAGCGATGCGGCGCTGGAGCTCGGGATGGAGGTGGGCTTCGGGCTCCTCCAGGATGAGCGCGGGGAAGGACGACAGATGACGAAGGACGAGGACCAGAGGGGCGAGCTCCGTGACGAGCGCGGACGAGAGCTGCATCGGCAGCGGGGCCGGGGTCCCCGCCGGGCGATAGCGGTACTCGTTGACGGCACCGGCGCCTGCGACGAGCTCGACCTCGCCCGTCAAGGACTGCTCGAGGAACGCGGCTTCCTCGGCATAGCTCGGGAACTGCTCGCGCTTCAGCTGGGATTGCTCGCTCTTGAGCCCGAACGCCAGCATGTCGATGAAGTGGAAGGCCGGGGTGGTGAGATCCAGAGAGAAGTCGCGCCTCTCCGCTGTTCTACGGAAGGTCTCGTGCAGGCTCCGGCGCGCTGCAGCCTTGTACAGGTGCATGAAGCCCGTGCGGGATGCAGGAAGGTAAACTGGGGTAAAGTCCTCGAAGGCATCCATCTCTCCCGGCAAGGCGGTCGAAAGGCGCTCGAGCACAGCGGCGCGCATCACGAGATCCCTGGCCACCTCCCGGGCGTAGGAGATCGTTGGCCGATCGATCTCGGCATAAATGCCGTTTTCACCGGACCAGATCGCCTCCGCCACGAACTGACCATCCGGTCCCCTTCGCCAGCGTAGCCGCAAGCGTCGCTCGGCGCAGGCGCGCTGGAGCGAGATGGCGCCGAGCGTGACAGAATCGCTATTGAAGAGCCGGCGTGACAGCCGAGACCGATTGGCGAGGAGGAGCGCATCGAACAACCTGTCGAACAAGCCGAGCTCCTCGACCGTCAGGTCGTGCTCGAACGACGCCTTCCCCTCCTCGACGCGCTGCGCGATCCACGCGTTTGCTGCCTCCAGCTCGGGACACTCCTGCGGCACCAGCTCGCCTGGGAGCGCCACGAGTCCCCAGAGCAGCGATACCAGATAGCTCTTGCCGCTGTTGTTCGGCCCGGCGAACAGGGTCAGCGGCCGGACATCCACCTCGGCCCGCTCGATTTTCCCGAACGCCTCCACGGAGAGCTTCCATCGCGGCTTCATGATCCGTGTATGTCAGCGCTGACGCTCGGCATCAACCGTGCCCGTCCCGCACGCTGGCAGGACACCGAACGCAGCTTCGCGGGGCCTGCTCGATCGGACGAGGCGCGGTAGGATGGAGCGCGGAACGACCCTGCCATGCCGTCCACCATGTTCCACATCGCGATCCGCAAGATCCCCGAGGAGAGCGCCGCGGACGCCGAGGATCGGCGCGCGGTCCAGGCGCGGCGCGATCTCTTCTCGGCCCTTTCGAAGGCGGCGTCGTGACGGCGCGGGACGCGGCGCGCGACGTGCAGGACGCGGCGCGCGACGTGCAGGCCGAGCCGCCGCTCGAGGCCGAGGCGCCCCGGCTCGGCGAGCGCAGCGCGGCGGCCGGCGGGCTCGCGGCGGTCGGGGCGACGCTGCAGCACGCGGTCTCCGAGATGGGGGTCGCGCGCGCCGTGCGCACGCTCCTGCACGTGAACCAGGGCGAGGGCTTCGATTGCCCCGGCTGCGCGTGGCCCGAGCCCGAGGAGAACCGCTCGGCCGCCGAGTTTTGTGAGAACGGCGCGAAGGCGGTCGCGGAGGAGGCGACGCTCCGGCGGGTCACGCCGGAGTTCTTCCGCAAGCACAGCGTCGAGGAGCTCTCGCGGCAGTCGGACCACTGGCTCGGCAAGCAGGGGCGGCTCGTCCACCCGATGCTGCTCGACGAGGGCGCGTCGCACTACCGCCCGGTGTCGTGGGACGAGGCGCTCGAGCTCGTCGCCGCGTCGCTGCGCGCCCTCGGCTCGCCGGACGAGGCGGTCTTCTACACGTCGGGGCGCACGAGCAACGAGGCGGCGTTCCTCTACCAGCTCTTCGTGCGCGAGTACGGGACGAACAACCTGCCCGACTGCTCGAACATGTGCCACGAGTCGAGCGGCGTGGGCCTGCGCGAGGCCATCGGGGTGGGCAAGGGGACCGTCTCCCTCCACGATTTCGAGCGGGCCGACGCGATCTTCATCGTCGGGCAGAACCCGGGGACGAACCACCCGCGCATGCTCTCGACGCTGCGCGAGGCGCGGCTGCGCGGGTGCGAGATCGTGACCGTGAACCCGCTCCCCGAGGTGGGCAACGAGCGCTTCCAGCACCCGCAGCACCCGCTCGATCTCGTCGGCGCGGGGGTGCCGCTCTCGACGCTGTTCCTCCAGGTGCGCATCAACGGCGACGTCGCGCTCTTCACCGGGATCATCAAGGAGATGCTCGAGGAGGAGGAGCGGCGGCCGGGGGCCGTGCTCGATCGCGCGTTCATCGAGCGCCACACCCACGGCTTCGAGGCGCTCGCGGCCGCCGTGCGCGCCGCGCCGTGGGGCGACATCGTGGAGCAGAGCGGGATCCCGCGCGACCGGATCCGGGCGGCGGCCGAGGTCGCGATGCGGTCCGAGCGCACGATCGCGTGCTGGGCCATGGGCATCACGCAGCACCAGAACGGCGTGGCCAACGTGCAGCAGGTGATGAACTTCCTGCTCCTGCGCGGCAACGTCGGGCGGCCCGGCGCGGGCCCGTGCCCGGTGCGCGGGCACAGCAACGTGCAGGGCGACCGGACGATGGGGATCTGGGAGCGGCCGCCGGCCGAGCTGCTCGACCGGATCGAGGAGAACTTCGGCTTCTCGCCGCCGCGCCGCCACGGCCTCGACACCGTCGCCGCGATCGCCGCGATGGCCGACGGGCGCGCGCGCGTCTTCTTCGCGCTGGGCGGCAACTTCCTCTCGGCGACGCCGGACACGGCCTTCACGGCGCGCGCCCTCGCCCGGTGCGACCTCACGGCGCACGTGTCGACCAAGCTGAACCGGGCGCACCTCGTGACGGGCCGGCGCGCGCTCATCCTGCCCTGCCTCGGGCGCACCGAGCGCGACGTGCAGGCGCGCGGGCCGCAGTTCGTGACGGTCGAGAACTCGATGGGCGTCGTCTCGAGCTCGCGCGGCAACCTCCCGCCCGCCTCGGAGCTCTTGCGGAGCGAGGTGGCGATCGTGGCGGGGCTCGCCCGCGCGACGCTGGGCGCGCGCTCGCGCGTGCCGTGGGAGGCGCTCACGGCCGATTACGATCGGATCCGCGATCTCATCGAGCGCACCATCGACGGGTTCGACGACTTCAACGCGAGGGTCAAGGACCCGCGCGGCTTCGCCCTGCCGAACGCCGCGGCGCGGCGCGAGTTCCGCACCGCCACGGGCAAGGCGAACTTCCTGGTCCACCCGCTCCCGCGGCACGAGCTCGAGCCGGGCGAGCTCTTGATGATGACGATCCGCAGCCACGACCAGTACAACACGACCATCTATGGGCTCGACGACCGCTACCGCGGCGTCCGCGGCGGGCGCCGCGTCGTGTTCATGAACGCCGAGGACGCGGCCGAGCGCGGGCTCGCGCAGGGGGACCTCGTCGACGTCACGAGCCGCTTCTCCGACGGGGAGCGCGCGGCGCGCGCGTTCCGCGTCGTGCTCTACACGATCCCCCGCGGCAACGTGGCGGCCTATTTCCCCGAGGCCAACGTGCTCGTGCCGCTCGGCAGCATCGCCGACAAGAGCAACACCCCCGCGTCGAAATCGATCGTGGTGCGCGTCCGGCGGGCCGTCGCGAGCGACGGATCCGCGTGACGCTCCGCCGCGTCCGTTGCACTGGAGTCCGACCATGAACGCACCGCCCAGCATCTCTCCGCCCATCCCCGGTGAGCCCGAGCGCGCTTCCATGCGCACCGCCGTCCCGGGGCCTGCGTCCGAGGCGCTCCGCGCCCGCCACCATCGCTACCAGGACGCGCGGCCGATCCACCTCTATCAGGACGCGCGGAAGAGCCTGGGCAACTACATGGTCGACGTGGACGGCAACGTCCTGCTCGACGTCTACGGCCACATCGCCGCCGTGCCCATCGGCTATAACCACCCGGATCTGCTCGCCGCGTGGCGCGACGGCCGCTTCGACTGGTGCGCCGGCTACCGCTCGGCGCTCGGGGTCGCGCCCGCGCCCGAGTGGGTCGACATCGTCGAGAAGACGCTGATGCGCGTCGCGCCGAAGGGGCACGCGCACGTGTTCACCTTCACCACGGGCGCGGAGGCGGTGGAGAACGCGCTCAAGGCCGCGTTCATCCGGCTCGCCCGGCGCCGGCGCGGCGGCGCGCAGCCGAGCGACGCCGACCTCGCCGCCTGCATGCTCAACCGGCAGCCCGGCGTGAACGCCTTCAAGGTCATCTCCTTCGAGGGCGGGTTCCACGGCCGCAGCATGGGCGCCCTCTCGGCGACGCGGAGCAAGCCGATCCACAAGCTCGACATCCCGGCGTTCGACTGGCCCGTCGTGCCGTTCCCTGCGATCCAGTTCCCCGAGGCGGCCCACGCCGAGCAGAACCGCGCCGCCGAGGCGCGCTCGCTCGAGGCGGTCAAGGCGGCGATCGACGCGCACCCGGACGAGGTCGCCGCGGTCATCGTCGAGCCGATCCAGGGCGAGGGCGGCGATCGCCACGCGAGCCCGGCGTTCTTCCAGGCGCTCCGCCGCCTCACCGCGGAGCGCGGCGTCGCGCTCATCATCGACGAGGTGCAGACCTGCGGCGGCGGGACCGGCGCGCTGTGGGCGCACGAGGCGTGGGACCTGCCCGAGCCGCCGGACATGGTGACGTTCTCCAAGAAGATGCAGCTCGGCGGCTTCTACTGCCGCGAGGAGCTCGCGCCGATCGAGCCGCTGCGCATCTTCAACACCTGGCTCGGCGATCCGCTCCGCGGCGCGCAGCTCGAGGTGATCCTCGAGGTCATCGAGCGCGACCGGCTCCTCGAGAACACGCGGGCGACCGGCCAGCGCCTGGTCGCCGGGCTCGAGGACCTCTGCGTCCGGTACCCGGGGGTGCTCTCGGGCGCCCGGGGCAGCGGCACCTTCGCCGCGGTCGACTTCCCCCACGCCGCCCGCCGCGACGCGGCGCTCACCGCGCTGCGGAACCGCGGCCTGGAGGTGGGCGGCTCGGGCGAGCGCACGCTCCGCTTCCGGCCGGCGCTCGTCTTCGCCCCGCGCCACGTCGCCGAGGCGCTCGATCTGCTCGAGTCGGTCTGCAAGTGACCGGCGCCTCGCCTCCGATCCGGGTGTTCCACTCGCCGCGCTATTTCGCGGACATCGGCGAGCACGTCATGCCGATGCGCAAGTTCGCCCTGGTGCGCGAGGCGATCGAGCGGAGCGGCCTCTGCGCGCGGGTTGAAGAGCCCGAGCCGGTCGGCGACGAGGACCTGCTCCGCGTCCACACGCCCGAGTACGTCCGGGCGATCGCGACCGGTGAGCCCCGGGCGCTGGCCGAGTCGCAGAAGTTCCCGTGGTCGCCGGCGCTCGCCGGGGCGGTGCGCTTCACGAACGGCGGCTGCGTCGCCGCGGCCTTCGCGGCGCTCGAGGACGGCGTCGCGGGCAACCTCGCGAGCGGCTTTCACCACGCGCACGCCGATCACGGCCAGGGCTTCTGCACCTTCAACGGCCTCGTCGTCGCGATGGAGCGCGCGCGCGCCGAGGGGCGCATCCGCCGCGCCCTGGTGGTCGACATGGACCTCCATTACGGCAACGGCACCGCGTCGCTGCTCGCGTCGCGGCCGTGGGCGTTCCAGCTCTCCATCTACGGCAACTGGTACAAGCAGAACCGGGCGTACCGGGACGTCGAGGCCGAGCGCGCGCCGGACACGGAGAACGGCTGGTCGGTCCCGGTGCCGGGCGGGAGCGGCGGCGCCGCCTATCTCGAGATCCTGGAGCGGCACCTCGGCCCCGCGATCGACCGCGCCGCGCCCGACCTGATCCTGTACCAGGCCGGCGCGGACCCGTACCGCGAGGACCCGTATTCGCCGCTCGACCTGACGCACGACGACCTCCGCGCGCGCGACGAGGTCGTGTTCCGGGCCGCGCTCGAGCGCCGCATCCCGATCGCGTGGGTCCTCGCGGGCGGCTACACGCCCGACGTGAGCCGGGTGGTCGACGTGCACCTCGGCACGTTCGTCGCGGCGGTGCGGGCGAGGGAGGCGCAGGCGGCTCGGGGGTGACGTCTGCGGGGTCGGGCTCCTGTGCTCGGAAGCTTCGGCTCAACCCATAGGCTCCATCCGTAGCTCTCTGCCGAGCCGCTGGCTCCGCGCGCGCTCCCGGCAAATCCGCGCGGCGCAGGTGAATGCTCCCGCGCCCCGGGTTCCGCGGGGCGCGACGCAGTGCAGCGCCGGGGCGGCGGCCTTTGCTGGTAGACTTTCGCCATGGCCGACCTCAACGACCCCGTCCGCCTGGCCGAGCTGCACGGCGCCATGCTGCGCACGGACGCGGACGCCATCCTCGACGCCTGCGTGACGCGGGCCGCCAGGCTCGCGCGCGCGCCGATCGCGCTCGTGAGCCTCGTCGTCCGCCACATCCAGCTCCTGCGCGCGCACCACGGGCTGCCCCTGGAGCTCGCCGTGAGCTGTGCGACCTCCCGGAGCAACTCCTTCTGCCAGCTCGTCGTGCGCGACGAGGCGCCGCTCCTCGTCGAGGACGCGCTGCGGGACGAGCGCGTGCCGAAGGAGCTCGTCGAGCACTACGGCATCCGCGCGTACGCCGGGGTGCCGGTGCGCGTGCGCGGGCACGCGATCGGCTCGCTGTGCGTCCTCGACGTCGTGCCCCGCCGCTTCGACCCGCGCACCATCGACGGGCTCGATCAGCTCGCCATCGAGGTCGCCGGCCGCCTCTCCGACCTCGTCGAGCGCGACGCGCCGGTCGGCAGCGCCGACGTGCAGGAGCGCCTCGTCCGCATCGAGCAGGCCACGCGCGTGCTGGAGCGCGCGCTCCTGTCCCTCGCCCCGGTCATCGCCGCGGCGCAGAACGCGGCGGGGGTGCGGCCGCAGGCGCCCGTCGACGCGATGCACGCGACCCCCTCGGCGCTCGTGACGATCGCCAGCCTGCGCGCGGCCGTCGGGTGCTGGCGCGACATGGGCTCCGTGGCGGACGAGCTCTGCGACGAGGCCGCGGCCGTCGCGAGCTCCGCCCCCGCGGCGTCCGGGCTCGTCGCGGCGGCCCGGGCGCTCGCGCGCGGCATGGCCGAGGTGGGCCCGCTCGTACGCCTCGCCGAGGGCGTGCTCGAGGGGACGCTCGAGGAGACCGCCGCCGAGCGGGGGAGGTCGCTCGTGCTGCGCGGCGCGATCGACGCCCACGAGGCCGCCTGCGCGGCGGTGAACGAGATCCGCGCGGGCGCCCTGCGCGCGCGCGCGGCGACGGGCAGCGGGGCGGCGCCGTGATCTAGATCGCGCCGAGCCCATGCTCTACGCTCGGCGTTCCGTCCATGTCGCGCCTCTCGCTCTCGTTCGCGTCCAAGGAAGAATCGCTCTCGGTGCGACGGTTCTCGGTCCGGGAGCAGATCTCGTCGCTCTTCGAGGTGTCGATACTGGCCGTCTCCGAGATCGAGGATCTCGATCTCGACAGCCTCGTGGGCAAGGCCGCCGCCTTCAAGGCCGAGTCGGCCGTCCTGCATTCGGCCGTTCCCGCCCGGGTCTGGGCCGGGCTCTGCGCCCAGGTGGAGCAGGTGCAGGTCGAGCCGACGGGGCTCTCCACCTACCGGCTGCGCATCGTGCCTTTGCTGTTCCGGGCGACGCTCCGGCGCAACAGCCGCATTTTCCAGCACATGACGATCCCCGAGATCGTGCTCCTGGTGCTCAAGGAGTGGGAGATCGAGCCGGAGGTGGCGCTGGGCGCGAAGTACCCCGCCCATGAATACCGCGTGCAGTACGGCGAGACCGATTACGCGTTCATCTGCCGGCTGCTCGAGGAGGCGGGCATCTCCTTTTACTTCTCGCACCGCGCGGACGGCGGCCGCATGGGCGCCGAGCTCACCCGCCTCGTCCTGAGCGACGCCCCCGAGCGGCGGGAGCCGCGCCCCGGCGCTCCCATCGCCTACGTCGACAACCCGAACCAGTCGTCCGGGCGCGAGTACGTGAGCGAGCTCGTCGTGAGCCACGAGGTGCGGCCCGGCCACGTCACCCTCCGCGACTTCGATTTCAGGTCGAGGCCCGATGTTCAGCTCTTCGCCGAGGCGCGGGAGGGGCTCGAGGAGGAGCTCCGCTACGAGCAGTACCACTACGTGCCAGGGGCGTTCGTGGTCGAGCCGGGCAAGGGCGGCGACACGCCGGTCGCCGACGACAGGGGCGTCGCGCGGGTCGACATCAAGGAGGCGGAGGCGCTCGCGGCGAGGAGCCTCGAGGGCGAGCGGGGCGGCCGGCGCGCCGTCCGGTACCGCACCAACGCCCTCGACCTGTGCCCCGGCGTCGTCCTGGCGCTCGGCGGGCACCCCCGCAAGGAGCTCGCCCCGGACCAGGCGCTGCTCGTCGTCGCGTCCACGTTCGAGGGCGATCACAGCGGCGAGTGGACCATGACCGGCGAGGCCGTGTTCGCGCAGCAGCCCTACCGCCCCGCGCGGCGGACGCCGAAGCCGCGGGTCGTGGGCGTGCAGAGCGCGATCGTTGTCGGCCCTCCGGGCGAGGAGATCCACACCGACGAGTTCGGGCGCGTGCGCGCGCAGTTCCACTGGGACCGCGAGGGGCGGTTCAGCGACGCGAGCTCGTGCTGGATCCGCGTCAGCCAGGGCTGGGCCGGGAGCCGCTACGGGCTCGTGGCCATCCCCCGCGTCGGGCAGGAGGTCCTCGTCGATTTCTTCGACGGCGACCCCGACCGGCCGGTGATCGTGGGCCGCGTCTTCAACAGCACCACGCGCGTGCCGTACACGCTGCCCGCCGAGAAGACCAAGAGCGGCTGGAAGAGCGACTCCTCCCCGGGCTCGGGCGGGTTCAACGAGCTCTCCTTCGACGACGCCGCGGGGCGCGAGCTCATCCACGTCCAGGCGCAGCGCGACTACACCGAGATCATCAAGCGGGATCAGCGCTCGACCGTGCTCTCGAACCGCTCGGCCAGCGTGACCGGCGCCGACGCCGTCACCGTCGGGGGGAGCCAGAGCTTCAACGTCGTCAAGAGCCAGAGCCACACGATCGGCGAGCAGCAGATCAACCACATCGGCGAGAGCCGCACGTCGATCGTGCGCACCTCCGACGCGGTCGACGCCGGCGACAGCCAGAGCGTCACGGTCGGCGACGGCGTCGGGTACACGATCAACAAGGACAAGACCGTCCAGATCACGAACGGCGTCGCGTCGATCAAGATCACGCCGGAGGGCATCTTCATCGACGCGCAGGGCAAGCTCGAGATCTCGGCGGGCGGGTTGCTCAAGCTGTCCGGCGCGGAGGTGCAGATCGACGGCGGGCCGAACGTGCTCATCAACACCACGGCCGCGAAGGCGCCCGCGGTGGCGACCATCGGCAAGGCCAGGGCGCCGAGCGCGCCGGGGCGGCCGGGCGGCGGCGGCGAGACGAGCGCGCCGGCCGAGGTGATGCGCGGCGGCGGCGCCGTCGAGGCGCCGGGGGGCATCGAGGACGTCGAGGTGGAGGGCGCGGCGCTGCGGCTCGACCGCGCCGTCGCCTCGCCGCCGCTCACCCCGGCCGCGGCCCCGGCGTCCCTGCGGATCGGGCCCGCCGCCGGCGCGGCGATCCAGGAGGCGGTGCGCGCGCCCTCCGCGTCGCTCGCCGCGCTGGTGGCGACGGGGAGCGGCGCGCTGGAGCTCTTCCGGCTCGCGAAGGGGGAGAGCCTCGCCTCGCTGCCGTCGACGCTGGACGTGCTCGGTCCGGTGCTCACGACGCCGCTGCCGGCGCTCGGCGGCCTGAGCGCGGGCGACCTCGGGACGCTCGTGAACGCGGGCAGCGCGGCCGGCATCTTCCACGTCGGCGGCGCGGGCGGGCAGGTGGCGCAGTTCCTGGCGCTGCGGACCGCGGCGGCGCCGCGATCGGTGAACGGCGCGGCGGTGAAGACCGCGGCGCAGGCGACCGAGGCCTCGGGCGTGCCCGCGGAGCGGGCGTACGCAGGGGCGCTGTCGGCGCAGGGCGTGGCCCTCTACCGGGGCGACCTCCAGGGCGGCTTCGCCAAGGTGGAGCCGTGACGCCCGGGGCCCGCTGGATGTCGGAGAGCGAGCGCTGCGCCTCGCAGCGTGGAGACGGAGACGATGCCGCGTTATGACCACACCGACGTGTCCTTCGACGTGCCGCGCGACTGGGAGGACCGCTCGGTGGTGGTCTTCGCCGCGCCGGCGAAGCCCGGCCAGGGGATGATCTCCAACCTGGTCATGACGCGGGACACGCTGGCCGCGGGCGAGGACATCCGGGGTTACGGCGACCGGCAGCTCGTCGAGATGGCCCAGCGGCTCGACGGCTTCCAGCTCTACGCGCGGCAGGAGATCACGCTCGGCGGCCAGCCGGCCGTGGAGATCCGGTTCGCGTGGAGGGGACAGAGCGGGCCGATCGAGCAGCGGCTCGTGTTCGTCGGGGGGCGCAAGCCGACGGTGCTCAGCTTCACCGCGACCATGCCGAAGAGCGAGGCCGCGCGGCTGAACCCGGTGTTCGATCGCATCCTCGCGAGCGTGAAGCTGGGCCAGGGCTGAGGGGCTGCGAGGCCGTGAGCGCCCTCGAAGCGGCCCGGATGGGCGATGAGATCGGCCACTCGTCCGCGTGGGCCGGCCTCATCGCGGGGGCGTGCGTCGGGCTCGCGATCGGCGGGGCGATCCTGTTCTCCGTGGCCACCGGCGGCGCCGGGGCGGTCCTCATCGGCGCGGCGGTCGCCGGCGGCGTCGGGCTCGGCGCCGGCGGCGCGCTGGCCGGCGCCGAGATCGGCAAGATGTTCGAGGGGTCCCCGTGCGGGGAGATCGCGACGGGATCGCCGGACACGCGCATCGAGGGGCGCGCCGCCGCGCGCGCGGAGCTCGACGTCCTCGAGCACGGCGGCAAGAAGGTGGCGCAGGGCAGCGCCACGGTCTTCGTCAACGGGAAGCACCTGGGCCGCAGGACCGAGAAGGCGGAGTGCGGCGGCGTCGTCAGCCAGGCGGCCGTCACCACGTTCATCGGCGGCGAGACGCTGACGCTCGTGCCCGTCGAGGAGGAGGTGCCGTCGTGGCTCCTCACGACCCTGCGATGGACCGCGCTGATCGCGGGCGGGGCGGCGCTCGTCCTGACGGGCGTGGGCGCCGGCGTCGTCGTCGCGGGGCTGGGGCTCGCCGGCTCGCTGGCCGGCGCGTTCGTCGGCGCGCACGTGGGCGAGGCGGTGGGCGGCCTCTTTGGCGAGCGCGCCGCGCGCGTCGGCGAGATCCTCGGCGAGTTCGGCGGCGGCCTCCTCGGGGGCATCGGCGCCGCGAAGCTCGGCGAGCGGTTCGGGTGGATCCGCCCGCCGGCCGCGGAGGAGGTCCCGCTCGGGCGGAAGGGGCCGCCGAGCCCGGAGGAGGTGGCCCGGGCGCGCGCCTGGACCGACGAGCAGATGGCCGCGGGGCCCGCGGCCGATCCCGCGGCGGCCGCCAAGCTCGAGGCGAGGATCGCGGAGAACCGCGCGGCCTACGAGCGGGTGCAGCGCGGCGAGCTGGAGCACCCGAACACGACCCCCGAGCGGCTCAAGATGGCTGTCGAGGGCGACGCCGACGGCCAGCGCGTCCCGCTCACGTACAAGGATCGCGCGCAGTTCGACAGGCTGCAGTCGGACATCCGGAACGTCTTCGAGTCGGAGGGCATCACGGACGCGACGGTGAAGCAGCTCGGCTCGGCCACGGACGGGTTCAAGGGCAACCCGGACAAGCCCTTCGGGTTCTGGTCGCCCAAGTCGGACACCGATTTCGCGATCCACAGCGATCAGGCGCTGGTCCAGGCGCAGCAGGCGGGCGCGCCGTACAACGCCAAATACGGCATCTTCAAGAACGGCGAGGCGCCGAGCGCGCTGAACCCGGAGGGGAAGCCGGGGCTTTCCAACACGTCGCTCGGGAGCAAGCTCAACGCGCTGGCGGAGCGGTGGAACGTGGAGATCTACGGTGAGCCCAACCCGAGCAACGGCGGCTTCGACTTCAAGCTCAACGGCCCGCGCGAGCCGAACGGCGACTTCCCGACGATCTATCGAGGCCCCAACGCGGTCGGCGCGACGCCCCCCGCCACCCCGCAGGCGCCGGCCGGCAGCGCCGGGGCGGCCGGCGCGGGCGGGGCGGGCGTCTCGACCGATCCGCGGGACGGCGGCCGCTGAGGAGAGGTGATATGGGCAAGACGGCAAGCACGACGCTCGCGTGGTCCTTCAAGAGCGAGCTCTCCCAGGACGAGATGCTCCGGCGGCTCGACGAGCGGTGGCCTTCGGTGTGGGCGCTCTCGGACAGCCACCATCACGGCGACTACGTCGCCGGCAAGCTCACGCCGGAGGCGGCGGCGCGCATCTACGAGGACGGCCCCAGGTTCGTGGTGCACCTGCGCTTCGCCTCGGCGGGCGGCGACGTGAAGCGGCAGCTCCTCGAGGCGCAGCAGCGGCTCATCGTCGAGGTGCTCCCGCTCGTCGGCGCGAGCGACGTCTGGCCGACGGAGCCGCTCGACTGACCTCAGTCCGACGTGCGCGCGGGCCGCAGCTCGTCCGCGGTGAAGACCCTCCCGAGCGCGACCGCCTTGAGCGCGTAGCGGCTCGGCTCGAGCTGATCCTGCCGGAGGTGCGCCTCCGCGAGGACGCGCACCTTCAGGCTCGTCATCAGGGGCAGCCGGTGCTCCAGGGCCTTCGGCAGGTAGAGCGGCAGCGCGCCCTGCCCGCCCGCCGCGAGCAGCGCGCGGATCCACGCGTCGCCGAGCACCTTGCGGGTCTGGTAGCGCCGCTGCTCGAGCAGGAGCCGCTCCGTGTGCGCCTCGATCTGCCCCGCCGGCAGCGAGCGGCTCGACTGCGCGAGGAGCTCCTTCAGCTGCTGGTTCAGCCGGTCCACGACGCCGGTCGAGCTCTGGAGGTAAGGCGATTTGAGCAGCTCCCCGATGGAGTCGAGGGCGTCCTTCAGCTGCTTGTCGGGGCCCGCGAGCGGCGCGACCACGGCGACGGTGGCCTTGAGCGCCTCGACCTCGTCGAACGCGAACCGCGCCTCGCCGGCCACGAGCACGAGCGGCGGCGTGAACCGCCGCCTGTCGCCGATCGACGCGAGGAGCGCCTGCGGCACGCCGCCCGGCTCGATCGGCGACCCGTCGGTGAGCACGCCGAGGACGTCGTGGCGGTCCTTGGCCGCGTCGTCGGCCGGCAGGTCGTAACGCGGGTCGAGCTCCTCGAAGTCGAGCTCGAGGATCAGGTCGCTCCACCGAGCGCGGACGCGCGGCAGCGCGGCGGGGTCGAACCAGAGCAGCTCGACGATGTCGTCGGCCGCGGGCCTCGGCGGCGACGCCCTGACCCTCGACGGGCGGTCGTCCTCGGCCGGGGCGGGCAGCGAGGCGCGGGCCGCGCTCTCGGCCGCCCCGAACTTCTGGCCCACCGTCATCGCCGGCGGCGCGTCGTTGGTTCCCCAGAGGCCTCGGCTCCCGGCGGGCGCCAAGGCGGGGGGCGGCGGCGCCAAGGCCGGGGGCGGCGGCGTCGCCGGCGCCTGATCGAGGGGGCCGGTCGGCGGAGACGGCGCGGACCACCGCGCCGGCGGCGCCGCCATGAGCGCCCCGAGGTCGCCCTGGGCCGCGGGCGCGCGGAACGGGAGCCCGCCGCTCGGGGGGCTCGAGTGGGGCGCGCTGTCGGCCCCGCGCTCCTCCGTCTTCCAGGGCAGCACCGGAGCGTGCTCGGAGCGGAGCCCGGGGAGCTGCGTCTGCGACGTGCTCGGGGGGCGCGGCGCGACGTGCCCGGAGCTCGGGGGCACGGACCTCTCGGCCTCGCCGCGCGCGGTCTGCGGCGGCTCCAGGCTCACCACCACGCGCCCCTGCTCCTCCGGGTGCTCCAGCGCGATCTGCGCGCGCCAGGTCAGGGAGCAGCGCCCCCGCGCGGTGTCGACCCAGAGCGTGTCGCAGCGCAGGGGCACCGGGCGAGCGCCGCCTCGCCGGCCCTCGAGGGTCGCCGTCGGGCGGAGGCTGGGCAGCTGGGTGACGAGGCGCGGGTGCTCGGGGTGGAGGTTCTCGAGCACGAGGCGCTCGTCCTCGCGCAGCGACGGGAGCTGCTGATCGGGCGGGGCGATGTTGAAGTAGCCGGGGTCGAACCCGGCGGGCAGCGGCTTGCGGCTCCAGTCGCGGTGCGACCAGCCGGCCGCGTGGCGGCCGAGCTTCTCGACGCGCGACGGCCACGTCGGGGCGATCGGACCGAAGCCCGTGGGCTCGATCGCCTTGCCCGGATCGGAGACGAGCAGCCCCGGCGGCTGGAGGTTGGGCACGGCGATCTGCCCGTAGGCGTTCCGCGCGCCGGCGCTCAGCCCGGCCGGATTCCACGAGCCCGGCCCTCCGGCCGCGCGCTCGTAGACCAGCGGCATCTGCGCGAACGGCGGGCCCTCGTGGAGCGTCCCGTCCTGGGAGAAGATGCGGTCGCACCACACCTCGATCGACTTGTCCAGGTCGCCCACGGCGAGCCTGGCGACCAGCGAGCGCGCCGGCGCCTTGCCCGGCGCGTACGCGAAGCCGACGAGCACGACGTCGGCGCGCGGCTTCGCGGGCGCGAGATCGCTCGCCGACTGCAGGCTCCTCGACGGCGCGTCGTCCCACGCCGCGTCGTGGGGGGTCGGCGCCTCCTGGTCGGGGGCGAGCGGCGACTCGCCGGGGCGGAGCAGGAACGTCGCCTTGCAGACGACGGTGAGCACCCAGGAGCCCGCGGAGGGTTGCCAGAGGATCGACGCGACGGGGACGGGCGCGGCGGCGAATACGTTCATGAGGGAGGGGGAGTCTCCGGGGCGCGCTCGCGCCCGCTGGTTCACTGCGGCGTCGCGGCCCCGGGCGGCGCCGGCAGCTCGCGGGTGATCTCGCCCGCGTCGGCGCCCTCGGGCGGCGGCGGCTCCGACCCCGGCGCGAGCGGCGTGCCCTCCCAGGTCGCGCTCTTGTCCCGGCTCCCGTAGACGTACGGCGGGCGGGCCTCCAGCTCCCGCGCGATGCGGGCGAGCTCCTCGTCGAGGTAGCGCGGGTTCGCGGCCAGCCGCTCGCGGATGCCGCTGTTCAGGTAGCCGCGGATGTCGGGGCTCTCCGGGTAGTACTTCGTGAACACGTTGTACCGGAAGAGCGGCTTCAGCCGGTGCACGTCCTTCGGCCCGCTCGGCAGCGGCAGGAGCTCGACGAAGCTCTTCCGCTTCGCCCGCTCCTCCAGCCGGTCGAGCACGAGCTGGAGGCTGTTCTCGAGCAGGTGCGGCGCGCAGTGATCCGCGAAATCGTCGTAGAGCAGCCGCAGGAGCGCCCGCGCCTCGTCGATCGGCAGCTGCGCCTGCCGCTCGCGGCCCATGCGCCGGACGAGGACCATGAACGGAGAGGGCTGGTTGCCCGTCGCCCGGATCTCCTCGGGATCGCGGAAGTCGGGCTGGCGGTAGGGAAAATGGCGCGGGTTGATCGCGTCGAACCCGCCGCGGCCGTAGAACAGGATGCGCTGCCACGACAGGCGCTCTTCGGGGGTGAAGTACTCGACCTCGGCCGCGAGATCGAGGTTCATCCCGAAGTACTTGCCCGGGGCCGAGGGCGCGGGGAGCGTGATCTTCCCCATCGCGTGGAGGTCGGCGAGGTACTGCATGGCGAGCTCGACCGGGGCGATGCGCAGCCAGTACGACAGCACCGTCCCCCGCGCCTCGGGGATCATGAAGATGTGGGCGAGGTAGATGACGCAGAGATCCGGCGCGTACGCCGGATTGACGAGCACGGTGCCGTCGCGCACGCCGCGCACCTTTCCGTCCGCGTCTCGCGCCACGAGCAGGAAGTAGCGCATGTATGTGCCCGACGGCTCGGGCGTGAACGGGTCGTCCCGCAGGAACGCGTGGATCGCCTCCTTGCGCTCCATCTCTCCATGAGGCCCGAAGCAGTCCCAGAGGATCTGATACGCCGTGTCGAAGTCCGGGTCGGAAGGGTCCTCGATCGACCAGATCTGGTATTTGCGGGTTTCGCGCTCGATCATCTCCACCACGTCCTGGTGGAAGAGATCCTTCATGCAGAGCCGGACACGTCGCTTCAAGCAGGGCTCCTGGGGTCCATGGTGCCAGACGGAGCGTTCCTCTGATAGGTAATCATCGTGACCCAGGCAGCTCTCGTCGACACCCGCACGCAGATCGATTCCGCTCGCTCCGTGTGGAGCGAGGCGGGGCCGGTCTATGAGCCCGCCCCGCCGCTCCGCGGGGACGCGGTGGCCGACGTGGCCATCGTCGGGGGCGGGTTCACCGGCGTCTCCACGGCATACCATCTAATCCGCAGATTTCCGAGCCTCCGCGTCATGATCCTCGAGGCGCGTCACCTCGCCAACGGCGCGAGCGGGCGCAACGGCGGGATGATGCTGAACTGGATTAACGGGGTGAGCTACCGCGAACCGGAGCTCACGCGCCGCGTCTACGAGGCGACGCGCGCGGGCATCGACGGCATCGTCGGGATGATCCAGGAGCACAATCTCCCGGTGCGCTACCGGCGCGACGGCTGCATGGAGGTCCTCACCGACGCGCGCCGGGCCGAGGCGGCGCACGCGCGGGCGGAGCAGCTCGCCGGGTGGGGCATTCCGCTACAGTACCTGGACGGCGCGGCGCTCGCGAAGCGGCTCGGCGTCCACGGGGCGGCCGGGGCCGTGCTGGACGCGACCGAGGGGCAGCTCAACGGGGTCGACCTGCTGCGCGGCCTGCGCCCGCTGCTCCTCGGGTGGGGGGTCGCCCTCCACGAGGACACACCGGTGCTCCGGATCCAGGAGGGGCGCACGATCGAGCTGACCACGCCGGGCGGGGTCGTCCGGGCGTCGGCCATCGTGCTCGCCACGAACGGCTACACGCCGCGGCTCGGCTACTTCAAGACCGGCATCTTCCCGCTGCACTCGCACGTGATCGCGACCGAGCCGCTCGACGCCGAGGCGCGCGCCGCGCTCGGCTGGGGGCAGGTCGCCGGCTTCAGCGACGACCACGACAGGATCGCGTACGCCAGCATGACCCCCGCCGGCGAGCTCGTGTTCGGCGGGGGCAGCAACGCGGCGTACGCCTACCTCTACGGGAACCGGACCTCCTACCCCGGCTCACCCGACTCGGCCGGGAAGGCGTTCGAGGCGATCCGGCGCCGGCTGGTCGGCTACTTCCCCGCGGCCGAGCGGGTCCGGATCGCGCACCGCTGGACGGGCACGCTCGGCATCACGATGAGCCGGATCTGCAGCATGGGGGTGCGCGGCGAGCACCGGAACGTGTACTACGCGCTCGGCTACAGCGGCCACGGCGTGACGCTCGGCAACCTCGCGGGCCGCGTGCTCTGCGACATCTACGCGGGCGACGACGCGCGGTGGCGGGACCTGCCCTTCTACATGTACCCGCTCGGGGGGGTCCCGCCCGAGCCGCTCCGCTGGCTCGGCTATCACGTCTACACCAAGCTGACGGGGCGCTCGCCGCGCAAGGCGGCGTGAGCGCGGCGCGCGAGGGGCGCGAGGGGCGCGAGGCGCGCGCGCGGAGCGCTTGCGTGGCCGGAGCGCGGGGCGCTATTCGAAGCGGGGCCATGTTCTGCGCGCGCTGCCACCGGGAGTACGACGCGGGCCATCGCTTCTGCCCCTACGACGGCGCGGAGCTCGCCGAGGCGCGGCGCGTCGACCTGTTCCGGTACAAGCCGACCCGGCTGCGGGGGACGATCCTCGGGGAGCGCTACGAGGTGCGCGGCTACCTCGGCAAGGGCGCGATGGCGCGCGTCTACCTCGCGATCGAGATCGAGACCGGGCAGCCGGTCGCGATCAAGGTCCTGGAGGCGTTCGCGGCCCGGGCGGAGCGGACGCGCGAGCGGTTCGTGCGCGAGGCGCAGAGCGCCGCGAAGATCGGGCACCCGAACATCGTCAAGGTGCTCGACGCCGGCACGCGCGCCGCCGACGGCGCGCCGTACATCGTCATGGAGTACCTCTTCGGCGAGTCGCTCGGCGACTGGCTCCGGCGCGAGCGCCGCATGGAGGCGGACCTCGCCATCCCGGTGCTCTCCCAGGCCGCGTCCGGGCTCGCCGCCGCGCACCGGGTCGGCATCATCCACCGCGACGTGAAGCCCGACAACCTCTACCTCGTCGGCGCGCAGGGCGACCCGTACGCGGTCAAGGTGCTCGATTTCGGCCTGGCGAAGATCCAGGACGCCGATCACATCACGGCGACCGGCACCGCGGTGGGCACGCTCGAGTACATGGCGCCCGAGCAGGTCGTGAGCGACAGGCCCGACGCCCGCACCGACGTCTACGGGCTCGGGGTCGTCATGTTCCGGACCTTCACCGGCGAGCTCCCGTTCCCGCGCTCGGAGCAGTCCGAGCTCCTCGCCCGGCAGCTCGTGACCCCGCCGCCCCGCCCCTCGGAGAAGCGGAAGAGCATCGACCCGCAGCTCGAGTCGGTGATCCTGAAGGCGATCCGCAAGCGCCCGGAGAACCGCTATCCCTCGATGGAGGCGTTCCTGGAGGACCTCGAGCGCCTCGCGGGCGAGCGGGACGGGCCGCTCTCGGCGGACGAGCCGCTCCCCGAGCCGGACGACGTCTACGTCCCGCAGGGATCGTTTGCCAGGAACGCGGCGATCTACTTCTATAGGCGGCTCGGCATGGAAGCCCCACGCTTCGACTGAACCGAACACCACCTCCCGCGGGCGCTTCCCGCCACCCAGGAGATCCGTATTGCCATGGCCTACTCTGCTGCATTCCGATGTCTGACCGGCTGTCCCGGCAGCTACCCGCTGACGCAGCCCCTCTACCGTTGCCCGACCTGCGGCGGCCTGCTCGACGTCGCGCACGACATCGACGCGCTCCGCGACCGGAGCCCCGCGACGTGGATGAAGCTCTTCGACGAGCGCTACAAGCGCACGGTGTGGCCCTACGGCTCCGGGGTCTGGGGCAAGCGGGAGTGGGTCGCGCCCCAGGTCCCGGACGAGGCCATCGTGTCGATGGATGAGGGCGGCACGAACCTCTTCTGGGCGGACCGCTACGGCCGCTCGCTCGGGCTCGACGACGTCTGGGTGAAGCTCTGCGGCAACAGCCATACGGGGTCGTTCAAGGACCTCGGGATGACGGTGCTCGTCTCGGTGGTGAACAAGGCGATCCGCGAGGGCCTCGAGGTGCGCGCGATCGCCTGCGCGTCGACGGGGGACACGTCGGCCTCGCTCGCGGCGTACGGCGCGGCGGCCGGCCTGCCCGTGGTCGTGCTGCTGCCGCGGGGCAAGGTGTCGATGGCGCAGCTGGTGCAGCCGATCGCGTCGGGGGCCCTGGTGCTCTCGCTCGACACGGACTTCGACGGCTGCATGGCCATCGTGCAGCGGCTCTCGGCCGACGGCGTGGTCTACCTGGCGAACTCGATGAACGCCCTGCGCCTCGAGGGCCAGAAGACCGTGGCCATCGAGATCGTGCAGCAGTTCGACTGGACCTTGCCCGACTGGGTCGTCCTGCCGAGCGGCAACCTGGGCAACGCCTACGCGCTCTACGCCGGCTTCAAGATGCTGAAGGACCTCGGCCTGACGACGCGCTTCCCGCGCCTGTGCGTGGCGCAGTCGGCGCGGGCCAACCCGCTCTACCGGGCGTGGGCCGAGGGGCGCAGCGAGGTCGTGCCGATGAAGGCGGGCGAGACGCTGGCGAGCGCGATCCAGATCGGCAACCCGGTGAGCGCGCCGCGGGCGATGATGGCGCTCCAGGCGATGAACGGGGTCGCGGAGGAGGTGACCGAGGACGAGCTCTGCGACGCGGCGGCGCGCGCCGACCGGACCGGGATGTACACCTGCCCGCACACGGCGGTCGCCCTCGCCGCGCTGGAGAAGCTCGTGAAGAAGGGCCTCGTCGAGAAGCGCCAGCGGGTCGTCGTGGTCTCGACCGCGAACGGCCTCAAGTTCACGGAGTTCAAGGTGAAATACCACGAGCGCGCGCTCCCCGACGTGACGAGCCGGCTCGCCAACCCGCCGGTCGAGCTGCCGCCCGACTACGACCGCGTCCTCGCCGCGCTGGACAAACACGCCAAACACACCGCGCAGACTGGCAAGAAGGGTTGAGCGGCGCCGGCCCGCGGAGGCGCTGACCGGCCGGCGGCGTGCGATGATCGGCGCCCGATCGGGGCCGGGGGGGCTGGCGGGCCCGCGCGGGACAGCGGCGCGGGTGCGCCTTGACGCGCTCGATCCCCCCGGCATCCTCGTCCGGCAGAGGCCTCCGTGGACATCCGCCACCGCACGCTGCTCTCGTTCGCCCCGCTCCTGACGGTGGCGGTCGCGCTGGCGGTCTTCCTCCCCCTGGTCAACGCGACGCTCTCGCGGATCTCCGCGCAGCAGCTCGCTCTCCTGGGCGATCTCGTCGACCTGCAGGACATGGAGCTCGCGGTGATCACCCAGCGCGAGACCGTCGGCGAGGCGCTGCGCGGGCTCGACGTCTCGCCGTACACGACCGATGACGCGTCCCGCCGGGACCAGACGCTCGTGCATTTCAACCGCGCGCGGGGCGAGCGGGGCTCGCCGCAAGAGCGGCTGTGGCAGCACCTCGGCGCGGTGTACGCGGAGCTCGACGCGCAGCACGCGGCGATCTTCGACGCGATGCAGGAGGGCGACGCGGCGCGGGCGACGTCGGTGTTCTACGGCGAGGCCCAGGAGCTGACCTTCGTGCTCCTCTCGAGCGCGCGGGCGGGCCAGGCGCAGCACAAGGAGGCGCTGAGCGAGCTCGAGGCGAGGGGCCGCACGCTCAAGCAGCGCGCGCTGATCGGGCTCGCCGCGGGCGTGGGCGGCAGCATCCTCCTGGCGCTGACCTTCGGCTGGCTCCTGAGCCGCGAGATCGTGCGCCCCATCGAGCGCCTCGCCGCGGACGCCGCGCGCTACGCCTCGGGCGATGTCTCCGGGGAGCTCAGTCCCGCCGGAAAGATAAAGCAGATCAAGCACTTGCGAGACGCCTTCCAGCACCTGCTCGGCGTCACCCTGGCGCGGCAGGACCGGCTCCAGCAGGCGTACGCGGACGTCTCGGACCGGGCGGCCCGCGAGCAGCAGCTCCGGGAGACGGTGCAGGCCCTCAACGAGGATCTGGAGCGCGCCAAGGGCGAGCTGGAGCGGCGCGTGGCGGAGCGGACCGCGGAGCTGCTCGTGGCCAACGAGCGGCTCCAGGTCGAGCTCGCCGAGCGCGGCCGCGCGGAGGCGGCGCTGAAGGCGAGCGAGGAGCAGCTCAGGCAGCTGAACGAGGCGCTGGAGCAGCGGGTCGTCGAGCGGACGGCGGAGCTCGCGGCGGCCCAGCGCCAGGTCCTCGACACGGCGAGGCGCGCCGGCATGGCGGAGATCGCCACGAACGTGGTGCACAACATCGGCAACGTGCTGAACACCGTCAACGTGTCCGCCAAGCTCATCGGGGAGGAGCTCGGCGGCCTCAAGCTGGAGAAGCTCGAGCGGGCGGCGCAGCTCCTTGCGAGCCACCGGGAGGACCCCGGGCGGTTCCTCACCGAGGACGAGCGCGGGCGGCACCTCATCGCCTACCTGGAGGCGCTGTCCGCCGCGCTGGAGGGCGATCGGCGGCGCATCCTGCGCTACGTGGACCAGCTCGAAAAGAGCGTCGACCACATCAAGGACATCGTCCGGACGCAGCAGACCTACGCCGGCACCACCGCGGTGGTCGAGCCGGTGCAGCTCTCGGAGCTCCTGGAGGACGCGCTCCGGATGAACGACGCGGCGCTCTCGCGCCCGCACCTCAAGGTCGTGCGAGAGCTCGCGTGCCCGCGCCCGGTCTACGTCGACAAGCACAAGCTCTTGCAGATCCTGATGAACCTCATCAGCAACGCGAAGCACGCGATGGACGAGCTGCCCGGCAGGGAGCACGAGCTCACGCTGCGGGTCGAGGCGCGCGGGGCGGGCAGGGACGGCGCGGTGCGGATCTGCGTGCAGGACACGGGGGTGGGCATCGCGAAGGAGCACCTGACGCGGATCTTCTCCCACGGGTTCACGACGCGCAGCGGCGGCCACGGCTTCGGGCTGCACAGCTGCGCGCTCGCCGCCGAGGAGATGAGCGGGGTGCTGTCGGTGACGAGCGACGGCGTGGGGCGCGGGGCCACCTTCACGCTCGAGCTCCCGGTGCGGATCGGGGGCGCCGCCGCCGAGCGCGCGGCGGGGCCGTGAGCGGCCGGCGTCGCTACCCGCGCCGCCGCGCGCGGCGCCGCCTCGGCCCGCCGCGGGCGCCCGCGGACGTCATCGCCTCGGCGATGCCGTTCTGCAGGGTGTTGTGCGTGACGATCCCGCTCAGGTCGACGCCGAGCTCGACGAGCGTCCTGGCCACGTCGGGGCTCAGGCCCGTGATGATCACCTCCGAGCCGAGCAGGCGCACCGCGGTGGCGGCGCTCAGGAGCTCGTCGGCGCACTGGCCGTCGAGCTGCGGCACCCCGGTGATGTCGAGGATCGCGACGCGCGCGCGGCGGGACGCGACGCCGCGGACCAGCGTCTCCTGCACGCGGCGCGCCCGCTGCGCGTCGAGGGCGCCGACGAGCGGCATCACGACGATGTCGTCGCTGATGGGGATGAGCGGGGTCGACAGGGCCGCGAGGATCTCGTTCTGCGCCCGCAGCGCCTCCTCGCGGGCGCGCCGCGCCTCGGTCTCCGCCGCCGCGCGCTTGCGCTCGGTGACGTCCCGCACGATCACGACCGCCTCGGCGCGGTCGCTGCCGGCGATCCGGACCTCGTAGTCGCGCGTGCCCTCGCGGACCTGCTCCTGGTACTCGAAGACGTGCGTCGCCTCGTCGGCGAGCGCGCGGCCGACGAGCTCGGTGATCTGCTCCGCCACGCCGGCGGGGAACACGTCGGCGACGTGCCGGTGCAGGAAGTCCTCGGCGCGGAGCGACGGCCTCGACTCCCGGGACGCCTTGAAGTCGAGGCAGACGCCGTCGCTGCTGAGCCGGAGGATCGTGTCGGGGATGGCGTAGAGCAGCGCGCGGTTGTTCGCCTCGCTCCGGCGCAGGGCGGCCTCGACGCGCTTGCTGCCGATGAAGTGGCCGGCCTTGGCGGCGATCGCGAGCAGCACGTCGAGCAACCCCGGGTCGGGCTCGCGCGGCTCGGCGTCCATGAGCTCCAGCACGGCCGCGACCTGCGCGTCGGCGCGGACCGCGATGGGGAGCTCGACCGCGAAGCGGAGGCCGGCGCCGCGCGCCGCCCGCGCGCGCGGGTCGTCCTCGACCGCGTCGAGGTCGCAGAACCAGGTCGGCTCCCCCTGGGCGAGCGCGCGGCCGGGCAGCCCCGCGTCGAGGGCGAGCTGCGCGCCCCGGGTCGCCGCCTCGAGCGCGGCGGCGTCGTCGGGCGCGGCGCTCCACGTGTGCTCGCAGCGCAGGCCGCCGCTCTCGCCGTCGCCGAGCCAGAGGGCGGCGAACCGGAAGCCGAGCGTCTCCCCGAGCGCGCCGAGGAGCGCGAGGATGCCCTCGGACAGCGTCGTCGACTCGACGAGGATCCTCGTCACCGTGTACTGCGCCGACACCTTGTGGTTCGCCTCGGACAGGGCGCGGCGCTGGTTCCACTTCTCGGTGAGCGCGTAGGCCATCTGCCGGACCTCGTTCGGGTCGAACGGCTTGGCGAGGATGAGCAGGTTGTCGGTGTTCCCGAACCGGGTGGCGATCTCCTCCCAGGAGTAATCCGAGTACGCCGAGCAGATGACCGCCTGGATGGCGCCGTCCTCCTGCCAGATGCGCGAGAGCGTCTCGATGCCGTCCCACCCCGGCGGCATGCGCACGTCGACGAAGGCGAGGGCGTACGGCGCGCCGCGCTGCCGCGCCTCGCGGACCTTCTCCAGCCCCTCGGCGCCCTGGGTCGCGGTCGTGAGCTCGAACCTCACCGGCCGCCGGCCGGGCGGCTCGCGGAACAGCGCCGACTCGAGGCGGTCGAAGGTCGACGCCTCCGCGTCGGACCGGAGGATCCTGCGGAAATCCTCGTGGATGGCCTCGTTGTCGTCGATCAGCAGAATGCGCCGGTTCTGCTGCCACCTGGGGTCCCGCATGGCCTCGTCCTCGGAGCGTGAATCCAGGTCCTACCCGTCCCTGGAGCGTGAGGTCCAGGTCCTACTCGCCCCTGGCGCGTGAGGTCCAGGCCCTATTCCGGCGGCGGCGGATCGCCCTCGGCCGGCGGAGCGGGCGTCGGCCGCGCCCGCGGCTCGGGCGACTCGTCCTCGGTGGACGGCGGCGGCGGCATCGGCGGGGGCATCGCCGGCGGCGGGCTCCCCTGCTCCTCGCTGTCCCGCGCCGGGGCCTCCGAGGGGCCGAGGGGCATGTTGACGCCGCCGGGCTTCCTCGTGGTCGCGGCCGAGCTCGGCGCGTCGGCCTTGCCGCGGCCCCGCGCCGCGGGCGAGTCGGCGGCGTGCGGATCGAACCGCGGCCGCTTCAGCACGCCGTGGACGTGCCAGCCGTAGAAGCCGTCCGAGCGCTTCGACCGCTTCATCTTGGGCTGCTGCATCTCGATCAGCCCGGGCACGTTCGACCCCGGCGCGCCGAGCAGCGACTTGGTGAGGTCGTTCTTCGACCGGTAGGCGTCGGTGAACTTGAAGCGGACGTAGAGGTCCGCCGTGGAGTTGTTCCACGGCTCGCGCATGGTGACCTTGCCGTCGCCGTCGAGCTCGAGGTCCTGGCCGTTCGCGGACATCTTCGTGACCTTGAGGACGCCGTCCTTCGCCTCGGCCGACAGGACGAGCTCGCCCAGCTTGGCCTCGGGCAGCGCGATGAGCCCCTGGATCTTCGTCTTGCCGTCGCCGACCGAGACCTCCTTGGCCGAGACCTCGAGCGCGCCGCTCGCCTTGTTGAACTTGCCGTCGGGCGCGCTGAGATCGAGGTTCGCGCTCAGCGTGCCGGCGATCGGCAGGCCGAGGATGTCCCCGAGCGGCCCCACCTGCGCGAGCTCCACGTCCGCGACCTCGACGTGCACGTCGCCGCCCGACTTGCCCATCGGGACCACGCCCTCGACCTCCCCGCCGAACACGCTCGCCCAGAACGAGACCCGCATCCGCCCGATCAGGAGGGGCAGGATCTTCACCCGGGCGTGCGCCTCCTCGATCTCGATGACGCTCGGCTTCGGCGCGCTGTCCTTGGCGGCGTCGCCCGAGGTGGAGGTGAAGGCGGCGGCGCCGGTCGGCCTGCCCGAGCCGGGCTCGTTCGGCGGCAGGATGAGCCGCACGCCCTTCATCTCCACGCCCGTGAACCAGTACGCGTCGAGCTCGTCGATCTCGAGGCGCTGCGGCGGGCCGGAGCCCCGCTTCTGCTGCGCGCGATCGAACTCGGCGATCAGCCGGTCCTTGAGCCGGTCGTACGGGAACGTGAGGTAGCCGAAGAGGCCCAGGCAGAAGAGGTAAAAGAGCGGGTAGGCCGCCCACTTCGCGATCTTGACGAGCCGCGCCTTCATGGCTCTTGCTCCTCCTGCTCGTCGGCGGCCGGCAACGCGGACGGCGCGGGGCTCGCCGGCTGGGGGTCGCCCTTCCGGTCGAACGCGGAGACGCCGAGCTCCACCTCGTACGAGTCCGGCTCGCCGGCGCGCGGCTTGATGTTCAGCTTCGTCACCGCGACCGGGTGGCCCGAGGTCTCGATGCGCTCGAGCATCTTGGCGAGGCCGAGCATCCCGATCCTGTGCATCTTCACCACCGTGACCCGCTCGGTGTACTTCTTGCCGTGCGGGACGTCGGGGCGATCCTGCGACTCGGCCGCGGTGAGCCCCTGCTGCTTCGCCGCGTCCTCGATGAAGCCGGCGAGGGCCGGCGCCGGCCGCGCGTAGCGCGCGAGCAGCGCGTCCTTCTGCGCCTTCCGCTCGCTGACCTTCCCCGAGGCCTCGTAGATCTGCTGGAGCAGGTCGCGGATCTCCTGGTTGTCGGCGCGCCTGCCGGAGGCGACGCTCGCGAGCCCGATCGGCACGGCCAGGAACACGAGCACCCCCAGGAATCCGACGAGGAGGGTGAGGAGCCGGCGCTCGCGCGGCTCCAGCTTGTCGAGTCGCTCGCGGAGCGTCATCGCGATCCCTCTGGCTTCTCCGGCGCGCCCGCCGAGGCGCTGTCCGCCGCGTCGGCGCCGGTCTTCTTCTTCTTCTTGTCCTCGCACTTGAGATCCAGCTCGAGGACGTACTTGTGCTTGCCCTCCGTGAACTGGCTCGTCCGCCCGACCTTCACGTCGCGGAAGCAGCGGTGTTCCTTCATGTGATCCGCGATGATCTGCGCGTCCGACACCGACGGGACGACGCCCTGGAGGGTCACGTGCCCGCGGTTCACGTCGAGCTCGAGCACGTCGTGGGTGATCTCCTTCGGCACGGCCTTCGAGAGCTGCACCATGACGTCGAAGGCGTCGACGCGGGGCATCGGGTCCTCGTCGGCCGCGCCGGGGCCCTGGTCGAGCAGCTCGTGGGCCCTCACCGGGTCGCTCGTCTCCTCGCCGAGCACGTCGTGCGAGGCGGTCGCGAGCGAGGCGAGCAGGAGCTCCCGCTCGGCGCTCAGGGTGCGCAGCTCCGCGACGATGGAGAACCCGAAGCTCAGCGCGATGACGGTGCCGAGGCCGGCGAGGATCGGGATCTTCTCGCGCAGGAACGGGTAGCTGCGCTCGGCCTCGAGCGCGCCCTTCCTCAGGTTGAACCCCTTCGTCTTCGGCGTCAGCCCGAGCGCCAGCCCGAGCGCCTTGGCGAAGCGGGGCAGCGCCGCGGCCTGCTCCGGCGTGAGCCCTTCGACCCGAGGCGCCGGCAGCGGCAGGATCGTGAGGCCGAGCTGGGTGGACAGGAACACCTCGGCGCCCTGCGCGCTCGCGCCGCCGCCGACGAGGTACATCCCGGCGAGCGGCTCGCCGCCGAGGTTGCGCCACGCCGCGAGCGTCTGGCGGAGCTCGCGCGCGAGCGCCGGCGCCGTGCCGGGGAGCCCGGCCGTCCCCCGCGACAGCGTCCGGGCGAAGACCGGCTCCCCGGCGGAGAGGATCACGATCTCGGACGTGAGGTGGTCGAGGTCGAGCAGCGCGATCGGCACGCTCGCGCCGGCGGGCGACGGCGAGGCGAGCTCCGGCATGACGGCCTCGAGGTTGGCGAGCGCCACCGCGCCGAGCGCGACGCGCTCCGGCTCGAAGCCGAGCGCCTCCTTCACGACGGCGATGCGCTCGCGCACGTCGTCGGCGCGCGCGATGGCGGCGAAGACCGGCAGCGTCTCGACGCTGGGCGGCCGCTTGAGCAGGCGGTAGTCGAAGACCGCGTCCTCCATCTCGAACGGCACCGTGGCCTCGAGCTCGAAGCCGAGGACGTTCTCGACCTCCTTCTGCGCGGCCGCGGGCAGGTCGAGGCGGCGGTAGAACGACTTCTCCCCGGAGATCGCGATCGCGGCGGCGTCGGGGCGGAGGAGCCCCACCGCGGCGCGGATCGCCTCGGCCTCGGAGACCGCGTCCGTGATGGGCGCCTCGCCGAGCGCCTCGACGAAGACCTTCCTGTACGAGGTGCGGATGAGCGCCGTCCGCACCACGGATTTCCCAGCATCTATCCCGAGCAGCCTGTGCATTTCCGCGCTTCTTCCCGGAGGGGTGTCCTATTCGATGCGATAGTAGATGATCGTCCCGGCGGGGTTCGACCGTACCTGTTGTTCGTACGATTCCGGCGTCGGGGGGGCGCCGGTCGAGCCGCCGTTCCGCGGGTTGGGGTTGCCCCCACCGCCAGCGGGATCCTTGTTCGGATCGGTATCGGTGATCTTCGTCGCCCCGGTGAGATCGATCACCGCGTGGATGCGCACGCGCGTCTCACGCTTGTTCCCCGGGACGACGCCGTCGGCATAGATGCTCAGGAAGTTGCTCCTGTTGCCGAGGGCCTTCGTGGCGTTCGGCTTGAACTTCACCGCCTCGACGCCCATCGCCTTGAGCTGCTGGCCGAGCATCGCCCCGAGCGTATTGCCGGCCTTCTGGGTCATGGCGTCGACGAAATCCTTGGGGGTGGGGAAGAGGATGCCCCCGGTCATGCTCTGCACGAGCGACGCCACGGTCAGGAACGCCGTCTGCTGGTTCACGTCGGTGCAGAGCGGCGTCGCCGCGACGTCCACGAAGTCGGCGCTGCAGGTGAGCGTGAGGAGCATCTGCGCGTTCGCCGACGTCACGTTCACCTTCTGCTTCCGGTTGCCCCAGACGGTCAGCACCCGCTTGTCCGGGTTGTTCGGGTCCGGATCGACGAACGTCGCCCAGAAGTCGTCGCCCATGCCCCGGATCAGCCGCAGCTCCTCGAACGAGTCGAAGGGGGCGTTCTTGCGCACGTAGGGGAGGCCGACCGTCTGGTAGAAGCTGTCCTCGGCGCCGGTGGAGCTCGGGGCGTTCGTCGACGTGTCGCAGACGAACGTCTGGTCGCCGGGGTCGGCCCAGTCGACGAGCGCGCTGCAGATGGTCGCGCGATCCGAGAACTGGCCGTCGCCGTCGCGCTCCTCGAAGAGCGCGTTGTACTGCGGGGGGCTCATCAGGCTGATGAGCTGCGCCCCCACGGCGATCTGATCCGCGATGCCGCCCACGTCGTCGGCGGCGCGGTTGATGTTGATCTTCGAGTCCTCGTCGACGATCTTGAGCTCGAAGCGGCCGCCGCCGGTGAGCCCGAGGTTCTTGCCCGCCGCCGCGCTGGCCGCGGCCTCGTCGGGCGGCGCCGCGCCCGGCTCGGTGAGCTGCGCGTTGAACGGGCCGAGGAACATGTCGGTGAACTTCCAGACCGGCACCTGGAAATTCCCCTTGAGGCCGATGATCGCGAGCATCGGCCCGATCGTCTGGCTGACGCTGGGCTCGGAGGCGATGAGCATCCGCGACAGGTTCACGGCGCTCCGCGCGTAGTACTCGGCCCGGAGCGCGTCGCGATCGGCGAGCGCCGCCGAGAGCTCGGTGGAGGTCTCCTCCTGGAGCTCGGTCAGGAACACGGTGAGCACCGTGATCGCGCCGAGCACCATGACCAGCGCCACGCCCCGCCGGTCGCGCCGCCTCCGGAGGCGGCGGCGCGCGCGCCCGCCCGGCGGGGTGGGGGCGGCGCGCTCCTCGGCGTGGGGGCTCTCCGGGTGGCTCATGGCTCAGTTGGCCCCGAAGGCGATGGGGACCTGCATGGCGATGGGCACCTTCGTCTCGAACTTGATGGGCTCCCCGCCCGGCCCGCCGTTCAGGACCAGCGTCACCCACACCTGCGACGGGAGCCGCTCGAACTGCGCCGCCGGTTGCGTCGAGTCCCACGAGTCGACCCACTCCCCGGTGACGGGGTCGAGGTACCGGACATTGAAGCTCTCGATGTCCTCGGCGAGCACGTTGACGACGCCGCCCCTCGTCGGCTCGAGATCGATGAACTTCGCCTCTCGGCGCACGAGATCGAGCTTGTCGCGCTCCGGGTCGCGCGAGCCGAAATAGCCGATCTCGCACTGGTCCGACTCGTGCGCGTTCCTGAGCAGCCTCCGGTGCGCGAACGCGGTGAAGTCGACGCGATCCGCGGGCGACGAGTCCTCTCCGGTGAAGGCCGTGAGCCGCACCGCGATGTTCTTGTCGGCCGGCTGGTGCCGGGACAGAAAGGCCGCCTGGAGCTCGCGCGAGATGCGGGCGATCGCCCCGCGGCCCTGGTGGTAGCGGTCGCTGATGCGCGAGATGCCCGCGCGCGACCGGCTCATGCCGTCGAACGCGCCGTAGATGAGCGTCCCGATGATCGCCAGGATGGCGACCGAGACGAGGACCTCGAGCAGGGTCACCCCGCCCGCGCGCCGGCGGCGCCTGCGGAGCGAGCTCGCCGTCCGCGCCGTCGCGGTCATTGCCCGCCTCCCTGGCCCGTGCCGCCGCCCGCGCCGGTGTCCTCGGGCTGGCCCATCTGCGGCACCGTGACCCACTGCACGAGCTCGAGCGCGTGCTCCTGCGACCCTTGCTGCCACGTCAGCCGGACCGTCACCCGCCGCGCGCTCGCCTCGAAGATCGGCTGGAGCGTCGGCGCGAGCATGTCGATGAACGGCTGCAGGAGCCCCGCGATCCCGCCGGCGGGCTCGCCGCCCCCCGCGCCGCCGGGCGCGCCGACCAGCGACTGCGCGAGGTCGTCGAGGCTGCCGCTCGGGGCGGCGGAGCCGCTCGACTCGGCCGGCTTGGTGAGCTGGCCGAGCCCCTCGAGGTTCGTGTCGAGATCGAGATCGCCGTACTTGGGCTCGGGCATCTCCGGCTTCTCGATGCGCCAGGAGCACTTGATGGAGGTCGACTCGTCGCCCTCGCAGCACGGCCCGTTGTCGGCCTCGTCGAGCATCGGCAGGCCGTCCCGGGCGAGCCGCTCCTCGATCTCGGTCATCTTGCAGCGCGCGAGCCCGTTCGCGAGGCTGATGTTCCGCGCGTGCGCCGCCGCCGAGAAGGCGCCGGCCTGGGCGGAGAGGATCGCGGTGAGCCCGAGGCCGAGGATGGCCACCGCCACCATGATCTCGAGCAGGGTGAAGCCGCGGGCGCGCATCAGAACCCCGTGTCCTCGCGCTCCGACTCCTCGGCGTCGTCGCGCGGCCGCGGCATGCTCACCTTGCCCCGCCGGATCTCGGTCTTGCCGGTGAGCGGCGAGACGAGCACCGTCATCACGGAGTCCTCGGTCTCCTCGCCGCCGAGCGAGAGCTGGATGGCCGCCCGCTCGGTCTGGCCGCCGGGCCAGAAGTAGAGGTAGGCGCGCCCCTCGGTCGCGGCCTCGTCCTGGTGCCCGGTCTCCACCTGGAGGAAGCGGACGCCGCTCGAGAGCTCCTTGCCGGGCTTCTCGCTCGACGGGTCGAAGCCGAACGCCTTCGCCGGCTGGAACGACGGGCGCGGCGCGCGCGGCCCCTTCAGGATCGCCTCGGCCTCCGCCACCGCCGCCTTCTCGGCCTCGGTCGCCGCGGCGGCGCCGCCGGTCCGGTCGTTCCTCTCGACGACGAGCTCGCCCGTGGACTCCTCGAGCACGATCATCCGCTCCTCGAAGTCGAAGACGAGCCGCATCGGCTTGGACTTCGCGTTGGCGTGGGCGTAGGCGACCCGCACGGCGCCCGCGAGCAGCGCCGCGCTCCGCTTCAGCCGGGCGCTCGTGACCGCGCCCATGCCGAGGACCACCGAGCCGCTGATGAGCGCGATCACCGTGACGGCGATCAGCACCTCGACCAGCGTGACTCCCCTCGTGCGCAGGCGGCGTGTCATGGGCGCTCCCTCCGCGTCGGCGTCACATCTCCGCGATCTTGTTGATCTCGGACTGCCTCATGTTGTCCCGGATGTCGTCCGGGGAGCCTTCTTTCTTGTCCTTGCCGAGCGAGTAGACGCGGATCTCGCTCTCCTCGCACTTGATCCGGTACGGCTGGCCCCAGGGGTCGTCCGTCTTGTTGGCGTCGATCTGCTTCGCGCTCACCAGCGCTTGCAGGGTCGGGCAGCCCTCGCCGCCCCCGCCGAGGTTCTGGTACTGATCCGCCGCGGTCTTGATGACCGACGCGCCGGTGTAGGCGCTCCTGACCTTCGCGGCCTCGAGCTTCGGCCACAGCACGAGCGTGGCGCCGCCGGCGATGATCGCCATGATCGTCACCACGATCAGGACCTCGACCAGGGTCACGCCCCGCGAGAGTCCCCGGCCCAACCTTCGAATCGTCTTCGCCCTGTTCGCCCTGTTCGTCTCCATGTCCCTCACTCCACCCTGTCAAGCCCGCCGATTTCGCCGTCCGGACCGTCGCTCATCAGATCGTATCCCTCCGGGTCCCTCCTGCCAGGGCAGGTGAGCCGGAGCGGCCTCCCCCAGGCGTCGACCGGATCGATCGCGAGGTATCCCTCGCGCTTCAGCTCTTCCAGCGAAGCCGGGCACCGCCGCTCGTGGTCGGCGCGGTACAGCGTGATGGCCCCGTGGACGACGGACAACGTGGCGCGCGTCGATCGAATTCCCACGAGCCGCCGCTCGCGCGCGCCGAGCAGCAGGAGCAGGACCGCCATCCCGAGGCCGGCCGCAAACGGCCGCACGCGCGCCATGCCGCTCCTGCGGAAGAGCCCGCCGCCGCGCTCCCACGGGAAGAAGATCGTGCTCTCTCGCTGCCTCCTGCGCCCCATGGAGCCCCCTACCCGACGAAGTTCGACATCTGCATGAGCGGCATGAGGATGGATATCGCGATGAACGCGACCGTGCCGCCCATGATGACGATCATGAGCGGCTCGAGCAGGCTCGTGAGCACCTGGACGCGGGTCTCGACCTCGGAGTCGTACGCGTTGGCGACGTTCTCGAGCATCGCCTCGAGCTGCCCGCTCCGCTCGCCGATGGCGATCATGTGGATGACGATGGGCGGGAACCGGCCGCTGCGCTTCAGCGGATCGGCGATGCTCTGGCCCTCGCGGATCGACCCGATCGCGTCGGCGATGACCTTCTCCAGGGCGGCGTTGCCGAGCACGCTGCGCACGATGTCCATGGCGCTGAGGAGCGCGACGCCCGACGAGAGCAGGGTCGCGAGGGTCCGCGCGAAGCGCGCGATGGAGAGCATCTGGATGAGCTTGCCGAAGATCGGCGCGCCCAGCACGAACGTGTCCCAGCGGAGGCGCCCCTTCGGCGTGCGCAGCCAGCGGCGGAACCCGTACACCGCGCCGACCAGCAGGACGATCACGAGCCACCAGTAGCTCGCGGCGAACTCCGAGGTGCCGATGAGCGCCGAGGTGTACCAGGGCAGCGTCTGGTCCATCGACGAGAAGATGTCCTTCACGTTCGGCACGACCGCGATCATGAGGACCGAGATGAGCCCGATGCCGATGATCGCCATGAGCGCCGGGTAGGCGAGGGCCGCGGTCACCTTGCCCACGAGCTTCGCCTGGTTTTCCATGAAGACGGTCAGGCGGAGCAGCACGCCCTCGAGCGTGCCGGACGCCTCGCCGGCGCGCACCATGCTGACGTAGAGCGGCGGGAAGACCGTGGGGTGCCCCTCCAGCGCCTTCGCGAAGCTCGTGCCCTCGCGCACCTGCTCGCGCACCTGCGTGAGGGTCCGCTTCAGCGACTCCTTCTCGACCTGCTCGATGAGCGCGTTGAGCGACTCGAACAGCGGGATGCCGGCGCCGATGAGCGTCGCGAGCTGGCGGGTCATCATGGCGACCTCGGACGTCGAGGGGCGGCCCGCGAACGCGAAGAGCTTGAGATCGCGCTTCGCCTTCGCCTTCGCGGCCTGCTCCTCGGTCGCGCCGGTGAGCATGATGCCGTCCTTGCGCAGGGCGGCCCGCAGGGCCTTCGCGTTCTCCGCGTCGCGGACCCCTTTGACCGGCTTGCCGGTGCCGACGAGGATGCCTTTGTATTCGAATACCGCCACGGCCTTCCCTACTCGTCGACGATGACGTCTTCCTGCGTCGCCGCGAGGACCTCCTCGACGGTGGTGATGCCCAGGAGCACCTTTCGTGCCCCGTCGTCGCGGAGCGTATCCATCCCCTGCGAGATGGCGACCCGCTTGATGGTCTGCGCGTCCGCGCTCTTCAGGATGAGCGGGCCCACCGCGTCGTCGATGACCATCAGCTCGTAGATGCCCCGCCGGCCGACGAAGCCCTTCTGGTTGCAGGCGTCGCAGCCGCCCGGTTTGTAGAACACGGCCCGGTCGATGTCCTGCCCGATGTAGTCGTATTTCTGCCCGTGCACGCTGTAGCGGTTCGACAGCTTCCGGCGCGCCTTCCAGGCGAGCCGGTCCTGGTCGAGGCCGAGCTGCTGGAGCTCGTAGTCCGACGGGCGGTAGGGGATCTTGCACGCCGAGCAGAGCAGGCGCACGAGGCGCTGGGCGAGGATGCCGATCACGCTGCTCCGCACGAGGAACGGCTCGATCTCCATCTCGACGAGGCGCGTCACGGCGCCGGCCGCGTCGTTCGTGTGGATGGTCGAGAGCACGAGGTGGCCGGTCAGCGACGCGTGGATGGCGATCTCGGCCGTCTCCTTGTCGCGGATCTCGCCGACCATGATGACGTCCGGATCCTGGCGGAGGAAGGCGCGGAGCGCCGAGGCGAAGGTGAGCCCGATCCCGGGGTGGACGTGGATCTGATGGATGCCGCCGATCTCGTACTCGACCGGGTCCTCGGCGGTGAGGATGTTCCGGCTCGGCTCGTTGATCCGGTTGAGGCAGGCGTAGAGCGTCGTCGTCTTGCCGCTGCCGGTCGGGCCGGTGACGAGGATGATGCCGTCCGGCCGCTGGATGAGCCCGTCCATGAGGGCGTACTCGCGCGGGGCGAAGCCGAGGTCGTCGAGCCCGAGCAGGACCGACGCCTTGTGCAGGATGCGCATCACGATCCGCTCGAAGCCGCGGCTCGTCGGCACCGTCGAGACGCGGATGTCGACGCTCTTGCCCGCGATCTTCAGGGTGATGCGGCCGTCCTGGGGGAGCCGCTTCTCGGCGATGTTGAGCGACGCCATGATCTTCACGCGGGCGATGATCGGCGCCATGAACTGCTTCGAGGCGCGCTTCGCGACGTAGAGCTCGCCGTCGATCCGGTAGCGGACGACGACGTCGCGCTCCTCGGGCTCGATGTGGATGTCGCTCGCCCGCTCGCGGACCGCCTGCGCGAAGAGGCCGTTCACCCAGGCGATGATCGGGGCGTCGTCGTCCGAGTCGATGATGTCGACGAGGTTGTCCTCCTCGAGCGCCTGGTCGCCCTCGAGCTTCGTGCCGCCGTCCTCCTTGCGCTCCCAGATGCGGTTGATCGCGTTCAGCACCGCGTCGCTCGTGGCGACCGCGATCTCGACCGGCTTGCCGAACAGCGCCCGCACGTCGTCGATCGCGGTCGTGTCGAGGGGGTCGGCGACCGCGCAGTAGACGACCCCGTCGTGCTCGGAGAGCGGCAGGATCTTGTGCTGCTTGGCGTACGTGATCGGCACCCGGCTCGCGAGCTCGAGCGGCACCGCGTCGATGTCGATGCGCGGGAGGAGGCCGACCTCGCACTCCTCCGCGAGCGCCCTCGCGATGCTCGCCTCGTCGGCGATGTTGGACGAGACGAGCAGGTCCGCGAGCGGCTGACCGCGCTCGCGGACCGTGTCGAAGAGCGGCACGAGCCGCTCCGCGGAGACGACGCCCCGCCGCACCAGGATCTCGCCGAGGTACTGCTGCTGCTGCATGCTCATTCGACGCGCTCCATCTGCCGTCCGCCGGGCGGGCGTCGCACGGGGCGCGGCGGCGGCGGCGCTCCGTTCGGCGGCGGGGGCATGTCGCCGTCCATCTCGACCATACCAGGGGCCATCGGCCCTGCGGCCGCGCCGGCCTTGCCGCCGAACGTCGGCAGCCCGACCGGCTCGACCGGCGTGTGATCCTGCGGCCTCCTCGGCCGCGCCTCCTCCTCGAGGCGCGCCCGCTCCTCCTCGGTCAGGATCGACTGCCGGATGTCCTCGACGAGCCCGTTCGCCCGGCTGAAGTCGCGCGGCGGCTCCCAGGCGGCGCTGTCGCTGAAGACGAAGTAGCGGTCGATGAACTCCTGCCGCTCCTGCATCTTGCGCTCGAAGATCGCCCGGAGGTCCTCCTGGTCGCGGATGACGTACGGCGTCAGGACGAGCAGGAGGTTCGTCTTCGCCACCTCCTTGACCCGCTGCCGGAACAGGAACCCGAGCACCGGGATGTCGCCGAGCACCGGGATCTTGGTCTCCCGGGTCTGCATCGAGTCGCGCACGAGGCCGCCGATCACCACGGTCTGCTGATCCCGGACCACGAGGGTCGTGCTCGCGGTGCGCTTGTTGATGGGGATCGCGCCGAGCGCCCCGAGCGGCGCGCCGGCGTCCGAGATCTCCTCCGTGAGCTCCAGCCGCACCTGGTCCGAGTCGTTGACGTGGGGGATGACCTTGATCTTCGTGCCGACGTCCTGGCGCGCGGCCTGGCCGCCGAGGCCGCCGAGCAGGCCGCCGAGGCCCCCGAGGCCGCCGAGCGCGCCCGCGGCCCCCGCCGC
Organism: Sorangium sp. So ce394; assembly: GCF_051474665.1. Classification (NCBI taxonomy): domain Bacteria; kingdom Pseudomonadati; phylum Myxococcota; order Polyangiales; family Polyangiaceae; genus Sorangium; species Sorangium sp. So ce394. The sequence continues at coordinate 13,403,243 of NZ_CP150339.1, forward strand.
GCCGCCCGCCAGGCTCGCGAGCTGGTTGAGCCCGCCGCCGCCCACGTTGGTCTGGAGCGGGATGTTCTGGCCGATCGAGATCTCGGCCGCCACGTTGTCGGTCGCGAGGATGTGCGGCGTCGCGAGGATGTTGGAGTCGCCGTCCTGCGCCAGCGCGTGGAGGACGATGCCGAACGCGGGGATCGACAGGCCCGTCCCGAAGATGTTGCTCGAGCCCGGGATCTCGGCGCCGCGGACGCCCAGCGCGAGCGCGCCGAGCTCGGTCGGCAGTCCGCCGACCGAGGGCACGACGTTGTTCCCGCCGTAGATGATGCCCTGGCCGTTGGCGGCGTCGAACGGCGCGCCGGCGTGGTAGCCGATGCCGAAATTGAGCGAGCGCTTGACGTCCACGTCCATGATCACGGCCTCGATGAACACCTGCCGCCGGGGCTCGTCGAGCTGGTCGATCACGGTGCGCAGCTGGGCGTAATCGTGGGGCGACGAGGTGATGAGGAGCTTGTTGCTCGCCTCGTCGCAGGTGACCTTGACCTGCCCCTCGAAGATGTCGTCGGTCGAGCCGGGCACCGGGGGGGCGTTGCGCGCCGCGCCCCTGCCGCCCACGGCCGCGCCGCCGCCGCCGCCGGCGCTCCCGCCGAGGACCTGGTTCAGCGTCGCGGACAGCTCCTTGCAGCCGGCGTGCTGGAGCGAGAGCACGTGGACCTGCCCCTCGCCCGTCTGCGGCACGTCGAGGCGCTTCAGGATGCCGAGGACGCGCAGGTAGTCCGGCTCGCTGGCGGTGATGATGAGCGAGTTGGTCCTGTCGTCCGCGATGATGCGCGCGCCGGTGCCGCCGGCGCCGGGGGCGCCGCCCCTGCCGGGCCTGCCCCCGCCGCCGCCCGCCCTGGGGTCGACGATCTCGTTCAGCTTCGTCGCGACCTCCGCGGCGGAGCCGTAGTGAACCGGCTGCACCCACAGCTGATCGCCGGCGCCGCCGACGTCGATCTCCTCGACGATCCGGAGCATGCGCTGGATGTTCGTGCCCGTGTCCGTGATGATGAGCAGGTTGCCGGGCGGGTAGACGGTGACGTCGCCGTCCTTCGACTTGAACTTGGTCAGGACGCCGCCCGCCTCGTTGGCGTCGATATGGGACAGCCGGTACATGCGGGTGACGAACCGGTCCTCCGCGGGCACGGGCGCGGCCGTCCCGAACACGGGGGTCGTCTCCGACACCGCGCCGGGCGTCTCCACGATCTTGAGGAAGCGGCCGTGGGGGATGACGGTGAGGTCGTTCGACGCGAGGATCGACAGGAACGCGCTGTACGCCTCGGCGACCGTCACCTTCTCCGGCGCGTACACCGTGGCCTTGATCTGCCGGAGCTTGCCGCCGTAGATGAACCGCCGCCCGGTGATGTTGCTGATCGCCTTCACCAGCTCGGGCAGGTCGGCCTCGTCGAGGTTGAAGCTGACCTTGTAGCCGCCGGGCTTCGGCTTGAACTCGATCTCCTGGACCCCCTGCTTGACCGCGGCGAGCGGGTCGTCGCCGGTGTCGCCCGGCGCTGCGCCCGGCGCCCCCGGCGCGCCTGCCCCGGGCGCGCCCGGCGCGCCTGCCCCGGGCGCGCCCGCGCCCGGCGCGGCTGCGCCCCCGGCGGCCGGCGTCCCGAGGGGACCCCGGGGCGACCGGGCGCCGGCGCGCCCTGGCCCGGGGTGCGCAGCACGGGGGCGTTGCGGTTCGCGGGCTGCGCTGCGGCCGGCGGGGCCGCCGCGGCGAACACGAGCGCCGCCACCGGCGCGGCGAGGAGCCTCCTCCGGAGGCAGCAGGATCGCTCGAGGGTCGTCATCACCATCAGTCGACTCGATATTCTCTGCGTTGGTTTTGGGGTGGGGGAGGCGGCGCCGCTCAGTCGGCGCTCGGCGCGCTCTCGCGCTCGGCCGGCGAGGGGGGCCGCGGCCGCTTCGAGCGGGATGTCCTGCCCAGGGCGGTCTTGCTCGCCCCGGTGGCGGCCTCGCCTTCGGCCTCGTCCGCCGCGTCCGCGGCGCCTTCGGCGCCGTGGGGCGGCAGGACGGTCTTGGCGACCGACACGAGGAGCAGGCTCATGACCCCGACGAACGTGAGTGAGCCGAGGACGAACGTGCCGACGTACATCAGCGTTCGCCGCAGCAGGCTCCCCTCGTCCAGTCTACCTATCCATCGCGCCATGCCACTACCCTGCTTTCATCCCTTGAATTCAGTCCGCAGCGCTCACTTGATGTTGTAGTCGAGGTTCATCGGCTTGCCCTTGCGGTTGACGCTCACCGTGAGCCGGTCCGCCGTCCGGAGCCGCGCATAGGCCTCGAGGGCCTTCTGCGGATCGCTCATCTCAAACCCGTTGATGCTGGACAGCCGGTCTCCGTTCTCCAGGCCGAGCGTCCCGAGCAGCGAGTCCGGTCGAATCCCGAAGAGACGGATGCCGACCACCTTGTCGCCTTCCTTTTCCGGGACGATGCGCGCGGAGCGCATCAGCTCGCCCTGGTTCTCGAGGATCTGGTCGACGGCGCTGCGCTCCACGTTGAACTCCGTCTCGCTCACCCGCTGGATCTTCGAGGCGATCTCGGGCGGGACCTTCTTGCCGCCGCGGGCGGTCGACTTCGACGTGCTCGTCGGCGCGGGCGTCACGGGCGTCGGCGCCGCGGAGGCGCGCGCGACGGCCTTGCTGCCGCCCACGATGGCCTGGCACCGCGAGCTGCCGGACGTCAGCCAGACCCGGTCCCACCCCACGTAGTAAACGGTCTGCCCGCTGATCTCATCCCCCTGCCGCCGCAAGATCGCCTTGCCGTCCGAGCCGGCCATCGCCGCGAACGACCACGCGGGATCGTCGGCCTGCGTGATGAGCAGCACGCGGGCGCCGTCGCACGACGGATCCTCGTACGGATCCTTGTTGCTCATCTCCTGCTGCACGCTCGGGATCTCGACCGGCTTGCCGTCGAGCGGCCCCGTCACCGAGTCGAACGGGTTGCGCGAGAGGATCGGCCCGGCGTGCGTCGCGTGGTCCGTGCTCGCGGTCGACCCGAACGACCCGGGGCGCGGCGGCGCGGCCACCGGCGCCGGCGGCGCGTCGATCGCGACGCTCGAGGCCACGAGCTGACCCATGCCCGACGCCTGGAAATAGGCGGCGAGCGCGATCAGCGCGCCCAGCACCCAGGGGAAATACCGCTTCAGGATCGCGTCGATGCCCATGCGCCCGTGCTCCTCTAAGCGAGTTTCGTGCCAGGGGTCAATCGCTGGCCGTTCCCCCGCCTTTTCTCGGAAATACGGAAGCTGCCCCGCCAAGGTGACGCACCCGAGGCGCGCGGGGCGGCCTCCTTTGCCAAAGTGACAAATGGATTTTCGCCGGGGGTGCCGGCGCGCCGGGGCGCGCCTCGTCCGCCGGACGGCGCGCGCGCGATCACTCCAGCTCGCCGAGCTTTCGGTAGATCGTGCGGGTCGAGATGCCGAGCAGCTGCGCGGCCACGGATTTGTCCCCGCGCGCGTGGCGGAGCGTCTCGCGGATGAGCCTGCGCTCGACCTCGTCGAGGGGGGTGCCGACCGAGAAGGTGAGCGAGCTCGGCTCGGCGGGGGCGGCCTCGCGGATGAAGTCGGGCAGGTCGTCGACCGAGAGCTGGTCGCCGCGGCAGAGCACCACGGCCCGCTCGATCACGTTCTCGAGCTCGCGGACGTTGCCCGGCCAGGTGTAGTCGGTCAGGCGCGCCAGCACGTCGCGCGGCGCCTCCAGGCGGGGGCGGTTGTTCTTCGTGCAGTAGACGCCGAGGAAGTGGTCGACGAGGAGCGGGATGTCCTCGCGCCGGGTCCGGAGCGGCGGCGCGGTGATCGCGATCACGTTGAGCCGGTAGAACAGGTCCTCGCGGAAGCGCCCCGCGGCGACCTCGGCGCGGAGGTCCTTGTTGGTGGCCGCGACGAGGCGCACGTCGGCGCGGACCGTGTCGCCGCCGACGGGCTCGTACTCGCCCTCCTGCAGCACGCGGAGGAGCTTCACCTGCACGGCCGGCGAGAGCTCGCCGATCTCGTCGAGGAACAGCGTGCCGCCGGCCGCCTTGGCGAAGCGGCCGTCGCGCTTCGCGAGGGCGCCGGTGAACGCCCCGCGCTCGTGGCCGAACAGCTCGGCCTCGAGGATGGTCTCCGGGATGGCCGCGCAGTTGACCGCGACGAACGGCCCGCGCGAGCGCGCGCTGCGCTCGTGGATGAAGCGCGCGAGCAGCTCCTTGCCGGTGCCGCTCTCGCCGAGCACGAGCACCGTGGCGCTCGAGGGCGCCGCCTGGGTCGCGATGTCGAGCACGCGGCGGAGCGTCGGGCTCGAGCCGACGATCTCGCGCTTCGTGAGCAGCTTGATCTCCTGCCGCAGCGACCGGTTCTCGGCGACGAGCGACTGGCGCTCGGCGGCCTTGCGGACGCTCTTGATGATCGTCATCCGCTTGAGCGGCTTCTCCACGAAGTCGTAGGCGCCCTCGCGCATGGCCTGGACCGCGGTCTCGACGGTCCCGTACGCGGTCATCATCACGACCTCGGTGTCGGGCGCGAGCTGCTTGAGCGCGCGGAGCAGCTCGAGCCCGCTGACCCCCGGCATCATCAGGTCGGTGAGCACCACCTCGACGCGGCGGCTGCGCACGATCTCGAGCGCCGCCTTCGCGCTGTCCGCCGTGATGACGCGCATGCCGTCGCGCTGGAAGATCTTCTCGATCGAGGCGACGTTCGACGGCTCGTCGTCGACCACGAGGACCGTCGGCGCGCCGGGCGGCGGCGCGGCGCCGGCGGGCGGCGGCGCGCTCGGGGGGGCTCCGACTTGTGCCAGATCGTCAGCCATGCGTCACTGTGTCACGAACGTCAGCGGCATGTCCAGAAGAGCACGGGTCTGACGAAGTCCGAGCCGGCGGCTGACAAACTGACACGGCGACCGGGGCGCCGCGCGGCCCGCGGAGATCGCGGCGATCTCAGCGGATGAGCTTCGACAGGTGCTTGAAGTCGTCCGTCCCGGCGACCTTGAGCCAGTCGAAGACGACGGTCTCGGCGGTGGTGATGGTGGCGCCTGCGGCGCGGCAGAGGTCGAGGCCGGCGAGCCGGTGGTCGTCGCGGCGCGAGGCGACGCCGTCGAGCGGCACGTGGACCGCGACGCCGCGCGCGGCGAGCTCGCGGACGGTCTGGAAGACGCAGACGTGCGCCTCCATGCCGACGACGATGGCGGTGCGGGGCGCGCGCTCGCCGAAGGCGCGCTCGAACTCGAGCGCGTCGCAGGCGGAGAACTCCATCTTGGGGATGACCGGCGCGCCCGCCTGGGCGAGCTTCTCGGCGAGGGGCGCGACGGTGCGCCCGAGCCCCGCGGGGTACTGCTCGGTCGCGAGGACGTGCGCGCCGAGCCGCCGCGCCGCCTCGATCAGCAGGGTGGCCGCGCGGGTCAGCGCGGCCATCTGGGGCGCCGGCATCGCGGCCGCGAGCTTCTCCTGGACGTCGACGACGATGACCGCGCTCGCGCTGGGCTCGAGCCTTCGCATGGCTACCTCGTGGTCCGGAAGCTCTTGAGGAACCGGAGCAGGTCGCTCCGCAGGTCGAAGCGGAGGAGCGCCTCGCCGATCACGGCGCCGCCCTCGCCGACGAGCACGCCGGGCAGGACGGTCATCGACGCCAGCAGATCGCTCGGGCGCACGGTCTTGCGGCCGGCGAACGCGCAGCGGCGGCCGTCGTTCGCGGTGAACTCGAAGGAGTAGGGGAGGGTGCCGGTGCGCGCGAGGTCGAGGCCGAGGCGCCCGGAGAGGTAGCGGTGGTCGGCGAACCCCTCGGCGTCGATCTCGCCCTCGATCTCGACCTCGGGCTTGCGCAGGAAGGCGAGGAGGCCGCGCGAGCGCGCGCGGATGGTGAACGACATGGGCCGCTCGTCGGCGGGGGACTCGACCAGGTGGAAGCTCCCGGCCATGGTCTCGCAGAACTCGAAGCCGCGCATCACGCCTCCGGCGGGCGGCGGGGCGGCGCCGGCAGCGGCGGGCCGGCCGTGGCCTCGGTGAAGTCCTCGGGCGGGAGCACGAGCCGCTCGACGCGGCGGCCCTCGGCGAGGGCGTCGACGATCTCGGGGATGTCCGCGGGGGTCACGCGCCCGTAGAAGTAGCCGTCCGGCTCCACGGCGATGACGGGGCCGGCCCAGCAGACGTCGATGCAGCTCGCGGTGCAGGCGCGCGCCTCGGTCTTGGCGAGGCCGCGCTCGGCGAGGGCCGCCTTGAGCTGCGCGTGGATCCCCTCGGCGCCGCGCTGGGCGCAGGAGCCCTTGGGGACCCCGTCCGGGCGGCGGTTGACGCAGACGAAGAGGTAGCGCTTTCGCTGGGGCACGGGGCGGATCCTCGTGCGTGGCGGGCGCCAGGTCAAGCTGGGGGCGGAGGGGCGCGGGGGGCGGGCGGGGGAGGGGCGTTCGCGAGCTCGGCCGCGAGCCCGTTGCACGAGGTGACCTCGCCGGGGTGTAGGATGGCGAACGCCGCCATGGATGTCGTCTCCAGCTGCCCGCTGCCGGTCGCTTCGGTCGTCTGGCAGCCACGCCCCGCGACCTGGATGCTGACCGTCGTCTGCAAAGCGACGTTCGTGCTGCGACCAGGCGAGGCGGCGCTCGCGAGAGAGCAGGAGCCGCCGCACGAGGACGACCAGCACTGGCACAACGACGCCCGCCGGAGCCTCCGCGCCGCCTGCGATCTCGTCCCCGTGAAGCCCTGGGCAGACGTCGCGCTGGTCGGGCACGCGTTCGCGCCGAGGGGGGAGCCCGTGCGCTCGCTGATCGCCCGGCTCAGCGTGGGCGAGGTGGACAAGTCGATCGCGGTGTTCTGCGATCGGGCCTTTGGCCACGACGGCACGCTCCAAGAAGGACAACGATTCTCTCGGATGCCGTTGGTGTACGAGCGCGCGGCGGGCGGGCCGGACACGTTCAACCCTGTCGGGTTGCGCCCTGGGACGCACGACGCGCAAGGGCGGCTCATGCTCCCGAACCTCCAGCCGCCCGGGGTGAACGTCACATCCCGGTCTGATTTCATTGCGCCGATCGGCTTCGGACCGCTTTCGCCGGCGTGGCCGTCGAGGCGCGAGAAGATGGGCCGCAAGGGGGCGCCGGGGCTGCTGAGGGACTGGTACAAGCAGCCGCTCCCGGAAGACATCGACTTCTCGTGCTTCAATCACGCGCCGCAAGATCAGCAGATCAAGGAGCTGCGCGACGACGCGCAGATCGCGCTCGAGAACCTCCACCCGGAGCACCCGCGCCTCGTCGCGAGCCTGCCCGGCGTCCGGCCGCGCGCGGTGCTCGAGCGCGCGAGCGGCGCGGCGCAGCCGCTCACCTTGCGCTGCGATACGCTGTGGATCGACGCGGATCGATCGGTGTGCGCGCTGACGTGGCGCGCGCAGGTCCCGATCGAGCACCCGCAGGAGCGGGGGAGGGTGCTTGTCGAGCTCGCGCAGGCCGGGGCCGGTTGGCCCGGTGGCGCGGTGGGGCGCGCGTCGATGGCGTCGCAGCCGCGGGGGCTCGACGTCGCGGAGACGGCGGTCCCGCCGGCGCCGTCGGCCGAGGACGAGGCCGAGGCCGAGGCCTTCGCGGGGACGATGGCTCCGGGGGTGGTCCCGCCGGCGGAGATGGCGCTCCCGTTCGCGCCGTCGGGTCAGGCGTCCGGCTTCGCGGGCGGCCCTCCAGCGCAGAGCGCGCCGCGGCCGCTGGCGCAGTCCTCGTCCGGGTGGGGCGGCGCGGCGCCGCCTGCCGTGCCCGCGCCGCCGGGCTCCGCGCCGTCGCTCGGCCAGTCGTCGCCGTCCTGGGGGGCGGGGGCTCAGCCCGCGCCGCCGCCTCCCTCCCTCCGGACGCGCACGGGCAGCGACGATCCGGACGCCTTCTTCGCTCCGTCGCCGCCGCCTCCGCCGCCGAGGGTCGTGGCGCCAGCGCCGATGGAGGCGATCCCTCCGGCTCGCGAGAGCAACCCGTGGTCGGTCGAGCCGCGCGCGGGTCAGCCGCCGCCCATGACGGTGGGGCAGCTCGCCGCCCACGTGGCGACCCCCGAGGTCGTCCGGGCCGAGCCAGCGCCGGCCGCGCGCCCGGCGCCTGCGGCGACGCCGCGCCTCGAGGGCGCCCCGGCGCTGCAGTTCATCTGGTACGACCCCGACGAGGTGCCGCGGATACGGCGAAAGCCCGCGTTTCAGCGGGTCCTCCGCGAGCTCGAGGCGCGGCCGCTCGACGCGGAGGCCGACGATCCGGCGATCGTCAGGGATCCGATGGCGGTCGAGGATCGGCGCGAGGTCTTCGAGGTGCTCGCGCGCGGGGAGGCGGCGGACGAGGCGGAGCTGAGCAGGGCGCTCGAGCGGGCGGTCCGCGAGGACGGGAAGTTCGTGCCGCCGCTGGCCTTGCTCGCCGGCGAGCTGCACTTCCCGCTCGACGAGCTCGAGCGGCTGAAGGCGACGATGACGACGGCGGCCGCGTTCGCGGCCGGGGACGAGGCGCTGAGCGCCGCGGTCGAGGAGGCGAAGGGCTTCCTGAGCATGCCGCACCTGCTCTGCCCGCCGGCGGTGGCCGAGGGGCTCACCCAGCGGATCGAGGACGCCTTCGCGCGGGTGAAGCGCTCGGTGCCGCAGGGGTACCTCGGGGAGCAGGCGGAGCGGGTGCTCCTCGAGCGGCGATGCTACCAGCGGCGCGCGGTGTTCGGGGCGGTGCACCTGCGCGCGCTGCTGCAGGTGGGCGGCTCGTCGAAGCACGTGCCGGCGTACCTGCCCGAGGATCTGGCGAAGCGGCTGCCGATGCAGGCGCGGTTCAGGGCGAGGCTGATCGCGACGCTCGAGCTGCAGGAGGATCAGTACGAGACGCACCCGGCGGCCCTGAAGGTGACGGCGCTCGGGAGGTTGATGGCGGCGCCGCGCGCGTGACGGGCGGGCGCGCGGCCGCAGCGATGGGGAGGCCGGCATGTCGAAGGGGGATCACGTCTTCAACAACATCGTCGCCAAGATGAACGGCGCGTTCGAGGCCGGGTTCACCGCCTATGCGCGCGAGAAGCTCGCCAGCGGCTCGGCTGGCTCGGCTCCGCTCGTCACCCTCATCCACAGCAGAGCGGCGCGGGACGACTGGATGCGCAAACGCATGCCGCTGACATCGAGCCTCCTGACGGCGTTCCTCGAGGATGCGGCCCTGAGGGATCTGCGAGAATCGCTCCAGACGGCGACCTATCTCGGCGGAGACGCCAACAACGACGCCTACTCGATGTACGCGCAGGAGTTCCAGGGCGCCGTGGTCCGCCTGTTCACGAAGATCGCGCGCACGCGATCCTATCTCAACGAGGGTGACCTCACGCCCGACATCACGCGCGTCCGGAGGGCGTTCTTCCATATGACACGCGCGGCGGAGGACCCTGGCGCGCTCCAGAGGTTGCTCGAGCAGGTCCAGGGAAACGCGCGCGAGCGGACGAGGGTGGAGGCGGCTGTCCAGGCTGTCCGCGCGAGGCTGGAGCTCGCGTGGGGGGCCTGCGAACGCATCTTCAGGACGGCGGCCGCGGAGCTCTTGCGGCTGCCCAGGAGCTGAGCGCGCTGCCGTCGAGCACGCCCGTTTTCTTGTTCCGATGGCGGCGGCGGATCGCATACCCTTCGACCCCGACCGGTGAGCCTGGCACAGGGTGAGGGAGGTCCTCGCCGGCTGAACGAAGGAGAGCCCGTCGATGCGTCTCGAGGTGACCTTTGCGTGTGGCGAGGGCCCGCTTTCCGTGCGCCGGTTCTCGGTGCAGGAGGCGGTATCGAGCCTGTTCACCGTCTCGGTCCTCGCAGGATCCGAGAGCCCCGCCATCGACCTGGAGGCGATCATCGGCAGGCCGGCGCGCTTTCGCGTCATCGGCGGCATGTCTCATGCTGGCGCAGGTACCCGCCTCTGGACGGGCATCTGCAGCTATGTCGAGCAGGTCCACGCGGTACAGCCGACCAACGGTCAGGCGGCCATCTCGAGCTACCACGTGCGCATCGTCCCGGATCTCTGGCTGCTCACCCAGCGCCGCAACTATCGTATCTACCAGCACCTCACGATCCCGGACATCTCCGACCGGCTGCTCGCGGAGTGGAACCTGCAGCCCGTCTGGCAGATCGATCGGGGGCGCTATCCCAAGCTCGAGTACAGGGTCCAGTACGGCGAGAGCGACTACGCCTTCCTGTGCCGCCTCTGGGAGGAGGCCGGGATAGCGTTCACCTTCCCCGACGACGAGGGCGCGGGCTCTCGGCTGACGCTGAGCGATCGCCTGCACCAGAACCCGCAGCGCGCGGGGGCGCCGCTGACCTACGCGGACAACCCGAGCCAACCCCTCGACCAGCAGTTCGTCGCCAACGTCCAGCTCTCGCACGAGGTCCGCCCGGGGGCTTACACGATCCGCGACCATGATCTCCGCCGCCCGGCGTTTCCCCTCCTCGGCGAGGCGCAGAAGGCGCCCGCGCCCGAGGACAAGTACGAGCAATACCATTACCAGCCGGGCGCCTTCTTGATCCACGCGGACAGGGGCGGCGGCACGCCGGCCGCGGACGACAAGGGGGCCACGCGTCACGAGCAGGCCTTCGGCGCGCGGCTGGCCGAGCGGGCGCTCGGCGCCGAGCGCGTCGACCGCCGCGCGATCTCCTTCGAGACGAACACGATCGACCTCTGGCCCGGCGTCGTCTTCAGCGTCGATGGCCATCCGCACCCCGAGATCGCCGACGGCACGCGGCTGCTCGTCACCGAGCTCTCGATCGACGGCACCCCTGGCGAGGAGTGGTCGATGTCGGGCCGCGCCCTCTTCACGGACGCCCCCTACCTGCCTCCGCTCCGCACCCCCAAGCCTCGCGTCGAAGGCGCGCAGTGCGCCACGGTCGTGGGCCGCGCGGGGCAGGAGATACACACCGACGAGTTCGGCCGGGTCCGCGTCCAGTTCCCCTGGGACCGCGAGGGGCAGCACGACGACGCGAGCTCGTGCTGGATCCGCGTGAGCCAGGGCTGGGCCGGCACGGGCTACGGGATGATCGTCATCCCCCGCGTCGGCCAGGAGGTCCTCGTCGGCTTCCTCGAGGGGGATCCCGATCAGCCGATCGTCGTCGGGCGCGTCTTCAACGCCACCCAGCAGGTCCCTTACAAGCTCCCGGATCACAAGACGAGGAGCACCTGGAAGAGCGACTCGTCGCAGGGCGGCGGCGGCTTCAACGAGATCATGTTCGAGGACCAGAAGGGGCAGGAGCTCGTCTGGGAGCAGGCCGAGAAGAACCGCCGCCGGCTCGTCAAGAACGACGAGACGATCACCATCGGCCACGATCGCCAGCTGCTCGTGAAGAACGACGAGCACGCGCGCACGCTCGGCAACCTGAAGGTCTATGTCGGCAAGGATCAAGATATCGTCATCAAGCAGGAGAAGCGCGAGCGCGTGGAGGGCAACAGCCACCTTCGCGTCTGGGGGAAGCGCAACCAGAAGATCGACGGGTCGCACTCGCTGATCGTGGGCGGAGATCGCCATGAGGTCGTGGGCAAGAGCCACGCCCTCGCGGCGGCCGAGGAGATCCACGTCGCGGCCGGTACGGCGCTGGTCATCGAGGCGGCGAAGGACCTGACGCTCAAGGGCCCGGGCGGGTTCATTCGCATCGACGCGAGCGGCATCACCATCCGGGGCAACGTCGTGCGCATCAACAGCGGCGGCTCGCCCGGCAGCGGCAAGGGCGCGAGCCCCGAGGCGCCGGCCGAGGCGACGGAGGCGGTCACGGACGACGTGAGCCGGACGCTGATAGGGCAGTGATCGGCGCTGGATGGTCCACGACCGAACGTTCGACGCGAGACGAGAGGAGAGGAGAGATGCCTCCGGCAGCACGCATCACCGACCTGCACACGTGCCCGATGGTCGAGCCCGGACCGGTCCCGCACGTCGGCGGCCCGGTCCTGAGCGGGGAGGGGACCGTCCTGATCGGCTTCCAGCCCGCCGCGCGCGTCGGCGACAGCGCCCAGTGCGTCCCTGCGATCGACAGCATCTCGGCGGGCGAGCCCACGGTGATCATCGGCCACAAGGATGCGGCGCGGATGGGGGATCCCACGTCGCACGGCGGGGTGATCGTGAAGGGGTGTCCGACGGTGCTCATCGGATCGAACCCTCAGGCGGAGACCTTGCGGACGGACAAGCCGTTCTGCGAGGACTGCGAGCGCAAGCGCAAGGAGCGCGAGGCGCGCCGCAACCGGGGGAAGCGCTGATGCCGGCGCCGCGCTGCATCGTCGAGGTCCGGTGGGGGAAGCTCGCGGGCACGAAGGTCGCCATCGACCCCGGCAGTACGCTGCGGGTCGGGCGCGGGGACATGGCGCAGCTCGCGGTGCGGCACGACCCCAGGCTCTCGGCGGTGCACTTCGAGCTCGCCTGGGACGGCGCGCGCTGCACGCTCCGGGACCTGCGGAGCGCGACGGGCACGCAGCTGGGCGGCGCGCCGGTGGCCGAAGCCGAGGTGGAGCACGGGGCCTGGATCCGCGCAGGCGAAGCCGATTTCATGGTCTATTTCGAGGCCCAGACGCCGCCGCCGGACGAGGAAGACGACGAGGTCGACGAGGACGAGCGGCGCCGTCGAGCGATGCGCCAGGGGCTCGCGGAGCGAGCGCTGGAGAGGCTGCGTGACGAGTCCTCGCGCGTTCCCCTCTACGCGGTCCTCGACGCTGCCCGTGACGACCGGATCCTGGAGCTCTTGCGAGAGTCGGTGGAGCGCCACCAGTCGCTCTACGAGGGGACTCCCGGCGAGCCTTTGGAGGACGTGGCGCCGTACCTGGCCGGCCCCATGGATGTGAGCTCGACGCTGCTGTCGCGGCTTGTGCTCGAGGGCTGGGGGAGGCGCTGGGGGATCTACTGCACGAGCCGAGAGCCGTTTCGCGAGGTCCGACGGCACTTCCGGCGGTTCCTGATGGTGGAGCTGGAGACGTCGGGCGAGCGTGTCTATTTCAGGTTCTACGATCCCGGCGTGATGAACGTCTTCGCTCCCACGTGCACGCCGCTGCAGATCGAGGAGATGCTCGGCGCCAATGAGCGCATCCTCTACGAGGTCCCCGACCACGGCCTCGCGAGCATCGACGCCGAGCTCGCGACGGCCAAGCGGTCCGCCAGGGCGTTGGGGACGGCGGACGCGCCGTCCGAGGGATGACCGGATGCCCGCCCTCAAGCTGACCCTCGCTTCTCGAGAAGACGCGCTGTTCGTGCATCGGTTTGCGGTCCACGAGGCCATCTCGATGCCGTTCTCGATCTCGGTCTGGGCCCGCTCGCCGGATCCGGCCCTGGACCTCGGGGGCATCGTCGGCCGCCCGGGGACCTTCCACGCCGACGCCGGCTACGGCTTCGCGCACCGGCCGGGCGGCCGCACGTGGAGCGGCCTTGTGAGCCGCGCCGAGCAGGTCCACGCCGTCAAGACCGCGGCCGGCCAGCAGAACGTCTCCACGTACCACTTCCGCCTGGTCCCGACCCTCTGGCAGCTCACGCAGCGGCGCAATCAGCGCATCTACCAGCACCTTTCCATCCCCGACATCGTCGACCGCCTCCTCGGCGAGTGGCGTATTCGAGCTGTGTGGCGGATCGATCGCGGGCGCTATCCGAAGCTTGAATACAAGGTTCAGTACGCCGAGACCGATTACCTGTTCCTGAGCCGCCTGCTCGAGGAAGCGGGGATCGCCTTCACGTTTGCGGATGACGAGGGGCACGCCGCCGCGCCGATCTTCAGCGACCGCCTGGAGGCGAACCCACCGCGGTCGGCGTCCCCGATCCTCTATATTGGCGGTGCGAGCGAGGGCGCGGGACGGGAGTTCGTCACTGGCGTGCGTCTCAGCCGTGAAGTGCGTCCTGGTGCCGTGAGCGTACGGGACCACGATTTCCGACGTCCGATGTTTCCGCTGGCGGCGAGCGCCCGCACGGCCTCTGCCGAGGATCGCTACGAGCAATACCGGTACCGGCCCGGCGCGTTTCTCGTGGAGACCGGCAAGCCAGCCGGCAGCCCGGTCGCCGACGACCAAGGGTTCGCCCGCCATGACCCCGGAGTTGCCGACGAGCTCGCACGTCGCGAGCTCCACGGCGAGCGCGTCGGGCTCCACGGCATCGCCTATGAGACGAACGCCTTCGACATCGTCCCGGGCGCCGTCTTCTCGGTCGACAGCCATCCGCATCCCGAGCTGCCCCCGGCTCGCAAGCTCCTCGTCGTCGAGAGCTCGTTCGAGGGCACGCCTGACGGCGAGTGGACGCTCTCGGGTCACGCGGTGTTTGCCGATTCGCCGTATCGCCCGCCGCGGCGCGCTCCGAAGCCGGTCGTCCATGGCTTTCAGAGCGCCGTGGTCGTCGGGCCGCCTGGCCAGGAGATCCACACGGACGAGTTCGGCCGCGTCCGCGTGCAGCTCGCGTGGGACCGAGAAGGGCAGAAGGACCAGCACAGCTCCTGCTGGATGCGCGTGCATCAAGGATGGGGCGGCGCGGGCTGGGGGATGCTCGCGCTTCCGCGCGTTGGGCAGGAGGTCCTCGTCACGTTCCTTCAGGGCGACCCGGATCAGCCCGTTGTCATCGGTCGCACCTACAACGCGGTCCAGAGCGCCCCGTACGCGCTGCCCGAGCACCGCACCCGGAGCACCTGGAAGAGCGACTCCTCGCCGGGAGCGGGCGGGTTCAACGAGGTGATGTTCGAGGACCTGAAGGGCAAGGAGCTCGTCTGGCAGCAGGCGCAGAAAGACCGGAAGCGGCTGGTCAAGAACGACGAGCAGGGCACGGTGGGTCATGACCGGCAGAAGCTCGTCAAGAACGATGAGTCCGAGCGGATCGACGGTTACGTCAAGCGAGCGGTGGGCAAGGACGTGGATGCCGTGACGGGGGGCGACAGGCGGGAGCGGATCGAGGGGAGCTGCCACCTGGAGGTGCGCGCGAGCTACCGGGAGGAGGTTCGAGGAACGCAGTCGCGCACCGTCGAGCAAGGTCAGCAGGAGCGCGTCGGCGGTCGCCATGCGCTGCGCGCGGCGAAGAAGATCCACGTCGTCGGCGAGGACTTCGTGGGTGAAGGCGCGGACGACGTGACGATCCGCGGACCGGGCGGGTTCATCCGGCTGGACGCGGCGGGGGTCACGATCACGGGGACGCTCGTGAAGATCAACGTGAGCGGCTCACCCGGGAAGGGCGGGGGAGCGCACCCGGAGGCCCCGGAGGAGCCGGTGGGAGTGGGCTCCGACGAACCGTGAGTGGAGAGCGCGATCTGTCCCTCAGGCCTCGGCGCCCGCGGCGCGCCGCGCGCGGTGCCGGCGCAGCGCCAGGCTCACGAGCCCGATCGGCGTCACGACCAGCACGAGCGGGAGCCCCGCGACGCCCACCATGAGCCCCCCTAGGGTCGCGAGCGCCAGCCAGAGCGCGTCGCTCACCGTCGGCCCGGACGAAGGCGCGTCCGCGCGCATCTCCCGGCGGAGATCGCCGACGGTCCGATCGAGCAGCGCCTCGAACGGCCGTCCATACAGGCTCTCGCTGCGGCGGCCGCGGAGGAACGCGCGCACCGTCCGGCGCGGGGCCGAGAGCAGCCCGGCGAAGAGGCCGCCCAGGTCGAGCTGCCACGCCGCGACGAAGTCCTTGCAGCCGGCGCCGAGCTCCCACGCCGAGATCTCGAACTCGCCGATCGTGTTCGTGTCGTAGCCCGTGAGCACGTGGTGCAGGTCGTGGTACCGCACCGCGCGCACGCGCGCCGGGGTGTTCGGGAACGGCACGGGCAGGGGGCCGAGCTTGAAGTCGACCCACGCGTCCCCGTACCCGCCGTCCGCGCCGAACCCGTTCACCTCGAAGTAGATCGCCCGCGCCTCCCGCATCGTGAGGCCCTCGTCGTAATGCACCAGCGCCATGGCACCACCCTCCGTTGGTGAGTACGGTCAATGACCATGGTCATACTTCCAGCCCGCCCTGTCAAGTCCACTCGGCTTGACTCGCGACGGCGCGCGGCAGCACAGTGAGCAAACGATGAGCAGGGTCAGTCGTCAAGGCGCGGCGAGGCGCCGGAAGGGAGCCGCGTCGCCCGCGGCGTCGGACGCGCCGCCGTCCCCGGACGCCCCGGCGCCCGAGCGCGGCGGCCGCGCCCAGCAGAAGCTCGACACCCGCCGCCGCATCCGGGACGCGGCGTGGGCGCTCTTCACCGAGCTCGGGTACGACGGCACGACGACCAAGGCGGTGGCGGAGCGCGCCGAGGTCGCGGCGGGGACGGTGTTCGTCCACGCGCGCGACAAGGCCGACCTGCTCATGATGGTGATGCACGACCGGCTCGCGGCCGCGGTCGACGCGGCGTTCGAGACGCTGCCGCGCAAAGACCCCCTGCTCCCCCAGCTGCTCCACGTGTTCCAGCAGCTGTTCGCGATGTACGGCGAGCAGCCGCTCGTGTCGCAGGCGTTTGTGAAGGCCTTTCCCGGCGCGTCGGGCCCGAACGGTGAGCGGCTGAACGCCCTCACCTTCGCGTTCCTGCACCGCATCGCGGGCCTCGTGCGCGACGCCCAGGCGCGCGGCGAGGTCGACGGCGACATCGACCCGCTCGCCGCGGCGCACAACATCTTCGCCCTCTACTTCGCGGCGCTCCTGTCCTGGCTCAGCGGCTTCGCCACGCTCGGCGCGGCGCTCGATCCGGTGCTGAAAAACTCCCTCGCCCTCCAGTACCGTGGGCTCCGGGCGTGACGCCTGCGCCGGGCGCGCCTCCCCGGCCCCGCCCTCGCCGGCCGTCCCCGAGGCGCGCCGGCGTCAGCGCGCCTCGCGCTCGGCGAGGCCGGCGCGGAGCGCGGCGAGCACCTCGGCGTGGGCGCGCGGATCGCCGGCGGCCACCACGTCGCCGGCGCTGGCGGCGTCGAGCGGGCGACCCTCCCAGTCCGTCATGAGCCCGCCGGCGCCCGCGATCACGGGGACGAGCGCCGCGAAATCGTGGAGCTTGAGCCCGTGCTCGACGACCACGTCGATGCTGCCGCTCGCCACGAGGCCGTACTGGTAGCAGTCGCCGCCGTAGCTCAGGAGCTTGGCCCGCGACGCGACCGCGCCGAAGGCGCGCGCCGCCGCCGGCGGGAAGTACTGCGGGCCCGTGGTGGAGAGGCGCGCCAGCGAGAGCCCCGCGCAGGCGCGGACGCGCGCCGGGCTGCCGTTCCAGAGCGTCGGCCGGCCCAGGGCGCCGACCCAGCGATCGCCGAGGACGGGCTGGTCGATGACGCCGAGCACCGGCCTCCCCCGGTGCAGCAGGGCGATGAGCGTGCCGAAGAGCGGTTTGCCCGTGATGAACGCCTTCGTGCCGTCGATGGGATCGAGCACCCACACGTGCTCCGCCCCCTCGTTCTCGCGGCCGAGCTCCTCCCCCACGATCCCGTGGCCCGGCGCGCGCGCCGCGAGCAGCTCCCGGATCGCCGCCTCGGCCTCGCGGTCCGCGATCGTGACCGGGCTCGCGTCGGCCTTGTCGTCGGCCTCGATGCCCTTGCGGAAATACCGCCGGATCACCGCGCCGCTCGCGTCCGCCAGCCGCTCGGCCAGATCGACAAGGTCTTGGGAAGGCGTCATCGTCTCCGTCCTCCTCGAGGTCCCCGCGGAGCGCGCCCCGAGGGCCCGATCCAGTACGCGCTGCGCGTGCGCACCGCAACGGGCGCGGAGCGCGGCTCAGGCCCGCCGCGCGGTCGCCGCCTCGCCCGGGCGGCGGCGCGGCGCCCCCGGGTGCGGCTCGACGGCGCCGGCAAACAGGCGCGCCCGCAGGTACGCCCCCAGGGCGTCCGCGCCCCGGGCGCCCTCCGGGTGATACTCCGCCAGGACCGGCCCGTTGTGCGGCATGTCCCGCAGCACGTCGAGCGTCACGTCGACGCCCGCCTCGCGGGCGCGCCGCGCGAGCTCGAGGCCCTCGTCCCGGAGGCGCTCGGCGTCGCCGACCTGGACGAACAGCGGGCCCAGGCCGTCGAGGCGCGCGCGCAGGGGGGACAGCCGGGGGTCGTCGAGCGGGATCGCGCCGGCGAAGTCGCGCGCCTGGCGCGCGAGCCCGTCCCGGGTGCCGTAGTCGGTGGGGTCGTTCTCGCGGGTCGAGGCGCTGCTCGCGGTGAGATCGAGCCAGGGGGAGATGAGCGCGGCGCAGCGCGCCTGCTCGCCGCGATCGCGCAGCGCGAGCTGGGCGACGAGCGCGAGGTTGCCGCCGGCGGAGTCGCCGGCGAGCGCGATCTCGCCCGGCGCGTGGCCCCGCTCGACGAGCGCGCCGAAGGCGGCGAGCGCGTCCTCGAGCTGGGCGGGATACCGATGCTCCGGCGCCAGCCGGTACTCGATCCCCACGACGCGCGCGCCGCTCGAGAGCGCGAGCCGCGCCATGAGATCCGCGTGGGTCTTCGTGGATCCGAACAGGTACGAGCCCCCGTGGAGGTAGAGCACGACGCCTCCATCCATCGCGCCCGGCGGCACGAACCACACGGCGGGCACGCCCCCCAGGACGTCGGCCGTGCGCTCGACGCGGCGGACGGCCTTGTCGGGAGACAAGCGCGCGTCCAGATCGGCCCGGACCTTCGGATACGGCCAGTCGAGCATGTCGATGAAGTCGCGGCGGAGCGCGCGGACCACCCATTCGAAGCCGAAGCCCCAGGTTGGCCGGGCGGGGCCGCGGCGGGCGCGCTCGACGGCTGTCTCCACGAATGCGAGACTGAAAATCTTCATGAGACGCAGCACCATGGCGAGGAACCTAGCCCACGCCCCCTCCGGGCGCGGCGGCCGGACACGCCAGATCGCGCGGCCTCGCGCGCCATCCCGGTCGCCCCATGAACGCGCCATCCCGGTCGCCCCATGAAGCCGCGCGGTGGCGGCGGCGCCGGCATCTCGGGCGCGATGGCCCTGCGCCTCGTGCGGTTCTTCGCGGACCGCGCGCTCGACACGGCGCCGCTCCTCGACGTGCTCGGCGCCACCGAGGGCGAGCTCCGGCGTCCCGCCTGCCGCGTCCCGTACGCCGCGCTCGACCGGGCCATCGAGGCCGCGGCCTCGCGCGTCGGGGCGGCGGGCCTCGGGGCCGCGCTGGCGCGCGTGCGGGACGAGGAGACGTACGGCGTCGCCGCGCTCCTGCTGCTCGCGGGGCCCTCGTTCCGCGACGGGCTCGCCCGCGCCGTCGCCTACCAGCGCGTGTGGGGCGACGGCGAGCGCTTCGCCCTGAGCGCGCTCCGCGGCGGGCTCGCCGTCCGCTTCGAGCACCCCGGGCGGAGCGCCCTGGCGCGCGCGGTGCTGGCCGAGTGCGCGCTCGTGGAGATCGTCGACGCGGTGCGGCTGCTCACCGGCAGGCCCGCGGAGGGCCACGCCGCGCGGCTCCGGCACGGCCGGCTCGGCCCCGACGACGCGCTGTGCGCGGCGCTCGGCGTCGCGCCGGCGTACGGCTGCGCCGAGAGCGCGCTCTCCCTGCCGGCGGAGGTGGCCGGGCGCCCGGTCGCGGCGCCGCCGGAGCTCCTGGGGCGCGCGCTCGAGCGGATCGCCCTCACGGCCGTCGCCGCGCTCCCCGCCTCTGCGTCGCTCGCCGACCGCATCGCCTCGATGCTGCGCGCCGAGCTCGACGTCGCCGCCCCGCGGCTCGAGAGCGTGGCGCGGCGGCTCCACATGAGCGCCCGCACGCTGCAGCGAAGGCTGCGGCGCGAGGGCACGAGCTTTCACGATCTCGTCGACCGCGAGCGCCGCGCGCGCGCCGTCGACCTGATCGACCGCGGGGCGAGCGCCAAGGAGGCGGCGCTGCTCGTCGGCTTCGCCGAGCCGGGCAGCCTCGCGCGCGCCCGCAAGCGCTGGAGCGCGGGCGCGCGCGGGGCGTGAGCGGCCCAGGAACTTCGGATCGGCCAGCGTCTCGAGCGGGATCTCGAAGCGCTCGTTCGCGGGCTCCACCTCCCGCGCGCTCTGCGAGAGAGGCTGCCCACCCCCGGCCCGTGCTCGGCGCTTCGCGCCTGCGCGCGGTCCGCCCCTCCCAAATCGCGCGCTCCGCGCGCTCAGGGAGGGGTGCGCCGTCTGGAGCTTGCGGCCGGGATGCGAAAGCCGGAGAGGGCAGAACGTGCACGACGTGCGTCATGACGTGATGCCCAGCAAGAAGAGGGCGTCGGCCCAGAGCGGCCACAGCGTGCGATACGGGTGCGTCGCCAGCATCACACCGCCGCTCGGGAGGCGACGGACGTGGTAGGGGGCGTGTTGCTCGAGAAACCGGACGTGTTTGCGCGTGGTGAGGTCCACGTCGTGCACGGGCGCGCCCTCTGCGATCATCTTCATGATCTCGCGGGCGTAGGGCTCCACGGCGCGCCAATCGTCGTCCGGGAGCGCCGACGCCTCAAGCGCGTCGAGAAGCACTGCCGGTGCAGTATCAATGGCCTGCAGAACCGCTTCCCGCGATACCTCAGCGCCGCCTTTGATCGCGATGCGCGCCCCGTGCGGAGCAGCGTCGACGCGCGCATGCAGCGCGTCCATCGACAACCCTGCGGCGCGTTCCACCTTGTCGTCGTCGTGCAGGTGCACCCACGAGAGAGCAAGATCACGCACGACCTCCGTGGCCGTCGCGTGGTAGGTCGCGCCGATTTCGATCGGGGCGCCCCAGTGCCCGAGCTTCGTACATCCTCCGGTCGTTACGCGTCTGCTCGCGCCCGGCGCGCATAGGCGGAGCAGGAGATCCTCCACGTCCTCCTGGACAACGAGTGACGCCATGGCCGCCTCAACCTCGATCGATCTCGCGCTGGCGAGCAATCCGACGGGCAGGTGAAGCGGGAGCAGTTCCTCCTTGTCGAATGGCGACATGCCGAGAGGACCTGAGGCGCCGCGGCGGAGCTGCCCGTCGCCGCAGCAGTGGCTGCTGAAGCCCAGCGCACGTCCGGAGCGTAGCGTCACGCCGAAAGACGCCCAAGCGTACGCTTCCGTGCCGAACTGGGCATGCAGCGTCGCAGCGACTTCATCGACAGGAATCTCATCACGCCATGTCGAGAATATCGACAGGCTACCGCAGCTCCGCCGCGGGTGAATGAGAGCCGATAGCGCCGCTGCAAATGCGTCGATTCTGTCCGACTCGTCACACCACGCGAAGAACGAAGGGGTTGATTCCCTCAAAACCCGCTGACCGCTTGGCTCGCTCATATCTCGATGATCCTAACAAAATGCTTGAAGCCCTCTCCGGAAATCTGAACGGTCTGGCCTGTGGCCTTGTCGAATAAATGTCCGTTCTTGATGATCTTGTTGTGATCGTCGAAGGCCACGCCCTTCTTGATGATTATCTCGACTCTTGCGACGTCGCCGGCGAGTCCCTTCTCTTTCAGCGCCTTCAGGCCGTTCGTCAACTGCTTGATCGCTTCCTGGACGTGCGTCCCACTTTTCGCCTCGCTCACTGCGAGCTTATTCCCTCTGGTTACCGTCACGAAATCGGGCGCCTTCGCGGCATCGCTGTAGGCAGGAGCGTTCCTCGGGATACCCAGCACCGTGCGCACTCCGTCATCGCCAACGCCGATCAGCGCCCGCCCATCGTCCAGAAGGAGCTTGGCCGCCTTCCTCTCGAAGGCGTCGATCAGCTTGGTGGTGACCGCCCCGCGCAGCGTCTTGTACGATGTACGCCGCGATGCGCGCAGAGCTGTCGCAAGCTCCTCGCCCATCTGCGCGATCTCCTCGGCGACCCGGATCGCTTCCGGCGTCATCCCGCCGGCGCGACTGACCGCGCGCCACATCGGCCCGACCGCCCCGAGCCCGAACCCCACCCCCGAGAAGATCCGCTCCTCGTCGCTGAGCTCCTGCCCCGACGGCAGACACCACGCCTTCCCCGTCACCGCCTCGCACAGGTCGAGCGCCGGCCCCACCATCGGCACGAACGCCACCCCGATGCGCGTCGTCGCGTGCACCAGCGTCTGCATCACCCCCGCGTACGCCTCGGCGCCTTCCCCGACCGTCGACATCGCCCCCGCGAACGCGCTGATCGTCTGATAGAGCTGCGTCTGCTCCAGATCGAGCGCCTCCCCGGTCCACTGGTTCAGGCTGTCCTTCATCTGGTCGGCGAGCGCGTCGAACCTCGGCTTGAGCACGGTGTCCACCAGCGCCCGCAGGTCCGCCGGTACCGGCGAGTCCACGAACCAGTCCGACGCATCCATGAACCGCCGCACGAACGCCGTGATCCGGTTCTGCGCCTTCAGGAACGCGTTCGTCTCCGCCTGCGACACCCCCATCCGGTCGCGCAGCGCGATCTCCAGCGCCGCGCTGTTGTCTCGCCACGCCCGCACGTTCGCCACGAAGTCCGCCCGCGCGACCACGACCCCGCCGCTCACATCGGCCTCCAGCGCCGCGATCACCGCGTCCGCGTACGCCGCGTACGGGTCCCTCCCCTCCTCGAACGCCTCGTCCACCTCGGCGATGTCCGGCACCTCCACCCACGGCACCTCGCTCTCCCCGAGCGCGTAGTTCCACGGGTCGTCCGGGTTCCACCCCTCGGCGCGCGCGTCCTGCGTCGCCAGGTCCGCCACCTCATCGGCCTGCGCGCCGAACTCGTCCATCAGCCGCGCGAGCTCGTCCTGGAGATCGCTGACGCTCTTCTTCAGGTCGTCGACGAGCTGCTCCATCGCCGCCCGCGTCTCCGCGTCGACAACGTCCTTGTATCGGTCGAGGATCGCCTCGAGGTCGGTCCGCGAGATCTCGGCCAGCGGCCGGCTCACCAGATCGTGCAGCTCCGTGTCGAGCTGCCGCAAGAGGTCCATCCGCGCCCGGAGGTCCGCGACCCTCGCGGCGTTGCGGAGGAGCTCCGCCATCAGCCCGGCGACCCTGACCTCCAGCTCCGCGATGTCGCGCGCGAGGTCCGGGTTGATCTCCGAAAGGCTCAGGTCGACCTCGGTGCTGCCCTCGAAACCGGTCCCCTCGCGGCGGATGTCGAAGAGCGGCTTGTTCAGCCCGAGCGGCTCCGAGACGAGGTGCACCACCTCGTGCGCGTGGGTACACCAGTCGTTGCCGTTGACGGTGTGGACCCCGAAGTGGAACTCGTTTCTGCCCATGAGGAGCAGCACCGAGTCGAACTCCGCCTCGAGCGTGTTGCTCCGCGAGCCGTCGGCTTCGATCTGCAGCGCGCCCGGCACCCCGTAGGTGGGCAGCGGCGTCTGGTTCACCTCGAAGATGGCATCGCCCTCGGTCTCGAGCTCGGTAGAACCGCACGAATTGGCATCACCGTAGCTCCTCCAGAGCACGGTATACGGCGTGCGGGTGCGCGCCCACGCCGGCGCCGGCGCCAGCACCGAAAGCGCCGTCATCAGCGCGATGAGCTTCTGGAACACCGCGGCACAGAAGCCGCGCCGCGCGACGTCCTTCGAGCCTCTCATGTCCCCTCCGCGCCGCGCACCGCCGCGTCATACGCGATCGCCGCGCCCTTCACGTCGCCCGCGTCGAGCCTCGCCTGCACCGCGTCGAGCGCCGCCGCGGCCATCCCCTTCTCCCGCAGCGCCGCGAGGCCCGCTGCGATCTTCCGCGGCAGGCCCGTCCTGAGCTCCGCCTCCGCAGCGTCGAGCCGCCCGCGGAGCGCCGCGCACCCGGCCTCGCGCCACGACGCCCCCGCCGCCTCGCAGAGCGGCCGCATCTGCACCAGCGTCAAGAGCGCCCCGCACCGCTCGGCGAGCAGCGGCAGCCCCAGCTTCTCGCTCATCGGCAGCGCCGCCGACAGCGCCGCCACCCGCGCGCGCGCTCCCTCGCGGAACACCTCCGAGGCCCTCTCGATCCGCGACCGCGCCATCGCCTCGCGTGCCCCTTCGTCCCCCTCCAGCACACCGAGCGCCTGCCGGCGCAGCGCGATGCCGCCGATCAGCGCCGTCGCCGTCGCGTCGCTCCGGGCGACGCGCCGCTGCGCGTAGCCCAGCATGGCGCTCAGCGAGCGCAGCGCCCCCGAGGCCATGTCCGGCACGACCGCGCCGCGGGTCGCGAGTACCTCCTTGTGCGGCGCGATCGCCTCCTCGAACCAGACCGCGAGCGCCTGGAGCTCCGCCGACAGCGTCATCACCGCGGACGCGAGCTCGTTCGGCGCCCGGCTCGCCTCGCGCGCCGCCGCGAGCACCGCCTCCTCCGCGCCGTCGAGGCCGTCGAGGTCCGACCGCGACGCCCGCTCCGAGAGCGCCGCGTACGCCGCCGTCTCCGCCGCCTCGGTCGCGCGGTACGCGGCGAACCGCGCCGCGACGCCCGCGTACCGGGATTGCAGCGGCGCGGCGTCGCTCCGGGCCTGCTCGAAGATCGCCTGCACGACCGCCATCGCCTGCTTGTCGGCCGCGAGCGCGGCCACGAGCGGCTCCTCCTCGGCGCTCGCCTTGTCGGTCATCGCCTGCCGGAAGTTGTCGGCCGCGCGGACCGGCTCCTCCTCCAAGATCGCCTCCTGGCGCTGCCTGGACTTCAAGAGCAGCCCGAGGAGCCTGCCGTGCAGGGTCGCCCGGAGCGACTCGGCGTTCTTCTCCTCGTCGCGCACATAGGCCACCGCCCGATCGATCTGATCGAACCAGGCCCGGAGCGCCGCCGCGTTCGCGGCGAGATCGTCGAGCATCGCGCCGCTCGGCTCGACCGCCCACATCTGGATCGGCAGCTCGCCGTCCTCCTCGGCCTCGCTCCACGCGCTGCCCGGGCCCTCGCCCGCGTCCACGCAGTGCTCGACGACGCTGGTGTTCGATTGCGCGCAGAACCGGCCGGGCGCGTGTTCCTCGCGCTCCCACAAGCACCCGCACGCCGTCGCGCCGAGCGCCAGGGCAGCTACGGCCGCCACGAGGATCGCCTCCCGCCTCGTGTTCCTTTTCATCCTCATTGCCTCCACCCCGCGATCTTTCTCGCCGCGCACGCTCGCCCGCTCGCGCCAGCAGAAGCAAGCGTCCACACCAAGTCGGTAGGACATTGCTCGGCCGAGTCGCCCGCCCCGAGCGCCATCCGTCCGCCCTCGACACGCGGGCCATCGCTGGACGGGAAGGCCGTCGCCTCGCGGGAGCGGTCCTGGTGGGTCCGACGGGAATCCTCGATGACACCAGGGCCGCCGTCCACTGGAGCGCAGGAGACGTACCGGGTGTGGCGCTCGACGCCGGAGCCGCTCCGCGGGCGACGAGCGCAGGGCGAGACGCCGCCGGAGCCGCTCCGCGGGCGACGAGCCCAGGGCGAGACGCCGCCGGAGCCGCCGGAAAGGCGAGGTCCGGCCGCGCCGGAGCTGCCGAGCGCTTCGGAAGGGCTTCGCCCGCGGCGACGGCCGAGGGGAACGGCTCGGAGCGCGGCTCGCCGCGGGATCATCGCGTTTCCCGGCCGTGGCAGCGCGATTGGGGGAGTGGGGGCCGCTCTCGGGCGCGGCCGGCCGGTCAGCCGCCGTCGAGCGGCAGCGGAGATTCGGGCGAGCCGGGCTCCTCGACGGGCAGCGCTTCGTCCTCCTCGGCCGCGGTACGGCCGGGCCTGCGGCCTGACGGGCGCACCTTGGCGGCGAGATCCTCGAGGCCGGCGAACGTGAAGCTCGCGGCGAGCAGCGCGGCGCCCTGGCCGAAGCTCTTGTCGCTCTTGCGCATGGCATTCTGCTTCGCGCGCAGCGTCGCCTCCTTCTCGCGCTCCTCGGTCGCGACCTTCGCGAGCGCCTTCTTCAGCGCCGGCAGCTCGGCCGCGATCTCGTCGGCGAGCGCGGCGCGATCGAGCTTCATCGACGCGCGCCTCGGCTTCGGGAGCTTGATCTCCGCGTCCCGCAGGGCGCCCACGACCCGCTCGCCGGTCGTGACGAGCACGGAGGGGTCCTCGGGAACGGCCCCGTCCAGCCGCAGCTTGCGCAGGCCCGCCGGCCCGAACGCCGCGTCGACGGCGGCGCGCCCGTCGACGAGCACCGAGCGCAGCCGGGCGGCCGCCTCGTCGCGCGCCTCGCGGGGCGCGGCGTCGTCGGCGAGCTCGCGCTCGTGCGCGTCGTCGGCCGCCACGAGCGCGGCCGTGTCCGCGGCGAGCCGGCGCGCGACGAGGCGCACGAGCAACGCCACGTCGGGCATCTTCTCGCCGGACCTCAGGCAGGGCGCGAGCTCCGCCGCCATCCCCTTCGCGATCTCGTCGGCGTGCGTCTCGGCCGACGCGGCCACGGCGCGGCTGGACTTGTCCCTGTCGGTCACCAATTTCGACGCCATGCACCCCTCCTTCTCAGGGAACGCGGCCGCAACGGCCGCAACATGGCCCGGCAGGCTCGTCGATGCGCGAGCGCATCGCAAGACGCCGGCACGTTCACCGCGGGCCGGCAGCGCCGCTTCCACGCGCGGCAGCGCCGCTTCCACGCGCGGCAGCGCCGCTTCCACGCGCGGCAGCGCCGCTTCCACGCGCGGCAGCGCCGCTCTCACGCCCGGCGGCGCCGCTTCCACGCCCGGCGACGCCGCGTCAGCGCCGCTTCCGCGGATCGCCCCGGAGGATCGGATACGCCATCAGGAGGCTCAGCCACACGACAATGAACTTCGGATCGGCCAGCGTCTCGAGCGGGATCTCGAAGCGCTCGTTCGTGGGCTCCACCTTGCGCTGCTGCGCCTGCGCCGTCGCGGGAGCGACGACCTCGGGCAGCCGCCTCCCGCCCATCTCGACGCTCGTGCCGACCGCCCCGGGCAGCTTCGGCAGCAGGGCGCCCTCGGCCGCCAGCGCCTGCTCCTCGGGCGTCCGCCGCGTCGCGAGATCCGGATCGACGATCACCGCCGCCGGCTCGAGCGCCTCCGAGCCCTCGCCGCCGCGAGGCTCCGCCGTCGCGACCCGCGCGTCCTGCTCCGGATCCTCCGGGCGGTCCACCGGGGCGTAGCGCGGCGCGACCTCGCCGGGCCTGCGGGCGCGGAGCTCGACCGTCACCCGGGTCGGGAGGTACACGCGCCGCACCTCCTCGGCCGGGACCACGGTGTCCTTGACCGACGCGGGCGCCCCGGCGAGCTCGGGCACCTTCGCGCGCGCGGCGTCGATCGCCGCCTGCTCCGCGTCGATCGCCGCCTTGCAGCCCGGGAGGGACGGATCGAAGTCGAGGCCGACGGCGCTGGCGCCCCCCTTCCTCGCATCCTGGTTCGCCGTGCACTCCCGGAGCACGCGCTCCGCGACGGCGTCGTCCTCCCGGTGCAGGACCGCGAGCGCGAGCTCCTTGCGATCGTCGATGCCGTTGGCGACCTCCGGCCGGGCGACGAAGCGGTAGCGCACGCGGAGCGCGAGGTTGCGCTGCCCCGCGGCGTCGACGACGGTCACGGCCTCCTTGAGGAAGCGGTCCGTGGTCGCGCCCTGGACCTCGCGCCGGCTCACCATCACCCGGGACCGCCGCAGCCCGGTGAACACCGAGCGCGTCTGCGCCCGCACGCGCTCGAGGATCTTGAAATCGCTCGTGTCGGTCGGGACGTAGACGTAGCCCTCGAACTGGAGCAGAGCGGGCGGACGCTTCATGTCCTCGTTGCCCGCCGCCTTGCCCCGATCGCCGCACCCCGCGAGCGCCAGCACCCCGATTACCGGGAGAACACGGACTACTGCACGGAGAAGTGCTACCACAACGGATCTCCCCGACGGCGAGGGTGCAACCCGGGTGAATCTAGCGCCGCCGCCCTCCTGACGAAACCCTTACCCTCCGGAAAAACCGAGCGAGGATGCAGGGATCGCGGGCCCGGCGACCTGAACGTGAGGACCCGGCCCGCGGCGTCCGACCTCGGGTCAGGTGTCGACCCGTGAACGCACCCGTGAACGCGTGAGCCCCCACCCTGGCAGCGCGCGTCGCCGCGGGTGAGCCACCCTGGCGCCGCGCATCGCCGCGGGAGGGCGGCGCATCGAGCGCGGCGATCGCCCCGCGGCGCGGCCCGCGCGTCGCTCTGCTGCGCGGCGGGGGATTGCCCTTTCGAAAATCGGATCCATTTGGTCGCCGAGATGAACACGGAAAGCCAGAACCCCGAAACCAGCGGCGCCGCGCCCTCTGCCGAGCCCTCGGGCGCGGCGCCGGGCCAGCCGCCCGCGTCGACCGCGTCGCCCACGTCCGAGGAGGCCAAGGCCGCCGGCGCCGTCGAGCTCCCCTTCCAGGCCGAGGTGCAGCAGGTCCTCGCGCTGGTCATCAACTCGCTCTACGCGAACCAGGAGGTCTTCCTGCGCGAGCTCATCTCGAACGCGTCGGACGCCCTCGACAAGGCCCGCTTCCTGGCCCTCACGCGCGAAGGGGCCGCCGAGCAGGTCGGCGAGCCCGCGATCCTCATCACGCTCGACGACGCGGCCCGGACCCTCACCATCGAGGACAACGGCGTCGGGATGACCCGCGACGAGGTGGTGCAGAACCTCGGCACCATCGCCCGCTCGGGGTCGCTGGAGTTCCTGAGGGCCAACGCCGAGGCCGCGATGAAGCAGAAGGACGGCGGCAAGCTCCAGCTCATCGGCCAGTTCGGCGTCGGCTTCTACGCCGCGTTCATGGTCGCCTCGCGCGTCGACGTGCAGACCCGCTCGATGCTGCCCGGCGCCGAGCCCGTCCTGTGGCGCTCGTCCGGCGCCGGCTCCTTCACCGTGGCGCCGGGCGACCGCGAGCACCCCGGCACGAAGATCGTCCTCCACCTCAAGGACGACGCGCGCGAGTACACGAAGGCGTGGCGGATCAAGGAGATCATCCGCAAGTACTCCGATTTCGTCCATTTCCCCATCAAGGTGAACGACGAGGTCGCGAACCGCTCGGCCGCGCTCTGGACGCTGCCGAAGTCGCAGATCACCGAGGAGCAGCACGCGGAGTTCTTCCGGCACGTGACCGGCGGCTACGAGGGGGAGAAGCCGCTGCTCACGGTGCACCTGTCGATCGACGCGCCGGTGCAGTTCCACGCCCTGCTCTACGTGCCCGAGAAGGCGCCGCCGGACATGTTCCACAAGGACCGCAGGGCGGTGCGCCTCTACGCGAAGCGGGTCCTCATCGTCGAGGAGTGCGACAAGCTCACGCCGATGTACCTGCGCTTCCTGCGCGGCGTCGTCGACTCCGAGGATCTGTCGCTGAACGTCTCGCGCGAGATGCTCCAGGAGAACCGCACGCTCTCGCAGATCGAGCAGCAGATCGTCAAGCAGGTGCTCAAGTCGCTGAAGGACCTCTCCGAGTCGGATCCCGAGCGCTACGCGACCTTCTGGAGGGAGTTCGGCCGGGTCGTCAAGGAAGGGGTCACGAACGACTGGAAGAACAAGGACGCGATCGCCGAGCTCTGCCGCTTCGAGTCGATGAACACGGAGGCGGGCAAGCTCATCTCGCTCCGCGACTACGTGGAGAAGATGCCGGAGCAGCAGAAGGAGATCTATTACGTGACCGGCCTCGGCCGCCGCGCGGTGGAGCAGAGCCCGCACCTCGAGGCGTTCCGCAAGCGCGGCTACGACGTGCTGTTCCTCGTGGATCCGGTCGACGAGTGGCTGGTGAAGGCGCTGAACGAGTTCGACAAGCGCCGCCTCAAGAGCGTGACGCACGGCGACGTCGACCTCGGCAGCGAGCCGGAGAAGAAGGACCAGCCGGAGGAGGCCGTGGACGCCGCCGTGGCGGCGGTCAAGGCGGCGCTCGGCGACCGGGTGAAGGACGTGCGCGTCTCGCGCCGCCTCACCGACAGCGCGAGCTGCCTCGTCGCGGCCGAGGGCGACCCAGGGGCGAACCTCGAGCGGATCATGAAGCTCATCGACCAGAGCACCGAGGAGTCGAAGCGGATCCTGGAGCTCAACCCGAGCCACCCGGTGGTGAAGAACCTCAACATCCTCGCGGGGCGCGAGCCCGGCTCGGAGCGGGTGAAGCAGTGGTCCGAGCTCCTCCTCGACCAGGCCCTCCTCGTCGAGGGCGTGGTGCAGGAGCCGGCGCAGCTCGTCCGGCGCATCCAGGACCTGCTCGCGCAAGTCAGCTCCGCCGCGGTCAGCAACCAGGCCTGATCGGCCGCGCGGCGGTTTCTTGGCCCGGATCGGGCGGCTGGGATACGCGCGGAGGCGGCATCGGACGAGGTCGCCAGGATGTCCCGCTTCGCAGCACCCCCGCTCAGCCGTCGGACCTTTCTCCATGCGCTCGGCGCCGCGGGCGGCGCCGTCGCCGCGCCGGGGCTCTTCCGGCCGGCGCCGGCGCTCGCCGGGGGCGCCTCGAAGGTCAGGCGCGTCGACGACTCGGACATCGGCGTGACGCTGAAGCTCGAGCTGTCGCACGCGCCGTTCCCCTGCGCCGGCGCCCCGTACCGGGACGCGACGGTGCTGGTCTTCGTGCCGGACCATTACCGCGCGCCGGAGAGCGGCGAGCTCGACCTCGTGATCCACTTCCACGGTCACGTCACGACCGCGGAGCGGGCCATCGCGGCGCACAAGCTCCGCGAGCAGCTCCACGAGAGCAAGCAGAACGCGGTGCTCGTCGTGCCGCAGGGCGCGGTGAACGCCGCCGAGTCGCCCCCGGGCCAGCTGGGGCAGCAGGGCGGGCTCCGGCGGCTGTGCGGCGAGCTCGCGGCGGTGCTCGCGGGCCCCGCGGCGCGGCGGGCGCTCGGCGACCGCGCCGCCCCGCGGAAGGCGAAGCTCGGGAGGCTCTGCCTGTCGGCGCACTCGGGCGGCTACCGCGTCGCGGCCGCGTGCCTCCGCCACGGCGGCTGCGAGGTGAGCGAGGTGTACCTGTTCGACGCCCTCTACGGGGAGGTCGACGCGTTCCGCGACTGGGTGCTCGAGCGGAAGGACAGGTCGGGGCGGGACCGGCACAAGCTCATCAGCCACTTCGTCGCGGGCGACCCGCGGCGGCTCAACCTCGAGCTCGAGCGCGCCCTCGAGGCGAAGGGCGTCGCCTGCCTCCACGAGCGCCGCCCGGGCGAGCTCACGCGCAAGCAGCTCGTGGACGGCCGCGCGATCTTCATTGAGGCCCCGCTCGCGCACAGCGCGGTGACCTTCCAGCAGAACGCGTTCCGCGACTGCCTGTTCGCGTCGGGCCTCCGCCGCTCGCTCCGATCCAGCTGGTTCGAGGACAAGGACGAGCCGCGGAAGATCGACGTGCGCCCCCCGTCCTGAGGCGAGCGGCCCACGCTGCGCCGCGCGTTGCCGCGCGGCAACGCGCGGCGGCGCGCGTCAGTGCCGGAGCGAGACGTCGGCCAGCGCGAGGCGCGCGTCGTTGATGTAGGCGCTGTCCGGGAAGCGGCGGATGAACGACCGCAGCGTCGTCTTCGCGTCGTTCCAGGCCTGGATGTCGAGGAGGCACTCGGCGAGGAGGAAGGTCGCGTCGTCCATGACCTCGCGGTCGGGCGACGCCTCGGAGAGCGTCATGAGCAGCGGGATCGCGTCGCGCTGGCGGTTCAGCCTGCGGTAGGCGCGCGCCAGGTTGAGGCGGGCCGACGGGGTGTGCGACGCCGTCTCCTTCTGGCGGATCGCGTCCTCGAAGGCGACCGCGGCCTCGTGCCAGCGGCCCGTCCGCATGTGATCGAGGCCCGTCTGGTACGATTTGATCGACAGCTCCGAGCGCGCCTTGTCGACCGAGTCGGTGAAGAAGGCGAGCTCGGCGCGGGTGAGCGGCGCCTTGCGCAGCGCCTCGAACCCCTCGATCACCTCCTGCCGCCGCTCGGCACGGATGAGCTCGTAGAACGCCGCGGCGTCGCTCTCGGCCTTGGCCCGCGCGTCGCTCCGCTGCTGCATCTCCTTGAGATCCGCCTCGTGCTTCGCGATGCGGTCCCGGGCGCCCTTCGTCTCGGCCTGGACGGCGTCGACGCGCGCGTCCCAGGCGAGCTTGACGACGCCGATGACCACGATCACGAAGAGGAGGTTCGCGCTCGCGCTGTTCCAGAAGGCGCGCCGCTCGTACGCCATCTGGCGCTTGGAGATGCTCTTCAGGTCCGCGGCGAGGGCGTTCGTGAGGTTGTTCGTCTTGATGATGAGCCCACGGGATTCCACGATCTCACGCTTGATCTCCCGGAGCTCGTCGTCGAAGTCGTGCATTTTCAAGTCCTGAAACCGCGCCCTGTGCAGGAGGCCGCGCTCGTGCTAAGGGGGCCGCGACGCGGGCCCCCGAACCGCGCCCGGGAGGCCGCTAACGCGGACTCGCGGGCCGCGCAAGGGGGACGCTGACGCGGATCCCCGGCCTCGCCGACAGGCCGCCCTTACGCTACCAGGAAGCTCTGCCCATGGACACAAGCGACATCCGAAAAGGCCTCAAGATGATGGTCGACGGCCAGCCCTACTCGGTCATCGACTTCCAGTTCGTCAAGCCGGGAAAGGGGCAGGCCTTCACCCGCGTCAAGATCCGGAACATGGCGACCGGCGCGGTGCTCGAGCGCACGTACAAATCCGGCGAGAAGCTGGAGCCCGCGGACGTGGAAGAGCGCAGCCTCCAGTACATTTATCCCGAGGGCACGGACTACGTGTTCATGGACCCGGCGACCGGCGAGCAGCTCACGGTCCCCGGCGAGAAGATCGGCGACGATTCCCAGTGGCTGAGCGACGGGATGTCGATCGACGTGACCCTGTTCAACGGGCAGCCGATCGGCGTCAGCATGCCCCCGCACGTGGTGCTCCAGATCGTGAGCAGCGAGCCGGGCGTGAAGGGCGACACGGCGAGCGGCGCCACGAAGCCCGCCACGGTGTCGACCGGCGCGACCGTCAACGTCCCGCTCTTCGTGAAGGAGGGCGAGTGGATCAAGATCGACACGACCGACGGCAAGTACCTGGAGCGCGTCAACAAGGGCTGAGCCCCGGTTGACCCCGGGCCTCGGCCGCGGGGGTGACCCCCGGCCTCGGCCGCGGGGGTCACCTCGCCTCGAAGATCACCGCCGCCGCGCCGACGACGCACGCGACGCGCGCCCCCCCGTTGGCCGGCGCGCACGCCGTCGCCTGCGCGAGGTCGCCGCCCGACCAGAGGCGCGCGGCGCCGCCGGCGGTCGCCACGAGCAGCCCGCCGGCGGCGGGGACCGCGAGCGTCGCGCCGTCCGGCGACCGCGCCGCGCCCCGCGGGGCGGGCGTGGCGAGCGGGAACGACAGCGCGGACGCGGTCGGCGCCGCGGCGCGCAGGTCGATCGAGACGAGCGCGGCGCCGAGGGCGATGTCGAAGCCGCCCTCGGACGCGGCGAGCGGAGAGAACGGCAGCCGCTCGGTCCCGGCGCAGCGCTCGGGCGGGGCCGCGCCCGGCCGTGCGCGGGGCCCCTGGCCGCGGAGCAGCGGGAGCGGGACCTCCATCTCGCCGACGGCCTCGGGCGAGCTGCGGAAGAGCGCGAGCAGCGTGGGCGCGTCGCAGCGCCGCTCGACGGCGACGAGCTCCGCGGGCCCGGCGTGGACGGCGGCGGGCCAGGGGGGGATGTCCGTCACGGCCTCGGTCGACGCCGCGGGGTCGACGCGGACGACGCCCTGCGCGGTGCGGACGAGCAGGGCGCCGCTCGCCTCGAACGCGAGCGGGCCGAAGGCGCCGGGCCGGGTCGGCTGGGGGGCCGCGGCGGTGCGGTACACGGCGGTCGCGGTGGCCGGCGGCGCGAGCTTCGCGAGCAGCTTGCCCTCGTCCTTGCCGCGCGCCTCGGCGCCGCCGCGGTCGAGCGCCGCGACGGCCGCGAGCGGCGCCCCGCGCGTCGACGCCGCGACCGCCTCGGCGTGATCGATCGCCGCCGCGAGCCCCGGCTCGCCGCACCGCACCGGGCCCGCGCCCGTCCAGACGAGGGCCTCGCCGGCGCGCGTGGCGTCGCGGCCGGCGACCGCGCCGCCGCCGCCCGCGGCGTCGGCGCAGAGGGCGGCGTGGAGCCGGCGCAGCCGCTGGGCGGAGGCGGCCACGGCCGGCGCGGTGGCCTTGCCGCGCGCGTCGCGGAGCAGGGCGGCGGCGAGCGCGCGCAGCGCCTCGCCGGGCTGGGCCGCGTCGCGCGACAGGCCCGCGGGGCGATCGAGGAAGACCAGTGGGGCGCCGAGGCCGGCGGCGGCGGCGCCCGCCGGCGCCGGGAACGGGCGCAGCGCGCCGGCGAGGCCGACGGAGACGACGAGGTCGTCGCGGCCGTCGGCGTCGCGGTCGGCGACCTCGAGGGAGGCGGAGAGCGCCTCGTCGGGCGGCGGCGTGCGGAGGCGGAGCTCCAGGGCGAGCTCCGGCGCCGCGCCCGCACCCGCGGCGGGGCCGGGGAGGCGGATCACGGCGATCCAGCGCGTGGCGCCCGCGCCGGCGGCGCGCTGCTGATCGGGGCACTGCGGCGCGAAATCGAGGGCGAGCGTCGCGGGGCCGATCTGGCTGAGGCCCACGCGCGGCGTGCACCCCTGCGCGGCGAGATCGCCGGGGAGGGCGGCGAGCGTGCGCGGCGCCTGCGGCCGCGCGGCGGGCGCGAGCAGGAGCTCGCCGCGCAGGCCGTCGGGCGCCCGCGCCCAGGCGACGAGATCGCGCGCGCCGTCGCCGTCGAGGTCGAGCAGGAGGCCGGTCTCGAAGGTGCGCCCGGTCGGCGCGGCGGCCACGGCGCCGCCGTCGAGGGGCCACCGCTTGCCGCCTTCGGGCGCCGGGACGCTCGGCACGGCCGCGAACCGGGGCGCGGCGGCGTCCGGAGCGTCGGCGTCGGGGCCCGCGTCCGGCGCGGCGGGGGCGACGGCGCTCAGCGGGGGCGGGGAGCCGGAGGGCGCCGCCGAGCCGAGCGTGTAGGGGGTGTAGGGCTTGGAGCTCGGGCAGCCGTCGCAGCCGGTCGCGGCGAGGAGCGGGAGCAGGGCGCGGAGGAGCTTCGGGCAGGATCGATCGGGCATCGCGAGCGGACCCGCCCGAGCACCGGCGCGCGGCGGGCGGGGCAGGCGTAGCACGGGCGGCGGCCGGGCGTCGCGGCCCCGCCGCGCCCCGGGGGCGGATGGCGCCGGTACGCGTTTCGGAGTAGCTTGATCGAGGGCAGATGCGCGGGCCGAAACCTCCTAAGGCCATCGAAGGCGAAGACTATTACCTCGAGGGCGGCCGGGTGGTTTTCACAGCGGAGTATCACCTGAAGCGGGGATACTGCTGCAACTCGAAATGTCGTCATTGCCCTTACCGTGAGAGCGCGCCGGCGGAGTCGGTAACCATCACGGTACCTCGCCTGAAACTTCCCTGAAGCGATCGAGCGCCCGCGGCGGAAGGCAGCGAAGGAGCCCGCGGCGTTCCGTTGTCGGCGCATGAGGCGACGGGCGGCCGCTGCTGTGCCGCCGATCGCGGTGGCCAGTGCGCCGCAGTCCCCTGGGCTGTCGATGGGGTCGGGAGCACGCGCGCGCGATGGCGCGATGGAATGCCGGTTGTCCGGGTTGTGCGGAGCGTCTAGGCTTTCGCACCCACTCGCGCAGGAGTCTCTATGCGTCGTAGTTTTCGTCCTCTGCTCTACTGCCTTTTGCTCTCCGTGCCGGTCGGATGCACCGCGGCGTCGAACGACAAAGCCCCGCAGCCGCAGCCGCCGGTCGATGAGGTGCCGGCGATCGAGGACACGGATAAGGACGGCATCAGCGACGCGGACGAGGGGCGCGACGAGGAGATCGACACGGACAGCGACGGCGTGCCCGATTTCGAGGACGCCGACTCCGACGGCGACGGGCTGCCCGATAAGCTCGAGGGCGCCATCCCCACGGGGCAAACCGCGCTTCCCGACAGCGACGGCGACGGCGTGCCGGATTTCCGCGACGAGGACTCCGACGGCAACGGGATCCCCGACGAAGAGGAGGGCGACGGCGACCGCGACGACGACGGCACGGCCGATTACGCCGACGTCGACGACGACGCCGACGGCCTCTTCGACAGGGACGAGCTGGGGCCGGACCCGCTCGACCCGGTGAACACCGACGGCGACAGGTGGCCTGATTTCCGCGACACCGACTCCGACAACGACGGCATCCTCGATCGGTTCGAGCGAGAGATCGACGCCGACAGCGACAGGATCCCGGCGTTCCGCGATCTCGACTCGGACGGCGACTGCCGGCCCGACGCGGCCGAGCGGGGCGAGGGCGAGATCACGAAGCCGCCCATCGACAGCGACAACGACGGCGCGGGCGATTTCCTCGATCTGGACAGCGACAACGACGGGCTGCTCGACAAGCTCGAGGACGTCAACTGCGACGGCGTGCTCGATCCGCTCGAGTCCAGCACCGCGAGCGAGGACACGGACGAGGACGGCGTGAGCGACCTCATCGAGGTGTCCGCCGGCACGAACCCGAACGACGACCTGGACAACCCGCAGGCCAACGGGGACTTCGTGTTCATCGTGCCGTACCGGGACGATCCGAGCCCGGCGCAGGACACGCTCGACTTCTCGACCAACATCTCGCAGGCCGACGTGGTGTTCGCGATGGACACCACGGGATCGATGAGCGGCTCCATCAGGAACCTGCAGGGCGCGCTCCAGGACATGATCGATGTGCTCGCCGAGGAGATCCCGAGCATCGGTATCGGGGTGACCCACTACAAGGACTTCCCGACCGACCCGTACGGCGGCTCCGCCGACCAGCCGTTCTACCTGGAGCACCGGGTGATGAGCGTGCTCACGCCGGAGGGGCGGGAGTCGGTGCAGGAAGCGGTGGACGAGCTCTCGGCCTCGGGCGGCAACGACGAGCCGGAGAGCGGCTGGGAGGCGCTCTTCCAGATCGCCAGCGGGCGGGGCACGGACGAGGGACGCTCGAGCGTGCCGGCGTTCGACGCGGCGACCGCGCCGCCGGGCGAGATCCCGCCGGGCGAGTCGGTCGGCACGATCGGCGGCGTGGGCTTCCGCACCGGCTCGCTGCCCATCGTGGTGATGATCACCGACGTGCCGAGCCACAACGGGACGATTCCGGGGTACGGCTACTCGAGGATCGAGTCCCCGAACTACCAGCAGGCGCTGAGCGCGGTGACCGGCTTGGGCGGCCGCCTCATCGGCATGGTGGCGACGTCCGACGGGAGCGAGGCGAAGGCCGATCTGACGGCCGGCGCGCTGGCGACGGGCTCGGTGGTTCCGCCGACGGCGTGGGGGCCTGAGGGCATGCGCCCGCCGAGCTGCGCGGTCGGCCAGTGCTGCACCGGCGAGAACGGCAGGGGCGTGGCGGCGGCGAACGGCAAGTGCCCGCTCGTGTTCCAGACCTCCAGCAGCGGCACCGGCCTGAACCTGGCCGTCGTGCAGGCGATCAAGGTGCTCACGACCTACGTCACGCTCGACATCTCGGCGGCGGCGGAGGACGACGAGACCGACACGGTCGACGCCGTGAGCGCGTTCATCGACAGGATCATCGCGAACAACCTGGCGCCGGAGCCCTGCACCTCCGGCCTCAGGGTCGTGGACAAGAACCGCGACAGCGTCGCGGACACGTTCGCCAACGTGTTCCCGGGGCCGACGGTCTGCTTCGACGTGCTCCCGAAGATCAACGTCTCGGTGCCCCCGACGACGGAGCCGCAGGTCTTCACGGCGAACATCGTCGTCACCGGCGACGGCGTGACCACGCTGAGCACCCGCAAGATCTTCTTCCTCGTCCCGCCGGAGATCCCGGAGCTCCCCATCGAATGAAGGGCGAGCGGGCGCCCGCCGGCGGGCGCCCGGAGCCGCGGAGGGGGGCTGCCCTGGCGGCGGCCCCTCGAGGCCTTTGGTAGCCCTTCCGGGGCCCGCTTCTGGTACACACGGCCGCACGGTCATGGGCGAAAGCTCGGTCAGCGGGGGGGCCCCGGCGCCCGGCGAGGCCCGGGGCGCGGCGCTCTGGGAGCTCGCGCGGCTCTTCTTCCGGCTGGGCGCCACGGCGTTCGGCGGCCCTGCGGCCCACGTCGCGATGATGGAGGACGAGGTGGTCCGCCGGCGCGGCTGGATGACGCGCGAGGACTTCCTCGATCTCTACGGTGCGACGAACCTGATCCCGGGACCCAGCTCGACCGAGCTCGCGATCCACATCGGGCACCGCCGGGCCGGGTGGGCGGGGCTGCTCGTGGCCGGGGCGTGCTTCATCGTTCCGGCGGCGCTCATCACGCTCGGCTTTGCGTGGGGGTATGTCCGGTTCGGCGCCGTGCCGGAGATGTCGGCGCTCCTCTACGGGGTGAAGCCGGTGATCATCGCGGTGGTGGTCCAGGCGCTCTGGGGTCTCGGCCGCGCCGGCCTGCGCTCGAAGCTCTCGGCGGGCCTCGCGGCGCTCTGCGCGGGCGCGAGCCTGCTCGGCGTCCACGAGCTCGCGCTCCTGGCCGGCGCCGGCGCGCTCGCGGTGGCGTTCCGGCTCGCGGCCGGGCGCCCTCGGGGCTCGTCGCCCGGCGTGGCGGGCCTCGTCGTCCCGCTCGCCGGCGGCGCCGCGACGGCCGCGGCCGCGGGGGTGCCGTTCGGGCTCCTGCCGCTGTTCCTGTTCTTTCTCAAGGTGGGTTCGGTCCTCTTCGGGAGCGGCTATGTGCTCCTCGCGTTTCTTCGCGCGGATCTCGTCGAGCGATACGGCTGGATGACCGAGGCGCAGCTGCTCGACGCGGTGGCGGTCGGCCAGGTGACGCCCGGCCCCGTCTTCACGACGGCGACGTTCATCGGGTATTTCCTGGGCGGTGGCCCGGGCGCCCTGGTCGCCACGCTGGGCATCTTCCTCCCGGCGTTCTTCTTCGTCGCGCTGAGCGGCCCGCTGATCCCCCGCGTCCGCCGCTCCGCCGTGGCCTCGGCCTTCCTGGACGGCGTGAACGCGGCGTCGCTCGCGCTGATGGCGGTCGTCTCCTACCGCCTCGCCCGCGCCGCCGTGGTCGACTGGCTCACCGGCGCCCTGGCCCTCGCCGCGGCGCTCCTCCTCGTCCGGTACCGCGTGAGCTCGCTATGGCTCATCGTGGCCGGCGCCGCCATCGGCGTTCTGTCCGTGCACCTCTAGAGCGGTTGGCGTGTCTTCCGCGCCTCACCGGGCCGGCGATCGCATCGAAGCCGGCTCCTCTGCGGCCACCAGCTCCGACCCGGCCCCGATGTAGAACGCGTTCCCCCGCCAGGCGACCCGCCGGTTGGAATAGGCGTTCAGCCAGCAGAAGAACCAGCACAGCGTCCGCAGCGGCTCCGCCAGGACCAGCGCCAGGTTGGAGCGCGCCGGCCGCAGCGCCCTCAGGGCCAGGAACGTCCCAAGGCTCTGCAGCGCCCAGGCGAACAGCCAGACCTCCAGGGCGAGGCGCGTCGGGCTGAGCAGCAATGTCAGCCAGGCGATGAGCAGCGGCGCGTTGAACGGCTCCACCGCGAAGCAGCGCGGGACGAGCGCGCGCCGCATCTTCGCCCAGCGGGTGTGCCGATCCAGCGTGCGCATCAGCGAGCAGCTGGTGTTGCGGTTCTCGATCGGATCCAGGCAGAGATCGACCACGAACCCGCGCGCGCTGAAGCGCTGCCCGAGCACGTCGTCCTCCGCCAGCACGCTGGCCACGCTCTCGAACCCGCCGACCCGCTCGAGATCGGCCCGCCGCATCGCCATCGACTTGCCCACGCTGATCGACCGCCCCGCGAGCTCCGCGGCGGCGACGATCCCGGGCGCGATGAACGCCCCGAGCTGCGCGTTCTCGACCACCGCGCCGAGCGTGCGCTCCCCCGTGCCCGCGACGAGGCTCGAGACGAGCCCCACGCCGGGCCGCATCAAGCGCGACAGGAGCGCGCGGAGGTAGTCCGGGCGAACACGCACGTTCGCGTCCGAGATGACGAGGACGCTGCCCTCCGCCCTGCGCGTGAGCTCGAGGAGCTGCGCCACCTTCGGGTTCAACGCCTCGCCCGGGTCCGTCACGCAGAGCCGCGCCTTCACCTCGGGGTGCGCCTCGATGAAGGCCTGGATCACCGGCACCGCCGGGTCCTCGCGCGAGGCGACGCCGAAGACGAGCTCGTAACAGGGGTAATCGAGGCGGGCGAAGGAGTCGAGGTTGCTGGCGAGCTCGTCATCGACGCCCGCGACAGGCTTGAGGATGCTGACGACCGGGGTCGCCGCGAGCGGCCGCGGCGCGCCGCGCGCCGCTTCGAGGCGGTGCCGGGCGATCCTCAAGAGGAACGAGGCCTGGAGCGTCGCATAGATGGTAGATGACAGCGCCGTCGGCGCGACCGTCGCCAGTGCTCCCCAATCCATGGATGACGATGCTGAACGAGGCGCGTGGCGTCTCGATGGCCGGACCGCAAACCCAGCGCTGCCTTTTCGCGACCAGGGCGTGACAGGAGCTCATCGCCCCCGCGCCGCCCGACGGCGACTCGGCACGATACGCCCCGACCGCCACCGGCGACATCGCCCTTCGCCCGGGGATCCGCCTCCGACGCACGCGCGCCGGCGCCGGGCGAGCGGGGCCGCGCGGCGTGCGACGTGTGACGTGCGACGTCAGGTGATGCGGCCGATCAGCTCTCGCGTGATGTTCTTTTGATGGGACTCGAGCGTGCCGCCGCCGATCTCGAGCAGCTTGGCGTCCCGGAAGAACCGCTCCACCTTGTACTCGGTGCAGTACCCCCAGCCGCCGAGCACCTGCATGGCGTTGTCGGCCACCTCCTTGCCCACCGGCGCTGCGAAGAGCTTCGCCGCGTCCGTCCCGAGGCGGTTTCTCCGGTCGGGGCTGACGCTGCGCGCCACCGAGTAGATGAGGGCGCGCGCCGCCTCGGTCTTGGCGTAGCTCTCCGCGATGTAGCGCTGGATCTGCCCGTGCTCGGCGATGGGCTTGCCGAAGCTCCTCCGCTCTCCGGCGTACTGGATCATGATGTCCAGACAGCGATCCGCGATTCCGAGGCTCATGGCAGCCAGGGTGAGGCGCTCGAGCTCCAGGTTCCTCATCATGTTGCGGATCCCGCCGCCCTCCTGGCCGAGGACGTTCCGGGCGGGCACGACGCAGTCGTCGAAGATGAGCTCGCTCATCGTGCTGGCGCGCATCCCCATCTTCGGCGTCTTCTCGTCGGTCGAGAACCCGGGGAACCCGCGCTCCACCACGAAGGTCGTGATCCTGCCCTCGATGGTCGCATAGACCAGGAAGATCTGGGCCTCGGGGGCGTTCGTGATGAGCGCCTTGCGCCCCTTCAGGATGTACCGATCCCCGTCGCGCCGGGCGAACGTCTTCATGCCGAGCACGTCTGTCCCGCTCGTGGGCTCGGTCATGCCCATCGCGCCGATCCACTCGCCGGAGAGCACCTTCGGCAGGTACCGCGCGCGCTGCTCGTCGCTCCCGGCGTGGAAGAAGTTGTTCACGAACAGCATCGCGTGGGCGAGATACGCGAGCGTGAACCCGGGATCGCTCTTCGCGAGCTCGTGGTGGACGATCACGGCGGCGACCGCGTCCATGCCCGCGCCCCCGTACTCGGAGGGCACGGTCACGCCGAGCAGGCCGAGCTCGCCCAGCCGCTGCATCAGGGGGACGTTGAGGCTGGCGCTCCGGTCGTGCTCGTCGGCCTGCGGCTCGACGACCTCACGGGCGAAATCCCGCACCATCTGCCGCAGCATTCGGTGCTCTTCCGTCGGGTTTTCCAGGTCGCTTTCCATGGCGGAGGATGACGCGCTCATCACCGCCGAACGTAGCACGCGGGAGCGCGCGACCGCGACGGCGTGGCACGCGATTCGCTTCGTCCTCGGGCGGACCGTCTCGAAAGGGCCGTGTATGAAACGCTGGACCGACGTGGTGCTCTGGAGCGTGGTGCTAGTGTCGCTGCTGATGTGGCTGCTCGGCGTGCTCGGCGTGCTGCCCGAGGACGGCTGGCTCAACGTGCTCCTCGTGATCTCCGCCGCTTTCGCGGTCACCGGGATGCTCCGGCAGATGCCCGCTCGGCCCCACCGCTGAGCCGGCGGGCGCCGCCTCGGGCGACTCCGTCTCTGTCGCCGCCGCCGCGGGGCCGTCCTGGCAGCAGCGGACGCCGGTCGAGTAATCGAGGTAGCTCCTCGGGTGGGCCGTGATGAGCGCCTCGCAGCCCGCCCGGGTCGAGCGCGCGTAGAAGCCGCCGGCGAAGGCGCCGCCCGGCTCGTTCACCCACTCATCGAGGTTGCCCACGAGGTCGTAGACCGCGTCGCTGCCCCAGCGGCTCCGGCACCGGGGGCTCCCGCCCGTCTCGCGGAGCAGGGGCTCTCGGGCGCTGCGCACGCGGTTGAGCCGGGGATCCAGGTGGCCCATCGACGCGTTGCCGTGGAGCAGGGCGGCGGGGTGCGCCGGCCGGAAGACATTGCACGCGCCCTCCTCGAACGTGTCGCCGTACGGGTACAGGGTGTCGTCCTCACCGCGGCACGCCGTGACGAACTCGTCGACCGAGCAGAGCCGCTTGCCCGCGGCCGCGCAGGCGCTCTCGGCGACGAGCCCGGTCACGTAGCCGCTCGGCCGCACCCCGAACCTGGAGCGGGCCAGCGCGGCGGTCGCCCGACCGCGCTGCCAGCCAGGGAGCAGCGGCAGCGGGAAGGCGCGGGCGTGGACGTCGCCGATCCGCCGCCGGCCGGTCGACCACTCGGCGAGCGTGATCTCGAGGAGGTTCGGGGTCGACGGGTAGTCGGGCGAGAGCGCCTGCCCGGTGGCGCCGTCGACGAGCATCCCCTCGAAGCGATCGATGCAGAAGCGGCCGCCCGCGATCGCGACCATGTCCGAGGGGCACGCGGGCGCGGCCGGCAGCGCGGGGGCGGGCGCCTCCGCCTTCGCCCCCGCGGCCGGGCGCGCCGCCGCGACCGCGGTCGCCGGCAGCGCGGGGCGCGCGACGCCCGCCTCGGCCTGCGCGTCGAGCCCGCGCGCCGCGCTCCCGAACCACCGCAGGCTGCCGTCGGCCGCCCAGACGACGTCGCCCACCACGCAGGCGCCGGGGGCCGCGAGCTCCGGGACGGTCACGAAGGTTCCCGGCGAGGGCGCCGGGACCGCGCGCCGCGCCGGCTGGCCGTCGACGCAGAGCGCGCCGGTGTCGTCCGTGGGCCACGGCTGCGACGCGAGCTCCGCGCCGTCGTCGTCCAGCCAGACCACGTGGCTCCGGGCCGCGTCGCTGAGCAGCGCGCCTCCCTCGGGCAGGGCGACGAGCCGCACCGTGAGGTCGCCCTCGGCGAGCGGCAGCGACGTCTCGCGCGCGGGGCCGGGCCGGCCGAGCGCGTCGATCGAGAGCGCCACGACCTTGCGCGGATCGCCGGCGCTCACGCCGGCGACGAGGGCCCCGCCGCCCCGGCGCTCGCACGCGTCGAAGCCCGCGCGCACCGGCGACGCGATCGCCACGGCGGGCGCCGCCGCGGCCGCGTTGGGCGGCGCCGGCGTGAGCGCGGCCTGCGCGCCCGGCGCGGTGAGCGCGCCCGAGGCGTCGACCCCGGTGATCTGGAGCCGATCGCCGAGCACCTCGAGGAAGAGCCCCCGCTCGCTGCCGCCGACGAGCGCCGCGCCGCCCTCGTGGGCGCGCCCCCGCAGCGCGGGCACCACGAGCGGCTCGGGCGCGAGCCGCACCACGTCGGTCCTCGCGAGCCACCAGGACGCCCCGATGCGCGCGGCGCGCCGCCGGTCGGCGGGGCGCTCCGGCTCGTCGATCGGCGCGCCCGGCGCGCCCCCGGGCGGCGCGGCGCCGAGGCCCGCTGGCGCGGCCGACGCGGAGATCAGGCCGCGCGCGTCGAGCCGGTGGAGCTGCCCCGCGGCGAAGGCGAGCCCCTCGCCGTCCGCCGCGAACGCGCCCCACGCGAGGCGCGCGCGCCGCGCCGGGAACGGGTCCGGCTCGCGGCGCGGCTGCCCGTCGGCGCGCGAGGCCGAGAAGAGCTCGCCGGCGACCGTCTGGAAGTAGGCGCGATCCCCCGCCCACACGGCGAGCCCCGGATCGTACGCCGGCTGCCCCGCGGCGCGGCGGGCGCCGCTCGCGGCGATGCGCTCGAGCGCGCCGATCTCGGCCGGCGCGAGCGGCGTCGGGTCCGCGAGGCGCGCCGGATCCACGGCGCAGACCGCCCTGGGAGCGGCGCCGGCCGGGAGCCGCTGGAGCGAGGGCGCGACGCGCGTCGCCTGGCAGGCCCCGTTGCGGCCGGTGACGTCGACGGCCACCGCGCCCGCGCTCGCCGTCGCGAGGCGCGGATCCAGGTGGCCGCGCAGCGCGCCGTAGTCGAGATCCCCCTCGGCCACGACCGCGCGCCGGCTCGCGTCGAGCTTGCCGTCCTCGCCGAGCGACGCGAA
Organism: Sorangium sp. So ce394; assembly: GCF_051474665.1. Taxonomy (NCBI): domain Bacteria; kingdom Pseudomonadati; phylum Myxococcota; order Polyangiales; family Polyangiaceae; genus Sorangium; species Sorangium sp. So ce394. The sequence goes on from NZ_CP150339.1 coordinate 13,447,071, forward strand.
GGCGATCTGCGCGCTCCCGAGCCATGACGTGCTCGTCTTCTTCGCGCTCGCCGCGTAATAGAGGAGGTCGATCGCGCCGGGCCTCCCGGCGGCGTCGATGAGCCCCATGCCGTCGAGGGGCGGCCGGAACCGCAGCCCGGTGGGGGACGACGCGGTCGCGATCCCCTCGGCCGGCGAGAACCAGCGGATCCGCACCTCGACCTCGGGCAGCGGATCCGGCCGCTTCGGCTGGGGCGCCGCGCGCGGGGCCTTCCTCGGGCGGCCTTCGCGCCCGCGATCCGCGCCGCGCTTCTTCTTGTCGGCCGGGGCGCCGCGGCCGCCGGACGCCTTGTCGGGCCGCCTCGCCGCGGGCGCCTTGCGGGCGGGCGCCTTGCGGGCGGGCTTCGCCGCGGCGGCGCGCTCGCGCGCCGCGCGCTGCGCCTTCGCGGCCACGTCGCGCTTCGCGGGATCGGCGATCTCGAGCTCGAGCAGCGCGATGCGCTCGCCCACGGCCGCCGCCGCGTGCGCGCGGCCCCTCGCGCACGCGCGGGACGCGGCCGAGGCCTCGCCGGGGAGGAACGCCGTCGCGCAGATCTCGCCGTCCTGCGAGGTGAGCAGCGTCGTGCTCCCGCTGGGCGAGGAGAGGGCGCCGGCGAGGTCCTCGTCGACGAGCAGGAGCGGCGGCCCGAGCTCGCCGGTCGCGGCGTCGAGCCGCCTGACCCAGCCGAACCGGTCCGACGACGTCTTGGAGAGGAACACCACCGAGCGGCCGTCGAGCGACGGCTCGACGGTGAACGCGAGCGGCTCGAGCTGCGGCGCGCCGAGCGGGGTGCGCCCGGGTTGCGCCGCGGCGTCGGCCGCCTCCGCGGCGTCGGCCAGCGGCGCCGGGGCGGCGGCCGGCCCGCGGGCGGGGGCGCGCGCCGCCGTGCCGGCGGGCGCGGGCGCCGCCGTCATCGGGCGGCCGGAGCAAGCGCCCGCGCCGCAGGCGAACGGCACGAGCAGGGCAGCGAGGAGGGAGAGGGGCGATCGGGGACGTCGCATGCTTCGCGCGCTCGGCCCCGCTCGCGGCGCGGCCGGGAGGGGGCGGCGGCCGAGCCTAGCGCAGATGGGCCGGCGATCGTCGCCAGGGCGCACGCGCCGCGCGCCGTGGGCTGCGCGCACGCCGGAGCGTGCACCGCGGTGCCGCTCTGTACGGGCCGCGATCGTCGCGGGGCGCGCGCCCGCGGGCACGGCGGCTGCAGCCCGGCAGGGCGGAGAAAAGCCAGGAGGCCTCCATGAACGCGTCGATTCACCGCATGCACGTAACTCTGGGCGCCGCCGCGCTCCTCGCGCTCGTCTCCTCCGGGTGCGGCGGCGAGCGGCGGCCGGCCCAGCCGATCGGCAGGACGCCGACGTTCGAGTCCGAGATGCCCTACGCAGCCGACGGGCAGCCGCCGGGCGCCGGGCACGGGCACTGGCACGGGCACGGACCGCCGCCGTCGGACTCGCGCGAGTTCGGGCGGAGCCCCGCGGAGCAGGGCCGGATGCGCCAGGGCGCGCCAGGCGAGCGGCAGGGCCAGGGCGCGCCGGGCGAGCGGCAGGGCCAGGCGGCGCCGGGCGAGCGGCAGGGCCAGGGCGCGCCGGGCGAGCGGCAGGGCCAGGGCGCGCCAGGCGACCGCGAGGAGCGCGAGCTCTGCGACGAGATCTCCGCGTCGACGAGCGTCAGCGCGCAGGACATCCCGGGCGGCGTGCAGATCGTGCTGACGCCGGTCCCCGGCGCCACCGCGACGTCGCTCGAGCGGCTCGCTCGCCGGCTCGACGCGCACCTCGCCGCGCTCGACCAGGAGGAGCAGCCGCCGCCGGAGGACGGCGTGGCGCGCTGCCGCCTGTTCGACATGGCCCGAGCGGGCGCGCGCGGCAGGGTCGTCGAGGCGGCGGACGGGCTCCGCGTGCTCTTCACGACCGACGACACCGCGAGCGTCTCGACGCTCCGCGAGCAGGCGCGCCGGTTCGTGCAGTACGCTCGCGAGGGACAAGTCCGGTAGGGCTGTCCGAACCCTGGGGCGCCTTCGAGGCGGCGCGCGGGGGCGTGCAGGTGGCGCTCGACCGGCCGTGGAGCGCGGGCTAGCCTGTGCCTGAAGGGTTCCACGATGAGCAAGAAGCTGGATGAAGAGTTGGCCCAGGCGCTGTCTCTCGTAGAGCAGCAGGACACGCCCGCGGTGGTGAAGCCGGCCGCGGCGAGCCCGCCGACCAAGCGCCCGTCGCGCAGCCTCGGCCTGCTCGCGACGCTGCTCGTCATGGTCGGCGCGCTCGTCGCGCTGTTCCTCGTCGGCTTCAAGGAAGCGGCCGTCTACGCGACGCCGGTCGATCAGCTGCTCGCCTCGAAGGAGAAGCTCGCCGGCCGCAAGGTCCGCGTCGAGGGCGAGCTCGTGCCCGGCACGCTGGCCAAGCGCGACACCCCCTGCGAGTACCGCTTCGAGATCCACGGCACGCAGGCGTCGCTGCCCGTGCGCTACGCCCAGTGCGTCATCCCCGACACCTTCCGCGACGTGAAGGGCGGCGGCGTCCAGGTGACCGTCGAGGGCACGCTCAAGCAGGACGGCAACTTCGAGGCGAGCCTCGTGATGGCCAAGTGCACCTCGAAGTACGATCCCAACACGCACGAGATGAAGGGCGGCGCCGAGGCCGGCGAGGGCCCGCTCTCCCTCAAGTGAGCGAGCGCGCCCGCCCGCGGCGCCCGCGCGCGGCGCAGCGCCGGCGGGTCGGGTAGCGCTCGCCTTCTCCCCTGCATCCTCCACACTCCGCCGATGATCTCCCGTGACCGCCGGTTGCTGAGCCCCGTCGGCGACGGACGCAGCTCGCCCGTGCCGGGCGAACCGCCCTCTGACCGCGCCGGCGCGTCGAAGCCCGTCGGCCCCATCCTGACGGCGCAGCACGCGCTCACCCTCCTGCCGGGCATGGAGGCGGTGCTGGGCTCGATCTTCCGCGACGTCGAGCGCGCCGAGCGGCGCGTCGATATCGAGACGTACATCTACCGCGACGACCTGCTCGGGGGCTCGTTCGCGGACGTCATGGGGCGGGCCGCGGCGCGCGGCGTGCGCACGCGGCTCCTCTACGATCCGCTCGGCTCGCACGAGACCGACGCCCCGTTCTTCGACGAGCTCCGGCGCCGCAACATCGAGGTCCGCGCCTACCGCCCGATGGCGTCCAGCCTCGGCCGCGGCGGGCTCCTGCCGCGGGATCACTCGCGCGTCATCGTGATCGACGAGCTCGCCTACACCGGCGGCGCTGCGTGGGGAGACGAGTGGCTCCCCGAGCGGCGCGGCGGCAAGGGGTGGCACGACGTCTGTATGCGCCTCGAGGGCCCCTGCGTCGAAGACTTCGCCTTCCTCTTCGAGCAGCGCTGGCGCGAGGCCGACGGCGGCTCCGAGGGGCTGCGCGACTACGCGACCGGGCGCAAGTACCCGGATCTCGAGCTCGTCGCGGACACGCCGGACGACAACGCGCGGGTCTACGGCCGCTACCGCGCGGCGATCCGGCGGGCGAGGGAGCGCGTCTGGATCGAGAACGCCTATTTCTTCCCGCCCGCCGGGATGCTCAAGGATCTCGTCGACGCGGCCTCGCGCGGCGTCGACGTCCAGATCATCCTCCCCGGCGAGACCGATCTGCCCATCATCCAGCGCGCCGCGCGCGCCGAGCACGCCGCGTGGCTCGATCGGGGCTTCAAGCTCTTCGAGTACCAGCGGGACGTCATGCACTCGAAATTCGCGCTCATCGACGACGACTGGTGCACGATAGGCACGTTCAACGCGAACCCGAGCAGCCTGAGCGCCGTCAACGAGGTGAATCTCTTCGTGTTCGAGCCGGCGTTCGTCGCGCAGGTGGCGGACCTGTTCTCGAGGGACAGGGCGGCCTCGCGGCCGGTGACCCGGGGCACGCTCGCGGAGCGGTCGCTCCAGGCCAAGGCCGCGGACTGGCTCGCTCACGGGGCCTTGAGCCTCCTCGACAAGCTGGTTAAGACATCCCCGGACTGACGCCCGAGGAGGAGGCATTTGAGCCAGGATCGCGACCTCGACATCTTGACCCAGAACATCTGGGGGGGAGTCGCCCTCTGGGAGCGGCGCCGGGCGATGCTGGCCCGGCTCATCGGCGATCTGCGCCCCTGCATCATCGGGCTCCAGGAGGTGCACGCGCAGGGCGCGAGCGGCGACCTCGGCCAGGCCGGCGAGCTCTCGCGGCTCGTCGGCGGATACCGGGCCTGGTTCGCGCCGGGGCGGGTCGCCGCGGGCGGCGAGTGCGAGGGGGTCGCGCTGCTCTGCCGGGACGACATCGAGGTGCTCGATCACTCCGTGGAGGCGCTCACGCTCGACCGCGACGACCCGTTCGAGCGCGACAGCCAGCGCGTCGTCCTGCGCGCCGCGATCCGGCGCGCGGGCGCGGTGATCGACGTGCTCGTCACGCACCTCTCGCTGTCGAAGCGCGCGCGGGCGCGCACCGTGCGCGAGCTCGTGAGCTTCGCCGCGCGCGAGCGCGAGAAGTCGAAGAGCCTCGGCGCCGTGCTGATGGGCGACTTCAACGCGCTCCCGAGCGAGGAGGCGGTCTGTTACCTCCAGGCGAGCGCCGGAGAGGGCTCCTGGCTCGACGCCTGGTCGCAGACGCACCCCGGCAAGACCGGCGGCACCTGGCCGGCGGGCCTCCCGCTGCGCCGCATCGACTATGTCTTCGTCCAGCCGGGGGAGGGGTGGACGATCACGCGCTGCGAGCGGGCGCCGTTCTCCGGCTCGGATCACCACGGCGTGGTCGTGGGGCTGCGGCTCGGCGCCTGACGGGCGGAGCGCCGCGCGCCCGGACGATCCCCCGGCGGCGCTCGACGGATGAGGCCGGCGTCCCGCCCAGGGCGGCGCGCGCCTCGCTCCACAGCGCAGAACGAGATTCGGGGGGCATGCGTAAGGAGCGTAAGGAGCGTAAGGAGCGTAAGGGTGAATCGCGCGTATTGAACCCGCCGCGGCAGACCGGGTAGGCTGGCGGTTCATGAGCAGACTGCTGATCTTGGGGGCGACTGGGGGCACGGGCGCCGCGTTGGTCCGTCAGGCCCTGGAAGCTGGCCACGAGGTCTCCGCATTCGCGCGGACGCCGGCCAGCATCCCTGTCCCGCACCACGAGCGGCTGCGCGCGCTCCGGGGCGACATCATGGATGCCGAGCAGGTGTCGCGCGCCGTGTCCGGCCACGACGCGGTCCTCTCCGCCGTCGGGTCGCGCGGCCTGGGCCCGACGCGCGTCTACTCCGAGGGCGTCGCCAACGTCCTCCGCGCGATGAAGGAGCACCGCGTCCGCCGCCTGATCGCGGTCACCTCGGCGGGCGTCGGCGACGATCAGCAGAGCGCGCTGTGGTTCCGCGTCCTCGTGAAGCCGCTGCTCCGCAACCGGTATTCCGACATGCAGCGCATGGAAGAGGCCGTCCGCCAGAGCGATGTGGCCTGGACCGTCGTGCGCCCGCCCAAGCTCACGGACGGACGGCTCACCAAGGATTACCGCGCCAGCGTCGATCACCTGCCGATGGGCGGTTACTTCTTTGCTGGTCCCACCATCTCTCGCGAGGACGTCGCGCATTTCATGCTCTCCCAGATCGACAGCGACGAATACCTGCGCAAGACGGTCGTCGTGACGCACTGAGGCTCGGCGCGCGCGCTGTCCCTTGACGCAACGGTGGGGCTTGGGTCTGCTGCCGGCCACGCCGCCGCGGCGAGCCTGCGGCGCTCCTAACGTGATGGTCGCGCTCGCCATGATGTCCGCGACCGCGCCCAGCCGAGGCCCGAGCTCCATGATGTTTTATCGCAGGACCGCGCTCCCGTTGTTTCTCGGTCTGGGGGCTCCGGCCCTGATCGGGTGTGAGCTGCTCGTCGCCGTCGACCGCAGCAAGATCGATGCGCCGGCGGCCGGCAGCGGCGGCGAGGCCGGCAGCGGCGGCGAGGCCGGCGAAAGCGGCGAGGCGGGCAGCGGCGGCGGGGGCGGCGCGCCAGGCGCGGTGTGCGGCGACGGGGCCGTCGGCGCGCCCGCCGAGGCGTGCGACGATGGGAATCGGACGGCCGGCGACGGGTGCGATCCGGGCTGCGCGATCGAGCCCGGGTTCGCCTGCGCCGGGTCGCCGAGCGCGTGCACCGCGGGGTGCGGCGACGGCGCGCTGGGCGGCTCGGAGACGTGCGATGACGGCGGCGACGAGGACGGCGATTGCTGCTCGCGCGCCTGTCAGGTGGAGCCCGGGTGCGAGGTCGAGCCGAACGACGGCTTCGCGTCCGCCAATGACGCCTTCTCCATCGCGCCGGACGGCCGCATCCGCGCGTTCATCGATCCCGAAGGCGATGTGGACGTGTTCTCGGTGACCGTCCCCGACGGCGCGCTCGGGCGCCTCGAGGCGGAGACGCGCGACGGCCCGCTGGGCACGACGTGCAGCTCGCTCGGCGTCGACACTTACCTGACGATCGTCGACGGCAGGCTCGAGACGATCGCGGACCACGACGACATCGACGAAGACAACTACTGCTCTCACCTCGTGCTGGAGAAGCTGAGTCCCGGCGAATACCTCGTCAGCGTGCAGATCTCCCCTGCCGCGGAGCCCGCCACCTTCGACTACACGCTCTCGCTCACGCTGGACACCTCGGTGTGCGGCGACGGCGCGCTCGAGGGCCCGGAGCTCTGCGACGACGGGAACACGGTCGGCGGCGACGGCTGCAGCGCCGCGTGCGAGCTGGACACCCCGCTCCCCGAGGTCGAGCCGAACGACACCGCGGCGGAGGCCGACGCGCGCGCCGCGCTCCGGCCGAACGCGCTCGTCTCGGGGGCGATCGCGCCGCTCGGCGACGTCGATGTCTTCGCCTTCGAGGTGCCGAGCGTCGCGGAGATCCTGCTCGCCACGTTCAGCCCAGGGAGCCTGAGCGCGTGCGTCCAGGGGGTCGACACCTTCCTTCAGCTGCTCGACGTGGACGGCGCGACGGTGCTGGCGAGCGACGACGACAGCGGCCCCGAGGCCTGCTCGCTCATCGACGCGAGCGTCGCGCCGTGGGCGACCCAGCTCCAGCCGGGCACGTATTACGTCGCTGTCGAGGAGTTCTCCAACGACGCCACGATCCCCGGCTACGACCTCCTTGTCGTGTTCACCGCGCTCTGCGGCGACGGCGTGGTCGAGGGGGCGGAGGCGTGCGACGGCGGCGAGGGGTGCTCCGCGGCGTGCGCGCGCATCCAGGTGTGCGGCGACGGCGTGGTCGACGGCGCCGAGACGTGCGACGACGGCGACACCGAGAGCGGAGACGGCTGCAGCGCCGCGTGCGAGCTCGAGGGGACGCTCCCGGAGATCGAGCCGAACGACGCGCCGGACCAGGCGACCGCGGGGCAGGCGACCGCGACGGGCGCGCTGTTCACCGCGTCGATCGATCCGCCGGGCGAGATCGACTATTTCGCCGTCGAGGTCCCCGGCGTGGCCGACCTCGATCTGGAGACGTTCGACGCGAGCGGCCCGCGCTCGTGCCGCGACGTCGACACGGTGATGCAGCTCCTCTCGCCGGAAGGCGCCGTGATGGCGGAGGACGACGACGGCGGCGAGGGCGCGTGCTCGCGCATCCAGGCCGCCATCCCCGCGCCGGGCACGTATCTCGTGCGCGTCGAGGAGTACGGCAGCGGCTATATCGGCGGATACACGCTGCGCGCGCGGACGACGGCCGTCTGCGGCGACGGCCGCGTCGAGGGCCTGGAGGAGTGCGACGGCGGCCCCGCGTGCGGGCCTGCGTGCCAGCGCGTCCCGGTGTGCGGCGACGGCCTCATCGACGCTCCCGAGGTCTGCGACGACGGCAATACCGACGGCGGGGACGGCTGCGACGCCGCGTGCCGGCTCGAGGGGGCGACGGCCGAGATCGAGCCCAACGCGACGCCTGCCGAGGCCGACGCGAACGGCGCCGTGGCGCCGGGAGCGCTCGTGTCCGGCGCGATCGAGCCGGAGGGCGACGTCGATCTCTTCGCCTTGCAACTCACCACCATCTCCGACCTCCGGCTCGAGACCTTCGACTCGAGCGGCCCCGACCGCTGCGCCGGCGTCGACACCGCCCTCGCGCTCCTCGCGGCGGACGGCGCGACCGTGCTCGCGTCCGACGACGACGGCGGCGTGGGCGCCTGCTCGCTCATCGACTCGACGAGCCCGGGCGGCGCCGCGGCGCGCGGCCTCTCGCCGGGGACGTACTATGTCAGTGTCCGCGGCTTCCCCGAGCTGCCCGGGGCGCGCTACACGCTGCGCGTCTCGCTCGACGCCTCGTGCGGCAACGGCGTGACGGAGGGCACGGAGGAGTGCGACGGCGGCGCGCTCTGCGATCCGCGCTGCGAGCGGGTCGCGGTCTGCGGCGACGGCCTCCGCGACGCGCCGGAGGGGTGCGACGACGGCAACGCCGCGGGCGGGGACGGGTGCAGCGCCGCCTGCCAGCTCGAAGCGGTGACCGCGGAGATCGAGCCGAACGACACCCCCGAGGAGGCGCGGGCGAGCGATCTCGTGATCGCGGGCGACGCGCTCGTCGCGGCGAGCCTCGCCGCGGGCGACAGGGATGTCTTTCCCATGAGCTTGCGTGTCGCCTCGGTCGTGCGCCTCGAGGTCTTCGACGGCACCGCCGCGGGCTGCGCGGGGGACATCGCCACGACGCTCCGCGTGCGGGACGCCGAGGGGGCGCCCGTCGCGACCGACGAGGGGCTCTCCGACGCCGAGGTCGCGGGCGGCATCGGCGGCTGCTCGGCGCTCGTCCTGGCGCTGCCCGCCGGTGACTACGATATCGAGGCGGCGTCGCGGGACGGCGGCGCGGCGATCCCGCTCTACCTCCTCCAGGCGAAGATCCTCGAGTCCGCCGGCGCCGAGGCCGAGCCGAACGGCACCATCGCCGAGGCGAACGGGCCGATCGGCTCCGACGTCTTCATCGCCGGCGCGCGGACGAGCGACGACTTCGATTTCTACGCCGTGGATCTCCCGGAGGGCCGCTCGATCCGCGCGGAGATCGTCGAGGGCGGCGCGGAGACGTGCGAGTCGCTCGAGATCGACAGCCGGCTGTCGCTGCTCGACGCCGAGGGCGCGCTCATCGCGGACGACGACGACGGCGGCCGGGGGCGCTGCTCGCTCCTCGACGGCACCGGGGACGCCCCGCGCCACCCCGGCGCGCACGCGCTCCCGGCGGGAACATACTTCCTCCGCGTCCGCGCCGCGTCGGGCGCGTCGGGCTCCGCGGCCCTCTTCGAGTACCGGCTGGCCGTCACCCTCCGCTGACGCGCGGCGCCCCCGCGCGTCCGGGGTCGCTGCGCCCACGTCCCGCCGAGACGCGGCGCGCCCGCTCCGGGCGCCGCCGGGGGGCCGGGACGAACCCGGCCCGCCGCGGCGACTCGATGTCTCGATATCCCATCATCGCGAGACTGCCGCGCTCCGCCGCGCCGCGGTGTGGCTCCGCGGTGCTCAGCGGCGTCACATGAGGGGTCAGGACCCACAAGCATCCTCGGGAGTCGCTCGCGAGCGTTCGCGCGCATTCCGCGTGTTCCTTCCTCGCGCGCCGTCGCGTGCGCTCCCGCCGTCACACGCGGCCTGGACCGCTCTTCGCAGCGCCGCCGCACAGCGCCTCTCGCGGCGCAGGTGCGTGATGATTCGGCTGGATGTGGGAGCCCATGGGGTGCGTTCGAGGCAGAGGGCATGAGAGCATAGTCGAGGAGTGCCGGTATTCTCCCTGGTTCTATCTCCGTCGTGTTTTCGAGCGGAAGACTGCCAGTCAAAAGTGCTTGCGCGAACGCGCGGGGAGAATAGTCTCCTGTTGTTCGCTTCATGACCTCGGGGCGGGTTCCTCCGGGAGCGTGGCCATGACGGGCCGACGACGACGCGCGTCGCGCCCGCCGGGCCATCGCTCTCCTGGCGCAGGCCCCGGGGCATGAATCCCTTGGGTGACGATCTGGATAGGTATCTGCATCAAACTTCACCACAGATTCGATTCCTCGGAGGTATTTCTCATGAAGAAGATTGCTCGTTGGACGCTCGCTTTCGCTGCGGTGATGTCGGTCTCTGGCAGCGCCATGGCCATCAATCAGGCTTGCGGTTACGATGTCGTGCTCAAGAACGGGCTGCGGAGTATCCCTGCCGGTAAGTTCGCTTGCGGCCTGGCCGAGCAGAGCGGCGACTTGTGGAGAGACGACTGCGTGTACGCGTGCAAGTGGGGCGTCATGGCGGCCCCGGGCGCCGCCGTGAGCGCCAACCTCGTCCTCCGCCAGGCGACGACGCTCGGGCATTTTGCCTGCGATGAGATCTCGTATCAGTTCACGGACTCGGACATCTGCATGGACTCCTTCGGCCCGAACTACGGCATCGACACACGGTGGCAGAAGGCGATCCTGGCCAGCTTCATCGCCATGGAGGACGGCTACAACGGCGTGATGAAGTCGGTGTTGCGGTACCACTCGCCGCTGTCGTTCGCCCTGACCGGCACGTTCACGCCGAGTGGTGGCTGCTGATGCCGGTGCGTCGCTGAGACCGGTCTCCATCGGGCTCTGAAGCGACGCCCAGCGCTCGACCGATCGGCGAGGGTCTCCCCGCAGAAAGCCCTCAGTAACGGCCCCGGGCAGGACGGGGAGGCGTTCGTCGATCGCGTCGTGCGGAGCGAGGAGGGGACGCCGGCAGCCGCCGGCGGCCCCTTCTCTTTCTCCGCCTCCATCGAGCGTCCGGCGCAGAGCTCTAGCCAAGTCAACTTGTCTGGAGGAACAATGATGCAACCGAGTACGTCGCAACGGCCCCCGTCGCGCCGGCGCCTGTGGATCGCCGTCGGACTTCTCCTGGCTGCCCTCGCCGGCGTGGCCCTCTTCCTCGCCCTCCGTCCGGCGGGCGAGCCGACCGGCGGCGGGAAGGCCCCGGCCGCCGCGGCGGAGAAGCGGGCTCGCTACCGCAACAGGGCGGTTCTCCGCGGCGGCGCGCCCGCGGCGCAGCCGGAGGCGCGGCCCACGATCAGCGGCCATGTCTACGGCAGCGACGGGAACACCATCGCGGGCGCGACGGTCGTGGCGTCGACCTTCGAGGTCGCCGGCAACGTGCTCTCGACGGCGGGCTCGGTGAAGAGCGACGAGGGCGGGCGGTTCGAGCTCGCGCTCCCGGACGGCACCTATCAGCTGAACGCGAGCGCCGAGGGGTACGGGACCACGTCGACCACGGCGCACGCCGGCGAGGCGGTGAGCCTCGTGCTGTCGAGGAGCGGCGTCATCGAGGGGCGCGTGCTGGACGAGCGGGGCGAGCCCGTGCGGCGCTTCGCGCTCGACGTCCTCTCGGCCGTGACGGCGGAGACCCCTGCGACGCCGCCGCTGTTCTCGCGCACGTTCGACAGCCCGGACGGCTCGTTCCGCATCGATCAGCTGCCCTCCTGGCAGTTCACCGTCAGGGCGACCGCGGCGGGGTTCGCGCCAACGTTCTCTCCGATGATCGCCGTGGCAGCCGGGGACGTCGAGAAGGTGGATTTGACCCTCTCCCAGGGGTGTATTCTGACCGGGCGCGCGGTGGACGCGTCCGGCGCTCCGCTGCCGGGCGTGTACGTCGACGCCGAGTCGCTGATCGCCGTCGGCGAGATGAGCCCCGTCGCCATGGAGGCCGCCGCCCAGGCGCAGACCGAGGACGACGGCTCGTTCAGCCTGCCGCACGTGCCGAAGGGCACGGTCGTCGTCCGCGGCTATGACGGGAGCAACGCCGTGAGCTCGATGGAGATCGAGGTCTCGAGCTGCGACGGCCTCCCGCCGGTGAAGCTCGTGATGTCGCCCGGCGGCAGCCTCTCCGGCGTGGCGCGCGACGCCGACGGCAAGCCCATCGCGGGCGCCCGGATCACGCTGGCGCACCGGCCGATCGGCTTCGTGAACACGGTGAGCGACGCCCAGGGCCGCTTCGAGTTCGATCAGGTCCCGTCCGGCGCGCTCCGCGTGATCATGCAGCGCGGCGAGCAGGTGATGATGGCGGGCGTCGAGATCGCGGAGGGGAAGACAACGCAGCAGGACATCGCCTTTCCGCCCCAGGGCACAGGGGAGATCCGCGGCCGCGTCACCGTGGGTGGCAAGCCGCTCCCGGGGGCTCGCCTCGTGCTGGCCACCTCCGTGGGGGACGAGGGCGCCATCGGCATGTATTACCCTGTCACGGCGGAGGACGGCTCGTACCGCGCGTCCGGGCTCCCGCCCGGCCCCTACATCCTGAACGTCGAGTCGACGAGCACCGGGGCCGGCCTGCGGGTGAGGCCGGGCGAGGTCGCGACGATGGATCTCCAGGTCGTCGACCCGCCGAGCATGAAGGGCAAGGAGGCCGTGCTCCCGCCGCCCCAGTGACTTCAGCGCCGGCGGCGCTCCCCGGCTGTCCGGAGGCCGAGCCTCCCGGACGGCCGGTTCGCGTTTGTGGCGGCGGCGCGCGCCGACCGCGCGCGCCGCCGCGAGATCGAGGCGGCGGCGCCGCTCAGCTCCAGGTCACTCCGCCGGCGCGATCGTCAGCGTGAACGGCCCGACGTCGCCAGGTCCGTAGCTGTCGACGAAGATGTCGATCGGCGTGTCGGCGGTCACCGCCACCGTGATCGACTCGGGGAACTCGGCGTCGATCGGATCGTCCGCGCACGCGAGCTCGCTGTCCCGGTCAGCGCATTCGGTGCGCGCGTAGAGGACGATATCGGTGCCGACATCCGGCGTGGCGGTGATCGTCACATCGCCGCTCGCCGAAGGGGTGTACCGATACACGACCTCCCCACCGGCGCCCCCGCACGACCCCGTGAAGCCCTGCGTGCCGTCGGACGAGTCCCCCGTCACCTCCGGCTCCGTGAGCGCCACGGCGTCCGCGCACAGGACCTCCGCGTTCACCACGCACGTGTTCTTGCACGCGTCGTCGTCCACGGTATTGCCGTCGTCGCACTCCTCCGTGCCGACGATCTCTCCATCGCCGCAGATTTGCTCCACGAAGGTCACGTCGAGCTCGTACGAAGCGTCCGCCTCGCTCAGCGCCTCGATGTAGATGAAGTAGCTCTCGCCGGCCTCGACGGGGAGCTCCACGAGGGGGTCGCCCGGCGCGAACGCCTGGAGGCAGCCGAGCAGCGTGGCCGCATCATCGCAGCTGGTCCGGACGTACCAGTCGAACAGGCCCTCCGGATCGTCCGAGTACGCGCCGAACCGGACCACGCCCTTCGCCGGCGCGACGAACTGGAACACCTTCTCCTTGAGGCCCGAGCCGGCGGGGTACGTGCCGAAGATGTCCGAGCAGATGGCGCCGAACGCGTCGGAGCCGTCCTCCGTCGTGCCGGTGAACGTCCCTCCCTCGGACACGTCGGTCGCCCCCGTGCACGCGGCGGTGATGCGGTCGGAGCACGCCCGCTGCGCGGAACAGTCGAGCTCCTCGCAGTCCTGCAGGGCGTCGCCGTCGTCGTCTTTGCCGTTGTCGCAGGTCTCGCCCTCCGCGACGCAGAACCCGGAGTCGTCGTCGCAGGAGCCCTGGCACTGATCGTCGGCGTCGCAGCCGCCGACGCACATCTGCCAGCCTGCCCCGTCGATGTCGACGCAGGCCTGCGCCACGCCCCCGCAGTCGTCCGCCGATGCACAGGACTTGAGGCAGAGCGAGTAGCTGCCCTGGGGAAGACACTCGGAGCCCTCCTCGCAAGGCTGCAGCTTCTCGTCGCAGAGCGAAGAGCAGTAGCCGCCCGCCCAGCCGAACGACTCCTCGGTCAAGCAGAGCCCGCCGAGACACTCGTCGTTCGCCGTGCAGGCCTCGCCGTCCGCCTTCGCCTCCGGGGCGCCCTCGCCGTCGCCGCCCTGGCCGCCCTCGCCCTGGCCGCCGTCGCCGCCCTGGCCGCCGTCGCCGCCCTGGCCGCCATCACCGCCTTCGCCACCCGTGCCGGACGTGGTCCCTTGCGGGCTCGGGTCGTCGTCGCCGCAGGCGGCAAGCGATAGGCACATCGCTGCAACCGCTGACAGGGGAAGAGCAAGTCGCATCTTGTTTCTCCTTAGTAGGGGGTACAGCGCTCGTAGCACGGAATACGCCAGTACGTGCCACAACAGGAGAAAAACACAGCCAACGCTGTAATGTTTACGTCCTCGGTAAAATACGTTGATAAGAAAATGGTCCTTACAATCGTGCAACGCTGAGACCACGGCGTTTCACAATCGAAACCTGGCGGGGATGTCCGCGACGCACTGCCGCAATTTTCGGCCGGTTCTAGGGATCCTCCGGATGGCATGGTCAGTGCTTCATGGGAGGCCAGCGCCGCCGGCGCGGCCTTCGCCCCCCTGAGGCCCCGGCGGCGCTGTATTTTTGTCCGTTGCCATCCCGGCCGTCGCGTTCTGCCACGCCCGAGCGCCACGGCTCACGCCGCCCGGCGGGCCGGGACGGTGACGCAGGGCGCGCCCGGATCGGGCGCGGATCGCCGTCGCGTTGTATCGTCGGCCGCCCCATGGCGACGAAGACGAAGCACGCCTCTCCGGCGAAGAAGCTCCCGAAGCTTCCGGCGGAGAAGATCTCCTCTCCCCCGGATCAGAAGTTCGCGTGCCGCGACTGCCCAGCTCGCTGTTGCCGGCTGCCCTGGAACATCCGCTTCAGCAGCGACGAGGCCAAGCGCTACCTCGAGGAGCCGTGGGTGCGGGAGCGGGCCGGGGAGGAGGGGGCGCTCGTCATCGCGCGCGGCGTCCTGCCCATGCGGGAGAAGGACCGCCGGCTCCAGTGCGTCTTCCTCGACGACGACCTGCTCTGCAGCATGCAGAAGCAATTTGGCCACGAGTACATCCCCAGGTCGTGCCAGGCGTTCCCGTTCGGGTTCGTGCGCGACGAGAAGGACGTCGTCGTCGCGCAGCTGTCCCATCTCTGCCCGTCGATCCGCGACAACTACGGCGAGCCCGTGGACCGGCAGCTCAAGGACAAGCTCCAGCAGCGAGGCGACACCGAGCGGATGTCGAAGGCGCTCGCCACGCTGGGCGGCGTCATCCTCGCCCAGCCGCAGTACCTGCGCGCGGCGGCGCACTGGGACGCCGAGCTCGCGACCGACGCCTCGCCGGCGGCGACCCTGGCGCGGCTCTACGACTGGACGACCGCCTTCGAGCGCGCCCTCCCCCCGGGCGCCGAGCGCGCCGCGGACGTCTCCATCGACGCCGCCCTCGCGCTCGCCGGCGCCGAGGCGCCCGCGCCGCTCGAGCCCCGCAAAAAGCCCTCGTTCTACGCCCGGGTGCTGTTCGCCTATCTCCTCGGCAACCTCTGTTATCCGTCGCGGGTCCGGGAGGCCCACCGCGTCGGAAAGGCCTCGTGGACGGAGCTCCACGCGCTGCGCAGCTTCGGCAACAAGGCCGCCTGGATGCTCGGCCGCGGCACCGTCGATATGCTGTTCATCCCCAAGCCGTTCAAGCTCCAGCGGGTGAGGACGGTCGACCGCTTCCTCGCCGGGGACGAGGGGACCCTCGTCAAGGACTACCTGCGCCTCGTGCTCCAGCGCCGGCACATCTTCTCGGCGCCCCGGCACCTCCTGGCCGCGGTCCTCGACCTGTCGCTCGCCACCGTCATCATCTCTCGCTTCGCCCGCTGCCGCGCCGCGGCGGACGGCCGGGTCAAGGTCTCCCCGGAGGACGTGCGGGAGGGCATCAGCGTGGCCGAGCTCGTCCTCTTGAGCCACGCGGCCCTGTCGGAGCAGGGCAAGCTCATGAAGAACCTGCGCTGGCTCCTCCTCACGAAGCGCGAGAGCTTCCGGGCCCTCCTGGCGACCGAGGCGTAGCCCGGCGCGTCAGACGTGCGGTGGGGCTCGCCTAACCGCCGGTCCTGACTATCCTTCCGCGCCCACCGGGCCGGCAGGCCCATGGAGGCACGCGCAATGATCGTCATGAAGTTCGGCGGCAGCTCGGTCGAGAGCCGCGCGCAGATCGAGAAGGTCCTTCACATCGTCCGGGCCCGTCTGGACCGCCGCCCCGTCGTCGTGAGCTCCGCCCACAAGGGCATGACCGACGCGCTGATCAACGCCGCCAAGCTCGCCGCCACCGGGAAGTACGACCCCTCCATCCCGTTGAGCAAGCAGCGCGCCGTCGCCGAGGCGCTCGGCTGCGCGCCCGAGCTCCTCGCGCCCTTCTACGAGGAGATCGCGGATCTTCTGCGCGGCATCAGCCTCGTCAAGGAGCTCAGCCCGCGGAGCCTCGACTACATCGCGAGCTTCGGGGAGCGCATGGCCGTGCGCTGCATCGCGGACTTCTTCGCGCGGAGCGGCGTGCCGGCCCGCGCTTACGACGTCTGGGACCTCGGCTTCATCACCGACTCGAGCTTCGGCCGCGCGCGCCCGCTGCCCGGCTTCGACGCCCGCGTGAAGGCCATGTTCGCCGAGCGCGTCCCCGAGGGCGTCGTCCCGATCGTCACCGGCTTCGTCGGCCGCAACGAGGCCGGCGAGATCACGACCGTCGGCCGCAACGGGAGCGACCTCACGGCCACGCTGCTCGCCGCGGGCCTCGGCGCCGAGGAGGCGCAGATCTGGAGCGACACCGACGGCGTGATGACCGCCGACCCGAGCGTCGTGAAGACGGCCCGGAACATCCCCACGATGCGCTTCGACGAGGCCGCCGAGCTCGCGTTCTTCGGCTCCCGCGTCCTGCACCCCTCCACGCTCCTGCCCGCCATGGAGAAGGGTATCCCGGTGCGGGTGCTCAACACGAACCGGCCGGATCACCCCGGCACGGTCATCGACTTCAACACCGAGGCCGGGTCCCCGGCCGTGACCAGCATCGCGTACCGCGAGCGGCAGGTCGTGCTCAAGATCAGCTCGACCCGGATGTTCGGCGAGGTCGGCTTCCTCGCGCAGGTCCTCGCCGTGCTGGCCCGGCACGAGGTCGTGATCGACGTGATCACCACGTCCGAGGTGTCGATCTCGATGACCACCGACGACCTCGGGAAGCTCAGCCGCGCGCTGCCCGAGCTCGAGGGGTTCGGCGCCTGCGAGGTGCTGCCCAACCGGACGACGCTGGTCGTGGTCGGCAAGGGCCTGCCCAAGCAGAAGGGCGTCGCCGCGCAGGTGCTCGAGGCGATGGCCGAGGCCGGCGTCAACGTCGAGATGCTGAGCTACGCCATGGGCAGCATCAACCTGTCGATGGTCATCGAGGACGCGAGCGTCGCGGCCGCGGTCGCGGTGCTGCACCGCTCCCTCTTCGAGAAGGCGCGGTGACGGCTCACCACGGCCGGCCGCCGGCCGCGTGACACCGGCCGCCGGCCGCGTGACACCGGCCGCCGGCCGCGTGACACCGGCCGCCGGCCGCGTGACAGGACGTTGACAGGCGTGACGCGACGCGCGCGCCGCAGTAGGCGTAGCCCTCGGCCGGACCCGGCGTCCGGCCTCGGGGAGACCATGACAGCGGCACACCAGGGCGGCAGCGCGGCGTCCATCCCTCGCCAGAGCACGAGCGACATCCTGCGGCGGATCGAGGCCGCGCGCGCCGCACTCGGTCCGGGCGCCGCCCTCGCGTTCGACGCGGACGGCACCCTCTGGGAGGGCGACGTCGGCTTCGACCTGTTCGAGGCGTTCCTCGCCGGCCGCTGCGCGCGGCGCGAGGCCGAGGCGGCGCTGCGGCGCGAGGCCGAGGCGTTCGGCGTCGCCGCGGAGGGCGGCGCGCACGAGATCGCGAGCGCGCTCTACGCGGCGTTCGCCGCCGAGCGCTACCCGGAGGACCGGGCCTTCGCGATGATGGCCTGGGCCTTCGCCGGGTGGCGCGAGGACGAGCTCGCCGCCCTGATCGACCGCGTGCTCAAGGAGAAGGGCCACGGGGGGCGGATCCGGCCGGCGCTGCTGCCGATCCTCGACTGGGCGCGGTCGCGCGGCGTCGCGGTCTACGTCGTCTCCGCCTCCCCGCGCGCCGTGATCGAGCGCGCGGTCCGTCGGCTCGGCATCGCCCCTGAGCGGATCGCGGCGATGACCCCGGCCGTCCGCGAGGGCCGGCTCGCCGCGGAGCTCGCCGCGCCCCCGACCTACGGCGACGGCAAGACCCGCGCGCTCGAGCGCCTGTTCCCCGAGCTCGCCGTGCTTGCGGCGTTCGGCGACAGCGCGTACGACGCCGCCCTGCTGAGGACGGCCCGGGTGCCCGTCGCGGTCGCGCCGAGCCCGAAGCTGCTCGCGGTCGCGGGCTCGATCCCGGGGCTCGTCCTGCTCGACACCTGAGCTGCCGCCATGGCCAACCTCTCGCTCCGCGGCCTCCTCCGACGCTTCCCGGGCGCCGAGCGCCCCGCCCTCGCCGGCCTGGACCTCGAGGTCGAGGACGGCGAGCTGCTCGTCCTCGTCGGGCCCTCCGGCTGCGGCAAATCCACGGCGCTCCGGCTGATCGCGGGCCTCGACAGCCCCGACGGCGGCACGGTCTCGATCGGCGGGCGCGACGTCAGCCGCGTCGCGCCCGAGGACCGCGACGTCGCCATGGTCTTCCAGGGCTACGCCCTGTACCCGCACATGACCGCGCGCGACATCATGGGCTTCCCGCTCCGGATGCGCGGGGTCGCGAAGGCGGAGCGGGCGCGCCGCGTCGAGGAGGCGGCGGCGCTGCTCGGCATCGGCCACCTGCTCGATCGCCGCCCCGGCGAGCTGTCGGGCGGCGAGCGTCAGCGCGTGGCCATGGGCCGCGCGATCGTGCGCGCGCCCGCGGCGTTCCTCTTCGACGAGCCGCTCTCGAACCTCGACGCCGCGCTGCGCGCCGAGCTCCGGGTCGAGCTCGCGGCGCTCGTGCGCCGGCTGGGGACGACGTCGGTCTACGTGACCCACGACCAGATCGAGGCCATGACCATGGGCGACCGCATCGCCGTGCTGCGCGCCGGCGAGCTCCAGCAGGTCGGCCCGCCGCGCGCCATCTACGAGGCGCCGGCGAACACCTTCGTGGCCGGCTTCCTGGGCACGCCGGCGATCAACCTGGTCCCGCTCGAGCGCGATGGCGATCGGTACGCGAGCGCGGCGCTCTCGCTGCCCGCCCCGCCGGGGGTGGCGCTCCCGGACCGGGTCATCGCGGGCGTGCGGCCCGAGCACCTGCGCGTCGCGCCGGGGGCGCAGGGCGACGCGGCGGCGTGGGGCGACGCCGGGGCCGCGGGCGACGGGGCGCGGGGCGAGGTGGAGGTCGAGGCGCGCGTCGTGGTCGCCGAGCCGCTCGGCGCCGAGACGTTCCTGTACCTCGAGGCCGGCGGCGCGCGGCTGCGCGCGCGGGCGCACGGCTTCGCGACGCCCGCGCCGGGGGAGGCGGTGCGCGCGCGGCTCGACCCGGGCGCCGTGCTCTGGTTCGACGCGGGCTCCGGCGCGCGGATCGCCCCGCCGGGGGGCGCGTCATGAGCGGAGCGGTCCGCGCCGTGGGCGGGGAGGCCGCGCCGTGAGCGGGCGCGCGCGCGGCGCCGCGCGGTCCGGGTCCAGCGCCGCCGTCTCGCGGCGCGACGCGCTCCGGGCGCTCGCCGCGTCGCTCGCCGCGGCCGCGGCCGGCGCCGCCGTCGCGTCCGAGGCGGTCGACTGCGCACGGCGCACGCCGGACGGGCGCATCGGGGCCTCGCTGTGGTTCGCCTACGGCGGCAAGAACCGCGAGGTGCTCCTGTCGCTCGTCGACAAGTTCTACCGCTCGCAGGGCATCTACCGCATCGACGCGGTGTACCAGGGCGACTACTTCGAGGCGCTCGCCAAGCTGCGGACCGCGCTCGCGGCGCGCGCGGCGCCCGCGCTGACGCACGTGGTCGGCGAGGTGGTGCCGTACCTGGCCGAGGCGGGCGTCCTCGAGCCGCTCGATCGGTTCATCCGCGCGCCCCCTCCCGGGCACGGCGACATCGACGTGGTCGAGGCGCTCGGCCAGGCGGGGACGTTCGTCGGCGGGGGCGAGCGCCCGCTCGTGTGCCTGCCGTTCAACCGGTCGACGCCGATCGCCTACTACAACCGGAATGTGTTCCGCGAGCTCGGGCTGTCGCCGCCGTCGACCTGGGACGAGCTCCGCGCGACGGCCGCGCGGCTCGTCGTGCGCGACGGCGCGAGCACGCGGCGGTGGGGCTTCGAGTGCCCGGTGGACTGGTGGTTCTGGGCGGCGCTCGTCGGGCAGGCCGGCGGCGACGTCGTGGCCCCGGACGGTACGCCCACGCTCGGCGGCGACGCGGGCGTGCGCGCGCTCCGGTTCTGGCAGACGCTCGTGCACGAGGACCGCACGATGAAGCCGCCGCCGGGGCGTGATTACAACGCCTGGCAGGTGGTGAACACCGACTTCCTGTCCGGCCGGGTCGCGATGATCTGGACCTCGACCGCGTTCCTCCGGTACCTGGAGGACAACGCGAGCCAGGCGGGCGCGGGGAGGTTCGAGGTGGGCGCGGCCCCGCTGCCGCGCGACGTGCGCGCCTCGGTGCCCACGGGCGGGACGATGTTCGTGATGCCGCGGGGCGCGGCGCCGTCGGCGCAGGAGGCGGCGTTCGCGTTCCTGCGCTGGATGATGCAGCCGGAGCAGGCGAACTCGTTCGCGACGCGGACGGGCTACATCCCCGTCTCGCGGCGCGGCCTCAAGGACCTCACGCGGGACGGCTACTACGCCGCGCACCCGAACGATCGCGTCGCCCTGGACCAGCTCGCGCACGCCGCGCCCTGGCCCTGGTCGCCGGACCTGTTCCGTATCCAGCGCGAGGTGGTGCAGCCTCGGCTCGAAGAGGCGGTGCTCGTCCCGCGCGACGCCGCCGAGACCCTCTCCGAGGCCGTCCGCGCGGCGCGCGAGCGATGAAGCCCAAGCACCCCCTCTCGCCGTACCTGCTCCTCCTGCCGACCGCGGCCTTCCTGGCCGTGTTCTTCCTGGTCCCGCTCCTGCTCGCGGCGAAGAACAGCTTCTACGCGTGGGATCTGCTCACGCCGCCGCGGTACGTCGGGCTGCGGAACTACGAGGTCCTCGCCGAGAGCGGCGAGCTCGCCGGCACGCTGCTCCGCACGCTCGGCTACAGCGCCGTCGTGGTGACGCTCTCCGGCTCCCTCGGGCTCGCGCTGGCCGTGGCGCTCGATCGGCCGGGGCCGGTCTACGCCTTCGTGCGGGGCGCGGTGTTCAGCGCCTATGTCGTGTCGTGGGTCGCGGTGGCGCTCCTCTGGATGTGGATCCTCGACGCCGAGGGCATCTTCTCGGCGGCGCTCCGCGGGCTCGGCCTCCCGGCGATGAGCTGGCTCGGCGATCCCCGGTCGGCGCTGCTCGCGCTGGCCGCGGTGAGCGTCTGGAAGATCACGGGGTATGCGATGGTCATCTTCCTGGCGGGCCTGCAGGACATCCCCCGCGCGCTGCACGAGGCGGCGGCGCTCGACGGCGCCGGCCCGTGGCGGCGGTTCCGCCACGTGACGTGGCCGCTGCTCCGCCCGAGCGCCGCGTTCGTGGCGACGACGAGCCTCATCCTCTCCTTCCAGGCGTTCGACGTGATCCGCGTGATGACGCAGGGCGGTCCGGTCAAATCGACGACCCTCTTCGTCTATGCCATCTACGAGCACGTCTTCGTGAACCTGCGGGTCGGCCGGGCGAGCGCGATGATCGTGGTCTTCTTCGGGTTTTTGCTCCTCTTGACGGTCCTGCAGCTCTGGGCGCTCCGCGCGGGCGTGCCGCGCGCGGGGAGGCGGCCGTCGTGACGGCGGGGCGCGGCGGCGGCGCGGGCGCGGGGCTCTTCAGCGCGCGCGCGCGCCGGCTCGTCTCGGATCTCGTGCTCCTCGCGGTGGCCGTCGTGTGGCTCGGGCCGTACGTGTGGATGACGATCACCTCGCTGAAGACCCTGCCCGAGATCACCCGCGCTCCCGCGTACCCGTTGCCGCAGGCGATCCAGCTCGGCGCGTACCGCGAGGTGCTCCAGGCGGTGCCGGTGATGCGGTATTTCGCCAACACCGTGTTCATGGCGACGGCCATCGCGCTCTTGCAGATCGCCCTGGCGCTCCCGGCCGGCTATGCCCTCGCGAAGCTCAGGTTCGTCGGGCGGGGCGCCGCGTTCGTCCTCGTGCTCTCGTGCCTGCTCATCCCGGCGCAGGTGACGTTCGTGCCGGTCTTCACGATGCTCGGGGCGGCCGGCCTCGTGAACACGTTCGCGGCGCTGATCCTCCCCTTCGGGGTCAGCGCGCTCGGGACGTTCCTCGTGCGCCAGGCGCTGCTCTCGGTGCCTGACGAGATCATCGAGGCGGCCAGGATGGATGGGGCGGGCGAGCTCAGGATCGTCTACCTGATCCTCGGCCCGATGCTCCGGCCGACGCTCTCGGCGCTGTTCCTGTTCAGCTTCGTCTTTCACTACAACGATTACTTCTGGCCGCTCGTCATGACGACGGACGATCGGGTGCGCACGTTGCCGCTCGCGATCGCCCTCCTGCGGGAGCAGGGGACGGGGGTCCGCTGGCACCTCGTGATGGCCGGCAACGTGATCCTGAGCCTGCCCGTGCTCCTCGTGTTCGCGGCGGCGCAGCGGCAGCTCCTGCGCGCGGTGACGGCGCGGGTCTGAGCGGGTCGGGGCGCGCGGACCGGGCCTGCGCTCGAGGCAGCCGGGCCGCTGGAAGCGCGGTTTGGCCGGCCGGCGTGTGCACCGGCGTGGCAGTGAGCGCGGGCGCGATCGCGCCCGCCAGCCACGTTGGTGCGGCGGCCGTGCGCCTCGCCGGGCTGGCGATCGCCGCGAATCGCGGCGGGCCGGGGCGCCGGATGGAGGGGAGAGCGCTGCGCGGTTTGTTCTCGTCCGGGCGCCCTCGTTTCTGGCCCGGTCGTCGCACCGGCTCGCGGCGGCAAGCGCAGCGCCGGCCCGGCGCCGCGGAAGGAGATCCACGATGACGACGACCGAACCCATGATGCAGAAGGAAGAGGGCAAGATCACCACGAAGATCGAGGAGCGGACTGGCAGGGTTCCGTCCGGCGCCTATCTCGGGCTGGCGATCGGCTCGATGCTGATCTCGGCCGGCTGCATGCTGGCCGGCAAGAAGCAGATCGCGAACTTCGTCGGCCAGTGGGTGCCTTCGCTGCTGGTGATCGGCCTGTACAACAAGATGGTCAAGATCGAGCACGAGATGGGGTTCGGCGGCGCCTACCGCTGACGGCGGCCTGCCGCGGATGATGGACGGCGGCGAGCTCGCCCCTCGAGCTCGTCGTCGGCGACGTGCCCGAGCTCGGGCCAGGGGGAAGCGAGTGCCGTCACGCTCCTGGCCGGATGACGACGGGTCGCCCCACCGAGGACGACGGGCTCTGGCCGGATGACGACGGGTCGCCCCACCGAGGACGACGGGCTCTGGCCGGATGACGACGGGTCGCCCCGCCGATGACGATGGGCTCCGGCCGGATGCCGATGGGCTCCGGCCGGATGACGACGGGTCGCCCCGCCGATGACGATGGGCTCCGGCCGGATGCCGATGGGCTCCGGCCGGATGACGACGGGTCGCCCCGCCGATGACGATGGGCTCCGGCCGGATGACGACGGCTCGCCCCACCGATGCCGATGGGCTCCGGCCGGATGCCGATGGGCTCTGGCCCCGGCGCGGCGGCGAGCAGCCCTCGCCGCCGCGGTCGCCGCCCCCGTTCTCTAGGCCCGGTCTCCGACGCGCAGGAGCCGGTCCGAGATGACGAACCCGAACGGGACGACGGACAGCGCAACCACACTGAGCACGGCCCGGCTGGACAGAGAGCGCTCGAGCGCCGCCCGGAAGGCGGCGGAGAGCATCGCCAGGAAGAGCACGCCGTGCACGCTCCCGGCGATGCGCACCGCGACGGGGTAGCCGAGCGCGTATTTGAGGGGCATCGCCACGAGCAGCAATATCAGGAGAGACGCTCCCTCGATAATGCTCGCGATCCGGAGGGCCCGGCGCTCGTTCATGGCCGCACCTGCGGCCAGGTCGGCTTGACCACCATCAGCACGACGACGCAGACCACGGGCAGCGCGGACCAAAGAAACGCGGAGAGGTCCCTTCGTTCACGACTGACGCAGTAGACCAGCACGGCATTGGCGACGAGCGACAGGAGCAGCGCGCCTGCCACCCAGAGCTCGAACAGCGGCCAGCCGTTCAGGACCAGGAGCGCGTATCCAGACAGCCACGTCGCCAGCAGGCTGGGCGACGCGACGCGGTGCACGGCGCGCCTCCTCGCGGCGGGATCGTCGCACAGGAAAGCGCCAGCGGCGCCGCCGGCGTACCCCATGACGCTCAGGAACTTGAGCACGAGAATGCATCGATACGCGATCATCGGTACGCCTCCTGCCGGAGGTCTCTGCTCCAGTGTTCAAGCATCGTAAGCAGCTCGGGGTCCAGCATCTCCGTGGCACGCGGCGGCGTCCGGGGCTGACGTCCGGGACTCCATGCGGCTGCCAGTCTGGAGGACGGGCGCCCTCTGCGCGAGCGGCAAAAACGACAATGATCGCCAGGATCTGGCCAGCGTCGCGCACTGGGAAGGTGAGATCGCCGCCGCATTGCGAGGTCGTGGGGCCACCGCGTCGAGGGGTGATGGGCCCAGGCGGAGACGATGCAGCGGCGAGCCGGCAGGGATCGCCGTCGTCGCGGCCGCTGCGGTTGTCGGAAAAAGAGGAGCGCGCCATGATGGCGCCATGCATCGGGTGGTGATCGTCGCGCTGGACGGGGTGGTCGCCTTCGATCTCTCGACGCCGATCGAGGTGTTCGAGCGCGTACGCCTCGCGAGCGGGCGCCCGGGGTATCAGGTGCAGGTCTGCGGCGTGAAGCGCGACATCGACGCCGGGCGCTTCCGGATGCGGGTCCGGCGGGGGCTGTCGGCCCTACGCAAGGCCGACACGGTCATCCTTCCAGGCATCGCGGACATCGCTCGGCAGGTCCCGGAGCCTCTGATCCGCGCCGTCCGACGAGCGGCCAAGGAGGGAGCGCGCGTCGCTTCGATCTGCAGCGGCGCGTTCCTGCTCGCCGCGACGGGGCTGCTCGACGGCAAGCGGGCCACCACGCACTGGCTCGCCGCCGGGGAGCTCGCGAGGCGCTTTCCGCAGGTATCGGTGGACCCCAGCGTCCTCTATGTCGACGAGGGTAATGTGCTGACGTCGGCCGGGGCGGCCGCCGCGCTCGACCTGTGCCTGCACATCGTGCGGCGCGACTACGGGGCAGCCGTGGCCGCCACGGCGGCGCGCCTGTCCGTCATGCCGCTGGAGCGCGACGGCGGGCAAGCGCAGTTCATCGAGCAGGCGCCCGCTCCGACGGAGCATGTCTCGTTGAGCCGAGTGCTAGAGTGGCTGGAAGAGCACCTGCATGACGACCTCTCCCTCGGCGACATCGCGCGGCGAGCAGCGATGAGCGTCCGCTCTCTGAGCCGCCACTTCAAGGAGCAGACGGGCACGACCCCGCTCCAGTGGCTGCTCAAGGCGCGCGTCCGCCGGGCGCAGGCGCTGCTGGAGACGACGCCCCTCTCCATCGAGCGGGTCGCGTCCAGCGCCGGGTTCGGCTCGGTCGCGGCGTTCCGGCAGCACTTCCATCGGGTGGCCGGGACCAGCCCGCAAGCCTACCGCCGCGCGTTCCAGAGCCGGCCCCGGCGCGCCAGCTGATCTCGACCGCGCCGGATTGCTCCCGGCAGGGGAGCTCGCAGCCCTCGCGGCCGCGGGCGATCCCGCCCTCCTCGTCCCCCTTCTCCATGCTGCTCGTGCGCGCTGGCGCCTCGCAGGCGCCCGCGTTGCGCCTCACCGTCGAGCGAGCCGGCCATCGTCGAGCAGCACCCAAGGGGCAGAAGCCGAGTACGCCTCGGTCCCGGCGATGGGCAGGCGCGGCGCATCCGTGAGCTCGTCGAGCCCCTCGTGTCGGAGTCGCTCTCCGCGCTCGGTGAGGCGATACACCGTCGAGAGCAGCGGGTAGCCAGCGTTGGGCGGCTTGGGGCCAGGAGCGCGCTCCACAGCGGCGCTCACGTCGTGCTTTGCCCATTGTGCGAGACGGTCTCCCAAAAACAGGTCTCCGGTACAGGACATCAGATCTCTCAAGTCCAGCCCAAGCTGCGATTTGTTGCAGATCACCTTCACCGGAGTCTGCCACTCCTCTACGGACAGAATGGTCAGGAGGAGGTCGTCGTACCGGCTGAGGCGCAGGGCACCTCCGGCGGTCTTCCGTGGAAAGAAGCACGAGAGGAGCGCCCACAGCGAAGCGAGCTCTGGAAAGCCTTCGACACCAGAGATGCAGCTTTCGACGAACGGCAAGGGGTTCTCATCGGCGTAGCTCTCCCAGAGCCGAACGGCACGTTCGTAACGTTCCACCGGCCAGGGGCGCGCCTTGCCGAGGCGGTCCAGAAGAACCTCGTCGGGGTGGTGGGCTACCGATCCGGTGCAGTCGAAAGGCGGGATCCTCGGTGGCTCGGGAAACCTTTTCATCGTACCGTGGACACGCTCGAACTCGACGATGAAGACATCATTGCTCCGGATTCCCAGGCTTCGCAAGTGGCTGCAGGCTCTCCAGAGATTCACTCGATCGTCGAGGCTCTCCGTCGTCCACAAGACAACGGGCGGCTCCCAGCGTAGATTGGGTGAATAGAGCTGATCCCATTTTTCTCCATCATCGTCTCTGTCCGAGCATTCTTCGCATGAAGAAGACCAATCCTCACGCGTCCGGACATGCTCTGCGGCGCCCGGGCGACAAGGTCCGATGATAAGATGCTCGTGCGCACGTACGATGTTGGTCGCCCCGAGCTGCACCAGGCGCTCCGCGGCTGGCGTGTCGAAGGTGACGTGCGTCGCATCCAAAAGTGTCACGGGGGGCGTCATGCTCATTTGAATCCGCACTGAAAGCAGAGTTCATAGGTGCAGGGCTTGTCTTGCTGACATTCGTCGCGGCAAATCTCGCAGTAGGTATAGCCATGACTGTTTCTGCGCGTACAACGTCCGCCAATGTCTTGGCATTCTCGTACATGTCGGTACAGTCGTGGACTGGCGTGCATCCCGCCATCGCAAGTGATGCGTTGCCTACTGCTTCCTCGCCTCCGTCGCCATCGCCTTCGTCGTTATTCGGGTAATCTCCCGCCCCTACGGATTCTGTCGGGTATCCAGCACCCACGCCTCCGGACTGTGTTGTGTCGCATGTATAAGCAGGCAATTCGCACGCCGACGCGAGCACCATCGCGAGCCCGCCGCATGGCATGATCGCGCTCACCTTCGCTGTCGCTCGGTGTCGCATGCCTTCCTCCCCCTTTCCGGATGCGCACCGATCTCCCGGAGGACGAGCGGCGTCAACAGGCGGTCTAGCTCGCGTTCCGTCCCTGCGGTCCGCGCACCCTGTCTCTCGCGCACCAGCCCCCATAGCTTCGTCTCCGGGGTCGATTGCCGGCGCCTCTACCAGAGAGAGCCGCCGCTCCTCACCGCCGCCGCCTGCCCGGTCGTGAGACCAGGTCGGTATCTCCGCTACCTCACAGACCGGGTACCACGGGGTAGAGGCGCCAGGGCGACGCGAAGGAGCGCCGGGGCACTCCCGAGGCTCCTCCCGCGGCGCGCTCCTCTCCGCCCACGGCGAAGGACGATCCCGCGCGCAGCCCCGCCGTTGGCCCGCGCTGCCCGCGGCCCAGCGCGCGCCCCCCTTCGCACCCCCACCCCGTCTGAGAACGCTCCTTCCTGCTCCGGCTCCCGCACCGGCCTCCCACGCCGCTCGGCGCGCGCCGCGCCCGGCGATAACCGCCGTCCAAATCTCGACATCTCCCTGGAATCCTTCTTGCTGAGCTCGCGCGCGCGGTGAACGGAGGACCTCATGCGTCAGCGACTTTCTCGTTCTCTTGTCCTGGTAGGGCTCTTCTCCACGAGCGTTTTCTCGTCGCTCCTCGCGGCCTGCGGGCCAGAGGACCCCATGCCGACGCCCGGCTTCGGCCTCGACGGCTCTGATCAGCAGATCATGGTGACGGAGGTCCCGCCGCCGGCCATCAGCGGCGGAACGCTGCTCATCGCCGCCGACGGACGCACGGCGGTCGCGGCGGACCCCGACCGCGATCGCGTCTGGATCGTGGATCTCGACGGCGGCGAGCCGGCGTCGGTCGCGCTCGCGCGCGGGGACGAGCCCGGGCGCCTCGTCGAAGACGCGAACGGCCGGGTCCACGTGGCGCTCCGGCGCGCCGGCGCCGTGGCGACCCTCGACATCGCGTCGCGATCGATCGTCGAGCGCCGGGAGGTCTGCCGCGCGCCCCGCGGGGTCGCCTTCGACGCACCGCGCGACGCCATCCACGTCGCCTGCGCCGGCGGCGAGCTCGTGACGCTCCCCGCCGCCGGCGGCCCCGCCGTCCGGAAGATCCGACCCGCCCCCGACCTGCGCGACGTCGTGGTCGAGGGCGACCGGCTGCTCGTCAGCCGCTTCAAGTCCGCCGAGACCCTCGTCGTGGGCCCCGAGGGCGAGGTGCTCTCGCGCCGCGCGCTCCCCGCATTCCGCTCCAGCGGGTTCAGCACCTCGGATTACGCACCTTCCGTGGCCTGGCGCATGGTGCCGCGCGCCGAGGGCGGCGCGCTGATGGTGCATCAGCGTGCGATGGCGTCGCAGGTCACCCTCAGCCCGGGCGGCTATTACCAGGCAGGCGATTGCGATGGGAACATCGTGCACGGCGCGATCAGCCGGATCGACCCGGCGGATACTCCCGACACGGCGGCCTCCCCGCCGCCCGCGGCCGCGATCCCGAGCGTCTCGCTGCCGGTCGACATCGCGGTATCGCCCGACGGCGCGCGCGTGGCCGTGGTCGGGGCCGGCAACGACGTGGTCGTGACCGCGGCCACCGGTAACCTGACGCGCGACTCCGTGTCCTCCAACTGCAACCCCGAGGTCACCTCGCAGCCGGCGGGCGGGCAGCCGGTCGCCGTGGCGTTCACCGCCCGAGGCGCCGTCGTCGTGCAGCTGCGCGAGCCGGCCGCCCTGGTCGTGCTCGACGGGCCCATCATCGCGCTTCCGGGCGAGAGCGCCAGAGACACCGGCCACGACATGTTCCATCGCCCGCCGAACGGCTTCAGCGCCGTCGCGTGCGCGTCGTGCCACCCCGAGGGGCACGAGGACGGACACACGTGGAACTTCGACCCCGTGGGCCTGCGCCGGACGCAGACCGTGGGCGGCGGCATCCTGCAGACGGCGCCCCTCCACTGGAGCGGCGATATGCCGGATCTCTCCGACCTGATGGGAGAGGTGTTCGTCTCCCGCATGGGCGGCCCCAAGCCCGGCCCCCGGCGGCTCGACCTAATGGCCCGCTATATCGACAGCCTGCCCGCCTTCCCGGCGTCGCCGCCCGAGGACGAGGCCGCGGTCACGCGCGGCGCGGCGCTCTTCCACGACAAGAAGGTGGCCTGCGCCGACTGCCACAGTGGCCCGATGCTCACCAACAACCGGAACGAGGAGGTCGGGACCGGTGAGCTCTTGCAGGTGCCCTCGCTCATCGGCATCTCCGGGCGCGCGCCGTTCATGCACGACGGCTGCGCGGCGACGCTCCGCGATCGCTTCGATCCCGCCTGCGGCGGCCGCGATCACGGCGACGTCTCCGGTCTGACCTCCGCGCAGCTCGACGATCTCGTCGCCTACCTCGAGTCCCTCTGAGCCCTCGCCCCGCCGCGCTCCCCGCGCGACGCGATTGAGGCGTTCCTCATCACCCGGGGCCGATTGCCACGATCGCGCCCCGCCGCCGTCCGGCCGGCGCGGCGCTGGATCCACAATAGACGGGAAATCCGGACCTGCGTCAGGGGACGTCGCGGCGCTCGCGGACGGCACAGCGGTTGCTCCTCGATCGACGCAGACACCGCGGTTCGATGGATGCGGGCCACAGGCACGGTCTTGTCTTCTTCTCACGACAGGGCGCGCCGGGCTTCCAGCGGAGAAGCGGACCCGCGCGGCGGCGCGAGCTCGCCAAGGAGGACACCATGCCGAGAGGCGACAAGTCGAGCTACACGGACAAGCAGAAGCGACAGGCCGAGCACATCGAGGAAGGATACGAGAAGCGCGGCTTATCGGAGGGCGAGGCCGAGCGGCGGGCCTGGGCGACCGTCAACAAGATGACCGGCGGAGGGAAGAAGTCGGGCTCGGGGGTGGGCAAACCGGTGAACAAGGAGCCGGCGAAGAAGGGGGGCCGCAAGGGCGGCGCCGCCTCGAAGGCGCGGCCGGCCTCGGCGCGGAGCGCGGCGGCGAAGAAGGCGGCCGCGACCCGCAAGCGGAACGCCGCGGCCGGCGCCGGCCAGGGAGGGGCCGCGAAGAAGACGGCGCCGAAGCGCGCGGGGTCGAGCGCGCGCAAGAGCGCGGGGTCGAGCGCGCGCAAGAGCGCGGGGTCGAGCGCGCGCAAGAGCGCGGGGTCGAGCGCGCGCAAGAGCACGGGGTCGAGCGCGCGCAAGAGCACGGGGTCGAGCGCGCGCAAGAGCGCGGGGTCGAGCGCGCGCAAGAGCAGCGCATCGCGCAAGACGACCTCGCGGCGGACCGGGACAGGAGCACGGCGCGCCGCGAGCGGATCCTGACCTCGGCGCGAGGAGGGGAGAGGGGACGACCATGCACGAACTTCAGGGCAACGGGGCGCCGGACGGCGAGGGCCGCGCGGCGAGGGACGAGTCCGGGCCGCAGGAAGAGAGCCCGAAGGGGCGCGCGTTCCTCGCGAACCTCGCGCGGGAGCTGTTCCAGACGGAGCACTCGGCGAAGGCGCACCCGTTGGTAGAGGCGGAGCGCCTCGGCGATGTGCCGCCGGCGCACGCCATGCGGGCGGTCTCGGCTCACGCGGAGGCCGTGCTGTCGGAGCTCCCGTCGCTTCTCGCCGAGCGCGGGTTGCCCGTCAGCGCCGGCGGGAGCGCGGTGGGCCACATCTTCTCGGCGCTGCGCGATCACCTCGCCGATCACCTGCTGAACGCCGAGAAGTCCTACCGCGGCACGCTCCTCGGGATGCGCCACGGCATCGACCTCGTCGAGCTGATCCAGTACGTCGCCACGGCGGAGGGCGACACGCACCTCGCGGCGTGGTGCGCGCGCTGGCTCTCGGCGCGCAGACCCCTCGTCGAGGCGGCCGCCGGCGAGCTCGCGTGGTTCGCGGCGCGCCCGGCGCGCGCCACCCGCGCGGCGAAGGACAGTGTCGTCGCCCACCTCCTCCAGGGCCTCGTCAACGGCGCCGAGCTCGCGGCGCAGCGGCTCCGTCGCCTCGCCGCGCTCGCCGGTTGACGCCCGACGGCCGCGCGCCGACACAGCCCGGCGCAGGGCGAGCCGGCGCGCATCGTCGAGGAGGAGAGGCAGCGTGGAGCAGGGGATTGCGACGTGGGGCACGCCGTTCGAGCTCCTGAAGAGCCACGGGCCCCACGTCGCGAGCGCGTTGCTCATCGCGATCGTCGGCTGGCCGGCGCCCCGGCGCACGGCGCGGGTGCTGTCTTTGCACACGCGTTTGCACACGAGCGCTACGCTCGGGCGAGGACAGCCCCAGGTTCCACGAGGTCCATGGAGAACACGCATTTGAAGAGCGGCAGTGGGGAGCACGCCGAGCCGGTCTCGCGTCCGGGCGAGGGCGCGACGGCAGAGCCCGCGGCGGCGCCGCGCGGCGCAGCGAGGGCGGCGCCGCTCGACCACGAGCGCCACGCGCTGCACGAGCCGTCCGCGGACTGCGCGCTGATCGACGCCTTCTTCCAGGCGACGACCGCCGGGCTCGGCGTGATCGACCGCGAGCTCCGCGTGGTGCGGCTCAACCAGGCGCTGGCGGACATCAACGGGATCCCCCTCGAGGCGCACCTCGGCAGGACCGTCCCCGAGCTGCTCCCGGAGATGAGCGACGCGATCGTCGCCCACCTCCGGCGCGTCCTTCTGACCGGGGTGGCCTTCACCGCCGAGGTGACGGGGCGGACGCGGGCCTCGGACCTGCCGCGCTCCTGGCTGGTCAATTACGCGCCCGTGCGGGCGAAGGACGAGGGCGTCATCGGCGTGGGGGTCGTCGTGCTCGACATCACCGAGCGCAAGCGGACCGAGGACCGGCTCCAGGAGGAGGGGGAGACGCTGGAGGTGCTCAACCTCACGGGCAAGCAGCTCGCGGCCGAGCTCGATCTGGAGAAGCTCGTGCAGGCGGTGACGGACGCGGCCACGCGGCTGAGCGGCGCGCAGTTCGGCGCGTTCTTCTACAACGTCACGAACGCCGAGGGGAAGAGCTACATGCTCTACACGATCTCGGGCGTGCCGCGAGAGCACTTCTCCTCGTTCCCGATGCCGCGCAACACGGACGTGTTCGCGCCCACCTTCAACGGAGAGGGCGTGGTGCGCCTCGACGACGTCACGCAGGACCGGCGCTACGGGAACAACGCTCCTTACCACGGCATGCCGAAAGGCCATCTGCCGGTGGTCAGCTACCTGGCCGTGCCGGTGGTCTCTCGGTCCGGGAGCGTCATCGGCGGGCTGTTCTTCGGGCACCCGGCGCGGGGCGTCTTCACCGAGCGGGCGGAGAAGCTGGTGGTCGGCCTCGCGGCTCAGGCCGCCATCGCGATGGACAACGCGCACCTGTTCCGGCGGGCGCAGCAGCTCATCCAGGCCCTCGAGCAGAGCAACAAGGAGCTCGATCGCTTCGCCTACGTGGCGAGCCACGATCTGAAGGCGCCGCTCCGCGCCATCGCGAACCTGTCGCAGTGGATCGAGGACGACCTCATGGACAAGGCGTCGCCGGAGACGCGCCAGCACATGGTTTTGCTCCGCTCGCGCGTGGTCCGGCTCGAGGCGCTCATCGAGGGCATCCTGCGCTACTCGCGCGCTGGACGCGTGCGCGACAAGCCCGAGAGCGTGGAGGTCCGGAAGCTCCTCGACGACGTGCTCGCGCTGCTCACGGTCCCCGAGGGCGCGTCGATCGAGATCGCGGCGGGCATGCCGACGCTCCTCGCGGAGCGGGTTCCGCTCGAGCAGGTGTTTCTGAACCTGATCGGCAATGCGTTGAAGTATGCCGATCGCCCCGACCCGCGCGTCGAGGTGCGGGGGCGGGAGGTGGGCGAGCTCTGGGAGTTCTCGGTGAAGGACAACGGGCCCGGGATCGCCCCGCAGTACCACCAGAAGGTCTGGGAGATCTTCCAGACCCTGAATCCGCGCGACAACGTCGAGGGGACGGGCATCGGGCTCTCGATCGTCCAGAAGATCGTGCTCAGCAAGGGAGGCCGGGCGTGGGTCGAGTCAGAGAAGGGCGCCGGCGCCACGTTCTTCTTCACCTGGCCGCGGAGCGAGCCGGACGTCGGGGGCGGCGTGCGCTGAGCAGGGTCCGCCACGGCGCGCCGCCGCGCGGGCCGCGGAGGCGAGCGTGGCGATCCGCCACGCTCCGCGCCGGGTGAGGCACGCCGCTGGCGGCGCGGCCCGCCGGAGGCGCCGGCGCGACGCGAGCGCGAGGGGCCGGCGGTCGGGCGCGCGGATTGCTTCACCAGGAGGAGCGCTCTGCGCGATCCGTTTCATCGAGGAGCGGTGAGCGCGAGCCCTGGCCTCTTGCTGGAAGCTCGACGGTAATGCATCGATCCGTGGCAGTCCTGTTGAATTGCTCTTCCCGATCGAACCGCGCGGCGGAGCAGCGCGCGCGGCTCGGGGAGCTCCTGAAGGAGACCGGCTTTGACGCAGATCTGCTGTGCGCCGAGAAGACCCGGCACATGGGGGAGCTCGCCCGCTACGCGGCGCGGGAGCCCTACGATCTCGTCGTGGCGGCTGGCGGCGATGGCACGGTGAACACGGTCGCCGCGGCGGTCGCCGGCACGGACAAGACGCTGGGGGTGCTGCCGCTCGGGACGGTGAACCATTTCGCCAAGTACCTCGGTGTTCCGCTGACCCTCGAGGGGGCCGTGCGCACGCTGGTCGAGGGGCGGCGCGCCCGGGTCGATGTGGGCGAGGTCAACGGGCGTGTGTTCGTGAACAACTCGACCCTGGGCATCTATCCCGGCATCGTGCGCGACCGCGAGGCGCTCCGGAGGCGAAGCGGGCTCAACAAGTGGGTCGCCCTCGCGCTGGCGACCGTCTCGGGCATCCGGCGGCACGAGCGCGTCCGACTCCGTCTCTTCCTGGACGGGCAGGAGCTCCAGCTGGACACGCCGTTCGTGTTCGTCGCGAACAACGATTTCAAGCTCGGCGACGTCGACCTCGCCCGGCAGCGGCCGCCGGGCTCGGGCGAGCTCGGGGTGTGCGTCGCGCACGCGGAGAGCCGGCTCTCCAGCGTCCGGCTCATCGCCAGCGCCCTCGCCGGCCGCATCCAGGAGGCGAGCGATTTCAGTATTTTGCGCACGACGGAGCTGCGGGTGGAGGCGCCGGGGCGCCGCCGCCTCCACGTGGCCGCGGACGGCGAGGTCCTGAAGATGAAGCCGCCGCTCTGCTATCGCACGCGGCCTGAGGCGCTTCGCGTCATCGTGCCCCTGTCGTCCCAGATCAGCGCGGGCTCACGACGGCGGGAGGGCTCGACGGCTCACGTCGCCGCGCTGGGAGGATGATTCATCATGCGCACGCTCGTGCACCTGTCGGATCTGCACTTCGGCCGCGTCGACAAGGCCATCCTCCGCCCGTTGATTGACAGGATCTGGCGGATCGAGCCGAGCGTCGTCGTGATCTCGGGCGACTTGACCCAGAGGGCGCAGAGCGCCGAGTTCGCCGAGGCGCGCGCCTTCCTCGACGCGCTGCCCGCGCCGCAGATCGTGGTGCCCGGCAACCACGATGTCCCGCTCTACAACGTGTTCGACCGGTTCCTTCGCCCGCTGGACAAGTACCGGCGCCACATCACGGACGACCTCTCGCCGTTCCACCTCGACGCGGAGCTCGCCGTGCTCGGCATCAACACCGCGCGATCGCTGACCATCAAGGACGGGCGCATCAACGCGCGGCAGATCGAGGGGATCAAGGCGAGGATGTGCGAGCTCGGGCCCGAGATCACGAAGATCGTGGTCACCCATCATCCGTTCGATCTGCCCGAGAACTCGCCGCACGGGATCGTGGGGCGCGCGCGGCAGGCGATGGCGGCGATCGCGGCCTGCGGGGTCGACATCATCCTGTCGGGGCACCTGCACCTCAGCCACACGGGGCACTCCGCGGAGCGGTTCGAGGCCGGCGGGCACTCGTCGCTCATCATCCAGGCCGGCACGGCGACGTCGACGCGCGGGCGCGGGGAGCAGAACGCGTTCAACGTGATCCGGATCAGCGGGCACAAGATCGATATCGAGCGGAACTTCTGGGAGCCGGAGAGCGGTATTTTCAGGATCGCCGGCGCGGAGCATTTCGAGGAGACGGCGCGGGGGTGGGTGCGGGCGGCGTAGCCCGAGGCGTGCCCGGCTCCTGCGCTGGAGCGGACACCACGCCGTTGCGACGTGAAATGGGCGATCTCTGGAGAATGCGCGCTGTCTCGTTCTTCGCGAGAGGGGTGAAGACGAGCTTTCCGGGCTGAGCGGGGCCGCTGCCTGGGCTGGGCGCGGATTGCAATGCGAGCGTGGCAGCGCTGCACGCTCGATTGACAGCGCCCGGATAGCCAACAAGATTCCTCTCAGACGCACGAGTCGAGGGAGCGGTCGATAACGCGTGGTTGCATCGCGCGCGCCGGCCGAGCGCTGGTGGTCTGGGGGGAGGTCCGATATGAGAACGCTCGCGGTGGTCCGGCTGGCCACCTCCGTGCTCTTGCCGGCGGCCTGCGTGCAACCGACCGGGATCGGCTCTCGCGAGGAGGGCGGGGAGGAACGGTCAGCGATCATCGGCACCGGCTCCCGCGCGGACAACACGCACGCGGCGGTCGTCGCCCTGTTCGATAAGGAAGGCGGACTCTGCAGCGGCACCATCGTTCGACGGAGCGCTGACGGAGACAAGGTCCACGTGCTCACCGCCGCGCACTGCTGCGAAGATTCCCCCGGCCTCGTGGCAGCGCTGATCGGTCCCGACATCCGCGAGCCGTCGCGCCGCCTCGTCCTCCCTGTCGAGGGGTTCCAGCGTCACCCCTGTCACAATGGGCTGAGCCACGACTATGATATTTGCGTCGTGACCGCCAGGGGCGCCGGCGCGCTCAGGATCACGCCGATCCCGCTCGCGTCGTGGCCGGACGGCCTCGAAGTCGGCAGCGCCGTCACCGTCGTGGGCTACGGCAGCACCCCGGCGACGAACACGAGCCGCCGCAATGCCGAAGCGTGGATCAGCGAGGTCGCGCCGCTCACGATCGCCATCGATCAGACGAATGGGCGGGGCGGCCTGTGCTCCGGGGACAGCGGTGGCCCCGCGCTGATCCGGCAGGACGGGGGCGAGCTTGTCGTCGGCGTCGGCTCGTTCGCCCCCGGCGGGCTCTGCGACGTCGTGGGCGGGCTCGGGCGCGCCGCCTTTCCCGGCATCCGCGAAGAGTTCCTGGACAAGGAGCTGGCCGGCGAGAAGTCCGCGCTCCAGGCCCTCGTGATCCAGCGCCGCGGCATCACTCCCGGCCGGGTCCACGATACGTATATCGCGAGCGACCGGCCCGGTCGGAGCTTCGGCGAGAGCGTCGACCTCCTGGTGGGGACGCCGCCTGGCACCGATGCGATCCGCAGCGCGCTGCTCCGCTTCGATCTCTCCGAGCTTCCCCAAGGGGCCATGCTGCTCACCGCCCGCATCGGGCTATCCTTGGAGAGCACGAGCGGGCCGGGGGTGATCAGTGTGCACCGGGTGGTGAAGGACTGGGACGAGAGCGCGTCCTGGGCCTCCTTCGAAAAAGACGGGTTCGAGCCCACCCCGATCGCGGTGTCCGGCAACGCGACGGCCACCGTGAAGACGTATCGCGGCATCTCGTTCGACGTGACCGGGCTCGTGGCGGATTGGCTCGGCGGCAAGGCGGATAATTACGGGATCCTGCTCCGCGAGGACGACGGTGAGCAGACCCGGCTCCTCGCCAGCGAGATCAATCCGAGGCCGCGGGAGAGCGTGGTGAGGCCGTGGATGCACATCTGCTATCTGCCGGGGCCGCCCGGATAGGCAGGAGCCTTGTCGGGGGCGAGCGCCCTCGATGGGCGCCGGGCGGCTCGGCACGACCTCGTGCGCACCAGCAATACCGGCCTCGGTCGCCCCGGCCGGCTCCCGTCACCCGATCACGCCAGCTTCCCGAGCTCCCGGAACCGTCCCTTCAGGTCGCTGTAGAGCCCGCGGTACACCGCGTGGATCTCCCGGTACCGCGCCGAGCGCGCCTGATCCGGCGCGACCCGCGAGACGACATGGACGAACGCGTCCGCCGCCTCCTCGACCGACGAGAACAGCCCCGCGCCCGCCGCGCCGAGGAGC
The DNA here is from genome assembly GCF_051474665.1 of Sorangium sp. So ce394. Classification (NCBI taxonomy): domain Bacteria; kingdom Pseudomonadati; phylum Myxococcota; order Polyangiales; family Polyangiaceae; genus Sorangium; species Sorangium sp. So ce394. Next base: position 13,484,138 of record NZ_CP150339.1, read on the forward strand.
GCCGCGCCGTAGGCCGGGCCCTCCGTCGACGTCGTGATCGCCACCGGCGCCTCGAACACGTCGGCCATCAGCTGCCGCCAGAACGCGCTGCGCGCCCCGCCGCCGGTCAGCCGGATCTCGTCGATCGAGACCGCCGCCGCGCCGTTCGCCTGCCCCACGCCGCGCATCAGGTCCAGCGAGTCCGCCAGCCCGAACGTGATGCCCTCCAGCACCGCGCGCGAGAGGTCGGCCTTCGTCGTCCGGGCGCTCAGCCCCACGAACGCGCCGCGCGCCGCCGCGTCGTTGTGCGGCGTCCGCTCGCCCATCAGGTACGGCAGGAAGACCACGCCGCCCGCGCCGGGGCGCGCTGTCGACGCGGTGTCCGAGATGATCTCGTACGGATCGACCTTGCGGATCTCCGCCGCCATGCGCTCCCCGTCGCCGAGGACGTCGCGGTACCAGCGGAGCGCGCCGCCGGCGGCGAGCATCACCCCCATCAGGTAGAAGCGGCCCGGGACCGCGTGGCAGAAGCTGTGCAGCCGCATCTCGGGCTCCACGACCCACGAGTCGGTGTGCGCCAGGATCACGCCGCTCGTGCCGACCGACGCCATCGCCCGGCCAGGGCGCACGATGCCGAGCCCCACCGCGCCCGCCGCGTTGTCCGCCGCGCCCCGCACGACCAGCGTGCCCGCCGGCAACCCCGTGGCCGCCGCGACCTCGGGCGTGAGCTTGCCGAGCGGCGCGTTCGACGGCGCCGACTTCGGGAACACCGCGCGCGGCACCCCGACCGCGTCGAGGAGCTCGGCGCTGAAGGCGCGATCCCCCGGCGAGAACGCCAGCGTGCCGCTCGCGTCGCTGTCGTCGGTCCCGAGCTCGCCCGTGAGCTTGAGCCCCACGTAATCCTTCGGCATCAGCACCGCGCGCACGCGCGCGAACGCCTCGGGCTCGTGCTGCCGCAGCCAGAGCAGCTTCGGCAGCGTGAACCCCTCGAGCGCGCGGTTGCCGACCAGGCGCGCGAGGCCCGCGTCGCCGACCTTCGGGTTCGCGTGGATCGCCTGGCACTCGGCCGTGGTGCGCGTGTCGCACCACAGGATCGCCGGGCGGATGACGGCCTGCGCCTCGTCCAGCAACACCGCCGAGTGCATCTGCCCCGTCAGCCCGATCGCGCGCACCTCGTCCCGGCGCGGGCCGAGGGCGCGGGCGAGCTCGCCGAGGGCGCTCAGCGCCGCCGCGGCGAAGTCCTCGGGCTCCTGCTCGGCCCACCCGGCGTGCGGCGTGGAGAGCGGGTATTCGCGGTGCGCCGACGCGACCGCCGCGCCGCGCTCCGTTTCGACTGCGATGGCCTTGAGGCCGCTGGTCCCGACGTCGATTCCGATCACGATGGCCATGAAGAGCGTCCTTTTCCTTGGAAGAGAAGGTGAGCGGCTGGAACTTTGAAGAGAAGGTGAGCGGCTAGAAACTCTGAAGAGAAGGTGAGCGGCTAGAACACGACCTGGAGCTTCATGGGCGCGGTGCCCTTCTTCATCATCTCCAGCCCGCGCGGGAGCTCCTCGACGGGCATCGCCTCGGACAGGAGCCGCTTCACGTCGACGGCCCCGCGCTCCATCAGCTTGAATGCCCGGTCGTACGTCCTCCTGATCGCGAAGCTGCCGATGATCTCGAGATCGCGCCGGTAGATCTCGAACGGCGAGACCTCGACCTTGTCCTCGGGACCACACACGCCGAACACGAGGTACCGGCCGCCGTTCTTCACGTACTGGAGCGCGTCGCCGAGGACCCGCGCGATGCCCGTCGCGTCGATCACGACGTCGAAGCCGTAGGGCGCGATCTTCTTGAGCTTCGCCGGGAGCGCGTTGTCGGCGACGACCACCTCGGTCGCGCCGTGCTGGCGCGCCAGATCGAGCTTCGACTCGACGAGGTCGACCACGGTGACCGCGGCCGCGCCGTTCGCGCGGCTCGCCTGGAGGTGGAGCTGGCCGATCGGGCCGGCGCCGAGGACCAGGACCTCCGAGCCGACCTCGATGCGCGCGCGATCCTGGCCGAAGACGACGCACGCGAGCGGCTCGCAGAACGCCGCCTCGCCGAACGAGACGCGCTCGAAGCGATAACAGTTCTTCGCCGGGACCCGGACGAGCTCGGCGAAGCCGCCGTCGCGGGTCACGCCCACCGCGTTCCACCGAAGGCAGTGGTTCTGCCGGTTGATCATGCAGAAATGGCACTCTTCGCAGGTCACCGTCGGGTCGACCATGACCCGGTCGCCGGGCCGGAGGCCCTCGACCTCGTCGCCCACGGCGGCCACCTCGCCGGCGAGCTCGTGCCCCGGGATCAGCGGGAAGGTCGGGAAGAAATCGCCCTCCCAGATGTGCACGTCGGTCCCGCAGATGCCGCACGCCTTCGCGCGGACGAGCACGTCGCGCGGGCCGATCTGCGGCGGCGCGACGTCGTTGCGTACGGCGATCTTCTTCACGGCTTCGAGAACGGCTGCCTTCATACGAGACCCTCCTCGGGGCATCGCAGGGGCAGCGCGGCCGCTTCCTGCGAAGCCCTCCTCGTTGGGGTCGCATAGGCGGGCCGCGGCCGGGCGTCGAGGGCCGTCGAGCCGCGCCCCGCGCGGCGACGCGCGGGGCGGGCTGACGCGGGACGTCAGGACTTCGCGGAGACCTTGGGCGGAGAGATCGTGCGCCAGAGGAAGGCGTAGACGTCCATCAGGTCGCGCGGGGCGAGGCTGCGCTCGCGCAGCCGCCGCTCGAGCTCGCGCGCGAGCGCCTGCATCCGGCCGTAGCCCTCGGCGCTCGGCACGCGATCGTAGGCGAGATCGAAGCCGAGCACGGACGCCTGCTTCTCGAAGAACGAGGGCTTCACGAAGACGTGCTCCTCCGGGTAGACGAGCGCGCTCAGGATCGTCGCGAGCGGCCAGGTGGCGACCTTGGCCGCGGCGAGCACGCCGGCGAGCCGGTCGAAGCGCGCGGCGTAGTCGCCCGCGCCGTAGAGCACGTCGACGACCGCCTCGGCGTAGGCGCGGTGGTGCTCGGCCGGCATCTTGTTGAACGGGATGAGGTCGCCGAGCGGGTGCAGGAGGCCGGTCGCGGCCTTGTGGACCTTGGCGATCCGCTCCATGAAATCGGCGAGGTTGCCCGCCGCGAGCAGCGCCTCGAGCTCGCCCTTGCCGAGGAGCGCGCGCGCGGTCTCGATGGCGCCCTGCTTGAAGGCCTTGCTCTTCTTCTTGCCGCCCTCGGCCGCGACGGCCCCGGCGGCGCCGCGCTCCTCGGCGATGAAGTGCGGGCCCCCGAACCCGCCCTCGAACTGCGACTCGAAGCTCGCGACCTGCTCGTCGAAGCTCGTGAGCGGCGGCGCGACCACGCGCGCGCGCTGCTTCTTGGCGGCGGCCGACGGCCGGTCACGGAGACCGCGGATCCTGGCCTCGAGCGCGCTCGCCTCGTCGTCGCCGAGCTGCACCGGCTCGAGCTTGGACCAGAAAGCCTTGGCGATGGAATGATTGAGGCCGTCCTCGAAATCGTAGAAGCGCTTTTCGTCGCGCTCCTCGACGAGGTATCCGAGTCCCCACTGGGGACACCCCGGGTGCTTGACGATGATCGGGGCCGAAGGTTCCGTTGAACGAGAGGTCGCCATAGGCGGCGCAGCCTACTCGATCTTGGGACGGCCGCACCCGCTCCAGCCCCGCTCCGGCGCCGCTTCTGGACCCGTGTTCAGGTGCGCCGCGCGGTCGGCGCGCAATCGAGCCCATCCGCGCCGGCCCATCCCCCCCGGCGCGGCGCTGGTGGGCGTCGCGCCGAGGCGAGCGCGAGGCGCTAGTTGACGTCGCGCGCCGCCGAGGCCAGCGCGAGCTGCTGGAGCGCGAGCGCCTCGGTCACGCGGCGCACCCGCGCGACGACGTCGAGGGTCTCCAGCACGGCCTGCCGCTCCCGCGCGTCGAGGATCAGGTGATGGGCGCAGAGGTCGGCGACGAGCGAGGCGGCCGCGTCGCGCGGCAGCCGAAACTCGAAATTGCTGTCGCGCTCGCGGACGAGCGAGGCGAACGAGGCCGCGGTGGAGATGAGCGCGGCGTGGTCCTGCGCCGAGATCTCGCCGGGCTGGTCCTCGAGGACGGTCGCCGCGGCCGTGCGGTACGGCGGCACGAACGGGCGCTCCGCCAGGCGGACGCGGGCGCGGCCACGCAGCACGATGTTGTAGCGGCCCCCCGGCAGCTCGGCGTGATCGATGATCTCGCCCGCGCCCGCCACCCCCGCGATGGCCGGGTGGCCGTGCGCGTCGATCGGGTGGGGGTCCGTGATGAGCACGACCGAGAGGATGCGGTGCGTCTCGAGCGCGTCGCGCACGAGCGCCCGGTAGCGCGGCTCGAAGATGTGGAGCGGCAGGAGGGCGCCGGGGAACAGCACCGTCTGCGGCAGCGGGAACAGCGGGAGCTCGGGCAAAGCCGCGTTGAGATCGCCCGGTCGCGGAGGCGTCGTTTCCACGAGCCTCAGGGTAGCACGCGGGGGGGTCGGGTGTGGCGGCGCCACGTACATCGAGCGCAGCGCGTGCCTGATCGCGCAGCGCGTGCCTGGCCGCGCGCTGCGCGCCTGGCCGCGCGCTGCGCGCCTGGCCGCGCGCTGCGCGTACCTGGCCGCGCGCTGCGCGCCAGCCGCCCTGCCGGCCTCGTCAGCCGAACATCTCGAGCGCCGAGCCGGTCACGGCGTCGGGGGCGTCGAGCGCGGCGTACACGATGAGCTGCGCCACCTCGTCGGCGCTCATCTGCGGGGGGAAGCCGCTGCCGGCGAGCATGTCGGTGTCGACCGAGCCGGGGAGCACGGCGATGGACTGGAGCCCCGTCCCGCGCAGCTCCTCGGCCAGGCTCTTCGAGAAGCCGACGAGGCCCCACTTGGAGGCGGCGTACGAGGCGTTGCCCGGGGACGCGATGGTCGAGGAGATGCTGCCGACGTGGACGAGCCGGCCGCGGCCGTGCGCCAGCATGGCCGGGAGGAAGGCGCGCGAGACGAGGTAGGGGCCGCGCAGGTTGACGGCGATCACCTCGTCCCAGGCGGCGGGCGAGGTCTCGTGGACCCGCGTCCCGCGGCGCACGATGCCCGCGTTGTTCACGACGACGCGGGGCGCGCCGAGCCACGCCACGACCTCGGCGGCGGCGCGCGCGACCTGCTCCTCGGAGGCGACGTCGCAGGGGACCGCCAGCGCGGAGACGTCGAGCCGGCGGACCTCGTCGGTCACCTCGTCGAGGCGCGGGCTCGGCCGGCCGAGCAGCGCGACGGACAGCCCGCGGCGCGCGAGCGCGAGCGCCGTCGCGCGGCCGATGCCGCGGCTCGGCCCCGTGACGACCGCGACGCCGCTCACCGCCTGCCCCCGGAGAGCGCGGCGGCGAAGGCGAGATCGCGCTCCGGGCCCGGCTCGGCGAACGCCCCGGCGACCGCCACGGTCTCGATGACCGCGCCGGCCTTGCGCTCGCCGCGGGCGATGAGGCACGTGTGGGTCAGCGTGAGCTTGCACAGGGCGCCGCGGGCGCCGAGCTCGCCGACGAGCAGATCGACGAGCTGCCCGCCGATGCGCTCCTGCAAGGTCAGCCGCCGCGCCAGCGCGTCGAGCACGTGCGCGATCGTGCCGATGCCGGCGACCCGCGCCCCCGGCAGGTAGGCGACCACCCCGGTGCCGTGCCCCGGCAAGAGGTGGTGCGGGCACATCGTGGTCACCGAGAGATCGCGGGCGACGACGAGGCCGCGCTCGAAGGGGCCCGTCTCCATCGCGCCCTCGCGGAGCACCGCGGCCGCGTCGATGGCCTCGCCCTCGATCAGGTCGTCCGCCCACGCGTCAGCGACGCGCTCGCCCGTGCCGGCGAGCTCCCCCTCGACGTCGCGCCCGAGGGCGCGGAGGAACTCCTCGATCGCCCGTGCCGCTCTCTGTCGATCGATCACCGGGGCCCCGTCAGTTGAGCAGCTGTCGGCGCTTGGCCGCGGTGATCGGCTTTCGCCCGGCGTAGCCGGCCTCGAGCCCGTGGTAGTGCTCGACGGCCTGCTCGCCGTAGCGCCAGCACAGCCAGACGAGGGCGCCGTCGAGGCGCCCGTAGAAGTCGCAGAGCCCGATGCGCTGGTCCTTCACGACCACGCCGAGCTCCTCGACCTCCTGCCACCCCGACTCGTACGCGGCGATCTTCTCCGAGAGCTCGCGCTCGCGGGCGCGCGCCAGCTCGCTGCCGCCGCGCGCCAGCTCGAGGAGCTGATCGGGCGTCGCCGCCGGGCTCTCGACGGCCTTCACGAGCGCCTGCCAGCAGCGCTCGATATCGCTCGCCAGGGCGAGCTGCCGGCCGATCAGCGACGATAGCCGGGGGACGAGCGCGTTCGCCTCTTCGATCGTCCAGATGCGGGGAGTGCTCACGGGACCTCACCTGAAGGGCGGCGCGACAACCCGGTCATGCAGGGCCGGTAAGCGGAGGAGAGTGCGGTGTCAAGGGCTTCTCCCGAAGGATCCGCCGCGGGCGGGCGCGGGGCGCCTTCGAACGATGAGCCACGCGCCAGCGCGGCTCGCGGGCTCGGCTGCTGCCGGGGGCCTGGCCCACCCTGTCTGGCCCTAGTCCACGCCAGCCTGGCCTCGCCTGGCCACGCGCCCGCGCCGCCCGCGCCGACCCGGGCGCCGGCGGGCCCGCGGCCGCGCGCGAGCGCCCTCGCGCCGCGAAGCATGTCAGCCAGCGTGGTCGCGTCGCCGTGCGCCGTGTCGGCCTCACCACACGGCAACGGGTTGCAACCGGCGTTCCGCAAGCGATAAGCTCGCGCGGCGATCGTGGTAGATCGCTAGGCCGCCGCATGCGACTCCGGACGATATCGGGCATCAAGCTGTCGAATCTGCTCCTCTGCGGCTGGAGCGGGCTCGTCCTCGTTTACCTCTATCTGCCGATCCTGCTCCTCGTCGCCTACTCGTTCAACGACTCGCGGATGAGCGTGGTGTGGGAGGGGTTCACGTTCAAGTGGTATCGGCAGCTCTTTGACGAGCTCGTCGCCCACATGAGCGACGAGCGCCGGTCGCCGCTCATCGAGTCGCTGAGCAACAGCGTGATCGTCGCCGCGATCACGACGGCGTTCTCGGTCGTCCTCGGCACGGCGGGCGCCTTCCTGCTCTACCGGTACAGGTTCCCCGCGCTCCGGTCGATCAGCACGCTGATCTTCATCCCCATGATCATCCCGGAGATCATCATGGGGATCAGCCTGCTCATCTTCTTCAAGACGGTGGAGCTCGAGCTCGGCTTCACGACGGTCATCATCTCGCACATCACCTTCTGTTTCCCCTTCGTGCTCATCGCGGTCCAGGCGCGGCTCGCGGGGCTCGATCCGTCGCTCGAGGAGGCCGCGCTGGACCTCGGGGCGACGCCGCTCAAGGCGTTCTTCCTGGTCATGGTGCCTTACCTTCTGCCCGCGATCGTCTCCGGTGCGCTGATGTCGTTCACGCTGTCGATGGACGAGCTCATCGTCACCTATTTCACGCGCGGGCCCAAGTCCGAGACCTTGCCGATCAAGGTGTTCGGCATGGCGAAGGTCGGTCTGAACCCGATGCTGAACACGATCTCGACCGTGTTCATCGTCGCGACCGCGATGCTCGTCGTGGTCGCCGAGTCGCTGAAGGGCACCGCGAGGCGGCCCCCCGACGAGAGCTGAAGGGGACCGACGCGCGGCGCGAGCGCCTGCGCCGGCGCAGGCAAGACAAGGAAAAGCCAATGAAACGCATCTCAGCGCTCCTGATCCTGGTGTTCGTGCCCCTCGTGGCCCTGCTCGGCTGTGGGAAGAAGGAGAGCCCGGCGCCCCAGGCGGCCGCCTCGGGCAGCGGCCCCGCGCCCGAGCCGAAGGCCGGCGGCGAGCTCAACCTCTTCGGGTGGTCCGAGTACGTCCCGCAGGAGATCCTGGACGGCTTCACGAAGGAGACGGGGATCAAGGTCAACTACGAGACCTACGCCTCGAACGAGGAGATGCTGTCGAAGCTCCTCGCCGGGGGCACCCGGTACGATCTCATCCAGCCCTCGGAGTACGCGATCGAGGCGCTCATCAAGCAGAAGAAGCTCCAGCCGCTCGATCACGCCCGCGTCCCGAACCTGAAGAACATCGCGCCCGCGTTCAGGAACCAGCCGCACGACCCGGAGCTCAAGTACACGGTCCCGTGGATGGGCACGACCGTCGGCATCGTCGTCAACACCGCGAAGGTGAAGGAGCCCATCAAGGGCTACAAGGACGTGTTCCAGCCGAAGCACAAGGGGCGCATCGTGGCCCTGAACGACAACCGCGAGATGGTCTCCTGGGTGATGGTGACGATGGGGATGAACCCGAACGACGTGACCCCGGAGAACCTCGCGAAGGTCAAGCCGACCCTGGCGGAGTGGATCAAGCTCGTGAAGGTGTTCGACTCCGACAGCCCGAAGACGGCGCTGCTCAACGGCGACGTGGACATCGGCGTCGTCTGGAGCGGGGAGGCGGCCCTGCTCTACCAGGAGGACAAGAACAAGTTCCAGTTCGTCCTGCCGGTCGAGGGGACGCACAAGGCGATCGACAGCCTGGCCATCCCCGACAACGCGCAGAACAAGATCGGCGCGGAGATGTTCATGAATTACATCCTCCGCCCGGAGGTCAGCAAGATCATCTCGGACAAGTTCCCCTACACGAACCCGAACACGGAGGCGCGCGCGCTGCTCACGCCGGAGCAGCTCGCGAACCCGGCGAGCTACCCGCCCCTCGCCGGGATGGAGACCTTCCACGACATCGGGAAGGCGGCGGCGGACATCGACAAGCTGGTGACGGACCTCAAGGCGTCGCAGTGAGCGGCGCGGCGTCATGAACACGGCCACCGGGCAGGTCGTCGAGCTCCAGGGCCCCCAGCGCAAGCCGGGCGTCCGCGGGTGGCTGCTGCTCGCCCCGCTCTTGCTCTGGCTCCTCGCCTTCGTCGTGGCGCCCACCGCGATCATGCTCGTCTACAGCTTCTGCGAGCGGGACGAGCTCGGGCAGGTGGTCTTCGAGCTCTCGCTGTCGAGCTACGCGCGCGTCCTCGACGCGACCTACCTCAAGATCCTGGTCAATTCGATCAAGTACGCCGCCATCACCACGGCGATCTGCCTCGTCGCGGGCTATCCGGTGGCGTACTTCATCGGGCGGGCCCGGGAGGGCATCCGGAACAAGCTGCTCATGCTGGTGATGGTGCCGTTCTGGACCAGCTTCCTCATCCGGACGTATGCGTGGATGTCGATCCTCAAGTCGGAGGGGCTCCTCAACGGGCTCCTGCTCTACCTGCGGATCATCTCGGCGCCGCTCGACATCATGTACACGCCGACGGCGGTGGTCATCGGCCTCGTGTATTCGTACCTGCCGTTCATGATCCTGCCGATCTACGGGAGCGTCGAGAAGCTCGACAACGCGCTCATCGAGGCGGCGTTCGATCTCGGCGCGGGGCCGGTGTCCGCCTTCTCGCACGTCATCGTCCCGCTGACGCGGCCGGGGATCCTCGCGGGGGTCCTGCTCGTGTTCATCCCGGCGCTCGGGATGTTCGCGATCACCGATCTCATGGGCGGGTCGCGGGTGCCGATGATCGGCAACGTCATCCAGAACCAGTTCGGTCAGGCGCGCGACTGGCCGTTCGGCGCCGCGCTCGGGATGACGCTGCTCCTCTTGTTCTCGCTGTTCTTCCTGCTCGGGATGCGCAAGGAGCAGGACCGGTGACGCGGCGCCGCGCCCCTCCGCCGCCGCGCGTCCCGCTCTCCCCGCTCCCTCTCTCCCCTCTATCTCTCCCCCTCTGCTCCCGGCCCCCCAAGGTAAATTGATGGACGTCATGGTCGAGCTCCGCGCGGTCACCAAGCGATTCGGCAGCTTTCAAGCGGTGAGCGAGGTCGATCTCCAGATCCAGGCGGGCGAGTTCATCACCCTCCTCGGCCCCTCGGGGTGCGGCAAGACGACGCTCCTCCGGATGATCTCGGGGTTCGAGACGCCGACGAGCGGCGCCGTCCTGCTCGCGGGGAAGGACGTCACGCACGATCCGCCCTATCGGCGCGACGTGAACCAGGTGTTCCAGAGCTACGCGCTGTTCCCTCACATGACCGTGCAGGAGAACATCAGCTTCGGCCTGCGGATGAAGAAGGTCCCGAAGCCGGAGATCGCCGAGCGGGTCCGCGCCGCCGTCGCGATGGTGTCGCTCGAAGGCATGGAGCAGCGCAAGCCGTCGCAGCTCTCCGGCGGGCAGCGGCAGCGGGTCGCGCTCGCGCGCGCCATCGTCTGCCGGCCGAAGGTCCTGCTCCTCGACGAGCCGCTGTCCGCGCTCGACGCGAAGCTCCGGCACGCCATGCAGGTCGAGCTCAAGGAGCTCCAGAAGAAGCTCGGGATCACCTTCGTGTTCGTGACCCACGACCAGGAAGAGGCGCTCACCATGAGCGACCGCATCGCCGTGATCAACAAGGGCCGGATCGAGCAGCTCGGCGACGCGTCGCAGATCTACCACCGGCCGAAGACCACGTTCGTCGCGAACTTCATCGGCCAGGCCAACATCCTCCGGGCGGCCGTCCTCTCGCGGAGCGGCGAGCGCGCGCGGGTCCGGCTCGCCGGCGGGATCGAGCTCCTCGTCAACGCCGAGCACCTCGCGGGCGGGGCCGAGAGCGCGCTCATCTCGATCCGGCCCGAGAAGATCGCGCTCCGCAAGGAACGGCACGGCGATCTGGAGAACTGCTTCGACGCGCACGTCGAGGACGAGCTGTTCAAGGGCGCCACCGACCAGCTGCGCCTCCGGACCGGCTCCGGCCTCGAGCTCACGGCCGTGGTGGCCAACGAGAGCTCCGTCCAGGCCGCGCTGCACGTCGGCGACAGGGTGTTCTGCCACCTTCACCCCGACGACATCGTCATCGTCCACGAGGGGTGAGCCGCCGCAGGCCCGTCGGTGTGGTGACGGAGCGTCGTGAACCGCGGTTCTCATCCGGACGCGGCAGCGTGGAAGTCGGGCTCGAAGGCCGCGTAGGATCGAGGGCATGCTGCTTGCCAATTGGCCTCGCATGCCCCGACGGTCGCTTGCGCTTGTCGTTCCTGCTGCGGTCCTCTTCTCTTTTTCTGCCGACGCCCTCGCCGCGGGGGCGTGGCTGCCCGGCGCCGGACAGGCGTCCGTCGAGCAGCGCGTCGCCGTCGCGGCGGGGCCGGAGCGCACGACGCTCTGGACGAGCCTGCGGTTCGACGGCGCGCGCGGGCCGGTGGCGGTCGTCGTGCCGGTGCCGCCGCTCGCGGCGCTCGACGCGAGCTCGGACGCGTGGTTCGAGGCGCTCGAGGCGGCGACCGCGCCGCGCGTGCTCCCGCCCGAGGGCGCCGCCCCCTACTGCCCGGGGGACGAGGGCCCGCCGGGCCCGTTCGAGACCGTCGGGCAGCTCGCGCACGAGCCGACGCTCGAGCCGATCGAGGTGGCGGTGCTCGAGGACGCGGGCGCGGTCGCGCGCTGGGCCGAGTCGGCGGGGCTCGCGCTCTCCTCCGAGACGGCCGCGCAGCTCGGCGCGCTGCAGGGGATGCGCTTCGCGGCGGCGCGGTTCGAGGCGCCCGGCGGGCCGGCGGTGACGCGGACGCTGCGCGTCGTCACGGGCGGCGGGGAGGCGCGCCTGCCGCTGTCGCTGGCCAGGGCGGGCGCGGGCGACGTGCGCGTGACCGCGTGGCTCCTCGGCGACGGCCGGGGCGCGCTGACGGGCGCGACGCCGGTGACGCTGCCGCCGGCCTCGCTGAGCTGGGACGCGGGCGCGCAGCGCAGCGATTACGAGGCGCTGCGCGCCGAGGCCCTCGGCCAGGCGGGGCTCGACGGGGCGCTCGTCGAGGCCGCGGGGCACGAGGCGCTGAGCCGCCGCATCGCCCTCGGCAGCGACAGCGTGGACAGCGTGGTCGCGGCCTATTTCGCGCGCGCGGGCGCGTACGGCGACGCCGGCGACGGCCCGGGGGCGTGCGCCGCCGTGGCCGCGGCCGCGCTGGAGTCGGGCCTCGCGGTCGCCGCGAGCTGCCCGCGCGCCGCGCTCGGCGTGGTCGACGGCGCGCTCGACTGCGCGGAGTCGCCCCGCAGGGACGAGACGGATCCCGACCTCCTGCGGTGCGGTCCGATCGCCGACGATCTCGCGGTCGGGCTCTCCGGGCTCGCGCCGTCGTCGGTGTGGCTCACCCGCGTAGCGCTGCGGCTCGCGGCCGGGCAGTCCGGCGCGGACTGGCCGCTGACGTTCGGCGCCGGCGCGTCGGTCTCGCCGGTCGCGAGGGCCGGCGCCGTGCGCCTGGACGCGTGCTCCACCGAGACCGGCGGCGGCGGCGCGGGCGGCGATCCCGGCGGATCGTCGGGCGTGGGCGGGCCCGGGGGCCTCGGCGGCGGGCCGAGCGCCGGCGCATCGAGCACGACCGGCGGGCCGTCGGGCGTGGATGACCCGGATTACTACTACGACGACGAGCCGGCCGCGGACATGGGCTGCGGCTGCGCCGGCACCGCCGATACGGTCGTCGTGGACGACCCCGAGCCGCAGGACGAGGACGAATATTACGCGGGGGAGTACGAGGACGACGGCTGCAGCGGGGACACGAGCGAGACGGGATCCGAGGACGAGTACTACGCGGAGGACGACGGCTGCAGCGGCGATACGAGCGAGACCGGGTCCGAGGACGAGTACTACGCGGAGGACGACGGCTGCAGCGGGGACACGAGCGACGAGTCCGAGGATGAGTATTACGCGGAGGACGACGGCTGCAGCGGCGATACGAGCGACGAGTCCGAGGACGAGTATTACGCGGAAGACGACGGCTGCAGCGGGGGCTCCGACGACTCCGCCGAGTCGGAGGACTGCTCGATCGCGGGCGAGCGGCAGTCGGGCGCCCGGAAGAAGCGGGGGCCGAAGCTGTCGGTCATGGCGCTCGGGGTGTTCGCGCTGATCGCGCCGCTCCGGCGCGCGAGCCGGCCGCGGAGGGGCGGCCGGCGGTAGGGATCGGGCGGGCCGCGCCGCGGCGGGCGCGGGCGGCACCGGAGGGGGGCTTCCCGTGCCATACTCCCGCGGGAGGCCACGAACGTGAACGCACCCGCCCGCAAGCTCTCCTTCACCTACGCCGAGTACCTCGAGCAGGAGCGGGCGAGCCCGACCAAGCACGAGTACCTCGGCGGCGAGATCTTCGACATGGCCGGCGGCACGCCGGAGCACGCGCGGCTCGGGGCGAACGTCACGGCGGAGCTTCGCGCCGCGCTCCGCCAGCGAACCTGCGCGGTGTTCTCGTCCGACCTCCGCGTGCGCGTCCTCGCGACGGGCCTCGCGACGTACCCGGACGTGAGCGTCGTCTGCGGCAAGCTGGCGCACGACCCCGAAGACGAGCACGCGGTCGTCAACCCGCTGGTGCTTGTCGAGGTGCTGTCGGACTCCACCGAGGCGTACGATCGGGGGGAGAAGTTCGCGCACTACCGCCGCATCCCCTCGCTCAAGGAGTACGTCCTCGTCTCGCAGGCGCACCCGCGGATCGAGGTCTTCCGGCGCAACGAGGACGGCTCGTGGACGCTCTACGAGGCCGGGCCCGGCGAGCGCGCGAGGCTCGCGTCGATCGACGGCGTGCTCGACGTCGACGAGGTCTATCGCGGCGCGCTCGAGACCTCCGCCGCCGGCTGAGGGGCCGACGGTCCACGGAGCCCCGATGCGCGACGTCCGGATGCGAGGTTTCCGCGAGCAGACGACGGTCGAGCGGGCGCTCGAGGTGCTCGGGCAGCGGATCCGGCGGCTCGGCGACGAGCCGGTGCCGATCGCCCGGGCGGCGGGGCGGGTCACGGCCGAGCGCGTGCTCGCCCGGGCGAGCGTGCCGCACTTCGCGCGCGCGGCCATGGACGGGTACGCGCTCGCCGGCGAGGCGACCTCCGGCGCGACCGCCGGCGCGCCGGTCGATCTCGCGCTCGTGGGCGCGTCGTTCCCCGGGCGGCCTCACGCGGGGGCGATCCGCCTGGGCGAGGCCGTGCGGATCACGACCGGCGCCCCGGTGCCCGAGGGGGCGGACGCGGTGCTCATGGCGGAGCACGCGGAGGAGGCCGCGGGCCCGGCCGGGGCGGCGGTGCTGCGGGTGCGCGCGCCGGTGCCGGCGGGCAAGCACGTCGCGTCGATCGGCGAGGACGTGATCGAGGGCGCGGAGGTCGTGCCGGCCGGGCGCCGGCTGCGGCCGCAGGACGTCGGCGTGCTCGCGTCGACCGGGGTCGCCGAGGTGCGCGCGGTGCGGCGGCCGTCGGTGCGGATCCTGATCACGGGCGACGAGCTCCTGCCGCCGGGGAGCGCGCCGAGCGGGGCGTGCATCGTCGACGCGAACAGCCTGGTGCTGTCGGCGCTCGCGCGCCGCGACGGCGTCGAGGACGTGGAGGTCGCGTATGTCCCCGACCGGCGCGAGGCGGTCCGGAGCGCCCTCGCGGCGGCTGGCGAGGACGTGGTGCTGGTCTCGGGCGGGTCGTCGGTCGGCTCGGAGGACCATGCGCCGCTCGTGCTCGCGGAGCTCGGCGAGGTGGCGGTCCACGGCGTCGCGATGCGCCCGGCGAAGCCCGCGGGGTTCGGGTTTCTGGCGGGTGAGCGGCCGGTGTTCCTGCTGCCGGGAAACCCGGTGTCGTGCCTGTGCGCCTACGAGTTCTTCGCGGGCCCCTCGATCCGCGCCCTGGGCGGCCTGCCGCGCGCGTGGCCGCACCGGCGGCGGCGGTGCGTGGTGGCGCGCGAGATCGCCTCGCTGCCGGGGCGCGTCGATTACGTGCGGGTGCGCGTCGAGGGAGACCGGGTGTTTCCGATCGCGACGAGCGGCGCGTCGATCCTGTCGTCGACCACGCGCGCGGACGGCGTGGTCATCGTGCGCGCCGAGGACGCGGCGGTGGGAGAGGGCGCCGAGGTCGAGGTGCTGCTCTACGACGCGTGAGGCGAGGCGGGGCCGCGCTTGGTGCCGCCGCGGAACGGCAGTACCCTCGGGCAACACCCATGATCCTTCGCTTTCCCTCCTCCCTCCTGCTCGTCCTCGTCTCGGCAGGTTGCCTGGCGAGCTGCGGCGACGGCGAGCGCGATTCGACCCCCGGAGGCTCCGCCTCAGGCGGGGGCGCGGGCGGAGGCGGCGCGAACCTCGGCGGCGGCGGGACGGGAGCGACCAGCCCCGAAGCCACCGGCGCGGGCGGCGGCGCGACGGCGAGCGGCGCGACGGCGAGCGGCGCGACGGCGAGCGGCGCGACCTCCGGCAGCGGCGGCGCGGAGGCCGTCGCGCCCGGGATCGTCAAGCACGCCGAGGGCAAGCTCGCCGAGTCGGGCCTCACCGTGGTGTCGTACGGTGGTTACCTCAACGGCGAATCCTTCCAGCAAGACGCGATCGTCTCGTTCGGCGGTTATCAATACACGGCCTTCTGGAACACCAATCGCAATGTCGTCCTCGCGCGACGGCAGCTGCCCGCCCGCCCGGGCGGCGCCGCCGGGGGATGGCAGAAGTTCGATTTCAAGGACTACCGGCTCAGCGCCGACGACGCCCACAACACCATCTCTCTCGGGATCGCGCCCGGCGACGGCACGCTCCACCTCGCCTTCGATCACCACGGCAGCACGCTCCACTACCGCCGCTCGGTCACCGGCCTCTTGACCGACCCGGAGGGCACCGCCTGGGCCGCCGCGAGCTTCGGCGCCGTCTCGAGCGCGCTCGTCGGCTCGACCGCCGTGACCCTCGTCACCTACCCGCGGTTCGTCACCGAGCCCGGCGGCGACAAGCTCCTCTTGAGCGCCCGGATCGGCGAGAGCGGCAGCGGCGACGAGCACCTGTGGGAGTACGACACGACGGCGCACGCCTGGAGCGCGCTCGGCGAGTACATCGAGGGCACGGACGCCAGCATGAACGCCTACCTGCACGGGCTGGCGTACACGCGCGGCGGCGCGCGCCTCCACGCGGCCTGGTGCTGGCGAGACACGCCGAACGCGACAACGAACCACGATCTCCTCTACGTCTACAGCGACGATCACGGGCGCACCTGGCACAACAACGCAGGGGAAAAGGTCGCGACCACCGGCGCCGCCTTCGTCACCCGGAGCACGGCGGGCCTCTCCGTGTGGGCCATCGGCCAAGACCGAGGGCTCATCAACCAGGAGCACATGACCGTCGACGAGAGCGGCCGGGTCCACGTGCTGCTCTCGCACCTGCCCGACGCCGAGGCCGACGACGCGAATTTCACGAACGCACGGGCGCGCAGCGAGTTCTTCCATTACGTCCGGGATCCGGAGGGAACCTGGACGCGCCACGGGCTCGGCCTGCGCGCGATCGAGAACTTCCGGGGAAAGCTCGCGATCTCCTCCACCGAGAACGTCTACGCGATCCTCCCCGATCTCCGCATCGCCGGCGCCTCGCCGAGCGACGGCTATGCGACCTGGACGCTCCTCGACGCCTCCGACGCGGGCCGATTCTTCTCCGATCCCCTGATCGACGCCGCCCGCCTCGAGGCCTCGGACGAGCTCACCGTGTACTATCCCGAACGGGGATCCGTGAATATCTGGGGCCTCGAGTACTCCGTGAAGTGAGCCGCGCGAACAGCGCTCCTCCCCGCTGAGCGCGCGCCTGTCCGGGCCAGATCCCGCCCGGACCGCGGCGATGACCCGCGCGCGGGCACGCTCGGTGCTCGCCCTGACGCGCGGTCTTGCCGGTGGCGAGGGCGTGCACTGCCGCGACCTCCGCGGCGGCAAGGGACACGCGCGCCGCGAGCCCCGGCGCGCTCCCGCCACGAGGAGCGTTACCAATGAGCCCCGACGCGTTCGTCAAGCGCGGATTCGCATTCATCGTGGGAGGCATGGTCGCGGTCTCCGCGTATTATCAGGCCTCCGGGGTCGCTCAGCTCATCGCCCATCAGATCGCGCGGGACGGCGCCCCTCCCGCGCTCCCGGAGCGAGCGCCCGCCCCGGCGCCGCCCGCCGACGACCGCGCGACGAGCGCGGCGCCCATCCTGGAGCGCAATCCGTTCGACTCCACGACAGGGCCGCTCGTGCCTCGGCCGAGCGCGGCGACCGCCGGCCAGGCGGATCTCTCTCAGCGCGATCCCTACCTCGCGCCGCCGTGCGATACGGGCCGCGTCGTGCTCATCGCGGTGTCCGAGGACCCGGAATGGTCGTTCGCCGCCGTCGAGGCGGAAGGCGGACGCACGGCCCTCGGGCGGCGCGGGGGGGAGATCGGCGGCCGGAAGGTCGAGCACATCGCCTGGGATCGGGTGTGGATGACGTCGGGCGGCGCGCGCTGCCAGATGCAGCTCGGCAAGAAGAGCGACAACGACGGCAAGAAGGCGGCCGAGCCGCAGCCCAGGGCGCCGGATCCGCCCCGCGCGACCCCGTCGCGCGCGTCCGGCAGGAGCGACGTCCCGCCCGAGATCGCCTCGCGCATGAAGCGCGTGAGCGACACCGAGATCGACATCGATCGATCCGCCGCCGAGAAGATCTTCGAGCAGCCCGAGATCGTGACGACCACGTCGGCGGCGATCCCGGAGATGCGGGACAACCAGGTGGTCGGACTGAAGATGATGATCAAGCCGGGCTCGGTGCTCGAGTCGCTCGGGCTGCAGAGCGGCGATCTCGTGAAATCGATCAACAGCATCGACCTCACCGACCCGCAGAAGGCGATGATGGCCTACACGCGCATGCGCTCCGACAAGAGCCTGTCCGTCGTCGTCGAGCGCGACGGCCGCCCGGTGAGGCTCAGGGTCAACATCCGCTGACGCGAGCCGCCCCCGCGGCCGCGACGGGCCGCGGCGCTCCATTCTGGAGCGGCGCGCGCTCCATCGCGGATCGCGGCGGCGCGCGAGGCGGCGGCGCAGCGCCCCATTTCCCCTATCTCCCGTCTGGCCCGGTTCCTGCGAAGCCCGTCCTCACGAGGGAGAGGCCATGACGCACATCGATCGACGCAGGGTCATCACGAGCGACGAGGGCAGCGCGGGTGCCATCGTCCACGCGGGCGACCGCGGGGCCGGGGCGGCCGGCCGCGAGCGATACGAGCAGGGCTGGCGCGCCGGCAAGCCGGCCGAAGATCCGGAGAAGCTCAAGAGGTGGGGGCGCATCAGCGCGAAGCCGAGCGAGTACCTGATTCACATGCGGCGAGGCCACCTGCGGCCCACCTCGGGACAGGGCGCCTCGTGCTTCAAGCTCCCCGGCGACAGCGTCGCGGTCGTGCCGACCACGATCCAGAAGCTCCAGTTCACGGCCGACCAGGTCACCCTCGAGAAGGTGGGCGTGGAGGTCACAGGGCTCGCCGTCTACCGCATCGCGGACCCGCTCGTCGCCTTCCGGATGCTGAACTTCTCGTTCCCGGAGCGCGCGCAGGAGAAGCTCGAGGCGCTGCTCGTCGACATGTTCGCGGGCGCCGCGCGCCGGCTGATCGCGAACCTGTCGGTCGAGGAGTGCCTGACGCGGCGGAAAGAAGGGATCGCCGGAGAGCTGATGCGGGAGATCGTGCCGGTCGTCTCGGGGCGCGGCAGCGCCGACGACACGACCGACAAGGGGTGGGGCGTCCTCGTCGACTCCATCGAGATCCAGGACGTGCGCATCCTCTCGCCGGCGGTCTTCGGCAACCTGCAGGCGCGCTACCGAAAGGAGCAGGAGCGGATGGCCCGCGAGGCGTCGCTGCTCACCGAGCGCGCCGTCCAGCAGGGCGAGGCCGAGGCGCAGCGGGCGATCGAGCTGACGAAGCTCGCCGCCGAGGTCGAGCTGCGCACGCGCCGCCAGGAGACCAGCGAGAAGGCGCGCCTCGAGGAGATCGCCTCCGAGGCGCGGATCGAGGAGGCGCGCCTCGCGCACGAGCAGCAGATCGCGGCGCGCTCGGCGCGGGCCGAGATCGAGAAGACCGCGCTCGAGGCGGAGGCCGCGGCCGCGCGCCACGCGGCGAAGATGGCCGCGGGCGCCCACGAGATCGACCTGCTCCGGCAGCGCGCGGCGATCGCGGACGCGCGGCGGCTCGTGGCCGAGGCCGAGCTCGCCATCGCCGAGATCG
The DNA here is from genome assembly GCF_051474665.1 of Sorangium sp. So ce394. Lineage (NCBI taxonomy): Bacteria > Pseudomonadati > Myxococcota > Polyangiales > Polyangiaceae > Sorangium > Sorangium sp. So ce394. Next base: position 13,503,079 of record NZ_CP150339.1, read on the forward strand.
AGGCGAGGAAGGCGCGGCTCGCGCAGGAGCTCGAGCTCGGGCGCGCGCGGGCGCTCCGCGAGATCGAGAACGCCGTGTCCCCCGAGATCATCCGGCTGACGGTGGCGCAGCAGATGCCGGCGCTCGCGGCCGCGTTCCAGCAGCGGATGGGCGAGGTGCACGTCACGGCGGTCGACGGGGCGAACCCGTTCGGATACATCGCGGCCGCCGTGGAGGGGGTGATGGGGCTGGCCCGCGCGGCGGGGCTCGAGGGGCCCCCGGCGCGGGCGCAGAAGGCGGAGCCGCCCGCGGAGGGCGCGCGCGGCGACGGCCGGCCTTGAGGCTCGCCGCGGCGACGCGAGCGCGCACGACGCCGTCGCAGCGGGAGGCTAGGCGGGCCGGGGCAAGGCTGCTCTACTCGGCGCGGCGAGACGCGACGTGCCAGCACCATCCTTGACATCGAGGCGATCGCTCCCGACGCCGTCCCCCCTGCTCGCGGCCGCGCTGCTCCTCGGCGGCTGCGGCGCGGAGCCGGAGGACACGTCCGCCGCGGCGCTGCGCCTGCGCTTCCCGGAGCACGCGGACGTCGTGCTGTCGGCGCGCGAGGCGTTCGCCCCGGCGGAAGGCGGGTTCCGGCTGGCGGCGACCGAGCCCGGCGGGGCCTGGATGCGGGCTGCGCGGCCGGAGGTGGAGCTGCCCCGCGACGGGAGCGGCGCGATCCGGTTCCGGTTCGCGGACGGCGGCGAGATCCGGGTGAGGGAGCTCGGCGCCGAGGGCGAGGGCGCGATGGCGGAGCGCGCGGTGAGCTACCGGCGCGCGGGTGGGACGTCGTTCTGGACGGCGACCGACGGGGGCGTGGAGGAGTGGCTGCTGCTCGAGGAGGGGGTCGCGCGCGCGGGCGAGGTGGTGGCGGCGTGGGAGGTGGAGGGGGCGCTGCTGCGCGAGCGCGGCGCGGCGGTGGAGCTCGTGGACGAGGCGCGCGGCGCGCCGGTGCTGCGCGTGACGGCGCCGCGCGCGTACGCGGCCTCGGGGCGGCCCGTGGCGGTGGCGCTGCGGGCGCGGGGGGCGCGCGTGGAGGTGTCGATCGACGTGGGCGACGCGGGCGACGCGGGCGGCGAGGCGGTGCTCGTCGATCCGGTCTGGGAGCCGGCGGGGCGAAGAATCGTCGAGCTCAGGCGAGATCACACCGCGACGCTGCTGTTGCAGAGCGGCAAGGTCCTCGTGGCGGGCGGTATCGCCCCGCTCGAAGCTGTCGCCAGCGCGGAGCTGTACGACCCGGCAGACGACACCTGGAGCCCCGTGAGCCAGACGATGCTCGTAGCGCGCTACAATCACACCGCGACGTGGCTGGAGAGCGGCGAGGTCCTTGTGCTCGGGGGGCAGCGCGACAACATCAACGCCCCCGCGGTGGAGCCCGTCGACACCGTGGAGGTGTACGATCCCGAGACCGACACCTGGACGCCGAGAGCATCCATGGCCACGTCGCGGGCTTATCACACCGCGACGCTGCTGCCGGATGGCGAGGTCCTCGTGACGGGCGGAATGGCGGGAGTCCGCACCCTTTCCAGCGCGGAGCTGTACGACCCGAGGACCGACACGTGGACCTCCGCGGCGCCGATGAACGACGCTCGCCTGGAACACGGCGCGGCGCTCTTGCGGCCGAGCGGCAAGATCCTCGTGGCGGGAGGATGGGGACTCAGCGGTGAGCTCAGGAGCGCGGAGCTGTACGACCCGGAGACCGACACCTGGACGACCACGGGGGCGCTGCCCGGAAGCGGTTGGTTCCCCGTCGTCATGGCGCCGCTGCCGAGCGGCGAGGTCGTGGCCGTGGGCACGCGGCGAGCGGCGCGGTACGATCCGACAGCCGGCGCCTGGTCTGCCACGGGCCCGATGTTCGGGCTGCGCCAATCGCCCAGCGCGACGACGTTGCACAACGGCATGGTCCTGGTCGCGGGTGAGCCCTACGCCGCCACGGGCAACGCGTCCCTCAGGAGCGTGGAGCTGTACGACCCGACCGACGACTCCTGGAGCCAGACGGCGCCCACGAACGGTTCGCACGGCTACCACTCCGCGACACGGCTGCTGAGCGGCGATGTGCTGCTGGTCGGCGATTTCGAGTACGCGGAGCGGTATTCGATCGTCGGACTCCGGTGTGCGTCGGACGCCGAGTGCGGGCGCGGCGCCTGCGTCGACGGCGTCTGCTGCGAATCGCGGTGCTCCGAGCCCTGTCACACGTGCGCCATGCCCTCGTCGCTCGGCCGCTGCGTGCTCCAGCCGAAGGGCTTGGATGCTCGCGGCGACTGTGCGCGCGAGGGCTGCGATGGATCGTGCGACGGGCTCGGCGCCTGCTTCGCCGTGCCCGAGGGCGGCGTGTGCGCCCCGGCGCAGTGCCGCGACCGGACGCACAGCATGGCGCAGGTCCTCTGCCCCGCCGACGGAGCCAGCTGCGCGGGCGCGAGCAGCGATGCCCGGGAGGTCGTGGACTGCGCGCCGTACGGTTGCGATCAGGTCAGCGGCACCTGCAAGGTCGAGTGCAGCTCGTACCAGGACTGCGCGCCGGGCCATGCATGCGACTTCTCCGGCCATTGCGTGCCCGCTCCGCCCGTCGAGGTTCGGGGGTGTAGCGCCGGGCCAGCCACCGCGGCGGTGGGCGGCCCCAGGGCCGGCCTCGGCGCCGCGCTCCTTGCGCTCCTCGCCATCGCGCAGCGGAGCGCCTCGGTCTTCCGGGGCCGATTCCCACGGCTGCGGAAGGACTCCTGATGTCCCCGCGCGGCTCCCTCAGGCGCGTTCTGCCGCGCCTCCCCCTGCTGCTCTGGGCCGCCGCGTGCCTCTCCGGCTGCAGCGGCGAGGTGGAGCCGCCTGCGTCCGCCGCGGCCCTGCGCCGCCAGTTCCCGGACCAGTCCGCGGCCGTGCTCGAGGCGCGCGAGGCGTTCGTCGGCGACGGGGAGGGGTTTCATCTGGGCTCGGCCGAGGTGAGCGGGACGCCGGCGCGGCCGCACGTGGTGCTGCCTCGCGAGGGCAGCGATCCGATCCGGATGCGCACGCCGGCCGGGGTCGAGGTGCGGGTGCGAGAGCTCGGGGCCGCGGGGGAGGGCATGGCGGTGGAGCAGGCCGTGGCCTACCGGCGGAGCGGGGGGACGTCGTTCTGGTCGGCGACCGAGCGCGGCGTGGAGGAGTGGCTGCTGCTCGACGAGGGCGTGGCGCGCGGCGGCGAGGCGGTGGCGGCGTGGGAGGTGGAGGGGGCGACGCTGCGCGAGCGCGGCGAGGCGGTGGAGCTCGTCGAGGAGGGGAGGGGGACGGCGGTGCTGCGGGTCTCGGCGCCGCGGGCCCATGCGCTGTCGGGGCGGCCTGTGGCCGTGGCGCTCAAGGCGCGGGGCTCGCGCATCGAGCTCACGGTGGACGCGGGCGGCGAGGCGGTGCTCGTGGACCCGGCGTGGGTGCTGACCCATGGCGCGCTGAACGTCGCGCGGAAAGGTCATACCGCGACGCTGTTGCGGAGCGGCTTCGTCCTCGTGGCGGGCGGCTTCGAGGACGACCTTCTCGACGGGACGGTCGTCACGTTCGACAGCGCGGAGCTGTACGACCCGGCGGCCGACGCCTGGAGCTTCACGGGGAGCATGAAGCACGGGCGCACAGGGCATACGGCGACGCTGCTCTCGAGCGGTGAGGTCCTCGTGGCGGGTGGTGTGCTGAGGAATCCCCAAGATGTTGACCGCATGCTCGAGACCGCGGAGCTGTATCATCCGGAGACGGGCAGATGGACCGACGCGGCGCCGATGCATCTCGACCGCGTCAATCACACGGCGACGCTGCTCCCGAGCGGTAAGGTCCTCGTGGCGGGCGGGGGCCAGAACGCCTTCTTCATGGACAGCGTGGAGCTGTACGACCCCGCGTCCAACCGGTGGGAGCTCATGGCTCCGATGGACGACCCGCGCGCTGGGCACGAGGCGACGCTGCTCTCGAACGGCAAGGTCCTCGTGGCGGGCGGATCTTACGTTCCCGGCGCGTACGCCACGGCGCAGCTGTACGACCCCGAGACCGATCGGTGGGAGTTCACGAAGGAGCCGATGAACTACGCGCGCAGCGGCCTCACGATGACGCCGCTGCTGAATGGAGAGGTCCTGGTGGCGGGCGGACGGCATCGTGACGGCACCTGGATCGCGAGCGCGGAGCGGTACGATCCGGGGACCGGGCGCTGGAGGCTGACGAGCCCGATGAACCGCGGGCGGGTGAGCTACACCGCATCGCTGCTACCCGACGGCATGGTCCTCTTCGCGGGCGGATTGACCGACAACTTGTTCTACCTGAGCAGCGCGGAGCGGTACGACCCGGCAGCCAATACCTGGACCGTCACGACCCCCATGAGCTCCCCGCGCGTCGGGCACACCGCCACGCGGTTGTCGAGCGGCCAGGTGCTGGTGGCAGGGGGGAATTACTCTGACATCACGCTCGCCGAGACGGAGCGGTTCGGCCTGGCCCGGGGGGAGGCGTGCACCTCAGCGACCGCTTGCTTGTCCCCCGATATCTGCGTCGACGGCACCTGCTGTGACGTGCCGTGTCCCTGCGGCACCTGCGGCGCCCCGGGGACCGAGGGGCGCTGCGGCGAGACAGGTAGTCCGGAGAAGGCCGGCTCGATCTGCGCGCCGGCCAGGTGCGCCGACGAGCTCAACACCTTCGAGGCGGTGCGGTGCACGACGGCGTCCTCGTCGTGCCCCGCGCAGGTGAGCGTGCCCTGCGTCGCCTACCGATGCGATCCACAGAGCGGCGCCTGCAGGCAGAGCTGCGTCTCGATGGATGACTGCCTGTCGGGCTACGTCTGCAACCTGCGCGGCCACTGCGTCCCGGCGCCGCCCGCGCCGGAGGCCGCGTCCGGCTGCAGCGCCGGGCCGGGCCGGGCCGCCCCCGTCGCGGCGTGCGCGGCCGGCGCGCTGCTCCTCGCGCTCGGCGTCGCGCGCCGTCGGCGACGCCGCCCCGGGAGGTCCGCCGCGGCGACGGCGCGAGCGCGCATGACGCCGTCGCAGCCGGGAGGCTAGGCGGGCCGGGGCAACGCTGCTCTACTCGGCGCCACGAGACGCGCCGTGCCGGCAACACCCGCTTCCTTGAGACGATCGCTTCCGACGCCATCCCCCCTGCTCGCGGCCGCGCTGCTCGTCGGCGGCTGCGGGGCAGAGCCCGACGACATCGCGGCGGCCGCCGGGCTGCGCCTGCGCTTCCCGGCGCATGCGGACGCCGTGCTGTCGGCGCGCGAGGCGTTCGCGCCGGCGGCGGACGGGTTCCGGCTGGCGGCGACCGAGCCCGGCGGGGCCTGGATGCGGGCTGCGCGGCCGGAGGTGGAGCTGCCCCGCGACGGGAGCGGCGCGATCCGGTTCCGGTTCGCGGATGGCGGCGAGATCCGGGTGAGGGAGCTCGGCGCCGAGGGCGAGGGCGCGATGGCGGAGCGCGCGGTGAGCTACCGGCGCGCGGGCGGGACGTCGTTCTGGTCCGCGACCGAGCGCGGCGTGGAGGAGTGGCTGCTGCTCGAGGAGGGCGTCGCGCGCGCGGGCGAGGTGGTGGCGGCGTGGGAGGTGGAAGGGGCGCTGCTGCGCGAGCGCGGCGCGGCGGTGGAGCTCGTGGACGAGGCGCGCGGCGCGCCGGTGCTGCGCGTGACGGCGCCGCGCGCCTATGCGGCCACGGGGCGGCGCATGACCGTGGCGCTCCGGGTGCGGGGGGCGCGGATCGAGCTGTCGATCGACGCTGGCGACGCGGGCGGCGAGGCGGCGCTCGTGGATCCCGCGTGGGAGCCGGCGGGGCGCAGCAACATCGCGCTCAGGCGAGATCACACCGCGACGCTGTTGCAGAGCGGCAAGGTCCTTGTGGCGGGCGGTAGCGACTGGCCCGAGGAGCTCGCCGACGCGGATCTGTACGACCCGACAGACGACACCTGGAGCCTCGTGGGCCAGATGCTCGCAGGGCGCTACCGTCACACCGCGACGCTGCTGGAGAGCGGCGAGGTCCTCGTGCTCGGGGGGCAGAACAACCTCTCCGGGGACGCGCCCGTCGACACCGTGGAGCTCTACGACCCGGAGGCCGGCACCTGGAAGCCCGGAGCATCCATGGTCACGCCGCGGACTGAGCACACCGCGACGCTGCTGCCGGATGGCAAGGTCCTCGTGGCGGGCGGAGCGACGGGAAGCTGGGCTCTCTCCAGCGCGGAGCTGTACGACCCGAGGACCGACACGTGGACCTCCGCGGCGCCGATGAACGACGCTCGCGAAGCCCACGCTGCGGCGCTCTTGCGGCCGAGCGGCAAGGTCCTCGTGGCGGGAGGATCGGGACTCAGCGGTGAGCTCAGGAGCGCGGAGCTGTACGACCCGGCGACCAACACCTGGACGCCCACGGGGTCGCTGCCCGGAGGCAATTCGTTCTCCTCGGACGCCCTTGTCATGGCGCCGCTGCCGAGCGGCGAGGTCCTGGCCGTGGGCACGCTGGCAGCGGCGCGGTACAATCCCACAGCCGGCACCTGGTCCCCCACGGGCCCGATGGTCGGACGGCGCCCCTCGCCCAGCGCGACGGCGTTGCTGAACGGCATGGTCCTGGTCGCGGGTGAGCCCTCCTCCTCGGACAGCGCGTCCTACAGGAGCGTGGAGCTGTACGACCCGGAGACCGACGCCTGGACCGAGACGGCGCCCACGAACGGTTTGCACGACGACCACTCCGCGACACGGCTGCTGAGCGGCGATGTGCTGCTGGTCGGCGAATCCGTGTACCCAGAGCGGTATTCGATCGTCGGACTCCGGTGTGCGTCGGACGCCGAGTGCGGGCGCGGCGCCTGCGTCGACGGCGTCTGCTGCGAGTCGCGGTGCTCCGAGCCCTGTCACTCGTGCGCCATGCCCACGTCGCTCGGCCGCTGCGTGCTCCAGCCGAAGGGCTTGGATGCTCGCGGCGACTGTGCGCGCGAGGGCTGCGATGGATCGTGCGACGGGCTCGGCGCCTGCTTCGCCGTGCCCAAGGACGGCGTGTGCGCCCCGGCGCAGTGCCGCGACCAGACGCACAGCGTGGCGCAGGTCCTCTGCCCCGCCGATGGAGCCAGCTGCGCGGGCGCGAGCAGCGATGGCCGGGAGGTCGTGGATTGCGCGCCGTACGATTGCGATCAGGTCAGCGGCACCTGCAAGGTCGAGTGCAGCTCGTGGGAGGACTGCGCGCCGGGCCATGTGTGCGACTTCTCCGGCCATTGCGTGCTCCCTCCGCCCGCCGCGAGCCCGGGTTGTAGCGCCGGGCCGGCCACCGCGGCGGCGAGCGCCTCCAGGGCCGGCCTCGGCGCCGCGCTCCTTGCGCTCCTCGCCGCCGCGCAGCGGAGCGCCTCGGTCTTCCGGGGCCGATTCCCACGGCGGCGGGGAGGCTCCTGATGTCCCCGTTCGGCTCCCTCAGGCGCGTTCTGCCGCGCCTCCCCCTGCTGCTCTGGGCCGCCGCGTGCCTCTCCGGCTGCAGCGGCGAGGTGGAGCCGCCTGCGTCCGCCGCGGCCCTGCGCCGCCAGTTCCCGGACCAGTCCGCGGCGGTGCTCGAGGCGCGCGAGGCGTTCGTCGGCGACGGGGAGGGGTTTCATCTGGGCTCGGTGGAGGTGAGCGGGAGACCCTCGCGGCCGCAGGTGGTGCTGCCTCGCGAGGGCAGCGATCCGATCCGGATCCGCACGCCGGCAGGGGTGGAGGTGCGGGTGCGAGAGCTCGGGGCCGCGGGGGAGGGCATGGCGGTGGAGCAGGCCGTGGCCTACCGGCGGAGCGGGGGGACGTCGTTCTGGTCGGCGACCGAGCGCGGCGTGGAGGAGTGGCTGCTGCTCGACGAGGGCGTGGCGCGCGGCGGCGAGGCGGTGGCGGCGTGGGAGGTGGAGGGGGCGACGCTGCGCGAGCGCGGCGAGGCGGTGGAGCTCGTCGAGGAGGGGAGGGGGACGGCGGTGCTGCGGGTCTCGGCGCCGCGGGCCCATGCGCTCTCGGGGCGGCCTGTGGCGATGGCGCTCAGGGCGCGGGGCTCGCGCATCGAGCTCACGGTGGACGCGGGCGGCGAGGCGGTGCTCGTGGACCCGGCGTGGGTGCTGACCCATGGCGCGATGAACGTCGCGCGGCAAGGCCATACCGCGACGCTGTTGCCGAGCGGCCTCGTCCTCGTGGCGGGCGGGCGGGACGACGGCCCTCTCGACGCGACGAGCACCACGTTCGACAGCGCGGAGCTGTACGACCCGGCGGCCGACGCCTGGAGCTTCACGGGGAGCATGAAGCACGCGCGCGCCTGGCACACGGCGACGCTGCTCTCGAGCGGCGAGGTCCTCGTCGTGGGCGGTGACGTGGAGAGTGCCTACGACATTGTCGACGTCGATCTCGAGACCGCGGAGCGCTATCAGCCGGAGACGGGCACATGGACCGAAGCGGCGCCGATGCAACTCGCCCGCACCGGTCACACGGCCACGCTGCTCCGGAGCGGAAAGGTCCTCGTGGCGGGCGGGGGCAAGAATACCTTCTTTACCGACAGCGTGGAGCTGTACGACCCCGAGCTCGACCGGTGGGAGCTCATGGCTCCGATGGACGACCCGCGCGCTGGGCACAAGGCAACGCTGCTCTCGAACGGCAAGGTCCTCGTGGCGGGCGGACGTTACGTTCCCGGCGCGTACGCCACGGCGCAGCTGTATGACCCCGAGGCCAATCGGTGGGAGTTCACGAAGGAGCCGATGAACCACGCGCGCAGCGGTATCACGATGACGTCACTGCCGAATGGAGAGGTCCTGGTGACGGGCGGCTGGATCGCGAGCGCGGAGCGATACGAGCCGGAGACCGGGAGCTGGACGCTGACGAGCCCGATGAACCGCCGGCGGGCGGGCTACAGCGCATCGCTGCTACCCGACGGCATGCTCCTCTTCGCGGGCGGAGTGAACGACAGCGGTTTCTACCTGAGCAGCGCGGAGCGTTACGACCCGGCGACAGATTCCTGGGCCTTCACGACCTCCATGAGCTCCCCGCGCGTCGGGCACACCGCCACGGTGTTGTCGAGCGGCGAGGTGCTGGTGGCAGGGGGGAGTTACTCTGACATCACGCTCGCCGAGACGGAGCGGTTCGGCCTGTCCCGGGGGGAGGCGTGCACCGCGACGACCGCTTGCTTGTCCCCCGATATCTGCGTCGACGGCACCTGCTGTGACGTGCCGTGTCCCTGCGGCACCTGCGGCGCCCCGGGGACCGAGGGGCGCTGCGGCGAGACGGGCAGCCTGGAGAAGGCCGGCTCGATCTGCGCGCCGGCCAGGTGCGAAGGCGAGCTCAACACCTTCGAGGCGGTGCGGTGCACGACGGCGTCCTCGTCGTGCCCCGCGCAGGTGAGCGTGCCCTGCGTCGCCTACCGATGCGATCCACAGAGCGGCGCCTGCAGGCAGAGCTGCGTCTCGATGGATGACTGCCTGTCGGGCTACGTCTGCAACCTGCGCGGCCACTGCGTCCCGGCGCCGCCCGCGCCGGAGGCCGCGTCCGGCTGCAGCGCCGGGCCGGGCCGGGCCGCCCCCGTCGCGGCGTGCGCGGCCGGTGCGCTGCTCCTCGCGCTCGGCGTCGCGCGCCGCCGTCGACGCCGCGCCGCCAGCGCTCTCGGCACGCTCGTCGCGCTCGCCGCCGCCTTCGCGCAAGCCGCCGCGCTCGCCCAGCCGGCCGCGGCTCCGGCCTCCCCCGCGCCGCCTGCGGCCTCGCCGCCCGCCGCCGCGGCTCCGGCGCCGCCGCCCGCCGCCCCGCCGCCGCCCGCCGCGGCTCCGGCGTCGCCGCCCGCCGCCGCGCCGCCCTCGGACGCCGTCGAGCCTCCGCCGGCCGCCAATCCCGTCGCCGAGGCGCGCGCCCACTTCGAGCGCGGCCTCGATCTGTATCGCCAGGGCGCCTGGGAGGCCGCGCTCGCCGAGTTCCTCGCCTCGCGGCAGGACTATCCGACCTGGAGCGCCACCTCGAGCGCGGCGCTGTGCCTCCAGCAGCTCCGCCGCTACGACGAGGCGCTCGCGCTCTTCGAGACCCTGCTCGGCGACTTCGCGCAGCGGCTGCCGCCGGAGACCAGGAACGCCGCGCAGCAGGCCGTCGTGCGCCTGCGCGGGCTGGTGGGCACCGTCGACGTCGCAGACGCCGAGATCGGCGCCTCGGTCATGGTCGACGGCCAGCGCCGCGGCGACTACCCGCTGCCCGCGCCGCTGCGCGTCGGCGCGGGGAGCCACGTGATCCGCGTCTACAAGGACGGCTTCGAGCCGTTCGAGACCCGCGTCGACGTCGCCGGAGGGCAGGTGGTCCGCATCCTGTCGCGCCTCCAGAAGCTCGTCGAGTCGGGGCGCCTGCGCGTCATCGAGCGGAACGGCAAGGCGCTCGACGTGCTCGTCGACGGCTACACCGTCGGCAAGACGCCGTGGGAGGGGCCGCTCTCGCCCGGCCACCACACGGTGGTGCTGCGCGGCTCGGGCGACCTCGGCACCATGCCCGCCTCGGTGATCATCCGGCTCAAGCAGACGACGCCCCTCGCCCTCTTCGCCGAGGAGCTGAGCGCGACGCTCCGGATCGAGCCCACGCCGGTGTGCGCGAGCGTCACCGTCGACGGCGTGGCGCTCGGCAGCGGCATCTGGGAGGGGCGCCTGAGCCCCGGCCGGCACCGGATCGAGGTCGCCGCGGGCGGCTTCGTCACCGCGCAGCGCGAGGTGGTCCTCGCCCGCGGCGCGCGCACGGTCGTCGCCGTGCCGCTCGAGCGCGTGCGGCTCGGGCGCCCTCCGGGGCGGTTCCTCGTCGAGCTCGACGCGGGCCCGGCGTTCCTGCCGTCGTTCGGCGGCGCCGCCGCGGTCCAGTGCACGGGATCGTGCTCGATGGGCGTCGGCGCAGGCGGCCTCGGCGCGATCCACGCCGGCTACGAGCTCTGGTCCGGCTTCGGCTTCGGCGTGACGACCGGCTACCTCCAGGTGCACCAGACGGTGGCCGCCCGGCGCATGTCGCTGCAGATCCAGGACAGCCTGCCGGACAGCTCCGGCGCGGCCGACGACGCCCTCGTGCTCCGCGGCTTCCTGGCGGGCGGCTGGGCCGGCCTGTCGCTCGGCGACCGCCACCGCTTCTCGGTCCGGCTCGGCGCCGGCGCCCTGCTCGGCACCGTGCGCGACGAGCGCACCGGCACGTTCACCTCCGCCAGCGCCATGGAATTCCACCTCGATCCCACGGTGGCGCAGGACCCCGCCAGGTTCTTCGTGATGACGCCGGAGGTGCGCGGGGGCCTGCGCTTCGGGGATCACCTCGCGGTGACGGCCGGCCTCGCGGCGGCGGTCCTGGTCCGGCTGAAGGAGCCCGTATGGACGAACCCCCCGGAGGGCGCCTACGGCCGGATCGACCTCGATCGCGGGTACTTTGCCAGGTTCGAGCAAGAGTCGCTCGCCGGCACGGTGATGGTCGTGATCGCGCCCAAGATCGGGATGCGCTACACGTTCTGACGTGGCGTGGGGGGCCGGTCTGGCTGGCCCGACCCGTCCTGTGGGAGCGCAACAATCCGGCGTGGCAGCACGGATGCCCTGGGCTCGCGGGTCGAGGTAGCATCGCGATTGAGGCCCCGCCTACATCTTCTAGAGTAAAGCTTTCTTGTGGACGGCAAGACCTTGAGCGGACGGTACACCCTGGTCCGCCTCCTCGGCCGAGGAGGGATGGGGGCTGTCTACGAGGCCGACGACGCGGAGCAGGGGCGCCGCGTGGCCGTGAAGGTCATGAACCGCGAGATCGTCCACAGCCGATCTGCGATGGAGCGGTTCGAGCGCGAGGCGAGGGCCGCGAGCGCCATCCAGACCGAGCACATCGTCCGCGTGCTCGACACGGGCGTGGACCGCGAGACGGGCTCGCCGTTCCTGGTGATGGAGCTGCTCCGCGGCGAAGATCTCGCGCAGCTCCTCTCGCGCCTCGGCCCGCTGCCCCCGCGGGTCGCGCTCCGGATCGTGGCGCAGGCCTGCGTCGGCCTGCAGAAGGCGCACGAGGCCGGCGTGGTGCACCGCGACATCAAGCCCGCCAACCTGTTCCTCGCCCAGCGCGAGGGAGGCGCCGGGCTCATCGTGAAGCTGCTCGATTTCGGCATCGCCAAGATCAAGCCGGCCCACGAGCCGCGCCGGGACACGACGGGGCTCACCCGGTCCGGGAGCATGCTCGGGACGCCCCGCTACATGTCCCCGGAGCAGGCGCGGGGCATCAAGGACATCGATCACCGGACCGACATCTGGGCGCTCGGGATCGTCCTTTACCACGCGCTCGCGGGGCGCACGCCGACCGAGGACGTCGAGGCCTTCGGCGATCTCATCGCCACCCTGGTCGCCGACCTCCCGGCGCCGGTCCAGGACTTCGCGCCGTGGGTCGCGCCCGAGATCGCCGCGGTCGTCGACGGCGCGCTCCAGTACCAGCCCGTCGCCCGGTACCCGTACGCCTCGGTGATGCTCGACGCGATCAGGCCGCTCCTCGGGAACGACCCGCTCTCGCTCGACGAGGGCATGCTGGTGCCGCTCTCGCCGTCGGAGCGCCAGACCGCGGCGCCGAGGCTCGAGGTCCGGGCGAGCCCGCGCGTGCACCGCCGGGGCAGCGTCGCGGGCGCGGCGGCGGGGAGCGCCGCGAAGCGCTGGCACGACCAGTCGACCGACTGCGCGACGGTGCCCGCGCTCGAGGCGGACGAGACGCCGCGGGTGAGCGAGGAGGCGCGGGCGCCGCAGCGCCCCCGGAGCAAGGCGCACGTGGCCCTCGCCGCGTTGCTCGTGGCGGGCCTCGGCTGGGGCGTGACGCACCGCGCGCGCGCCCCGACGGGCGCGGCGATGACCGGCATGCACCTCGTCTCCCGCGGGCTCTCGAGGGCGTTCCCCACCGTCCAGCGGGCGGCGCCCCCGGCGGCCGTGCAGGCGCCCGTCCAGCACCGGGTCGAGCTGGCGATCGTCCCCGCGGACGCCTCGGTCGAGGTCGACGGGGTGCCCGCGCCCCTGAAGGACGGCACCGTCGAGCTCACGGGCGCGCTCGGGAGCAGCCACAAGGTGCGCGTCTTCAAGGGCAGCTCCGAGATCGAGCGCGAGGTCGCCATCACCGAGGCGGGCTCGCTCCCCCCGAAGCTGCAGCTGCCGCTGCCCCGGAAGCGCGCTCTGGAGACGCGGCCCCGGCCCGCGGCGCCGAGCGCGGTCCCTGCCGCCGCCCCCGCCGACGCGTCGAGCGCCGCGCCCTCCAGGGGTGCGGGCGCCGCGCCGGCGGGCGCGCCGAGCGCCGCGCCCGCCGCCCCGCTCGCGCACGACCCGCTCATGCCCCCGCGCTTCATCGAGTAGCCACCGCCCTCGTCCGGCCGGGCCGCGTGCCTGCGGCCCTGCGGCGCCCCAGACCGGCGGCGGCGCGCGTCGCCGCGGCGGGCGCCTGCGCGATCGGGCGAACCTCGTTCGCTCGGCGTTGTCTGCCCCGGAGCTCCTCGCCGCCCCCGCGCCGGCGCCGCGGAGAGCGGCGTGACACAACGGATGCGGCGCTGGCCCGTCTGACCGAGCACCCGCTCGGTCCGCGGGGAGGGAGAAGAGCATGGGCGAACTCGGGATGGTGTGGGCAAGGCGCGCGCTCCTCGGCGGCGCGCTGCTGCTGGGGCTCTCGTCGGGAGGGCTCGCGTGCAGCAACAGGGGGGTATCCGAGTCGACGGCGTCATCGACGGTGTCTCCGGCGTCGGCGTCGGGGGAGATCGCGGACGTGTCGCTCGGGGCGCCGGCGGTCGGGGCCAAGCGCGAGGCGGCGCTGGCGACCGCCGCGCCCGGGGACGGCGCGGGGGTCCGGAAGGGGCGCGCGGGCACCGGCGGCCTGCCGGCGCCCGCCGCCGCGCCCCCCGTCGCCGCGGCGGTCGAGGGCGCGGCCCGCGGCGCGGCCCCCGAGGCGGCCCTCGACCCGAACGGCCGCTTCGCCACCACGTACCGCCCCGGCGGCGGCCACCTCGCGGCGTTCGAGTCGGCCGTCGCGCGCGGCATCGTCCCGGCCGGCGAGCGCGAGCTCGTGAGCGACGTCGGCGCCCGGTACGCGCCCGCGATCGACGTCCCGAAGGGCGTGACCCTCGCCCTGCGCACCGATCTCGAGCGGGCGAAGGTCCCGCCGGGCGGCGGTCCGGTGCACGTGCGCGTCGCGCTCCGCTCCACGGCGCAGGCGCCCGCGGCGCGGCCGCACCTGTCGGTGCACCTCGTGCTCGACGTGAGCGGCTCGATGAGCGGCGAGCCGATGGCGCGGGCGCGCGACGCGGCGCAGGCGCTCGTCGACAGGCTCGACGCGAGCGACGACTTCTCGCTGGTCACCTTCTCGAGCGACGCCGCGGTGAGGATCCCCGACGGCCCCGTCGGGCCCCGGCGAGCGGCGATCAAGGCCGCGATCGCGGGCATCGCCGAGGGCGGCGGCACCAACATCGGCCGCGGCCTGGAGCTCGGCTACGCGCAGGCCGCCCAGCCGGGCATCCCCGACGGCGCCGTGCGGGTCGTGCTGCTGCTCTCCGACGGGCGCGCGAACGCCGGGATCATGAGCTCGGAGCGGCTCTCGAGGCTCGCGCTCGACGCCTTCCAGGCCGGCGTCCAGACGAGCACGTTCGGGCTCGGCGCCGACTACGACGGCGCGCTGATGAGCGGCATCGCGAGCGACGGGGCCGGCGGGTACTACTACCTGCGCGATCCGGACCAGATCGCCCCGGCGCTCGCGACGGAGCTCGACAAGCGGCTCGATCCGGTGGCGACCGCGGTCGAGCTCCGGGTGCGGCTGAAGCCGGACGTGAAGCTGCTCCAGGTCTACGGCTCGCGCCGGCTGAGCGACGCCGAGGCGGCGCGCGTGCGGGCGATCGAGGTGGCGGCGGACGCGCAGGCGGCGCGGCGCGATCGCATCGCGAGGGACCGCGAGGACGACGCCGAGGGCGGGATGCGGTTCTTCATCCCGGCGTTCTCGCGCGACGACGGCCACGCGCTGCTCTTCAAGCTCGGCCTCCCCGCCGGCGCGGAGGCGCGGACCGTCGCGTCCATCGAGCTCAAGTACAAGGACCGGGTGACGAAGAAGAACGTCGTCGACGAGGCGCCGCTCAAGGTCGCGTACGCGACCGGCGACGCCGACAGCGCCGCGAGCGTCGACCTGTCGGTCGGCAAGACGATCCAGGGCTTCGCCGCGGGCGAGACGCTGGCCGAGGCCGCACGGCAGATCGCGCTCGGCGATCGCGCCCGCGCCGTCGCGCTGCTCTCCGAGCGGGAGGGCATCCTGCGCGCCGCGGCCGGCGCGCTCGGCGAGCCGCTGTTCCTGAAGGACGCGGACCGCCTCGCGCGCCTCCGCGGCCACGCGGGCGCCGCGGACGGCCTGGGCGACCCGCTCGTGCTCGCGATGCTCCTCGAGACCGCCTCGCGGTCGCACCTCCGCTGAGGGCGCATGACCATGGCCATGATGCCCCGAGCGCGGCGAGCCGCCGGCACCTCCGAGGCGCGGACATGACGCAGACCTTCCCTCTCCGGCGCGATCGCGCGGCGCAGCACGTCGACGTGCCGCCTGGCGGCGAGATCGTCCTTCGCGGCAAGCTCGTGTGCTCGACCGACGCGTCGGTCGTCGACGCGGCGACGACGACGTGGCCCGCGGGGGCGCCCGGCGGCGCCTCGGTGGACAGCGGCGGGCTCGTCGATTTCGCGCAGGGCGGCTTCCACGTGACGAGCCGCGACCCGGTGACCCACGAGGTCCACGCCATCGCGACCGGCGACCCGGCGCCCGCGTGCGCGCTCGCGGGCTTCGAGGCCCCGTGCCTGCCGCTCCGGCTCCTGCCGCTCGCGCGCGCGCGGCTCCAGACGGCGCAGGAGCTGACCAGCTGCCTGCAGGGGGGCATCACCGTCGAGGTGCCGGACGCCGTGATCCCGCCCGTCGCGCCCGCGGCCGTTCCTTATGTGCAGGGCGCGGCCGTGCTGCTCGGTCTTGGCGCGCTCGCCGCGGTCGGGTGGGCGGTGCAGCGCCGGCGTGCCCGCTCGCCGCTCGGCCAGCTGATCGGGCTCGCGAACCGCACGCGGGCCAAGCTGAAGGCGGCCGATCCGGTCGTGGCCGCGCCGCTCCTGCCCGCCGTGGACGCCGCGCTGGGCGCGCTGAAGCGGCGGCGCGTGGACGCCGCCTCGGCCGAGGGCCAGCGGGTCGCGGAGGTGCTGC
Organism: Sorangium sp. So ce394; assembly: GCF_051474665.1. Taxonomy (NCBI): domain Bacteria; kingdom Pseudomonadati; phylum Myxococcota; order Polyangiales; family Polyangiaceae; genus Sorangium; species Sorangium sp. So ce394. The sequence continues at coordinate 13,519,197 of NZ_CP150339.1, forward strand.
GGCGGGTGGAGATGCGCCTCGACGCGTCGGCCGTGGAGGCGCGCGCCGACCGGGAGCAGCAGGCGGCGGACGAGATGGTCCGCGAGATCGAGAGCGCGCTCGAGGCGGTCGACGAGGTGGGGGGCGCGCGGCGGGGGCGGGCGTGAGGCGCGCCGGGGGGCTCATCCAGGTGAGCTGGCCGACGGCTCGCGCTCCAGGTTCTCGCGCAGCTTACGCAGTCCGTCGCGCGCTCGGCCGCGCATCACGGGGCGCAGGAGCGGGACCACGAGCCAGCGAAACCACCACCGCTGATTGCGGCTGACCATGCGCCACTCGACGCGCGTCGAGCCATCAGAGAGCGCCGCGAAGCCCACGCTCATGCGGGGCAAGAGGAAGCCCTCGCCTTCGGTCAGCAGACGCTCCCCGATGCGCGCCTCCTTCACCTCGATGTCGATCGTGCCGGTGCGCCCGAAGGGCATGCGCACGGTCTCCCGGTAGCGCTTGCCGACCTGCCCGTGCTCCAGCGTGTCGAGCTCGCGCATGGCTGCGACGCCCGGGAACCAAGCCGGGAAGTTCTCCAGGTTGGACACGTACGCGAACGTTTCGTGCAGGGGCCGGCCGATCTCCACCGAACCCTGCGCCAAGAGCTCCGGCTGCGCGCCGCTCACGAGCGCCTCCTCGGTGCCGTCTTGATCTCCATCGGCCTGAGCAGGCTCTGCTCCACGCTCCGACGCATCGCTCGGACGTAGCGCGGCCGGGACCAACTCCGCTCCTCGATGAGCTCCTGCCAGTTCCCGATCGACAGGAGGGTGGCCAAGAAGTCCGCCGCATCCGACGCCGACCATTCGTCGGCCAGCGCGCCTTCGGCCTGAAGCCGCGCCACGAAGCCCGCGCAGACGCCCGTGAAACCGCGCATGCGGTCGCGCCACGCGAGCTCCGCGTCCTCGTCCGTGGCCCGCGCCGCCTGCATGGCCCGCGCCACGTCGGTGATGTGGGCGACGTAGCCCGCCCACGCACCGATGAACTCGGAGAGGATCGCGCGCGCGTCGGGGAGGCGCTCGCACTTTCGGACCAGGTCGGCGAACCCATGCACCTCGTCGACGTGACGCACCAGCGCGACCAAGAGCTGGGTCCTGGTCTCGAAGTGCAGATAGACCGCTTGGCGCGACACCCCGGCCGCCGACGCGATCTCCGCCATCGAGACGCCGCGGCGCCCCGGCTCGGTCACCAGCCGGCGCGCGGCCTCGAGGATCACGGCGCGGGTCTCCCCGTCCTTGCTTGACACGGTGTCAACTTGGGGCATAGTTTACACTGTGTCAAGCAAGACGGGCGCGCCAGCGTCACGGTGCGACCGACGCTTTGGCGTGCTTTTGCGGGCGGGCGCAGGGCGGTAGTCGCATGACATGTCATGCGCGGCGTCGTCGGGCCATTCCAGGCCTCTGGACTTGCTGCGCCGTCTCCGCCACCGGCCCTAGGACAGCGAACCGAAGAACTCCCGCACATCGACGGTCAGGGCCATGGGCGTCTCCGTCGCCAGGAAATGCCCGCCGCGCTCCAGCTCGGTCCAGCGCACGATGTGGTGATCGCGCTCGGCCAGCCGGCGCACCGCCACGTCCTGCGTCAGCGACACGGCCACGGCCATGGGCACGGTGCCGCGCGGCTTGGGCGCCCAGGCGGACGGGTCGTTGAAGGCTTCATAGTACAGGTTGGCCGAGGTGCCGCTGGTGCCGGTGAACCAATACAGGCTCACGTTGTCCAGCAGCGCGTCCAGGCCCACCGCATCCTCCGGCAGCGCGGCCGCGGGATCGGTCCATTCCTTGAACTTCTCGACGATCCAGGCCAGCTGGCCCACCGGCGAATCGTGCAGCCCGTAGCTGAGCGTCTGCGGCCGCGTGCCCTGGATGTGCGCGAAGCCCATCATCCGGTCGCGGAAGCTCTGCAGCCGCTCCAGGCGCTGCTGCTCCGACGCCGTCAGGCCTTCCAGCTCGGCGGGGTCGCCGGAGGGAAACGTCACCAGCGCATTGCAGTGCAGGCCGCTGACATGCTCGCTGTCGACGCGCCCCAGCTCCACCGCGATGAACGCGCCCACGTCGCCGCCTTGCACGCCGTAGCGCGTGTAGCCCAGGCGCTGCATCAGCGCCGCCAACGCACGGGCGCAGCGGCCGTGGTTCCAGCCGGCGTCGGCCAGCGGCATCGAGAACCCGTGACCCGGGATCGACGGGATCACCAGGTGGAAGGCCCGCGAGGGGTCGCCGCCGTGGCGGCGCGGATCGGACAGCGCGTCCACCACGCGGTCGAACTCGGCAAAGCTTCCGGGCCAGCCGTGCAGCAAGAGCAGGGGCTGCGCGTCCGGCTCGGGCGAGCGCAGGTGCACGAAGTGGATCGTCTGGCCATCGATCCGGGTGGTGAACTGCGGGCGGCTGTTCAGGTGGGCCTCGCAGCGTCGCCAGTCGTACTGGTGCTGCCAGTGCGCGGCCAGCCGCTGCAGGTAGGCCACCGGCACGCCCCTCACCCAGTCGCCGCCCGGCAGCTGCGCCGGCCAGCGCGTGCGCGCCAGGCGTTCGCGCAGGTCGTCGATGTCGGCTTGCGGAATGTCGATGCGGAAGGGGTGGATCTCGGCGTCGCGGTGCATGGGGGCCCTCGGGTTGGTCGAGCTCGCCGGTGCGAGCCGGCGGAGCCACCGTATCCACCGGGGTGGGCCCGGTCTTGGAAGAATACGACAGGCGCAGGCCGCGACGGACCGTCTCGGCCCTCAGCGCCTGGGCCCGGGCCGGGCCGCGGCCCGCGCCACCTCGCCGGGCGTCCTGCCCATGATCCGCTTCAGCGAATTGCCCAGGTGCGCCTGGTCGGCGTAGCCGCAGGCGGCGGCCACGTCGGCCGGCGCATCGCCATGCATCAGCTGCTGCAGCGCCGCCTGCGCACGGTGGATCTGCGACAGCTGCTTCGCCGTGAGGCCGGTGGCGCTCAGGAACCGGCGCTGCACCGAGCGCAGGCTGGTGCCGGCGGGATCGCCTCGCAGCACGCGGAACACCACCGGGTCCGCCACCAGCAGGCCGGCCCTGATGAGGCGTGCCACGAGATCGTCGGCGTTCTCGAAGTCGGGCACCTCGAAGGCTCGCGGCCCCAGCAGGAACGAGCGCGGGTTCGGAAGCGGGCGCAGCACGCCCTGGTCCAGCATGCCCATCGCCGGCACCCCCGGCATGAACACGCCTGGCCGGAAGGCGATGCTCAGGTATTCGTCGCCGATCTCGTAGCCCAGCGTCACCGGGTGCGTGATTAGCCCGGTATGCAGCACCTGCAGCCGGCCGCGGCGCTTCATGAACACCAGGTCCCAGCAGCCGTCGGGCAGGGACTGGTCCTGCGTGTCGTCGCCATAGGCGACGCGCGTGATCCGCTGCACCAGCGCATGGTCGCTGCCGCGGATGGATCGCGTGGTCCTCATGGGCAGCTTCCCTTCGTCATGCTGCGCAGTATGGCCGGCCCGCGCCGCAAGGGGAATTCCCACGCCGGGCGCGGGCGGACGGCTCGGCCCGACCCCAGCTGTAACGCCACCTACCTGGCGTCGCTCCGCGACGAGGATGCCTGTCGTCGCCGGAGGGCGAACGCGGCGAGGACCGCCGTCAGGAGGCCAAGGGTGTCATCCCCGCCGACGCCCGCGACGCGGCAGCCGCAGCCCTCGCCGTCGCTGGAGGCGTCGTCACCCCCGCCGGCGGCGCCGGTGCCGCCGCCTGCGCCGCCTGTGCCGCCCGCCTCACCCCCGCCCGCGGCTCCGGTGCCGCTCCCCATCCCACCCGCGGCTCCGGTGCCGCTGCCCATCCCGCCCGAGCCGGTGGTGCCGCCGCCCGCGCCCCCTTCGCCGGAGGGCCCCGGCGGTGGCACCGTCGCGCAGTCGCCGAGCGAATGTTCGAGCGCGCCGAGCGTGAAGCCCCCGCTGCCCGGCCGCCCGCGCGCGCAGTAGTCGTCGGTCACCGCGGCCTCGGCGGGCGCTTTGCCGACGAGCGACGCCACATCCCCTTTGAGGTGCAGGTCGCCGAGACCTGGATTTTCATACCACGTTTGAAACGTCGCGAGCCCTACCTCGGCCAGGTTGTCACTCTCCTGATGCGTGCCCCCGTCGCGGTCGCGGATCTTGCCCGTGAGCACGTTGCCGCGCGCGACGCCGCTGGTCGTCGCGAAGCGGAAGTCGATCCCGCTCGTCGCGATCAGCGTATTGAAATGAAGCCGCGTGTCCGTCGCGCGGTTCAAATAGATCCCGACGTCCGAGCAGCTCGCGATGATGTTGTTCCGCATGGTGCCGCCGGTGTGCTCGACCTCGCAGGGCACGTTGGGGTCGTAGGCCGGGGCGCAGTACTGCGCGCCCGTGCCGCCGCCGCCGAACGACAGCCCGATGCGCACACCGTCCGGCGAGCCGGCGGTGGTACAGACGACGAGGTTGCGCTCGAAGAGCCCGTCCGAGCCGCCGCTCTTCATGAACGCGGCGTAGCTGACAGCGTCGCCGCCGTCTTTCTGGAAGTCGTGCAGGTAGCTGTCGCGCACGCGCCAGCGCTTGCCGCCGTCGATGTTGATCTTGGTGACGGGATTGCTGGTCCGGCGCGGGTGGGTGTCGAACAGCTCCGATCGCTCGATCAGCCCGTCGTCGGGGGCCGTCCAGACGCCGCCCACCTGCGCGGCGTTGATCTTGAGCTGGGCGTTGAAGTCCCGCACCTTCGAGCGGCGGAGGGCGAAGCGGCTCGCGGCGCCGACGACGTGGAAGGCATGCTCGCAGTCCGAGTCGTCGGCGCAGACGCCGCGGATGTCGAGGTCCTCGAAGTGCCAGTTCGGGCCGCTGACCTTGAAGCCTTCGAGGCCCGACAGCTCGACGATCGCGCCGAGCGGCTCGGCGGCGCGCACGACGATCGGCGCGGCCTCGGTGCCTGCGGCCGCGCAGGAGACGCCGTCGAAGGCGTAGGTGCCCGATGCGAGGACGATCTCGTCGCCGGCCTTGGCTGCGCCGATCGCGGCGACGAGCTCGTCGGTGGTGCCGACCGGCACGACGGCCGCCGCGGCGGGGGCGGCGAGGAGGAGGGAGGTGAGCAGGGCGAGCGGAGCGATGGGCGCGCGGCGTAGCGTCATGGCTGCCAGAATGCGCCGGTGCGCTCGTCGCCTCCAGCAAAAGATGGGTGATCCCCATCTCCCGGCGGAGATGGCCAGGCCGAATGGTCCCGACGACATGGACATGTTCAGCCATTCCCGGTATGGCTGAACCATGAGAGCCGCCCGACGGGAACGGTACGGCACGCCTTCCGTCATTCGGATCGAAGACGTGGCAGTGCCCACGCCGGCCGATGGCGAGATGGTGGTTCGGGTCCACGCGGCGACGGTGAGCCGCACCGACTGTGCCTTGCTCTCGGCCAGCCCGTTCATCCTGCGGTTCATGACCGGCCTTCGCAGGCCCAGGAACAAGGCGCTCGGCACCGACTTCGCGGGGCGGGTGGAGGCGATCGGCTCGCGCGTGCGCGGCTTTGCGGTCGGCGACGACGTCTGGGGGATCAACGATCTCGGGGCCGGGTCTCATGCAGAGTACCTCGTCATCTCCGCAGACGACTCGGTCGCGCGCATGCCCAGCGGACTGAGCTTCGAAGAGGCCGCAGCCTCCATCGAGGGCGCCTGGTATGCTTACAGCATTACCCAGCGAGCGGCCCTCGAGAAGGATAGCCGCGTGCTGATCAACGGGGCCACCGGGGCGATCGGATCCGCGCTTCTGCAGATCTGCGTTCACCTGGGCGCGTCCGTGACCGCGGTGGGGAACACCAAGAACCTGGAGCTGTTGAGGTCGCTCGGGGCGGCCCGGGTCATCGACTACGAACAAGAAGACTTCACCCGGGACGACCAGGTCTATGACTACGTGTTCGACGCGGTCGGAAAGAGCACGTTCGGCGCCTGCAAGCGCCTGTTGACGCCCCGGGGCGTGTACGTCTCCTCGGAGCCCGGACCTGGCTGGCAGAATCCATTCCTGGCGCTCCTCACGCCCGCGCTCGGCCGACAGCGGGTCGTGTTCCCGATACCCATCGACCGAAAGGTGTTTCTCGAGGTGATGGGCCGGCTCGTTACGGAGGGGCATTTCCGGCCCGTCATCGACCGAACCGTCTCCCTGGATGCGGTCCAGGAGGCCTACGCCTACGCCGCGTCTGGACAGAAGACGGGCAGCGTCGTGCTGAAGCTCGCGGAGTAAGGTGCCTGTGCGCACGGGCCGCGCCCGCTCCGCGTGGCATGGTCGCGTGCAGGTTGAAGCTTCACGGCCGCCATGCTTGGACAGGGCGCCGTACCGGAGAACGTCCAATGCCTGAGCTCCACTTCCGCCATGCCCGCCCCGAGGACGCGGCCCGCCTCCAGGCCATCCGTCGGGCCGCCTTTGCGCCCGTGTTCGCGTCGTTCCGCGCGATCCTCGGCGACGAGATCTACGAGCTGGCGCAGCGGCGGACAGACGAAGCGCAGGAAGGGCTGCTGACGTCGCTGATGGCGGCCGGCTCGGGCTGGGAGGTGTACGTGGCGCAATCGGGCGACGAGGTCGCCGGCTTCGTGGCGGTCCAGCTCAATCCGGAGACGCTCGTCGGCGAGATCGGCCTCAACGCCGTCGACCCCGCGCAGGCCGGCAAGGGCATCGGCACGGCGATGTACGATTTCGCGGTGGCGCGCATGAAGCAGGCAGGGATGCGGGTCGCCACCGTCGGCACCGGCGGCGACCCGAGCCACGCCCCGGCGCGACGCGCGTACCGGAAGGCGGGGTTCGACGTCGAGATCTCCAGCGTGTGGATGTGCCGCAAGCTCTGAGCTGGCCGCACCCCGTCCGCTGCGCGACCGGACCGCGATCGCCGCGCGCGCGGGCCGGCCAACCGTGAGGGCGTCGCTCAGCGGATCGGCCCGGCGACCTTCGGCGGCGAGGCGGGGGCGGTCTCCGCGGCGGGCTCGAGCCGCGCGCAGCCGCCTTCGTCGAAGGGGCCGATCGCCGGCTCACCCTTGACGAACGCCGAGACGCGGCGCATCCGCTCGGCGAACGCCGCCTCCGTCTCGGCGCGCCGCGGGTCTGCCGCGAGCGGGACCGTCCCGAGGCCCTCGCTGCGCACCGGGCAGATCTCGGCGAGCGGCGGCGCGCCGCGCCGCAGGCGCAGGCGCGCGAGCATGCCGAGCTCGACCGCGGGGCCGGTCCGCTTCACCTTCATGATGAAGTTGCCGAGGCTGTAGAAGATGGGCCGGCCGCGGCGGAGCTCGATGCCCTGGAGCACGTGCGGGTGATGGCCGAGGAAGGCGTCGGCGCCGGCGTCGATGGCGGCGGCCGCGAGCGCGCGCGCCGGGGGCAGCGGGGTGTCCAGGTACTCGGTGCCGCCGTGGTAGCTCACCACGACGGCGTCCACGCCGGGCTGCTTGCGCGCGGCGCGCACCGCCGCGGCGAGCCCGTCCCGCTCCGCGGCCGCGACGAACGCCCGCGCCGGGTGCTCCCAGAGCGAGCCCTGGTTCCAGATGCCGGTCACGGCGAGCACCGCGACGCGGAAGCCGCGGCGCTCGATGACGACCGGCGCGTAGGCCCTCTGCCGCGTCCGGCCGGCGCCCACGTAGGCGACGCCCGCGCGCTCCAGGTGGTCGAGCGTCTCGAGGAACGCCTTCTTGCCGTAATCCCACATGTGGTTGTTCGCGAGCGACACCACGCTGATGCCGGCGCGCGCGAGCGCGTCCGCGCCGGCCGGCGGGCCCGTGAACACGAGCGGCTGGAGCCGGTGCTGGGTCTCCCCGCCCTGGTCGCTGAGCTGGTTCTCGAGGTTGACGAAGCGCACGTCGGCGGAGGCGAACAGCGCCGCGACGGGGGCGAAGGGATCGTGCGCCGGATTGCGGAGCAGCTCCTGGCCGAGCGCCTTGCCGAGGCAGACGTCGCCGCCCGCGACGAGCGTGATCGCGTCGGCCGGCGCGGCGGAGGCGGCCGGCGCGGCGGCGGCCGGCGCGGCCGAGGCGGCGGGCGTATCGCGAGGCGCCGCGGCGTCGCGGGGCGCGACCGCCGCGACGGCGGGCGGCGGGGCGAGACCGGCGCCCACGTTCGCGGGCCGCTCGCAGCCGATGTGCGCGGCCGCGGCGCACATCGCGAGGAAGAAAGGGGCGGAGCGCATCTCGAGCGGCTTCTCGGCGCGCATTATCCACGGGCGCGCGCCCGCGCCCAACAATCCGGGCGCGCGGACCTCCCCGGGCAGGGGATGCCCAGCCCGGCGAAACCCAGGCGCAGCCATCGGGTCGCTATCGCGGTCGCCGCCGTCGCGCGCGCCGCGGCGATCCCGGTGGCCGGCGCCCGCGGGCGCGCCATGCTGCGGCCGAGGTGACCATGCAGCGGGAGCAGCTCCTCGTGGCGCAGGGCGCCGAGCCCGGCGCGGCGGGCCGCGTGGCCGGGCTGGCGGGCGTGGTGCTGTGCGGCGGGCAGAGCCGCCGGATGGGGCGCCCCAAGGCGTGGCTGCCGTTCGGGGGCGAGGCGCTCCTCCAGCGGGTCGTGCGGCGCCTCGGCGAGGCGGCCTGGCCCATCGCGGTGGTCGCGGCGCCGGGGCAGGCGCTGCCGCCGCTGCCGGACGGGGTGCTGCTCGTGCGCGATCCGGTGGAGGGCCGCGGGCCGATGCAGGGCGTCGCGGCCGGGCTCGACGCGGTCGCGCCGCTCGCCGAGCGGGCGGTGGTCACCTCGACCGACGCGCCCTTCCTGCACCCCGCCTTCGTGCGGCGCCTCGCGGAGCTCCAGGCGGGCGGCCATGCCATCGCCATGCCGCAGGCGGACGGGCGCCATCACCCGCTCGCCGCGGTGTACGCCTGCGCGGTGCGCGCCGAGGCGGCGGCCCTGCTCGCGGAGGACCAGCTGCGGCTGACCGCCCTGCTCGCGCGGGCGCGCACGCTGGTCGCCGGGCCGGAGCTGCTGCTCGAGGATCCCGCGCTCCGCGCCGCCGATCCGGAGCTGCGCTCGCTGCGCAACGTGAACACACCCGAGGAGTACGCGGCGGCCCTGCGCGAGCTCTCCGGCGCGGCGGAAGCTGCGGGGCAGGGCGCCGGCCGCCCGTGAGCCCCGGCCTGGGATGAACCCCCGGCGCCGGCTATTCTTGCGGGGATGCGCCAGCCAGCTCTCGTGTACCGCGTCGATCCCGACGACCCGCGCGCGCCCACCGAGGAGGTCTGGGCGCGGCTCAGCCCGGCCGGCCGTGCGCGCGTGATCGCGAGCCTCCCCTCCGAGTTCCCCGTCTCCGAGGCGACGCCGCCGGAGGGCGACGAACACTTCAACGCGAAGATCGGCGCCCGCTCCGCGCTCGGCAGTTATTTCGCCCGGATCGGGCGCCGCGTGTACCTCGCGTGCGAGCTCCCCGTGTATTACCCCGGCGAGCGGATGTTCGCGCCGGACGTGATGGCGGTGCTCGACGTGCCCGCGCACCGGCGCGAGAAGTGGATCGTCGGCGTGGAGGGCCGCGGGCTCGACTTCGCGCTGGAGGTCCTCGTCTCCGGCCGCCGCCGCAAGGATCTGGCCGAGAACGTCGAGCGGTACGCGCGCCTCGGCATCCCGGAGTACTACGTCTTCGATCGGCCCCGGCTCCAGCTCTCGGGGTTCCGCTTGCCCCTGGGGAGCGCGCGGTCCGGCGCGGGGCCGCGCCGGTACGAGCCGATCATCCCGCAGGGCGGCCGGTACATCTCCCAGGTGCTCGGGCTCGACCTGGCGATCGAGGACGAGCGCCTCCGCTTCTTCCACGGTAGCTCGGCGCTGCTCGAGGCGGATGAGATGATCAGCACGCTCGAGGGCATGCTCGACAGCCTGGAGGTGCGCGCTCGCGCGGCCGAGGAACGCGCGGCGGCGGAGGCGCGGAGGCGCAAGGAGGAGGCGCGGAGGCGCAAGGAGGAGGCGCGCCTGCGCAAGGAGCTCGAGCATCGCCTCGCCGAGGCGCTGGCCGAGATCGAGCGTCTGAAGCGGCGCGGGTCGTGACGCGCGCGCCTCCGCCCGGGCGCCGCGGGCGCCGCTGAGCCGGCTATCTCCGCTGCGGCGCCGCGGCGCTCGCCCCCGCCGCGCCGCCGGGATCGCCCCTCGCGATCAGGACCCGCTGCTCGCCGTGCCTGGGCAGGATCACCCGATCCGGCCCGAGCCCGCGCGCCGCCATGACGCGCCGGAGCTCGCGGGGCGCCTGGCCGAACGTGTCGGTGCTGTTGATGAAGGTGTCGAAATGGATGGCCATCATCCGCCGCGCCCCGAGGTCGAAAAAGGCCTGGACCGCCTCCGCCGGGTCGACGTGCTTGGGCTCCATGAAATCGCGCGGCCCCACCGGCGCGATCGGGATGAGGGCCAGATCGATGGCGGGGAACCGCGCGCGCGTGTCGACGAAGAGATCGCGATCATAGGCGGTATCGCCGCCGAAATAGACCGTGATCCCGTGGTACTCGACGACATAGCCCGTGAAGCTCTCGGTCATCCAGTCCCGGTCGAGCCCGTAGCGATAACCGGAGTGCCGCACCGGGACCGCGGTGATCTTCAGATCGCCCTGCCGCCATGTCGTCCAGGTCGGGACCTCGACCGAATCGAAGCGGTAATCGGGCACGTAGACGAGCCCGCCCCGGGGCACGAGCAGCGTCCGCACCTTCGGCTCGATCTGGGACAGCGATCCCAGCGAGAGGTGGTCGAAGTGCATGTGCGAGATGAGGACGACGTCGACGGGCGGCAGGTCCTCCGGATCGAGCCCCGGCTCGACGAGCCGTTTCACGATCAGCCCCACGGTGTCCGTGAAGACAGGGTCGGTCAGGATGAGCTTGTCGTCGATCTGGACGAGCGCGGTCGCGTGGCCGACCCAGAGGACGGCGAGCCGCGCCTCGGGGCGGTATGGCGCGCGCACCTTGTCCGGCACGGGCCGCGGGCTGTCGAACAGGACCCCCATGTTGCCCGCGAGGATGCGCGCGGGCACGCACGAGAGGCCCGCGAGCGCGAGGAGCGCCGCGGCGAGCAGGCGAGCAGGCGTCGAGGAGGGGCGCGGAGCCATGCGCGGCGTCAGAAATAACGGATGCTGAGCGTGATCGTGGTCGATCGCAAGGCGGCTGTCGGCGTGGTTGTCACCTGGGCGCCCAGGGCGCCGAAGAGGGTATAGATCCCCGCCTCGTACGAGGCGCCCAGCCGCTCGCGCGCGTAGATCGCCGAGCCGCCGAGCGAGCAGGACAGGTAATCCCCCCGGTGGAGGAGCGGGAAATAGGCGCGGACGCCGCCCCGGAAGATCCAGCGCTCTCCGAACGCGCCCGGACGGGCGATGTACTCGGGAGAGCCGAAGAGCTCGAGCGAGCCGGCGTGGCGCGTGAGCGGCTCCACGACGAACGCGCGCCACGGCGAGAGCTTGCGGTTCATCCCGAACGAGTAAAGAAGCGGGGTCACCTGCCAGCGGACCCCGAAATGCGCCTCGCCCGAGCCGATCCACAGCTCGGGGCTTGGCACGAGCTGGACGAGGAGCCACGGCAGGGTGAGGCGGATATCGGGCTCCGTGGCGGCGGCCTCGCGCGGGCCCTCCGGCGCCGCGGCGACGGCGGCCTGGCGCGGGCCTTCCGGCGCCGCGCCCGCGGCGAGCGGCCCGCCAAGGAGGGCGGCGCAGGCGGCCAGCGCGGGGGCGCGGCGTCGTGCGGAGCGGCGCGCTCGGGGCATGTCGCGGCTACGGCGCTGCGCCGTACACCCCGCCGAGCTGCTTGTACAGGAACCGCGCCGCGTGCTCTCCATACGGCGTCTGCGCGGCGTACACGTCGGGCGAGGCGATCGGCGCGTCCGCCGCGAGCGCGCCCGGCCGGCCGAGCCGGCCGAGATCCTCGACGAGCGCCTCCATCGAGGCATACCGGTTCTCCGGCCGCTTGCGCAGGCATTTCAGGATCACCGCCTCGAGCGACCTCGCCGCCGGGCTCGCGCCCAGGTTGGGCGGCGGGGGCGGCGTCATGAGCTGATTGGCCAGCACCATGGCCTCCTCCATGGCCGGCGAGAGCGCCGGGGAGGAGCCCCGCGTGACGCTGAAGGGGAGCCGGCCGGAGAACATCCGGTACATGAGCACGCCAAAGCCGTAGATGTCCGTGCGCGCGTCGGGCGGGTCGCTGATCGTCTGTTCCGGCGCCATGTACTCCAGGGTGCCGACGGTCACCCCGGCCTGGGTGAGCCCCGAGTGCTCGTACAGCTTGGCGAACCCGAAGTCGACGACCTTGGCCGCCCAGGCGTCGCCCTTCTCGCCCACGAGGAACACGTTGGCAGGCTTCACGTCGCGGTGGACGATCCCCGCGCGGTGCGCCGCGCCGAGGCCCGCGGCGGCCTGCAGGAGGATGGGGAGGCCGGCCTCCGGCGACAGCCGCTTCTCGCGCACGAGCATCGAGCTCAGCGACTCTCCGAAGAGGAACTCCATCACGAGGTACGGAGACCCCTCGTGAAGGCCGATGTCGAGGACCTCGACGATGTTCGGGTGCGCCACCGTGGCCGCGGCCTTGGCCTCGAGGAGGAACCGCGCCTTCACCTTGGGCTCGCGGCGGAACCTCGGCTCCAGGAGCTTCAGCGCGACCGGCGCGCCGCCCTGCGTGTCCTCGGCCAGGAACACCTGCGCCATGCCGCCGCTGCCGATCAGCCCCCGCACCCGGTACCGATCGGCGACGACGGTGCCCACGTGCTCGGTGGGCTTCGCCCGGATCCGCCGGATGTCGAGGCTCTGGACCAGCCTCTCCCCGTCGTGCGGGCAGAAGCGGTGGTCGTCCGCGTACCGCCGGTGGCAGCGAGGGCACAGCATGGAGGTCCCGTTCCGGGCATAGCCCCACCGCGGCCCTCTTTGCAAGGCCCCTCCTCCCGCGCCGCGGGGCCATCGTGCGTTACGGCGCGTTACGGCGCGTTACGGCGCGTTACGGCGCGTTACGGCGCGTTACGGCGCGTTACGGCGCGTTCCCGCGCGCTACGACGCGCGCGGCGCCGCCGACGGGAGCTTCGCCGCGGGCTCGTTGATCCGGACCGTGTCGACGCAGCCGAAGTCGTCCAGATCGTGCGTGACGCCCGAGATGCGCCAGCCCCGGCAGCGCCGGGGCAGCCCGTCGAGCCGATCGACGAACGAGCTCACCCACGCCTCGACGCTGTCCGGGCGCTCGGCGGGCGAGAGCGCGAGCGCCCTGGCGAACGCGTCGTCGACCTCCGGCGGCGTCCCCGGGAGGAGCGACGAGACCGGCGGCGGGACGTCGCGCGAGAGGCTCGACAGGACCGTGGAGATCTCCTCTCCGCCGGCGACGCGCCGCCCGGTGAGCGCCTGATAGGCGACAGACGCGAAGGAGTAGATATCGCAGCGCGCGTCCACCGGCCTGCCGCTCGCCTGCTCGGGCGCCATGTAGAGCGGCGTCCCCAGGAACATGCCCGTCGACGTCGCGAAGGCGTCGGCGGACATCTCCTTGGCGATGCCGAAATCGAGGATCTTCACGCGGAAGCCGCCCGGAGACGTCGATGGCACCAGGTGGATGTTCTCCGGCTTCACGTCGCGGTGCACGAGCCCCGCCGCGTGCGCGGCCGCGAGCGCCGACGCCCCCTCGCGCAGCAGGAGCGCGACCTGAGGCGGCGTCCCAGGCCCGTTGTGCCGCATGGCGTGCGCCAGATTGCAGCCGTCCAGCCACTCCATCACGATGTAGCGCGAGCCGTCCTCGAGCTCGCCCGAGTCGTACACCTCGACGACCGACGGGTGCTGGATGCGCGCGACGAGGCGCGCCTCCCGCTCGAAGCGCGCGCGCACGTCGTCGTTGTGGAAGTGCTCTGTCCGGATGGCCTTGATGGCGACCTTGCGCCCGAGCCGCTCGTCGTGGGCCTGGAACACGCGGCCCATGCCGCCTTCCGCGACGACCCGGGTCAGGCGATATCGCCCCGCGATGCGGTAAGGGAACGGCCGCGGCATGCTCAGCGGGGCGCCGTCGTCGCTGCACTGCTGCGCGTTCTGGTCGTAGCAGCGGTGGCAGCTCGGGCACATGTGCAGGACGTCGATCCCGCGGCCCACCATGTCCTCGAGGGTCGCCCTCCGTCGCTCCGCCGCGCTGGCGAGCTCCTTGCGCAGGCGCGACAGCTCGAGCGCGCTGCCGAGGTGATGAGCGAACGAGTCGACGAGGCGCCTCGTCGTGTCGCTCCACGCGGCCCTGCTCCCGACGACGACCAGGGCGCCGTGGACGTCGCCCGACAGGCCGACGACGGGGACCACGACGTCCGACGACCTCGGGAGCAAGCGCCTCGCGAGCGCGGCGCGCCGGAGCGCCTCGGCCGGCGGGGCCTCGGTGGCGGTCTCGGTGAGGCTGACCATCCGCTGCTCCTCGGCCTTCCACACCGCGACCTCGCGCGCCCCGATGGCCTGCGCGACCTGCGCCGCGGCGGCGGACGACCACGTCGCCACGTCGTCGAGCGCCTGCGCCGAGGAGGCGACGAGCTCCGCGAGCTTGTCCTGCTCCTCCGCGAGCTGGCGCGCGAAGTACTGCACCGCGGCGTAGGCGATGGCCGACACCGTGAGGATGTTCATCGCGAAGAAGCAGGCGATGAGGGCCGGGGGCGTGGGCGGCGCGTGCGCCGCGAGCAGCGGATCCACGGCGCCGGCGAGCACCACGAGGAGCGCGTAGGCGGTGAACCACGGGATGGACGCGCGCGACCCGTGAAACAGCAAGAACGTCAGCGGCGCGAGGAGCGCCCACAGGACGACGCCGCTCGAGGCGACGAACCCGCCCCGGCTCGCGTGCATGAGGAACGGCAGCACGAAGATGAGCAGCGCCTGGCGGAAGCGAAAGCCCGAGAACGCCTTGGTCCGGGCGAAATGCACCAGGCTGAGGACCGTGCAAACCACGTAGCCGAGCGGGATCGCCGCCGAGCGGACATCCCCGCTCGCCGCATAGGCGATCGCCCAGACGGGGCACGCGCCCGCCTTGAGCGCGGCCGTGACCGTGAGAATCACCTTGTGCTGGCGCAGCCCCGGATCGTCCCCTGGCTTCAGCCCGATCCGAGCGATGGCCTGCAACGACCTCATTGCCATCGATTGTACGACGATGGACTGAGCGCCTCAAGCATCGCGCCGGCGCGTGGCCGCCGCGCGCTCGCGAGCGCGCTTGGCGCGCCGAGCGCGCCGCGATGGCTCCAACGATGGCGCAATCGTCGCGTGCGGGTCGCCTGGGCCGTCCCTGACCGAAACCGCCGGCGCTGGCCGCGTGGAGCGCGCTCGCCGCCCCGTCCAGCGACCAACGAGCGCGCGCGCCGGCGTCAGGCCGCGCCGAGGTCGAGCTCGGCGAGGCGGCCGACGAGCGGATCGTCCGTGCCGAGCTGCTCGAACGTCACCGGATCGCTCTTCTCGAGCGCCGCCAGGAGCTGGCCCAGCCCGCGCCGCGAACCGTAGTAGTTCGACATCTCGTGATCCTCGTCGGTGATGCAGGCGCGCACCGTGCTGCGGGAGACCTCCGGGAGCCGCAGCGCCTTGAGCGCCATCGACCACAGGCCGTCGATGAAGTTCTGATCCGCGGGGAACTCCAGGAGTCCGGCCATCGTGAGGAGCATGGCGCAGCGCTGGCCCCGCGGCGTCGACAGCGCCTCTCCGCCCGAGAGGTAGCCGAGATCGAAGGCGCGGCGCATCGCGTCGGCCGCGCAGAGCAGGCGCTTCAGCTCCTGGGCCGCGTGGCTCAGGTGGCTGTGGAACATGACCTCGACCGAGAGGCCGCCGAGCGCGTCCTTGGTCTCCTGATAGCGGGTGACCGCCGGGAGGCGCCCGAGATCCTGCTGCGCGGCCTTGCCGGTGGGCACGTCGTGCGGCGGCTCGCGGTGGCTGTAAAAGCCGCCGGACTGGAAGACATAATAGAGCTCGCTGTGGCCCGCGAGCCCGGCCCAGATGTCCGAGTACTGCGCCACGCGGTTGATGCTGCCCGCCGCCCAGTTGAGGCCCGCCGCGGCGTCTCCGCTGATCTGCGACGCGCTCACCCCCGGGTCGCGCGGCGTCATCGACGCACCGATGTCCTCGGCGATCTCGGTGAGCTGGAAGTCGAGGAAGCCGTCGTAATAATCGGCGCGCCCGTCGCGGTTCACGTCGGAGTAGCGGGCGACGACGAGCGGGTGCGAGGGCCCGACGAACTGCGAGAACCCGGGGACCTGCGCCTGCGGGTGGTGCCACTGCGCCTGCCGGATGCGCGCGTCGAGCTCGGCGTGCGACGCGCGCTCGCTCATCCCGCGCAGCGCGGCGACGAAGCAATCGAGCCCCTCGGAGGAGCTGACCGCCCCGTCCGACCCGACCCGGAAATACGTCGAGTCCCACGATGAATAGATGTCCGCGTCGGGGAACATCTGGGAGATGGCAAAGCGCGTGGTGAGCCCCGCGCATTGCGAGTTCATCATCAGCTTGTAGCCCTCCTGCCGCACCTTCACCGCGGCCGCGCGGAGATCGAAGGCGCCGAGCTGGGCGTGCCGGTTGATGAGCAGCCCGATGAAGAACTCCATCCCCATCTCGAGGTTCTCGTCGCGCGGCATGGCCGTGCGGGCAAAGACGCGGATGGGCTCGCCGGCGGGCGTCTTGAAGGGGGCCTCGAAGGCGCGGTAAGGGCTCCAGCCGCTCGGCGACGGGGGCGCCTCGGGCGGGAGCGGGATCTGCTTGAAGCCGTATTTCGACACGAGGATGCGGCACTCGCCCTCGTGGAACTCCGAGGCGCTGCAGATGGCGAAGCTCCACGGGCCCGTGAGCTCGTCGTAGGGCGGCGCCTCGCGGAGCAGCCCGCGGACGAGCCCCCGCGCGCGCTCCTGCTGGGCCCCCGTGAGCGCCGGGGCGCGCAGCTGGAGCAGGTGAATCGCGTGGGCGCGCAGCGCCGGCCGGGCCGTCTCGTCGCCCGCCTCCTTCTCGATCAGCGCGAAGATCTCCTCGGCGGCGCGCTCGGCGACCGGCGCGAAGCCGCGGTCGTCCAGCGACGTCGCGATGAGGTGCGACAGCACGGTCGCCGCCGCCGAGCGGAGGGTCGCGGCCCCGACCGGATCGCGCTTCGCCTCCTCGCCGCCCACGGCCGCCACCTCGATCGCCGCCCGCGCCTGATCGAGCAGCGCCATGCCCCGGCCCGCCGAGAGCCGCTCCTTGCGCACCGGCTCCTCCGGATGGAACGCGCTCGGCGGGAAGAGCTGGGTGAAGGTGCTCGTCCGCCGCGACGAGATCCACCGGGCGGCGGTGACGAGGGCGTCCCGGGCGGCGGCCCCGTCGAGGCCGAGGGCCGGGCTCGTGCTGAACACCCCGACGGGCAGGAGCCAGAGCGGCGCGGCGCCCTCGCGCCCGGCGGTCAGATCGAGCGGGGCCGCCTGCGACGCCACGCCCGGATCCGGGACGACCTCGACCGTCGAGACCGACACGGCCTGAAGCCGCCGGCGCACCGGCGTGCGCCCCGGGAAGATCACGAGCACCGCATCGCCCTCGCGCTCCCGCAGGGCCGTGAGGCTTTCGGCGGGCACCGGCGGCTGGAGCGAGATGGCATAGTCGCTGTCGCTCGTCGCCGCCGCCAGCAGGTGAATGCCCGGCGTGGATTTGCGCTCTTCGAACGCGGACGACGCGGCCGGTCCGACGGCGTCCACCGTGCCAGGCAGGTCGACGATCCCGCGGGGGGAACGGATCCGGACGATGACTTCGGTAGGCATGCCTCTCTCCTAAGAAGGTGAGAGAGCGTCACCCTGTTCAGGAGCGCGGCGCAACAGGAATCCGACCCTGCCCGAACGCCGTCTCAACGCGTCACGACAGCAGTCAGGACGAGCCGTACGTCCGAACTTCGGGTGTTCCCTTCAAGGCATCTCCGGCTGATCCGTAGTTGGCTTGCGCACCTCGGCGCGCGGCGGCGCGTCCGTGTCGCGCGGCGCGCCCGCGGCCGGCGCGACGAGGCGCGGCGCCTCCTCGGCCCGGGAGGTCGAACAGCGCAGCAGCGACAGGCCTGCTCCTGCGGCGATGAGCACGCCGGCGGCGAGCAGCTTGAGCCCCGCGCTCTTCGCGGCGCGCGCCCTCGCCGGCGAGGCGGCCGCGCTCGCGCCGGCGAGGGCGGCGTCGCCGGCCGCGGGCGGCGCGCCGCCGTGCGCCTCCAGGGCGACCGCCGCGGCGCGGCGCGCGGACATCGGAGCGCTCGACGGCGGCGCCGGCAGGAGGCTGCCCGCGCGCAGCGTCGCGGTCGACGCCTCCCCGTCCAGCTCGGCGGCGCCGGCCGAGAGCGCGTCGCTGTTGCGGGCGCTCGGGGCGAGCGCGTCGCCCTCGGGCTCCCTCGGCGCCGCGGGAGGGCCGAAGGGGCGGAGCGCGACGCCCGCGTAGCGCGCGAGCAGCGCGCCGACCTCGCGGAGATCCGCGGGGCGCTGCGCGCGGTCCGGGCGCAGCATGCGATCGATCATCGCCGCGACGTCGGCGGGCAGCGCGGGCGCGATCTCCCCGATCGGCCGGATCGCGCCGGTCAGGATCCGCTTCAGCACCTTGCCCATGTTCTCGGCCTCGGTGGGCCGGACCGAGGTGAGGCACTCGTAGAGGATGACGCCGAGCGACCAGAGGTCGGCGCGGTGATCGACGTCGTGCTCGCCGAGGATCTGCTCGGGCGACATGTAATACGGGGTTCCGAGCATCTCGCCGGTCCCGGTGCGCCCCGAGGTCCAGCCGGTCACGCCGTGCGCCGTCGTGAGCTTGGCGATGCCGAAATCGAGCACCCTGACCCGAGCGCCCGCGTCGTCCGGGACGCAGGGCGCCGGCGCGACATTGCAGCTCTCGTCGGCGGCGCCGGCGCCGGGGTCGGCCTCGGGCGCGCCCGGCGGCGCGGCCACGTCGGGGGCGAGCAGGAAGATGTTGTCGGGCTTGAGATCGCGGTGGACGATGCCCAGGGCGTGCGCGGCGCCGACCGCCGAGATGACCGGCAGCAGGATGCGCGACAGCTCGGGGAGGGGGATCTGCGACTCGCGCACGAGCCTGTCGCGGAGCGACTCCCCCTCGAGCAGGTCCATCACGAGGAGCGGGGTCCCGTTGTCGAGCTCCAGCACGTCGTGGATGGACGGCACGCTCGGGTGATCGACCGCGGCGGCCACGCGCGCTTCCCGGAGCAGGCGCCGGCGGGTCGAGGCGTCCTCCGTCGCGCCGGGACGCAGCAGCTTCAACGCGACACGCTCGCCGCTCGCGAGGTGGGTGGCGGCCCAGATGACCCCCATGCCTCCCTCGGCCAGCTGGCGATCGACCCGATAGCGACTCGCCACCAGGGCGCCCGGGACCAGGTTGTTGGTCACGCGGAGACAGGATACCACGCGCCGCCCGTGCGGCCGGCGCCGCGCGCCTCGGACGCGATAACGCCGCTCACGTCGGACAAATACGCGAGAGACGCAGCGGGCTTGTTCGAGAGGGGCGCAGCGCCCGTGTGCGCCGCTGTCGTCGGAGATGAGGCGGTGAGGTCTAGACGGCCGGCCACACCGAGCCCGCGCGGCGGCGCTCGGCGTAAGCGTCGGCCGAGAGCGCGTAGCGCAGGAGCTCGTTCGCGACCGGGTGCTGCAGGAGCAGGCGCGGCTCCTCGGTCGAGCGGGCGATGTCGCGATCGTACCGGCGGAGGTAGTCGACCGCGGCGAGCGCGTCGCCGGAGAGCAGGTAACCGATGCGGTACTCGCTCCGGCGCAGGCCGATGACGAACGCGCGCGCGTCGTAGGACACGTTGACGGTCGACGCGACCTCCTCGAGCATCTTGCGCTGCCGGCGGCCGATCGCCCGCTGCACGCCGGGGAGCATCTGCTGGGTGGCGTGCTCGCGCGCGGGCGAGACGGCGCCCGAGCCGAAGCCGGGGTCGATCGTGCGGAGCGACGCGAGCAGCAGGCCGTCGGTGGCCTCGGCCGGGATCTCGTCGAGGAACGTGAAGCCGACCGCGACCCGCGCGAACAGGCGCGCGAGCGCGAAGGTCTGCTCCAGCTCCGGCAGCTCGGTGAACGACGTCGGCGCGACGATGGCGGGGGGATCGCCCGGGAAGACGCGGGCGGCGCCCTGCCACGACGGGACGAGGTAGAGCTCGAACGCCTCGATGCCGAGCGCGCGCCCGACCCGCTCGGCGAGCTGCCGCGTCGGGTGGTTGTCGCGCGGGCTGACCCGCTCGCGCGAGCTGATGCCGAGGTTGCTCAGCTCGAAGCGGATCGCCTTGGCGGCGATCGGCGCGATCGCGAGCGCCACGTCGATCCACGGGCTCCGGGCCTCCGGCAGGAGCAGCCGGCCGATCTCGGGGCCCGCGAACGCCCCCGCGTACGGCGCCTCCGAGGGGACGCGCCGGCCCCTGAGCCGGGCCATGCGGTCGGGCGACACCTCGCCGAGGCAGGCGCGCACCTCCTCCACGGTGACCCGCTCCTCGGCGCGCCCGTCCTTGGCGAGCGCGGCCTCGAGCGCGGCGAGCGCGGGGCCGAGATCCGGCAGCCGGGTCAACACCTCCGCGTCGGACGTGAGGACGTCCCGCAGCACCTGGACCGCCTCCGCGTTGCGCCCCGCGGCCTCGAGGCCGCGGCCGAGGGCGGTGCGCGACTCCGGCGGGGCGCCCGGGAGGGCGACCGCCTGCTGGAGGTGCGCGAGCCCGTCGCGCGGCCGGATGAGCAGGGTCGACTCGAGCAGGCCGAGCGTCGTCAGCCAGCGCGGATCGGGCGAGACCCGGCGGGCGCCGGCGAGCTCGATCAGCTGCGCGAGCGCCTTGGCGTACGCCGCCGCGCCCTCGCTCGTGTCGACGCGGTAGAGGCGGGCGAGCGCCGTCCACCCGCGCGTGTCGCTGCTCGGCGAGCTCACGATCGCCTCGCAGAGCGTGCGGACCATGCCCGCGTTGTCGCCGGCGTCGCGGTAGGCGTCGGCGAGGCGCAGGGCGGCCTCGACGCGCGCGCCCGGGTCGGTCGAGAGCTCGACGAGGCGCCCGAGCGCGCGCAGCGCGAGCGCGTGATCGCCGCGCGCGACGCCGAGCTTGTGCAGCCGCTCCAGCGCGGGCCGGTTCTGCGCGTCGATCGACAGGACCGCCTGGAGCGCGTCCTGGGCGAGCGCCGGGTTCGCGAGCGGCCCCTCGTACAGATCGGCGATCAGGAACTGCGCCGCGATCTTCGTCTCGGCGTCGGCCGCCGCGCCCACGGCGCGCTTCAGGGCGTCGCGCGCCTCCAGCCAGACGCGCTGCGCGGTGAGCAGCCGGGCGAGGAGGAGCTGCGCCGACGCGTCGTTCGGGATCGTCGCGATGACGCGCCGGACGGCCGCGATGCCCACGCCCGGGTCGATCGCGCCCGGGCGCCCGTGGTGCTGCAGCACCGACCGGGCGATCTCGGTGCCGAGCAGCGAGATCGCCTCGCGGCTCGTGGCCTTGCCGAGCGCCTCGCCGAGGCGGTCGGTGAGCCGCTGGGGGTCGCCCGCGAGCCGCTGGGCCAGCGCGCGCGCCGCGGCGACGCAGCCCGGGTCCGCGCGGAGCGCGCTCTCGTACAGCTCGAGCGCGCGCGCGGCGCCCTCGGGGGACGCCTCCTCGGCGGTGAGCTCCGCCGCGCGCACGAGGTGCATCGCCCGCGCGGGCTCGCCGAGGACGAGGTCGGCGAGCGCGAGCTGCGCGGCGATGACGCTCGCGCGATCGCCGAGGCGCTGCGCGAGCCGGTCGAGCCCGCGGGCCGCGAGGAGGCTCTCCGGCCAGAGCGCGAGGGCGCTCTGGAAGCCGGCGAGCGCGGCGCGCGCGGCGGCGGGGTCCGCGTCGGCCTGCGCCTCCGCGAGGAGCGCCTCCTCGATGAAGTAGAGCGCGCGGGCGGTGGGATCGGCGGTCAGCTCCCGGCTGTCGCGGATGGCGCTGGCGAAGAGGGCCTCGACCCGCGCCCCGGCCGGATCGGACGGGCCGTTCTTGCCGGCGATGCGGAGGATCGACAGGTGCGCGGCCGCGTCGCGCGGCGCCTCCTTGACGATGCGCGCGAGCGCCTCGAGCGCGGCGCCCGGCCCGAGCTGCTCCTCGAGCGACGCGAGCTCCCAGAGCGCGCCGCCGCGCGCCGACGCGGAGGTGAACACCTCGGCCTCGGCGCGGAGGACGGTCGCGAGCGACGTCGGCGCCTCGAGCAGCCGGTAGAGCTGCTCCAGCATGCGGAGCGCGGGGACGTGGTTCGGCACGACGGCGACGAGCCCCTCCAGGATCTCGATGGCCTGCCGCGGGCTGTTCTCCGCGAGGACCAGCGCGAGGGAGATCCGGAGCGCGTGATCGACGAGCGCCGGCGGCTTGCGCTCGAGCCAGCGCGCGTAGAGCCCCGCGAGCTCGCTCGCGATCATGGAGTGGGACATCCCCGGCAGGCTGGGCGCGCGCGCGCCGGTCGTCGGCCGGTGCGCGGCGGGCGCGCCGATGCCCACGCCGAAGCCGGCGCCCCCGGCGCGCACGTAGATGCGCTCCATGGCGTCGAGGATCGCCGGATCGGGCTGGCCCCCGGCGAGCGCGGCGTCGGCGCGGGCGAGCAGGCGCAGCGCGTCCTGATCGCGGCCGAGCGCGAGCTCCTGCACCTCGGCCGCCTGGAAGAGCAGCCGGGCGTGGTCGTCGGGCCGCTGCGCCTCGTCGGCGAGCGAGCTCAGCACCTCGACGAGCTTCTCGTAGTTGCCGGTCTCGCGGAGGAGCCGCGCGATCTCGATCCGGGGCAGCGGGTGCGACGGCCGCTTCCGCGCCGCCTCCCGGTACGACTCGACGGCGCTGTGCGGCCGCTTGAGGCGCCGCTCGTCGAGCGACGCGACCTCGATCCAGAGGCTGAACGCCGCGTCTGCCGCGGGGTCGCGCTGGATGAGCTTGACCAGCGCGCGCCGCGCCTCCTCGTACCGGCCGGCGCGCTCGTCGAGGCGGAAGCGCGCGCGGAGCGCGTCCGGATCGGCCGGATCGATCGCGAGCGCGCGGTCGACGAGCGACGAGGCCCGATCGCGATCGCCGAGCTTGAGCTCGGTGACCTCGGCGGCGCGCAGGAGGAGCCGGCGCTGCTGGACCGGGCTGCCCGTGAGGTTGGCCTCGGCGCAGAGCGCCCGCGCGAGCCGCTGCGCGTCGCCCGCGCGCATGGCGTTGCGCTGCAGCGCGAGGATCGCGGCGCGCCGCTCCGGGTCGATCTCGAGGATCTTCTCGATCTCCTCGATGGCGCGGGCGGGCTGGGCGAGCTCGTCCTCCCAGATGGAGACGAGCTTCTCGAGCAGCCCGATCTTGCGCGCGGGGTCGTCCGTCGCGCTGGCGGCCTGCGTGTAGAGGTCGAGCCGCGCCTGCACGCCGCGCGGATCCTCCTCGACGGCGAGCGGATCCGGCGCGAGCAGCGCCGAGAGCGCGTCGAAGACGGCGCCGTTGCCCGGGTCGATCGCCCACGCGGCGCGCAGGATGGCGAGCGCCTCGTCGCGCCGCTTCAGGTGGTGCTCGGAGATGTCGGCGGCGCGGAGGAGCGCCGCGACGCGGACGTGCGTGGGCCGGTCCGCGTTGGCGACGGCGGTCCACACCTCGACGCGCTCGGCGTGGTGGCCGAGGCGCTGGAGGGCGCGGTCGAGCCGCTCCCGCGTCGAGCTGTCGTCGGGGTCGAGCGCGAGCGCGCGCGTCGCGTGGAGGGCGGCCTGCTCCGCGTTGCCGAGGGTGTCGTAGAGCTCCGCGAGGCGGACGTGCTCGTGGACGATCGCCTCGTTGTCGGTGAGGAGCGCGAGCTCTTTCTGGCGCACGCTGGCGGCGAGCTCGAGCGCGCCGCTCGCCTCGAGCAGGCGGATCAGCTCGCTGACCACGCGCCGCGCCGTCGGCGAGCCGGACGGGGCCCGCAAGGAGGCGCGCGTCAAGAGCGGCACCGCGTCGGCGGGGGAGCGGATCTTGTCGATGAGCAGCCGCGCCGCCGTGTAGAGCAGCCGCGACGCGCGCTCGTCGTCGCGCTCGTGCTCGGCCTCCATGGAGAGCGCGCTGACGAGGCCGACGATGCCGTCGTGGTGCACGAGGTGGCGGCGGAGCGCCTCCCGCACGGGGCCGGGCCCCGGATCGAACGCGATCGCGCCCTCGAGGGACGCGAGGGCGAGCTCCGGTTTGTGGAGCTTCCGATCGAGGACGGCGGCGCGCTCGACGTGGACCCAGGCGGTGAGCTGGGCGTCGCCGTCCGGCCGCCCGCGCCCGGGGGCGTAGGCTTCGGCGAGGCGATCGAGGTGCGCCGCGAGGTCCTTCCCGGCCTGCTCGGAGCCGCGCGCGCTCTCGCGGCGGAGGGCGATCTCCAGCCCGCGCAGCGACGCGGCGTGGAGCGGGACGAGCCGCAGCGCCTCGGTGAAGGCGTCGCAGCTCTCCGACGTGCGACCGAGCGCCTGGAGCAGGCGCGCCCGCTCGGCGAGGAGGTCGGCGCGGAGGGCGTCGGTGTCCGCGACGCGGAGCTTGTCGTCGACGACCTCGAGCGCGAAGGCGAGCTCGGTGCGCGCGTTGAGCAGGCGATGGACGCGCGAGACCGCGGGCTCGAGCGTGCGGGACAGCTGCCGCGCCTGCTCGTAGGAGCGGCGCGCGGCGGCGGTGTCCCTGAGCACCCGCTCCTCGTGGATGCCGAGCTCGACGAGGGCGCGCGCCGCGCCGACCGGATCGCTGGCCTTGAGCCGCTCGGCGCGCTGCTGGAGCTCCGCGACGGGGTCCGGCGCGGCGATGTGCGCGGCCTGAGGGCTCTGCGGGGCCGGCGCGTGCGCGCTCGCGGCCGAGCGCGGCGTCGCGGGGGCCGGCGGGCTGGCGGCCGAGCGCGCCGTCGCCGGAGACGGCTGGACGGGCGGGGCGGGGGGCGTGGGCGCGGCGGCCGGCGCGGACGCAGCCGCGGGCGGGATGGCCTGCGCGGCCGGGGCGGCCGGCGCGAACGCGGCGGCTGGAGCGGACGCAGCGGGGGGCGCGGGCGGGGCGGCCGGCGCGGCCGGAGCGGCCGGCGCGGACGCAGCCGACGGCGCGGGTAGAGCGGGCGGCGCGGCCGGCGCGGACGCAGCCGACGGCGCGGCCAGAGCGGGCGCAGCCGGGGGCGCCGGCGCGGCGGCCGAGTCGGGCGCGGGCTCGAGCACCGCGATCGGCTCGATCGACTCGACCGAGATGGGCGTCGGCGACGAGCTCGGCTCGACGGAGATGGGCATCGGCGTCGCGGTCGGGTCGACCGAGATGGGCATCGGCGTCGTGCTCGCGTCGAAGTTGACGGTCGCCGGCGACGTCTGGGTGGGCGCGCCCGGCTGCGAGCCCGGCGCCGGTTTGCCGGGGGGGCGGTTCGGGCTCGGCGGCCGCTGGCCCGGGACGCGCGGCACGCGGGCCGGCGGCGGCACGTCGCCGCGCGGCGCGGGCGGCGGAGCGCCGGTCCGGGTGGAGCCCGGCGCCGACGCCGGCGCCTTGGGGGCGCTGCTCGGCAGCGGCGGCGGTGGCCTCGACGGCGGCGCCAGCGGCGGCGGCAGCGGGCCGGTCGCGACGCTGCCGTCCTTGCGGCGGATCAGCGGCGGCGGCCGGCTCGGTACGGGCGGGGGCGCGCTCGGGACCGGCGTCCGGTTCGGTCCCGGCGGCGGCACGCTCGGCGGCGGCAGCGGGTTCGGCGGCGGCAGCGCGCCCGCGCCCGCGGGCGCGTTCGGCGGCAGCGGCGCGCTCGCGTTCGGCAGCGGGCTCGCGGTCGCGGGCGCGCTGGCGTTCGGCAGCGGGGTCGCCGTCGCGGGCGCGTTCGCGTTCGCGTTCGGCAGCGGCGTCGCCGTCGCCGGCGCGTTCGCGTTCGGCAGCGGCGTCGCCGTCGCCGTCGCCGGCGCGCTCGCGTTCGGCAGCGGCGTCGCCGTCGCCGGCGCGTTCGCGTTCGGCAGCGGCGTCGCCGTCGCCGTCGCCGGCGCGCTCGCGTTCGGCAGCGGCGTCGCCGTTGCCGGCGCGCTCGCGCCCGGCGACGGCTCACCGCCCGGCGGCGCGTTCGCGTTCGGCAGCGCGCCGAGCTTCGGCGTGCCTGTGCCGACGAGCAGCGTCTTCGCGCCGGACAAAGGTTGCGCGCTCGCGCGCGTCATTTGAGCGTTGTCGGCGTTGGCTTCCCAGCCAGCTTGGTCCGGCATTCCGGGCAAGCTGGGCAAGCCAGGCCGGCGCGACGCTCCCTCTTGCGGATCGTCCCCGTGGGCCACCGTCGCGGATGCTACACATCCGCGCGCCCTCAATCCACAGTCCAGGTGCCTGCGCGAGCCACGCGCGCTCCTCTTTCGAGCGCCGGCGCGCTCCCCGATCCGGCGCGGGTTTACTTGTTGGATGGGGCTGTCAAGCCGCAGCGCAGCAGGCCGAGCTTCATCGCCTTTCCGGCCGGGTGCGCCACGAGCAGCGCCTCCTGGGAGGCCGCGATGGGCTCGCCGCGCCCGAGCGCCGGCTCCGCGTGCAGCCCGCCGGCGAGCTCGCCCCGCGCGGTGAGCGCCGCGAGCTGCGTCGGCCCCGAGGCGTTCGCGATCGCGAGCCACGCGGCGGCGCCGTCGCCCTGCCCCCGGACGCCGGGCAGGAGCGCCGGGACCCCGGCGCCCACGCCCAGCGCCGCCTCCGGCGGGGCGTCCTGCTCGCGATCGCCGCCGACGAGCACGCGCGGCTCGCTGGCGCCGCCGAGCCGCGCCAGCACGGCGCTGATGCGCCCGCCGATCGAGCCGCTCGGGGTGTCGTCGTCGCGGAAGGCCAGGAGGAGGCCGTCGTCGCCGGCGAGCGTCAGGTCGTACGCGAGCACGTGCCCGTCCTTGGGCGTGATCGCGCGCGGCGTGGACGTGAGCGCGCCGGCCTCGTCGAGCGGGACCACCTCGAGCCACTGGTGGGTGATCGTCTCGCCCGCCGCCTCGGTGTCCTCGTTGCCGTCGGTCGGCTTCTCCGCGGCCTTTCGCGCCGGCTCCTCGGCGCGCGCGACGTACGCGAGCCAGTAGCCGCCGGGCCGGCCGATCACGCGCGGCATCTCGGCGTCGGTGCTCGGCTGCGAGACGGGGCGGGCCGAGGTGACCGAGCGCAGCGTGCCCACGTCGGCGGAGGCGAGCATGATCCGCGACCGCTTGCCGTCGCGGGTCACGTCGTCCCAGACGATGACCGCGCGCTCGCCGGACGCCGCGATGTCGAGCGCGAGCGACTCGTCGCGCCCCTCGGCGAGCTCGGCCCCCCAGGTGACGTGCTCCCCTTCGATCCTGGCGACCTTGATGGCGCGCCCGCCGGCGTTCGGCTCGAGCATCGCGGCGAGGATCGCGCCGCCCGCGCCGGTGACGACCGGCGGATCCATGTCGCCGCGCGATCGCGCGAGCCGGACGAGCTTCCCCTGCGCGCCGTCGGCCGACAGCGTGGCCACCATCGCGACGGTCCCGCCCTCCGCCTCCCGCTGCGCGCCCACGGCGAACCCGCCGGAGAACGTCGTCCCGCGGCCGACCTCGACGGCGAACGGCGCGAGGTCCTCGGCGCCCTCCGCCTCGCCGCCCCCCGCGCCGTCGGGCGCGCGCGGGGCCGGCGGCGCGTCGCCGATGACGAACGGCGCCGCGCCCGCGGCCGCGCAGCGCGGCGAAGGCGGCTGCGGCGCCGCCGCGGGGTCGGCCGGATCGCTCGCCGCGGGCGCCGCGGCGCTCGCGCCGGGCCGCGCGGCGGCGTCGCTCGCGGCGCGATCCGGGGTGGAGCAGGCGCGCCACACGACGAGGCCACCGACGACGAGCGCGACGGCGAGCGCCCCTTTCCAGGCGACGCCCTCGGGCTCTTCCTCCGCGTCCGGCCGCCGGTCCCCCATCGGCGTGGGCGGGCGTCGATCCTGCGTGGGCGGGCGTCGATCCGCGCTCGTGTTCCCCTGGGGGGCGCGGTGGTTGGGCTCCATGGGCGGTGGGTGTTAGCGCTGATCGCGGCGTGAGGGCAGGGGGCGCGCGCCGGACCGGCGCCGCCCCTGCTGCGGCGCGCGCCGGACCGGCGCCGCCCCTGCTGCGGCGCGGGTCCGGCCCCGCCCCTGCCGCCGGCCGGAGTGCGCGGGCGCGGCGGGCGGGGCCGCGTCCTCGAGAACTTTCCCTCCGGCGCCGGCGAGGGTATCGCGGCAGGAGCGACGCCGGGGCGTCGCCGCGGGCCGCAAGCGCGGGCCGGCGCGGCGGGGGCCGGCGGCGCGCCCGATCGTCGTCTCGTCATGCGAAGCCGTGCCCTCCTCACCCTGTTCCTGCTGGCGCTCGTCGCGCTCTCTTGCGCGGCCTGCGTCGGCGCGTCTCCCACGCCGCTCGCCCCTGCGCTCCGCGGCTCCATCGGCGTGCCGCACCACGGCGTCATCACCGACGCCGTCGAGCTCCCGAGGCAGGGCGAGGGCTACCGGCTGCTCCGCAGCAACGGCGTCCGGTGGGGGACGGCCGGGCTGGTCGCCGCCGTCCAGCGGGCCGCCGCCGAGGTGGCGCGGGCGCGGCCGGGCGGCGAGCCGCTCCTCGTCGGCGATCTCTCCGCGCGCTACGGCGGCGCCGCCCGCGGGCACCGGTCGCACCGCACCGGGCGCGACGCGGACCTCTTGCTCTACGCGCTCACCCCGGACGGCCGCCCGGTGCGCTCGCCCGGCTTCATCGACTTCGGGCCGGACGGGCTCGCGCGGATCGCCGGCGGCGGCGCGGCGCCGATGTCGTCCGCGTCGTCCGACGCGGACGAGTACGTCCGCCTCGACGTCGAGCGCGAGTGGTTGCTCGTGAAGTCGCTCGTCCGCTCGCCGGACGCGCACGTCCAGTGGCTCTTCGTGGCCCGCTGGCTCGAGGCGCTGATCATCGAGTACGCCCGCGCGCTCGGCGAGGACCCGGAGCTCGTCTGGGTCGCCGAGAGCGTGCTGCTCCAGCCGGGCGACAGCACGGCGCACGCCGATCACCTCCACCTCCGCGTCGCGTGCACGCCGGACGCGTTCCTCTCCGGCTGCCTCGGCGGCGGACCGTACTGGCCGTGGCTGCCTGCGGTCCCGCAGCTCGTCCCGCCGCCGGACGTCGACCTCGCCGCCGCGATCCTCGACGACCTCCTGCCCGGGGGTGCCGCTGCGGGCTCCCGCGTGGCCGCCCCCGACAGCGCGCTGTGAGCCACCTCCTCGCCCTGGGCGACGCGGCCGACGTCTGCGCGGCGCTCCCTGCCGACGTGCGGTTCGATCTCGTCTACCTCGACCCTCCCTTCGGCGTCGGCACGACGATGGCCGCGCGGGCGGCGCGCGGCCAGGCGCGCGGGCGTCGCCGGCCGGAGAGCGGCCCGGACGCGTACGAGGATCGCGCGGGCGCCGAGGCGCTCGTCGCGATGCTCGCCCCGCGCCTCGAGGCCATCCGCGACCGCATGGCCGAGGGCGCGACGCTCTACCTGCACCTCGATCACCGCGCGGTCCACGACGCGAAGGTCGCGTGCGATCGCCTCTTCGGCCGCGGCGCGTTCCTCGGCGAGATCATCTGGGCGCCGGGCAACGGCGGCCGTGGCGCGCGCGGGTTCTCGGTCACGCACCAGACGATCCTCCTCTATGCCCGCGCGGCGGGCGAGCGCGGCCAGGTGGTCTACAACGCCGCGGATCCGATGCTCCGCGAGCCGTTCGCCGAGACGAGCCTCGCGATGCATTTCAAGCACCGCGACGAGGACGGCCGGCTCTACCGCGAGCGGGTCCTCGGCGGGAAGGCGTACCGGTACTATGCCGACGAGGGCCGCCGGCTCGGGAGCGTGTGGACCGACATCCCCGGGATGGTCGCCAACACCCCGCTGCGCCGCGAGGGCACCGGCTACCCCACGCAGAAGCCGGAGCGGCTCCTGGAGCGCATCGTCCGCGCCTCGTCCGCGCCTGGCGCGACGGTCGCGGACCTCATGTGCGGCAGCGGCACCACGCTCGTCGCGGCGGCGCGGCTCGGCCGCCGCTTCGTCGGCGGCGACCGCAGCCAGCTCGCGTTCGCGACGGCGCGCGAGCGGCTCGACCGGGAGGGGATCGCGTACAGCCTGCTCGAGGTGCCCGAAGCGCTTCGCGATGGGGCTGAGCCGTAGCTCCGCGTGCCGGGAGGTCCTGGCGCGACGCACGGATCGCGCTCAGCCGCGGCGTCGCCCCTTTGCAAGGCCGCGCCTCAAGGCGCAGCCGCCTCTTTCAACGCTTGAAGTGCCGTCTCGGCCGCCCAGTGACCCATCTCAAGGCTTGAAATGGCCAACTCGGCCGCCCAGTGACCCATCTCAAGGCTTGAAATGGCCAACTCGGCCGCCCAGTGACCCATCTCAAGGCTTGAAATGGCCAACTCGTCGACCGAGAAGCCCGTTTCAACGCTTGCATCAAGGTTTGCAGCCGCCTCGCCCGGCGTCCGCGTAGACCGCAGGCCCCCTGGGAGGGAGGCGGTCGCGCGGCACGGCGCGGGGGATGGGCCGATGTCTGAGCCTGGAACCTCATTCGTCCGGCGCTCGCGCCGGACGGATGAGGTTCCAGGCGAGTTCGGCGGGGCCCCCGCGCCGTGCCGCGCGACCGCCTCCCTCCCAGGGGGCCGATCCGCTCGGATCCCCGCGCGCCCCTGGCTCCGCCTCAGACGAGCTCGTCCGTCGGCCCCGCCCCCTCGCGGACGACCTGCACGTCGCCCTGGCTCAGGTCGATCACGGTGGTCGGCACCGACCCGCCGGTCCCGGCGTCCAGCACGAGCGCGAGCCCCGGGAACCGGTCGTCGATCTCGCCCGGATCGATGATCGGATCCTCGCCCGGCGGCGCCGCGGTGGTGCTGATGAGCGGCCGCCCGAGCGCGCGGACCAGCGCGAGCGCGACCGGGTGGTTCGGCACCCGGATGCCGACCGTCTTCTGCTTGAGGTGCACGTACTTCGGCACCTCGCGCGTCGCGGGCAGGATGAACGTGTACGGCCCCGGCAGGTAGCGCTTGAGGAGCCGGTACGCCTGGTTCTCGACGATCGCGTAGCGCGCGATGTCGCTCAGATCGGGGCAGATGAACGCGAGGTTCTTGTTCTGGCGCATCCCCTTGATCTGGTACACGCGCTCGATCGCCTGCTTGTTCATCAGGTCGCACCCGAGCCCGTACACGGTGTCGGTCGGGTAGCCGATGACCTCCCCCTTGTTCAGCAGGTCGACTGCGCGCGCGATCTTGCGCGGCTCCGGATGATCGGGGTTGATAGGCTGGAGCACGGGACCGACACCATGGGGTCGCCCGGGCGGTTCGGCCAGTGCTGGCCGCGAGGAGCGACCAGCGCTGCCGGCCCGACGAGCGGTTGCTGAGACGGAAGAGGGCGGGGCGACGCCCCGAGAGACGAGCCGGCCGCAGACCGGCGACGGCCGCGAGGCAGCCGTCCCGGGCCCGGCAGGCCCGGCGGACGCGCGGCGCTACTCCTTGAGCGCCTCGCTGCCGCCGATGATCTCCATGAGCTCCTTGGTGATCGCCGCCTGACGCGCCTTGTTGTACTCGAGCGTCAGGGTGTCGATCATCTCCTTGGCGTTCTTGTTCGCGGCGTCCATCGCCGTGAGCTTCGCGCCGAGCTCGCTGGCCATCGACTCGTAGAGCGCGCGCAGGATCGAGATGTCCACGTACATCGGGACGAGCCGCTCCAGGAGCGCGCCCTTGTCCGGCTCGTAGAGGAACTCCGCGGCCGCCCCGGGCGAGGCGTGATCGCCCGCGTCCGCCTGCTCCTGCGCCGCCCCGCCGGCAGGCAGGAGCTTTTCGACGACGACGGTCTGCGTGATCGCGCTCTTGAACTCGTTGTAAACGAGGTAGATCGCGTCGATCTCGCCCTTGTTGAACGGGGCGAGGATCTTCGCGCCGACCGCCTGCGCCGTCTCCAGGCTGAGCTTGTCCCAGACGCCGGGCAGGTACTCGAGGATGGGCGCGTTGCGGCGGTTGAAGTAGTCGCGCCCCTTGCGGCCGATGACCGCGAGCTGGACCTCCTGGCCGGCCTCGGTCCGGCTCTTCCACTCGCGCTCGGCGCGCTTGTTGATGTTCGTGTTGAAGGCGCCGCAGAGCCCGCGGTCGCTCGTCAGCACGAGGAGCAGCACGCGCCGCTCCGGGCGGGTCACGAGCAGCGGATGCGCCGCCCCCTCCCGCCCGGCGAGCGCGCCCGCCTCGCCTTCCGCCCCGGTCCCCGCCGCCGCGGCCGCTTCCGCCGCGGAGGCCGCGACCGCATCGCGCGTGATCTGCCAGAGCACCTCCTGCACCTTCACGGCGTAGGGCCGGAGCTCGGTGATGCGCTGCTGCGCCTTGTTGAGCTTGGCGCCCGCGACCATCTTCATGGCGCGGGTGATCTTCTGCGTCGACTTGACGCTCGAGATCCGCTTGCGAATGGACTTGAGGCTGGGCACGGCTGCCTACTTTTCCTTGGCCTTCGAGGCGCTCTTCCCGTTCTTCGACTTCGCCTTGGGCGCCGGCGCCTCCTCGTCCTCGTCGCCCGCGTCGTCCGCGGCCTCCGCGGCGGCCCCGGTCGAGGCGCCGCGCGCGTCCACCACGAACCGCTTCTTGTAGGCCTCGATCGCCTTCGTCATCCGGGACTTGAGGTCGTCGTCGAGCGCCTTCTTCTCCCGGATGTCCGCGAAGATCTGCGGGTGCTTGCCCTCGACGAACTTGTAGAGCTCGTCCTCGAAGCGCGCGAGCGAGCTCACCGGCAGGTCGTCGAGCAGCCCCTGCGTGCCGGCGTAGATGATGAGGATCTGCTTCTCGACGGCGAGCGGCACGTACTGGCCCTGCTTCAGGATCTCGGTGAGGCGCGCGCCGCGCTCGAGCTGCGCGCGGGTCTTCGCGTCGAGGTCCGAGGCGAACTGCGAGAACGCCGCCATGGCGCGGTACTGCGCGAGGTCGAGGCGGAGCGTGCCGGCGATCGACTTCATCGCCTTGATCTGCGCGTTGCCGCCGACCCGGCTGACCGAGATGCCGACGTTGATGGCCGGGCGGACGCCGGAGTAGAAGAGGTCGGCCTCGAGGAAGATCTGCCCGTCCGTGATGCTGATGACGTTCGTCGGGATGTACGCCGACACGTCGCCGGCCTGCGTCTCGATGACCGGCAGCGCCGTGAGCGAGCCGCCCGACTTCGGATCGCGGACGATCTCGTAGTCGCTCGCCTTCGCCTTATCCGAGAGCTGCTGCTCGAGCTTCTTGATCTCGTCCTTCTTCTCTTCCTTGCGCGCCTGCTCGAGCTTCTCGAAGAGGGCCGCGTCGACCGTCTTCCAGAGCGAGTCCTTCGCCGAGTGCATCCCGTGCGCCCCGACGTGGGCCTTGCCGTCGACGCCGCGGTACGCCGGGTCGCCGCCCTCGACCTTCGTGCCCTTCGAGACGACGTAGAAGACGTCGGCCATCTTCGCCGCGCGCTCGAGGAGCCGGGAGTGGAGGTAGAAGACGTCGCCCGGGTACGCCTCGCGGCCCGGCGGGCGGCGGAGCAGGAGCGAGAGCTGGCGGTACGCGACCGCCTGCTTCGACAGGTCGTCGTAGATGCACAGCGCGTGGCGCCCGCTGTCGCGGAAGTACTCGCCGATGGTCACGCCCGTGTATGGCGCGATGAACTGGAGCGGCGCGGTCTCGCTCGCCGTCGCGGCGACGATGATCGTGTACTCGAGCGCGCCGTGCGCATCGAGCTTGTCCACCACCTGGCGCACCGTCGACAGCTTCTGGCCGATCGCGACGTAGACGCAGATGACGCCCTTGCCCTTCTGGTTGATGATCGCGTCGACCGCGACGGCGGTCTTGCCGACCTGCCGGTCGCCGATGATGAGCTCGCGCTGGCCGCGGCCGACCGGGATCATCGCGTCGATCGCCTTGATGCCGGTCTGCATCGGCTCGGTGACCGGCTGGCGCTGGATGATGCCGGGCGCCTTCACCTCGACGCGGCGGCGCTCCTTCGTCTCGAGCGGCCCCTTGCCGTCGATCGGCATGCCGAGCGCGTTGACGACGCGCCCGAGGGTCGCCTCGCCGACGGGCACCTCCATGATGCGCCCGGTGCGCTTCACGGCGTCGCCCTCCTTGATGAGGCTCGTATCGCCGAAGATGGCGGCGCCCACGTTGTCCTGCTCGAGGTTCAGCACGAGCCCCATCAGGCTGGCGCCCTCCGAGCCGGTGAACTCAACGAGCTCGCCGGCCATGGCGCGGCTCAGGCCGTGCACGCGGGCGATGCCGTCGCCCACCGTGAGCACGGTGCCCGTCTCGGTGACCTGGGCGGCCTTGTCGATGTTCTGGATTTGCTTCTTGATGATCTGAGAGATCTCTTCGGCGCGGAGCTGCATGCGGAGTCCTCTGTCCGGAGACGCTTGGGCTTCGGAGTCAACGTCGTCAAGGTCAAGGGGTCGGCGAACGCCGAGCCCCGACCTCGTGGGAAACAGGGGTGCGTGTTCGCGTCCCCTCAGGTTCGGAGCAGGTTTTCACGGAACGCCGACAGCCGGGTCCGGAGGCTGCCGTCGATCACCTGATCGTCGATCTGGGTGACCACGCCCGCGATGAGCGAGGGATCCTGCTTGTGGGTGATCGAGATCTTCCGGCCGGTCGCCCTCTCGAGCTCGGCCCGGAGGCGGTCGAGGTAATCGCTGGTCAGCGGGCCCGCGCTCGTGACCACGGCCCGGGCGACGTTCTGCTCCTGATCGACGAGCAGCGCGAGCTGCCGGGAGATCTCGGGCAGCGCCGCGAGCCGCCGCCTGCGCGCGAGCAGCAGCAGCGTGTTCTTGGTCACCTCCGAGAAGCCGGCGCGGGCGCCGATCTCGCGGAGCAGCTCCTCGCGCTGCGCCTCGGGGATGAGCGGGTTGTCGAGGACCAGGCGGAGCTCCTCGCTCGCCGCGTACGTCGCGCTGGCGTCCCCGATCTCCCTGGCGAGGGCCGCGAGGGTGCCGGTTTCCTTGCCGATCTCGAAGATCGCGCGCCCGTAGCGTCGGGCGACGGCCTCGTAGCTCATATCGCTGCTCCGGTGGTCTGGGCCCCGCGGCGGGTCGCGCCGGCGGAGACGGCCGCGGGGATGGCCTTCAGGTACTCTTCGTTGGCCCGCTCGAGGTCCTCCCGGCCGACGCGCTGCCGGAGCAGCTCCTCGGCCGCGGCCACGGCGCTCTGCACCGCCTCCTGGAGGAGCATGGCGCGCGCCGCCTTGAGCTCCTGCTCGATGCGGAACTCGGCGTCGCGCCGCATCCGGACGCGGCGCTGCTCCGCCTCGGCGAGCACGTGGGCCTTCTCGCGCTCGGCCTGCGCCGCGTGCTCGGCCTTGAGCTCCGCGAGCGTCTCCTCGAGCCGCGTGAGCTTGTCCTCGTACTCGTCGAGCCGCTCCTCGGCCTCCTCCTTGAGGCGCGAGGCGTTGTCGAGCTCCTGCGTGATCGTCTGCTTGCGCTTCTTCAGCGCCTCGGCGATCGGCTTCCGCCCGAAGCGGTAGATGATGAACGCGAGGAGGCTGACGTTGAGGACCGAGGCGAGGAACGGCGGCGGCTCGTTCTTCGGATCGCAGGGGTTCTGCTCGTTGTGGTAGCGCCAGAGCAGCGCGTTGATGCCGCCCTTCGCGGCCGCCTCGTTGTTCACGCCGATGAGGCCGTGCCACCAGTTGACGTGGGGCGGCGGATCGGTCGGGCCGTGGCCGGGGCAGTGCTCCTCGCCGTGCGAGGCGTGCTCCGTGGTCTCCGGCGGCGCGGTGCGCGCGCGCTGCATGCCCGGCTGCGGCCGGAGCCCGTGGCCCGGGACGAGCGGGCGCCCGCCCGGGCCGAGCGGCCGGCCGGGCTGCGCCTCGCGCGGGCGGGGCGTCGGCTGGGCCGCGCCGGGCTGGGCCGCGCCGGGCTGCGCCGGCTGCGCGCCGACGGGCGGGTGCCCGGGCGGCAGCCCGGGCTGGGCGGCGGGCTGCGGCTGCGCGGCCGGCTGCTGCGCGAGCGCCGTGCCCGCGGTGAGCGCCGCGGCCAGGCCGAGCGCGAGCGATGAGCGGCGGAGCGTCTTCTTCACTGGCGCACCTCGCGGCCGAGCATGCTGGCGGCGATCTCCGCCGCGAGCGCGGGCTGGGCGGCGGCGAGCTCGCCGCGCATGCGGGCGACCTCGGCCGCGATCTTCGCCTTGCCGTCCTCGAGGATGCGCGCCGTCTCGGCGCGGGCCTCGGCCATGATCTGCGCCTCGATCTTCGCGGTCTCGGCGCGGAGCCGCTCGCGCTCGACCCCGGCCTCGCGCCGGACCTTCTCGATCTCGGCCTCGTAGCGGGTGAGCAGCTCGCCCGCGCGCTCGTCCATCTCGCGCGCCTCCCGCTTGGCGCCGTCGGTGCGCCGCTCGCGCTCCTCGAAGACGCGGAGCAGCGGATCGAACAGCAGCGGCTTGAGCACGACGACGAACGTCGAGAACAGGACGACCTGCGCCAGGAACGTCAGATCGAAGTCGACGGAGATGGCGCTGGCGCCGGACGCGAGGAGAGGGTGCATTGCGTTCGGATTCACGGGTGCTTGTTCGGCGACGAGGGCGGCGCAGCGGGAGCTGCTCGCCGCGCGCCCCGGAGGGGGGCGATTTCGCGAGCCGGCACCTAGCACGTGTCAGTCAAAGCTGGAAGGGCTCTCGGCAGGGCCGCCGGCCCGCCTCTTCGCGCCGCGCAGCGCTTGCGCGCCCCTCGCGTTCGCCGCTCGATGCGCCCGCTCGCCGGCGCGATCGGGCCGCTCCGAGCGCGCGTTTTTTGCGCGCTGGACCGGACGCTAGAGGCTCGCGAGCGCGCGCACGAGCTCGCCGAGGCCCGCCTCGAGATCGGCTTCGCTCGCGCGCCGCGACGCCGTCGACCTCGGCGCGCCGTCGTCGTCGCGGAGGGCCTCGGCCGCGCGCGGGTTGCGGAACCAGTCCTCGTCGAAGCGCTCGATCAGATCGCGGCGATCGCGCGCGGCGAGGACCGCCCCGGCGAGCCGGGCGGTCGCGCCGGGATCGAGCGCCGGGAGGACCCCGGCGAGCGCTCCCGGGATCGGCGCGCCGAGCGCGCGCGCGGTCACCTCCTCGAAGCGATCCCTGCGGTCCCGCGCGCCCCGGAGCAGCACGTGCCCGCCTCCGTCCTGGCCGGAGCGGAACACGAGCGCCACGGTCGCGGCGTCGAGGCGGATCGAGAGGAGGAGGCTCCGCGCGGTCGCGCGCGCTTGATCGAGCGCGCGGCCCCGGCCGAGCCCGAGCGCGCGGGCGCAGAAGACGGGATCGGCGACGAGGCCGCCGAACAGCGCGGCGCGGCGCGCCTCGCGGAGATCGAACGGCGCGCGGGCGAGCGCGAATGGCCCGCGCCCCGACGCTCGCGCGAGCGCCGCGCCGAAGCGGGCGAGCGCGCGCGCGAACGAGGCGGCGCCGAGCGGGCGCGGCAGCGGCCCGAGATCGATCGCGAGGCCCTCGGTGAGCTTCGTCGCGCGGAACAGCTCCTCGATCCACCGCGGGCTGAGCCGCGCCGGCCACCCCGACGCCGCGTCGCGGCCGACGGCGCGCCCGAGCGCGCCGTACCAGGTCGGCGCGCGCTCCATCATCGGCTCGGTCCGGCGCAGCAGCGCCTCGGCGGCGGCGATCGCGGCGTCCGGGGGGTCGCAGGGGATCTCGATGGCGCGCAGGCCCTCCTCCGCGAGCAGCCGCGCCGCCTCGTGCCGCCGCTCGACGAGGATGCGCGCGGCGTCGGCGACCGCGCCGGATCCGCGGGCGAGCACCTCCGCGAAGGTCTGCCGTCCGGCGTCGGTCGGATCGGCGAGCAGCCGGAGCCGCGCCTCGCGCGGCGACACCCGCGCCGGCTCGGGCAGATCGATCGTGAGCGACGCCGCGTGCCAGGCGGCGGCGAGCCGGACGCGGTCGGGCCAGACGACCCGCTCCAGCGTGAGCGTGTAGACCCAGTCGGCGAGCGGGGCCGCGAGGCCGGTCGGGTCCGGCGCGGCGGCCGCCGTCGGGCTCGCGAGCCCGAGCTCCGCGCCGAGGCCGGGGGTCTTGCCGGTGAGCTCGAGGTAGGTCGACCGCGCGCTGGCGCGCCGGAACGGCTCGAGCGGGTTCTCGAGCCGGGCCCGCGCCTCGGCGGCGCTCGGGCCGCCCTGGTCCTCGGCGGGCGGGGCCGGACCGCGCCGGGTGATGTCGCCGAGCGCCGCGCGGAGCGCGCGCGCCGCTCGAGCGACGTCCCGATCGAGGCGGAGCAGATCGATCTCCATGCGCATCTACCCCCGTTACCCGTGCACCGCGGGTGCCGTCCCGAGCCGCCCGGCGATCTCGCCCTCGGCGCGCGCGAGCTCGGCCAGCCGCGCCCGCGTCGCGACCTCGTCGCCGGCGACCTCGACGGCGAGATCGACGAGGGTCCGGTAGTGCCGCGCCTCGGACGCGAAGAGCTCCTCGTAGAGCGGCGCGAGCTCGTGCGCGCGCGCGGCGAGCCCGTCGGCGAGCAGGCGGAAGCGCTCGCAGGAGCGGGCCTCGATGATGGCGCCGACGAGCAGCCGATCGACCAGGGCGGCCTTCGCGTTGCGTGCGCAGGTGGTGGAGGCCGCCTTGCGCAGCTCGCTCGCGTAGACGTCGGTCTCCGGCTTGCCGAGCGCGAGGCCGCGCTGCTCGATCACGTCGAGCAGCGCGCGGAAGTGCCGGAGCTCCTCCTCGGCGAGGTCGACGAGCGCGCGCGCGAGGCGCGGCATCGACGGCCAGC
Organism: Sorangium sp. So ce394; assembly: GCF_051474665.1. Lineage (NCBI taxonomy): Bacteria > Pseudomonadati > Myxococcota > Polyangiales > Polyangiaceae > Sorangium > Sorangium sp. So ce394. Next base: position 13,557,606 of record NZ_CP150339.1, read on the forward strand.
GCGCGGCGAGGGACAGCGCGTTCGACGCCGCCTTCATCTCGCAGTGGGCGTGGTCGGTCAGGAGCGCCGGCAGGTCGGCGAGCGCCACGTCAGCCCAGCGTGGATCGGTCGGTAGGGTCAGGCACAGCACGCAGGGCCGACCTAGAGCAGGCGCGGCGCGGCGAGAAGGGGGAGGCGGGCGGCGGCGGCGGCCAGCCGTCGCGCCCCGGCGCGGAGCCCTCGCGACGGAGGCGGGCTACAGGCCCTCGGACTGCGCGCGGGTCAGCCCGCTCGACTCGAGGTGGTACGAGAGCCCGACCACGAACGTGGTGGGTCCTCCGCTGGCGAGCGCCCGCCGCACGGTGCCCTCGACGGCGAACTGGGTGCCCACGTAGCCGGCGCCGAGCGACAGCGCGTGCTGGCCTGCGCCCTGGTCGAAGCGGTAGCCGGCGCGGAGCGGGAAGCGATCGGCCACGAGGTACTCGCCGCCCGCCATGAGGCGGTACGAGGTCTCGCGGTAGGAGTGGAGGTCGGCGAGCCCGTCGACCTCGATCGAGAAGTCGTCGGTGCCGAACCCGACGCCGCCGCCGACGGTCGTGGGGAGCAGCCCGTGGTCCGGGAAGGTGAGGTTCTGCCCGACGGCGGCGATGTAGAGGTTGTCGGTCGCCTTGACGGTGAGCGCGGCGTCGAACGTGAACTCGTTGACGAAGGAGTGGCGCCCCACCGGGATGCTCTCGGCCTCGCCGGCCGCGTTCGTCCTCACGACGGCGTCGTCCTTGTCGCGCAGGCCGCCGGAGACCGGGCCGGCGTCGAGCCACCGCCCGCCGCGGGTGCCGTCCTGCGTGATCTTGGCGTAGCGGCCGGTGACCCCGACGAAGATGCGATCGGTGATCGGGTAGGCGAGGGCCGCCCGCGCGTCGAGGTAGGAGCGCCTGAGCCCGCCCTCGCCCATGTCGACGTAGCCCCCGACGAAGGAGAGCGCGCCCGCGAGGTTCCCCGTGACCGAGTCGACGACGACGCCGCCGTAGGCGTGGCGTTCGGCCTCCGGGCTGCCCTGGAAGAGCGCCTGGAGGTGGTAGACGCGGGTCTCCACCATGGCGGACGGGTTCAGGAAGATGGCCGACGTCCCGTTCCCGAGGGCGCGCAGCGCGCCGCCGAGGGCCGCGGCGCGGGGCGTCTCGTTCTCTCCGTAGGCGTAGGCGAGCTGCGGCGGCAGCTCCTCGGCCGCCGCCGGCCCCGCGGCCGCCGCCAGCGCGAGCGCGCCTGCAGCGGAGAAGGCCATGGCCCGCGCGGCGGTCGTCGACGCCGCCCGGCGCGACGGCCGCTGCGCCAGGAGGGCCCCCCTTGTCAACCGGATCCCCGACCGCATCGCTTCGCCATACCTCAGACCGAGGCCCTGGGGACAAATTCTCGGCCCCCCGAGAACGCCTCGCGCCGGTCGGTCTGTGCTGGACGACCTCCGCGTTCCCAAAAAAGCTGGAAAATCAGCTGCCTTTAGCCTCTTGACGACGAGATGAGCGGGTTTTGCTCTGCAATCGTGAGCGCGTCGTGAAAATCACCGACCCGCGTCGGGAGTTTTGGCGCCTGGTGTCCGGAGGGCAGAGCGCGGGGGCCGCGAAGCCGTTTTCGCAGTGCGCCAGGGACTGAAATTAAGCCAATGAAGTTCGATACTTGAGTCAGGTTTCGCAGTTGGGCATAGACGCCCGGACTCACCCGGTGCTACCTCGGATTCGTCCTCGGGGCGGTCCTGCGCCGCACCGGGTCCTCCAAAGGGTGGCCCCGAAAGGGGCGCTGCGGGCTACCGAGCTCTGTGAGGCGGTATGGGGGACGGCTGTGCCGATCTGTCTTCCAATGCAATGGACCTCGACGCGACGGTTGCACCCCCACCTCGATCGGTGTGCTCGGCGGATGCCGAGCCGAGCGCCGGTGCAGTGGGGCCGTACCATCCCCCCGCATTCCATGGAGGCATGCGGACGATTTCCCGAGGGCGAAGCGGACGTGGGCGGACTGTTGAAAAGTCGACACGCCGTTCGATTACATTCAGAATAACACAGTGATCTCCAGAAGTTAGAGGCGAGTCCTCGCTGGGAGACCTGTGGATAAGTTGGGGGCGACGGTTTCTTCGGTCGCCCCCGAAACCTATTTTCGTGGAGCGGACTTCAGAGCAGCG